>NZ_LGTQ01000005.1 GCF_001306455.1 Jiulongibacter sediminis | reverse complement strand
TTTGAAAATTTTCAAAGAGGCTTCTTCTATTGAGTTTTAGCTTAGTTTCCTGCTGCTTCAGCCGGAGCCTCCACACCAAGTTGCTTGAACACTAAATCTGTAATATTATCACTTTCAGGAGCTACTAGAATTACCGGAGTAGTACCATAACCCGCATCTGAATTGAAAACGTGTGTATAGCCATTCGCTGCTGCTACTTCATCAATTGCCTTCTGGATTTTATCCATTACCGGGGCAAGAAGCTCCTGCTGCTTTCTTTGAAGAGCCGTCTCAGAGTTCTGCTGGAATTCCTGAATTCCTTCCTGAGAAGTTTGAAGACTTTTCTCTTTGTCCTGGCGAATCACAGCAGACATAGTACCTGCATTCTTTTGATAATCTTCGTATGATTTCTGGAAGTCAGCGATTTTCTCTTGTAATAATTTGTCGTACTGAGCCTTTTCGGTAGCTAGTTTAGACTGAATATCTTTTGAGTCAGGAATGTTTCCCAAGATATAATCAATGTTTGTGTAACCAATTTTCACCTGTGCCTGAACACCAACGCCAGCCAGCATCATTAAAGCAAAAAGGGTTGCAAATAATTTGATCTTCATTTTCTGTTTTATTTGTTTAATTAACTAATAACGATTTATTTTTTTTCAACTATCCCTAGTTCTTCCATAACGTAATCCGTGTAATCATGACGCGGATCGGTGTAAATCATGCTGATGTCAGACGCTTTGTCAAAAATAAACATGAGTTTCTTTTGTCTGGCTACCTTTTCACACGAGGTGTAAACGGCATCCATTATTGGCTTCATTATTTCTTTCTTTTTTTGAAAAAGCTGCCCGTTTAGTCCAAAAATATCATTGTTGAGTTTTTTGACTTCCTGTTCTTTGGTGGCTATTTCAGCCAACCTTTCCTTTTTCATTTCCTCCGTGAGCAAAATCTCTTCCTGCTCAAAGGTTCTTTTCATTTCAGCCACTTCCTGATGTTTGGTCTCAATATCTTTGACCCATTGTTCAGAATAAGTGTTCATCGCATTTATCGCATCCTGATATTCAGGCATTTTGCTTGTGATAAACTCCGAATCGATATAGCCGAATTTTTGACTAAAAGCGGCTGTTGAAACGAGCGACAAAATTAGAAAAAATAATGACTTCTTCATCTTGGAAAGTTTTTCAAAGAGCTATTTTATCTATTGGTTTCCAAGCTTCAGTACTTTGACTACCATTTTGATAAAAAGACTACTCTGTGAGGGTGAATTAACAGTTATTTAACAGAAGATCATCGGATCTGCTGACCTATACTAAACGTAAATTTCTTCAAACCCTTGTTCTGAATACCCGGTATAGGGTCAAAACCATAACCGTAGTCGAAGCCAAGCAAGCCGAAAGCTGCCATAAATACTCTGACGCCCACACCTGCCGATCTTCTCAATCTGAACGGATTATAATCTTTATAACTTCCCCAGCTATTACCAGCCTCCAAGAATGATAGAGCGTAAATAGTAGCTTGTGGATTTAACGAAATCGGATATCTCAGTTCGGCAGCAAATTTATTGTAGATGATACCCCCTTGTCTACTGAGCTGGCCGTTTGAGCTTGTAGCTCCCGTTACTTCTGCCGACTGCTCTGCTAAGGTTTTTTCATGAACGACACCCTCGTCATAACCTCTAAGACCAATAAGCTCAACACCGATATTATAAGCATTCTGTAGACCCATACCTGCACCACCTACAACGTATCTTCCAAACGGGCTGTAACCAACCTCATCAGAGTATTTGCCGAGGAAGCCCATATTGGCTTTCGCATGGAAAACAAGTTTACCAACTACAGGCATATACCAGTCGGCATCAAACATCCATTTATGCCCCTCTATCCACTGTAGTTCGTCAGTACTTTTGTTCGTACCGAACAATGAATACGGCGGGTTAAAACTTGCCGTTAAAGAGATGGACGAACCGGCTCTGGTAAATTGTGGATTGTCAAGGCTGTATCTTGAAATATTGGCATTCAAGCTTATGTCATGAGCCTGACCGTTTCTGAAGTTCGCCAAAAGGAAACTGTTCTCTACATCATAGTATTGATACGACAGCGTCGAACTCAAGTTAAAGTTTCTATCAGGCCAGTTCAATCTCTTACCATAAGTGATTGAGCCACCCGTGTTTTTAAAGAAGCCGGAATAAAAAGAAGATCCACCAAGACCTCCAAAACCGAAATATGGATTGAAACCTGAGTTTCCATATAACCTTTCAATACGCTTTTGTAGTTTGCCGTAATCCTGAGCAGAGTGGAAAAGACTCACCGAGAAAGAGTTGGGTTTTTTACCTCCTAACCAAGGCTCGGTAAAGGAAACGGAGTAGTTTTGAAAACCACCATTGGCCTGAAAACGGATAGAAAACTGCTGCCCATCACCTTTAGGAAGAGGACGATACTTTCTGAACTTCGTAATGTCTTTGATGGCAAAATTGTTGAAGACAATACCAAAAGTTCCTACAAAACCCTGAATACCCCCCCATCCACCAGAGAGTTCAATTTGGTCATTTGATTTTTCGTCTACATTATATTCAATGTCCACAGTGCCATCTGCTTGCGGGATAGGTCTTGGATCTATCGTTTGTGGGTCAAAATACCCCAGTTTTGATAACCTTTGAGTAGTCTCAATCAAATCAGTTTTACTGAACTTCTGGCCTGGTCGGGTCAAAAGCTCACGCATCACTACGTGGTCAGAAGTTTTTGTATTTCCGTTAAGTATTATTCGGTTGATGATGGCCTGCTTGCCCTCAAAAATCCGCATTTCAATATCAATAGAGTCGCCCTCTACGGCTACTTCTATTGGTGTACAATTGAAATAGAGATAACCATCATCCATATAAAATGAGCTGATATCATTTTGTGGAATACCATTGATTTTTTTCTCAAGTTCTTCAGGGTTGTAAAGGTCACCTTTCTTGATGCCAAGAATCATGGCAAGGGTGTCAGAGCTGTGGAGGTAATTACCGGTCCAGGTAATCTCGCGGTAAAAAAAGCGGTTCCCCTCATTCATATGAAGATAGAGGTCTACATTACCGTTTTCATTAGATACCACTGAGTCAGTTACCACCTGAGCGTTCCTGTAACCCTTTTTGTTCAGCCAATCTATCATGGCCTGTTTGTCCTCTTTATACTGTTTTGGAACGTATTTGGAAGGAGTGAATACCCTCAAAGGAGCTCTTTCTTTTGTCTTTTTGAGTTTAGAGAGCAATTTCCACTCAGGCACCTGCTCGATACCGGTTACCACGATCTCATCAATTTTGACCTTTTCCTTTCTGTCAATATCAAAAATCAGAGTTGCGTTGTTAACCCTAACGGTGTCGTCAATTTGCTCAACCTGAACAGTGGTATAAAGAAAGCCCTTTTCAATGTAGTGCTTCTTGATTAGGAGCTGCATGTTTTTTACCAGAGCTTCGGTAATTACCTTACCCCTGTTTTCACTTACCAGTTCTTCAATAGTTTCAACATCAGCCTTTTTTGTGCCTTCGATCTGTATTTTGTTTAGTCGGGGACGTTCTTTGAGGTCAATTTCCAGAAAAGCTTTGTTGTCTTCAATCCGAAGGACGTTGATCGAAACTTCCTCAATAATCCCCTGATCCATCAGACGTCTGACTGCGGAACTTATCGCTTCGCCCGGAATTGTGATTTGACTATTAACTGAAAGGCCTGAAACGGAGATCAAAGTGTTAGGGTCAAGGAATTTTACACCTTTTACCTCGATGCCTCCTACAGTGAATTTCTGTGGGTTGTCGTAAGAAATTGTGTTGATCGGGTTTGTGCTTTTACTTCTGGAGCCTATTCCGATAATTTGTGCGGAAAGACTGTTAGCTAGTAAAACAAAAGCGGTTATGAGTGCGTACCCTTTGTATTTATTAAGCATAAATGCTAGTTCGTTTCTTTTTTTACTTGTTCTCCCGTTTTTCCGAATCTTCTCTCTCTCAGTTGATATGTATAAATGGCATCAAACAGATGAGGTTTTCTGAATTCTGGCCAGAAGATGTCATCGATAAATAGTAATTCAGAATAGGCAGACTGCCATAAAAGGTAATTACTGATTCGGTGATCTCCCCCCGTTCTGATCATAAGATCAACATCTGGTGTTTTCTCCGTGGCTAAATAACGGCTAAATAGCTCTTCATTTATATCCTCAACGGATATTTCACTTTTTTTAACTTTCTCGGCTATAGCTTTAGTGGCTTGAATAATATCCCACTTTCCACTGTAACTCAAGGCCAGGGTTAGTGTCAATCCGGTATTATTAGCCGTTAGTTCTATTCCACTTTCCAACTCTTTTCTGGCTTTTGACGGAAGCGATTGAATATCACCAATGGTTTTAAGCTTAACATTACTCTTGTTCAATTCAGGAACCTCCTTGGCAATGGTAGAAACAAGCAATTGCATAATCCCATCGACCTCCAGTTTCGGGCGATTCCAGTTTTCGGTAGAGAAAGTGTAAAGGGTTAGATATTTTATCCCCAGTTCACCACAGGCTTCTACAGTTTCACGGACAGCTTTAATGCCGTGATGATGCCCGAAAATACGCATGGCTCCCTGCTTTTTGGCCCATCGGCCGTTACCGTCCATAATAACGGCTACGTGCTGAGGTAAATTGCTTTTATCGATGTTTTCCGGACTCACTGATTCTTAAGGTTTGATGGTGATCAAACTGCTACCAAAAATGACTGCAAAGGTAGCAAAAAAAGAAGGCCAATAAAAAGGAAAAATTATCTTCGGGGATTCGGACATTTTATGCCGATTAAAACGTAGCTCAGAGTAACTCCGGTGTAGAAATACTGGTCAGCTGTGTGATTGTTGGGTGGTAGGAGAGAAGCGATAGCCGGGTTGTATCCGGTTACACTTAATGGATCTGAAACGTAATAAAGGTTATCAAGTTTGTCACCACTTTCCAAGTTAAACAGGTATTTAGATGAAAAAGTGAAATTGATGTTCCAGTTTGAACTTATTTGTTTTTTTATTCCAAAGCCATAATTCAGAGCCTGATGATGTGCCTTGAGAACAGGTAGAGGGTAATTAAAACCCGCTATATCAATTTTGAAATGCTGCATTTGGTAATTCCCAAAGCCTAATTGCAGAAACGGTGTCCATGAAGATTTATATATCGTTCCGGAGGATCTGAAATTGAGGAAGTTATACTCCACATCAAAGTGATAATCCCAAATTCTACCTTCAAAACTCATGTCTCTTGCCTTGTTAGCCGCGTTATTACTCAGACCGTCGTGACCAGCAAGTAACATAAATGATGTTTGGCCCTTTAAAGAGATGGCATTAGAAAGGTTGTATCTGAACATTACATGACCACCCGGGCGAGAAACCAGAGGATTGAAATTTGGGTTCAGGTCACCTTTATACTGAGACACCCCTAAACCAAAACCTCCTTCAAGCGTTTGAGCATTGAGGTTAAAAAACAGGAAAATTAGAATTCCACTAAGAAAGAAAGTCGCCTTTTTGAACAAGCTAGACTAATAATTGATTCGAGTAGAGTTTTTTTCGGAAGGCAAAAGTAGTTAAAATTCTTACTTTAAGACAGGGCATTTGATCTTGTTACTCAGGATGTAACTTAAGGTCACTTGGAAAGTAGCGTAAGTGTCAGGTATGTTACTTGCGTTTCCTCTTATTGTGCCAGGTAGATCAGGCCCATAAAATTGTCTCAGATCACTAGGTGACCATGTGTTTGGATTCAAAATTCCCGCATTTAATTTATCAACGTCTTGCCAAATCTGATGCAAGGTTGATATTCTGTAATCTCTAGTTCTTGAGTGTATTGCCTCATCAGCTCTAAAGCTCAAATCAGCATTTGGACCAATAAAGGATTGTAGTAAAGCTTCATCTGCATATGAAACTTCTGCTACATCATCTATGAAATCAGTTTTGGTAAGTCTAATATTTCCTTCAAAAGTAATATCGAACTTTTCATTTATTTTGAAACGAAGACCAAGACCAACTGGGAGAACAGGTTCAACAAAACTGTACATTTTTATTGTACTGGCAGGTAATACTTGCCCGGATGTTGATGCATCTCTCAAAGGAACCCATGTTGGAGGGTCAATAACGTTCGTGACCGGTAATGTTGCTTGAGGAGAATGAGCAACCATCCCCAATCCAATGGTTGCGTAAGGTGTAAAATCAAGTCTTCCTCTGGCTCCACCTTTTCCGTAAGAGGGTAAGAGGTTGAAAACACCACTAATCGTCACCTCTTTTAGGTCATTTCTGAAGTGCAGGTTTCTAATATAGTTTTGCCAGAACAAGTCTAAGTTTCTTTGAGAGTAGGTGTAGTCATCTCCTAATATTCTGATCCATGATAGTTGTAGACGAACACCTGCATTAGCCGTCAAGTATCTTGTGTAGTTAGCGTGACCGTTCCATCTAACGTTAGTATATAGAGCATTGTAAAATTGGCTGTAGGGGCTTAAGTCTCCCCAGTAATGTGAGGATCCACCGCCAATACCTACCGTGGTGTATTGATTGATCACGTTTTGACGTGAAAATAATCCCTGACCACTGGTTAAAGTGGAAATCAGTATTCCTGAGCAGAGGAAAGCAATTTTGAGTAATCCTGATGACCTTGCCATACTTTGAATAAAATTCGGTTACAAAACGCCAAACGTTAATTTTTTATTGCTGTGCAACCTCAGGAAGATTCCCCTTTCTCGGCTTGAGACAAACGATTTCTGACGTCTTTACCCCAGCCCAGTTTCTCACGTAGGGTATCAAGGAAGTCCATGCCGTCTAATGTAACCAGCCTGGCCTTAAATGATTCCTTTTTAATCGTGATCTCAGAATCCACATCTCCGATGACTTTTGCTCTGGAATCCATAGAAACCAGATAATTATTGCTTCGACTCTCTACTTTCAGTGAAATCTCACTATTATTAGAGACGATCATTGGTCTTACAAACAAATTGTGCGGGCAAATAGGAGTAATTATAAAATTATCTGAATGAGGCATAACCAAAGGCCCCCCGCAGCTTAATGAATAGCCCGTAGAACCTGTAGCCGTCGCCACCATCAATCCATCTGCCCAATAAGAGTTTAAAAACTCACCATTGATGTAAGCATGAATAATGATCATCGAAGAAGTGTCGGTCTTCGAGATTGCTATTTCATTCAGGGCAAAGTTCGTGCCTGATTCGAAGAGTTCGGTTTCAGATTCTGCCGAAACCATTGTTCTTTCATCAAGTTTGTATTGATGATTGAGTATTTTCTGAACCGAAGGCTTAATATCCGACGGCTGAATTGATGTCAAAAAACCTAAGCGACCAAAATTAACTCCCAGAATGGGTTTTTCCGTGGATCCTACTTTTGCGACGGTTTCAAGAAATGTACCGTCACCTCCGAGACTGAGCACCATTTCTGATTTATCCAAACCTTCTTTGGTTTCAAAGACCTGATCGGTGTAAACATTAACCTCGGCTTCACTCAAAACCTTTCTGAAAGAATCTGAAATCTGAAAATCGATATCCTGAGTGGAGAGCTCGTCAAAAACCGCCTGAACAGACGCTTTATCTTCGACCCTGAACTCGCGTCCATGTAAGGAAATGTGCATTGGAGAAGAGACTAAATTTCTAAATATTTCATTAAGAGCCCGTAACGATGCTGATCTACGGTGTTGTCATGATCAGGGCCAAGAATTTTTTCAACCTGATAACCATAGCGTTTGAGACTTCTTATACCATTTATGATCTCCTTTTTATCGAATTTGATAACAAAATGGTATTGAGTCAAATCTTTATCCTCAAGATAAAGCTGCTCAATTTTTAAACCTTCGGCTTCCACAATTCGGCTGATATCAGACAGGCTGTAATCATTATGATTTACTCTGAGACCGATAACACTTCCTTCACCTTCAAACTGACGTATCAGGACGCTTTTGAAAATATCCGAGGATCTAATAACCCCTATGAATTTTTCTTGCTCGTCAACAACCGGGCAAATCTTTAGATCGAGTTTGATCAGGAAGTCTACCGCCTGTAAAAGGTGGGTGTGCTCCTGTAGAAAAATTCCTGTAAATTTTGGAGGGATTTCGGAAAGCGGCATTTCCTGAGCAAAACTCATTAATGCCTCTTCTTCATAAATATGAATTTCACCGTTGTAAAGCATTACCATTTGGCTCAGATGCTCCTCACCCATAAACAACAATGCGTCATCAGCACTATCTGTGTGTTTGAGTAATGGAATATTGGCATCTATAAGCTCGGTAATTTGCATATCACGCTTCTATAGTTTCATTTAATTTTTCAAGATACTTTTTGAGGATCCTGTTAAACTGTTCAGGCTGCTCCATCATGGGAGCATGGCAACATTTATCAATGAAATGCAATTCAGAATTCGGAATCAAACGATTAAACTCGTGTCCAACATGAGGAGGAGTAATAGTATCGTTAAGACCCCATATCAAACAAGTAGGTGCGGTAATCGAGGGAATTTCGTCCGCCATATTATTTCGTTGAGCTGATTTCGCAATCTGAACAATGTTCATACACTTAGGAATACTACTTGTAATCTCGAAACACTCGTCAACCAGTTCTTTTGTGGCTGTTTTCGGGTCATAAAAGGTGTATTCTACACGTTCTTTTATGTAATCATAGCTACCTCTTTTCGGGAATGAACCGCCCATGGTGTTTTCAAACAATCCTGAGCTTCCTGTAAGAACAAGTGACTTTACATGCTCAGGATGAGCAAGCGTGTACATCAAAGCCACATGTCCTCCTAGTGAGTTGCCTAAAAGAATCATATCCTTCAGGCCCTTAAGTTCTACAAAACCTTCAATAAATTTTAGAAGACCCTCCAAACTTGCCTGACGCATCGGCATATCATAGATCGGCATTACCGGTATTATCACCCTGTATTGATCCTTAAAGCCATCAACTACATCATGAAAATTACTTAGGGCACCGAAAAGGCCGTGTAATACAAGAATTACTGGTCCTTCTCCTTCATCTACAAAGGTGTATTGCCCGTCTTGAAAGGTTTTTTGTGCCATTTGATTTCTAGTGTAATGCTTAATTGCTCTGCAAAATTCCCCTTATTATTTGAATAATCAAAAGACGAAGAGACTAGGAGCTATGTTTGTTTAATTGTTTCACCAAAGCCTCAAAATCTTTTGGGTACGGAGCTGTAAATTCGACAACGCTACCTGTGAGGTCTCTGAAAGCAATCTTATGGGCATGAAGAGCTACTCTTTTTATCAATGGTAGCTCCTCTGTATCCATCTTTAGATTGAATTTACGTTTTATCTGTGATAAATAGATGAAATCTCCACCATAAGTGGGATCACAAACGATTGGTGCATTTAAGCACTGAAGGTGAACCCTGATCTGGTGCATTCGCCCGGTAATGGGGTAGCAACGAACCAGTGTATGCTTTTGGAAACTCTTCTCTGTAAAAAAGATAGTCTCGGCCAGTTTACCTGCAGTTTTATCAATTCGAACGGCAGTTCCATCTTTCAAAACAGAAATTGGAAGAAAAACCGAAATGCTGTCAAGATCGTGAACTCCATTCACCACAGCATGATATTCTTTTTTGACTTGGCGATCTTCAAACTGAATCGCCATATTTCGGTAGGCTTCTGAGTTTTTTGCCAGTACGAGAGCTCCTGAGGTTTCTTTATCAAGTCTGTGACAAAGCTGAATATCGTCATACTCCTCCTTTGCCATTTGTTGAATACTAATGGCCTTGTCTTTGGTTCTCTCTGGCAAAGAGGAAACAAAAGGAGGTTTGCTGATGATTACATAATTGTCATCTTCATGAATTATTAACTCCCTAAAAGTTAGTGTTTTAGGTGGTTTCTTGTAATTGCTTAACTCTGTCAAACTTTAATCTGCTTTTAATAAAGAAAAAGAGAATCTGGTACCTTTGCCTGGTTTGCTGGTCACACTTACTGAGCTATTATGGGCACTCAAAATATGTTTAACAATAGCCAGACCAAGGCCGGTTCCACCAGTTTCCCTGCTGCGGCTTTTATCAACGCGATAAAATCGTTCAAAAATTCTATTGATATGCTCCTGAGGGATACCTGGTCCGTCGTCTTCAACGGCTATGGTATAATGCTTTTTTTGCTCTTCAAAAACCACGGTCACTTTGCCGTGATCTTTACCATATTTAATGGCGTTTTCAATGAAATTCATCAAAACCTGATAAATTCTCTGCGGGTCCGCTACTACAAGGCACTCTTGAATTTTGGCCGGTTTAATTTTGAGTTTTGTGTCTCTTTTGGTCGCCTTGTCTTCAAGTTGCTCAAAAATGTCCTCAGTGATTCTGACCAGATCCAAAACTTCAAATTGCATTTTAAGCTCTCCTGTTTCTACCTGAGAAAGCACCACAAGGTCTCTCACTAAAGCATCAAGGCCATCAAGGCTTTTAGCCGCCTTATTGAGAAATCTGATTGCTACTTCCGGGTCGTCTATTGCACCATCAATAAGTGTATGTACAAAACCTTGGGCCGCGAAAATTGGAGTTTTTAATTCATGAGAAACATTCGCCAGAAACTCTCTTCTAAAAGTTTCCATACGTTTCAGTTCTTCTATTTCCTTTTGTTTCTCAGTTACGTAATCTGAGATTTCGGTATTGAGAAGTTTCAGCGGATTCTGGCTATTGAGAAGAGGCTTTTTCTTGATGTTGAAGTCTTTAATTTTGAGCTTCTTAACACTCTTGTAAATCTGATCTACCTCCTGAAAAATCAGTACATCAACGGTGTAGTACGTAGTAAAATAGGTAGCCAGAAAACAGATGACACCGGTGACAACAAGCATCTCGGCTTTGGTGTCGGGTACAAAATTGAGAAAGACCACGGTGAGCACTGTAATAAAAAGTGCGAGCAGAAAGGCGATCCATCTGGCAGATAAGTTCATGAATGCTCACGAATTAGGTTTCCCGGCAAAAATGAAGAAATTTATCGGCTTTCTCTAGTCCTTAAGATTAAACATATAGCCTAGTCCTTTGAGGGTTTTGATCACATCTTCGCCGAGTTTTTCTCTGATTTTACGAATATGTACATCAACAGTACGCTCAACTACATAGACTTCAGAACCCCATATTTTTTGGAGCAATTCACCTCGGGACTGAACCTTATTTGGTTTTTTGGCTAAGTAATAAAGTAATTCAAACTCTTTTTTAGGAAGTACGACTTCATTGCCGTCCTCTGTTTTGACGGAATAGTTATTTCGGTTTATTTCCAGACCTCCGATGGTCAACAGGGTTTCGTCCTCGTTTTTGAGATTTTCTTTTCGGAAAAAAGCATTTATCCGGCTGATCAGAGCTCTGGGTTTTATAGGTTTGGTCAGGTAGTCATCTGCACCGGCATCAAAAGCCGCAATTTCAGAGAATTCTTCAGCCCGTGCAGTCAGGTAAATCACATGGATTTTCCGAAGTTTTTCACTCTGCTTGATCTGACGACCAGCCTCAATGCCATCCATTACGGGCATCATGATATCCATCAAAATGAGGTCAGGATTGCAGTCTTTTGCTTTTTCTATACCCTCAAGCCCGTTCGGAGCCGTTTCAATGGTATAGCCTTCGCGTTTAAGATTGTAGGTCAAAAGCTCTATGATGTCTTCGTCGTCATCAACCAAGAGTATTTTTCCGGCCATTTGGGGTTTATCTGGTTTCTGTTCCAAAGATAGAGTTGTAATATTAAGTAAATGTTAAGTCTTCTTAGGGCAAGTCAAAAGTGACCTTATAAAGGTCACCTTGCTCGTTTGAAAATAGGATTTCCCTGTCAGATATAAAAGTCAGAGCCTCAGTTTGTTTTCTTCTGGTTTTAATACAGCCCAAAGGATGCTTAAAATTGATTTCGTCATTTTTGACCTCAAAAAAAAGAATTTTGCCATATGTGAGTAATGCATAAAATTTACCGTTTGGGCTAATGTCTGCTGCTGTTACGGGTTGTTGAATGGAAAGGACTTCCTGGACTCTTAATGTATAATCACCCGCCTTATCGGGTAAAGAATAATGTTTGCTAATCGGATTTTTCTTCTCCCAGCTTTTTGTGAATAAATGAAGCTCACCGTTATGCCAGAAGAAAGCTTCACAATCAAAGTTCTTAATTGGAGCAGGGAATTGGCTTTGGTCGGCATAACGAAAGGTTATCGACTCAGTGCTATTATAAGAGTTGTGTTTGAAAATCCTTAAGTTTTTTCTGTTTTGAAAATTGTTGCCAAAATCACCGATATAGATGCTCTTCTCGGTGTCAGTTGTCAAGTCTTCCCAATCCGTGTTTTGGGTTCCATTGATGATTTTCTTTGAGATGAGCTTTCCGGAGGTTTCAATTTCAAAAAGTGCCGGCTCTCCGTCATCGTTATGAGTTAGTATATTTCCATTATGTAGAAGGGCTAGACCTGAGCTTTCATCAATGATCTCAGGAAGCTTACCCAGCTTTTCAATTTTACTCTCTGATCTCAGATTGACAAACCCCATCGAAACCTCTGAATTGCAGCTACAAGTCATGATTTTGAAAGCGTAGTAAAGAGCTATAAACTTGGCTTTGAGCATTTGTACAGTTATTCTGCCATAAAAGTAAGAAAGCGGGCTGTGGAATTAAATTTTATATAATTTTGAGCAAAAGCGATTCTTATGATAAAACCTCAATCTTCTCAATCTGTATGGGTGGCGGCCACTTTGCTTTCGGTGGTTATTTTAGTTTTTTCTCTGTCGCAGCTTCAGGATATTTTGGTGCCAATCATTTTTGCCGGAATCTTATCATTTCTTCTTTTGCCAGTCAATAATTTCTTTGAAACCAGACTTAAATTTCCAAGAGTTCTGGGGATTATTGTAACCATTTTACTTGCTGGGGCTCTGATAGTTGCCGTCATCTGGTTGATGGTTGGCCAAATTAAAACCTTTGACCAAATCTGGCCTCAAATGATCAAAAAAGGGGAAGAATGGTTAGAAATGGGGCAAAGTTTTATTGCAGAACGCTTCTCTGTGACAGAGGGAACTCAGCTAACTGAGGCTAGGAAATACCTCACAGACTTACTTAAGAATAGTGGTTCTTTTATATCAGGCACTTTATCTAATACCACTGGCTTCCTGGCTAACCTCTCGCTGATTCCGCTGTATATTTTCCTAATGCTACTATACCGTGATTTCTTTCAGGAGTTTCTGTACAAAGCTTTTAAGAGTGTAAGTAATCATCGAATCGATGTGGTTTTAGGAAAGATTAAGTCGGTGGTACAGAGTTACATGTCTGGGCTTTTGTTGGTTATCCTTATTGTCGGTACTTTAAACACCACGGCCTTGTTATTGCTTGGCATTCCTAATGCAGTATTCTTTGGTTTCTTTGCCGCAGTGTTGGTGCTGGTGCCTTATATAGGTGTGGCCATAGGGTCACTATTACCCATTATGATGGCCCTGATCACCAAAGACTCCGCGTGGTACGCTGTAGGTGTGGCGGCTAGTTTCGGGTTTATTCAGTTTTTGGAGGGGAATTTCATTACCCCTTTTATAGTGGGTTCAAAAGTGAGTATTAACAGCCTTGTAGCCATAATTTCACTTTTACTGTTTGGTAGTTTATGGGGAATCTCAGGCTTGGTTTTAGCCCTGCCGCTAACAGCCATTATCAAAGTTCTGTTTGATAATATTGAGAAATTCAGGCCGATTGGGTTTCTACTGGGCGATGCCGATCACTCTGACGTGGGTAAAAAGCGGAAAAGAGTCAAAAATTAACGCAAGCCGGTAAATTCCAAGAGATCGTCAATAAACTCCCGATTATTACTTAGTCTGGGTACTTTATTCTGGCCACCAAGTTTGCCTCTTTTCTGCATCCAATTATAGAAAGTGCCTTCTTCCACAAAGTGTATTTTTGGCATTTGTAACGCGAGGTTACCAGCCCTTTTTGCATCGTAATCGGAGTTAAGTCTTCTCAATGAAGCATCCAGTCTTTCAGCAAAGTCAAAGCTGTTTTCCGGTTTTTGAGGGCATTCAATGATCCACTCATGCCCGCCTTTACTGTCATCGGCCATGTAACATGGCCCGGCTGTGAAATCTTTGATTATGACTCCCGTGGCTTCACAGGCTTCAGTGATTCCGGCCTCAGCATTTTCAATAATCAGTTCCTCACCAAAGGCATTGATAAAGTGCTTCGTTCGGCCTGAAATTTTAATACGATAAGGGTACTTTGACGTGAATTTTACAGTATCGCCGATCTTATATCGCCACAGACCAGCATTCGTTGAGATCAGCAGGGCGTAGTTTTTATCAAGTTCTACCTGATCAAGCGTCAGAGCTTTCGGGTGGTCTTTATCAAGTTCTTCCATGGGTACAAACTCATAAAAAACACCGTAATCGAGCATAAGAAGCATCTCACCGATTCGGCCGAGGTCATCCTGCACACCGAAATAACCTTCAGAGGCATTATAAATTTCAAGGTAGTTGACCTGCTCAGAAGGGAAAAACTTTGTTTGAAAACGGTCGCGGTAGGGTTTGAAATTTACAGCTCCATGAACAAAAAGCTCAAAATCAGGCCAGACCTCAAGGAGATTTTTCTTGCCCGTTTGTTCCAAAATTCTTTCGAGTAAAACCACTGTCCATGTAGGTACGCCCAGAATGCTGGTTAACTTTTCACGGGAGCAAATGTCAATCATACGGGACATCTTTTCTTCCCAGTTATCCATCAAAGCTACCTCCAGAGGAGGAGTACGTAAATACTCAGCCCAGGAAGGCAGGTTTTGCATGATTAAGGCTGAAATATCGCCCACCTGTGTACGACTATTGTAAGGGTTTTCCTGCAAAGAACCCCCTATTGAAAGTCCCTTACCATCAAAAAGGCCGGAATCAGGATGCTCGGCCAGGTAGAGCGTAATCATGTCTTTGCCACCTTTATAATGACAACTTTCTAAGGATTCGTCAGAGACAGGAATGTACTTGCTTTTGGCGTTTGTAGTGCCTGAAGATTTTGAGAAAAGCTTAATCGGAGTAGGCCATAGGATATTGTTTTCACCCCTCAAAACCCGTTCTATTTCAGGGTAAAGATTTTCATAGGCCACAATGGGCACCTGTCTTTGAAAGTCTACTATGTTTTTGATGTCTGAAAAACCATAACGTTTTCCGTATTCCGTTTTTCGGGCCTTTTTTATCAGGCTCTGAAATTGTTCTTGTTGAGTTTCATGCGGATTAAGCATGAATTCATTGATTCTTTCAATTCGTCTTTTAATGAAGAAACTTAGAATTTCGTTAAGAACACTCACGCAGGTAAAGGATAGTTTTCAGCGGTAAAGAAAAATCTTTTTCTGGTCATTACAAATTCCGGGCTCTGTTCGGGTAATCTGTAATGAGGCCGTCGCAGCCTATTGCTTTCACACTTTTCATGTCTTTAATTTTATTCACGGTCCAGGGAATAACCTTTATGCCCAATTGATGAAGCTTCTCGACTTTTTCTTCATTCAAATGCAGGAAATAAGGGCTCCAGACATCAGGCTTAAAACCTAGTTTATTGAGGTTGAGGTCAATATCATTATCATCATAGGGCTCAATCAAAGCGGAGAGAGCGGGTTTTTCATATTCACCAGCCTGAATTCTGGAGAACCAATATCTAAGAACATTAAAGTCAAAACTTTGAATTGTCACTCTTTCGGAAGGTATTAATTGAAAAATAACGTCATGGACCAGATCTGAAAATTCATCAACTTCAGGTTGAGATTTATTATACTCTTCCGGCAGGCTTTTCAATTCAATATTGTAATTGAGCGGAGCAACACCTTTCTTTTTAGCATACTTCTCAGCCTTTTTGATCATTTTCTTTAGAAGCGGTTTATGTACCGCCATTTTCTGCTGTTCCGGAAAATTTGGATTGCCACGTAAACCCACATCAAACTGTTTTATCTCTTTATAGGTCAATTGGTATAAATTGTTTTGTGTTTCTTCCGTCAATGGAATACCATCAGGACCTGTACTGATTTCAGGGTTGAAAAAAGGATCATGAGAAACCACAACTTTTTTGTCTTTGCTGATCACCACATCAAGTTCAAGCGTTTGAACGCCCTCATCAATAGCTCGGATAAAAGCGGGGATGGTGTTCTCAGGCATCAAACCACGCGAACCGCGGTGTCCCTGAATTTCAAAATCGGTTGATTGTGCCATACTTTGCAAAGCAAAAAGAACAAGAAAGAAAAGTTTGCTGCTTGTGTTCATTGAGTAAAATTGAAACCAAAAATAGCAAAGAAGGATCAAGTAGAAAGCCTGCCGACATATTTAACTTCTGATGATTGGGAAGATTCATTATATCCCTATTTTTGGGCATCTTCTCAATCGACAACAAGAAAACATGCAAATAATAGAGATACTCAAAACTGAGCCCAGAAACCAGAAAGTGGAGGTAAAAGGCTGGGTAAGAACCAAAAGAGGGCAGTCTGCTCTTTCCTTTGTAAGTATTAATGATGGTTCAACAATTCATAGCATTCAGGCCGTGGTAGATGGTGAAAACGTGCCCGAGGAGGTAATGAAAAAAGTGACCTGTGGGGCCTGTATTTCTGTCAAAGGTGAATTGGTAGCATCTTCAGGCTCAGGTCAGAATGTTGAGGTCTTGGCTGAGGAGATTCTGATTTACGGAGAGGCTGATGAGACTTTCCCCATTCAGCCAAAGAAACACAGTCTGGAGTTTTTAAGAGAGAAAGCTCACTTACGTTTCAGAACCAGTACGTTCAGTGCAATTTTCAGGGTTCGTCATCATTTGTCACATGCTGTTCATCAGTTTTTTCATGAGCAGAATTTCTTTTATCTGCATACACCAATTATTACTGCTTCTGATGCTGAAGGTGCCGGTGAAATGTTTAGGGTGACAACATTTGAGGCCAATAAGGCCCCTGTTACAGAAACCGGTGAAGTGGATTTTAGTGAAGACTTTTTTGGTAAAGAAACTTCTTTGACCGTTTCAGGACAATTGGAGGGCGAATTGGGAGCTTTAGCTCTTTCAAGGATTTATACTTTTGGACCAACTTTCAGAGCTGAAAACTCAAATACTACCCGTCACCTTGCCGAGTTCTGGATGATAGAGCCTGAAATGGCTTTCTTCGAGCTCAAAGAAAACATGGATTTGGCCGAACAGTTTGTCAAGTACGTGATTGGCTCTGTGATGGAGAATTGTAAAGATGATCTAGCATTTCTGGACAATCGTTTCAATCAGGAAAATAAGACAAAGCCTCAAAATGAGCGATCAGAGCATACTTTGATAGAGAAACTCAATTTTGTACTTGAAAACGAATTTGCCAGAATTACTTATACTGAAGCTGTGGATATTCTGCTTCAATCAAAACCGCATAAAAAGAAGAAATTCAAGTTTCCGGTAGAGTGGGGTATTGATCTGCAATCAGAGCATGAACGATATCTGGTAGAAAAGCATTTTCAAAAGCCGGTAATCATCACCAATTATCCTAAGGACATAAAGGCGTTTTACATGAAACAGAACGACGACGGAAAAACCGTTGCGGCCATGGATGTCCTGTTCCCGGGTATAGGGGAGATGATTGGTGGCAGCCAGCGGGAAGAAAACCTGGACAAACTCAAAAACAGAGTTCATGAAATGGGCATAGAAGAAGAAAGTCTCTGGTGGTATCTTGAAACCCGAAAATATGGGACTGCCCCACATGCCGGTTTCGGTTTGGGCTTTGAACGTCTGGTTCAGTTCGTTACCGGAATGGGAAATATCAGAGACGTTATTGCTTTCCCGCGGACGCCGGGAAATGTGGAATTCTAAATCAATTTCTTTAGTCCCAAAGGTCATTATTCATAATTGATGGATACCTTTGGGGCTTTGGTACATCAAAAATTGTAAGCCGCTTTAGGCCCATGAATAACTGAAATGTTTATCCCTCTACTCATTTTTCTTGCGGTAATTGGAGCCAATGTGATCGTCAGCGTTTATCTGGAGCGTAAAGTTTCAGCGTTTATGCAAGACAGACTTGGGCCTATGGAAGTTGGGAAATGGGGACTTCTTCAGTTGATTGCAGATTTGGTGAAACTCTTTCAAAAGGAGGATATAGTGCCAGCTAAAGCCGACAAAAAGCTCTTCAAATTTGCTCCCAAGCTTATTTTTATGGCCATTTTTGCAGGTTTTGCGGTGCTACCGGTGACCTCAACATTGCAAGGCTCTGCAGCCCAGACGGGTGTCTTTTTTCTCCTCGCCATTGTGAGTTTAGATATTCTGGGAATTCTGATGGCTGGCTGGGCTTCAAATAATAAATACTCTTTGCTAGGAGCCATGCGTTCTGTGGCTCAGATTGTTTCTTACGAGGTGCCTTTGGGTCTGAGTGTTCTTTGCGTGGTGGTGGTTACCCAATCTCTAAACCTTCAGGAAATCAGTTTTCAACAGGGTTTATTCTCGATGGAACCCAATTATCTTTTCGGAATTAAAAAACTCGGTATTGATGTCAGCGAGGTTGGTGGTTTTTTGACCTGGAATATCCTCAGAAATCCATTTCTGCTGATTGTTTACGTGATTTTCTTCATTACCACCCTGGCTGAAACCAACCGTGCACCATTTGACTTGCCTGAGGCAGAATCAGAGCTGATTGCCGGTTATCATACAGAATATAGTGGTTTCCGCTGGGCATTTATCTTTTTGGCGGAATACGGGATTATGCTTTTAGTTTCTCTATTGGGAGCTATCCTTTTCTTGGGAAGCTGGAACTCGCCATTACCAAATATTGGCACTTTCAAACTGGCCCTTTGGACCACCGGCGAGCCGGGGAGTTGGTCCTCTTATCTATGGGGTGGTTTCTGGTTATTTGCCAAAGGCTACCTGGGAATGCTCATCATGATGTGGATTCGCTGGACGCTCCCACGTTTTAGAATTGACCAGTTGATGAAACTTTGCTGGAAAGTGCTTACTCCTTTCCTTTTGGTTTTGCTTCTGATATCTACGATCTGGAGAGTGTTGATGGTTTGGTAGTTTTGTCACAAACCCTCAACTTGTGAGGCCGTAAAGCCCAAGTAATATGCCAAAAAACATCCCAAAAGAACTGGAAAAAGAAATTCTTGGCCTTCCTCAAAAAGACAAGGATCGGCATCTTCTACGTCTTATTTCCAGAAATAAGCTATTGCTTGAGCAAATGAAGTATGATCTCATGGAAGATGAGGCTGATCTTTATCTGAGAAAAGAGGCGTTGAGAGAACATATTTTAGGAGTCATGGCCAAGCCATTTCCAGGAACGGCCTTTTTTCTCAAAGCTTTTCGGAAATTGAGTACTGAGATTACCTGGCACCGCAGAGTTGCCAAAGACAAGTACGGTGAGGTGGATATGCAGATTCTTTGTCTTGAACAGGCTTTTGAGAAACAAATCCGACATGTTGGTGTGATGAGCCGGAAAGGAGATGTTTTGAGAACATATATGGTCAAAAAAGCTCTTTCAGTTCTCAAAATGATCAACGCACTTCATGAAGATTATCGTATTGATTTCGCCGGGAGAATGAACCAAATTTTGAAGCTGCTTCATACCTTTGAGACAAAATACGATGCTCAGAAACTGAGCCTGCCAGAATCACTCTGAAATGAATAAACCCCTCTTAGTTGTCAAATTTGGTACATCGGCTATAACAAACGCTCAAGGTGTGCCTGATGATCAGGTTATTGATAGAATTGCCACTGAGCTTTCTCAACTGCATTCTGAATATTCTTTGGTTTTGGTGAGTTCCGGGGCTGTGGGTGCCGGGAAGTCATTTATTTCTAATTACGACGGGCGACTGGCCAAAAGAAAGGCTGCTGCCGCTGTGGGTAATCCATTATTGATTGTGAAGTTCAAAGAAGCTTTCGCCAAACATGGTTTTCATGTGGCACAAAGTCTTTGTGAACGTAGGCACTTTGCTCAGAGAGAGCTTTTTCTGCAATTGAAAGAGACTTATCAGGAGCTATGGGCCAATGATATTATTCCTGTTGCTAATGAAAATGATGTGATATCTGATCGCGAGCTCAAATTCTCAGACAATGACGAATTGGCAACCTTGATTGCAGCAGGTTTTGGTGCCGAGCAACTGATGATTGCCACAGAGGCCGGCGGCCTGTTAGATAAAGATAAAAATGTGGTCAATCACATCAAAGAAATCAATGATGAGGTGATGGATCTGGTGGATACCCGAAAATCAACTTTAGGTCTCGGAGGCATGTCCTCTAAACTCACGTTTGCAAAATTGGCCACCAAAATGGGCATTAAAGTGACCATTTTCGGGATAAAAATGCATCAAGGTGGTATCTTGAAAGCCTTCAAAGGTGAGAGTGGAACTACTTTTGATCCGCAGGCGGTCAATCTTTCTGCCCGAAATAAGTGGCTTGCCAGCGGAGGTTTAACTACGGCCCGAATTGTGCTTGATGGTGGGGCTGTAGAAGCATTAAGAAATCGGAAAAGTCTACTGGCCGTAGGCATCAAAAAACACTCCGGAGACTTTGATAAAGGTGAAGTTGTGGAGCTTTTAAACGAGAAAAAAGAAGTGATCGGCGTAGCCAGAACTCGTGTTTCTTCTGATTCACTTGATCAAAATAAGCAAAGTCTGATCGTGGCACACGCTGATGATATTGCTATCTTGTAAACATGGAAGAACTTCCCGGTTTTGATAAAAAAATACTCCTGGAAATTGTTACCAAAAGAATGCCCTTTGGCAAATACAAGGGCACACTCATAGCTGACATTCCTATATTTTATCTGGAGTGGTTTCTCCGAAAAGGGGGCTTTCCCGATGGAAAACTTGGTGTTTGGCTGGCCACTACTTATGAAATCAAAAATAATGGTCTTCAGGAAATTATTGAGACATTAAAAAAGATGGTTCCGCCGGAGAGATCTTAATCTTCCCTATCTAGAATCAAAACTTTTCTGGTTCTCTCAATGGGAAGGCTTGGTTCAATTTTCTGAAGCTCTTCGGTGAATATTGGTTCTTCTTTGATCTCAAATTCCATATTGGAGTCAACAATCCTCAGTTGCTTTTCACAAAGCTTAAGTTTTGGGAACACTTCCTCAGCCGCAATTCCTTCCTGCATAGCCATTCGGTAATATATGGAAGCCTCCTTTAATTTTGTTTCCGCCTCTACACGATAATGTTGATTGTAAGCCTTTTTTTGTAGCTCTTTAGCGTGAATGTAAGCCATGATTCCCAGGTCAGGTCTGTTTGGGTCAAAGGGGTTTATTTCAACTAATTCCTCTAGGTTTTCAATGGCTATAGGGTAGTTTTTGAGACCTCGGTTTACTTCATATTTGTGTTTTAATACCATACAGATTTTACTGTCTTCCAGCTTTTTCATGACGTAAACACCATCAGATGAGCTGATCTGCTTATACAAAGTGAAAGCATCCCAGTATCTGCCGTTTTTAAAAAGTTCGTCGGCTTTAGCTAGTTTTTGGTCAGAATTGGCGGCCTGAGCATCGAGGCCAACTGACATCAGGCATATCAACGAGAAGACTACATACTTCATTTTAAAAAGCTTTTATTTGTGAAAACTATTTAATTCGAAGTCGAGATTTATTCGATACGCCAAAAATTGAAAGAATGAAAAAAATGTTACTTGTAGCCTTCTTGCTAACAGCTACTGCTTTAATTTCAAACGCACAGAAGTTTAAAAAATTACCTGAATCTAAAATCGAGCAATCATTTGTTGAAAAACATATTCGTTTTTTGGCTTCGGATGCTCTTTTGGGGAGAAATACAGGAGAGCAAGGCAATAATGCGGCCGCAGCATATATTGCCGAGGAATTTAGAAGTTATGGTGTTTTGCCTGTCAATGGTTCCTATTTTCAGAAAATTCCTTTTGTGAAATATGATCAGCCCCAAAATGCTAAAATTACCGTCGGTGACTCTACTCTTTTTGTCAACAGCGACTTTCTCCTATTGAATGGTGGAGGTGTGAATATAAGCTCAGCTCCGGTGGCCAGGGTTGGTTATGGCTGGGTTTCAGAAGATGGTTCCTATAATGACTACGAAAATCAGGAGGTAACAGGTAAAGTAGTTATAACCCAAATTGGTACGCCGGATACCAAAAGTTTCCGGGAAATGATGTCAGTTTCGGCTCAAAAGGCTGCTATAGCCAAAGAGAAAGGAGCTTTGGCGATCATTGAGGTCTTTACCATTCCTGCTCCATGGGAGCTACTGGTTAGTAATTTTGGTGATGGCAGGCTGGAAATTAATACCAATGAATCGGATTCCTTTACCAGAATTTTGGTGAATGCAGCTACTGCAAAGCGATTAGGAAACGAGACGCTATCAATTCAAAGTGATGAGCTCAGTAAAAAGCCAACTCCAAGTAGTAACGTTGTTGGATTGATTAAAGGCACCGATCCTGATCTGAGATCCACTTACGTGGCTCTCACTGCCCATTATGATCATGTGGGATATCGTGAGCCGGATGGTGAAGGCGATGATTACATTTTCAACGGTGCACGCGACAATGCCATCGGTGTGGCGGGCCTTCTTTCGGCCGCTAAATCTTTAGCTCAAAAACCTCCTAAAAGGTCAATTTTATTAATTGGTTTTACGGGTGAGGAGCTAGGGTTAAAGGGAAGTAAGTTTTACGTAGAGAATCCATTACTGCCTGTGAAGCAAACGGTTTTTAATCTGAATATTGATGGAGCCGGTTATAATGATACTTCCATTATTTCAGGAATTGGTGTTCAACGAACAGGAGCTGAGGCTGAAATAACAAAGGCTGTGGAAGCCTTGGGGCTCAAACTTTTAAATGATCCTTCCCCTGAGTTGGGTTTGTTTGATCGTTCTGATAATGTCAGTTTCGCAGCTCTTGGAGTGCCCGCACCTTCTTTTTCGCCCGGTTTTACAGCTTTTAGTGAAGATATGATGCAGTATTACCATAAAGAAGCCGACAATGCTGAAGGTCTTGACTTTGCTTACTGTACTAAATTTGCAAAATCATATGCTTATGCAGCCCGTTTAGTAGCAAACAAAACCACTGCTCCCCAATGGATAGAGGGCGATAAGTATGAAGAGGCAGGGGAAAAATTGTATCAACACTAAATACTGCACTTTTCAAAGAAAGTTTCCGTCTAAGAAACTCCGGTAAAATCTTAGACAAGCAGTGAACAATTAGCTTTTGATCCATGTTTATAGTACCGAAACTGATGAAGATTAGGAGGAGAAAGTACAATTTTGATGTAATCTGAGAGAATTATGCTGAACGTCGAAAAGACCGACCATAAAATCTAATTTACATTGAAGAAATTGCACTATTTTTACTAAATTCGCAGCCTCGCAAAAACAAGAAAATAACAGTAAACATAAGATAATAACAATGGCCGAAACAGCTAAGCTAAGCCTTGATGGCAAAGATTATGAGTTTCCAATTATTGAAGGGACGGAAAACGAAAAAGCCATAGACATCTCTAAACTGAGAGCTCAGACAGGTCACATCACTATTGATCCTGGTTTTAAGAATACAGGTTCTACTACTTCAGATATTACTTATCTGGATGGTGAACAAGGCTTGCTACGTTACAGAGGTTATAGTATTGAAGATCTTGCCGATAAAGCTGATTTTCTTGGAGTAGCCTACCTTTTGATCTACGGAGAATTACCGAATGAGAAGCAGTACGATGATTTTGTAGGTAAAATCACTCGTCATACGATGGTTAATGAAGACATGAGGAAAATCTTTGATGGTTTCCCTGTAAACGCTCACCCGATGGGAGTGATGTCTTCTTTGGTTAGTGCCATGAGTGGTTTTTATCCTGAGTCTTACAGCAAAAATGATATGGAAGAGATTGATCTTCATATCATCAGATTGATGGCTAAGTTCCCTACCATTGCCACGTGGTGCTATAAGAAATCACAGGGTCACCCGATCAACTATCCAAAAAATAATTTGGATTATACCTCAAACTTCCTGCAGATGATGTTCGCATTACCTGTTGAGGATTATAAAGTTGACCCGATTGTTTCAAGAGCCTTGAATAAATTATTGATTCTTCACGCTGATCATGAGCAAAACTGCTCTACTTCAACGGTGAGGTTGGTAGGCTCTTCCCAGGCTAACCTTTATTCTTCCATTTCTGCAGGTATTTCTGCTCTTTGGGGTCCACTTCACGGTGGAGCTAACCAAGCCGTGATTGAAATGTTGGAAGCCATAAAAGAAGATGGAGGAGGGGTAGAAAAATATCTTGCTAAAGCCAAAGACAAAGACGATCCGTTCAGATTGATGGGCTTCGGTCATAGAGTTTATAAGAACTTTGATCCTCGTGCCCGTATCATCAAGAAATCGGCCGATGAAGTATTAGCAGCTTTGGGAGTAGATGATCCTGTTCTTGATATTGCCAGAGGTTTGGAAGAGGCTGCTTTGAATGATGAGTATTTCATCAGCAGAAAGCTTTATCCGAACGTTGACTTCTATTCAGGTATCATATATAGAGCTTTGGGTATTCCAGTTAATATGTTCACAGTAATGTTTGCTATCGGTCGCTTACCTGGATGGATTGCTCAATGGCTTGAGCTTCGCGAAAGCGGTCAGGCGATTGGTCGTCCTCGTCAAATTTACACTGGAGAAACAGCCCGTGAGTTTAAAGAAATCGGAGATAGATAATCGATTCATAATTTTTAAAGAAAAGCAGGTTCTTCAGAGCCTGCTTTTTTTGTGTCTTGAGTAAATAAAAAAGGAGCGGCATTACTGCTACTCCCTTTTTATACTTCATATATGTTAAAAGGATCGACTATCCAAAAGCTGTTCTCTGACGCAGAATACTGAGGAAGGCATCTTTTCTTCTTCTGCTAATATCAGCGTTGAAATTATCAATTAACCGTACTTCACTTTTTACACCATTGAGCTGTACGCCTTCAATGTGATCAAGGTTAACCATGAATGATTTGTGAGTTCTGAAAAAAGAGGAAAACTGAGTGAAAGCTTTCTCCATTTCTTTCAAAGTTTTTGACACAATCACCTGCTCGCCACCCTTCAGCATTACTTCAGTGTAATTAGCGTCAGCCTTCAGAAGTACAATATCATTAGGGCTTACACGCTTTTTTCCGACGAGTTTGATTGTATTATTCATGGGTTGCTGGTTGAATGATTGATATGTTTAAGACCGGAATGTCAACGGAATGGTTGGAACAACAGAAAAAAAGATTTTCCGATCACACTTTAGTCAATCCTTTTATCCAGATTTTATTTTCGGGACAACCCTTTTCCTTAATTTTGACTGAAACAAAAAGATTTCTGTGAACACAATTCTTGACATTAAAAACATCGTAAAGAATTACGCCAATCATCTGGCTCTTGACGATGTCAGTATTACTGTTCCGAAAGGAATGATCTTCGGCCTTTTAGGCCCAAATGGAGCAGGAAAAACCTCACTCATTCGTATTGTAAATCAAATTACTGCCCCAGATTCTGGTAAAGTATTTTTTGATGGAGAGCCACTATCTGAGCGACACATCTATGAAATCGGCTACTTGCCGGAAGAGCGTGGTTTGTATAAAAAGATGAAAGTAGGAGACCTTCTCCTTTATCTGGCTCGTTTAAAGGGACTTTCAAAGTCTGAAGCCATGGATAAGCTCAAAGAATGGTTTATCAAATTTGATATCAAAAACTGGTGGGATAAGCCTGTCGAGGATCTCTCAAAAGGTATGCAGCAGAAAATTCAGTTTGTTGCTACAGTGCTTCATCAGCCCAAATTGATTATTCTTGATGAGCCCTTCAGTGGTTTTGACCCAATAAATGCCAATATCATAAAAGATGAGATTCTCAAATTGCGTGAGCAGGGCAGCACTATTATTTTCTCAACCCACCGAATGGAGTCGGTAGAAGAGCTTTGTGATCATGTGGCTTTGATTAATAAATCAAAAAAAGTTTTGGACGGTTCAAAAGCGGAATTGAAAGAGCAGTTCAAAGAAAACAGCTTTCATATAGAATTTGATGGCAAACTTGAGAGTAAGGAGGGGGTTTACCAGATTGAAAAAGTGATGAATACTGAAGGAAATCATTACTCCGGGACTGTTAAACTGGCTGAAGGAGTGAGTGTAAATGACCTGATCAGAGCCATTATTGATCAGGTAGAGCTTAAAGCCTTACATGAAAATATCCCGACCATGAATGACATCTTTATCAAAGCTGTAAACCAAGCCTGACCATGAAAAATATTCTACTAATTATACAACGCGAGTACCTCACAAGAGTAAAAAAGAAGAGTTTTATCATTCTTACACTGCTGGTACCCCTATTGATGATGGGTATGTGGGCAGGTATTATTTGGGCTGCCATGAGTGGTACAGATGAGAAACATATTTCGGTGATTGATGAAAGTGGTTTTTTTGTCAATAAAATAGGTAACGGCGAAATGTATTCATTTGAATATATCGATACTGATCTTACCGAGGCCAAAAAAGCTTTTCCTGAAAGTGGTAAAGACGCTCTGGTGTTTATCCCTGCTGATATCATGGAAAACCCTAAAAGCGTTCAGATTTTTGCAGAGAGAGGTGTTCCGCTTGAACTGAAAAGCAAAGTTGAAGGAGCCATTGAACGAGAAATTGAGAGCATTAAACTTACTGAAGCCGGTATTACCCGTTCGGTTCTTGAAGATGCTAAACTCAATGTAAGTTCAGAAACGATCAGTCTCAACGATGGAAACGAGAAAAAAAGTAGCTCCACCGCCGCAACGATCATTGGTTTTGCCTGTGCTTTCTTGATTTATATTTCTGTATTTATCTACGGAGCTCAGGTGATGCGTGGTGTAATGGAAGAAAAGACCAGTCGAATTGTAGAGGTGATTATATCCTCAGTAAAGCCTTTTCAGCTCATGATTGGAAAAATTGTGGGTGTGGCATTGGTAGGTCTTACTCAGTTCACCCTATGGATTGTTCTTACTCTGGCCTTGTTTAGCATTGGAGGGCAAGTGGTAGGCTCTAAACTTCAGGACATGCCTGATGTGAGTGCGGTGCAGTCGGCAAATCTTCCTCCTGAAGTTGCCGCTCAAATGCAGCAAAATCAACCCGATATTGGAGCTGATGTTTTACCGGATATCATCAATGCGGCGTCAACATTACCCATCGCCACGATAATTATTTCGTTTTTGTTTTACTTCCTTGGAGGTTATTTGCTTTACAGTTCGCTTTTTGGTGCGGTAGGCTCCGCTGTGGATGGTGAAACAGATACGCAGCAGTTTATTTTACCTATTACTATCCCGATTATTGCAGCATTTATTATTGCTCAGTTTGTCATGCGTGATCCTAACGGGCCATTGGCCTTCTGGGCTTCAATGGTGCCATTTACGTCACCAATCATTATGATGGTACGTATACCTTTCGGTGTGCCCATCTGGCAAATAGCCTTGTCTATAGCCTTGCTCATTGGTGGTTTTATTTTTACCACCTGGCTGGCAGCCAGAATTTACCGAATAGGTATTCTGATGTACGGAAAGAAAGTAACCTGGAAAGAACTCTCAAAATGGGTTTTTTATAAAGGGTAGATATTTCTCGGTTTTATTAAAAAAGCAAACTCATCAATGGGTTTGCTTTTTTGTTTTAAAGCAGCAAAGGATTAAAAGTATTGTCCGTTTTGAGGTATCTTACAAAGATAAGATGGTCAATCTATAGTTCAATTGAAAAAACTTCAACCTGATGAAATCAAAATATGTGTTTTTGCTTCTCCTTTTTATCATTGGAAACAGGTCTGTCAAAGGGCAGTTTGAATATAATAATTTGTCGTATGTAGTCGAAGATATACCGGTTGATAGCCTTCAAATGCTAAACCTTGTTTTGCCGGAGTCGGTTAAGAACGCACCATTACTCATTTGGATAGGCGGTGGGGCCTGGTCTTATGGAGATAGACATGTTGAAATGAAATTAGCTCGTAATTTAGCCAAGCAGGGTATTGCAGTTGCAAGTGTTGGTCACAGGCTTAGTCCGGCCGTTTGGAGAGATCCGTCGCTATCTAAAGGAGTAATTCACCCGGCACACATCGAAGATGTTGCCCGAGCTGTAAAATGGTTGTCAGATCATGCTCAGGAATATGGTTATGATGGTGATAAATTTTTTATTGGAGGCTATTCTTCAGGAGCACATCTGGCATCCTTACTGAGTTTAGATTCACAATATTTGGAGAAATATGATTTGAACCCGTCTATTTTTAAAGGTATTCTTCCTTTCTCGGGCACTTTTGATATTCCTCATTATCGCGAGATTCTGAGAAATGGTGCCCGGCCGGAGCTTGCTGAACAGCACGTAGATGCTGTTTTTGGATCAGATTCACTTATTCAGGTCTCTGCTTCTCCGATGACTTATTTGAAAAATTTATCTTCCCCCATTCTTATCCTTAGTGATAACGATCTTCACCGTTATACTCGCCATTTTGAAGATGCTTTGCGTCAAACAGACTTTCGAAAAGTAGAGGTGATTTATACTTTCGAATTCGGTCACGGGGCATTGTGGCGAAATCTATCGGGTGAGGAGGAAAGTCCGCACCGAAATAGAATGGTTAGTTTCATAAAGGAAAATGCCATGCGGCCTAAAGGGTAAACCTCAGCCCAATCGAAACATCACCGACATTGATTTCCTCACTACGATTATCTACTGTAAAGCCTTTGAGATATCTAAGATTTAGTTGCACAGCAATTTTTTCAGTAACCTTATAACAAGGAGCCACAAGGAGCCCCACCTGTGGGTTGGCGTCCCAGATTTTGTTTCCTGACCAGCTGCCGTAACCATTATTATAGGTAATTAGGGCTGCACCGCCGGAAATCAATACCGGAAGGTCAACTTTGTCATTAATAGTGAATGAGTAGCCCACACCACCATGAAATATATTGCCACTACGAAAGTGCTGGTTAGGAACCGTTGATGCCGCCACACCGGTGTAAGATAATCTTCCGATAATTCGATTAACCTGTAAGTCACCAAAAATCCCATATGTGAGTCCATTGGTTTGATCGTCACCATACTGAAGAAGCGGAGCATATCCTGTTTTGAGCCCTATTGAAAGGTGGGTGGCCGTTTGGGCTTTTACATTTAAAAAGGGAAGAAAAATAAGAATTAGAATAAGGAAGCTTGATTTGTTTGAGGTCGTTTTCATCGTTTTGTTTTTTTGATTTGAAGACGATTCAAAAGTAAAATGGAGAGAAATCAGACCCTATTTTTAGCCAGGGACAAAGGGTGGACAACCTTAAAAAAGTTGGATGGTAGAACTTTTTAGGATAACAGTCGAAGAAATCCGTAAGTTGGTAGATATGAGGAGATTGTGGTTAAACTTTAAGGATCTTTTGTCCATCAAAGAAGCGAATCAATTAAAAACAAAAAAACATTTACATTATGAAAAAGTTATTTGCTCCCGCCCTTCTGATTGCTGGTCTTGTTTTAGGAACTTCTTCCAGCTTTGCTAACGAAATTGTATCCGAAAACAACAATGACCACGATAGAGAAAAGGCCGCAGCCTTTTATAAAAAGAACAAAGAAGAGATTCAGAATTATAAGTCAGTGGTAAGCACCTTCTTTAGTTCAAACGGACAGTTTCAAAATTTGACCGATGAGCAGCAAAATGAGTTCATTAATTCTGCCGAATCGCTGAAGCAGGAGCTCTCTCAAAAAGACGACTACCGGGCCAAAAGATTTCTGAAGAAGGTAGATCTGACAGAAAACATTTTCAGATTTGTCTGGGAGAGTAAGCCTGAATATGTTGAGATGGATTTCAGTTTTGAGGCTCCTGTAATCGCTCCAGAAACGGAAGTCATTCTTTAGATTCACCAGAACTTTTATCAAAGCCCCTCTATTTGGAGGGGCTTTTTCTTTTTGAGACTTTAACAACAATTAAACATCTCGGGGAGCCGAAATTCCCAGAAATGGATAAGGGCAAAGACACACCTTCTCAAAAACTTTCAGCTCATTTCGAGCACATACCCCCGGGAAATCGCCCTCCTTTCCAAATAAATTATTCATTACCTGAAAGTGGAGATGTGGTGGCCAGTCGCCATTAATGGGGTAGTTGCCAATTTCAGCAAATGTTTCTCCTTCTTTAAGAGTTTGCCCTTTTAGTTTTCCTTCAAGAGATTCCAGAGAAAGGTGCCCAAAAAGATAATATAGCTCTTCACGGAGCGACTTGAGAATTATAGTTGGCCCGTAATTTCCAAAACCTTCATTATTAGCAAAACTATGAATTTGGCAGTCTTCAGGACAAAAAAGTGGAGTACCGGCCGGCATCCAGATATCAACCCCTAAATGAATGCTTCTGCTCTTTCCGAGATTAAATTGCTCACGGGTATTGTATATACGACGATCTTCAAGCCAACCGCCAATGCCTAGCTGTGCGTTTTGCTCATCAATTAGGCCAAAAACGTATGAGGTGAAAGCTTTGGTATCATCAGGATTCAGTGAGTGGAGGTCCTGATTTTTAGCAGAGAAATCCAGCCAGGCCAGTTTGGCCTTATCAATAGGAAATGAAAGGATAGAGGTCATGCCCTGTGATTTTTGGGCAAAACTAGTGAATAACTAAACAGCTGAGGGTTCGGGATGTTTAAAAACATTAAAGTTTACGCTACAAGTCCCTTTTTTTAATTGAATATCAATTTTTTCAAAGCCAGACTCGGTGGTAAATTCAGACATACAGCCAGCCTGTTGAATAGAAATATGAAGTTGATTGTCTTGATTAAGCTCGTCAATTTTGAGCGTTATACCCATTTTTTGAGCCATGGCAGTTAACCGTTGAAAATCGTACGTTCCGTCACTTTCTTTTATTTCAAAACTGATATCACCTTCTAAATTCACCTGAATGGAAAACAGACAAAAAACTGTGAACAGGCCGGTGATCATCAGTGAAGGACGCATCCATTGAGATGATAATAGCTTTTTCATAACCTGAGTAATTTGTAAATAGCTTTTTCAATAATTCAAATGTAGCAGGAAACTTAAAGCTGGTTTTAACCCAAATAGGGGGATTTGTTTACAATTGTATGCATATAAAAAAATAATGCCATTGAAGGTCAATGACATTATCTGGTTTTCAACACAATTAAAAACCCTAAAGCAAATCTGCGTCAGGCTTTATGTGTCAAATAAATGAGGTTTGATTTTCTTTTTAAGATCAATTTTCCAAATCAGAATGATCGATTCGCAATTTGCTTAGCTGATCAATTCATTTCTATACTGCGAGGGCGTTTTTGAGGCGTGTTTCTTAAAAGCCAGATTAAAAGAAGAGAGCGTGTTGAATCCGCAATCGGCCGCAATGCTTGATATTTTCAGCGAGTTATCTTCTAAAAGTGTTTTGGCTTCCTCTATTCTAAAGGAATTGATATAGTCAGGGAAAGACTGATGATAATAGTTGTTTATCATTTGAGACAGCAGATACGGCTGTATCTGAATCTTCTCAGCCATTTTAGGAATAGTCAGATTAGGGTCCAGGTATATTTTTTCATCCGTAACCAGTGTCTCCAATTTATTGAGATAAATATGAGCGTTTTCAGGTAATTGCTGATTCTCGTTGAGAGATACCGCTTTTTTGGCGGCACTCTTCTTTATCATCGATTGATCTGAAGGCTCCAGATTTAAAGTGGATTTAAACCTGAAATAAAACAGTGTTATGAGGACAGAACCTATGGCAATAAGGTATATGAAAAAACTATGGTAAGCTTCTCTGGCCAGGAAAAGTACACTTTGATTTAACCAGACAAAAGTTAATAATACGAGTAAACTCCAGAGCCACTTTTTCTCTGAAGTATTGAGACCCTGAACTTTATCTTTGTTCTGAAACAGCCAGAAAATAGCATAAAGCTGAAACATTCCCCAATGAACCACAACAATGAGTAGCTGAAGTAAATAATTCTCCTGAATGTCGATACCCAGAACCATCCCCATAACGATAAGGCCAAAAAATGGAAGGAAGTTTATGATTTCCGTGAGCTCAATTTTTTGAGAGCCTTTAACCAGATTCTGGATATAAAAGAGTCCAAGGGGTCCAAAAACGGTGGAGATACCAATCAAAAATTGCTTTAGCAAAAAAGGAAGATCCTGAAAGAAGACAATATATATAATGTGAAGAAAGGCACAAATGGTCATTATCAGCAATACCAGTCTACGCACGTTGCTTTTTCTAAAAGTAGAGTAAATATGGATAGATAGAAACAGCAATAAGGAGCCGGCAAATAGCCCGATATATTTCAGATTGGTACTTTCAATTAGTGGATACATAGTGCTGTGTCAATAGGTGTAATCTGATTTGAAATGAATCTGAAATCTCAAATTCAAAATGGTGATAAACAGACTTGACAGCAGGTTTTGTACCTGATGGGTTAAGGTTAATTCTTTCATTTTTATAAGTAATAGTTTTTAAAGGTTGTCAGATTTTTTGAGACTGTTGCACCCTTAGAGCCTCCACAGCATCATTTTAACACTTTTTGGGGGATGTGATTTTTAAAATGCAACCACCTGTTTTACGAATTCGTCAGAAATAGCTCTTCTATTTCTTATTCCTCTAAGGTTTTGAATCTGTACCCAGCGTTTGCCAAAACAAACAAATAAAGATTTTTAACAATGTGTGATTTACAAATTGATCATATCAATATTCAATTTTGAGAAGCTTCCGGGTGTAACCTTCCTTTCTTTTGTTGCAGATACTTCGCAATAAACTGAATGGCTTAAGCTGGCTCACACACTTTGTGCCCACCTATATCTGTACAGTTCGTTGCAGATTATCTCATCAATTTTTTTAAACCTTAAATACAAACTGTATGAAGAAATTTTTATTGACTCTGTCAATGGTTTGTCTGAGTGTGCTCACATTCGCTCAAACCGTCGAAGTTTCTGGGAAGGTAACCAGTGCCGATGATGGCATCGGACTTCCGGGTGTTTCTGTTACCATTCAGGGCACCACCAGAGGTACTACCACAGATGCTGCCGGTACGTACTCTATTGAAACTGAGAGAGGTTCTACGCTTGTCTTCTCTTTCGTAGGGATGAACTCTCAGGCTATTGCCGTAGGTAATCAAAATGTAATCAATGTTAGTCTGGCTTCTGATGCAAACCAGCTCTCGGAGGTTGTAGTTACCGCTCTTGGTGTTTCCCGTGAGAAAAAATCATTGGGTTACGCTGTTCAGGAAGTAGGCGGTGAAGAAATTACTAAGGTAAAAAGTCAAAACTTTGTGAATTCTCTTTCTGGTAAAGTGGCTGGTCTTCAGATTCGCCAAAACCAAACTATGGGTGGTTCTACCAACGTTTTGATTCGTGGTAATAACTCGCTTGCTTCTAATAATCAGCCACTTTTTGTGGTTGATGGAGTACCTGTTTCTAACTATAACGGTAACGACGTAAATCAACAAGTAGGTAGTGATGGTTACGATTATGGTAACGCGGCTTCGGATATCAACCCTGAGGACGTGGAAACTATAAACGTTTTGAAAGGTGCCGCTGCTACTGCCCTTTACGGCTCAAGAGGTGCTAATGGTGTAATTATGATTACCACCAAAAAAGGGAAAGTGAGAAAAGGAATCGGTGTAAGCGTGTCAAGTACCGTGACTACAGGTAATATTGACAAAAGCACCTTTATCAAATATCAGGACCAGTACGGAGCCGGTTATGGACCATATTATGGTGAGAACAATCCGTACTTCCTTGATTATGATGATTTGGATGGTGATGGCGTAAACGATTTAGTGGTACCCACCACTGAAGATGCCTCTTATGGAGCAAAGTTTGACCCTAATTTGATGGTTTATACCTGGGAGTCTTTTGTGCCTGAGTCTGAGAATTATGGAAAGAAAATGCCATGGGTAGCATCTCAAAACACTCCGGCTAATTATTTCTTTGAGACAGCCACTACCTTCAATAACAACATCTCTTTCAACGGTGGAAACGAAAATGGAACTTTCCGTTTAAGCTACACCAATCTGGATGACAAGGGTATTTTGCCGAACTCTACCCAAAAGAGACATAACGTAGGGTTGAACTCATCGTACAATTTTGGAGAAAGAATCACGGCGACTACATCTGTTAACTACTCAAAGCAGAACACCATAGGTCGTTACGGAACGGGTTATTCGGGTCTGAACCCAATGCAGTCTATGCGTCAGTGGTGGCAGACAAATGTAGACATGGAGCGTCAGGAATATTTTTATAATCTGACGGGAAGAAATGTCACCTGGAATATGAATGATCCTATCAACGGTGATTTTGGGCCAATTTATACGGATAACGCTTACTTCACCCGTTATGACAACTATCAGTCTGATGGACGTAACCGTTTGTTCGGGAACATTGCTTTAAATTATAAGGTAGCTGATTGGTTCAATATTATGGGTAGAGTTTCAACTGATACGTATAATGAACTTCGTGAAGAAAGACTTTCTCCGGGTTCTTCTGGAGCCCGTTTTGGTGTAAACAACAAGACTGAAACCTCAGGGTATGAAAGAACGGATATCAGTTTCACTGAAATGAACTATGACCTGATGGGTAATTTTGATAAGCGTTTCAATGAGGATTTGAGCCTTGCGGGTGTTGTTGGTATGAATATACGTACCGAGAGAAGAGAACGAATTCTTCAGTCAACAGCTGGTGGTCTTGCCGTTCCTGGTGTTTGGGCTATTGCAAACTCTGCTAATACTCCTCCAATTCCATTGGAGACATTGACGGAAAGACAAGTGAATGGTTATTATGCCAGTGCTTCCCTAGGTTTCAGAGATACCTATTTCTTAGACGTGTCTGACAGATACGATATCTCTTCTTCTTTGCCGATTGGCAATAACGCTTATAACTATTACGCCGCCAGTGCCAGTTTTGTCTTCTCAAATCTGATGGATGCCAGCTGGTTACGTTTTGGTAAGTTGAGAGTAGGTTATGCTGAGGTAGGAAATGATGCCAATCCTTTGAATGTTAATGATGTATATGTAAGAGCAGATAACTTTGGTTCTTCCGTGTTGACATCTGTACCGAACACCAAAAATAATCCTGATTTACGTCCTGAAAGAACCAAGAGCTGGGAAGCTGGTTTAGAGATGAACACCCTTGGAGGTCGTTTGGGCTTAGACATGAGTGTTTATAAGGTCAACACTGTAGATCAGATTTTGAGAGTAACTCAATCGTTCACCACTGGTTATGGTTTCCGTTATGTAAATGCAGGGGACCTTTCAAACAAAGGAGTTGAGGTTTCTCTTTTCGGTACTCCGGTAAAAGTGGCTGGTTTCCAGTGGAACATGAACCTGAACTGGACTAAAAACGTGAACACCGTAGAGAAGCTTTATGCTGATATTGAGAATATTCAATTGGCTTCTTATCAGGGTGGTATCTCTCTAAATGCCTCTTTGGGTGAGCGTTATGGTACTATTCGTGGTACAGGTTTCCAGTATGATGATAACGGTAACCGAATTGTAAATTCAAGCGGTTATTATGTTGCGGCTGCTGATCAGGTTCTTGGTGTTGCCGCTCCCGACTGGATGGCCGGTTTAACCAACACATTATCATACAAAGGCGTAACTCTGGGTTTCCTTCTTGATATGTCTCAGGGTGGTGAGGTTTATTCATTGGATATGCACTACGGACAGGGTACTGGTTTGCCGGACTATACAGCAGGGTTGAATGATCTTGGTAATGATGTAAGACTTCCGGTAGACGAAGGTGGTGGAATTCTGAATGAAGGTGTTCTTGCCGACGGTACTGAAAACACGACCCGAGCCAGAGCTGATTACTATGGTGGTGCTTACTACTGGGGTAATGCTTCAAGAAATCCTGGAGCATTAACCACTTATGATGCATCTTATCTGAAACTAAGAGAAGCGTCACTTTCGTATAACCTGCCTTCAAAACTCTACAACAGCTTTGCCAATAATATTTCGGTTGGTGTAGTAGGTAGAAACCTTTGGATTATCAAGAAGAATGTTCCTTTTGCTGATCCTGAGGCTGGTCTTGGTGCAGGTAACGCACAGGGTTACTTAACGGGCTCTTACCCTACAGTAAGAAGCATTGGTTTCAACGTGAAACTTGATTTTTAATTATCACTAATCGAAGAATAGAAATTAGTATGAAAAAATTAATAGCAATCGTATGCCTCGGCACTATGCTTTCTTGTACAGATCACTTCGCTGAACTGAACACAGACAAGAAGAGCCTTGCAACTGTACCGGGGGAATCGCTCTTCAATAACGGAATGGAGCGTTTCTATCATACCATGAATAATAATAACGTTAATTTTAACGTATTCAGATTGTATGCTCAATACATCGCCCAAACCACATATCCGGAAGAGTCGCAGTACAATATGGTACAGCGTACCATTCCTGACAACTGGTTTCAGCGTGTATACAGAGATGCCTTATCTGACCTTCAGGAGGCTCGTAAAATAATCTCTGCTGAAGAGACAAACGCGGCCACAGCTCCGGTTCAGAAAAACAAGCTGGCCATTATGACCATCAATGAAGTACATATGTGGAGTACATTGGTTGACCTTTTTGGAGATATTCCGTACTCTCAGGCTCTTGATTTTGAGAACCCGAATCCAGTTTATGATGATGATCAGGCTATTTATAACGACTTGATTAGCAGATTAGATCAGGCTTTGAACGATCTTGATGTAAACGCAGCAGGTTTTGCAGCCAGCAGCGATTTGCTGAACCAGGGTGATGTATCAATGTGGGCTAAGGCCGGTAACTCCTTAAAACTTAGACTAGCTATGCGTATCGCTGATGTAGATGCTGCCAAAGCAAAGTCTATGGCTGAGTCTGCTTTGGCAGCAGGTGTTTTCTCTGATGTATCGGAAGATCTTTCAATGGAGTATACCACAGCTTCACCTTATACCTATCCTGCCTATGAGGATTTTGTGTTGAGTGGCCGTTCTGACTATGTGGCTGCCAATACTCTGGTGGATAAAATGAATGAGCTGAACGACCCAAGAAGAGCTGCTTATTTTGCTCAAAATCTTGGTGATGGAGTTTATAAGGGAGGTATTTATGGTACCACAAACTCTTTTCCAAACAGCACACAGTTAGGCTCTCACTTTTATACCTCAAATTCTTCGGGTGTTACCATCAGCTGTTCTGAGGTTGAATTCCTAAGAGCTGAAGGTGCCGCAAGAGGTTTTGATATGGGAGGTACAGTTGAAGAATTGTATAATAATGCTATCAAAGCTTCTATTATGGAGTGGGGTGGCTCAGCAGAAGATGCGGAGGCTTATTTGGCTCAGGAGTCAGTTGCTTATGCAACGGCTGCCGGTGACTGGAAACAGAAAATAGGTACTCAGAAATGGATTTCCCTTTTCGCCTCTGGCGGAATTGAAGGCTGGACAGCCTGGAGACTTCTTGATTTTGATGGTTTCAATGTACCTGATGGCCTTTCTGCTTCTGATATTCCAAACAGATTGATTTATCCGATCAATGAAGCAACTTTGAATGGTCCAAACATGAATGCCGCGGCTTCAGCCATTGGTGGAGATACTCCACAGTCAAAAGTTTTCTGGGATGTGAATTAAGTCAATAGAAATGGTTTAGTTTTAATCAGGGGTGGCCTTAGTGGGTCATCCCTGTTTTTTTAAGCTGCAGTTCCATTTTATAGTTTGAGCGGGCATAGCTTGATTCACCCAAAGGCACGGAGCTGAAACCAAACTTCTCGTATAACGAAATCGCCGATTTAAGTCTGGTATTGGTATACAATATAATCTTCTCTGCTCTCAAAATTTGAGCATGAGTCAAAGCATGATACATCAATTGACGGCCTACACCAAAACCTTGGAATTCTTCATCTACGGCCATTTTACTTAATTCGTAAATCTTTTCTTCTGTTTTGAGAAGCGATACGGTTCCAATGGTTTGTCCTTTGTAAGTAGCAAAAAAGGTGAAGCCTCCTTTATCAAGAATTTCTTTTTGGGGTTCACTGAGCTGAATTAAGTCGGCAGGCTCTACATAAAAATACTTTTCAAGCCATGCCACATTAAGCCTTTTCAAATGGTGTTGATTCACCGAATTAAGCGGAACAATACTTAACATTTCAAGGAGGTTGTTTGGCTTAAAGTCTTTCATGGGTGGAGAATCGCTGCTCACTTTCTATGAAATGCTACATTTATTCGACGAGCTTCACTTAAAATTCTTTCAATTTAAATTCAACGGTAATCGTTTTCATATCCGACACTTTATAGCCGTTTTGCTCTGCAACAGACCACCGGGGCATCGCATTGACAAATTTCAGTACTTGCTGATCAAATGCTTCTCCCAAACTTTTAACAATTCTCGGATTTTCAGCCCGGCCTTCTGTATTTATGATAAATTCTACATCCACCTGGCCTTCAATTTGATTGGCTAAACCTTCAGGCGGATAAGTCATTATAATTCTCATAAACCGCTCCATCTCGAAAATATCCCCGGGGTAACGAGCCGAGGTTTTTACAAGTTTGAATTGCAAAAGTTCTTTCTTCTCTTCAAAATCTGCTCGTTTATAGTCTGTGGAGTCCGCAATGAACCAGGCTGGGTATTGACCCTTTTGATTCTCCAACTCGAGGTGGATTTCCAGAGGTAAATGCCCGAGTTTATCTTTCATGACCAGACTTTTATGGTCAATGCTGGAGATGGAAATTTCATCAATCTCATAAGTACTGGCGTATTCAAAACGGCCGTTTGCATCGGTTGTGGTTTTCTCAGAACTTCCATTAATGTTTATAGAAGCACCTGGAATAGGTTCTTGATCATGACCGTAAACTGTACCTTCAATATACAGAACCGGCGATTGAGCCTTTGAGAAAAAGGAGGCGAGTGTCAAAACAAAAATCAGGTATCTCATCATGTGGTTATAAAACAATCTAAGATACCTGAAAAAGAGAAGTTTGTGTAGACTTAAGATTTCATAATTTGTGTTTTATTCTTCTAAACTGAAACTGAAGGCTAATGTGTACCAAACATTCACTGTCCTACCGTTTTGCGTGCCTGCCTTCCACTTTGGCATCAGTTTGATGATTCTGAGAGCTTCTTCATCGTATCCATGCCCCAGTCCTTTCATTATTTCCGTTTGGCTAATAGAACCATCTTTCTGAACCACAAATTTGACAAATACTCGCCCTTCAATTTTCGCAGCTTTTGCCTCCGGCGGATAGTTGAGGTGTTGATTAATAAAACGGTACATTTCAGCATTACCTCCCGGAAATTGAGGTTGCTTTTCAACTGCAGTAAATATCTGCTCAGTTCTATTTTCTGAAATCGGTAGAGAAATCCTTTCTTCTTCTAACTCATCCGGTCGGTAAAGCAAAGCGTAAATTTTCCCGAAAGTGTCTACTTTTTTATGGATGTTCACATAGCCTTCTGCCGAAATGGTCAATGAGGTACCCAAGGCAACATTTTCCAACAGAAACCTGCCATTTGAGTTTGCTCTTATTTCAGTATCCGTACCTTCTATACGAACGTACGCATTCTCAATGGTCTCCTGATTTGAATTATATACCACCCCTTCAATACTTTCGGCAGTTTGTTGACCATTTGTCTGGCTAACTTTCAGAGAAAAAAGAATCAGGGGAAAAAACAGGAAGACTTTCATTTCCTTCTTAAGCAAAGTTTGAAAATCGTCTTCATGAACTTATTCCTTCTTCAGTTCAATAATAATCACACCATTCTTTCCCTTTTCACCCGAATGTTCCTCGGCCTTCTCTCCCTTTAGAACATTGATGGATTTGATAGTGTCCGGGTTTAATTCTTTGATATTTTCGACGACTTTTCCGTCAACAATGTAAATCGGAGCTGGTTTATCACTGTCCCTTGGAGACAGAACCAACTTATCTCTGATGATAACATCGGTCGACTTTCCGGGTTTATCCAATTGAAAAAGGAAAGGCATTGTAAACCAAACATTAACTGGTTTCCCATTTTGTATTCCCGGTTTCCATTTCGGCATAATATCGAGTATTCTTGATACCTCTTCTTCCGTACCGCCTCCGCCTATACCTTGTAAAATTTCTCTTTGTCCTATTTGACCATCTTTAAGGATAACGAATTTTACGAATACCCGGCCTTCAAGCCCTTTTTCAAGTGCTTCTTCGGGGTATTTCATATTCTTTGCAATGAATTCATACAAAGCAGAAGTACCCCCGGGAAATTCCGGATTTTCCTCAACAGAAAAAAAAGCATCGCCATCTGCTTTGCCAGATGGTTCTCTTTTCGAAATTGTTGGAGATGGAGGAGGCGTCAAAACGGCTTGCGTCAAAATAATCCTCAAATCTTCTGCAGAAGTCACGGAAATAATAGAAGTATTATAGCCAATAAATGAAAAGACTAATTCGGCATTCTTGTCAATTCTTTCAAGTTTGAAGTATCCATCTAAATCGGTAACCGTACCGGTGGTAGTACCTCGGATAATCACATTTGCCCCGGCTAAAGGATTTCCTTCATTGTCTAATACCCTTCCACTGATGGTATCAAAAACATTGGTGGAATTTCCTGAAATTTTCTCCTGAATATTATCAGAGATATCACCTATACTGGCCTCGCTGGCAGCGGAGAAGACCAGCATACCCAGAAATAAGGGCATGGCAAAGGCGTATTTCCAAAGAGCTTTCTTTTTCGATTTTTCCTGTAATAGTTTCATAATTCGTGTTTTCAATATGGAATGATTGTAAAAGTTATTGATCAGGATGTTTGATTCTGCTTTAAAATGACTAGCCACCAGCACTTCAGCGTATCTTTTTTTGCCGGCATATTCACTGGCGTACTGGTCAGCGATAAGCTCATGAACCAGTTTGATTTCTTTGCGAAGCAAATGGGCCACCGGGTTAAACCAGCAGACTGTCGTAACCAATTCAAACCAGAAAATATCAATACTATGAAACTGGCGGCTGTGAATGTCTTCATGGTTTCTTATCGTTTCATAATCAGGCAGTTTTTTGTCAATAAAGACCTTGCCGAAGACAGAGAAGGATTGTCCGTCCAGAGAGTGAAGGCGAAGTAGTTGCTGAAGCTTAAAAAGAGCCACACTAAACCGAAGCAAGCCATATCCAAAACCTAAAAAGTAAATGGTGGCCCAGAGCATATTCCAGTTCCATCGCGGCTTGGCCTCACCGGCAGTGATACTGAACTCCTCCAGAGAAATCACCGAAATAGCCTCAGAAACCTGCTCGGTCACAAACCAATCCTGCACTATCCCCAGTTTCCAAAACGGAATCAGGAAGGCCAAGAGGCTGGAGCCCAACAAAAAACTTCTGTTGATTTCATAAAACGTTTCTTTGCGTAGTACAAGCCAGTAAAAAGCCACTGAAATGGTAAAATATATGTTGACCTGAAGGAGGTAGCTGAACCAGTTCATATTGGTGTTTATTTAATAGGGTCTTCAAGTTGAAAGAAAATTGGCATAACGTAGGAGACATTGACCGGTTCACCATCCTGAGTCCCTGGCTTCCAGTTAGGCATGGTTTCTAGTACACGAATTGCTTCTTTCTCCAAACCATAGCCCGGAGTTTTGAGAACATCAAAGTCTCTAGGCCTTCCTTCTTTGTCTACCACAAACTTGATAAATACCCGGCCTTCTATATTGTTTTTTTGGGCTTCAGATGGGTATCTTATTTCGTTTCCGATGAATCTGTACATTTCAGCCGCTCCACCAATAAATTCAGGCTGATTTTCAACAACTTTCAGAACCTGATCATCCGGAATGCGGTTTTGTTTTTCTTTCTTAAATCCGACAACAACCGTCTCTTTTAAATCCGATTGGGGCTCTCTTTCTGCAATTGTTTCTTTACAGGCAACAGACGTCACCAACATCCCCAGAAAAAGCGGCATTGCAAATGCATATTTCCAAAGCACTCTCTTTTTTGATTTTTCTTGTAATAGCTTCATAATTCGTGTTTTTAAAATGGATTGATTGTAAAAATTATTAACCAAAATATTTGAGTTGGCCTTAAAGTGAGTGGCAACTAAAACTTCAGCATATCGTTTTTTGCCTGCAAATTCACTGGCGTATTGATCAGCAATGAGCTCATGTAAAAGTTTGATTTCTTTGCGTAGCAAATGGGCCACCGGATTAAACCAACAAACGGTAGTCACCAGCTCAAACCAAAAAATATCAACACTGTGAAACTGGCGGCTGTGAATATCTTCATGGCTTCTGATGGTCTCATAATCAGGTAGGTTTTTGTCAATGAAGACCTTGCCGAAAACAGAGAACGCCTGCCCTTCCAGTGAATGAATCCTCAATAATTGCTGTAGCTTAAACAGTGCGACGCTAAACCGAAGCAAACCATATCCGAAACCCAGAAAGTAGATGGTGGCTCCGAGCATATTCCAGCTCCAACGTGGACGGGCCTCGCCAGCTGTAATGCTAAACTCCTCTAATGATATGACAGAAATAGCCTCAGAAACCTGCTCAGTTACAAACCAATCCTGCACGATACCCAGTTTCCAGAACGGAATCAAAAAGGCAAGCATGCTGGAACCCAGCAGAAAACTCCGGTTGATTTCATAAAAGGTTTCTTTGCGTAAAACAAGCCAATAAAACGCTACCGAAAGGGTAAAGTAGAGATTGACCTGCAGTAAATAATTCAGCCAGTTCATATCTTTTATTGTTTTTGGTGGAGGGGAGGTTAGGGGTCAGAGGTCTGAAGTCGGGTGTCAGGTGTTTTTTATTGAGTATGTGAAACTACACCTTCCACTTTCAACTTGGCCATCAAACATCAAACATCAAACATCAAACATCAAACATCAAACATCAAACATCAAACATCAAACATCCAGACTCACTCATCCTTCACCTGTTCCATTAGTTTCATAATTTCGTCGGCCTCTTTGAGATCTATCTTTTCTTCATTCACGAAAAAGGAGACCATTTGTTTCAGGCTTCCCCCGAAATAGCTGCTCATCAGCTTACTGGAGGCAAATTTCCGGTAGTCGTCACGACTGATAATCGGGAAATACTCATACGTTTTACCATAGGCCACATGGTCTATAAATCCTTTCTGCTCTAAAATCCGAATAATGGTAGAAACCGTGTTATAAGCAGGCTTTGGCTCCGGCAGCTTTTCAATTACATTTTTTACGAAAGCTTTTTCAAGATTCCACATCACCTGCATTATTTCTTCTTCTGCTTTGGTAAGTTCTCTTATTTCCATTTTAGTACGTATTATTATTGATCAATAATCGAAAGTAAAACTAATATTTTAGTTTTCAAACTAATTAGTTAGTTATTTTTCCTGTTGGTGGTCAGAAAGGGGTAGGAGTAGGCTCATGTTTTCATGCTCACAATACCTCTATGTTTATTGTGATCAGGAAATAGTTGAGTTACCAGTATTTTTTTTCAAAAAATAAACAAGAAATCATGAAAACGCTTTTCACTTTGCTTACGGGCCTTTTGTTATTACTATCAGGCTGTAGCCCTTCTTTATGGATTGATCAGGAGCCAAATATCATTTTTGAAAACTATAAAACGTATGCCTGGAATACCCTTGAAGACAGAGTGGGCCATACTTATTATAATAAAGAGAATATTGATGAGTCTGTAAAAAGCTCAATTGAGAGCAGTCTATCTAAGCAAGGTTTTACAAAGGTAGAAGCAGATAAAGCCAATGTTTACCTCGATTTTCATGTGTATATAGAAGAGAACTATTTTCAGGAAGCGTATTGCCCAACAGGCTTTTATGGTAATCTGGGTTATCAGCCTGATCTCTCACCAGGCCCGCGGTGCGAAGTGCCGGAGCGTCAGCGAATTTATGACTCAGGTACTTTTGTAATTGATATGATAGACAAAAATTCCGGGCAGTTGGTTTGGCGTGCCAGCTCATTTGATGTTGTTTCTAACCCGATTGATCTACCCACAATTTTGAAAAAAAGAGCCCGAAATATGATCAAAAAATACGGCAGATAGCGAAAAGGAGGGTAGACGCATAATTCAGTTTTTTTAGTATTTTTGAAGGATTACAAACTAAAAACTGAATAACTCTAACTCTTTATGAGCGTTAAGGAAAAAACTCTTTTTGGCCATCCCATGGGCCTCTATGTTCTGTTTTTTACAGAAATGTGGGAACGTTTCAGCTATTATGGCATGCGGGCCATTCTTTTTTTATACCTCACTAAAGGAGCCAGTGAGGGAGCTATGGGACTTCCTGAAGATACTGCAGGAGCTGTCTATGGGCTTTATGCTGCGTCCGTATATTTGTTGACACTTCCAGGTGGATGGATAGCCGACAATGTGCTTGGTCAGAAGAAGGCCATTTGGTGGGGTGGTATTTCTATCATGCTCGGTCATCTGATTCTTGCTTTACCATCAACCCCCTCTGTTTTTTTTCTAGGTCTGGCCTTTATAGCTATTGGTACTGGCCTTTTGAAAGCCAACATATCCTCGGTAGTTGGTGAATTATACCCTGAAGGCGGAGCCAAAAGAGACGCTGCCTTTAGTATTTTCTACTTAGGAATTAATCTTGGCTCTTTTTTCGGGATGTTTATTGTGGGATATCTTGGTGAAAAAGTAGGCTGGCATTATGGTTTTGGAGCAGCGGCATTTGCGATGTTATTCGGGCTAATCAACTTCAGAGTCAATGGCAAATATCTGGCAGAGATAGGAGAGAAGCCCGCCAAAAAGTCAAGCCTGACTTATTTATATGTGGTGATAGGTTTATTGGTCGTTGCGGCTCTTTCAGTTATTACCGGCGTTTTGGATAGTATACAGCTTGCAAATTCCATGAAATACATTATCTCTGGTATTACCGTTGCCTATTTCTTCTACATCGGTTTTATGGATAAATCATTAACAGTTGTAGAAAGAAAGCGGGTCGGTGTTCTCTTTATTCTGTTTATTGCTATTGCCATCTTCTGGTCTGGGTTTGAGCAAGCGGCTACCACCTTTACCATCTTTGCTGATCGTCACACCGATAGAATGGCTTTTGGCTGGGAGATGCCAGCTTCATGGTTTCAAAATGCAAACTCACTCTTCATTCTGATTTTTTCAGCTCCTTTTGCCGCCCTATGGGTTTGGCTAAACAAAAGGAACCTTGACCCTAATGTGCCGGTTAAGTTTGGGCTTGGTTTAGTGCAGCTTGGTCTCGGCTTTTTTGTGATGTATCTGGCCGCGGAGCGGGTACTTGATGGCTCTCTGGCAGGAATGGGTTGGCTGACTTTTACATACTTACTTCATTCACTTGGAGAGCTTTGTATTAGTCCTGTAGGCTTAAGTTCATATACAAAACTGGCCCCAAAGAAATATTACAGTCAAATGATGGGGCTTTGGTTTGTAGGTGCATCATTAGGCAATCTGATCGCAGGTCTTTTTGCCGGCAATTTTGACGAGGAAAATATCAATGCCATGCCAGGTTTATTTATGCAGTTCTGTGTCATCGGGGCTGTGGCTGGTTTAGTAATGATCTTGTTCAACAAACAGATCAAGAACTGGATGGGTGGAATAAAATAAGAGTTTAGGAGATCGTGATTAATCTAAAATCACGATCTCTACTCTTCTGTTTTTCTGACGTTCTATTTCATTTCTGTTCTGAGTCAAAGGCTTAGTTTCTCCCCAGCCTTTATATTCAATTCTTTCTTCCTCAACTCCTCCATCAATCAGATATTTGCGTACAGCTTGAGCACGTCGCTCTGATAAGTCCATATTAAGCTCCGGATCGCCCTGATTATCGGTATGACCGTCTACTCTGATTTTCATTTCAGGGTTTGCTAACATCATTTCCAGAAGTTTATTGAGCTCACGATAGGACGAGTTTGAGATCTCTGCCTTTCCTGTAAAAAAGTAGACATGGTTTAAGCGAAACGTTTTTTCATCAACACGCTCCATATCCTCATTTGACTCGGCTGGACTTTCAGTCCTGCTGTTTTCTATTGGTTCGGCTGAGGTTTCCTTTTCAATCGGTTCAAGGTAAAAATCCTGCTCTATGGCCTTATTCCAATTTTTCAAATCCAAAGCCTGTTCATAAGGCTCAAAGCCAGGGGCAGAAATTATATAGACAAAGTTTTCAGGTTTCAAAAGGAATTCATAATAGCCTGATCTTGAGGTGAAAAGAGAATCATAAGCCTTTTCTTTATCATTAATTTTACAAACGATTTTTGCAGATATAGGCTCGTTGGTTTCGGCATTATAAACTTTTCCACTGAGTAAAAAGGTCTCAGACTTTTCTTCTGGCATAGCAGTAACTGACTCGTTTTCTTCTTCAGGTTCCTCAACGGTTTCACCACCATTTGCCGGATTGTTGACCTCTACTCCGTAAAAATTCCAATAACTCATTTGACCTTGAGCCCGACGGTCACTCTCAATCAGATTTACCTGCTCTATACCCGGGTCTAGTTTCTCAAAGTATACTCTGAAAAAGTATTTCTCTTCCGGCTCCACCGGCAAACGCTCAGGTGCTACCGGGATATTTGTGGCTTTTATGAATTGAAATGTTCGGCCATCGTTACTTTCCAGATAGGAATTGGGTTGAATACTTATTGTTTGGTTTCGTCTGATCCTTAAATCTTCAGCCATTTGTTGAAGAATTAGGTTTCTCATCATCGGGTTCATCCGGCTTAGTTGTTCCTTCTCATCCGGATTATTATCGAGGTATTCTTTCAGACTTTCTTTGACAGATTTACTCACAAATTGCATGGAAACAATCGTGTAATCATCTGTGATGGTGATCCTGTTAATGTAGGTATCTTGCGAAGACTTTTCTTTGACCTTAGGATTGCGGGTGATTTGAGCGGTGCCAATCTGAAAGCAAAACAGCAATAAAATTGACAAAACACTTTTCATATGCGTTAAATGGGTTTGTTTACGGCGAAATAACACTAATAGCCCGTTTAATGTTTAAAAAACGCTGTTAAGAAAAGTTAATTGAGTGATTAGCCTCCAGCTTTTTTGGCCTGGTAACCTTCTTTGATCAAGTAATCAAGAACTTTGTCGCGGTGATCTCCCTGGAGTAAAACTTCTCCGTTTTTCACGGTTCCCCCGCTTCCACAAGCCGCTTGAAGACTTTTCTTTAAAACGGCCAGGTCAAAGGCATTTCCCTTAAAGTCTGCAACACGTGTAACCAGTTTATTTCCGCCTTTTCTGTCAAGCCATATTTTTAGGTTTTGAGCCGAATTGCCCGCTGTTTCCTGTTCATTATTTCCACTCTCCTGATACTCAAAATCGGGGTTAGTAGAATATACCACACCTATCCGGTTTTTATTTTTCTTACTCATATTCTGATACTTAAAGCCTTTTCAATAATATTTACTTCAATATGTTTTTCCTTTTGTTGAAGAGCTTCCCCGTCAATATGAATCAACTGAGGCTCTTCAAAATCAAATTCAAAACTCTTAGCCCTTTGGTACTCAACATAGACTGATTGGTCAATTTTTTTGGTGAAGAGCTGTTGACCTAGTTTCGCCACTGCATACCAGGGGTGAGGTTTGACCAAACTACAATCTAAAAGGCCATCATCTATCTCAGCCAGAGGCGTAACAAAGGCATTATTACCAAACTGAGCCGCATTTCCAAATGTTAATGAGAAAACCTCTTGTCCATTCAAGAGTTTAATGGATTTAAAACTTCTGTAGGAGCCAAAGGCGGTTCTGACATAAGCCTTCAGGCCCCGTCCACCAGGTATTTCTGAAAACCGATGAGCACATAAAGCGTCAAAGCCTACGCCTGCAGTACAAAGAAAAATTGTTTTGTTAAGAAGACCCACATCTATTTTATGAGGTTTTCTTGCAGGAATTTTTTTTATACCCTCAATTTCATTTTCGTACAGGTTGAGGTGTCTGGCCAGCCCGTTTCCAGAGCCTTTGGAAATCAAACTTAAATTGGCTTCGGTATTGACAAGTTCTTTACCAATCTCATTGATTGTGCCGTCACCACCTATGGCTACAAACTCTCTGATACCTTGCTGATAATATGTTTTGGTCAACTCTGTGGCATGTTTAGCCCTCTCGGTGAAAACAATATGCGGATCAAAAGAATTGGTGTCAAGATATTTATGAATCAAATCTTTAAACCCCTCTTTTCGTCTGTCAGTACCGGCGTTTGGATTGATCACAAAAAGAATGGGTTGTTTAGCCAATGTCAATGGAGTATTTTTGATCAAAATTAGAAATAAACCACTTTTCAATCTATGGAATCAAAAAAAATACCGGTAGGCTCTACTTATAAATTTACTTTCAGTTTTTCTCAGGAGCAGGTGAACACCTTCGCCGATTTGACTGGAGATCATAACCCAATCCACGTAGATCCTGAGTACGCCGCTACTACTCGTTTTGGGAAGCCCATTATTCACGGACATTTGAGTAGTTCTGTTTTTACCAAGTTTTTAGGAATGAATGAGCCGGGCGGGCCGGGCTCAATTTACTTAAAGCAGGAAACAGAGTATCTGAGGCCAATGTTTGTGGGTAAAGATTACGAGGTGGTATTTAAGGTAATGAATATTAAGGAGGGCAAGCATATAGCCGAAATCGCCACCGAGGTTTATGATCCTGAGACAGGTAAGATTACTATTCGTGGAACAGGCACCCTTAAAAACACTGAGCTTTATTAAGAAAGAATCAACTGGCGTATAAAAAAGAAGGGCTCCCATTGGGAGCCCATAATATCTTTGTCAGATTCACGTAGCCTATTAGTCGGCATTTTTCATGTCCTGAACTTCTTTTCTAGTGTCCTTAGCGAAAACGGCCAAAGCTTGCATACCTTTTCTTACTCTTGTTCCGGCAGCTTTGTTTCCTTTATCGTAGAATTTTTCAAAGTCATCTTTCAGAGACTCAACTAGATTTGATAGTTCGTTATACTTGTTCATAGTATAGCAGGGTTTGAGTTTAAAAATTTATTAACCTACGCAAGTTATGTTAATTATTGAATAATTCTAAAAAAATATACGAAAAAACGTATTAAAAAAAGCCCATATAGTACCTATAAGGGCTTTTTTACAATATTTAGACGTCCTTCTAACTATCTAAGTTCAGGCCTCTACAGTGGTCTCAGGAGCGTACTCTCCGGCCTGTAATTTCCGCTGAACAGTCTCAAAACATTCCATGGTATACTCCACATCCTCAAGGGTATGAGCTGCTGTAGGGATAATTCTCAAAAGGATAACTCCTTTAGGTACAACCGGATATACGATTATTGAACAGAAAACATTCATATTTTCTCTCATGTCGCGAATCAGGTTTGTCACCGTAGGTAGGTTATATTCACCATGGAGGAAAACTGGAGTTACGCAGCTCTCTGTTTGCCCTATATCAAAACCACGAGACCTGAATCCGTCCTGAAGGGCATTCACAATTTTCCAAAGATTGTCTTTCAGTTCAGGGTGCTTTTTGATCAGTTCCAGTCTTTTTAAACCACCTTTTACGAATGGCATTGGCAAAGCTTTGGCGTAGGTTTGAGATCTCATATTGTACTTTAAGTACATAATGATTTCTTTCTTGGCTGCCACGAAAGCACCAATCATTGCCATTGACTTTGCGAAGGTTGAAAAATGCACATCAACTGCATCCTGCACCCCAAAGTGCTCAGGAACACCTGAACCGGTTTTACCCATTGTACCAAAACCATGAGCATCGTCTACGAGCAAACGGAAGTTGTAGGTCTTTTTCAATTCTGCTATCTTATCCAAGGCACCAACGGCACCTGACATACCGAAAACCCCTTCGGTAACCACAAGGATACCACCATCTTGCTCTTCAGCAATTTTAGTAGCTCTCTTCAGGTTTTTCTCGAGGCTATCCATATCGTTATGCTTAAAGGTGTATGTTTTACCACCTTTTGCTCTGTGAAGTCTTACCCCATCGATCAGACAAGCATGGCTCTCAGCATCGTATACTATTACATCTTTAAAGTCAACCAGGGCTTCTACGGCCGACATAACTCCTTGATAGCCATAGTTAAGAAGAAAAGCATCTTCTTTACCTACGTATTCAGCGAGCTGTCTTTCAAGTTCTTCGTGAAGGTCAGTATTGCCCGTCATCATTCTTGCACCCATTGGGTAGGCAAGGCCATATTCAGCAGCTGCCTCCGCATCGGTTTTTAAGACTTCAGGATGAGTAGCAAGACCTAAATAGTTATTTAAAGACCAGTTTAGCATTCTTTTTCCGCCGAACTCCATGTAAGGGCCAAGAGGGCCGGTAAGCTTAGGGAATGAATAATAGTGGTGAGAATAGTGAGCATGTGAGCCAATTGGCCCTAAATTGTTTGCTACTTTATCAAAGATATCCTGTACCATTAACCTCGGGTTTTAGTGAAAATGAGTTTAAAATTTTAAAAACGTTAACTCAAAAAAGGTTTGCAAATTTACAAGATATAAATGAGATATTAAAATTGTCTTATTTAAAGATAATTGGTCGTTATTTGAATTAATTATGGTACTATTTTGATAAAATATTCAATGCTCACTTTGGGCATTACTCGAGTCTGAATTATTTTCATGTTTAAGGGCTTGATTTTCAAATGATTCGTAAAAAAGGTCCAAAAAAGAGTACATTTTTTTTGTTCATGTGTTGACTATCAAAATAGAATTGCTGTATATTTGCACTCCGTTTCGACGAAAGGAGGGATGGGTGAGTGGCTGAAACCACCAGTTTGCTAAACTGACGTACCGGTAACGGTACCGCGGGTTCGAATCCCGCTCCCTCCGCAAAGGAGTGTTTGGGAGACAGAAAGCCACTCAAACACAACAAACAAAATTCGGGGTGTAGCGTAGCCCGGTCATCGCGTCTGCTTTGGGAGCAGAAGGTCGCAAGTTCGAATCTTGCCACCCCGACACTGATAATGAGGCACTTAGGAGAGATCTTAAGTGCCTTTGTGTTTTTATTTGCACATTATTTGCACATTTTCGATGACTTTCGTTCGAATTGTTCGAATCGGAATAAACTCTTTACTGAGAAATTTAGGCTCCAATCTCCGGGATTTTCTCCTAAGGCATTGATAAGCAGTTCGATCATAAAATTTTTATTAGATGTCACCGAATTGCTAAATTATATTAGGGATTCCTTTTTTACTCCAAAAGTATACTTAACCGGGGGGTATTTTAAAAACTACAAGAAGGGTAGCCCATTCACAGGTTAGACTTTTGCCTATATGTACAAGCAAGGTTGCTGATTAAAAATTAAGATGGACTTTGTTTTTAAATGAGGTCGTTGAAGAGCTTACTGGTTGATATACCTAGTGCTTGGGCTAAAGTAGTGGCTGTTTTAATTGTACAGTTGGTTCTCCCATTCTCAATTCTCGAAATAGTTGTTTTCTCAAACCCGCAAGTAGCTGCTAAGTCATTTTGAGACATGCCTTTTTCATTCCTTTCCCTACAGACATTCTTTCCGAAGAGGATTTTGTTTTGGACATAGTTTTCCGGGAGACTTGACATTAATGTCAAATTTCCTTGATATACTTGCACAAGGGGTAAACATAAATGTCAACATTTTGTAATTAGTAACGGTCTGTTTGTCGCAGGTGACTGAATTATTTTTAAGACAGGATCAGATGAACATTTACAAAGCTTTTTACATAATTAATAAGAGTGGTGAAAATCGTTAGAAATCCTACATTCATTGCGGAAATGGTTATTGGGAGTAGAAGAGGATATTCTGATGAACAGATTACAGAAGCTGAATATGTAGGTTTCATCCAAGACTGGCAGCAAAAGCTTTATGCCAAAACCGGTTTTCTGTTGAGTGCAAAGGTTACACCTTGTCAGATAGTAATGGCGGGTCAAATTGAACCTCATTTCGAAATCTCATTTATCAATTATCCTAAATTCTTAATCGGAGAGTCTGAATTGAAGCTGCACATAGAAAACTTATTAAGAGCCTTGATGCTGGAATTTGAGCAAAATAGAGTAGTTCTCATATATTTAGATGAAACAGTAATGTTTGAAATGTCACCTAAAGTTGACCCAAGGATTACTGAGTATGAATAAAATGATTTTACATATCCCTCACTCATCCACCATTATTCCCGATAATTCCGGCTATGTGGTCAATGAGGAGGTGCTCAAAAATGAATTAAAAAGACTTACAGATTGGTTTACAAACGAGTTATTTTATTCAGAAAAAGATATCACCGTTAAAGCAGACTTTTCAAGGCTTTTCTGTGATGTAGAAAGGTTTATAGATGATGAACAAGAAGTTATGGCTTCCGTTGGAATGGGAGTTCTATACTCACACCTTGATTCAGGAGAACTGATGAGAGAGGTGAATCCAGAGCTGAGAAAAAGGATATTGAATGAGTTTTATATCCCTCATCATAAAAGACTTACAGAAGCTGTAGAAGGTGAATTAGCAAGAGTTGGGAAGGCTTTGATAGTAGACTGTCATTCATTTCCTAAGATACCTTTAAAAAGAGCGTTAGATCAAAGGTTAAATAGGCCGGACTTTAACATTGGTACTGATCCCTATCATACACCTTCTGAATTGGTGAAAATTCTGGAAACATTCCTCAAATCAAAAGGTTTTTCAGTAGGTCTTGACTGGCCATATTCAGGTTCTATAGTGCCATTAAAATTCTTTAGGAAAGAAAAACAAGTTCATACAGTTATGATTGAGGTGAATAGAAGGCTGTATCTGGATGAGAGGGGATGTATGAAAAACGAGAAGTTTGATGAAGTTTCAGAGACATGTAATCAGATTCTTAGTCTTCTCAGGGTGGAGTCTTTAGGTATTTGACATTAACTTTTGGACATATATGGAAAAGAAAAAGGACAAAAAAGAAATGAGTTTCCGCGATGAGATAATTTTCGCTCTTGTGCGTATTTTATTACTACCGTTCACTTTGTTTTGGAAAGCCTTTGAAGTTCTAGAAGAGATTGAAAAAGACATGAGAGATGCATATGACAAAAGGTATCCTGAGGGCAATTCTGATGATTAAAATTGATTACTACTTTACAAATCTTTGCTTTGAATTTTGCTAAGCCATTTTTTCAGGTGTTCGGCTATCATATATTCTTCTTTTCTAACAGCAGTTTCTAAAAGTTCAGATATCTCTTTTATCATTTCATCTGGGTTTTCAAAATAGCCATAAAGGTCTCTGTGATTTACAAAAATGTCGTAGAGCCAATTAACAACCTTAGAGTAAAGAGACGCTTTTTCCCATTCCTCTCTTTTTTTATTGAGACTTTCATGCAAGGTATAATTGGAATAAACATGCTTTACTAGTTCATTCCTTTGGCCATATCCAGTCGCAACAACTTTTGAAAAAGCTTCTTTCTTTTCAATTTCTAACTCTTCGAAAACTCCGATAAGTTTTTTCTGAAAATTTAGTTGCTCTTTAGAGTACATCACTTAGTAATGAAATTTACGACTGAAAATATTATTCTTTAAGGTAGTTTAAAGTATTTTTTGAGAAAATACTTATTACCTGAAGCTTTGTCTTGAAGTTAATAAATGTTGATTTTTAAAGTGAATAAAGTCCAAAATCATAATTATTCCTTTCGCAACAAGGTTAAAGTATAATTCTCAATCCTATGACTAACAAAAGAATTCCTGAAGCAGCAGAATCAAATGCCGGAGATGATTTTCACGTTTTATGGGCTCTCAAAAAATCTTTTGAACTATTGGATTTTAACCCAGAAGCTTTGAAGCTATTGGTTTTGGAGGGTATTGATCCATCAGATAGTCAGGAGATAGACACCACTGGAACGAAATTTCTTGGTGTTGATTTAACCGAGTACTATGGTGGAAGTAATTTCCAAGATGCCAAAAAGGTAGTGCTTTCTCAACTCAAGTATAGCACACGAAAAGCTGGAGATAATTGGACTTTTTATGGATTGTACGAGGGAAAAAAAAGCGGCTCTCATCTAGGTTCTGTAATTAACCGTCTTGCTAGGTCTTTCAAAAGCTTGAAGGACAATTATGGAGATGGAGAATTGGGAAATAAGCTAATCATCAAATTCATAAGTAATCGAAAATTCAACCCAAATCAATTAGGGTTCCTCAATACGGTTAAAAATGACTTGAAAAGGTCAAAAAAACTTACCCAAAAACAAATTTCTAATTACCCTAAGGCTTTAAGTGATGCACTTACAAAGATGAGGTCGGCAAGTGAACTAAACTTATCTGACTTCTCAAACTTTATCCGAATACTTGATTTAAGCGAATGTGGAGTAGAATCTAGCTATGGACAAGATATTGAAATAGTTAATAGAATTAAAAAATTAGGTTATCGGCGAAGCAATTTGTCCAATCATTTATACAGGTTTATTATAAACGCCATGCTTCCAAATGCAATGAATGAAGGTTCAAATAAAATAGTAGTTGAAGACCTACTTCATTGTCTTGATACTAGCATGTCTATGCTATTTCCGGTTCGGAAAAGAATTGATGAGGTTAAAAATATCGTTAAGAGAGAGCAAACCGATGAGATTATTGATCTCATTGCCAATTCTGGATCTAATAAGCCAATTTGCCTTCAAGGAGGAGCGGGAGTAGGTAAGTCAACTTGTACACAGTTACTAGAAAGGGATTCTCCTCCTGAGATGAAAATTCTAACTTTTGATTGCTACGGAGGAGGTGATTATCTGAATGGAAGTGACAAAAGACATCTACACAAAGAGGCTTTAGTCCAAATCTCAAATGAGTTGGCAATATCGTATGGGTCTTCTTTTTTGGCGAATAGAGAGTTAGAACCGTATATGATATTACGAGAATTTAGAAAAAGAATTGAGGAGGTTTGTCAAATATTACAATCTACGACTGATTCAATCTTGGTCTTAATTATTGATGCCGCAGATAATAGTATAAGTGCTGCTGAGCATTATGGAGAAAAGAGCTTTGTTACGGATATTCTCTGTGAACAATTTCCTGAAAATTTTAGATTGGTTCTGACCTCTCGGATATCCAGAGTTAATACTCTTAGTCTTCCATATGAACATACTTTATTTACAATAAAACCCTTTTCAATTCAAGAGACGAAACAGTTTCTCAAGGGATATATGTATGATTTTGACGATAAATTTATCGAACAATTTCATGAATTATCACATGGTATTCCACGTGTCCAGTTCTATTCAATCGATTTGATATCGAAAGGCGTTCATGAGATAATAGACTATTTGGAACCGAATGGTAAGACAGTTGATGAATTGATCCGTGATAAAATAAATTTAGCTGTCAAGAGATTGGGACCTACAGGCCAAATTACTGTTGATAAATTCTTTAAAACTCTTATAGCTTTACCCCGACCTATTCCCATAGATATTGTAGTTCAAGTTTCGGAATTAGATCTTTCAACGGTTAATGATCTGTACACAGATATTTGGGATGGATTAATCTTATCTTCTGATAGTTATTTTAGTTTTAGAGATGAGGACTTTGAAAACTTTGTTCGGTCAAGTTATGTCCCTACAGAGAAGATTAGAAGAACAATATCTGATTTGCTGTTGGAGCGAAAGGACGAGGATTGGTATGCTGCAACAAACTTGGGTAAAGCTCTTTTTATATCGAAGCAGTATGATCAACTCCTTAAGCTGATTGAAGATGAATCAAATATCATCCCTATTACTGATCCGGTTAAAGCCAAAGAGATTTTTATTGATAGAGTTAAATTGGCCTTAAGGGGATGTAGTCATAAAGAAGAGAGGCTTACTCCCATGAAGGTATTACTTATCGCGTCTGAAGCTTTAAAGGCTGATGCTGCTTTGAACCAACTATTAGTTGAAAATAGGGGGCTTATATTTGAACTAGATAGCCTTTCACGTTCTTTAGAAAATTACACTAAACCAATACGACATGTAAGAATGGAGCCTCTCAATGGCTTCTACTTCTCAACATTGCTCTCAAGATTAGGAACTGATCCTGATCTTGCTTCTCAAAACTTAATGAATGCTGATAAATGGGTGAATTGGTGGTCAAAGAAAATAAATGATGAGGAAGAAGAGAATAATTACACAGGGATTGAGAGTCTAGATATTTCATATGGTTTAGAGGCACATTTTAGAATTTTTGGAGCGAAAAAAGCAAAAAGATGGTTGTTTAGGTGGAATCCAAAAGAGCATTGGGCCGAAATAGCCGATTTTACGATACAAAGGATTTTAAAATCAGAGAATCTAGATCAATTAAAAGGTAACTCCGAATCAACTTTTAAATTACCAGTTGGCATACAGCTTTGGCTTATAAAGAATCGACGGGGAAAAGATATTTCTAACTTCGATTTTGAAAGAATTTACAATGTTATTTCTGCATACCTATCTCGTGTTAATTCCTTAACCGAGCAAATGGCTTCAGCCATTATTTCATTTTGTGAACTTTTTTCAGAAAATCGAAAAGAAGAAGTTCTTCGGCTGTTAAAACGTTTTTCTGTCGTCATACCCAAATACATTTCTATTTCATTCGGGCAGGTTGAGGGCACAAATATTGTATTTGAAAACTATTTCAGACGAGCTGGATTAATTAATTCCTTATCACCTGATAAGATTATAACAACTGACAGCGTATTAGATGAAGTGTTTGGGCCAAAGGAAAAAAGGATTAAAAATCGAACCTCAGAAACTTCAAATTATTATCATTTCATCTCCTTTGGTTTGAGTATATATAACCTAAGGGCTAGCACTTTTTCAAATTATTCTGATGAAAGTCTTAGGTCTGAATTCTTGTCAATATGTACAAAAATGAAGAATGACCATTTTTTACGGTATTCTGATAGATTAAGGGCTCCAGAAAAATTACAATTCCTTGCAGTCGCTTTAGCTGATGTACTTCCCTGTGTAAGTAAAAAACGAGACTGCTTAAAAAGGTTATTAGTCTCTTTCCAAAACTATGAGCAAAATGTTATTTCCTTAAGAGTTGCTTTGGCAGAAAAGCTAAGCGGCCTTGAGGGGATGAGCTCTCTTTTATTCGATCCTTTAATAAAAGAGGCTCAAAGGGAAATACATGAAAGGACATGGTCTTCTCAGGAGTGGATAGGCTGGTTTGTAAGGTTTGCGAAGATATTTCTTTCTCATGATAACGATTTGAGCAGGTTCTATTTTAACGAGGCTGTATCGGCGGTGAGTGAAGTTGACCTTGAAGCAATGGACAATATTAGATTTATAAGTTCACTAACAAATCATACTTCTAAGAGTAAAGAGCCAGTTTTGGCTTTGAAATTTTCACAATATCTTAAATTTTCAATGGATGCTCTTTCAGGGTATGATAAGTTTCCATTGAAAGAAGGGCTAAACACAATTGCTGAATTGGATTTGTTGACAGCTCTAAAAATCCTTTGTCAATGGGATCATCAAGGAGATTTAGAAGTTGAGGATTTTCTTGATGTAATTCTTAAAGTGTCACTTAAGAAAGAAAGTCTTGATCCAGAATTTTGTATACATCTTATTGATTTATGTAACCCTAGGAGAACTTATGACGAGGATTTAGAAATAATTTTATTAAAAAAGTTGCTCGATAACCATAGTTTTAAAGAGCAAAATGAATTTACCAAATCCCAACTGGAAAAAATTGAGAGGTTTTCGAGAGATCACTATATGTTTGGAAAACTTTACAGCTTTTTTAAAGAGGATTCAAACTTAAGTTCGGAGGTAAAAGAAAAACTCTTAAACTATTATAACTTTCTCAGGGAGGCCGATGAGAGCTGGAAAGAACCTTCCTTTCATTCAAACTCCGAAAAATTAAAGGAAAATCTCAATGAGTATCGATTATTGGCAGAAACGGTTGAATTAACTTCAAAGCATTCATTAGAAGGTGCATTAAATGAAATTAGGAGTAAAGAGAGGGTCGGATCTTCATATCCTGATACCAAGAGCTTTTGGGGATTTGTAAAAGATAGAGTTAAAACTTCCGAATACGTTTCACACTTAAATGCTATTTCGGAAATTGACAAATTATATTTAAATGATTGGGATTATCAAGAATTGATAGAGGAGCGTATAAACGATTGGATTGATTATCCTTTGGTTGATACTTGGGCAAGGTCGAACTTTAGTAAAGTTTTAAGGAGACTATTAATCCCTTCTCTTAAACGGGAATATGGATTTCAAATAGGTAAAATCTATTCATTAGCGAAGGCATTTAGGGTGTCGGATGAAGTTATAGGCAATGAACTACTTGATGTTCTTCCAGATATTGTTGATTCATTGACCACGAGGCATATTCTTGATCTGTGCTTCATACTGAAAAATGGCTTAACTTCCTCAAGTTCAAATGAGTTGTTAGAATGGACTATTAATAGATGGTTTAGTCAAATATCGAGGGAAGAAATATCAGATGCTGTTACAATAGACAATGTGGAGGAGGCTATTGCATTAGTTATACGCTATATGCTAGGTCAACCTGATAAAAGAAGACGGTGGATTGCAGTTCATACATTGAAGGAATTAATTATTTCTGGGAATAAAACTGTTTTGTCTTATTTACTGAAATGGCAGAATGACGTTTCTTGTTCTGATTTTCAAAAGAAAGAACATACCTTTTTTTGGATGTCAGCTAAGCTATACCTGTGGATTTGTATCAATAGGGTTTCATTTGACAATCATCAACTTCTAAAGGAATATAAGGAGTACTTTCTAGCCGAAATTCAGAGTACGGATTTTCCTCATGCTCTAATCCTTTTTTTTGTAAAAGGAGCTTGTCAAAATTTCATAAAAAATGACCCTGATTTTTTTACAATTGATGAATGTAAAACTATTGACAGCTGTTTGGTGAGCCAATTTGAACCAGTCAATGAAAAAAGGTACATTAGAGAACAAAGAAAATACTCATCAAAAAATGGGGATTGGAAATTTCATTTTGATTCAATGGATACCTTGCCCTACTGGTATAGCCCTCTGGGTAGAGTTTTCAATTTAACTGAATATGATGTAGCTGACCTATCCGATAAATATATTACTGAAAGTTGGGGTTATTTAGGTAATGCTTTAGAGGATAATCATGTTATAATTGACAGTTACAATGAAAGTTACTTGACTAGTAATCGCCAAGGAAATCTTCCAGCAATCGAAAACCTTCAAAAATATTATGAATACCACGCAATGTTTTGCTCTGCAACAGAATTGCTTCGAAAAGAGCCGTTATATATAGATGAATTTGATGGTAATTCAGGTAAATGGGAAAATTGGATTGGTACTTGGGCCGGGTCGGAACTCGGAGGTTTCTTGTTATCAGAATACCGGGACTCTATTCCACCAAAGTTTACTTTTGAGATAGAAAGTTCAATAAATGTCAACGATTGGATTAAGAACATAAGAACCAAAGAATATGATCAAATTGTCGGTATCGAGAATAATAGTCTGAATAAGAAAGTTTTTGTCTATGGAGAATATTCAAAGCACCGAAATGATATTTGGGAAAAAGTAGACATTTCATCGGCAATTGTCTCCCCTAAGACCTCCAAGGCCTTAATGAGAGCTTTACATTCTACCCAGAATTGGTATGAAGATGGCTTTCCTTATGAAGATGAATATGATAATGACATTGATGGGTCAAATATGAAAGTAGAGGAATTTGAATTCATAGGTTGGATCAAGCAAATATATGTTGGATTAAGGTGCGAACAAGAGTTTGATTCGTTCGCAAATGAGCTTAAACCATTCTTTTATTCATTTGATAATATTGTTAAAGAACTGTACGAGATCCAAAGTGATGATATTGGGAAATCTTTTTTTTGTGAAAATTTAAAAATTGGTGAAATTAAAAATTGGGACAATACTCATAAAAGAATTCGTGGTAATACTATTGGTTATAGCGGGAACACTTTTGAAGTTGACTCATCTTTCCTCTTAAGTTTTTTAAGAAAAGTAGGATTTGATCTTTTACTGGAATGTAGAGTAAAACGTTATGAAAGGAATGAAGTAAGTTCTTCTTATTCAGAAGACTCATCTATTAAAGCTCGTAAATTTTACCTAATTAGCTCAAATGGAACAGTCAACACACTCGGATGATCAGCTTATTAAGCTTGGAAAAAAGATTGTCAAGGATTTAGAAATTCATGGGACATCAGATACGTTAGCTAAATGGATGTCGCATTATTTGGCTGAATTGATAAATGGTATTAATGAGAGTCAAGATGTTGAGGAAAATGAATTTAAGAAAAAAGAGTGTTTTGAGACTATTCTGAAGCTGTGGGATCATCGGTATAAAAGTTCGTTCATTGAGTCTCCAGTAGACAATTTCGGAGATCTTCTAGAAATTTTAGAGAGTGTTAGAGAAAGAAAATCTAACCGTTGGTCTTCAAGCTGGCCAAGTTTTGATCTCCCAAGAAATAATTCGTGGGCTGGATTCATAAAAATAGCAAGTCAGAGATTTGAGAATATCTTAGAGCTCTCACTACTAATTGGTTCCAATGAATATTTGATCTCTCATAGTACTGAATGGGATAAGGAATTTGATACAATTCTTTCTGACGATGAAAAGAAATTATTAGATAGAGTGGGATTTCTCTTAAACAAAGGAGTGAATTTCTGGGATAGGATTGAGAGTGGACAAGAGCCCTCGAATATGAAATCGAAAAAATTGGACCTGCCTAAAATCAAAGGAAAAATTAGAGAGGAGATTGAGAATCTTTTGAAGGATTTAGAAAAAGTTGATAAGTAGTGTTATTGGAAATGCAATAAGATTTCGTAATAACAAAATGAGTAAAAATAGGGGTCAACATTCCTTTGTACCTTTGCTTACGACAGCGATTCACCAACATTCTAGTATTCTTATCAAAAATTAAAAATCCATGAATTAGGACAATAATCAACATGAAAAAAGAAGTAAAAAATACAATACTTGGAGCATCTATTTTGGGTAATTTCTTTCAGTTTTTAGGAAACAAAGAAAAAGCTGATGAGATAGAGAGGCAGAAAGGGGTCATTTCTGATTTGGAAAAAATGCTTAGAGAAAAGACTGCCGAGAGCATTATGTATCAAAGAAGGTATTTTCAGAATAGGAGGTGGCTGAAAGAGTTAAATGAAAAGTTTGAGCCGGAAGAGGCTTTTAAAGAAGTGGTCATGAATTTAAATAGGCTTGTAACTGACTTTATTTGGTTAGAAAATGAGAGGGAAGAATTAGAGTCCTGTAGGGGGCAGATTGAAATGAAAAATTATAATATGTCCGTTCTTTCTTTGGCAAAGTTATTAGAAGTGCTTTTACACAATGTCATCATAAGCGAGTCTAGTATTGAGAATAAATTCCAAAAAAAAGTAGAGAAAGGGAAATACCTAAATTTTGGAAATATGATTGATATCCTTAACTCGGATGAGCGTTTGAGAAAACTTTGTAACATCGGATTTCTGCGAGATTTGAAAGATTTAAGGAATAAAGCGGCACATGAAATTGGAGAAGTATTTGACGATCATGAAAAGCATATTATTCATTCAAGAGCCATAGCTGAATTAAGGATAATTAAAGGCTGGCAAACAGATGGGTTACGTAAAATCCGATTGGAAAAAGTTGCCTAATAGTTAATTTCTTAAAAGGTTTCATTTCTTAAACTGGCCCATTTTTTTAAAAAATGTCCACTTTTTACATTTTAGGTATGGTGTAAATTTTGGACAAAAAGAGAATTCCACTTTTCTTTTATTGCATAGGAAATCGCAGCATGATAGAAAGGTTCATTCGAATAAGATTTTTGTAGTTCAATGAATTTTTTCTTGTTGCGTTGTTTTCTTTTGTATGCTTTGGCTGAAGTATCATTATTTCTCCAGTAATGTGGATTTGAAAGTTCGAAAAAAAGGATTTTTTCTTTCTTACTCATTAATGAGAAATCAACGTCTACCGGGGCAAAAACAATTTGGGAGAATATTTCTACTAATAAATTACCAAGCTCGGTGATAATCTTCTTATTTTTTAGGTCATGAAGGGTTGAAATAGGAATGCCTCTTGATTTCAAAAACTGCATTCTTGTAACCTTAACTTCAAACCTGAGAACATTGTCTTTTAATTGGTATTGAAGACCTTTATTATAAATCTTTACAATGTACTGGCTCTTCCTGCATTGGAAGTACGAAATGTTATCCTCCCTTATTTCATTGAAAATTGAACCTCTATAACTTATAAGGCTTAAAAGGAGTTTGCTAACATCATCGTTTAGTTTGAGATTAACTCCAAATTCTAAGTTGTTCAGATGGCATTTATGTAGGTTCAAATTAAACCTTTTCGATAAATCATCTATTGTATCGCATACCTGTTGAAAATAGAAATCATCATGGTTGTGTATGCCCTTGTTATAGTACTTGTGTAGGCTACCTCTCAAACTGGTGCAGTTCTTTGGTGGAGGTTTGTTTATAAAAACTAAGGACTTGAACTCCTGAACATGGTATTTGATTTCTCCATCTTTAGAAATCTTTGTTTCCCAATTGTTAAACAGGTTTGAGTTTCCATGTAGGTTCGCTTCAGACCTAAGATTCAATATTTTAAAGCCATCAATCATTTAGGGCCAAGTGATCAGCTTCTTTGAGCAAGTTTGTGCCAAGCCTCCAAGTATTCTTTTTCACTTAGAGTCAAACTATCTTTACTTAGTGTTCTGATTAGTTGTTCACAAACTGGGTGTTTAAGAGTAGGAACCACCTTCAATATTCGATCAGTGTTTTTTGGAAATGGAAGCTTCATCAATTCACACCTCCTTTCTTTAAACCAGCAAGGTGCTGGTCTGCTTCTTCCAGTATTTTCGTGGTTGTTTTCTTTTCCCCAGCTTCTAGCCACTTTAGAAGCTCTTCTTTCTTGAAATAGAGCCTTCCGGCTTGTTTATATACTCCCGGTATTTCGCCTCTGGATACCTTAGAATAGAGAGTTGATTTTTGAAGTTTGAGTAAAGAGCAAGCTTGGTCAAGAGTTAGAAGACGATTTGAAATGAAATCCTCAGTCTCTTTTGAATTCTTAAGCTTGAGGAGCCTTTCAATAACGTCTAGCTTATTTGCTATAGCCGTTACAGCTTCTGGTAGTTCGTTAAATGTGTACATCACCCTTTTAGTTTTAATTGGGCTGCAACTAACAAACTCCGAATACGCTTCTTTTACGGGATTAAGTGCGTATTTACGGTGTACCGCACTATGGCCGTCTAGCTTTTCGTAAAGTCTTTATCGTTTTGTTACTTTCGGACGGAATTAGATTAAGAATTAATTGAAATAGGCTATCTGGATAGTTACTGCCCGGATTAGTTGAGCGATAAAGATTTTTAAATGCCCAAACTATTTTCTGCTGGGTAACATTTGCCGATTTCAAAAAGTGAACATTGGCTAGGTTTACATCGTCTTTAGTGAAATAATTTTCAAGCTCCTCCCTAAGTGACTTGAAATCAGATTCACTAAAACACGGTTTATGGTTTCTTGGATTTTTGTCTTCAAATTGTTTGAAGTTTTCGTTAAATGATAGAGTGAATTTAGATTGTAATGTTTCTGTCTCTTTTTCGGTATCATTAGTTTCACTTTGCTGTAATAATTGATTCTTCGTTTTTTCAATGAATAGCTTAATCCAAAATTCTTTGAATGTTTCATAGATTTTAATTTCATCCTGATTAAGTATTAACCAATCCGATTGAAGAAGATCATATAGGTAAATATCAAAAGGTGCAGAATCTTTGTAATCAAAGTCAAAGGTTACCAAATCAGTATATTCAATCCCCTTGCTTACACATATCTTCCTAATTTTATCAATATCAGTTTCAGAATTCTGGTCAGTTGTAAAAACTTCTTCTTGAAGTAAGTCTTGCTTGATCTGATTAAAGACATTCTCAGTGTTTCGGTACTTTAGCAAATTCAAATTGTCCTTGAACTTTTCGAATCCTGTACTATTTAAATAATAAAAATATCCATATGGAGTCATTTCTACCGGAGCCTCATAATCTTCGATTACGATAAAGCCCTTTAACGTTATCCTTAGGAAATTGCGAATGTCTTTTAATAGTTTTTCCATTCTCTGTCTAAAAGTTCATCAGTGATTCAGCAAAGTCCTTTTTGACTTCATTCTCAAATCCGGCTATATAATTCTGGGTAGTTTTCAAGTTTTCATGGCCAAGTGATTCTTGTATAAATTCAAGAGATCGGCCATCCCTGAGAGCTTTGGTTGCCATACTATGTCGGGCCCAATAAGTTGATAATTCATCAGGTAAGTCTAAACTTTTCCCTAACTTTTTAATGTGCTGATTAATGAACCTAGTGAAGTTTTGAACTCTAGCTCTTTGCTCTTTTGCGTTTAGTCCGTCACAGAGGATGGGGAACACATATGAAGACCTGTCCTCATTTCCATATCTTTCAATAATACCCTTGGCATATGGGTTAAGGTAAACAACGATAGGTGTAATATTTGCTTTTGCAGTGCGTTTGGTTTTTTCTCTTATGAATTCAAACCTGTCTTCCTTTATGTCTTTGAATTTTATTTGGGCTATGTCTTTGATGTTCATGCCGCTACACATGTATGAAAAGAACCAAAAGTCTCTCGCTTTTTCTTGTTCAGGTGTTTCGGGTTTTGAATGAAAGAGTTTGTGAAGATCAGAACTAGAAAGGGCCTTTTTAACTTTCTTAGCAGCCGGTATTTTATACTTTCTTTTGCCGAATGGGTAATTTTCTTTACCAATTTCTCCTTCTTCGATTGCTCTATTAAATACAGCCCTTAAGGCTCTGACATAGAAACTAACAGTTGTTAGACTTCTACCTTCCTGTATCATGAAGAATTCATAATCTTCAAGAAACTCTTTGTCGATATCAAGAAACTTAAGCTTGTCAATGGTTAGTTTTTTTCCTCTCCCTTCAAGGAACCTTTTGAGAGATTTTAAGCTCAAATTATAATTACTTGCATTGCCAAGTTGCTCTCTTTTTTTTAGCTCACTAATAATTATCTCGTAGTGGTATTTTACAGATAATCCATCCTCTGAGTTTCTAAATAATTTTTTCTCAAAAGTTTCAAGAGAGAAGACCTCCATTTCATCTGCAATATTGCAAGCTTTACTTAGGATTGCATTGAGTTTTAAGTTTTGATCTCGATGGTTGCCTTTTGGTCGAGAACTATTCCATATGGACTCAAATTCCTTTTCATTATACTCTAAACCAATTGGGAATAGTTTTCTTATTCTAGGCTTTGATTGAAAGACACTAAGCTTGACCGGGTATGTGCCATTGGCTTTTTGTCTTCTTCGGTCTTGAACAATTGTAATTACAGGTCTCATTTAATTTGCACACTATTTGCACACAAATTAACAAAATAAACTAATAGTATTGCAAAGTTGACAATAATATAAATTGTCTTAAATTGCTGTTAAATAGTTATTTATAAGACTTTAATCAAAGTGATGCAAAATAGAATAACAAATATAATTCTGCTTTGGGAGCAGAAGGTCGCAAGTTCGAATCTTGCCACCCCGACAAAAGCCTGAGAGTAATCTCAGGCTTTTTTGTTTTTCTCTCTTTTGCGTTTTTTTTGGGTTGGTAGACCGCAACAGGATCGCCTGCCGGTTCAAATCTTGCCACCCCGACAAGAGCCTGAGAGTAATCTCAGGCTTTTTTGTTTTTCTCTCTTTTGCGATTTTGGGGGTTGGTAGACCGCAACAGGATTGCCTGCCGGTTCAAATCTTGCCACCCCGACAAAAGCCTGAGAGTAATCTCAGGCTTTTTTGTTTTTCTCTCTTTTGCGATTTTTTGGGTTGGTAGACCGCAACAGGATCGCCTGCCGGTTCAAATCTTGCCACACCGGCAAAAGCCTGAGAGAGATCTCAGTTTGTTTTTGTTTTTCATTGAATTTGAAAAAAAATCAAGCTGTTTAAGCCTTGTAAGGCTGGTGGTATGGATTCTTACTCCGGTCCATCGAAACATAAGTTTTCCAGTCAGACAAAAGCCTAAGGTGCACCTCAGTTTCTATGTTGGTGACTATGAAAAATGATGAAGAGCATCATGTCAGCAGGATTTTCTCCCCCTTTGCCCATTCCGGTTTGAAGTTCCCATTTGCCGACATAAAAGTTGATATCCAGATACAGATCAAATTGGATACGGCATTTTCCTCAAATTATTGGCTTTGTCCAATTGATGCTCATTTGGAAGCTAAGTAATTCGAAAGAGATCAAATAGAATTCGTTAATGCTGAAAGTTGCCATAAATCGGCCACAAATAGGGTAGGTTCAAAAAAAAAGGACTGGAACAAAATGTTCCAGCCTTTCCCGCTACTAAATCCACACAACTTTTATCTTTAATATCTTTTGTTTTCCTGACTTTCTATGATTCAAAGGTATTACTACTGAGAGTACGAGGCAAATATTTATTAAAAAAAATTAAGAATTTTATCGGGAGGCTCATAATCTCTTGATTCCCTTCGTTTTAATAACCCTTTGGAATATACTTTTGTTCCTTCAGAAGAAGTTTTTGAGACCATTCACCCTTTATAATTAGACTATTGTCTAAATGCATCCTCATAGAATGGTGACCTCTCCTTGATTTAATCTAAGCCTAACATGGGCTTAACATTAGCTTAATATTGGCTATCTACTTTTGCAACGAAATCAAGAAACAAGCAAATTAATTGCTGATCAGAGTGAATCAAAAAAGATCCTTAATGGACGTAAATGGAGTCAAGTTTAATAGACTGAAAAATAATTCTTTAAAACTCCAAAATTTTTCCCGAAACATGAAATTATTTAGAAATGCGGCTTTTGCGGCCCTTGCTGTTCTTTCTATTGCTATCACATCTTGTGAAACAGATGATGATTGTACAGTAGTTTGTCTTGAAAATGAGATTTTAACAGCAGATTGTAATTGTGTGCCTAAAGTCTCAGAAACTAAAGAAGATGAGGCAAAGTCAGGCTTATTGGTTTCAGATGAAACCTGGACCAACGACAGAATTTATATTCTACAAGGAAAAGTAATTGTAGACAATGGTGTAACTCTAACTATCGAGCCAGGTACCATTATTAAAGGTGCGAAAGGGACAGGTTCACTTGCAGCTGCTTTGATTGTTGCGAGAGGTGGTAAATTGATGGCAGAAGGTACTGCAGCTGAGCCAATTATTTTTACAGCTTTAGATGACAATATTGAGGTTGGTCAATCTGCTGGCTCAAATCTGGATGAAACTATAAATGCTCAGTGGGGAGGTTTAATCATCCTGGGTAATGCCCCTGTTTCTGCTCAGTCAGGTGCTGAAGCACAAATTGAAGGAATTCCTGCTGATGATACATACGGTGCTTACGGTGGCTCTGATGCTGCTGACAATTCAGGTGTTATTAAGTATGTGTCTGTAAGACATGGTGGTGCACTTATCGGTGATGGTAACGAAATCAACGGTATCACACTCGGTGGTGTCGGTTCAGGTACTGTAATTGAGAATGTTGAGGTTGTTGGTAATCTTGATGATGGTATCGAGTTCTTCGGAGGCTCTGTTAACCTAAAGTATGGTCTTGTATGGGGTCAGGGTGATGACGGGTACGATATTGATCAATCATATTCAGGAACAATTGATGGCTCTATCTATATCGCAGGTGCTGATTCTGATCATGCAATGGAAATTGACGGTCCTGAAAACTCAATCAATGCCGGAGGACTTTTCACTATCCAGAATTGCTCTTTCAAAGGCTTGACAGGCGAATATGCTGACTGGAGATCAAATGCCCAGGGTAGTCTGCTAAACAACTACTTCTTTAACTTCTCGGATAACTCAGATGTAGAGTTGGATGACAACGCAGGTGTACAGGCTAACTATTTGGCTGGTAACATCATCATCTCTGGCAACGAATTCATGCTGCCGGCTGCAGTAACAGATTTCGCTTCTCTATGGAAAGATACTTTCGCCACAGGAGATGATACGAAATTTAAAGCAGACATGACAGCTGCTAACTCGGCAGTGACAACAAGAACCGTAGGGGCTGATCCGGCAAACTTTGCCTGGACATTTGCAGCTCACAAAGGTGCACTTACAGGATTTTAACAAAACCAATATAGGGTGGGGCTAGTACCCCACCCAATTTTTGACAATCAGTTTAATACCAATATGAAATCAGTAAAATCATTTTTCAGTGTTTTGATCCTCTTGTTAGGATCTTTCTGTACTGTCTCTGCGGTGGCTCAGGTGGGTACTATTAGAGGAACCATCATTGATAATTCCAATGGTGAAACGCTTCCGTTTGCAACGGTTTTTGTAAAGGAAGTCCAAAAAGGTGTGAATACCGACCTTGACGGTGTTTATTCAGTAGATCTGGCTCCGGGAACTTATACCCTGGAGGTTACCTATGTGGGGTACAATAATTTGACTGTTCAGGACGTGATCATCAAAGATGGTGAAGTGAATGTTTTGGATATCAAAATGGGTAATGATGCCCAGGTGCTACAGGAAGTAGTTGTGAAAGCTACAATCGTAAAAAACAGCGAGTCTGCTATTCTGACAATGCAGCGTAAATCTCCTAATATGATGGATGGTATCTCAAAAGAGACGTTCAGAAGAATCGGAGATAATGATGCCGGTGGAGCAATTAAAAGAGTAACAGGTGTTTCTGTAGAAGGTGGAAAGTACGTTTTCGTTCGTGGTTTGGGTGACAGATATACCAAAACAATTTTGAACGGTTTGGATATCCCTGGTCTTGATCCTGATAGAAATACCATTCAAATGGATCTTTTCCCAACCAACATTATCGATAATATGACCGTTACTAAAACGGCCAGCCCAAACTTATCAGGTGACTTTACAGGGGGGATCGTTGATATTACAACAAAAGATTTCCCTCTTGAAAAGTCTTTCAATGTGTCTGTTGGTGGTTCTTACAATCCATCCATGCATTTCAACAATAACTACATTCAGGGAAGTAAGAGCTCAACTGATTGGTTAGGTTTTGATAATGGTTTGAGAAGTTTGCCGATTGACTCAAGACAGGTAGTGCCTTCAATCGCAAAAAGAGACGCCTCTCTTACGACATTGACCGAAAGGTTTACACCAGATTTAGGGGTTTTAAGTGGCCAAAGTCCAATGAACTTTAACGCCTCTATTTCTACGGGAAATCAGGTCAATTTGAAAAAAATGACCATTGGTTATAACCTGGCGGCAAATTACCGTAACGATACAGAATTCTACGAAGAAGTTCAGTACAATGCATTTATCAAAGGTTTTGACCCAAATACCGATTTTGAATTCGAAAGAAATCAGGCTCAGTATGGTTCTCTTGGTAAGAATAATGTCCTGGCCAGCGGTCTTGCGGGTGTAGCTGTTAAGTTTAACAGACATAAAATTGCCTTGAATGCATTACGTATTCAAAATGGAGAAAGCACTGCAGGTAAGTTTACACAGGAAACCTTCATTTTCAATTCTTCAACACTTGTTCAGGATAATCAGGAATATTCAGAAAGATCAATTTCAAACCTTAATTTGAAAGGTGAGCATTCGTTTGGTCAGGCTGATAATTTTAGAATTGACTGGTCTCTTTCTCCTACAATCAGCCAGATTCAAGACAAAGATGTACGTGTTACTCCTTTCAGGCTTGATGAAGGTGCATATTCTATTGAACCTTCTGAAGGTGCCCAGCCAAAGAGATTGTTCAGGTCACTGAAAGAGATAGATTACAGTGGTCGCCTTGATTTCACTAAGAAATTTGTGACTAACTATGGAGACTCTAAACTGAAGTTTGGTGTAGCTAACACATTGAAGAATAGAAATTACGAGATTCTTCAGTACGTATTTAACATTCGTGGTCAAAACCAGTTTGACATCAACGGAGATGCCAACGCCCTTTTGCAACCACAAAATATCTGGAATAAAGAGACTAACATGGGTGTATATGTGGTGGGTAACTTTGAGCCTGCTAACACTTATGATGCTACTCAGAATATTGCTGCTGCCTACGTAATGAACGAAATCAGCCTAACGGAAAAATTGAAAGCAATTTACGGTTTGAGAGTTGAGAAGTTTGATCACTATTATACTGGTCAGACAAACCTTGGTGACGAAATCCTTGACAATGAGAAAATCAACGAATCACTTGATTTCCTTCCATCAGCAAACTTTGTGTACGCACTGAAAGAGAAAACAAACCTGAGACTGGCTGTGGCTCGTACTTTGGCAAGACCATCATTTAAAGAGGCTTCAATCTCACAGATTTATGATGCACTTTCTGACAGAACCTTCATTGGTAACAGAAACCTTGTGACCACAAAAATTATGAACTATGACCTTCGTCTTGAGAAATTCATGGATAAAGGTCAAATGGTTTCAGTAAGTGGTTTCTATAAAACATTCAAAGATCCTATCGAGGTTGTAGCGTATAGCCAGGCGGCTCCTAATAATGTGCAGCCTCGTAACGTAGGCATGGCTCAGGTACTTGGAGGTGAGTTTGAACTTCGTCAGAATCTTGGCCTTAAAGTAGCAAATGAAATGCCCTTAAGCGTAGGTGCTAACCTTACCGTGGTGTACTCTCAGGTAGAAATGAACCCGAATGAGTATGAGTCAAGATTGGAGAACGCCAGACTTGATGAGCAGGTAAAAAATACACGTCAGCTTCAGGGGCAGTCACCTTTTATTGTAAACGGTTATATCTCATATAATCAACAAGAGAGTGGAATTGAAGCAAATCTTAGCTATAACGTGCAGGGCAAAAGACTATCTGTAGTAGGTATTGGCCGTAACCCGGATGTCTTTGAAATGCCTTTCAATTCACTGAATTTTAAAACAACAAAACGTTTTGGCAAAGCTCAAAAAGGGTCTGTTAGCTTCTCAGCTAACAATATTCTGAATGCTAAGCGTCAGCGTTTTTATGAGGGCTTTAACGCAGCTTCTCAGGTGTATGACTTGTTCAAGCCGGGAAGATCAATGGGTCTGAGCCTTGGTTATAGTTTATAACCAAAACTAATCTACGTATTAAACTTGATTCATATTGGTGAACGCAAATGCCCCGAAGCTTCTTCGGGGTTTTTTGTTTCTTAATACTGGCTTAAAATCCGGCTAATAAACGGGAAGTAGTTTTGTTCAAAAGACAAACAAATGAAAGATCTACTTCAAATTGGAATGAGTTTTCTGGAAAAGTATTGGCCCCAGCTGTGTTTGCTGCTTTTTATGATCTGGTATTACAGTTTTCCTATGCCTGTTTAGGCCGTGGCCTTTGAGGTTATCTCAAAAGCCTCTATTTCTGCAATAATTTTTTCGCGGCTTTCATTCAGCCAGTTTCTGAATTGCTGACCCGGGCTTTGATGGTGTTTTACGTAGGAGATGAACCTGTCCAAGTTAAACTCCTGCTGAGCAATACCTGCACCGTACTTCTGGGCATCATGAGCATTGCATAATTGCTCAAAATGATTAGGAACCGGCACCATCATGATAGGTTTGTCAAAATAGATGGCTTCACAAACGGACTCAAACCCGGCAGTAGTGATCAGGGCTTTAGCATTAGCCATTAATCGCAGAAATTTGACCGGGTCCAGTTTGTGCACAAAAAAGTTTTTGTGCCATTGTTCCACTTCATTTTCCTGATCGGTTTTAATGAAAGCATGCATTTCTAAGGTATCATTCTTCTTGTGCCACTCGGCAAGGTGCTTGAGCAAGTAAGGATTTGTAACATAAGCCAGATAGTACTCATAGTGTTTCACCGTTTGGCAAGTGGCTTCTTTTCTCAGTAGGGGAGGTACTCCAATAATGTTTCGTTGAGGAGCAACCGGTGAAAAAGAAAGGGCAAACAGCTTTTTAGCTTTCATGGCTGTAAGTCGGCTGTTGAGATTGATCAAAAAACGATCAAGCTGCCTGCCCTGAGGAAATTCAAATTGTGGATGTAGTAATAAATATTGATGACCAATGCACACCATAGGAGGTGCAGCTGAAGCGTATCTGATTTGATAGATTCCGGCCAGAAGATCATAGAAATTGATGATGATATCCGGTTGGTAAGATCCAATCCAATGGTGCATCATGTTCAATGACTTCAAATATCGTCCGGTTTTGCCAAAGTTATTGAGCAAGGTACTCTTAAGGCTCAGCCCTTTACCTTCAGCTTTGTAAGCCAGACCAGGACTGGCAAAAAAATGGGTAGGTACGTTCAATTGTTCTTCCACAGTGGAGCAGAAATCATCCGGAGTTTCTTTGCCAATAAGACAAGCGACAACCTCATGTCGCGTTTGATTCAACTGTTGGCTAAGACTAATGGCCTGAGTCATATGCCCGCGACCTTCTCCCTGAACAATGAACAGGATTCTCATTTTAGATTAAATAAGTCTGAATAGGAAAAGTCGATGTCTGACTCATTATCATCAAAATCTTTCTGATACCGTTTTGAGATGGCCTCTTCGTCGTATTCCTGATATTTTTTCTGAACTGAGTAATAAACGATTTCCCAGTTTCCGTTGTGGTCTTCCACTAACGCTGATAGGTTTTCTACCCAATCTCCTGAATTCATGTATTTGATTTGGTTAAATGTTTTGATAGCAGGCTGATGAATATGCCCGCAAATAATTCCGTCGCAATTTTTAGATCTTGCCAGCTCGGCCAATTGTTCTTCAAAGTCTGAGACATAATTGACCGCTACCTTAATAGATTGTTTTACTCTCTTGGAGAGTGAGTAATAGGCAAGACCTTTTGACCGACGATAGTGATTATATTTTTTATTGACCCAGAGCAAGAAAGTGTATCCTAAATCTCCAATATGAGCCAGCCATTTTGCTTTTTTAGTGACCAGGTCAAAAATATCTCCATGGACAACGTAGTACTTCTTGTCGCCAGACTCAATAGTCAGCTCTTTGAGAATTTTAAAGTTGGGACCAATACTAAACGGCAGAATCTGATCCAGAAAATCATCATGATTGCCTCGTAAATAATAGACTTTGGTGTCTTTCTTCTCAATGGTTTTAAGAATAGCCCTTAGGAATGCCGTATGTCTCTTTTTCCAGCTACCGTACTTTTTCAGTTGCCAGCCGTCAATAATATCTCCGTTTAGAATTAGCCTCTCACAGGAATACTGTTTGATGAAAGATGTTACTTCCCTCGCTTTGCTACCGGCGGTGCCAAGATGAATATCAGAAAGCACAATGGTCTTAAAATGATGTTGACTTTGCATGATGCAATTACTGCAAAGACTATTACCACATCATTAAGTGCAGAATATGGAATTGTAAACAAAAAAATCCCCAACCTTCCGGCCGGGGATTTAATAAAATCAGATTCAGAGAAATTATTCTGCTGCTTCGTCAGCACCAGCTTCTCCTCCTTCGGCTTCTCCATCCTCATCATCTTCTTCGTCAAGTTCGGCAGCCATTTTAGCGGCTCTCGGAATATTAACAGAAGCGATTGGGTTAGAAGTAGGATCAAGAATCTCAATACCATCAAGGCTGATAACCTCAACTTTTACGGATTGCCCTAATTTTAATGCCTTAACGTCAACGTCAACGTATTCAGGAATTGCACTTACAGGGCCTTTAACAGCAAGTTGGCGAAGCTTATGCTGCAATTTACCACCTTGGTTGATACCTGCAGGTGTACCTACCAAACGAATTGGCACTTTAATTTTAATTACTTTTTCAGGCGTAATTTCAAGGAAATCAGCGTGAACTAGTGTGTCATTTACAGGGTGAAACTGCTTGTCTTGAAGGATAGCAGAATACTCAGTGCCTTCAATGTTAAGTTTTACTTCGTAAGCGTCAGGAGTAAAAATTAACGGACGGAAAAGATAAGCTGGTGCATAAAAAGAAACCTGCTCTTTGCCGCCGTAAAGTACACATGGTACCTGGCCTTCAGCTCTTAGCTGATTCGCCGCCGAACGACCAAGATTCGCTCTTTTATACCCTACAATCTCGGTTTTTTTCATTTTTAAAAAGTAATTTGATGTTGATAATTTATAAATAACGTGCTTATTGAGCCATTGTCTCTTATTCTTCCGATGGCCTTTGCAAAAAGCTCAGCTGTGGAAAGAACTTTAATTTTTGGGTTGTCCTGCTTTAATGGAATTGTATCTGCTACGATAAGTTCTTCCAATACAGAATTCGCAATATTGTCATGGGCATTGTGCGACAAAACCGGGTGTGTACAGATTGCTCTAACTGAAGCTGCACCTCTGTCCATAATGAGCTGAGCCGCCTTGCACATGGTTCCGCCGGTGTCAATCAGGTCATCGATCAAGATTACATTTGCACCTTCTACTTCACCAATAAGCTGCATTGAGGCAATTTCATTTGCTTTTTTTCGGTGTTTGTCACAAATCACAATGTCCGCATCAAAATGCGTGGCAAATTTCCGAACCCTGGCTACACCGCCCACATCAGGAGAAGCAAAAAGCAGGTTGTCGAGCTTTCTTGCTTTCAGGTAAGGGACAAAAATAGATGTACCCTCAAGGTGGTCAACCGGAATATCAAAGAAACCTTGAATCTGACCTGCGTGAAGGTCAAGTGTCATGATCCTGTCTGCTCCGGCCGCCGTTAGCATGTTAGCCACCAGTTTGGCTCCAACTGCTACTCTTGGTCTGTCTTTTCTGTCTTGGCGAGCGTATCCGAAATAAGGAATTACCGCAACCACATAATGTGCTGATGCTCTTCTGGCAGCATCTATCATCAGTAACAGCTCCATGATGTTATCGGCATTAGGGAAAGTACTCTGAACCAGAAATACATCACAACCTCTTACCGACTCATCAAACGCTACTGAGATTTCACTGTCTGCAAATCTTTTGATTGACATTTTGCCCAATTCTTTGCCATATTGGTCTGCGACCATGCTGGCCAGGTATTGAGAATTGGTACCCGAAAAGATTTTAACTTCAGCCATTTATGTGCGTTTTCTGAAACGAGGTGCAAAAGTAGATAAAATATTAGTGAAAAGCTATCTGTAATTCTATCTATTTATTGTTTTGGTGAAATTGCTAAAAACTTTATTTTTGTATTAAATCTATATGAAGTAAGAATATGCAATTATCGCTGGTTGATGAGGTTCCGGAGTTGTCAAAAAGTTTCTTTTTGGATGTTTATGCCGAGGCAATTTTAGATGCAAATCAGTCCCGAATGCGTTTAGAGACGATTGATGGTCAGCCAATTCCCGGAAATTTAAAGGTGAGTTGCCCCAAACAGTATATTTCAAAATTCCCGGAGGGTACGATATATAAGTTAGACACTAAACTGGTGAGAAAGGAGGGGAAGCGTCCTTATTTCATTGCTATCAACAGGAAAAACGTGAGAAGGGCAATGGAATTTTTTGAGTACAATCTTAAAGTTCAAAATGGGTTCGATTATATACCTCCAACGAAAAGACAAGCTTAGACTTCATTATATGGTCAAATAATATCCTGTCCCGGCTCTTTGAGTCGGGGCTTTTTTTTGATTTATCATTTAATACTTATTTCAGAAGTTTCTAATTAAACCCGTGTTTGAGTCAAAAAAAATCCCGGCCTTTAAAGCCGGGATTATCTTTTCTAAGGAATTGCTAACTTATTTTCCTTTTGCTTCAGCAGCAATCAGATTCAGGGCCGAACCGGCCTTAAACCAGGCAATTTGCTGGGCATTATAGGTATGATTCAATTTGATCAAATCTTTGCTACCGTCATTATGAACGACTTCAAGTGTTAATTGAGTGTCAGGAGCAAAGTCTTTAAGATCGATAAAGTTGAAAGTATCGTCTTCCTTAATCAAATCGTAATCAGCCTCATTTGCAAAAGTAAGACCAAGCATACCTTGCTTCTTAAGGTTCGTTTCGTGAATACGAGCGAAAGATTTTACAATCACTGCTCTAACCCCTAAATGACGAGGCTCCATGGCAGCATGCTCTCTTGAAGAACCTTCGCCATAATTATGATCACCCACTACCACTGTCGGTACCCCTGCAGCTTTATATGCTCTTGCCGCACCAGGTACATCATTAATTTCACCAGACAGCTGGTTAACCACTTTATTGCTTTCCATGTTGAAAGCGTTAGTCGCACCAATCAAAAGATTATTTGAAATATTATCAAGGTGACCACGGTATCTTAACCATGGGCCAGCCATTGAAATATGGTCAGTCGTACATTTTCCGTAGGCTTTGATCAATAGTTTGGCACCCGTGATGTTATTGCCATCCCATGCTTTGAACGGACTCAATAATTGAAGACGATCAGAATCAGGATTGACCGTAACTTCAATTCCTGAACCATCTTCAGCAGGAGCCTGATAGCCATTATCTTCAACGTCAAAACCTTTTTCAGGTAATTCCATTCCAACTGGCGGGTCAAGTTTAACCTGCTCTCCATCCTTATTTGTCAAGGTATCAGTAATCGGGTTGAAGCCCAAATCACCAGCGATAGCAAGAGCTGCTACCATTTCAGGAGAGGTTACGAAAGCGTTAGTATTTGGGTTACCATCAGCTCTTTTCTTGAAGTTTCTGTTGAAAGAGTGAACAATAGTATTCACTTTCTCTTCATCAGCTCCTTTTCTATCCCACTGACCAATGCACGGTCCGCAAGCGTTGGTAAAGATGGTGGCGTTAAGGTCATTGAATGATTTCAATAAGCCATCTCTTTCAGCAGTGAATCGTACCTGCTCAGAGCCCGGGTTGATACCGAACTCTGCTTTGGTGATCAAGCCTTTGTCAACAGCCTGCTGTGCAATTGACGCTGCTCTTGATAAATCTTCATAAGAAGAGTTTGTACAAGAACCGATCAAGCCCCACTCTACTTTTGTAGGCCAGCCATTCTTCTCAGCCTTTTCTTTCATTTCAGCAATTGGCGTAGCCAAATCCGGAGTGAAAGGACCGTTTAGGTGTGGGCTCAACGTAGAAAGATCAATTTCAATGACCTGATCAAAATATTGCTCAGGGTTGGCATATACTTCTGGGTCACCTGTTAAGTGATCCGCTACTTCGTCAGCAAGCTCAACAACATCTGCACGGCCGGTAGCCTTCAGATATCTTCTCATTGATTCGTCATAACCGAAAGTTGAGGTAGTAGCACCAATCTCAGCACCCATATTACAGATAGTACCTTTACCCGTACATGAAAGTGATTTGGCACCATCACCGAAATATTCAACAATAGCTCCGGTTCCACCCTTTACAGTAAGAATGCCGGCTACTTTAAGAATGACATCTTTAGCTGATGTCCATCCGTTCATTTCACCGGTTAGTTTAACACCAATTAATTTCGGGAATTTAAGTTCCCAGGCCATACCAGCCATAACGTCTACGGCATCAGCACCACCAACACCGATAGCTACCATACCAAGACCACCGGCATTTACCGTGTGAGAGTCGGTACCAATCATCATTCCGCCAGGGAAAGCGTAGTTCTCTAAAACCACCTGATGAATAATACCGGCACCTGGTTTCCAGAAACCGATACCATATTTATTACAAACAGAACTCAGGAAGTTAAAAACCTCATTATTCTTGTTGATTGATTCCTGAAGGTCAGCCGCCGCACCCTGCTTTGCAAGAATCAGGTGGTCGGCATGGGCTGTCGAAGGAACCGCTACTTTCTTTTTACCCGCCTGCATAAACTGCAAAAGGGCCATTTGAGCTGTGGCATCTTGCATCGCTACTCTGTCAGGAGCGAAGTCTACATATGACTTACCACGGGTGAAGGCCTCGGTGGCCTCGCCATCCCAAAGGTGTGTATATAGAATTTTCTCAGCTAGTGTGAGAGGTTTGCCAACTTGCTTACGTGCAGCTTTTACTCTGCTGTCAAGTTTAGCATAAACCTCTTTTATCATATCTAAATCGAAAGTTTTAGATGCCATATAATCTTAAGGTTTTAAATGAAAGGAATAGAAATGGTGTTTGTAAACTCTTAACTCACCTATTTCGGGTCACAAAAGTAAGGATATTTTGGTGATGAACCCCTTTTTTAGAACACAAAAACGGTAGAGATAATTCGTTTTTTTCATACCAGTATGTGGTCTCGATGAAATTCTGAAACCATTTCAGGAATTGACCGAATAATATAAATTAAGAACCAAACTGGCACTTTTTTGGTACTATTGGGGGTACAGGGCAAAAAACTATTTTCAGTTTCAGTAGATAATGTACTTACTTTGTGCCCTCAAAGTGCTTAAAAGAACACAGCCAAAAATACTTCTTATGTCTAAAAATCTCGTAATTGTTGAGTCTCCTGCCAAAGCCAAAACTATCGAAGGCTATTTGGGGAAAGACTTTATAGTGAAATCCAGTTTCGGTCACATCCGGGATCTGCCTAGTAAAAAACTGGGTGTTGATGTTGAGAAAAATTTTGAACCTACGTACGAGATTTCCTCTGACAAAAAGAAGGTAGTAAGTGAACTCAAAAAGCTGGCTAAAGGATCAGAAGTCTGGCTCGCAACCGATGATGACCGCGAGGGAGAGGCCATTTCATGGCATTTAAAAGAAGCTCTAGGCCTTGGTGACGATACCAAGAGAATTGTTTTTCGAGAGATCACTAAAAGTGCCATAGGTAAAGCGATACAAAATCCAAGAGGGATTGATATCGATCTGGTGAATGCTCAGCAGGCTCGTAGAGTGCTTGACAGATTGGTAGGTTTTGAACTTTCGCCTGTTCTTTGGAAGAAAATTAGACTTGGTGGGGCCGACAGGACCAATCTCTCAGCTGGTCGGGTACAATCTGTAGCGGTAAGAATTATAGTTGAAAGGGAAAGAGAAATAGATGCACACCAAGCCGATTCAACTTATAAGGTGGTTGCTCTTTTTGAGGTGGAGAAAGGTAAAATACTCAAAGCTGAGCTCCCTAAGAATTTTGAATCAGAAGAAGAGGCAAAAAAGTTTTTGGAAGATTGCAAAGCCGCAGCTTTTACTATCAATAGTTTAGAGACAAAGCCGAGTAAGAGAAAACCGGCTCCTCCGTTTACAACCTCCACTCTTCAACAGGAAGCCTCCAGGAAACTGAGCTTCTCGGTGGCTCAAACGATGCAGGTGGCTCAGCGACTGTATGAAAGCGGTAAGATTACCTACATGAGAACAGATAGTACAAATCTTTCTCAGGATGCGATTGCAAGTGCCTCTGCTCAAATTACTTCGGCTTATGGTGATGAGTTTCTTCAAACTAGAGTTTATAAAACCAAAAGCGATTCAGCTCAGGAAGCACACGAAGCCATCAGACCTACAGATTTTGGAGTGTTGGATGCGGGTGCCGATAGGAATCAGAAAAGACTATACGATCTGATCTGGAAAAGAGCTATTGCATCTCAAATGAGCGATGCTCAGATTGAAAGAACTACAGCTAAGGTTGGAATATCTACCAGAGATGAGGAGTTGAACGCTACCGGTGAGGTAATCAAATTTGAAGGTTTTCTTAAAGTGTATCTGGAGTCAACAGATGACGAAGATGAGGAAAACAAAGATATGCTGCCTCCACTATCAGTAGGTCAGGAGCTGGCTTTACAAACGATGCGTTCTACAGAGCGGTTTAGCAGGCCACCGGCCAGGTACACGGAAGCAAGTTTGGTTAAGAAACTTGAAGAACTGGGTATCGGTCGTCCGTCAACTTATGCTCCAACTATTTCGACGGTAATTAAGCGTAATTATGTAGTGAAAGAAGATCGCCCGGGTCAGACCAGAGAGTATAAAGAGTACTTGCTTGAAGGTGGCGATGTCAAAGAGAATCATGGTACTGAAACCTATGGTTCAGAGAAAGCTAAATTATTTCCTACCAATGTGGGAATGATCGTAAACGATTATTTGGTAGCCAATTTTGACAAAGTTCTTGATTATAAATTCACCGCTAAAGTAGAGGATGAGTTTGATGATGTGGCCGAGGGTAAACTCTCATGGCAGAACATGATTGACTCTTTTTATCAGGAGTTTCACGAAAAAGTGGATAAAGCCGCCGGAAGTGATGCAGCCGCTGGCAACTCTTTTGAGCTCGGTGAACACCCGAAAAGTGGAAAGAAAATATTTGCCAAAATCGGCAAATTTGGTCCTTATTTACAGATTGGGGAAAGTACAGATGAAGATAAGCCTGAATTTGTATCGCTTAAAAAAGGTACGCTCATCAATACCGTGACTTTTGAAGAAGCCATGGAGATTATCAAAGGACCAAAACTTCCTTTGGAGGTAGGTATTTTTGAAGATCATGCTCTTGTAGTCAATGAAGGCCGATATGGCCCATACGTCCTTCACAATGGTAAATATTATAATTTACCTAAAGGAGAAGATCCGTTTACGGTCAATAAAGAGAGGGCGATTGAGATTATAGAAGAAAAACGGAAGGATCCTGAAAGTGCATTACCCAGAGATATGGCCGATTACAAAGGAGAGCCTGTTATTGTAGGCAAGGGAAGATTTGGTCCATATATCAAATACAAAGGGAAGTACATTAATATCAAAGGTGAGGATCCGTTGACTATTGACGACGAGGGAGTGGTAGCAAAGCTGGAAGAGCATTTTGCTGCTGAAGCTAAAAAAACCATCAAAACCTTCCCTGAAAATGAAACAGTTCAGGTATTGAATGGCAGATACGGTCCTTATATCAAAATAGGGAAGCGTAATGTGAAAATACCGAAGGATATGAAGCCTGAGGAATTGACGCTGGAAGATTGCCTGAAACTCGGTGAAGGCAAATAGCAAGATATTACTAAGTATTTACGTTAACTCCCCGTCAGCTATGGCGGGGAGTTTTTTTATATTACATTCAAACCAAAACCAATTTAAATCAAAATGTTTAAGAAGGGACTATATCTACTGTTGGTTTCAATGGCTTTCTTTCAGATTTCCTGTGAAGAAATTGAAGATATCATTGAGCCGTCGGCCTCGCGTACATTTGGTATAAGACATGACCGTACTCTTGAAGACTATGAAAATGCGGTGCAAAGCGGTGGAGATAAACCGGATTTCTCTGCAGTAGTTGCTTTTTCTTACAGCCTTAATGGAAGTGATAATGAGGATTATGTTGCTACTGGGACTCTGATCGCACCCAATTGGATACTAACAGCTGGACATAATTTTTTTGTGGCCGAAGAGCAATCTTCACCTGCTCCGGCCTCAGGAATTAAAGTTTTGGTTGGCAATGATCCCAATAATCCCGATCAACTTATTGAGGTGGAGCAGCTTTATTTTCATCCCACATGGCTGGTGGATAATCGCGATTTTGTTTTTGCGAATGATATGTGTCTGGTTAAATTGAAGACTCCGGTCACAAGTGTAAATCCTGTGGCTTTATATATCTCAACCACTGAGACTTTAGGCAGTCAGGTATGGTATTGTGGTTTTGGAGATTATTCAGGATTGCAGGGGCAGGACCCTAACTTATTTTCAAAGAAACATGCCTTAGAGAATACACTGGATCGTGAATCGGATGGAATTACGAGCACAGCGAATAGTGTGACTTATTCCGGAGGTCTGTTGGCTTTTGATTTCGATAGTCCTGAAGAAAATGCTAACTCCCTGGGAGATGAAATTGTTAATGAAGATGAAGCTCTGTTGGGTGAGGGGAGTAGCTCGTCTATACCCCTAAATCTTGAAGGAACTACGGTAGAAGGTGATAGTGGTGGTCCGATATTTTTGAAAGAAAATGGTCAATGGAAATTAGCCGGAGTTCTCTCTGGTGGAGTGCCGGAGCCATTCTCCGGGCATGAAGATAGCAGCTATGGTGATATCAGTGTATTTATTAAAGTCTCTTCCCAATTGAACTGGATAAACTCAATTGTAAAATAATGAGAAAGCACCTTGTGGTACTGACGGGAGCCGGTATTTCGGCGGAGAGTGGACTGAAGACTTTTCGTGATTCAGATGGTCTTTGGGAAAACCATAGGGTAGAAGATGTGGCGACCCCTGAAGCCTGGCATCGTGACCCGCATTTGGTGCAGCGTTTTTATAATATGCGAAGAAAGGCCGCAGCAGAGGCTTTTCCAAATGAAGCTCATAAAACGCTGGCCGAGCTTGAAAGTCATTTTAGTATAAGTGTTATCACTCAAAATGTTGACGATCTTCATGAGCGTGGAGGTTCTTCAAAAGTTTTACACCTGCATGGCGAACTGAATAAGGTAAGAAGTGTCAAAAATGAAAGTCTCATTTATGAAATAGGGGATAGGCAGATAGAAATGGGTGACTTGGCAGAAGATGGTGGTCAATTAAGGCCGCATATTGTTTGGTTTGGAGAGGCGGTTCCCATGATAGAACCTGCCGTAGAAATTTGCAGATCAGCGGATATTTTTATGGTCGTAGGTACCAGTCTGCAGGTTTATCCGGCAGCCGGCCTTATTGATTACACTCCGTATGACATTCCGGTTTTTGTAATTGACAAAAAGAGGCCACAGGCGAATTTACCTTCAAATATCCATTTTCATCAGGGAGCCGCAGGTGAAGTTTTGCCTGAATTGAAAGAGACCTTGATCCAAATGATTTAATTTCATTTGAAATTCATGAATCAAAGAATAGCTCATTCACATAATCCTGATAGGGTTTCATGAGTTTGCAAGCTTTGAAAATCTCATCAGAAAAATTCTCTGAACATACTTCTTTATCAGAGTAGTATCTATAAAAAAATAGCTCCTTATATTTTAAAAGCTCTATTTCAGGGTGGTCAATTTCATAACCTTTAGGCTTTGTTTTGAGTTGCTGGCCAGCAATCTCTTTAAAGTAGTTTTTAAATTCGTAAGCATAAATGATGCTTTTAAGAGCATCAGGATTATAGTCAATTTCCTGACGCCACTTGGCCATATTTTCAGGGGATGGTGACCACATTCCGCCTCCTAAAAAGCTTTTGCCTCCAGGCTCTATCTGTAAATAAAAGTCTGACCGGCCACTGCTGCTCCCTCCGGGACCAAAACCAGCTCCAAAGTAGTTTTTGTAGGGTCTTTTATCTTTTGTGAACCGTATGTCTCTGTTGATTCTCAAAATACACTTTTTGACCTCAGTATTAAGAAGGTCGTCCTGAATGGTTTTGAGTTGTTCCAAAACCTCGGATGAAAAATCTATAAAATTAGCTCGGGCCTCTTCATAACGACCTCGGTTTTCATGAAACCATTCTTTTTCATTGTTTTTTGCTAAATCCTCCAAAAAGTGAAGTGTGTTTGGGTCTATCATGCCCTAAATCTCTAATTTTGCTCTGCAATTATCAAATTCGAAAACAGAAAGTTCAATGGCCAGAATTCTGACCGGTATTCAAGCAAGCGGTAAGCCTCACTTAGGTAATATTTTAGGTGCGATTTTACCTGCGGTCCAATTGTCACAAGACCCAAAAAATGAGTCTTTTCTTTTTATTGCAGACCTGCACAGTATGACCACAGTGAAGGATGCCGATGCTCTGAAAGAGAATACTTTAGCGGTGGCGGCTGCCTGGCTTGCCTGCGGTTTTGACACTGAAAAGAATTATTTCTATCGCCAGAGCCGTCTGGCGGGGTACCATACCGAGCTGATGTGGTATTTGAATTGTCTGACGCCTTTTCCGATGTTAGCAAATGCCCATTCGTTTAAAGATAAGTCTGACAAGCTTTCTGATGTAAATGCCGGTCTCTTTACTTACCCGGTTCTTCAGGCCGCGGACATTGTACTCTATCAGGCCAATTTTGTGCCTGTGGGCAAAGATCAAAAGCAACATCTGGAGATGTCAAAGGATATTGCAGCGGCTTTTAACAGAACTTACGGAGAGGCTTTCGTTTTGCCTGAACCAAAGATCGATGAGAATGTAATGACTATTCCGGGCATTGACGGCCAGAAAATGTCAAAGTCTTACGGGAATTATATCGATATCTTCCTCCCTGAGAAACAGCTCTATAAGGTCATCAAAAAAATTGTTACTGACACTACACCTTTAGAAGAGCCTAAAGACCCTGATACCTGTAATGTCTTTGCATTATACAAACTGATGGCCTCTGAGGCTCAGGTAGCAGAAATGCGTCAAAATTATGAGGGTGGTAATTATGGCTATGGCCACGCCAAAAAGGCTTTACTTGATCTCATTTTAGAGAAATTTGCTAAAGAAAGGGAGCTTTATAACTATTATATGGAGAATACCCAGGAGCTTGAAGCAAAGCTTAAGGCCGGCGAAGCAAAGGCTGAGCTTATCGCAAAAGCTACGATGCAAAAAGTTCGTGAATTATTAGGCTTCATTGATTAAATGGAAAGTTTGGGGCATATTGACCTTGAACTCTTTAGGATACTCAACGGCCTTCATTCGCCCTTTTTTGACACCTTGATGTCATGGATTACAGCCAGATTAACCTGGGTGCCTTTATATCTTTTTATCATTTTTTATTTGATCAAGTCCTTCGGTTGGAAACAGGGAGGAGTATATATTTTGTATCTCATTGCCGTGGTGAGTTTGGCTGATCACGTCACATCCGGATGGATGAAACCAGCTTTTGAACGACTAAGACCTTGTCAAAATCAAAGCCTCAGTGATTGGATACATGTGGTGGGAGGCTGTGGAGGTAAATATGGCTTTGCTTCATCGCATGCTGCCAATAGTTTTGCTCTTGCTTGTGGCCTGTGTATGATTTTGACGTCTAAAAAATGGTTGTGGTGGGCAATGTTCATTTGGGCAATAATTGTATCCTACAGCCGTATTTATGTGGGAGTTCATTATCCGGGAGATGTGATTGCCGGTGCATTCATTGGAATTTTTATTAGTTTGCTCCTCAATTACCTATTAACAACAACAAAACTTAAAAATCGATTATGAAGAAATTAGGATTAATTCTGGCTCTGATGGCCTTTTCGTGTGTTTCCTATGCTCAAAGCATAACAGAAGGAACCTGGTGGAATGAAGAAAAAACATCCAGAGTTCAGTTTTATGAGCAAGGTGGAAAGATGTATGGCAAGATTGTTTGGTTGTCAGAGCCTACTGAAAATGGTAAACCAAAAGTAGACAAGAATAACCCGAAAGAAGCACTAAAATCTAAGCCTTTAATGGGCTTGGTCTTTCTCAAAGGTTTTGAAAAAGACGGTGAGAAATCCTGGGAAGATGGTACCATCTACGACCCAAGAAACGGGAAAACATACTCTTCAGAAATGACATTGGTAAGTGCTGATCAGCTAGATGTCAGAGGCTATATCGGTATTTCATTGATTGGCAGAACTTCGGAGTTTACCCGTTATAAAGGGAATTAATGGTTCTATGAAATAGAAAAAGGGCAGGTTTCTTAACAGAAATCTGCCCTTTTAATTTAAAACGGGTTATAAACCCTAAAACGCATCGCCCATCCCATCGTCAAAATAGCGGCTGCTGGTCATTTCATCATCTTCATCATAATCACTTTTGGAGGCATTAGCCATCTTTTTAAGCAGGATGATTTGACCTGTATGGTAAAGGTCATGTTGAATAACCCCGTGTATCAGCGTATAATATGTATACTCTGTGCCTGGTACAATTTCATTAAGAAAGTCATCGTCTTTTGATTGCAATTCCTTGACAAGTTCGTCATGGCTGAGGCTAAGTTCCATCAAAAGTGTTTCCAGCTCAAACTGATCAACTTTAGCTGCCGGTCCGAAATTCTTCTTGTCATCATCGATCAGATAATCAGCATCTCCCTGAAACTTTTTGAGACAGAAAATTCTCCAGCTTGTAATGTGATAAATCAGCTCAGCTGCCGTATGAACAGTGGGTGTTTTATAGCTGGCTTCTTTTGGAGTGATGGTTTTTACCGCTTCAAGTACGGAAGGCCCATGCCAAGCTCCGCCATGAAAACCCGCGTTTAAAAGATTGATGATTCTGGTAACCAAAACTTTATTCTGATCTATTTCTTGCTCTTTGCTCATTGTATTTATTTTATTCCCACAAAACCCATATCATACCCAGATGATAGGTGTCGTGCTGTACTATTCCGGTCAATAATTTGTAAAAATCGTAGAATTCGCCAGGAACCCGTTTGTCTAATAGTTCATCATCAAGTTCTTCAAGCTTGGCGATAAACTCTTTATGGGTGTCTGTAAGTAATTTCTTGAGTTGAGGCCAGTTTTCTTTCGATGTGATTTCTGGTGTTCCCCAGTTATCTTCTTCGGTATCCATTGTGAAATGAATATTGTCATTGAGTTTTTCAATCGCAAACTTCCTCCAAGCTACTAAATGGAATATGAGCTCAGAGATTGTTCTTTTTGAAAACCCATGTTTCTGATCGACTATATCGGGTTTCAGGCTATTCAAAATTTCTGTCACACTAGGCCCGTGCCATGCATCGCCTCTGAATACCGTATCAAGATTTTCTATTAGTCTGTCGAGCTCTTTTCTCATTAAATTCTTTGGAGTGCCAATCTTTACAAATTTCTAAAAAAATATGAATTCGCTAAGTATTTGCCTTTAGATTTCCACCATCTTCCCGGTCTTCACTGATTCATCGCAGGCAAATGCCACTTTAAGGCTATTTACAGCATCATTTATATGATTTGTAAGGTCAAGGTCTTCCTGGATAGCCCTAAGGAAATACTGCTGCTCTCTTTTGCAAAGCTCGTCATGATCAGGCTCATCAGTCATTTCTATCCACTCATCTTCTTTTACAAATTCGTTTTTATCATCAATAGCCGCATGGTGTACTCGTATTGCTTCGGTTTTGGTGTGTGAATCCACATCATCTGATTTTCCTTCAGAAGCCGCATTTTTAGCGACAATAGAAACACAGCCTTTTGGACCCACCACATCTTTGATAAAGAATGCGGTTTGACTCATCATAGGGCCCCATCCGGCTTCGTACCAGCCCACTGATCCATCGTCAAAATGAATCTGCAATTGACCATAATTATAATTCCAATCCGGAATTTCATCGGTTAATTTGGCTCCAATGGCCGAAACCTTAACAGGCTTAGCCTCGGTCATTAGACACATGATATCAATATAATGAACCGCACAGTCTACAATAGGGCTAAGGCTGTTCATTAAATTTTTGTGAACATCCCACATATAGCCATGACTCTGCTGGTTAAGATTCATTCTCATGACTAGGGGTTTGCCCATTTTTCGGCTTTCGGTCACAAAACGCTCCCATGAAGGATGAACTCTAAGAATATATCCGACAACCAACTTTTTATTTTTCTCTTTTGCCAAAACTGCAACTCGTTCAGCACCTTCAACAGTATCCGCAAGCGGTTTTTCAATAAAAACATGACAATCTGATTCTAACGCTGCAATGGCATAATCTTCATGTGTATCAGGGTAAGTTGAAATGCTCACCGCATCTGGTTTTGAGGATTTCAGGGCTTCATAATAATCATCGAATAAAGGGTAAGTAGCGTTAAGCTTTTCATTGAGATTCACCTTACTTTGCCCTCGCGAAACGATTCCGCAGATTTCAAACTCAGGCATGTTATGATATGCTTTGGCATGAGAGGCACCCATATTGCCGGCTCCGACCACCAGCACACGAATTTTAGTCATTGATTTCAGTGTTTTTTGTTATTCAGTTATTGAGCTTCAAATTAGAAAAACCCTTTTTCGAATCAAATAAAAAAGGCCGCACATACGTACGGCCTTCTATAAATTCTATTTCAAAAATTTTATCTGTACATCACCTGATTTACAGCGTCAATTACTCGTTTTTCGTTTGGTAAAGTAGCCTCAATTATCGTTGGGGCATAGTTTAACGGAATATCCATGCTGTTCACACGAATTACCGGAGCATCCAGATAATCAAAGGCATTTCTTTGCAAATGATAACCAATTTCAGCAGATAGGGAGGCAATTGGAGGTCCTTCTTCCACCACCACACATCTGTTGGTTTTCTTTACTGATTCTACCACTGTGGCATAATCAATAGGACGTACAGTGCGAAGATCAATTACTTCAACACTCACACCGTCTTTTTTCAACTGCTCCACTGCAGGCATCACCACGCGAGGAAGCATTTTGCCAAACGTAACGATGGTTACATCAGAACCGCTCTCTACAACCTTCGCTTGCCCGAGTGGAATCAGGTATTCGCTTTCAGGTACTTCACCTTTATCACCATACATCTGCTCAGATTCCATAAAAATAACAGGATCGTTATCTCTAATGGAGGCTTTGAGCAAGCCTTTCGCATCGTATGGATTTGATGGAATGACTACTTTAAGACCTGGTGTGTTGGCATACCAGTTTTCAAAATTTGAAGAGTGCTGTGCACCCAATTGTCCTGCATTACCGGTAGGTCCTCTGAAGACGATTGGGGCAGAATATTGCCCGGCAGACATTGCCATTATTTTAGCCGCAGAGTTGATGATCTGATCGATCGCCACCAAAGAGAAGTTAAAAGTCATGAACTCAACAATAGGTCTCAAACCATTCATGGCAGAACCGACACCAATACCTGCGAAGCCAAGCTCAGCAATCGGGGTGTCTATCACGCGTTTCGGCCCAAACTCGTCTAACATTCCCTGACTGGCTTTGTAAGCACCGTTATATTCGGCTACTTCTTCGCCCATCAGATAAACATTTTCATCGCGACGCATTTCTTCTGACATCGCTTCTTTTATGGCATCTCTAAATTGAATCTCTCTCATTGGGTAATTTAATGAATGATCGGCATCTGCCTTTTAGGCGGGCAAAATTAGGCAAGGAAACTCAAATATGGAAGTCAATGCTCAATTATGGCTGGGCATTATTTCTCTCTATATTCAAAAAGGGTATCAATTAATGAACCTTGCCTAACGATTTAACCTTGAAAAGAAGAATCTTTAAGGAACATATACAACCTTTCAAACCAACGTTTCATTTAAAGAACAGATATTCAAATTTGGATTTAAAAGCCAACATAGCACTTCTCAAAAAAGGAGACCAGAGAGCCTGCAAAGAGGTTTTTGATGGCTTTGCCAATCAATTCATGGCTATTTCAAGACGGTATCTGGGTGATACGGCTGAAGCTCAGGATATGCTGACCAATGCTTTCGTGAAAATTTTCAAGCACGTCAAAAAAGCAGATTTTGAAAATGAGAAGGCCTTTGTAGGCTGGATGAAGCGAATCCTGATTAATGAATGTCTGATGGAGCTCAGGCGAAAGTCAAATTTTAAAATGATGCCTGAGGCCGAGTCTGATTTTGTGAGTATAGAGCCCAACATTATTCAGGAACTCACGGCCAATGAAATCATGAAAGAAGTAAAAGAGATGCCCACGGGCTACCGAACGGTTTTTAACCTTTATGTGGTGGAGGGCTATTCTCACGCTGAAATCGCAGAAAAGCTGAGTATTTCTGAGGGAACTTCAAAATCTCAGCTAAGTCATGCTAAAAAGTTTTTAAGATATAAACTGACAAAAATATATGGAAAAGAAGCTGGATCAAGACCATAGGCTTCTGGCTGAAAAGCTGGAAAGTTTTGAGGTAACAGACTTTTCAAAAGATGAGGTTTGGGGTGATATCTCTGCTCAGGTTTTTCAAACCAAAAAGAAAAGTGTGGCTTGGTGGTGGTATGCAGTAGCCGCTATGGTTTTACTGTGCGGAACTTTCTTCCTACTCCCGAAAGGGCAAGAGGAGGTGGCGAATGTAATACCAGTAGAAGTTGAAAACAGCCAGGAGTCTGCAACAACGAAAAATGCTCCTTTTGAAGAAACAATAGTTCCCAAATCCCTGGCAAATGCACAAGTGGAAAAGGAAGAACTAAGCAGAAGTGAGCCAGCGAGTATTCCTGTTTTAGCCTCTGTGATTGAGAAAAAAACTTCTAAAAATAAAGAGCAGGCAGAAAGCTCCGAAAGGTTACTGGCGGCTGTAGCGGTTACGGAAATCGAAGATTCTAAAGAAATGCGTGCTAAAAATCAATCCTCTGCTGCTGAAAAGAGAGTCGAACCTGTAAAAGAAATAGAGGTACATGATAAGATGGAAATAGAAGAAGTAGTTGAAAAGCAACCCCTTTTGGCCTCAAATTCATCAGTTGAAAGTATGGAAGGCAAGAAAGTGGTTCTGATTATTGATGATTTAGAAGAGGGCAGAACTAATAAGAAAGACAATCTTTTCCGTAAAATCGGGAAGTTCAACCGAACAGGGGAATGGGAGAAAACGGATAAAGAGAAAGGTATTTGGGCACGATTTATAGAAAGCACTAAGCCTGATCAAAAAGCAATACAATTATGAAAAAGCTAATTTTACCATTTCTGCTTGTACCAGGATTGCTACTAGCTCAAAAGGCAGATACTTTGCAGGCAAAAATTAAAGATTGTGCGGAAATTATCATCATCGCCAAAGATCCATCAGCATATGATGAACTCAGGAAGATGGACATCAATAAAATGGTGGGGCAGATGATTGATAATCTGGAAAAATCTGAAACCCGGGTAGCTTTTATGCGGGATAACAAAGGACACAAGTACAAGACTGAAAAAAAAGCCTTTTTGAGTGAAACCTATTTTAATTACAACATTGGGTTAACCTTCGGCGATAATGCTTATCACAGTCCAGAATTGTCCCTATTGCAAGCCGCTAATAGTTATAACAATCTGGCTAACGCAGCTGGTAGTAGTTATTTTTTGAATGTCAATAACAGATTAAAAAATCAGGTTATATCATCTCCATATTTGGCATTTTCAGTCAATAAAGATTTGAGATTAATTGAAAAAGAAAAGTCCAGACTTGGGGTAAAACTCAGTGCTGAACCATTCTTTACCTATGAAAACCTACGTTTTGACCCCGGAAGTCGTCAAAACCTATTTGGCTTGGGTGGAGTTTTTAAAACAGATGCCAGCGAATCGATGCCCGGATTTAATCCAGGTTTTCAAGAGTCAAGAATAGTTGACACCATTGCTATTGCCAGCTATAACGAGCTCAATAACACCTACAGTTATAAATTATATAACGGTCAGGATGATAGCCAGACTTTCACATCAATTCCGTATGATGTTTTAAAAGCGGGACTAAACCTTAAATTAATGCCAAAGTTTTCAGTCTATAATACTCAAGGGAAGCGTTTGTTTTCTTTGGCGATTGGTCCAACAGCAGGAATTAACCTCATTCGCAAATCGGTAACCAAAGTAAATAACTCCGAAGCTATAACAGACCCGATTTTAATTAGCGGCTCTCGACCGGGGCTTGGCAGGGTAGGACTGATGGCAGAGCTAGGAGTGGGCGGCATTAGCTTTTTTGGGCAATACGTGGTTTCTAACTCCAGATATGAGGGTAATGGACTACAGGTAATAAGAGAATATCAGGATCCGGCTTTACTATCAACTTACTCAACCGATAACTATTTTCAGCCTTACAGAACTTATATACTTAATTTCGGGCTCAAATTCGGTAAGTGATTCAGAATGAAAGTAACGCAAATTTATATTTACCCGGTTAAATCCCTTGGTGGTATTTCGCTGAATAATAGTCAATTGAGTGACAGGGGCTTGGAGTTTGATCGTAGGTGGCTTTTGATAAATGAGGAAGGAGAAGTTATGACTCAAAGAAGCTATCCTTCATTGGTCTATTTTCTAACATTGATAAGAAAAGACGGGATTGGAATAGTATTTTCTAAAGATGGTAGTCAATGTTTGATTCCGTTTCAGACGAGTTCTTCAAAGAGAGAAAAAGTGAGTGTTTGGGGAGATGAGTTTGAAATGGTAGAGGTAAGTAAAGCAGTGAGTCATTGGTTTTCAGATAAATTGGGAGAGCAGGTAAGATTGATGTACCAGCCTGATGACTCTTTAAGATTCATTGATCCCAGATATGCGGTTACCGATAAAGACGTTGTAAGCACGGCAGACGGCTATCCGGTTTTGATGATTAGTGAGGCGAGTCTGGAGGATCTGAATGGTCGGTTGGACGAGCCCGTTGAAATGCTAAGATTCAGGCCCAATCTGGTAATTGATGGTATAGAAGCCTATGCTGAGGATAATTTGGGCTCTATTAAAATTGGAGAAGCAGAGCTTATTGGGGTGAAAAACTGTGGCAGATGCGTCATGGTAACCATTGACCCCAAGGAAGCCACGCTTGGAAAAGAGCCTTTGAAAACCCTCTCTACCTATCGCAAAGATGGCTCTAAAGTGTTGTTTGGAAGAAATTTTTTAGTTGGATCCAATGGTGCGATACAAGTCGGTGATTCAGTAGAATTGGTCACTTTTTAGAATTGTATTTGGCTTATCCCCTTATTTTTTGAGAAAAATTGGGGAAAAGTATCTACATCTGTCGATTATTTTGTTTCTAACCCCAAGGGAACAGAATTACTTTGTTAATTTTGGGGACAATTAAATCCTACTATAACTCATATTATGACATGAAAACATTTACTACAGAAGTTCATTTGGGTGGAAGAATCCGGAAACCCGCCAATCAGGTGCTATTGTTGCGGTCCGACGTCAACTATACGCACATACATATGCGGAATGGCGATCACTATGTGGTGGCCACTACTTTAAAAAAACTAGAAGAGCGACTTGAGGGTCTGGGTTTCTGGCGGTTTAATAAGTCTGAAATGGTTAATATTTCCGCGGCTAAAATTCTTAAAAACGAAGGTATGGTAAAGGTTAGAAACCATGACCCTATGAAAATCTCAAGAAGAAAGAGGCAGAAAATGGAAAGCATTCTGTTTTCTCAGGGTGAGCTGGCTTAACTTTGTTGAAAATCTTCTTTTTTGAAGCCTTTCTTGAAATTTCTTCATTTGCTTAGTCTTGATGTGGTATTGGGTGCCATGCTCACATCAGTTATGTTCTGGCGTTTACCTGACGGTTCAGGCCCTATTGAAATGTCGGCGGTGATTTTATTAGGCATCAGTACATGGGTTATATACATTCTTGACCGCCTTTTAGATCTCAGAATTTACCCTGAAAACCTATCGGAACGGCACCGGTTTCATGCTGATCATCAGTATAACCTATCAATTCTTTTGGTTGTGCTTTCAGTTATTGGGCTGGTATTTTGCTTTCTTATTCCTTTAAAGGTTCTCACTTTTGGAGCTTGCATATCACTTACCCTTGTCGTGTACTTTTATGTTTTAAACAAAGTTTTCAACGGGAATAAACTGATTTGGATGAAAGAACCGGTAACCGCTGTTACCTATACATTGGCGGTAGTAGGAATTGCTTTTGTGAATCAAAGTTCAGTTAATCTAAGTGGCTGGATTCTCGCCATCTTTCTGTTTTTAATAGCTTCTCAGAATCTGCTTTTGTTCTCGTACTTTGAGGATCTCAATGAGCCTGCAGTTAAGAATACAGTGAGTTATTTTGGTCAATCTACCTCAAAGAAAATTATAACGGGTATCGCGGCACTTATCATGTTTTTGACCATATTCCTATTTTCGGGAGGCTGGGAGTATATTAATAAAGTAGCCCTGTTGATGATGGCTATGTCCCTCATCCTTTCGTTAATGCCTGCTTTTGAGAACTTTTTTCTCAAAAATGATAGATACAGGTGGATAGGTGATGGGGTTTTCCTTCTACCCGCTATTTTGTTTTTCGTTTAGGCTTTTTCCCTTTACTGTTCTTCTTTTCTTCCTCCTCTTTTTCTTTTATTTTTTGAAGACCTCTTCGGTAGGTGTAGAAGAGAAAACCCGCCAAAGCAAACATTAGGAAAAAGTAGTTATACTTCAATTCTTCACCTTTGTAAACAATACGATCGACCCACATGATCAAAAAGGCAAGGCTGCCGAAAAGGATAAGAGTGTTCAGGTATTTTTTCATTTCACAAAATTAATTCAATTGCCCCACAACTTTAAATTTTTCAAAAACCGAAGCGGTATGGGGAGCATCAGGTAGTTCATGCGTTAGATCTTGTCCTGCCCAATGTTCATAGTGTTTGCCATTTCGCCATAGTCTTGAGTCACTGACATCATAGATAAGCCCCTGAAAAGCCACCCAAATTTCGGGTTTATCCTGGCCGTTTCTAAGGGCTAGTTGGTTTTTTGAGAAAGACCTCAAAGCATCTTTTTGCATTCTTATTACGTATTGAATCTCAAAGATCGTTTGTTTTTTGTAATCCAATGATTAGGGCATAAAAAATGGCAAAAAAATTGTCATTGAAACAGAATACAGATAATTTTGACCTATATTTATTTCATCTAAAATTCAGAAATGAAAAAGACCATCGCTGTACTATCCATCGTAGCTTTTTTCTGCCTAAGCTCACTTTCTTGCAAAAAAGAACTCACCACGCAGGAGAGAATCGCTAAAGTTTGGGTGGCCAGAATTGTAAAAGAAAATTCAACTATCGTTTACTCCAGCGGTGGTTCTAATAATATTAAACCTGCTTACAGCAGTTATCGATTGAACTTGTCATCTCCTCCTACGGCCACTATCACTGAAATTGACGGACAGTCTTACACCGGAACATATTCGGTTCAGGGAGATAGCAAAATTGTTATTTCCGGAATATCGCCTGAGCCAACCGGAACGAACGGAGTTCTTGAGTTTAATATTAACTCTATCACTGAAGATAACACGGAGTTGGTTGTTCAATTAAGTACTCCATATCCGAAAACCGGAAATACCAAGAATGAGTATACACTCATTTCTCAATAACATTAATTACTTAGAAAATCAGGCAGGCCTTGGCCTGCCTTTTTTATTTTAAAATATGCAAAGAACTGACTTAGCCGAACTTGGTGAGTTTGGGCTGATTGAAAGAATTAAGAAGAATACCGAGACTGTTCAGCCATCAACTATTGTTGGTATTGGCGATGACGCTGCGGTAATCGACTCGGGTTCACATTACACTCTGGTGGCAACGGACATGTTGGTAGAGGGTATTCATTTTGACCTTTCATATACTCCGCTAAAGCATTTAGGCTATAAAGCTGTGGCTGTCAATATTTCAGATATTGCTGCTATGAATGGTTTTCCAAAGCAAATTACGGTGAGTATTGGGCTAAGTAACCGTTTCTCAGTAGAGGCCGTGGATGAGATTTATGAGGGAATTCATGCCGCCTGTAAGAATTACAAAGTTGATCTGGTAGGTGGTGACACAGCTTCCTCTAAATCAGGATTAATTATATCCGTTACTGCTATCGGGGAAGTGCCTAAAGAAGCCGTTACCTATCGAAAAGGTGCTCAGCCGAATGATGTCTTGTGTGCTACCGGAGATTTAGGAGCTGCCTATTTCGGTCTTCAGATTCTTGAAAGAGAGAAGCAGGTTTTCATGGAAAACCCGAATATGAGACCTGAATTAAAGGAACATGAGTATCTGGTGGGGCGTCAACTGAGGCCAGAAGGGCGAACTGACATCATTCATGAGCTGAAAGAGAGGAATGTAGTACCTACCAGTATGATTGATATTTCAGACGGACTTGCCTCTGAAATCTTACATCTTTCTCAGCATTCAGGTATGGGCTTCTCTGTTTTTGTAGATAATCTTCCTATTGAAAACAGTACTTTACTTGCAGCTGAAGAGTTCAAAGTCAATCCGATAACAGCAGTAGTGAATGGAGGGGAAGATTACGAGCTTTTGATGACCATTTCTCAGAAAGACTATGAAGAAATCAAAGGAATACCTGAGATAACGCCAATTGGTTTCGTAACCAAAGAGAAAAATAATATTTTAGTCACTAAATCAGGCGAACACGTTCAAATAAACGCTCAGGGATGGAAACATCTGGAAAACTCTTAGGCTTATTCTTTCTTTCTATTGTTCTTTTTGCCGAATGCAAATCGGATGATTCAGAGTTGCTTAGTCAGCAATTGGATGAATTAAAGGCAAGCTATATTGAAGACTCCAGAACAAAACTTTTTGAATTTGAGATTAAAGAAAATGTAGTCAAAGGTTTTACCGATCAACCTTCTCTTAAAAATGAGCTGAAGGAGTTTCTAGTGGAGAAATCAATCATTGATTCAGTATTTCTTGTACCCAATGAAACTCAGCAGAGTGATACTTTGGCCTTGGTCAACGTCTCAGTAGCCAATATCAGAAGTCAGCCGAAACACTCCGCCGAATTGAGCACACAGGCTTTAATGGGTATGCCGGTGAGAGTTCTGTACAAAACCGGAGGTTGGTACAGGATACAAACCCCGGACAAGTATTTAGGATACATTGAGTCTGGTGTTTTAAGCTTCGTCAATGAAATTCCTGATAACAGGGTTGTTTTCTCTAAAGAGCTTGGGTTTATTTTTGAAAAACCTGCTGAAGGCTCGAAACACTTGTCAGATTTGGTTTTGGGAAACCTGTTTGAGCCAATGGAGTCTGACGGTAGTTTTCAAAAGGTTAAATTGCCCGATGGCAGGGAGGGCTTTATCCCTCAAAATCAATTGAAATCTATTCATGATTTTGTCTCAACGGCTTCTGCAGGCGATTTAGAATTTATGACTTCCCGGTTTCTTGGTGTGCCGTACCTTTGGGGTGGAACTAGCTTTAAAGGTGTTGATTGCAGTGGTTTTTCAAAAAATGTAATGCTCCAAAAAGGTCTTTATCTGCCACGAGATGCTTCACAGCAGGCCCTTGTTGGTGATGAAATTGAAACCGGAGAAAACTTTGAGAATCTTGAAAGAGGTGACCTTTTGTTTTTTGGTCGCCCACCAGGCAAAGTTACGCATGTTGCTATATATCTTGGAAATCATCGTTTTATACACTCTTCAGGAATGGTGAAATACGGAAGTTTTGACCCTGCTTCACCTGAATATGATGAGTTTAATCGCAATAGATTTTTATTTGCTAAAAGGGTACTTGATAGCGATCTAGTATCCCGTCTCAACCCTATTACATTTTATTAAAATGAAGAAATCTCTCTTTAGTGTTTTATTGCTCGCGGGTTTGGCTGCGTGTAATTCTTCTCATCAAAAGCTGAGTCAGGAGGAATACAATGCTCTCACTGATGAACAAAAAAGAAGTGTTGAATATGCTTTGGAAGGCATTGACTTGTTAGACAAGGACCTTGAGCTTTCTCTGTTTGCTTCTGAGCCGATGCTGAGAAATCCAACAAATATGGATATCGACGACAAAGGAAGAGTGTGGGTTTGTGAAGGGTTTAATTACCGAAACGAATTGAATCCAAGAAATCCGTACGACGAGAAAGGCGATCGAATTCTGATTCTGGAAGATACCGATGGTGATGGTAAAGCGGATAAGTCTAAAGTATTCTATCAGGGAGAAGACATCAATTCAGCTCTTGGTATAGGCGTTTTTGGTAATAAAGTTATTGTATCCAGAAGTCCGCACGTTTTTGTTTTTACCGATGAAGATGGTGATGACGTTCCGGATAAGAAGGAAATACTATTTGAAGGGATTGGAGGAGAGCAGCATGACCACGGCATGCACGCATTTACTTTCGGGCCTGACGGTAAATTTTATTTTAACTACGGTAACGCAGGAGAAGGGCTGTTGACGAAAGGTGGTAAGCCACTTTATGATTCTAAAGGTCGCAAAATAGCTGCGGAAGGAAAGCCTTACCGGGAAGGAATGGTTTATCGCTCAGACTTGGATGGGAGTAATGTAGAAATCCTTGCCTGGAATTTTCGGAATAATTACGAAGTTACCGTTGACTCTTACGGTCGTATGTGGCAGTCTGACAACGATGACGACGGTAACAGAGGTACCCGTATCAACTACGTAATGGATTATGGAAACTACGGTTTCAAAGATGAGATGACCGGAGCCGACTGGCGAACCAGAAGGGTTAATATGTCTGATTCTATTCCGTTGGCTCACTGGCATTTAAATGATCCTGGAGTGGTGCCGAATCTACTTCAAACCATGGCTGGTTCGCCAACAGGAATTACGATGTATGAAGGCGATATGCTGCCTGCAAAATACAAAGGCCAGATGCTTCATACAGATGCCGGGCCTAATGTGATGAGAGCTTATCCTGTTAAGAAGAGTGGTGCTGGTTTTACAGCAGAAATTTCCGGAATCTTGGATGGTAACAAAAGGGATAATTGGTTCAGACCTTCTGATGTGACTGTAGCTCCGGATGGTTCTGTTTTTGTGTCGGACTGGTACGATCCGGGTGTGGGTGGTCATGCCATGGGCGATGTGGCACAAGGAAGAATCTATAGGGTAACATCCAAAGGGCATAAGGGCTATGAGGTGAAAACGCCTGACTATAGTTCCCTAGAAGGAGCGTTAGAGGCCTTAAAAAGTCCTAATACAGCCACAAGATATAAAGGTTGGGTTAGTCTGCATGAAATGGGCCCAGAGGCAGAAGAAGCTTTGGTTGCTCTTTACAGCGGATCAGATGAGCTCATGAAAGCCAGGGCATTCTGGTTACTGACTAAACTTGATGGTAAGGGAAGAGAGTATATCGAAAAAGCGGCGGAAGACAAAAGCGAAGATATCAGAGTCGCTGCGATTCGGGCTGCCCGGGAATTAAAAAATGAAGATTTGTCCTTTTTGTACAATACCCTTTCTCAAGATCAATCAGCTCAGGTGAGAAGAGAAGTCGCTTTAGCGATTCGTTTTAAAGATGCTCCGGAAACATGGCTGAATCTGGCCAAAGCCTATGATGGTCAGGATAGATGGTACCTGGAAGCTCTCGGTATCGCAGCCGAAGATCAATGGGATATTTATTTGCCGTCCTATCTGGAGCAGATGGGAGAAAATTGGGATGACGAAAAGGCCGCAAGGGATATTGTTTGGCGAAGCCGAAGTAGTATGACCATGGATTTGCTTGGAAGGCTCATTGCTGAAGAAAAAGGTGAGAATAAGCTTCGTTATTTCAGAGCCATGGATTTTCAATCGAACGGAGACAAAAACAGCGTTCTGTTGAGTCTTTTAGGAAATACATCTGACGTTTCTGAGAAAGTTGTCATCTTCAAGCAATTGGATATTAACGACCTTTCTGAATATCCTAAACTTGAAGAGGAGCTTAGCAGTATTCTGGCGGAAGTCAGTGATACTGATTTCCTTGATTTGGTTAGCAAGTATTCAATTTCGTCTGAAAAAGACCGCCTTTTGATGCTTGTTCGAAAAAGTGAAGAAGGACGGGATATTCAACAAGGTGCCCGAATGTTCATAAACTTGTATGGTATTGGTGAGGTCAAAAAGTTAATGAATGATGAAAATCAGGATAATGCCCTTAATGCCATAGAACGTTTTGGTCTTGTGGATGAAACTCCGGTAACGAACTTATTGATTTCCATTTTTAATGATAAAAATAAGGCTATTGCCGAACGTGAAATGGCTATGGAGGCCATGAATGGCTGGAGAAGCGAGGAGATCCTTTGGGATATGATTCAGAAAAATAAGGTTTCTGAGGAAGTCATGCCTATCGCTAAAAGACACATGCTGGCTACCTGGCATAATGATATCAGGGCCAAGGCCAATGACTTTTTTGACGACGGTTCTGAAGAAGAAATTGATGTAAAAACTCTATTGGCCAAAACAGGGAAGCCTTCTGAAGGTCAAAAAGTTTTTGACATGTATTGTAAGACTTGTCATATGGTTAATGGAAATGGTGTTGACTTTGGTCCTGGCTTAAGTCAAATCGGAGCAAAACTCTCAAAAGATGGATTATACAATGCCATTTTGAATCCTTCGGAGGGTATGGGCTTTGGCTATGAGACTCAGCAGATTATCATGAATGATGGTACCGAAATTCAGGCGATTATTACTTCAAAGACGGAGAATGAGGTCAATGTCAAATTGCTTGGTCAGTCAGACCAAACCCGATATCCATTATCAGATGTTAAATCGATCAAACAGCTGAATACCTCTTTAATGCCGAAGTTTCCACTGGAGGAACAGCAGATGGTTAATTTAGTGGAGTACCTGAGCGGATTGAAATAGTCAACCTTGAAGATTAGTATAGAATATTGCCCCAAGTGTGGTTGGATGCTGAGAGCCGCATGGATAGCTCAGGAGTTATTGACCACTTTTGAGCAAGAACTGACGGAGGTGAGTCTCGTTCCGTCAAAGACTGGCGGTATTTTTCAGGTAAGAACACCGGATAAACTGGTTTTTGACCGTAAAGAATACGGTGGTTTTCCTGAACCCAAGGTGTTGAAACAATTGGTTCGGGATGCTATTGCTCCACAGAAAAAACTTGGACATTCAGATTCAACTTCAGAATGAAAGGGAAGTACCATTTAAGTCCGTTAGAAATTCGTTGGCAGCGATTCTTTAGAGAATTAAAACATTCTCGTTTCGGGCTGAAGGTGCTTCAGAGAATGCCTCAAAGAATCAGAGATAATATGCCCTATGAGGCTATTCCACTTTGGATTGCCTCCGTTTTGACGGGCTTAGTCTCTGTTTTCTACGAGAAGCTTTTTGAGTGGTTTGAAAAAGGTGGTGAAGCGATCTTTCATCATAATCCTTACCTGATTTTTGTTTCAGCACCTGTTTTTATGCTTTTGGGCTGGTTTCTTGTTGATAAATATGACAAGAATTCAGGAGGTAGCGGTATTCCTCAATTAATGGCTGCGGTAGAAATTGCCGGAACCAGAAGGGCAAGGGCAGTCAATATTTTATTGAGTATCAAAACCATTGTCATCAAAATTTCAAGTAGCTGTCTAATACTACTTGGTGGCGGGGCTATTGGGCGAGAGGGGCCTACACTTCAAATCTCAGGCTCTATTTTCCATACGGTCTATCGCTTCATTCCTGATGGCTGGGCAAAGGTTTCGCATAAAATCATGATAATTACCGGCGGGGCTTCTGGTCTGGCCGCGGCTTTTAATACACCACTCGGAGGGATTGTGTACGTGGTGGAGGAATTGACGAAATCACATATTGGTAAGTTCAGAACTGCTGTTTTCTCAGCGGTGATTATTTCTGGGATGTCTGCTCAGTTATTTCTTGGTTCCTATCTTTATTTAGGTTACCCCAAGCTGAATCCTATGCCGCTCACGGGTATCGTTTGGGTTATTCTTTTATCCGTGATTTCAGGATATGCCGGTGCATTATTTTCTAAAATTCTACTGTACATCAATAAGTTACGGAAACAAGTTAATAAGAGGAGTCATCAGATTTTAGTGGTTCTTCTTTTGTCTCTTTCTTTTGCTACGCTTGTGTTTTTTGCCGGTACCTTTACCATGGGTACAGGTAAGCCACTGATTAACAGGATACTTTTTGAACCGGGAGAATTACCTTGGTATATGTTTCCCGCCCGTTTTTTTGGTAGTGTTTTAACCTTTTCAGTTGGTGGTGCCGGAGGAATATTTGCTACTTCTTTGTCTTCCGGAGCTTCTTTGGGGCATTTTCTGGTTAATTTTCTGAACATTACAGGTTCATATCATAATCTTTTGGTACTCGTGTGTATGATCGGTTTTTTGACTGGAGTAACTCGCTCGCCTTTTACAGCAGCAATTTTAGTCTTGGAAATGACCGACCGGCACTCAGCTATCTTCTATTTTTTATTGGCGGGGACAGTGTCAAATTTAGCTGCTGGTCAATTGATGTCAGGTTCTTTCTATGAGATTCAAAAAGAGAGCTTTCTCCGCAAAATCAGGTCAATCAGGATTCCAAAATAAATATTTGCCAAATAACGGCTCAGGATCGCTTTTTGAGTATAAATGATGAACAAACAACGGTACTAATTCAAACCTTACAACCGTTAATGCATCTATCTACCCAAAAATAGCGACCAATGAAAGGTACTCCACTCTGGCTTTTTTCTCTTATAATTCTCCAAACCTCATGTAAAGAAGTAGCTCCGCCTTCGAGTATTTCGGGGTCTTACTTCCCTGAAGGGGCTGAATGGACCGAAGTAGGCCCAGATGCCCTGGAAATTACTAATGCCGAACAAAAGAAGCTTCGTGATTTTCTGGAAAGTACCAATACCCGAGCTTTCCTGTTGCTAAAGGATGGCAAAATCGTTCTGGAAGAATATTTTGGGAAAGACCTTTTAACTGGTCAGAACTTTAATAAAGACAGTTACTGGTACTGGGCCTCAGCCGGTAAAACATTGACTGCTTTTACTGTTGGTTTGGCTCAGGAGCAGGGCTTTCTGGATATCAATCAAAAAACATCAGACTTTCTTGGGGTTGGCTGGACGGCCATGACAAAGGAAAAGGAAGATTTGGTGACAGTCAAACATCAATTGACCATGACCAGTGGAATGGATATTGAAGTGCCAGATCCCTTTTGTTTTGAGCCTCAATGTCTACAATACAAAGCAGATGCAGGTACCCGGTGGGATTACCATAATGGCCCCTATACATTGCTTGATAATGTGATAGCAAATGCCACCAAACAAAATTTCGATACTTATTTTAACCAAAACCTTAGGGATAAAATAGGTATGGATGGCTTTTGGAGATACGTGGATAACAATCACGTTTACTTTTCGACAGCCCGTTCAATGGCTCGTTTTGGCATTTTAATGATGAATAATGGCGATTGGGATGGTGAGGTCATTATGAAGGATAAATCCTATTTCAAAAGCATGGTTAATACGTCTCAAAATTTGAATGAAGCCTACGGATATCTGTGGTGGTTAAATGGCAAAGACACTGGAATGGTGCCGGGTGCTCAGATTGTGTTTAAACGATGGATCACTCCGAACGCTCCAAAAGATATGTTCGCGGCTATGGGCAAAAACGGGCAGCAGTTAAATATTGTACCCTCCAGAAATCTGATCATAGTAAGAATGGGTGAAAGTCCGGATGCCAGCCAAACGGGTATTCAGTTTCAGGATGATATGTGGGCGGAGTTGAATAAAATTCTGAATTAAGCTTAAATTGAGGTTTGATTTAAAGTCCAGCTATGTTCAGAAAGCTCTTTTTGTTAGGCCTTTTTCTGAGTTGTCAGGTTCTCCAAGCTCAGCAGTTTAAAGACCTCATCTTCGCCGAAACACCTCAAAGAGACCTTGGATTAGACATTTATTTGCCTGCAGGCGTTGCAAATCCACAAATGATTGTCTGGGTACATGGTGGTGCCTGGCACTCGGGTAGTAAAGAAAATCCGCCACTGGATTTGCTGAAAAGGGGTTTCGCTCTGGCTAGCATAGAATACCGGCTTTCAGTAGAAGCACCTTTTCCGGCGATGATGCATGATATCAAGGCTGCCGTTCGTTTTTTGCGTGGCAATGCCTCAAAATACGGCTTTCAAAAAGATAAAATAATCATTTGGGGATCATCTGCCGGTGGACATCTGGTAGCTTTAGCTGGTCTGACGAATGGAAACGAGGCTTTGGAAGGTAATTTGGGAGATTATCTCAGCGAAAGCTCTGATGTCAATTTGACGTTTGACTTTTTTGGCCCGACAAACTTTACAACGATTCTTAATCAATCAACTCCGCATGGCGTGAGCGTCAGAGCTCCGGCTTTGGCTTTACTTTTAGGAAAACCACTTGATCAGGTTCCTGATCTTGCAAAATTGGCAAGTCCGGTCTTTCATGTCGATCAAAGCGATCCGCCTATGTTCATTGTACATGGTAACCAAGATCCACAGGTACCTATTAATCAATCCATTGAACTTTGGCTAAAACTAAAAGAGGCTGGCGTCAGAACTGTCATTGAAATTCTACCGAATGATACACACGGCGGCCCCGGCTTTTCTGATGACGCCTTTATTAATAAGGTTGTAGAGTTTATTGAGGAGAATCTTTGATTAAATACTAAAACCGCCACCCTAAGTTAAACCCAAGTCCTCTTAAACCAACATAAGGCACTTTTTGGAAGGCATTGATTTCGGCTTTTTCGTCGCCAACGGTTACAGAGTAATAATCAGTATTAAGTTTGGAACGGTCAATAATTTTGCCTTTAAGATAGTTTTTCTCGTTTTCATCAAGCCTTGAAAGCAGGCTTTGTTCCACTGTGGCGTAAACCTTTTGACCCTTGCCTAAGTGAGGGCCAATCAAAACGACATCCAGACTCAGTCTCTTTCCAAGATTAAACTGTTTTCCAACCAAAATACCGCCTGAGATCGTTCTGATATCAAAAGCGATGGGGACTTTTGAGAGCTCAACTGTCTGACCATCATATTGAACCTCCAAAGAGGCAGGAATTTTGGCGTCAAAGTCTTCAAACTGACCAAAAAATCCTATAAACGCTCTGTTCTTTTTCTTTCCGAAGTAATATCGAAGCTCTGGGGAATAACCCTTAACTCCCATTTCAGCGAGGTCGACGAAAATGTATTCAAAATCAACTCCAGTGACACCTAAGCCGTGCTTTTTTGCAACCTTATCTGCAGTTGTTCCAAAGGGTATGCTCTTTAACGGACGGTAGAAAAAGGTATTATTGAAGGAAAAATTAGAGCCCAGCATTCGCTCATATTGAACAGAATAAAGCTGAAAGCCAGCACTGGCCAGATTTACTTTTAAACTGTTTTCAGGCAATTCTTGTGCTTGTAAAAAAAGAGGGAAAGCAAGAAGGAAGAACAGGGTTTTACGCAAAGTCTAATTTTTTAAGGCCTTTTCGGCTATTGAAAGATGGTCATCAGTTATCTCAAGATGAGTTACAAAACGAACCAAATGTTTTCCAAAGGTTACAGTCTTAATACCTATTTTCTCAAAAGCTCTAACGAAATCCGTCGCTAAAATACTATCCTGAAGTTCAAAAATCACAATATTCGTTTCGATTGGGTAGACTGATTTTACAAAAGGTAAAGGCTTAAGTATCTCTCCCAGCTCTTTGGCACGACGATGATCTTCTTTGAGTCTTTCCACATGATAATCCAAAGCATAAATGCCTGCTGCAGCCAAAATGCCAGCCTGACGCCATCCACCACCCCAGGTTTTGCGTTGCTTGCGTGCTTTTTTTATCAAGTATTTAGAGCCAATTAAAAGGGAGCCTACAGGGCACCCGAGACCTTTTGACAAACACACCGAGATGCTGTCAAACACCTGCCCGTAGTCTTCAGGCGTTTCATTGGTTTCTACCAGAGCGTTAAAAAGTCGAGCTCCGTCAAGATGGAGTTTGAGACCATTTTGTTGACAGAGAGAACTGATTTTTTTTATTTCCTCAAAATTATAAATCGCACCGCCACCTTTGTTCATGGTGTTTTCCAAAGAAACCAAAGTGGGCATAGCAAAATGAATATCTTCTGTTTTCATGGCTGATTTGACCATATCGGCTGTAATTCTTCCACGATCGCCATGAAGAAGCCTTACAGAACATCCGGCATTTGCGGCAATACCTCCTGCTTCATAAAGGTATACATGTGAAAGTTCGTCACAAATAACCTCTTCACCCGGCTGGGTCTGGCATTTTATGGCTAGTTGGTTGGCCATGGTGCCTGAGGCTGTAAAAAGGGCAGCCTCCATCCCGAAAAGTCGAGCAACTTTTTCTTCCAAAGCGTTCACGGTGGGGTCGTCGCCAAAAACATCATCACCTACTTTGGCTCCTAGCATTTGCTCAAGCATAGCAGGTGTTGGTCTTGTAATAGTATCGCTTCTGAAATCAGCGGTCATGTTTTTTAATTGATAAAGTTGAGGTAAATTTAGTGAGAAGTGTCCGGCTCTCATAACCACAATTCGTGGGATAAACGACCTTTTTGATAACTGCGTAATTAAATCGATGGGTTTCAGACTTAGTATTAATTTATTTCATCAAACTTTGCAAAATTTTTAGAATGGACTGGTCAAAGTTGAAAGTTTATTATCATGATTTTGTCAATCATGAATATGTCAAAAAGGGATTGTCAGGTACTCAAAAGCTCTGGAAAAAACTTGTTTTTGATAAAGATCAATTTAAAGCAGCGGGTAAAAGAAAAAGAATTCTGTTAACCACCAAGGCTATATTTACTTTGATTGTTCTTTTTTTTATTGCCCTTGAGCTTAATTTCCTGTGGCTTTTTGGGGGAATGCCCAGCATGAAAGAGGCCCGTAACCCCAAACTTTCGGTACCTACTCAGGTTTTGACAGAAGACCTGCAGGTTTTAGGTCAATTTTATCTCGAAAACAGAAACCCAGTTGACTTCTCAGAGATTGATTCACTCACCATTGACGCTCTCATTGCGACCGAGGATATAAGATTTTATCAGCATAACGGACTTGATTTACGGTCGCTTCCTGGTATGTTTTTCTCCACACTTACGGGAGACACCAGAGGAGGGAGTACCATCAATCAGCAGGCGGTGAAAAATATTTATAAAACCCGGAGAGACAGATCTCAGGGTTTACTGGGGTACATTCCGGTGGTAAGAACCATTATTGCCAAACTCAAGGAGTGGGATGTAGCCATTAAAATGGACTTCTTTTTCACGAAAAATGAAATTCTGGCCCTCTATCTCAATGCCGTGGATTTTGGAGACACCACCTATGGAATCAAACTGGCCAGCAAGCACTTTTTCTCAAAAGAGCCTAAAGATCTAAGTTTACACGAATCGGCTCTGTTGATTGGTATTCTCAAAGGAACAAGCTATTACAGCCCTAAACGCCATCCTGAAAGAGCTCTGGATAGACGAAATGTGGTCTTATCACAAATGCTCCGCTACGGAAAAATCAATCAGGAGCAATACGATAAAGCCCTGCAACAGCCTCTGGGACTGAAACTTACCGAGGTGGTGAAAGAGCACTCCAAAGCTCCTTATTTCAGAACCATGCTGAGGCCAGTGTTGGAAAAATGGTGTGATGAAAACGGCTACAATCTTTACACCGATGGATTGAAAGTTTACACCACCATCAACTATACTATGCAGGAAATGGCTGAAAAGGCTGTTGAAGAGCATTTGGTGGAGCTGCAGAAGCTGTTCGTTGCCGAGCAAGGTTCTTATAAATTCTGGTTTGATCGTCAGATAGCTAAAGAAAAAGCCGAATACAAAAGGGAGCATCCTAAGGAGAAGGAACTGCCGCTGATGCCCGCTGAAAAAACCTTGAATTCTTTGATTGAGAATTCTGAGGTTTATAAGCGGTTGAAAAGCTCAGGTTTGAATGATAGCCAGATCAGAGTAAAAATGGCTGAACCGCATGCCACCCGTATTTTGACGCATCGCGGCGAAAAGGAAATTACCATTTCCGCTATTGATTCTATCAAAACCGTGGCTCAGTTTCTTCAGGCGGGTTTATTGAGTGTTGACGCCTCCAATATGCATGTTAAAGCGTGGGTAGGCGGCAGTAATTTTGATTATTTCAAATACGATCACGTAGCACAGGCCAAACGTCAGGTAGGTAGTGCCTTTAAGCCCATAGTGTATGCATCGGCCATTGAAAATGGTATTGATAAGTGCACCTTGGTGGTAGATGAGCCTTTTTCAATCAAAACAGTCATTAACGGAGAGTCTGCCAATTGGGAACCGAAGAACTCCTCCGGCAAATTCTCTTACGCTCCGATGCCTATGCGTACAGCTTTGGGCCGAAGTGTGAATTCTGTGGCTATACGTATGTTGCAAAGCGTTGGGGTTGACAAGGTGATTGAAACGGCTAAAAAGTTAGGCATCAGCTCAAATCTTGATGCAAATCTTTCACTGGCATTGGGTACCAGCGATATTAGTCTCGAGGAATTGGCCCGTGCTTACGTTCCTTTTGTCAACCTTGGTCAGGGAGGTGATCTCGTCATTCTGACAAAAATTGAAAATAAGGAAGGAGAGGTAGTTTACGAATCCGAGACCAAAATGGAACAGTTGCTTGAGCCTCATACCGCCTATGAAATGTCTTTCTTGCTTCGCGGTTCTGTAGAAGTGGGTGGAGGTACTTCCAGGAGGCTTTATTCTTATGGCGTTGCCGAGGGCAATGAAATCGGAGGTAAAACAGGCACCACCAATGACTACCGCGATGGCTGGTTTATGGGAATCACACCCGGACTGGTCACCGGAGTTTGGGTAGGCTGTGAGGATAATCGCATTCATTTTACAAATGCCAATGGCCAGGGAGGCCGGGCGGCTTTGCCTATTTTTGGACGTTATATGAAAGCTGTTTATGCAGATAAAAACACCCAATATAAAAAGGGTAAGTTTCCAAAACCGGAGGACTACACCGAGTCGGTTTATTGTTATGAGCCTGAGGTTATTTCAGATTCGTTGCAATTTGTGATGGACAGTCTGGCCAGAGATAGTGCCCGTCTTTTGATCGATCCCATCCAAAATCGACGCTTAGATAGTATTCGAATAAGCCTTTAAGCAACGCTTTCTAAAAGAATTCAACCTTTCTAAACCTCCTTATATTTGTATATTTGGAGCATAAACTATTGAACTATGGCTAAAATAAATCTTAACGTCAATAACCAAACCTACAAGTTTGAAGCAGAAGAAGACATGCCTCTTCTTTGGGCTATTCGTGATTTCGTAGGGCTAAAAGGCACTAAATACGGCTGCGGAATCGCCCAGTGTGGGGCCTGCACCGTTCATTTAGATGGGGTGGCTATCAGAAGCTGCCAGATGCCGGTGGGTAATATCTCAAAAAAGCAAAAGATAACAACCGTTGAAGGTCTGGGTACACCAGAAACACTTTCTGCTGTGCAGGAGGCCTGGATAGAAGAACAGGTACCGCAATGCGGCTATTGCCAGAGTGGACAGATCATGTCTGCCGTGGCTCTTTTGAAAGATAATCCTTCACCTACTGATGAAGACATTGATGCTTATATGAACGGTAATCTTTGCCGTTGTGGAACCTATGACCGTATCAGAAAGGCTATTCACAGAGCCGCGGGTGAGTCCGCCAAGGATGATATTGGAAAACGTTAATTCAAACCCTAAAGAAAGAAATGATGAAGAATGTAAATACTCGAAGAGACTTTATAAAATTGTCTTCACTCGGAGGGCTTGGTTTGGTGCTGGGTGTGAATCAACTGGGCCATGCGGCCGGAGTGAAAAAACTCACTGTTGCTGCTGCTGAGCTGGAGATTAATCCCTTCGTAATTATTGGTACTGACGGAATCGTAACCTTGGTGAATAGCCGCCCGGATATGGGGCAGGGTAGTACTCAGGCTGTTCCTTCACTTATTGCGGAAGAGCTGGAAATAGATTTGAAAGATATTAACCTGATTCAGTCTGATGGCCGTCGCAAATATGGTTCACAGCAGTCAGGAGGTAGCAGTACTGTCCGTGGACTTTGGACAAACCTCAGAAAAGCGGGAGCCTCAGCCAAGGAAATGTTGATCGAAGCCGCGGCCAATCAATGGGGTGTAAGTACCGATCAATGCTATGCCGAAAATGGCAAAGTCATTCTCAAAGGTCAAAACAAGAGTTTGGGCTATGGCGAATTGGCTGAAGCGGCTTCCAAACTTCCTGTGCCCGAGAATCCAAAACTCAAAGATCCGGCTGACTTCAGGTACTTGATGAAATTCAATAAGCGTCTTGATGTGCCTGATCGTGTAACGGGTAAAGCAGTCTTCGGGATAGATGTGGAGGTGCCTGGTATGCTGTATGCTTCGGTCATTCACCCACCATCAGTTCAGGGTAAATTGATCAGTTTTGATGATTCTGCTGCCCGCAAGGTCATTGGAGTTAAAGAGGTTTTGAAAACCAAAAGTTATTATCCGGGGGGAGATACCGAAGCTTTGGCCGTTGTGGCAGATAACTATTGGAGTGCTCAAAAAGCAGCCAAACTCCTTGATATCAAATGGGATGACGGTGACTTGAAGAAGACGCTCAATACAGACAAATACGTGAGCGATATGTATGAGGCTGCCAAGGGCGAAGGAATCAACTCTGAAGAAGATGGAGATTTCAATGCTTTTTATGCCGCTTCTGAAAATAAATTAGAGGGCATTTATGAGACGCCTTTCTTATCGCATTCTGCCATTGAGCCTGTTAATGCTACGGCTCATGTTAAAGAAGACGGAACAGTCGACGTTTGGGCACCGATTCAGGGGCCAGATGGAGCTTTAAGTGAAACAGCCGGGTTATTAGGCATTTCTCCTGATAAAGTGAAAATCCATCCGCAATTACTTGGCGGTTCTTTTGGTAGAAAAGCCTTCATGAACTTTATGAAAGAGGCTGTTGACCTTTCCCGCCAAATGAAGGCACCGGTTAAGGTTATTTGGTCGCGGGAAGAAGATATGTCGCAGGGTCCATACAGACCGGCCATGTTGAGTAAAATGCAGGGTGTTATTGGTCGTGGAAATTCTCTGGCTGCGTTGAGTCATCATGCAGTTGGTGAGTCAATCATGGGTCAGCACTGGGGCGGGTTAATGCCGTATCAGGCCGATGGCTGGATAGGAGGTGAGCTTAGCAAAGACAATCACAAATACAATTTCCCGGTACATAAACTCACTTACAGTCGGGTGAAAACGCAGATTCCAATTCTCTGGTGGCGTTCTGTTTATGCCTCAAATTTCGGCTGGGGGCAGGAGTGTTTCATCGATGAGATGGCTCACAAAGCTGGAAAGGATCCGATTGCGGCACGCAAAGAGCTATTGAAAAACTCGCCGAGAGATTTAAAGGTCATTGCAAAACTTGAGGAGGTTCTTGAAAAGCAGGGAGCTTTGCCTGATGGACACGTTCGTGGTATTGCGATGTTCCGTTCGTTTGAGACCATGAGTGCTGCCGCGGTTCAATTGACCAAAACAGATGAAGGTTTAAAAGTGGTCAAAGTTACGTCAATCGTCGATTGCGGTATGCATGTAAACCCTGATCACGTAAAAGCTCAGACAGAGGGAAATATCGTTATGGGACTTTCGGCGGCAGTTAAAGGAGGAATTACATTCTCAAACGGTAAATGTGATCAGCAGAATTTCCATAATTACCAATTCATGCGTTTTGCAGAAATGCCTGAAGTTGATATTCATATTGTTGAGAATATGGAACATCCGGGTGGGGTAGGAGAGCCGGGCTTGCCGCCAATTGCCCCGGCATTGGGCAACGCTATTTTCAATCTTACCGGTAAGCGATTGAGAAAACTACCCATAGATTTGGCAAGCGTTTAAAAATTGAGAAATTGTAGAATATCGTGGCATGACGAACCTCAAAAGAACAGGAGTCGTGCCACGATTTTTTTTAAGAAAAAGGAAACCTACATCTCATTTAGTAATAAAACTCACCATCCTTTTTAAGACAACAGTCATTTTCCCTTTTCTTTGCAAAAGGAAATAAACCGATAACATCAAATGTCTGACATCAAACAAATGTCAGGGTGTTATTAACTAAATACAAAGTCAAAAATGTCAAAAGTACTCATTATTGGAGCCGGTGGCGTAGGAACAGTGGTCGCTCATAAATGTGCCATTAATTCCGAAGTTTTCAGCAGTATTTTGCTGGCTTCAAGAACAAAATCAAAATGTGACAAAATAGCCGCAGACATCAAAGAGATGCACGGCGTAGATATTCAAACCGCCGGTGTAGATGCGGATAATGTTCCTGAACTGGTAACCCTAATCAAATCTTTCGGTCCGAAAATGGTGATCAATGTGGCTCTTCCGTATCAGGACTTGACCATCATGGATGCTTGCCTGGAGACCGGGGTTCATTATTTGGACACGGCGAACTACGAGCCAAAAGATGTGGCTAAATTTGAGTACAGCTGGCAGTGGGCGTATCAGGATCGGTTCAAAGAAGCAGGTTTAATGGCCTTGCTAGGTTGTGGATTTGACCCGGGTGTAACTCAGGTTTTCACTTCTTATGCCAATAAGCATTACTTTGATGAAATGCATTACCTGGATATCATAGATTGCAATGCAGGTGATCATGGAAAGGCTTTCGCTACTAATTTTAACCCGGAAATCAACATTCGTGAGATAACTCAACCGGGTCGTTTCTGGGAGAATGGCGAGTGGAAAGAAATTCCTGCAATGAGCATTCATAAGCCGATTGACTATCCGAATATCGGTGAGAGAGAATCTTATGTGCTGTACCATGAGGAGCTGGAATCTTTGGTGAAAAACTTCCCGACCCTGAAAAGAGCACGTTTCTGGATGACGTTCGGGCAGGCTTATATTACTCACCTTCAGGTGCTTCAAAATGTTGGAATGACCAGCATTGAGCCCATCAAGTTTCAGGGAATGGACGTAGTGCCTCTCGAGTTTTTGAAGGCTGTTCTTCCACCGCCGGATTCATTGGGAGAAAATTACACAGGTCAGACCTCTATCGGTTGTCAGATCAAAGGAATTAAAGATGGTAAAGAACAGACCTACTATGTATGGAACAACTGCAGCCACTCTGAAGCCTATAAAGAAGTTCGCTCCCAGGCGGTGTCTTACACCACTGGTGTGCCAGCCATGATCGGAGCGATGCTGATGCTAACGAATGAGGAGTGGATGAAGCCCGGAGTTTATAACTGCGAAGAGTTAAACCCTGATCCATTTATGGAAAAGCTTAATACGCATGGTTTACCTTGGAACGAGCAGATTGGTGGAGCTCTGCCACATGAGTATTGAGATTAATGAATTAACATAAGATGTGAAAAGGCACCTTATAAGGGTGCCTTTTTTATGGGAAAAACAAAAAAAGGTCGCTCAGTAAGCGACCTTTTTCGGATCAAAAAGCGAATTGAATGTAACTATCCTATTGAAAGATTCAATTAGTTATTTTTTACAATTTGTATCGGAATACAAATTGGTTTAATACAGCTGGAACAAGTCGCAGGTGGTGTAACGGTAACCTCAAGGCTGCAGAGGCTTACTTCGTCCTGGATGGTAATGTTAAAAGAACCATCTGCAATATTGAAAGGCCCTATGACCGGAGAGGGGCCACCGAATGATAAGCCTGTGTCGGAGATGCCGGTTCCCGTAATACTGTATGTATTGGCAATAGCACCAACGGGGTTGACATTAAAGCTGAAAATATCGTCAGTGTCATTATTTGCCGTTCCGTTATTATTGCAAAGGGCGATAATATTAGCGGAAACCACTGCCGGATTAACGATAACGCTGAATGTTTCGGTGACTACACAACCACTTTCATAAGTAGCGATGAGAGTGAAAATCCCATTATTTGCCTGGGTGGCATTGGCAATGACCAGATTGGTGTCAGTGCTTGTTGTACCATTGGGCCTTATCCATAGATAACTCACGATTGTTCCCCCCACTGTACCCGAGGTTAATTCTATAGTATCTCCGCTGCATACCTGAGAGGTACCTGAAATAGTCAGGTCGAACTCAATACCGCCCTCAAGAATGAAAGGACAGCATAAGCCTGATTCACAACCCGTGCTACCATTTATGTCAACCGTATATTCGCCTGGAGTGCTTGCAAAATAGCTGTAGCTAGTTGCACCGGGTATAGGGTTGCCATCCAGATTCCACTGGTATGAGGAATAGCTTGAGTCAATGACAAGAACTACGGAATCACCAAAACAAATACTAAATGGCACGCTGGAGCAGGAGGTACTGTAATCGTCTTCTGATTTAATACCATTTGCGGGAGTTGAGTCAAGGTCAGTTTGGTCAGCGGCTATCACTTCAGCTGAATTTGAAATAACACCAGATCCCTGAACAATAACTGAAATTTCCAGAGTAACAGTGTCGGTGGTATTGATGGCTGCGGAGTCAATTGACCAGATACCCAAGACCGGGTCAAATGTAGTGCCTGAAGGTGCCGAGTGACTGGTATAAGCCGCTTTGTCATCGAAGTAATTTTGAACCATAACGCCTGTAGCAGGGTATGCGGGAGTCTCGTTGACAAGTGTTAAACTAAAGGTAAGTGTATCTCCAATTTCGGCGAGAGATACATTAACAGACTGACTTAAACTTAAATCAATTTGGCATGGATTAGGATCACAAGGGTCGTTGGGGTCACTTTCACCAGAGTCTATCTGACCATTTAAGTTTGCATCCTCTGCACCATCTGAAAGTCCGTCCGAATCTGTATCATAAAGATTCGGGTCTGTAGTTGTAAGAGGGTCTGCATCAGGAACAAAAATTCCCGGGTCGGTATACTTGGTTCCGTTGGTAAGACCAATTTCAGTTCCGTCCTGAATACCATCAAGGTCAGAATCGGCCAGGTTAGGGTCTGTACTGGCAGAAAGAGGGGCCACTCCATTAACCTCCTGATAATCCGTGAGTCCATCGTCGTCGGTATCCCCATCAAATGGATTTAAAGTACGTATTTGTTTCTTCCAGATCGGTCAATAAGTCATTATCGTCATCAGGGTCGCAGCTGTCAGGAATACCATCACCGTCGTTGTCAAAATTATCGTTACCTGCACAATTATCCATACAGTCATAGATTCCATCACCATCGCTGTCTATTCGGGTAAAACCATAATAAACATTGACATTGCTCAGTAATGAAAGAGTTGCAAAAACCGTGATTCTTACTTCATCAAATGACTGAGAGCTTTTGAAAGCCAAGGTTTGGATGTTAGAACCTGGAAGCACCGACGCATTGACGAGTAACGAACCTCCTGAATAGGTTTCACGTATTGTGCCTCCCAGGTAAGTAGAGATCTGAATATTTGAGAGAGCGGCCAGATCCAGTAGCCCTGAGGCCGGAGCCAGAGCAAAACCCGCTTCGGTTCCGGCTGCGTTTGTTGTGCCTGTATTTACAGCAATGGATCCACTTGCTCCAATTCCGACAGTTTGAGTTATTGTTGCAAAATCGGTAGTGTCATTTGAAACTACGTTTGCGGAATTACTTACCGAGCAGCCGATACAAATTCCGCTTATTCCGGTTCGGGAGGCTGAGATAGAAGCCCCGTCTGAAACTGTTATTGGATTGATACAATCTATGGGGCAACTTAAAGGTTCTTCGAAAAAGTTATAAACCCTAAATCCTGAAAGTAAAGACAGTGTACTGCTAACTATAATTTGTATTTCGTCATAATCGCTGGAGGCTGTAAAGCCAATTCTGTGCAAATCGGCATTATTATCCAGAACGCCTAAGGAAATCAAGTCTGTTCCGGTAGTGGCCGAGTGCACTAAAACATCTTCATTGTACAGGTTGATGGTAATTGCGTCAATGATATCTGCAGATAAGATACCACCAACAGGCTGAATTATTACACCGACTCTGTTACCAGCCGGGTATGTAAAAACAGAGTCTTTAATGGAAAGTGCTGAACCACCTCCTAAAAGCGATACTCCGAGTTGCATATCGGCATAGTTCGTAAGATCTCCATCAATAGCGTTTCCGGCACTCGAAACACCTCCAAGAAGGTTGATGCCGGCAGTACGGGCCTGGTTAACAAATGTACCGGCTCCGACGATCGGGTCAGAGCATAGGCCGTTAGTTTCAATAGTCTGGGCGTTTGCCATATGGCCAAAAAATAGGGCAGCCATAAAAAGAACAGGCAATAGTGTTTTCATAGTATTTTATTTTTTTCAAACACTATTTCAAAGCCAATACCATCAGTAAGTTATGATGTCTTTTGTGAACATATTGAAAATAAAAATGTACGATTTTGAATGTTTTCTTTTGACCATAAGTCTCAACTTTTGAGAGCCTTTTTCTTTTGGCGTTAATTCTTATTTACGTATATTCGTTTCCAGACACAGCTATTAAAAAAATAACTGTAATTCATACACTTAAAACTTAAATTGGTCATGAGAGAACTCAATTTGATCACAAAAACACCATCTGATCTTTGGTGTGACTTTTTGCATTCTTTTGAGGTTGAAAAGGAAAAGCCTTCGCATTTCAAACTCAAGGATAAGTTTGGCACGGGTTGGATGAGTTTTGAAAGAGTTGGTTTTGATTTGAAGCACCTCTTTGCGGAGTTCAGTTTTAATGAAAAAACCAGATTTGTTTTTGACCCAGGTAACGAAGAAGAACGGTATCTTACCATTATTTTCTGCAGGTCAAATGGGCATGGCACAATCCATTTCGGTATAGAAGATCAACTCACTTTTAAAGATTGGGAAGAGAATAAGCCGGAGAATGATGAAGGAGAAGGTGTAATTCACTACGTTACAACCAAACTGAACGAGATCCCGGAATTTACTATCGTCGAAGGAGAGGATTGTCGTCTTGATTTTATTTTTCTCAATAAAAAATGGCTTGCGGAAATCTTGCCGGATAAATTTTTTGAAACTTTTAATATCCCTTTCGTTTTCAAAAGCCGGTTATCTCATCTGATTATATCAGGTAGCCATATAGATATCAATGAATTATTTGAAATTCTGAAAGAATTCCATGAATCGGAGATTAAAGGTGCCAAAAGACTTGAAAAATTAGGTGAGCTCTACACTTTTTTAAGTGGCTTTTTTGAAACAATTCATTGTCTGAGGTTTGATCCAAACTCGAGAGGTAAGGTTATGCCTGAGAGAGATTTGGAAACTATACTCGGCTTGGAAAAGCATCTTAGAAATAATGTCGAGGGAGAGACTCCTGATTTGGTCTCACTTTCTGAGAAATTTGGCATGAGCAAGACAAAACTGTGTAATACCTTCAAAGATTTCTATGGTGCGAGTATCATCAGCTATTACAACATCATTAAACTGGATCATGCCAAGAAAGTTTTAATATCGAAGCCCGATTCTGTCTCAGATATCGCTCACAGGCTATCTTTTTCTAATCAAAGCTATTTTAACCGTTGGTTCAAAAAGTTAAGTGGTGTCTCTCCGGGAGAATTCAGACGCGGGAAAAGAACGGAGAGAGTTTCGATCTAAAGAATCAATCAGTATTTATTACGATATAATTGAGTACGAACCATAACAGAAGCCGAAAGGATAGCTAAAAACTCATGAAGGGTTTAAAAGATGAAAGAGTACCTTTGATAGGTACTCTTTTATTTAGTGAACTGTTTAACGTTTTGTTCAGCAATGAAGGAAAGCAGGTAAGTTCGGAATTGTGATTGAATTTGTATAAAGCGTAATCGTTCGTTTCTGGCCCCTCAATTCTATACTAAAACTCAGTCTTGACACACTACCTGAACAATGAATTATCAGTGATGACCGAGATCTTGAAATAGGGCCGGAGCCCTATGAAAGCATAACTGCGGTTTGCTTAAGAGTTATAACTCATTACTTCGTTTTGACAATATTGAAAGGCATGCAGATGGTAGCCGTTGCCGCTACTTTTGCTTCGGTTGTCAAATGGCTTGCAGCTTGATTATTAGACTCTTTCGAGAATTCCACTTTGGTAATAGTCTTCTTTTTTTCTGTAGCCTGATTTGAAACTTTGTTTTTATCATCATCTGATGTAGAATCATCTGATTTTTCTGTTGACGAATATTTTTTAGTCAATTCCTTCACTGAATAGTTAAGATCCAGGTTCATCAAATGAGTAAATGCCGAATCCGGTTTTTCATTAAATGATGAAGAGAATAAATCTTGGTTCATACTTCCGACAAAAGAAGTACAAATAATCAGGGTGTATGTAAGGTAAGATCTCAAGGTGATTAATGCTTATTGTTATGGTAATGAGTGTTTCAATTTTTGTGCCAGCACAGTTGTTATACAGAAGATATAACATGTAAAAAGTGCTAATTAAGAATAAAATATCTATTTAACGGTATAGTGAAAAATATAATTTGCATTTACAATTCTTTAATACGTACATCGAATCTTTTTATTGAGGATACATGATGAATGTATTGAAAGGGTTAGGTAATAATTTTTTGGATAATTAATAATCAGACTAAAACCTTAGAACTGTAAGCGTTCTGGCACATTAGAAAAAGCTTTTTTGGGTGATAAATGCCGTGCCAAAATCACCAAAAGAGGGGAAAGAGTAACTGTTTTTTAATAAGATAGCCGTGGTTTGTTAGTCCAATTGCACGATTATATTTTTACTCCATTATGTTTCATTCTGGAAACAATGGACAGTGAAAAAGAAGTTTTCAGAAGACTGGTTTACTGCTTTTTCTTGTGATAACCGATTTTATTATGACTGAATTTTATAAATCTTAGGAGTTGTGCTTTAAAATAATAATTGGGATGTTGTGAACTTCCTTTGCTCGAATGAAGTGTCACAACTACAATAACTAAAAATTTAGTTAAAAGCTTTTTCCATTCAAATATTCCATTTAACTTGATCTTAGAATCATGCCGGCAACCTGTCTGATTCGTTGATTGAACACTATTCTGAAAATTTTGACAGGGGTTTTCTTTTTATTCTAACACATTTCACAAATGAAAAAGAAAATTCAAATGAGCCTTGACGATATCGTTTTCGAGCATCGCAATAAGGCCTACGGAGCCTATGCCATGAGGCAAGAATACAGGGCTAATCTTACCAAAGCCGCTGTTATTGGGTCCTTATCTATGATCACTGTTTTTCTAAGCAGTTTTGTGATAAATAAAATGAAACCCATTGAGCCCAAAACTGGTCACATCTACAAGATTGTTGAACTGGATAAAATAACGGAGTCATTACAGGATGTTGAGGATCCACCTGAAAAGGCTATCGTTGAAAAGCCCAAACAAGAAGTAGTCAAACAGGTTCAAAATCCGCCCCAAGTGACTCCTGTGCAAAATAATGAACCCGAAGATGACAAAGGAGTACCAACAGAAGAGGAACTGAAAATTTCTGCGATCGGAAATGAAACAATAGACGGTCCACCTGTGGAGGGCTCCTTTGCTAATCCTGGACCAATTGAAATTCCCGGTGATGTTATTGCACCGGAGCCTCCGGCACCGCCGGCTCTTAAAGTAGACGAGCCAATGGTGATTTCTGAGGTGATGCCTGAGTTTGAGGGCGGTATGTCTAAAATGTATAAGTGGTTAGGTAAAAACCTGAAATACCCTGATAACGCTAGCAGAAATGGAATAGAGGGTAGGGTTGTGGTTTCGTTCATCGTAGAGAAAAACGGCGGAATTTCGGATGTGAAGATTCTGAAAGGCATAGGTTTTGGCTGTGATGAAGAAGCTGAAAGGGTGGTAAAGGCAATGCCGAAGTGGAAAGCAGGTATACAAAATGGCAGGCCGGTCAGAGTTAAATACACATTACCGCTTACTTTTAAAATCAATTCCTGAAGTCTGACTGAATAAATTGACAGGTCTCTGCTCTTTTTGGGGGCAGAGACTTTATTTTTGTGCCGAATCCTACCATTGAGGTCACTTTAGGGCTGAAGATGGTTCAAAACGATTATAAAGAGCAGAAAATGTCAATAGACTACAGACAGATACCATCTCCATGTTATGTATTAGAAGAAAGCAGGCTAAAGCAAAACCTCAGTTTGCTGAAGTTCGTACAGGACGAAAGCGGAGCCAATATTATTTTGGCTCTGAAGGGCTTCTCCATGTATAAGATGTTTCCGTTGGTGAAAGAATACCTCAAAGGAGCTACAGCCAGTAGTCTGAATGAAGCAAGGCTGATTTTTGAGGAAATGGGTTGTCTGGCCCATACTTACGCTCCTGCTTACAAGCCAGAGGAGTTTGATGAGATGATGAGCTACAGTTCACAAATAACTTTCAATTCACTCTCTCAGTATGAGCAGTTTAAAAATCAGGTGAATCAATATGAACGCAAAATCTCAATGGGTCTTCGGATAAATCCACAATACGCCGAAGTAGAGACTGATATGTACAACCCTTGTATTGTTGGTAGTCGTCTTGGGATTACACGCGATGCTTTAGGTGATTCTCTGCCGGAGGGCATTGAGGGACTACATTTTCATACCATGTGCGAGAATGATAGCTACGTTTTGGAGCGTACACTGGTGCATGTCGAAGAGAAATTTGGTGATCTTCTGCATGAGGTGAAATGGCTGAATATGGGCGGAGGGCATCTGATGACACGGCAGGGCTATAACCTTGATCACGTCATTATGCAGATCAAACGCCTGAAAGAGAAATACAATATTGAGGTCATCATGGAGCCGGGCTCGGCTATCGCCTGGGAAACCGGAGTACTTGTTTCCAAAGTTCTTGATATCGTCGATGCACAGGGAGTTAATGTAGCTATTCTGGATGTCAGTTTCGCTGCTCACATGCCAGATACCCTTGAAATGCCTTACAAACCCAGAATTCAGGGAGCATATCAAACCGATATGCCGGGTAAACACAATTACCGCATGGGTGGAATGACATGTCTCGCCGGAGATTATATGGGAGACTATGCCTTTGATGAACCTTTGAAAATCGGAGACACACTCGTTTTTGAAGATATGATCCACTATACCATGGTAAAAACCACCACTTTCAATGGGGTCGGTTTACCTTCTATTGGCGTTTGGAGAGAAAATCGGAGCTTTGAGCTACACAAAAGCTTTGGTTATGAGGTTTTCAAGGAAAAACTTTAGTCAGTTCGTGTTTCTTTAGTCTTGCGTGAGTACTTTCACGGTGATGGTTTTCAACACAATTATTTAGAAGAAATCTTTTAAATAATAATCATCACGATGCGGAGCATCTTCAAACAAACTAAAACCAGGGGCTTTTTGGTCCTCATAATCTTACTATGTCCGATTCTCACTATTGGGCAAAATGAGAAAACCAACTTCTTCGTACCCGATACTGAGAATGGTAAGACATTCGGCCAGGTAGCCAATCGCCTGAATCAGGAGTTTGGCCTTCATTTCATTTTTGATGATGAGGCGGTAAAGAATACGATTGTCAAAGAAATTTTTCAAAAGAAACATTTCTTCGATCTCGTGGAGGATATGTTTCCGACTTACTCCAATCTTAGAGTGAATGCCACCACTTATCTTATTTTGGATAATTCGCTGCGGTCAAGGTTAATTGATGACATAGGCAACCCCCAAGTTTTCGTGATTCCCGAAAATTCGGAGCGTTTTTCGGGTCAATTGATGAACAGATCAGACTTTGGCCCCATTGCAGATGCTGTGGTGTACATTGCTGACGGTCAGAGAGGCACTACAACAGATGCCGCAGGAGGTTTTACCATCGCAATCAAATCTGATTATTCGTATGCTGAAATTCAACATCCCGGAGTGGCCAGACAGAGTATTGCTGTCATACGCCAGAAAGGAGGTACTTCTCAGAGAGTGACCATTGAGTTGGAAAACAGAAATAACTTTTTGGATGAACTCAAAGTCACAGCCAGAGCTATCGACGCTAATGTGAGCGATCACCGCTCAGGAATTGAGAAAATGAGTATTCAGACCATTCGACAGATTCCTACTTTTCTGGGTGAAATCGACCCCATCAGAAGCATTACTACTTTACCGGGTGTAACATCTTCCGGCGATTTAGGGGCCGGCTTTAATGTCAGAGGAGGCGAAACGAGTCAAAACCTCATATTGCAAGACGGAGGTATCATTTTTAACCCCAGTCATCTCTTTGGTTTTTTTTCTTCGTTTAATCCGGATGTTATCAGAAGTGTGGAACTGATCAAAGGCAACGGGCCGGCAGCATATGGTGGTAGGGTGGCTTCGGTTCTAAACTTACAGACCAGAAACGGCGACCTGAACGAATACAAAGCCAGTGGAGGATTAGGTTTGGTATCGAGTCGTTTAAGTCTGGAAGGGCCTTTGAAAAGAGGACGGTCTTCGCTGCTTTTGAGTGGTAGAAGTTCCTACTCAGACTGGCTTATTCAGAAGTATGATAATATTGAACTTCAAAACAGCTCATCAAAATTTAATGATCTCACCGGGAAGCTCTTTTTGAGTATTGGGGAGAAGGATGCCTTGAGTGTCACGGGCTATCGAAGTTATGACTCTTTCAGGTTCAATGCCTCTTCCACGTACTCATGGAGTACGGCAAATGTATCTGGTACTTACCATAAAGAATTCAACGAAAAACTCAACGCTGATTTGACTCTGGCGAGAAGTGATTATAAAAGCGGTGAGCTCAGTGATGATGAGCTTTTTGGCTTTGATTATAACAACCAGGTTATAGTACATTCGGCTAATTTTCAGCTCAATAATGATCTGTCTGAGAAAATTCTATGGTACGGTGGTCTTTCTGCTCATACATACGATTTAACACCAGGCACTTCTGTACCATTCGGCGAAAATAGCCGGTGGGTGCCTGCTTCCATTGATGTTCAAAAGGGGTTTGAGGCCGCTGCCTTTACAGAAGCCTCTATTGAACCTTCCCCAAGGATCGGGTTTGACATCGGACTGCGTTATGCTCATTTTAATCGCTTAGGGCCGGGTAATGTTTATACACTCGATTACGCTGATCGGGATGGCAGGTTGCCTTCAGTTTCAGAAACAAAAGTCTATTCCCGCAATGAGCTTATCAGTACTTCGGGTGGTTTTGAACCCCGGTTTTCACTTCGCTATAAGTTCGCAGAAAGCTCTTCAGTGAAATTGGGCTACAGCAGAACCCAGCAATTTATTCAGCAGGTTTCACCCACGATTAGTCCTTCTCCCATAGATTATTGGGTACTGAGCAGTAATAATTTAAAAGCACAGCGAAGCAATCAATTTTCCTTTGGTTTTTTTAATAATCTGGCTGATAATAAGATTGAAACATCAGTAGAGGCATTCTATAATAAAACATTTAACGCTCTTGACTATCTGGAGGGTGTTGATCTCAAACTCAATCCAACCTATGAACAGGGTTTGGCTCAGGGACTTGGTAAGGCTTATGGGGTGGAGTTATATGTCAAAAAAAGGGGAGGGGCGGTGAATGGATGGGTTTCTTACACATGGTCACGTAGCTGGCGAATTTTCAAGTCTGAGTTTGAAGGTCAGGCTATCAATAATGGCAATCGCTACCCATCGACTTTTGATCAGCCTCATCAGCTTTCAGTCGTCAGTAATTTTGAGCTCGGAGGAAGGTCATCTTTATCAGGAAACATTACCTATAACAGTGGAAGGCCCATCACCATTCCGATATCAAAATACTCCTACGGCGGTATTTTGTCGGTAAACAATTACTCAGAAAGAAACTCCTATCGTACGCCAGACTATCTGAGAGTAGATTTGTCGCTAACCATAAAAGGAAAACACCTGGAAGATCAGCTCTTTTCAGGTGATTTGATCTTTTCTATTTTCAATGTTCTCGGTCGTAAAAATGCCTATGCCATATGGTTTGACAATACCGGTCAGGCCTTTAAAACATCGGTTCTGGGAGCGGCATTTCCTTCGGTTACATATAATTTCTCAATCAATTAGTCATGCGGAAAATCTCTTTCATTTTGACGCTGACGATCTTTTTGTCTTGCAATGAGAAGTATGATTTCAATGTATTGAATCAAAAAAAAGGCATTGTCATAGAAGCTCAGATAAGTAATGTTTCATTCACGGAGTCTCTTTCTGTGCCCTCTGATGGGCGTTACTTTTCAGTGTTACTCCGGGAAACTAACGATGTTGACAATATTAGAGATTCTAAAATCTCCGATGCCAAAGTTACTTTGAAAGATGACGATGGGCATTCCTGGAGTTACGAAGAAGATGTTTCAAATCCCGGTTTATATCTTTTGAACTATCAAGAATTTAAGGCACAACCCCTTATTTCATATCAATTACAAGTTCAGTTAAGTACAGGGCAGCAGTTTGAGTCTGATTGGGAAAAAATACCGCAAGAAGAGAACGCATTGGGTGAAATCAGCATCAATGAAGTCCGTACAAAGGTTTATGCCTATCAGGCCGAAGAGAGGGTTATCATTGATGAGGATGGCATTGATGTCTACATCGATATTCCTGAAAATAAAAAGGGAAATACCCGTCATCTGTTATGGAGTTTTGAGCCCATGTGGACCTACGCCGCGGCTCTGGCTGAAGAAGGAGCTGAAGGCAAACATTGCTGGGTGACAAGCCCCAATTATTTAAAAGACACTGAGATTTTAGAGGATAGAACCGGAGGATACGCGAAAAAGCTCTTTAATCTTAAAACCACAAGAAATGAACGGGTTTATGATTATTTCACCGTACTCATTCATCAGCATGTCGTGAGTTCTGAGTTTTATTATTTCTGGAAAGACTTGAACGAACAGCGGGAGAAAGGTGGTCTTTTTGATCAGCCACCTTTCGGGCTGACTACTAATTTTAAGGCCGTCAATAATGACTGGAGCACCAATGGGTACTTTTCAGTTACTAAGGAGAAAATGACCCGCTGGGAGTTGGATAGGTCAAAATTGTCTTACCCCATTGAAGACGATCTCCTGCATTTTTGCGAACTGTATTATGAGCCTGATCCTGAAGGTCTTGACTCCTGTAAGGATTGCAGAGTTTACCCCAGAGGCACTTCTTTAAACTATCCACCCGAATGGTGGCTTAAAAAGTACAAGGACCCCCGATGAGGGGATTGAACTAATAACCTGAACTATTTCTGAGAAACCATTGAAATTTATTAACTACATCGCATTCACTTTATTGTTGACCGGTTGCCAGTCAAAATATGACTTCAATGTCATCAATATGAAAAGAGGTTTGGTGATTGAAAGTTTTATCAGTAATCAGTCATACAATGAAACGCTGGCTATTCCCTCAGAAGGCCGATACTTTACCGTCAAATTGGGAGAAACCAGTAATGTCAATAACGTTGCTGATAAAAAAGTTACGGGGGCTAGTGTTTATTTGAAAGATGAGACTGGACAAACCTTTACATATACCGAGAATCATGAAGCTCCGGGTCAATACCAACTGCTGGAGCCCGATTTCAAGGCCAAACCTCAAATGAAATATCAGTTGAACGTTGACCTGAAAGAAGGACAACATTTTGAGTCTTCCTGGGAGTCTGTGCCTGAGGCTCAGAACAAGCTTGGTGATTTTTCAATTAAGGAGGTCAGCCCTCTTCAATATGTCTACGAATCCGGTGACAGAGTGATCAAAAACGTTGAGGGTATTACCTTGAATTTGGGAGTTCCCGAACATGCCGGCCAGCAGCCGGTCTATTATAAATGGAATTTTGAGCCTTTGTGGATATACAGGGCTGAGCTGGCTGAAACGGTGCGTTCCACACGCGTGATGTGCTGGGTGAGAAGTGCCTTTTATCAACATCATACGGTTTTGAGAAGTGATGCCGGAGGTGGGTATGATCAGGAACTCTTCTTTTTACAAACTCAGGGTAATGACCGCCTCTACCGGTATTTCTCGAGTATCGTGAATCAGGATATCATTTCAGAGGGCTATTATAATTTCTGGAAAGAACTAAAGGAGCAGGATGAAAGGGGAGGACTTTTTGATCAACCTCCTTTCGGCCTGAATACCAACTTTACAACCACTAACAGTGATTGGACAGTCAATGGTTACTTTGCAGTGGTGTCACGCAAATCCACCCGCTGGACTTTTGACCCTGACGTTCTGAGTTATGCCATAAAAAATAACCTGAAAGAGCTTTGTCTTTTGCTTGACAATGAACCGGGTGGGAAATCAGGTCAATGTTATTATTGCGACATGTACAATATGGGAGAGGCTACCACACAATCGCCACTCTGGTGGCCATAAAGACCATAAAATCAGAAAAAAGGTAGTGCTTGCCGGTAAAAGCAAAATAAGGCTATTTTTGTTTTTCAACCTTTTCCTATTTCTATGAGAAAGCTTTTTTTAATGGCACTGATAAGCCTGAGTCTTAAATCCTTTTCGCAACAAACCGTCAATGATGTCATCGCAAAAATTAAATCAGAAGTTACGGTAGACTGGGCTTCACAAACAGTAGATAACGTTAAGGCTGGAAATCCTGAAACGGAAGTGACGGGAATCGCCACTACTTTTATGGCGACCATGGAGGTACTCAAAAAAGCCCATGCGAAAGGATTGAATTTTGTGATCACCCATGAGCCCACCTTCTATTCGCATACTGATAATCTGGAAACACATGCTGGTGACCCGGTTCAGGAAGAAAAGCTGAAATATATTAAAGATAATAATATGGTGGTTTGGCGTTTTCATGACCATATTCATGCCACCAAACCAGATCAGATTTACGAAGGAGTGATTGGCCGCTTTGGCTGGGAGAAATACCATAATGGTGATCGGACTTATACCATTCCTGAAATGACGCTTTCTGAAATTGTAAATGACATTGAAAGTCGGTTTGGTGCTAAAACAATGCGTATTGTTGGCGATCCTGAAGCAAAATTCTCAAAAGTGGGTATGGTACTGGGTGCTGCCGGTTCGGGTGCACATTTCAGAATGTTAGGCAATCCTGATTGTGAGTTGCTCATTGTCGGGGAAAGTAATGAATGGGAGACGGTGCCCTATGTTCAGGATGCTATAGAGCTTGGGCATAATAAAGCCCTTATCGTAATGGGGCATGCCGACTCTGAAGAATTGGGCATGGAGTATTGTGCTGAATGGCTCAAGGGTTTTTACCCAAATATGAAAATTGAATTTATTGAGGCTAAAAATCCATACTGGCGAAGCAAATAAATCTGCATGAAAAGATCACTACTGGCCTTTCTATTTATAGGTCTTTCCTTATCCGCACGAGCCCAGCTCGATATTCACTTTCCAGTAGAGCGGAGTGTATTTCAGAGAGATTTGAATAATCAGGGCAAAATCTACATTTCTGCTGCTATAAGTCAGAGAGTTGATAGTGTGCAGGCCAGACTAATTGAATATACCGGTAGTGAAGAATCGGCGGTATTGCCCTGGCAAAATATTGATAATCAGTCGGCAAAGGGCTATGTTTTGTCATCGTTGACCATCAAGGGAGGCTGGTATCGATTAGAGTTACGGGCTTTCAGCAATGGCGATGTGGTTTTTGAAAATCAGGTCAATAAGGTTGGGGTCGGTGAGGTTTTTGTGATTTCCGGTCAATCGAATGCTCAGGGAGTTCCTAATTATGGTGGCACAGGCAGCAAAGATGATCGGGTGAATTGTGCTGATTTTCACAATAACACTGACTCCTACGATCCACAGCTGCCATTGCAGTTTTCTCATCTTGATGATAATTCAAATATTGGTCCTAACGGCCTCACACCATGGATTTGGGGTGAAATCGGGGATAGTTTGGTGAATCGTTTAGGTGTGCCCGTTATGTTTTTTAATTCAGCCGAAACGGGTACGCTGAGTTATAACTGGTGGCAGGCCAGTAGAAATGAATTTACACTGAGTGCCATCTTTCAAAACTTTTTTAAGCTGGGCTTTCCTTACCATAACCTGAAAATAAGTTTACAGCAGTATGCATCACTTTTTGGTGTCAGAGCCGTTTTATGGCATCAGGGCGAGACAGATACCTCTCCCGGGGTCCCTCGGGAAGATGAGATTTTTGGGTATTACAAGGAGATTATTGAGAATACCCGAAATGATTATGGCAAAAATGTGGCCTGGATGTTCTCAAAGGTATCGTACAGTGGAGGTTTTCTTTCAGATGCCGTGATCAATGCCCAAACGCGAATTATCAATGAGCCGGGGTTCAATATTTTTGAGGGACCTTTCACGGATAACCTTCAAATTCCAAGACCGGATGGCGTTCATTTTCAAAATACCGCTCAGGTAAGAGGGCTTGGGTTATTGGCGGATGCCTGGTTAGGCAAGCTTACCGAAAGTTTTTTTGAGCAGTGTCAACCCATTTTAGAAGATCCTCTTGTGGAGTTTGAGATCTTTTGTGAAAACAATAACTCCGCAAAATTGAAAATACCGGAAGGTTATTCGGCATATCGCTGGAACGACGGCCAGACAGCTCAGGAACGAGTATTTTCTAATGGTCAATGGAATGCTGCATTGAGGACTGAGGGCGACAATTTGAAATTCAGTAACTCGGTAAATATTGAAGCTATTCGTTTTAATGCTCCGGCGGCTCCCACAGTTGAGAAAACACTTCTTTGTCCTGATGAAAGTGACGTGCTGACTGCCGATCTCAATTATCAGAATTTTGTATGGAATACAGAGGATTCAACTTCTCAAATCGAGGTTTCTGAACGTGGTCAATATAGTTTCCTGGCCGAGAATAGTATCGGATGCCAGTATCAGTCTCCTGTTCTGACCATTGAAAAACAAGAAAAGCCTGATTTTGTAACAAATATGGCTGTTGAAGCAAATGGCGGGGTTCATACCTCAGATACGGCTTTTGTGGTTTGTGCAGGCATCGGTTTGAACCTTAAAGCTTTGGGCGACTGGAACGCCGTAGTTTGGTCAGATAGCTCTGTCTTTGAGGAAAGAAGCCTCACCAACTCTCAAAACCTTACTTATATTGGATCCTATGGTGAAGGGTGTTTTTCTCAATCATCTCCAGAAATCAGTTTTACAGTAATAGAAAACCCGCCATCGCCCACTATTTCTGTTTTGGGCTTATCAGGGATTCAGATCCTAGATAAATCGGCTGATACAGAGATTTTATGGTTCAGAGATGAAGAGCTGGTGGACTCGGAAACGGAAGTATTGAAAGTTTCAGAGCCCGGCACTTTTAGGTATACCGCCAGAGAAATTCGTCGAATTTCAGAGGATCTTACCTGTTCTTCAGAATTGTCAAATAGTTTGTCTTTTTCGGTAAGTGAAACTGACTTTGACAAAGTCTTTGTTTACCCTAATCCTGCCTCTGAAATAATCTATCTTGAAAGTTACGAGTCACACCAAAATTTTAAAGCCGACCTTTTTGATGCGGCCGGGAAGCATGTCCTCAGTCTACCGCAGCTTTCCGTTTGGAAAACCCGAGTACAGATACCAGTTCAGGGCCTTGCCCCGGGAAAATACAATTTGTTACTTCAGTCCGGAGATTTTGTGATTCGGAAGAAGGTGATGGTGCGGTAATGTAATTTCAATGATCAGGGATCAAAAAACTGAAATTTGAATATTGTTTATTTAAAGTTTCTCTCCCTCCTTCAGCAACTCAGGAAACTTCTCTTTAAAACGGTTTAATCTCGGTACCGATACTGACCTTACGTAAGGCTGGTTTGGGTTCAGTTTTTCGTAATTCTGGTGGTAGTCTTCTGCCGGCCAAAATTTCTCAAACTTTTTAATTTCAGTAACCACGGGTTTTGAGTAGTTCTTTTGAACAGCCTCCTTGGCCGCCTCAGCAATTGCCTTTTCTTTATCGTTCTCATAGAAAATAATCGAACGATAGGGCTCGCCAAAGTCAGGTCGCTGTCCGTAGGTAGTAGGGTCTTGCGAACCGTAAAAGACATCAACCAAAGTTTTAAAACTGACCACGGTAGGGTCATAATAAACCGCCACAGTTTCAGCATGCCCCGTGGTTTTACGACCCACCTGTTCGTAAGTGGGATTGTTTTTAAACCCTCCACTATAGCCTGAAACCACTTCTTTAACGCCTTTGACACTCTCGTAAATGGCTTCTACGCACCAGAAGCAGCCGCTGGCAAAATAAGCGGTTTCTAGTTTCGCCAATTCATCGGCAGATGGGGCCTCATAGGCAGAGTTTTGTTGGTTACCGCCCTCACAATCTCTAAGTTGAAAGAAGGCCAGAAGAGGTAGTAGACTTGCCAAAAGTAAGTTTTTCATCGTTTAATTTTTAGTTCTTCGAGAGAAAGTCGAGTCAATTAAATAACGCCAAGTTTCTCCGAAGAATGATTTTCGTATTCTTTACTATCAATAATTTCAATAAGCCGCTCACAAAAGTCTGCGATATCCTTAAAACCCAAATAAAGCGGAGTTAGTGCGATTCGGATGATATCCGGCGGTCGGTGATCAGTGATAAATGTTTTTTCGGATGTACGAGGATGTATCAATGAAAGATTTATTCGGTAGGCTTCCGAGTGATGAAGAGCAATATGAGAACCTCGAAATTCTGGATTAGAGGAAGATGAAATTGAAAAATTTCTTCCTTTCAGAAAATTCTGAAAATATAGTAAAAAATATTCAAAAAGCTCTTTTGACTCCTCCCATAATTGGGCTGAACTGGCTTTCAGATGTAAATCAAGTCCGGGTTCAATTGCCTTCAGGGATATCACCGAAGGAGTGCCGATGGCAAACTGCCAGGCGTTTTCCTTTCTTTTGAAAGATAAACCAAACTCAAAAGGGTTTTGATGAGAAAACCAGCCCTGGATCGGGTTTCGCAGTTGTTTTTGAAGCTCTTTACGAACAAATAGAAAAGCAGGTGCCCCCGGGCCACCATTGAGATATTTATAAGTACATCCAACAGCCAAATCAACACCGGAAGCTTTTACATCAATGGGCACGGCACCAATGGAATGACTGAAGTCCCAAAGGTTGATAGCTCCAAAGGCTTTAGCTTTTTGATTTATTTCAGCCATCTGATAACGCCTGGCTGATTGAAAGCTGACATGACTGAAGGTGACTAAAGCGGTTTCTGAGTTGATATGATTCAGAATATTTTCTTCAACCTTGTCTTCGTTTTTTTGCTCCAGAATATTCAGGATTTTAGCCTGAAAGTGGTTTTTAGTCAGGCCTTGAAGCACGTAAATATCAGATGGAAAATTCAGGTTGTCGGTAAGTATTTCTTTTCGGTTTTGCTGCAGAGCAATAGCTGCAAAAGCAAGTTTATACAGATTTACGGAAACAGAATCGGTCACAATCACCTCTCCGGGCTCGGCATTGATCAGCGTGGCTATTTTATGGGATATCCTTGCCCAGCTTTCAAGCCAATCCTCATTCCAGCTTCTGATGAGTCGATTCTGCCATTCTTCTTCAGTTGTTTTTTTAACAACTTCTAAAGATTTGATTAGTGGAGGGCCAAGGGAATTGCCATCCAAATAGATGGTCTGATCAGGAATTTCAAAGTGATCTTTATATCGCCCCGGACCGTCGGATAAACGGTCTTTTTGCAGGGCTATTTCTCTCAAATTCATTTACCAAGTTTTTGTTTGACCTTATCATAGAATGATTCTACCCACAGCTTGTACATTTCACCTGAGGGATGAAGCCCATCCCCGGCCACCAAAGAAGGCTTTTGGTCAGCTTCTCTTGAAATCGGAGAAATATCGTAAAAATCGATTTGATATTTTTCGCAGATTCTTTTCTGTGCTGCATTGAATTCATCGATCTCCCTGCCAATTTTATCCGGGTTTCTGTTTATGGCAAAAGGGGTTACACCATAATCAGGGATGGAAACCACGAAAACTCTTTCCTTTTTACCATTCGCAAAATCGATGGCTCTTTTGAGTAAGGCCTCAAACTCACTTGCAAATTCAGTGGACGATCTTCCGCGGTATTGATTGTTTACGCCAATAAGTAGTGAAACCAAGTCAAATTCACCCATAGGATTGGCCTGATTGATTCCCCGATCCAGTTCATCCGTAGTCCATCCTGTACGGGCAATGATTTGTGGTTGACCCATGTCAAAACCATCAGCTTGAAGTTTAGTTGATAATTGAACGGGCCATCTTTTTTCCTCAGCTACACTCTCGCCTATGGTATAGGAATCGCCCAGAGCCAAATACCTGAGGGAAGAACCCAAAGCTGAAGAAGATGGAGCTGTTTTTTTCTGACAGGCTACCACAAATACTGAAATGATGAGAAATAGATACTTCATTTGATAATTTGGAAGGCTGATTAAGGCTCAATATACGTTCATTCATTGGAAACAGATGAACGGCTTGATTTGATTCCAAGTCATTGCAATTATCTTTTTTGATCTTCAAAACAGATTGGTTTACTATTCTTTTCTTTCAGAAGATGTGTATTCTTCTTACTTTCAAACGAACAATAAAATCGTAAGAATGAAAAAAATGATTATTGCCCTTCTGGTGGCATTGAGTTATCAGGTTTCGGCTCAGGAGTTTGCTGAGGTAGACCAAAGTGTCATGGATTTAGCCTATTATCCGAATGGAGCTCATCGGGCAGGTTTCTCTAAAACGGCGGACGAAAAAGCAGCTTTAATGCCGAGAATTAAAGTGATTTACTCTCGTCCTTTAATGAAAGGTCGTAAGATTTTTGGCGAATTAGTGAAGTATGATCAGGACTGGAGATTCGGTGCAAATGAATCTACTGAAATTACTTTTTACACGAATGTAAAAGTAGGAGAGACGGTTTTAGCTCCTGGTCGTTACACTTTATACTGTACGCCTTCAGAAAATCAATGGACCCTTCATGTGCATCCAAGATTAGATGGATGGGGTAATTATGGGTATGACACCTCAAAGACGCTTGCTTCGGTTTCAGCTCCTACCGCAAAATCAGAGAAGACACTTGAGGCTTTTTCTATTATTTTTTATGAGGGCTCTCCGGGAGTTGCTCATCTGAAAGCCGGTTGGGAAAATACGGTTGTCGAGTTTCCTATTGAGATACTTTAAAAAGGAAATATTGATAATTGAAAAAGCCCCGATTTCGGGGCTTTTTCAGTTTAATTTCTTCCACTACCACGGCTCGATCCAACGGAAGAGCTGCTTCCCCGTGATGAACCGCCACTTCTGTCTGAGCTGCTGCTTCCACGACTGTCAGAGTCATTTGATCTGGTACTACTCGGCTGTCGCTGTCTTTCCTTACCGCTGTCTCTGTTAGAAGGTGTTTCAGTCCGGGTTCTTGTGTCTCGTTGAGTTCGGCTTGGGCTGGTTTCCCGGCTTGAAGGCGTTTGCCTTCTGATATTATCAGATTGCTGAGTTCTGTCTCTACGCTCCACCATTTCAGCCTTGTTTCTCACGTCCTGATTTCTTTGAGTAAATGATTGCTGAGGATTTTTTGAGGTATAATCATTCCGTTGAATATTGTTTTGCAATTGTGAAGCCGTGCTGCTTCTCCTTTGCTCGGCAATGATATAATTTACTCTGTTATCGCGGTACTGATGGATGTGAGTGATATAATTATTGATGGTAAATGGTCTCCATGGCGAGAAATAGGAGGGATAATAGTTGTAATAATACGGCGATCTCCAAATCATGTAGCCGGAGTTCCAGAATGTATCATAAAATAGTGGAGTGTAATAATAGGATGGCTGAATGATGTAACCCGGCCCATAGAAATAAGGGTGACCAATGATCTGAACATAAGCTCTTTGATTCCTGTCACGGTCTACATCAATGGTGGCGACATCCTGAAATAGGTCCTGACCAATGGCTGCTTGGATGGTTACCACATGAGTATACCCCTGAGTTGACTCCATTACCCTCAGATAGTCCACAAAACCATCTCCATTAAGATCAAGGTTAGAAATTCGGTTTTCGGGGTCGTTTAGCTTACGTTCAAACTCCCTTAAATCCCTTGAGCGGCCAAATAAATCACCGACCGCTTTAAGATCAAGATTATCGGAAATATCATAACTACTAGGCTCAACGACAACAGTTCTTTGAGTTCGGCAGGCTAGTGAAAGGCTTAATAGAATCAGGAAGCTCCAATATGTTGTTTTCATACTAACGTCGTTTTGTTCAAACAAATTAGTGTAGATTGAGCTCAATAAGTATGACGGAGGTCAGATTCTTTGATACTAACTTCTGATTACACTACAACAGCAAACTCATGAAAAAGAACGTAGAATTGCAACCAATTTCCTTCCAAAGTCTCAGGGAAACTGACCAGAGTTTTCTCAAACAAAGTTTGGAGGCTACCCAAAAATCTTATGCTCCATATTCCGAATTTTATGTAGGCTGTGCGGTGCAATTAGAAAGTGGAGAGGTAGTTCTCGGTGCTAATCAGGAGAATTCCTCTTTTCCCTCCGGTCTCTGTGCTGAGCGGGTTGCCCTTTTTCAATGTGCCAAAGATTTGTCAGATAGGGTTATTCGAATAGCGGTCTGTGCCAAGTCAGAGAAGTATGAAGTACCGGTCCCGCTTGTGCCCTGTGCCGGTTGTCTGCAGGTAATTTCAGATATCCGGAATCGTCAAAAAAGTCCTATTGAAGTCTGGATGTGGGATTTGACAGATCAGGTTTTTGTGGCATCTGATGTTAACCAGTTTTTGCCTTTTCATTTTGAACTTAAGGAAGTGAAATAATAAAGGGTCTCGATTGAGACCCTTTATTTACAATAAGATGACGTGGTTACACTTTTGGCTCCCAGCCTTTTTCGTAAGTACGTCCCCAAAGTGTCATTGCTTCAGCATCCTGTGGTTTACCGGTTTTGGTATCCACAGTTAATGTTTTATTGAACTTCTGAGACATATTGCCCAAATGACAAAGCAATGTGCTTTTCACGGCCTCATCAATAGGTGAGTTCAGACTTTCGTCTTTTGTAACCGCATTTACGAAATTCTGCATGTGATAATTATCAAGGCCGGTTACCCCTAAGGTATCAACGGAAGAGCTACTGTTTCGCTCATACTCCGCCTTAATCTCACGATTTGACTTGTCAAAAATCTGATAGCCACCACGATCCACAACAGCAGTCCCCTGCGTTCCGTAAACCCAGGTGCCGCGGCCTCCCGGTCTGCCATGTACATCCATTCCATTACAGCTTTTACCTTCCCAGGTAATCATTTTACCTTCAGGGAACTCGAAAGAAGCATTTTGTGTGTCCCAGAACTGCCAGTCATCATTCCAGGCATACCGGCCACCTGCAGAAGAAACCTTTGAAGGCAGATCAACACCCAGCAGGTAACGGGCAGCATCCATTTCATGAAGACCATTATTGCTGATTTCGCCTGTACCCCAATGCCAGAACCAGTGCCAGTTATAATGTATATAGTTGTCCATCAGGTCTTTTCTTGGAGCAGGTCCTTGCCATAGATCCCAGTCAAATTCTGCGGGAGCAGCCATTTTCTGACCGGTTCCTATACTTCCACGATTATTCTCATACCAGGTTTTGGCATAATAAACATCGCCGATAATACCACTGTCAAGGCTTTCTTTCAATGCGGTGGTTGTGGGTGATGAACGCTGCTGATTTCCGATCTGTAACTTTTTTCCATATTTGGCTACTGCGGCTTTCAGCATGTCACCTTCTGCCGGGTTATGACAGCAAGGCTTTTCTAAGTAAACATGTTTACCTGCCTTCATAGCCTCAATTGCCATGGGAGCATGCCAATGGTCAGGGGCAGCTATGGTCAGAGCATCAAGGTCCTTGTTTTCAAGAGCCCTTCTGTAGTCTGCCATTGTTTTGGTGCTGCTGTCAAGAATTTGACTAAAATCTTTGAAGCATTTTGCAAAAACACGGCTATCCGGGTCAATAAGTCCGATGACATTGATTTGATTTTTCAGCGAGCGAGCCATGTTCAGGTGAGCACGTCCGCGGCCGTTCAGACCGGCTGTAGCGATATTAATACGATCATTGGCTCCGATGATTCGGGCATAACTTTTGGCTGAGAAGGCCATGCCAGCCACACCAAGAGCCGAAGTCTTGATAAAGTCTCTTCTGGTATTCTTCATTTCAATAGGTTGAGTTAATAATATATCCCGACAAAACTAATTAATTCCTGGGATCAACTATCCTTCACAGCCCGGGGCTTTGATCAAATTCGCTTTTTGATTGGTTTTGGTCTTCAAAAGTGGTAGTTCTGCGGATAAAATTTTTGCAAGCACATTAGGTCATGTAAATTGCAGGTCTAATTCTTTACTAATACATCCCTATGAATAAAACATTTCGTTTTGCCGGAGCTCTTCTGCTGGGTTCGGTAACCGTTTGGTCATGCATGAAGGTGGCCCAGAAATCAGGATCTCTAGTTCAAATAATAGCAGGTGCAGATGATGCTGCTTACGCCAAACAAATAGAGGGTGAAACTCCTATCAAGTTGGCCGATGGTTTAAAAATCAATATTTGGGCTACGGATTCATTGGCTCCGGATCCCATCGCCATGTCTATTGACGACCAGAATAGGATCTATCTGACCAGAACCAATCGTCAGAAAAACTCTGAGTTTGACATTCGTGGACACCGTGACTGGATGACCGAGTCAATCGCACTTCAATCTGTGGAGGACAGAAGGGCTTTTCTGAGAAAGGTGTTTGATCCTCAAAAATCTGATGATAATGATTGGTTGAAAGACCTGAATGGTGATGGCTCGCATGACTGGCGAGATCTGGCTGTAGAGCAGGAGGAAGTCTGGAGGCTTGAAGATACTGACGGAGATGGTCTTGCTGATGTTTCAACTCAGGTTTTGAAAGACTTCAACGAAGAAATAACGGATGTAGCCGGTGCATTACTCATTAGAAGGAATGATGCTTTCATCGGTTTGGGTCCAGATCTGTGGAGAATAGAAGATACGAATGGCGATGGTTACTATGACAAGAAAACCTCCATAGCCCATGGATTCAATATTCATATTGGTTTCGGTGGTCACGGAATGTCAGGCCTGATTGAAGGACCGGATGGTAAAATCTACTGGGGAATCGGTGATCCCGGTTTAAGTATGATTGATCAAACGGGGAAAAAGCATCATTTCCCGAATCAGGGAGTTATAGTTCGATGTAATCCTGATGGCTCAGACTTTGAGGTTTTCTCTCATGGCCACAGAAATACGCATGAGTTCGTTTTTGATGAGTACGGCAATTTGATCAGTTCAGATAATGATGGTGATCACCGTGGTGAATCTGAGCGTTTGGTACATATTGTAGAAGGTTCTGACAGTGGCTGGCGTATCAACTGGCAGTTTGGTAAATATACCGACCCAAGAAATAATGGCTACAAAATCTGGATGGATGAAGAAATGTACAAGCCTCGTCAGGAGGGGCAGGCAGCGTATTTTCTTCCGCCTATCAGGAATTATCATAACGGCCCTACCGGTATGCTGTATAACCCGGGCACTGCTTTGGGAAAAGACTGGCTAAACAAGTTTTTCCTTGTTGAGTTCACCGGAACACCTTCAAGAGCACATATCTGGTCGTTTGACCTGAAGCAAAAAGGGGCTACGTTTGATTTCAACTCTGAAGTGGATATGGTGAATGGTGTTTTGGCCACAGGCATTCGTTTTGGAACGGATGGTGCTCTTTATGCCGCTGACTGGATTAACGGCTGGGGTACGAAAGATTACGGACGTATCTGGAAAGTCGATGTTGAAGATAATGATCTGAAGGCAGAAAGAGCCAGAACAAAAGAGCTTATGGCTGCTGATTACGAAGGGATGTCTGATGATGATTTGTATGGTTTGTTGTTCTACGCTGATCAGAGAATAAGACAAAAAGCTCAATTCGAATTAGCAACTCGTTCAGGTGCCTCTAATCAATTTACGAAAGCAATCAATCAGACCGAGAATCAATTGGCTCGTGTTCATGGTATTTGGGGAATTGGCCAGGTGGCTTCCAGTAATAATAGTGAAGCTTTCAGACTGGTTCCGTTCTTGGAAGATTCGGATGGCGAAATTGTAGCTCAGGCTGCGAAAGTTCTTGGTGATGTAAGGTATAAAGAGGCAGGAAACAAACTAACTCAGTTGCTGAGCTCAATGAATCCAAGAATTCAATTTTATGCAGCTCAGGCCTTGGGTCGAATTGAACATAAGCCTGCAGTCAATCGTTTGCTTGGACTTTTGGAACAAAACAATGATGAGGATTTATATATCAGACATGCGGCTGTTCTTGCTCTCTCCAGAATCGGCGATAAGGAGCCGGTTTATGATCTGGTGAATCACCCTTCAAAAGCATTGAGAACTGCAGCTGTAATGGTTTTGAGAAAATGGCAGGACCCCAAACTTGCCGATTTCCTCAACGATCATGAGCAATATGTGGTGGCCGAGGCTGCGAGAGCTATCAATGATGACTGGTCTGTACCTGAGGCTTTACCGGCTTTGGCAAATCTTGTGAATGATGATGCCATCTCCTCAGAAGTTATTCTGAGAAGGGCTATCAATGCCGCTTTACGCGTTGGAGGTGATAAACAATTAAATGACCTTCTGGCTTTTGCACAACGTGCCGATGTGAGCGATGCTATGAAAGCTGAAGCTCTGGCTACAATAGGCACCTGGGCTGAGCCTTCTGTACTAGACCGGGTGGACGGTCGCTACAGAGGTGTCATTAAGCGGGATGGAGAGCATGTAAGGAATATAGTAATACCGAAAGTTGCAGGTTTTCTGGATGATAGCAATGAGGCAGTAGTTCAAGCGGCAATTGGTTTATTGAAAGATTTAGGAATCAGAGGGTTTAACAACAAAATGGCTGGTCTGTACGATAAAACAAACTCCGAAGAGACCAAGTCGGCCATACTTGAAGGGCTTTCGGCTTTATCATATCCGCAGATTGGTCAGTTGGTTGATAAAGCTTTGGCAGATAAAAATAGAAATGTGAGAACCACGGCTCTTAGTCTTTTGAATAAGGTTGATGTTTCAGCTGATCTCTTACCTGGAATGGTTGAAAATGTCCTTGACAAGGGTAGCTTGGGTGAAAAACAGCAATTATTGAAGAGTTTGGGGCAAATGCCGCTGGCTAAAACGGAATCTGTTTTTGAGAACTTGATTTCTCAACTCAAAAATGAAAAACTGCCAAAGGAATTAAGACTTGACCTATCTGAAGCCATTGCTGCAGCAGGTTCAGAAACTTTGGCTCAAAAACTCGACGAGGCGATTCCAAAAGGAAATATTTTTGAGGAGTATGCCGATGTGCTGTACGGTGGAAGTCGTCGTGATGGTTATATGTATTTCACCAGAAATGAAACCGGTCAGTGTATCCGTTGCCATGCCATTGGCGGCCAGGGAGGTACAGTAGGGCCTGATTTGTCAGATATAGGCAATACTTTGGAGCGTAAAGAGCTTCTTCAGGCTTTGGTTGAGCCAAGTGCACGTCTGGCTCCGGGTTATGGTACTGTAACCTTGACGCTCAAAGATGGTCAGGAAGTGACAGGTATTCTTGAGCAGGAAACCGAGGATGAATTAATCCTTAGAACTTCTGCTGCCGAACCGCTGGAAGTAGCCAAAAGCAGAATTACAGATCGTCAGAATTTCCCTTCAGGAATGCCTCCAATGGCTTCATTGATGGACAGACGACAAATGAGAGATGTGATTGAGTTTCTTTCGAACTTGAAGAAATAAAATCGTAGTGAAAAAAGAGAGGGCTTTCTTAACGAAAGCCCTCTCTTTTTGGTTTATAGCTTCTGCAAAATTTCTTCAACTATCCTTGGAAAATGTTCATGTTCCAAAACCTGAACCTTACGGGCTACATCTTCGGGAGTATCTGATGAAGTGACTTCGCAACTGGCCTGAAAAATAACTTCACCCTCATCATAATGTTCATTGACAAAATGAATGGTGATTCCACTCTCTTTTTCTTTATTCTCAACCACCGCTTCGTGAACAAAATGTCCCCACATACCTTTACCACCATATTTTGGTAAAAGTGCCGGATGAATATTGATGATTTTGTTGGGATAGGCTTTAATTAAAGATTCAGGAATTAGCCAGAGAAAACCAGCGAGGACGACAAAGTCAATATGGAGATTTTCAAGAATTTTAACCACATCGTTTCTCTCCGAAAAGTTCTTTTTTGAAAAAACAACAGTTGGAATCCCCAATCTTTTTCCACGCTTAATAACACCCGCTTCAGCATTATTGGTCAGGAAAAGGCTGACAATTACATTGTCTTTTTTCTCAAAATATCGGGTTATTGTTTCGGCATTTGAGCCGCTACCTGAAGCGAAAATGGCTATTCTTTTTTTACTGAAGGACATTTTTTTAAGAAATAAGACTTAAGACAAAAGATGTAAGACAAGAGACATCAGATGTTTATCACACCGGAGGTAGTTTTATTTGTCAGGAATCAATATTCAGACACTGGTCCCCGGTCACCCGTCATCGGTCATAAAACTTCAAACTTCCGACCCCAAACCTCATCACACAAACACCATACTTCCCACGCCCAGAATCATAATAACCTTTGACCAGAAACTGAGCTGGGCAAAGTGGCTCTTGCGGTCGGCAAAGTAAAGGCGAAAAGCCAAATAAAGAAAAGGAATGCCCAAAAGAAGAAAAGACAGCGACAGCTTTTTGTTATGCAAGGCTATACCCATAAAGGCCACAGAAACCACAAAACCAATCATGAAAAGGAAAAGAAGAAACTTGGTTTTACGAATACCCCAGATTATTGGGAGGGTAGTACTCCCGTACTTTTTATCACCTCTGATATCCTCAATGTCTTTGATGATTTCTCTGATGAGCGTTATGCCGAAGGCGAAAAGGGCATAAATATTAATGAGCAAATCGTTTTCAGTGTAGAAAACTGCCATTACCACTAAGGCGGCTCCAGTAAGTCCCGCTACCATAAAATTGCCAATAAAAGGCAGCTTTTTGAACACGCTGGCGTAAAACCAAAGCATGGTCATGGCGATAACATTAACAGCAAAAACTTTCCAGCCCAGTGTAAAAGATATTACTGCTGCCGAGACATTGAGAATTTGGTGGGCGAGCATGGCATGGCGACGTCTTATAAAACGGCCTATCACCACTTCCTCCGGTTTATTGACCTGATCAATTTTGATGTCAAAATAATCATTGATGATATATCCGGCCGCTGCCACAAGGAGAGTTGAAAGCGAAATCAGAAATTGATTTTTATCCAAAAGAGACTCAGGAATAGAGTTACCTTTACCCACCAGAAAAACTCTGGCCATGTATTGCGTTAGTAAAATGATCAGCAGGTTTTTCCAGCGAATAAGTTCAAAGAATTTTTGAATGAGCAACATGCCTGTTTTGAATTCGTCTTTCAAAATAAACGATCATAAAAGCAAAAGGAGTGAGAGTCGGAAGAATTATTTAAAAAGATTAGGCGTTATGGTGCTGACTTGTACCCTTAATTACAGCAAAACTTAGAAGTTTATAAAATGAAACCGACATGATTGAAATTATCATTAATCACTCAGGAGAATGATTATTTCAATCATCAAAGGTCGCATGTGACCGCTGAAAATAAATAGAAATTAAACACATGAAAATTGGTATAATATGCTATCCAACTTTTGGGGGTAGCGGTGTTGTAGCCACCGAGCTGGGCAAAGAATTGGCTCTAAATGGTCATCAGGTGCATTTTATCACCTACACACAGCCCATAAGACTTGACTTCTTTAACGAGAATCTTTTTTATCACGAGGTTGATATTTCTTCTTATCCTCTTTTTCAATACGCTCCATATGAGTCGGCTTTAGCCGGTAAAATGGTAGATGTGGTCAAGTACGAAAAGCTGGATCTGTTGCATGTGCATTATGCCATACCTCATGCTACTTCGGCTTTTTTGGCGAAGCAAATTCTGGAAACAGAGGGTATTCATATTCCGGTGGTGACTACGCTGCATGGTACTGATATCACTGTAGTGGGAAAAGACAGAACTTATAAACCGGTGGTTACTTTTAGTATCAATAAGTCTGACGGGGTAACCGCGGTTTCAGATGACCTTAGAAAAGATACTTTCAACACGTTCAAAATCACGAACGAGATTGAAGTAATTCCCAATTTTGTGGATATGAGCAGATTCCACAAGCAGGAAAAAGATCATTTCAAAAAAATCATTTGTCCGAACGACGAGAAATTAATAGTTCATATTTCGAACTTCAGACGTGTAAAGAGAATCGGGGATGTAATTACGGCCTTTGGCAAAATCAGAGAAAGTATACCGTCAAAGCTTCTGCTGATTGGTGACGGCCCTGAGCGTGTCAAAATGGAGAAACTCTGCAGAGACCTTGGCCTGTGTGATGACATTCGTTTCATAGGTAAACTGGATGTGATTGAAGAGGTTCTTTCTGTGGCTGATCTCTTTTTTATGCCTTCAGAAAAGGAGAGTTTCGGTTTAGCGGCCCTTGAAGCTATGGCCTGTGAGGTGCCTGTGATCAGTACCAATGCCGGTGGATTACCTGAGTTAAACGTCAACGGAGTCACTGGCTTCATGAGCGAAATTGGCGATGTGGATGACATGGTCAAAAATGCCTTGCATATACTTTCTGATGAAAATCTGGCTACATTTAAGACAAATGCCTTGAAGAGAGCGAAGGAATTTGATATCAAGAATATAGTGCCAAAGTACGAAGCCTACTATCGTAAGATCATAGAGAAGGTAAAAGCAGAAACCATGGCTCTTAATTAAGAATTTCTGAATGTTTGCAAATTTACCGGAAACGGGTCAAAAAAGAATAGTAATCATCGGTGCCGGTTTTGGAGGCCTAACTTTGGCCCAGAAACTGTGCAAATATGATGTACAGGTGGTACTGGTTGATAAGAACAATTTCCACCAGTTTCAGCCTCTGTTTTATCAGGTAGCTATGGCCGGTCTGGAGCCCAGTTCCATCGCCTTTCCACTCCGGAAAATCTTTCATCACCAGAAAAATATTCACGTCAGAGTAACGGTGGTCAATTCTGTTGATACCCAAATAAAGCAGCTTCAAACCGATATTGGGGTTATCAATTATGACTACCTGGTACTTGGCATGGGGGCGGATACCAATTATTATGGCATGGACAATATTCAGAAACATGCCATGCCAATGAAATCTGTATCGGAGGCTATTTATTTGAGAAACAGAGTTCTGCAAAATTTTGAAGACGCTCTCTCTGAACCTGACGAAGTAGAACAGGAAGGGCTGATGAGTGTGGTGGTAGTCGGTGGAGGTCCTACGGGAGTTGAAGTTTCAGGAACTTTGGCTGAAATGCGGAACATCATTCTACCAAAGGATTATGCTGAGCTGGATTTCAACAAAATGAAAATCTACCTTTTTCAATCCTCAAACGGTGTACTCCCTGGAATGTCAGAACAAGCTGCCGAAAAAGGAGCCGATTATCTGGAGGCCTTGGGAGTTACGTTGCGGCTAGGTGAGAGAATTGCAGATTTCGACGGAAAATACGCTACAACCAATAAGGGTGAAAGAATCAGAACCAATAATGTGGTTTGGGCCGCTGGTGTTAAGAGTAATACGATTGAAGGAATTGACCCGGAATCATATGCCAGGAATGGTCGTATGCTTGTCAATGAAATAAGCCAGGTGAAAGGATATGAAGATATTTTCGCTATTGGGGATCAGGCCATGATGATTTCTGAAGAATATCCTCATGGGCATCCGCAAATGGCACAGCCGGCTATTCAGCAAGGGAAATTGCTGGCACAAAACATTTATCAACTCATAAAAGGAGAAAAAACGACTCCATTTGAATATAAAGATCTGGGTTCAATGGCCACAGTGGGTCGAAATCTCGCCGTCGTTGATCTACCTTACTGGCGTTTTCAGGGTGGTTTTGCATGGTTGGTCTGGATGTTTGTGCATTTGATGGGTATCTTGGGCCTGAAAAACAAAGTCATGGTGTTTATCAATTGGCTCTGGAATTACATCACCTATGACCAGTCCTTAAGATTGATTATTAAACCAAAGCTGTTTGGTAAGACCATAGAAGCGAACATTTACCGGAGTAAAGTCAATAAATGAAAAGTTTAGCATATCTGAATAAATACCTCTGGAAGTACAAATGGTACCTTGTTTTGGGTGCTTTGTTTACTTTAATCTCAAACCTTTTTGGGGTTATTCCAGCTCAGGTAGTACGTCATGCCCTGGATTTGGTGAAGGAGAATATTGACATCTACTTCATGTATGATGGGCTTGATCTACAGGAAAGTATGTATGGTGTTTTTGCTTACAGCCTGAGCGTGTATGGTGTGCTTATTCTGGTCATGGCCATCCTGAAAGGCTTTTTCCTCTTCTTGGTAAGACAAACTATTATTGTGATGTCTCGCCATGTGGAGTTTGACATGAAAAATGAGATTTTTGATCATTATCAATCGCTTCCACTAAGCTTTTACAGAAGAAACTCGACGGGCGATCTGATGGCTCGTATTTCTGAGGACGTCGGTAAAGTGAGAATGTACATCGGCCCTTCCATCATGTATTTGCTGAATATGGTGACTTTAGTGGTCCTCATTTTGGGCTATATGTTTTCTGTCAATGCCAGATTAACCTGGTGGGTATTAGTACCGATGCCGGTGCTCTCTATCAGTATTTTCTTTGTGAGTAGTATTGTCAATAAGCGTTCGGCGATGATTCAGAAGAGCTTGTCAAAGCTCTCAACTTACGTACAAGAGGCTTTTAGTGGCATTCGTATCATCAAAGCTTTTGCCCGTGAGAAAAGCTCGCTGGAGCGTTTTGAGGTGGAAAGCAATATTTATCGTGAAAAACAGCTTGATCTTACCAAAGTGGATGCTTTGTTCTTCCCGTTGATCATGTTTTTGATTGGGCTTAGTACGGTGATTTGTGTGTATGTGGGTGGTCAGGAGATTGTAGCCGGTTTACTGACCCCGGGTAATATCACGGAATTTATCATGTATGTGTTCATGCTCACCTGGCCTTTGACGGCTTTGGGCTGGACCACAAGTCAAATTCAGCAGGCTGCGGCTTCGCAGGATCGCATCAATGAGTTTTTGAATGTCAAAAATGATATTATTTCAGAGAAAAATTTGAAGACTGAAATCGTCGGAGCTATTCATTTTGAGAATGTCAATTTTATTTATCCTGATTCGGGTATTCATGCTCTTAAAGATTTTAATCTTGATGTTTTACCGGGCGAATCTGTCGCAATTCTGGGGACCACTGGGTCAGGGAAGAGTACCATCGCTAATTTATTACTCAGGATGTATGATACCACTTCCGGTGATATTTTGATTGACGATCATAACATTAGAGAATATAATATTCAAAATCTGAGATCTCAGATAGGGTATGTGCCGCAGGATGTCTTTTTGTTCTCTGAGTCCGTCCGAAATAATATTCGCTTTGGAAGTCCTGAAATTCAGGATGAGGCCATAGAACAGGCAGCTAAAGATGCCGACTTGTACGAGAATATCCTTGGCTTCAAAGATGGTTTTGAAACCGAAGTAGGGGAGAGGGGTGTAACGCTTTCAGGTGGACAGAAACAAAGACTATCTATTGCCAGAGCCATTGTGCGTGAGCCGAAACTACTTATTCTCGATGATTGCCTTTCGGCAGTTGACACCAATACAGAGAATAAGATTCTGAATAATCTGGAGAGGATTATGGAAAATAGAACTTCTGTGATTATCTCTCACCGGGTTAGTTCTGCAAAACTGGCTGATAAGATAGTGGTTCTGGATGACGGGAAAATAGTGGAGCAAGGCACGCACGGAAGTCTGCTTGATGCAAATGGCGTATATAAAGAGCTGTACGACAAGCAAATGAGCATGGAAGAAGAAGCTTAATATGAGTAAGATAAATAAAGATATTATAGAGGCCGTCATATTTGATATGGACGGCCTTTTGGTTAATTCAGAGCCCTGCTGGCACAAAGCTGAGAAAATTGTTTTTGGCAAAGTCGGTTTGGAGCTTTCCACCGAAAACTGTCTGGAAACCACCGGAAAACCGGTGAAAGAAGTTATTCAATACTGGTTTCAGCGTAAACCGTGGCCAAACCCGGATTTTGATCAAATGGAAAGTGATCTTTTTGCTGAAGCTACTGAAGCTATAAAAACCGAAGCCACTTTGATGCCCGGTTTAAAAGAAGCTGTCGGTTTAGCGAAAAATAAGAATTGGAAGGTAGGTCTTGCTTCGGCCTCACCAATCAATATGATCGGGATGGTTTTAAAGAAATTTGACCTTACTGATAGCTTTGATTTTTTTCACTCTGCCGAGCTTGAAGAATTCAATAAACCACATCCGGCTGTTTATTTGACGGTTGCGAAGATTTTGGGCGTGCCCATTGAAAATTGTCTGATTTTGGAAGACTCCGGCGGCGGAGTGAAAGGTGCTGTAGCTTCCGGTGCTCAGGTTGTGGCGGTGCCTGGTCACCATGAGTTTGAAGATCCGAAGTTTAATATTGCTAACTTGAAAATCAAAAGTCTGGAAGATTTGGAGAGTGTTTTGACTTAAAAAAAACAGGCCACCCAGAAGGCGGCCCGTTTCCATTACTCAAAACTATTACTCATTTAACCCTTAGAATCTTCTTCCGTGACGTCCGTAGTTATCTACCGGGGCCACGTCATTATCTCTTTTGTTTCGCATGATCATCTTATTCAATCTGATAAGATCGTCCTCTAACTCTCTTACTTCATTTCCAGTTAAGCGACCATTGCGTAACATTCTGTTTTCTTTTATTTCGATTTTTTCGGCAATTCCTAAAAGCCTTCCTGCTTCATAAGAATTAATCGTTCCATTGATGATGCCATTGGCAATTCGCTCTCTGGCTTCTCTTTGCATTATGTTGATTTTCATGCCGGCACCTCGGACACTTCTGCCGTAGGCCCCCCTGTGAAAATCGTTACTTGCGTAAACTTTACCCTTTCGGGCCTCGGTTCGGTTGCCTGCGTACTGGGCGTACGTTGTACCTACGAAAAATAAACTCAAAAAGACGAAGGCAAATAACTTTTTCATAATTGACAATATTTATAGTTAAAGTTGAGATTGAGTACAACCATTTGTTTGTTTCAATCATTTGGTTTTTAGACTGCGATGGTAATGAAGGGTTTAGTGAGGGGTTTGTTAATGACTGTTAATGGTAAATGAACCGTTAAATAAATTGTGGCAGACTGTGCAATCTCAGATGGGGGTGATGACGTTACTCTATTATAGTAAAGACATCTGTGGCCAAACCGGCCATGTTATAATAATCTTAAAATAGTGGTTTATTTTAGGGGTTAGACAAAAGCCTCCGGTTTTCGGAGGCTTTTTCTTTGCTCTACTGTTTCCGTTTAGATCTCTTACATTTTTTGGGTTAATGATATCAATTTGAAGACAAAAAAAGACCGGGATTCCCGGCCTTGATATGACTTGTTAGTTCCTCTAGTTATCTGATCTTCCATTAATGTGCATTTGCATTTCTGAAAGCTTTTGACCACCCTTAATACCAAAATCCAAAGTTCGGATAGGAAACGGAATAGTAATATTGGCTTGGTCAAATGCTTCTTTGATGGACATTATCGCCTCACTTCTCATTTGCAGATAGCTCGGGTTATTTGGGTATTCAATCCAAAACATAATTTCGAAATCAATGGAGCTCCCGCCAAAGCCGGTGTAAGAAAAGATAGTATTTTCAGGGTCTATAACGTTATCCATTTTTTCGATGGTTTTGAGAACAATCTCTCTTACCCTTCTGAGGTCTTCACCATAAGATACTCCCACGGCCAAATCAACTCTTCTTTTGCCGTATGTGGTATAATTGACAATAGCGTCTTGCAGGATATTAGAATTAGGTATAAAAACTTCCTGACCTTGAAAGGTTTTGATGGTCGTAACACGAAGGTTTGTATCCGTTACGGTTCCCATGTGTCTTGAAACTTCAATGATATCTCCAATGCTGATGGGACTTCTGACCGCGAGAATAACTCCTGAAATAAAGTTTGAGGCGATGTCCTGAAAGGCAAAACCAAGAGCCAGCCCTATGACACCTACACCTGCCAGTAATGAAGTTACCGTCTTATCTAATTCCAGTATTCCCAGAGCCACAAAAAGTCCAACGGCTAAAACAGCAAAATAAACCACTCTTTTGAAGAGCTTTTGAAGGGTGAGGTTACTGGTTGTTTTGGATAAGATTTTATGGATTACTTTACTTAAAAGTTTAGCAAGGAGTGCAAAAATGACGACAGTGATTACGGCAACCAGGAAGTTTGGAAGCATGGTTATAGCCGTTTTGCCCCAGCCAATCACTTTTTCGACTATAAGTTGTAGGGGCTCGCTATAAGCGGAAAGGTCTGTTTCAAACATAGATGAATTGATTTTGTTTGCCATTGTCCTTAAATCAATGTTCCGGCTGGTTTCTTTTCAGCGAGTCGACTGGGAAGCAAATGTGTTGCCTATCTACACGCAGGGTGAGGTGTTTTTTCTACAATAGTACTTTTTGCTGGCATTGAGGTAGGACTATAGATATAGAGGAAATACTGAATGGTATGGCACTTTCTTTTGTTTAATCGTGCACCTAATTCAATACCATGCGAATCTTTCAATGTAATCATTGCTACCAACCGGTCTTTTTTGAAAACTCCTATTGCGGAGGCTGTGGTCATCTGCTGGGGTACGTTGATTCAGTGAATGAAATGTTTGCTCTTTCATCTTATGATTCTTCATGGTCCATTAATGGCACTCAGTACACCTACTGCAAAAATGTAGAACATGGCGTTTGTAACTGGCTCGTTCCGGAGTATAAATCGTCATCATATTGCACAGCTTGTAACCTCAACAGAACCATACCTGATCTGAGGATTGATGAAAATAAAGAACTTTGGGCCAAGCTGGAGCAAGCAAAGCATAGGCTTATTTATTCGTTACAGCGATTGGGACTACCAGTGATAAGTAAAAACAATGACCTGTCTGGGTTTTGCTTTGATTTTTTGTCATCAGCCGTTCCTGATAAAAATGGGAATAAGCCGATGACGGGTCATAAAAGCGGTGAAATCACAATAGTACTTTCGGAGGCCGATTCTATTCAGCGTGAGCAAATACGTCTTTCTTTGGAAGAACCTTATCGATCACTTGCGGGGCACTTCAGGCATGAGATTGGTCATTATTACTGGCCCCGGCTTGTTCTAAGTGATGAGCACCACCTTCAAAGGTTCAGAGAGCTTTTTGGAGATGAAAAGGTTGATTATTCTCAATCGCTTAAAACTTATTATCAGACAGGCGGATTGAAAAATTGGCAGAATTCGTTTATCAGCCAATATGCCACAGCTCACCCATGGGAAGATTGGGCTGAGACCTGGGCTCATTACCTTCATATCATCAATGCGATGGATACCGCCTATCATTTCGGCCTAAAGGGAGATCCACATCTGGCGAATACCGAGCACATGGAGATTCAAAGTGTTGACCCTTATACCAATGTGTCTTTTCAAAAGATAATAGAGGAAACCGTTCCTCTTTTCTTTGCTATTAATAGCCTGAATCGTTCTATGGGTATCCCTGATATTTATCCCTTTGTTATATCAGAGCCGGTTAAAAGAAAACTGGAGTTTATTCATGAGATTCTTTTAGGACATCGTATTCGATAGATTTCCTCTCAAACTTTTGTTTATAAAAAAGCCATTGGCTCTAAGCGTTCTTTTCAAAAGATTGCAATCACCAATGGCTCTGAATGTTAAGAGCGAAAGATCAAAGTTTACTCAACTCAATAGCTCTCTCGTAGCAGGCAATCATTCCTTTTTTGATACCTTCTCTAATTTTCTCTTCATCGAATTTATTGAGAGCAGCTCGGGTGGTCCCGCCTTTTGAAGCGACACGATCCATCCATTCTACCGGGGTTAGATCCCCCTGTTTAAATTGTTCTAACGCCCCGGCAAAAGTTTGGGTAACCAGTGCTTTAGCCGTTTCGTCATCATAACCATAATGTTTGGCTCCATCCAGCATACCCTGAATAAAATAGAAAATATAGGCCGGTCCGCTGCCACTCACAGCGGTGGAAGTATTGATATCATCCTCTTTGAAAATACGAAGAGATTGGCCGGTGGAGGCTAACATTTTGTCTACCAACTCCACTTCCTTTTCTGAAATATTTTCAGGTGCGTAATATGTGGTCATACCAAGACCCACCTGGGCCGGGAGGTTAGGCATGGCCCGCACTACTTTTTCAAGCCCCAGGGCCTTTTGCATAGTTTCAATTTTTACACCAGCCATTACAGAAACAATCAATTGCTCCGGTCTAACCATTGGTTTCATTTCTGCAAAAAGGCCATCTTTATGCTGTGGTTTAACTGCCACCATGATAATATCGGCAGCTGAAACGCAGCCTTCGAGTGAGGAGTAGGTTTCAAAAACACCCTCTTCCTCAAGAGTTTTCATTTTGTCCTGGTCAAGATCCATGATCATGACTTTCTCTCCCATGATTTGAGAATCTGCAATAGCTCTTCCATACGTGAGCCCCATATTACCAGCTCCTATGACTAATAACTTCATTTAAGTTTGTTTACTTTTTAAGGGTAAATTCTCCCTTGTTATTGATTCGGCGAAAGTATATAAAAACTATGGTGGCTAACCAAAGAAAAGAAGGGTTCTTTGAGTTTTATTGAAAAGTATTGATAAATCAAGACACTCGTAAACTGATCATCTTCATAATTGAAACTTTGGTTCATCATGATTTTAGCCGTTAGAAAAATTTATGTTTAATTATGAAACCCGTATTGATATCTCTTTTGGTCTTTTTTTCTCTGACTGGTATAGCTCAAAATCAGACCATTTTGGGTAAAGCAATTTATCTGGAACTGGGAGGTAAGGGCTTTGTGTCCGGCAATTTTGAAGTGCCTCTAAATAGCCGCAACAGATTGAACCTGGGACTGACGCTTCTTGATAATGAGTTTGAAAAGGAAGCGGACGAAGAAGAATATCCTAATCTTGTTTTACCAACTCCCGGAGTCATGTATTTTCACCTGAGTGGAAGGAGATCACACTATTTTGAGAGCGGTCTGGGTTTGAGTGTTTCTCCGGTATTCTGGCGAAAATATAGTGGAAATGACTCTCCATTGTCTTTGCATGGTAGTTTAGGCTACCGTTACCAAAAAGCAGATCATTTCTTATTCAGAGCAGGCTTTACGCCGTTTTACAGGGTGAAGTGGGCTTTTCTGCCTTTAATTGGAGTAAGCCTGGGGTACAGCTGGTAGTTACTCTTCGCAATACTCTTTATACAAATCCATGTACTCAAAAATGATTTTGACGGCCTCTGGCTTCATATCCATCTTTAAAGAGGTGTTTTGACGAACTTCATCGGTGAATTGATAAATTTTACACCATTCATCTTCATAATTCACCATCTGGGCCTCTATAATGGCATAAATGATGTGGATAGAAAAACTGGTTTTATTCCTGTAGGTGGCAGACCAGGCAGTAGATGAGGCAACGCTTAAAGAAACCTTTTCATCAAAGGCCTGAAGATAGGCCAGACAAATTTTGAGATCAGCATCAGACAGTCTGTACAACTCAGATTTGTTCTGATATAAACCATTCTCAATGGCATAGTTGACCAGAATTTCAGAGTTATTCAAATTCTCTTTTAATAGGACTAACCTGTTTATAGCTGCCAATTTCAGGTCAATTGGATTTTCTTTGTTTAGAATAAAGTCAATCAATTGATTGTTTAGTACACCATTGGCTTCGGCAGCGATCTGTACAATTTCTTCATCTTCGTAAGCCTCATAAAATTGAGTGGACCTTAAAGGAGAATCGGCGAAACAACTTTGACCGGAAAGAATCAAAAAACTTATGGCCAAACAGACTTTTTTAATCCATGATTGCATATCGCAATTTAGGATCGTCATAATGGCGTTACCAAACCTTAAAATAAATCGGCAGAAGACGGGAGGCTGACTTATTTCATCGCTTTCAATCGCGTCACCATCAAACTGATCATCAATCCAAAAACGGCAATCAGCAGGTAGGAAATTCTAAGGTTAAAGACCTCAGAAATATACCCGATCATGGGTGGGCCAAGCAAAAAACCTAAATAACTGATGCTGGAAACAGCCGCCAGAGCCTTGCTGGGAGCCATTGTTTTGTGGGCTCCTGCCAAACTGAAAACGATGGGGATATTGGTAGAAACCCCAAAACCAACCAAAAGGAAGCCGAAAACAGCGGTAGGAATGGTTGGTAACAAAACAGAGATCAATAAGCCGATGGCAATTAAAGCTCCGTTGATTTGCATGAGCCTTTTCTGACCAAAGGCCGAAATAAATTTATTACCGATGAATCGGCCGGCAGTCATCATGACCATGAAACTGGCATATCCTAAAGTTACCCAGCCGCCGGTGGCACCCACGATATCTTTGAAGTAAACACCGCTCCAGTCAAACATTGCTCCTTCGCAAGACATGGCAAAGAAACCTACGACACCCAGCGAAAAAAGAAGTCCATCTGGTTTGGTGAAGAATTTCTTTCTTTCTGGTGAGCTGCTAACATCATCTAGTAGGTAATTGGAGTTGAGCAAGGTAGATCCAATGGCCACCGCACAAACCATCAGAAAGTGATGAGTGGGCGAGAGCTGCAAAATACCCATCAACAAACCAATTAGTGCACCTGCGAAGCCAGCCAGACTCCATGAGCCATGAAAGGAGGCCATGATAGGCCTGCGATACATTTTTTCAGCCACTACAGCTTGGGTATTGATGGCGATATTGCTGATGTTTCCGGTAATTCCAAAAAAGAATAAAGCCATGGCCAGTTGTAAAGAGCTGGTAGCTAGTGACAAGGAAACCATAGCGATGGCATACATGGGCGGTGCAAAACGCATAATTTTCTTACTGCCGTACTTGCTGGCTAAAAATCCGGAGAAGGGCATGGTGAGCATCTGACCGGCAGGCAGGGCAAAAAGAATGGAACCCATGGCACCGTCAGAAAGCATCAGAGCTGACTTAATATCTGGAATTCGACTGGCCCACGAGGCAAAGCACAAGCCTTGAAAAAAGTAAAAAGCTGATACGGCCAGCCTTACTCTTGATCTTGTCGATTGAATATTTGTGGCCAGGCCTTTATCTGCTATCTGATAATCAATAGTCATCGTTTTCCGTAATTCTATATCGCAAAATTGGGAAGAAGCTTTTGCTCAATTACTATACCTTTTAATTCTAAACCTCACTTTTATAGATGGTTATAATTGTTTGTGAGAATGGTACTATTTTTTGGTAACCGTTAAATCGACTCTCTCCCCACCATTAACAATTGTCGTGTCATAAAATAAAACTCTTCAAATAATCTTTTGAACGAGAGCTGAGTATACTTGTTTTGGGGAACTCCTGTTCCTATGAAAAAAGTACTGACCACTTCTTTATTATTCTTGCTAACAATTCAACTGCTTCAGGCACAACTGGTTCTAAGGCCTGCTGATGATGGTTTTCAAATGTTTTTAGGCTCTGATAATGAACGGCCTACAGTCATTGGGGTTGATGACACACCAATCATGATTTTATCAGATGGATATGGGAATATTGGGGTCAATACGCATTTCTACACTGGCAATACTTTGAATTATCCAACACATTCAAAGTTTCATATTCGAACGCGGTCTAGTGGTCATAATGATGGGTCCGGCCAAGGCCCTCAGCTTCTTTTGGATGAAAACAGTCCTGATGGTTATTCCAGACTTAGGTTTAGGAATTCCTGGATAAGGACCACAGGATATACTCAAACAGGTACGGCAGTATCGATACTGGAGGGCAGAGGACGATACTGGGATATTGCTGCTTTCGGTAATGGAGAAGCCCTTGAGAACGACAGGCTAAATATTTATAATAGTGGTTACGGTAATGCAATGACCATTCTCGGAAATGGATGGGTTGGAATAAATAACACAAACCCCGAAACTCGCCTCGATGTCAATGGCTTTACAAAATCGGGTAGTGAGTCGGTCCCGTACAAAACAAAACTCATCAACTCTCAGGCTACCGGAACCTGCTCGAGTAATTCGTCGCTAAGTATCGGATTAGGTTTAAATGAGAATAGAATAATTTCAGTTGACGTACTCGTTAGTCATGATAATAATAATTGGTACGGGCCAGGCGAAAGGTTCAATAACCACGAGTACGCTTACAAAATAAGTGGAAGCAATATCGACTTTGAATTTGGGGCCGTTGCCGGATGTGATTTTATTCTTCGCAGCTACAGAATTTGGGTTACTTACGCCTCGGCTGATCTTGATTACTAATTCAAGCTTCTTGTTAAGCAAATTACCTTTTATTTAACTCTTCCCGAATAACCTTCAACCGCTCCTTCGATTTCCTGGAATTCTTGATGATCATATAAATCAAGCCAACAGAAATACCGGTATAAAGAAACCCAAAACCACCTGTAAACAAACCGTAAAGGATAATTCCGGCAAGAAAGCCTATTCCTCCAGCGGCCAGGAGTTCATTCTTTTTTAGTTTCTTTTCTTCGTCCTGAAGTTCCTCCAGTGTCAGGTTTGAATCATTATTTTCCATGGTGAGTCGTTCAGGTTTATACAATGTCCGGAGACAAACTTAGTCGTGCAACTCAACAAAAGCAACCTTGCTTTTGGGATGTTTTTGACAAATTTCAAAGAAGAGATTACGATCCGAAAAGAGTTTGGGTAATTAGTTTAACCCGGTGGCCTGAAATGTCAAATGATTGGCATGAAGGGTCAATAGGCCCCAAAGTCCATCCTTGATCTTTGCCACTATCATATAACCTGAGCATCGATTGAAATATCTCATCGTACTCTTAAGTCAAAAATCAATGAAAGCCAGAACATTACCTTTTCTGTTTATTGCCCTCATTTCAAATCATTTTTCCTGTGGTCAGTTGGCAGCGAACATTCCCGTAAACGAAAACAATCAGCTTTTGGGGCTGGGAACGCGATACATGCTTAACTCCGATATTTTAGATGAAGAACGCCCGGTAATCATTTCATTGCCACAGGGCTATGAGGAAACAAAAGCCCATTATTCGGTTCTATACCTTTTGGATGGCCTCGCTAATATCAAACATACCATTGCAACGGCCGAACTACTGGCGGAGACGGGGCTTATCTCACCACTCATTATCGTAGGGATCGAAAGTTTAGACAGAGCAAAAGATTTCACTCCTTCCAGAGCGGGTGAGAATACATATGGTGCGGCTGGGGGTGCGGGAATTCCTCAGAGTGGGGGTGCACCTTTGTTTTTGAAATTTTTGGAAGACGAACTCATCCCGTTTGTGGAAGAGAAATACAGGACGCACCCTTTTCGGATTCTGGAAGGGCATTCTTTCGGTGGCTTGTTCGCTACGTTTGCCCTGATGGAGAATCCTGACCTTTTTGATGCATTTATCATACAGGCTCCCGCTTTGTGGTGGAATAATGAAGAGATGATACTAAGAGCTGAACGTTTTTTCAAGTCTGAAGGAACACTTCATAAAACAATCTATTTCGGTATCGGAGGAGATGACGGATGGGGGATGAAACAGGAATTAAAACGTTTTACTGAAGTGGTCAAAGTCACCCCCCCCGGAGCTTTGCGGTGGAAATTCGAGGAAGTGGGAGATGAGGACCATAATCAAAGCCGGCTTCTTTTAAACTATAATGGCTTACGCTTTATTTTTTCCGATTTAAAGAAGGCAAACTTATCCTTAGAAGATTTTACAAAGGAAAAATTTATCGAGCAGGAGCAAGACCTTTTAAACCGGTACGGCGAATTGACAAGACGCCCGGCTATGGAATACATTAAGCTTTATTCACGGCTTCATGAAGCAGGCAGAATTGCAGAGGCCATCGTAGTTCTAAAAAGGGCCACTGAAGCCTATCCTACCTACGTGGGGCTTTTAACCAGCCTTGCTCAATTGTATGAAAAAAGCGGTCAGATAGACCTGGCTATTTCAACTTTTGAAAAGGCTACAGAAATCTCAAAAAAGTATAAAATGGGATATGAAGAGAGTTATGCCAAAGCGATAGAAAGGCTTAGAACAAAGGCAGATCAGTAGTTCTGGCTGAATAGTCTGCATCCCTTTCAGAATCTTTTTTAGTCTCTTAGATTTCATAATTCTTTCACAAGCACGGCCAGCTCCAGAAAAACCTTTGGCAGACCAAAATCAGGATTATCCATTGGAAAAGGGCGTATTTCTCCCGTTCTGAAATATCCATGACGCTCATACCAGGCAATCAGGTCGGTGCGAAGGGTAAGCACCGTGATCTCCATTTTTGGTGTTTTTAATTCCATGGCCTTTTCCTCGGAAAACTTCATTAGTGTTTTCCCGATTCCTAACCCTTGGTGAGAAGGAGAAACCGTAAACATACCCAAATAAATGTGATCCTTACGATATCTCAAATGGATGCATCCCAAAGCCCGGCCATCTTCTTCATAGATCCAGATGTCACTGTCAGGCTCTTCAATAAATGTTTTTAGTTGACTTTGATCTGTCCGTATTCCACCTAGAAGGTCAGCTTCGGTGGTCCAGCCTTTTCGGGAGGAATCACCACGAAAGGCCGAATTGATAAGTATATCCAGTTCTTCGATGTCTTGAAAGACGGCAAGTCTGATACGAAATGACATAAAGGTGAAGCAACAAATTTTCTGCAAGATAAATCGAAGGTTCCTGAATATTAATAGCCTTTATTTTGACTCGCGTACATTTCCTGGATGTAATTGAGATGGCCTGAAAGTTTTATCTTTTCAGAATCCTGTCCAACATAAAACCTCTCTGAAGTCTGTGCTGCCGAGAGGTGATTGAGTAAAAAAAGCTGACTTAAATGGTAATGACCAGTTTTCCGGTAATCTTGCCTCTGCTTAAATCAGAGAGAGCTTCAGGTACATCATCAAGTATGTATGTCTTGTGAATCAGTGGTTTGAGTTTTCCTTCCTCCAACAGTTTACCGAGATATTGAAGATCAGCCTGATTGGTTTTTGCTAAGAATCCGCCAAAGGCATTATCAGAAATGGATGAAAAGCAAAGACCTGTCAGCAGTGCTGAAGGTGAAAAAACGGTGGAGATATACCAGCCCCCGGGCTCCAGAAGTTTCCTGATTTTAGATAAAGGATATTTACCGGCAGTATCAAAAATAAGATCAAATCTCTGGTCGATAGAAGTGATATCTTTCTGTTGATAGTCAAAAACCTGTTGTACTCCCATTGTTTGCAAAGTTGAGACCGATGAAGATCCACAAACTGCCGAGACCCGAGCACCAAGAATCTTAGCCATTTGAATCGCAAAACTGCCGACACCTCCGGCCGCTCCAATAACCAATACTTTTTCACCTGTCTTGAGTTTTCCATGATCACGCAGGCCTTGTAAAGCTGTAATGGCGGCCATGGGAGTGGAGGCGGCTTCTTTGTAACCAATACCCGATGGTTTCATATTCAAAGCGTTTTCATTGGCGATCGCAAATTCAGCAAAACTCCCAAACCCGGATGCAGACAAGTCTCCATACACTTCCATGCCCGGCTTGAACTGAGTCACTCCCGGGCCAATTCGGTCCACGATTCCACAGACATCAGCTCCCAGTATTTTATATTTTGGGCGGATAAGCCCTGCCATGAGCCGAATGGGGAATGGTTTTCCGATTAAAGATGCAAATCAGCTTTATTGACACCTGAGGCAAGTACTCTGATTAAGACTTGTCCTTGACCTGGCTCCGGTCTTTCGGTTTCCCTGAGTTGTAAAATGGATGAGTTTCCGTAGTTTTCTCTAATGATAGCTTTCATAACCATAAAATTTTAGTGAGATGTTTTTTTGACTCCTTTGATGAGCATATAAAGAGTAAGCTCCACTTCACCTAAGGCCGCCGAAAGTCCGACCACCCATGCGAGCCAATGCTCATTCCCGGGAAAAAGAAAGTCACCAAAGGTTTCCATGAGGTAACCAATTCCGGCAATCATCATCATAAAACCAAAGACACGTGGAATCAAACCCGATCTGATCAAAAGGACTCCAAGCAGAAGGCAATGTATTCCGAAGAAACCACCCGCCAGTAGATAGCCGTAGCGATGGGCTTCCATGAAAAATAGGCTGAGAGCTTCCAGCTTAGCAGGCTCAAAAGCCTGCATAAAGCCGGCTTCACCCAAGACATGCAAAGCCATATAATGATTCAGTAGATTGAGTGTACCGATGGCCGGGTGTGCGAGTAATCGTAACGAAGAGGATACCAGAGCCAGCGATTGACCATAGGGTTTCAGCATTTTATAAAAAAGTACTGATAGAACCGCATCCAGTAAAAAAGCGATGAGGTCAGCGACCAAACCTATACGAAATAAGCCTTCATTGGAAAGGATATTAGCTGCTGTGGCCGCTGCGTCACCCGCAACGACCAGATTAGCCCGTACATACCCTTGACTGAAGCCGGCACAAATGATGACAAGGAGATACAAAAAGCCGGTGAATCTCACCTGGCTTTTTGTCATGGAATTGAATTCCAACTTTTTCATAATAGTGTTCATTTTAATGGAAGGTTAATCAGTAAACTCCACAAGACTGGCTGATACCGTCAGTGTTCTTTTGGTATAGAAGGGTGGGGCACCGCCAAGGTGTTCTTCGGTGATAACATTCGTAACAGCCCTTGAACCTTGCTCCAGCCCGGCATTCTCCAGCATTTGAGCATAAGCTTTGCTGTAAAGCTGTTTCTTTTTGACACCTCCGAAAAGTAAAGCATATTCTACTTCTGCCGTGCCCTGGACTCTGCCGAGGGTTTTGAAATTTCGGTCACCCAGGTGTACCTGTGTTTGGTTTTGATTTTGATTCAGAATCCAGCTGTGGTTCACACCACAAGAGCTTAGCCCGGCCATGAGTACGAGACCCATCATAAATTTGTTTGTCTTTTTCATAATTGCTATTGTTTAATGTTCAATAGCAAAAGTACCGGGTACCATACCCGATTTTTTGACCAAAGAGGCCAATGCCTTGACACTTCAGGCCAGTGATTTCTTTTCAGGAATTTTTTCGGTAATCGGCGGGGGAGAGGCCGGTCCAGCGTTTGAAGGCCCGGTTAAAGGCACTTTGTTCAGAGAAACCGGTTTGGAAAGCGATTTCACCCATGGAAAGGCCAGGGTTACGGAGGAGGTTTCGGGCCTCATCCTGTTGAATATTCTGAACGAGTTCTCTGAAGGTGAGTCCTTTGTCAGCCAGTCTTCTTTTAAGAGTTCTTGCACTGAGGCCAAGGTATTCGGCAACCTGAATGATACTTGGGATTCCGCTCGGTAAAGCTTCGGTAATGAGTCTGATGATTTCTTTCAAAAGGTGATCAGCACTTTGATAAATGCCTTCTTTCTCTTCATTCATACGCTCCAGCAAAAACTGATGAATACTTTTGTCAGCTTTGAGCGTAGGAACTGTGATGTCAGCTGTTTTGTAGGAAATTATATTTTTTGACTGGTCAAAAGAAACTTTACATTGAAAGTAGTCTTCAAACAGTTGACCCGAAGCAGCGGAGTGTTTGAACTGAATTGCTGAAGGTGAAATATCTTTACCGGTGACTTCTATGAAAATTCCGGCGATCATCACAAAGGAAACTTCATTGGCCATTTCCACTCCTCTTCGATTGGGGTTTCTTACAATTTCAAGCGTGGTGAAACCACCGGATTCTTCTAATCGGATATTGCCGTGATCGGTTACCAGAATCATAAAACGCTCCAGCCGGTCAAAGACCTCGCGGGCCAGCCAACAGGTTTTCCAGGAAAGGCCGAGCGTCCCGTAGTCGTCAGAATCAAGTTGCATGCCTTGTCTTACACTAAATCCGGCCGAAAGTTGTTGATCTGCCCCTTCGTAAACATCATACAAAAATGAGATGGGGATATATTTACTACTTTTTTGAAGTTCGGGAGCATCTTTATGATGCCGGATAGACTGCGGAGACAGCCCTTCTTTCAGAGCCAGATATACTGCTTTATGATAAATACTGGCACTTACAAAATGCATTAGTCTGACTAAGTATCAATTCTTAAGAAAGAGAATTTCTAAATTAAGCAAGAAGTTCTGAATCTGCTAACAGATTAATAAACCAGTTTTTCGAGTTTCATTTGCTTAATAGAAAGTCTATTGTTCAAGTCCCGCCTATTGCTTAGTACAATTGGCCGTGCAGGTCAAGACAAAGTCTTTCTCTGTATTGACATAGTAGAGGGTAAGGGCATCCACCAAAATATCGCCGTTTCCTCTTAGCGTAAACTCGGGTTCGGCATAGTCATAAAGAAGGGCATCATTACTGACCGTAGCCGGAACTTCCCGTTTATAATCTCCAAAGTTTTTGATGATTACATCGGCATCAGAAGTCGTTGATTTTACGATTTCAATGGTGTATGTCCAGTCCAGCGTTTTATCACATTGCTCAAAGACGTCATAGGTGCCGAGGAGCTTATCAATGACATCAGGGTCGACATCATCGGTTTTGGTGCAATTGGTCAAAATGACCGAAAGGGTAACAAGAAGAAAGAGAGAAGATAGTTTCATGGGCGTAGTTTTCAGAAGTTTTTTGAAAGAACAGAAGCTAACTTGTTAGCCTGTAAGTAAGATACCCCATTAAGAATGTATTTTCTCGGTTGTGGCCAGGAGATTGGCAAATGTTTTATTTAACGTGAGTTTTGTATGGTCTTTTGGCTGTAGAAAAATGATTCTGGCTTTGCATCAGGTTTTGTTAGAAGACCATGTGGCCATTTACTTTGAAGTTGAATAGATTTCGAGGAGAAGGAATTAAATCGAAGTTAGTCTGGGGCCTTGTTATTTAATGGCCCAATTTGTAGTCCAAACCTTTTTGTTTCTTTGTTAAATCTAAGCCAGTAGTCAGTTACATCTGTATGCCACCAAAAGCCCTTCCAATTGTTTTCCTCGATTAATTTAATCTCTTCTTGAGAAAGGGTATTGAAGTCTGCTTTGAGCATCAAATTCATAGATTCAATGATGAACTTTAATTCCTTATAAAATGTAGTATCTCCAGTTCGATAATTTTGCTTGTAGAGAATGATATATTCATCATCGTTATCGTATGATTTTACTTCAGATAGTCGATTGAAAAATCCCCAGTAGCTCCAGTCGATTATCATTATTTCTTCACTCTGATTGTGCCTTAGCATTGGACGTTTTCCATTCAAAATTATGCTTCTCCTTCTTCTTGAAAATAAATCAGAAATGAATACAGACTCTAAAGTGTAATTGTTTGTTCTGTAGTCTTTTATGAATATTTTGAATTGTTCAAGAGAAATAATTTTTGTATCAACGCCATAGTAATTGTACAAAAAGCGACATTTGTTCAATAAGCCTTTATCCTGACTGACAATAATGTCTGCCATTCCCCCGAAGAATGCATGCTGTCCATCATTTTGAGTGTTTTTAAACTTTACTTTTCTATTTTTCTCATAATCCAATCCATAGAAATTAATTAAATTATAGCCTAGTGTAAATTCTGTGAAAAAGCCTTTTTGGTCTTTAGGCATGTTTTCAAGTTGTTCAGAGATAAGCTGTGCGTAAGTTTTGCCCAGCTTACTCTCAACTAACTTTTTGTCAAAATCTACTTCATTGATCTTGATATTCAATTTATTCACCTCAAGTTGTTTCATACTCTCCAGTCTAATACTTCTTAGAAGCTCAGGTTTGTTCTCAAAATCATCCGTAATTTTAGCAAGGTATTTGAGCAACTCATCAATGGTGTAATACCTCTGAGTTAGGCCAAAAGACTTTAGTTGAGCTTTTTCTAAGTCACTATCAGGTCGGGACATTATTTCCTCAATATGAGGTCCTAGATCAATGTTTTGATCCTTGAATAAATTGATCCAAGTGTCCCAAATAGGATCTCCAGTTTTCTTAAATAAATCGTCAAATATGTTTTTGATACCCTCATCTGAATTTGACATGTACTGGAATACTTCCTCAACTTCGGCAATTGAGTTTGTTACACGCTTTTCCTTATAATCAAAATGCAAAAAATTTGTACTTGCTAATTCTCCTATTGTTCTTAATTCTTTGAACTTATTGTCGGTTAAATCACTGTTTAAATCATTCAAATGAGCTTGACTGTAGAGGAATAAAAACTCATTTTCGGACTTATTTTTAAGGAAATTATTGAGCTCTTTATCTTCATTCTTACTCAATGAGGAGTAAATATTCGTATCAAAATATATTTTCAGCATATGCGTGGTATTTTGCCATCAATAAAGGATTAATTGGTTATATTAACTCTGAAGTTAATGATTGTTTATCCAAAGTTTGGTTTGATCAATCATAAAAAAAGCCGAAGCTCCCGCCCCGGCTTTTCAATATTCAAGATGTTCTAACTCTTAAAGAAAACTCACCGCCTTCTCAATCGCCTTCTGCAGACCATTCACATCTGAGCCACCGGCTGTAGCGAAATGAGGCTGACCGCCGCCGCCGCCACGCATTTCTTTGGCGGCTTCTTTGACAATTTTACCGGCATGAAGGGTATCGCTGACCAGACTGTCATCGATCATAACTGCCAGTAAGGGCTTGCCGTTTAATTCTGTTCCCAGAACGACATACGGTTTTTCCAGTTTGGCTTTCAGATCGTAGGTCAGTTGTTTTAAAGCGTCGGCGTTGGCTACTTCCACTTTGGCCGATATGAGCTGAGCTCCGTCTTTTTCCACAACGGTTTTGAGTAGGTCAAGCTTCACGTTTTGCAGTTTCTCGTTTTCCAGAGCTTCTACCTTTTTCTGCAAAGCGGTTTTCTCTTCCTGCAGTGCTTTGATGCTGGCGACCAGATCCTGAGGTGATTTCATCACAGCTTTCAGCTCATTGATGATGGCCTCCTGCTCACGAAGTCTTTCCAGAGCTTTGATACCTGTCACAGCTTCCACGCGGCGAACACCGGCAGAAACAGAACCCTCTGAAGTGAATTTAAACAAACCGATTTCTCCCGTAGCCGGTACGTGGTTACCCCCGCAAAGCTCAATGGAGAATTTAGGGTCAAAGATGATGACACGTACAAAATCACCGTATTTCTCACCAAAAGTAGCCGTGGCTCCCAGCGTCATGGCTTCGTCAATCGGCACATTGCGGCGTTCGTCCAGAGCAATGTTTTGTCTGATTTTGGTATTGACAATGTCTTCCACTTTTTGAAGCTCTTCATCCGTCACTTTCGAGAAGTGAGAGAAGTCGAAACGCGTTACTTCGTCATTTTGGTAAGAACCACGCTGTACAATATGATCACCCAGCACCTCACGTAAGGCCGCCAGCATTAAGTGTGTAGCCGAGTGGTTTTTAATGATATTGGAATGTCTTGTTTTATCAATTTTGGCCGTCACCTGAGCCGCTCTCAGGTCTTCAATGCTGATGTCTTCAAACGGAGCCTTTTTCACGATATGTACATGCAAACCAGCCTCCAGTTGACAATCAACGACCTCTAAAGTGAATTCACTTTTCGGAGTTTTAAACTCCAACACACCTGTGTCACCAACCTGACCACCCATTTCGGCGTAGAAAGGCGTTTGCTCCAGCACCACATGGAATTCCTCACCTTTTTTGGTTTTCACTTTGCGGTATTGCACCAGCTTGGTCACGGCTTCCTGATGGTCGTAACCGATATAACTCGGGTTATCCAGCTCATTGACCTCAAACCAGTCGGCCGCTTCTTTCGTCGCATCTTTACGGCTACGCTCTTTTTGTTTGGCAAGCTCAGCTTTAAAACCAGCCTCATCCACTTTGAAACCTTTCTCACGGGCAATTAGAGCCGTCAAATCTACAGGGAAACCAAAAGTGTCAGATAATTCAAACACTGTTTTTCCGTCAATCTCTTTTTTGTCGGCTTCATTCTCAAAAATCTGATCCAAACGTTTAAGACCCATGTCCAAAGTACGAAGGAAGGTTTTTTCTTCTTCTTCAATCACCTTGGTGACAAACTCTTCCTGCTGCTTCAGCTCAGGGAAAACATCCTTAAACTGCTTGGCCAAAACAGGAACCAGTTTACTCATAAACGGCTCTTTGAAGTTCAGATACGAATAGCCATAACGAATCGCTCTTCTCAAAATTCGACGGATCACATAGCCGGCTCCGTTATTAGAAGGCAACTGACCGTCAGTGATAGCAAAAGCAACCGCTCTGATATGGTCAGCCACCACACGCATAGCCACATCGCCATAATTATCAGAAGAAAGTGTGCCATTGGCACCGTATTTCAGTCCACTCATTTCTTCCAGTACCTGAATGGTGTTCTGGAAAATATCGGTGTCATAGTTCGACTGCTTGCCTTGAATCGCCATACAGAGGCGTTCAAAGCCCATTCCGGTATCGATGCATTTGTCTTCCAGCACATCCAGCGAGCCATCAGCTCTACGCTCAAACTGCATAAATACCACGTTCCAGATTTCCACTACTTGTGGGTGATCAGCGTTAACTAAATCTTTACCTGGTTTCCTGGCGATTTCCTCTTCCGGTCTTAAATCAATATGGATTTCAGAGCAAGGTCCGCAGGGGCCTACATCACCCATTTCCCAGAAGTTGTCCTTTTTATTTCCGTAAATGATGCGTTCGTCAGAACCCAGAATACTTTTCCAAATATCAAAAGCCTCCTGATCAAACGGTACATTATCCTTTTTATCTCCCTCAAAAACAGAGACGTACAGTCTGTCTTTTGGTAGTTTATAGACCTCTGTCAGCAATTCATAGGCCCAGTGAAGAGCTTCAGTTTTGAAATAATCTCCGAATGACCAGTTGCCCAGCATCTCAAACATCGTATGGTGGTAGGTGTCAAAACCCACCTCTTCAAGGTCATTATGCTTTCCGCTTACACGAAGACATTTCTGAGTATCTGCAATTCTTGTGGCTGGTGGGGTGGCGTTACCCAGAAAAAAGTCTTTAAACTGGGCCATTCCTGAGTTTTGGAACATCAGCGTCGGGTCGTTTTTGGCGACCATCGGGGCTGACGGAACAATCAGGTGCTGTTTTGAAACAAAAAAATCAAGAAATGCTTTACGAATCTCGTGAGAGGTCATCATTGCGTATAAAATTAAAACGGCCTTTTGAGGGCCTTTGCGGTTTGAATTTCCAAAAACGTCGCAAAAATAGCGTTTATAAAAAGCTTGACGAAAGAATTGGCAATTGTTTTAGAACTACTAATTCTTTAGTTAATTTGGGTCTTTTCAATTTGGGTATTGATGCGTCTACTAACGGTTCTGTTTCTTTTTATCACTGTTTCTTCTTATGCTCAGGTAGAGGTCATGAACATGTATCAGTTTGAAAAGAAAAACGGGGTGGTAGATTTAAGTACCATGCGTCGTTTGAGAGGCCGGCGAACTACTTTTGGGCAATGGAACGGTCCTTCCCGCAATAAAATCTGGCAGAGTCTCAAAGTTTTTGCACTTGAAAATGGACTCGATTTTGAGGAATACGATTCAGATTTAGCCCTCAATATTTCCGTAGAAATGGGGCCGGAAGGCTTTATAAAAAGCCTTCTTTACATGACTCGTGAAACGATGGAAGGGAGTAGCGAAGATACCTACAGGGTGAGGTATGATGATAATTATCCTGATGGCTTCGAGGAGAAGTTAAGAACTATTCTCTTCGATTTTGCAAGAGAATACCGAATGCACAGCGTTTCACTCAATTCAGAGTTTTATCCGTTGAGCTATAACCTTAAAATGAGTGAAAGAAAGGTTGAACCTGGAGCCATTTCCACACTTGAAGAAGCTATGATAGTGGATCCTTTGAGCGTTAAAAGCGTTGATTTCTCCAACCTGAAATTGAGAGAATTTCCGGAGATTATCTTCAGTTTTGAGAATTTGGAAAAGCTGGATCTAACGCAAAATCTGCTGAAAGAAGTACCCAGAAAGTTATGGAAGTTGGATAATCTGAAATATCTCAATCTCAGTCGAAATCAGATTGGTAATGATGATTTTAATTTCAGAAGAAACAAAAATTTGGTTTCGCTGAATATTCAATACAATAGGGTTACTGAAATTCCTGATAATATTCATCGCCTCAGGTCATTGTCTGATTTATTACTGGGCAATAATTTTCTGACTAGTCTGGAGAGTCAAAAAATGAAGGCCATGCCTTCATTAAAAACACTCAATCTATACAATGCCGAATTGGTTCGCTATCCGGAAGGAATTGAGACTTTTGAAAATCTGGAGGAGCTTGACCTTTATTATAACGCATTGAATATCCTTTCGCCTGAAATTGCTAAGCTTCAACATTTAAAAACGCTGGCAGTTTCTAATAATCGTTTATGGAAATTGCCTGAGGAGTTGGGTCAATTGTATAATCTGCAAACCCTTTATGCTCATCATAATAAGCTGGAAACCCTCCCTTCTTTGAGTCCTTCGGTAACCTATCTTGATATCGGTTATAATCGTTTTCAGAAGCTTCCTGAAGTGATAATTGAATTACCTGATATTTACGAATTGGACATTTCAAACAATCGTCTGAAAGAGGTGCCCGAAATGCTAAAAAATTTAGAAAAACTGGAGAATATCTTCCTCAGCGATAATCCTGTGCAAGACGAACCAAAAACCAAATCGGCTTTTCAGGAATTCATTGTAGATTTGGAATCAAGAGGCGTAAATGTCCGTTAGAAATGAAAGATTTAAAACTCTATTATAGCACTGAAGAGGTGGCCGAGCATTTTGATGTAGCGGCTTCAAAAATCAGGTTTTATGAAGCAGAGTTTGAGTTGAAAATCAAAACAGTAGGCAAAAATAAAGCCTTTACGAAGAAAGACATTTTACAGCTGGGTGAAATCATAGCCTTGCTGGATGAAGAAAACTATACCATACAAGGAGCTAAAGAGCAGCTCAAAAAAAGAAAACACGAAGCCACACAGAACGAGGAGGTCATCAGCCGTCTGAAAAACCTTAGGGAGGTTCTGGTCAGGCTGAGAGGTGAATAAAGTCCATGCAGGAAGATTTAATCTACAAACTGGCCCTTAAAGAGGCCGATGGGGTAGGAGGTGTGCTTTTCAGGCACCTCGTCAGTTTTTTTGGTTCAGCCCGAGCCGTTTTGGAGGCCCCTTCAGGTCAATTGCAAAAAGTGCAGGGCATTGGGAAGGGTAATATCTCAAAAATCAAAAAAGCATCAGAAGGTCTGATTGAGGCAGAAAGGCTTTTGGAAGATAGCCTCAAAAAAGGCTACAAAATCATCACTTTTCAGGATGCCGAATACCCTTTGCGTTTCAAAGGTTTATACGATGCTCCACCGGTTTTATTTGTTCATGGTGAATCAGATTTAAATGAAAACCGAACGATCGGGATAGTTGGAACTCGTAAAGCCACCGAATACGGCAAAGAAGTGACAGATCAGATCGTGAGTGGCTTGAAGCCCTACGGAGTTTCAGTCATCAGTGGTCTGGCCTATGGCATTGATATCACAGCCCATAAATCAGCTCTTAAAAATGAGATGAGTACAATTGCTGTAATGGCAGGCGGACTTGATTCGGTCTATCCGGCGGCCCATAAGAAATATGCCAGAGATATTGCTCAAAAAGGAGCTTTGGTGACCGAGAATAAAAATAGTACGCTTCCTGTGGGTCCTCAATTTATTGCCAGAAACAGAATAATCGCTGCTTTAAGCGATGTTACTTTGATTGTGGAATCTGCCGCACGTGGTGGAGGTTTGGTTACGGCCGAATATGCCAATAACTATCACCGGGATGTTTACGCCATACCCGGGAATATCAATCAGCCTTTTTCAGAAGGGCCAAATAACCTTATTAAGAGAAACAAAGCGAGGATTTTTACATCAATTAACGCCTTGGTGAAAGACATGGGCTGGGATTTAGACGGTCAGAAAAGTGAGGCAGTTTACCGGGCTGAGCTTGATTTAACCCAATTTACGGACGATGAGAGCAAAATCTTATCTCTGTTGAGAGACAAAGGAGAATGTCTGATAGACGATCTGAGTTTTGAATCGAATATTCCTTTAAATAAACTGGCCTCCCTTCTGCTCAATCTTGAGTTTCAGGAGGCCGTAAAAGCTTTGCCGGGTAAAAAGTTTAAGTTACGTTAGGCTCTATTTGTTTGCTTTGAGCTCCTGAAGAACTACTTTTTTACTTTCTACTACCTGTTTGGCTTTTTCAAGATTCTCGCGGGCCTTGAAAAGTTCTTCTGTTAATTCCGGAAACTCCTCTTCACGCTTATCCAGGCGGTCCGCGTCTCTTTCGTTTTTGTCTTTCAGTTTAACCAGTTTTTTCTCTTGCTTTTCCACTTCTTCCTGAAGTTCCTCCGTTTTTTCAGTCTCCTCAGATCTTAATAACTGTTGAAAAACCTCATCTTTTTTCTCAATCACTTTACTGAGTTCTTCAGGAGTTTGGTTGATTTTCTTACCCAGCCTTTCCTGAGCTCTGATATTAGCTTCCACAGCCCTTTCGGCCTTTCCTTTGTCTTTTTCAGCGATATCCATAAGGTCTTCAGACCATTCGAGATCGGCTTCAGCCATACGCACTTCTTCATTGTGGTAGGCGATATCATAGAATTGATAAAAGAAGTCTTCAAGCCCTTTTTTATCGAATTGAGCGATGTCCAGTGACCTCCCGTTTTCATCAAGAAAGAGCGTGTTTATGACCACGAAATTATCGTTTTCGGTAACATAACTTACCACCTTATCCAGGTATCCGCTGAGTCCACTTTTTTTAATATTGGTTACCGTTATTTCTCCTTTTTTCTCATCCACTTTGCCAATTTTATTCAAATAGGTACCCCATTCATCGGTTATGGTTTTGGCTTCAGATCTGATGTACAAATAATGCGAGGTATGAATCTCATCATTATACAAGAAGTCACTTTTTAGAATGTGCTGAGCAATAGTCACCTGTATTGCGGATAAGAAAAGGAATGATAGAAGTACGGCTTTTTTCATGAATGTTGAAGTCATAAGTTTCTGGTGCAAGTTATAAGTATCTTTTCGTTTTTATAATCGGTAGTGAAGATCAAAAACTCATCACTACCATCCTTAAGACGGTACTTTTGTCGTAAAGTCTCGGGTTTTAAAGGGTAATTCCGTGAAATAACATTGACTTTGGCATTTTTCCATTTTTTCAAAGCTTTTCCGGCTGCGGTTGTGGACTCTTCGACTTTGAGAATTCTTCCGGGGAAATCTTTTACAAGCTTTTCAGAGGTGTAGAAATGAGAATGCTGAGCAATTTTTGAAAGACCAAAACGCTTACCAACGGATTTAAAAGCCCCGGACTTCATAATGGCGGCGTTCGGTTCATAAAGGTAGTTCAATGGTTCGGAATAAGCCACCGTAGCATTTTCCTCTTCCATTAATCTGAATTCAAAATCTTGAATGTCTTCCCCACTTAGATTCAGTGTTGATAGACTAATGTCCTCAATTTCTGTGTTGTTAGAGAGCTCAAAGAGTAGCTCTTTAACATCATTTTTAACTGCTAAAACCTTTACGTTGACTGTATTTTTAAAGGTTTTTAGTGCCAGTTTGATATCCAGTAATGGAGAGTACTTAATGAGAACTTTTGAAGAAAAATGTAAAAGTGTATCCTGAATATCAATGAGATTCGGCCGACAATCTTCAATTAAAACCAGCTTGCTACTTTTCTCTGATCGCCGATCAGGGTCAAGGTAGATCAGGTCAAATTTCTCCGAGTTTTGATTGAGAAAATCCTCAGCCGTACAGCAATGAAAATTGACATTGTTGACTACTAGCGATTCGAAATTGTGTTTAACAACTTCAAAAAGGTCAGGGTTTGGTTCACAGTAATCAACCATTTCAAACTTCTTCGAAAGAAAGTAAGTGTCAATGCCAAAACCGCCGGTGAGGTCAGCGGCTCGTTTACCACGGTACTGCGAGAATTTATGGCGGGCTGTAAGCTCAGATGAAGATTGCTCAATATTGACGTTCTCGCCACCTATTATTTTTTGATTTTTGGCCCATTCAGGAAGTTTTTGAGACAGTTTTTGTAGGAACTGATATTGAGTCAATACCAGTTTCAAAAAGTCAAGGCTCCAGTTTTCAGGATTTTTTAAAGCAAAGTCTGCCGGATCAATCTGCCCGAGATTCCTTGCTTCAGCATTTGCGTTTAGAATGGTCCGGAGTTCCATTAAGAGCTAATTTAAAGCCAAAAATAGAAACTTTTGAAGGGGTTTTCTTTACTTTGTAGTTACCGAATGGTAAGTCGCATCATAAAATATTCAACCCTTATACTGATGCTTTTCGTCTTCATTGGAGGGCGTCAGGAGTTTTTTGACCTGTTTGATACTGATACTCAGGTTGAACTGCTGGATATTGAATCTGGCGAAGATGAATCAGAAAAAGAAGAATACGATCAAAAAACATTCTTTCTTTGGTTTAATTCTACCAGTGAGACTCGTCTTAGCAAGACTATTTCGTCACTTTACAGCCATAAAAGCAAGCATTACTCCGGTGATTTTCATCGGGAGATTCTTTTCCCACCAGAATATTGACTTTTCTTCAACCCTTGCTTTATCTAAGCAATTTTTTCTATCCGTTCAGGCTAGAATTTCTATGAAAAATCAATATTAAATTCATGACAAAAGAATTCGATTTTAAACATATTGGAAAAGACTTTTCAGCCGGTTTAGTAGTCTTTTTAGTGGCTTTGCCTCTATGCCTTGGAATTTCGCTGGCCTCCGATGCACCATTATTTTCCGGTATAATAGCCGGTATTATCGGCGGTATTGTGGTAGGCCTTATTAGTGGCTCCAAACTGGGAGTTAGTGGCCCGGCGGCTGGTTTGGCCGTGATTGTTGCCAATGCCATCGCGGGTTTCCCATCGTACGAGGTTTTTCTGGCTTCGGTAGTTTTAGGAGGGGCCTTGCAACTAGTCCTTGGGCTTGTGGGGGCGGGTAAAATCGCTTTCTATTTCCCTTCTTCAGTAATCAAGGGTATGTTGGCGGCTATTGGTTTAACTATTATTCTGAAGCAAATTCCTCATGCTTTTGGGATAGACCGTGACCCTGAAGGAGAATTCCAGTTTTTACAACCTGATGGAGAAAACACATTTTCAGAGCTACTCAATCTTCAATATTTTACCGAAGGAGCTTTAATCATTGGCGTGGTTTGTATGCTCGTTTTAATTCTTTGGGACCGTAAATGGGTTAAGCAAAATCCTATTCTAAGTCTTATTCCAGGCCCTTTGTTGGCGGTTGTTCTCGGTGTCGTGATCAATATGTTTTACCCTGAAAATCTAAGACTTGCCGGTACTCATCTTGTTCAGATCCCAATTTCCGGTTCATTTGCTGGATTTGTTGACTTGTTCAGGTATCCTGACTTTTCCTCGATTACTTCCTTCGCGGTAATAAAAACGGGCTTTCTTATCGCCATTATTGCCAGTCTCGAAACCTTACTGTGTGTTGAGGCTACAGACAGGCTTGACCCAAGAAAAAATATTACGCCAACAAACCGCGAATTGATAGCTCAGGGAGCTGGAAATATGCTTTCAGGTTTGATTGGAGGGATTCCCGTGACTCAGGTAATTGTCAGAAGTTCGGCAAACATTCAGGCTGGCGGCAGAACAAAGCTGGCAGCTGTAATTCACGGTTTTCTTTTACTTTTCTGTGTGGTCCTTATTCCGGATTTACTGAATATGATTCCTTTGTCGGCTTTAGCTGCGGTGCTGATCATAGTGGGTTATAAACTTGCCAAACCTGAGACTTTCAAAAGAATGTGGGCAGAGGGACAAGATCAGTTTATACCTTTTATAGCCACAATTATAGCCGTTTTATTCACCGACCTTTTGGTAGGAATTCTTATTGGATTGTTGATTGGTATTGGATATGTACTTTATACTAATTTCAGATCTGCAATAAATCTTCACGATGAAGGGAATCATGTAATCGTTGACTTCAAAAAAGACGTATTTTTCTATAACAGAGCTGAATTGATGAAGATTTTTAGTAAACTGGAAGAAGGAGATGAATTGACTTTAGACGGCAGAAATGTTGATTTCATGGATCATGACATTTTTCTGGCCATTGAAGATTTCGTAAAGGATTCCAAGAAGAAGAATATTAAAGTGAATGTACTTGATATCACACGAAAAAAAATAAAATTTGGTAAAACGGACGAGACCATAAAACTTGACCATTAATAAAACTACATGAAAAAATACGATCAACTCTTAGAAAGTAATAAGGCCTGGGCAAAGGCTCAGGCAGAAGCAGATCCTACCTTTTTTGAGAAAATGGCCGCCGGCCAGAGTCCTGAATTCCTTTGGATAGGCTGTGCAGATAGCCGTGCCCCGGCAGATAAAATAACTCAAACCGACCCGGGAAGCATCTTTGTGCACCGTAATGTTGCCAACCTCGTCGTTCATACGGATATGAATATGCTGGCGGTTCTACAATATGCTGTGGAGCATCTGCATGTAAAACATATTATGGTAGTCGGGCATTATGGATGCGGTGGCGTTAAGGCTGCCATGTCAAATGCCGAACTTGGTCTGATTAATAAGTGGGTGCGTAATATCAAAGATGTTTATGTAGATCACAAAAAGGAATTAGAAGCCATTACTAATGAGGATGACAGGTTTGACAGACTGGTCGAACTCAATGTAGTTCAGCAGGTCAAGAATCTGGCTGAAACTTCTATAGTTCAAAAGGCCTGGAAAAAAGGGGATTATCCTCATCTGCATGGATGGGTGTTAGAATTGAAAACCGGAACAATCAAAAAGATTTATGAGATTGAGGCCGGAGAGCTAGATGAAATTGACCCGATTTACAGATTTGATATTTAGTTCTGAAACTCCGTTTAATAAGAAGCCAGGCAGCATTGTCTGGCTTTTTTGTTGTCAAGAGAGAAGATAAGTATTTTTACGTAGTTGTAGGTAAAAACTACCTTACACAAAGAAAATCCTACCAATTATACAGTTTACTTAAAAATAAGATGGCTTTAAGGTAATTTTATTGCAACCACTGAACCTTATGAGTAGAGTAGTACTTATTGACGATGAGCCTAAGGCCATTGAGAGCCTTAAATGGGAGCTTGAAAACTTCTGTCCTGAGATTGAGGTTATTGATACTTTTACTGACCCCAGAAAGGCCTTGAAGTACTTTGAAGGCCTTCCTGAAATAGACTGTCTTTTTCTGGACATTGAAATGCCTCAGATGGATGGTTTCAGGTTCCTCGATCAGCTGGGTGAGCGTGATTTTGCGGTAATCATAACCACAGCTTACGATCAATATGGAATAAACGCAATAAAGGAAAGAGCTCTCGATTATCTGCTGAAACCAATTGATTCTGATGACCTGATTCAGGCTTGTGATAAAATTGAGCAGTACCGAAAGGAACATTCGTTGATTGACCGTTTTGAGGAAACACTTATGAATGCCATGAGTAATTCCAGCACCGGGCATCGGAGAATTGGCCTCAATATTGACGGTAAAATAATGTTTTTAAGGCCTGATGAACTGATGTACTGCGAGGGTGACGGAAACTACACCTCGGTTTTTCTGGAAAATGGAGAAAAGTTGTTTATCACACAGACCTTGAAAAAAATTGAAGAGAAACTAGGCGGTAGCGAGTTTTACCGAATTCATAATTCATACGTAATTAATCTAACCAAAGTAAGAGAGTATTTAAAAACAGATTCAATGGTGATCATGACTGACGGAAGAAATATCCCTGTCAGCAGAAACCGAAAATCTGACTTTCTTCGCAAATTTTGAAAATAAAGGTTTACATATTGTTTTGGTTGTCTTTGATCATAATCAAAGATACTTACGCCTCATTGCCCGAAGGTTATCAGAATCTTTTGGACGAGAATGTAAAGGAGTACATACATATTGACAGTGTGCTTAAGAGTATACGGTATAGCACCGAAGAGCTTGAAGAGTTCATTAAAAAGTCAAAAGAAAAGGAGTATGGAGCCGGACAGGCCTACGCTAATAATCAGCTTGGAATTTATTACCGAAACAAAGCAGATTACCCAAAGGCTGAAGCCTATCATCAGGAAGCACTTCGGCTGACTGAATATGATGAAAGCCTCATGGATTTCAGAATTATGGCCCTCAATATGCTGGGTGTTGTTGCCAGAAGAAAAGAAGAGGTTAGAAGTGCTCTCGACTTTCATAAACAGGCTCTGGAGCTGGCTGAAAGTCAGGAAAAACGAGGTGAGACTAATTTGAGAAGTACGGCTGTTTCAAGAAATAGTATTGGTAATCTTTATTTAACCTTAAAGCAGGAAGATCTTGCTGAGCAGGAGTTTCTGGAATCCATAAAAATTGAGGAGAAGATAGGGAACAATCTTGGTCTGGCTATCAACTATCAAAACCTGGGTGGTATTTATGAGGAGAGAGGAGATTTCTCAAAGGCGTTAGAAAGTTACCAGAAATCGCTGGAGTATAATGAAATCATAAATTCTGATCTGGGAAGGGTGATTTGCCAAAACAGTATCGCACAGATTTACCTCAAACAAAATAAGCCTCAGGAAGCTATCCGATTAATTGAACCCACCATTGCAAAGGCTGAGAAAATAGGGGATACTTATTACACGGTAATGTCTAAGCAGAATTATGGTTGGGCACTGCTGGGTCTTGGTGAACTTACTAAGGCCGAATCATACCTCAAAGAAGCCCTCGGTACAGCGAAAGAGCTTGGTCAGCAATATTTTGTGGCAGAGTCTTACAGGCATCTGTCAACTTTAAACGAAAAAAGAGGGAATTATAAGGAGGCTCTGAATTATACTAAGCTTTACCGTGAAAACGAGGAAAAATACCTCAATGAGCAAAATCAGCAATACGTGGCGGATCTGATCTTGAAGTATGATTCAGAGAAAAAGAAAAGCCAGATTGAAATTCTGGAAAAAGAAAACGAACTGGTCAATTTAAAGCTGGAAGATAATCGGAAGTTTCTGGTCATTTTGATCGTTCTTACCGCTTTGCTGGCTACTATTTTTTACATTCTTTACCGTCAAAACTTTTTACGTAAAGAGAAAGAGTTTTTGGCTCTTGAGCAGAAAATGATGCGTTCGCAAATGAACCCTCATTTTATCTTTAACTCATTGAATTCTATAAAACTATACATCATCAATAACGATAAAGATAAAGCAGTTTACTACCTCAATAAGTTCTCAAAACTCATAAGAACAATCCTTTCAAACTCAAAAGAGAAGGATATCTCTCTGGCGGATGAATTAGCTACGATGGAGCTGTACATGAATATAGAGAATATAAGGTTCTCAAACAAAATACGATTTGAAACGATAGTGGAAGCAGGTATAGAAACAAACCATGTTCGTATTCCTTCTCTGATTCTTCAGCCTTTCCTAGAAAATGCCATCTGGCATGGCCTTTCTCCAAAAGACGGCGATAAAAGGCTGACACTTTCAGTGAACAGGTCGGGTGAAAATCAACTGACCATTCAAATAGAGGACAACGGTATTGGGCGTAAACAGTCGGCTGAGATAAAATCGCGTAAAACGTTAAATAATAAGTCAATAGGCATTGATCTTACGACCGAGCGATTGAATAATTATTACAAAAATTTTGGAGGTGATCATAGCCTTGAAATCGTCGATTTATACGATGAAGAGAATAATCCACGCGGTACAAGGGTCATTTTACACATTCCTTATTTTGGAGATGTTATTCCTGTAGAGGAGCCTCAATTAGCCTGAGCAGCTTTGTTAATAATATCTCTAACCACCTCACTAAAATATGCTCCGTTATAAGGCCCAAACCAGTTCATTGTTGTGGTTTCATAGGCTTCTTTCTCAAAGTGCTCGTCAGCCGTGATATAACCAGTGTAACCACCATTAAAGCTGGTAATGATCAATTCCATTCCTTTTTCTGCTGCGTACTCATCAAGCTCAGCCATTAATTCGCCAGAGAAATCACAAGGTAAACCAATCATAAGAAGTTGACCTACTTTGAGAATTTTAACATCGGGAGGTGCCTCTCCAAAAAGCCATTTAAAGACCCAGGGCCTCATTGCCCAATTCGTATTTATTCTGGGCGAAGGTTTTCTTAGTGGAAGCTGTATTTTTCCAAAGGATAATGATTTCGTTTCAACTTGAATCTCACGCTCATTTTCTGATTTTATTTGATTCAAAACTCCAATTGCCTGATTATTGACTTCATCAAAATCATCAACTCCTTTTTCAATGGGACCCATGCTGCCTACCGTGCCAGCCATAAAAAGGGCAAAGTCGGTCTCAGTTCTTTCCAAAGAATCCACCAAAACACCGGGATAGTCTCTTGACAACTCGAAGGTAGCGGAGTTCAAAACTGTGGAATGGGCGGCGTATGTAGATAAAAGAGCTGATTTCTCATCGGTTTTAAATCGAAGGCTTCTGATGTAGGGTGCTATGGGGCCATTTTTAACCAACCTGTTTCGAACATCGTTTTCGTCTAAATCCTTTTCATAACTGATGCTCTCCAACAGCTCCATTTCTTTTTCTGCCAACTCAATAGATCGAAGAATTTGTTCAGAAAGAAATTTTTCGACTTCGGGGTCATATTGTCCCGCAAATAGCTTACCTACCAGTGTATTATACCATGCCCCCAAAGAGTTGTGGCTGTGTGTTGCTCCAAAGTATATATCGATATTTTCAGGTTTATTCTGCTCTACTAACTCGTTTACTGTTGGTGGAATAATCAATAAATCAGCTGCCACCAAGGCTACTTTTTGAGTCTTATTTCCAATTATCAGGGTTCTTACAAAAATTGAATCATGAACTGAAGTATAAGGAGCTCCTTTTCTCTTTCCATAACCTGCCATTGGCATTGGTTTATCCGGTGTAATGTTGGTTTTTGCCCATCCGACTTTTAAAGAGTCTTTTCCTTCGCTTTGAAATTCAAAACCAGAAATATTCTCCTCCCATTCCTGATAATAGGGCATTTGCTGGTAAGGCGTCATGTCAATCCTGGTCACAAGACTGAGGACAATTACCAAGAGAATCAATATGAGAGAAAAAACAAGTTTTAGTGCGAGCTTCATCCTGAAGAAAAGGGTTCAATGATTTTGCCTTAAATTAGTCAACCTATCCATAAGCCTCTTTAAAATTGGATCTGAATTTTCTAAATAACTGGGCTGGTCGACTGAGATGGTTATAACTTTTGTTTCAGTTCTCTTTCGTGGAATCGCCGTTTCTTTATCCGTTTGAGTCTACAAATAGATGTATTTGTTAAGAGAAATATAGATTGTCCGCCTCGATTATCTATTTTCAAGTTTGATCAGGCTACTAGCTGCTGATTACAGGGATCCTCTCGATCTTCAAAAAAAGATACTAAGTTCTTATTATCAAGTAGTTAGTTCAAGTGATTGCCTAACGAATAACGACTTTTCGTTGAAAAGTTTTATCATCTGCCTTTATGCTTAGCAAATAGATACCGGCCTTTAATTGGTTAATCCTAATGCCTTGTGGCTTGTATTTTGACTCCATTAAGGTTCGGCCATTAATATCAGTCAAAGAATACTCAATAGAAGAGAAATTTTCGGTAGCTGAGAACTTTAAAACTTCTGATGCCGGATTCGGGTAGACCTTCAAAACATCCTCCTCTATTTCAGTGCCGAGAACAATAACCGTAACCTCTGCACTACCAAAAACTTCCCCGAAACCACAAGGGTTTTCTACAGTGGTTATGGAGTAAACAGTATAGTTTATGGGCTGTACTTCAAAAGTATAAGGATTTTGATCTGAGGTAACAGTATTTCCCTCCGGCGTGGTGAAAGTCCATGGTCCCGGACCTGTAAAATCAATTTTGATCTCCATTGCCTCCCCAAGCTGAATCTCACCGCCTCCACTGAGGGTAGCAGTTGGTAATTCTACTTTCTCTATAATGAATTTGGGGTCGCTGAAAGTATAACACCCATTCTTTTCAATCCATACTTTATAGGAGCCCAGGCGATTTGCCTGGACACTAAAGGAGTCAGAAACAGCAGTAAGGTTATTATTAACCCATTGATAATTATTCGCAATCTCTATGGCAGTCAGAGTGGCATATCCACCATTCAGGCAAATGCCGAGCGTATCTTCTGAAGGGAGAACTTGAGTGTTTATTTCGGTCAACTGAATTCTCAGAGAGTCGTCAAAAGGCTCACAGCCATTCTGTTTCAGATTTACTTTATAGAGCCCCGATTGGGTAATTTTTTGAGTTGATTTAGTCCCCAGCACTTCTCCATTTTTCGACCATTCAAACTGAGCAATATTCGGCAAGAAATTTCCACTGGAATCAACAAAGGTTTTGTCAAAACTGAATGCAAGGGTACTTAATTGTCCTGCACATAGCCCTTTACCTGAACTTATTATTTTGCCTGTTAAATCAGAAAAATCAACTTGAACCGGCTCTGAGATATAGGTACAACTACTATCTACCAATACCTTTAATGAATAGTCTCCCTTACTTTTAGCAGTTAAATAACTTTGATTCTCTCCTTCCAGAACTTGTCCATTTCGAAGCCATTGAAAAGTTGGATTTAGACTAGTCAAGTTTCTAACGGTTGTATCATTTCCAATGATGAGTTCTGAAGAGCAGCCTTCAAGGTGATCAGTAAAAGAATATAATTTAAACGGCACTTCACCCCCCAGAAAGTTCACTTCTAAAGTATCTGAAGTGACAATGCAGCCCTCCTGTCCGAATGTTCCGCTAATCCAGTAATCTCCGCTCTCATTTACGGTTGAAAGGTCAAAGAATTGGTTTAATCTTCTTACGGAAGTTCCATCTTTGAAAAGAGAGAGATCAAAAGTATTTCGAACTATATCGTTATTCTGAGCCTCCGGGATTATGGTGTAATTTTTTGATTCGCAGAAATTTAATAATCCACCTTCTGCTAAATTAATGCCTTTTATGGGGCCGGTTTTTACCGTTAAAGGTTCGGATAAACTTTCACATTTCCCTTGCCTCAAACCTAATCTATAAACTCCTGGCTCATGAATACTAACGTTTTTGCTCCTTTCGCCGGGTATACCTTCACCGTCTTTGAGCCAGTAATATTCCAGGTCGTTTCTGCTACTGTAATTTGAAGACCTTAGTTGGAGAGTCATGTTTTCACAGATCGTGACTTCTCCGTTTCTAATTTGAATCGGTGAACTAGAGATAGTGCCTGCTGTCAGGTGACCGATGTTTACCAAAAAATGATCAGATTCGCTTACGCATTGTCCTTGTTTTAACAGAAGCTGGTAGCTACCGGTTTCTGAGGCACTGAATACTTTTTGGTTTGCTCCGGCAATGGTATCTCCTTCATAGAGCCATTGCATTTGAAGGTCCTGAATGTCTGGTAAAGCGGCAGAAAGGTTGACATTGAAACCTTCGCAAACCTCAGGAATACTTGCCGAGGTTAATTGGGCTTTTGCAATCTCGCCGATTTTCACTTCGGCTCTTCCTAAAACCTTATAAGAGCACTGTCCTCGTAAAACGGTGGCTGTATAGACACCGCTGACATTTGCCGGATAAATATTCTGAAAAGCTCCCGAGATATTTTCATCATCTTTTTGCCAGGTTATCTGATCACCGGCCATTAAGCCGGTATAGATTTCGATAGGCGTTGAATACCCCTCACACCTTGGTACAGAATTATATCTCAGAAAAAGCCCCGGATATGCGTCAGGATTTAACTGAACAGTATTTGATTGTACACCGGTTTTGGTGGCAACTAAAAACACGGAGGCTGGAGAAGTGAGAGAAAGGCTTAGCGAGTTCGGATTTTCAAAGGTCAGACTATCAGCAATCTGACCGGTATATTGTCTCACGAGAACGAATTCCTCCTCCTCATCAAAATCACCTGATAAACTGTAAGTAAGTTCAAAGGCTTGATTATAACAGATTTGGCCTACCGGAGAGTTTAGCTGAATCGATTGGGCAAACAAAAAGCCACATTCCAGAAAGACTGCCCAAAAAATAAAGAAAGAACGAGGCAATTTCGGAAATGTGACCATATGCTTTTTATACTTTACTTGCTGAATAATCCATGGCAGCCTTTACAAACTTGGTAAATATAGGATGAGGCTCCTGAACTGTACTTTTTAGCTCTGGGTGAAACTGAACGCCAAGGAAAAACGGATGTCCCGGGATCTCAACGATTTCTACGAGATCATTGGCCGGGTTTACTCCTGACACTACCATGCCGTTTTTCTCGTAATCATCACGGTATTTATTATTGAACTCCCATCTGTGACGGTGGCGTTCAGAAATGTTCTTTTTACCATAAATGCTTTTGGCAAGTGAATTGTCTTTGAGTTTACAATCGTAAGCTCCAAGACGCATCGTTCCACCTTTGTCAGAAACATCATGCTGATCCTCCATGAGGTCGATCACGGGATGCGTAGTGCTTTCACTCATTTCTGTTGAATGAGCGTCATCCCAACCCAACACGTTTCTTCCGAACTCTATAACGGCCATTTGCATGCCCAGACATATACCGAAGAAAGGAATATTATTTTCGCGAACATGTTTTACAGCGGCAATTTTGCCCGCAATACCTCTTTCACCAAAACCTGGTGCTACCAATACACCATCAAGGTCTTTAAGTTTGTCTTCAATATTTTCAGGAGTGAGAGACTCAGAGTGAATCCAATCAATTTTTACTTTACATTCGTTTTCAGCACCGCCATGAATAAAGGCCTCGATAATGGATTTGTAGGCATCTTTCAACTCTACATACTTTCCAATCAAGCCAATATTGACCTGTGCGACAGGATTTTTTAAACGACCTAAGAATTTCTTCCAGTCGCTTAGTTTAGGGTCTTTGTCATTGTATATGTCAAGAAGATAAAGAGCCCGCTGATCCAGCTTCTCTTTTTCCATCAATAAAGGCACATCATAAATGGTGCTGGCGTCCTTGGCTTCAATCACCGATTTGACCTCAACGTTACAGAAAAGAGCAATCTTTCGCTTGATATCTAAAGGAAGAGAATGCTCAGTACGGCAGACGATGATATCCGGCTGAAGACCTGACTCCTGAAGTTTTTTTACAGAGTGCTGAGTTGGTTTTGTTTTTAGTTCACCTGCAGATGCCAGATAAGGAACCAGCGTCAGGTGAATAGTTAACATGTTCTTTTCACCTAAATCCCACTTGAGTTGTCTTACAGCCTCAATAAAAGGTAACGACTCAATATCACCTACACAGCCTCCGATTTCGGTAATAACAATATCATACTTGCCAGTTTCTCCTACATTCAGAATGTTTCTTTTGATTTCATCCGTAATGTGTGGAATAACCTGAACTGTTTTGCCAAGGAAATCGCCTTTTCTCTCTTTGTTTAAGACATTATAATAAATACGGCCGGTGGTTACATTATTAATTTGTGAGGTTCTAACGTTTAGAAAACGCTCGTAGTGACCAAGATCAAGGTCAGTTTCGGCACCGTCATCGGTGACATAACACTCGCCGTGTTCATAAGGGTTTAACGTACCCGGATCGACATTTAAATATGGATCCAGTTTTTGAATGGTAACTGAAAGACCACGTGCTTGTAAAAGTTTTGCTAAAGATGAGGCAATTATACCTTTGCCTAAAGAAGATGTTACACCACCGGTTACGAAGATGTACTTTGGTGTTTTTTTATTCCCGCTCATTACCACGAATTAGAAAATCCTGAATCTGATTACGGGATACAAAGGTAGTTTTTTTCTCAGGGAATGCGAGACAAAATCAAATCAAATTTGAAAAGAACTACTGACAATTGTAGGCGTAGGTTTCAGTAAGGGAGCTTAATCGATCTTTGTAATTTTTGCTGATCTGAGCCTTTGACGGAAACTCATTGATGTATTCGTAAGTAGCACTCAATTCCATTTTATCAGTGCCTTTTGTAATGATACTTCGGGTAACATTGTTCTGGTTAAGGAAGTACGTATAATTTGCATCCCCATTGATGACCGTTGTCGCAAGGAGATAGCTCATTAGCTGGCCCAGTTGTTTTTGATATACAAACGGAGCATTTTTTTCATCGAACGAAAGGTTCTCCAAAAGAGTAACAGATGTGTTGTTCTCAACACGATTTATTTTTGTAACGTTTCCGTCAGCATTATACTCAAACGTTAGCTCAACGATGTCCCAGAAAACCGGAAGATCAAGAAGCATCTTGATGAGCTGGTCATTGGAGTCATAAAACATTTCATAGGATTGCGTCAGTGGTCTGCCGGCACCGTCCCGACCATTGAATGTCATTTTGGTGATATTTTCCCGGCCATCCTGCTCAATATCGATTTTCCAGGAAGGGTCACTTGTGTTCTCAATTTCATTCAGATTATCTTGCTTGTACCTAAGTTTATTGAAAAACTGGATACCTTGAACTTCTACTGGTAAGCGATCTTCATAAGCGACGGTCATTTTCAAGCCTTCACTGTAAGAAACGTTGCGGATATCACATTCCTGAATTTTAACTTCGACTGCTGCTTCTCCAATAGGGCGAATACCCAAATCATTAACTTTTTTACAAGCCATGAGCACAAAGGCCATTCCGGCAGGAATAAGAAGATGTTTCACAAATCTCATGGTATAACTTAGTCAAAAACCGTGCTAATTCTATGAAAGCAAAAAGGCTGCCCTGCAAAAACAGAACAGCCTTTTTATTTTCCTCTGGACACGAATTACATCATGCCGCCCATTCCGCCACCCGGAGGCATAGCGTGAGCGTCTGCTTTCTCTTCAGGAATGTCAGAAACTACAGCTTCTGTAGTCAATAACAATCCGGCAATAGAAGCGGCATTCTCAAGAGCAAGACGAGTTACTTTAGTAGGGTCAATAATACCCGCAGCAATCATGTCCTCGTATTTATCTTCACGGGCATTGTAACCAAATGCACCTTTGCCATTCTTCACTTCCTGAACTACAACTGATCCTTCGCCACCGGCGTTGAATACGATTGTTCTCAAAGGAGATTCAATAGCGTTTTTAATCAAAGCGATTCCGGTATCTTCATCAGCAGTTTCACCTTTAAGACCTTCAAGAGCGGCTTGTGCTCTGATAAGAGCAACGCCACCACCGGCTACAATACCTTCTTCAACAGCTGCACGAGTTGCATGAAGAGCATCGTCAACACGGTCTTTCTTTTCTTTCATTTCTACCTCAGTAGCAGCACCAATGTAGATGATGGCCACACCACCAGAAAGTTTTGCCAAACGCTCCTGAAGCTTCTCTCTGTCATAATCAGAAGTTGTAGTCTCAATCTGAGCTTTGATTTGGTTTACACGGGCTTTGATGCCATCCTGATCACCAGAACCGTTAACTACAGTAGTATTGTCTTTATCAACGATTACTTTCTCAGCCTGACCAAGCATGCTGATGTCAGCATTCTCAAGTTTAAAGCCTCTTTCTTCAGAGATTACAGTACCACCTGTTAATACAGCGATATCTTCAAGCATTGCTTTTCTTCTGTCTCCAAATCCTGGAGCCTTAACAGCACATACCTTCAAAGAACCTCTGATTTTGTTTACAACAAGCGTTGCAAGAGCTTCGCCATCAACGTCTTCAGAGATGATCATCAACGGACGAGAAGTTTGAGCCACGGCCTCAAGAACCGGAAGAAGCTCTTTCATTGAAGAAACTTTCTTCTCAGAGATCAGGATAAACGGATTTTCAAGTTCCGCTTCCATTTTATCAGCGTTGGTCACGAAGTATGGAGAAAGGTAACCTCTGTCAAACTGCATACCTTCTACAGTTTTTACTTCGGTTTCAGTACCCCTAGCTTCTTCGACAGTGATTACACCCTCTTTTCCTACTTTTTCCATCGCATCAGAGATCATCTGGCCGATTTCGAGGTCGTTATTTGCAGAGATGGTAGCTACCTGAGTGATTTCTTTTGCGGTTGCAATAACGTTTGACTGATCTTTCAGGTTTTTAACGACAGTAGATACCGCCTTGTCAATACCTTTTTTAAGATCCATTGGGTTAGCACCAGCTGCTACGTTTTTAGCACCAATGGTGTAGATGGCCTGAGCAAGGACAGTAGCGGTAGTAGTACCATCACCAGCAGCGTCGGCTGTTTTGGAGGCTACTTCTTTTACAAGCTGAGCACCCATGTTCTCGATTGCGTCTTTAAGCTCGATTTCTTTCGCTACAGACACACCATCTTTTGTAATAGACGGAGAACCAAATTTCTTATCAATAATTACATTACGACCTTTTGGACCAAGAGTTACTTTTACAGCATTCGCAAGGGTGTCAATTCCCTTCTTCATGCGATCTCTGGCTTCGGTATCAAAATGAATTTGCTTTGCCATTTTTATTTTCTTTTTTGAGAGTTCTAGATGTTAGTTTTCAATAGTGTTATTAAACGATAGCGTAGATGTCTGACTCACGCATGATCAGATACTCCTTACCGTCAATACTAAGTTCGGTACCAGAGTACTTTCCATAAAGTACAGCATCGCCTACTTTCACGCTCATAGGCTCGTCTTTTTTGCCAGGGCCCACGGCTACCACTGTTCCTTTCTGAGGTTTTTCTTTTGCCGTATCAGGAATAATGATTCCGAAGGCTGTTTTTTCTTCAGCGGCTGAGGCTTCTACGAGCACTCTATCTGCCAAAGGTTTTACGTTTACTGACATAGTCTTCCGTATATTTTAAGGTTAACGATAATTTTATGTTTCAGGCACTTTTGATCAAATGATCTGCCAAAGGCTGGCAAAGGTAATGATTACTGACATTTTTTCATGTTTATGTCTAAAAGCTCGATGAAAGGCCTTTTTCTGTCAAAAACGATGACAGTTTGCAATGAAGAAATGTCAGTTTGTTCAGGGATAACCTGACAACAAAAAAGCCGCATCAAATTGACGCGGCTTCTTCTTAAGTATTTTTCTGACCTATTCTGCCGGGGCAGGCTCAGTAGGCAATGCCGGAACCGGATTCACCGGTGCAGGTGCTGCCGGAGCAGATTGAGAAGTCTCTACATCTAAAGCACTGTTTCCTGACTGAGCTTCACCAGCCCTCATAAAAATGCCGGTGGCCAAAGCACCAACCACAATAAAGGCGAAAAAGCCCCAGGTTAATTGCTCCAGAATGTCTCCGGTTTTCTGAACACCGAACATTTGAGAAGTAGCTCCACCACCAAATTCACTCGATAATCCACCACCTTTCGGGTTTTGAATTAGGATAACTCCAATGAGTAAAAGGGCTACAATCAGAATAAGTATAATAACTGTCGTTGTCATGTTTTCTCTTGAATTTTGAAAAGTGGCTGCAAAATTAGTTTTTTTTCTTTAATAACTATTAGTGCCCTGTCGAAAAATTAGATGGCTTGGTGAATGACATTCTTTGAATTTCTTAATAAAACGTTCAATTTTTTCTGTGAAACTGAGATTTTCATCCACTTCCAAAGGAGTTTCTTTCATCTTAGAGGTTGGGCTGCGGAGAAGAGCTTCCTTTAGTTGCCAATATTTTTTTTCTTTCTCAAATTCTTCACCTTTGGCTCCGAGGCGTTCACCCGCCTGAATGAATACCATTCTCAGAAGGTCAAAATCAGGATATTGGTCCAGAAGTTCAGAAAGTATTTGAAAATCAAAGGGAGTTGTACTTTTCGGATTTTCAGCCAGTTTTATCAACAGGTCTATATTTTCCTGACTTACCATTGGGCCGCAGTGTCGTTAAAAATGTTCAAAACCAGCTGATCCAATATTTTGGGAACAAGATTTGGTTCTACATCAGTAAGTGTTTGTTCCTGAGAAAAATCCTGATAGAAGCTGAATTCTTTTTCAAAGCTTTCTTCCTCATTCTGGGAGTTTTGAAAAGTTACCTCAACAGCAATAGTAAGTCTGTTCATTGCGGCTTTATCCCCTGAGGTTGTTGCCACGGGGGTCATATCATATCTCGTGATTGCCCCGGCCAAATAGAGGTCACCGTTTGAAGGCAGGAGTTTCAGATTTGTATTTCGTTGATAATACTCTTTCAGACTTTCGTTAAAGTTCAACGTCAGGTTTGGAGGCCCGCCGGCCGTGGCCATGCCAAAGTTTTCAATAGTTATACTTTCTAAATCAGCCGATAGCGTGGTTCCTGTAAATGAGTAAACTCCACAGGATTCCAGTAAAAACAAAAGCGGTAAGATAAGGTAGACCACTTTTAACTTAGAAAAGACATATTTGAAAGAACTCATCATTTCTCGTCTTCGATATCGTATTGTTTGATTTTTCTGTAAAGGGTACGTTCTGAGATTCCAAGGTCTTTGGCGGCGTATTTTCGTTTGAAATTATTTTTCCGAAGGGCCTTCAAAATGATCTCATGCTCATTTCTTTCCAGAGATAACGATTCTTCCTCATCTTCATGTGTGATGTCCTCTACATTTTCCCGTGAACCCTGAAGATTGTCAATTGTTACTATATGCTGATCATCTTCTTTGCTATAAACCGGATATGGGCTTTCTTCATGATTCGGTACTGCTGAGGGCAATGCCGGAAGGGTCGACGTATTTATCTCCTCAAAAAGCTCTTCATGATCATTAATAAATTCCTGATTTACCTGACCGCCTTTCATGAGACTGTAGACCAGTTTTTTTAGCTCGGTCACGTCTTTTCGCATGTCAAAAAGTACTTTGTAAAGGATTTCTCTCTCAGAAATATCGCTATTTCCCTGTCCAAACTGACGCATCAATGCAGGTAGGCCACTAGCCTGATGTTTTGGCAGATATTTATCCATGACCTCTGCTGTAATAGCCCTCTCCGTTTCCAGCAAAGTGATTTGCTCTGCAATGTTTTTCAACTGGCGGATATTTCCCGGGAAACGAAACGAAGTCAAAACTTTTCTTGCCCCCTCAGTCAATTCGACAGGACTGATCCGGTTTTTTTCTGCAAAATCAGAGGTGAATTTGATGAAGAGTAATTCAATATCAAAACCTCTCTCTCTTAACGGAGGAACTGAAATGGGAACAGTATTTAAGCGATAATATAAATCCTCTCTGAATGACCCTCTTTCAACGGCATCAACCAAATTTACATTCGTCGCTGCTACCACTCGTACATTCGTCTTCTTGGTTTTTGAGGAGCCAACGGGAATAAATTCACCGTTCTCTAAAACCCTTAAAAGACGAGCCTGAGTACTTACTGGCATTTCACCGATTTCATCGAGGAATATAGTACCGCCATCCGTTGTTTCAAAATAACCCTTTCGGTCATCTACGGCTCCTGTAAAAGCTCCTTTCGTATGACCAAAAAGTTCAGAGTCGATGGTTCCTTCAGGAATGGCTCCACAGTTTATCGCGATAAAATTGCCGTGCTTACGGTGACTCAATCCGTGAATAATTTTGGAGAAAGATTCTTTTCCACTTCCACTCTCTCCGGTGATAAGTACCGTCAAATCAGTTGGAGCCACTTGAATGGCTACGTTAAGGGCATAATTTAAACCCGGGGCATTTCCAATGATTCCAAATCTGTTTTTGACGGATTGTATTTCAGGGCTATTTGTCATATTAAGCCATTTCAGTAATAACTGCTGTTCCTTTTAGTGTAGCAGTAGTACATTCTTCAATTTTTACGTACACGTATTCTCCCTTTTTGAAATTTTCTTTCGGGAAAATCACTACTTTATTGTCGTCAATCCGACCTTGCAAAAAGTCCTCTGAGCGTTTGCTGAAACCTTCAACAAGTGCTTTTTGCACGGTGCCCAAAAGTCTTTCGTTACGGATCATAGAATGCCCTCTTTGCTTCTCAATAATCTCGGCCAGACGTCTCTTCTTGGTCTCTAAATCAATGTCATCCTCCAGTTTCTTGGCGGCCGGTGTACCTGGTCGCTCAGAATAGTAGAACATATAACCATAGTCAAACTGAACGTAATCCATCAAAGAAAGTGTCTCCTCATGATCTTCCTCAGTCTCAGTGCAGAAACCAGTGATAAGGTCATGAGAAATGGCACAGTCTTCACCGAGAATTTCTCTGATTCTGTCAATTTTCTGGATGTACCACTCTCTGTCATAAGTACGGTTCATCAATTCCAGAATACGGCTGCTGCCACTTTGAGCTGGTAGGTGGATGTAATTACAGATATTCTCGTACTTTTTGATGGTATAAAGCACGTCATCCGTAATATCTTTAGGGTGGGAGGTAGAGAAACGTACTCTCAAGTCAGGGTGAACCTGGGCGACCATTTCCAGCAATTGAGCGAAATTGGTTTCTATTTCACCGTTTTCATTCTTCCATTTGAAAGAGTCAACGTTTTGACCAAGGAGAGTTACTTCTCTGTAGCCTTTGTCAAACAAATTCTGAGCTTCCTGAACAATAGTTTTCGGCTCTCGGCTACGTTCACGCCCTCTGGTGTAAGGTACCACGCAAAAGCTGCACATATTATCGCAGCCCCTCATGATAGAAATAAAAGCGGTGACCCCATTTGTGCCCAATCTAACGGGTGTTATATCAGCGTAAGTTTCTTCTCTTGACAAGAAAACATTGACCGCCTTTTGGCCATCCTCCACATCACTGATCAGGTTTGGCAGGTCACGGTAAGAGTCAGGCCCAACCACCATATCTACCATCTTTTCTTCTTCCAGTAGTTTAGTTTTAAGTCGCTCAGCCATACAACCGAGTACCCCGATTTTGACATTCGGTTTACCTTTCTTAGTCGAGTTTAAAATCTGCAGTCTGTTGCGTACTTTTTGTTCGGCATTATCTCTGATGGAGCAAGTATTGAGAAGGATTAGTTCTGCTTCATCTTTATTTGAAGTCGTGGCAAAGCCCTCTTTGCGGAGTATAGAAGCCACAATTTCACTATCAGAAAAGTTCATCTGACAGCCATAACTTTCAATGTACAATTTACGCTTCCCTTCAGCTTTTTCATCTTCGCTGATTCGGGCCAGATCAAGCCCTTCTTTCTCCTCTTCTGAAAGTATTTTTAACTCTCCGGTTAATTTCTCCATTTCCACTTTTTCAATTGAGGGGCAAAGATACGAAAGACTGACAGAATGGCAGATTGAGAATGTGAAATAATTCTAAAAGGGGAAATAGAATTATTAATGGTCATTGTTCGTTTTCAAAACATCCCGAATTCTGTGGGATACATTGCTTGAATTGCTTGAAAACGTCAAAAAAACTATGTGTGCATACAGCTTTTTTAAGCTTCACTACGTACTTTTAAACCAAATGCCTTAAACGTATGAATGATAAATTTTACAAACTGCTTCTCCTCTTTTTAGTGGCTTTTAGCTCAGGACTTTATGCTCAACAGAGAGTCACTGGTACGGTTAAAGCGGCTGAAGATAATTTTCCTTTGCCGGGGGTTACAGTTCAGGTGAAAGGTTCACAAACCGGGACGCAAACCGATGCTGATGGTAAATATGACGTTTCTGTGAGCAGAGGGGAGACGCTGGTTTTCTCTTTTATTGGCATGCAAACTCAGGAAATTGAGGTGGGAAATCAATCCGTTATTGATATCACCTTGGAACAAGGACAGAATCAACTGAACGAAGTGGTGGTTTTGACGGCCCTTGGTCTTGAAAGAAAAAAGGATGATGATCTCAGTTCCTCTACTTTAGTGGATGCTCAGGCATTGAAACGTTCCGGAGAATCTGGTGTGATTCAGGGTTTGTCAGGTAAAACCTCGGGTTTGACTATTGTACGTAATTCAGGTGATCCCGGTGCTGGTGCCTACATACAAATTCGTGGTCAGAATACCATTTCAGGTGGTTCTTCTCCACTCATTATTCTTGATGGTGTTCCTATTACCAACTCCAGTATTGGCGGTGGAGTTGACGGAGTCGTTCAGCAGTCCAGATTAAATGATATTAACCCGGAAGATATTGCCAATGTAACTGTATTGAAAGGTGCTGCTGCAGCTGCAGTTTGGGGTACCGGGGCAGCTAATGGAGTGATTTTGATTCAAACCAAAAAGGGTAACCTTCGAGGAAAAAACTTCAGTCTTGAGTTTACCAATCAAACAAGCTTTGATGTTATTAACCGCGAGTTTGAAAAGCAAGATAAATTTGGTCAGGGATATCCGCTACTTCAGGAAACGGGCAGAGCAAGAGATGCTTATACATACATCTGGAACCCTACTTCGAGACTTTCCTGGGGCGACCGAATCCGCGATCGTGCGGGTGGGGAAGATGAAGTTCGTGTAGGAAACAAACGTTTTGAGACAGCAGACGGTACGTTATACTATCCCATATTGACCAAAAACGATCAGACTATTTATCATGATACCAACCGGGATCAGGTTTTTCAGACCGGTTTTACCTGGAATAAAGCGTTGAGCATGAATTTCAATAGTGATCGGGGAGCTACATACATGAGCTTTTCTCACTGGGATCAGCAGGGTATTCTTAAAGCCAATTCTGATTATGTTAGAACGACGGCCAGAGTTAATAACGAAACCAAAATAAGTGATAAAGTACGCCTTAAAGTCAATAGTACGGTTACACACATTTCTTCCAATCGGATTCAGCAAGGTTCAAACCTCAATGGGTTTTATTTGGGCTACCTTCGAACGCCGGCCGATTTCAATAATACAGACTATATTGGTACCTATTATGATAATGACGGAGTTCCTACTTTCAACGCCCATCGTTCTTTTATAGGAAACCAAAATAATCTGGGTTATTTGGGAGAAGAGGCTCCGTTTTATTCAAACCCGGGCTGGACGATCAATCAACAGGAAAATCCCAATCTTTTACACCGATTTATATTTAATCCTGAGTTAAACTGGAACATCACTAAGGGTATCAACTTTACCGCACGTTATGGTTTTGATTATTATAATGAATCCCGTGAGTCGTGGTTTCCTGTAAATTCAGCAGGAGATGTTTACCAAGGCTCCTTTGGCCGAAGTGATATTACGGAGAGAAATACCTCTCTCAATGCATTCTTGAACGGCACGCATGTAATCAGTTCAGACTTTAATTTCAGTTGGATAGGCGGCGTACAGTTTGAAGAGTCATTTTTTACTAGCCAGGGAGGAAGCTCTACAAACTTTACAAATCCATTTGTCGGTATTCTGAGAACTTTTGGTAATGCAGAGGCAGCCAATGAGACTCCTTCTTTGACAAGACTATTACAGAGAAAATCAGGCGTTTATTCTGTGCTGAATGCCGAATTGATGAATCAATTTTATTTTGAGTTAACCGGTCGATACGAATTGCCTTCAACACTTCTCAATCCTGTTTTTTACCCAAGTGCCTCAGTTGGCTGGGTTTTCTCTGAGAGAATCAAAAGCAATTTGCTAACCTTTGGTAAGTTCAGAGCCTCTTACGGTGAAGTGGGAATTGAGCCGGTGGCTTATGCAACTCAAACTGTTTACGGGCCATTTGACAGAGGAACTTCATGGGGGGACGCGTTATCAGCTTCTGTTTATGGTAATCCTTTCGCCAGAAGTGGAAATAGTGGAAACCCAAGTTTAACTCCTGAAAGAGTGAGAGAGTTTGAAGTCGGAACGGATCTGAGGTTTCTCAATGATAAAATATCACTTGGAGTCACCTATTACGATCGAATTACAAGGGATGCTCTTCTGGCTGTTGATCTCGCTCCATCTTCAGGATTTAGTTCTGTTTGGGATAATGCCGCCACGATTACAAACAAAGGTTTGGAGATCGATTTAGGTTTGAGAGTCACCAAATTCAAAAACATTGACTGGCGAATTGATGGAAACTTCTCAATGAACAAGAACCTCGTAACTGAACTTCAGGGTGTGAAAAGTGTATTCTTGAACGGGTTTACAGGGACTTCTTCCAGGGTTGTGGAAGGAGAGCCTTTTGGAGCACTTTGGGGCGGTAAATGGGTTAGAGATGATTTCGGATTCATTGCTTTAAATCAAAATGGTTTCCCTGAAGTAGCTGATGAAGAAGGCGTTATTGGAGATCCAAACCCAAAATGGAGAGGTGGTCTAGGCTCAAATCTCTCCTGGAAAGGTCTTTCGTTCTCTTTCCAGTTTGAAACTTTTCAAGGGAATGATATCTGGGCCGGTACTGAAAGTATCCTGAAATACTTTGGAGTTCATCCCGAAACCGCCAATGAATTTATTACGGAGACGGAATTACGAACAGTAGATGGCAGAAGAGTTGCCGCAGGAACTCTGGTCAGAGGAAATATCGGTGATTTTGGTTCAGGTCCTGTTTTACTTGATTCAGAGTGGTACACCGGTGTCGGCGGAGGTTTTGGTAATGCTGCCGAGCAGTTTATAGTAGATGGTAGCTGGACAAAGCTTCGTGAGGTTTCTTTAAGTTATGCTTTGCCATCCAGTCTTTTGAGCAAAGCAAAAATCAACTCAGCCAGTTTGGGGTTAACCGGTCGTAACCTTTTCATTTGGTCACCGTTGAATTTTGTTGACCCCGAAGTGAATCTTACAGGTGCCTCCAAAGGACGTGGTTTAGAGTATTTCTCAAACCCCGGAACTGGCTCATACGTCATCACACTAAAACTAGGAATCTAAAAACATGAAGAAGATATTAATTGTCCTTTTAAGCTTGTCTTTTTTCTCCTGTGAAAGCTATTCCGATGGATTGAATATTGATCCTAATAACTTCACTGACGCACCGGGTGAATTGATTATTGGTCAGGCTAACCTTTCCTGGGTCTTGATGACAGAAGGAGAGGCCTCCAGAATGTGCGGAATTTTTACGGATCAGTACACGGGCTTCAGCAATCAGTTTACAAGTTATAATACCTATGAGGTAAATTCCGGTGATTTTGATGGCATCTGGAGCAATAATTACACCGGCGGAATTTCTCAAACAAGAATTGTTCAGCAGAAGGCTCAGGAATCCGGGAACACCAGACTTTTGGGTGTTTCGCAAATTGTGGAAGCTGTAATGGCGGCAGAATTGGCGGCTATGTTTGGTGACGTGCCGTATTCTCAAAGTGCTCAACCCGTTGAATTCCCGCATCCGCAATATGACAGTCAGGTGGATGTATTAAATGCAGCTCAGGAATTGCTTTCTCAGGGTATTGCAAACGTTGAAAACTTAAGAGTAGCTGACTTTTTCGGAAGCCCGGTTTTTGAGGCCAATTCGGCAACATGGAATGAGGTGGGTCATACGTTAAAAGCCCGCTATTACTTACTGGCTAAAGATTATGAAAATGCCAGAGCAGAGGCCTTGCAAGGTATTTCAAGTCCTGAAAGGAGCCTCATGGCGGCACATTCAGATGTAGACGGTCAGCGGAATTTGTATTATCAGTTCGGTATAGAGCAGCGTGGTGGTTATTTGACAGCCACACGTTCTCATCTAAGAAAAATGCTGAATTTAAGCGATATCACTACAGACCGAATTCTTTTTACACCAGGTGAAGAAGCTCGTTATGCTGTGTATTTTCAGGGAAATGAGTTGAATTATAATGATGGAGGTTATTTTGCTCAGGATGCAGCTTATCCTATCGTAGATTGGTTTGAGAATCAATTCATTTTGGCTGAATGCGAGGCCAGGCTTGGTAATGATGAGGAAGCCCGAGATGTTTTTAATGAGATCAGAAGGGAGTTAGCGTCTATCTATAATGCCAGTTTCCCTGAAGTGGCTATTGGGGGTAACACGCTAATCAGAGTGATTTTGGAAGAGAAGTACATCACCATGATAGGTTCACCACAGGTGTTTCATGATGCGAGACGCACCAATAATATCCTAAACCTTCCTATCAAAAATAGTATAGCTACAAAATTGCCTCAACGCTTCCTTTATCCTGAGGTAGAAATCAATACCAACGATTCTTTCCCAGGAGTTGTCAATTTATTCACTGAAACGGCGGTGAACAGGTGATTTTTGTTGGTTATTGGTGAATTGGTTGATTAGGGAATTAGTGATTGGTTATCCGGGGAATTTGTACACTGGAGACTTGTCTTTTGTTTGGAGTCTTCCATCTTAAGTCTTCCCTCTTCCAACCCAAATTCCTATTTTTGCCCCTCGATTTTAAATCAGGAACTGCTTAATGCTTACAATTCATAACCTCTCTTTTTATTTTGGCGGCCGTCCTATTTTTGAAGAGGCCAGTCTTCAGGTAAAGCCCAAAGACAAAATAGGCCTCATCGGGCTAAATGGGAAGGGGAAATCAACGCTTTTAAAGTTAATTGTAGGTGAATATACGCCTGATGGAGGCACCATCTCCATGGCGGGTGATGTTACTCTGGGTTTCCTGAATCAGGATTTGTTATCCTATGAATCGGCAGAGTCAATCTTACTTGTAGCCATGCAGGGTTTTCAACGTGAATTGGAACTTCAGCACCAAATTGAGGAAGTTCTTCATAAAATGGAAACCAACTACACCGATGAACTTGTCCATGAACTTGGTGAACTTCAGGAGGAGTATGATATTCTTGGCGGCTACTCCATTCAGGCTCGGGCCGAAGAAATACTCGAAGGTCTGGGGTTCAGAACGGAGGACTTACAAAGACCTTTAAAAGAATTCTCCGGAGGTTGGCGTATGCGTGTGATGCTCGCCAAACTGCTTTTGCAAAAGCCGTCTGTTCTTCTTCTCGATGAGCCAACTAACCACCTTGATTTACCTTCAATTCAGTGGATTGAAAAGTATATAGCCAATTATGAGAATGCGGTCATTGTGGTTTCTCACGACCGTACATTTCTGGATAACGTAACCACCAGCACTGTGGAGGTTTCAAATTGTAAATTGAATTTCTATCCCGGCAATTACTCCTTTTACCTTGAAGAAAAGGAGCTCCGTAACGAGATTCAGAAGGGAGCTTATGAAAACCAGCAGGCTCAGATTCGTCAAACTGAACGTTTTATTGAACGTTTCAAGGCCAAAGCCACTAAAGCCCGTCAGGTGCAGTCTAGAGTGAAAGCTCTGGAACGTATGGATATGGTTGAGGACGTTATCAGCGATGATGCCAAAGTTCACTTCAGATTTCAGTTTGGAACCCAACCTGGCCGTCATGTGATGAGATTAGATAACATCTCAAAGGCTTATGATGAGAATGTAATTCTCAAAAACACCGTAGGTCATATAGAACGAGGTGACAAAATTGCTCTGATTGGTGCAAACGGAAAAGGGAAATCAACGCTTTTGAGAATTATTGCCGGTACGGAGAAGCATGAAGGTCAAAGGGCCCTAGGTCATAATGTCAATTTCTCCTTCTATGCACAGCATCAGTTGGAATCACTACATGTGAATGAAACACTACTTGATGAATTAAAATATGCCGATTCTACCAAGTCTGAAACCGAATTACGTTCTGTTTTGGGTTGCTTTTTGTTTGGAGGAGAAGATGTTTTCAAGAAAATAAAAGTCCTTTCCGGTGGAGAAAAATCGAGGGTGGCATTAGCAAAAGTTTTGATTTCTGAAGCCAATTTTCTACTTCTTGATGAGCCAACTAACCACCTAGATATGCAATCAGTGAATATTCTGGTTCAGGCTCTTCAGCAATATGAAGGCACCTACGTGGTGGTTTCTCACGACAGGCACTTTGTATCTCAGGTAGCCAATAAAATCTGGTATATAGAAGATCAGGAAATCAAGGTATACCCAGGAACTTTCGAGGAATACCTTTGGTGGCAGGCCGAACGTGAAAAAGACGGTCAAGGCTCTCAAACTATACCCAAGAAGGTTGAGACAACTGATGAAAATCCGGTCGAAAAGAAGTCTTTCAGAGATAAATCGAATGACGAGAGAAAGCGGCTTGAAAAGGAAATTGAAGAGCTGGAAGAAAAAATCGAGGATTTTGAGCTGCAAAAACTCAAAATCGAAGCAAAATTAGCGGAAAAGGAAGTATTTTCTGACCCTGAAAAATTAGCCAAAGAAAATAAACGCTACGAAAAAGTAAAATTCAATCTTAATCAGGCTCATGAAAAATGGGAGGCAAAAATGCTGGAGCTGGAAGACTAGTGAACGATCAGTCTTTTGCTAATGAAACTGCCAGTTTCACTTTCGAATATAAGAATATAAAGACCAGGGTCTAAGTCTTCCAGATCGTTGGAAAACTCCCTTCCTGTATTGTTAACAATACCTTTTAGAAGCAGTTCATTACTTTTCCTTACAGTGACTTTTTGACCTTTAACTAAAGGGTTCGGGTAAATACTGACAAAGAGATCATCAGGCTTGAAATTAACTTGAATGATTTTTGAAAATTCGAAAGTCCCGTCTAAGTCTATTTGTTTGAGGCGATAGTAGTTTAGGCCAAGTAAGGGGTTTGAATCAGTGAATTGGTAAGTTTTTTGGATGTTGTCTGACTCAATGTTTTGGACTCTTCCAATTGATTCAAACGTAGTCATATTACGGCTTTTTTGAATTTCAAAAAGGTTGTGATTGGTTTCGGAAGCTGTAATCCATTGAAGTAGAACACCGGATTGAAAATCAGTACCCTTAAAATCAACAAGATTTACAGGAAGAGCCGGATTAGTGACATTGAAAAGGCAAGGTGGTAAACCATTAACGGGAACAGTGATGGCTGAATTACTGGTGATCCAATTTCCAGAACCATTGATAAAGGAGAGGAAATAACTTTGATTACCGGAGGGTACGGCTACCCCATCGCAGCCAAATACACCATTGTCATTACTGGATGTAAGAGCTACGGCGGTTGTTCCGTCGGTTAAGCCTGATGGTAAAGCTGTGGTACTTGCATCAACTGCATCAGCATCCCAAGTACTTGTTGCATTAAAATCAACAGCTGCAATTGGTATGTGATTCCCAGTTCCGTTTTGAACAAAGTATGCGATAATTTGATCTCCCGAGGCCGAGAGGTCAAAACCTGCATCAATCTCTGAAATACTACCTATACTCACAGTATTCAGGGTAGCGTTCACAATTACATTGGTACCCGCTGAAAGACCACTACCGGGTACCGTCCATCTTAAGACACCTTCACCATTTCTAAAACCTCCGGCTGCCAGCCATCCGGAGTCCGTAAAATTTAGTTCGTAATTTCCGGGAAAGTCTACAAGCAAAACAAAGCTAAATTGGTCAAAACCGTCTGTCTGATAAGAAGTGAAAGCAATTTCGCCTACTGAAAAAGCTTTAAAAGTTGAAATAAAGCTTAAAAACAAAAGGATAGACTTTTTCATTTAACTTTAGAGTTTATATGGATTATGAACAATAGAATTCACCGTAGTTTTTTTATTCTTTCTCAATTTATAGTTTTTGGTCTTTTCGGACAAATTAATGGCACGAATCAAAAACAAGTTAATGACCCCAACCTAAAAACAATTCAGTTATACCCCTATACTGAGGGCCAAAATTACCCTACTCTTCGTCCTGCCGTTTTTACCTTGAATTCAAGTGAGCAATGGATTCTTGAATTTGATGACCTTCTGGCCTCTTACAGGCAGTTTCATGTCAAAATTGTACATTGTAATCTTGATTGGACTCCGTCAAGACTGCGTGATCTGGAGTTTTTAAATGATTATAATGACTTCATTATTAATAACTATGAAGTTTCTCAGGGCACTAAGGTTAAGTACTTTCATTATGGTTTTGAATTGCCCAAAGTCAAAGTCGCGGGAAATTACATTCTTGAAATCTACGAAAACGATTTGTACGGCACTCCGGTAGCCTCTTTACGTTTTCGGGTTTTGCAGCCTCATATATCTTTGACGGCTAGTGTACAGACTCCGCAAGACCCAACAATGTGGCGAACACATCAACAGGTTAATTTTGAGTTAGGCTTCGGAAATTATGATGTAAGAAATCCCAGAAGTGATTTTCATATAGAAATTCGTCAGAATTTTAGAGATGAAACCATTAAAACCGGTTTTACAGCCAATGCTGTGAATGGCTCCAGGAATACCTTGACTTATCGTTTTTTTGATAATGAAAACCTGTTTAAAGCTGGCAATGAATTTAGGTACGTCGATTTGCGAAGCACTTTTACTCGCGGTGATAATATAGCAGATGTAAAGCAATTATATGAAGATCAAGTCTGGTTAAAACCTCAAATCAGAAGGTCAGACAAAACTTACCTTAACGCTCCGGATTTAAACGGGAGGTATGTCATTGAGACCCGAGATAATGGGCACCCATCAGTTACGGCTGATTATGTCAATACATTCGTTGTTTTTGAGTCTGAAGAACTTCCTCCGCATCAGAAAATGTGTTTTTTGGGAGGGTTTAATGAATTCAAATGTGAAGACTCTGGTGAAATGGTTTATGATTATGACAAAGGTTATTACCAGACTAAAGCCTTATTAAAACAAGGGATGTATGATTTCCAATTTGCCATAGCCGAAGAGGGTCATTCGTTTGATTTTACAATTCTGGAGGGTGATTTCACTGACACGGGGAATAGCTACGAAATCTTTGTTTATCATCAGCCGCCTTCCGCAAGAGCTGCTTTACTGGTAGGGTATTATTTGATTGAGAATACGGGAGTGAGAAGGTGAATCAATGAAAGCGGTCAGGCCTTACTTCCAGATTTTTCATTATTTCGGCTTCTTGTCTCAATAGCTCCTGCCACCTTTTCTGAACCTTCTCTTTCGGGTTATATTCTTCAGCCAGTTCTATAAAGTTTTTATAATGCCCGGCCTCAGAAACCATGAGTTCAAAATAGAATTTCTTTAGCTTTTCATCAGAAATTTCCTCGGAGAGTAGCTTGAAACGCTCGGCACTTCTTGCTTCTATCATGGCACAGATTAAAACGTCTTCCATGAGTTGCTCCTCGCGGCTTCCCCCTTTTTTACCACATTTATGCAATGCTGCTACGTATTCATCTTTTCGGGCTTTTGTGAGCTGAATGCCTCGCTTATCCATTTCCTTTAACACCCGTTGAAAATGCCCCCATTCTTCGGTGACAACCGGGGTCATTACCTCAATTAGTTTTTGCTTTTCAGGGTATTTAACAATCAAAGAAATGCAGCTGCTGGCCGCTTTTTGCTCGCAAAAGGCATGATCAATCAGAATATCAGCCAGGTTCATTTTAGCGATATCCACCCATCTGGGGTCTGAAGGGAGTTTTAAACCAAGGGTAGTTAAATAATCAGCCATTGGTCAAATTCATTTTCGCCGTTTGCCGCTTATCTAAAGTCATCAGGAATGACGGAAGAAGCACCAGATTAGAAATCATGCCGATCATCAGGGTTAGTGAAACCAAAAGTCCAAGAAAAACGGTACCTTTGAATCCTGAAATGACGTAGATCCCAAAACCAAAGAAAAGAATTATCGCGGTATAGAACATACTGATACCTGTTTGGCGAATGGTCTCGCTTACAGCCTCAGAGATGGTTTTGCCATGCTCTATTTCGTCTTTATACTTCGTCAAAAAGTAAATTGTACCATCAGAAGCAATACCGAAAGCTATACTAAAAATCAAAGTAGTGGAAGGTTTCAATGGGATACCAAAAAAGCCCATCACTCCAGCAGTTATGATGAGCGGAATCACACTTGGTATCGTTGATATAAGAATAGTTCTGGCATTCAGAAATTGAGTTGCCATTACAAAAGATACCAAAATGATCGCCATAATGGTGCTGTCTCGCAGGTTGCTCAGCAAATAGTCGTTCCCCTTGGTGAAAACAACCCCATTTCCGGTCAACTCAGCTTTTACTTGCTCATCAATAGGCAACCATTCTTCAAAATCACGGTCGTAATTAAAGATAGAATCAATGCTCGGCCCAAGTTGATTGATCATTTCTGTCATTCTGATGGTACCCACATCTTCACTTTGATAACTTATTCTCGTATAGCGACGGGTGCTGTCCATAAAGGCACTGGCCATATTCTCGCGGCCTTCAGCCATACCGGCGTAAGCTGAGAGTTTATTCAGTTCTAATGCTCCCGGCAGTCTATAAAAACGCTCTTCACCACCGCGATAGCCCTGATAAATAAACTTGATGGCCTCGACGACTGAAATTGGTTTCGTGAATTCAGGATACTTGGCAAATTCACGCTGCACCAGTCTGATTTTTTGAAGCATTTCAGGTTGTAAAACGCCATTTTCAATACCTGTATCAATAGAAACCTCAAAAGGAACAATTCCTTTGAAATGAGACTCAATAAATTTCAAATCTGTAAATACCGGATCATCTTCAGGCAAATCATCCACCACGTGACCAATCGATTGGATTCTGGTCATTCCGAGCACAGAAAGGCCAACCAAAATACCTATAAACCAATAAAGTTTTGTTCGGCGATTATGAACAATGAAGTCTATAAATTCCAGAAATTTTGAGATGTTTTTGTTCTCTAAGTGTCTTACATGTTTGGCCTTTGGCTTCGGATTATAGCTGAAAATGATCGGAATCAGGATCAATGAAACCGCCCAGGTAGCCAAAACACTAATGGCCGCTACCAGGCCAAACTCGAGCAATAAAGGACTACCGGTAAAGTAGAAAACAAAGAAGCCGATGAATGTGGTAACGTTGGCAATAAAGGTGGTTTTGCCAATCTTTTCAATGGCAATCTTTAAAGCAAGAATCTGATCATTGCATTTGAGGAACTCCTCCTGATATCTGTTGATCAGGAAAATGGAGTTTGGTATACCAATAACAACAATAATTGATGGAATAAGACCGGTAAGCAGCGTGATCTTATACCCGAAGAGGTCAATAAAACCAACTGACCAAAGCACTGAAATGGCAATCACCAAGATGGCGAAAAATACGACCCGGTAAGATCTGAAAAACAAGAATAAAATAACAGCAGTAACCAGAAAAGCCAGCCCCATAAACATGGCAACTTCTGAACTAACTTTTGACATGAAGTTCGTACGCACAAAAGGCATTCCCGAAAAGTGCATGTCAATATCATGTTTCTGCCCAAACTCTTCTGCCAAAGCCTGAACTTCCTCTGTGATACCAATCCGGTTTTTGGAGTTCATCTGCTCCTGATTGAAGGTGACTGCCATCAGGTGAGCTTTACCATCTTCGCTGTACAAAAAGCCTCTGTAAAACGGATATTGCTCAATGGTTTTTCTAATGCTATCTACCTCTGCCTGAGAGGTGGGAGCTTTGGGAGAGATGGGTTTGAAATCAAACTTTTTCTTCTCTTCGTTATTGATAATCTCAAAGAGATTGGTGTTTGAGGCTACGTTATTTATGCCGTCAACATTTTTGATGGCCCGGCTTAAAGCATGCCAATCACGATAAACATCGAGTTTATAAATATCGTCAGACTCAAGGGCAATCAGCATAACGCTGCCATCCTCGCCGTAACGTTGCTTAAATCGCTCGTAGAGTTGGAAACTCTCGTCTGACTGCGGTAAAATCTTAGCTAATTCATAGGACAGCTCCAGCTGGCTGGCCCGGTAGCCCATAAGTCCTGTGATGCTCAAAATGACCACCAGCCAGGTCAAGCGATTATTGAGTATTAATTCGGCAATTTTTTTCCAGAAGTCCTGGAAATATTTTGGGTTTTTCAGGGATGCCATGTAAAGGGTTTTGCGATTAGAATATCGGCTTATGAAAACGACGGCAAAAGTACGAAAAATGCACCGGCTTTACTAAGCCAGTTATTGATAGATCAGGGGTAGAGGTCGATTTTTTTGAAGGGGCTTAAAGCAAAAATCACGGCCGGTACATATAATTCTTTTCGACTAATGAGTCCATCGGTCAATAAACCCGAGCTGCCCATTTTTTGCTTGCTGTTTTTGATCTCAAAAACTATTTCGTCAGCGTGTCCTAATTCATAACCTTCATTGATGAGATCAACGGTTTTTTGCGGAAGGAAAAAACCGGCAGTTCTGGCTCTACCAATTTTAGAATGACTTAAAACCACCACCCAGGCCATGGCTTCCATTTCTTGTCCGTGAAGAATGTTTCCTCCCTCAATGCCAATCCAATAATCTGCTTCGGGACATTCTTTTTTTGCGTTCTGAGCTCTGTTAAGGGCCCCCTTATAAGTTTCGTCAGAGCCAATGGGCTGGTCAGGTACACCAGACGGTACACTTACCGATATAATTTCAATTTCTTCTTCTGGAAATTGCCGTTGAAAGCCATCTTTGGCCGATTCTGTTTTGGTAGGGTTTTTAGAGGCTACGCAAACAATCATTCTTATTAAGGTTATTTAAGCTCTGTATGGCCTATTTCATGCTTTTCATAAAAACCTCAGCAATCTCAAGGTCTTCAGGAGTTGTAATTTTGATATTTCTGTAATCACCCTCAATCAGATGAACGGAGTGGCCGGCATATTCGAAAACCGAGGCGTCATCAGTAAAATTTGATTGCTCACCCAGAGCAAAGGCCGCTTTGATTTTATTCAGGTCAAAGGTTTGTGGAGTCTGAACGAGCCTGATCTTTGAGCGGTCAATCTGGTGATTCTTTTGTCCATTAATTTCCCGGGCCGAATCTTTGAGTTCAACGGCAAGAACTGCCGAACCGTTCTGTGAAGCCTCTCTAAAGGAATTTCCTATCAATTCAATAGTTATCAAAGGCCTAACGCCGTCATGAATAGCTACCAGGCCTTCATTTTCAGATATAGCGGCCAATCCATGACTAACCGATTGATAACGTGTAGCTCCACCCACTACGGTTTTGAGTTTTCCGGCTTCAACAGCCTCCGTCAGGATTTCATTGCTTTCAATAATATCTTCCCAGAAATTCATGTCATCCAAGGGCAAAACAGCAATAACTTTATTCTCTGGAATAGACAGAAACTTCTCAATGGTATGAGAGAGAATAGGTTTATCAAAAAGAGGTAAGAATTGCTTAGCAATGACTGACCTCATGCGGGTACCACTGCCGCCTGCAACGATGATAGAGAATCGGTTTTGTTCAGAAGTTGACATAAAAAAATAGCCTACAAAAGAGTAGGCTATCAAATATAACACGATTTAATTTCTTAAAGAATAAGCATTACATCACCGTAAGTGAAAAACTCATATTTCTCCTTAATGGCTACCTGGTAGGCTTCCATGATAAGGTCATAGCCCCCAAATGCACAGGCAGACATCAAAACGATAGACTGTGGCAGGTGGAAGTTGGTCAAAAGAGAATTTCCTATCTTGAATTCGTAAGGAGGGAAAAGGAATTTATCAGTCCAGCTATTTTCAATGGCCTTGAGTCTGTCACTTGCAGATACTGAAGATTCCAATGTCTTGAGGGCCGTTGTTCCCACTGCACAAACGCGTTTTCCTGAATCAAGAGCGGTATTTACCACATCACAGGTAGCCTGAGGAATAGAGAAATTCTCAGAATCTGTCTTGTGTTTTGTAAGGTCTTCAACCTCAACACCTCTGAACGTACCAATACCGATATGTAAGGTGATAGGAGAGAAGTCCACACCCTTAATCTGCATTTTACGCATGATATTTTTGGTGAAGTGCATACCTGCCGTTGGAGCAGACACAGCACCTTCTTCAGTAGCGAAGATGGTTTGGAAACGCTCTCGGTCAAGATCGTTCACCTCTCTTTGAATAATATCTTTAGGCAATGGAGTTTCTCCCAACTCATGAATGGTTTGCATCATTTCTTCATGATCGCCATCAAACAGGAAACGAATGGTACGGCCTCTTGAAGTGGTATTATCAATGACTTCAGCGACCAAATCACTCTCACCAAAATATAGTTTGTTACCAACTCTGATTTTACGGGCAGGGTCTACCAAGACATCCCAAAGACGCATTTCGCGATTGAGTTCTCTCAAAAGAAAAACTTCAATTTTCGCCCCCGTTTTCTCCTTTGACCCATAAAGTCTGGCCGGGAAAACTTTAGTGTTATTGGTGACCATGATATCGCCTTCGTCAAAGTAGTCCACGATATCTGTAAACATTTTATGTTCGATTTTGCCGGTGGCACGGTCAACGACCATCATTCGGGCTCCGTCTCTTTGTTCTTTGGGTTGCATAGCAATCAGGCTATGCGGAAGGTCAAACTTAAATTGTGATAGTTTCATTTATTATCAGTAAACCCCATTTATTATTAGATAAGATTGACGGCTTTTGGGTCAAACCGGCAATTCTGCTCACTATCTGTGTCAAACAGCCCGCAAATCTACAAAATCGAGATAGGGGTTGTCAAGCAAATGGCCATTTATATTCCTGCTCAGTGGTTTAAACTGTTATTTCTCCTTTCAGATAGGAGACAGCCATACCGCTAATTAGGACACGGTCGCCTTTCATCGTACACTCTAATTTGCCAAGTCGGGCAGATATTTGGTGAGCATTCATGGTTTGTTTGCCCAGTATTTCTGACCAATATGGTGCTAGCTTAGTGTGGGCAGAGCCCGTTACAGGGTCTTCGTCAATACCGGCAGCGGGAGCAAAAAATCGACTAACAAAATCAACTTCATCGCCCTTTGCCGTGCAAATTATACCTCTCGATTTTACCTTTTTCAATTTGGCAAAAACAGGATCTAAGTTCCGTATTTCGGTTTCATTTCTGAATACGAAGAAATAGTCCTCGTTAGCCTTGAGGGTTATTTCTGGTTTAATGTTGAAACCATCAACCAGTTCAGACGGTATCTCAGCCTTAGTTGGTTTGGTAGCCGGAAAATCAAGAGTGAGTAAATCTCTTTCTTTTTTGACCGTTAATTCACCGCTTTTGGAGTCAAAAAATATGATATCTCCGGCATAACCTAACTCTTCAAAGAGTATATGTGCCGCAGCCAGGGTAGCATGTCCGCAAAGGTCTACCTCTACTGCCGGAGTAAACCATCGAATGTGAAACCGGTTATTATTTTCGACTAAATAGGCTGTTTCGGAGAGGTTATTTTCCAATGCAATTTTTTGCATCAAATCATCAGAAATCCATTCTTTAAGTGGTACAATAGCCGCCGGATTTCCACCAAAAACAGTATCTGTAAAGGCGTCAGCCTGATAAATCGGAAGTTTCATGTGTTTATTTTGAAGGTCTGTAAGTCAACCTACCTATCTTCTTTTTTTGTGTAGTACGAAGATAGTCAAAGCTCCCATGAGTACAATCAGAGAAACCAGATAGATGATATTTCTGGAGTCCAAAACACCTCTGCTCAGTGATTCATAATGAAAATAAATGCTGAGGTAATCGGTAAAGTATTGTGTTACTCCCCTGAAAAGGTTAGAGAGTTGATGAATTCCATCAAAAAGGAAATAGCACAAAAAAGCACCGCTGATAAAGGCTACGACCTGATTTTGACTTAAAGAGGAGGCAAAAATACCAACAGCTGTGAAAGCACCCGCCAGGAGGAAAAGGCCAAAATAAGAACCTATAACGGAGCCCGTGTCAATATTCCCTTCTGGGTTACCAAGACTTGATATCGAAAAATAATAGACTACCGTTGGTAAAATGGCCAGAATAATGAGTAGCCAGGCGGCCAGAAACTTTCCTCCAAAAACCTGAAAGGTAGTAAGTGGTTTGGTTAGTAAAAATTCAATAGTTCCTGTTTTAAACTCCTCGGAGAAGCTTCGCATGGTAATGGCAGGCACTAACATTAACAAAATGAAAGGGGTCAGGCTGAAAAAGGAATTCATCTCAGCGAAACCATAGTCCAAAATGTTGCTATCAGGGAAAACCCAAAGCACCAGGCCTGTAAATACCAAAAAAAGCACAATGACTAAATACGCAATCAGCGAATTGAGATAGCCATTGAGCTCTTTCTTGAAAATGGGGAACATAAAAGTCTAAAAAACAGGTTTATTTTTTTTCATGATGGCGGCTACAATCAAAGTCATGATCAGCGAAAACAGGATAGCCCCAAGCAATGGAAAAAGAAACGAAAGACCACCGGTTGTGAATTTTTCACTCATGGAAATTGCCTGCTCTATTTGTGCATCGCTTAGTCCCTGAGCCTCCATTTGCTCATATTGGAAGTCCTTCATTTTCTCGGGAAACGTAGGATCTATGAATTTCATGTAGATCTGGCTATACAAAGTGCTGATCACGGCAGAAATGACACTGGCCAGCATTCCAAGCCCAAAACCTTCACCAAAAGTCATGAATCCTCCATTTTGATCTTTAAACTCTTTCATGGCCATCACCAGAATGGCTATTCCGACCGCAAGCCCAACCACAGAGGATACTACGGTGTTTTTCCAGAGGTCTGTCATGTACATTACGGTACTTAAAACAATACTGGCCAGAGCAGAAATAATCCCCCATTTAAGGGCGATTTGAGTTGTTGAAGGTTTTTGTTCCATTTGAAATAGGGTTAAGGTTTTAAGAAATAGCGTCTCCCTGTTTGCGGAGGGCCATAGAAATGAGCATTATCGCAACGATTGCAAACTGCTTGAACATCAGGTCATCCAGGATGACCCTGTAAGGTTTGATCTCGTCAAACGACTTTAACTGCAATTTAAAAGTTTCTTCATTGATGACGCTATCCAGAGCCTCCTTTTGTTCAATCAGAAACTGCTTTGAGTAGCTGTTCCAATTAAGATAAGGCTGAATATCATAGAATTTGAGAAATAAATAGACTGCAATTCCACTAAACAAGGCTGCAATTAGGTTGGTCAAAAAACCGATACTGAAGCCTTCATAAAAGTGTAAGTAGCCATTTCTCCTTCGTTTGAAAATCCAGATTGCCAGAAAAATGAATAATATATTTATTCCAATATCCGGTCTCTTTTTAATGAGAGGATTATCATCAACGGCGTACATCATCAAAAAGAAAAGGAAACAAACCAATCCGGCAATGAGTCCCCAGGTCAGACTTATTTTGAGTATTTTCTTTTTCATGCTGAGTGCATTCCTTTATTTAATGTTGCCAGAATTTTCCCTTTTAATTCTTTTCCGATGAAAGGTGAATTCTTTGATTTTGACTCAATCATATCTTCGGTGAAAATGAAGTTTTGAGCAGCGTCAATAACCGTAAGATTGGCCTCTTCATTTTCGTTTATAACCGGCTGGCTCATCTGCAAAAGAGCCCTTGGAGACTCGGTAAACAATGGAATCAAATTCTCAACTGGCAAACCACTGTATGTTAAGGCAGCAGCAAATGAGGTCTGAAGTCCTATCACTCCAAATTCTGCCAGATCAAATTCCATGTTTTTATGCTCTTCATCAAGTGGATTGTGATCTGATACAATGGCGTCGATGGTTCCATCTTCCAGTCCTTTTTGTAGGGCTTTTATGTCCTTTTTTGACCTGAAAGGAGGTGATACTTTCAAATTAGTATCAAAACCACCGAGGTCTTCATCTGTGAAAGCCAACTGGTGAGCAGCGATATCGCAGCTCACTGGCAGACCTTTTTGTTTGGCTTTTCTTATTCTGGCTAAACCTGAAGCAGTAGAAACACATGAGAAGTGAAGAAGAGGTCTTTCTGACTCAAAGTCGGCATATTCCAGCAGCTTCAAATCTCTCATGATCATGATTTCTTCTGCTTCTGACGGGATACCCTTGGTGCCCATGTGGGTTGAGGTTATCCCTTCATGCATTTGACCAAACATGGCTAAAGCTGGCTCCTCAGGCCGATTCATAAGTAAGGCCTTCTTTGGATAAAGGTATTGAAGGCTTTTGTAAAGAATGTCAGAGTTCCAGAGCGGTTTTAATCCGTCAGTAAAAGCCAGGGCACCAGCCTCATGAAGATCCCACATTTCTGTGAAGCTTTCGCCCTTATTATCAAGGGTGACGGCGGCAGCGGCGTGAAAGTTAACCTGAGTGATTTTTGAGGAGTTTTTTAAATAGTTAATCACTCCCTTTGACTGGATCACCGGATCAGTGTTGGGCATAATCAGTAGATCTGAGTAACCACCTTTTGCCGCGGCTCGACTAAGACTTTCCAGAGTTTCCATGGCTTCCTGCCCAGGTTCTTTTGAGAATGTTCTCAAATCCATAAACCCGGTAGAAACATAAAGCTCTTTGCCTTTGATGATTTGGTCAGCAGCCTCATCAATTTTCCCGATTTTTGTAATCACTCCATCAATCACCAGAATATCCCTTTGCTTGAGGTGGTGAGGAGAACCGGTGCTGATAATTTTGGCTTTCTTAATTAAAACCTTCATGTGTATTCAAAAAAAAAGCCCTTGTGGGCTTTCGTTTTATTGACCAATTTGATTCTTATATGTCTCGCTGTCCAGCAAACTGTCGAGATCAGCTAAATCACTGATTTCCATTTTTATGATCCAACCATCACCATAAGGGTCGGTATTAACCAGTTCTGGTTCATCATTCAATTTCTCGTTGAATTCCAAAACTTTCCCATTTGCGGGTAGGAATAAATCAGAAACCGTTTTTACGGCCTCAATGGTACCAAAAACCTCATTCGCTTCCAGTTCTTCGTCGACGGTTTCTACTTCCACGAAAACAATGTCACCAAGCTCGCTTTGTGCAAATTCGGTAATACCGATAACAGCGATGTTTCCATCTTCAATTTTAATCCATTCGTGTTCTTCGGTGTATTTTAATTCCGAGGGAAATTCCATATTGTTTTGCAGGTTTCTTAAGGTGGTGCAAGTTACGTCAAATCTTAATTGTTGCAAAAGAAAAGATTAATCAGCCAGATTAAACTTCATATTGATTCCACCCACTGTTCGCCGTGTTTCAAACGATAATGAGGTGAATGGTTCATTCACAAAATGTTCAATGTAGAAACCAAGGTTTAGCTTTTTATTGAACTGATACTGAATCTGTGGTTTAATCTGAACAACGTAATTTCCCTGAATAGGAACCGCGTCGCCATCCAGTCTTCTTTGCAATGCCGTGACATCTCTAAGAGTTACATCAAATCTGAAGTTCAAATCATTCTCGAGAACAACATTATTGCCATCCCGGCCTTTAAACGGAAGCTTAATTCCGCTTTTACGAAGGCCAACTCCCATCACAAGGTCATTTGAATTATATTCTGCCACTTGTGAATTTGATAGGTTAAGAGCGGCTCTTCTTTCTTTATTATATTCCACACGACCAGTCAGGCTTCCTTTTGTGGTAAACTGCACACCTATCATAGGAGAGAAACGCTCTTCCATAGTGACGGTACTCATGATAAACACGGGCATGAAATAACTCATGGCTGCACCGTCAATCATTGCTTGCGGCCCTAAAACGTCTCCCAGCGGGTAATTATTAACCAAAAGATTAACCACATTAGCCCCATATTCCAGAGAACTTGTGAAGTTTCCGACACTGTAGGTGGAAGTGTAGCTGTGACTTAGGGTCACTGAATTGAAAAGTTTTTTAAACAACGGAAGTTTCTCAATTCCGGAATAATCAACTCTCCAGTTTGGTAATGGGAATCTCAGGAAAGGGTTGAACGTCTCATCACCTCGTTTTGCAGCTTTCGCAAAGATGTCGTCAACAGATTTTCCACTATAGGCCGCAAAGAAAGCAGGAATCAGCACATCCTGAGAGTTTTCATGATACGCTCCGGCTTCACCTCCATTTATCTGATTTAGTTTCTCAATAACATCAAAACGGTAGGCCTTCATATTATCAAATATCTCGTACTGATAGTTACTTCTGGGGTCTTTGTTCATTTTGGTAAACCCTGTCTTAAAGGACCAGAAAGACATACTGAAAGTTCCGTTTCTGAAAGGGTTTTGTGAAACAAACTGACCACCCGGAATATCAGGTCTGTAAAGCTCCTGGTAGGAGTCTCCACGAGTATAATTTCCTCTGATTTGCATTCTGAAGCCCTGGAAAGGCTCCAGGTTTGTGCTGAAATCAAACTTCTTTTGACGGCCTTGAGTAAAAGGATCGTTTCTTACACTACTCTCAGAGAGCCAGCCATTTCTTGCTGAAATCTTATGAATTTCTCTGTTTTGACTACCTAATACGAAGGGTAATCCAGGGGCTCTGGTTTCTTTAGCAAGCCCAAAGAAAGCAGGTGATTCCATAAAGCCGGGTAGAATGGTATTCTCAATGATTGAGTAATTGAAATTAATACCACGGACTGTCATCAACAATCTCGTAAAGGTTTTCAGAGCGTCTGAAGTAGGCATGACAACATCATCCAGAGAGCCGGGGGTACGCGTGAAGCGTTCTTTCGGCTGATCAGGTGAGTTGGCAAACTTGAGGTATTTGATTTTGTTATAAAGCTTTACAAGGTCAATTCTTCCCTGTACCGCAATCTCTCGGTTGTTATCAAGATAGTTACCGAAGGCATCACCGAATTCATCCTGAATTCCAGCTACACGAATATCTTCTCCTTTGGTCCAGTCAAAGGCATTAGCTCTGTAATTATAATCTACATTCAAACGACTGTCTGCCTGAATCCAGTCCAAAAGGAAAAACTTATCAAGTGGTAGCTGATAAGTAGCCTGTATGTTTTGGTTAAAGTTTTTAGCACGACCAAATGACTTTAAATGATCCCATATCGCCGATTGATTTTCCGGGTTATCAATGTCGCCATATGGCTCATCAATGATTGAATTCATCTGAGAGGAATAGGTGATATTGACCGATTTCGTCAGGTTCCACTGCATATCGTAGAACCTGTTTGTCAGGAAGTATTTGATGAAGTTTGGCTCAATACCATCTGTAGTCAGGTCAGAATTCCGGTACTGCGTTTTGGTATAATTCCGGTTAAAATCTGTTCTAAACGCAAAAAGATCTGGAATAGGAGAGAGGTTAAAATCTTTAATCCATGTGAACATCGGCTTTTGAAGCCCTTCCGAATCTTTGAATGGCTCCCAAAGGAAAGTTCTTGGTTGAAATTGGTAAGTGATGGCTCCTTTTTTCTGCTCTGCCAGGTATTGCTGAATGAGAATGTTACTTCGATTGACGCTATTTTGGGCATATGAAAAAGAGAAATTCTCAATATCATAGAAGTGGTTTACAGCATTGGGATCGGTTTTAATTTTTCTGACATTGGCCAGATTAAAACCCTTGTTCACATTTTGGTCAATGACTAAGTCTCGGTAAGCCTGACGTTCTGCAGCAGTTTCAAATCTCGACAAAGCTCGCTCAAGCACAATATCAGGGTCGAGTGGATTAAAATGCGGGACGATTTCCTGCTGATCATAATTAAGGAAAAGAGGAATGCTTAAACCCCATTTCTCCGGGAAAAGTCTGTCTATTTCAAATGAAGAGGCGATACCAAAACCTTTGGCCGTTTCACGGGATCTTGATGAAATACGATCCTGAACACCACCAAACCCAAAAGTGCTGAGGTTACCCGAAACTGAAACTGTCCCAAGGTCGGCTAGTTTGATATCAGCAGCCAGCACTGCGGCTTCTCCTTTGGTTTCATCAAAACCATTGGCTCTTAATTCGTCCATCCAGATCGTGAATTTTGCCGGGCTGGTGTTTCCTCCTTCCGGATTACTAACACCGGTCATGATGGTTAAGATATTACTGAGGTCCGGATTACCGATGACTGATATTTTGTAAGTACGACTAATCAACGAGCCACCCTCGCCTTCACCGGATACAATGACAACTCTTGAAAATGGTCTGTCTAAAGAAACAGAATCACGTCCTAGTTGAATATTTCTATCAATTTTCAGGTTTCGGAGCTCATCTAAAGGGATGTCAAATTCATTTTCTTCAGGCCAGATAACCGTAGGGTCTTGAGAGCCTCTTGGTGTGGCCCTAAGGTTTTGAATCTCAATTTCGTAATAGTTGGTTTTGACGTCTGTACCAATTCTCATGAAAGCACCAGCCAGTCCGTTTTCGTCATTATCGTTCTCGGTATGCACAAACATCTGAAGGCGTTTATACATATTGAGGTCAAGTTTAGTGTTTTTAAAAACCCCTCTTTTGTCTCCATCCCGCAGGTTATCTACTGCTAAACTGATGGATTGTTCGTTGAAAAACTGATTAGTAAGGGTTGTTGAGAAGTCACGATCTCTTTGGAATCCCGGAGGTACTACATAAGGTGTTTCACCAACTTTGACATTACAATCACCTTCCACACTACACCCGTTTTCTTCCACAGAAACAGTGGTGACCTTAAATTGGGCATCATAAGGTTCTGGAACATCAACAAAGTCATGATTGTCTAAATCCTGAGTATAAACCCTGAATTGATTGGCCACCAATTGAAGAGCTGCAAAACGTAAAACCACAGGCTCACGCCATTCTTTCATTACCATTCGCATAAAACGGATGGATTTAAAACCGGTTATATCTCCAACCGCCTTGCGGTCAGCGGTTCTCAATGGAATTCTGAACAGATACCAGTCTGCATTACCTGAAGAAACCTTGTCAACAATGTATTTATTCCCTATAGCGAGCCCACCGTTTTCAAGATTAACTTCATATTCATGGTAGCTCTCTACATCATTGATGGTGTTATCTTGGTTTATGTCCTCCTTATCGGCTGTAATAGATGTAGCAGGCGTAATCTGTTGATTTTCCTGAACCGGCGGGGCATTATTCTCCATGCCCAGATAGTTCTTGAAACGCTCTACAATGTATTGATCGGTACGATAAGAGTCATCGAGAAAGAATTTGAAATCATCACCTGAAGGGTCTTCTGAAATTCTATTGTAAGCTTCAGGGGTCAGGTTTGGCTGAATTTCATCCAGGAAATTTCTGATATGCTCGTATTGCCTTTCTTCCTCATTGCTCAATCCATCAAGGCCAACGTCTTGTCTTTCACGGCTATCGGGGTCATTGTCAAAAGCATCAGTGATAAACTGAACCTTTGGTGCCTTACCCCAGGCAGTAACCACCGGTTGAGAAAAACCACTGTCTGACGGCGGAATGCCATTCTCAAAATTGAAGCGAGAATCAGGAATCACATCTTCTGAAATGTCACCAAGATGAAAAACAAGTTTACCACCCGATTGATTTGGACGACCATCAGGACTGCGGCCGTCACGTACATTATCTTTAAATGGGTCGAGAAGCCAAAACTCCAGATATTCCACATTGGAATTGTCAAAATCAGCATCAAAAGTGATTCCCCGCATTAAGGCCCCAAAATTCTCCTGAGGACTTTTCAGGTATCCTTCGTTAGTCAGATCCGGGTTATAATTATACATCCCGCGTTCCTCCGGGAAATAGGAAATATCAAGAATGCTTGTTGGTAGGTTTTGACCTAAAACGGGTCTTGAGCGACCAGGGAAGATGTCCTGTATAACAAAAGATCGCTCATAAAGGTTGTTTCGGGCGTTGTTCGTAAGTTCGGATGGAACAAGTCCGTTACCACCACCAAAAGGACTATTCACAAAAGTGGTCTGGTCAATGGTGTATGCAGAAATCTTGGCTCTTTTATAGTTATAGCCATAAATGCCTTCCTGTTCTTGTCTGAATTCATCCGGAGTAGATCCAAGACGCCACCTTTGCGGCTGGCGGGTAAGGTCATTGATATTTCTTGCAGCCTCAAAATCATCGATCATGGCATTGCCATTGATCTTCTTATTGTTTACGCCCGGAATAAGCTGTGCAAACTCAGCACTCAGCAAAATGGCCGAAGGCTCTTTGGTTTGGACCAATGGAAGTTTATCCAACAAGCGTGTTAGTCCTGAACCTTCCTGTTTATAATTTAAATCAAGTCCCCAGAGCGTATTGTTCACCGGTTCGTTACCGATAGCCGTTCTGGTTAAAAAGCCTGGTGTGTTTTCTTTGAGGTCCATCAAAGTACCACCCAAACGAAGATTTCTGCCAACGGTGTAATCAAGACGTAAACCGAAAAGTCGTCTGATCTGAGCCTGAAAAAGATCCGGTCGTTCGTAATCAATACGAATCGGTCTTCCACTGGCCAGAATACTTGGGTTAGTGATTCTTATTCTTCCCAGTTGAGAATCAACCTGATAATCAGCTCCCTGTTGTAATTCTGTACCACCAGAGTAAACGCGAACGGATCCGCCGGAGGCTCCAAGAGGAAGCGGAATATCAGAACTGTTACTTTGTACCGAGCCCTGAAGGAAGAACTTGTTTTTTGTATTTACTTGCTGAGCATCAGTTAAGGTTTTGTCATAGAGTTCGTCAAAAACATATTTTTGCTTCAAGCGTTCTTCTCCATCAGTAAACTTGGTTTCCAGATATGACCCGAAAGGCTCCAGAACAGGGAAGATAATCACACCACGCTGTTCATTAACCGTAATACCTTCCACGTAGTCAAAGTTACCATCGTATTGAGGATCATTATTATAATTGAGCCTGTCAAGGCCCAAAGCTGAGATTAAAGGAACATTTTCAAGGTTCTCACCTTCGTGGAGGTTTGGGGTATCCATTCCTGTTCGGTCATCCTTATAAACGACTCTCAGCTGAAAACCTTCACGTTCAATTTCACCTTGAGAAAGTGAGTAAACGTTCTTCATCATCAAATCCCACATCGGATGATTCAGACGATTTCTAACCGTTGATGACTTCAGGAGCTTGAGCATGATAACGTCATCCTCTTTTCTGAACGAATAGTCTTCTGTAAGTTCTCCTACTTTATAATTCTTTCCGTTGTAAACGTATTCATACGAAACAGCTAGTATTTCGTCATTTCTCAATGGCGTTAGCAGTGAAATATACCCCAATTGAGGATGGAAATCGAACTCTCTTTCGGTCAATCTTTTGGCTCCTCTTAGGATTTCAAAATCAATCCCTTTGTTCAATCCTTCACTTTCTAAAGCACTGTTCGTATTGTCTATTTGGCGGAAGCCGCCGTTTTGTACTTCTAATAAGTTTCCAAGGGAATTGGCATCATTTGAGGCCGCATTTCCGGAACCCGGGGTAACTGCATCGCTAAAAGGATTAACCTCTCCAAGGTCAGTCACCCCCACCAGATTTCGCATGCTGGTAACAGTATTGGTACGATTAGTTACATAGACTTCTACACGAGTGATGAGAATGCCTGAAGTGATCATTGGCAGGTTTCTCAGGCTGCTTTCATATTTCTCTCTGAAAAAATGAGAAAGAAAGAAGTGTCGGTTTTCGTCGTATTCATCGCAGCGAATCTCAAAAGGCCTGTTTCTGGCACCACCGCTGATATAAATCGATTCTGTTCGGGAGCGTTGCTGAGCAAAAACCGTGGAAACATCCAATTTACCGAAACGCATTCCGGCTTTCACTCCAAAAAGGTTTTCAACACCAGGTACCAACTGGCTTCTCAAAGGAAAACTCACATTACCAGCTTCTAGGGATTGAAGAATGTCTTCAGGATCAGATTTGAAATTGAGTTTAAACTGATTCTCAAAATTGAAGGCAGATTTGGTGTCGAAGTTTCCGAGAATACCCATCTTCTCGCGGTATGGATTTCGGTTACCTAAACCTCCTAAAGCACCACCACTTTGAGCTATTCTTCTCAAATCATTGAGGCCGCCACCTTGATTTCCCCGGTTTCCAAAAGCGTTGTTTCCACTATTATTCCCAAATCCTCCGGAGCCACTTTGACCACCGGGTCCGGCACCTCCGTTTGCATTATTATTAAAGTTGATAGAGATCTGCTGATCAAAATCAAAAATTGGTCTTCTACGCTGAAAAAGAGGTATTTGTGGATTGTTGATAAATTGGCTACCCACTCTCAAATCGACTGCTACGAAACCGTTAGGTTTGAATTCAGGAACTTTACCGCCGAAAATTCGATCAACCAGCGGAGCTTTTTGAAGGAGTGGAGAAAGACCTCTTCCCGAGGTCGCACTGTTACCATCCTGCATTTGCTCGTACTCTCTCATGATACTTTTACGAACCATGGCATTCTGAATGCTGGAATACTCATTGAAAGACATCGCCTGCGGTATTTTAACCTCAATATCATCTGCCAGTTTCTCGTCAATTTCTATCTGACTGTTTGATGGAGCGTACTGAATAGAGGTTTTGAGGCTATCAGACTGAATAAAAAAGAGGGGAGAACGAGGAAGGTCAAACGAAAAGCGGTTCAGGTACGAATCTTTCCATCTGAAAGCCGGGGCCTGACTACTTCTTGATACGCTGTCTGCTGTGGGTATAGTTCGGGTTATTTGCTGTCCGGCGGCCGGGGCAATTATTCCTGTGATTAGCAGTATTAGGAGTATGTATTTGTTAAATAGAGTATTGTCTTGAAACATACAGTGATTTTCCTGTGTGCAACTGTTGCGATTTAAACGTCTAAAATCCTGCCATTATTAGTCAAAGGCTTAAATTTTATCTAAGGGCTAGCTTTATGAGTTCTTCAAGACTGATATCACCACCGGATCTTCTCAGAATAGTGTCAATAGACTTTTCGGCGGTTGCTTTAGGGATACCCAAAGTAGTAAGAGCCGTGAGAGCCTCACTTCTTAGGTTGAGGTCCTGATTGGCAAAAACCGTAGGATTGACCCCGTCAGAAATCAACTCTTTTTTGAGTTTGTCTTTGAGTTCAATAATTGCCCTTTGGGCTGTTTTAGCCCCTATTCCTTTGATACTTTGGATAGTTTTAACATCCTCAGAAACCAGTGCCTGCATGATTTCACCAGATGTTAGTGAAGAAAGCATCACAATGGCCGTATTGGGTCCGATCCCTGAAACAGAAATCAGGTGTTCAAAAAGCTGTTTTTCCTCAATTTTAGAAAAACCGTAAAGGGTGTGAGAGTCTTCTTTTACTATCAGTAACGTGTGAATTTTAATGTGGTCATCTTTGACTTGTAAAGAAGAGTAGGTTTGTAGGGATATTTTCACGAGATAACCTACTCCTGATACATCAATAAGCAGATGCGTAGGTTCTTTGGTTATCAATCTCCCGCTTAAGAAAGCAATCATTCTGTAAACACAATTTAGGGGTGCGGTACAAAGATATAGAAATTAGGTGGGCTTCTATCTAAACAGAACATCCTGAAGCTTGTCTTCACTTATTTGGCCTGAATAACGCCAGACCTGCTTGCCGTTTTGAAAATAGACAAAAGTAGGAGTATCCGTAAGATGAAAACGTTCTGCTATGCTTAGTTCTTTGCTGCCGTCTATTTTGACCAGTTTTATGTCATAAAGGTCACCGGTATTTTTTTTGACAATGGGTTCCATGATCTTACAGTATTTGCACCAGGGGGCAGATAGGAAAATAAACACATTCTGATTACGGCTTATGATCTTATCCAGGTCCTGATTAGTTAGAGCCGCAATGGGTTTTGTACTCTGAATTTGAGAAACATATGGTTTGCTTTGAGATATCCAGCCGGTAAGGCCTCCATATAAGTAGTAGACCTCTTGAAAGCCAAGGTCTTTTAAATAAAGCATGGCATTTTTGGCAACTGTTCCCGTGAAGCAATAGAGGTAAACAGGTTCAGTTTTTTGGAGCTTGGTCGTAACCATGTTCTTAAAGTCTTTCTGAGCATAATCAATGAACTGAGCATTTCGGATATGAGCCTTTCTGAACTCTTCTTCTTCTCGAAGGTCAATTAACTGAGGATCAGTGGAGTTTCTCAAAGATTGCTGAAAAAGGTCAGGTGAAAGGCCGTATAAATCTTGTGCCTTTGCCCTGAAGGCAATGACTTGTATTAAAACGAAGAGAAATAGAAAGCTTTTTAACGATTTCATGATAATTCCGTCATCTCTTTTAAGAACATAAATGTAAATAATTTGCTTACTTTGTGACCGTTTTGACCAATTTAGGGTTGAAATATTCTTATTCGAAGAAAATATTGTATTGATAATTTAAAATTTTGTGATGAGTCAAATTGTAAGAGTACATGCCAGACAAATTCTGGATTCAAGAGGTAACCCAACTGTAGAGGTTGACGTATTGACTGAAAACGGTTTCTTAGGCCGTGCTGCTGTTCCTTCAGGAGCATCTACTGGTGTTCATGAGGCGGTAGAGCTAAGAGATGAAGACAAGAGTGTTTATGTAGGTAAAGGTGTTTTGAAAGCCGTTACCAATGTAAATGAAACCATTGCAGAGAATCTTCTTGGATTTAATGTATTCGAGCAAAACCTGATTGATCAAACGATGATTGATCTTGACGGAACGTCTAACAAAGGTAAACTGGGTGCTAACGCAATTCTTGGTGTTTCTTTGGCTGTGGCTAAAGCTGCTGCTCAGGAGGCCGGTCTTCCACTTTTCCGTTATATCGGTGGTGTGAATGCTAACACGCTTCCTGTTCCAATGATGAATATCATGAACGGTGGTTCTCACGCTGATAACTCAATTGATTTCCAGGAGTTTATGGTTATGCCTGCAAAGGCTGATACCTTCTCTGAGGCTTTGAGAATGGGTACTGAGGTTTTCCATAATCTTAAGAAAGTACTTTCTTCAAAAGGATATTCTACAAACGTAGGTGACGAAGGTGGATTTGCTCCTAACATCGGTTCTAACGAAGAAGCTTTGGAAATCATTTTGACTTCAATTGAGAAGGCTGGGTATAAGCCGGGTGAAGAGGTGTTCATCGCGATGGATGCTGCTTCTTCTGAGTTCTACGATAAAGAAACTGGTCTTTACACCTTCAAAAAGTCTTCAGGCAAGCAATTGAGCTCTGCTGAAATGGCTGCTTACTGGAACGACTGGGCTGATAAATACCCGATCGTATCTATCGAAGATGGTATGGATGAAGACGACTGGGCTGGCTGGGCTGAATTGACCAAATTGGCTGGTAAGAAAATCCAACTTGTAGGTGATGATCTTTTCGTTACAAACGTGAAGCGTCTTTCTCAGGGTATTGAGCAAGGTATTGCGAACTCTATTCTTGTAAAAGTTAACCAGATCGGTTCATTGACAGAGACCATCAACGCGGTAAACATGGCTCACAGAGCACACTACACATCGGTAATGTCTCACAGATCTGGTGAAACAGAAGATGCTACCATCGCTGACTTGGCCGTAGCATTGAACACAGGTCAGATCAAAACCGGATCTGCTTCACGTTCGGACAGAATGGCGAAATACAACCAACTTCTCCGTATCGAAGAGGAATTGGGTGATTCTGCTTACTTCCCAGGTTTGAAGTTTAGAGGGTAAATAACCCAACCATAAATTCGAAGCCCTCGCAGGAAACTGTGAGGGTTTTTTTGTTTGAATCTATCTGGCTGAGCGGAAAAGCTTGCACTGAGCAAAGACGAAGTGAAGCCGCTTTCGTCGGATTTGTTTTTTTACAAGAGAGAGGTTCTCGACTCCGCTCGAACTGACAATCCACAACTCCGCTCGAACTGACAATCCACAACTCCGCCCGAATTGGCCTCAGAAAGGATGATTACTGAACGGAGTAATATTCAGATGTTGTTATTTTAACAAATTGTACTTCCTTAAAACCTCCAAAGTCCGCTCCACCGGTAATTCATTAACAGTATGGCCATCACGACCAGTCATGGTTTCAGCCATGAAAAGGGAATTAAGAATAGCTTCTTCAGTGGCCTCTATAACGGCTTCAAATAAAATGCTGATTTCCTCTTCACGCAGTTCTGAAAACTGTTGAAGCGAAGATTCTGAACGATGGGGTACTCTAACCAACTCGCTGGTGCTGAAAGCAATGACATAATCACCACTGCCATTGGCTTCTATACCACCTGTTCTTCCCAGACCTAGAAGGGCTCTGGAGGTGAGTCGCTCAAGGTTTCGGGCCAGAAGAGGTGCATCTGTAGCCACGACAATCATGCACGAGCCATCTTCTTTGTATTCTTCCAGTAGGTTTTTGAAACTGTATTGACCTAGCTCCTGTCCCACCGGAGCTCCTGCAACCTGTAAAACACCACCAAAGTTGGTTTGAACCAGAACACCAACAGTGTAACCACCTTTGACTTTTGGAATTTTACGGGAAGCCGTCCCGATTCCTCCTTTGAAGCCAAAACAAACCGTGCCTGTTCCGGCACCAACATTACCCATTTGAATAGGGCCATCTGATGCAGAATTTATAGCCTTTAGCACATCTTCTTCTTTGACAAAACGTGCTCTTATATCATTGAGATAGCCATCGTTTGTCTCACCCACCACACTATTCAGACTTCTTACATCCTCATTGCCAGGCAAAGAAAGTGTATGTGTAATTAGTCCGTTTACAGCAGTGGCAACCCCAAGCGTATTGGTCAGCACAATGGGCGTTTCCAGCGTTCCCAATTCTTTGACCTGAGTAGAGCCCGCCAGTTTACCAAATCCGTTTCCGACGAAAATAGCGGCAGGTACCTTTTCCTGAAATATGTTACCCGAATGTGGCAAAATGGCCGTAACGCCGGTCCTTGTATTTGATCCTTCAATTTTAGTGGTATGTCCTACTTTTACGCCGGGCACATCAGTAATTGCATTCGATACTCCGGGTTTTAGTATTCCAATTTCTAATCCATATTCTCTTGGTGTTTTCTTTTGAGCCATTATTCCAAATGGTAATAGCAGAAAGATAAGTGTTTTCAGAGAGGGAGTTTGAAGCATAGCAGTTTGGTATTTTACCAAAAATAATCAGAATGCTTTCTTCTAAAAATTATCAACGGGGTAGTGGGGAAACAAAAGCTAAATGGTTCAAAACCATCCTGTTTTCATCTTATTTCCAGAAATCCATTTTTACACTTCAGAAGACTTGCTTACATTTGAGTCAATACAATTGTGCTTTCAAAAATGAACTGGTCTGCTTTTCTTCGTAAAAACGGTTATTACGTTTACTCCTCCCTATTTTTATTGGTCTGGCTCACTTTTTTTGATGGAGCCAATTTTATTACCCAGTTTAAACTCTGGAATAAGCTTCAGGATTATGAAGCTCAGATTGAGTACTACGACGAGGAGCTTGCCAAACTCAAAGAGAAAGAAAGGGCTATTCTGAGCGACAAAGACGCTCTTGAAACCTATGGCCGTGAAAAATACCTCATGAAAAAGGAAGGAGAAACGGTTTTTGTCATTGTTGACGAAAACGGGGAAATGATGGAAGAGGTAGAATAATCAATCAGAAACTATGATCAACGTTTTATTTGTTTGCCTCGGCAATATCTGCCGTTCTCCCATGGCTGAGTCAGTTTTCAGAGAAGTGGTCAGGAAAAGAGGATACAGTGGCAGCTTTAAGATAGATTCGGCCGGTACGGCTGGTTATCATATTGGCAAACAGCCTGACAGAAGAACTTTAGAAGTGCTGGAGACTCATGGACTAAAAACGACCCATCACGGACAAAAAATCGATGATGAGCTTTTGAGTGAGGCAGACCATATTGCCGTTATGGATGAGGCCAATTTTGAAGATGTCCATAACTATCTTCATAAAAAGCTAAAAAGGCCCCCGGCTCCTGAAAAGCTGTTTCTTATCCGTGATTTTGATCCCGAGGTAAGAGGTGTACATGAGGTGCCTGACCCATATTATGAACCAATTGAAGCTTTTGAGGAGGTTTACATACTTCTGGAAAGAAGCTCAGAAGCTTTGCTGGATCATCTGATTGATCTTCACCAACTTGAGCCTGATCCTGAGCGGGATGAGGAAGAATAGCAATGAACATCAGGGAGACCTTACTGCGTGAAAGAAGCAAAGCAACTTGTGACGAAATTGTTACTTACATAGGTGAGGACGCTCAAAAACTTGATGAGCTCATGCAAAGCGTGCTTTCTCCTGAGCCTAAACTCAGCGAAATGGCTGCTTGGGTAGTTACCTCTTTAACAGATAGAAATCCCGGGCTTATTTTACCCTACGAGCAGGCCATGCTTGAGAAAGTAAAAGCGGAAAATAACCATGAGGCCGTGTTGAGAAACTTTCTTCGGCATTGGGCGTCTTTCGGTTTTTCAGAGAAAGTTGAAGGAGAGCTTTACGAGTTTGGATTTCAGGTTCTTGAAGGCCCTCATAGCATTGCTGCCAAAGCCCATGCCATGTATGTCTGTATGAGAGTCGTAGAGAAATATCCTGATTTGGCCGTAGAGTTTAAAATTCTCATGCAGGAAGTAGTTGAAAAGTATGGCTCAGATTCGGCAGGAATCCGAAGCCGGGGTAAGAAGGTTCTAAAGAGGTTAGATAAAATTATTTCATCCCTTTAGACGCCATTGCTGCTCCAATAATACCGGCCTCATTCCGTGTTTCGGCTACTTTAAGATTTACATTGGTATTGAGCATTGGCTCTAATTCTGCCCACTTTTTGCTGGCACCGCCACCCACAATGATAAGGTCGGGAGAACAAACTCTATTGACATAATCAAAGAAGTAATCAAGTCGTTCAGCCCATTCCACCAGTCTCAGTTTTTTCTTTTTTCTAATGGAATCAGCGGCATATTTCTCTACCGGTTTGTGCTTTTTATATCGCAGGTGCCCAAATTCAAAATTTGGAATCAGTTCTCCATTATAAAAAACACCTGAGCCTATGCCGGTTCCTAACGTTACGGTCACTACCAATCCACCTTCACCTTTTCCAGCCCCATATTCCATTTCGGCAAGGCCGGCGGCATCCGCATCATTGATGACCTTAAAGTCATTTCCACATACTTTATTGAAGAGCTCATCAATATGAACGTTAACCCAGTCTTTGTGAAGATTACTTTGCGATCTGCATTGACCGTTGGCCACGATAGTGGGAAAACCAACGCCAATGGGTCCTTTCCAGTTGAAATGATCCACAAGTTTTTTTACGGCCTGAGCCATAGCCTCCGGAGTAGCCGGCCGGGGGGTCTCAACTCTGAATCTGTCAGCTGCCAGCTCACCTGTTTCCAGATCTACCGGTGCACCTTTAATTCCTGAACCTCCAACGTCTATTCCGAATAATTGCATATCGTTTTTTTTAGCAATATATAAATTTTGAAACAGCGGTTTGGTGATCTTTGTCAGGGATTGATCTAAAAAGCACTTAAGTCTTTCAGGTAGAGAAATTTAGAGTGTTACTTTTTTCACAAATATTTATCAGAAGAAGAATCAGGTCAACTCACTTTTATCTACTTTCGCGGGCTTAAATTTTTTATATGGGCTTTTTCAGCGAAGAGCAGTGGCTTCAATGGGTTGATGAACTCTCTGATAATGATTACGTTATCATCGATGATTTCCTTTCTGAAACTCTCCTTGAAAGGGTATTAACTTATTTCAGGGAAAAAAAGACCGATGATGATTTTACAAAGGCCTCCATTGGGACCGAAGGCAAAATTGTCTCTGAAATTCGTGGAGATTATACCTATTGGCTTGATTCAAAAGTCGATCAGGAAATGAATGATTTCTTTGAATTGGTCTCTGAAACTATCGGTGTTCTGAACAGATACTGTTATCTAAGCCTTACCGATTTTGAATTTCATTTGGCTTATTACCCTCCGGGTTCCTTTTATCACCGTCATCTCGATCAGTTTCAGGGTAGGTCAAACCGAATGATTTCCTTCATTATCTATCTTAATGAAGGCTGGGTTGAAGGTGATGGGGGAGAGCTGAAAATTTTCAAAGAAGAAGGTGACTTTTTAGTTAAGCCACTGCTGAACAGAGCCATTCTTTTCAAAAGTGCTGATGTGCCTCATGAAGTTCTTACAACTCGTAAAGGAAGAAAAAGCCTTACCGGCTGGCTGCTGTATCAACCAGCCGGTTTAGGCTATTTATTAGGCTAATCTCTTTTTTCACCGAGCAGATTGCCATATCGGTGATAATTATAAGAGAAAGATTGCTCGCTTAAATAATTCAGGAGCTCAAGACGACCGTAAACAGAAGGCTTTCTGTCAAAAATGTCGTAAGCATGGTCAATACAAAATTCAGTAAAAGCTCCTGTCAAAGGCCTTCCTGTCAAAGACCGTATGCAAACATCATGACCAAGCTTGTCTTTGAGGTCTGACCATTCTGAAATAATGACAGATTCGGGAACGGGACTATCTTTCTGAGAAAATATTTCCAAAGGAATATTCAGAGCATTAGCGGCCAAAACTACCATTTGAATATCCTTTTTGGAAGTTGACTCATCAATTAACAGAAGGATTTTCTCTGATTTGAGATAACGGCTGATATTATGTTGCCCCCTTAAACCTACAGGGTCGATCTCTTTTGAAAAGAACTCAGTGTGCCATTTTTGGTAGTCTTTTTGGATTTCTTCAAGAGTCAAATCAGGTTCATTGAATGTCATAAACTGTCCGACATAATTCAGTCCCCCAGCCTTCATCCCGAAACCAAAAGAAGAGGCCTTAATCCCTCCGAAGGGCTGCCTGAGAACAATAGCTCCGGTAGTAGAACGGTTGACATAGAGGTTCCCGGCCTTTATATTTTGCTTCCAATATTCCACCTCTTGTGGGTCCAGACTCTCCAAACCACTTGTAAGACCGTATTCAACTCCGTTGGCCAGAGAAACGGCTTCTTTAAGGTTTTTTGCTTTCATAACAGAAAGAACTGGTCCGAAAAGTTCGTTTTGATATTCGTAGTCTTCGGAAGTCACTCCCCACTTGATTCCGGGACTCAAAAAGAAATCTCCGTTAAGTTTGGGCTTTATTAGCCATTGCTCATCCGGTGTATGCTCAATGGAATATTTTAGTTTGTCCGAAACTGGCATACCCAAGGGGCCAATGTTCGTCTCATTATTCCATGGGTTTCCAAAATAGCGACTCATAGTGGCGTCTTTCAAGAGTGTTTTGAAATGAGCATCTTCAAAAACTTCTTCTTCCAAAATGAGCAGGGAAGTGGCCGAGCATTTTTGACCGGCATTACCGAAAGCACTCTGAACTACATTTTTTATTGCCTGCTCACGATCTGCAAGGCTGGTAACAATGGTGCTGTTTTTACCTCCTGTTTCGGCATATAATTTCAATTCGGGATTTCTTTTCAGAAGAAATTTCGCAGTATCAGTTCCTCCGGTAAGAATGACAGCATCAAAGGTGTTTCCTGAAGACAAAAACTCATCCAGATTCGACTCCTCAGTAGGTAGAAAAGCAAAGTCTTCCTGAGTTATTCCGGCGGCCCAGAGGCATTTTGAAATCAAATAGGCTGTGGCTGTTGCATTGGTTGATGGTTTTAGAATTGCCCGTTTTCCTGCTGCCAAAGAAGCCAGTACTCCTCCGATAGGGATAGCCAAAGGGAAATTCCAGGGTGATAATATTAAATGAACTCCGTCACCAATATTTCGCTCAGCCAAATTTTCCCACTCCTTGGCAGACTCAGCATAGAAGTTGGCAAAATCAATAGCTTCCGAAACCTCAACATCGACCTCATCAAAAGTTTTTCCGAGTTCTTTTACAGCTACGGCCATTAGTTCACCCCGGTTCTTTTCTATCTCTACAGCAGCCATCTTAAGCAGTTCGGCTCTTTCGCTAGCTGTTTTTTTATTCCAGGTTGACTCCAGACCTAAAAAGTGGGAATAGTCACCAGTCGTTGCGAGCTGATACTTCCATGGATGCTTTCCATTCCATCCTTCCAGGCTGATTTCTTCGCGTGTTTCTCCGGCTTTTCCACCTATTATAGTAATTACCGTTCCTTCTATATCTTCGGGATTCTCCCAGCCACTCTTTACTTCTTTGAGCCAGTCGCGGTTCGCCTTCAAATTCCAGTCTGTATTTGGAACATTTCGGAATGAATTCTGTTTTTCGGGCTTTTGGTTTCCTCTGTCCTGATTTCGTTTCTGACGGTTGTCAATTTTTTCGATCAGTTCAATTGAATTCAAAAATTGAGTTTTCAGTTCGTCCCATTTGGCGGAATTCAGCTGAAGGTCAAAACCCTCCTTAAGGAAGTTCCCATCCTGAGTACCTTCATCAAGTCTTCTAACCAGGTAGGCTATTGCCGAATTATAATTTTGAGGTTTAACGATTGGTGTGTACAGAAGAACCTTAGCTCCCTGTTCCATCAATTTATTCACGGTTTGGTTCGCCATCCCCTCCAGCATTTCAAAATCGACATAGTCTTTCAAACCATTTTCCTGAACGATTTGCAGGGCAAATGCCAGGTCGAAAATATTGTGCGAAGCAACTCCGATCTGCATAGCCTCAAGAGTTTCCTTCTTCAAAACTTTCAGAAGGATTTTCTTAAAGTTGGCATCAGTTTCTACCTTTTCCGAAAAAGGAGCTAAAGGCCAGTCTTCAAGTGAAGATTCTGTTTTCTCCATTTCCATATTTGCTCCCTTTACTATCCTGATTTTTATCGGAGCTCCCCCGTTTTTATATCTTTGCTGAGCAAAAGAGAGAACCTTGTCCAGCTGTTCATATGAGTCTGGCAAATAGGCCTGAAGTACAAGGCCGGCTCTCAGGCTTTTGTACTTTTCCTGACTCAGGGTTTGAATGAACGTGTGAATCGTAAGATGCAGATCACGATATTCCTCCATGTCAAGATTGACGAACTTCCACTCACCGGTTTCTCCGTGAATGGCAATCAATTCATCATAAATCAGACTTAGTTTTTGTGATAAAACATTTACTGTATGTTCAAAAGCCAGTGCCGAAGTTTGTGAGTAAATGGTTGAGATTTTTATCGATATGTAATTGATATCTTTTTGTCTCAAAAGTTGACGGTATTGGTCAATACGTTCTGCGGCTTCATTTTCTCCTATTAGGGCCTCGCCAATGAGATTTACATTCAGTTTTACCCCTTCGGATGCTCTTTTGTGTGCATGATTCCTGAATTTTGGGTCGTCAACAAAGAAAAGAATGGGGCTTGTTACTTTCTTAATTTGGGCAAGCATTAAAGGAATGCTAATTCCAGGAAAGTATTTCCCGATTGATCGGTAGGCCGCTACAAGAACCTTTTCAAAGGGGCTAAAAAGAATGCGGTAATTTTGATGTTTGTCGAAAAGTCGCAAGACATAATTTGAAACCTTTGCGTACTGTTCTGAACGAAAGGCCACATCCATCAATCGAATCAAAAAGTTCTTAGATGAAGGTTCTCGGAGAATAGGCTCCAGGCGTGCTGCAAATTCATTTTTAGAGTTTGCCTGTTCGGATACGTGTAATTTACCCGCCAGGTGGAGGGCATTATCCACTAGTTTATTATCTGTCATTTTGTTGAGAAGGTTTCCTGATTGCTCAGGATTTCTTTGAAAGTGTAATTGCCTGCAAAATTATGAAATATAACGGGCAGCATATAGCAAGTGAGCCCTTATTTTTGGGCTGACTCATAGGCGTTTCTCATCTTACGCTCAGTAGAATTAAGAATCTATCAGATTTCTGAAGACTTTACCGAACTGATGGATTAAATCACTGGCGATGAGCGATTCTACTGATTCTTCAGCAGCGGCGTAATCCCCGGCCATTCCGTGAAGAAAAACAGCAATCAATGCGGTGTTTTCGGGGGAGTACCCTTGAGCCAGTAAACCAGCGATGAGACCGGTTAAGACATCTCCGCTGCCTCCGGTTGCCATACCCGGATTACCGGTAGAATTGAAGTAAATTCTTCCATCCGGCATACAAATACTGGTGTGTGCCCCTTTCAAAACAACAATGCAATTTAATTTTCTGGCCAGATCTTTCTGTTTCTGTAGTTTTTCCAAATCGCCCTTGTACTCGCCGGCAATACGTTGGAATTCTTTAGGATGGGGCGTCAGAATACTTAGAGCAGGAATCAGTTTTTGACAGGATTCGTCTTCTGCAATTATATTCAAGGCGTCGGCATCCAAAACAGCCGGAGATTTACAGTTTTTTAGAAGGGCTCTCAGAAAGTTTTTGGTTGAATGGTCCTTGCCGATTCCCGGGCCAATCCCAAGTGAATAACCAGTTGTTTCTACCGAACTCTCCTGAAGAATATTAGTTCCTGAATTTTCTTCAACCATGGCTTCAGGGGTGCTAGTCTGCATGCTTTCCAGACCGCAACCCGGAATATGAGCGGTTACCAACCCGGCTCCGCTTCTCAGGGCTGCTTTCGTGGCGAGAATTGCTGCACCCATCTTTCCCCGGCTTCCGGCTACAATTTTGACATGACCAAAGCTCCCTTTATGCGTATACTTTTTACGTTTTTGTAGCAATGGTTTGATTTCTTCCAGAGTAAGGAAATGATAGTTCGTTTCAGCTTCAGAAATAAATCTTGGGTGAAGTCCTATTGGTAAAAGATGCCACTGACCAACAAAGGGGCCGTTTTCGGGGAAAAGAAGGGCGAGTTTTGGTAACTCAAAAGTCAACGTATGCCTGGCTTTGATCACAAAGTCCATGTCATTTTCAGAATTGTCCTCAGGGAAGAGTCCCGAAGGCAAGTCAATACTGATCGTGTGCCTGGATTCCTGATTCAAGTAGCTGATCATGTCAGCCGCCAAACCTCTGGCAGGCCTGTTAAGGCCACTTCCGAAAAGCGTATCGATGACAATATTTTTCTGCTGCTTAATCGGTGGGAACTCAGAAGGTCTTTTGATAATTTTGTATGGAATATCCATATCCTGAATTCGCTTTTCATTCAGAATAAAGTCAGGTGATTTCTTTGATGAAAATGCCACCTGATAGACCTTGACATCAAAACCTTTCTGAAACAGCTGACGGGCTATAGCCAGGCCATCACCGCCATTATTGCCTACTCCGCAAAAGATCTGATAGCTGTAATGTATGTCATATTTCTTTCTGAGCCATTCAGAGCATTTAGATGCTGCTCTTTCCATCAGCTCTGAAGAAACAATGGGTTCGTACTTTATGGTATATTGATCCGCTTCGCGAATCTGTTCTGCTGATAAAATTTTCATAGGGTTGTACTCAAAAGTGTTTTCAAATTAAGCGAAAACTAAACTTATCTTGAACCCATTTTTACCACAAAATTATCCAGGAACAAACGGACCTTATTTCGGGCTTCAGGTTCATAACGGTTCACGCAAATCATGAAAGCATAGAGCTCACCGGTTTTATCTTCTACATAACCGGCATAGGCACGGGTGCCGTCAATATACCCGCTTTTGGCTCTGACGCGTCCTCTGGTAGCATTTCCACGGTCTTTATATCTCACGGATCCACTTTCGCCGTATACAGGAATGGACTCAAAAAACGGGAGAAAGAAAATTTCTTTACTGGCTTTAGCCAAGATGTCAGTCATGTTTTGGGTGGTTATCACACCCGAAGGTGAAAGGCCACTACCATCTTTAGGGTTGAAGCCTCCAAGTGAAAGCCCTTTTTGTAGCCAGTAGTCCTTCATATTTTCAAGGCCTGACTCAAAATTGCTGAATCCACTATCTCCAAATTGGTGTAAAAAGGCATCGGCATATAGGTTGATACTGTTATAATTACAATCCTGAGCAAGTTTTGATAATGGCTCAGAGAGAAAACGATGCAGCAGATGAAAGTCCGTGATTTCGATAATCTCAGCGGGGTTAGGCTCAATGGCTGATTGCTCCACCTCAATACCATTCTCATTTAGTTGTCGAATAAGTTCATATCTGAATAGCCCGGCGGGGTTAGGAATTGACCCTTTTACCTCAAAGCGATTCTCTCCTAAAGGCACGGTTCCCTTCATCAGGATAGTTTCTGAAGAAGGGCTTGCGTAAATGTAAACCTGATCACCACTTCCTGCCTTACCGGTTTTAACGTTATTGATTATTCGCCAGTTAGGATTCATGGGAATAATACTGTAGATCTCGGTAGGTTCATCTACCGAATGTCCCGGGTTAAAATAGACAGTATACTTGTTTTCATTGATATTAAATTGGTGGGGTATAGCTCCATAGTAATTCCCTAAATCACCCCATATCCAGGAGTCGGGCACGTCATAAGAGTATATGCTTAAGTCTCTGATGATTACGTTGCCGGTAATTCTTTGAACTCCCAGAGCCTTGAGTGGGGTAATGCAATCCTCGATGATCTCATTAAATTGAAGTGGACTCCTTTCTGATCCCAGGCTTGGGTCACCGTCAGGAATGATAATCAGGTCGCCGTTAAGTTGATTTCCGCTAATTTTTCCTGAATAACCGACATCCGTTTTGAATTTATATTCTGCACCGAGCGACCCCAGGGCGGTGGCGGTGGTAATTAGTTTTAGCGTACTGGCAGAGTTTACAGCTTTGTTGGCGTTGAAATTTACCATTTCCTTACCGTCAGAAACCCTTTGAATGTGAGCTGCAACAGTACCATGCTGAATATCAGGTTGATTCTGAAAATCGGTGAGTTCGCGGATCAGCTCGCTTTGCAGACCGGAGAGTTGTAAAAGGATAAGGGCAATAAACTTCATAGAGAAAAAGGTAAAACTAAATCACTTATCTTTGTCGCCTTTAAACGACAAGACTGTAACAACAATACACAATTTTGTCGGAAAAACTGGGGTTCGACCCCGGCCCCGGGTACAATACGTAGTTGAATACATGAAATTATCCTTTTTCGGTGCGGCAAGACAAGTAACAGGCAGTATGTTTTTGCTTGAACTTGATGATTACCGTATTTTGATAGACTGCGGAACAGATCTGGATTCATCTAAAGAAGAGCGGGAAATGGAATACGGTATGTTTCCGTTTGATGCCAGTATGATCAATCTTGTTTTACTGACCCACGCTCATATTGATCATAGTGGTCAAATCCCGAACTTATATAGAGAAGGCTATGAAGGGCAGGTTTTATGCTCTGAACCTACCGTTGATCTGGCAGAAATTCTGCTTTATGACTCAGCTGGTTTGCATCAACGGAGAATAAAAAAGATTCAAAAATCAGGGAAACTTTCAAAAAAGTATAAGTCAATTGAGACTGAGCCGCTTTACATGAGTAATCATGTGAAGATCGCTATCGACAATTTTGTTCCGCTGGCGTTTAACCGACGTTTCAAGTTTAAAGACAATGCCTGGGTCACTTTTATTCCGGCAGGACATTTATTAGGAGCCGCTCATATTCTAATTGAGTATGAAAAAGATGGAGGTATTGAATCCATTTGTTTCTCAGGCGATGTTGGTCGTAAAAATTATCCCCTTCTAAGCGATCCCGATCCCGTACCGGAGGTCGATTATTTGGTTTGTGAAACCACTTATGGACAACGCAGGCACTCTGATCAGGACGATCCTGTTGATAAGCTAAAACAAATAATTCAGGAAAATTGCATAGATAAACCGGGCCGGATTATCATTCCATCTTTCAGTGTCGGACGGACGCAGGCTTTATTGTATACATTGAATAAACTTTACGAAAGTCAGGGCATAAAGCCGATTAAAGTTTTTACGGATAGCCCTTTGGCTAGATCAAGTACCGAAATTCATGAGAAATACTCAAGGTACCTCAATGAAGAAGCAAGGGAGTTTAAGGAACTGGAAGAAGGATTATTTGACTTTGAAAACCTTCATTATTTAAAGTCAAGTAAGGAGTCAGCGGCGGTATCCTCTCATTCAGAGCCTTGTATCATTATTTCCTCTTCAGGAATGGTCCAGGGTGGACGTGTAGAGCATCACGTGGCTGAGAATATTGAAAATTCTTACGCTACCATTTTGTTCATTGGTTATACCACTGAAAACACCCTTGGGGCTAAACTTCGAAGTAAGGATATTAAAGAGTTGGTTATTAAAGGAGCAAGAAAAGAGGTTAATGCGAATATCATTTCTACGGATGTTTTCAGCGGTCATGGAGACCTCGATGATTTGATCGACTTTATCGATCAGCAAGACCCTGAAAAACTAAAAAAGGTGTTTTTGGTTCATGGCGAAACAGATTCCATGCTTAACTTTAAATCTATTATTGAAGAAAAAGGCTTCAAAAATATTGAGATGCCTGACTGGGGAGAACAATTTGAATTGTAGTTTTGACCCTCCGTTGAATTTGAAAATTGTTTGGGCTGAAGCCCACCGAAAATAGAATAAATGAGAACTTTACTTGAGTTTGAAAAACCCATTGCTGAGTTAGAAGCTAAATTAGAAGACATGAAGAAACTGGCTTCTGAGAATAATGTAGATGTGAGCTCAGCAGTGAGAAATCTTACGAACAGCATTGAAGAATTGAGAAAAGAAACCTTTACTAATCTGACCCGCTGGCAGCGTGTGCAGCTCTCAAGGCACCCTGACAGACCTTATTCTTTGGATTATATTCAAATGATGTGTGAGGAGTTTCATGAAATTCACGGAGACAGAAACGTAGGAGATGACCCGGCAATTGTTGGTGGTTTCGGTAATATTGATGGCCAAACGGTGATGATTATCGGCCAGCAAAAAGGCCGTAAAACTAAGGAACGTCAGTATCGCAATTTCGGTATGCCAAATCCTGAGGGGTATAGAAAGGCTTTGCGTCTGATGCATATGGCTGAAAAGTTTGATATACCTGTGGTGACTTTAATAGATACTCCTGGTGCTTTTCCAGGTCTTGAGGCTGAGGAAAGGGGACAAGGAGAGGCTATCGCCAGAAATATCAAAGAAATGATGACCTTAAAAGTACCTGTGATCTGCGTCGTGATAGGTGAGGGTGCATCCGGTGGAGCCTTAGGAATTGGTATCGGTGACCGTGTGCTGATGATGGAGAATTCATGGTATTCTGTTATCTCACCCGAGAACTGCTCAACCATCTTATGGAGAAGCTGGGATTTTAAGGAGCAGGCAGCTGATGCCCTTAAACTTACTGCAGAAGATATGAAGGGCTTTGGTCTCGTTGATGGCATCATACCTGAACCTCGCGGAGGTGCTCATCTTGATTTTGAAAAAGCAGGCGAGACCTTAAAGAAGACCATTCTTTCAGAAATTAAGACGCTTGCAAAGCAAAAGCCCTCAGACCGAATTGACGCCCGAATTGACAAGTTCTGTTCTATGGGTGTGGTAGTGGAATAGTAAATTCATGAGCAACTACAAAGCGGTTTTACTCGACTTCGGGAATGTCATCATCAATATCAATCCTGAATTGACCGTAGAAGCTTTTGCTGAAATTTCAGGGAAGTCTGTGGAGCGAATCAGGCAAAAAATCACAGATAGCCAACTTTTCAGACGGTATGAAAGCGGTATGTTTGATGATGATGAGTTCAGGGAAATTGTGCGGCAAACGATCGGATATCCGTTCAGTGATCACGAGATAGACAAAGCCTGGAACAGTCTTTTACTTGACGTACCGAATAAACGAGTTGAACTCTTGCTGGAGCTTAAAGGCCGTTATCCGCTTTATTTACTAAGCAATACCAATAACATTCACATCAAAGCCTCCAACAAGATTTTTCAGGCACGGCATGGTATTTCATCTATAGAGTTGCTTTTCAATAAACTTTTTTTGAGTTACGAGATGGGACTCTGGAAGCCAGATGAAGAAATTTATCTCAAAGTTCTGGAAGAAATCGGAATGCCGGCAGGCGATGTTTTGTTTATTGATGATAATGAGCTGAACATACAAACGGCAAAGGAGATAGGTTTTCAAACCATTTTTCATGACCCTCAAAGCAGGGACCTAACAGATTATTTTGATCTCTGATCATTTTGGAAAAAAAGCAAAAGACATTACTTATTCAACTCGGACTTTTCTTGGCAACGGTCATTGTGACCACTTTTGCCGGGATGGAATGGGTGACCGGAAAGTCCGTTCTGAATGAAGGTTTAAACTGGATGTATCTCAGAAAAGGTTTCGTAGGCTATGCGTTGCCGTTTTTGGGCTTTCTGACAGTTCATGAGTTCGGCCACTATTTTATGGCAAAAAAGAAAAAAGTGGATGTCACATTGCCTTACTATATTCCTTTTTGGTTTGCCATAATCGGGAGTTTTGGCACAATGGGGGCCTTCATCCGTATTAAAGATCAGATTAAAAACCGGGTCAATTATTTCGATATTGGAATAGCTGGACCACTTGCAGGTTTTGTGATTGCCTTGGCGGCATTGATTTATGGTTATTCCACCATGCCGGGTACAGATTTCGTTTTTGACATTCATCCCGAGTATGAGCAATATGGTGCAGATTATGGCAAATACGTGTATGATGAACTGGATGAAGGCCTTGCTCTTAGAGTAGGGGATAGCTTCTTATCAGGTTTCATTCGTGATTATTTTGGTGATGCCAGTCTCTTGCCCCATCCAAACGAGCTTCCGCATTATCCTTTTATTCTGGCTGGTTTTCTGGGTCTCTTTTTTACGGCATTAAATCTGATGCCCATCGGGCAATTGGATGGAGGGCATATTCTCTTCTCCCTTATTGGTGAAAAACGTTTTAATCAGGTATCCCCTGTTCTTTTTACAGGCTTTGTCTTCTTCTCCGGTCTTGGCTTTTTTACAGTCGACGAACTCCAGCAAAAGACGTTTGATGAAGGGTTTTCAGGTCTTTTCAATTTCCTGCTCTACATCTATTTCATTTATCTCTGCTTTAGTCGAATCAGTAGAAATCGAAAGACAAATTGGGTAGTGGCTCTGGCAGTGGTCTTTGCTCAACTTTTGGTGAGCAAGTTTTTCCCAAATGCCGTGGGCTTTTCGGGCTTTCTCGCTTTTTCATTTTTATTAGGAAGGGTTTTAGGAGTTTACCACCCGCCAGTAGAGGATAAAGAACCACTAAGTACAGGCCGTATAATCTTAGGTTGGCTAAGTCTGCTTATTTTTGTGCTTTGCTTTAGCCCTTATCCATTTTACTGATGAATGCCATTTTTCGTTTTTTCTTCAAACTCGCCGGCTGGAAAGTCACGGGTTCAGTACCTCATGATTTGAAGAAGGCGGTTCTGGCTGTTTGTCCGCACACCAAATGGCAGGACTTTTTTGTGGGATTAGGTGCCCGTGCCACTATGCGGCAGAAAATAGGTTATTTGGGTAAAGAGGAGCTTTTTAAGCCGCCTTTTGGCTTTATTTTCAAAGCTTTGGGTGGTACTCCAGTGGTAAGATCAAAAAACATGAATCTTGTGGAAAGCTACGCCAAAGCCATAAAATCGGCTGATGATATGCTTTTTGCTCTGGCTCCGGAAGGTACACGCGGAAATGTACAAAAACTCAAAACCGGGTTCTACTACATGGCCGTCGGAGGTGAAATTCCAATCATTCCGGTCGCTTTTGATTTTGAGAAAAAGGACGTGATTATTGGTGATCCTTTTAGCCCAAGCGGTAACTTTGCAAAAGACATGCAGGAGTGGTTTGTGCCATTTTTTAAGACCATTCACAATGTCAATAAAGATTGGATAACCAATTACGAAAAAGGAATTTTTGAATAAAGAAGAGTTTCAATCATGAAACTCAAACAAGAATGAAAGAAACAACAAAAGCCATCAGAATTCAAACCGAACGCTCACAGCATAAAGAGCATTCGACGCCTTTGTTTCTTACCAGTAGTTTTACGTTTGAAGACGCCGGTGAGGGACAGGCCCTTTTCAATAACGAGATTGAGGGGAATATTTACTCAAGATATTCAAACCCTTCAGTTCAGGAGTTTATTGATAAGGTGTGTATGATGGAGGGCATGGAGGCCGGTTTTGCCACTGCTTCTGGTATGGCCGCCGTTTTTGCGGGCTTTGCTGCACATTTGAAGTCAGGCGATCATTTGGTGGCGAGTAATGCTTTGTTTGGCTCTGCTCATCAGATTATCACTCAAATTTTGACCAAGTGGGGTATCACTTATACTTATCTAGATTCTTCAGCCTCTGAGGAGGAATGGGAGGCCGCCATTCAGGAAAACACTAAAATGGTTTATCTGGAGACGCCTTCAAATCCTGGATTGGCTTTGGTAGATCTGGAAATGATTGGTCGGGTAGCAAAAAAACATAATTTGATTTATTACGTCGATAACTGCTTTGCAACGCCTATTATTCAAAAACCAGGCGAATTCGGAGCAAATCTGATTGTACATTCTGCAACCAAGTTTATGGATGGGCAAGGGCGTGTAATGGGAGGAATCATCTGTGGTACCGAAGAAATGATGGAGCCCATTGTTTTCTTTTGCCGTCATACCGGCCCGGCCATGTCGCCGTTCAATGCCTGGGTTTTGTCAAAAAGTTTGGAGACCATCTACCTCAGAATGGAGCGTCACTGCAGTAATGCGGAGAAGCTGGCAAATGCCTTGCAGGGGCTGAAAGGAGTGAAAACCGTCAATTATCCGTTTCTGGATTCTCACCCACAGGTTGAGTTGGCGAAAAAGCAAATGAAAAGCGGCGGTGCCTTGGTAACGTTCGACCTTGAAGGTGGTTTTGAGCGAATTATTCGATTCACGAAATTGTTAAAAATACCATCAAAGACATCGAATCTCGGTGACAGCCGCACGACCATTACAAACCCGAATACCACAACCCACTCCAAGGTGGCTCAGGATTTAAAAGACGTTTTGGGTATCACCCAAGGGCTGATGAGAGTAAGCGTTGGCCTTGAAGATATCGATGATTTGATTGAGGACTTTACGCAGGCGATTGAGGGGTCGGTATAAGATATAAGATAAAAGACGCAAGATATAAGACTGGATTGATGAAAATAGAACTAACGCGTGTTGATGACGCCTTCCATTTTACCGGGAAAGGTTCTTCAGATGTTTTGACACATATTGATGCCTCCGAGAAAGTTGGTGGTCATAATTTGGGCAACAGGCCTATGGAATTGCTTTTGATGGGTCTTGGAGGCTGTGCTTCCATTGATGTTGTGCTTATTTTGCAAAAGCAAAAGCAGGTGATTGAAGATTACAAAGTGATTGTTGAAGGTGAGAGGGAAACCATTGAAGGAACCCAAATGTCGCCTTTCACCAAAATCAATCTGCATTTTCAATTGAAAGGTGAGGTTGATCCAAAACGTCTTGAAAGAGCCATCAAACTCTCAATGGAGAAGTATTGCTCAGCCACAGCTCAGTTAAGTGCTTCAGCTGAAATTACGCATTCCTACGAAATCCTTGACTAAATAAACCCTTGAAATAAAATGAGACAGTATCTGGACCTTTTACAGCACATTCTTGACCACGGAGCGGAGAAAGAAGACCGTACCGGAACCGGAACCAAGAGTGTTTTTGGTTATCAGATGCGTTTCAATCTTCAGGAGGGTTTTCCTTTGGTGACCACCAAAAAAATTCACCTTCCTTCTGTGATTCATGAGTTATTATGGTTTATCAAAGGCGATACTAACATCAAATATCTAACCGAGAACAAGGTTAGAATCTGGAACGAGTGGGCCGATGAAAACGGTGACCTTGGTCCTGTCTACGGTAAACAATGGAGAAATTGGCCAACACCAACTGGAGAGAGTATTGACCAGTTGAAAACGGTCATTGATCAGATCAAAAATTCACCGGACTCTCGTCGAATTATTGTTTCTGCCTGGAATGTCGGCGAGCTCTCAGAAATGGCTTTAATGCCTTGTCATGCATTGTTTCAGTTTTATGTGGCCGAAGGGAAATTGAGTTGTCAACTCTATCAGCGAAGTGCAGATGTTTTCCTTGGGGTGCCTTTCAATATTGCCTCATACGCTCTTCTGACACACATGATTGCTCAAGAGTGTGGCCTCGATGTCGGAGATTTTGTCTGGACTGGGGGCGATACTCACATTTACTCAAATCATCATGAGCAAGTAAATGAGCAGCTTGGACGCGAGCCCAAACCTCTTCCAAAGTTGGTTTTAAATCCAGATGTGAAGTCTGTTTTTGACTTTACTTATGATGATATCGCAGTGGAGGGGTATGATCCGCATCCACTCATCAAAGCTCCCGTAGCGGTTTAGTCATCCAGCAGGTGACCGAGTTCTATTAGATAACTCTTCTCTTTTTTGTTCATTCCATGAAATGACTCAGCGATTTGCTCCGCAGTATCATAAATGAGCTGACGATTCGCTTTTGAGAATAGCTTTGGATGTTCTTTTATGTAATCTTTGAAATCTGAAAGAATAGAGCTTTGATCCCAATCGTTCTCATTCAACCATGAAAAAACAATTTCTATCTGGTAGGCTGAGTCAGTATCAAACTCATCAAAAGTGTCTTCCAGCGGCAGCCAATGATTTTTTACAATGGTATCTAGTTTTTCTACTTCGTCAAACCTCACGGTTCCATCAACGTGTGCGATTCCATAAAAGACTTTACCCAGTTGCTGATAAAATGCCAGCATTGTTTCATTTGAAGGTTTCATAATCGGCTTTGTTTTGATGTAAATGTATCAAACAATAGGAGACTTTAAAGGCACACGAATTAGGTCAGAAGCTGCTATTGCTCATGTTTTAAGCCACTAAAAAGAGAGAAGTTGTTCTGTTTTAAAACAGGATGCTCAAAATCCGAAGCAATTTCACATAGGGGTCTGAGAACAAAATCGCGTTGAGCAATAAAGGGGTGCGGGATAATCAAACCCGGCGTACTAAAATGCCAGTCATTGAAATATAATATATCAATATCAATGCTTCTGCTACCCCATTTCTGTTTTCGCTCGCGACCTAATTCATTTTCAATTTCCAGAGTGGTTTTTATCAAATCCAGAGGCCAAAGTTCGGTGTAGACCTCCAACACCTGATTAAGATAATCCGGTAAATCAGTAACTCCCCAAGCGGGCGTTTCAATCACAGATGATTTTTGGGATACTTGTCCAATCCGTCTCTCAATTAGGCCAACAGTCTGAAGGAGAGTCTTTTGCCGGTCTCCCAGGTTTGAGCCCAGAGCAAGAAAAGCCCGATGCTTTTTATTTGTAAGAGGGTTCTGCTGCAATTTTTGAAACTTCGGTAATAAAGCCGGGCTCTTTTTCGGTGGCATTGCCAATAACGATAATATCGGCACCGGCTTGCCAGGCTTTTTCTGCCTTTTCAGGCGTATTTATTCCACCACCAATGATAAGAGGAATGTCAAGCTGTTTTTTTACAGCACTGATCATCTCCGCAGATATAGTTTGATCTGCTCCACTGCCGGCGTCCATATAGATTAATTTATGCCCCAGCATTTCTCCCGCCATGGCGGTGGCTACTGCTATATCAGGTTTATTATGCGGTAATGGAGTAGTATTGCTGATATAAGAGGCGGTAGTTTGTCTTCCTCCGTCGACTAACATATAACCTGTTGACAAAATCTCAAGTCCAGATCTTTTCAAGGCCGGTGCCGCAATGACATGCTGACCAATCAGAAACTCCGGGTTACGACCTGAGATTAAAGAAAGTAGCAAAATAGCGTCAGCTTCAGAGCTGATATGTTGTGAATTTCCCGGAAATAGTACGGTAGGGATACTTTTGACTTCTTTGAGTTTAGTCACGACATTTTCCAACTGGTCTGAGTTGATCAAACTTCCACCCACCAAAAAGAAATCAACTTTAGCATTGATTGAAATAAGGATGAGCTCTTCCAGCTGTTCTTCGTTGACCTTATCTGGGTCAATGAGAACAGCAAGTCCCTTTTTCCTCAATGAGCGAATATGTTCCAGAATACTATTCGTCATCTTCATCCAGGGATTCCAGGTAATTAGAAAGCTTTTGTTTGGCCACGGCCAACAGTATCGATGTGGCAGCTCCTTTGAAAGCAGAAGCGAATATAGAGTCTCCGGGCTGAATTCGTTCTTCTGTTCGGGTTTCAGGTTCGTCTTCATCGAACATTTTACTAAGGGCGAAACCAGCCGTAAGGATACCCCCAATAATCAGAAGGTCTCTTCCAAGAATTTTAAAATCTCCCGCCTTTTCTTTAAGCTCGTCTGAGAAATCACTGATTTGCTTGTTGAGAGCTATTTTCTTTTCTGTTCTGTTCAAATCCAAGAGAAGTTTGCGTAAAGCAAAAATAAAGAAAAACACGTGAAAGCTTTGCGGAAGTTAGTTTGCTTTCAAAAGTTTTCCATCTGAGAGAAGCCACTCGCTGCGGTCAATAAAAAAATGAACCACATATTCCAGTTCTACCTCACCCTTAAACGTTTTTTCTAAATCGCTAAGGCTAGCAGGGAATTGCAATTCCATCTCTTTTCCAATCCTTATGATCTTGTCAACCACAATCTCTTCTTTCGCTTTAGTTTTGCAGTGGTCACATATGCCGCAGTTTCCAGCATTTTCCTCTCCGAAAAAATCCTGCAGTTGAGCCATTCTACACCTTCTCTTACTTTGAACATAGTCAATCATCAGATTTACAGAAGACTCATCCTGAGCTTTTTTTGCTTTGATTTCCTTAAAATTCAAAGGTAGCTTTTGAGCGTCAAACCTGTTGCCGAGAAAATGGATTCCTGGCTTGCTGATTTGTTTGCGGTAGTGGATGATTTTGAGTTGATGCAGGCGATCCAGCAATTTAACCACTGTGGATGCCGGACTATGGTAAACTCGGGCAATTTCTGTTTCAGAAATCATGCAAAAATCAGTGAAAATTTCACCACCGTATATGCGAAGCAATGTTTTGGTGAAAGCCTCAAGTGTTTCGTTTTTTAGCTGCCATTTATAAAGCTCAGTATTGCTTACCGTAAATTTTAGCGTTGATGGAGCCATATACGAGTCAGATAACTCAATGATGCCCTGGCTTTCGAGAAGTTTTAGAGCAAAGTGGGTAGGGATTGCCTTTAGCCCAAAAACCGTGATAAAGTCGTTAAGGTCAAAGTCAAATCTATCTTGAGGATTTGAGCCATAGGCCAATTTATAATAGTTGCATAGCGATTGATAGGTTTTACTCAACATTTCAACTGCCGGGTATCGCTGCTCAAGTTGTAATTGCAAAGCTTCAATATCCACCTCACTATAAAATAAATAGACTTCAGAAGGTTTTCCGTCTCTACCGGCCCTTCCGATTTCCTGATAATAAGCTTCCATATTCTGTGGAATATGAAGGTGGAAAACGTACCGCACATCTGCTTTGTCAATACCCATTCCAAAAGCATTGGTAGAAACAATAACCTGCGTTTCATTATTGATCCAGGCATCTTGCCTTGCTGATCTTAACTCATTGGTGAGTCCGGCATGATAAAAATCAGCGGATACACCACATTTTTTAAGGAACTGAGCTGTTTCCTGGGTTTGCTTTCGGGTTTTTACATAGACAATGGCCGACTCTTTTTTGTCCTGTAAAACCTGAGCTATGGCACGAGCCTTAGTGGTTGTTTCTGTACAGAAAATGGCCAGATTATTCCGCTTAAAGCTCATTTTTAAAACAACCGGCTCTTTAAGTTCCAACTGTTTGATGATGTCTTTTTGTGTTATCTCTGTTGCAGTAGCTGTAAGTGCAATTACGCTGACTTTTGGGCAAAACTGCCTGAACTCTTTAATTTTGAGATAGCTGGGACGAAAATCATGCCCCCATTTTGAGATACAATGAGCTTCATCCACCACCAGAAAACGGACATTCATGAGCTTGGTCCGCTCTATCATCATTTCAGTTAATAGGCGTTCAGGAGAAACGTAGAGAAATTTATAATCCCCCAGTACAAAGTTGTCAAGGGTTCGGTCTATATCATTATGGGGCATTCCCGAATAAATGGCTGCTGCACGTATTCCTCTGTCTCTAAGCTGTTTTACCTGATCTTTCATGAGAGCAATCAGAGGAGTTATTACAATACTTACACCTTCTTCCTGTAATCCGGGAACCTGAAAACAAATAGATTTACCACCTCCTGTAGGCATGAGTGCCAGTGTATCTTTTCTGGCAAGAGCTGAGCTGATTATGTCTTCTTGTAAGGGCCTGAAACCGGGATAGCCCCAGTATTTCTTTAGAATTTCTAAACTGCTCAGCATACCTTTTCAGGGAAACTTTCGTATATGAATTTTGTTAGGTCTTATTAAATGGAAATGGTTTTAAGGAATTCACCAATTAACATTTATATTTACCAAATAACCTTAAACCCGAAATAGGGATTTAAAACCTGTACTTCAAAGATTATGAAAAGATTATTACTGATTGCACTGACTTTTGCTTTTTCGGCAGTTGGTTTTGCACAGCACCCCCTTAAAGCATTGAGATCTGATCTCAAGCCCGAGTTTAAAAAAGGAACGGAAGTTATCTGCCCTGCGAGTCATATTGATGAAAATACCTATCGCGGAATGGCTCCTGAAATTGAAAAGGCATTAGCAAACCGCAAAAAGTTAAGAGGTATTAAAGGTATTAACTCTGCTCAATTTGATGTGCTTTATGATCCTGATATGCCTGAAGTGGCTCAGGAAGCCTTTCAAAGAGCTGTTGATATCTGGTCGGAAATTCTGAATTCTTCAGTTAAAATTAACGTGATCGCTCTTTGGCAGGAATTGGGTCCAAATGTACTTGGTTCTGCAGGGCCTGGCACATATTACCGAAATTTCTCGGGAGCACAGAAATCGAATACCTGGTACCCAATTGCCCTGGCTGAAAAGATGGCTGGGAAGGAACTAAACTCTCCTGATGATTTTGATATTGTCGCTCGTTTCAGTTCAGATCAGAACTGGTATTACGGTACTACAGGTACGCCTGCGGTAGGGCAGTTTGATTTTACTTCGGTGGTTCTTCACGAGCTTTGTCATGGACTAGGTTTCGTGGGTTCGCTTGATGTTGAAGGTACACAAGGTAGTTATGGGTTTGGTTCCGGAATACCGGTATTGTTTGATTCATACGTCATCAATGATCAGGGACAGTCGGTAACAGACACGAATCAATTTGCTAACCCATCAAACGCCTTAAGAAACGAATTAATATCAGAAAATCTCTTTTTCAACTCCCCTGCGGCAATTGATGCTAATAATGGTGATAGAGTTCGTTTGTACGCACCAACGATTTTCGATGCAGGTTCCAGTATTTTTCACCTTGATGACGGACAGTATCCGGCAGGAACCCCGAACTCTTTAATGACTCCTTCAGCGGGTATTAGGGAGATTAATTACGATCCGGGTCCGGTCACTATCAATATGATGAACGAAATGGGTTGGCGTTCATCATCTATTATTCACACGCCTTTGAAGGATTTTGAGACTGCGTCAAATGTTACTATTAATGCGAAAATTATTAGTGATACTTCGATTATAGAGGAGTCTGCCTTATTGAATTACGTTATTCTTGACCTGGAAACTGCCACTCTGGAAGATTTGCAAGCGGGTTTGCAAAATCCAGCTCAGATTCCGCTCACCAGATCTCCGGGTACCGATGATTTTTCAGCCATATTGCCAATTTCAGGCGGGTTTAGTAATACAGTAGTGGCTTACTTCCTTAGTGTAAATGATGCCGATGGTAACTCTGCGGTTTCACCTGCATCAATGCCTGAAAGGCCATATCTTTTCTTTGTCGGTACTCCGGATCAATGGGGGCCTGTAATTGAGTATTACCCGCCAACAATCATTCGTTCTGAGGTTCCTATAAGCTTTGTAGCCAATGTCGAAGATGATTATGAGGGCGGAATTGATACTGTTTTTGTTGAATACTCTATTAACGGAACTCCTCAGCCTTCTTTTGGCTTAAGAAGGTTTAATCCGGCAACAGATACTCTATTTTCACAAGGTTCATCTGATGAATTCGCTTGGGTTATTGATGAGGGAGTACCAGCTTTAAATGATAATGATATTGTTCGGTTTACGGTAACAGCAATAGATGCTGGGGGAAACGAGACGGTAATACCTACTACAGCTGGTGGAGTAAATACCGATGATCCAACCGTTGTGGATGAGTACACTTTTGTGGCCACATCCTTATTAGATCCGATAGATGAATATTTTACTGATTTCAATGAACCTAATGAGGATTTTGCTGTAACAGGTTTTAGTGTTGATACTCCTTCGGGTTTTGGTGATGGTAACTTACATACAGAAAACCCTTATAAGAATGGTCTTGGGTTATATGACCCTGTCAGTGGTCAGACCTATCTTGATTTTGATTACAACGCTATAGCTTTGTTCAGAAAGCCAATTACCCTTAAAGCTGACTCTGCTATTCTGAGCTGGGATGAGATTGTTCTTGTTGAACCCGGGGAAGATGGATCTGAGTATGAGGATAGTAATTTCTGGGACTTTGTGGTTGTAGAGTTTTCTCAGGATTTTGGTCAAAGTTGGTTTGAAGTAATTGATGGCTATGATAGTCGTCAGGACGAAGATTGGGAGGAACTCTATAATTCTACCCTAACTCCGGCCAATGCTTCCAATCCTACAAGTAATGGTGAAGGCTCTCCTGCACTTTTCAGAACACGCGAAATTAACCTTAATGAGATTTTTACAGGTGACATTGGAGGTGCAGAGGTTTTGATGCGTTTCAGACTTTATGCCGATCAATGGGTTAGAGGCTGGGGCTGGGCCATTGATAATCTTGCTATTCAGGTACCCAAGCCGGCTCCTTTGGCTACAGAGAAAGAGCTGTTTGATTTGGCGATTTCTCCAAACCCATCAACGGATTTTATCGATATTAAAGCCAAAATGGCTTCGGTTAACGAAGCGGAGGTTGAGATTTACGACATCCAGGGTATTAAAATGTCAACGGAGCGTATTCAGGTGGAGAATAACGAAATCAATTACCGAGTAGATACAAGGTCTTTGTTACCAGGTACTTACTTGCTCAATCTGAATTCAGAGGAAGGAAGACAAACGAAACGATTTGTGATCGCCGATTAACTCGTTATGATTTAATTGGAAAGCCTTCCCGGGAAAATCCGGGAAGGCTTTTTTTATACCTGTTTTCGTTGCCAGCGATTAGTTCTGAAGTATACCACCGCCATAATAGCAAGAATGGTTTCAGCAATAATGATGGATAAGAAAACACCAGTTTCTTTCCAGTCAATCATGACCGCCAGATAGTAGGCTAAGGGTATCTCAATAATCCAGAAGCAGATGATGTTAAACAGTGTGGGAGGAAGAGTGTCTCCGGCACCATTTATAGCCTGAGTAATTACCATCCCGATTCCAAAAACAACATAGCCTGCTGCCAGAATTTTAAGACAAAGTACACCGGTTGCCACTACCTGTGGTGTTGGGTCAAACCAGCTGATAAAATCCTCGGCAAAGAGAAAGAAAACTACTGCAATAATGGCTAGAAAGACCATGTTGAAAAAAGAAACGGTCCAGGCAGACTTGATAGCCCTTTCTGGTTTTCCCGCACCAAGATTCTGACCGACAAGTGTTGCGGCAGAGTTTGCAAGTCCCCATGATGGTAAAATAGTGAATACGATAATTCTTAATGCAACCGTGTAACCCGCAATGACCTCACTACCGTACTCTGAAAGAATTCTGACTAAAAACACCCAGCTGGCTGACTGGATGAGAAATTGACCTGCTCCACCTGAGCCAATCTTTATGATATTGACAATAATCTTTTTAACAGGTGTAAAATCAGGCCAGCGAAGCTGTAGCTTACTAAATTTAATAAGCATCCAGAGCTGATAAATTACCCCGACAGATCTTCCGATTAGCGTTGCTAATGCTGCTCCTTTAATTCCCATGCCCATGATGGGAACAAAAAGGAAATCAAGACCGATGTTGAGAATGTTGGCAATAATTACCGATTTCATAGCCAGGGAGGCACTACCCGATCCTCTGAGAGCTCCACTCAAAGTGAAAATCAGGATGATAACCGGCGAGCTTAAAAATTGAATCCTTGTATACCATTTACCCTGAGCAATGAGTTCCGGAGAACCTCCCATCAGTTCAAGAACCTTTTCGGCATAAAATGTCCCGAAAAAGGCAATGACTGCTCCGAGTAAAAGTGAGATGAGAATGACCTGTGCCAAAGCCACACCCCCGCCGCGGTTATCTTTTTCACCGATTCGTCGGGCGACTATGGCCGTGGCGGCTCCACTTAAACCCCACGCTACCGAGTAAATTAAGGTTAAAACAGATTCTGTTAAACCCACAGCCGCCACACCAAGAGTACCGACATATCGGGCTACAAAGAAAGCGTCAGCTAATGCAAAAAGAGCTTCAAAAAACATCTCAATAACCATGGGTACTGAGAGTAAAACAATGGCTCTGTTTATACTGAGAGTTGTAAAATCAGTATTTTCGTCGCCTTTAAGGGCGTCTTTTATCAATTGAAAAAATTTAGACATGAGAAATGATTGTTCTGTCGTGAAAGAAAAAACTCGAAAGGGGAGTTGCACCTAGATTCGGTGCTTACAAACAATCATTATTACCATGGTTCAGTAAAAATTTTAGCGAAGTACGATAAAAAATCTCAAACAGACCTCATTCGAAAATCAAAAAATGAAAATTAGGGTCAAACTGAGTCATCATGTTATCTTTGGCTTTACACTTTGATATCAGCTAAATGACAGACTCTAACGCCCCTGAAACTTCCATCAGTTTATTTGAATCACTGATTCCGGTTATCGTTCTTATCAGCCTTCTGGCTTTTAATGTTTATGTTTTTGGAGATGGAGCTCTCTCAGGCTCTAATCAGTTTGCACTTTTATTGGCTGGTGGGGTGGCCGCTTTGATGGGATTCAAAGAGAAGATCAGTTTTGATAAGATGATTAAAACGGTTGCCGGAAATATTGAAAGCACTTCCGGAGCTATTTTAATACTTCTTTTTGTAGGGGCACTCTCGGGTACCTGGCTCATCAGTGGCATTATTCCCGCCATGATTTACTATGGTCTTGATATTTTGAGTCCTTCTATCTTTTTGCCTGCCACGGTGGTGATTTGTTCTATTATTTCACTGGCTACCGGTAGTTCCTGGACAACATCTGCGACGGTTGGGATCGCCCTTATTGCTATTGGTAATTCTTTGGGCTTTAACCTTGGAATGGTTGCCGGAGCGGTACTCTCAGGAGCTTACTTCGGTGATAAACTTTCCCCAATGTCTGATACCACTAATCTTGCTCCCGCAATGGCTGGAACAGATTTGTTTACACACATTCGCTATATGATGTATACGACTATCCCGAGCATCGTGATTACAATAATCATCTTTGCTGTAATTGGCTTCAGTCAGTCGGCCAAGGGAGAGGTAGATACTTCTATCATGCAGGCGGCCATTACTGATGCCTTTAACATAAACGGCTGGCTTTTTATTGTGCCGGTGGTAGTCATTGCTCTAATTGTCAGGAAAACTGAACCCTTGATTGCTTTGTTTTTGGGAACAATTCTGGCCGGAGTTTTTGCTTTAATTTTTCAACCAGGTATTGTGATAAAAGTAGGAGAGGGCTCTCAGCTTGATTTACCCACGGCCTATAAAGGCTTGATGAATGCTATTACTGTGCCTGCTATGGTAGAAACTTCGAATACAGAACTGGCCGATTTGTTTTCTTCGAAAGGGATGTCAGGAATGCTGAATACTATTTGGCTAATTGTATGTGCGATGGTTTTTGGTGGTTTCATGGAAGCAATAGGAGCTTTACATAAAATTTCTGCTGCTTTATTGAAAGCTGCTAAAGGTGTTTTCGGCCTTTTTGCAAGTACAGTTGCCAGTTGTTTAACCTTAAATATTACGGCTTCTGATCAATATTTGGCTATTGTAGTACCAGGCAAAATGTTTAAAGAAGCCTATAAAAAGAAAGGTCTGGCACCTGAAAACTTAAGCCGTACTCTTGAAGACAGTGGTACAGTAACCTCGGTTTTGGTACCATGGAATACTTGCGGAGCTTATCAGTCAAATGTTTTGGGAGTTGATGTTTTGACCTACCTTCCTTTCGCATTTTTCAATTATATTTCACCCTTTATGACTCTTCTTTTTGCTGCATTGAGCATCAAAATCAAAACCCTAACTGAGAAATAGAATGATCACAAATTCTGAGATTGCAGATATTATAGAACTGACCGGAAAGCTCTTGACACTCCATGATATGGATACCAATCGGGCGAAAGCTTTTGGTGCCATTTCTTTCAATATAGATAAACTGGAAACAGAGCTGGCGGAAATGTCTGACGAGGAGATTTTGAAACAAAGAGGTCTCGGCAAAAGTCTTTTGGCAACAATCCGTCAAATTATTGATTCAGGTACTTCTCCGGAATTAGAAGATTTGATCGCCCAAACCCCGGAGGGTGTTTTGGATATGTTTAAGGTGAAAGGACTGGGTGCTTCTAAAATTAAACTGCTTTGGCAAGAGCAGGGAATTGATAACCTCAATGATCTGCAGATTGCATGTGAATCTGGTAAAATAGCCGAAACAAAAGGTTTTGGAGAGAAAACCCAGGTTAAAATTCTGGAGTCTCTGGCTTTTATTAAACAGCAAAGTGGAAAGCTGAAAATGAATCAGGCTGAGGAACTTTCTGCTGCTATTGAAGAACTTCTACGTCCTAAATTTGACCAATTGGCGGTAGTGGGGGCAATCCCAAGAAAATTGGAAACTGTTGACAAGCTTTCCTTTTTGGTCGGTGCTGATTTTACAGCCAAAATGGAAATCATAGAGCCTTTAGAGGAAGATATGAAGCTTTCGTCGCCGTATACGTGGAGAGGTTTTGTAAAGGGGCATAAGATACCGGTAGAAATCTCTTTTGTTGATAAGGAGAAGTTTTCGCAGGAGAAGTTACTGAGAAACGGGGCCCGGGAACACTTCAATTATGTGGTCGATGGCCAAAGCTTCCATCACTATATAAAGTCTAATATTTTCGAGAGTTCTGAGGCCTATTATGAGGGTTTTGGCTCAAAATTCATCGTTCCGGAAATGCGTGAAGGTCTTCAGGAGTTTGACTGGGTCAAAGAACACACAAATGATGAGCTTATTTCATGGGAAGGCTTGAAAGGAAGTTTGCATAATCACTCAAAGTACTCCGATGGCAAAAACACTTTGCAGGAAATGGCCGAAGCCTGTCGTGATCTCGGGTTAGAATATTTCGGGATTGCCGACCATTCACAGACAGCAGCTTATGCCAGTGGTTTAACAGCAGGAAGGGTGATTCAGCAACAGGAAGAAATTGACGTTTTGAATAGTCAAATGAAGCCCTTTAAAATCCTAAAGGGTATTGAATCGGATATTCTTTCAGACGGGAGTTTGGATTACGAAAATGATATTCTGGCTACTTTTGATTACGTTGTAGCCTCTGTTCATGCTAATCTTGATATGGACCTCGAAAAGGCTACTTCACGGCTTTTGAAAGCTATTGAGAATCCTTATACCACAATTTTGGGTCATCCAACGGGTCGACTTTTGCTCTCCAGAGCAGGTTATCCTATTGATTACAAAAAAGTGATTGATGCGTGTGCCGCTAATCAGGTAGTAATGGAGATCAATGCGAGCCCATACAGACTGGATATAGATTGGAGATGGATTCCCTATTGTCTGGAAAAAGGGGTGATGCTATCGATAAATCCTGATGCTCATAAAATTGAAGGGTTCCTGGATATGCATTACGGGGTGGCAGTGGCAAGAAAAGCCGGATTAACAAAAAGCATGACGTTTAACGCCATGCCTTTAAGTGAAATCGAAGCTTATTTGAAAAAGGTTAAGCCTTAAAGCATGTCATTGATAATTTTCTCAATGCCCATCCCTTCAGCTTCAGCCTTAAAGTTTCTTACAATTCTGTGACGTAAAACAGCAATTGCCACGGCTTTAACATCTTCGATGTCTGGAGAATACTTTCCATTGATTAAGGCATTGCATTTTGCGGCAAGAATAAGGTTTTGTGAGGCTCTGGGTCCTGCACCCCAATCAAGAAATTCGTTCGCCTGAGCGGATGCTCTCTCTGAATTCGGTCTGGTCTTGTGTACCAAATTGACCGCATACTCCACAACATTATCGGCAACTGGTACTCTTCTTACCAAATGCTGGAAATTGATAATCTCATCACCGCCGAGTACTTTATTGACCTTCTTTTTGATATCTGTTGTTGTGGCTTTTACAATATCCAGCTCTTGTTGAAAAGAAGGATAATCAAGATTGACCATGAACATAAAACGATCAAGCTGAGCTTCAGGAAGTGGGTAGGTTCCTTCCTGCTCAATAGGGTTCTGTGTAGCCAGCACAAAAAATGGTTTCTCAAGATTATGCTTTTCACCAGCCACAGTCACGGCGTACTCCTGCATAGACTCTAATAGAGCCGATTGCGTTTTAGGCGGTGTTCTGTTGATCTCATCAGCAAGGATAATATTGGCAAAAACGGGGCCTTTAACAAAGCGAAAATTACGCTCATTATCCAGGGTTTCAGAGCCCACAATGTCACTCGGCATTAAGTCTGGTGTAAACTGAATACGGTTAAAATCCAGATCAAGGGCATCAGCAATGGTTTGAATCAAAAGCGTTTTGGCCAAACCAGGTACGCCCACCAAAAGGCAGTGCCCCTGACAAAAAATAGCCGTCAACAGAAGCCTAACGGTTTCATCTTGACCCACAATAACCTGCCCTATTTCTTTTCTTAATTTTTCGTATGATTCTTTTAAAGCATCAGCTGCTTCTACGTCAGAGTTGAATGTCGTTTTACCCATTTATTAGGAATTGAGTTTTAGTATTCAAATAGTTTACACACCTGATATTCAGGGTCAATTTTAATATATACCTCAGCAATGGCTTCTTTGAACCACTTATCAATTTCTGTATTTTGTTTATTGATCAAAGCAAATTGCTTGATTTTTTCATAATCGTCTTTCATGTTTATCTGGTGAGGGGCATACTTGTCTTTCAGATAAAGCAATCGCATTCCGGTTTTCCCGTCAGCACTACGATAGGGTAGAGGTGCAGTAACTGTGCCAACCTTCATGGTATCCACTGTGAAGTATAGATTTGGTTCCATACTTAGATCCAGTGCCATTCTATCACTGCCCGTACTAGGATCCTGAAGGATGCCACCAGTATATTTAGTGTTCTCATCTTCGCTATGAAGTCGTACTGCGTCGCTGAAAGATACTGAGTCGGTAACGATAAAGTTTCTCAGGCTATCAAGAAACTGAGTTGGTGCAGTCATATCTAAACGATTATACTCAGGTCTTAAAAGAATATGACGTGCGTGGTATTCCTGTCCTCTGATTTCTAGAAGCTGAATTAAGTGAAAACCAAAAGAGCTTTCCACCACTTCACTCATTTGGTTAGGTTCCAGACGCATAGCAGCGGCCTCAAACTCCGGTACCATTTGACCTCTTTTAGCCCAACCAAGATCACCACCATAGGTTCTTGACCCTTGATCTTCTGAGTATTCCTTGGCCAATTCTTCAAAACTCTCCCCTTTTTCTACACGTAGTTTCAGATCTTCCAGTCTTTGCTTAAGTTCAGACTTTTGAGCCACAGTTAGTTTGGCCAACCGAACTAATTGAGCCACTTTAACTTCGGTAGGAATGGTTGGTAAGCTATCTTTTGGAATATTATCCATGAAAATTTTAACCTCTGCTGGTGTAACAGACATGCCTTCAGTGATAGTTTGTTGCATTTGCTGAGCAGTTAATTGCTCTGTAACCTGTTGACGAACCTCACTTTTTAAGGATTCAATGGATTTATTGAACTGTTCCACAATGTTTTTCTCACTACCATAAATCCTGATCATTTCACCCATTCTGGCATCTAGCTGATTCTCTACCACATCAGGCTCTACAATTACCGAGTCAATTTCCGCTTTGGCAACAAGCAATTTCTGAACGGCCAAGGATTCTAAGGCCTGACATTTGTCTACCGGTTGATCCTGTTCTTTTGAGCGTTGCATTATCGTTTCAACCTCCGATCTTAGGATGTAGTAATTGTCAACCTTTGCGACTATTCTGTCGACATTGGTACCCACACGCTGAGCTTGGGTTAGAACAGGAATGAGAAATAAGAAAAGTACCTTCTTAATCATTTGTTTTTGTTTAATTCTTTGATTTTTGAGCCCCATACAAGGCTTTAGCTTTTTCATTGTCAATTTCCACCGGATATTTAACGGCCAAAGAGGCCGCCAATTGCTTCTCCAGTTCCAGTTGATAATCTTTTATCACAGCTCCCCGGGCTTCTCTGAGGGTCTTTGCTCTTGCTGGTTTGATTTCATCAATAGTGATTCTGTAGCTGAAGCCGTCGAAGCTTGCTTCGAAATCTCCTGTCTCAAAGCCTGTTCCGTCTATCAGTCCATTCTCACCTTTGAAATAAGTACCATGGGCCACCTCAAAGGATGTATCTTTTAGCTGAAGTATTCTTGCGATGTCGGCTTTGTCAGTTGAGAAAAACTGAAAGCTCACCCGCTGATTTTGAACCCAGTCAAAACGATCAACAAGTTTATTGACGTCATAATCATATTCTCTGATTCTGGTGATGTCTACTCCGTTCTGGGTAAGATAATCCACTATTCTTCGAATGCGTAGTCCGCTAATATTCGGCTCTTCATTAACATCTCTATGACCACCAATTTCAACTACATATCCTTTATTTTGTTCAAGGATTTGAACCAAACCTGTTAGCTTTCTTTTGAGTTCGTCATTTAAAGAGTACTCATTTTTCTCGTAGTAGGAAGGAAGAATTCCACGTTTTAACCGATAAGGAGTTTCACCGTTGAGAATTTCATAATACTCCTGAATCAAAGTGTCATTTTTGGTCTTGACAATAGTGGCTTTTGCTGCCATTGGCCATTGATAATTACCAATGTGCTGTTCATAAAACTCACGCTGCCCGGTCGTGTCAGAAACAGACTTTTCGTAGAGCTTGTCGTTCAGATAGTTTGTCACAATCAGGCTTTCCCGATAAGTGTCAGTCAGAGCTTTAAAATTGGCATTCCAATCCGGCAACTTTTGAAGAATTCTGGCATTGATTTGTTCCTCTTTAAAATCTTCAAAGTACCATCTAAGGTACATTTCAGGCGTATATCCACTGAATTGCTTTTCAAATCCCTGCTTGTATTCAGCGTATTCCACAAAATCCATTGATGAGAGGACCTGATCATCTATTTGTAGAATCATAGTGTTCTCAATGAGGTTTCGGTTTGGTTTCCAGGACCTGTCAATGATGCCTTTATTTGCCAGTTTCAGAAGGTTTTCAAATGCCTTTTGATCAATGTTTATATTTAGTTTATTCCTGTATTTGGCATAGCCACTTTTCTCCAAAAACTCGCCTCTTGAGTCCGTAGTGGCTTTGCGTCTTATTTTTTCTTCCAATTCTTGAAAAGGCTCAAGAGGGAAATTCTTTACTTTCTTTATCAGATGCCAGCCAATAGAAGATTTTACAGGCCCTGAAACTTCCCCCACTTTCAGTTCGAAAGCGACTTTTTCAAAGTTTCGCTCCGCCCAGCTTCCAATACTGAAAGGCGGTAAGAGTCCACCACTTTCCCTTGAATTCAAATCATCAGAATTTGCCGAACAAATGACCTCAAAATCAGCTCCGTTTTTTATGAGTTGGTAAAGTGAATCGATTTTAGCTTTTTGATATTCATCCATTTCAGGTCCGGCATCTGCAGGTACTGATTTTAAAAGATGCTTTACCTCAACTTTACCCGAGAAAGGTCTGTTATCTTCAACTTTGACAATGTGATATCCAGCAGAAGTTCTGACAGGTTCTGATATCTTGCCAACAGGAGTAGAATAAGCCGCATTTTCAAGCGGGAATAGTAATTGCAGGGCAGAAAAATAGCCCATATCGCCACCTTTACCTTTAGTATTAATATCTGCAGAATACAGAGTAGCTAATGAATCAAAAGAAGCACCTTCTTCGGCCTCCCTTTTCAGATTTAGTATTTGATTGTAAACAAGCAGTGTATCAGAAGGAGCCGCATACTTGGGAACTGTTAGTAGAATATGAGAGGCTTTGATTTCCCTTTTCAGGCGTTCATAGGTTAATCTTGTCAAGGAATTCACCAAACCAGTGTCAATAATGAAGCTTTTGGCAGTGATTCTGGAGTAGGTTTCCAGTTCTTCTAGTTGACTTTCGTCCAGTAAGTAGCCATCATCCTGAGCCGCCAAATAGATTCTTTTTCTTTTGATAAGCTCATCAATTAGTTCTTCAAAACCAGTAGTGTCAGCTATAAGATACTCTTCAAAAGCCTGAATAAGCTCTGGCTCAGTGAGGGCTTTATCACCAACTATCACCACCGGATCTGAAGGTGGTTCGTTAGATTGAACTTCAGAAGTACTTTTTGAGCTACTAACCTGAACTGTTTTACAAGAATAAAGTGAAAAAATGAAACAGAACAGGATGACTAATCGATGCATACAATGTGGCCTTGGTTTACCTAAACCAAACGTCTTTATTGAATAATTCGCGAAATTGACTATTTATTGCGAAAAAGCCTTGAATTTAACAATTATTATACCTCTGGCTCCTGTTGAGAAAGGCAGTGGAAACTTCCCAGGCCCCAGATAATATCAGTAGAGTCTATGCCGACAATTTTACGATCGGGGAAACACCCTTCAATAATCTTTAGAGCTTCATCATCTTTTTTGCATCTGTATGTAGGGACGATAACCTTATTGTTCAGTATGTAAAAATTCGCATAAGAAGCCGGTAGTCTCAGGCCACTGTCTAGTACAGGGTCTGGCATGGGTAGGGTTTCAATATTTATCTTGGTTCCGCCGGCAAGCTTTATCTTCTTTAGCAATTCCAGATTTTCACGAAGAGGAGAATAATTATCATCAAGCCGATCAGTTTCTAAGGCTGTGAGCACGGTATCAGAATTAATAAAGCGGGTCATGTCATCTACATGGCCATCGGTGTCGTCACCAACGATACCTTCCTCAAGCCAAAGTATTTGCTCTACATTATAATAAAGCTTAAGTTTTTCTTCAATTTGTTTTTGAGATAGATGAGGATTTCTGTTTTTATTCAAAAGGCAACTTTTACTGGTCATCAATGTTCCGTCTCCGTTAACTTCAATTGATCCGCCTTCCATTATAATTCCCGGTTCGTAAAGTTTGAGATTCAGTGTTTTGGCAACATTAGAGGGGATGGCATCATCAGCATCAAACGGTGGATATTTTCCTCCCCAGGCATTGTATCCCCAGTTTACAATAGCTTTTTCGCCTAGCGAAGGGTTAATAACAAAAGATGGCCCGTGATCCCGACACCAGCTATCGTTTGTCTTGAAATCGAACAATTGAATATTTTGAGTCGGTATACCTCGTTGATTTAGTCCCAACTCTATTACGGATTTTGTCTTATCATTTCCGGAAGAAATACAAACTGTTTCCTCGGAGGCTAGTTCGGCAATAAATTTAAAGTATGCCTCATAGACCCTTGGAAGGCGGTCTTCCCATGTATCGATGTTATGTGGGAAACTTAACCAGGTAGCTCGGTGAGGGTGCCATTCGGCTGGGAAAAAGTAGCCTTCTTCGTTGGGAGTCATTAATTTGTCGTTTTGTTGCAAAGTTAAAATGCTAAAAAAGAATTGCGAGTACGGTCATGATTTATTTATTTTGCCCAATGTTATGCAAGCATACCTTTTTTTTGCTTGTGTTTTAGATTAAGCATTTTAAGAGTGGTTGAATAAATGATTGGTAGAAAGGCGGAGGATTTTATCTTCCGTCTTTTTTTGAATAATCATTTGCCCATATATTGCTGTACAAATACTCACGTGAAATAACGATTGGAAGAAAAACAACTTCTTAAACTTCTCAAAACTAAAGATGAGGAAGGTTTTCAAATCCTTTACCGAAATTACTCTGATGTAATTTATGGTATGATTATTCGCATGTTGAAGGATCCGGATGAGTCAGCTGATATGCTTCAGGAGGTTTTTGTCAGAATCTGGACAAAAATGGATAGTTACGATTCGAAAAAAGGTCGTTTGTTTACGTGGATGGCTAATCTCACCAGAAATTTTGTGATTGACCGAATCAGGTCTGCAGATTATAAAAACCACAATCTCAATTATTTCGTAAGAGATGATAACGTAGGTAGTGTTAACAGGAAGTTTAACACCGAACAGAATATTAATACTATAGGTCTGAAAGGGCAGGTTAATGAGCTGAAAGAGAATCAGAGAGTTTTGATTCAAAAAATATATTTTGAAGGATATACTCAGGTTGACCTCGCAGAAGAACTTGATATCCCTTTGGGTACTTTAAAAACCAGAGTTAGAGCGGCTTTGAAGGAGTTGAGGAAAAACTTTAAGGAAGAATAATGGGTACGTATAACATAGAAGATGGCGAATTGGAGATGTTGGCACTTGGTCAACTCTCTGCCAGAAGAGAGCGGGAGCTTTTTCTTCTCATAGAACAAAACGAAACCTTATTAAAAGAATACGAGGCTATTCAGGATGCATTGGAGAAGTTGGCTTTTGAGAACGCCGTAGAATCACCCACTGGTTTGGGTGTTGCCGCTAAGGAACAGTTGTTTAATAATGAAGATAAGTCTCTGAAGCCTATTCCTTTTTACAAAACGAGTATTTTCAGGCTTGCGGCCTCTATTTTGTTTATTGGTAGCATCCTGGCTAATATCTATTTCTTAGGAGATACTGAAAATAATGTAACAGCTAGTTCAGAGGCCGATATTAAAGAACCGACCCGACAAGAAGCTTTTATGGCTGCACTTCCGATGGATCTTGTTGAGTTTGAGGAAATGTTTGATTACCTGCAGGCATCCCTTGAGCAAAATCCTTGCGACATGAAATTCACGATAACCCGAAAATTTCTTTCTGAGCGGGGTTTGGATGAGGATGCCATAGTCTCCTTCCTATTTCAAGAGGGTGGGCATTGTGATTGCGAGGTATTGATGAATGTCTCTATGCAGTTTCCTCAAGATCCTTACAAGCATGGAACAGTCCCGAACAAAACCCATCGTGAGGCTGAAATTAAGCTGGCTCTTCATTTAAAGGAGGATAGTCAATTTCCCACTGGAACCGATTTAGCCATTCTGGCTTTTAGAAATTGACAATTCACACATTTTGAAAATATTTCATTTATTTTCAGTTAGCTCTTTGCTATTAGTAAAATAACATATACTTTTGCACCTCGATTTGAGGAGATTCTCTCTGAAACAAATTAGACGAAGTCACATCCACGTGAAACCGATCTGATTTCGACTGTGAGAAAAGATGTTTAGCTTTTTAAGATTTGCACAGTCTCCGAAGTTCGCATGAAATTAAATTTTGGGAATCATTACAAGGTAACAAGGTGTACCCTCAGTAATTTACGCCTTACCTGTTTGGGTTTGTAATGCAATGGTCAAGTTGAGTTCAACCACTGACAAGAAAAGTTTTGGTCACAAATCTTGTATAAGACTGCAGAAAGTCAGACTTTTGCAGCCCGATTTAGAGAAGAGACAATTTTAAAGCGAAAAAGATAATACAATGTCTGGAATTATTGGAAAGAAAATTGGCATGATGACCGTCTTTGAAGATGGTGCTGCTGTTCCATGTACGCTTATTGAGGCTGGCCCATGTGTGGTTACTCAAATAAGAACTGAGGAAAAGGATGGTTACAAAGCTGTCCAGTTAGGTTATGGTGAGAAAAAAGAGAAGAGAACCTCTAAGGCTCTTCAAGGTCACTTCAAAAAAGCTAACACCACTCCGAAAAGAAAACTGGCTGAATTTAAAGAGTTCACCACTGATTTTAATCTGGGTGATACCATTAAGGTGGATGATGTTTTCGCTGAAGGTGAATTCCTTGATGTTAGTGGTAAAACAAAGGGTCGTGGTTTTCAGGGTGTTGTAAAGCGTCACAATTTTGGTGGAGTTGGTCAGACTACTCACGGTCAGCACAACAGACAGCGTCACCCTGGTTCAATTGGTGCCTGTTCGTATCCTGCAAGAGTATTTAAAGGACTGAAAATGGCTGGAAGAATGGGTAATACTATGGTTACCATTCAGAACCTAAAAGTAGTAAAGGTAATGGCGGATAAGAATCTTATCGTGGTTTCGGGATCAGTTCCTGGCCCTAAGAACTCCGTTGTAATGTTACATAAATAAAAATAAGGTCGAATCCTGACGACATCGAAAAAATAGGATTATCAAATGGAAATAAAAGTAGTTAACAAAGAAGGTAAAGAAACCGGAAAGAAAGTAAGTCTTTCTCCAGAGGTTTTCGGTGTTGAGCCTAATGAGCATGTGATCTGGCTTGAGGTTAAGCAATTTCTTGCTAATCAGCGTCAGGGAACTCATAAGGCTAAAGAAAGAGCTGAAGTTAGCCGTACAGGAAAGAAACTTCACAGACAAAAAGGAACAGGTGGAGCTCGTCATGGTTCCAGAAGATCTCCAATCTTCGTAGGTGGTGGTACAATTTTCGGACCACGCCCTAGAAACTACAGCTTCAAGCTGAATAAGAAAGTTAAGTCATTGGCTAAGAAGTCAATCCTTTCTGAAAGAGCTAAAGAAGGAAAAGTGATTGTTGTTGAAGATTTCGCTCTTGATACGCCTAAAACTAAAGACTACATCAATTTCCTAAACGCAGTTGGTGTAAATGGCAAAAGCCTTTTCGTAGTTGACGGTAACGAGAATAACCTTTATTTGTCTGCCAGAAACGTACCAAAGACGTTGGTGTCAGAGAAAAATGAGGTTAATATTTATGACTTAGTGAACGCAGAGAACATTCTGATCTCTGAGAACGCTTTGGCTCACCTGGAAACAATTTTGAAATAAAGAACCAGAAGGTTAAAAGCTTAATAAAATGAGTGTTTTAAAAAGACCAATAATCACAGAAAAATCTCAGGAACTTAACGCTAAAGGTAAGTACACTTTTGAGGTGGCAATGGGTTCTAATAAAATTCAGATAGCCAAGGCAGTTGAGTCAATGTACGGAGTTACTGTAGACAGTGTCTCTACTATCCGTCAGTTTGGGAAAAGCAAGTCAAGAATGACGAGATCAAAGGTTACAACCGGAAGAACTCCAACATTCAAAAAAGCAATAGTAACATTAGCTGAAGGCGAGATGATCGACTTCTACGCTGATTTATAATAAGAATTTAATAGGTAAAGCCACGAGTTGAGTGGTTGCAAAATTAAAGAAGATGGCAGTTAGAAAAATTAAACCAACGACTCCGGGTCAAAGAAACAGGATTGCTCCTGATTTCTCTGACATCACAACGAACAAACCGGAGAAAAGCCTGACTACTGTAGTTAAAAGAACTGGCGGTAGAAACAGTGAAGGGCACAGAACCGCAAGATACATTGGCGGTGGTCACAAAAGAAGATATCGTATTATCGACTTCAAACGTGACAAAGCTGATGTGAAGGCGGAAGTTAAGACTATTGAGTATGATCCAAACCGTTCTGCAAGAATTGCTTTGGTGGAATACGCTGATGGTGAGAAAAGATACATCATTGCTCCTCAGGGCTTACAAGTTGGCCAGACAGTAGTTTCTGGTGAGGCTGTTGCTCCTGAAGTAGGAAATGCAATGCAAATGAAAAATATGCCTTTGGGTACTATTATTCATAATATTGAGCTGAATCCTGGTAAAGGTGCTCAGCTTGCAAGAAGTGCCGGAACTTACGCTCAGCTTTTAGCGAAAGATGGTAAGTATGTGACTTTGAAAATGCCTTCTGGTGAAATGAGAATGGTATTGTCAGTTTGTATCGCTACTGTGGGATCTGTGTCTAACCCGGATCACATGAACGTAACTCTTGGTAAGGCCGGTAGAAAAAGATGGTTGGGTCGTCGTCCACGCGTTCGTGGTGTGGCAATGAACCCTGTTGATCACCCAATGGGTGGTGGTGAAGGCCGTTCTTCCGGAGGTCACCCAAGATCTAGAAAAGGTTTGATCGCCAAAGGCAAGAAAACCCGTTCTAAAAACAAGTATTCAAATCGTTTAATAGTAGCAAAAAGAAATAAATAATGGCTCGTTCGCTTAAAAAAGGACCTTACGTTGATTTTCGCCTTGAAAATAAGGTCGAGAAGATGGCAGAATCAGGCAAGAAGTCTGTAATTAAGACCTGGTCACGCAGATCAATGATTACTCCTGAATTCATCGGTTTCACCTTTGCTGTTCATAACGGAAATAAGTTTATCCCTGTGTATGTTACTGATAACATGGTAGGTCATAAGCTTGGAGAATTTGCTCCAACCAGAAATTTCAGAGGTCACGTTAACAAAAAAGATAAGGGTCGTAAGTAATCTTAGAGTACTCGGCTTTTTAATAATAAATTATTGAAAAATGGAAGCAGTAGCAAAACTTAATAATTTCCCTACTTCTGCAAGAAAAGCAAGATTGGTTGCTGATTTGATCAGAGGTAAGAAAGTAAGTCAGGCTCTAGGTATTTTGAGTCATCAGCCTCAGGCAGCCGCTCCGGTAATGAAAAATGTACTGATGTCGGCCGTGGCTAATTGGCAGGGAAAAAACGAAGACGTAGACATTGAAGACGCTGATCTTGTTGTGAAAAGTGTTTTTGTTGACGGTGGAAGAATCTTAAAAAGATTGAGACCCGCTCCTCAGGGACGTGCCTACAGAATCAGAAAGCGTTCCCTTCACATGACCATCGTTGTTGACAACGCGGCTCCAGTGGAAGTGAAGGCTGAAGAAGTTAAATCTGAAGAAGAATAATATACCCCGAACTAATATTTAAGTAGAAACATGGGACAAAAAGTTAATCCTGTTGGTCTAAGACTTGGTTACATCAGAGGTTGGGAATCTAGCTGGTATGGCGGAAAAGATTTTTCTGACAAATTGGTTGAAGACAACAAGATCAGAAAATATATCGATGCTCGTATTCAGAAAGGATCGATCTCTAAAGTAGTAATTGAAAGAACACTTAAGAGGATTACTCTTACTATTCACACAGCCCGTCCGGGTGTTGTAATCGGTAAAGCCGGTTCTGAAGTGGATAAGCTTAGAGAAGAGCTTAAGAAGTTGACGGGTAAAGATGTTCAGATTAACATCTTTGAAATCAAAAGGCCGGAGCTTGATGCCAAGTTGATTGGTGAAACCATTGCTCAGCAGCTTAAAGCCCGTATCTCATACAGAAGAGCTATGAAGCAGGCGATTCAGTCGGCCGTTAGAGTAGGAGCTGAAGGGATCAAGATTAAACTTTCTGGTAGACTTGGTGGAGCTGAGATGGCTCGCACTGAGATGTACAAGGAGGGTAGAATTCCTCTACATACACTTCGTGCTGATATCGACTATGCTGTTTCAGAAGCTCTAACGGTTTACGGTATCATCGGTATCAAAGTTTGGGTATTCAAAGGTGAGGTTTATGGTAAGAGAGATCTTACACCTGCCGGAGCAATAGCTGAAGCTGGTGGCGGCGATAAGAGAAGAAGAGGAAACGACAGAGGAGATCGAAATGATCGTCCTAGAAGAAGAAGAGGCGAAGGCGGAAGAGGAAGAAACTAAGAAAATTCAAAGAACCGAAGAGACCCTGAGTCTCATAAGATTATACAATTATGTTACAACCAAGAAGAACTAAGTTTCGTAAGCAGCAGAAAGGTAGAATCAAGGGTATTGCATCCAGAGGACATCAGATTGCTTTTGGTAGCTTCGCAATTAAATCTCTGGAGCCGGGTAGACTTACCTCTCGCCAGATTGAGGCCGCTCGTATTGCCGTTACACGTGCAATGAAACGTGAAGGGCAGGTTTGGATCAGAGTTTTCCCTGATAAGCCAATCACCGCTAAGCCTCTTGAGGTAAGGATGGGTAAGGGTAAAGGTGCTCCTGAGTATTGGGTAGCCAATATTTACCCTGGTACAGTTTTGTTTGAAGCTGGTGGTGTTTCTCTTGAAACTGCAAAAGAGGCTTTGAGACTAGCTGCTCAGAAGCTTCCGATGACGACTAAGTTTGTTGTTAGAAGAGATTATCAGGCTTAAGCATCAATTATCATTTGATATATACATCGGCTGTCGCCGGTAAAACGATAGGACAATGAAAAAAGTAGATTTGAAAGGTTTGACAGTAGAGCAACTTCAGGAGCAGATCGCCGCCGAGAAGGACAGATTGCAAAAAATGAAATTTGCTCACGCTATTACGCCAATTGAAAATCCTAAAAGAATCACTGAAACAAGAAAGGTGATTGCCAGATTATCAACTGAACTTACCAGCAGATAATCAGTTAAAATCTGAATAATTACACAGAATACTAATACCGTGGTGAAAGCCACTAATCTGTTACCGCAAATGGAAAGACAAGTAAGAAAAGAGCGTATCGGGGTAGTTGTTAGCAACAAAATGGACAAATCAGGTGTAGCTGAGGTTGTTCGTAAAGTGAAGCACCCGAAGTATGGTAAATTTATGCTCAAGACGAAAAAATTTAAGTTTCATGATGAAAATGGTGAAGCCGGTATAGGTGATACTGTAAAGATCATGGAAACAAGACCTTTGAGTAAGACAAAAAACTGGAGACTTGTTGAAGTTTTGGAGAAAGCCAAGTAATCTTCTTTGAAGCCAGAAATAAGAAAAGTTTAAAATAATTAGAAATGTTACAGCAAGAATCAAGAGCTAACGTAGCTGACAATAGCGGTGCCAAAGAAGTATTAGTTATTCGTGTCTTGGGCGGTACCAAAAAGAGATATGCAGGTATTGGTGATAAAGTAGTGGTTACTGTTAAAGAGGCCCTTTCTTCATCTACTAACATGAAAAAAGGTAGTATATCAAGAGCTGTGGTGGTTAGAACCAAAAAAGAGGTAAGACGCAAAGATGGTTCTTATATCAGATTTGAAGAGAACGCAGTCGTTCTTTTGAATAATAATGATGAGCCTAGAGGTACCCGTATTTTCGGACCTGTAGCCCGTGAATTAAGAGAGAAGCAGTTTATGAAGATTGTTTCTTTGGCACCTGAAGTTTTATAATCATTCCGTTCTGGAAAATATCTGAGAAAATGGAAACAAAAAATAATAAGATGCAAAAACGTCATGTACGCACCGGAGATACTGTGCAGGTTATTGCCGGTAACTCAAAGGGCAAGCAGGGTAAAGTGGTTGAGGTTTTGACCAAGAAAGACCGCGTTATTGTAGAAGGTATTAACATGATCAAGAAACATGTGAAACCAAATGCTCAAAACCCACAAGGCGAAATCCAGGAGGTTGAAGGTAGCATCCATATCAGTAATGTACAGGTTTTAGATCCTGAGTCTGGTAAGCCTTCCCGTACAGGAAGAAAAGCTAATGATAAAGGCAAACTTCAACGTTTCGCTAAATCAAGCGGCAAATTCATTTAATATTTAAAAGTGGGTCGGAAATCCACAAAATAAAAATGGCAAGATTAAAAGAACAATATTTAAAAGATATCGTACCTGCTTTAAGAGAGAAATACTCTTACAAGTCAGTAATGCAGGTTCCTACATTAAAGAAGATTGTAGTAAACCGTGGTGTAGGTGATGCTACCGGTGATAAAAAACTTGTAGATAACAGTGTTGAAGAGCTTTCAATCATCACTGGTCAAAAGGCGGTTCCTACAGTTTCAAAAAAGGCGGTCTCTAACTTTAAGTTAAGAGAAGGTATGCCTATCGGTGCTAAAGTTACTTTGAGAGGTGAGGTTATGTATGAATTTCTTGACAGATTGGTATCTGTTGCTCTTCCACGTGTAAGAGACTTTCAGGGTATCAGCGACAAAGGATTTGACGGACGTGGTAACTACACTTTCGGTGTAACAGAACAAATCATTTTCCCGGAAATCTCAATTGATAAAGTATCAAAGATTCAGGGTATGGACATCACATTTGTAACTTCTGCACCTACAGACGCAGAAAGTTATGAGTTGCTTAAGGCATTAGGTATGCCATTCGCAAATTCAAAAAAATAATAAATTAATTTTCGATAAAGATGGCTAGAGAAGCAGTCAAAGCAAGAGAAAGAAAGAGACAAAGGTTAGTAGCAAAGTATGCTGATAAAAGAGCAGCTCTTAAAGCTGCCGGAGACTACAAAGGTCTTGATGCACTTCCTAAAAATGCATCACCGGTACGTCTTCATAACAGATGTAAGCTTACTGGCAGACCTAAAGGTTATATGCGTAAGTTCGGCATTAACCGTGTGACTTTCCGTGAAATGGCGAGTGCAGGTCTTATCCCAGGAGTTACAAAAGCTTCTTGGTAATATATTTTTAAATTAATTTAGAATCACTATCTTTGCAGCCCAATTGAGAAAGTCACGCCCGTGAAACTACTCAGTGACGGCTAAGGTATCCAATATTTAATTGTAAAAGAATGGTAACGACGGATCCAATAGCAGACTATCTAACAAGGATAAGAAACGCTATAAGTGCAAGACACAGAGTTGTAGATATTCCTGCTTCTAACGTGAAGAAGGAAATTACAAAAGTACTTTATGATAAAGGTTATATTCAGAGCTACAAGTTCGAAGATGAGGGTCCTCAAGGGAACATCAAGATCGCTTTGAAGTTTAATCCTGTTACAAAAGAATCTGCGATTGTAGATTTGAAAAGAGCTTCAAAGCCAGGTTTGCGTAAGTATGCCAAAGCTTCTGCTCTTCCAAGAGTTTTGAATGGTCTCGGTATTGCAGTTTTGTCTACTTCTAAAGGTATCATTACTGACAAAGAGGCTCGTACTCTAAACGTTGGCGGAGAGGTTCTCTGCTATATTTACTAAGTAATTTTTTGTTGACCGCCACGCAGACAGCGTGGCCTTAAACTTTTTATAATGTCTAGAATCGGTAATAAAATTATTAAGCTTCCTGCTGGTGTAACCGTTAGTAGAAGTGATAATAATGTTGTTGTGAAAGGCCCGAAGGGTGAGCTTTCACAACCAATTGATCCTGACTTCAAGCTGGAGCAGGAAGGAGAAGAGCTAAAAGTGTTAAGACCAACAGAACAGAAGAGACACAAGGCTCTTCATGGTTTGTACAGAAGCTTGGTGAATAACGCTGTAGTAGGTGTGAGCGAAGGTTATAAGAAAGAGCTTGAGCTTGTTGGTGTAGGTTATAAAGCAACCAACCAAGGTAATGTTCTTGATTTATCTCTTGGTTACTCTCACAATATCATTTTTGTTGTACCTGAAGAGTTGAAGGTGACGACTGAAATGGTGAAAGGACAAAACCCAAAGGTTATCCTTGAAGGTTCTGATAAGCAATTGATCGGTTTGGTTGCGGCTAAACTAAGAGAACTTAGAAAAATTGAGCCTTACAAAGGTAAAGGTGTTCGCTTCACTGGTGAGCAGATTCGCAGAAAGGCTGGTAAAACTGCAGCGAAGTAATTTTAATTATTGTATTTAAGATATTAACGAATATATAATGTCAACTTTTAAAGCAAAGAGAAGACAAAAGGTAAAATGGAGAATCAGAAAGAAGGTTCAGGGAACCGCTGAGACTCCGAGATTGTCTGTTTTCCGCTCTAATAAAGGAATATACGCTCAATTAATTGATGATGTGAACGGGGTAACTCTTGCTTCTGCTTCATCCAAAGAGCTTGGTTTAACTTCTGTGAGTGTTGAAAACTCGAAGAAAGTAGGCGAAGGCCTTGCTAAAAAAGCCGTTGATAACGGTGTTTCTTCTTGTGTTTTTGACAGAAGCGGATATCTGTACCACGGCAACGTGAAGGCGTTAGCTGACGGTGCCAGAGAAGGCGGACTTAAATTTTAATACCTGAAACGATTATCACGATGAGTAAAGGAATAAAAGTAAACGAATCTGAATTAAGGGAAAAAGTAGTAGCGATAAACCGTGTTGCCAAAGTGGTAAAGGGTGGTCGTAGATTCAGTTTTTCAGCGATAGTTGTTTTAGGCGACGGAGAAGGATCTGTGGGTCATGGTCTAGGTAAGGCTAATGAAGTTACCGATGCTATTTCTAAAGCAGTAGATGATGCGAGAAAGAATTTGGTGAAAATTCCTATCGTCAACGATACAGTGCCCCACGAAATGTATGGTAAGTACTCTGGTGGTTACGTCTTCGTTAAACCGGCTGCTCCCGGTACAGGTGTAATCGCCGGTGGTGCGATGCGTGCGGTGCTTGAGGCTGCAGGTGTACACAATGTACTTGCAAAGTCTAAAGGTTCTTCAAACCCGCATAATGTTGTTAAGGCAACGATCAATGCTCTTTCTAAGATGAGAGCTCCTCATGAGGTGGCTGTTCAGAGAAGAGTGAAGTTAAGCAAAGTGTTTAACGGATAATTTCCAAGATTTAGCTAATTAGTAATAGATAATGGCAACTGTAAAAATTACTCAGATTAAGAGTACGATTGACAGATCTCAAAAGCAAAAGAAGACGATTGAGGCTTTAGGCTTAGGTAAAATCAACCGTACCGTTGAACTTGAATTGAATCCGGCTATTGAAGGCATGATTAACAAGGTTCAGCATTTAGTAAAAGTAGAAAAGTAAACAGGGATAACCGAGTAGATTCAAAATCTGCGTAAATACAAGAGTAATGATAAATTTAAGTAATCTAAAGCCGGCTGAAGGCTCAAATAAGCAGAACACGCGAGTAGGTAGAGGTCAAGGTTCTGGTGGTGGTGGAACTGCCAAAAGAGGACATAAAGGTGCAAAATCTCGTTCAGGATACTCTCAAAAAAGAGGTTTTGAAGGTGGTCAGATGCCACTTCAGAGAAGAGTTCCTAAGTTTGGTTTCAAAAATCCAAACAAAGTTGTTCACAAGGCCATTAACCTTGATACACTTCAATCTTTGGCTGATGCCGGTGTTAAGGCTGTGGATTTAGGAGTCCTATACAATACAGGTTTCATTCAAAAGTCAGATACAGTAAAAGTACTTGGTAGAGGCGAATTAACTTCTTCATTGGAAGTTAAAGTTAATGCCTTCTCAAAGTCAGCTGTTGAAGCAATTGAAAAAGCCGGTGGTTCGGCTGTTGTTGATGCTTCTTTTAGCCCTGAAACGTCAGAAGGTTTGAAGTTGGATTCTAAAGCTTCTTCTTCTCGTAAGGAAGTGGCAATGGAAACAAAGAAAGAGAAGAAATCGACTCCGAAAGCAGCGACTACGTCAGTTAAGGAAGAGAAAGCTACTTCTAAAGTGGAAGCCGTTCCTGCGAAGGAAAAAGCTGCACCAAAGAAGAAGGCTTCTAAAGGTGGCGATGACCTTAAAAAAATTGAGGGAATCGGACCTAAAATTGCAGAATTGCTGGTTGATGCTGGAATTGGTACCTTTGCAAAATTATCTGAAACCAGTGCTGATGATATCGCGAATATCTTAGCTGAAGCTGGGTCAAGATATGCCTCACATAACCCAACTACATGGCCTGAGCAGGCTGGTCTTGCTGCGGCTGGTAAGTGGGATGAGTTAAACGAACTACAAGACAGATTAAAAGGCGGAAGACCTGAATAATACCACAGAAGACTCTGACGATGAATAAACTGATTACGACCCTTAAGAATATTTGGTCTATTGAAGAATTGAGAAACAGAATTCTCAATACTCTATTGATCATTGTAATTTTCAGAGTGGGATCCTTTATCGTTCTTCCTGGTGTTGATCCTACGCGTTTACAGGATCTGACAGGAGGGAATGGTCTTCTTGGATTGCTTGATACCCTTGTAGGTGGTGCGTTTAGTAACGCTTCCATCATGGCATTGGGTATCATGCCTTATATTTCTGCCTCTATTGCCATTCAGTTGATGGGCTTAGCTTTACCTTATTTCAGTAAACTTCAAAAAGAAGGTGAATCTGGAAGAAAGAAGTTAAATCAGATCACAAGATGGTTGACCATTGCGGTTACAGCTGTGCAAGGTTTTACATATCTTAAAACGGCTATACCAACGGACGCGATCACAATAAATCAGGGATTATTTTACTTTTCCTCTGTTATTATTCTTGTGGCAGGCACAATGATGTGTGTATGGTTAGGTGAAAGAATGACAGAGAAAGGTGTTGGTAACGGTATTTCAATGATCATTATGATCGGTATCGTTGCAAGTTTGCCAGCTGGTTTGGTTCAGGAGTTTAGCTCAAGAGCCAATAGTGGACAAATCTTGTTCTTCATCATTGAGATGGTAATATTGTTCCTTGTAGTTGTTTTTGCTGTAGCTGTAACACAAGCTGTTAGGAGAGTTCCTGTTCAGTATGCAAAGCAAATTGTAGGAAATAAGGTAGTATCTGGTCAAAGACAATATCTTCCTTTGAAAGTGAACATCTCAGGTGTAATGCCAATAATTTTCGGTCAGGCTTTGATGTTTGCTCCGGCTGCTATTGCGAGTTTGTTTGCTGAGAAGAGTGATTTCTGGGCTAATGTTCAGACTGTTTTCTCTGATTTCACTTCCTGGCAGTATAATGCTCTCTATGCATTCTTAATTATCGCCTTTACTTTCTTCTACACTGCGATTACGATTAATCCTAATCAAATGGCAGATGATATGAAGAGAGGAGGTGGCTTTATTCCTGGTGTAAAACCTGGAATTGCAACATCGGATTATCTTGCTGCTATCCTGGATAGAATAACATTGCCTGGTGCTGTACTTTTAGCAGCAATTGCAATTTTCCCGGCGATCGCAAGTTTGTTTGGTGTTAGTAATGTGTTTGCTCAATTCTTTGGCGGTACCTCCCTGCTAATACTTGTAGGTGTTGTTTTGGATACCCTTCAGCAGATTGAGAGTTATTTGTTAATGAAAAGATATGAGGGCTTAATGCAGTCTGGTCGTCTTCAAGGAAGACAGACTACTGTTGTAGCTCAATAATTTCATGGGTAAAAGATCAATTTACCTGAAGTCTGCAGAGGAAGCTGAAATAATCAGAGCTAACGGAGATATTCTAGGTAAAACCCATGCTGAAGTAGCCAAAATTCTGGATGAAGGTGTAACTACCGCCAGATTAGATGAGGTTGCGGAACAGTTCATCAGAGATAATGGTGGTGTTCCTTCCTTCAAAGGTTACGGAGGTTTTCCAGCTTCATTATGTATCTCGGTGAATGAAGTTGTAGTACATGGTTTTCCGAGTGATAGAGTTCTTAAAAGTGGTGACATAATATCTATTGACTGCGGAGTCTATAAAAATGGCTTTCATGCAGACAGTGCTTATACCTACATGATTGGTGAGGTTGATGATTCGGTTAAAGAATTGTTGAGGACTACCAAAGAATCATTATATGAAGGTATAAATCAGGTAAAACCAGGAAATAGAATTGGTGACTTAAGCTTCGCGATTCAGTCATACAATGAAAGGAACGGTTATGGTATTGTTCGTGAGTTAGTAGGTCACGGTGTAGGTAAACATTTACACGAAGCTCCCGAAGTTCCAAACTTTGGTAAAAGAGGTAACGGACCCCGAATGAAAAAAGGGATGGTTATTGCGATTGAACCAATGGTGACTTTAGGTAAGCGTTTTGTTCTTCAGGAAGAAGATGGCTGGACCATCAGAACAGAAGACAGATCCGCTGCTGCTCATTATGAACATACCGTTATGGTTACTGAAAATGGATATGATATTTTAACCACCTTCGAGTACATTGAAAAAGTACTGGAAGAAAAGAAAATGTTTTTTGTGTAATATGGCGAAACAAGCAAATATAGAAGTAGATGGAATTATAACGGAGGCACTTTCTAATGCCCGCTTTAGAGTGGAATTGGAAAACAAGCACGAGGTTATAGCTCACATTTCAGGGAAAATGAGGATGCACTATATCCGTATTTTGCCTGGAGATAAAGTGAAGATGGAGATGTCTCCATATGATCTTTCAAAAGCGAGAATAGTTTATAGATATAAGTAATCAATGAGGTTTGCCTCTAATTTTTCAGATCATGAAAGTTAAAGCATCAGTAAAAAAGCGTAGTGCAGATTGCAAGGTTATCCGTAGAAAAGGAAAAATCTATGTGATCAATAAAAAGAATCCAAAGTTTAAACAAAGACAAGGTTAAGAAATATGAGGATTTCAGGTGTAGATATTCCGGATAACAAAAGAGGCGTTATTGCCCTTACGTACATTTTTGGTGTGGGCCGTAGTTCAGCTCAGCAAATCTTGGAAAAGGCTGAAGTTTCAGTTGACAAGAAAGCAGGAGAGTGGTCTGATGATGAAGCGAACGCTGTTCGTAACATTATTGCTGAAGAATATATGGTTGAAGGTGCTCTTCGTTCAGATGTTCAGCTAAACATCAAGCGTTTGATGGATATTGGTTGTTACAGAGGTTTGAGACATCGTAAAGGTTTACCGTTACGTGGTCAGCATACAAAGAACAACTCAAGAACCCGTAAGGGAAGAAGAAAAACTGTGGCTAACAAGAAGAAGGCTACTAAATAAGATTTAATCGTTGATCAGGGGTTAATAAACCCGCCAAATTGCTTAATTAAATTAGATAATGGCTCAAGCTAAAAGAAAAGACAAGGCTAAAAAAAGAGTAGTAGTTGTAGAACCTCATGGTGAAGTTCACATCAAGGCTTCATTCAACAATATTATTATTTCTGTTACCAACAGCACAGGTCAGGTAATCTCATGGGCATCTGCTGGTAAAATGGGTTTCAGAGGTTCTAAAAAGAACACTCCATATGCTGCTCAAACTGCAGCTCAGGACTGTGGACAAAAAGCGTACGAGGCTGGAATGAGAAAGGCTGACGTATTTGTGAAAGGTCCGGGTTCAGGAAGAGAGTCTGCTATCAGAACTATTCAAAGTGTAGGTATCGAAGTGGTATCTATCACCGACAAGACTCCGTTGCCTCATAACGGTTGTCGTCCTCCTAAAAGAAGAAGAGTTTAATTAATATTTGTTTCATGGCTCATAGAGAAAGCTGGTTTGGACATTGGGGCCAGAAGTTCTCATGAGTATTAAATTTTAAAAATGGCAAGATACACAGGTCCAAAGGCGAAAATTTCAAGAAAGTTTGGTGAACCAGTAATGGGTCCAAGCAAAGCCTTACAAAAGAAAAATTATGGTCCGGGTCAGCATGGACGCGGTAGAAGAAGTAAGAAATCTGAATATGCATTGCAGCTTCAGGAAAAGCAAAAAGTGAAGTATACGTACGGTATGCTAGAGAAACAATTTGCTCGTTTCTTCCACCTTGCGGCTGTAAGACCGGGTCAAACTGGTACAAACCTTATACAACTTTGTGAATCAAGACTTGATAATTTGGTTTACAGATTAGGAATCGCTCCTACAAGGAGAGCTGCGAGACAGTTGGTTTCACACAAGCATATCGTAGTTGACGGTGAGGTTTTGAATATCCCTTCTTACTTAGTGAAGCCAGGTCAGTTAATCGGCGTAAGAGAGAAGTCAAAAGCTATGGATTCAATCCTTGAAAGCTTAAGCCTTAACTCTGCAAGTAAATACGGCTGGCTTGAGTATGATGCTAAAGAAATGACTGGTAAGTTCATTTCATATCCTGAAAGAGAACTTGTTCCTGAAAACTTCAATGATCAGGCGGTAGTCGAATTGTACAATAAATAATATATAGCTGGTCGCTTCCAAAGCGACCAGCATTTCTCAGATTTAGGAAATTCCTGAATCTTCTTTCGTTAACGAAAAAATACGCCATAGTATGTCAATTTTAGCATTTCAAATGCCCGATAAAGTCGTGATGGAAAAAGCTGACGACTTTCATGGATTTTTCGAGTTTAAACCACTTGAAAGAGGATATGGGGTAACTATAGGAAATGCTTTGCGTCGTATTCTGCTATCCTCGTTAGAGGGTTATGCAATTACGGCTGTAAGGTTTCCTGGAGTTCTTCATGAATTCTCATCGATTGAAGGTGTTGTGGATGATGTAACTGAAATTATTTTGAATCTTAAACAAGTAAGATTTAAGAAGGTTTCAGACTATGTAGACAATAAAATTTCTATCAAGGTTAAAAACCAAACAGAGCTTACAGCTGGTGATATTTCTAAATTCACACAGAGTTTCGAAATTTTGAATCCTGATCTTGTAATTGCTCGACTTGACTCTAAAAAAGAATTAGAGTTTGAGATTGTTGTAGATAAAGGTAGAGGTTATGTTCCTTCTGAGGAGCAGAAAAATCAGGAATTGCCGGTAGGCTTTATTGCTGTAGACTCTATTTACACTCCAATTAAAAACGTTAAGTTCAATGTAGAAAACACTCGTGTTGAGCAAAGAACTGACTTTGAAAAACTTCTGCTTGAAATCAAAACAGACGGGTCTATTCACCCTGAGAAGGCTCTTCAGGAGTCTGCAAACATTTTGATTCAACACTTCCTGAAGTTCACTGATGAAAACATGGTATTTGATACCACTGGTGATGATGAGAACGATATGGTTGACGAAGAATTCTTGCACATGAGAAAACTTCTGAAAACATCTCTTCAGGATCTTGATCTTTCAGTTAGAGCTTATAACTGTCTTAAATCAGCAGATATCAGATCACTTGGTGATCTTGTGAAGCTTGAGGTTGCAGATATGATGAAGTTCAGAAACTTCGGCAAGAAGTCACTTACTGAGCTTGAGCAGCTTGTAGCTGAAAAAGGATTGCATTTTGGTATGGATGTATCAAAATACAAACTGGACGAAGAATAATCGCGGATTTTATTAACCTTTAAAATCGTAATAGGTGGGGATTGCCAGCTGCGATACGCAACCTTAACCGATACTTACGAATTACAAAAATGAGACACGGAAAAAAAGTAAATCATCTGGGGAGAACAAAATCTCACCGCAGTGCTTTGTTAAGTAACATGGCTGTTTCTTTGATCAAGTCAAAGAGAATTACAACAACGGTAGCCAAGGCAAAAGAACTACGTAAGTATGCTGAGCCTTTGATTACTAAATCTAAGAATGATACTACGCATTCAAGAAGGGTTGTTTTCTCATACCTTCAGGATAAGGAAGCCGTTACTGAGCTTTTCACTACAATTAGTGAAAAAGTAGCTGAAAGAAATGGTGGTTACACTCGTATCATTAAGTTAGGAACCCGTCTTGGTGATAACGCTGAGATGGCTCTTATCGAGCTTGTTGATTTCAATGAGAACCTTCTTTCTACTGACGGTGATTCTTCTGGTGCTGGTAAGTCAAGAAGAAGTCGTAGAGGTAAGAAGAAATCATCTGAAGAGACAGTAGAAGCTGTGGCAGAAACTACTGAAGAAGTAGTGGCTGAGGAAGCAGCTCCGGCTGAAGAAGCTAATGATTCTTCTGAAGAAGAGAAAGAAGATTAATCAATCAATAAGCAGCAAAACTAAAAGGGAGGCTTTTGCCTCCCTTTTTTTATGTAAAGTGATAGATTAAAACGGGTATTTTGATCTTACTCAAAAGCTTTCTGCTCTGGCTTGGAGCCAGTATTCCGTCAAGAAGCCCTCGCTTATGTGAGGCCAATACCAGAAGTGAAATATCATGATCTTTGATATAAGCTGAGAGTCCTTCTTTGAGACTTTCTGCATTAACATAATCAACTTCTGTTTTCTCCAATCCTGTTATTCCATTGATTTCCTTGATTAAAGGCAAGTCGGGGTTAATATCAAGGTCATTATCTAACTGAACCTTTACGAAATGAAGTTTGGACTTTAACCTTCCTGACATTTCTTTAACTTTTTTGATTATATCAGACTCTTCGAATTCTAATTGAGTGGCATAGGCAAATGCCTTTGGAAGAGTAACAGGATAATTCTCAGGAACAACCAAAAGTGGAACCTGAACCTGATTCAGCAGATGCTGAGAGGTTGATCCTATGAGTTTATCCAAAAAATCAGGATTCTCAGTTTTTCCGAGTACTATCAAATCTGCTGGCTCAGTGTCTTTAGTTACTTCTTCAAAGGCATGTCTCAGGTCACCGATAACAACCTTGTATGAAGCTCTGACACCGCTTTCACGAAGTTTGCGAACCTTCTTCTCCAGAATTTCATCAAACTCCTTGATAACTGTAATTTCATTGGCCTCCAACATACCCACTGGGATAGAAGGGTCTACCATAGGTGGTAAGTAAGAGTGAACTAAAACCACCTCAGCAATAAAATTACGAGCTATTTGAGTAGTGTATTCAATGGCATTCTCAGATGCTTTACTAAAATCTGTTCCGATAAGAATTTTCATGGGAGTAATTGTTTATGTACTAAAGTTCTTATTATGAGTTAGAAAGGACTATGAGTTTCATTTTTAACAAATATGATAATTCTTATTTTTCGTTTCATAAACGTTTGTTCTGTTCATCAATTTACCAAAAGGTTATTTGATTGCGTATTTTTTATCTAACTTTACGCTCCGATAATTTATACTACTCAATCGGAAATCATAGAGTCTTAATGGACAACACTCAGACGAAAGCCGCTTACTTACTCTTAGAAGACGGTACACTATTCAAAGGTAAAGCATTAGGGAAAAGAGGAACTTCAGCCGGAGAAATCTGCTTTAACACTGGAATGACAGGTTATCAGGAGATTTACACTGATCCGTCTTATTTTGGTCAGGTCATCGTGAATACCACTTCTCATATTGGAAATTATGGTATTAAACTCGGAGAAGAGGAGGAGTCATCAAGTGTAAAAATCAAGGGGATGGTATGCAATGCTTATGCTGAGCATTATTATTCGAGAAAAACCGCTGATGGTTCGCTGGAAGACTATTTTGAGAAGGCCGGAATCGTTGGTATTTGTGATGTTGACACTCGTCAGATTGTAAGACATATCAGAAATGCCGGAGCCATGAACTGTATCATTTCATCTGAAATTGAAGATGTGAATGAATTGATGGCTGAGTTAAAGAAATGTCCTTCAATGGAAGGCCTGGAGCTTTCTAGTGAAGTAAGTACCAATGAGCCTTTCTTTTATGGTGAGGAAACTGCCGGTAAAAAACTAGCTGTTCTGGATTTGGGTTGCAAAACCAATATTCTTAGAAACTTTACTCAAAGAGGCTGTTATATGAAGGTTTTCAATGCCAAAACTCCGGCAGATGAAATCAAGGCCTGGGGTGCAGATGGCTACTTCATATCTAACGGACCTGGCGACCCTGCCGCTATGAAATATGCGGTGGATACTGTAAAAGATCTGATTGATAGCGGTAAGCCTATGTTTGGTATTTGTCTGGGTCATCAGATTATTGCCAGAGCTTGTGGTATTGATACTTATAAAATGCACAATGGCCACCGAGGATTGAATCATCCGGTGAAAAACCTGAAAACAGGTAAGTCTGAAATTACCTCTCAAAATCACGGTTTTGCGGTGAGTATTGAAGAAGCTAAGAAGGTAAATACCGTGGAGATTACCCACATCAATCTCAATGATAACACCGTTGAAGGAATGGAAGTGAAAGGGAAACCTGTTTTCTCTGTGCAGTATCACCCTGAAGCCGCTCCCGGGCCTCACGATTCAAGATACCTTTTTGACGATTTTGTGAGTACGCTCTAAAAAAGTTTGTAGTGTTGAAGGCGGCATTCAAGGCCGCCATTAAACACCATTTCTTTTGATTCGGCTTTTAGGCCAAAAGCTTTCATTGCGGGCATATTAGAACTAATTACCCAGGCATCACAGTTAGTGTAGTGCTGTTTAAGCTGATCACCAATCGCTTTATAGGTTTCCTTACTATGGTCGAGGTTCATTCTTTCGCCATATGGAGGATTAAGAAATGCAACTCCGCTGTCGCATCTTTTCGAGGATTTAAAATAGTCAAGATGCTCAATCGTCAGATCATCGATTACACCTGCTCGCACAGCGTTTTCGGTAATTATTGAGAGATTTTGCTTCTCGATATCTGAGCAATAAATTTCTGTTTGCAGTTCAGTTTCTTGAGCTTTTAATTCATCCTTTATTTGATAGAAAAGCTCTTGGTTGAAGTCGGCCCAATTTTGAAATGAAAAACGGCGTTTCATACCTGGAGCCATATTCCGGCCAATCAGAGCCGCTTCTATCCCGAAAGTTCCTGAACCAGACATGGGATCATAAATGCATCGTTTTTTATCCCAGCCTGATTTTAAAATTATACCTGCAGCAAGGCACTCATTGATAGGAGCTTCGTTAGATTTTAAACGATAGCCTCGCTTATCGAGTGTTTTGCCAGAAGAGTCAAAAGATAGTGTGCAGCGGTCACGATTGATGTGTACGTTAATTTGATAATCAGCATCCTTGGGATCAACATTTGGCCTGCGGCCAGTCACCTTTCTGAATCGATCAGCTATGGCATCTTTGACTTTAAGAGCCACATATTTTGAGTGATTGAAATATTCGCCACCAACAACAGATTGAATTGAGAAGGTATTTCTCAAACTGAAAATATCTTCCCAAGGGATGTCAAGTGTTTCCTGGTAGAGTTCATTTTCATTTTTGGCCTGAAATTCCGCAAACGGAATAAGGATCGAGAGAGCTGTGCGTAGTCCCAGATTTGCTTTCATCATCAGACCATCATTACCCTCAAAGTATACGATACGTTTACCTTTTTCTACTTTTAAACCACCCAGTTCTTCAATTTCTTTGGCCAAAATACTTTCGAGTCCTGAGAGGGTTTTGGCGGTCATCAAATACGGCTCCATGAGGCAAAACTAGCTTATTTGTAAGCAAAGCTTAGCCATAAGGAAATAAATTTCCTAAAATTGCGGCTCTTTAAGGAAATACTCAAAAATGCAGTTGTACAGCACAAATCAGATTAGTGAATCCGTCGGGATTGAGGAAGCCATTTTTCAGGGACTACCTTCAGATAATGGTCTATATATGCCTGAAAGTATTCCGGTTTTACCTTCCTCTTTTTGGGAAAACTCTGATAAAATGAGTCTCAGTGAGATAGCACTGGAGATTGCTGCCGCATTTTTTGAAGAAGAAATTCCGAGAAAGGATTTACAGAATCTCATAGAGAAAGCTATTGATTTTGATGCACCATCGGTTGAGGTAGGGGAGAACTTGTATTGTTTGGAGCTTTTTCATGGTCCGTCGATGGCGTTTAAGGATTTCGGTGCCCGTTTTATGGCGGCGGTGATGTCTTATTTTTTACAGAAGAAAAGTAGAAAGATCAATATTTTGGTGGCAACCAGCGGCGACACTGGGGGAGCTGTGGCCCAAGGTTTCTATGAAACGCCCAACATTAATGTAATTATTCTTTACCCTAAAGGTAAAGTCAGCGAAATTCAGGAAAAGCAGTTGACAACTCTAGGTAAGAATGTTTCTGCCCTAGAAGTTGACGGTACTTTTGATGATTGTCAGAAGTTAGTCAAAACGGCTTTTCTGGATCAAGAATTGAGAGCTAAGCATCACTTAGCTTCGGCTAATTCTATCAATATTGCTCGTCTGATCCCACAGGCGTTTTATTATGCTTATGCCTATTCAAGATTGAAAGGTAAAGGCTTACCTATTGTTTTTTCAGTGCCAAGTGGAAATTTTGGAAACCTGAGTGCTGGTGTTATTGCCTACAAAATGGGTATGCCGGTTCAGAAGTTTGTGGCTGCTACCAACGTAAACAAGGTCGTTCCGGAATATTTGAGATCTGGAGAATACAGTCCGATTAAACCTTCTATCAGTACCATTTCAAATGCTATGGATGTAGGTGACCCAAGTAACTTCCCAAGGCTTAAAGCTCTTTTTGGAAATCAATTTGAAGAAATCAAAGATCAAATTGTTGGCTTTGCTTATACAGATGAAGAAACGAAAGTAGCTATTAAAGAACTAAAGGATAATTTTAATTATGTAGTCTGTCCACATACAGCCATTGCCTATTTAGGATTGCGAGACTATCTGGTAGACATCTCAAAAGCAACGGGAGTTTTTCTTTCAACCGCACACTATGCCAAGTTTTTACCAGATGTAGAGGCCGTTTTGGGAGGCAAGCTTCCAATCCCTGAAAGGCTGGAAGAACTCATCTCTAAAGAAAAGGTCGCTCAAGGAATGACCACCGAATATGCGGCTTTTAAAGCTTATCTTGAAAAAGTATTATAAATTAAAAAGGAGCTTTAAAGCTCCTTTTTAATTGTCCAAGATCCTCTTTTTATTGTTTATTCAGGAAAACTGAATAGCGTATCATCAATTGGGATATTGGTTTCTATGCTTTTAATATTCACTGAGCTTACAACATTACCCCCCATTTTCGTTTCCATCAGAAATGGGAACAAAATCCCATTTACTTCCTGATAATCACTGAGTATGGTCTCTAATGGCCCCATACCAGAGTTTTGGGATTTTTTGAGAACTAAACCTGAGTCTTTACTAATATAAAAGTCAGTTCTGCCACTAACTTCCATTCCTTGAATGGTCTGATCTGGTTTTACTAAAGTGACTTTGTAACAAGCTTCACCCTCTACCTCAGCCTCTTCACCAAGTTCTAATTCGTACCCGTTTTCATTATACGTTAGCAATGCGTCAGGAAAATCCTGAGCTTCTTTTTTTACGGCTTCAGCTGCATCTCCTTCCATTCTTTCATTCTGCATGGTCATTGGATTGGTGTTCCAAACTTCTTCACCATCATATGAGGCCGGCTGTACAATTTCCATTCCTTGAAATGAAACAAAGCTTTTGTAGTGATCTTTTCCTTTTAATAAAATGGTTAGGGGAAACTCCATACCGTTTGTATTTGCGTCGCCTTCCATTTTAATGCTCTGGAGCTTTTCAAGGTTCTCTTTCCCGCCAATCTTCTCAATGTAGTTGGCAACAATTTCTTCAGCTGTTTGGGCAGATAGATTGAAAGATATTGCCATTAGTGTAAATGACAAAACAATGTTTTTCATGAATTTTTATAGTTTGATTTCATTCAACTTATAAAAGTTTTCCGGACTTGACCAGAATAACTTTACCAGCGGCTCATTTTCAATATTGGCCTTTTATTTCTGATGTTTAAAGATTACGCCAGCCAGAGGAGGTAGGTTGATAGAAATAGAATAATCCATTCCATGAATCTCTTTTTTTGAGGCTTTCATTTTCCCATTGGTTATATTGCTTCCACCAAAATCACCATTGTCACTGTTAAATACTTCGGTATAAGTACCCGATTTAGGTACGCCTATTTCGTAATTCTCCCTTGGAACCGGGGTCATGTTGAGAATGACAAAGACTTCTTCGTCATCACTTTTCCTTTTGTAATACAGTACAGAGTTTTCATTGTCAGAAGTGTCCAGCCAGCTGAATCCTTTTCCTTCAAATTGATATTCTGTCAGGGCCGACTCTGTTTTGTACAAGTTATTTAGCTTGGCCAACAGTTTTGAAACTCCTTTATTTAAAGGCTTCTCCACCTCATGCCAATCAAGACTATATTGAAAATTCCACTCGGCTCTTTGGCCAAATTCACCACCCATAAAAATGAGTTTTGCTCCCGGATGGGTGAACATGTAAGTGTATAGCAAGCGAAGGTTGGCAAATTGCTGCCATTCATTACCCGGCATTTTGTCTAATAAAGAACCTTTACCATAGACTACCTCATCGTGGGATAGGGGCAGCATAAAGTTCTCAGAAAAGGCGTAAACGGTACTGAACGTGATATCATTTTGATGGTGCCTTCTGTAAGCCGGATCTTTCTCAAAATAGCTTAATGTATCGTTCATCCAACCCATCATCCATTTCATACCGAAACCAAGTCCACCGCTGAATGTCGGTCTTGAAACTCCTGGGAAAGCAGTCGACTCTTCTGCAATAGTCTGCGTATCGGGGAATTGTTTATAAACCTCTTCATTGAGTTCTTTAAGTAAAGAAATAACTTCAAGATTTTCACGTCCGCCGAACTGGTTTGGAATCCACTCGCCTTCTTTTCTTGAGTAGTCTCGGTAAAGCATAGAGGCCACGGCATCAACTCGAAGACCGTCAACGTGGAAACGGTCAAGCCAAAATAAGGCGTTGCTGATGAGGAAAGACCTTACCTCGTAACGACCGTAATTGAATATATAGCTCTTCCAATCCGGATGATAGCCTTCCAAAGGGTTCTCATGCTCATATAAAGCTGAGCCGTCGAACCTGTATAGTCCGTGTTGATCGCCCGGGAAATGAGAAGGTACCCAATCGAGAATAACTCCAATATCGTTCTTATGCAGTTCCTCAATCAAAAACATCAAGTCCTGAGGATTGCCAAATTGACTTGCTGCAGCATAGTATCCTGTAACCTGATATCCCCAGCTGGGCTCAAATGGGTGCTGCATGACTGGCATAAACTCTACATGAGTGAAACCGAGTTCTTTCACGTATGGTACAAGATCTCTTGCAATTTCACGATAAGTAAGCCTTCGGTCATTGTCAGCCGGGTCACGTTTCCATGAACCTAAATGTACTTCGTATACCGAATAGGCAGATTTAAGCGAGTTTTTGTCTTTTCTTTTAGCCAACCAGTCTTTGTCCTCCCACTCATAATAGGTGTCCCAAACAATACTTGCCGTTCTTGGGGGGAGTTCCCACATCAGAGCATACGGGTCAGCTTTTTCAATCCACTCTCCATGTTTGGTATCAATAGCATATTTATAAACCTCGCCATTTTCAAGACCAGGTATGAAACCCTCCCAAATACCTGAATGATCCCAGCGAGGCATCAATTTGTGAGATTCTTTATTCCAGCCATTGAAGTTACCTATAACAGAAACAGCATTGGCATTAGGAGCCCAGACAGAGAAAAGCGTACCTTTCTGATTTTCATGTGTTAGGACATGAGAGCCCATTTTTTCATACAACTTGAAATGTTTCCCCGATTTGAAAAGGTGAATGTCAAAATCGGTGAATAAACTATGGGGTAGTACGTTTTGATTGTCTGACATATCTCGGTATAGGTTATAACTGTATTTTCGTCTTCAATTTAAGTACATTTTTTTCGACAACTCTCCATGAAAGGAAAGCAATGAAAATGATAGCCGCACAAATGACTATAAACTTTTGTAAGGTAATGTTTGGCTGTTGATTATAAAAGTAATTGAAGACTGGCATATGGTAAATATAAATACCATAAGAAAGGTCGTTACCATTTAGCAGCTTTTTACTTAACGAAGGCATGCTATAAGCTGCGGATATGGTGGCTAATGAAAGAATTATTTCTCCAATTATTCCTAAAATAGAGGCATCGTATACATTTTCGAAAAGATTCAGCCAACTATGAAAGATAGCTGTGAAAAGCACGAAAATAAGAATCCAAATCCAGCCTTTGCCAACAAGGTACTTTTTAAGAAAATCGAAGTTCAAGTGAATTAGAATGCCCGTACAGAAGAAATAGAGATACTCCAGTATAAATAAGCTCAGCAATTTAAACTCAGGAGTATCTTGAGGGAATGTTCTTTTCACCCAAATGTTGTAAGCCAGCGAAATAGCAACTATGGCAGCTAGAATAAGATTCTTTGATCGAAGGCTTGTCTTTTCTTTTAAAAGAAAAATAACCATCAGAGGTAAAACCAAGTAAAACTGAACTTCCACTGAAATAGACCATAAACTCCCATTTGGGTGGCCCACGCCCCAGCTTTCAAAAGCAGGAATTTTGAGGAATTGGAAAAAGGTCAACTGAGCTCCAAGCCATCCAATAAAAGATTTACTGAAAATTAGCGGCCAGTAAATTTTGCCGGAGATTAAAAGCAAAAGAATAGTAAAGGCCAGACAAACATAAAGAGCCGGATAAATTCGTAATCCCCGATTGACAAAGTATTTCTTAAGCCTGGTTCTGTTTCTTTCCAGAGACTGGTAAATCAGGAACCCGCTGATGGTGAAAAAAATAGGTACACCCGGAAGCAAATAGACAAACATCTGGAAGTCTTTTCCCCAACTGACATTTGTCATGTTAAAAAAAGTGAAGCCATGGAAAAGCATGACCTGAATTGCAGCCACCAACCTGATAAGGTCAAAATTATTTTCTCTCGAATAGGTCAAGCTTTAGATACTTTTAGCTGGGTAACATATTTAATTGCCGGCGGCATAAACCTGCAGACCATTATAAAGAAAGTCCACCGGTTGTAATCCATGATCAAGCCATTGGTAAACGTAAAAATGAAGAAATAGACAAAACCATAAGCTGTCCATTCCGAAATTATCGTTTGAGGGTTTTTCATTTCCCGCCAACTGTAAATGATCATACTGATAAAGAAAACAAGGAAAATGCTTAGCCCGGCCAAGCCATAAGAGTGAAAAACTTCAACTATGGGGACATCTACATATAGAGCAAAATACCCATGACCGAAAAAAATCTTATGATACCAGCCTTCTTCAAAGTTTTCGATAAGACTTTCTCTGACAATTTTGAGTGTGGCCACTCGACCTTCGGCAGACTCGTCAGTAACTACTTCTTCAGCGGTAATGTCGTTCTCATCTTCAGAGGCAAAAATAGTATTGACCAGTTTCTCAACCCTTCGTTCTATGACATTATAACCGAGCTCAATTATAGCCTCATTTTTTCTGAAAACATCAATCCCTTTCCCGATCAAGGCAATGAGTATAACCCAGAAATACCATTTGGTTAATAATTTTCTGGCTCCTTTTATAAGGCCAAGAAATGATGAATTATGCCAAACAAAAAAAGCTATGGCCCCGAAGCCAGCCATGATACTGGACATTGCCTGAGAAAGAACAAGGACGGCCAAAAAGACCAGAAGTGAAAGGTAGGTCAGGTTGCGGTAAATGCTTCTTGTTTCGTATTTGAGATATATCAATGCCGAAATGATTCCGAAAAATGCTCCTCTCCCGAAAATATGCGGGTTACCCATAGAATCCATTTCGGAATCGCCTTTAAAGGATATAGCAAGACGTTGACCCAATACGAAGTCAGGATTCAAAACGGCGTAGGCCAAAAGGCCTAAACAACCAATAAAAGAGATAAAAATTGAAAAGCGGAGGAAATTAAACCGAAGAGTTTTTGCCTTAACTGTTGAAAGGTAAAAGAGGAAATAAAGGGTAATTCCGATGACTATACAATCATATATCTTAACCGTGATGGGGAAATAGTATTCCTTCACATAAACGAACATGTAAAGCAATGTCACAACTAAATATACCAAAGCCAGAAAAGTCAGAGGAGTATCATTTCTGTACAGTTTATTAAGATCACGGTAGGGTAATGCAAGAAAAATTCCACCAAACATAAAGATTAGAGTGAAAATAGCACTGTTTGGAGCTACACCCAGTCCATCCCTGATTCCATAATTCAGAGGGCCACTACAGAAAACCATACTGATAGCAATGGCATCACGATGCTTCAATATTTTATCGAAAAGCATCATTTCTTATTCACTACTTTTTTGAAACCTGTTAGCATATCTTGGGCTACTCTCTCAGGACTGAATGTTTTGATCAGTTCAGAGGAGTTTTGACCAAATTCCTGAATTTTCGACGAATCCTTTACAAAGAATCTCATTTTTTCAATCAAATCGGTCTCGTTATACGCATCAAAGGTAAAGCCATTATAACCGTTTTTAACCAAATCAGCTGAAGAACCACATTTCTGCGAAACGATGACAGGCATTTCGCATACCATGGCTTCATTTGTTACCAGTCCCCATGGCTCCGAATAACTAGGTAAAATCAGGATATCTGCCAAAGCCATCTTTTTCGGAACTCCGTGCCATTCCTGAGGAGGTAGAATAGAAATTTGAGGGTTACCATTGATGACTTCTTTCATTTGAGGTTTCAGAGGCCCATCTCCAACAAGTATCAGACCCCATTCTTCTCCCGTATCCAGTTTTTGAAATGCATTGATGAGCATGATGAGGTTTTTGATTTCCAGAAACCTTCCAACGAAAATGAAATTGTGCTTAGGGTATTTAGGACGCTCTGTTTTAAATTCTTCAGATAATTTATGATTGCTGTATATTTTGAATACCCGGTCGTTATTAACAGAGTTTCTTCTCATCAGAATTTCATCTTCGCTAGCACCCAGCTTTTTCATGTAGTCAGCAGCCATAGTGCCATAGCAGAAAAAGCCATCAGCTGCACCGATAATGATTTTCTTTATCAATTCACCATACCAGGTATTCGGATTATCGCCTTCGGTAGAGTCAATCGAAAGAATAACTTTAATCCCAAGGAATTTCGAGATAAAGTGAACCAGAATCATAGCGGGTTCATAGTAACCGGGTAGATTGATTACCTCCGGTTTAAATTTGCGGATCCGGTGAAACACTCTTTTGACCCTGTTTAAAAGTCCTGTGTTTTCGTAAACATCATCAAAAAGGAGCTCGTATTTATAATCGTGAATTGTAGTATCCGCTTCGCCAAAATCAAGTCTAGATTTTTCGTATTTGGCGGTCTGAATGATGTGTAGCTCGCTTGATTGATCTTTACCAATCAGCTTTTCCAACTGTTTAAAAATTCCAGCTTTATAATGCGACCAGAGAAACTGGTGAACAATCAATATTCTCATTCAGAGAGAAGGGTCTTTAGGTTTTGGCAAAAATAAGGATTTAAAATTCTCAGGCTGAGCAGGGCTTAGAAAAACATCATATATCTTTGCTTCATGTCTTCAGAAAAATCAGGTTCTAAACTTCCGATCACTGCTATCATTCTGACGTATAACGAAGAAAAGAATATCAGAGATTGCATCGAAAGTGTTTATCATTGGCTGGATGAAATCTATGTGGTAGACTCCTTTTCAACGGACAGAACTCTTGAGATAATAAGTGAATATCCTGATGTAAAGATGGTTCAGCATGATTTTGAGAATTACAGTACCCAGAGAAACTGGGCTTTCCAAAATCTTGACATTGCTAATGATTTCATTTTTAATCTTGATGCTGATCACCGGGCAATGCCTGAGCTGGCTGATGAACTAAGAAATCATTTCTCAATCGGGATACCACAAAATATCAATGGTTTTATGGCTTCTCGTAGAACCATGTTCCTTGGCCGTTGGATTAAAAAAGGTGGACATTACCCAGTCTATCACGCCATTATTTTCAGGAAAGGGCATGGAGAGTGTGAACAAAAAAACTACGATCAGCATTTTATTATTCATGGTGAGTCAATAGTATTAAAGTCAAACGTAATTGACATTATTACTGAGTCTCTGAGCACATTTACCGAAAGACATAACAAATGGGCGACACTTGAGGCAGCTGAGGCCATTGCCTATTCAAAAGAAATGGAAGCCGGCAGGGTTAAGGCTGATAAGGAGGGGAATCCAATGGAGTACCGACGGTACCAGCGAATGAAATATTATTCCTATCCCATCTTTTTGAGAGTCTTTCTTTACTTTGGTTACAGATTCGTTTTAAAAGGCGGTTTTCTGGAAGGGAAACAAGGTTTGGTTTTCCATTTTTTACAAGGTTTTTGGTTCCGATTTTTAGTTGATGCCAAGATTTGGGAAATGAAATACAATCAGGAATTAAATGAAAGTAAGACAGGAGTCAAAAGGTAATTATACGCTTTATACTCAGGATGCTGAGGGAGAAGTTGAATTGAACCAAGCATTAAAAAAGCTTGAGGTTTCTTCAGTTTTTCAATTAACCGGAGAACTCTCAAATGAGGTTTTGGGTGGGCTGCAGGAAGTCAAAAGTGAGCTCGAAGAAAACTATACTCTTTTTATTTTTGTCAATAATGACAGTTTGAAAAAGGGTATAGAAGAATTGGGAAGCGAATTTATTATTTACCTACCCACCCTTCATGAAGCCGAAGAGGCGATAATGATGAACGAATTAGAAAAACAGTTTCGCTCTGAAATGGGCGAAGAATAAGAGAGCCACTTTGAAATTCACAGTTTTCGGAATTGGATCAGCTACACCCCAGATAGGGAAACACCCTTCAGCATTTTTGCTTGAGATAGAAAACGAGTATGTGCTGATAGACTGCGGAGAAGGTACTCAATTTCGCCTGCTTGAACATAAAATCAAGCATACTCGTCTCAGAACTATCTGCATAAGTCATCTGCATGGAGATCATTACTTTGGTTTAGTTGGCTTACTATCCAGCCTTAGTCTTGCCCGACGAAACGAACCGCTGACTCTAATTGGCCCGAAAAGCCTGCTGGAGATCGTGAATATACAGTTGCTGAACTCAGGCAATGATTTGAGCTTCGAACTCATTTTTGTGCCAACAGACCCTCAACACAGAAAATTGGTATTGGAAAAGAAGCACTTTAAGATTGAGTGTTTTCCATTGATTCACCGAATTCCTACTACAGGTTTTTTGATCACAAAAAAAAGAGGTCAAAGGCATTTAATTCCGGATAAATTGCCGGATGATTTTCCACATACTTTTATTCATTTGCTCAAAGAAGGTAAAGATGTCACTGATGAACTCAATGGGGTAACATATCATTATCTCGACTATACCACTGAGGGCGATCCGCCAAAGGTTTTTGCCTACTGCTCAGATACAGCCTTTAATCCTGGAATGCTTGAGACCATCAAGAACGCAGACTTGATTTATCATGAGGCTACTTTTACCAAAGAATTGACCGCCAGAGCTCAAAAAACACAACACAGCACTGCTGAACAGGCTGCTGAAATTGCGAAGGCTGCAGGAGCTAAAAAGTTAGTGCTCGGTCATTTCTCCTCCAGATACAAAGATATTGAAGGGCATCTTACTGAGGCTCAGGCTGTTTTCGAGAACTCAGAATTGGCGGAACAGGGCAAGAATTATGAGATAAAATAAAAAATTTGGACATTTAAACTATATACTCTACCGATTTAGTAGATTATTAATATCTTTGCACATCATTACATCAAAAAGGAAGTGATTTTATGCAGAGTTTCAGAACAGAATTGGAGAATCCGCTGGTAGAAAAAGATATCATCGATTTAGAAAAAAAGATACGTCTTTTCAAGGAAGGGAAAATTGATGAGGAGAAATTCAGAAGTCTGAGGTTGGCGAGAGGTGTTTATGGCCAGCGTCAGCAGGGTGTTCAGATGATTCGTATAAAGCTGCCTTATGGCAAAATGACATTTGATCAGTGGAGGAGAATTTGTGATGTTTGTGATGAGTACTCTACAGGTAATCTTCATTTTACGACGAGACAAGATATCCAAATTCATTACGTTAGCCTTGATAGTACCCCAGAGTTATGGAGCGAGCTGGAGCGTGATAATGTAACCTTAAGAGAAGCTTGCGGTAACACGGTCAGAAACGTGACCGCCTCAGTAACTGCTGGTGTCGATAAAGGTGAAGCCTTTGATGTGACGCCATATGCTCATGCATTCTTTCAGTATTTCCTGAGAAACCCTATTTGCCAAGAAATGGGGCGTAAGATAAAAGTTTCTTTCTCTAATACTGATGAGGATACCAGTCTGGCTTTTATGCATGATATGGGTTTTATTCCTCGTATTAAGGATGGAGAAAGAGGATTTAAGGTAGTTGTGGGTGGAGGTTTAGGTGCCCAGCCAAGAATGGCCGATGTAGCCTATGAGTTTCTTCATGAAGATGAAATCATTCCTTTTGCTGAGAGCGTTTTACGTGTCTTTGATCGTCATGGCGAGCGTAACAGCCGAAGCAAAGCGAGAATGAAATTCTTGCTCGACAAGATTGGTCTTGATGAGTTCATGAGCCTTTTAGAGGCAGAAAGAGCTTCATTAAAAAATCAAAAAGTAAAGATTAATACGCTTACGGATGCTCCGGAGTTAGCCTATAAAATTGCAGAAACAACAGACGAATCTGAAGAATATAAGACGTGGCTAGACACCAATGTGATAGTTCAAAAGCAGGAAGACCTCAGGGGTGTCTATGTCCGCGTTCCTTTAGGAAATATCAGTACCACTCGTTCGCGAGAAATTTTAGGTGAGCTTGAAGGGTTTATTGGTAATGATATAAGGGTTACAATTAATCAGGGACTTTTCTTAAGAAATGTGCCGGCCCAGAATTTAGCCTATATTTATCAGGTTCTGAAAAAATACGGTTTTGCCGGTTCTGGTGCCAATAGTGTTTTCAATATCACGGCCTGTCCGGGTACGGATACCTGTAACCTTGCTATCTCAGACAGTACAAGCGTAACCAAAGTACTTGAAGAGACACTTGAACAAAACTTTCCTCAATTGGTAAAAAATAAAGAAATCAATATCAAAATTTCCGGTTGTATGAATTCTTGCGGTCAGCATGGAATGGCCAATATTGGTTTCCATGGAAGCAGCATTCGTACAAAAGATAAAAGGGTAATGCCGGCTCTTCAGGTATTATTAGGAGGAGGGGCCCTTGGTAGTGGAGAAGGAAGAGCAGCTGAAAAAGTTATTAAAGTGCCTAGTAAAAGAGGACCTCAGGTGCTGATTTCTGTTTTAGGAGATTATGAGCAATTCAAAAATGAAGGTGAAAGCTTTAATGACTACTACGACCGTCAGGGTAAAATCTACTTTTATGATCTTCTAAAGCCTTTGGCTGAACTTGATAATCTTCAGGAAACTGATTTTGTGGATTGGGGAAGAGATGAGCAGTTTAAAACAGAGATTGGGGTAGGTGAGTGTGCGTCAGTAATTGTAGACTTAGTAGGAGTTCTGTTCCTTGAGAGTGAAGAGAAAATTGATAACGCTAAAGAGGCCATTGCTGAAGAACGATATGCCGATGGAATTTACCACATCTATGCTGCTCAGGTGAATGCTGCTAAAGCTCTTCTGCTGGACAAAGATGTGAAAACCAATACTCAGATGCGTGTAATTGCTGAGTTTGATGAAAATTATAAAGAAGAGTTTGGAGGATTAATTGCCGAGCAAATTCTTGGAATAAATAAGAATGAACCCTCTAAAGAGTTTGCACTTGACTACCTTTCAAAGGCCGAGAGTTTTATTCACAAAGCCATCAAATTCAGAGAAGAAAGCAAATCATTACAAACCGCCTGATCATGTATCCAAAATTAACACTTGTTGGTGCTGGTCCCGGAGATCCTGATCTGATTACGCTAAAAGCTGTTAAGGCTTTGGCTTCAGCCGATGTGGTTTTGTATGACGCATTGGCAAATCATGAACTTTTGGAGCATTGCTCTGAGAAAGCTGAGTTGATTTACGTTGGCAAAAGAGGACACAAGAGAGGTATTTCTCAAGATCAGATCAATGAACTCATTGTCGAGAAGGCCATTGAGAAAGGTCATGTTGTTCGTTTGAAGGGAGGTGATCCGTTTGTTTTTGGCAGAGGAGGAGAGGAGATCAATTTCGCTACGGAAAGAGGAATTGAAGCTGCCTACATTCCGGGAATATCATCGGTAAACTCTATTGGTATGAGTGGCATTCCGTTAACAGATAGAAACAGTGCGGATGGTTTTTGGGTCATTACGGGTCATAAAAAAGATCGCTCTTTAAGTCGTGATGTTCAGCTTGCAGCCCAATCAAATGCGACTTTGGTCATTTTGATGGGTATGAGTAAGCTGCAAGAGATTTCAAATATTTTGGTTAATGCAGGAAAGGGATATATACCTGCTGCAATTATTCAAAACGTCTCTTCTTCAAAAGAAAAAAAATGTGTGGGAAAAGCAAGTGAGCTTCTTCAAATGGCCGAGGCTAATGACTTGAGTAATCCTGCGGTTATCATAATTGGTGATGTAGTACACGCCTTGAAAAACGGTTTTGGGAAGACGGAAAATGAAAAGCTCCTCGCTTATGAGCGAAGAGCCTGATGTGGATTAAGAAGACGTAATGATTTAATTTCTCAATTATAATGAGAAAATAAATGGTCATCAAAAAGACTTATTAATCGGTCGTTTTTCTAAGAATAGTACTAATTGTTATTTGTTTTCGAAAGATTTTTCAGAATGGAAAAAATTGCACTTTCGCTTAGCGACATCGTAAAATTTAAGAGCATTGCTATCCTGATGGTGGTAATGAAACTGGTACTCGCAGGCGTTTTGATATACCGGGTATATGTTGATTTTTCCCCTGCTACTTTTGAACTGGATCCCTTATTCTACTATTTTGTTTTTGTGGGTTTCATTGCTCAACTGATTGATGGAGCTCTTGGAATGGCCTATGGTGCCACCTGTAGTTCTATGATGCTTAGTGTTGGGGTACCACCAGCATATGCAACAGCAGGTGTTCATACTGCTAAAGTCTTTACGGCAGGGGTTTCGGGGCTTTCCCATATTTTTCTTGGAAACATTGATAAGCAAATGTTTTTCAGAATCGTCATTACAGGGGTAGTTGGTTCCATGATTGGTGCTTATGCGATCTCCGAAATTTTAGACGGGGATACCATTAAACCTTTTGTCTCCATTTACTTGGTATTTCTAGGTATTACGATATTACTCAAAGCCTTCAAAAAGAAACCGGCAGTGCCAGCCAACAGAAACCTTGGCATTCTCGGACTTTACGGAGGCTTTTTTGATGCAATCGGTGGTGGTGGCTGGGGACCTTTAGTAACATCAAATCTGTTAAGTAAGGGTAATCCGGCAAAAGAAACGATAGGTACCGTTAATACAGCGGAGTTTTTTGTGGCATTTTTCAGCACCGGCATTTTTATGTTGTTCGTAGATACTCAGGCGTGGCAGCATATCGCGGCTCTTATTATTGGAGGTATTTTTGCCGCACCTTTGGGGGCATATTTAGTGAAATTTATTCCAACAAAGACACTGATGATTACCGTAGCCGTGGTAGTTATTTTGGTAAGTGTCTTGAATGTGATTACTGTATTTTTTTAAGATGATGAACGCAGAGTTAAAAAATAAAACACTTGAAGAGCGGTTACAATGGGTCGTTGAAAACCATAGTAATATTGTTTTCTCCAGTTCTTTCGGCCAGGAAGATCAGGCCATAACCCATGCCATTTTTTCTCAAAATCTGGAAATTGAGGTTTTTACGCTGGACACCGGCCGTCATTTTCAGGAAACTTATGAGGTGATGGATAAGACCAAATATCGTTATAAAAAGGATTTTACAACTTATTTTCCTGATCAGGATAAGGTTGAAAAACTGGTCAAAGAGAAAGGATTCAATAGCTTTTACGAGTCCGTTGAAAACCGTAAAGAGTGCTGTTTTATTCGGAAGATCGTACCTTTGCGGCGAGCATTGAAAAATGCGGATATCTGGGTTACAGGTCTACGTGCTGACCAAAGTGAAAACAGACAAGACATGCCGATGTGGGAGTGGGATGAGGCCAATCAGGTTCATAAGTTTAATCCGCTGATTGACTGGACTTTTGATCAGTTAGGCATCTATCTGAAAGAAAATAAAGTTCCTCAAAACAGTCTTCACAAAAAGGGTTACGTGAGCATAGGTTGTGCCCCATGTACCCGGGCAATTACCGAAGGTGAGCACCCAAGAGCCGGTAGATGGTGGTGGGAAGAATCTCAGAAGGAGTGTGGCTTACACGCGGTAAAATAGAATTGAAAATGAATTTAAATACGAAAGAAACAGTGTCAGAATTGAACAACAGAACTGATTACGCTACAAACAAAAGTTTCCCGAGGCAGCTTGAAGATGAGGCCATTTATATCATGAGAGAGGTGGCAGCTCAGTTTGAAAAGCCGGCTATTCTATTTTCTGGTGGTAAAGACTCAATTACCTTGGTAAGATTAGCACAAAAAGCCTTTTACCCAGGCAAGATTCCTTTTCCCTTATTACATGTTGATACCGGTCATAACTTCCCTGAAACCATCGAATTCAGAGATAAACTGGTCGCTGAACTTGGACTGGAGTTAATTGTAGGTTCAGTAGAGGAGTCAATTCAGCAAGGTAAAGTTAAAGAGGAGACCGGCAAATATGCCAGTAGAAATGCTCTGCAAACCGTGACGCTACTTGATCATATTGAAGCCAACAAATTTGATGCATGTATTGGTGGAGCTCGTCGTGACGAAGAAAAGGCGAGAGCTAAAGAACGTATTTTCAGTGTCAGAGATGATTTCGGTCAATGGGATGCCAAAAAGCAACGCCCTGAAATGTTTGATATGTTAAATGGCCGGATTGAAATTGGTGAAAACGTTCGAGTTTTCCCTATCTCAAACTGGACGGAGCTTGATGTATGGAATTATATCAAAGAAGAGGGAATTGAAATTCCTTCAATATACTACGCTCACACCAGAAAGGTGTTTGATCGTGATGGTATGATTTGGTCAGATTCCGACTTTATCAATAAGTCAGAAGATGAAGTACCTTATGAAGCCGTCGTGAGATTCAGAACAGTAGGAGACATGACCTGTACGGCAGCCGTAAGCTCAGATGCAGATAATATTGATCAGATCATTGATGAAATCGTAAGTGCTGAAATTTCAGAACGCGGTGCCCGAATTGATGATAAGAGATCAGAAGCGGCGATGGAGAAAAGAAAGCAGCAGGGGTATTTTTAAAACAAGACATGTGACGAAGGTCGGTTATTTAAAGAAATAGCTTCTTTAACCGGTCTTACGCATTCAATTTTCAAAATAGAGAAATGGACATACTTAAGATAGCAACAGCAGGTTCGGTGGATGATGGGAAAAGTACTCTGATCGGCCGTTTGTTGTACGAAACAAAATCAATCACGAAAGACAAAATCGAGGCTCTGGAATCAGCTTCCAAAAGAAAAGGACTTGACTTTACCGATTTGTCCTTATTGACTGACGGCCTAATTGCTGAGCGTGAGCAGGGGATTACAATCGATGTAGCTCATATTTATTTCAATACGCCGCAGCGTAAATATATTATTGCTGATACTCCGGGGCACTTTGAGTACACCAGAAACATGGTGACAGGTGCAAGTAACGCTTCTGTTTCTATCATTCTTATTGACTCCAGAAACGGGGTGTCTGAGCAAACAAAGAGACATTATTATATCAGCTCTTTGCTAAGAATGGAGAACGTAATCGTGGCTATCAACAAAATGGACCTTGTAGATTACAGCCAGGAGCGTTTTGAGGAGATCAAAGCTGATTTTGAAAATACAGTAGGTAAATCCGGTTTTGAAGGTCAGAAAATTACTTTCATTCCACTTTCCTCTTTATATGGTGAGAATATCACCACCAAATCAGAAAAAATGAGCTGGTTTGAGGGGAATGCTCTACTTCAGGAGCTGGAGCAGCTTGAAAACAGACAGCAGAGAATCGGAGATGATGATTTCCCGGCTCGTCTTTCAGTTCAGTATGTGATCAGACCAAAAACGACTGAATATCATGATTTCAGAGGCTACGCCGGTAGAATTAGTAGTGGTGAGTTTCAGGTGGGTGATCAGGTAATTGCATTGCCGAGTAGACAAATATCTTCAATTAAGTCTATTGAGAAGTTTGAAACCAAGCTTGATATGGCTTCTGCCGGTGATTCCGTGGTGATTACGCTCGAGGATGACATTGATATCAGTCGTGGAAACATGTTGGCCAAAGTGGGCCAGGCTCCGGAAGGTACAAAAGCTATTCAGGCTAAAATATGCTGGATGGATAGTACTCCGTTGTCAGCTGGAAAGACGTATATTCTTCAGCATGGTATCAATGATCAAAAGGCCAAAATTTTGTCTATTGAGTCTGTCCTTGATGTGGAGCATTTAGAAGAGTCTTCAGAAAGATCTGATATTAAGCTGAATGAAATCGGATTGGTCAACATTAAAACAGCAGGTGAACTATTCGCGGACAAATACGCAGATAATCCCCTGAACGGCTCATTTATCTTGATTGACCCAATGACAAATAACACTGCCGGACTTGGATTTATTCAATAACTGAATTAGAGTTTCTAAGGATAATAGGGAGATAATTGACCACAATCGTCTCCTTTTTTTATGATTTCATTTGCTAAATTGTATTATTCTAAGCCAAAGTTTTGAAATAAAAATTTTTTAATTGTCAAGACAATAAAATTGAAAATGGACTGCCGTTGTCCACTTTTTTTGTTATTATATTGCAAGTCGGAGCCTAAAATAAAATCAACAGTTTTATAGTCTGCCAATCTTTTACTGAGTGAAAAAGGAAGGTGAAATACGGCCCCTGAGTACATCAAAATAATAGTTTAAGGAATGATTGAAACTCAACAAAACACAGGTTTATACCAGCAGGAGTTTGAGCATGATGCGTGTGGTATTGGATTCAGAGCCCATTTAAAGGGTAGAAAATCGCACAGTATTGTCACCGATGCCATTCAGATGTTGGAAAGAATGGATCACCGTGGTGCTTGTGGCTGCGACCCCAATACAGGTGATGGGGCAGGTCTTTTGCTACAGATACCGCATGAATTTTTTATTTCGGAAGCGAGAAAAAATGGCTTTAAACTTCCCGGTGCAGGGGAATATGGCGTCGGACAAATCTTTTTTCCTTTTGATCAGAAAGTAAGAGAAGAATCCAGAGAGATTTTTAATCGTCTGGCAAAAGAGTTAAACCTTGAAATTTTAGGCTACAGAAAAGTTCCTACTTTGAATGACACGCTTGGCGAAGGGTCATTGAAAGTAGAACCTTGGGTAGAGCAGGTTTTTGTAAAGAAACCAAGTGATATTGAAGATGAGCTTACTTTTGAGCGTAAATTATATGTATTGCGTCAGTACTCTTCAGGAGTAATTAAAGACTCTGTGAAAGGTGCTAAGGAGCGTTATTACTGCTCAAGCCTTTCTTGCAGAACAATATCTTATAAAGGTCAGCTTACCACTGATCAGCTGAAATATTATTTCCCTGATTTACAGGATGAGAAAGTAGTGTCGGCTTTTGCAATTGTACATTCCCGTTTCTCTACCAACACTTTCCCTTCATGGAAACTGGCTCAGCCTTTCCGTTATATCGCTCACAATGGTGAGATTAATACCGTAAAAGGTAATGTAAACTGGATCAGAGCCGCTGAAACGACTTTCTTCTCTGAGTTCTTCACCAAAGAAGAAATGGATATGATTCTGCCGATTTGTGAGGCAGGAAACTCAGATTCAGCGATGCTTGATAATGCGATTGAGCTTCTTTACATGTCTGGCCGTTCGCTCCCGCATGTAATGATGATGCTTGTACCGGAAGCCTGGGATGGTAATGAAGATATGGATCCGGTAAGAAAGGCGTTTTATGAGTATCACGCTACTATCATGGAACCATGGGATGGCCCTGCCTCCATATCATTTACAGATGGCAAAATAGTGGGAGCCACTCTTGATAGAAATGGTCTTCGACCCTCACGTTACTGGGTATTGAACGATGATACCGTAGTAATGGCTTCAGAAGCCGGTGTTTTAGATATTGACCAGTCAACGGTAGTTTCAAAAGGCCGTTTACAACCAGGACGTATGTTCGTGGTTGACATGGAAGAAGGCCGTATTATTCCTGACGAGGAGTTGAAAGCAGATATTTGTAGTCGTCAGCCGTATCAGGAGTGGATTGATAATAACAAAATCAATATTGAGAATCTTCCGGAGTCCATCAGACCTTATACGCATTACAGCAGAGAAAAGCTTCTCAAAAGACAAATTACTGCCGGTTATACTTCTGAGGATCTAAGAATGATTCTTGGGCCTATGGCTTCTCTTGGAAAAGAGGCGATTGGTTCAATGGGTGTGGATACGCCATTGGCTATTCTCTCTGATCAAAGTCAGCACCTATCTTCTTATTTCAAGCAACTCTTTGCTCAGGTAACCAACCCACCGATTGATTCCATTAGGGAGAGATCAATTATGTCTTTGATATCTTTTGTGGGTTCTGCACAAAATATTCTGACAGAGTCTCCTAAGCACTGTAGACAAGTACAGTTACAACAGCCGGTATTGACTCCGAAGGAATTTGATAAACTGAGGTTTGTGGATTATGAAGGATTCCAGGCTAAAACTATCAATTCCTACTTCTTTGCCAATACTGAGAATGTTGGAGAATCGCTGGCCTTTGCTCTTGAAAGAATCTGTAGATATGCCGAAGACGCGATCAGAGACGGTTTTGAGATCCTGATTTTATCAGACAGAGCGGTTGATTCTGAGCATGCGGCTATTCCTTCTTTGCTTGCAACATCAGCAGTTCATCATCATTTGATTAAAAAAGGATTACGTGGTGAAATAGGTTTGGTTGTGGAGGCTGCCGATATCTGGGAGTCTCATCATATTGCTACACTGATTGGGTTCGGTGCAGCGGCAGTTTGTCCATATCTGGCTTTTGAGACCCTTACTCAAATGAATCAGGATGGCAGACTTGACGGTGATTTTACGGATGAACAAGCTTACTATAATTATATCAAGGCTGCAGATAAAGAACTATTGAAGATCTTCTCAAAAATGGGAATTTCAACACTTCAGTCGTATCAGGGAGCTCAGATTTTCGAGTGTCTTGGTTTGAATAAATCTGTTGTTGACAAGTACTTCACCGGAACGGTTTCTCGTGTTGGTGGTTTGGGTATCAATGAAATTGCCAAAGAGGTTATCATCAGACACCGTGTTGCCTATCCTGCTGTTGAACAGGAGTCTGTTCAACGACTTGAAGTGGGCGGCGTTTACCAATGGAAACAGCGTGGTGAGAAGCACATGTTCAATCCGGATACTATTCATTTGCTTCAGCAGGCATGTAGAGTAGGCGAGAAGGACATTAATGAAGGATACAAAATATTCAGAAAGTATACCAAGCTGATCAATGATCAGACCAAGGACGCTTTGACTTTAAGAGGTCTTCTTCAATTCAAAGAGTCTGAGCCTGTACCTCTGGATGAAGTGGAGTCTGTTGAAGAAATCTTCAAAAGATTCGCGACAGGAGCCATGTCTTTCGGTTCGATTTCATGGGAGGCTCATACGACGCTCGCCATTGCCATGAACAGAATTGGCGGTAGCTCAAACTCAGGTGAAGGAGGGGAAGACGAGATTCGTTACACTCCGGATGAGAATGGAGACAACCTATCTTCAAAAATTAAGCAGGTGGCTTCCGGTAGATTTGGAGTAACAAGTTATTACCTGTCAAATGCGAAGGAGCTGCAGATCAAAATGGCTCAGGGAGCTAAGCCTGGTGAAGGTGGTCAGCTTCCGGGTCATAAGGTTGATGACTGGATCGGTAAAGTAAGACATTCTACTCCGGGTGTTGGTTTGATTTCTCCACCACCGCACCACGACATCTACTCTATTGAGGATTTGGCTCAGTTGATTTATGATTTGAAAAACTCTAACGAGGATGCTCGAATTTCTGTAAAACTGGTCTCTGAAGCTGGAGTAGGTACTATTGCAACTGGTGTTGCAAAAGCACACTCTGATGTGGTACTCATTGCTGGTTATGATGGAGGTACGGGTGCTTCGCCACTTTCTTCAATCAGACATGCTGGTTTGCCATGGGAGCTTGGTCTTGCTGAAACGCATCAAACTCTTGTTAAAAACAAACTTCGTGGTCGTATTGTAGTTCAGGCCGATGGTCAGATGAGAACTGGTCGCGATCTTGCCATTGCAACCTTGCTTGGTGCGGAAGAATACGGTGTAGCAACTGCTGCATTGGTAGCTGCAGGCTGTATCATGATGCGTAAGTGCCACATGAATACTTGTCCGGTCGGTATTGCCACGCAGAGAAAAGAATTGAGAGCTCTATTCAGCGGCAAGCCTGAACATGTGGTGAACATGTTTACTTATCTGGCGATGGAAATGCGTGAAATCATGGCTGAGCTAGGTTTCAGAACTGTCAACGAGATGGTTGGTCAAGTGCAGTTGCTTGAGAAGAGAAATGATATCAAGCACTGGAAATACAAAGAGCTTGATCTTTCAAAAATCCTTTACAAAGAGCCAACAACCTTAGACGTAGCTCAATATAAGCAGGAGGAGCAGGATCATGGTATTCAATTGGTTTTAGACAGACAAATGATCAAAGATGCTAAACCTGCACTTGAAAAAGGTGAGCAGGTTAAAGCTGAATACAAGGTTAATAATCTGGACAGAACCATCGGAGCCATGCTTTCAAACAAGGTCTCTCAGAAATACAAAGGTGATGGTTTGCCTGCGGGTACAATTCATTACAGATTCCGAGGAACTGCTGGTCAGTCATTTGGTGCTTTCTCAACGAAAGGTTTGAAGTTTGAACTTGAAGGTGATGCCAATGATTACTTCGGTAAAGGTCTTTGTGGTGCGGAACTGATCGTTTATCCTGATAGAGAAGCTACTTTCAAAGCTGAGGAAAATATGGCTGTTGGTAATGTTTCATTCTACGGAGCTACCTCAGGTGAGGCCTTCATCAGAGGTTTAGCAGGTGAGCGATTCTGTGTGAGAAACTCCGGTGCCAGAGTGGTTGTGGAAGGTATTGGTGACCACGGTTGCGAATATATGACGGGTGGAACCGCTATTATTCTTGGTGAAACCGGAAGGAACTTCGCTGCTGGTATGAGTGGAGGTTTAGCCTTTGTTTTTGACAAGGATGACAGTTTCGATGAGAAGTGTAATAAAGAGTTGGTTGACCTTGAAGAAATAGATGCCGACGACGAGGCTATGTTGAAAGGAATGATCAACAAGCATCTGGAAGCTACGAAAAGCACGGTTGCCAAGGAGATTCTTGACAACTGGGAAAGCGTAAAGAATAAGTTTGTGAAGGTTTATCCTCGTGATTACAAGCGTATTCTGACAGAAAGGAAAGAGAAAGCCAATTTGGTAGCGGCATAAAGAAATCTAATTTTAAAAGTACAACAAGATTAAAATGGGAAAACCTACAGGTTTCTTAGAAATAGAAAGAAAGGCTTCTCAAAAGAGAGCCATAGAAGATAGAAAAAAGGATTATCAGGAAGTCGACGTTGCTTACAGCAGTGAGCAAACGAAAGATCAGGCAGCCAGATGTATGGATTGCGGTATACCTTTTTGTCACAGCGGTTGTCCTTTAGGAAATATCATTCCTGAGTTTAATGACGCCGTTTATGATGAAAACTGGAAATTGGCCTATGAGCTCCTTTCCAGTACTAACAATTTCCCGGAGTTTACTGGAAGAATTTGCCCGGCACCTTGTGAGGCTGCATGCGTTCTCGGTATCAATAAACCGCCGGTGGCTATCGAATATATTGAGAAATCAATTATCGAAAGAGCATTTGAAGAAGGTTGGGTAGTACCTCAGCCGCCAAAAAACAGAACCGGTAAGAAAGTAGCCGTGGTAGGATCTGGCCCTGCTGGTATGGCAGCTGCTGATCAGTTGAACAAAGCTGGTCATACTGTCACACTTTATGAAAGAGCAGATCAGATCGGTGGTCTTGTCAGATATGGTATTCCGGATTTTAAACTGAACAAGGATATTATTGATAGAAGGGCCGAAGTTATGAAGGCTGAAGGTATCATTATCAAAACCGGCGTCAATGTTGGTGTTGATGTAAAAGCTTCTCAACTAGAAAGAGATTTCGACGCAGTCGTGCTTACAGGAGGTTCTACAGTGCCACGTGATTTGAATATTCCGGGAAGAGAGCTTAAAGGGGTTCATTTTGCAATGGAGTTCCTAAGTCAGCAAAACAAAAGAGTCGCTGACTCAAAAGGAAAGAATGTCGATCAGTCGGTTGACCATCAGGGTTTTGCTTATGAGAATGGAGAAATCTGGGCAACGGATAAGAATGTGGTTGTCATCGGTGGAGGTGATACCGGCTCTGACTGTGTGGGTACCTCAAATCGTCATAAAGCGAAGAGTATAAGTCAGATTGAGATCATGCCAATGCCTCCAAAAGAGAGGGCCGAAAGTACTCCTTGGCCTTTATGGCCAATGCAACTCAGAACCAGTACTTCTCATGAAGAAGGCTGCGAAAGGGGCTGGTCAATCAATACTAAAGAGTTCGTTGGTGATGGAAACGGTAACCTCAAAGCTCTGAAAACAGTAGAGATTGAATGGGTGAAAGATAATGGCAGAATGGTCATGAAAGATATCCAGGGAACTGAGAAGGAGATTCCTTGTGAGTTGGCTTTGCTTGCGGCCGGTTTCTTACATCCTCAGCATGATGGATTACTGAATGATCTAGGCATAGAATATGACCAAAGAGGAAATATCAATGCTCCGAAATATCAAACGAGCAATGAAAAAATCTTTGCAGCAGGTGATATGAGAAGGGGGCAATCGCTCGTTGTTTGGGCCATTTCAGAAGGTCGTGAAGCTGCCAGAGCTGTAGATGAGTATCTTATGGGTGAGTCTTTCCTCGAAGCAAAGGCTGTTTCAATGATCTCGCCTTCTTACCTGGGTGTTTAAAGAAGCATAAAATTATAATTGTATAAAATGGAAAGCAGTTCTCATATGAGGGCTGCTTTTTTGAATTTTGGGCCTATGATTTTAATATTGTTGTATGCTACTACCTTTTTATAATGACAAGTGTATAGAGGCAGGCCTTGATGAAGCCGGCAGAGGCTGCCTTGCGGGACCTGTCGTTGCCGCTGCTGTCGTACTACCCAATGGGTATGATAATGCTATGCTAAACGACTCCAAACAGCTGGATAAATTATCTCGTAATGAACTAGCTGAAATCATTAAAGCTGAAGCCAGTGCATTTGCCATTGGTATATGTAGCCAAACTGAGATTGATGAAATTAATATCCTTTGGGCCAGCGTGAAAGCCATGCATAAGGCTGTCACACTTTTGGAGGTGAAGCCTGAACATTTGTTGGTTGATGGAAATCGTTTTAAACCTTACTTTGGCATACCCCACACTTGTGTTATAAAGGGAGACGCTAAATATCAAAGTATTGCCGCGGCAAGTATTCTGGCTAAAACCTATCGGGATGATCTAATGGAAAAGTATGCTGAGAGGTATCCTCAATACGGTTGGGAGCAAAATGCCGGATATCCGACACCAAAACATAGGGCGGCTATCAAGGAGTTCGGAATTACAGATCTTCACAGGAAAACCTTCCGCCTTTTGAAAGATTAAACCTCATTTTCGGTTTGAAATTGCTCCAGGTAATTTTTGAGTTTGAGACTTGATTGATCAAAATTGTATAATTCAAGAATTTGTCTTTTACCAGTTTCACCTTTCTCTTTTCGAAGTTGTTCGTTTTCAATAAAGGTTTTAAGATTGTCAACAACGCCGGAAATATGCATGTATTTTGCTAGTAAACCGGCCTTATCTTTGACAAACTCTGAGCAGCCTCCAGAGTTTTCAAAACCCAGAATGGGCTTTTCGCATAAAGCAGCCTCCAGCATTACCAGTGGAAAAGGATCTTCACGGCTGGAAACCAAAAAAGCATCCAGGGTATTGATGATTTCAACAGCTTTAGGAGTGGGAGGAATGAAAGTAATTTGATTTTCAATGCCCATTTTACGAACATCGTACATAACCTGATCGTAATACTCACCCTCAGGTTTAACACCGATCCAAACAAAATGGACGGAATTAAGCTTTTGAGATGCTTCCTGAGCAATATTGATAAAAATATCAAGACCTTTTCTCCATTCTGCATTGCCACAGGCTCCAACTAAAAATTGGTTCCGAGGTAGTTGAAATTCTTCAAAGATTTGGTCAGAATTTGAGTTTTCAATCACATCAATAACTCTTTCATTATCAATGAAAGAATGAATGACCTTCACTTTATCTTGATTTACGCCATTATTGGCGATCAGATTATCGGCTACGGCCTGAGAACAGGCAATTACACCGTCAGAGAGTTCGAAAAGTCTTCTTTTATCTTCTGTTTCAGCATACATGTTCAGTGAGAATTGCAACTCATGAATATGTGAAATTAAAGGCACTTCAAGTGCCTTTTTGGCAATTACAGCCAAGCCGGCACAGGCGATTGTATTGGCGTAAATTAAGTCAATATCAATTTGCTGATATCGAACTCGGATGTAACTCATTATGGAGTCTTCCGGATTGCCTCCAAAAAGCTTTGACATTCGCCCCTGATTGGATTCAGGAACAGTACTTACGGGGCAAATAGCCTCAAATTCAGGCAAAAGAGGTCCCCATTTAGTCATACACAGCAACTCCATCTCAAAACCTCTTTGCTGGAAATCTTTCATAATGTTGAGCAAAAAAAGCTGAGCACCAGCCCTGTTTGCGTCATGACTTATAAATAGAATACTAGGTTTTGAACGACTCAATTTTATAGGGTTTTGTTGATGATTTGACAGATTCGTTTGACATCTTCCTCCGCCAGATCAGGATATAACGGGAGAGAAAGAACCCTCTGTACCACAGATTCTGAAACCGGACAGATATCCTGGCTGTGCACGTAATCCAATCTGTTCAGCGAAGGATAAAAATAACGCCTCGGATGAATATTTTGTGCTTTAAGCTCATCAATTACCTGATTTGTTATCTCGGCGTTTTCTAAAACAATTGGATAATAGGCGTAATTATACTCAAAGTCAGCCTCTTTTGTTTCAGGCTTTATAAGCTTATTAGAATCAAGAAGAGAATCATAAAGTTCAGAAATTCGCTTTCTTTTGATAATATTTCCAGAAAGATAAGGAAGGTTTGCCAGACCCATGGCGGCATGAAATTCAGAATTTTTACCGTTTATTCCCTGGGTGTAATAATCATCATTTATGTGACCGAAACTCCGGTAAAGCTTAATTTTCTCAAAAAGACCATCATCTTTACACATCACAGAACCACCTTCAATGGTATGAAAAACCTTTGTAGCATGAAAACTACAGGTGGATACATCGCCATAGTTTAAAACAGATTTTCCTCTCAAGCTTGCTCCAAAAGCATGAGCCGCATCATAAATAACTTTAAGTGAATACTTTTTTGCAATAGCTTCAATTTTGTCAACATCACATGGATTTCCGTAAACATGTGTGGCAATAATTGCCTCGGTTTTATCGGTGATTTTATCCTCGATTAAATCAGGGTTGATGTTGAGGTCATGCTCATTGATATCGGCGAAAACAGGTTTACAGTTTTCCCACAAAATAGATGTGGTGGTGGCACAGTAGGAGTAGGGGGTGGTTATTATTTCCCCTTTTAAGTCTAAAGCTTTTATAGCCAACTGGATCGCAATGGTTCCATTGCTGACAAAAAGAAAGTTCTGATAATTCAGGAAGTCTTTTAATTCTGCTTCAAGTTTTTGAAGAATAGGGCCATTGTTGGTCAACCAATGCGACTCCCAGATTTGGTCAAGGTATTTCTGATATTCTTCTTTGGGCGGTAAAAAGGTCTTGGTGACAAAAATGCTCACAAACGGCCGGCTTTAAGGTGAAGACCAAAATTAAAGAATGAAAGGAAATAAGTGCTTATTCGGCCAGTTCTTTTTGCCAGCTCTTCACTTTGAGGTGCATTGGTCTGATAGCTCCGGGCCATTTACCAAGGTATTCAGAGTTTTCTCTGAAGTCATGAATATCAAATTGCAGAGCTTCATCAAATACAAAAAGTGGCTTCAGGCCATCTTGAACTACCATTAAGGAGATGAAGTAAGATCCATCATTAAGAAAATCTCCCGGAATTCTAAACTCCGATGAAACAATCCCCTTGCTAAAGCTTTGGCTTTCATTGGCCATGTTAAAAATGCACTCCCCGGTCATAGAATAAAGGAAAACGCTTAGGTTAAGGTTCGCCCCTTCCAAATCATTCCAGAATTCATATTCAATTTTCAACGGAATTCTTGTGGTTAACTGTATCCCGCTTTCCAGGCCTTCGTCAGAAGTAAGTTCAACTCTTTTGGCGTAGATGCCGTTTTCGCCTGGGGCATCGGAGATGTCAATCCATTCTTGTTTGATCTTGAACGAGGATACCTTTTGAATGTAATTATTAATCACATTTTTGATAGGACCGTGGTCAATGAGCTCTCCCTTATTTAGAAAGGCTCCTTTATTACAAAGGCTTTCTACGGCGGTGAGATTATGACTCACAAAAAGGATGGTTCTTCCACTTTTCGAGACGTCCCTCATTTTACCGATACTTTTCTTTTGAAAATCAGCATCGCCTACGGCCAGAACTTCATCTACAACAAGAATTTCTGGCTCTAAATGAGCGGCAATGGCAAAACCCAGACGAACATACATTCCACTGGAATAACGCTTAACAGGCGTATCCAGAAATTTTTGGATACCAGCAAACTCCACAATATTGTCAAATTGCTGATTAATCTCGTATTTCCTCATGCCAAGAATTGAGCCATTGAGGTATATATTTTCACGACCCGTTAACTCTGGATGAAATCCGGTACCAACTTCAAGAAGGCTGGCCATTCGCCCCGTTATTTTAATCTCTCCACTTGTTGGGGCTGTAATTCTGCTCAAAAGCTTCAGGAGTGTAGATTTACCGGCACCATTTGAGCCAATTAAGCCAAGTCTGTCACCTTGTTCTACTTTCAGGTTGATATCCTTCAAAGCCCAGAAAAGCTCTTTTTTAGATGCTTTTTTTCCTCTGAAAACAGAGTTCGTAAAGTTGACAATGTCATCTCTAAGGGTGTTTCCCTTGTTAAGCTTATGCTTAATGACATAACTCTTTGAGGCATTATTGATTTCTATTACCGACATCCTTTAAATATAATCTACAAAAGAGTTTTCGTGCTTTCTGAAGAAGCGAATTGAAATAAAAACACTGACAATACAGAAAACAACCAGTGGTATAAAACTATCCCAGTTAAACTGAGCGTGCTCGCCGAGTAAAGCCCATCGGAGACCATCTATGGCCCCTACAGCGGGATTCAAAACATACAAATTATAGGTCCAGTCACCCATCACTTTGTCAGTGGTGTACAAAACAGGAGAAATGAAAAGTCCGAAACTAAGGACAAAAGGAATTAACTGGCCTATATCCCGGTATTTCACATTTAAAACGGCGGCGAAAAGTCCGATGCCTGTTGTGGCTAAATAGGCCAGAACCACAAAAAGAACAGTGAATATGATTTTTATTTCGGGGAACAAACCATAATAAAAGCTAAACCCGAAAAAAACGATTAGCCCTATCAGAAAGTCAAGCAAACCCAGAAAAAAAGAACTGAACGGAATAATAATTCTGGGGAAGAAAACCTTGGCGACCAGATTATTATTGGTAACAATACTTAAGCTGATATTCAGTAAAGATTGAGAGAAAAATAACCAAAGGATAGTTCCGGGAAGAATGATGAGGATGTAAGGGATCTCTGAATTAGCTCCAAGATTTCCGATTTTGTTAACCCCAAAAACATAAACCAGGGAGGAGATTAAAGGGCGTAGTATACTCCAAAGAACACCGAAAATGGTTTGTTTATACCTGACCATAATGTCTCTTTTGGCCAGAATCCAAAAGAGCTCTCGATAATCAAAAACCTCTTTCCAGTATTCAATGAAAGAAGGTTTAGCGGTTATTACTCTTACTTTTTCGCTTTTCAAAGATGATAATTTTAGGGCTTCATGATCTGCTTATAAGCATCCACAATAACAAGCGTTAAAATAGTTAATACCAAAGCCGCAAGACTAGCCAGTTTGACATCAAGGCCTTCACGGTTAAAATCTTTCTCAAGAGGAAGTCTCGTTTCTTCCACAATTGTAAAAATCGGAGTTTGCTCAAGTATGACTCTTTCCAGGCCTTCAATGGTGGCCAGTTGAGTGACATATTGATTGGAAAGAAAGTTTGACTTTCTGTTCGCCTGAGTTTCCTGCATTCTCCCCAAAGGGTCTATGAAATTCGGGTTTTGAAGAGCCAACTGAGCTGTACGACTGTCTGTTGAAAGAAGATCTTGTTCTAACTTCTTAAGTCTTTTTTCCTGAATCTTCAGAAGCTCTCGAGTTTTCTTGGTTTTCATTTCCACATAAAACTCTTCTGTCGTTTCCAAAACGGTCTCTACCCATTTTTTGGTGAGCTTTTCGTCTGACAAAAGAGCGGAAAGTACCATGATACTATTCGTTCCTTTTGCAAGATCGAGGTATGTGGCATCCCTCAGTTTCTCATAAATGGTGTTTATGATTTGGTTCTCGAGAATGGTAAAGTCCTTTGGTTCCTTTTTCTCAAAAGTATAATTAATAGCTGCTGTAAACGGTTTGTGGAATAAATCACCACCCCATTCCTTTTCCGCTATGTCACTGCTATCGGCAACATAATTGATCATGAGCAAGGTATCACCATCCACCTCAACCTCTTTCATTAGAGCCCTTTCAATTACGGCTCTTGATCTTACAATTGTGGGGAAATTCTGACTGGTGAAGAGTTCTCCACTCGAAGCACCCTGTGAACCCATTAGGCCCAGGGTACTGGCAAGACCTCCAAACTGGCTCATTTGAGTGCTGCCTCCCAACTCCAGATTAAAAATAATAACACCACGATAGTTAAACTCTTCATCCACAAAATAATCATGAATGAGGCCTGCAATAGCTCCTAATAGCAGGGCAGAGCACCAAATTTTCCATTTGGTAAAAAGCAGCTTAAAAAAGCCGAACGTTTTTACCAGAAGTTCTTTGGTAGAAACCTGAGTATCTATTGAGCTTTTTGTTTCCATTAACAATTAATTAGTACCAGATGACGGTGCAGGAGTGTTAAGCTTTACCAAGCTGTAAATTGTAAAAATCGTACCTAATGTGGCACTCAAGGTTCCAAGGATACTACCAAAGGCAGTTAATTGCTCAGCACCATTTTGAGCCTTTTCAGGAATGATAATTTCTGAGCCCGGCTGTACTTTAGGGTAGATATTGAAAACAAGGAATTTTCGTGTTCTATCTATTGAACCGTTTGGATACCTTACGTAAGCCTTTCTTTTGAAAGATTGTTTAGTAAATCCACCTGCACCACTTATATAATCTACAAAATTGTTGTTTGAAGCGTATTTAACACTGGTTGGGTAAAGCACTTCGCCCTGAACACGAACGGTCTCCAAAGCCTGAGGAATTCTGATAATATCTCCGTCACGAAGAATTAGGTCTTCATCAGAGCCTGGGTTTCTTAAAATTTTCGATAGATTGATACCAATGGACTCTTCAATAGTTTCATCCACTTCATCAAGTTCAATGATCTGACTGTCATCTGCGGCTCCTGCGAGATCTTCATAGGCTTGACGACGTTGTTCTAGTTCCACTTCCGAAAGTACTATTGTTCTGATCAAAGTAGCTCCAGGTATATAAGCTTGAAGTGTTAAACCACCTGCTCTTTTGATAACATCGCTTATTCTTTCTTCTTTGCTCTCAATTCCGTATTTGGCCGGATAAAAAACCTCACCCTGAATGTCTACAAATTTTTGCTCTTCATAATTGGGTGAACGTCTTACAAAGATTTCATCGTAAGGCTGTAGCACAATGTTTTGACGTCCACTTACTACTTCAAGATCCGGTGTAACCTCGAGATTGATGATTTCTGAAATCTGAGCATTTGCTTTTGATACATCGACGTTTCTTTTCCTTCTCACGATTTCAACCCGTGACAGGCTTGCAGCTTCGGTAAGACCCCCTACTCTTGCCAATACATCCTCAAGTGTCATATTTCTAGCAAATGGAATTTCTACGCCATCTCCAGCATCCTCATTATTGATAGCTCCGGAAATACGAATGAATGATTCTTCATAAAGATCAAATTTTGACGGAATCATGACCACATCTTCACGCTGAAGTTGGATATCTTCGGCAGTTCCATTGAGAATGTCTCTGTAGTTAACTGAAATATTTGAGCTGGTTAGATCTTCGTTTGTTCTTAGAATTGAAATTCTTCCAATTAAGGCATCCGGTAAAACTCCTTCAGCATTTTCTATTAAGGCCTTAAGCGTAGCATTGCTATTTATGGAATATTCTCCCGGTCGATAAACTGCACCTTCAAGACTAACCAGATTTGTAAACCTATCAATCACCTCACTCACAAAGAGCGAGTCGCCGCTTTGAAGCTTAAATTGACTAAAATTAATTTTAGTAACATCAAGAATCTCCTTCTCTCTCGGGGTGTTTCTGTAAACCTTAACACGATGAGTATAGGCCTTCGGTGAGAAACCTCCTGTGTATACCATCAGGTTTTCAAGTGTTTCTCCATCTGTAGACTCGAAGTAGCCTTTTCTTTTCGTTTCACCGGAAACAGCTACCCGATTTTTAAAGGTAGGTACCTGAATAATGTCCTGGTCTTTCAATAGTCTGTTGCTATCAGAGTACCCTTTAATAAGCACATCATAGAGGTCAAGGGTAGCAATAACCTTATTATCACGAATCAATTTGACCTCTCTGAACGAACCCAATTCGTTTGGCCCGCCTGCACGATAAAGAGCATTGAAAATGGAATTGAGAGAGCTCATTGTGTAGGTGCCGGGTGCTATAACCTCACCTGTAATAGTAACCTTTATACTTCTCACGTCTCCCAATGAAACTCTGAGTTTTGTAGTTCCTGTGCTAAAACCAGCAATTGTGTTTGATAAGGCCTTTCTGATATTGGCCTCAGCCTCCTCAAAGGGTAGTCCCCCAACCTTTATGGCACCGGCTCGATTCAAAGTGACATATCCATCAGCATTGATCACAACTTCTTGCTGGGATTGTGTGTAAGCACCGTAAACATCAATGATAAGATGGTCGTTGCTCCCTAGAACATAGTTGTTAGGCGTAGGGATGTTCAGAACGCTATTAGGGTCAAAAGTTCTTCCATTAAAAAGCTTGTAACCAAAGATTTTTCTCCTGAAGTCTTCAAGAGCGAGGTCTTCTGTTTCGCGTTCTTCCAGGGCTACTCTAACAGAATCCTCATGAGTCATAGCTTGCTCATCTTCTTCTGTCATTTCAGTCGTTCTAATACCATCGCCGGTAGGAAGAGTGCCTGTTCTGGTTGGAGTGGTTTGGCCTGGATAGTTGCCAACCGGATATCCATTAGGGTAACCTGGAATTCCTCCCGTTTGAGGGTAGCCTTGTGGATAACCGGCAGGATATTGGGCTGAAGCCCAAAATGTGGAAAAAGTACAAATCAATATGCTAATTAGAACTTTCGGGAGTCGAACTGAATTCCTAACTTTGGACAGTTTCATAGAAAGACTTTAAATAAACTATTTAACCGGTTTGAGGTTTGGTTTAGTATTAATTTCGTGCAAAATAACGGAACATTTTCGGTTTTGAGAAATTGGACTTCATTTTAAATATTTCTGGAAAGCCATACATAATCTGTACCCTTAAAACTATCGCATAAACCAAAATGAGTGAAGCTCAATACAATGAAGACAGTATCCGGTCACTAGACTGGAAAGAACATATTAGATTAAGACCCGGAATGTACATCGGTAAGTTAGGTGACGGAGCCTCTGCCGATGATGGTATTTATGTGCTTCTGAAAGAGGTGGTTGATAACAGTATTGATGAATATGCGATGGGCCATGGTAAAAGTATCAATATCCGAATTTCAGAGGATGGTAAGGTTACTGTAAGAGACTATGGACGCGGCATCCCTCTCGGGAAAGTGGTGGATGTGGTTTCAAAAATCAACACAGGAGCCAAATATGACAGCAAAGCTTTTCAAAAGTCTGTAGGTCTTAATGGAGTTGGTACCAAGGCTGTGAATGCCCTTTCTACGTATTTCAAAGTTCAGGCTTTTCGTGATGGTAAAACTGCCTGGGCTGAGTTTAACAAAGGGGAGGTAACCCAGGAGTCAAAAGAAGAAACTACCGATGAAAAAAACGGGACGCTTATTGAGTTTGTACCTGACAACACTGTTTTCAAAAACTACCATTATATACCACAATATGTTGAAAACCTGATCTGGAACTATTGCTACCTCAATGCCGGATTGACCATAAACTTTAACCGGAGGAAATATTTCTCTCAAAACGGACTGCTTGATTTGCTTTCGCGAAAAACTGACGAAGAAAGTAACCGTTATCCAATCATCCACCTAAAAGGGGAAGATATTGAGCTGGCTATGACGCATGGCAATCAGTACGGTGAAGAATATTCCTCTTTTGTCAATGGTCAAAACACCACTCAGGGTGGAACTCACCTTTCTGCATTCAAAGAGGCAATAGTAAAGACAATCAGAGATCATTATGGGAAAGACTATGCAGCTGAAGATGTCAGAGCTTCTGTTATTGGTGCTATCTCAATAAGAGTTCAGGAACCTGTTTTTGAGTCACAAACCAAAACTAAACTAGGTTCAGTCAATATTGCTCCTGACGAGAACTCGCAAACGGTTCGTTCTTTTATCAATGACTTTGTTAAAGAACATCTGGATAACTTCCTTCACATGAATTCAGAGACTAAAGAGGCTCTGAAGAGGCGAATAGAGCAGTCCGAACGTGAACGAAAAGAACTGGCAGGTGTAAAAAAACTGGCAAATGAGCGAGCTAAAAAAGCCAACTTGCACAATAAGAAACTGAGGGACTGTAAATATCACCTTACTGATCAAAAATACGAAGACAGACTGGAGACTACTCTCTTTATAACAGAAGGAGACTCGGCTTCAGGCTCAATCACTAAAGCCAGGAATCCAAACACACAGGCTGTCTTCAGTTTAAGAGGTAAGCCGTTAAATTGTTTTGGTTTATCAAAAAAAGTGGTTTATGAAAACGAAGAATTCAATTTACTTCAGCATGCTCTTGACATAGAAGCTGGAATGGAAGGGCTGCGGTATAATCAGGTGGTTATTGCTACCGATGCGGATGTTGATGGCTCTCATATCAGATTACTTCTTTTGACATTCTTTCTTCAGTTCTTTCCTGATATTGTGAGAGAGGGACACCTTTATATCCTTCAAACACCTTTATTCAGAGTTCGTAACAAGAAAAAAACGATCTACTGCTATTCAGATGAGGAGCGTCAAAAGGCCATAAAGGAACTTGGTGGGAAACCAGAGATTACCCGATTTAAAGGATTGGGTGAGATTTCACCTGGGGAATTTGAAGAGTTCATCGGAGAAGATATCCGACTTGATCCGGTTATTCTGGAGAAAGAGTCAGCGGTTTCCAAGATATTGGGATATTTCATGGGTAAGAACACTCCTGAGCGTCAGAAGTTCATCATTGAAAACCTCAAAATTGAGAAAGACGTTGTGGATGAAAACGGTGAGTTGATTCCTGAGGAAGAGGAGACTGAGCTGGAAGAAGCAGCATAACATTCAACAAACTAAACTATATGAAAAAGCTGGCTCTGCATTGGCAGATCATTATCGGAATGGTAACCGGAGTACTTTTTGGTGCTCTAATTCTAAATTTTGACTGGGGAAAACAGTTTACCATTGACTGGGTCAAACCTTTTGGTACACTCTTTATCAATTCCTTAAAGCTCATCGCCATTCCACTGATAGTGGCCTCCTTAGTGAAAGGTGTTTCTGATCTGAATGACATCAGCCAGCTTTCTAAAATGGGGACAAGAACCATTGGTATTTATCTGATAACAACAGTTATTGCTATCACCGTTGGTCTGTTGATGGTTAATGTAATTGAACCAGGTGGTTTCATTGATGAAGGAACCCGTACAGATATGATGGAGAGTTTCTCAGGAGAGGCCGGAAATAGGATAGCTTCTGCTGCTGAAACCAAAGAACGTGGTCCATTGGCAGCTTTAGTTGATATCATCCCGGATAATATCATCGGTGCTATGTCTTCTAATGGAAATATGCTGCAGGTGATCTTTTTTGTCGTCTTTTTTGGCATCGGAATCATTTTGATAGAGCCAGAAAAGTCAAAGCCGGTTAAAGATTTTTTTGACGGGCTTAATGAGGTTATCCTTAAAATGATTGACCTGATCATGCTTACAGCTCCGTTCGGAGTTTTTGCTCTGTTGGCCGCTCTGGTGGTAGAGGCACCATCAGCAGATGTCTTTTTGGCCCTAGGAGCATATGCCCTTACCGTGGTTTTGGGTTTAGGTTTCATGCTTTTTATTCTTTACCCTACGGCTGTAAAGCTTTTTGCGGGGCTAAGCTATCGCCAGTTCATGAATGGTATTTCTCCGGCTCAGTTACTTGCTTTTTCCACCAGTTCAAGTGCTGCTACTTTACCGGTAACTATGGAAAGGGTTGAGGAGCACCTTGGTGTTGATAAGGATGTGTCTTCTTTTGTTTTACCCGTTGGAGCTACCATTAATATGGATGGTACCAGTTTATATCAGGGAGTTGCAGCTGTTTTTATAGCCCAGGTTTTCGGAAACGATCTTACCATGGGTGATCAGTTGGCGATTGTTCTCACCGCAACCTTGGCCTCCATAGGTACTGCCGCTGTACCCGGAGCAGGAATTTTAATGTTGGTCATAGTTTTAGAGTCGATTGGTGTGAATCCCGCAGGAATTGCTCTTATTTTTGCCGTCGATAGACCACTGGACATGATAAGAACCTCTGTTAATGTGACGAGTGATGCCACTGTGGCATTGCTGGTCGGTAAAAGTTTAGGGAAAATTCATGAACCCCATGTCAAAAACTGGGACGATAATTACAAAAAAGAAGAAGGAAAGTGAACTTAGACGATCTAAGGAAAGGTATCGATAGCATTGATAGTCAATTATTAGAATTGCTCAATCAACGCATGGAATTGGTAAAACAGGTTGGTGATCTCAAGAGAGAAACCAAAACAGTAATTTACCGACCAGAAAGAGAAAAGGAAATCGTCAGCAGATTGGCTGCTGAGAGCAAAGGTGCCCTTGATCAAAAGGCTATCGAGGCTATTTTTCTTGAGATTTTTGCCACTGCCCGTAATATCGAATTGCCGGAAAAAGTGGCTTATATGGGCCCTGAAGGTAGTTTTACTCATCAGGCTGCTGAGAGCCGCTTCGGAGCACTGAGTGAATATATTATGCTCCCTTCAATTCAGGCTGTTTTTGAGTCGGTTGATACGGAGAGAGCACGTTTTGGTGTTATTCCCATTGAAAACAATCAGGCTGGTATCGTTTATGAGACGGTTGACCTTCTCAATGAAATGGATGTTAGCATTGTGGCCGAATTAAAAATTCCAATTCATTTTGCTCTGGCTTCCGTGGCTAATCATCTCACTGATATTAAGAGAATCTATTCAAAAGATATTGCTTTTCGTCAATGCCGTAGTTTTCTCAATAAGTATTTTGAGCAGCAGGGAATTGAGGAAATACAGGTAGAATCTACTTCAAAAGCGGCTAAGATGGCCTTTAATGATCCTGAGAGTGCTGCCATTTGTTCTGAGATTGCTGCTAAACTCTTTGGTTTACCCATGGTATTCCAAAATATTGAAGACAGTAGTAATAACAGAACGCGATTCTTTATTCTTGCCAAAAACTTTGAGAATCAGCCAAGCGGCAATGATAAAACCACGATGATTGCCCGCTTACCGCATACGGAGAACCCCGGCGTTTTAGCAGACTTCCTGACCGACTTTAAGGAACAGGAGATCAATATTTCAAAAATTGAAAGCAGACCTTATAAAGGCAGTCAGGAGTTTAATTTCTGGTTTTTCCTGGAAGTAGGAGGGTATTATAAAGATGAAAAACTTAGCAAGATCATTGAGAAGCACCAGGATCATATTAAGGTTTTGGGTAGTTATGTGAGAAATATCTAACTAAGTAGTTCTCTTGCTTTCTCACAATCGGCTTTGATTTGCCCTACAAGTTGATCAACACTGGCAAATTTAGTTTCCGGACGAATGAAATCGGCGATTTCAACCCTTAAGGTTTCGCCGTATATATCATCGTTAAAATCCAGAATATGGACTTCCTGAGTGATGCCTTTTCCGTCCACGGTTGGTCTTTCTCCAATATTCATGACCCCTTGAAAAGACCGTCCGCGGAGGTAAACGTGAACAGCATAAACGCCGTTTGAGGGAATGAGCTTATACTTTTTAGCAACATGAACATTGGCTGTGGGAAAACCGATGGTTCTGCCCAGCTGCCTTCCTTTTTTGACTAAACCCTCAAATGAATATGGCCGACCCAAGAGCCCGTTTGCAATTAAAATATCTCCATTATTTAGTGCCTCACGAATCTTAGTTGAACTGATTGTCAAACTCTCAATTTCCTGACGAGGAATTTCAACAAGATCAATTTTAAAGCGATGGGCGTTGTTTTTGAGATAATCAAATCCACCTTCACGGTTTTTACCGAAACGATGATCGTAACCGATAACCAGTGTTTGTGTTCCAATTCCAGAAATCAGAACATCTTCAACGTATTTTTCAGAACTTAATTCAGAAAATTCACGGGTGAAGGGAAGAACAACGAGATGGTCTATCCCAAGGTTTTCAAGTAACTCAATTTTCTCATCGAGAGTACTAAGGAGCTTTATTTTCTGATCGTATGGTGAAACAATGAGTCTGGGGTGAGGCCAGAAGGTTAGCACTACACTTTCTCCTCCGGTTTTGGCCGCAGTTTCTTTCAACATTGAAATGATTTTCCCATGCCCCAAATGCACACCATCAAAGGTACCACTGGTTACCACGGCATTTTTCAATGCTTTAAATTCACTCAGGCTTTTATAGACTTTCACGCAATTCTTTGATTTTGTCGGCGAGTTCAATCACACCTTCGGCATCATCAACAGAAAATTCACCGATACGGGTTCGCCGAAGCTCTGACATATAAGCCCCGCTTTTCAGAGCTTTACCGAAATCTGAAACCAGGCTCCTGATGTAAGTGCCTTTGCTGCAAACGACTCTAAAACTAACTTCCGGAAAGTTTGAGGTATCGATATCGAACTCTTTTATTTCAACAGTTCTGCTTTTGAGTTTAATCTCTTCTCCTTTACGGGCGGCCTCATAAGCTCTTTTTCCTTTAACCTTTACTGCTGAGTGTACAGGTGGAGTTTGTTCTATGAAGCCGGTAAAACTTTGTCGGGCGGATTCTAAATCCTCTTCTGAGATATGCTCTACTGGAAATTCACCATCAAATTCAGTTTCTAAATCTACTGACGGAGTAGTTTTTCCCAGAACCAGTTTACCTGTATACTCTTTTTCCTGAGCCTGAAAGGTATCTATTTGCTTCGTTTTCTTGCCCGCACACAATATTAAAAGCCCTGTGGCAAGCGGATCTAAAGTGCCAGCGTGACCTACTTTTTTGAACTTGCCGGAATAGCGGATTTTGTTCACTACGTCAAAAGAGGTCCATTCTAATGGTTTATCAACCAATATTACACAGCCTTGCTCGTCAAAATAATCCATTAAATATTGAGGTCGTAGCCTAAGGCTACCAGAAGTAAAATGATAAGACCTACTACGATACGATAGTAACCAAAAACTTTAAAACCGTATTTCTGTAAGTAGCTGATAAAAAACTTAATGGCTGCGAGAGCAACAAGAAATGCCACTACATTGCCTATAACCAGAAGTTGAATCTCTTCAGAAGAAAAACTTAAAGTTTCATCAAGATACGCTTTGAGCATTTTGTATGCTGAAGCTGCAAACATGGTAGGTACCGCAAGGAAAAAAGAAAATTCAGCAGAAGATTTCCGGGTTAATCCCTGAGTCATACCACCAATAATCGAAGCAGCAGAACGTGAAACACCAGGAATCATAGCGATACATTGAAAGAAGCCGATTTTCAAAGCAGTGCCGTAAGATACCTCGTCATGCTGTTCTTTTCCTTCAAAAACTTTATCAATGAAAATGAGCACTATACCACCCAGGACCAGCATAATGGCTACAACGATGACACTTTCCAGAAGCATATCAATGTAATCATTGAGTAAAAAACCAATGACAGCTGCCGGTAAAAAGGCATAGATTAGTTTGTAGTAAAATTGCAGCGACTGGACAAAACGTTTCCAGTAGAGTGCAATTACAGAAATAATAGCTCCAAACTGAATGTTGACCTCAAAAAGCTTAGTAAAATTATCATTGTCAATACCCATAAAGGATGAGGCAATGATCATGTGACCGGTAGAGCTGATGGGTAGAAACTCGGTAATACCCTCAATAATAGCGAGGATAATCGCTTGAATAGAATCCATTTATGGTAAGATATCAGGCTTTTTTCTTAAGAATAGCATAAAGCTCGATCATAAAACCGAGGAAAACGACAATTGGACCAAGAGTGATGCCCATAAAACCAAAACCGAACTCTTCTTTATCTTGAGTCATGATGAAGAAACCGATGATAATTACAGCTATACCAATAAGCATGAAGCGGTAATTAGATTTTCCAAAAGCTAACTCTGAAGCTGCTGCGGAGTCAGTTGAGACTACTTTTGCTTTTGGAGACTCGTCGATGACGGCATCCACCTTTGTTTCGGGTTTTGAGTTTTTTCTATTCTTTTTTGACATTTTTTTATCGATTAATACAGATCGTCCAGATCCACATTTAAATATCTACTTATTGATTGATAGGTGCTTACAACACCAATTAGGGGACCCAAAATTAGTAATATTAGTAGCACGACGGTCATAAGCCCGCTATTTTGTATCAGACTTAAACCTTCCAACTGCTTTAATGCCAATTGCTGGGTAATAAACAACAAAACAGCGGCAATGGCTCCGGCCACAAATCCCTGAATAAGCCCTTTTGTGATAAAAGGTTTTTGAACAAAACCATTTGTAGCACCGACCAACTGCATTGTTCTAATGATAAAGCGTTGAGAATAAAGTGCCAGCTTTATGGTATTGTTGATCAAAAGGATAGTCGCCACTAAAAAAATGAGCACTATAGCCGATAAAATCAAGTAGGCTTTGTTGGCATTCTCTGTTACTCCGTTCACAAAGTCTTTGGCGTAATCCACTTCATATACCCCCGGGTAGGCCTCAATTTTTTTCTTAAATAGGGCCAGCTGACCTTCGCTAAGAATTTCTTCTTTCACCTTCATTGTAAAGGCATCCCGAAAAGGATTATCACCAAGAATATCTTTATAATCTTCATTGGTTTCTGCAAGAAAGGCTTCTGCGGCCTTTTCAGAGGACACAAATGAAATGGTATTTTCCGCACTCTTGGTTTCCAATTCAGGCAAAGCTGCAAAAATACTTTGAAGAGAGTCAATGCTATTTTGAGTAAGGTCATGGTTAAGGTAAACCTGTACCTCAATATTCTGTTTGACGTATCTGATGAGTTCTTTCGATGATAAGGCTACCCATCCGCAGAAGCCAATAAGAAACAAAGCAACGGTTAGACTGACTGTAATCAGTATTCCCGGATAGCTACCTAGTTTCTTGTTTGATCGCATTTATGACCTATGGTTTCAGCAAAGATAAGCGAATGAAAATACTTCAGCGAGCATTTAGTTTTTTTTAAGAATTCGAGTTTTCCTCACGCCATTCAGCAATATTTTCAGGAATATTCTGCTCAATAATATCTGAGACAATCTGAACGATTTCTTCTAATGACTGATCCTCTGTAAAATAGATTGGAGATTTGAACCTGACTTTTAGATTGGTGTTTCGCTTCTTATAACTAAGTCCGGTTTTATTAAAAGCTCGGCGAAAGCCATCAATAACTACGGGTACTACAACGGGGTTATTGTGCTTTATGATATGGGCGGTTCCTTTTCTGATAGGAGCATAGGGGCTGGTAGTGCCCTGTGGAAAGGTAATCACCCAGCCATAATTCAATCCTTTCTCGACGTTATCTCCAGCTGAGGTGTCTACTTCTCTTTGAACATTTTCCCCTTTAGCCCGCCATGACCTTTCCACGAGAATTGCACCAGCAAGGCTGAACATTTTGGGTAGAAAGCCGGATTTCATCGTCTCTTTGGCAGCCACATAAAACGTTTTACCTCTTGGCGAGAAAAGATAGAAAGGGTATAGTTTTCTGAACATTCCCCATTTGGCTGCACAAAAGATATGGTAAAACGTGATGACGTCAGCAAAGTATGTCTGGTGGTTTGAGATGAACAGCACATTACTGTTTGGTAGCTTCTTAAGCTGATCGCCGCCTTCAATAGTAAGTTTGTTGGCAACTGCAATACGCCAATAAGTAGGCCATCCGGCAACAAAAATAATAACTCGCTTTAAGAAAAGAGAATTCCCCCAGGGGTCGGTTTGGAAAAGACCTAAAATGTCAATGTAAGACAGGAAGCGTTTTAAGCCTTGTCTGCTCTCGGGTGGGTCAGGGAGAAAATTTCTTAGGGTTTTTAGCATAAAAGATCAATTGACCAATGTCAAGCATCTCAATTTAATAAAATTGTGGATTAAGGTTTAGAAAGAACCTAGTTTCTTCTTTCTATTTCATCTCTGATTTTAGCGGCATCTTCATAGGCTTCCTTGTCTAGAGCCTCTTGAAGCATTTTTTTCAATTCAGAAATACTGATTTCAGAGAGGGGCTTTGCTCTTTTTGAACCTGAAACGGGGACAGAAACTTTTTTCCCTTCTTCCGCTTCCTCAGAGCGTTCGCCTACAAGATCGGCGGTACTTACACCGGCATTGTCCAGAACTTTTTGCACAGAGTAAATAGGTGCATTAAATCTTAAAGCAATAGCAATAGCATCAGAAGGTCTGGCATCAATATTTTTCTGACGAATACCGTCAGAACATACTATTTTGGCATAAAATACGCCTTCATCGATGTCTGTAATAAGTACCTCTTCTACGGTGTAATCAAAAGACCGGGCAAAAGACGCAAACAAATCATGTGTCAGCGGTCGCTTTGACTTTATATTTTCGAGCTCAATGGCTATGGCCTGAGCTTCAAACATTCCTATGATTATCGGCAATCTCAAATCGCCGTTTTCTTCACCCAGCACCAGTGTAAAGGAACCGGCCTGAACCTGACTAGGTGAGATGTCTAATATTTCGAGTTTTGTTTTATCCACTTATTACAAATATAAAGACAGAAGCTTAGGCTTCCAGCTTAACACTCATTTCATATTTCACTTTTTTCCCCGGCTTTAAGACCACCAGTCCTTCTTCATTATTGAAGGCATTTGTGTTACAAGATTGGGGCTCGATGGCGATGCAATCTCTGCTTGGTGGCGTGTAAAGCACAAAATAGTTAAGCTTATTTTTGCCCGTCTTTTGAGAAACAAGAAGCTTTTTCTTTTTGAATCTCAGCTCAATCGTGTTCTCTGAACCGTTTTCTCCTTCGGGTAAGGTGAAAACACTATCAAGAATGGTGTTTTTCAACGGAATTAGACCTGCCCTTTCTGTTTCGCTTTCACCGGTCGGAATATTTCGCTCGCTCAGCTCCATCTTAACTCTTCTTGGAGCCTTAACCTCCATTTCACCGATTGGAGCAGAACCAAAACCAAAATAGGGATGCCATGCAAAACCAACAGGCATGTTAGTTTCTCCGGTGTTGATTCCTTCAGCAACAACTTTCAACTGATGACCTGATAGTGAATATTCAACCATGAACTCGAAAGGGAAAGGATAACCCTCATTTTGTCCATGATAAACGTACTTCAGTTTAGCTCTGTTTTCTGATTGACTGACCAGTTCAAAACGCTCGAAGGCAATAAGACCGTGTATGGCATTATGGCTATCGGTATCATTAATATCCAACGTATACTCTTTGCCTTCAAAGGTATAACGGGCGTCTTTGATTCGATTAGGAAAGGGGAAAAGTAGGGCAGAAGGATAGCCTTTTTTAGGATCGTCCTCTTTCAGCGGATATTTGATAACATCCTCGTTACCAAGAATTAACCTGCTGATTAAAGCACCATTCAGCTCAATAACGGCTTCATTGCCTTCTTTACTTTTTAGTGATAGATTCAAACTCTTTGATTTTGTGCGGGGCAAAAATAGCTATTATCCTGAATAAAGAGGCTAGTCTTAGGATGAAATCCCGCTTTCGAAATACTTTTCAATGCCAAGGCCAAACAGAGCAAAATCATATTTGACGGGATCTTCACAATCAAAGGCCTTCAGGTTTTCTGTGATTTGCTCAGCCATTTTCCAGTTAGGTTTTTCTAAGGTAGTCAGACCCAGAAGTTTGGCGGTTCGTTCTACATGAACATCACAGGGGCAAATCAATTGAGAAGGTTTTATCCCTTCCCAGAGTCCGAAATCAACGCCTTTATCGTCTTTCCTTACCATCCATCTCAGATACATATTAATACGTTTACAGGCCGAGTTTCTGGCAGGAGAAGAAATGTGCTTCTGAGTTCTTTCAGGAAAATCGGGCAGGTTGAAAAAGATATCTTTAAAGCTAATCAGAGCATTTTTAACAGAATCGTCATTGGAACTTAATTTCTTAGAGAAGGCCCCCTCAAGCCCATTGTGATTGTTATAAATGCTTTTGAGTGCTTCTATGAAATAAAGTGTGTCTGTATCATTGAAAGTACGGTGCTTAAAATTTTGGAAATGTTTCAAATCTTCATCCCGATGATTTAGAATGAATTCATATGGTGAGTTATCCATGAGCTCAAAAAGCTCTGTACATTTATTAATGATGGTCTTGCGTTGGCCCCAGGCCAAAATTGCAGCAAAGAAACCTGCTATTTCAATATCCTCTTTTCTTCTAAAACGATGAGGTATGGTTATAGGGTCAGACTCAATAAATCCGGGTTGGTTAAATTGCTGATATTTGTATTCTAATAGCTCAAAAAGCTCCTCATGTTGCATCTGACAAAGGTATGGCTGGCATTGAAACAAAAAAAGCCTGTGTTAATTCACAGGCTTTTTTTGTTTAGCTCTTTCATGAGCTAGGCGGAAGATAATAAGTAACTTTTGCCCTTATTCGAATGTCCTTGGGGTTCAGTTTATAAAATGCATTTGGTGATAACCTGACCAAAATATTTTCATTGTTACCCGTCTCCGGTAACTTTCCAATAACCTTTACTACCACCTGGTTTTTAGTAGCTTCGTTTTGAATAACCATTAGAGAGCCCAAAGGAGCTGTTTTGTGAAGGGCCAGCATTTTATTTGACCCCTTTCTGGTTCCGGAAATAACCTCGGCAATACCAAGCTCGGTTACTTCTTCGCCTCTTGGGGCATTCGGGACAATCTCTATATCAGGGTGAATATCAGGTGTTAGGTTTGGTGGATAAAGTCCTGCACTGACATCATTGTAGTTTTTTTCGGTTGTTTTGATACGAAGCGATTGGCCAATGCTTATTTCATTGTCTGGTAGACCATTGAGCTGTTTTATGGCATCTATATTCATTCCGTACATCTGACTAATGCTAAAAAGGGTTTGCCCCGGCTCTACCCTATGAATGGCAGTCATTGCCCGGTTGATTTCCTTACTTGGTTCTTCAGATAAGTTTGCTTCCGCGAACGAACGGCTTGCTTCAATATTCGTAGATGTATTAACTGTGGCCAACGTTGGGAACCTCAATAATTGATTGACCTTAATGCTATGGCCACCGCCCAGTTCAGGATTAGACCGGTGGAAATCAGCAGAAGAGCAATCATATCTTCTCAAAAGACTGTAGAGAGTTTCTTTTGGTTGTACTTTGTGAATGATATAGGTGGCTTCATTGACGCTCTTTGTTCCCAAAGAGTCATAAGTCGCTGTTTTGAAGGCGTGTGCGTTCAGCAAAAACAACGATAAAGCAAAAGTAAATGTTATCGTTTTCATCTTGATGTATTAGGAAAGTTTGTAAACAAAAGTAATAAATTCTATTGCCTGATTGAGCTTTTTGGGTTAAAATCTGAATACTTTTTAATTCTTAGCTAATTTCGCTGCATGAAAAGTTCAGGAATTTGAAAATCCTTGGAATAATACCAGCCAGATACGCCTCAACCCGTTTTCCCGGTAAACCTCTGGTCAGCATTGGTGGTAAATCAATGATTCAACGAGTGTATGAGCAGGTCAAAAAGGCAGAGAAAATCACTGATGTGGTGGTAGCTACGGATGATACCCGAATTAAAAACGTGATCACCGGGCTGGGAGGAAAGTGCATAATGACCTCAGAAATGCATCAAACAGGGACAGAACGCTGTGCAGAAGCTTATGCTCTTTTGAAAGCAGACTATGATTATATCATTAATATTCAGGGAGATGAACCTTTTATTGACCCTGAAGTGATCAACGAACTCTGTGAATTACTCGATTACAAAACGGAGATAGCAACGGTAGTCAAACGTATAAAAGACCAGGAAACATTGTTGAACCCTAATGTGGTCAAAGTAGTGTTGACCATGAGAAAACAGGCTCTTTATTTCAGTAGGCAAACAATACCGTATGTGAGAGGTGTGGAGCAAAGTGAATGGCTTGACCATGCAGAGTTTTATAAACATATTGGCATATACGCATACAGATCAGATGTACTTGAACAAATCGTAAAGTTGCCTTTAAACGTACTTGAAAATACCGAAAAGCTTGAGCAGCTCCGTTGGCTGGGTTATGGATATCGGATTATGGCGAGCGAAACCAATTATGAAAGTCTCGGCATAGATACTCCGGAAGACCTGGAAAAGCTGAATTTTGACAATAAATAAGCAAATCGGGCATTAGAGTATAGAAACAAAACTAAATCAATGAACAGATATTCCATACTTTGGGCAGATGACGAGATAGATCTGCTAAAACCATACATTGTTTTTCTGGAAGGCAAAGGTTATGATGTTACCCCAGTTCCCAGTGGTTCAGATGCCATTGATAAGGTAAAAGAAACCAGATTTGATATCGTTTTTCTGGATGAAATGATGGCTGGCATGACAGGTTTGGAAACGCTGGCAGAGATAAAAATAATCAGACCCACGATTCCGGTGGTTATGATCACCAAATCTGAAGAGGAGCATATCATGGAAGAGGCGATTGGCTCAAAAATCGCCGACTACTTAATTAAGCCGATTAACCCGAATCAGATATTAATGACAGTCAAAAAACTGTTGGATAATAAGCGATTGGTTTCTGAAAAGACCAATATGAGTTACCAGCAGGATTTTAGAAATCTGGCTATGCAATATAATGATCGTATTGATCATGAAGAGTGGGCTGATATTTATAAGAGACTTGTTTACTGGGATTTAGAACTTGATGGTTCTTCTGATAAATCGATGGAAGAGGTTTTTGAGATGCAAAAGCAGGAAGCCAATTCTAAGTTTTCACAATTCATTGAAGAATCTTATGAAGATTGGATTTGTGAACCCAATGCAGAAAGACCCGTGATGTCTCATCATTTGATGAAAAAAATGGTCTTACCGCGGGTCAAAGAAGAGGAGGGCCCTTTGTTCTTTATTCTGATTGATAACTTCAGATATGATCAGTGGAGAGTTATCAGCAAGACGATCTCAGAGTACTTTAGAATTGAAAAAGAGGATACGTACTACTCAATTTTACCCACCAGCACCTCATATTCAAGAAATGCAATCTTTGCCGGAATGACTCCTCTGGAAATCTCAAAAAGGTACCCCAATCTTTGGGTCACTGATGAAGGAGATAATGAAGATGGACTGAATCAAAATGAAGAGGAGTTGCTACGCCTGCAATTAAGCAAGGGGCATAAGGATATTAAGTTTTCCTACAACAAGATTATTACCAATAATCATGGCAAAACGCTGAATGATAATTTCAATAATCTGATGAATAATGATCTGAACTGTGTGGTCTACAATTTCGTGGATATGCTTTCCCATGCCCGTACAGACTCACAGATGATTAAGCAGTTAGCACCCGATGAGGCGGCCTACAGGTCAATCACTAAATCCTGGATAGAGCACTCCCCGCTACTGGACTTGCTAAAGATGATTGCCGAGAAAAAAGGTCGGGTAATTATCACCACTGATCATGGGATGGTTAGGGTAAAAAATGCCAAAAGAATTGTGGGAGACAGGAATGTCAACACAAATTTGAGGTATAAACAAGGCAAAAACTTGAATCTGTCTGACAAAGCTGACCACGTTATAGAGGTTAGAAGACCTGACAATTATGGCTTACCAAGTCCGAATGTTTCCACTTCTTATTTCTTTACAACAGACGATTACTTCTTTGCATATCCTAATAATTACAATTATTATGTGAGCCATTATAAAGATACTTTTCAGCATGGAGGTGTATCTTTGGAGGAAGTCATTATTCCTTGTGTGTATCTAAAAGCAAAATGAGGTACTTTCTAACTTTACTTTTTTTAAGCATTTTTTTTAATTCAAAAGCTCAATATGTTGACAAAGGATCGTGGTATTGGGGGCCTTTAAACGCCAATGCCGTAGGATCTTACAAAGAATACCTCGACGGGTTTGATAAAAATACTTCTAAAATTGGTTTAGTTGGAGGTTATCTTTTTAATCCTATTTCCAAATCAGACCGCAACTCTCCCATTATGGTAGGAGGGGAGTTCGGATTGCTTGGGTGGGGTTCTGATCCTGTGGATTATTACCAGAAAAACCGCTTTACCAATCAGCATAATTATTATTGGCTAAATTTTGTGGCTCGATGGCGACCGGTTTCAGGGGCAAGTAAGATTAATCCATTTTTTGATCTCTTTGCGGGACCAGCTTTTGTGAATTCAAAAGTTACCGAGTTGCTCGGAGAAGGTGAAACCCGCAAAGTTTTTGGAGATACCAAGACCACAAAAAATTATGGATTAGGAGCTGGAATTGGCATCAAATGGTTGAAAAAAGACGGTGACCCCAGATATGTTGATTTGGGTCTTTACTTTCAGGATTCTGAGAAAATTACAACTACTCGCCGCGATTCATTCTATATCATACAAAATCCTGTTGTAGGCTACGATGAAATATACCACGATAAAAGTGTAATCAAGCATTCGAATTTTCAGATTCGATTAAATCTTACAAACTTTCTGTAAGATCGTTAACAGTGCCCTTATCACAGAAAATGGTTCTTCTTGGAAAGCGTTCAATCAATTCCAGATCATGAGTTGCCATCAAAACAGCGGTGTTTGATTCTTTATTGATTTTCATAAACAACTTCAGAATATCCAGTGACTTTTCCGGGTCCAGGTTCCCTGTAGGCTCATCAGCCATGATAATTTGCGGATGATTCAGTAAAGCCCTGGCAATAGAAATACGCTGCTGTTCACCCCCTGAAAGCTGGTGGGGCATTTTTTGAAGAACATCTGGTAGATCAACCTGAACAAGAACCTCGGCCACACGGGCATCAATTTGACTTTTTTCTTTCCAGCCCATGGCTTTGAGAAAAAATTCAAGGTTCTTTTTGACGTTCCTGTCGGTCAATAATTGAAAATCCTGAAACACGATTCCAATTTTCCTTCTCAACTCCGGAGTATCTTTTTTTCTTAATACGTGAAGGTCAAAACCTGCAACAGTAGCCTGTCCTTTTTCAAGCCACAGCTCGGCATAAAGCGTTTTGAGAAGTGACGATTTTCCGCTGCCTGTTTTGCCAATCAGGTAAACAAATTCGCCTTCATTGACCTCAAAATTTACATCTGAGAGAATGAGTTGTTCCTTTTGATAAATGTCAGCGTTTTTGACAGAAATGACCATAAAAAAATCCGGTTTTGAGGCTCAGCAAAGATATAACTTTGATGAGTAAAACCGGAATTCTTTAAAAATGATTATGAAAGACTTAGCCGTTCACTTTGGCATGATCTGCTAAAAATTGGGCTAAACCATTATCTGTCAACGGATGCTTCAATAATGCAAGAATGGCTGAAAGTGGTCCGGTCATTACATCGGCACCAATTTTAGCACATTCCAGAATGTGCATTGGGTGACGTACAGAAGCCGCCAGAATTTCAGTGGTATAACCGTAGTTATCATAAATGTCTCTGATATCCTGAATCAATTGAAGACCGTCGGTTGAGATATCATCCAAACGACCAATAAAAGGAGAAACATAAGTAGCACCTGCTTTGGCAGCCAAAAGAGCCTGACCCGCAGAGAAAACAAGTGTACAGTTCGTTCTGATCCCTCTTTCTGAGAAATATTTGATGGCCTTGATACCGTCTTTGATCATTGGTACTTTTACCACAATCTGATCATCAAGCTTTACAAGTTCTTCACCTTCTCTAACGATACCTTCAAAATCAGTAGAGATTACTTCAGCACTTACATCTCCGTCCACAATTTCGCAGATGGCTTTGTAGTGATTCTTTACGTTCTCTTCACCACCAATTCCTTCTTTGGCCATTAGCGATGGGTTAGTTGTAACTCCGTCCAGAACACCTAGATCCTGAGCTTCCTGAATATCTTTCAGACTAGCTGTATCGATAAAAAATTTCATGAGATATAGTTTTAAATGTCAGATTGACAATTATAAAATAAGTTTCAAAAAAAATGGCAAATTCACCGCTACAACCGCCTACCCTTGCTACCTTCCGGTCCTGGGGGATTCAGCAGGAGCTGGTAATTTGCCGTCACAAAGGTAAGAATATTTGTATAGGTCCCCAAATCAGTCTGTTTTATTTTTAGTGCAGGAATTCCACTAAATTCGCCCCAAATAATCTTCCTATTTGCTATGTCAGTAAAAAAGAGTCTGTTATACCTCAGCATTGCTCTCATGCTTCTTTTCGCATTCTTTCAATGGAATGACCCGGATCCGCATATCTGGATACCCATTTATTTAATTGTGGCCTTTTTAGGCTGGCGTAAAATGAAATACAAGGATTCATCGTTGGTATTTATCCTGCCGGCAATCGTTTATTTTCTTTGGGGAGTAAGCCTTTATCCTGAACAGTGGGAAGGAGTGATGCTCAATGAAATGGGCATGAAAACCATCAATATAGAACTCGGACGAGAGTCGCTGGGCCTTTTTATCAATACTTTAATATTGCTTATTTACGCTTTCCTGCCTTCTAATGAAGCTTAAGACAATTTTTTTGCTGCTCACTACGGCCATTTCGGCCACTGCCCAATGGAACAATAATGACAAAACTCCTTTGCCTATGGCTCAGGGGCCCGCTACGGAGTTTGATGTGGCGTTTAATTCGGATGATCGAGGGAATAGTTACTACGCCTGGACCGACTTTAGGTCAGGCAATGGTGAGATTTATGTACAGAAGTTAAATCAATTTGGTGAGTCTCAGTTCACCTCCGGAGGTCTTAGAATAGGGAAGATTATTTCGGGTGTGAGCCTTCAACTGGCCGCGAAATCATTATTTATCTCTCAGAACGGCGATTTGGTTGTAGTTTGGCATGAGATAATTAATTCTTCACAGCCGAATATTAAGAATATTCGAATCACTAAAGTGAGCAATTCAGGTGAGCTTATGTCTTCAGAAGGTATTTTGGTAGCTCAAAGCATATTAAATTCTGATATCAATAAAGCGGTGCTGACTGTTGGAGAGGATTCAGTCACAAATCTATTTCTGGTTTATAATGCCCCCGGTGGAAGTGGGGATCAGTTAGTTCTTCAAAAGTTCGATTCTGACCTGCAAAAAGGGGAGTCTGTGAATTTAAAATTGGCTTTTGCAGAAGGCTCAAAAGTTGCTTTCGACAAACGGGAAGGGACTTTGGACGTTTTTGTGAGGCAATCTGGTCCTGAAGATTTTAAAGGGTTTAAGTATGATTTATCCGGTCAAAATTTGGTTGGTTTAAAGTCGGTTTTAAATAACTCTTTCTCAGGAGAGTCAAGAATTGATGATTTTCAAAATATTGATGGTTTTACCTATTTGGGACGCAGTTTATCCGGCTCCGGTCCAAAAAAGGTTGTCGCCCAAAAGCTAGATCAAAACCTCAATAACATCTGGAAAACAGGCGGTGTGGTGCTGGGTACAAATAATGCTTATGACATTCATATCGGTCCCAACGAGAACGGTGGTGGAATCATGGCCTGGAATGAACCCAACCTCACCGAAACTAAAATGATGGCTGCCGGAGTAGATGCTCAGGGTAATGTCTTATGGCAAAAGCCGGTATTCAAAACACAAGCAGGCAAAAGTTATTTTACCCCGCATAAGTTTGCTTCAGACGGGGAAGGCGGATGTTATGTGATGTGGTTTACCTCAAAAGCGGTTGGTTTTGATATGTCTATTCAGCATTTAGATGCAAACGGAAATCAGCTTTTTGGTGAATTTGGGCTTCAGTTGACCGACTTTAAATGGTGGAGTAATTACCGCTTAGTTCCGCATGAAAGTGGGGGAGTCATTGCTCTTTACTCGGGGAGTAAAAATGACGATATCAACGTAGAGGAATATGACCTTTACACAAACTACATAAGCCCGGAAGGTGAGTTTGGTTTGGAGCAGAAACTGGTGGTTCAGTTAAACAGAAACGACTATTGTGCCGGTGAAAAGCTCGAGGTCTCTTCATCAGATGCTATCAGTTCCGTGGAAATTATCAATGAAGGTGGAAATATGATATTGACTCAAAATGAGTCTGGTTTCAATTTACCTGAAGCTATTGAGAAAGGTGATTATCAACTCATTTTCAAAAATCATGAAGGTCTGGAATCGGAAGCTATCAATATCTCCATTCAGGAATTACAAAAGCCGGTTCTAACCAGTTCGGCTGATTTTAAATGCCCGGAAACGGATGAGGCTATCACCCTTTCAGGAACCTGTGATCTTGGAAATTTGCTTTGGTCTACTTCTGAAACCACATCGGATATTCTTGTTTCTCCTGCAAGCAGTACTACTTACAGTGCTTCCTGTCAAAAAACTGGCTGTGCTGAAAGCCAGGAGGAGCAAATTGAAATTGAGGTGGCTACTGTCAATGCCACAGCTTCCGGCGGCGGAACGGTAAATGAAGGAGCAGATATTCAGCTGTCAGCGACTGGCGGCTCTACTTATCAATGGACAGGTCCAAACGGTTTTAGTTCGTCTGAGCAAAACCCGCTTGTTCAAAATGCTGCTCAGGCTAATGCTGGTGTTTATAGCGTTCAGGTTACCAATAGCCGTGGTTGTGTTGGCTCGGCGGAACTTACGGTGGAGGTTCAGAAAGTATTGAGTTCTCTAGCTTCTGAGCAGTATCTCGCTCCTTATCCGAATCCAACAAAAGATTTTCTTCGTGTTAATATTGAGAAGCACTTTCTCAGGGCTTCTGCCGTAGCATTAAACGGGAAAAGCTATGACTTGCCGATTTCTGCTGATTTGATTGATCTAAGAGGTTTATCGGACGGCGTTTATGTTTTGAAACTGATGGATAAAAGCCGTGTTTGGCACTTCTTTAAAGTAGTTAAAGAGTAGTCTTATCCACTATTTCATCGAGGAATTTCTCTGTTTCCATCTGAACACCTGCGACATCACTGGACAAAACCCATGATGCTAAAACGTGATTTGCGGCATTTGGAAAAGCTTTTTTGACCTTATGTTCTGAACCCAGTTGGTCATACATATTGAGGATTGCCGGAACTGAAACGACCTTATCCTGATTTTCTTCGTCTTTGTAATAATAACCTACAAAAACCGGGCATGTCACCTTTGAGAAGGTCTCTTCATTCATGGTGTGAGTAAGTAGATTTTGAAGGGCGACTAAGGCTTCCAGACGGTAATGCATGGTCCAGTAAAGCGGCTGGTTTTCATTGGCCGGAGTAATATCATTGAAAGGCTTTCCCTGTACCATTTGACCAAGCTTGAGCCCCCAGGGGTCATCAAGAAGTGCGGCATTTTCGTCATAAATCTGAATACATGGGGAATAAAGAACCATTGCTTCAATGTCGTCATGCTTTGAAGCCAGATGTAAGGAAAGAGCTCCACCTGCAGATGTGGCCACAATAATCACTTTTTTACCAATTTTTCTACCGATAGCCAGTGCCCGCTCAGCAGTTTCAATATAACGATCGGTCGTGAGTTCAGCCATTGTTTCATCACCACGATCAGTGCCATGCTCGGCCATTCGTGCCTTGAAAAGGTTAGCGTGATATTTTTTTGCCAGATTTTCATGAACAGGAGCACCTTCTTCATGCGAAGCAGAAAAGCCATGAATATAGACGATGGAATATTCTGTGACCCTTGGAATGCTGTCTGCCCAAACGAATTCAGCCTCATTGTCTTTTTTGATACCATCAATATTTTGCTCTTCCTGAGTAATTTTGGCTTCGAGTTGACCTAATTCATTGGGTAAGTCAAAAGAGTATTCTTTTTGCAGATCTGGTTTTTCTGGTCTTGGGCCGAAATAATAAGTTAAACCAAGAGCAAGAATGATGGTTCCGACAACAAAGATAAAGGGCTTTTTAAGCATGATTTTTCAACAGGGTTTGCCCAAAAATAATTAAAAAACGGGAATTAAAGTTTTTCTATTTCCTCTAATACTTTTCCCGCTTCCGCGTGTAATTGATCCGATTTTGAGCGATCAATTCTTGACATTTGGAAAGCCTGCTCAAGCAGTTTTCTATGTTTCAGTTGCAGCTTCTCTTTTTTCGATTTGAATAGATTAAACATTGGACTGTGATTTAGAAATTAAGAAGGTGACTCGTTGGAGTCACCTTCCAGCTCATTTTATAATTCAGGTAGTATTACTTTATCAATGACATGAATGACGCCATTTCTTCCGTGAACGTTGGTCTCCAGAATCTGTGCATCACGGCCTCCGGATTTGTCTGTAATAGTGGCGGTGGCTCCCAAATTGATTTGGAATGTTTGTCCGTTCAAAGTTGTAGCCGTTTGTCCATTGGTCAAATCAGTACTGAAAACTCTGTCACCTAGTACGTGGTATTGAAGAATTGAAGTAATCTGATCAACTGTAAGCGTTGGAATGACATCGGCTATTTCGGCAAACGCAGCATCAGTTGGTGCAAAAACTGTAACGTTTTCCGCAGTTTTTAGTGCTTGAGTTACAGCGGCAAAGTCGGGTGAAGTCAGCAGACTTGTGAGAACTGTAAATTCAGCTGTCTCTGCCTGACTCATGGCTACCGCGACGTCAACAACATCCGGGGAAGGAGGTGTCAAGACATTATCAATCTGATGAATTACGCCAGATCCTAATTCTTCGTCTACCGCAACAATGTTGGATAGTCCATTGATCAGCACTCCTCCAGAACCTAAATAGCCCAGGTACAGATTATCGCCTTGAAGAGTAGTGGCAATTCCTGATGCAGGCAAAAGGTTTGATGTAACCTTGGCTCCCAATACATGATAGAGAAGAATTGGTGTTAGGGATTCAGCCGTGAGACCATCAAGAGAAGTGATTCCTGCGGCGGTAAAAGCATCGTTCGTTGGAGCAAATAGCGTTAAATTGTCAGTAGTTGATAAGGTGTTGAGTAACCCGGCTTTACGTAAAGCTGCTGCCAGAATTGTGTAATCAGGGTTGAAAACTATACTTTGAGAGATTGTTCCCAAGGCGTTTGCAATAAAGCTGGGTATTAAAACCTGATCTACGGCGTGTACAACTCCATTTATGGCTTGAACATCGGCCTGAACCACGTTGGCATTGTTGATCATTACACCATTAGCCAGGCTAACGCTAACACTTTCTTCACTCAACAACGTCTGAACTTCTCCCTCACTCAAATCTCCTGAAAGAACTGTATTTCCTATGATATGATATTGAACGATTTCTGCCAATAGCCCACTCGGCAGCTCATCTAAACTATTAATTCCTAAAGTTGATAAGGTAGCGAGGAGATTGGTAAAAGCTTGATTTGTGGGAGCAAATACCGTGAGTGTACTAGAAGGATTGGACGCTGCTGCTAACAGATCGCTCATTTCGGGACGAGCAAGAATGCTGGCAAGAATACTAAAGTCAGAGTTAGAAGTAGCAATTTGTGTAATGGTTTGGGCAAAGAAGTCTTCGGGAATCAAGACCTCATCAATCAGGTGAACCACACCGTTTGAAGCTTCAACATTTGCCGTTATAACATTGGCTGAACCATTCAGAACTACTCCTGAGGTGAGATCAACAGCAATTGTGGAGCCCTCGAGCGTGGGTACGGGTCCGTTGCTTAGCTGCGAAGATAAAACCGCACCTCCAACCACATGATACTGTAGCAGCCTTGTTAGAAGAGCCTGATCATTCAGAATGGTATTTAGTGTTGTCGGGTCAAGTTTTTCAAAGGCTGCATTTGTGGGTGCAAAAACTGTGAAAGGTCCAGTTTCTTGGAAAGTGCTCACCAGATCGGCGGTTTGAAGAGCGGATACCAGAGTCGATAGTTCAGGGGTCGCTACAGCTATTTCAGCAATAGAAGTCTGTTCCATGATCGGGTCTGGTTCTTCTTTATCACAACCAGTTAAGGCTGTAATGAAGAGAATTAGAGGCAGAAGAGTTGTCCATTTGAATCGCATAAGTTTTTCCATAGCTTTGATTTGTTTAGTTTTTATTTTGTCTAACTTTGAAGTGTTTACAGTTAGACAATCGTTGATGTAGATGTAACTAATGTATCTACATCTAAGTTCAACTTCAAGCAAAAAACATGAGAAAATACTCGATTTCAGACATTGAAAAGCTCACAGGCCTGAGTACACATTCTCTTAGAGCTTGGGAAAAAAGATACGGTTTTGTAATGCCAAATCGTACTGATTCAAAAATTAGGTATTATACAGATGATCAGTTGGTTACCTTAATAAACGCCAGCTTTTTGTTGGAAAGAGGTTACAAGATATCGGCAATAGCTGATATGTCTCAGAAAGAAATCTCTGATCGTGTGCTGGAGTTTGCCAGAGATCAGAATGTAGCGATAACTGATTTAGTTAAACTTCTTGCTACGGCAACCTTGGCTCTTGACGAAGATACCATTAGAGCAGTTATTGAAGACGAAATAAGTCAATCAGGATTTGAGGCCACTTTTCTGTTTCTAATATATCCTTTCCTTCAATACCTTGGAGTTTTATGGGCCGCAGGTAAATCACTTCCGGCACAGGAGCATTTTGTGAGTCATCTTCTTGCCCAGCGATTAAATGCAGAATTAGAGGAGATGTCGCAAGGAACCAAATCGCCTATGATTTTTGCTCTGCTTGATGAAGAAGAACATGAGATTGGGCTTTTGCTAAGCTGCTATCTCGCCAAACTAAGAAATATAAAGTGTGTCTACCTGAGCAGGAAAGTGCCCGTAGAGAATCTTCAACCCGTTATTGAGTTAACAAATGCGAAGCGAATCATGACAATTTTTACTATTCCCCCTGCAGAGGATACGATCGTAAATTTGAAAAGCTTTCTCGCCGATTCGCAAACTGACCTTTTGTATTCAGGGATTAAAATTGATGCCTTAGACGAACAGGCCACCTTCTTCGCTAATCCACAGGAGTTTATTGATTTTCTTGACCAGACCTCCTGAGTGATAGGGCCAAGTTGCAGCTGAGGAAATTTACGCTGATGTTACCGAGCTTTTATTTTTCACTTAAAGCTACAATGTTCTTAGGGCTCAATATAGCTGTGGAACATTCCTGAATTTTTCGTGGAACATCTATTGGCTTTACCATGAATTAAGCTCAAATTTGCACCAGAATTAGGCAATGGGAAAAATCTACATCATAGCCAACGGTGCACGGCAATCTGGGAAGAGTACAACGAGTCTAAATTTGGCACTATGCTTTGCCACATTAACTCAGAAAACCTTATTGATTGATCTGGATCCGGGGAAATGGATGGAGGGATTGTGTAGTCAATCAAAAAAGGGAAGAATTAACCTTAATTCATTTTTGACTTTCCAGAATGCCGGTGAGATAGACCAAGAAAGCCTTGATCTTTTTGATAAAATTGTGATTGACTGCCCGGCTCACAAAATGGGTGAAATATTTAAAGCTCTGTCAGCACTTGCTGAGGTGTTAATTCCGGTAGAATGTGAATTTTATGGCTTAAACGAATTGCCGGACGTTCTTCGGTTAGTCGATGCGGTAAAGATTAAGACCTGTGGTTTTTTGCCGGTGATGTATAAACCGGACAGTGAGACGAGTGAGGCTGTACTAAAGGAACTAAAGCTTAATTTTGGAGATTTAGTGCTGCCAGCTATTCAAAGAAACTATTATCTGGCCCGCCAGAAAGATTTTAAAAAAGTTGTTTTAAGTGAGCTTACTCAAAGAGCTGCAGTAACTTATTTAAGTGTAGCTAATCAGTTATTATAGGATATGATGAAGCAAAGAAGAGGATTAGGAAAAGGTTTGGGTACGCTTCTTCCGGACAAGGAAGAGGTGAAAGAAGAGAAAATAGTGACAGACGAGCTCTCTGCTCATATTTCTGTGGATTCCATTGATGTCAATCCTTTTCAGCCAAGAACACATTTTGATGAGGAAGCTCTTCAGGAATTATCTGAGTCTATCCGCATTCAGGGTATTATACAGCCGATCACGGTACGACAAATAGATGGCGGACGTTATCAACTGATTTCCGGTGAGAGACGTCTTCAGGCCTCAAAACTGGCGAACCTAAAAAAAATACCTGCCTACATCAGAACCGCTGACGAGCAGCAAATGCTGGAAATGGCTCTGATTGAAAATATTCAGCGTGAAAACCTGAATGCCTTGGAGGTAGCATTGAGCTATCAACGACTCATGACCGAGTGTAATCTCAAACAGGAAGAACTGGGCGAAAGGGTAGGAAAGAAGCGTTCAACGGTCAATAACTATCTGCGACTGCTCAAATTACCTGCCGAGGTGCAGCAAGGTCTTCAGGGAAATTTGATTGGGATGGGCCATGCCAGAGCTCTATTGGGTCTGGAGGATGACAAAGCCATGGAAAAGTTATACCGTAAAACGGTTAACGAGCAGCTCTCCGTAAGAAAAGTGGAAGAGCTGGTGAGAGCTATGCAAATGGGGGGGGATGAAGAACCAAAACCGAAGAAAGTTTCGGAGATCAGACGGGAAATGCTTGATCTTCAGGAAAGACTTGCCGGCTGGTTTGGAACGAAAGTTTTGGTGAAAGCTGATGCCAAAAATAAAGGTGAAATCAAGATTCCTTTCAAAAGCAAAGAAGAGCTTGAGACTTTGTTAAATAGACTTAAAAAGTAGAATTAAGCAGTCTGAAAGGCGTTAATAAGCTTAATGAAAGCACTAATCACATTTTCTGTTCTCCTCATTTTTTCGGTTAGCCTGAAAGCACAGGTGTTGCCTGACTCTGTTTTTGTGGACTCTGTTAAAGTGGAGGCTGCGATTAAGGAAGTTAAAAAGGCAGTGACAAAGTCTGATACTACCGGAAAATTCTTCAAAACCATGGGGAAGGTTTTCGGTGTGAAACCATACACGTCTTTGGAAAAACCTCGGGTAGCTTTCATTCGATCTTTATTTTTACCGGGCTGGGGGCAAATTACCAATCGTGATTTCTGGAAAGTAGGCTTGGTTTACGGAGCTGCCGGTGCCGGCTGGTATTACGGAATAAGAGCAAATAACCAGCAATATCAGAAGTATCTAGGCCATTATGAGCGAGCCACTTTCGTGAGCCGAAATCTGGCTTTTTACGATAATGTTGACCTTTCGATTGCCAATTCTTTGCCACAAAGCAGTCTGTTTTTTGTATCAAATGATGCTGATAATGCCATTCTTTATGTTAGAGATACCGATGGCAAAAAGTATGTACTGAATAAACAATCAGGTGATATTGAAGGTGTGCAAACCACCTATTTTGTTGCGGAAGAGGTGAATGTGGAAGACAGCGAGATCATAGGTTCTTTCAATTCCCAAACTTTTCAGTCGGCCAAAAATCAATACCGAAGATGGCGTGATGCCTCTTACATTGGTTTTGCGGCCGGGTGGCTGTTTTTTGCCTTGGAGGCCAATGTGGCGGCCCACCTGAAAACCTTTGACATGAGTGAAGATATTTCATTTAAAATAAAACCGGCAGGGCCGCAGACTTTTGGTATGCAGGCCTCGGGTATAAGTTTGGCATTTGAGTTTAAATAATTAGAGTATATGAGAATTGCGTTATTGGGTTACGGTAAAATGGGAAGAGTGATTGAGCAAATTGCTCTGGATCGCGGACATGAAATCTCATTTAAAATAGACGTGGCCAATAAAGAAGATCGTGAGAAGATTAGTCCTGAAAATACGGATGCGGTGATTGAATTCAGTTCGCCGGCTTCTGCTTTTGATAACCTACAGTTTTGCATGAAAAAGGGTTTAAAAGTGGTTTCAGGAACCACGGGATGGCTGGATAAAAAAGCTGAAATTGAAAAGCTTTGCAATGAAAACGAAGCAGCATTTTTCTATGCCAGCAATTACAGTATCGGGGTCAATCTCTTCTTTCAATTGAATAAGCAATTGGCCAAACTGATGAACGGTCAAAACCAATATGAAGTGACCAGCAATGAGATTCACCATACCGAAAAGCTGGATTCGCCAAGTGGAACTGCCATTACACTTGCTGAAGGTATCATTGAAGGAATTGAGGGAAAAGATAGCTGGGTAAATCAGGAAATTGCAAAGGCCAATGAGGTGCCGATCTGGAGTAGTCGCGAAGGTACTGTTCCGGGTACGCACAGTATTAAATATATCTCTGCAGTTGATGAGATTGAAATAAAGCATGAGGCCAAAAGCCGTCAGGGCTTTGCTCTGGGAGCTGTAATTGCGGCCGAGTGGATAAAAGACAAAAAAGGGGTCTTAAACATGGATCAAATGTTAGGGTTTTGATCACGGAAATATGCCCTTCTTCCATTTTTTAGGATATAATTAAAGATTTTAAACTAGTTTCGCCAAAAATTTTAAAGCCAATGGCTAAAGACAAAGAAAAGAAAAAGAAAGGCCCGATTAGAGAATGGTTTGACTCCGTTCTGTTCGCTGTAGTAGCCGCCACACTCATCAGATGGTTGTTTCTCGAAGCCTACACCATTCCTACAGGCTCCATGGAGAAAAGCCTTCTTGTTAATGATTTCCTTTTTGTAAGTAAGGTGCATTATGGTTCTCGTACACCTATGACGCCACTTCAGGTGCCATTGACGCACCAGAAAATCTGGTTTACTGAGGTGCCTTCTTATTCAGATGCCATTGAGTTACCCTATTTCAGATTACCTGGTTTCACAGATGTTAAGAACGGCGACGTGGTGGTGTTTAACTATCCGGGCTGCCCTGAGCGTCCAGATCAGTTTGGTGGTTTTGATAAATACCCGGTTGACCTGAGAACGAACTATATCAAGCGTTGTATCGGTATAGCAGGAGATCAGGTGAGTGTCAAAGATGCTCAGGTCTATGTCAATGATAAAGCCATGGAGAATCCTGAAGGTATGCAGAAATGGTACACACTTGAAAGTACTACTTCCATCAACCCGAATCTATGGAACAAATACGATGTGAGCGAGCGTGGCCAGGGAACTCAGGATGGCAAATATTATTATGCCATCAATGCCACTGAAAGTGCGGTGAATAATCTTCAGGGTCTTGATTTCGTGACCAATATTTACCCTGATATCATTGCCGCGGATGACTCTTTGACTCCTTATAAGACATTCCCGTACAGACCTGATTTAGTGAACTGGAACAGAGATAACTTTGGTCCGGTGACCATTCCTAAAAAAGGAATGACCGTTGATTTGACCAATGAACTGAATTTCGCTCTTTACAAAGGGGTGATCACCACTTTTGATCATAATGATAATGCTGAAGTAAAAGACGGAAAGGTTTATCTTGATGGTCAGCCGATTACGGAATATACTTTCAATCAGGATTATTATTTCATGATGGGTGATAATCGTTATGAGTCTGACGACAGCCGTTTCTGGGGCTTTGTGCCTGAGGATCACATTGTTGGAAAGGCTGTGTTCATCTGGATGTCAATTGATGCAGATGGTAATCTGCTCAATAAGATTCGATGGAAACGACTTTTCAGTTTGATTAAGTAATTTTGAGCCGGAGCAACCCTCCGGCTTTTTTATGATGATTCCTTACATGATAGAATACGGAGTGCCTCGCGAGACTCCGGCAGATCTGCAAGAAAAACTGCTTACCACCGATTTCTCAGATACAGAAATCTACTTTCATGTGGGTGTGGAACGTACAGGAACCAAGTACCTTCAGAAAAGCATTTTTCCGTCCTATAAAAAGCTGCATTTCATCAATAAAGATCGCTACCCTGAGGCGAAGGAAATCATTCTTAAAAAGGAGCATAAGCGGTATCTGGTCTCCATGGAGCTAAACCTCAACAGCCATTTTGAGGTGGAGGTGAATGATTTTTTATCGGCTTTTCCGCAGGCCAGGATTATCATGGTGATGCGACCACTGAGTGGTTGGCTCGTTTCTCATTATAAACGCATCGTTAAAAACGGTTTCAATATTCGTTTTGATGAATTGTGGAATCAGAATGGTGAGTCTGTTTTTGATCCTGAGGAAATCAAGTATAGACCCAAGATTGAGTTTCTGGAAAGTAAAACTCAATATCCGCCGCTTTATTTAATTCATGGTGATCTACGGAAAAATCCTCTGGAGTTTCTCAAAAAGCTGGCGGACTACGTCGGTGAGGAATTTGACGAATCAACAGTAAGTCTCAAACCCGTCCACACTTCGTATAATGATCGCCAATTGAAGGCTTTACGATGGGTTATGAAATATGTCAACATTTCTCGTTCAAAGCCTTATTCCTCAGATTTGAGGAACAGATTTTACCGTCTTAGAGTAGATACGATCAGGTATGTGGTCATGTATTTGGCCAAAATTGTACCGGATTCCTTTTTCTCAAATCAACCTTTGATCAGCAAAAAAGAAAAGGAAGAAGTCGCTGATTTTTATCAGGAGGACTGGCAGGCTGTTTTAGATTTTTTGGAGAAATAACACTGAAGTTAATCTGCCCTAAACTTCAAATGCTCCAGTACGTTTTTACCAACTAATCTTCCCATATCCTGACCTTGATCTAAAGCATCCCGATAGTGGATTCCACCATAAAGTCTTGATATACTGACTTCATCAGCCGCTTCCCAGAATGAGTTGAATTTACGGGGCTCACCCACCCAGAATTTGGAATAATCCGTGATTTCCTGATTGTCACCGACGGTGGCTGTCAAGACCTCAGCCATCGCGGCAGATTGCACTGAATGACCCGAAGGAAATTCTGGAAAAGGTGGTGTCAATAGTTTCGGCTCCCAGGCGGAGTCGATATAGCGATTGATATAAGCAACCGGACGAATCAGGTTATGCTTGTATTTACCTTTCCAGCTGCAAATGATAGCGTCATTAACGGCAATTCCCAACCTTGCATAAATTTCAGTAGCTTCTGCAAGAGAAATGGTTCGGTTTCTCATAACCATCGTCAACAGGGCAAATGAATGCCCCGGAGCCGTATACGTAAAGCCGGCGGCATCATCCCAGAAATTGGCAATCACATATTTTTTATTGCCCGGGTTAACGGTTTTCGACTCCTCGTAGACCTCATTGGCCATTTTATAAAAAGGTGACTCAGGGTATTTAGAGAAAGTAACTTTCGGTTTAATCCCGAAATCGGTGTTATTCTCAGCAACAAAGGTTCTGTTGTTAATCCATTGTGGGTGCAGAGGGCCTGTATTTTCCACATCAGCCTGACGGTGAATCTCAAAACAGGCCTCGCAGGCTGGTAGAAGGTAGTTCATGTCATAACTTCTAATGTATGATTGATGACCACCATCTGTTTTGGAGTAGTCGTAAATCAGATCGGCAATGGCAAGTCCATAGTTCTTGGATTTTTGGTAAGTCACAAGATCCAGTTGGCTCTCAAGCACACCATTGACGGAGTCTTTGAAAGCCCAAACTTTTTCCATCCAAACATACGGTGCGGTGGCAAACATCTTATCAACCATTGAGAAAATGGCATTGTTTACAGCGGTGGCGTCATTGAAATATTCCTCACCCACATCATAATCTTCTGGTCGCTTATATTCCTGAATTTGGCCGCTCAGGCTTTGATACTCAGGATGCCCAGGAAGCATGGATTCATAAGCTGCCAGATTGACATAAGCTAGGCTTCGACCCGCCACATTTGGGGTGTATCCGGTAGATTGCTCCAGCAAATCAAACATAATGACATGCCATTTCACCAGAAGATCAGACGTATTAAAATCGTATGCCTTTGGCGGCAGCACAAATTCAAACTCAACCAGCTCAGTTTCGTTACGAGCCTGGTAATTGCCAGGGGTAATTTGCTGTGCGTAAATGAGAGAGGAAGAAAGCAGGAGGACAAGAGCCGTTTTTTTGATCATTATCTGAGCATTCGGTTTTAATAGAGCGTAAAATTAACGAATATTGAAGACTTATTTTTCATCAAATCTCAACCCCGATGCCTTCTAAAAAACTCTTTTTGCTTGATGCAATGGCCCTTATCTACAGAGCACATTTTGCATTCATCAAAAACCCGAGAATTACCACAACCGGAATGAATACCTCAGCTGTTTTTGGTTTTACCAATACCCTTTTGGAGGTTTTTAGAAAGGAAAATCCAAGCCATATTGCGATCGTTTTTGATACCAAAGCACCTACTTTCAGACATGTTCGCTTTCCAGAGTATAAGGCGAATCGTGAAGAAATGCCGGAGGATATTGGTATTGCTATTCCGTTGGTGAAAAGGTTGGCCAAGGCGATGAATGTTGAGCTGCTTGAACTTGACGGCTATGAGGCCGATGATATCATTGGTACCATTGCCAAAAAAGCTGCACGAGAAGATTTTGAGGTCTATATGTACACGCCCGATAAAGATTATGGCCAGCTCGTGGAGGAGCATATCTTCCTATATAAGCCGGCTTTTATGGGAAATGCGATAGAAAAGCAGGGGATCGAGGAGGTGAAAGCTAAATGGGGCATTGATCATATTGATCAGGTGGTGGATATGCTTGGCCTGATGGGCGATAAGGTGGATAACATTCCAGGAATACCCGGAGTGGGTGAGAAAACGGCATTGAAATACCTAAAAGAATACGGCAGTGTAGAGGGCCTTTTGGAGCATGCAGATGAAATCAAAGGAAAAATAGGAGAGAAGGTACGTGATGGAAGAGAATCCGCCTTGCTCTCAAAAGAGCTTGCTAGGATTGATATCAACGTACCCATTGCTTTTGATGAAGAAAGATTAAAGGTTGAAGAATACTCTAAAGAAGAGTTGGCAGCATTTCTGGATGAAATGGAGTTCAGAACACTGAAAAGGAGAATGCTGCCGGGAGAAAGCTCAAGTGATGAACCGGCGACGGTTAGTACTGCTGCTCCTGCAAAAGTCAAAAAGTCTGCAACGGTGGAGTCTTCTCAAATGGATTTGTTCGGTGGTACCAGTGCGGATGTGGCCGTGGCAGAACCCGGCCTCCCGGCTGTTATTCAAACCATTGAGACAAAGGATCACCGGTATTACTGCATAGATTCCAAAGAGAAGCGTGCCGAGCTTATAAAGTATCTTCAGGCACAGGATGAATTCTGTTTTGATACTGAAACGACTGATGTAGACGCCTTTGATGCGGAGCTGGTAGGCATGTCTTTCAGCTATTTACCGGGTGAAGCCTATTATGTTCCTACTCCACCCAAAAGGGAGGAAACTCAGGCCATCGTCGATGAGTTCAAACCTGTTTTTGAAAATGAAAAGGTGGGTAAAATAGCCCAGAACCTAAAATATGACATCTCGGTACTTAAAACGTACGGAGTGAGAGTTGCTGGTCCTCAATATGATACCATGCTGGCTCATTATCTTCTTGAGCCCGATCAACGTCACGGCATGGACGCTTTAGCCGATCAATATTTGAACTATCAGCCAGTTTCCATTGAGACCTTAATTGGTAAAAAGGGTAAAAAGCAAGGCAATATGCGTGATGTGCCGGTAGAGCAGGTGACAGAATATGCATCTGAAGATGCCGATATCACACTTCAACTAAAACACAAACTGGACGCCGAACTACAGGCCCGGGGCCAAAGGAAGTTACTGGACGAAGTAGAGGTGCCCCTGGTCCATGTTCTCTCTGATATGGAAATGGAAGGGATCAACGTGGATGTTCATTCGCTTTATGAATTGTCTGAAACGCTTCAAACGGATATCGTTTCTACTCAAAAAGAAATATTTGAACTTGCAGGAACAGAGTTTAATGTGGGCTCGCCAAAGCAATTAGGAGAGATTTTGTTTGATCATCTCAAAATTGATCTCAAACCCAAAAAAACACCTTCAGGTCAATATGCCACAGGTGAGGATATCCTTGTGAAGTATGAAAATGAGCACGCCATTGCCCGCAAAATTTTAGATTTCAGAGAGTTGAGTAAACTCAAAAGTACCTACGTAGATGCCTTGCCGGCATTGGTCAATAAACGGACAGGTCATATTCATACTTCGTATAATCAGGCTGTTGCTGCTACGGGACGATTGAGTTCCAATAATCCAAACCTTCAGAACATCCCAATCAGGACTGAGCGTGGGCGTGAGATTAGAAAGGCTTTTATTCCGCGAAATGAAGATTACAAAATATTCTCGGCAGACTACAGCCAGATTGAGCTGAGGATCATGGCAGCTTTCAGTGAAGATGAGTCTATGGTAAATGCCTTCAATAACGACGTAGATATTCATAGCACCACGGCCTCAAAGGTCTTTGGGGTAAACCTTGCGGACGTAACTTCGGATATGCGTCGTAAATCTAAAATGGTCAATTTTGGTATCATCTATGGTATTTCAGCTTTTGGTTTAGCTCAGCGATTGGGCATTGCCCGTTCTGAGGCGAAAGAGATCATTGATAATTATTTTGAGCAGTTTCCACGGGTAAAGTCCTATATGGATGAGTGCGTTAACAAAGCCCGGGAAAACGAGTACGCTGAAACTATCTTAGGCCGCAGAAGGTATCTGAGAGATATCAACTCCCGCAACCAAACCAACCGCGGTTTTGCAGAGAGAAACGCCATAAATGCTCCAATTCAAGGTTCAGCAGCAGATATGATCAAAGTGGCCATGATCAACATTGACAAGTGGATGAAGAAAGAAAACCTCAAATCAAAAATGCTGCTTCAGGTGCATGATGAATTGATTTTCGACGCCCACAAAGACGAACTGGACATCCTCAAAGAAAACGTCCACAAACTAATGGTCAACGCTATCCCGATGAAAGTAAAGATTGATACGGGGATGGGGATCGGTGAGAATTGGTTGGAGGCACATTGATGTTAAACATTTTCAATTAAAAAATTAAGTTATCTTGCAAACATTATCCGCAGTTGTATACTCACTAATTTATGATTCCGCAATTTTCAAAAAGATTTTTGATTCTTTCATTTGCTACTTTTTTTCCAGTTATTTCTTTTAGTCAAGTACCCTATAGTCTGAAACCAATAAGTGATGGATCAACACATATTGTTACGACGAAAATCTCTTTAAATTCTAGTGAAATTAACACAAAACTATATGTAGAAGATAGTGTTAGGGGGGGGGAGTCATCTATTGACGAAAGGAATTATGTCTACCTTAAGAATCTCGATAGTTTTGGAACTGTAGGAATAAAACAATCAGGTCCTAGCGAAAATAAGTTTCTGGAATCGATGTATTTTGCCGAAAACTATGGATTGGGCTCGGGATACGGTCTATTCGATACTTATGCAGATCATGGGGTAATTTCAAATAAAGGAGGAAAGGGATTAATATTAAGATCAAGTACGCAATACTCAGTTGGACATACAGGTATTACTTTTCTAACGGGGCCGAATTATTATGGAGCTTTAGTGCCTGAGAGAATGCGAATTTCAGAAAGTGGATTTGTTGGTATTAATACGACAAATCCTGTAGATCGGCTTCAAGTAAATGGTAATATTCGTGTTGAAAATGGAGATTTAATTTTAACTGAAGCGGTTTCAGGAATTATTATGAAATCAGCGGGAGGAAACTGTTTCAAAACAATCATTAATGATTCAGGTCAATTTTCATCATCTCCTGTTCCATGCCCATGACAATTGGGGCAATTAGAAATTATTTGATGACGGCTTTAAGAATTTACAAACTTTACAGCAAGTACCCTTACAGAATAATTCCATTACAGAAGAACTGTGCATATTATATTGGTCTTTGAAACATTTCAATTTTATCATAAAAGGTGAAATGTGTATTTATTAATTCGAGAGTATTTTTCTTCTGCAACCTGACATTTTACCAAAAAACGCCTTGAGTTTTCGACTGTCAGTTCGAGCGGAGTAGAGAACAGTCTGTTAAAAAGCAGACCTTTGCCAGAGGCTTAAGCGGGTTTGATATTGACTATAAATTTCACTCAAACAGTCATTTGTTCCCTGCTTACTATAACATATGTTCATCAGGTTATTTCTTATTCATTTCAGCTATGACGACATCTGAAGGAAAGAAATAGGAAGGGTGATAGAAAGCCAGTTCCATAGTAGACATGGAATATTGGAAATACAGTTCAAGTTGATAGTCCTGATTTCCGAAAAATTGTAGAACATCAATATTTCTTTTTCGAATGATTTCCAGAGTATCTATTGAATTCTCCTTTCCAGAAAACTCATCAAAGAAGAGCTGAACTTCAACAAAGTTGGTATCTATTCGATTGATATCCATATTGATAAAGTGGAAATATTCATTTTTGTCGCTTGGCAAAAGTTCTCTAACCAGGCCTTGAGAAAATTTGATCTGACGGGCTTCATAATGACCTTCTACTTCAAGAGCAAAATCTCTGACTTCTTCAGGAATACCTTCCCATATTTCGCAGGAATTAAATAATAAAGAAAGAAGTATAAGCAGCAGTGCGGATTTTCTTAAAGAAAACATTCAAAGGTCAGGTTTTTCAAATTCCTTGGAAATTTAGAAATGTAATTTGATCGGTTCAAGAAAATCACTAGCTAACTACTCCATATAAACCACAAAAACTCTTACTTGTTCGCCGATTTCGTCATTGCCTGCTGGGCCAACGGTTACGATGTTATTAAGAATAGATACATTGTAAAGTTTGTATGTCTGTTCAAATGTCCCGATACCTTCAATAGTTATTGAGCGTGAAAGCATGACAGAGATATCAAGAATTTTGGTGGCATCTACCGGTAAGCCAGTAAAATTGATCAGGTTACCAGAGGCATCAGCTATTTCGCCTGTTCCCAACCACGTTTTAACTTTCGGAGCCAACGGATCACTTCCAATCTTGGCAAAACCATTGTCAAGAGCTAAAGCGACTTTTCCTTTGGTTTCAAATTGAGTAACGCCTTCTGTATTGAAGTGTCTTATATTGCCTGTATTGAGTGAATCGACTGATCCAAAGGATATTACAGAAGTCAGATTGTCTGCTTTTGATTTGATCTCTAATGTAGTGATGCCATCTCCACTGAAGGTGAATTTGCCATTACCACCAACCCTCAACAAGTCGTTACTTACGGCGGAATTTATTAATCTGAACTCGTCGTCCCAGATTAGAGCTCCATTGGCAAAACCTCTCAAATCCCAGTATCGGCTTCCGGGAACTAGCGTTTCCCCACCTGCAGGCCCTGAGGTTTCCAAGGTGGACTGTCTGAAGCGGATGGAGGCCGCTCCATTGGCTGTGGCTTCATCCAATAACAAGTGAGGGCCTTTTTGGCTTTGCGAGCTGCTCCCTGGTCCACCTTCATGACGAATATGTAGCTTGGCATGCTCAGAAAAAGTATAGGGAGAAGTGATTCCGGGCCCTGATTTATAACCAACCCCGATACCCACTTTATGATTTTGACTGGAATCCAGATGGATAAGAGGATAATTGCCGGTGCCAAGCCAAAAAGGCTTATTACCCGAGGTGTTGACGCCAGCCGTTTTATTAACCCCAATCTTTTCCTCTTCAGGTGAAAATGTGATCTGTGCCGCTGCTATTTGACATAGCAATACTGCAAAAAAGGTAAACCTTAGTTTCATGATCTTTTTAGGTTAGGTTTTAAATGACAAATTTAGTGAACCCGTAAAGGCAAGGGCATCGTGTAATTAGGTAAAAAGATCAAAGATCGTCACCCAAAGCTTTCATCCTGAATTTGGTGAGGTCAGATTGATGATGGTTTTGGCGAAAGAGTTCTTCCATTTGTCTCACTAATTCAGGTTCCTCTTTTGCCAGATTATAGAGCTCTTCAGGGTCTTTTTTAAGATTATATAACTCAATTTCTAGATTTCCTTCCTGAATATTTTGACGAATAGCCTTCCAGTCACCCATTCGAATCGCTTGCTGACCTTTATATTCCGGGAATTCCCAATAAAGATATTCATGTACTTTTTGTTCTTCGCCCAGCAATTCCGGTAAAAAGCTGATACCATCAGTTTCAGGAGTGGATGTTTTCAAGAGCTCGCAAACAGTCGGGAGAAAATCGTAGAAGCTACTGATGTGCTCGCTGGTACTGCCCGCACGAATTTGACCCGGCCATGAGGCAATCATTGGGACACGTATACCCCCTTCGAACACAAAACCTTTCCCACGTCCGTATTTTTCCTGAAATCTACCTGCTGAATTGAAAAACTCTGGCTGAGCTCCACCGGCATAGCTGGGGCCGTTATCGCTGCTGAAAATGATCAGGGTATTTTCTAATTGGCCTTTGGCATTTAGGGCTGATACTAGGTCACCCACTTGTTCGTCCAGATAAGAAACCATTGCAGCATATGTGGCTCTTGGCGTGCGGTTTGGGTAGTAATTGCCAGAGTAAGGTTCTTCTAAACCAAATTTTTCCTGATAATAAAGAACCCATCGATCAGGAGCTTGAAGCGGAACATGAGGCAGTGGTGAAGCGTAGTAAAGAAAAAAGGGCTCGTCATCCGTTGAATTTAGGAAGTCCAGAGCTTTTTGGTGCATAATTTCCGGTGCGTAGTCGGTAAGTTGATAATCGGAATAAGAAGCAGGGTCGTAAGGGTCGAGACCTTCCGGTAATTTTTGGTGTAGATCTACAAACTTGTTATTTAAAGAATACCTTTCCTCGTTTTCCCATAAGTGCGTAGGGAAAAGTGTATGGGCCTGTCTTTGACAATTGTAGCCGAAGAAATAGTCAAAGCCTTGTTTATTGGCTGTACTTTCTGTTAAAGGTGCTCCCAGGCCCCATTTGCCAACGAGAGCCGTTTTGTATCCATTTTCCTGTAGTATTTCGGCGACTGTCAGAATACTGTCAGGCATTGGTCGTTGACCTTCCAAAGCCGGGTTTTCATTCATGGCTTTCAGGTTCCAGACTTCACCTCGTTCTGCCCATTCGTCATTACCTCTGATATAGGCATTACCTAAATGTTTTCCGGTAAGTAAAACACAGCGTGAAGGAGCACATACCGGAGCTCCGGCATAATGCTGAGTAAAGTTCATGCCATTGGCTGCCAGAGCGTCAATATTCGGTGTCTCGATTGACCTTTGACCGTTTACGCCGATTTCTCCATAGCCAAGGTCGTCTGCCAGAATATAGATGATGTTAGGCTTCTGCTGTGCAGTTAATGACAAACAAGTCAGTAGTAGGAATAGAGTCGTTTTAAGCATGTAGTAAACTTAGGTATTGCTCCTGGTTTCGGCAAGCCGGTTAAAATAAGGTCCTGGTTCCCTTTCAATTGAAAATCATATGCCAAGTCCATACTTTTTTCTTTAGTTTTAAGGCTTACCAATCAAATACTTTAAAACCCTATGAAAACCTTAAACAAGCTATTTACTTTTCTAATTATACTGCTTGCCAGCGTGGCAAACGCTCAGGAGTTTGTTTATGGCGACGCCCTGCCAGATGCCCCCGAATTGGCCGTCAGAGGGCAGCATAAAGTAGGAGTGAGAACGCTTCAGTTTATTCACAAAAACCAGCCTGATATTCTGAATGCCAAAGACGGAAAGGCTCCGCTATATGACAGAGATTTGACGGTAGAAGTCTGGTACCCTGCAGAAATAGATCCAAACGACACAGACCTTATCACTTATAATGAAGTCATGGGTACAGCCGGTGATACCACGAGACCGTTAATTCCTTTCACTTTTAAAGGAAGAGCCACCAGAAACGCCCGAATAAAATCTTCAAATGAGTCCTATCCACTTGTGGTAGTTTCACATGGCTACGTGGGTTCCAGATATTTAATGACTTATCTGACAGAAAATCTTGCTTCTAAAGGCTACATCGTGGCAGCTATCGATCACAAAGAATCAACTTTCAGAGATGCCGCCAACTTTACCAGTACGTTAATCAACCGCTCGCCTGATATTCGTTTTGTGCTGGAAAGCATGAGGTCATCAGAGGGTGATGCTGCTTTTTTAAAAGGAAGTTTAGATGCGGATAACATGGCGATTATTGGTTATTCTATGGGTGGTTATGGGGTTTTGAATGTGGCAGGAGGTGCTTATAGCAAAGCTTTCAATCAAGGATTTAAACAATTTTCAGGCGGTTCTGATTTACTCTCACCTTTGGTTGAGGATAATCCGGAGTTCAAACCAGTACCGGAAGGTTTAAAGGCCGTAGTGGCTATGGCTCCCTGGGGAAAAGAACGGATGGTATGGAGTGCCGAAAGCCTGAGAGGGCTAAAAGTACCCACATTCTTTATTGCGGGAGATCAAGACGATATCTCAGGATATGAAAAGGGAATTAAAGCTATTTATGAGGAGGCGGTTTTTACAGAGCGATTTTTGTTGACGTATGCGAATGCCCGTCATAATATAGCTCCAAACCCGCCGCCCGCAGAGGCAATGCAACCGGGCTTACATTTTGATGAATATTACCGCTATGCCGAGCCTAATTGGGATCAGCGAAGAATTAATAACATCAATCAACACTTTATCACCGCCTTTCTGGATTGGAAACTCAAAGGAGTTGACACACAAAGTTATTTTGCCGCACCAGATGAAAAAGGATTGATGAAAGGGTTTAAACCAAGAACTTTTCTCGGCCTCACCCTTCGTCAGAATCAAGCATCAAATTAGTGATTGGTCCTAAGGCAACATATAGTTTTCTTCTGATTATCCTTTTTAATGTTTTTATCGCCAATGGGCAGGGGTGTCAGAATCCACTAAAATTAAAGGATTTAGAAGGTCAATGGTATATTCAATATTCCAATTTTCCGATGTGGCTGAAAGGAAATAAAACCTCCCCCCGGTTTAATTATACCATTGAGAGTGATCGACTTTTGGATAGAGTGCAGTATATCAAAAAAGGTAAGAAAAAGACAATTACTGGCTTTGATACTTCACTAGATGAGTGCAACAGACGTTTTGAATGGCGTGGAAAAGGCCTTTTGCATCTATTGAGAAGCCGTTGGGAAATCATTGAAAACCATCGCAAAGAAAACTGGGCATTGATCTATTTTGAAAAAACATTATTTACGCCGGAGGGCTATGATGTCATCTCAAAAAACAAAGAGTTGACAAAGGATCAACTGAATTCCATCAGGGCAAAAATCAGTCAATTGACTCTGGAAAAAGAGCTTGTGTCTATTCCTCATTTCGATAATCCATAGCTATTTGTAGTTTCCTGTATGTTGAAATTATTTTCACTTAGTGGATTGCTTTTTTTGACCTGGTTTCTTAAAAATGATTCTGGTTTTAAAGAAGACTTTAATAAACCCGAATCTTCTTTTTTCAGATATGGCTCTACCGGCACAAAAGCCAAATTCAAATACAAAATGGGGAAGAAATCTTCCACAGAGAAAGGAACGCGGATTTTATCCTTCAAAATAGACCCGAATGAAAAAGCCGGGGCTGGCAAAGGGCCTGAAATCATCTCAAAAGATGAAACCCATTTTGGCCGATACTCCGCTCGCTTGAAAGTTCCTGATGTAAAAGATATTCAGCCGAATGTAGGAGCGGTGGTTGGTTATTTTACCTATCAGCGTGATAAAGATCTGGGTCTGAGTGAAATTGATTATGAATGGCTCATTGCAGACCCTAAGATTATTTACATCGGAACCTGGACCGGGTTTTCGCCCAATTTGCAACGCATAGGTCGTATCATTAACCTGGCCGACGGTGAAATTCTGGAAACCATCTCAAAGGTTGGTTATGGTGGCGAACGTACCCATCTCACCGGTCGCCAAAATATACCTGAAAAAATTGAAGCCATACCCGACTACGACGCCTCTAAACGCTTCTATACGTATGGTTTTGACTGGAAAGCAGACGAAATGCGGTGGTGGATGATTCACCCCACAAGCTCAGATACACTCGATTTATGGCATTACGGTGGCTCCACAACAGGTATTCCGCAGCATCCTTCTAAATACCGGATGAATTTCTGGCATACCGATAACTGGTCGGTAGAAACCAACCCAAATTCGATTGAAAAACCGAAAGAGCCTTATGAGCTGGAAGTCGATTGGATGTCTTACCAGCCTTTTTGATGGGAATCTGAACCTAATTGTCTTTGCAGGAATTACTTCATCATGAAGATACTTCTCACAGGTGCTACCGGTTATATCGGGAAACGCCTTCTGCCCGTTTTAGTAGATCAGGGCCATCAAGTGGTTTGCTGTGTTCGGGATAAAGATCGTTTTAATCCGCAAAAGTCGCTTTTAAAAAGTATTGAGGTAGTAGAGGTTGATTTTCTGGAAGAAGAAACGCTTTCAGCGATCCCGCAGGATATTGACGGGGCATATTATCTCATTCATTCCATGTCTTCATCAGATGAGTACACCGATCTTGAACAAAAGTCGGCTGAGAATTTTCAAAAAACGCTTAGCCAAACGGCTGTTAAACATGTAATTTATCTCGGGGGCATTGTCAATGAGGACAGCCTCTCAAAACATTTATCATCACGCAAAAATGTGGAGGAGGAGCTCTCAAAAGGTTCTTACCATTTTACGGCTCTTAGAGCAGGTATTATTATCGGCTCTGGTAGTGCTTCATTCGAGATTATTCGGGATTTGGTTGAGAAGTTGCCTGTCATGATTACTCCGAAGTGGCTTAAAACGAGATGCCAGCCTATCGGCATTTATGATGTGATTCAGTTTTTATCTCAATCTCTTTTTGAGTCAAAAACCTTTGACCAGAATTTTGATATCGGTGGACCGGACATATTAACCTATAAGGAAATGCTGCTCCGGTTTGCACGGCAGCGGCGATTGAAAAGGTATATTCTCACTGTACCCGTTATGACGCCCCGGCTGTCTTCATACTGGCTATATTTCGTGACTTCCACGTCATATATGCTCGCTAAAGCCTTGGTGGATAGTATGAAAGTGGAGGTGGTTTGTCGTGATAATCGTATCAATGAAATCCTTAATATTGAACCTATGGGTTATGAGAAAGCCTTGGAAAGAGCTTTCCGGAAAATTGAAAGTAACTCGGTGGTTTCCAGCTGGAAAGACGCTTACACCAGCAGTGGTTTTGAAAGTGATATTTCTGAATTTGTAAATGTACCAACTTTCGGATGCTACACCGATAAACGAAAAGTGCCGGTTAAAAACAGGGCAAAGTGTATAGAAAAAATCTGGGCTATAGGTGGTGAAAATGGCTGGTATTATGGCAATTGGCTCTGGAAACTCCGTGGTTTTATGGATAAAGCAGCCGGAGGAGTGGGATTAAGGCGGGGTAGAACATCACCCATTACCATTTATGCCGGAGACGCTCTCGACTTCTGGCGGGTTTTATATGCCAACAAAACGGAAGGCCGTTTGCTGTTGTTGGCTGAAATGAAACTACCCGGCGAGGCCTGGCTTGAGTTCAGAGTGGAAGATGGGCAATTGATTCAAAACGCAACTTTCCGTCCTCTTGGTTTGCTGGGAAGGCTATACTGGTATTCTGTTCTGCCATTTCATGGATTTATTTTCAAAGGGATGATCAATGCTCTGAATGTGGATGATATTACCTGAATTGATCTGAACAGAAAGAAAAGACCTTTTAAGATAAATTGGTAAGGTCTCTTTTGCTTGAATTCAAAGGAGTATGCATCTTTGACAAAATTCAGAAAGAGCTATGGAAATTTACAATTCAAAGGAGTGGTTTAAGGCGGTATTTTATTTACACCGCTCTGATACCGTCAGAAAACTGTTTCCATATTTGATACTGGCTACGATTTTATCCTTGGCTGTGGCGTACTACGAGCTGGAATACCTCAATTTATCTGAAAAAAGTTGGGTAAGAAACATTACTGTAGTCCACAGTTTGCTAGGTTTCGCACTTTCTTTATTGCTCGTTTTCAGAACCAATACAGCTTATGATCGCTGGTGGGAGGCCCGTAAGCAATGGGGCACGTTGGTTAACATAAGTCGGAGTTTTGCCATAAAAATCAACGCCATGGTAGCCGAGGACGATCATCGAAGAAGGTCTTTCTTTAAGGAAGCTATCCCTTTATATGCACTTTCCCTTTTTCATCATCTCCGATCTGATTATACCACTTACATGCTTGATGAGGTGGAGCATCCTGAACTTAGCATGGACACCCAAAAGCACGGGCCTAATCAGGTGGCTTCCATGATGTTCAGAAATGTACAGGACATGTTTAAGGCCGGTGAAATTAGCCCTGAGGAGTACCGTATTCTCGACCATGAAATCAGAACGTTTACCGATGTTTGCGGAGCTTGTGAGCGAATAAAGAATACGCCTATTCCGAGATCTTACAGTGCCTTTCTAAAAAAGTTTATTGTGGTTTATGTGGCTTCACTACCCGTAGGCTATGTCTTTTCCATAGGATATTTTGTGGCCGCCGCAGTACCTTTTATCTTTTACGTGCTGGCTTCTTTAGAGTTGATCGCTGAATCAATTGAAGAACCTTTCGGGATAGATTCTGATGATCTGCCTATTGAGAAAATTGCTTCGAATATCAAAAGACACGTAGGAGAAATTATTATCTAGAAAGGTATTCTAATCCAATTCTAATCTCATTGGAAGTTTAATTTTCTCAAATTGGTTTACTTTTAGTCAATTTAAACAGCTCTATGCATACCATATTACTCATAGAAGACGAAAAGGGAGTCGCTGATTTTATCAAAACCGGCTTAGAAGAAGAGGGTTACCGTGTAGAGCATACCATCAATGGGCTGATCGGGATAGAACATCTCAAAAAAAACACGGTTGATGTGGTATTACTCGATATTCTTTTACCAGAGATGAACGGTCTGGAAGTCTGTAAAAAAATAAGAGAGGAAGGCTTCAAAGAACTCCCGGTATTGATGCTAACAGCCTTGGGAAGTCCTGAAAATGTGGTTTTAGGTCTTGATAGCGGAGCGGATGATTATCTGGCAAAGCCCTTCAAACTGATTGAGCTGAAAGCTAGAATACGTACCTTATTGAGGCGTTCAGACTATAAAGGCAACAATAACGTCGAAACAGAGAATACGTATACTTTCGCTGATCTGGAACTCAACGACGACAGCAAGACACTCACGAGGAGAGGAAAGGAGATTTCCCTGACCTCTACCGAGTACAGGTTGATTCTGATGTTCATTAAAAACCCAAGAAAAGTACTCTCAAGAACAGAACTGTTGGATGAAGTCTGGGGAATCAACTTTGATATGGGGACTAACGTGGTTGATGTTTACGTCAATTATTTGCGAAAGAAATTAGATAAACACGGCTCTGAAAAGTTAATACACACCGTGATAGGTATGGGTTACGTCTTAAAGCAGGAATAATGAATATACGGTACAGAATTATATACATTCTTATTACGGCGTTTGTGCTCTATTCTGTGCTGTCGAGTGGTTTTATTTATTATTCTATCTCTCAGTTTTCTTTAACGGACTTCTATAAACGTTTGGAGATCAGGGCGGCAGTAATGGCTAAGGTGAAACTGGATGATCCCAATGATGTCAATTCAATAAAAGAAGTAGGGCAGGAGTACCTTGAAATTCTACCGAATCAGATTGAGTACATTGTACCGGTAGATGGCCAGTCAGCTGAAAACGATAGCCTTATTAATACACTTCCTAAAGAACTGGTGCCTGAGGTAGTTAGTAACGGAGCCGGAAAAGCCAGAAATGGAAATACCTTTTATTCCGGGATTCTATATGAAACCCAACAGAACAAGAGATTTGTAGTAGTGGTTTCGGCTGAAAACTATTTCTATACCCATCACATTGCCTACTTGAGGAATCTTTTGTTGGCATCTTTGATTATTGGAATTCTTTTGATCGTTTTCCTGTCCTTCGTCATTTCTAAATCGTTGATCAGACCTATCAAAAATGTAGTGACGGAGGTAAAGAAAATAGGGACAGAAAACCTTCACCACCGTTTAGGGATTCCGGCTATTGACGATCCTTTGAGTGACTTGAGAATCACTTTTAATGACATGCTGAATCGTTTGGAGACGTCTTTTGAGACTCAGAAAAACTTTATTAGTAACGCCTCTCATGAACTAAATACGCCTTTGACCTCCATCATTGGAGAAGCTGATTTGGTTCTTTCAAAAGAAAGGGAAGTGGAGCAATACAAAAAGTCGCTGAGCAAAATTCTCAACGAGGCTGAGAAGCTGGATAAAAAAACCAAAGCTCTACTTTATTTGGCCAGAACGGGTTTTGACGGCAAATCTCAGCGTCTGGAAAAGGTAAGGATTGACCAGCTTATTCTTGACGTACAGGAAAATCTATTGGAGTTTAATCACACTTTCAAAATCAGTATTGATTTCAGCCTTTTGCCTGAAAACCCTGAAAAGCTTAAAATCAAAGGTAATGAAGAGCTGCTGCACCTTGCACTCTCCAATATTGTCATCAATGCCTGTAAATACTCAAATAATAATCAGGTTTACATTGCTTTGGGAGCCACGGAAGACGAAGTCCATATCGTGATTAAAGATTCAGGTATTGGTATTCCTGAAAACGAGCTCCAATATATTTACGACCCATATTTCAGAGCATCCAACGCCGCCAGCTATGAAGGTTACGGTATTGGCCTACCTTTAAGCCGTAATATTGTTAGAATTCATAACGGCTCCCTACAGATAAAATCTGAGCTCAATAAAGGAACTACAGTACAGATTAACCTGCCGGTAGGAAATTATAAACTCTAATACCATTCTAATTTTCCGGTTAATTATCTAACGGTCTTTTAATCTCAGTTTAAAGTCCGTCTAATTTCATCTGATGAATATTGTTGAATCAATTAACAACAGTTACAGATGAAAAAAATATTGGTTCCGAACGACTTCAGCGTAAATCCGATTCTTCTTTTAAAGAAAATCTTTGAAGAGAATGAAGATGAGAAGTTTCAAATTGTTCTTCTCCATGGCATTTTCACGCCGAATTCCATAATGGACCTTTTGTTCTACAATAAGAAAAGGGTAATCCACGAACTTCAGAATGAAGACTATCTTAAAGCCTGCGATCTCTTCAGAAGCAAGTATGATTCGCGGGTTATAACCATGAAAACAGACATTCTCACATCGATGAGGAGTCATGTTTTGAAAACTTACCTGGAGGTTAATCAGATTGACGAAATTTATATTCCTGAAGGGTTGGGTATGAATTTCAAACACAAAGACAGCTTTGATCTGATAAAACTGATTAAAAGAGCGGGTGTTGAGGTGAATGTGGTTTCATTCAAGAACGAAGAAGTTGTAGAGAGAGCCGGCTCATCAGTCGAGCTCTCCCGACTTTTTCTTGCAGACCTATCCAAGAGTATCATCAGAAGATATGAGGGTAATGCCGCCTTATCATAGTGGGGTAGTGAGTAGAAACAGCCTGAATTGACATGAGCTGATGCTGAAAATTGGTGGAGCAGTGCTGAAATCTTAAAGAGTCTCTTAAATTGCGGGCGATATTTTGAGACCAATCAACCCGATGAACACCAAAAACAGCAGAACTATCCTCATTCATGTCATTTCATGGCTGTTTATTTTTAGTCTGCCTTTTCTCAATTTCATTTTCAAACCGGAAGAGCTTCTAAGCACCAATAAGGTGTTCCTCTTCATTCCGGTTCTTTTTACTCTTTTTCTTTGTGGTATCTTTTATGGCAATCTCCTTTGGGTAGCCCCGAAGCTGTTGAACAGGCGTTTTTGGTGGCTATATACTTTGGTTGTCCTTCTGGGTTTTGTTTTATATTACAATTATAATATCGGGGTTTTTCGCTTCGTAGTAATTCCTCAAATACCGCTTGAAGATCGCCAGGGGCCCGGAGAGAATGAGGACTGGAGAAACACGTTTCGTTTTGTCTTTCCTTTGCTTTTTTACTCTTTAACCATCCTTATTAGTAATATTCTTCATCTTCTGAATGAGAAAAGGAGAGAAAGAGAAATAAGTCGCAAAATTGAGTTTCAGAAGGTGGAGGCCGAGCTCAGTATGTTAAAACTTCAAATCAGTCCTCATTTTCTTTTCAATACACTGAATAACATTCGCTGGCTGGTACGGAAAAAATCAGAAGACTCTGAGGAATCAATCATGAAGCTTTCGGAGGTATTGAGGTACATCATTTATGATGTTGATACTGAAAAAGTGAGTATCAAAAAAGAAGTGGAGCATTTGAAAAATTATATCAATCTGCAGTCGCTTCGCATTCAGGCAGATGCTCAGGTAGAATTTCAGGTTGATCCGTCAGCTGAAACACTTCATATAGCACCCTTGCTCTTTATCCATTTTGTAGAGAATGCCTTCAAGTATGGTGTGGACGGTAAAAATACCCCGGAAATAAAAATGCAAATTGAGAAGACTGCCAATGGTATTTTATTCACCTGTAAGAATAAGATTCTCAATCCCGGTAACTCTCTTGAAAATGAGGGCGTGGGTATTCAAAATGTAAAAAGAAGACTTGATCTGCTCTATCCGGGTCGTCATCAATTAGAGATTGAAGAAAAAGACGGCTATTTCAAAGTAGCCATGCAATTGGAGGTCAATGAGAATTAAGTGCATATTGATTGACGACGAGCCCTTTGCTCTTGAAATTCTTGAGGATGATCTTCTCGATTTTAAGGAAGTGGAGGTTTTGGGTAAGTTTACCAATCCGCATACAGCTTTAGACTTTCTTCATGATAATCAAGTTGATCTCATTTTCTCTGATATTCAAATGCCCGAAATGCTAGGGACTGACCTGTTGAGAAATCTGAAAAAGCCCCCTCTCTTTATATTTACCACGGCTTACCAACAATATGCTTTGGAGGGTTTTGAACTGAATGCCATAGATTACCTAATGAAGCCCATTCGCAAAGAGCGGTTGGCTCAAGCCATAGAAAAAGTTAAAAATCAAATGGATTTAATGGCCGGTCAAGGTACTACCAGCTCCGAGGACTCCATTACCATTACGGTGGAATATAAAAAAGTCAAACTACTCTACAATGAAATCCTCTACATTGAAGGATTAAAAGATTACGTCAAAATCCATTTAAAAAACCGGGTTCATCCAGTTCTGACCAGAAGTAATTTGAAAGGAATGGAAAACCGGCTTTCTGTAGCTGCTTTTGAAAGAATACACAACTCCTATCTGGTTAATAAATCACAGGTGACAAGCTTCAATAAGTCGTCTCTTTTTATTGGCGAAACAGAGCTTCCTATCGGTAAAAGCTACGCCGAAGATCTAAAGTTGTAGACGTTTTTGGTTCTGTTAAGTGATTGATTTCGAGTCCTTTTTCCAGTTAAGGATGAAATCGGTATACACTTTTATCCCATCGATATACACTTTGTTGCAAGGCCTTAAAGTCCAATCTACTTTTGTCTCAGAAACAAACGGAAATATCTCCGAACCTCTAGAAAATTACAGATATGAAAAGCAGATTAGTTTTATTTTTTCTGAGCCTTATCACCCTGAACGGGATGGCTCAATTTCCCGGTGGCGGCTTTGGTGGCGGCCCAAGACAAGACCCTAACAGAGGGCAGGTGAGCGGCAAAGTAATGAACCCTGAAGGTCAGCCAGCTGAGTTTGCCACAGTAATTGTATTAAAATCAGAATTTGATAGTACAGCGAATTCCACAAAAGAAGTGGTAGTGAAAGCACAAACGACCGATATGGATGGTAAGTTCTCTTTTGAAGGCCTGCCAATCATGAGCCCGATTAAATTAAAAATCAGCTCGGTTGGTTTCAAAGAACTTGAAGTACCGGTACAGTTTGACCGACCAGATCCTTCCTTGTTCAGCGGAATGAAACCAGGGCAAGCTCCTGATATGGCTGTGATTCAGAAAATTATGGCCGGCTTTAATAAAGATCTGGGTGAACTGACTTTAGAAACAGATAGCCAGATGCTTGATGGCGTTACGGTAAAGGCTGCTAAGGCTTTAATGGAAATGGACATTGACAAGAAGATTTTCAATGTTGAAAAGAATATCGTGACTGCGGGTGGAACGGCTGTTGATGTGATGAGAAACATTCCTTCGCTTCAGGTTGATATTGATGGAAATGTGAAGTTGAGAAATGCGGCTCCTACGCTATTTATTGATGGCAGACCAACGACCTTGACATTGGAGCAGATCCCGGCCGATGCCATTGAGAAAGTGGAGGTAATTACTAACCCTTCAGCCAAATATGATGCTTCTGGCAGTATGGCGGGTATTCTTAACCTGGTTTTGAAGAAAAACCGTAAAAGCGGATTTAATGGAATGGTAAATATCGGTGCCGATAATTATATGGGTGCCAATACCATGACCAGTCTGAATCTTAGACAAGGTAAGTTCAATGTATCACTGATGGGTATGGGTAATCTGATGAACCGAAATACTACAGGATATAGCCAAAGAACCAGCTCTATCGGAGGTATTGATGCTATGAGTTATCAGGATATCACCAGTGAAACCAAAGGCATGATGGGTTTTGGTCGCCTGGCTATTGATTATGACCTTTCCAGTAAAACTTCTTTTAGTATTGGAGGCGTAATGGGAGGTGGAAACTTCAATCCTTATGAAGATATCATGATTACCAACACGATTAATGGAGTTTCTTCAGTGAGTAATCGTTTATCAGAAAGTTCAAGACAATTCAGACCGAAAGGTTTGCAGCTAGGTTTCAGACAGAACTTTGCCACAGAGGGTGAGCAGCTGACGATGGACTTCAATTACTTTGGTGGTACTAACGGAAACGATGGAATTTACACTACGAACTATCTGACTGATGGAGGTTTAATTACCGGAACTCAGATTCAAAAGCAAATAGGAGAGGGAGCAAACAGATTTATGACCTTCCAGACGGATTATGTGAAGCCATTGAAAAATGACGGTCAGTTTGAAACTGGTATAAGAGCTCAGTTGAATACCTTGAGTAATTTGAATGATAACACTCTTAAGCCGGTAGGTTCAGATGTTTATCAGGATGTTACTTCAGCTTCAATCAATTTTGATAGCGATAACAGCGTTTATGCAGCCTACGTTTCTGTTAGCGGCAAAGTAGGTAATGCCTTCAACTATAAAACAGGTCTTCGTGCAGAAAGCTCTTTCTATACCGGTGAGTTATTGAATACAAATGAGTCGTTCAGCAATAGTTTCCCGATCAGCTTATTCCCGTCAATATTCCTGAGCAAAGATTTGACAGATACGGATCAGTTGCAGATGAGCGTAACCCGTAGAGTAAACAGACCGAACTTCTTCCAGTTGATTCCGTTTGTGGACTATAGCGACAGCTTGAACATCACTCGTGGAAATGCTGATTTGGTTCCTGAATTTACCACTTCTGCCGAGTTGTCTTACAGTAAAACTATTGGTACAGGTACATTCCTTGCATCAGCTTACTTCAAGCATACAAATAACCTGATTACACAGTATTTGGGTCAGGAAGTAAACCCGATAAGTGGCAGACTAGACCTTATCAATACTTTTATCAATGCGAACTCAAGTGATAACTATGGTGTGGAACTAACCTTTACCAATAAAGTGACGAACTGGTGGGATTTTACAGCTAACGCTAACTTCTATAACTCCAGAATTAATACAGAGAATATAGAAAGTAGTATTCAGTCAGAACCACTATTGACAGCCTTCGGTAAGTTGAACAACAACTTTAACCTGAAAAATAGCTGGGTGATTCAATTGTCAGGTGATTATCAAGGTAAGACCAACGTACCGGTTTCTCAGGGTCGTGGATTTGGACCTCCATCATCTGCACAGAGTTCATCTCAGGGATATATTGAGCCTTTCTACGGTGTAGATATCGCAGTTAAGAAGAGCTTCTTCAAAGACAATGCAGGTTCATTAACACTTTCTGCTAACGATATTTTTAGAACGCGTGGAAATACTCAGGTATCATTCGGAGAAGGATTTTCTCAAACTTACTACCGTCTGAATAACCCTCAGATGATCAGATTGAACTTCTCATTGAGATTTGGTCAGATGGATATGAAGATGTTCAGAAGAAACAGCAATCCTGGTGCTATGGAGGGAATGCAAATGCAATAGAGGTTAAATAAGTAATAGCTAGAATCAGAAACGCCTGCCCTGTTTGGGGCGGGTGTTTTTTGTTTTGATGAATTGTAGACTTTACGCCTCAATCAGAAGAAATTGAGACAAGGGCGATGCAGGAACAGAGTTTTTTGAGTCAACCTCAAAAAAACTCAAATTATGATTAAGACAACAGCTATCGCATTACTGGTATTGGGTGTTATCGGTCTCGTTCTAGGTTTACCTGGTGTTTTTGGGACAAACCTGGTTAATATAAGCCCTTGGGCTCTTTCCATAGGAGGTTTAATTTTTTTCTTATCGGGTACTTCCATGTTGAAAACCAGAAGAGATACGGACGAAATTCATTCTTAAATTTTAAATCTTAATTACCATGAAAACGAAATCAATTATAAGTGTTCTTCTAATTCTTGCCGGTTTATTTATTGGAATTGCCGGATACGGCAAACTATCTGACAGTACAGCGAATGTCGAGCTATTCGGGCTGGACATAGATGCTTCAAACAAAGGGGGACAACAGCAAGGTTACATCATGCTAGGTTTCGCAGCGATTGTCTTCGGTGCCGGCGTATTCACGTTGAACAAGAAAGGTAAGCCTTGATTCTTGTTATTGCAGATTGAGGTTTAAACCTTTTAAATTTCGAATTGGCTGAACTCTGCACAGACTTTCAGTAGTCTTCTTACCTTTAATCGGGCCATCGATTATTTTTGAATCGATAGTTTGATTACTATTGTAGTATGCAATTCCGGAATGTTTTAATCCTTCTCCTTATTTCGGCCTTTTTTTCGGCAGGAGCTCAGGATTTGAAAGGCATTCAATCCCGAATTCAAACAATAGATAGTCTTCTGGTTTATAATAAGTTTCTGGAAGCAGAAAAACTATCTGACAGTTTGTTCCTTATTCTTGAAAAAGCTGATAATTTCGAAATATCTCTCAAAGTTCGTTTGCAAAAGGCTATTGCCCTTCAGGGAGGGAATCAGCATCAAAAATCATTATCGATCTTATTAGATGTTTTTTCGCAGTCTGAGAAGAAGAATTTCTTTGCATTGAATTGTGAATCAGCTATTTATATATCGTTAATTCATGAAATTAATACAGACTATGAGCATGCCTATGAATACATTCATTTAGCAGAGCTTCTGTGTAAAAGCCATGAAATTAATGAGCTTTACAGCACCATTTTGGTAAGGATGGCATCTCTTCATCGTATATTAGCCAGAAAGAAAACTCAGGATCAGGAACAAATCAGGAGTCTGGAAAAACTAGGTTTCAAGGCTAGTGAAGACTCAACTTTAAATTTTGCAAAAAGGGCAATTCCTTACGCAATTAAGTACGGGAGATACAAAGATGAAGCAGATTCTTACTTCCTGATAGGCACTATTTTACACCGGCAAAATAAAGATGAGGAAGCCATCGGATATTTCTTAAAACAGATTCCTGTTTATAAGAGAATTCAAGACTATGAAGGGCTCTTTTTTACGTATATTAATGTTTCTGATCAGTCTTATGACCTTAATCAATTAGACATAAGTTTGGCTTACACAGACACCGCTTTAGTCTATTATGATTATGTTACCGCCCCTGAAAAATATTTCATTTATGAAAGCAGGGCGTTCTTATTTAAAGAGCTTAATCAACTTGACTCAGCCTATGCCAATTTGGAGAAAGCTATTAGCGAGTTGGTTCGTTTACAGGATAATGAAAGCAACGCTGAGATTAGAAAACTGGAAGAAGAATTTCAAAATGATAAACACCAGGAAACCATCCGAAATCAACGTCTGCAGTTGATTTTAGTTCTTACACTTTTGGTGGTTATCCTGATAGCAACTATTATTTATATTAGGAAAAACCGGTTGATCAATGGCCAGAATAAGATCATCAGTCGACAACTGAGTGAACTGAAAAAGACGGTGGAGCAAAAGGAAATCTTGCTTTCTGAATTACAGCACCGGGTAAAAAACAACTTGCAATACGTTATTAGTTTGTTGGAAATACAAAAAGAGTCGGTGGGTTACAGTTCCATGGAGGACCTGATCAGAAACAATCAAAATCGGATACACTCTATCGCTTTATTGCATAAAAAGCTCAATGTAGACGAAAGCGTAGACGATGTGGAATTGAAAAGATATGTGACGGAGCTATCAGAGTTGGTTCTGGAGTCTTACCAGCAAACCGACAAGCACATCGACTTATCCATTACTTGTGAAGTGGCTACTCTACCACTGACCAAAGCGATGCCGGTCGGGCTGATTATTGTTGAGCTATTGAGCAACAGTATGAAACATGCTTTCCGAAATAAAAAAGAAGGGAATATTGAAATAACGATTTCCTATGATCATGAAAACGGATTGAATAAATTGCGTTATCAGGATAATGGAAAAGGTTTTGATTTTGAAAATGTAAAGACAAAAGGGCTTGGTGTAGAAATCACTAAAGGACTAATTGACCAGCTTGATGCCGAAATTGAAACTAGCACAACCCATGGCTTTGATCTGACCATCACTTTTAAATAACCACTACATGAACCCCAAAAGCATCTTGATTGTAGAAGATGATTTTCTAAACCGCAGACTGACCAGAAAAACCCTGAATGAAATGGGTTATGAAGTTTTTGAGGCTAAAAATGCTGAAATCGCTATCGATCTGTTAAGGAATAACCCTTTCGATCTGGCTATTTTGGATATTAATCTGGGAGAAAATGAACAAAACGGAATAAGTTTAGGAAAACACATTCAAAGCACATCTCAGGTGCCATTTATTTATCTTACGGCTTATGATAATCCAAAAATTATCGGTGAAGCCATAAGAACGTCTCCTTATTCTTATTTGACTAAACCCTTTAAAAACAGCGATTTGATTGCAGCTGTGGAGATCGCCATGCTTAATGGTTCATTTAAAGAAGAAGAAGTTACTTTACTTGTGAAGGACGGAGATTTTAAGGTAGATCTTGATATCAAAGCCATAAATTACATTGAATCTGAAGGCAATTATCTTTTGGTACATACTAATGAAAAAACCTTTAGGTGCCGCTCTACCATTTCCCGAATTCTTGAAACCTTACCCTCAGATTCCTTTATTCAGGTGCACAGGGCTTTTATTGTAAACAGAACCAAAATAGAGAAGTTTAACAGTCAGAGCGTATTCGTGAACAAACAGGCTTTGCCTCTTTCCAAGAAGTACCAGAACGAACTTTAAACTTAGGCTACTATGGCTTTCCGTTGAGCCAAACACTCTTTTCTATCCCTGAAAAACGGCTTTTATCCCATATTTTTTGGCGTTTTATCCTATTGAAATAGTTTGGTTCTTGAAAATCCTCTATAGAACAAGGATCAATTTCTAATCATATTACGTATATTACTATGGGTAGAGTTAAAGAACTGAAGCAGAATATACATTTAATGAGTGTTAACTCCAGTTTGCTGTATTTAGAAGCTTCAAGCAATTACACCATTATTCATTATAGAAATGGAGAACGCGAAGTCTCATCCTATAATTTACAGGTATTTGAAAAAATGTTAGAGGATTTACCATCCTTTAAAAGGATTCATCGGTCTTATATCGTTAACATGAAACATGTTACCAATGTCAAGTCAGATGAGTCAGCGGTATCACTAATAAATGGTACTAATCTTAGAATTAGCCGACGAAGCAGAGTGCTCCTGAAGTAGACTATTTAATTTCATTATCAAGGGGTCAAGGTTTCAATTTTATGCCTCGGATAAAGAAGATATAAAGACAGGTAGATGAGTGAGAAAACAATATTGTTGGTGGAAGATGACTACCTGAACAGGCGATTGACCCGGAAAGTTTTGGACGAAAACGGCTACCAGGTTGTTGAAGCCAAGAATGCAAAGAACGCTCTTGAAACCCTCGCGAATATTAAAATTGACCTGACTATTCTGGATATTAACCTGGGAGAGAAGGAAATGGATGGTATAGAGCTGAGTCAGGAAATTTACCGTCGTTTTCATATTCCTTTTATTTACCTCTCTGCTTATGAAAATAAGCGTTTTCTGAGTAGGGCTTATGCCGTTTCTCCCACCACCTACCTCACCAAACCTTTCAAAAATAGCGATTTGATAGCCGCCCTTGAGATGGCCCTTCATTGACAGCAGGCATTTCTCATTTTTATTTTCTATCCCAGAAATCAGGCATCTATCCCAGATTTTTGAAGCCATTATCTGATCTTTTTAGGTTCGGTTGTGAATTCAGTTTTTGATGCTTTTCAAATCTGAAATCACGGCCAGGTTATTTGAGTACGCTAAACTAACACCCTTAAAAGTTCGACTATGTCAGCCTCCAGCATTGCTTCAAAGAACGCATTCCGATCATTAATTAGCAAGATCTGTTCTTTGCGATTCACCATTCTTATTCTATCATACTTTTTTTTTACAGCAGGCAGCCTGCAGGCCCAGAATGATCCATTCATTACCCGTTGGGACCTAAGCTTATCAGGAAGCAGTAGCACAGGTCTAAGCTTTGGAGTACAAACTTCGGGATCAGCGAACTATACTTGGCAACAAGTCGGTGGAAGTGGTGCCACAGGCTCAGGTACTTTTAGTGGCACAACATTGTCAATCACAGGATTGCCTGCCAATGGCATTATAGATCTAAGTATTAGCCCAACCAATTTTCAAAGAATCAATATGGGTTTCTCAGGCGATGCAGGACGTCTCACTCAAATAAAGCAATGGGGAGATGTGGTATGGGTTAGTATGGCCGATGCATTTTCGGGATGTTGGAACATGGCACTTACTGCCACCGATGTACCTAATCTCGCTAGTGTGACCAATATGAGTTACATGTTTGCGTACTGTAGTAGTTTTAACCAAGCCTTGCCTGAAGGCTTTAACACATCTACGGTCACCAATATGGAAAGCATGTTTATTGACTGCAATAATTATAACAAAGCCCTTCCAAGCAGTTTTAACACTGCAGCTGTGACCAATATGAACTCCATGTTTTTTAATTGTTGGTCCTTTAACCAAAATTTAGCCAGTTTAACTTTTAATCCTAGTGTGACTTTTGGTCAGTTTATAGACCTAACCGTTTTAAGTGTAGCAAATTATGATGCCTTATTAACAGCCTTCAATTCTCAAAATTTAACCGGCAAATATTTCTCTACTTCCAGTACCAATTATTGCAATGCTGGAGATGTTCGGGCTAACCTAATAAATGTCAAGGGCTGGACTATTGATGATGCTGGGCTTTCTCCTGGTTGCCCAACCTTGCCAAATTTAGTTGTAACAGGAACATTAAATGCCTTTTCAACTTGTACAGGCTCAGCCTCTACTGAGCAAAGTTTCACCATCAGTGGCACCAATCTCTCAGCCAATGTTACAATAACCGCACCCACCGGCTTTGAAATAAGCACCAGCAGCGGTACAGGTTTTGGGACATCAGTAAGCCTAACCCAAAGTGGTGGTAGTGTAAGCAGCACCACGATTTACGTGCGAATGGCAGCAAATGCAACTGGAACACCAAGTGGAAATATAACTTGCAGCACTTCTGGTGCCACTGACCAAACGGTGGCTGTGAGTGGTACCGTTAATGCATTACCAACAGTGACATTCTCTTCTACTTTATCTCAAATAGACATGGACGCCGGGGTACAAACCGGTATTTCAGGTGGTAGCCCAACAGGAGTAATACAAAGTACCACTGATGATATCTTAATTGATAATGTCTCTTTTGCAGATGGTGGAGTAGCCACAGGTCACATAGATTTTGATGTTTTTCAAGGTAACTCATCTACCACCTCATCTGATTTCAGCGTGAGTGTATCTGGTGGAAACACTACAAATTTCCCTTCAATCACCTACGATCAGACAAACGCCACAGCTACTCTTACAGGTGGACCAAACATTATAACGATCATTCATACAGCGACCAACAGAAGATTATATCTACCTGTAACCTTCAATATGATTTCAGGTCAGAGTCTGGGCACAAGACATCTACATCCTACTGCTAAAGAAGACTTTAATGGCACTGCACCTTCAAGAGTGGCAACAGGAAGTTTTACTTTTGGCCAATATTATGCCACCACTGGTGTATATTCTGGTTCTGGACTGACAGACAGAGGTGGATCTTTCTTTTTTGATCCTGCTACTGCTGGTTTGGGCACTCATACTATCACATATACATTCGAAAATGCGAATGGATGCATTAATTCTGCTACAGACGAAATAGAGGTAATACCGTCTTGCGACATCGCCATCACTTCCGCCACACCAACAGCTGAAACCTGCCCGGGAGGCAATGACGGTCAGATAAGCGTTGTAGCAACTTGTACCACTTGCACAAGTATTGAATATTCCACTGATGATTTTGTAACAGCCGCAAATACCACCGGAACATTCACAGGATTGGCTGATGGTACATATACCGTAAAAGTGAGAGACAGCGGAGATGCTGGATGTAATGCTACGGCAAGTAATGTGATAGTTGTAGCTGGGGTAGATAACACACCGCCCACCATCAGTTGCCAGCCATTTACTTTGGTATTGGATGTTGGAGGTAATGGAACTTTGACCGTTAATGATGTTTTGGCTTCTTCTTCAGATGCCTGTGGCATTGCCACCAGTACGCTCAGCAAAACAGCTTTCACTTCTGCAGATATTGGTACCAATAATGTTACCGTAACCGTTACAGACGTCAATGGAAACCCTTCAAATTGTGTGGCTGTTGTTACAGTTACGGCCGCTGCTCCTTCTTTAAGTTCTACGGGCAGTCCGTTTACCTTTTCGGTGGGAACACCGATTACACCGATTACAATTTCTAATACCGGAGGTATTGTGCCAGGAGTATTGGCCTCTTCTGAAGCTACAGTAAGTACTTTCAGATCAGCCGCCGACCCGTTTGCAGTGGCCGCTGATAGCGACAATAATGTTTATTATACCTACAAGGCGAATGGAGTAAGCATCATTTATAAAATAGATCCGAATGGTATACGAACCACTTTTGCAGGTGGTTCAGCAGGTTACGCTGATGGAACCGGTTCATCAGCTCGATTCTATAATCCAAATGGTATAGGTACCGATGCAATCGGAAATGTATATGTAGCTGATGCTTCAAATCATAAAATCAGAAAAATTACACCTTTTGGTGTCGTGACAACATTGGCTGGAAGCACGCAGGGATTTGCAGATGGAGTAGGAAATGCGGCACAGTTTTCAGGTCCTCAAGATGTTGCTGCAGATAATATGGGTAATGTTTATGTAATAGATAATGGCAACTATAAAATTAGGAAAATCAGCCCATCTGGTGAAGTAAGTACACTTGTCGGAAGTATTCAAGGACATGCAGATGGGGTTGGTTCGGCTGCAAAGTTTAGTGATATGCGAGGATTGACAATTGATGCCTCTGGCAACCTTTATGTAGCGGAGTTTGGTACTAGCAGAATTCGAAAAATTTCACCAGCAGGTTCCGTAAGTACCATAGCTGGAAGTTCATATGGTTATGCAGACGGTATCGGTACTTCTGCAAAGTTTAACGTTCCGACTGGTCTTGAAGTGGATGGCTCTGGAAATATTTATGTGGTCGATGTAAATAACAGTAAAATTCGAAAAATCACTCCTTCAGGTGTGGTTACTACTATTGCAGGAAGCACAAGTGGGTATTCTGAAGGTCCCGGTTCAACAGCTCAATTCAATTCTCCTTGGGATCTTGCAATCGATAGTGATCAGAACATTTATGTGAGTGATCGCTTAAATCATAAAATCAGAAAAATAGAACCTGCTGACCCCAATGGCTTTGCTCTTTCAATTTCATTACCGTCCGGACTAACATTTGAACCTTCCACTGCAACTATTAGCGGAACTCCAACTACTCCTTCAGTTGCGGCTGACTACACCGTCACAGGTACCAATAGCGGAGGTTCAAGTTCAGTTATACTAAATATGACCGTGGTAGGTATCCCTGAAATCAATGTAAAAGGAAACGGGCAGGATATTGCCGAAGGCGATACTACTCCTGATGTAAATGATGACACCGATTTCGGCGATCAGGATATAGCCTCCGGCTCGGTGGTAAAAACTTTTACCATTGAAAATAATGGGTCGGCTGATTTGGCACTTTCGGGTAATCCTATCGTTGCTCTCTCAGGGTCCGGAGCCTTTACAGTTTCGACTCAACCAAGTAGCACCAGCATTTCGCCAGCTGGAAATTTAACTTTCCAAATCACCTTTGACCCAAGCACCGCAGGTATAGCTAATGCTACTGTGAGCATTGCCAATGACGATGCAGATGAAAATCCATATACCTTTGATATTACGGGTAATGGTATAATTGTTTGTGACATAGCCATCACCTCCGCCACGCCAACAGCAGAAACTTGCCCCGGAGCAAATGATGGAACGATAACCGTAGTGGCTACCTGTACCACCTGTACTAGTATCGAGTATTCAATTGATGACTTTGCTACAGCAGCCAATACATCTGGAACATTCACAGGTTTAGCTGATGGAACGTACACAGTAAAAGTAAGAGACAGCGGTGATGCCAACTGCAATGACACGCAAAGCAATGTGGTAGTGGCTGCAGGAGTTGACAACACAGCACCTGTTGCCGTTTGTCCAGCTGTTCAAGATACCTTATATCTGGATGCTGTAGGAACAGCAACATTGGCCGCAAATAGCCTGGGTGATGGTAGCAGTACAGATAATTGTGGAACTGTTACCGAGACAAACCCATTGGTTAGCTTCACTTGTGCAAATCTTGGTGCCAATACCTTAGTCCTTACGGCCGATGACGGCAATGGCAATACGGATGCAGTGAACTGTACGGTTATTGTGTTGGATACGATTTCACCTGTGATTACTTGTCCCGTGGATATTACAGTAGAGTCAGGTACATCTCTAGGCATTAATGCAATTGCAAATTATCCTTTGGCCAACGATTTAATTGACCAGACTGGCAATAATTCTCCAGTAACTCTAACCAGCTATTCCGGCAGCACTATTTCCATTCCAAGTGGAGGCCAATTATGCCTCAATGGTGAGGTATATGAAGAAATGAGTGCTCAGGTTCCTGGTATTGATTTTAATAATGTCGCTGTCAAGGTTGATTTTAATGCATCACAATTTGCACCTTCTTTCAGGAATAGTGGAGCAGTGCTCACTTTTGGGCAATCATACAGATGGTTGGGAATTCATATTCGTAAAGCAGATGGCCGTATCGGAATATTGTACAACAATAATAATGTTTTGTATTCAAATGTAGATTTGAATCTAAATCAATGGTACACTGCCGAGTTAAGCTATACTAACGGAGTTGCCGAATTGAAATTGGATGGAGTATTGATTCAAACAGAGAACCTACCTGCCTTAGTAAATGGAAATAATAAAAATATCTTTTCAGGAGATGCAGGTGGAGGAAGGTTTATTGGGTGTTTAAGAAATGTTATTGTTGGCTCCATTGGTGCTCCAGTTCCTGTATGTGAAGCCAAAGTAGAACTTCCTGACCCTACGGTAACAGACAATTGCCTTTCAACCGTGACCACTACGAATGATGCCCCTGCTTCATTCCCGTTAGGTTCTACAACAGTTACCTGGACTTCAACAGATGCATCTGGAAATACAGCCAATTGTACCCAAGTGGTGACTGTAATATACCCGGAAATCAACGTTCAGGGAAATTCCACAGATATAGTTAATGGAGATATAACACCGAACACCACAGATGCTACGGACTTTGGTAATACAGATACAGCAACGCCTGTAGAAATGACATACACCATTCAGAACCTGGGAACAGATACTCTTGAATTATCCCAAAATAATCAGGTGACTATTAGCGGTGATAGTGAGTTTACGATACTTACCCAGCCATCTTCATCCGCGATACTAAGTGGTGGCTCTGACCTGACCTTTGTAGTAAAATACACGCCAACCACGGCTGGTAATCACTCGGCTATCGTAAGTATTTCTAACAACGATTGTGATGAAACGACCTACACTTTTACGGTATCAGGCTCCGCTGTTTTGGCCTGTGACATCACCATTACCTCGGCAACTCCAACCGACGAAACCTGTCCCGGAGCAAATGACGGTGAAATAAACGTAGTGGCAACCTGTAACACTTGCACAAGCATTGAATATTCCATCGATGATTTCGCCACTACAGCAAATACCACAGGCTCATTCACGGGCCTGTCAGATGGCATCTATACTTTAAAGGTGCGGGACAGCGGAGATGCGGGCTGTATTGCTACCCAAAGCAACGTAACTGTAGCTGCCGGTGTTGACAATATTCCTCCGATACTCGTCGGTTGCCCGGCCACTGCCTCTTTCACATTAGACCTCTGTAATGAAATAACCATCAATGCAGATAGCCTTGGAATTACGGCCACAGACAATTGTGGCACACCAACCATTACTTTAAGTCAATATTCTTTCAGCTCAGCAGGCTCTTATGATGTAACTGTGACTGCAACTGACGGAGCTTCTTTGACAAGTACCTGTTTGGTTAGTGTAACCATCGAAGAAAACCCAAATTTCTTCACCATTTCATTGACAGATGACAATATCAATGCCTGTGTAGATGGAAGCTTTACCTTCACAGCAGCATCGCTTTTGGCCAATGACAATACCTCAAACAGTTCAACACTGGAAGTTCAGGAAGTGACATTGACAAACCCGGCCGATGGTACTTTAACAAACGATGGAAACGGCAACTTCACCTTCACTCCTGCCAATGGGGTAATAGGGAATGTGGCTTTGACTTATCTGGCAAAGGTGGCTGGTGAAGATTTATATTTTGAGCCCAACGGGCATTATTATGAATTTATTGCTGCAGATGGAATTAGTTGGACAGACGCTAAAGCTGCTGCTGAGGCAAGAACACTTTTTGGTCAAACGGGTTATCTGGCAACAATTACTTCAGCCGAAGAAAATGGTTTTGTCTATAGTAAACTACAAGGTGAAGGGTGGCTTGGAGGTCAGGAAATAGGTGGTGTAAACTCAGGAGATTGGAGATGGGTAACAGGTCCGGAAGCGTTGGAAGACAATGGCAACGGTCTCAAATTTTGGGATGGAAACGTCGGTGGGGTGGCTATTCCAGGAGTTTATCAAAACTGGATAAGTGGGGAGCCAAACAATTGGAATAACAATGAGAGCTACCTGCACATGCGTACCAGTGGGCAATGGAATGACTTTCCGCTGCTAAGCTATACAAACCAGGCTGACAGAATTAATGGCTATGTGGTAGAATATGGCGGCATAGCTTGTACACCAAACTTCACTGCCATAGCCAATATCACCATCAATGTACAGATGAAGCCGTCAATTGCAGATATTACAACTCAGGTCAATACCTGTCCTTCAAATGTTTTTGATCTGGGTAATTTGAGCATTACGGATGACAACAGTGTACCGGAAACCATAACTACATTCCACGGCCAAAAGCCCACAAGTGCCACAGACCTTACAAATCAGCTGGCTTCGTTAGTGATTACCAGTGACCAAAAAGTGTATGTCATGGTGGCCAATGCCACCACCGCCTGTTATGATGTGGACAGCTTCATGGTTGACATTACGCTCTGTGTACCGGAAATGGATGTATTCGGCAACACAGTTGAAATTATCAATGGAGATAATACGCCAGACGCTGCGGATGACACCGATTTCGGTTCTCATGATGTAAGTGCCGCCAATGTGGTAAAAACATTTACCATTGAAAACAACGGAACAGCAGATTTGGCCTTATCAGGCAATCCTATTGTTACCTTGTCGGGGTCTTCAGATTTTTCAGTTTCTGCTCAGCCAGCGGCTGCCAGTATTTCACCTGCGGGAAGTCTGACTTTTGAAATCACCTTTAATCCGACATCGGCAGGAACAGCAACGGCAACTGTAAGTATCGCCAATGATGATGCTGAAGAAAATCCCTATACGTTTGATATCTCAGGTACAGTGACCTGTGACCTGGCTGTTACTTCAGCAACGCCCACCGATGTGAACTGCCCCGGAGCAGATGACGGTACCATTACGGTTTTGGCGACCTGTACCACCTGCACAAGTATTGAATACTCTATTGATGACTTTGCGACAAGCAATACTACAGGAGTTTTCAGTGATTTACCTGATGGTACCTATACAATCAAAGTGAGAGACAGCGGCGATGCCGGATGTACTTCCAGCCAAACAGACGTGATAGTGGCCCCAGGAATAGACCATGTCGCTCCTGTTTTGAGTTGCCCGGCTACCAAGGAAATTGCTCTTAATTTCTGTGGTGAAACGGTATTGACCACGGAAATGCTGGATGTGACAGCTACAGATAACTGTATAGCCAATCCAATTTTCAGTCTAAGTCAAACCATTTTTAGTGGAGTGGGTACAAGTACGGTAACAGTTTATGCAACAGACGGTACCAACCAAAGCAGCTGCGATGTTGAGGTAAGTTTCATTGAGCAGACGGTCTCCTTGACAAACAACGGCCCGGTATGTGAAGGCGATTCCATCACGTTTACGGCTACGCCAATGGGTAGCAATCTGGGTTACGCATTTTTCAAACAGCAAAAAGGGGGTAGTAGTCCGACAACCATTAATTCTGTCTCATTCTATAATTCTTCCAATACATACAAAACAGCGGATATCGCGGATAGTGAAATATGGCTGGTTTTAGTCACTGATGGCAGTGGATGTACAGTTTATGACACAAATTTAGTACGGGTTAATCCGCTTCCTACGGTTTCGCTTACACTTAACCCTACTCAGTTTTCATTGTACGATGGTATTCAAACTGGTCTTAGCGGCGGTAGTCCGGCAGCGGGCGGGGCTACATTAGACAATATTAACATCAATAACGTCACCCTAGCCGGAGGAGGTACTGCTACTGGATATGTAAGATTCAATTCCTTTGTAAGCGGGCAGACTTCGCCCGATTTTAGTGTGAGTGTTTCTGGCGGAAATACCACTGATTTCCCACCGTTGACTTATAATCAGGCAAATTCGACTGCAACGATCAGCGGCGGACCGAATATAATTTCTATTGTAAGCACGACTTCCAACAGAAGGCTCTACATTCAGTTCTCTCAGAATATTCAACCGGGAGTTACTGTAACAAGAAATCTTCAGGGAAATAGCAAAGAAGATCATAACGGAGCATTACCATCAAGAGCGGCATCAGGAAGTGTTTCGACTGCCCCATATACGCAAAACAATGGTATTTACTCTGGTGCAGGAGTAACAGACCAGGGCGGAACCTTTGATTTTGACCCATCTGTGGCTGGTGAAGGAGTGCATGTAATTAGCTACACTTACACGAATGCCAGCGGTTGTGAAGCAACTGCCACGACAAACCTGGAAGTTATTATTCCTCCTTGTGGTGTTGATATTGATATAGCAACTCCGACCGCTGAAAGTTGTACCGGTGAAAATGACGGTAGTATCACGGTAACTGCCTCATGTAGCCCCTGTTCAGGTGGAACGTCAGACATCCGTTACTCACTTGACAGCCTTGATTTCAGTAATACCACGGCCGTTTTTGCCAATCTGCCCCCAGGCACATATTCCGTTTATGTTCGCGATGTCAATTATGTACAGTGTACTTCGTCATTGAAAAACATAGTGGTAGAAGCGGCTAATGACGTGACTGCCCCTGTACTTGACTGTCCGGTGTCCACTGAAGTAGAATTGGATATCTGTGACAATGTCGTTTTGACTGCTGAACTTTTGAACGTAACGGCTACAGACAATTGCGTTGCAAATCCAGTCTTAAGCTTGAGTCAAAACAATTTCAATGGCACAGGAACTTATAACATTGACGTGTTTGCAACAGATGGCGTAAATCAAAGTCAGTGTACTGTGGAGGTAACTTTGGTGACCAATGAGGCTAAATTGTTCCTTCAGGCCTTTGACAATCCGCTAGGTACCTATCCGTTCAATACTTCCGTAGTAATTTCTTCCGCCGAGTTACTGGCCAATGACATTTTAATCAATGGCATAAACATGCAAATCACAGGTATGGTAGTGGATAATCCCTCTCATGGAACCATTGTCAATAACAATAACGGTACCTATACTTTTACGCCAAACAGTACCTACAGCGGGCCGGTTTCATTGACTTACGCTGTCTCATCCGATGCTTGTACACCGGCTATTTCAGCGACTGCTTTAGCAACCTTTGACATCTTGCCTGCACCGAGCAATGTGGAAATTCTGGATGGCATTGATAATAACGGCAACGGAATTATTGATGAAGGACTTGACTGTGATCCTACCCTGGTAGCCCACTGGACCTTTGAGCCGGGAAATGAACTGACAGATTTAACGGGTAACTTCCCTGATCTGACTCTTAACGGAGCTACGGTTTCAAATGGCAAGTTGGATGTCGGGATTCAACAATATGCAACCACGTCAAATTTTGCCGGACCAAGTCTGATCAATAAAACCTTGGTGGCATGGGTTTCTCTTGATCAGCTCAATAATAGCAGCATCGGAGGTTCGGCCCTAACCATCGATAAAGTGAATGTTGACCGGTTTGATGGCATTGGCTTTAGTGAGGGTGGATTAAACAAATGGCAGTTGGCCAGTAATTATTATAAAAGAACGCAAAGCCTGACACCTGGGTTTTCAGAAACGACTCCAAATCAGATGGTTCGAATCGTAATCACTTATCAGGCGGGTATCACTAATCAGGCTTTTGTACGAATGTACCGTGATAATGTGCTTATCGGTGAATATATCAAAGGCACAATGGAGACTTTTGACACAGGTGCCAATACCGAGATATTCTTCGGGTTGCGTCATCAATTCCCAGGTGGCAGACTTCCGGGTAAACCATGGCTTGATGCCAAAATAGAGGAAGCTCGTATCTATGATGGATGTATGACTTTTGCTGAGATTCAGACGCTATCTCCGGTGATAAGTGGTGCTAATCTTACCGTCACCCCATCAGATACTTTGGTTTGTCCTGGCGAGTCGGTAACGCTTACGGTGAGTGGTTGTACTACAGGTACGGCTACCTGGAGTTATAGCAGTACCAGCAATACAGGAACTTCAATAACGGTGGTACCTTCAGTAACCACAACCTATCAGGTCAATTGTAGTAGCGGTGGTTCAGCTCAGAAAACCATTTCGGTGGTTGAGAATACTGTAGCAGTGGCAAATAATATTGACACTGGCACCGAAACCGTGAAGGCTGTTCAAACCATAACCTCTGACAAAAAAGTGGGTAGCACATCTGTAAGTCCAAAACCAAATGTAAACTTTAGGGCAGGTCATTCAATCACGCTTGACCCGGGTTTTGAAACCGTAAGTTCGGTAGTCTTTAAGGCGGAGATAAAGACTTGTACAGAGTAAATCAATATTGAGTTCTTAACCACTATTCACATGAAACTGGGTTAATAAAACCAAAAGGTCTGACCATCTCGGTCAGACCTATTTTAATACACAAAATAATTTCATTAATCTCTTGGTGGAAAAAGTCCGGCAACACAAATAATAAAGTTTATACCCAAATAAGGATTTCTACTGTTCAAAGCAATGCCATCTTTGGGAGCAGAAAGAATTATCGGGCTAATGACATCGTCAAATTCGGCTTTGACTTTGGTTTTAAAATCTGCACCTGAAGGATTGCCCGCTGTACACTCCTCAAAGGCTTCAAAAAAGAGCTCGAAATTAGTCACATTAGGGTCAAACAGACCTATGCTAGTAGCGAACTCATGAGAAGAATTATTGGCCAACAGAGCATCAAACGGTCCGGCACCTAGACCTTCAATATTCACGACGGCACCCGAGGTACTCTGCCCTGGCACATACCGCAGATAATAAGTACGCTCTTCAGAGCTTTCGCTTTCATTGGTTAATTTAAGACGAAATAATTGACTGCCACCAGCTGGAATTCCAGTAATATTGTGGTCATCAGATTTCAGAATTACTTTATCTCGTTTATGGGTATTGATTTCATTCGGGCAGGAGGTAGCTATGGCTATAAGGTCAAATACCGGCGTGCCATATTGGGGGTCTTTCTTCACATCGGCGGTCATATAATCGCCCATATTTTCATCGTCATTGGTGTAACCTGTGGTGGTTTCTGAAGAGGTAGTTCTTACGGTTGAATTACCAGTTTGCTATTTTAAAGAGATAGTTCCTCTTACCAGATTGGAGCGGTCAATTCGAATAAACATATCATTATCAATCCATGCCTCCAGAAACTGTAAGGTATAACCGGAAATCAGGTGTTTGCCATCACCTAATAACAGAAAAGTATAATTAGAAGACGCCTGAAAATGGGTGATATGTTCCGGTGGATTTTCCGTTAAGATTCTGGGGAGGTTCATGGTAAAGATTGCCTTGGTAACAATACGAATCTAGTTAGGTCAGAAATGAAGGAAGAAATTAGACGGGAAAAAAAGTAGACAAATGAAAAAAAGGTCCTGAAGCCTTCTATAGTGCATTTTATAGGCCTTAAATTCAATTATACTATCTACGTTAAAATCCTCAGTTTTTTCAAACAACTGAGTATAGCCGGCGGTGTTTAGCTAAAAGTATGATGCCGTAAATGCGGGCTTTTATTTTTGAATTACGGCAGTAATCAAAAGTGTAACTCTGGTTCATGAACTTGTTTTTTTAAGGCATAGGTGCCAGAAGGTACATACTTTAAAGAATTATGCTTAACGTTACTTACGTATTACCCAATGAGTTCTTTTAAACCACTATATTATGAGGATATTCCATCTATTTCTCTCCTTTTTTCTTGGTGTTTGTGGTGGTCTATTTGGTCAGGAGCCAGACCTAGACAGCCTCCGAAATATCCTGAATTCTGAAAGAATAAATTCCGTAACTTTTCAGGATCATATTGACATTCAGCGTAAGCTGGCCAATTCCGATAAGGAGCTTACTATGGCTTTTGGCGAAGCCCTCTTGGCCCGAAAAGAATTCATGAAAGTAGACAGTATGAAGGCCAAGGCGTATTTTGAACTGGGCTATAACTACCGAAACTGGGGAGACAATGCCAAAACGAAATTTTTCCTTACCGAAAGCCGGGTTCTATATCAAAAACTAAAAGACAAGCCACATCAAACTGACGCCACCAATCTGCTGGCGGTTTACTACGCCAATATCGATGAAGACAGCACCGCTATGCAGCTTTATACTGAGACCATTAGGCTGGCTCAGAGCATTAACGATACACTGAGGTGGATTAGCCCTTACAAAGGGCTCTCGAGCCTATTTGCCAAAATGGGTTTAAATGATAAATGCATTAACTTTTGCAAAGAAGGACTGGCTCTGGCCATAGCTTTTAATCATCCTCGCTCCATAGCTGCACTAAGCAATAATATGGCTATCGGTTATTATCAAAAAAAGGAATTTGACCAATGTATTGTTCTTCTTAAAGATGCTCTAAAAGTGAACCAAAATGAGGGCCTCACAGAAGCCACCATTCGGAATTTGTCGAACATTGGCGATGTGTACAAAGAGATCGGAAAACTAGATTCTTCGTCCTTTTATGTGGAAAAGGCCGTTCAATTATTGCCAAAAATTCAAGTTCCCAGAACAAGCATTTACACACTCATTTCGCTTGCCGACCTCCGCATTCTACAGAAAAAATACACTGAAGCTATCAAGTATGCCGAAGAAGCCATTGACTTAGGTAAAGAGGCTGATCTGGAAGGAATATCGGCGGGTGCATACAAGAATCTTTATGAAGCCCATAAAGCTATCGGCAATGAAAAATTGGCTCTGGAAGCATTTGAAAATTACTGGCGGATTCAGGAAAAATTCCTGGAAACAGAGCGAAATAAAACGATTTCAAGCATTGAGCAGGAGTTTCAAAGCTTCAAGAAGGACACTGAAATTGAAATTTTGAAGAAGGATCAAACCCTATCAAAAACACAGCGAAATTCAGCTATCGGGGCTGCAGTATTACTGGGTTTATTAAGTTTGTTATATTTTAATCGTTTCAGGCTCAAGAAAAAAAGTGAGGCAGAATTACAGGCCAAAAACACCGAAATCGCTAAACAAAGTAAGGTAATTCAGACCTCTCTCACAGAGAAAGAAACCTTGCTTCGCGAAATTCATCATCGGGTCAAAAATAACCTGCAGATTATCTCAAGTCTACTCAACATCCAATCTGACAGTATTGAAGATCCGGGGGTACTAAGTTCTATCAAAGAAGGTCAAAGCCGGGTACAGGCCATGGGCCTGATCCACCAAAATCTTTATCAAAGTGAGCATATCAATCAGGTGGATATTGAAAACTATCTGAAGGAACTGGTAAGCTACCTTTCAAACATGTTTGCCGGGCCACAGCAAGAGATTTCTATTGAGGTGCAGGCCGAAAAGCTACAATTCGACATTGACACAGCTATCCCTTTGGGGTTGATTGTCAATGAGTTGGTTTCTAACGCCTACAAATACGCCTTTAGTGAGAACAAAAAAGGCAACATTGAAATATCTATAAAACCTCTGAATGACACCGATTACGAACTCCATGTGAAAGATAATGGCAGGGGTTTACCCGATGATTTTGAGCCCTCCAAAACCAAGTCACTGGGACTTAAACTGGTCAAAATTTTAAGTAAGCAGCTTCGTGGCAATTTAAGGTCAGTTTCTGATAAAGGAGCCGAGTTTATAGTATCTTTCAAAGATTTAAGGGCTTATCAAAATCAAGGTATATGATTAAAATTCTACTAATAGAAGATGAGGGTATCATAGCTGCAGATATGGAAAATATGCTTGGTAAAATGGGCTATGAAGTGCTGGAAACTGCTATGGATTACGGAGAAGCCCTAATTAGGCTTGCTGATGAAACGCCCGATCTGATCTTGCTGGATGTCAATTTGGGCGGTAAAAAAGATGGCATCGATCTGGCAGAAACTATCAATGAAAAATACCAGATTCCTTTCATTTTCACCACCTCCTACTCGGATGGGCCTACCATAGAAAGGGCAAAAAAGGTAAACCCAACCAACTATCTTGTGAAGCCATTCAAACAGGAACAGCTCTTTACAGCCATTGAGCTGGCCTTATTTAAAATCTCAAAAAAAGTAGCCGAAGAAGAGGATCACAGACCTGAAGAATCAGATAATTTGGTGATTAAAGACGCCTTATTTATCAAAGACAAATACCGCTATACCAAACTGCCCCTGAGCGATATTCTTTGGCTCAAAGCGGAAGGCAATTATGTAGAAATTCACATGGCAGAGCGAAAAGAATTAATCAGAAGTTCATTAGGTCAATTCATCGAAAAAATTAATCGAAAAAATTTCTTCCGTACACATAAATCATATGCTGTAAATCTGGAATATCTCACTCGGGTAGAACCCACAGAAGTTTTTATTCTGGATACGGCAATTCCCATTTCCAAAACCTTTTCAGAAGACCTGATGAAACGGATAGAGGTCCTCTAGTCATCTCCTACAGATCGGATTTTAGCCCAGGTACAGTGGCTTTCAGCCCTTTTTTTTTAGGTCTAATTGGTCTTTGCTTAAGTTCAAATCAATAAGAACTTCAAATGGCCATGAAAACTCCAAAAGTCCTTCAACAAATCGCAGGTATAGCAAAGATTCTCTTCATAGAAGCTGATCAGAATTATTCCGTTTTTCATCTGTCAAACGGAAGAAGGTTAGTATCAGGCTATACTTTAAAATTTCATGTTCAGTACCTTGATGAACAGCAGTTTTTCCGAATGAACCGCTCCCTGCTGGTCAGCTGGGAGTTTGTTTCTGAAGTTAATTTCCTCAAGGACAACGGCATTGCCGTTCTAAAAAACGATCGCCGTATTCGCATCCCCAGAAGGCGTCTGAAGGCATTTCAAAAAGAGTATAACGGGAAAACGAACTAACCAAAAAGTAAAATGAAAAAGGTACCTTTCTTACTGGAAATCAAACTGGCATTACTTTCCTGTTTTCTCATCATAAGTTTTTGCAGTCAGGGTAAAATCCGTTATGTCGCTGAAAACAGCACCGGAACCGGCACTTCCTGGGCAGATGCCTCGGGCGATTTGCAGGCCATGATCGATGCCTCAGCCCCTGGTGACAGCGTCTGGGTGAAAGGCGGAACTTATAAGCCAAATGCCTATCCTACAGGCAGTAGTGGTGGAAGTACAAACCGTGACTTTGCCTTTACAATGAAAAATCAGGTGAAAGTATTCGGGAGTTTTGCGGGCACAGAATTCAGCCTGGGGCAAAGAACAAATAAGGTCATGCGATTAAACGCTTCCATTTTAAGTGGAGATATTGGCACTCTAAATGATATGAGTGACAATGTATATCATGTAATTATCTCGGTTTCTGATGATGCCAACACCTTACTTGATGGATTCACAATCACAAAAGGGCAGAATCAATTCAATGGAGTGAGCATTACCCTTGAAAATGAAACATTAAGTACCAATGACGGGCCAGCCATAAACTGCACAAAATCGGCTTTGAAGATTAAAAATTGTAGTATTACTTTAAATAAATCCACCGGATACGGAGGTATTTACATTTCTTATGGGTATCCGCTGATAGATCAATGTATCTTCTCAAACAATGAGGGCGGGAACGGAGCAGGTATTTCACTTAGATACAATTCTTCTGGTTTTGTTCTTTCCAATAGCGTTTTTTATCAGAATGAGGGTGGCAATGGAGGAGCTATTTGGAGTGTAAATTCTACAGGGGGCATTATTTCAAATACTGTTTTTTTAGAGAATATAGCCTACACAGGTAGTGTTTTTGGCAGTCAGTACGGCAGCTGCTCGATGACAAATTGTACTTTTTATAATAATCAGAGCACCTTCGGCGGCCCATTTTATTCAACCGGAAGCACAGCCACTGTCAATAATTCTATCCTTTGGTCAAATAACGGAGCAATCACAGCAGCGGTAAGCTATTCCATTGTTGAAGGTGGCCTGACAGGGACTGGAAATTCAGGGTCGGATCCATTATTTGTCAATACTGCCAGCCCTTTGGGAGCGGACGGTATTTGGGGTACTTCAGATGATGGTTTGGCCGTTCAGTTATGTAGCCCGGCAGTAGACAGTGCAAACAATAGCTTGAACTCACAGCCTGCTGATATAGTAGGCTTTAACCGTATTTTCAATAGCCTTATGGATATGGGAGCCTATGAAATTGGACTTAGTTCAAACGCTCCATTAACTACTTCAGACACACTGGAACTGTACAGTTCTAAAGGTACTACCAATTCATGGACTGGTCCGAATGCATTCACATCAAGTATTCAAAACCCATCCATTAATAGTCTTTCTACTACGAATTCTGGCACGTACACGGTGACTATTACAGGAACTTCCTGTACGAGTACAGCCACTATTGCTGTTTCTATAGTAGACCCGCCTGCCAGCCCCACACTTACAACCCCGGCAACTTTGATTACATGTGCTCCAGACTCCATAACCATCTATGGTAGTTGTAATCAAGGCCATATAGTTTGGTCTGATAACTCCACCTTAGACAGTATTACCATAATGAACCAGGGTGAACATCAGGTCTATGCTGTATGTCAAAGTGGTGACTTTTTTTCAATATCCAGCGATACTATTGATGTTATCATTAATGAAACCATTTATGCCAACATTATAACCGGTATTCAGAACCTCGTAGTTTGTCAACCTAATTCAGTAGTTCTAAAGTCAAGCTGTTTAAGTGGGAATACCATCTGGTCAGATAATTCTGTTTTGGACAGTTTAGTTTTCACTGATGCAGGCATCTATGATGTTTATGCCACTTGTTCTGATAATGGCTGTATTTCAGACACCTCATCACATGTGACGGTAGAAATTAAAGAATTGCCGGCCAAACCTCTAATCATTTCTTCCACAAGTACCTATGCCTGTGCCCCTGACTCCGTTGTATTAAGTACATCCTGTTCATCAGGTACTATCGTATGGTCAGATTTGACTACAAAAAATTCTGTAATACTAAAAAATGCAGACAGCTATACCTACTCTGTTCAATGTGACCTGAACGGGTGTATCAATTCATCTGATGAGATAAATTTTGAAATAAAACAGAGTCCGGCGGCTCCTTCCTTAGGTCTTCATTCTACTCAAGACCTTTGCACTCCTGATAGTCTTTATTTTAGTGCCGGCTGTTTTGGGGGGGGAAATGTTTTATGGTTTAATAATACCACGGATACACTGGTAATTAAAACTCCGGGGGTATATATCCCCACAGCTGTATGTGATGATGGTTTTTGTCACTCTGATACCACCTCCTGGGTAAATGAATATTCACTTGGAGAAACTCCTGCAAACCCAACCGTCGAGCTTAGTGCTACTCTTACTTGTGCCCCGGATTCTATTATCATAAAGGCTAACTGCAGCACAGGGAGCCCTTTATGGTCAGATTATTCCCAGCTAGACTCAATTGTTGTCAAAAACAGCGGGGTTTATTCGTCATACAGTGTGGTTTGTAAATCAAACGATTGCATCTCTGATACGACCTTTGTTCCGTCATTTGAAATTAAAAGTGAGCCACAAATTTCGATTTCGGGCACATCTCCTATTTGCGAAAATGAGACCTTATACCTTTCCGCTTATTCGGCCCTGGCTACATTCTATTCCTGGTCTGGCCCTGCTAGCAGCTTGGATTCTTTTTTGGTATCTGAAAATCCGGTGGCGGGCAGATATTTCATCAATGTTCAGGGCACTAATGGTTGCAATGCAACAGATAGTATTGACATAGAAGTCAAACAAAATTTACGAATTTATGTGAACGCTACAGCTTCTGGTACAAATAACGGTACAAGCTGGACAGACGCTTTCACAGATTTACAATCAGCCCTTGATGTGCAGTGCTATTCAGAAATTTGGGTGGCAGGCGGCACCTATTACCCAAGCAAGACAACTGACGGCTTTTCAAGCGGAAATCACAGAGCCTTTACTTTTAAGTTAAGACCTGGCAAAAAACTATATGGTGGCTTTGCCGGAACCGAGACTGATTTAAGCCAAAGAACCAAAGCAGTTATAAGGGCGAATCCGAGTATTTTAAGTGGCGACCTGGGAATAATCAATGATGCTTCTGACAATGCTTATAGCGTGGTGGTTATTAGCAATGATGACACCAATGGACGTTTGGATGGATTCACAATTACCAATGGATATGGAGACGCAACTGGTGCACGGAGTGTCAATAACAGACTAATTTATCTAAACAATGGTGCTGGTATTAGTATTGATTCATCCGCCACAACCATCGCTTACTGCACCATAAGTAATAATTCTGCAAGTAATAATGCGGGGGGAGTTTATATCTCAAATCATTCAGATATTACCTTTATTGACTGTGTAATTGACTCGAATTCATCCGCAACTTATGGCGGCGGAATTCTGGCACTTTCGGGTTCCAAAATAACCGTGGATAGATCTGTAGTTTCAAACAATACTTCCCAGTTTGCCGGAGGAATGATGAGTAGCCAAGGTGCCGTAATCTTACGAAATAGCCTGATCTATCAAAATACAGCCTCCTGGTATGCCGGAGGGGTGAGAATTATAGATGGCGATGACAATAAATCACTCATCGAAAACAACACTTTTGTGAAAAACATCTCTTCATACGGGGGTAGTGCTATTGAAATTCAACAGACAGATTCTGTGAGAATTATAAACACCATTTTCAACCAAAATATCAAGTCTACCAATGCCAATAACTATCCGGAAGATGTTATGTTTGATAACAGTGGTAGTAAATTATTCGTTGAAAACTCTCTGCTACAACATGAGCTATCAGAAGGAGTGTATCCTCAAAACGGGGGACTATCAGGTTTTCAATTTACAAATACCTTCTTCAACTTACCCCTTTTGTTTAAGGATATTGACCAAATAGCCGGGTCAGACGACATTCTGCAAACTACGGACGATGGCCTGATTCCCGAAATATGCAGCCCAACTATAAATACAGGAACCAACGCCATTACAACAAGCCTTGATTTTAATTCTGAAACTCGCATCTTACAGAGTCAGGCAGACATAGGGGCTTATGAAACCAATCACTCTCCACTACCGGTAAGCGTTACCATTAGCTCAGATTACAGTGGGCCCGTTTGTTATGGAACGGAGCTTACCTTCACAGGGTCAGCTCAAAATGTGGGTGCAGGTGTAATTTATAATTTTCTAGTCAATGGGGTGAGCGTTCAAAATGGTACCTCATCCACCCTGATTATTAGCACTTTGAATAATAATGACTCCGTAAATGTTTACATCACATACGGTATTTGCGATGCCATGTCTAATACTATCAAGGTGATAGCAAATGACTATCCAGTTAGTACAGCAACAGATAATTTTACGGTCTGCCAGGGACAAACGTTTACTTTCACAGCAAATGGAGGTACGTCTTACATCTGGAGCGGTCCGAATAATTTTAGTGCCAACTACAACGGTGATAGCACTTTTACTTTCCCGAATGCACAGCCAATACTTACCGGAACCTACTATTTCACGATATCAAACGGTTTTTGTGAATCTTATGATTCTTTGCAGGTTACTGTTCAAAACCCCACAGTAACATTAAGCTCAAGTGCTAATGGTCAGATTTGTCCGGGAACTACCGTAAGCTTTCAGGCCACTATCGGCGATAATTTTTATGCAAATCCTTATACCATTTTCTCTGTAAATGGTGTGGAAAAACAAAGCGGAACGAATCAGACATACAGCACAAGTACGCTTAATGATGGTGATATCGTTAGTGTGACTGTCAGCGATGCTTGCCTTATATATTCCAATACCATAACTATGGATGTGGCAGATTTCGCTTCAGTAAGTTCACCTGTGTTAACTTCCTTTTGTGGTGGAGATACATTAAAGTTATATGTTTCTGGTGGAGAATCGTATGCGTGGTCTGGCCCAAATGACTTTAGCTCTACTGAGCAAAACCCAAAAATTGCTAATGCGACAGAAGCTATGTCTGGTACCTATACCGTTACGGTTTCCATAGGCAGTTGCAGCACTCAAAGACTTTCAGTCGTTGCCGTATCGGCTTTTCCCTATAAAAGTAAACTATATGTAGACGCAGATGCCAGTGGTAATAACGACGGAACCAACTGGACAAACGCCTTTACAGACTTTCAATCGGCTCTCGATTACGGATGTTTTGACACCATTTGGGTGGCAGGAGGCACGTATATACCCAGCAAAAATCTAAATGGCAATACTTCTGTATCAGTGTCACGGCAACGAACTTTCCACCTTCCCTCTGGAAAGGTTATTATGGGAGGATTTGCCGGTACAGAAACTGCTTTTTCTCAAAGAGACACAGCCACTATTGCCTTAAATCCGAGTATTTTAAGTGGTGAGCAAGGCACTCAAGGAGACGCTTCAGACAATTCTTATCACGTGGTCATGGTAGCTTTGGAGGGTAGTTCTGCCATTTTAGATGGCTTCACCATACAAGATGGGAATGCCAATGGCGGTAGTAGCGATACGCTTGGTTCTGTTTACATTAAACAAAGTTATGGTGGCGGTTTGATTTCAGCCTACTCCGGAGCTCAAATCAGGAATATTACCTTTAAAAACAACAAGGCCAAATACGGTGCAGGTTTCTTCAATCAGGCAGGGGGGCAAACCATCAGCAATTGTCTCTTTATGAATAATGTTGCAGACAGCACTGGTGGTGGTTTGTATAACCTTGGCTCAAATCCAACAATATCAAATTCTAAATTTATCCAAAATTCAGCCGCCGGTTTTGGTGGAGGTGGGATAGCTAATGCAAGTTCCTCTCCCAACATTGATAAGTGTTTATTCCAACTCAACTCCGGCAGACAAGGAGGAGGAATGGGCAATGCCTTGGGTTCAAGTCCCATTGTACAAAATAGTTTCTTCCTCCAAAACACAGCCAGTTACGCTGGTGGGGGTTTTGGTACTGACGGAACGGGTGGAGGTGCCGCTCCTCTTCCAAAAATTGTCAATTGCGTTTTTGCCAACAATACCGCTACCCAATTTGGTGGTGGAGTCGCCAATAATTATGCCTTTCCTATCATTACATATAGTACTTTTTATGGCAATGCTGCCGGGTTTTATGGTGGCGGTGTTTTCAATGCAACCTCCTCTATTTCAACTATTACCAATAGTATTTTCAGAAACAACATTGCCAATTTTGGAGGCAGCGATAACTATAATTTCGCAGGAGGCTCTGCCAGCATTTCATATTCCATCCTTCAAAATGCCTTTTCTGGCACAGCCATTCAAGTAGGTGTAAATCCGCTATTTACCGATGTAACAAACCCGGCTGGTACAGATGGTATTTTCTGGACAATGGATGATGGTTTTAGCCTGTTAATTGGCTCTCCGGCCATCGATGCAGGAATCACTAACGCCCTCACCAGCACAGATATCCTTGGTAGTCAGAGAGCATATAATGGTATTCCCGATTTAGGACCGTATGAATTTACCGTTGAAATACAGAGCCCTACGGCTATATCTGCGAGTCAAACTACAGTATGTACTTACAAACCCTTTACACTTTCAGCTACATGTGAGACAGGATTCAGCCCGGTTTGGTATAATGTAGCGACGGACGGTTCTCCGCTTCAGGAAGGTTCTTCTTATCAAACAAGCGTTGGGGCTACTACTATTTATTATGTTGCCTGCGAAAATGCCAACTTGAAAAGTACGAGGGTATTTGCAGCAGAAATTATCGTCAATCCCAACCCACCAGCACCTACAGCTGATGCTGTGCAGAGTTTCTGTGCAGGTGCCACCATCGCTGATCTGCAAGCTACCGGCTCTGACCTGACCTGGACAGAGAATAAGATAGTAAAACAAGCTACCGATCTGCTAATCAGCAGTCCGAATTATAGGGTTACTCAAACAGTAAATGGCTGTACCAGCCTATATGCTTTTGTAGAAGTAATACTTACCTCATCTCCTATACCTACGATCTCGGCTAGTTCACTGCAAATAGGTTATGGAGGAAGCTCCATGCTTACAGCAGCAGGCTGTAGGGGTACCGTAACTTGGTTTCCGGGAGCGGCTACAGGTATCAGTTTAGTTGTTTCGCCGGCATTAAGTACCACATATACAGCTACCTGTACCGAAAACGGCTGCGAGAGTGGGGTCTCTTCCGGCATTGAAATCGTAGTTAGTGGTATATCTCCATGTGCTTCTCAAATACAATTACAAGCTGGTATTGATGATATTTCCAGCGGTATCAGCCTTAAAACGGCTTCGGCAATAAATGGGCAAATTCAGGCAAACAATAAAGTTCTGGGAACAGCGAGAGTAAGTTATAGGGCAAAATATATTGAACTCCATCCGGGCTTTGAAGCAGGTTCAGGCACCGTTTTTTCGGTCGAAACCGGTGGTTGTAATTAAAATTTAATTGAACCATGATATGGCTGCCGAACGTGCTCAATAAATGTTTTGTAGGAATCATCATTGTTTTGATTGCAATAAGAAATGATCTCAAAACCTGTTTCAATCCTATCGGAAAGATTTTTTGAATGATTAAATACCTGAGTAAGAGAGTCAATAATAACCTTTTGCTGAGCAAAAGAATTTAGGCAGGAAATAAGAAGGATTAATAACCCGAAAGCGGTTTTTGGGTCATAGAGGAAGTTAGATAAAGTATGTTGATTTTTTTTGATTACCGTCTGATTGTTTTCAATCAGTTGTTCTACTGAAGCTATGATTTCCTTCTTCAAATCTATCAATCCATGATCTACCTTTTTCAGAAGTTCCTTCTTCGTTTTACCGATAGAAAGTAAATCGTCACGAATCTTCTTTTGTTGCATGACTTCATGAAATCATTTTTAACGAACCTACAGGTAATTCCGGCCCTATTCAAAATATCTGAAGGACAAAAAGTAGACAACCAATAAAAATAAAAGGTCCGACCGTTGTGGTCAGACCTTTCATTACTTTCGAAAATTCAATCTCTTAAATACTCTCCGGCTGCTCAGCATTCATAAATGGCTGATTATAATACCTTTTACCTGTAGTTTTATAGAGAGCATTAGCTACCGCACCAAATACCGGCGGGAACGGTGGTTCACCAAGGCCGGTAGGAGCGATGTCATTTTCGACAAAGTGAACATCAATCTTCTTCGGAGACTCATTATGACGAATCATACGGTAGGTGTCAAAATTCTTATGATCTGTCACCCCGTTATTGAAGGTCATAGTTCCATAGAAAGATTGACCGATACCGTCGGTAACAGCACCCTGAACCATATTTGCGGCTCCTTCCGGGTTGATGACAATTCCGCAGTCAAGTGCAGAAGTCACTTGTTCTACATATGGTTCTCCGTCCCTTTCGATCATATCCACCACATGAGCAGCGTAAGAATTATGACAGAAGTAGGCGGCTACACCTCTTCGTTTTCCATTATTTTCCGGTTTGCCCCAGCCAGATTTCTCACGGACAAGCTCCAGAACTCCGGCATAACGATCAGCGTCATAGTCATTATTTGACCCAACCGGATTCTCTTTTGCACGTTTCAGTAAATCCAAACGCATTTGAATCGGGTCTTTACCCATTGCCTCAGCCACTTCGTCCAAAAACGACTGCTCGGCTGCTGCATTGAAGTTTGACCTTGGTGCCCGGAAAGCACCGATGGTGATATTGGAAGGAACTTCCCAGCTTTCGGCCAGATAATTATCTAAAGCACCTGCCGGGAAACGATTGGCATGAATCGGGCTTTCAGGAATACCACCACCACTCACATGGAAGGCAATCAGATTCTTGTTTTCATCCAGAGCAGCACGGTAGGTTGCGGTATACATTGGTCTGTAAATACCATAGCTCATGTCGTCTTCACGACTATAGACTAATTTCACCGGTACTTTCGCTTGCTTTGAAATAAGAGCGGCCTCTACGTAATATTGGCCATAAGCTCTTCGGCCAAAGCCTCCGCCCATTCTTGTGCTGATCATTTCTATTTTATCTGGGGCTATTCCGAGGACCTTTGACAGAGTGGGCTCTATCCAGCCCGGAGCCTGATGTGGACCAGCTATAATCGCACTATCTTCCCTGACATCGGCGAAACCGTTCATCGGCTCCATACAGTTATGAGCAAGGAAAGGAGCGTTATACGTTTTCTCAATAACTACTGCTGCATTCTTAAAGGCTGTTTCCGGGTCACCGTCTCTACGCTGAACTTTGGCCGTCTTTCTGCCTTCTTCCATTTCATCAAAATGGTAGTTAGTGCTTTCCAACTTGCCGGGAATAGTTACTGTTTGCGAGCCACCTCTGCCCATTCGGGTTTCCCGTGCATCACCTCTTTCAGTCCATTCGGCTCTTATTTTCTTACGGGCATTCATGACCTGCCAGGTGCTGTCACCTACGATCGCAATCTGCTCATTGAAAGTGCGAACATCAAAACCAGCCATGGCAAAATCTTCATCAAATAACTTGAAGCTGAAGACATCTTTAATACCCGGCATTCTTAAAGCCTGCGAGGCATCAAAAGATTTGAGCGTCATACCAAAAGCCGGCGGATGAAGAATCATGGCGATTTTCATACCTTCTGCCTGGTAATCCAAACCAAATAGCGGTTTTCCGGTCACCACTTTCTTCCCTTCCACATTTTTCTGAGCCGTACGTATCACCTTAAACTCAGAAGGAGATTTCAATTGTACATCTTTCGGAGCAGTCATTGAAGCAGCTTTAGAAGCCATTTCACCGTAAGTTGCTTTTCTATTGCCCGAAGTCAGCATCCCGTTTGAAGCGATAACCTGATCAGCTGAAACACCCCAGGTCTGAGCAGCAGCTTCAGTCAGCATTTGACGTGCAGTAGCACCGGCTTGTCTCAGGATATTGTAATACATACGTACGGAGTTACTTCCTCCGGTAAACTGAGGACCCAGTTTTGCATTATCATGAGGGCCCATTTCCACCACTACTTTTTCAAAATCAACTTCCAATTCTTCTGCAACCATCATCGGGAGGGAAGTCATCACGTTCTGACCAAACTCAGGGTTAGGGTTCAGAATTTTGATGACATTATCCGGGGTGATTTTGATATAGCCGGTCAGTTCATGCCAGGTTTCGGCAAGGCTCTCGCCCATAGCTTCAGCGGCTTTCGCCTGAGTAAACCAATTGAATGTTAGCATTAAACCTCCACCGGCCAGAGCACTTGACTTCAGAAAGGATCTTCTGTCTAATGATTTTTTTTTCGTTTTCATATTTCTATAGGTTTAGGTTTACTTCGCTGCCGCTGTTTTAATCGCTTCTTTGATCCTCAAATAGGTTCCGCAGCGGCAAATATTCCCGCTCATGGTTGCTTCAATATCTTCATCGCTAGGATTCGGATTGTTTTTCAACAGAGCTGCAGCGGTCATAATCTGACCTCCCTGGCAATAACCGCACTGAGCCACATCATGCTCCAGCCAAGCCTCCTGAACTGGATGATCTGCATTTTCAGACAGACCTTCGATCGTCGTAATTTCCTGATTTCCTACAGAAGAAACCGGCAACATGCAGGAACGCATGGCAATGCCGTTCAAGTGAATGGTGCAGGCTCCGCATTGAGCAATACCACATCCGTATTTTGTGCCTACAAGGTTCAGGTGATCTCTCAGTACCCAGAGAATAGGAGTACCGGCATCTACATCAACCTCGCGGGTCTTTCCATTAATTTTAAGATTGTACTTGGCCATTTTATTTTCGATTTAAGCTTGCAATTTTATTTAATTCAGAAACAATTCCTTACTGGATTCAAATAGATACTTATTCAATTCAAACAATGTCAGTTCTAACTCAACTGACTCATAAACGGTTGATGATAAAAACGTTTACCCGTTGCACGATATAGCGAGTTTGCCACCGCAGCAAAAACAGGAGGGAAGGTCGGTTCACCCATTCCTGTTGGTTCAAAGTCATTCTCCACAAAATATACTTCAATGGCTTTCGGAGCCTCATTCATTCTGATCATGCGATATTGATCAAAATTTTGTTGATCCGTAGCACCATTATTAAAAGTCAATTTTCCAAAAAGGGCGTTGCCCAAAGCATCGACAATTCCTCCTTCGGCCAGGTTTTTTGCACCATCCGGGTTTATGATGAGGCCGCAATCCATGGCACAGATCACCTTATTGACCACCGGACTTCCGTCCTGAATTTCCATATCCACCACCATGGCGGCGTAGGTATTATGACAGAAATATGCAGATACTCCCGGATACTTTAGCTGCGAACTTTTAGTTTTCTCTTTGAGTAACTTTAAGACCCCGGCAAAGCGATCGGCGTCATAATCATTTCTTTGACCAACCGGATTTGACTTCGCCTTTTCCAGAAGATCCAATCTGAAATCGATTGGGTCTTTTCCTGCGGCTTCAGCGACTTCGTCCAAAAAAGACTGCTCCGCCGCCGCATTAAAATTGGAACGTGGAGCACGGAAAGAACCCGTGGTTATATTGGAAGGTATCTCCCAGTCTTCAGCCAGATAATTGGATACTGCTCCTGCGGGGAAACGATTCTCATGGATAGGTGATTCCGGGTTTCCTCCCATGTTCACCTTGAATCCAATTAAATTATTATTGGAATCAAGTGCAGCTTGATATTTGGCGTAATAAGTAGAGCGGTAAACCCCTGCCGTCATATCATCTTCACGGGAGTACACCAACTTAACAGGAGCCTTTACTTTTTGAGAAATTAAGGCAGCTTCAATGGCCCAGTGGGCATAAGAGCGGCGACCGTAACCTCCGCCAAGTCGGGTCATTTTGAAGTCTATTTTTTCCAGAGGAACACCTAATCTGGCCGATAAAGCCTGCTCAGTCAATTCAGGTTTTTGAAGCGGACCAATCATCTCGATTTTATCCTCCCGCACATCCGCAAAGAAATTCATCGGCTCCATGCAGTTATGAGCCAGAAACGGAGCGGAGTACTTAGCTTCTACTATTTTGGAGGCATTCTCAAAGGCCTTTTCTACATCTCCATCTTGTCTTTTAACATTTGCTGGTTTTGAGACCAACCCTGTCATTTGAGCCATACTTTCGCTTGTACTTTCCAGACCTGCCGGAACGGTAACCGAGGATTTCCGACCGAACATATTTCGATTATACGAATGCGATTCAAAAGGCTCCCAGCTCACTTTTAACGCTTTTTTTGCTTTCATGACCGACCAGGTATCTTCTCCCACAATGGCCACTACTTCGTTAAACGTGGTGGTATCAAAGAATGTACGTTCATAATCTTCATTGAAAACTTTGATATCAAAAACATCAATAATGCCTTTGAGTTTTTTGACAGAAGCGACATCGTATGATTTCAATTTCAAACCAAAGGCTGGCGGGTGAACGATCATCGCAATTTTCATTCCCTCCTTTATGGTGTCGATACCAAAGAGGGGCTTTCCGGTAACAATATTCTTCCCCTCCACATTTTTTACAGGAGTGCCGATGATATGAAAATCTGACCTGTCTTTCAGTTTAACATCTTGAAGTACAGGCAGTGCGGAGGCAGCCGTAGCCATTTCGCCGTATGTTGCTTTTTTACCCGATTTGGAATGCATCAGCATACCTTTTTCAGTCGTCACCTCAGAAACGGGAACCTGCCATTTTTGTGCAGCAGCTTCTTTTAACATCTGTCTCGCAGTAGCACCGGCAGTTCGTAATACAGTCCAACCCTGACGAATTGCTTGAGAACCGCCGATAAACTGACGGGTGTAATGTTTGGTGTCCAGATCAGCTTGTTGAACCACCACCTGTGACCAGTCCGCATCCAGTTCATCTGCCACGATCATAGGCATGGAAGTTTTCACATTCTGCCCACCCTCCGGATTTGGTGACATGATCTGAATGACGTTATCCGGGGTAATTTTGACAAAGGCATTGAACTCCAGAAACTCATTTTGACCGGTTACCTCATTTTTTACGGCTTTAGCCGAAAGCCAGGAGAAATTGAGCAATAGTCCTCCTCCCACAAGCGAGCCAACTTTTAAAAATGATCGTCTGTCTAATGCTTTTTCCTTCATTCTGGTTTTGAATTATACAAATACTAATTTAGACAATTTCGGGTGCCGCAGACTTATGAAAATCAAACAATTGGCTTCCTAAGCCCAGTTTTTATTCCGATTCCACTAATATTTCGATCGAATCAAACCATTTTTCTACTTTTAGCTCTGTTTCTGTCTTTTTCTTACCCTCTATGGTTAGAAAAATACCATCTCTTTCTTTTCCACCCACCATGCTGAATTCCTTCATGATGGTGGCTTTAGGGCATAGTTTCTTTATGGTATCAATGGTACTGCCAAGTCCATAACCGGCATTGGTATTGAAAGGAATCAACGTTTTGCCCTCCATTGGATATTGACTCAAAAAACTCTGAACCGGCGGCGGTAACTGCATAGCCCAGGTAGGAAAACCTATGAAAACGATATCATATTTATCAATATCTATTTTGGTTTTGAGCGGAGGTAAAAAGCCTTTATCCAATTCATCACTCACCTGACTGACAATCTCTTGATAATTCTCAGGATATGGATTGACCAATTCCAAAGCCACCAAATCTCCACCCACTCTTTTCTGGATAATTTCAGCCAAAGTCTTTGTGTTTTGAGTTCTTGACAGATAGACAATCAGTATTTGACCATCATCTGTTTTCTGTGCCTTGGTACAAGAAAACCCAGTCAAAAAAATGAGAAATAAATAAATAACAGACTGGCGATTCATAGAACCAATAATTAATTCCCTCCGGGAGTCATCAGACGAGAAAATGAATGGGAACCCATTTTCCAGTCATTATCTACTTTTACGTAAACCTCAGTCACCATAAAGGGGTTACTGACTTCATTACTACCGACAACGGCCAAAAGAGTGATTCGATTCAATAAAATAACGGTCTTGCCAATTTCGATCGGTTCTAAAACCTCATGAATATCGGCCTTTTTGTAATGGATAAAACCTGATTTGATAATGTTTAACTCACGCTCTTTTCCCCAGCTGCCACCCATGTGTACAAACATGGCCTGCTCATAAAAAAGAGCATCTAGTTTTTCTACATCTTTGTCGGCCATCCACTGCCATTTGTCCTTAGAGAGTTGTTTGATCTGCTCCTTTGTATTTTGAGTAAAAGCCGTTAATGAACAGATAAACAGGAAACCGGAAAGTAAAAACAATCTTTTCATTCGTGTAATTTTTTGTCCTATGTCAGTCACTTTCTTGTAGGTGACTTATTCAGTGGTTTTTAAATTTATTTTCTAATCTCATGGGTGTCTCTTACACTACTAAAAGTAAGTGCCATCATTTTCCAGTTTTTCTTTTGTTTTTGATAAACTTCTGTTACTGTAAACTCAGTAGAAACATCATTTCCTCTTACATGAGCCACCAGAGTAATTCGATTCCAGACAATAGCGGTTTTACCTGAAATCTCTATGGCAGTGTCTTTAACCTTGGCTTCTTTGTACCAAATACTTCCGGATTCAATAATTTCTAATTCTTCCGGCGTTTTCCAGGTGCCGCTCATGTGTACAAATTTGGCTTTATCGTCAAAAAGCTCTTTCAGCTGATCCACGTTCTTTTCTGCCATCCAATTCCATTTGTCCATTGAAAGTTTTAGAACTTCTGCCTCTAACTTTGAGTTTTGTGCAAAAGAACCTACCGTGCACAGTGCCAATAAAATAATTGTTACCGCTATTTTTTTCATTTCATTAAATCGTTTGTTACTAAAAATTTATTTGTCCTTTAACTCTCTTTCTCCCAGCCACTTCACCATTGAAGGATCTCGGTGATCAAAAAAGCAGCTCGTTTTTGTATCCAAAGTGCTGATGCTTTGCATTTCATCTTCGCTCAATTGAAAATCCAGACTATTGAAATTCTCAACCATCCGTTCTTTTCTGGCCGATTTTGGAATCACCAACACGCCTCGTTGGGTCAACCATCTTAGTATTACTTGAGCGATTGATTTACCGTATTTATCTCCAATACCAGCTAACAACTCATTGCTGAAAATATCGTTTTTGCCTTCGGCAAAGGGTGCCCAGGATTCAATCTGTATGCTGTTTTCAGCCATAAATTTCTGATTGTCTGTCTGCTGTTGAAAGGGATGCGTTTCTACCTGATTTACGGCTGGTTTGATTTCATTATTGACCATCAAATCCATTAGCCGATCCGGATGAAAATTGCTGACTCCAATGGCTCTGATTCGGCCTTCTTTATAAAGCTTCTCCATCGCCCGCCATTCGCCATACACATCCCCGTAAGGCTGATGAATCAGGTATAAATCCAGGTAATTCAATTGTAGCTTTTTCATGGAAGCATCAAAGGCTTTCAGGGTATCTTCGTAGCCGTTTTTCTGAATCCAAAGTTTGGTGGTGACAAACAGGTCTTCACGAGCTATACCACTGTTTTTGATGGCATTTCTTACGGCCTCTTCATTCATATAAGATGCAGCGGTGTCAATGGAACGATAACCCACTTCCAGGGCATCGCTTACGACTTGTTCACACTCTTTTAAATCGGGAATCTGGAAAACCCCGAAGCCCATAATGGGCATTTCTATACCGTTATTTAGTTTGACTTTTTGCATGAGTTCAATACAGAAATTTTGCAATTCAAAGGTCCTAATTGATTGATAACTATGCAGTAGATGAATTACGGATTCATCTACCATTTTTACTGATTCTTGTTTTCCGGTATGATTCTGTCCTTTGCAATTGCCTACTTTTGTTGAAAGACTTGACTATGCAAACCGTTTATAAAATCGAAAATATCAATCATTACAATGCTGATTTGGGTCAGAAAACGCTGCACCCTCTCATTACGATGATTGACATGTCTACAGCACCTTTGAGAGATTGGAAGGGAGCAGAAACTGTTCGCTTTCAATACGATATGTACGGGATTTTCTTAAAGGATGTGAAGTGTGGAGATATTCGTTACGGCAGAGAAAATTATGATTATCAGGCGGGTACTCTGGTTTTCTTTGCTCCGGGTCAGGTGGCGGATTATGATATGCCTGCTGAGCCTTATCAGCCGATGGGTTATGCTTTGGTGTTTCATCCTGATCTGGTTCATGGAACGGCCCTTGGGAAAACTCTTCAGGAATGCAGTTTCTTTAATTATAAATCAAACGAAGCCTTACACATTTCGGAGGACGAACGACAGGTGGTGTTGGATTGCTTCTCTAAAATTGAACGGGAGCTGAAACAAGGGGTAGATAAACATAGCAAGAAGTTGATTGTAAGCAATCTGGAGCTTTTTTTAAATTACTGCGAACGCTATTACGACCGGCAGTTTATCACTCGCGAAAAAGTGAATCATGGTTTACTGGCCAATTTTGAAGAACTACTGAATGAATATTTTCTGTCGGAAAAGCCGCAGCTTTTGGGCTTGCCTTCAGTAGCTTATTTTGCAGATCAGTTGAATCTATCGGCCAATTATTTCGGAGATTTAATCAAAAAAGAAACGGGTAAATCAGCTAAAGAGTACATCCAAATCAAGACTATTGACATCGCCAAAGAAAAAATCTTTGAAGACAAAGCAGTCAATGAAATCGCCTACGATCTGGGTTTTAAATATCCCCAGCATTTCACTCGTCTTTTTAAGCAGAAGGTGGGCATGAGCCCGCTGGAATGGCGGGGGGTGAATTGAGCTTTTACCTCGACTCCAATATCAGCACCGCCGATTCCCCTTTCCAGGGTGATTGATATGATTTGAATAGCTGATAGTCTGAAATCACTTCTTCAGTAAACTCACCGGTGAAAATATTAAACCATCGGGCTTTGTATTTTCCTTGCTGTTCTTTCGGTACCACCACGTTTAGCTGGGAATTTTCTTTGGGAACATAATATAAATACAAACCATTGTCATCAGTGAGGGCGTAACCGCTGGTGGCCATATTGTCATTTCCCAGACGACTATTGGTGGTTAGTTTAGGCTTATAAGCCTGAAGAGAGTTGAAGTCAATCTCTGTAAATAAAGATTGTAGTGGTTTATAATAATCGAATCGTGGCTTTGGGTACTTTTCGTTATTGAGAGCATCGTAGATCACCACATCCCAGGAAGTGTTTTGCCAGTAGTAGGTTGAATAAACGCCCGCAAAAACGCATTGGTAGTTTCGTTCCAGACATACTTTTGGATCGGTATAATTTCCGGGAAAATTGGTAAATGGTCCTTCTTCATAGCCTCCATGCTCAATATTCATCACCGGTTTGTCGGGATATAAATGGTAGGCTTCCGTGCTCTGTGAGTAGAGGTCGCTACGCCAGTTTTGAATAGAAATAATATCAACACGTTGCGGTTCACGGGAGCAATATTCGTAGTCGTGAACTGTAACCAGGTGATTGTAAGCATCATTTTTACGAATTCTAGCTATTCGCTCATTAATATACGGAATATCACATCTACCGTAATCCAGTGCTTCTTTGGAGACGTCCCAGATCAGATTCGGATAGGCCTGATAGCGTTTGATGACATAGTCAAAAAATCGATTATCGGCTTCAGAATACATATCGGGCCAATTGACCTTTTTGTTCCAGACATAAATCATGAGATGAGAAACGATGCCTTTCTCCTGAAGTAGTTCCATTACCTTATCCAGATGCTTAAAGAAGTCAATGTTGAGCTTATCAAAATCCGGATTCTCATTAGTGCCTTCAAAAACGCTGTAGTTAGGTTTTTTGAAAGAATATTCCGCCAGCACCTCGCCTTGCGTAGGCCAGCCCACATTGTAGGCATAGACATTCATCACCACCTGATTAAAGCCGCTTTCTTTAACCGACTCAAGGATTTGATTTGATTTCGGGAGTTTTCCCACTTCGTTTTTATAGTCCAAAGAAAAAAGCCAATCTAACTCAAAAGCCAAAGCGAAATACGGGTCTCCGTTTTCATAGGCGAGTTTTTGCGGATTGTTTTTGTCAATGACTATCTGTCCCTTTAAAGGATTCTCTTGTTGACTTTTAACCTCTACCACGCCTTCAATGCCAGCCATTTTTGGATCGCTGGAATACGTTGTGTAGGAGAATTGACCCGCCTCCGCCGACCGAAAACGAATGACATATTCGCCATTACCATTATAAAAGCCATCGATTTTTCTAACAATTCCTTTCGAATCGCTGAATAAAGCACCCACACTCACTTCAAAGGGTTTATCAACCTTAGACTTTGATTGAAGTTTTATGTCAATAGGTTTATTGACAGGCGTTTGATAGGACTGTGCAAAGAGCTCAACTGCGTTACTCAAAAGAAAAATGAAAACTATATACAGAGCAGACTTTGAAGTTTTAAAAAGCATAATGAGATCGTTTGTAAAGGCAATTGCCAGGTCAAAAAGTATTTTCAAAGTTAGTTTATTATTTGTAATATTGTATACAGTATTCAATTATGGTAGCTAAAATAACCTATAAAGATCTAAGTCTTCAGGCGTACGAAGTACTGCGTGAAGAGATTATTACCGGAAAGCTGAAACCCGGAGAAAAGCTGGTTCAGGAGAAATTAGCTGAGCGACTGGGCCTAAGCAGGATGCCGCTGCATAAGGCATTTCAAATGTTACAGGATGAGATGCTGGTGGAGGCAAAACCCAGAAGGGGTTTCTACGTAAGAGAACAAAGCAAAAAAAGCTTATTGGACGCCTTTCTATGCAGAGAAGTATTGGATGGTCTTGCAGCCAGAACCTTGGCACAAAATACAGCTCATAAGTCCATTGCCAAAGATTTGAAGAAAATATTTCAAGTTTTTTTGGAACAAGAAAATATCAATGAAAAGGCCTATCGAAAGGCCGATGAAGTGTTTCATAATACGCTGGTAGAGCTTTCGGAGAATCAGATGCTGATACGAATGAATAACATGGGGCAGTTCTTACGACAGTCTTATGTTTTCGGACTGGTGAGACCACCTCAGGAAACGCTGGAAGAGCATTTAGCCATCATTCAAGCGATTGAAGACGGAAATGCTGAAAGAGCCGAACAGGAAATTAAAAATCACGCCAGGAAATCTATTGATACAATTTAGATGATCGGTTAGCGGCTGAAGCAAAATATGAACCCTACAATGTATTCGCTCTTATGACTAGCATATTCTACACTTGCTTCTAAAATGTAAACTGAAAAATTCTCCGTCAGATTACTGAGGATTGAACTACCTTTGAAAGGTGCAGGCACTCAAATCATACCTACTGAATCTGCTTCCTTTCACAGAGGAAGAAATTGATCTTATCGCACAGTATTGCACCACTGCTTCAATCAAAAAAGGACAGATGCTTCTAAGGGAGGGGGACATTTGCCGAGGGTACACCTTTGTGGTCTCGGGCTGTTTCAGAATGTATGCCGTAGACGAAAAAGGGAAGGAACATAATATCTCGTTCGCGGCCGAAAACGAATGGATAGCGGACATTGGAAGCTTTTATTCTGAGAAACCCTCTACGCTAAATATTAAGGCACTTGAAAGCAGCTCGGTCATTCAAATTGAACAAAAAGACCTCTATCATCTCTACGAGAATATTACTAAGCTCAATCGTGTCTTTAAGGTCATGGTAGAGAACAAATATGTGGAGCTACAGCGACATCTGGTTCAGAATTTCAGCTCCACCGCCCAAACCAGATACCTCAGTTTTCTGGAGCAATACCCAAAAATTAAGGACCGACTGTCTAATGCTCAAATTGCCAGTTATCTCGGCATAACACCTGAGTTTTTGAGTAAAGTCAGGAAAGATATCATGCTGGAAGAAACCGGCAAGGCCTGATTTCTTAAGATAGTTTAAGGGTCGTAGTCACGGAGTCTGCCCAATTTTGCATAGTTGAAAATTTAACGATGCAAAATCATGAAAAATAAATCTGACTTAAAAGTATCCATTGTGGGTTTGGGTACCATTGGTAAAGTACTTGCTCAAAACCTTGTAAAAAATGGAAGAGAAGTGATGGTCTCGGACAGAGATTTAAATAAAAGTAAAGGGTTTGCCAAAGAATTAGGCAATCTGGCCAAACCGTTGTCTATTGAAGAAGCCATTCAGAACTCTGATATTATTATTCCAGCTATTTGGTTTTCCGCGTTTGGCGACTTTTTTGAGCAAAATGCTGACTCTTTAAAGGGGAAAATAATTGTGGATCCATCTAACCCAATTGCTCCAAATGATAAAGGTGGTTTTGATAAAATCATTCCTGAAAATGAATCAGCTGGTGTTATTAATGCGAATGCCCTACCCTCGGGAGCTCGGCTGGTTAAAGCCCTTGGAACTTTAGGTGCAGCCTCATTAGAACATAAGGCTAATTCTACTCCTGACAAGCAAGTTCTTTTTTATGCTTTAGATGACGAAAAGATCAAAAGAGAAATTGAAATGCTAATTGAGGATACCGGTTTTTCACCTGTTGGTGTTGGAGATATATCACAATCCATTCGCATTGAGGTTTTTGGTGATTTGCATGAATTTGGACCACTTGGAAAAACAGTGGACACTGAAGAAGCACTTTCTTTAGTTTAATCAAACTTTATCGTTTAAAGCTTTTATTACAAATAACTTATATCAAAAATGAAAAGAATTCTTACTGTATTTGCACTCACTGTTTTTAGTATTCAAATGGTTTATTCTCAAACCGCCAAAGATTGGGAAAGAGCCAAAGCCTATACCTTGGAGTATCTGGAAACTATGCCAGTCGATAAGTATGATCTGAAACCAACCCCTGAGATGCGTACGTTTGCTCAGCAGTTACTTCACCTTACAGATGCCAATTACGGTTTTACAGCGGCAGCCACCGGAGCTGAAAGCCCGATGGGCATGGGAGCCAACGAGAAAGCAGAAGACCAATCAAAAGAAAATGTGATTAAACTCGTAATGGCTGGTTATGATTTTGTAATTGCCAATGCAGGTAAATTATCCGCTGCTCAGTTGGAGGAAAAGATCACGCTTTTCGGTCGTTTTGAAATGACTCGTGGTGAGGCACTGAACAAACTGTTTGAGCACCAAACACACCACAGAGGACAAACCACGGTGTATATCAGATTGGGTGGTGCAACACCTCCGCAAGAGAAGTTATTCTAAAACATAAAAGGCCACCGGAATCTCCGGTGGCCTTTTAAAAATCATTGTTAATGAGAAAAATACTATTGATTCTGACACTTTTGGTGTCAGCAGGTCAGAGCTTTGCCCAGTTTAAAACATTAAAGCTTAAAAAGCAGACGTTTGAACTTCATAATGTTACCGGCGAAGTGATTAAATTTCAAGGTGATAAAGTCCTTAGAATTGAGCGGGATTTAACGGCTATTCCTTTTGATTCTACAAATGTGGAGGCCTCGGTAGATGAACCACATTATGCCCGACTGGTGGGTCTTGATGACTTTGAAAACGGGACAATTCAAGTCAAAATGTACAGTCAGTTAAAAGTCCCTGCTCCGTATTCAGGCATTGCAGGGTTTATTGGTCTCTTTTTCCATGTGAAAGAAGATGATTCAGAACTTCAGGGTATATATGTGAGGCCAAAAGTAGGAAGAAGTCAAAATCAGCTATCCAGAAATCATTCGGTACAATATTTTGCATACCCGGATTATAAATTTGACACCCTTCGAAAAATTGCTCCGTTCCGGTATGAAGGCTCAGCTCCTACAGCTCTTAATGAGTGGATTACCATGCGATTGGAAATCAATGGCGAAAGTGCCGAGATGTTCATCAATGACATGAAGTATTCGTCATTTGTTGTCGATAAAATGCTTGGGAAGAATAAAAAGGGCTATGTGGGACTTTATGTGGATATTGGAACCATCGGCCATTTTAAAGATTTGAAGGTAGTCAAGAGAGCCTACAAGAAAACACAGACTACTGTTCAAATGAACAACATTTAAAATTCTTGGTATGAAATGTCCATGACAAAGATTTCGACGCAAACCGGGCGATAAACAAAGCCTCTACCCATTGTTATGATCGGCTTGAATTTGAACAAAAAATACTGAATATATACAAATTACAAAGTTTATACAAATGAAAAAATATAGTATCAATGTGCTATTTCTATTACTAGGAGTACAGCTTTCTGCACAAACAATCCAACTTAATAAAAAAAACTTGGTGGCAAACCAAGTGAACATTTCCTTTACTTCAATCGAAAATGAAGAAGTAGTAAAAGTAGCATTTGATACTTTATTTAAGGACACAGATATTGCCTCCTTTGCAAAAATAAAAAATATCAACTTTAAGGATGGCAGCATTGAAGTGAAAGTTTTGAGCCAATTACATGAGGATGCACCTGTTTGGGCAAGAGGGTTTATTGGCTTAGCCTTCAGAATTAAAGACGATAATTCAAAATTTGAAAGTATTTACATTCGTCCGGTCAATGGGAGATCTGAAAATCAAATTCAACGTAATCATAGTATTCAATATTTTGCATTTCCTGACTTTAGGTTTGATTATTTACGGAAAAGTGATCCGGAAAAATATGAATCCTTTGCAGACATGGGACTAAATGAATGGATTACCATTCGGATAGAAGTTGATGGTGTAAAAGCTAGATTTTTTGTCAATGATTCGACCTATCCATCATTAGTTGTCAACGATTTAAAATGGGGAAATAATAATTCTGGAAGTATTGGTCTTTGGGTAGGAAACTGGACCGAAGGCTATTTTAAAGATTTAAAAGTTATAAAAAAGTAATGAATAAGTTTTTACGTTTTAAAGTAATGCTAATGGCCATTTCTGGCGTTCTATGGAATTATGGAATTTCAGCACAGCCACCCCTCCGCCGGGCCTTTCAACCCGAAGGTGTAGTCAATAAAATACCTTACGGTAATAACCCTTCAGCCGGCAAATATGCACAAGCCGGCGATGCCAACATCTATTACGAAGTTTACGGAAAAGGCAGTCCTATCGTCATTCTTCATGGTGGTATTTTAGGTTCAACTATAGAAATGGCACCCTTTATTGATAGTCTCAGAAAAGACCATCAGGTTATCGCAATTTCAACACGCGGACATGGAAAATCAGAAATGGGTCAATTTCCGATCACCTATGACAAAAAAGCGGATGATATTGCCGCAGTGATAAATGCCGTAACTTCGCAAAAAGTGATGGTGTTGGGTTTTAGTGATGGTGCCTATTCTGCTTACAAACTGGCCGCTAAATACCCTGAAAAAATTAGCAAAATGATAGCTATTGGTGCCGGTGAGCAGATTCCTGGTCTAAGGTCCATCAACTTTGACCACCAAATGTTATTGTCAGACAAAGCCTATTGGAAACAGCAAAATGAACTCATGCCAGAGCCTGAGCGATTAGAAGATTTCTGGAATGCTATGCAAGAGTTTTATAATGGAATGACTGCAAGCAAAGAGCTCTTTAATGCCATTCAATGCCCGGTTTTGGTTCTCTCAGGTGAGCTGGATAGAAACGCTCCGCTAATGACAGTGATTTCAGCTTATCAAATGATACCCAATGCCCAATTATCGATCATACCCAATACGGGTCATGTGTGTTTTCATGAGAATTTTGAGGCGGTTTGGGCTGTGGTTAAGCCGTTTATAAGGTAATGCGAAGGATCTTTTTTCACATACTCCTGATTTCTATCCAATTAACTGCGATCGCCCAAAATGATTCTTTGAAGACTGAGAAAATGTCTGTCAGCGGCTGGGTTAATATTAATAATAACGGCATTTCCCTGATCCCTACATTTTCTTTGGGTAAGCCTTCCATGCTTGTTGACCTGAGTTTGAAAAAGAAACGGCTGAGTTTTATTCCTCAATTCAGGTACAATCTTCAGGACCAAAAGCCCTGGAATTTTATCCTCTGGTCAAGGTATAGACTGATAGACCAAGGCAAATTTACCATGCAATTGGGTGCCTTTTCATCCATAGTTTTCAAGGAACAATTGGTTCAATTGAATGGTATTGATCAATACATGGTTGGTACAACACGATTTCTTATTGGAGAAATCATACCAGCTTATCAACTCAACCAAAACAGTCAAATAAGCCTGTACTATATGTATACTAAAGGACTGGCTGGAGCTTCCAATTATAATCTGGGAAGTATTCAGGGCACATTTAACAGCCTGATAAATTTTGGGAAACAACGGATCGACTGGTCTCCAAAATTCTATTATCTGAAAGTAGGCGATACACCGCAGCAGGGAAGCTACTTTTACAGTTATCTTCAAATATCCCGTGAAGGATTTCCTATTTCGGTGAATACCATTCAAAACATTGCTTTAAAATCAACTATAAACGCATCCATTTTTAACTGGAATGTGGGATTGAGCTATCATTTATAACTATGGCTTCAAATATCCCCAGCATTTGACCGGTCCTTTTAAATAGAAAGTGGGAATGAGTCCGCTGGAGTGGCGGGGGGAGAATTGAGGTTTTTATAAGTCACCAAAACACAAATGAAGCACCAATGAAATTAGTCCATTCGTGGCTTTAAAGACGATTTGACGTAAAGTGACGTATCAAATACGGACCTCTGGCATATGAAATACTTTGAGTAAATTTGATTTCATTTTTTTAAGCAGTTAGGATTGCAGCGAAATCGAAATCAGCCAATGAAGCAGCCGGAACTCGGTCAGAAAATTTCAGCTTTACGACAAGCTCAGGGTCTTACTCAAACAGAACTTTCGGAAAAGTGCAACCTCAGTTTACGGACTGTTCAACGAATTGAAGGAGCTGAAGTAACACCAAGAGCTTACACGGTAAAGCAAGTTTTTGAGGTTTTGGGAGAAGATTATTCATTCGAAAGTCAGCCCGATAGTGTCGGTAAGAAAGGCAGATTCTCAGATTTCATTAAATCATCAATGCTAACTTCAAAAAAAATGAGAATTATTATTGCCATTTCTATCCTTTTCGGCTCTGCCGGTCTTCTTTTTCTAGGGATCTCTGATTACCACAAAACGAAAATCTATCAGCAAAACGGGGCGGGAACAGAAAAAACCGATTTTGACATGATCTCTGCTTTTAATTCAGGAGATATGAAACAAATTGGAGAGATTTATCTCAACACGGCTACCTTGATGCCGGTGGATGCCAAGACCATTCAGGGGCGTGAGGATATAATGAGCTATTATCAATCCGTTTATGATTCGGGTTTTCGTCTGATTTCGGACAAAACTACTTCGCTGCAAATCACTGATTCCATAGCTATAGAAACAGGTACCTGGACCGGATATAACGGTCAATCATTTGAAGGTTCCTATTTCGCTCAATGGAAGAAAGTAGGCGGCAAATGGTATATAGAGAATTATATGACCAATTACGACAAGGACTATTGAGCGTCTAGTCCTTCAACCACTCTTTCGGGTCGAACTCCCTGGAGATGAAAAACTGATCTCTTGTACGGCAGTACATTCCACCTTCCATTTTTCCTATGGTTTTGTAAAGCTCTGTATTGATCTTGAAATCAGGCAACATAATTTCATCGGCAACATGTATCAGTTTTACACGACCAAAAATTACGGTAGAGCCATTTTGACGATCTACAAAAGAGTAATGATGCACCATTTCACACTCAAACTGAATAGGGCTTTCTTTCACTCTTGGAGCCTTCACTATGACAGAATCCTCAGGGGTCAGGCCAGCAAACTCAAACTCGTCCATACCCGATGGCAGCGGGGCTGAGGTTTTGTTCATTTTTTCGGCCAGTTCTTCTGTGACCAAATTGACCACAAATTCACCGGTTTCCAGAATATTGGCCAAAGTGTCTTTTTTCTTGCCATTGGGACTAATCGGTGAAAAAATCACATGAGGAGGATCGTAACCAACCACATTGAAAAAGGAGAATGGGGCCAAATTTCGCTCGCCTGCAGCATTGACAGAAGATACCCAACCAATTGGGCGGGGAGTTACAGCTGCGGTTAAAATTTTATATGTGTCTTTTATATCGTGGTTTTCGGGATATATATGCATCAGGCTTTTTTGAATTTGTTTTTTAATACTCCAAGGTTGCTTACCTCTATTTCTACTTCATCGCCATCTTTGAGATAAATAGGTGGGTTAAATCCTGCTCCCACACCACCCGGCGTTCCGCTTAAAATGACATCACCCGGCTCCAGGGTCATAATTTCAGAGATTTGTTCAATCAGCACTTCAACCGGGAAGACCATGTCTGATAGGGGAGTATCCTGCATCGTTTTACCGTTTAATTTCAAGGTCATTCGCTCATTTTCATAGGAGCCGAACTCATCTCTAGTCACCATGACAGGTCCCATTGGGCCGCATTTGTCAAATGATTTACCCTGCAAAAACTGAATGGTTCTACGTTGATAATCTCTAACGCTTAGGTCGTTAGCAATCGTGAAGCCTGCCACATAATCCATCGCTTGTTCTCGTGTTACATTTTTGGCTCTTTTGCCGATCACAAAAGCTAACTCTGCTTCGTAGTCCATTTGATCTGAAACTGCCGGAAGTGGAATAGTTTCATTATGAGCCGCAAGAACATTGGGGTACTTTGCAAAAATAACCGGATAGGCAGGTAGTTCCCGCTTCATCTCCAAAATATGAGTCTTATAATTTAAACCTACACAAATGATTTTCTCCGGAGATGTCACGGCTGGAAGATAGTTAAAAGGACCTTGCTCTTCAGGTTTTACGGCTTCAACCAGGCTTTTCAACTGAGCCTTTTCATCATCTGAGGCCAGGATATAGCTTTTGATGGAATCGAAGATAGGGCCTCCCAGCTTTTGAGTGTCAATCAGATAGCCATCCTTTTGAATGGCCAAAGTAGCTTTGCCATTGACTTGAATATTGGCAAGTTTCATAGATGTAATTCTTTAATAATGAGTTCTTTATTTTTTTGACGGGTCAAAGGTAGCATTGACTTTTTGATGTCCTTCATTTTCGGTGTAAGCTTCTTCCCGGTATTTATCCAGCAAATCCATAGTAGGTCGGTCATTTATACTGAAAAGTATGGCTCGTTCTCCTGTTGGATTCACATGTTCGTGACATTTCCAGTTCGGGATTATGAATAAATCTCCTTTCTGCCATTCAAATTTTACGCCGTCAATGATGGAATAACCACTACCTTCAAAAACAAAATAGACCGTACTGCAAACCTCCCGATGAGCCTTCGTATGTACGCCAGGACGGATCATCTGAATCCAACAACTAAAGGTTTTCATTACCGGGTCGCCCGTCAGAGGATTGACATATTCCAGAGCAATATCATCATACGGACTGCTGTCGCCACTGGAAGCAAGATCATTCAGAGCTTGTTCGGTCCTTGACCATTTGAACGTACTCATGGGTGGATATTTTGGTTTTTCCCGTTCCCAGGCCGGTTTCATCGTTCCCGCTCCGTATTTCAGAACAGAGAAATTCTTAACGGTATCCACTTCCTGAACATCCTTTCCCATAGGTTCAAAGAAGTTGGCGTTCAGGTACTTTGTCAGAGGAATATCAAGTCCATCTATCCATATGGCTCGTTCGTCAGAATCACTTCCATGGTCATGCCAAAGTAGGGGAGGATTGAGTACCAGATCACCTTTTTCCAGATAGACGCGGTCACCTTCTACGGTACTGTAGCTGCCCGCACCATCCACAATAAACCGAATGGCTTGTGGTGTATGCCGGTGAGCGGGAGCCACTTCATGCCCATTCAACCATTGGACGGCCATCCAAAGCGTTTCTGTGGCAAATGGCATTCCGCCCAATCCCGGATTTGCCAAAGCAATAGCTCTGCGGTCGCCACCACGGTCCAGAGTAATAACTTCTCCGGCTTCTTCAGCTAGCTCATAGAGTTTGTCCCATTTCCAAAGCCATGCTACAGATTGCGGTTTTGGCTTAAAGGGCATGATATCATGCTCCAGGGTCCATAATGGTTGTAAGCTTTCCTTGTTGAAGTTTTCAAGAAGGTTTTTTATTCTTTCCTCATTTGTCTGATTCATCGACCGCGGGTTAAATGGAGGTTTAAAATTAACGATTAAGGCTAAATGGAGAAGCTCAATCCTTTTTATAATTAACAAAGAAAATCGCTACAGCGGCAATGGCGGCAGCCACCGCAAAGGCGAAAAAGTTTTGCTCAAAAGGCAATTGAAGAGCCACCAGAAAACCAACCAGAGATGGACCAATAATAGCTCCCAATCTACCAATTCCGAGAGCCCAGCCAAAGCCCGTTGCTCTCAGGGTATGCGGGTAGTACTGAGCCACAAGCGTATTTAAGACGATTTGATTACCGGAGGTAGTAGCTCCTGCAATGAACATCAAAATATAGAGTAGGGCCGAGGACGTATAACCCAAAAGAGCAATAGATAAAGCAGCCAGAACGAAGAAACCAATGACTACTTTTTTGATATCATATTTGTCACCGAGTCTACCGCCCAAAATGGCACCCACAACCGCACCAATATTGAACACCAACAGGAAGGTCAGGCTTAAACTTAGATTATCCTGATACTCCGGTTTAGCCATGATAAGTTTTGGTAACCACGAATTTATGCCATAAATCACAAGCAAACAGCAAAAGAAAGCCACCCAAAACATTAGTGTGCTGAGCAAGCGGTTGTTTTTAAATAATTCGGTCAGGTTGGCCTTTTCAGTTTCTGCCGTATGAATTTCTAAAACAGAATCTGTTTCAAAAGATTGATTCGGGGCAATTTTGGATAAAATACTCTTCATTCTTTCCTGAAGCCCTTTTTTGCTTAAAAAGTGCATGGATTCAGGAATATCTCTGATCATAAAAGGCAATAAAAGCACCGGAATAATTCCGAAGAAAAATACGGCTTGCCAACCGAAACCTTCTATCAAAAACATACCAACCAAAACGGATAGTATTCCACCAATAGCAATACCGCTAAACATAGTAGTGATAAGTGTATTACGAATCTTTTTTGGAGCGTATTCTGCCATTAACGAAACAGCATTTGGCATAACTCCTCCAATTCCAAGGCCAGCTAAAAATCGGAAAGCTCCAAACATCTCTACAGAATTAGTGAAGCCACACAAAAAAGTGAAAACACTAAAGATGAGTATACATAGGATAATTGCTTTTTTTGAACCAATTCGGTTACCGAATGATCCGAAGAAAAAGGCTCCAAGCATCATCCCGAATAAGGCATAACTGGCTAGAGAACCAGCGGTAACAGGGGAGAGGTCCCATTCTTTCATTAAAACGGGCAAAACAGAGCCATAGATCACCAGGTCGTATCCGTCAAAAACGATGATAAAGGCAGTCCAGAACAGTATTTTTTTATGGAAAGAACTTAAAACAGCATTATCCAGCAGCGGTTGAATATCCACTTTTTTCATTTCAGTAGAGCGGTATAGGGTTTATAGGTAGGGTCTTTTAAAGTTGCAAGATAGGCTTTTGCGGATTTTATGAAGGAATTGAGGTGTATTTTCTGATCATAATATGATCATGATTAACTTACTCAATCAATCGTTAGTGCATTTTTTAAAATAGAGAACGAGGCCAACTTCTTCTTCATATCAAAAATATGAGAAGCTACCATGAGTTCATCAACGCAGGATTCCTGAATGAAATTAAAGAGGCTTTTTCTCAAAGTGTTTTCACTTCCGGTAAATGTGCAGGCCAGCATTTTGTTAACCATATGCTGCACCTCAGGAACCTGATAAACATCTGGCAAATCTCTGGGTGGTCCTATGGGTTTCCGGGTATTTGTGATGATTCCGATAATCAATCGTATCAAACTGTTCTGTAATTCATTAGCTTCTTTATCACTTTCAGCTCCTATCACATTTACACAAGCGATCATATAAGGATTTTGCAGGACTGCTGAAGGCTTAAAATGTGTTTTGTAAATGCGAATAGCCTCATAAAGTTGAGCAGGAGCAAAATGTGCCGCAAAAGCATATGGAAGGCCTAAACCTGCGGCCAGATATGCACTATCCGTACTTGAACCTAAAATATAGAGCGGAACTTCAAGTCCCTCCGCAGGGAAAGCCCTGACTTTGGCGTCTTTGTTCTCCGCACTAAAGTAAGACTGTAGCTGCCTGACATCTGTTGGGAAATCCTGAGCCGCGTTCATGTTTTTCCGTCGAAGAGCATAGGCCGTTTCCTGATCTGATCCCGGTGCTCTGCCCAGACCAAGATCAATACGGCCCGGGTAAAGGGTTTCAAGAGTACCAAACTGCTCGGCAATAACAAGGGGGCTGTGATTAGGAAGCATGATTCCGCCTGAGCCTACTCTTATTTTTGAAGTTTGACCTGCCACATGTCCAATTAAAACTGAGGTGGCAGAACTGGCAATATACTCCATGTTATGATGCTCAGCCATCCAGATCCGCTTGTAGCCCAAACTTTCTGTATGTTGAGCTACCGAGACTGTATTTTCAATGGCTGTTTTATGATTACCTCCTTCCGGCACGGTGGCCAATTCCAGTACAGATAAAGGAATGATTGACTTGTCTTTCATTGGATAAAATCCTTAACGGGGACAGAACATCAAATTGAGATAAGCAATTCGTCTAGTCTGTGAAATTTGCAAAAAAAAACTAAGCCTTGTTCTTTCTAAAGAAATACAAGAAGCCACTTGTTAAGAGATTATTTTCAATTGAAAAATGGTTAAAAACCAACAGTTTCAGTGTTTCAATGGTCGATAGCCTGAAAATGGTTATCGACTCACTCAGATTTGAGAATTCAGGAACGTCTTATGAACCAGATGTCATTTTAATTTTCCTTCTGCCAATGACAAAAACCAAGAGGCCCAAAGTCGAGAAGGAGGCAATAATGCCGGTCATCGGCAATTCCGTCCCGTTGGCAAATACTCCCACCAAAGCAGAGGAAAGAGCGCCAAAACCCATTTGAAGGGCACCCATCAGTGCTGAGGCACTTCCGGCTTCTTTGGCAAAAGGTACCAGGGATAGAGCAGAAGAATTCGGGAAACTGAAGCCCTGGCAGCAGAAAAATAGAAACAGCAAGGCCACGATACTGTATATACTATGGAGGTCAAACAGGCTCAAAACCACCAGTGTTATTCCAAAGAAAACCTGCAATGGAATAGAGACTTTGACAATTTGTTCGGATGTAAACCATTTCAGGGCCAGATTATTGAGTTGACTACTCAAAATCAGGCCGGAAGCCAGAAAGCCGAAAAGCCAGCCATATTGCTGCTCTGTAAGTCCATGTATTTCCATGAATACCAGCGGCGATCCTGATACATAGGCATATAAGCCGGCTGCCACTAAAGAGCCGGCGAAAGCATAGGTAAAGAATTGGGTATTGGTAAAAACCTTCCAGAAGGTTCGGGTAATTGGTCTCGGTTTGAGAGAGACTGATTCATCGGGCCCTTTGCTTTCCTGTAGAACAAAAAATACAGACAGGAAAAGTGTTAAACCCATGGCTGCCTGCAAAAAGAAAACAGAATGCCAGCCTAGGGCTGAAATCATAAAACTACCTACGCTTGGAGCTATTATTGGGGAAACACCTAAAATCAGAATGAGTAGTGAGAAGACTTTTGCACTTTCATGAAGAGGAAATAAGTCACGAACAATGGCTCTTGGAGCCACCATACCTACACAGCCACCAACGGCCTGGACAAAGCGTAAACCAATAAGAATTTCGATAGAAGGGGCTACCGCACAGCCCAAAGAAGCCAATAAATACACCACCAAACCGATCAATAAAGGCGTTTTGCGTCCGAAGCGATCCAGTAAAGGACCATAGAGCATTTGACCAACTGAGATACCAATAAAGAAACTAGACAGTGAGTAAGAAACGTAATCAATGCTGACCTTAAAATCAGAAGCTATTTTCGGGAAACCTGCTAAATAGGTATCAATGGAAAAAGGACCGATGGCTGATAAGACACCGAGAATGAGAATTAAGACAGATTTTTTACCCTGCAATACCTGATTATTATTCTGCATTTGTGATTTCAACTTGAAAACTGCCGCAAGTAGCCAAATTATTCATTGTTTGCCAGCGTTTTGGAACTTAATAAAAAGATATACGACATTATGGATTGTATTTAAACAAAATGTCGTATATTTGAATTGTAAAAAGGAATCTCATGAGCAATATTTTGAATGAACCAGCTGTAGCTTATACTTACGACAAGCCATTTAAAGCTCTTCTTTTAAATAGCTACCCTGAAGCAAAGGGTAACCAGCTTTTTATGGAATACAGCCGAAACGGTGTAGAGAAATCAAGTATCAAGATTTTAGCTGATTTTATGGGTTTAAATCAGGAGACCATCAGTACTTTTTTGCATAGCAGTTTCAGAAATATCCAACGGAAAAGTGATGATGAGTTATTAGATAAATCAAAGTCAGAACGCTTGCTTGAGCTCACAGCTTTTGCCAAAAAGGCTGTTGAGGTTTTAGGTTCTCAGGAGGCTTTAGGCATTTGGCTTCAAAGCTCTCTTCCTGCTTTATCCTATAATAAGCCCGTTGAATACCTTGATACCAGCTTCGGCTTAAATATTCTTTATGATATTCTGGGTAGAATAGAACATGGCGTTTACGCATGATAGTTTATCGTATTTGCCAAAAAGTATACGCCAATGATTTGAGTGGGAGAGGAGCGTTTCTGCACGGTGGGCGTTGGAATTCAAAAGGGAAATATATGCTCTACGCCGCCGGCCACCGATCATTGGCTTTACTGGAGCTTTTGGTTCACATGCCGATCGAATTGGTTAGAATGAACGAGTATCACTTACTTAGCCTTGAACTTCCTGAGCAGGCCGAAACTCCTTTATCCTATCTCGGCGACGACAATAAAACTACCGGCGACAACTTTTTGGAAGAGAATGAATTGCTTTATGCCAAAGTGCAGAGCGTCATTTTTCCGCAAGAGCATAATTACATCATCAATCCTTTACATTCTGAGGCGTCTCAAATTCAAATTGTTGACAATCAAATGCTTGATTTGGATTCTAGGTTCGAATAGTTTTAAAGCCCCGTTGCCTTTTCCGCTGCTTCCGGGTAACGCTCTCCAACGATTTTGATTTCCTCAGAAGCCGTAGTCAATTCCCGAAGTTCCTCTGATGTAAACTGTACCTCGACAGCTCCAAGGTTTTCCTTTAAACGATGAGTTTTGGTTGTGCCAGGTATAGGGACAATCATCGGGTGCTGTGCAAGTACCCATGCGAGTGCAATCTGAGCTTTTGTGGCACCTTTCTTTGCAGCAAACTCCTCCAGCACAGCCAAAAGTGCTTTGTTTGCTTTTATAGATTCTTCCTGAAAGCGAGGCGTAATCCCCCGAATATCGCCGGGTTCAAATTTTCTGCTTTCGTCTATGGTTCCGGTTAAAAAGCCCTTTCCCAGTGGACTATACGGTACCAAGCCAATCTTCAGCTCTCTGATGGTGGGAATGATTTCATTTTCATGCCTTCTGAACCAAAGGGAGTACTCGCTTTGAAGAGCAGAGACCGGTTGCTCGGCATGAGCTTTTCTAATGGTATTTGCTCCTGCTTCAGAGAGTCCAAAATACTTTACTTTACCTTCTTTGATTAAGTCTTTAACGGTACCCGCCACTTCTTTAATGGGCACATTTGGATCTACCCGATGTTGATAAAACAAATCTATTTCATCAACCTGAAGCCTTCTTAATGAAGCTTCTGCCACTTTTCGGATATTCTCGGGTCGGCTGTTTACACCCTGCATTTTTCCGTCGATAATGTTAAAGCCGAACTTGGTGGCAATAGTTACTTTACCTTTGAAAGGCTTCAAGGCATCACCCAATAATTCTTCATTATTAAATGGTCCGTAAACCTCTGCCGTGTCAAAAAAAGTAACTCCTTCTTCAACGGCTTTTTGCAGCAATTTTATAGAATCCTCTTTTGGCGGAAACGGAGCATAACCAAAGGTCATACCCATGCATCCAAGCCCTACTTCTGAAACCTCAAGTCCCTGTGTGCCTAATTTTCTGTTTTTCATACTTTCATTTTCTATATTTCAAATTTAGCCGATTCTAGTATCAGGGCATTAATAGAATTCAAACCACAACTTACTCATATCAAGTAGCTCTAAATTTAGAAGGGCTCAGCCCCGTCTGCTTCTTAAAGAAATTATTGAAATGGGTTACTTCGTTATAGCCAAGGGCAAAGGCGATTTCAGAGATGTTCCAGGTACTTTGTTTGAGGAGGATTTTGGCTTCTTGCAGCAGACGTTCTGCAATAAGCTGAGAAGTGGTCTTGCCCACTATTTCTTTCACAGCCCTATTAAGGTGGTTCACATGGACGTTGAGGTTAAAAGCAAAGTCTGATGGGGAACGCAGTTTCACAGATAGGTTATTTTCCTCAATTGGAAACTGCCGTTCTAAGAGCTCCTGAAACAACCAAAGAATGCGTTGAGAGGCGTTGATGGGTTGCTCCTCAATTTTCGCCGAAGGGTTTGTTTTCAGGGCAAAATGCAAAAGCTCATATACTTTATGCTTCAAGACATCGTATTTGTGCACATAATCGGACTCAATTTCAAGCAGAATATCTTCATAAATTCCTGAGACAATTTGGGCCTGTTCATCACTCAATTCAAAAATATGAGTGCCGTGTGGCTGAAACACATCGTATTTAATGAGATCTCCATAGTTAAGAAAGAAATCCTGATTAAAAACGAGGTAAAAGCCACCCTCTACGGCTTCCAGATGTTCCCATTTGTACGGAATAAATGGGTTGGAAAATACCAGAGCCTGCTTCTCAATTTTATAGACTTGGTCGGCGTAATGAACCCGGCTCTGACCAATGCAAAAAGTGATCTTGAAGAAGTCACGTCGGCGGTAAGGTACAGGCTTGTCAGAGGCATGAGGAAGCTTAAATACATTAAAATGACCGATGTCTTTACTAAGGCTTTCAGGTATCCATTCAAATCTTCTTTTGTAAAACTCCTCGAGCGATTCTGACTTTTCCATGAACTAGAATTTAACATTAAGCCCTAAACTCCAGACAAAATCATCTCCGGCAATATCAGACTTTAACTTATACGTCATCATATGTGAAAGATAGATAGGGAAATCTTTTTTATTGAAAGTCAATGTTTCGGATACATAGGATCCGGCGTTATCGCCCAGTTCTAAGTAGAAAATCTGTGGGAAGAAATTGAAATAAAAGTCTTTACCCACTCCCAGACCCGTGAATTGTGGCTGTAGAGCATAAAAATTACTGGATTTGACACCATAATCATCAAGTCCAATAGCGTGGAGGTAATGAAAATTCACATTGACTTTAGGGCTGAATCGGTAACCCGGAGAGATCTCCCCCGCTGCATAGCGTGTTGTGATGAATCGGCTCACTTCCTGATTGTTGATCTCAACAGTCTGTTCTCCAAAGACATACGAAGGGTGGGCTCCAAGTCGTAGCGAGAATTTATCCGAATTATACCGATATCTCATCCAAAAGATGTATGACCATGGTTTACCGTTCAATCCCCAACGAAGCTCGGGTTCAAATGAAATCCCCTTTTTGGCAAGTGATACGTTGATAATAGCCGCCGGTTTACCCAAAGAGAGGTTTGGGAAAAGAGATACTCCATTATTGGTTACCTGAACGTTGGCAGAGGCTTTTAGGGGTTCCTTTTCACCGGTTTGAGTAAAACCATTAAATCCAAAAAGCAAAAGAGTGACGAAAATCGCAGGTTGAAGTTTCATTACTGTTATGATCTAAAATTTAACTGCAAAGGAACGGAGTTTCAATAACTTTGAAGAACTCAGGACAAATAGAAACTTACGAAAATCAAATAATTGTCAGCTTTCTTTCGTCATCCTAAATTCAGATGGGTTAACACCGGTTTGTTTTCTGAAGAATCGAGCAAAATAATTGGGGTATTCAAAACCGAGCTTATAAGCAATTTCAGAAACTGAGTAGGAAGTATGCCGTAGATATTTGCAGGCTTGATCAACCATTTTAGCCTGAACAATTTCAATGGCCTTTTTACCACTATGAGCTTTACAAATTCTATTGAGATGCACTTGGCTTATACATAACTCATCAGCGTAATCAGCTAGATTTCGATTATAATTTGATTGGTCAAGAAGCTTTTGAAAGCGTAAAAAATGTTGTAAACCTATGTTGGCCTCGTTTTGGAGAACATTTTCGGTCTTTCTTAATCGGAGTATTTCAATAACAAATTGGGAGAGCTGTGCCCGCAGTAGTATTTCACGGCCATAGTGATCCCCAAAAAGTTCTTCTCTTATCCTCCCCAGAATTTCAAGAAGGCTTTTAAAATCCTGTTTCTCAAATTCTCTTATTATTTCGATGTTTTGAGGTGGATCAAGAAATGTTTTAAAAATATCATTGAATATGTTTCGTGAAAATGACAATATCTGACCATTAACAGGAGGGTTATAGGTTAATGCATGCTGTTGAGAAGGGGGGATGAGAATAATGCATGGATGTGACAGGTTAGTCCATTCGCTACTGTGCTGAAATATAAGAGAACCTTCTTCAATGATGAATATTTGTACTAATTCGCTGTGAATATGAGGTTTTATGGACCAGTCAAATTCCTCGCTTCTTGTAACTATTTCTTCAAGAAAGAGATATGATGAATCACTTCTGGCCTGACTGTCACCGTACAGGCCGTCATAATGAGCTATTCCCGACTTTTTCAAAGATGATGTTTAAAAAGTATCTTCAAAAGTAAGAATTGTATCCAATGAATCTGGACTCATAATCTCAAATTTGTGATCATAATCATAATTCTCAATCAAGATTATTTGAAAAAATGAAAAACCTGACCTGGGAGCTGGCCCATATTGCCCATGTAGAATTGTACACACCAAAACTCGACCAGAGTATCCGGTTTTTTACTGAATTATTGGGTATGTATGTCACCAAGCTGGAGGGAGACTCGGCATGGCTAAGAGCTTATGACGACTATGAGCATCATACACTCAAGCTGACGGCTCATAAACATACCGGAATGGGGCATTTTGCATGGAGAACACGTTCTGCCGAGTCACTTCAAAGTAGGGTAGAGGCTATTGAGAAAATGGGACTTGGAATTGGCTGGACAGACCATGAGTGTGATTATGGGAAGGCTTATCAATTCCGTTACCCAGATGGTCATTTATGTGAATTGTATTTTGATTCAAATAAGTACAGGGCCACCGAAGAAACGAAGTCAGCTTTAAAGAATACGGCCAGCAAATTTCCTGGCAAAGGGATGAATGTAAGGCGTTTGGATCATCTAAATCTTTTAGCTAAAGATTTGGCTGGTTTTCGGGATTTCCAGTTCGGTACTCTGGGTGGTAGAATGACTGAAACAATCCAATTTGAAGATGGGCCCAAAGGGGTTTGGGTATCAGTGAACTCCAAGACTTACGATTTAGCCGTAACAGAAGATCACTCTGGTTTAAATGGTCGTTTCCATCATGTTACATACGCGGTTAACAGTAGGGAAGAGGTCTTGATTGCGGCCGATATTGCCTTGGAAAATGATATTTTTATAGAGACAGGTCCTCACAAACATGCTATTCAGCAGACCTTTTTCCTTTATTTGTATGAGCCGGGAGGAAACCGGGTTGAAATTGCGAATCCAACGGCCAGGCTTATTCTTGATCCTGATTATGAAACTATCGTCTGGAACAAAGAAGAACGATCAAAAGGCCAGGCTTGGGGCCTTAAAACAGTGGAGAGTTTTCATACCCGAGGTACCCCGATGCCAGATGAATTACTTTAATCACAACTCTTAGAAGTTAAAGATATGGATATGAAGAAGTTATTAGTGATTTCAGCACATAGTGCAGACTTTGTTTGGAGAGCTGGTGGAGTTCTGGCCAAATCTGTGGAGGAAGGAGCGGAGACTCTTGTGGTTTGTTTGTCTTACGGTGAACGTGGAGAGTCTGGCGAATTGTGGAAGGAAGATCCAAACCGGAGTGAAGAAAGTGTGAAAATTATAAGGAAAGCTCAGGCAGAAAAAGCAGCTGATTTTTTGGGGACGCCTATCGAATTTCTGGACTGGGGAGATTATCCCATGCTCATTTCAGATGAAAGAATAGCTCAGTTGGTCAAAATTATAGGAAATTTTGAACCTTCAGTCATTTTGACTCACACGGCAAAAGACCCCTTCAATCCTGATCATCCTTTGGCTTTTCAGGCCACCGAAAGAGCCCGTTTGCTTTCTTGTGGAGCAGGTGTGGCGAGTGCTTTTAAAAATATTAACCCTCCGGCATGGTATTCGTTTGAGCCTCACCAGCCTGAAATTTGTGAGTTTAAACCCGATACATTTATTGACGTAAGTTCTGTTTTTGAAAAGAAAAAAGAGGCCATGAATTGTATGGGTGCTCAGAAGTATCTGGTGGATTATTATACTGAATTGGGAAGCAGACGTGGAAATCACGCAAGGCGAATTTCCGGGCAGAAACAAGTTCAATATGCCGAGGCATTTCAAAGTATGGTTCCAAGAATAACCGATAGCATTTTTTAAGATGACAACAAAAGAACAATTGCTGGCACTTTCAAAGTTTGGAACGGCTACCATTCATGAGGCCCTCGGGAAAACAGGAGCTTTGCCGTATGAAATCAAAGGGTTAAATCCTTCTATGCGAATTTGCGGGCCGGCTTATCCTATTGAATGTGCTGCCTACAGCAATGTGAATCTTCACCGGGCGTATGCTTATGCTCCGCGGGGCTCCGTTCTTGTGGCTGAGTGTTCAGGTGCCTATGATGCCGGCTATTGGGGTGATCTACTAACCACAGGAGCCATGAAACAAGGCATGGCTGGTTTGGTTATTAATGCCTGTGTCAGAGATGCCGATGAAATTGAAAATCTGGGTTTCCCGGTCTTCTGCAGAGGTTTATGTATCAAAGGCACCGGAAAAGACCCTCGAGGAGTTCTAAACGAAGCTATAAAAATTGGAGATGTAATTATTGAGCCGGGTGATATTGTGGTGGGTGATCGCGATGGCATAGTCATTGTGCCCAAAGGAAGAGTTGAAGAAGCTATTGAATTCTCAAAAAAACGGGAAGAAAAAGAGGCAAACACAAGGGCCAGGATTCTTAAAGGTGAGACTTCTCTTCAAATTTATGGCTGGGACAAAGAATTTGGTTATTAAACAAGTTTGACTCAATCAAATTTATCGGTGAACAGATCACGCAAATAAATGGCTAGAAAAATTCCATATATGCAGATAAGGGGAGGAAGTTCCAAAGGGCTTTACTTCAATGCTTCTGATCTTCCCGCAGATGAGGACAAGAGAAATAAGTTTCTTCTTTTAGCGATGGAGGGGACTCTCGAAGGTGATTCCCGTCAAATTGACGGACTTGGAGGAGCAACCAGTTTAACCAGTAAAGTGGCAATCATTACTCCTTCCACATCTCCCAAGGCCGATCTGGATTACCTTTTTGTTCAAGTGGTGGTAGGTGAGGGTAGGGTTTCTACCAATCAAACTTGTGGAAATATTTTGGCCGCTGTGCCTCATTTTGCTCTGGAAACAGGTCTTATTGAACCGGGTTTGGAAAAGACTACGGTTCGGGTAAAAATGATGAATACCGGGGCAATTTGCGAAATTACTGCTCAAACTCCGGGTGGAATTCTTGCCGAAAAAGGTGACGTCGCGGTTGATGGTGTTCCGGGCACTTCGGCTCCTGTTATTTGTAATTATCTGGATATTGAAGGTTCATCCTGTGGATCGCTTTTTCCTACCAGGAAATTAACAGATATAATTGATGGAAAGGAGGTTACGTGCATAGATAACGGAATGCCGGTTGTTTTGCTAAAAGCTTCCGACTTTAAGCTTTCTGGTAACGAATCAGTAGAAGAGCTGGAAACAAATGAGAATTTGAAAACTGAAATTGAATCAATCAGATTACAAGCTGGAAGGATTATGAACCTGGGGGATGTTTCAAACAAGACCATCCCTAAAATGTGTCTCATTTCTTCGCCACTGAATGGTGGAATAGTCAATACCCGAATGTTTATTCCGCACCGGGTTCATGAAGCGATTGGAGTTTTGGCCGCTGTCTCGGTAGCCACGGCCTGTGTCTACCAAGGAACGGTAGCAAATGAAATAGCTGAGATTTCCTCAAACGAGTCTCTTTTCAAATTAGAACACCCTACCGGAGCAATGACTGTTCAATTACAGATTGAAGAGAATAATAAGCAACCTAAAATACTCAAGGCTGGAGTCATTCGAACAGCTAGAATTTTAAGCAAAGGGGAGGTTTATATTCCTTGAACTGAAATCTAATCCTTTGGAAAAATAAGTAAAGTATTAATTAGAAGATGATTAATAGCCATAGGAAAAGTTTCAAAAAATCCTCTCAAAACTTGATTTGATAAGAAGTACAAACCAATTATCTTTGCACTCGCTTTTAAGCAGGGCCTATAGCTCAGTTGGTTAGAGCACCTGACTCATAATCAGGTGGTCCCTGGTTCGAGCCCAGGTGGGCCCACTGAAAATCAAGGAGTTACGACGATAGTTGTAACTCCTTTTTCATTTAAGGCATACAATCTACATACATTATGCGTGATATCTGCTGTTATATTCTCTGGTCTGACATGCTTATGAAGTTTTACACAGGGGCTTGCCAGTTTTCTTTGAAGGATAGAATCGAAAAACATAACAACGGCTTTTATAGAGGGCAACATTTTTCTAAGCAAGCCAATGACTGGCGACTTTTTCTTAAAATCGAAGCGATTGATTATTCTCATACAATCAGAATTGAGCAAAAGGTAAAGTCAATGAAAAGCTCTATTAATATCCGGAATTTGAAGAAATACCCTGAGCTGGTTGAAAACTTGAAGGATAGTACAAGAAATTGACCCTCCCCAATTCTACTCCCAAACCGTATGGTGCGACGGCCCCTCAGGATCATCCACTCTTTTATAGGTGTGAGCACCAAAAAAATCACGCTGAGCCTGAATGATGTTTGCTGTTGGGTAATCAAACAGTTGGGTATTGAGATAATCCATTGCTGATAAATGAGTTGGCAAAGACACTCCGGTTTGAATTCCGGCTATGGTTATGGCTTTTAATGCTTCGAGTTTAATCGCTAATTCTTCTTTTTCTAAGGTTAATAAGAAGTCTGTTCCAGATTTTAAGCGACCAATCAGTTCTTCCATCAATTCTGAGCGAATGATGCAGCCGTTAGTCCAGATACGGGCCAGCTCGGGTAAATTGAGTTCCCATTGATACTGTTTTGAGGCTTCATTAATGAGTTCAAAACCTTGCTGATGATTCACCAATCGAGCGAGTTGGTAGGCATTTCTCAAATCATTTGTTGAAACCTGACTTTGCTTAGTTGTTGAAAGATCAAATTGCTTTTGATACCGTTCTCTCTTTTGTTTAAAAGATGAAATATATCGAGCAAAAAGAGCTGAAGAAATCATGGTGGCTGGTATGCCCAGTTCAGCCATTGAGATTGTTGTCCAGCTTCCCGTACCTTTATTACCCGCTTTATCTAAAATCAAATCAACCAGGTACGCTTCGCCCTCTTTCTTGAGTAATAGTTTATGAGTGATTTCCAGCAAATAGCTGCTCAAACCGTTAGTTTCCCAGGATTGCAGCTCATCAGAAATCTGTTCGGGTGATAAGCCGTTGACATACCTCAAAAGAGCATAAACCTCGGCCAGAAGCTGCATTTCGGCGTATTCAATACCATTATGTATCATCTTTACAAAATGACCTGACCCTCCTTTACCAATGTAAGTGCAGCAGCCATTTCCCTGAGCATCGCGGGCCGCAATGGCTTCCAGATAAGGGGCTATCTTTTGATAAGCTTCTTTGTCTCCTCCCGGCATGATTGAAGGGCCTTTTAAAGCCCCTTCTTCACCCCCTGATACGCCAGTTCCGATAAAATGAAGTCCGTTTGCTTTCAAATCCTCCATTCTTCTTTGAGTATCAGCAAAATGGGAGTTACCACCGTCAATAATAATATCACCCTTATCAAGCAATGGTTTTAATTCCTCAATCACCAAATCGGTCACTTTCCCGGCATTTACCATTAAAAATATTTTTCGGGGAGTTGAAAGGCTATTGACAAATGCTCCTAAATCCTCAAAACCTTTGCAGTCGTTTAGTTCATCAAACTCCTCAATGAATTTCTCGGCCACTTGCTCTTCAGAGTTTTTCACAAAACGATTGTATAAGGCGAGTTTAAAACCTTTGCCTGCCAGATTTCGGGCCAGGCTTTTGCCCATAACTCCCAAACCAATCAAACCGAATTCCTGATTTCCAGGTGATAAATTTTCCATAATTTCTTCAACGATTTTTTCCGGTTCCTGATCAATTGAGATATTCAAACCATACTCTGGCTCTTCTAAAGTTTGGAATTGAGAAGTAAGCAAACCTGGTGGCATAAAGTGATCTTTCCGGGCTTTCATTCTGGTGTCTATCAACTCAAAACTCCCGTTTAAATAAACCAATTGCCCCCAAGGAATTCCTTCAAAAAGAATTTGGCGATAGCTTTCTTTCAGGGCTGAGCAAGCAAAAACACCTTCTTTAACCTCTTTAGCCTTTTGATTCAAAGCCTGAAGCCAGCCTTGTCTGTCATCATCGTTTAGAGGCTGACCTTTGCTCATTTTGTCAATATTAGCCTGCGGATGAAAATCATCGCCATCAAAAAACGGATATTTGAGTTCTTTTGCAAGCGACTGGCCAATGGTGCTTTTGCCACTTCCGCAAACACCCATCACGAATAGAATCATAGAATTTCCTTAGAATTTCGGCAAAGAAAGCAAAAGCATCCTTTTTTCGCCAAGAAAGCGGGGAGAGATTCCACAAAGTAGAGAAAAGGCCTAGATTTGCAGTGAAACAAGGAAATCATATGGATTTATTAGAGAAGGTTAAAGGTCTGGCAAAAGACTTTTCTGCAGATTCAGTGGCCATTCGGAGACATTTGCACGCTAACCCGGAGTTATCTTTTGAAGAATACAAAACCTCTGCTTTTGTAGCTCAAAAACTCAGGGAGATGGGTCTTGAGCCTCAGGAAGGCGTGGCCGGTACCGGGGTTGTGGCTATGGTCAAAGGAAAAAATCCGGATAAAAAAGTGATTGGCCTCCGTGCGGATATGGATGCTTTACCTATTCTGGAAGCCAACGAAGTACCTTATAAGTCAAAAAATGAGGGTGTAATGCATGCTTGTGGTCATGATGTGCATACGACCTCTTTATTGGGTACAGCTCGTATTTTATCTCAATTAAAAGATGATTTTGAAGGAACGGTTAAACTTGTTTTTCAACCCGGAGAAGAAAAAGTACCCGGGGGAGCCTCACTCATGATAAAAGAAGGTGTGCTTGAAAACCCGAGACCCTTCGGGATGATCGGGCAACATGTGGCTCCAAATTTACCGGTAGGTAAAATCGGTTTCAGAGAAGGTATGTATATGGCCAGTACCGATGAAATTTACCTGACAGTCAAGGGAAAAGGTGGGCATGGAGCAGCTCCTGATCAATGCATTGATCCGATTCTGATTGCCTCACATATCATCGTGGCTTTGCAGCAAATTGTTAGTAGAAACAGAAAGCCAACGAACCCTTCTGTGTTGACTTTCGGTAAAATAGTCGGTCTGGGAGCCACAAACGTGATTCCGAATGAGGTTAAAATTGATGGTACTTTCCGTAATATGAATGAAGAGTGGAGAGCAAAAGGACTTGAACTCATTGAAAAAATGGCCAAAACTATGGCGGAATCCATGGGAGGGAGTTGCGAAGTGTACATTGGCCATGGTTATCCTTATCTGGAGAATAACCCTGATCTAACCCGTAAAATGCGTTCATACGCCACGGAATTTATGGGGGCTGAAAATGTGGTGGACTTGGATCTTTGGATGGCTGGAGAAGACTTTGCCTTCTACTCACAGGTGATCGATAGTTGTTTTTACCGTTTGGGTATCCGAAACGAAGAAAAAGGCATTATTTCAGGAGTGCATACTCCAACTTTTGATATTGACGAAGGTGCTATTGAAATCGGCATGGGCTTAATGGCTTGGAATGCTTTGCGAGAGTTAGGGGAGCATTGACTCGGAGCTGATAGATAAGCAAGGGATTAATAAAAAAGGAGCCTCGAAGCTCCTTTTTTATTTACACCTATTGATGGAATCTACCTTCTCACCAAATTAACCCTTATACCTGCATTAATCTGCGGGTGAAGGAAGAGTAGATCAGGAATCAGCTCGGTGTAAACTCCGCCATCGAGGAATATACCAACATCATTACCCGGAAGATCATATTCCACACCAGCGTTTCCGGCAGGGCCGAGCGATACATGCTTTTCGCCGTCCTGGCGGGTGCCGATGATATTTCCTTCGGAAGCATAATCACGGTAATTGATCTGTCCACCGAAACCATAATAGGCCTTCAGTGCCTGATTTTTCCCAATGGCATAATGCCAGCTGTAAAGCCCCTGAAACATCAGTCCCGATTTCTGATATTCGCCTTTACGGTATTTTCGGGTAGTTCCATATAGAAAACCGTATGTCCCGAAATTCACATCAAAGGCCTTGTCGCCATATTGAAAGTATTTCCGGATGTTCAATCCTAGTGGCTCGCCAATTCTGATGCCGATAGCCACGTTTTTGTCGTACTGTGCATTTGATTGGAAAGCAATGGCGGTTAAAACAGCCATTATGATCAGTGTTTTCTTCATATTGTTAGTGTACTTCAGCTTCGGTTAAGATGTAATTCAATTCGTCCAGGTTGTCTTTGTTAAGCACTAATTTACCTGAAATTGTGAGTCGCTCGTCAGTATCAAAACGACGGGTAACCTTTTTAAATTTTATACTCAGGACAGATTCAGGCCCCGCACCGCCGCAAAAAAAGCAGGCAGCATACGGGTTAGCGGAGAGTACATAATAGTTGGTTTCAATATCAATGGGGATCATATAGCCGGTAATCTTAACCATTTTCCCATTCAATTGTTTAACAGAATTGCCAAACTCGGGCTCCAGAATAAACATTCCTTCGGAAGGATTCCATTTCTTATTGAAATTAACATCGCCAAGGGTTTTCCAGCTAATCGTGAGTGGCTCATCAACAGCCCAGACACTCAAAGTCAACAAGCTGGATAAAATGAAAAAGAAGATTTTGGTGTATTTGATCATTTTTTAATGCGATTCACTTAGTGCTTTGCAAGCGTTTCCGACAAATTTATGCGGTAAACCCCTATAGAAGGCAAGCCAGCCGAGATAATTCCAATAACTAACGCCATCGCTAACAGATAAATTTCATAGGTGCTTATTTCCCAAAGGTTCAAATTCATGAGATATTCCTTTGCAAAGAATTGGTTGATAAGCCACATCACAAGTCTTGAGATAACCAGGCCCAATATATAACCCAAGGCACTCAGAAGCAGACCTTCAGTCAAAAGTAGTCCGAAAACTGTTGTTCTGCTTGCTCCCAAAGTCATCATCAGAGCTTTTTCCTCCTGTTCTTCTTTCAAAGAATTGTACAACGAAATAAAGACACTTAAACCTGAAATGACCACTATGAGGTAAGCCAGGTATTTTGAAATATCAATGGCGGAGCCAAAAAGAGAAAGCAGTCGATTCATCTCAATGGATGGTAAGGCGGCCTGCATTGTACTGTTCTCATTAATAATTCTGGGCATGGTCATCAGACCCATTGGTGACCTGAAATTCACTAAAGCCGCCGTGATTTCCCGATCTTCCTCATGCACTTCATCTTCATGAATGTGAATATTCCAGATACTTGAAAGATCACAAAGAATCAATTTGTCGATTACCGAGCCGGTAGGTTGAAGTATGCCTGAAACATTGTAAGGTTTCTGCTCATGTGTTTCACCCTCGGCATCGAGTCCGTGAGCACTTTGAAAAGTATTGTCCAGTTTCAACTCTAAATCTTCAGCCACTTTGGCTCCTAAAACCACCTGCATAGGTTCTTCAAAGATCTGTCCTTGCTGAAATACCGCCTGATATTTTTCAAGTAGGGCAGGGGTACTCCCAACGATCCGATACCCTTTAAAGTTATCACCAAAAGAAAGGGGAATGAAGCTTTTGACCTGTGGATTTGACCGAACAATCCTATTGGCTTCTTCCAAAGAAATATTGCCTGTAGGGGCATCAATATGAAAAACGGAAGAAAGTATCAATTGCAAAGGTGAGCCTTTAGCTCCCACCACCATGTCGATTCCAGAAATATTTTCAGAAAAGCTTTTTTCAAGCTGTTTACCAAGGTTGGCGACCAAAGAAATAATCGCCACACCGATCCCCATGAGCACAATGCACAGCAAACTACTTAGTTTTTTGTGCCAGATTTTTTTCAAAACGATTTTGAGGAACATCAGCTTAAGATCAGTTGGTTTGGAATTAAACTTTTCAACCTTTGGTCATGCGTTACTATTACTAGTGCAGATTTGTTTCGTTTACAGCTTTCAGTTAAAAGGTGGTATACGGCCTCACAGTTTTTATCATCCAAGCTTGCGGTAGGTTCATCAGCAAGGACTAATGAGGGGTCATTCATTAAGGCCCGGGCTATGCCTACCCTTTGCTTTTCGCCACCACTGAGTTCATAAATAGGTTGCTTTAATAAGTGATCAATTTCAAGGCTTCGCGACAAATCTTTCGCCTTTTTCAGATTTTGAGACTGGTTTGAGAAGTAGTTTGCCAACGTTAAATTTTCTAGAACATTTAGGGATTTTACAAAATGATGCTGCTGAAAAACAATGCCTACCTCCTGAGCTCTGATGTGTCCGGTTTCTTTCTGTGTAAGGCCTGCTGTGTCTTTCCCATTTAGAAGGATTTTGCCTGATTCAGGCCTGAGGAGCATAGCCATTAAATGAAGTAATGTACTCTTGCCAATTCCACTGTTTCCGAGGATCAGAAGTTGCTCGTTTTGTTTTAGAATCAAATCAGGAAAAGTAAAGGTTTTATGAACCCCATAGGAGAATTTCAGGTTTTCTAAACGGAGCACATCTTCCATGAAACAAAATTAATGAATTGGGTTAACTGGCCTAGAAAATATGAGAATTATCACAGGTATAGTTGCCTTAAAAAATGTAATTTTGAAAACTATTTTCAACCAAAAAAAGTAACAAAACTATGTCATTACGATTAGGTGATATTGCACCGGATTTTACAGCAGACACAACACAGGGCAAAATTAATTTTCATGAGTGGCTTGGAGACTCTTGGGGAATGCTTTTTTCTCACCCCGCAGACTTTACTCCTGTTTGTACAACCGAATTAGGTAAAACAGCTCTTTTAAAAGGTGAGTTTGAGAAAAGAGGAGTAAAAACCATTGCGGTTTCAGTTGACGATCTTGAATCTCACAATAAATGGATCCCGGATATTGAAGAAGTGAATGGTGTTACCATGAATTTCCCAATTATTGCTGATGAAGATCGTAAAGTCGCTGAATTATATGATATGATTCATCCAAATGCATCTGCCAAAGCAACAGTACGTTCGGTTTTTATCATTGGACCTGACAAGACTATCAAATTAATGCTCACCTACCCGGCTTCAACCGGTAGAAATTTTACAGAGTTGCTTCGGGTAATTGATAGTCTTCAGCTTACTGCGAATCACTCGGTGGCCACACCAGCTGACTGGAAAGATGGGGATGATGCTATTGTAATACCAACGATCAGTACTGAAGACGCGATTAAGAAATTTCCTAAAGGCGTGAAAGAGGTAAAGCCATATCTGAGATATACACCTCAGCCAAACAAGTAATTATCAACGGAATAGAAGTAAGGGTTGTCATGAAAATGGCAGCCCTTTTTCTTTGAATAAGCGGTATTTTCAACCTATTTTTGTTCAAATTTTTTGAGTGAGAAGAAGAAAGAATCATACCACCTGGGTTGACCGTACGCTCAACTTCATTTTTAGGCCTGACAGTCTTTATGCCTTGGTTTTGACTTTCTTTCTCGCCACATACCCTTCTTCGGTAACTGATGGTATGCTCAGACCTTCATCCGAGAAGCCTAATCTTCGAATTCCACTTCAATATCAAACACATGGGGTTGATCTTTCGCATCATAATGGTGATATCGACTGGGAGAAAGTCTCTTCTCATAATCAGCATCATACGGCCGTAAAGTTCTGTTTTCTGAAAGCTACTGAAGGTACAGACCTGATAGATAAAAGATTTGAAGCGAATTGGAAAGGTCTGAAGGATAATGAAATTAAGAGGGGGGCCTATCACTTTTTCAGACCCGAAACAGACCCCAAATTACAGGCTTTGAATTACATTTTGACAGTGAAGCCAGAGAAGGGAGATTTTGTGCCAGTCCTGGATTGGGAAGTATTGGGTCGGGGGGCGTCAAAAAGAAATATTGTTAGAAATGTGAGTCTTTGGCTCGACATAATTGAAAAACATTACGGTGTAAAACCCATAATTTATACTAATAGGTACATCTACGATACCTATGTGAAAGAGTATTTTCAAGAACATCCACTCTGGATTTCTCAGTATAACGTGCCTGAACCCGCCGGTTTTGATTTAGACAAGGTTTATTTCTGGCAATACAGTACAATTGGTCAGGTGCCGGGTATAGAATCTAACGTAGATTTTAATGTATTCCTCAAGGATGATTTTGATTTCGAAAGAATTACTTTTCGTCAGTAAGTCTTTTTAAGACACATTTGTTTCTTCATTTAACAGTATTACTCTCCCTATGTTGCAGTCTATTGACTTTACGCAAACCAAGGCTTTCTTAACACTTAAGTCGCATCAAAAAACAATTTCAAAGAAGACGATCAAGGAACTTTTTGAGGAGGATCCTAAACGTTTTAAGAAGTTTACCATTCGTTTTCAGGATATTCTTCTTGACTATTCAAAGAACCGAATCAACGGTCGTACCATGGCCTATTTGGTCAAATTGGCGGAAGAATGTGAGCTTGAAGATGCTATTGCGAAAATGTTTGCCGGAGATGAAATCAATCAGACCGAGGGACGTGCTGTGCTTCATACAGCTCTAAGAAATCGTTCAAATACACCTGTAATGGTAGATGGCAAAGATGTCATGCCAGATGTAAATCGCGTGTTGGCTCAAATGGAAAGTTTCTCAGAGTCAGTTCGTTCGGGTGAATGGAAGGGTTATACCGGAAATAAAATAAAGGATATTGTCAATATTGGTATTGGAGGTTCAGATTTGGGCCCCGTGATGGTGACTGAGGCTTTGAAACCGTACGCCAAAAAGGGATTAAATGTTCATTTCGTCTCTAATGTTGACGGAACGCACATTGCGGAAACTTTGAAGAAGGTCAATCCTGAAACTACGCTTTTCATGATTGCCTCCAAAACCTTTACTACCCAGGAGACCATGGCGAACGCCGGTGCCGCAAAAGAGTGGTTTCTCAGGAGTGGGGCAGAAGAAGGAGATGTGAAAAAACATTTCGTTGCTCTTTCAACAAACGAAAAAGGCGTTTCGGCTTTTGGGATAGATACCAAAAACATGTTTGAGTTCTGGGACTGGGTTGGTGGTCGTTACAGCCTCTGGAGTGCTATCGGTTTATCAATTGCCTGTAGTATTGGTTATAAGAATTATGTTCAATTGCTGGAGGGAGCTCATGTCATGGATATTCACTTCAAATCAACTCCTTTGGGAAGAAATGTTCCTGTAGTGTTAGGTTTGCTTGGCATATGGTACAATAATTTTTATGGTGCTGAGTCTCATGCCATTCTTCCGTATGACCAATACATGCACCGTTTTGCGGCTTATTTCCAGCAGGGTGATATGGAATCAAACGGAAAATATGTGGATCGCTCGGGTCAGGTAGTCAGTTATCAAACGGGCCCAATCATTTGGGGTGAACCTGGTACGAATGGTCAGCATGCTTTTTATCAATTGATCCATCAGGGAACAAAGTTAATTCCCTGTGATTTTATTGCACCAGCAAATACTCACAATCCGGTAGGGGATCAACACAGAATGCTTCTGGCGAACTATTTTGCTCAAACAGAGGCCTTAATGAATGGTAAAGATGAAGATCAGGTAGAGGCTGAATTGAAAACTTCAGGCCTTTCTGCCGAAGAAATAGCTTTCCTTAAGCCGTTCAAGGTTTTTGAAGGGAACAAGCCTACAAACTCTATTCTTATGAAGAAGCTAACGCCTAAAGTTCTGGGAAGCCTTTTGGCAATGTATGAGCATAAAATTTTTGTTCAGGGTGTCATCTGGAACATTTTCAGTTTTGATCAATGGGGTGTGGAGCTAGGAAAGGAATTGGCCAAAAATATTTATCCGGAATTGCAGGATGACACAGAGGTTACAAGTCATGACGCTTCAACGAACGGTCTGATCAACACCTTTAAGAAGTGGAATAAATAAGAAGAATTTCTACGGAAGGCTTGTAAAAGAGCCTTCTTTTTGATACTAAAGTTTCAAAAATTACTGAAAAGATGGAAATTTTAAAATTTATAGACTTTTTCTTTGGAAGTATAAATTCAATAAATTATGTTTGAAATGTCATAGGGAAATCGAGAGAAAAACAGCTTGAAACCTCCTTTTGATTAAGTTATTTCCGTTGGATTTACGTGCTTTTTTGATAAACCTAAATTGAACCCGACAACCAAAAAATGTCATTCAATGCCTGCTTGTGATTTGTTTATACGTGCTTTCACAAATTCAAGCAGGCAGTTCAATTCTTTTCAAAACCGCATTCATCGGTGAAAACTTCAGATAAGAATTAAGATATAGACCGTATTAGGTTATAAAAATAAGTAGTATAGATTCACTCAGTAGCCGGATTGGCTCCGATCGATGATTGGAGCTAATTTTGTTTTCAGGGAGTCCCTGGATTGAATTGTTTCATGAGATTAACCCAGTATCATTGAGCTTTTTTTCGGCGTTCTATAGCCTCTCTAATTCTAATTGCACTTTCGTAATCTTCTTTCAAAATGACTTTTTCAAGAAGTTCTTCCAGCTCCCGCATAGAGTATTCTGCGTAAGAGCCTTTTTTCTCTCTACCTTTTTCGTCAATGAGGTATCCCGTTGTTTCGAGAATCAGCTCACTGATAAAAATAGGGCAGTCGCATCGAATAGCTATTGCAATAGCATCTGACGGTCTTGCATCTATTTCATGGAGGGCCTTGTAAGTATCATGAAAGAAAACCTTACTATAATAGGTTTGATCATCTAGTGTATGTATGAAGACCTCTTTTAGTTTTGATTGAAGTTTATCAAAAAAGGAGATAAAAAGATCATGAGTTTGTGGTCTTGAGGGCGTTAGTTTCTCCATAAACATGGCTATAGATTTAGCCTCATGAATCCCAATAATAATAGGAATACGCTTCTTAGATTTGGGCTCTTGAAGTATCAGAACATAATGTTGAGGTTTTGATACACTCTCTGTTAGAGCGATGACGTTGACTTCAATCTTCTGCATGTCCCTCATTTTTTTTGATGAATTCAATGAGTTGACCAATATCGTCAAAAGGTGAAATTACCCAACCTTCCTTTGATAATCTATAGAGATCTTTTTTCTCAACCTCTATGTCGAAGCCATTTTTAAGGTTGAAATATTTTCCATTTCTGGTGATGACTTCCAGATCCATTTGACTTAGGGCATATGCTACAAAGTCTGCCTCATTGTACTCGCTCATATAAGGTTCTCGTATATGATGAAGCTTCCCAGCCCAATGCATAAAAGGGCGGAGAGCAAGCTAAGAGCTTTTGTGATGTTCTTGTTTTTTAAAAAGAAAGTAGAAAAAGGCAGACTGAAAACACCGGCTGCCAGCATCATTCCCAAAATAGAACCAATACCGAAAAGAATAAGATAGATAATGCCCTCATTTGGAGATTTAGTCTCTGAAAGTGCCGCGATGATGACGGCACCACTGCCGGCCAAACCATGAACTGCTCCCACACCATACGCTACCTTATGGTCATGATGATGCGTTGGTGAATTGTTATCAATAATCACTTTGCGGAGTCTTATTATGCCTAAAATAATGAGCATAAGCCCCACAATAACCTCAAAATATCCAAATAGAGTTTCATCCAACAGGAATTTACCTAACAAGAATATAAGACCGACTATAAGAATAATGCTGCTGTGCCCGAGCCCCCAGAAAGCTCCGTCTTTAATGGCCAGTTTTGTCGAAGATCTCCTTGTTACCAGATTACTCACGGCCACTATGTGATCCGCCTCAAAGGCATGTAAAAAACCAACCATAGCGGTAGAAAATGCGATAAATGTTAAATCAGTCATAGGTTAAATGGTTAATTCTGTCAGAACCACACGATGATTACCTGTATCGGCAATAGCTAATTTATTCTTATAAGATGAGATTGAAAATGGCCAGTAAAGCTGGCTCTCTGTACCATATTTAGTATTTTGATTTTCACTTCCGGTATTAAAATTATCGTGGCCTATAAGGTTGTCAGCCGGGGAATTATTTCTATCCGGAAGTTTTGAAAACCACAGTAGCCTGCTATTACCTGTGTCGGCTATGAATATCCCATTTTTATAAAAATGACTGGTGTAGGTCCAGTTCATGGTGTTTTCTTTAGGGAAGAGGTGAAACTGATTTTGACCTGCATCATTAAAGCCATTTTGTCCTATAATGAGGTCTGCTTCCTTTTCAAAGGCGTCTTCCCATTTTTTCCAGATCAGATTACGATAAAACTGGGTATCCGCTACGGACAAATTACCCTGATCGTTAATGTGTAAAGAATAGGGCCAAATAGGTTCATTATTTTCATAATCACGGGTTTCAAAGTCTTTTTTGCCAATAACTCCGTCAGCCTTGGCATAATTATTCTCAGGAATGCTCTTAAAATAGAGAATTCTACGGTTACCTGTATCGGCGATGAAGAGCTGGTTGTCTTTTACAAAAACTCCGTAGGGCCAGTTTAGAGATTGAGATGATGGAAGGCTACCGATTCCATGAACATTAGGCTCATTGGTTTCAAAGCCGGGCTGGCCCAGAACTACATCAGCGGGCTGTCCATTTATTTCAGGAAATCTATGCCAAATCAGTACCCGGTGATTCCAGGCATCTGCTACAATGAGCTTTTCACCATCTGACCAAATTCCAGATGGATAATGCAATGTGCAGGCTGTAACGGATAATCCTGAATTTCTACCTGTGCTATCACTATTAGTTTGACCTAAAACTATATCAGGTTCGGCAAATTCCTCTTTAGGGACTTTCTTCCAGATGAAAACCCTGTTTTGCCCTGTATCGGAGACTGCAAGTAAGTTTTTGTCAAGAAGAACTCCCCTCGGAGCCAGGAAAGGAGAATGTTTGGAGCCCTTAAAAATCTGATATTGGCTTACGAGAGGATCCGCTCCGGCTAGTGACTTATAAAAAGTAGGAGGCACCTCAGGCATATTTAAAGGCCTGGGGTATAGGTCTTTGAGATTAATATCTATGTTTAAATCTATCATTAGCAGATGCGGGGAAGCTGCTCGCCCACCAGCATATTTAATACTCTTTTACCGCCAATTGCACTTTGCAATATAACCTGTCGCTTATGCCCTTCGACAATCTCACCAAGAATTGTAGCCTTTTTTGACCCCTCAAAAGTGCGGAGCATTTGTACAATGTCATCAGCTATCTGTGCATCAGCTATAATCATAAATACTCCTTCATTGGCAACATAAAGCGGATCCAGCCCTAACATTTCACATGCTCCCTCCACTTCGGGGTCTACAGGAGTATGTTTTTGAAGAATTTCAATGCCGACCTGAGCATCCTGAGCAATTTCATTCAGGACTGAGGCCACTCCGCCCCTTGTGGCATCTCTCAGTAAATGGATGTCATAGCCAAACTCTTCTATGAGCTTCCCTACGATACCATTAAGAGGTCTGGTGTCGCTTAAGATTGAGGTCTCAAATTCCAAACCTTCCCGGATTGACATTACAGCAATTCCGTGATTTGCAATACTGTCAGAGACAATAACTTTGTCTCCGGGTTTGACTTGGTTCATATCAATGTTGGCCTTTGACATTAGTTGACCCACACCAGCGGTATTGATGAAAAGTTTGTCACCTTTTCCTTTCTCTACCACTTTAGTATCACCGGTAACAATCTGAACTCCGGCTGTATCGGCTGCTTTTTTAATACTGACCAGGACCTCCCAGAATTCGGTCATTTTTAAACCTTCTTCAATAATAAAGCTTAGTGAAAGATATTTGGGTTGGGCTCCGCACATAGCCAGATCGTTCACAGTACCGTTAATGGCCAGCTCGCCAATGTTTCCCCCCGGGAAAAAGATTGGAGAAATAACGTAGCTGTCAGTACTGAAAGCGGTTTTGCCATTAAGCTCAAAAACAGCTCCGTCGTGGTGGGTGTCCAGCAATGGATTTTTGAGTAAATCAAAAACGCCACTTTTCAGAAGCTTATTGGTCAATACACCGCCAGAGCCATGTCCCAGCGTAATGACGTCAAAATCCAGTTTAGGCATTGGGCAGTCTAGTGCAATCATTTATTTTCAGGCGTTTACTTCGTCTCCGGCGTTTGAGTAATGATAGTAGGCAGCACAGGCACCCTCAGAGGAGACCATTGGGGCTCCCAGAGGTTTTTCGGGTGTGCAGTTTGTGCCAAACTGACTGCACTCAAAAGGCTTTTTTATTCCTTTTAAAACCTGTCCGGCAATGCAATCAGCACATTCGGGTACTTTTAAAATATTGACATTGAACTTAATATCAGCATTATAAGCTTCCAGTTCAGTTCTGATATTCCAGCCGCTATTGGGTATAGTTCCCAACCCCCGCCACTCGCGATCTTCCATTTGGAAAACCCGATTCAGCATTTCAATGGCGGCCGGATTACCTTCTGGTCTTACTACCCTTGCATATTGGTTTTCCAGACGGGCTTCGCCATTCTCCAGTTGACGGACGGTCATAAGAATTCCCTGAAGTAGATCTACGGGCTCAAAACCAGTCACTACTATTGGAATATTATACTTCTGTGCCAGCGGTTCATATTCTCCGGTACCCATTATAGTACACACATGACCCGCAGCCAGAAAACCCTGAATTTGGGTATCTGAATCATTCATAACTGCTTCAATAGCAGGTGGTACCAGCACATGTGAAGCGAGAACCGAATAGTTCGTTAGACCCTCTCTTTCTGCATGAATGATTGATAAAGCATTCGCCGGAGCAGTGGTCTCAAAGCCAACAGCAAAAAAGACGACTTCCTTATCTGGGTTTTCGCGGGCTATTTTAATGGCTTCAAGTGGTGAATACATGATTCGGATATCAGCCCCGGTGGCTTTAGCCTCGAGCAGGCTTTTTTTAGAGCCGGGCACCCTAATCATATCGCCGTAGGAACACAGAATGACTCCTTTGTCTTCTGCAAGGTGTACAGCTTTGTCAATTAGATTCAGAGGGGTTACACAAACCGGACAACCCGGCCCATGAACCATATTTATTTTGTCAGGTAGAATATTGAGAATACCATTTTTTACCAGACTATGGGTTTGGCCTCCGCAAACTTCCATGATAGTCCATTCCTTGGTGGTTATTTTATGAAGTTCATCAATATACTGATGTACAATTTCAGGATTCCTGTATTCGCTTAAAAATTTCATATCTTCGGATTTTTGTTTTTCTAAAGCGGACACCGGCCGCCGTTCCGATCTATCTGACTATGTTCTACCAGTTCATCTATTTCACCGATTTCTTCGAGGTATTTGAATGATTTCTGAGCTTCCTCTTCATCAATTTTTGAGATGGCTACACCAACATGTACCAGAACATAATCACCAACTTCGGCGTCAGGCAGCATTTCCAAACTGGCCTCTTTAGTGATACCTCCAAAAAGCACTTTGGCCATTCTTACCACACCATCGTACTGTAGTTCTATTGACTTGATTTTTCCGGGAATTGCTAAACACATGGGTTGAAGTTTTTAAAGTATGATAACTGTCCAAATGAGATGTTCTCGTCATTCGGAGAAAGTTTTTCGTGAAAATAAAGGGAGTACGAACCTGATAACCTTTCAATGATGAGGTCAACAAGAAGAGCATTTTGGAAAACTCCTCCGCTGAAGTAAATATCATCTGAATGATACTTTTGGGCCATTTTTTCAATGATTTTAACCAAAGTTTCATGAAATCTGGCGGCAATTTCTTCCGGATTTATATCCAGGTTCAGATCCTTAAAAATTGATTCTACCATGGAATAGACGTCGATTTTTTCATCTTTTTCAAAAGTGTAGTAGGGTAAAGGTGCATAACCATTGACATCAAAATAGGACTGGGCCTTTTGCTCCAGAAGCATGGCAGCTTCTCCTTCAAATGTTTGGTGGTCTGTAAGGCCAATTATTGATGCGATAGCATCAAAAACACGGCCCATTGAGCTAGTACAAGTTTGAGAGGCGGCCTTCAGTTTTCTGTAGTTGTTCCATTCCCTTTCTGTAAATTTTGGCTTTAACTCATTACTCTCCGTAAGCGATAATGCTGAAAGTCTGGTTTCTTTTGACATCCTGTTGCCGGAGATGACTCTGAAATATTCCAAATGGGCAACCCTCTTCAGACTTGATCCATCAGATAGAAAAAACTCACCTCCCCAGATTTGCCCATCATCACCGTATCCTGTACCATCCCACACAACACCTAATGAGCGTTGGCTAGATGACGAAGAATGTTCTCCAAAAACGGCAGCAAAATGAGCTATATGATGTTGAATTGGAATAATTGACAGGTGCTCATCATCCGCAATTCTTTTACCCAAACTGCTACTGTAAAACAAAGGATGGGCATCAGTTAAGACACTTTTAATCTGCCCGTCACGAATAAAAAGTTTCCTGAATTGAGTCAGAACCAAATTAAAATTCTCTTGGCTTTGAAAGCTCTCAAGGTCACCTAAATATTGAGAGATAAAGGTTTGATGGCCAGTCTGCAGCGTAAAAGTGGATTTCAGATCTGAGCCCATACAGAGCACCGGTTTTTTCAATTTAAGGCTGGTTTCATCTAATCTGAAGCCCCGGCTTCTTCTTAGAATGATTTTCTTATTGTGTCTTGGACTTAATCTTATAACAGAGTCGTCCTGAGGTATAGAAATTGGACGATTATTAGTCACTAAATAATCATATATGCCTCTAAGGTCTTCTTGTGCCTTGTCGTTTTTATAGATAATAGGCTCTCCACTCAAGTTTGCACTGGTGGCGACCACCGGATGAGCCAACTGGTCAAGTAGTAAATGATAGAAAGGATTATACGCCAGAAAAGCCCCGACTGAATTTATACCCGGCCCAACTGCATTCGCGAGATTGGTGCCGCTTTTTTGTTTCACAATGACTATAGGGGCTTTTTCTGATTGCAATTCCTCAAGTTCGGCAAGGCTAGCTTCGGTATATTCCCGCACTTGGCTTGAATTGCGAAACATCACAGCAAAGGGCCTGGATGGCCTGTTTTTTCTTTCTCTTAGCTCTTTTATAGCCTTATGGTTGGTGGCGTCGGCTACCAAATGAAAACCACCGATTGCTTTAATACAAAGAATTTTGCCTTCAGAAATTCTCTTTGCCGCAAAACCGATGATTTCAGATTGTGTTAGATTTATTTCCTGGTCGTGCTGATCAAATAATTGATGCCTAATCCCGCATTCAGAACAAGAAATGGTTTGAGCAAAAAATCGTCGGTCTCTACTGTTTTCATATTCCTGTTGACAAGAAGGGCAGAGACCAAAATCGGCCATCATGGTGTTTTCTCTATCAAAAGGAAGGCTGTTTAAAATGGAGTATCTTGGACCGCATAGTGTACAGGAATTATATCCGTAATTGCTTCTTCTGTTTTGTGAGTCAAATAACTCTTGCAGGCAGTCTTCACAGGTGGCTAAGTCAGGGGTAATAGAAACTTTTGCAGGGGCCAATTTCAGGTCATGATGAATTGAAAAGTCGTTTAGGTTTAAGTTCTTCACCTTAGTGACTGCCAACTCTCTGATAAAAATATGTTCACCAAAATGAAACCTGATTTGCTCAATAAACGTGTCAATGGTTATCGGATCTGTTTGTAAATAGATGCAGACTCCTTCGGTCGTGTTTTTCACGTAGCCAGTTAGCCCCCACTCATAGGCCAATTTGTAGACAAAAGGCCTGAAGCCCACGCCCTGTACCATTCCGCTGATGTTGAGTTCATATGCGGTACAATTTTTGGTCAATATTTCAGGTGGATAAGAAATCATTTATGCCACTGCCACGGCTTTCTTCTCTTCAACTTTAGCGAGTAGCCAATCGCACCATTCCTGTATTCCTTCGCCGTTCAGACTGGAGATTGTAATGACTTCAATATCGGGGTTAATGTCTCGGGCGTCCTGAGTTACAGCTTCTACCGAGAAAGGTAAATATTGGAGGATGTCTGATTTAGAAACAAGCATTAACTCACTTGTCAAAAACATTCTTGGGTATTTTTTGGGTTTATCATCGCCTTCGGTACAGGCCAGTAATGTGACACGAAAATCTTCACCAAGGTCAAAAGCTGCAGGACAAACCAGGTTGCCTACATTTTCAATGAATAATAGGTCAAGACCTTTAATATCAATATAATCCAGAGCCTGATAGACCATTTGAGCCTCAATGTGGCACATACCTCCGGTTACTATTTGAAGGCTTTCTATTCCGGCTTCTCTGATGCGTACAGCATCGCGTTCTGTTTCACAGTCCCCGACCAGCACAGCCATTTTCAGCTTATCTTTTAATATTTTGCCGGTCTCCTGCATCAGCGTTGTTTTGCCACTGCCCGGTGAGGAGCAGACATTAATGACAAGTGTGTTACCTAATTTATCTTTAATAGCCTTGGCGACAAAGTCATTAGCCTTCAGCAAATGCATTGTGGTATTATCACACTGTACTGAGCCCGTGGGCATCTGGTTTGATTTTGCTTTAACTCCCATATCTTTTTATTCTGTAAAATCTACTTTTGAAATCAATAACTCGTCACCCTGAATGACATTTCTACTGGGTTTTCCGCAGGAACAAACAAACTTATACTGAATTACTTCCGTCTCTTTATGGCAATCATCACAGTAAATCTTTACAGGCACCACATTCACTTCAAGAGAGGTGTGACGGTACTTAGGCTGGTCTTCCAAAACAGCTTCAAAAGCATTTTGCATTAAAATAGGCTGCACATTGGATAAAATACCAGCTTTCAGGTGAATTGTTTTTATTCTGTCGAAGTCATCAGGAAATTCAGCTTCAAGAGTATTGAAAATGTTTCTGACCAGCGAAATCTCGTGCATTCAATTAAATCTGTTAACCTAAAAGTAGGGCTATTTTCAAGCGGAACAAACTTAAAACGTCGTTTTAGAAATAATTTTCTAAAACATATTTTCGGCCAGAGTTTCTATTTTTGAAAGATGTCTTTCTGCGTCAGCAAGAAGTCTCTCTTCACTGGTCAATTGTTTTATTTCTTTAGCGTAATGGGTCATTTCTTCAAATAAAATTCTCTCGTCGTCCTCGTTTTCATTTCCGACATACCAGGAAGCTTCGAGAAAGTTCATGAGAGTGAGAGCCCTTTCAGTAGGATATTCTTCGGCAGTTCTGATAGCCAGAGCTTTCCGATAGTATTCCAAAGCTTTTTTAAAATTATCAGATTGAACAGCCTCAGGGTATTTTGTGAAAGCATTACCGTAGCTGTTACAGATCATGGCGTACTCGTACGGGTGTGTTTGAGGAGTAAAAAAGCTAAGGGACTGATTAAATGAACTAATTGATACAGCAGCCCAAATACTCTTTTTTTTAACATCGGACGGAATCTCAGAGTATATTACACCAAGGTGATGTTGTATTTCATTATAAACCTCGGGTGTGCTGGTTTCCGTGAAAATCTTGAGGGCTTCCTGATAGGCTTCCATTGCCGGCTTATAAAACTGTGGATTACCATTTTGAGCCCAGGTGTAAAGCAGTACCCCTTTTCGATATTGAGCATTTGCTGTCAATTCAGGAACGTCTTCATTCTCAAAAGTAGAAATGGCCTTATTGATATAACCGAGAGACTCACTAAAGTTTTCAGATATATTACTGATATAAGAAGCATCAACAAGCCTGAGGGCTAACTGAATCTGGTCACCACTGCTTTCAAAGTATTGTATGGTTTGGGCGAGCTTGTTTTCAAGTTCCTTAAGTAAAATTTCATCGTATGGTACTGTTAGTTTATTGAGTAGAATACCACATTCCAGGTTAAGGAATTCCATTTCTGCATTCTCAGGTAACTCTATCTCTCTTAACTCTTTGACCAGATGATGAGCTTTTACATTTTCGCCGGAGTCAAGAAGAAATTCGGCTAAATACTTTCCAGTGAAAGCTCGTAAAAGCTCATTTGGAGCCGCGTCCATCGCTTTTTGATACTGGTTTATAACCTGATAAGCATTGATGAAAAAAGGGGTTTCGCCGTAATGTGATATAACCGCATGATTATGGAATGCAATATATTCAGGTTTTTGACCTTCGACTTCGTCCGGATTGATGCCAATGCCATGCTGAAGCCTGTTTAGAATATCAATCTGTTTCAAAAGCCCGACTGAATTCTGAGCATATTGATAGGCTTTTTTGAAGTTTTGAAGTCTTGTAAAAACAAGAGAGAGAAAATTGTTTTGGTCTAGATCAATATCCTGATTGAATAGAAAAGGGGGGACGTCATTTGTCCAGACAGGTTGTACCAGAATTTTTTCATTCTCAATAAGGAGGTTTCCCTGCAGGGTTGTTAGTTCAACGACCTCGTTAAGTCGGTCTTCAGTCTTAATGTATGAGTTAAGACGCTCGTGCAATTGTGCCGGAGCTGAAATTGATATTTTCTTCATTTAATAAAGTTCTATTTCAATGAAACCTGTTTTTTTTAAATCATAGGTCAGACCGCGATCCTCGTCATTGATCTCATGATCTATGATTAAATCTCTTATAAACAGAGATTTGTCACCTTGGAGATTTTTTAGTTTCAGATTTGACCATTTGGTTTCATGCATTTTCTTGAAGAAAGTTTTTGATGCCGGGGCAATCAGAAAGCTTTTTCTTTCAGGATAATAGACATGATTGACCTGGTCTTCTTCAGAGAAAACGTCTTTGATAAGTTTATGATCAAAAATAAGATGTCCTGATTTGAGCTGAATCATTCGATGGTTTGCAATAACTCCTCCTTAATTAGTTTAATAACTTTTTCGCCTGCCTCTTTGACTTCCGCAGATAGTTCAATTTCAAGACGTGTATTGTCTACAGAGATGAGATAGACCACAATATCTTCAGGGTAAGCATCTTGTAGGATTTTTTTTGCATAGGAAAGTGCCTGATCCCATTTTAAACTGTGGAGAAAAACCATAGGGTCATCCTGAATCGAAGCATTTATTTCAGAAGCTGGTAATTTGTAGATCGTTCCGGGTTTCTCACCGCTGTTTATTACAGCATCTACAATGATAATTTTATTGTGGTTTTTTAGATTGAAAAGTACTTCAAAGGCCGAGGTACCCATATCAAAAAAAGTCACCCGTTCGTCTGATATTTCCTGGGTAAGCCGGTCAATAACATAGCAGCCTATACCATCATCACTTCTACAGGGGTTACCAAAACCCATTATTGCTGTTTTACTCATGTTTTGGTCAAAATTAAAAAGGTTGAAAAGCTCCAGTAATGTACCAAAAACCTTTCAACCTTTAAACACGACAGAAGCTCAGTCTTAAAGTTTAAACTTTGTAAGTTCTTTACCGTCTTTGCCGTCATGGGCGTGCACGGTACAAACCAGGCAGGAGTCAAAAGAACGAGCGACCAAACCTACCTCTACAGGATCATGCGGATCCTCAATTTCGGTACCTTCCAGAGCCGCCTCAATAGGTCCCGGATTGCCGGCCTCATCGTTTGGCCCTACATTCCAGGTGGTAGGGGCCATAACCTGATAGTTTTCAATAACACCATTCTTAATTTCGATCCAGTGAGCAAGAGCTCCGCGAGCTGCCTCCGTACAGCCGAAGCCTTTGCCATCTCTCTCTTCAGGTTTGATATAAAACTCACCATTAAGATCAATCTGGCTTAGCCAGTCATTGATATTCACATACAATCTGGCAGCTTCATGTAATCGAGCCAAACTGCGGGTAAACACGCTTGGACCAAACTTATCCATAACGTCAAGGAAAAGAGGGTCCTGATATTGGTGGGCGGCATTAGCCGGATTCCCCGCCATGATAACTCTGGCTAATGGACCTACTTCTGCCGGGCTGTTGGCGTATCTTGGAGCTTTAGACCAACTATATTTTTCGTTAAAGTTGGTATCAATCAAATTCTGAGAGGGAAGAGGGCTTGGTAATGGTTCATCCCATGGGTGTGCGGCCGGTACATCATCGTACCAGGAGTGTTTCACATGCTCCTGAATGTTCATGTGATTAAACTCATGGAAACTTCCATCCCAGAAACCAGACGGAGAAATTACGGCATGATTTCGGGTTTCAATTTTTGGCTTATTCCATAAATCTTTGTGTATGTATGTTCCGTAGGCCAGGAATTTACCAACTCCCTGTCCGAACTTATGTAAGCCAAACTCCTGTCCGGCTCTTAAAAAGAGTCCCAGGTCAGAATTTCTATGACTTTCATTTTCTTCGACCCAGGCCATTAATTGATCCCAGGACTTTATTTCCAGGTATCTTTCAATGCTACATCCCAGAAAAGTAGTCTCAAGCCAGTCCTTTCTGAATTGATTCATAATGGAGTGAGCTCTGGTAATGTCCTTAAGTGTAGGAGCACACATAACCCCACCAGGCACCATATAACTGGAATGTGGCCATTGACCACCAAATAAGGCATATACCTGAACAGGCAGAGCCGAGGCTGTCACACCTGACTGAAATGAGGTGCCGACATAAGCCGCCCATCTTTTCACTACCTCTGAGTACAAGGGTTTGTTCGCAAACTTTTTGTTGGCCAAATCAGTCGCAAAAATGGCATAAAACCATCTTGGAATACTCTGAATAGTTTCTGTGGCCTGTCCCAAGGCTCTTAAGAGAAGGGCGTTGGGTGTTAGCGTGGTACCCCAGGCCGTATCTAAAGCCGAAGACGCACTGTATAAGTGTGAACCACCACAAATTCCACAAATACGGGGAGTCACAATCAGGCCTGATTGAGGATCTTTACCGGCCATAATTCTTTCAAAACCGCGAAACATGGCTGCCTGAGTATGAGCACGGGTCACTACACCGTCTTCCATGTAAACTTTGACGTCAAGGTCACCTTCCACACGACCGACCGGAGATATATTTAATTCTTTTGAAATTGCCATTTTATTAAGATGTCTTTCAGGGCAGAACCCTGAGATTAGGTTAAGTATGATTAAATAGAACTATCAGAGTGAGATTTTTCAACACCCAAAGCTACCTCGGCCGTATGCATGGTTTTTTCAAAACCAGCCCTCAGATAATAACCAAGCTTTGATTGTCCGGCAGGTACATCCTGAGGTAAGAAACCGAGATATTTTAGTGTTTTAAACACGCTTCCCTTTTGAAGGTCATGATGAGGGAAACCAGGTTCAGTACAACCTAAACAAGGGTGATTAGCTCTTGTTTTACTGCTCTGTCTGTTCCAGAGAATTCTGTTACAGCTCGCTCTGGTCATAGGCCCTCTGCAACCTACTTCATAGAATAAACAGCCATTTCCCCGTTTACCAAAGCCACCGTCAATCTTATTTGCAAAGTTCACAACATTCGTACAACCTGTTTGAACGAAGTCAGTAAAGAATGTGCTGGGTCTGTGGTATTCATCAATTTTAACATCACCGATTCTACCTGTGGCAATGGCAACAAGAATTTGAGTAATCCAATCAGGGTGTGCCGGGCATCCAGGAATATTTATGACCGGCAGGCCTCCTTTTGAAACATAATCAGCTCCTAAAAAACCGCCTTTTTTCTTTTTCAGGAACTGCATTCCGGTAGACTCCGAAGGGTTAGGCTCTACAGCAGGAATACCGCCCCAGGTAGCACAATCACCAATAGCCACCACATAACCACAAACTGCTGAAAGCTCTTTTATCCAGTCTTTCATTGGTCTCTCGGCGAAATAGTTCATTGTTCCTGTTCCATTCGGTCCCTCTATGATACTCCCTTCATAAACAAGAATATCACAGGTGACTTTTCCTGAGACGATATCATGAAGTAAGTCTGAGACCTGATGGCCTATTTCAAGACCAATCGAAGGGTGCCATAGAATGTTAACACCGAAATCTGTAACCAAGTCGACCACTGTGGGCTCCTCAGCATTTAGGAATGACATGGTGTTTCCACTACAGGCACCACCTTGTAACCATAGGACATTTGCCATCTGAATCTGGGTTTAAGAGTTATGATTGTATTCTTCTTAGAACAAATATAACCCAATATGGTTGATTAGAAATTATTTTCTAAAAAAAATTAGAAAAAATATTCTAAATATTTTCAGATAGACCTGCTTCTGATTAATCGTAGATCTCAGGAAAGCTGATTTTAGAGAATTCGCCTTTTCCTTGTGTAGTAAGATAAGGCTGAATATTATTCCAAAGGGTTTCCTTATATCGGGAAGCGGTAACTACCTTCTTCATGATTTCCTGCTGAGGTATCCAAAACAAGATTTGCATGAGCAGCGTTTGTGAAAGATTATCGTAGACCTTCGGTTCTGCCGCAATCAGATCACCTTTTTTAACATGAAAATCTAAACGTTTACGGATCTGAATACACAGCTTATTAATTAGTACCTGCCATTTCTCCTGTACTTCAGGAAAAGGGTGTTCGTTAGTAAATAAATCAGCGATGTAAAATCTGTAATCATTAAAAAACTCAAAGAATTGTGAAACCTGAAGGTCAAAATCAAGCAAATGAGGATTCTTAAGGTAATTTTGAAGAATGTGCTCATATTTTGAAAACATCTCTTCATAGACTGTTAAAACAATCTGCTCCTTAGTTTTAAAATGATAGGCTAAATTACCAACACTGATTCCGATATGATCTGCGATTTGTTGCAGCCTTACATTGGCTAAGCCGTGCTCATTGAAAAGTTTGAGCGAGGCCAGAATAATTTTGTCTTTGGTTTTCTGCATGTAAAACTAGTTTTCAGACAGGTTCAAATCTTCAATTCTGATGCAAAGGGTTCCCCTTTGATCTTTGGCCGCCAGTCGTCTCATAAGGCTGGCCGTGAGTGTCGCTCGTTTTTTATCTGGGGAGCTTACAATTGATCTTTTAATAAATCGAAGCGGATTATTTGACAAAGCAAAAAGCAACTGGATATCCCACATCCCTTGTACCAGACTTAAATTTTCGACAACAGCAGTATCAGAAAGCCACAAGTCGTCAAAGTAAATATTAAAATCTGTGATGTTACCTCTGCTTTCAGTAAAGTGCATTTCATTCAGACTTTCGAGGAGTTCGTCGTACAACTTAGGATCGATATGAAAAGAAGGCCGCACAAGAAGTTTTGTTCATAATTTAAGAAACAAAAATTAGAAAAATATTTCTAAACATCAAGTAGTCACCAATTTAAATTACCTTTCCGGAGCAATTGGAAATATTCTTTTTCGCCAACATCTGTAAAATGTGGAATTAGAACAAACCAGGCTTCTTTAACAAAATCTGCTTCACTATAATCCATAAGGCCAAGAAGACGGGCCTTATAAAAACTTAATTCAAGCTGTTTCCAGTAGCTATCTGATAGCATTTTTGCATCCATATCATGGGATAGCGTTTTAAATGCTCCTCTGGCGACGTTGAAAGTAATCATTAATCTGATCTGTTCCCTAAACCAAAAAGCATGGTTCCTGTATATGGGCTTGAGCAAGGGGTATGAACGAAGAATCTCCAAGGTGTCGGTGTAAAAGAAGGAGTATTCTCTCTGAATCGTATATGTACTTTTAAGATGTTCGTTGATGTTTTCAAATATCGGGACTATTCGAAGCTCTGCCAGTAGTTCATTTTGCTTTTTTTGGATCTGAGATAACAGATGCTCCATAATGGCATCTTTATTTTTAAAGTGATAGGCCAGGTTACCCACACTCATCTCAGACTCGTCAGCGATATGCTGCAAACGTACGTTGATGAAACCGAATTTATTAAATAGAAAGAGGCTTTTAGAAACTATTTTCTCTTTTGTATTCATAGCTAAAGGTTAAATCCAGGCCTTTGTAAGAGCAAATTTGATAATGATTTGTATAAAAGAGTACTACAATTTGTACCTCAAATGTACTAAGTCAAGAGGTGCGGGTAGTCTCTTACCAAATAGCGTCCACCGCATAAAAAATCATCACCCCGCAAAGCACCAGCTTCATGGCAATTCCCGCCGCAAAGCCTGCAAAGCTACCGATGGCGGCCTTTAAGGCATTTTGCTTATCGCCCATGAGGTATTCGCCCAACAAAGCACCCAGAAATGCCCCGATAAAGATGCCGAAGGGACCGAAGAACATACCGATGATTAAACCGGCCGTGGAGCCTCGCATGCCGGCTTTGGTACCACCGAATTTCTTGGTGCCCCAGATAGGAACATAATAATCAAGGAGGGTAATGATAACGGTAGCCGCTCCAAGGCCGAAAAGAAGGTCTTGGCTGAAATCAGCATATTTAGAGTAGTGCAGGGCGATAATTCCGGCAAAGCTCAATGGAGGGCCGGGTAGAGGTAAAACAGAGCCTGCCAGTCCTATAATCAGGCAAATGATTGATATGACAAGCAGGGCTATATCCATTTCTTAAACCAAAGCTGGAACAGGAAGTCTGCGTTCCTCCAGCATATTTTCAATTTCTCCTATCGCCTTATTGAGTGTATCGGCATTTGGAAGGAATACAACACGGAAGTGAGATTTGTCGAAAGTATTGAAACCGGAACCCGGTACTACCAGAACGTGATGTTCGGTGAGTAAATCTAAAGTGAATTGCTCATCACTTTCAATATTGAATTTCTTTAAATCAATTTTCGGGAATACATACATGGAGCCTTTTGGCTTGACGCATGTAATCCCTGGAATATCGGTCAATTTGTAATGCACAAGATCACGCTGTTTTCTTAACCGACCTTCTTCACCAACTAAATCATCAATACTCTGGTAACCACCAAGAGCCGTTTGAATAGCGTACTGGGTAGGTACATTGGCACACAAACGCATGCTGGCCAGAAGGTTTAGTCCTTCAAGGTAACTTTTAGCCTTTTCTTTGGCTCCGCTGGCAATCACCCAGCCCCCTCTGAAACCTGTTGCACGATAGTTTTTTGAGAGTCCTCCAAAAGTCATAAAAAAGACATCTTCCCTTAAAGAAGCCGTAGGTGTATGCTTGTGCCCATCATATAAAATTTTGTCATAAATTTCATCTGAGAAGACCATCAGGTTATTGTCAGCTGCGAGCTTAACAATTTGTTCCAGAACATCTTTCTCATAAACAGCCCCTGTTGGATTGTTTGGATTGATTAGTACAATTCCCTTTGTTCTTGAGGTGATCTTCCTGGCAATATCATTTACATCCGGATTCCAGTCAGACTCTTCGTCACAGATATAATGAACCGGTGTTCCACCTGAAAGACCAACTGCTGTCGTCCACAAAGGATAATCTGGAGAAGGAATAAGGATTTCATCGCCCGGGTTCAGAAGAGCCTGCATGGTCATGACGATCAACTCGCTGACGCCATTACCGATAAAGATATCTTCAATTCTGACATCCTTAATACCTACTTGTTGTGTGTAATGCATTATGGCTTTGCGAGCCGAAAAAATTCCCAAATGATGGCAATAACCTTGTGCATTTCTAAGATTGAGAATCATGTCTTCCATGATTTCATCGGGTACATCAAAGCCGAAAGGAGCCGGATTACCAATGTTGAGATTGATGATTTTATGACCTTGAGCTTCGAGTTGTTGAGCTTTGTCAAAGATCGGTCCTCGTATAGCGTATGACAGCCTGTTCAGGCGTTCGCTTTTCAGATAATTCATTTCCTGTTATGATTTCCTTTCCAGAAAACGATCAACGTTTTCCTTTATTCTGGCGTAAATATCCGTATTATTTGCCGGAACAAAGGCCTCTCCGGTTACTTTTTCATAGAGCTCAATATATCTCTGACTAATTTCTTCACATTTTTCAGGAGTCATTTCCGGTACTTTTTGACCGTCTTTTCCCTGAAATCCATTCTCAATAAGCCATTCTCTTACAAATTCTTTTGACAATTGCTTCTGAGGTAAATTTTTCTGCTGATTTTCAGCGTAAACATCTTGGTAGAAGTATCTTGAGGAATCGGGCGTATGAATTTCATCGATTAACATAATTTGTCTATCCTTCTCCCCGAATTCGTATTTAGTGTCTACCAGAATCAACCCTTGTTTAGCCGCTATTTCAGTTCCTCTTTGAAAAAGAGCCAGCGTAAGTCGCTCCAGTTCTTCGTATTTTCCCCTTTCCACAAGTCCTTTTGCGATAATTTCTTCTCTTGAGATATCTTCATCATGGCCTTCTTTAGCTTTGGTCGTTGGAGTGATGATAGGCTGAGGCAGTTTATCATTTTCTTTTAAACCTTCTGGTAAACTGACACCGCAAAGCTCCCGACCACCATCGCGATAGGTTCTCCACGCATGACCGGCTAAATAACCTCTCACCACCATTTCCACCGGGAAAGTCTCACATTTATGACCATAGGAAGCGTTTGGATCCGGCACTGCCAGTAGCCAGTTAGGAACAATATCTTCAGTAGCCTTTAGAAATTTTTCTGCTATTTGATTTAAAACCTGCCCTTTACAAGGAATGGCCTCGGGCAAAATAACATCGAAAGCAGATATGCGGTCAGACGCGATCATGAGTAGTTCCTCACCGAAATCAAAAACATCTCTTACTTTACCTTTATAATGGCCCTGCTGGCCTTTAAAAACAAATTCTGAATCTTTTAGTACGTTCATTTATTTACCATTTTCCGTAATCTACACTATCTGTTTTTGCGGCCTTCAGCTGCAAAATATTTTCAAATTCACCAGCTCTCATAGCGTCAAGCAACTGCATGGCCTGAGCCAGATCAATCTCCGGAGGGTTTGAATTTTGAAGTTCGTTGTCTCCTTGCTTTTGGTTATCAATTGTACCTCCGGTGTTTTCCGGTCTGTTTTGAGGACTGGAACCCGATGGAGGTGGAGAAGACTGCGAATTCTTATACACTTTTGAGAGAAACTCAAAATTATGTTTTGCAAAGGTATTATTGTTTTCAATCTCAATAGCCCTTTTGAGCGTGTTTATTGCTTTGAGTGTGTCTCCTTCTTTTGCTAGATAGAGACTTTCCTGATTCATAGCCAGAGAAACTATTTGAGGGTTTTGAAATCTTTTTAGTCTTGTTATTTGCTGCTCAAAAAGCTCATTTTCGTTTTCTTCTAAAAGGCAGTGGCTGATTTTCAATCGTGTTTCAGGAAAAATCCGAATGGTACTGTCTGACTTAAACCTTTCTATGGCTGTTTTACAGTCATTCTGCTCTATCAATTCCAATATGGCAGCATTCCAGTTGGACTTTTCACTCTGGTCTGCCGGCCATTGCATTGCAATAAAAAAGCGGATGATATAGAGAATAAAGGGAAGCAATCAGATTTCGAATTGTTTTATTTTAACCAAAGCATCCAGAGCTGCCAAAACTAAGGCGATTAGCAGGAAGTTGGTGTATTTGTTATTCAAAACAAGAATTTTTCTCACGTCAATAACCTGTTGACCAATACTGCTGATACGTTGCGAAATTTCAGGGAAAGGCTTGCTCTCATTGTCCAAAAAGAAAACCTGTGTTACAGAGGCTGCCATTTCTTGTAGATTCGACTTGTTTAGCTTTGAAAGTGCCTGTACCCCGCTTTCGTCCGTAATTATTTCACCATTCCGGGTTAATAATCCCCCCGTTTCGGTACCTACACCGAGATAGAAGATATTTCCCTGGTATTTCTTCAAACTATCTTTCAGCGACGAATTAACATAACCAAAGTCTTCCCCATCTGTGATCAGAATGGCCACTTTTGATCGGTCTTCGTCTTTATTGCTTTCAAATTTCTGGCTTATTTTTTCTAGTGCAGCCGTCAAATTCGTACCCTGATCGGGCATAATACCCGGTCTGAGATTATTGATATAATCTTTAACAAGACCATGATCATAGGTCAAAGGCACCAGCCAGTATGCTTCGGAACTAAAAACCAACAAGCCAAAACGGTTACCTGAAAGTCCGTCAATGAATTGATTCAGCCCGAGTTTAACCATATCCAACCTGCTAGGGCTTACATCCGTGGCATCCATTGATTTTGAAAGGTCAATCGCCAAAATAATGTCTTTGGCCGTGCTTTTAGTCTCAGTTTCCACGTTCCCAAAACTTGGTCCAAGCAGAGCGGTTATAAAAAGGCCGAAATAAGTGACTCTTAAAAATAGCTTAAGAAAGCGGAGCCTTGAGGCCCTACCAATCGATGTTGTCGCCCGCTGTACATTCCAGAGGTACCAAATATATAGGATGAGAAAAACAAGCACAAAAGCTATCTCATACCCCGAAATGGATTTGGCCCAGTTCATTTTTCTATAATGAAATCAAATTTGCCATTAGTCTGTAGGCTCCCGGTACACCGGCTGGTAATTCTCTAAAGAAAGAAAGACCAGTGAAAATGTAATTTCCTTTGCCGTACGGAGCATAAAGTAAGCTTCCCAGTTTTTCATCTTCGCCTGTGTCATTCATGCCAAAAACAGGCTTAAACTGTTCTCCCCATTTTTCAGCGAAATATAGCCCGCGTTCCTGAACCCATCCTTCAAAATCCTCACTGGTGATTTTGTTAGGTTTGTTCAGAATTGGGCTCGCAGGGTCAATAAATCGTACTTCTGCATCTTCCTGGCTAACTCTGTCGCGTCCTATTTCAAGCGGGTAAGGAGCAATGCTGTTTTGCCAATCAGCCCAGCGACCTCTGGTCTGATACTGACAAATAAGATTTCCGCCTTCCTCAATAAACTTCATGAGCTTATCGTGATAGAAATGGAGCCAATCTTTCGTGTTGTAGGCTCTAACACCTATCAAGATGGCATCGAAACCTTTTAACGATTTATTAAGATCATCTTCAGAAAGCAGAGTCACCTGATAGCCCATCTGCTCCAAAGCCGTAGGTACTTCGTCGCCAGCTCCCATGATATAACCTACTTTTTTGCCTTTCTTTTTGAGGTCAAGTTTCAAAGCGGAAATATCGGCCATTGGGAAAGTAGTTATTTCAGGAACATGTTGATATTGGATAGAATGCAATGATCTGTCATAAGTTTTTCCATCAACTTCAGCTTCAATCGTGATAATACCTTTAGAACCCTCTTTTGAAGGAACAATATTAAAACTCAGGATTTGCTCATCGTACTTTTTCTCAAGACTAACATTTTGAAAATTAGGGAAATAGGTCCAGCCTTCGGGTACTTTTAGACTAACACGACCATTTACCTTGTCAGAACCGGCTTTTGCTGTTACAAGAATCTCCTGAGGGGTCATGCTGCTGAAAACCAGGGAATTCAGGTTAGATGTTACTGTGATTTCAGGCCTTATTTCCAGCGGACGGTATATTTCTCCGAAACTAGGCTCAACATATTTGTATTTGATATCAAAATGCTGTGTAAAGGTTTGTCCCTCAATGTCAAATGTCACCTTGGCCACTACCGGATCAGGCGAATGAGGTAGGTTTCTCAAAGACTCATCGCTGAGAGTATAATATCCCAGTGGGTGTTTTTCTTTGAGCCAGTATGGTTGAGTAATATCAAAATCTGTCGGCAATAAAACGGCCACCGGCAGGCTGACACTTTTATTAGTTTCCAATTCAGCTTTTTCATTTAAGCGGAAAGAAGGATTTTCTAGGTTTACTTCTTTAACCGAGGCACTCAATGTACCCCGATTTGTTATCTCAACAGAGGCTTTAAGGCTATCTCCCGGGGTGTAAGCAAAATCATCGGCTATCACCTCAACGTGTATACCAGCAAAGTCAGGAATAAGCTCATCCAATTCTTTTTTCTTGTTTTCAACCAAAGTCTCGGAAGGTAGGCTTTCGAGGAATTTTCTCAATTGCAAAAGGGCTAAAACAGAGTTTTCGGGCATAGTGGCGTCAAATTCACGGATGATATCGTTGATATAGGTCTCAACAATTTCCCCACCTTTGATTCTGCTCCAGGTGGTATTAATTCCGTCAAAAAGCCCTTCTTTAGCCGGTTCGCCTTTGGTATGTCTTAATACTTCCATTCGTTCCCCTCTGAAAAGACGGGCTCCAAACCCCTGGCTTTTATGCATACTTCTGGCTGATGAACCGATTTCCCCGTAAGAGGCACCCAAGTAAGGGTTGTATCCTCCGATATCAACAGTTATAAACTCGCTGTCATCATCAGGGGGAGTATTGGTAAAGCCTCGGTTGTAAAAATTCCAAACCAGTCTTTTGGCTTGCCAGGTGCCGGTTTCAGCCACTTGCTCAGGGAAAATCGTAGGATCCGCGGCAGCATCAAATGCTTTTTCAGCCAGTAAGGAAGATGCGGAGTGATGTCCATGGCCAGCTCTCTCATCCGGCGGAAAACGTGTGATCATCACGTCGGGTTTGAATTTTCTGATACGGTAAACCAAATCAGAGAATACCTTTTCCTCATTCCATGTGGCTAAAGCTTCTTCCGTCGATTTACAATACCCGAAGTCATTAGCCCGGGTAAAATATTGTTCACCTCCATCGATACTTCTTGCTCCTAAAAGTTCATTGGTACGAAGTAACCCGGCAAATTCATTTTTTTCTGTTCCCAGAAGATTTTGACCGCCATCACCTCTTGTCATGGCGATGTAGGCAGTTCGGACTTTCTTTTCATTAGCCAGCCATGTAATCATCAGGGTGTTCTCGTCGTCAGGGTGGGCGGCAATGTACATTGCAGAACCCACAACTTTGAGCTTTTCAAGACCTTGCAAAAGGTCCCCGGTTCCGTGAGGTTTGTATTGAGAAAAGGAGGCTGTCCAGCAAAGAAAAAATAAAGTGCTCAGGGTGACTTTTTTCATGTGTTAAGTTTACTGTTTTTCTCAATCGTCACATGCGACCATTAATGTTATTCAAAATCATTTCCGCTTAAAAAGAAACGATTTTTTATAACATGTCGGTTTCATAACTTTGTCGCCTATGCGATTGATAGCGAATAGCTTTTTAATAGTTGTTCTGTTAGGTTTAATGCCCGGCAGTTCTATGCTTTGGGCACAGCAAATTAACGATGAATTTGTCGAAGGAGAAATTTATGTAAAGCTTAAAGTCCAAAAGGGTAAAAAAGGAGAGAAAAAGAACTCACCCGCAGTAAATTTAAACCGGGAAATACCGGGATTGCAACGCAAAGTGGAAGTTGCCCAAAACAAGGTCAAAGAGGCTAAGCAACCGTTTTACAGCTCGAAAAATGTGGGACTACAAAATGTTTATCGTTTGAAGCTTGAGAACGGGAAAGACATTGACAAAGTAGTTAAGGAATTAAAGGCAGATCCGGATATTGAATACGCCGAAAGGGTTAGAATCAGAAAGATCATCGCCGTGCCAAATGACACCCTATATAATGATCTCTGGCACCTGAAAAAAATTAAGGCAAGCGAGGCCTGGGATGTAAACCCGGGGCAGGCTGATGTGGTTGTGGCCGTGGTCGATAATGCCATTCAGGTTACACACCCTGACCTTGCTCTCAATATGGTAGCAGGCAGAGACGTTGCTGATAATGATAATGACCCCAACCCACCAAATAATTCCTTCTCGCACGGAACGCATGTTGCCGGAATCGTTTCGGCTGTCAATAATAATGTAACCGGAATTGCATCAGCGGGTAATAATAAAGTAAAGGTGATGCCCATAAAAGCTACGCCAAATAGTTCAGACCCTAACTTTATTTATAATGGTTTTGACGGTATTGCCTGGGCTACAGCCAATAATGCGAATATTATAAGTTTGTCTTGGGGAGGTCCGGGCTTTTCTCAATTGGAGCAGGATGTGATTGACGACGCCTACAATAACGGTATCCTTGTGATAGCAGCGGCAGGAAACGAAGACTCTGATGAGCCCCAATATCCAGCTTCCTATAATCATGTAATTTCTGTGGCTGCTCTTGATTCTACCGACCAAAGAAGTTATTTCTCAAGCTATGGCACAGGGGTGGACATTTCTGCACCGGGTCGGTTTATTCTCAGTACAGTACCTACAAATAACTACGCATCCTTTAGTGGTACCTCAATGGCTACTCCGCTTGTGGCTTCTTGTGCGGGGTATCTGCTTTCTTGTTTCCCGAGCCTTTCACCAGATAGTGTTGAGTACATTTTGAAGAAAACAGCTGATAATATTGATGCTCAAAACCCAAATTATCTAGGCCAGTTAGGTTCAGGTAGAATAAATCTTCTCAAGGCTGTCAGTTGTAAAGATGTTGACCTTTTTGCAGAGGAACCGGTGTTTTCGCCGATCAATTTTTTCTGCGAGGGTGATTCGGTGTTGTTGAGTATTAATCCCATTGGAGCTGAGACTTTCGAGTGGTTTGTTGATGAACAATTGAAAAGTACCAATTCCGCTTATTTTGGGAAAGACGAAGGTTCCTGGATTTTAAAAAGGACATTGGGGACTTGTTCTATCAATTCTGACCCCATTCAATTGATTTACAACAAGACTTTAACTCCAATACCGGAGTTGACGGCTTTAGATGTCAGTTATTGTGATCTGGTGAATACTGAATTAGTCGCCACACCTGCTGGTCGTGATGCCTACGGACCACAAACTTTTACTTATAATGGCCCTGTAGTGGGTTTTGATGGCTATGCTAAAAGTAATCCTTACCCTACAGTTGAAGTAAGTGGCATGGGTGGTTTAATAGATTCTGTCAGTATTTCAATAACCTGGCAGAAATTAGATGGGGGAGATGTAAATTATTGTGGAAGCCCGGACTTAGGTTCCCGGCCTTGGAATGATGAAGTTTCCTTCTCCATCCTTTCGCCTGAAGGTATTTCAATTCCATTGCTCAATGAAGGAACCTATGCCTTCGGAACAGTTACTTCCGGGGTAGTTACCACAGTTTTTACGACAAATGGTGCTCCTGTAACTGATGGATCAGATCCGGTCTCGGGTAATTTTAAGGCCGCTGGAGATTTAGGGCAGCTACAGAACAGAATTGCACAAGGAACATGGACATTAATTGCAAACGATAATTACTTGATCGACCCTCTTTGTGTATCCGGTTTTGAGGTGATTGTGAAAACAAATGAACCTTTATTACCTACAGCCGTAAAATGGTACGAAAGTCCTGAATCTACCGCGGCAATTCACAACGGTCAAACGCTAAGCGTGGTCAATAATCAGGTTGGAGAAACCACTTACTGGGCTCGTGCACAATGCGATGGTATGTGTCCAAGCGAACCGGTGAAAACTAAAGTCAGAGTACGGCCTATTCCTGAGATTTTCGCTTATTCGCTGGAAACACTTGATATCACGATTGCTCAGGCCGTTGAGATTATGAATGCACAGAGTCTCGATTATTCTGTAGACAATAATATTTATACGCTCTTTGGTATCAATTCATCCGGTCAGTCTTTTTCTTATCAGGTTTCTGATGAAGGCCCAATGACTTCTCCGGTAAGCCTTTGTGAATCCAATAGTTTTGTAGTTTTTGGGATGGGTTGTAATGGTACTATATCCTGGAGTAATGGAGAAAGTGGAACAGGTTTTATTCTCGAAGGCCAGAATACGCCGTTGGCTTTAACAGCCACTTGCAATCAGAGTTGGGATTGTGCTCCATTGAGTAATATACCATTTGACTTCATTGAGAATAATACGAATTTAACTCTGGGTGGAATTGTACCTGTCAATCTGGTTCAGGATTTCTATGGTCAGAAAATTGAATCCTCTCAATTATTGGAAGCTGGAGTAAAAACCAAATATGTAGCCCCTTCGTCTATTCTTCTTCAGCCCGGTTTTGAAGCATCAAACACGGCGATTTTTAGTGCGGAAATCGGCGACTGTGCCAACTAATTCTCCTCTTCTTTTTGTGGGTTTGTTTTCTGTGCCTGAAACCCTAAATTTGCGGAACTTTTTAAGAACCAATTAATAACACAAAACCTTTCATAAACCTAATTGTATGGATTCACTATTTTATTTAGTTCCAGCTCTGGGTGCCATCGGTTTGATTTTCATGATCGTGAAAGCAAGCTGGGTGAGCAAGCAAGATGCAGGTAACGAAACAATGCAAGACATTGCAAATGCCATCGCCGACGGTGCTTTGGCCTTTCTTAAAGCCGAGTGGCGTGTTCTGGGAATTTTCGGTGTGGTGGTAGCACTTCTTTTGGCCTGGTCTGGCACATTGGTAGAAAATTCACACTGGCTCATAGGGGTTGCCTTTGTTATTGGTGCTGTGGTTTCAGCCTTTGCCGGATATGTGGGGATGAATATTGCCACTAAAGCAAACGTGAGAACGACCCAAGCGGCAAGAACAAGCTTGAAAGAAGCGTTGAAAGTATCTTTCACCGGTGGATCTGTAATGGGTCTTGGTGTTGCAGGTCTTGCAGTACTTTTCCTTAGCTTACTTTTCATTTGGTTCTATTTCACTTTTGTAAGCGGAGAGGGAGACGTGCATGGTATGGAGAAAGCTCTTGAAGTTTTAGCAGGTTTTTCTCTTGGTGCTGAGTCAATTGCTCTTTTCGCTCGTGTTGGTGGTGGTATTTATACCAAAGCGGCTGACGTAGGAGCTGACCTGGTAGGTAAAGTAGAAGCGGGTATACCTGAAGATGATCCTCGTAACCCGGCGACTATCGCTGATAACGTAGGTGATAATGTGGGTGACGTAGCCGGTATGGGTGCTGACCTTTTCGGGTCATATGTAGCGACTATCCTTGCCACCATGGTATTAGGTCGTGAGATCGCTTCAGATGATAATTTTGGAGGATGGGCTCCAATTTTATTACCGATGATCATTGCTGGTGCGGGACTAGTATTCTCTGCCATCAGTACCTTCTTTGTGACGGTTAAAAATGACCAGGGAGATGTTCAAAAAGCTCTAAACATTGGTAACTGGGGTTCAATTGTATTGACAGCTATCGCTTCTTTTCCAATTGTTAACTACATTCTTCCATACAATATGGAGATCAGAGGAGTAGCTTTCACCAGCATGGATGTTTTCTACGCCATCATTCTTGGTCTGGTGGTTGGTGCTATCATGTCCTGGATTACTGAGTACTACACTGCAATGGGCAAAAAGCCTGTTGATACGATTGTTCAGCAATCTTCTACCGGTCATGCGACCAACATTATTGGTGGTCTGTCAGTAGGTATGGAATCAACGGTTATTCCGATTCTGGTACTTGCCGCAGGTATTTATCTTTCATATACTTTCGCAGGCTTATACGGTGTGGCGATTGCTGCTGCCGGTATGATGGCGACTACGGCCATGCAGTTAGCGATTGATGCGTTTGGTCCTATTGCCGATAACGCAGGTGGTATCGCTGAGATGAGTGAGCTTCCGAAGGAGGTACGTGAGCGTACTGATATTCTTGATGCCGTGGGAAATACTACCGCCGCTACAGGTAAAGGTTTTGCCATTGCTTCTGCTGCTTTGACGGCTCTTGCTTTGTTTGCTGCTTTCGTTGGTATCTCTGGTATCTCATCGATAGACATTTACAAAGCGGACGTTCTTGCCGGTCTTTTTGTGGGTGGAATGATTCCTTTCATTTTCTCTTCATTGGCTATTGCTGCTGTTGGTAGAGCTGCCATGAAAATGGTGGAAGAAGTTAGACGTCAGTTCAGAGAGATTCCGGGGATTATGGAAGGTAAAACAAAACCTGAATACGACAAATGTGTAGCTATCTCTACCCAGGCTTCAATTAAAGAAATGATGCTTCCTGGTTTGATCGCCATTATCGTTCCGGTATTGGTAGGCTTTATGTTTGGACCAGAAGTCTTGGGTGGTCTTCTAGCTGGTGTTACAGTTTCAGGTGTTTTGATGGGTATTTTCCAGAATAACGCGGGTGGTGCCTGGGATAACGCCAAGAAGTCTTTTGAGGCTGGTGTAGAGATTAACGGTAAAATGGAATATAAGGGTTCTGAGCCTCACAAAGCCGCAGTAACTGGTGACACAGTGGGGGATCCTTTCAAAGATACGTCTGGTCCGTCAATGAACATCCTGATCAAATTGATGTCCATTGTTTCTTTGGTAATCGCTCCGCATATTGCTGTGGATAAGCCAGTGGTCGAAAAAGAGGGCCTTGCTACGTTCAAAGAAATTCCTGTAAACAGAACTTCAATGTTCGGTGCCGGCAGAACACTTGATTTTGAGAAAGGTGGCATTGAGGAAGCTATGATAATGTTTATCGAAGACGAGGAAATGGAAGCCGGGAAAGACAACTGGTTTAATTTCAATGAGCTAAACTTTGAAACAGGAAGTGCAAAAATCGATGCCAATACCATGGGTGAAGTTGCTCATATCGCTGAGATTATGAGAGCGTTCCCTAATGTTAAAATCAAAATCGGAGGTTACACTGACAACACAGGTGACGCTGCGGCAAACCTAAAGCTGTCGTCTGACAGAGCTTCAGCAGTAAAATCTGCCTTGATTGGTCTTGGTGTTTCAGAAGACCGTCTGGAAGCTGAAGGGTATGGTGAAGAGCATCCAATTGCTTCAAATGATACAGAAGAAGGCAGAACACAAAACCGTAGAATTGCGGTAAGCGTGAGAGAGAAGTAATTCTCAAAGTCTTTATGATACGGAAAAGCCGCTCAGCAATGGGCGGCTTTTTTGCGTTTCACAGTTTGATATTAACATGATGAAATTAAGGTTTCAAGAGAATTAAGATTTCGAAGCATTAGCATAATGCTTCTTCATGCCTTAATGTTCAGAAAATTACACCCGAAAACGCAAAAAGCCCATCACTCCTACGAGAGACGGGCTTTTTAAAAGGTTTTGACTGTTCTACAGTCTTACATGTCGAAATTTTCTTTCTATCGAATCTGGTAAGCTGACGTCCGTTAAAACGATGGTTCCGTAAGCATTATGCATTAAAAATGATTTTGCTCTGGTAAGCCATCCCGGATTTTCCGCAACACCGCTTCTGGTCTTATAATAGAGTACGCGATACTTCACATAAGGATTCACGATTTGCTCTGCAAAATAGAAGCTGTTTGCCCGTTTAACGTCGTCTTCGCTTAGTACACCGTCTTGCTCTACTCCTATGATAGCTTCGAAAGCCTTAATGTTGGCTCCGTTTCTACCCGGACCGGCATTGATGAGATGGTCAATCAAAACTTCAGCAACCTCCTGACTTTTGAATAAATCACCATGGAAACGATCCCAGTAATGCTGACGGTGAATTCTTAGGGCCTCAGATTTTGTGAAATCTTTCTCGCCCCAGATCGGCTTGTGAATGCCGAAACCTGTTCCCTCAAAAAATAGCAACTTGGGTGCGTATTTCTCGAAAGAAGCTGCGTTAACATTTGTACAAAAAATTAAAGAACTAATACTGATCATAAAAACGCTGATACGTCCTATTCTCATATTAAATTAAACGATGGTTAATCTTACCCCCGCATATACGTTACTATACGGTTCGGCAGTTTAAACTGCAATGTCTTTTGTTGTGTGTTGCACTTTTTTAATGTGTCATTAACGATACAAAGATACTGCTTTATTGTATGCCAGTGCAATAAAAATGCCAAATGATTTCTCTGTTAAAATATTTAAGTATTTAATATACAGTATTTTAAGTAAAATAGTTCAAATTTGAAATATTGGAATAATACAATAAAAATTCTGAAAAGTTTAAGCAAAATAGGATCAATATTCGCCAATCAGATTTAATTATTCCGATATTGTCTAAATTTTCAAATCTGTTCTGTTTAGATAAAAAAAAAGCTGTCCCCATTCGGGAACAGCCGGTGAATTCAAAAGATTGTTTCGATTAGGCGGCAGCAACTACCTCATCTTTGTCCTCAACAAAGCTTACAGAGAGGGCAGCTAATAGAAAACAAACCCCTCCTAAAATGAGACTATACACGGCCTGATTATCAAAGAACCCTTTAACAATTGGTCCTCCAATCAAAGCATTAATGATTTGTGGAATGGTGATAAAGAAATTGAAAATTCCCATGTAAATCCCCATTTTTTTCGGTGGAATGGCTCCTCCTAATATTGCATATGGCATGGCTAAAATGCTTGCCCAGGCTACTCCAACGCCGATCATAGACAGAATTAGCCAGTTGGGATCTTTAATAAAATAGATAGAAATAAGTCCTATGGCACCAACAACCAGTGAGAAAGCATGCGTTTTCTTTCGGCCGAATTGCGATGCAATTTTAGGAAGGGCAAAGGCGTAAATTGCTGATATTAAATTATATACTCCAAAAAGTACGGAAACCCAGTCGGCCGCTTCATTAAATAAAGGGGAGTTTCTATCATCAATAGGCAGGCCGTAAGTATGCTGAGCAATGGCCGGCGTGGCAAAAACCCACATGGAAAAAAGACCGAACCAGGAGAAAAACTGGACAAGACCCAGTTGCTTCATTGTTTTCGGCATTGAGCGGATATCAGAAATGATATTAGCAAAAGAACTGTTTTCTTCCTGCTCTGGCTCGTCTTCTTGGAATTGTGCCATTTCTTCCGGGCTATATTCCGGTGTCTTTGCTACTGTCCATAAAATAGTGATTAATAGGACGATAGCTCCAACCACAAACGACCAAATAACATTATACGCTACTCCTCCTGCTGAGTTTCCATTGATTCCGAACCAATTGGAAAGGGCATAGGGCAACCAGGAGCCAATGACGGCTCCAACACCGATAATCACCGTTTGAATGGCATATCCCTGGGTACGCTGTTCAGAGTTAAGTTTGTCAGCTACTAAAGCCCTGAAGGGTTCCATTGAAACGTTAAAAGAAGCATCCATGATCATCAGGAAACCGGCACCTACCCACAGGGCAGGGAGGTAATTGATAAAAATGTCGGCATTCGGCATGAGTAGAAGGCCGATAGAAGCCACTAGGGCTCCGGCCAAAAAGAAGGGCCTTCTTCTTCCAAGTTTCGTCCAGGTATTATCAGAGAAATGCCCGACAATTGGTTGGACAATGAGTCCGGTCAAAGGAGCTACGATCCAAAACCAGGATAGTTCTTCCACGTTAGCTCCGAAATTGAGAAGAATACGGCTGGCGTTACCGTTCTGTAGGGCAAAGCCCATTTGAATGCCCAGAAAGCCCATGGACATGCTCCATATCTGCCCAAGGCTTAGGTTTGGTTTTTTCTTCATTGGTTAAGGTTAAGATCAAAGTATTTGTGGTCAAGTTAAATATTTCAGATTGAATAAGTAGACAAACCAGAAATGACATTGTTGATCTTCAGTTCTTTTCAATTGATAAATGTTTAAACATTAAGAAATTAAGGGGCATTAAGTTTTGAACTTAATAATCTTAAATCCTTCATGCTTTAATGTTTTTATGAAGGTCTCATTTACTTCTATGCTTCTTCTGGCAATGCTTTGAAAATCTCATTGACGAAAGGCTTCATAGTCTTGGTTATGTTTTCCGAGAAGAAATTGATTAATAATCCCTGTGGCTTTTGAAGCAATTTCATGTAGGTCAGAACCTGAGCTTCGTAGACAGGATTCAAGTTTTCGACAGCTTTTACTTCCACCACAATAATATCATTAACCAGAAGGTCTAACCTTAAATCAGCCTCAATTTCTAAACCTTCATAATTAACAGGAACAGATAGTTGACTCTGAACAAAATAGCCATTTTGAATGAGTTCATGCTTCAGGCATTTTTCATAGACACTTTCAAGTAAGCCCGGCCCCAATACTTTATGCACCTTAATAGCTAGGCCAACAATTTCATAAGAAAGCTGCGTGACTTCTCTTTTCGTCATATTTGTGTAAATTCTTTTCAGCACAATGATAGAAGAAAAGTCGTAATTATTTAAACATTAAGAAGTTAAGGTCGATAAGGCCTTACTGACCTTAATTCCTTCATGTCTTAATGTTTCTGCTGAACTATTTCAACTCAAAAATCAAATATGAATTCGGGTGAATTTTTAAATCAAAAGGCTCTGAAACATTGCCTGTGGCTTTGAAATTCTTACCCTTTAGCGTCAATTTGTCTTTATTCAAGCCCATCATACCTGCTGCTAATTCGGGAATGTGCAGCTCAAACTCATAAGATACATTTTGATCAAAATTGAAAACAAAGAGTAACTTTTGGTTTTCAGTGTATCTCAAGAAGGAGTAAAGCTTGCTATCATTATAATTAAGGCTTTGACCATTATTATTGGCGTATTGAAGGTCAAAGAATTTTCCTTCTGTTACTGCCTCATTTTTGAGAGCAAATTTGATAATCTCCTGGTAAGCTTTTCGTAAATTCTTTTGTTCAGGGCTTAATTTCGAAGTATTCCATTTGCCACCATTATTCCAGGCAGCCATTTCAGGTACTCCCCAATAGTCAAATATGGTAGTACGACCATCGTCACCCTGAAAACCTTCGGCTCCTTTAGGTTTTACGCCAAGCTCCTGTCCATAGTAAATCATTATTGGCCCATCATGCAGAAACGCTGATAAGGCCATTGCCGGTAGTGCCTTTTCTGCTTCACCCGCAAACTCGTCTGAAGCGATCCTTTGCTCATCATGGTTTTCCAAAAAGCGTAGCATATGATTGGCAAATTCACCGGACTCATTTTGCCATACGCCCGTGATATCATTGGCATTGCCATGGCCTTCTATCAATCTTCTCAACGCGTCATAAAGACCGACTTTATCATACAGGTAATCAAAGCCACCCTTGAAAATGTATTCGTGATAGGCGTTTGGATTATAGATTTCAGCAATAAAAATAATATCCGGAAACTGCCTTTTGACCTCCTCAGTTACCCATGCCCAGAACTCCACAGGTACCATTTCGGCCATATCACAACGGAAACCATCCACTCCTTTGGCAGCCCAAAACAGCAGAATATCTCTCATTTTATTCCAGGTGTCCGGAATGGGGTAAAATTGTTTTGCACGACCGTTTTGATAATCAACACCGAAATTTAGTTTAATGGTTTCAAACCAATCATTGATGCCTGGCTCGGCCGAGAAAACGTCATTTCCCGTTGCTTTGGCAGGCTTTTCAAGGTATGGTTGCTTGACTTCGACCGGAGAAACCACATCTGCCGGTACTTTAAAACTTTGTCCTGGCAGATAGTAGAAGTTATTGTGGATATCAAAGGGCTTTCTTTGGTCGTCATCTTCACCAAAATCTGTCACTCCTTTTGGTTTTACATCTGAATGATACTCTCGGGCCACATGGTTGGGGATGAAATCGATCAACACTTTGAGATCTTCCTGGTGTGATCTTGCTACCAAAGCCTCAAATTCGGCCATCCGGTTTTTAACATCAACGGCCAGATCGGGATCAACATCATAGTAATCTTTTACCGCATACGGGGAACCAGCTTTTCCTTTAACCACAAGCGGATTATCCGGCTTTATTCCAAATTCAGAATAGTCTGTCATGGTGGCGTGCTCAATAACCCCGGTGTACCAAACATGACTTACCCCTAAACCTTTGAGACTTTTAAGAGCCTTTTTGTTGATATCATTGAATTTCCCGGTTCCATTCTCTTCTAAACTGCCGTAGGTTTTATTGGTCAGGTTCTCGTTACTGAAAACGCGTGTAAAAACCTGATATACTACCAACTTATCATTCTTTTTCTCAGACATATTCTGTGCTTTCAAACTTAAAATTGAATTAAAAATAAAACCTATCAGCAAACAGATTCTTCTCATGTTTTAGGCCAAAATTTTGCAAGCCAAAGATAGCTTTTGATTATGAGAATGAGGTATTAAGCGTTTTCTTTGCATAGAAAATACTTTAAATTAATGACTTCCAGACCTTTATTAATAAAAGCGGTTTTACTGCTTTTCTTCCTTATTTCTATAAAGTCAACCGCACAATCTATTGATATTGAGAGAGTAGACCCTACAAGCTGGTGGGTAGGTATGCAAAACCCTAAACTACAGCTCATGGTGCATGGCGAAAGTATTGGGACTGCTGAGGTGAAGTTGAACAAGTACAATGGGGTCAAGCTCACCGGAATTACCCGGGTTGAAAATCCAAATTACATCTTCATTGATCTTGAGATTAAAGCAAAGGCGAAAGCGGGTAAACTTAGGTTTGAGTTTCAAAATGGGGAACAATCTATTGCCAGAACTTATGAATTGCGTCAAAAGCAAAACGTAGATATTCAAAGTCTTTCTCAAAAAGATGTTATTTATTTGATCCTGCCTGATCGCTTTTCAAACGGTGACCTTTCTAACGATAAATTTGCCGATATGGCAGATCCGGAATCTGACCGAAATAATCCCTGGCTACGTCATGGAGGCGATTTACAAGGAATAATTAACCATTTAGACTATCTCAAAGAATTGGGTGTAACCGCACTTTGGTTAAACCCGGTGATAGAGAATGACCAGCCGCAAACCAATGAAGGTGGGAATATGCGTTCAGCCTATCATGGCTATGGTTTTACCGATCATTATGCCATTGATCGTCGTCTTGGCGGAAATAAGAAATATGCTGAATTTATTCAAAAGGCTCATGAAAAGGGATTTAAGGTAATTCAGGATGCCGTCTATAATCATGTTGGAATCAACCATTATACGGTCAAAGATTTGCCTATGAAATCGTGGCTGAATCAATGGGACGAATACACCAATACCAGTTACAAGGAACAGCCGGCTCTTGATCCAAATGCATCCCAATATGACCGTCTTAGAATGACTGATGGCTGGTTTATGCCTTTTTTGCCTGATTTGAATCAACGGAACCCTTTGGTGGCCAATTATTTGATTCAACACGCCCTCTGGACCGTTCAGAATTTTGGAATTGATGCCTACCGCATTGATACGTACATGTATAACGACATGGCCTTCATGAATGCCTGTAACGCTGCTTTGAAAGCTGAGTATCCTGACTTGTTTCTTTTCGGCGAGTCTCTGGCGAATCCGGTACCTAACGTAGCGGCCTTTGTCAAAAACAATATGGAGCTTGATTTTGCCTGTAATTTGGAATCAACGGTCGATTATCAGGTGCATTCGAATATGCTGAAAGCACTCAGCGAAGGATACGGCTGGCATGAAGGAGCCAACAGGCTTTATGAGACACTGGTACAGGATTATTTGTACCAAAACCCAGAAAAATTAGTAACCTATCTTGATAATCATGACGAGCATCGTTTTTTCTCTGTGGTGGGTGAAGATTATCGTAAATTTAAGTTGGGTTTAACCTGGCTGATGACCTTGAGAGGTATTCCTGAGATTTATTATGGCACAGAAATTCTGACCAAAAACTTTAAAAATCCTACGGATGCGGAAGTTAGAAAGGATTTTCCCGGCGGATGGCCTGATGATGAAGTCAATAAGTTTCAGAAAGAGGGCAGAACAGAAATTGAGAATGAGACCTTTGATTTTGTCAAAAAATTGATCTCCATCAGAACTACCGAAAAGGCCATTGGCGAAGGTGATTTTATCCAGTTTATGCCTTTTGATGATGGTGTCTATGTGTATTTCAGAACTGCTGGTGATGAAACGATCATGGTGGCTACGAATACGGTTAACAGCTCAAAAAGCTTCTCAACCAAAAGATTTGAAGAAGTTTTAAAAGGTAGGAAGAAAGCGACTTATCTGATGACAGGGGAGGAGCTGACAGATTTATCAATTATTGAATTAAATGCCTACGAGGCTTTACTATTAAAACTACATGATTAAAGGATTTTTATTTGACCTTGACGGGGTCATTGTTGATACAGCAGTTTACCATTACGCCGCCTGGAAAAAAATGGCCAACCAGCTGGGTTTCGATATTGATGAAGAATTCAATGAAACGCTGAAAGGAATCAGCCGGATGGATTCCATCGCCAGAATTTTGGAATATGGTAAAATGGAATTGCCTGAAGAAAGGATTTTAGAGTTGGCAACCTTGAAAAACGACTGGTATGTGGAGATGATTGATCAAATGACCGAGGAAAATATTTTGCCCGGCATTACAGATTTGATTGCCCAAATTAAAGAAAACGGTCTGAAAATGGCACTGGGCTCTGCCAGTAAAAATGCTCCCAGAATATTAGATAGAATAGGACTGGCTTCGTTTTTTGATGCTGTTGTGGATGGCAATTCTGTTTCAAAGTCAAAGCCTGATCCTGAAGTGTTTATCAAAGGTGCAGAGGCTCTGGAATTAAAAAATGAGGAGTGTGTGGTCGTAGAAGATGCTTTTGCGGGTATTGAAGCGGCTCATGCTGCCGGAATGAAAGCCATTGGTATTGGCACAACTGAAAACCTACCCAATGCCGATTTAATTCTCACTTCTTTTGAAGGCGTTGACCTTCAGGATTTAATAGACCAAAAATTGAGCTAAATCAAGACTTAACTTGATTATTAAAAGAGTTAACAACCATATCTTTAAGATTAGAATCTATCAATATTTGAGACGGAAATGAATTCGTTATTCCGTCATTAAGGTCAGTATCATGACCAATCAAACAAACTGGATTACAAATGAAAGATTATATAAAACATGACGAGTGGTGTATCATAGAAGAAGGATTTCACCCCGAACATAATGAAATTACAGAGTCGCTGATGAGCCTTGGCAATGGGCGTATGGGTCAGCGAGGCAATTTTGAGGAAAAATACAGTGGACATACCCTTCAGGGCAATTATATCGCCGGGGTTTGGTATCCTGACAAAACCCGTGTGGGTTGGTGGAAAAACGGTTACCCGAATTACTTCGCCAAGGTGATCAATGCCACCAACTGGGTAGGAATTGACGTTGAGATTAACGGCGTGGAGCTGGATTTAGCGAAATGTGAGATTATAAGTTTTCAGCGTATTCTGAACATGAAAAACGGTACGCTTCGCCGTATTTGCCATGTTAAGATGGAAAACGGGAATGAGTTGGAAATCGTCTCAGAGCGTTTTTGTAGTATGGCTCATGATGAGGCCGGAGTTATCAATTATGCCATAAAGCCCCTGAATTTTAAAGGAGAGGCAAAGATAACCCCATACCTGGATGGTGATGTAAGTAACCGTGACTCAAACCACGGGGAGAAGTTCTGGGAGGAAGTGGACAAGAACCTGAAAGGCTCCGAGGCTTACCTGACCATGAAAACCAAAAAGTCGCTGTGGGAAACTGTACCACAATTTACCGTGACCACCGGTATGCGAATGAAGTTTTTTCAGGGAAAGAAAGAGCTGCACCCGGTTTCTTTGCCTGTAAAGAAAGAGAAATACGTAGGTTTTACCTATGAGCTGCCCTTAATTACTGATCAGCAGACTATTATTCAAAAGTTTGCGGTTAATCTATCTTCAGAAAACCATGAGCCAGAAAAGCATTTAGATCTGGCAAAAGACTACCTGAACAAAATCTATCATTTGGGTTTTGAGGTGATGCATGGTGATCATGCTATGGCATGGGAGAAAAAGTGGGAGAGAAACGATATTGAGATCAAAGGTGATATTGCTGCCCAGCAGGGCATTCGCTTCAATATTTTCCATTTGCAGCAAACGTATACCGGTGAAGATGCCCGATTGAATATCGGACCAAAAGGTTTTACGGGTGAGAAATACGGTGGTGTAACCTACTGGGATACAGAGGCTTATTGTTTGCCGTTCTATTTGGCCACAGCCGAACAAAAAGTAGCCCGTAACCTTTTGGTTTACAGACATAATCACCTTCAAAAGGCCATTGAAAATGCTCAATTATTAGGGTTTAAAGATGGTGCAGCCTTGTATCCGATGGTGACCATGAATGGGGAAGAATGCCATAATGAGTGGGAAATCACTTTTGAGGAAATTCACCGAAACGGGGCAATTGCCTACGCCATTTATGATTATATCAATTACACCGGCGACAAAAGTTATCTGGCTGAATACGGACTGGATGTGTTGATCGGAATCTCCCGTTTCTGGGCTCAGCGGGTGAATTGGTCGGAGGCCAAATGTAAATATGTGATGCTGGGCGTGACCGGCCCAAATGAGTACGAAAACAACGTCAATAACAACTGGTACACCAATTATATGGCTCAGTGGACGCTGAAATATACGTTGGAGTCCATTGAACATGTGCGTTCGCAATCACCGGAAAGATGGAAAGAAATTGCCGCTCAGCTGAACTTCAACGCTGATTTAGAAGAAGACAAATGGGAGCATATCATCGAGGAAATTTATCTGCCGTATGATGAAATGCGTGAGGTGTTCTTGCAGCAGGATGGCTTCCTGGATAAAGAACTGATGGAGGTTGATGAAATCACTGAACACCGCCCGATCAACCAAAAGTGGAGCTGGGACCGCATTCTGAGAAGCTGTTTTATCAAACAAGCTGATGTTTTACAAGGCATGTACTTCCATGAAGATGATTTCTCTATAGAGCAGCTTGAACGCAATTTTGACTTTTATGAGCCGATGACTGTGCACGAAAGTTCACTATCGCCTTGTGTGCACACCATTTTGGCTTGTAAGCTGGACCGACTGGAAAAAGCCTACGAAATGTATGTGCGTACCGCCCGTTTGGATATTGACGACTATAATAACGATACCGAAGACGGTCTGCACATCACCTCCATGGCTGGTACCTGGATGGCCGTAGTAAAAGGTTTTGGTGGCATGCGTGTCAAAAACGGCGAAGTCACCTTTGACCCCAAACTACCTGCCGGCTGGGATGCTTACTCTTTCCGGGTAGGTTTCAGAGGAAAACTGATGGAGGTGAACGTGAATAAGGAAGGGTTTACGGTTTCGCATATGGGGTAGGAGAAGCTCAATACAAGAATAGAGGCACAATGATCTGAGAGTTGTTGTGCCTTTTTTGTTTTTATAAATTACGGTTATGAAAAAGCTTCTATTCTGAAAAGTATGATTATTCGTTTAGTTGGTGGGCTCATTAAATTCAGCTTCATTCAGCTTCATCCTTTTACTATTTGATTCAGAATAATGGGCTATATTGCTCATGGAATGGGGTTAATGTAATTACACAAAACAGCCAAGAAAAGGGCATGCCGTTAAGCCGCAAGCTTGCGATTTTTTCACTGAAAGAAGTAAGAATTTGACAAACATATGTATCTTCTGTAATAAGCCTCTTGATAATTCAAAAGAACATATCATTCCTGAATCGCTCAATGGCAGATTATCATCAAATGAGATAATTTGCTATTCCTGCAACAGTAAACGATTCGGTAAAACAATTGACCCTTCCGCGGCAGAACTCTTTAAGGTTCATTTACACATATTTGATGCAAAAAATGCCCGAAAACTACATTTTGAAGATCCAGAAGGCAACAAGTATCTTAAAGATCAAAAGGGAAATACAAAACAAGTAAAAACAAATTTCCAATTGAATGAACATCCGGATGGTAAAATCGAGCTATTGGTTAGTGGTGATCCGAAGGAAGTCCTAAAGACAATTAAGAAACATGCTTCAAAGGTCATAACCAAAACGAAGATCCCAGTCCATTTGGAAGTAACTCCTTTAATTAGCGATCCTCCTTTACAACTAGAAATAGATTTCCAAATAACTCAGGAAATTAAATTGCTAGTAAACAAGATAATTCTGGAGTTCTTAGCACTGAAGGCTCAGGATATAACTAGCTACTCCGAACTTTATAAAAGGGTACATGATCTTGATCAGAGTTTAAATAATGTCTTCTTCTTAAATTTTAATCAGGAGGTCAGAACTTTTGGTGACGAAGAAATATCACACCTAATAGTGATACAATCTATCGGCAATTACCTCATCGGGTATCTTGAACTATTTAACGTTCTATGCTGTGCAATAATCATAAGCAGCGAATATAAGGGGCAAGAAATAAATGAACAATTCCATCAAGATGCATTAACGGGAGAAATTTTCAAGTCACTTATCGATTTGAAATTCGATATTAAAAAAATTCTTAACTCACCTACTCAACCTAAATCGGAAGAATTTTCATTCTTAAATGAGCAAGTCTTCGAAAGGCGTATCGATCGAATTTTCAGAACCACTAGGGAAAATGGTTTGATTTCAATAATCAAGGAACTTCAGGAGAAATATGATCAGGGTGAAATTGATAAAACTGAATTTAAAAAAAAATATGTCAAGCAAAGTGCAGACTTGGTCGCTCATTTGAATATTTTCTACTTTCCCTACTCGGTTATAGATACCTCCATTGATCAACTTGATCAAATGAATTTTATTCATTCGAACATAAGAGAAGAGTTGTATGCTGAATTCAAACGAGTTAACAAACACCTAATTGGTCAAAAATTTCAACTCGGAAAGGTGGGTTTATATTCTCTAATCGAATTCTATTCAACACATGTTGCAAAATTCAATGGCAGTAACATTCTAAAGATATACTGCATTTTGCGAGGTGAATCTGACGGAAAGAAAATATACCTACAATTTCGAAGGATATTTGATGCGATTGAACAGGCACAACCGTTAAATACAAATCACTGACAAAGGATGATGACACTTGCCTCTAGTTGCCAAATTGAAACTGACCTGCAAATCCGCCAGTTTAGATTAAATTAATTAAGTCTACAGGCACGACGTCGTATCTGGTGGTTAAGCTAAGCACTTTAAATGAGCACAAAGAAATGAGCAGCATTTTGCCCTAATGATTTGATTCTATTCAAAAAAGAACCGGACAATTATTGAATATATTCACAAAATACCCGGTTTAGAATCTCCCCAGAGCTTTAAACTTAAGAAAGCAACCTCCAAACCTGAGCCACCAAAAATGTCACCACAAAACCCATAATCACCGGTAAAATACTCGCTACAGCGGTCCATTTGAGGGATTTGGTTTCTTTGTAAATGGTATAAATAGTGGTACTACATGGGTTGTGCAACAAGCTGAATAGCATAAGATTAACTGCAGTCAGTAATGTCCATCCACCGGCTTTAAGAATATCACCGGTGGCGTTGGCAGAGTCCAGTTCAAACATGACTCCGGCACCTGCTCCTCCGCCAATACCTGTAACCAAAACAGTTAGCATCAGTACGGTAGGAATCACAATTTCATTCGCTGGAATTGCCACGATATAGGCCAGTAGAATAACACCATTGAGCCCTAGCAAATAGCCGAAGGGGTTCATAAAATCAATGGACCATGCCGCTATGGAAAGGTCACCTAGATGAACATTGGAAATGAGCCAGATCACAGCACCAGCCGGAGCCGCAAAAACAATGGCTCTCCACAACACGATCAACGTTCTGTCTATCAGCGAGGTATAAATAGTTTTCCAGAAACGAGGCGGGCGGTAGGGTGGAAGCTCTAGACTAAAGGTAGAAACCTCACCTTTCAGTACCGTTTTTGACAATGCCCAGGAGGTAAAGAACATAAAGCCCATACCCAAAACCGCGATGCCAATTACGGCGGCTAAAGAAACAAGTCCAGACCATGCTTTAGGTACAACGGCTCCCACGAAGATGGTGGCAATCAATATTTGCGTAGGCCAGCGACCGTTACAAAGGGAAAAGTTATTGGTAATTATGGCAATCAGACGCTCCCGAGGGCTATCGATAATACGGGTAGCCACTACTCCGGCGGCATTACAGCCAAAACCCATACTCATGGTGAGGGCCTGTTTTCCATGAGCACCGGCCCTTTTGAAAAGATTGTCAAGGTTAAAAGCCACTCTGGGCAGATAACCGAAATCCTCCAAAAGTGTAAACAGAGGAAAGAAAATAGCCATAGGCGGCAACATCACGGCAATAACCCAGGCCACAGCCAGATAGACACCGTCAATCAGAAAGCCATTGAGCCAAACCGGCAGACCGACAGTCACTCCCAAATCTTTCAGAAAAGGGTGAACCGTGTCTAATAAAAGACTACCAAGCATAGCCGATGGATAATTAGCACCCACAATGGTTAGCCATAAGACTACCGCCAGAATGAGAAACATCAGCGGGAAGCCCAGGTATTTGCTGGTTAAGATTTGGTCGAGTTTGGCATCAAAACGCAAATGACCCTTTTCTTTCTTATTTCGTACTGAGCCTTTGACAATCTCAGCAGCATCGGCGTAAATTCCTTCCGCCAGATTATCATGAAATTCGTCTCCAATCTGCCATCTCAGGTCATTTGAGAGACTTATCAGGTTTTCTACATTGGTCTCTTTCATTTCACAAATTCTCCTTTTCTCAGTAATTCAATCACGTGATTATCACCTTCTAATAGTCTGAAAGCCAGCCATCTGCTGTTTGGGATGTCGGGGTAAACAGCCTGAATCTCATTGCTGAGTTTGGTGACCGCCTTTTCGATATTTGGTGGAATATTTTTGATGCGGTGAGGTTTACATACTATTCGTCCATTGGCCAAATCGCTTACCGTCTGAATCAACTCCGGAATACCCCTCAAATACCGGGCACTGGTGGCCACTACCGGTATACCCAGGTCTCTTGCCAGTGTTCGGGTATCCACCTCAATATCGTTTCGCTCGGCTTCATCCATCAGATTTAGGCAAAGCACAGCCTTATCGGTGATTTCCAGTACTTGTAGCACCAGATTGAGGTTACGTTCTAATCGGCTGGCGTCTGCAACAATAATTGTCACTGAGGGCCTGCCAAACAGAATAAAATTTCGTGCAACCTCCTCATCTTCAGAGGTTGAAAGCAAAGAGTAGGTGCCTGGTAAATCGACCAGTTTATATTTTTGATCGTTGTATTGAAACGCTCCTTCTGCCCGGGTAACGGTTTTTCCGGGCCAGTTGCCGGTATGTTGTTTCAAGCCTGTGAGAGCATTGAAAACGGTACTTTTTCCCGTATTGGGGTTTCCCGCCAAGGCGACCACGAAGTCGGCCTCATTAAGGTTAACCCCTAATTTCTTTAAGCCTTCGGCGTTATATTGCGGGCATGTTTCGCAAGCTGATTTTGGTGCTGCTTCCATGATTTAACTCTTTTTTATCAAAATTTTTGAAGCCTGATTATCCCTCAGTGCAATGCTGGTTCCTTTAATTAGAAAAGCTTTGGGTTCTCCCAGAGGATTTGGTAAATCAATTTTCACATCGGCCCCTTTGACAAAACCCAGGTCGAGCAATCTGCGTCTGCTTTCGCCCCTCATTTCACGGGAAATTCCGATAATTTCTGCAGTCTCGTTCTCCTGAAGCATGCTCAGGCGGGCAATATTTTCTTCAAACAGGACATCTTTTTTCAAAACAGAAACCGTGATATTAGCGGCCACAATAGGAGCCAGGACAAAAGCCTCGCCCTCAGCATGAAATACAATTCGCTCCGGCGATTTTTCCACCACTCTGATATGCGAACCGATGTGAATATTTTCGGCCACGATCTGCTTATAGACGATATCCGGTTTGTCTTTGATATGAATGATGCGAGCGATGGTGTCTGTTTCCAATTCAGATAAAAGGACACCATTAATGGGAGCCACTTTTCCTGTATTTGTGGGAATAGGGTCACCATGCGGGTCAAATTGCGGGTTCCCCAGTTTAGCTGCCAACTGTTCAGTCTCGGCTGCCGACAGTTCGTGTTCTTTTTTCTCCGCAATATGGTGCCAGTCGGCCTCGTCATATCCGGTCTTTTCCGCCAGAAATCGCTCCCAAAGGCGGTGAGCTCTTACCATTCTCAAGGCATAGTCGCTACCGGCCTTGGTTAACTTTACATGATTACCGGAGAGACTTATGAGGTCTACCTCAGCCATTTCACTGAGCGATTCTAACACCTCTTTTTCATCATCATTGAGTATTCGGGCTATATCATTGACATTGACCGGCTTATCCTCGTTTTCACTATGATAAAGCAGTTTGAGAATATCTTCAATCAGCTCTTTTTTATCTTTTTTAGCTCCCTTGTTGATGACCCAAAACCATCCTTTTGAAGGCCTGAAAAGAAAGAAACCAAGTACGGCAACGGCCAGAAAAATAGTTAAAGCCCAAAACGGATTATAGTTGTACATGATCAGAATACTTCTTTACAATCTTACAACATCAAAGATAAGGACTAAGTTTAGGTTAGTCTAAAAATATTATTAAATATATAGTGATATATTGTAAATATTTGAAATACAGTTGTTAAACGGTCTATTTTAGAACCGAATTTAAACTAATAATTTACTTTTTACCCATTTTACTTCCGAAAAAATCGCCGAGATTCCAGGACGGTTTTGAGCTGTCATTAACCACTTGCTTTCCTATTAAATAATTGACTTTGACGTGCATTGCGGCAGCAGAAAAATCAAAGAGCTGATTCATATCATCCTGAGGGGTGTGGTAATGGGTTCTTCGCCATTCCACATCTTTTTTACTGCGGTCTATGGTATCTGATGGTACCGTTTTAAAACCACTTTTGATAAACAAGGCCGGAATCCCCTTTTTAATAAAGCTGTAATGATCACTCCTGATAAAGATAACCTGCTCAGGGAAAGGGTCGTCGCTTATACCAAGTCCAAGGTACTCCGTTGCTTTTTTAGTGTTTTCTCCAAGACTGGAATGAGCGGCTCCGTAGGGGACAATGTCCAGAATAGGATGAAAGAAAAATGGCATATCCATGGCGATATTGGCGACCATTTGCTCTTTACCCTTCGATGGAAAATGAGCCAGATAGTCTGAACCTAGCAAACCGGACTCTTCGGCAGTAACGATGGCAAAAAGAACAGATCTTTTTGGAGCAGGATTCAGAGATTTAAAAGTGCGGGCAATTTCGAGCAAGATAGCCACCCCTGAGGCGTTGTCATGTGCACCGTTATAGATAGAGTCGCCATTGACTGCCCGTCCGATACCCAGATGGTCAAGATGAGCGGCATAGACCAGATATTCGTCTTTCAGATCGGGGTCAGATCCTTCAATTTCGGCAAGTAAATTACTACTCATGACGTTTTCATGTTGCGTTTCAATATGAAGTTCAGCGGTTTTATTCATTTCAAAAGACGCTGGTTTTGAGCTGCTTAATTCATCCAGGCTATATTTGAAACTCGGGTACTGATCTCCGAACAGGCTTTCAAGTTTGTCGCTATTGAATGTGGCTACAGCTTTTAGGTCAGGGTGAGAAGCGGGGTTATTTCCTGAGGGATCAGTCCATAAGAAACGGCCGTTTTTGGCTCTGGAAACCGTTCCTTCCCAAGGTCTTCTGTTATTCTCGGGGTGCATAAAAGAAATTACGCCTATGGCTCCGTTTTTCAGGGCGGTCTCATATTTTACAGTTCCAGTGGTATAATAGGTCTTCTCATTGGATGGAAATGAAGCTGGGGCATCATTGATATAAACCACAATTTTGCCTTTGACATCCACTCCTTTATAGTCATCATAATCAAACTCAGGGGCAGTAACACCAAAACCAACAAAGACCAACGGAGCGTTTATCTCGGTAACTTTTGCTTCAAAATAGGGGCTGAGAATGTACTCATCACCCCAGCTAAGCTTTTCTTGATCAATGCTGAGGTAACTTTTCTCGGGTAAAACAGTTGCCCTTTTCAAAGGCACGGGTTGAATGAAAGTGCCATCATCTGCCGCGGGCTGAAGTCCGATGGAAATAAGCTGAGACTGCACGTAAGCCGATGCGATTTCAAAACCTTCAGAACCCACAGCCCGACCTTTCAGCAGGTCATCGGCCAAAAAACGCATATGACCTTCTATTTTATGCGGGTCAATATTTTCAAGTTCAGGATGCTGAGCAATTGATAAAAAGCCGGTCAGGATCAGGCCGCAGAGGAGGAGTATTGATTTCATATTTTAGGGTTTAACTGATTGAATAAAAGCACGAAAGCCCCAAAAAACAAACACCCCTCTTCGGATTATTGGAATAATTCAAAGAGGGGTGGGAATCGGTCAAAAAGTGAAGTGATCTTTACTTCTGATGAAACGTATCACTCACAAACTCCAGCACATTGGGTAGCTCGGTTCTCCAGTAGGTCCAGTTATGGGCTCCGTCCTGAATTCTGAATTCGTGGGCGATCTCTTTTTGACGGAAGGCAATATGAACTAAGCTGTTGCCTTCGTAGAGAAAATCATCATCGCCGCAGCTGAAATACCATTTGACTTTTTTAATTGCATCCAGATCAGCGTTTTCGAGCATTCGTAAAGAACTTTGTTTTTCCAGATAGGTATTCAGCTGAGCTTCCGTGTAAGTGGTATTGGTTCGGTCAAGCCAGCTTTTGAGTGTTTCTTTATCGTAATTTCTCACCGACGCACTTAATGGACAGGCAGAAGAGAACAGCTCAGGGTGACGCATGGCATAAAAGTAAGAGCCGCCCCCACCCATAGAAAGGCCTGCCACAGCACGATAACGCTTTTCAGATTTAATTCTGTACTTGTTTTCTACGTAAGGCACCAGTTCTTCAAAGAAGAAATCTTCATAACGCCAGGTATTGTCGGGCGTGTTGAAATAACCTCTTTTTCCGGTGTCAGCATCCGGCATGATAATGATCATCTCCGTAGCAATCATATCATCAAAAGCCTTGTCAGCAATGCGTTGGACTTCGCCAAACTGCACCCAGCCTGTTTGGTCGTCACCACCACCATGCAGTAGATATAGCACCGGGTAGGAGCGGGCCGAGGTCTCGTAACTTGGTGGCAGATACACGGCATACTTTCTGTCCATGTTCAGGATTTCACTATGCACGGTTTCAGCATCAAAAACCTGACTCGTCTGAGCATAGGAATTCAGTGAAATCAGAATCAGTGTAAAAATGAGTAGTCTTTTCATAGGTATTTCAATCGTTAATGGATGTTTTATTAAACATTAAGGCATTAAGGGACATTAAGTTTTATTGTGCTTAATTCACTTAACTCCTTAATTTCTTAATGTTCGAAAGTAGTTTAAGTTTAAACATTAAGGCATTAAGGGTCATTAAGTTTTATCGCTTAATACTCTTAACTCCTTCATTTCTTAATGTTAGAAAATAGTTTATGGTTAAACATTAAGGCACATTAAGTTTTATCCCTTAATCTTCTTAACTCCTTAATCTCTTAATGCTAAAAGTTATTTCGCACTGTAAACAGCCTCCCAGGTTTTGGCAGCCAGTTCTTTGGTTTTCAGGATTCCTTCTCGGGAGGGCAGGTCGTTTCCTTCATATTCTACGCCGAGGTATCCATCATATCCACCATCCTTCATGATTTTGAAGAACTTCGGGAAATTAAGGTTGGGCTCATTGCCGGTTGAATCAAAATGCATGGCCTTTACACTTACACCATTTGCCGAAGGTATCAACTCGGCAAAACCTTTGTAATAGTCGTATTCGTTTCGACACTCACCCCAGAGTCCTCCATCCACGGTTTCGTAACACCAGTTATGAAAATCAGCTAGCGAACCCACTTCTTTGTCGGACAGACTACCCACCAAATCGGCCAGCCAGTCACCGCGACTGGAAACGCCACCATGATTTTCAATCAACACCTGAACGCCCTGCGTATTGGCGTATTCTGCTAGTTTGCCGATGCCATCCATGCATTGGGTTTTCATTTCCTCAGCAGAGCCATCACCATGAGCATTCACTCTTACTGCAGGTGCATTAAGATATTTTGCAGCATCTACCCATTTCATGGCTGTTTCCACCGCTTTATTTCGCTCAGCTTCATCTGAGGCACAAAGGTTACCTGTACGATCCAGCTGAATCATCAGGTTTTTAACACCAGCTTCTTCGGCGGCTGCATTAAGTGAGTCCAGAAATTCAAAATCTTCAGCTTTATCAATGAAAAACTGATTGACATATTCAACCCCATCAAAACCCATTTCGCCGGCAGCATAAACAAAGTCGATGGTGCTCATATCTCCGGCAAAAAGATCACGGTTAAATGACCATTGAGCCAGCGAATATTTTGCCTCAGGGATTTCTGTTGTTTCGGTAGATGATTGTTCTGCGGACGTATTACAACCGATAAAAAGGCCGATTCCGATCGCAAGGGAGAGTAGTTTTAACTTTTGCATTGTCTTATAATTCAGCGATTCTTATGTTTTTATAATCTACAGCCATGATATTGCCTGGGTGTAGTTGCAAACCTATCGGGCCGCTTTCAGGGATGTCTGGCGAAGTATAGGTCATCACTTCGGAGCCATTCAACCAAACGGTGTAGGTATCACCCACTACTTTGACTTTGATATGATTCCAATCGTTTTCTTTCAGAATGCCGTCGATGGTTGAGAAAACCGGGTATCCTTTACCCGGAATATAAGGCGAACCTGTCACATCTTTTTTCAAAGAGCCGGAGATGCCAATTTGGATCTGGTCAGTTTCGGAGCGAAGGAAAATGCCGGTATCTACAATGCCCGAGACATTCTTGTATTCTGCTTCAATAATGAAGTCGGTGTATTCTTTCTCAGTCCACAGGATTTTTCCTTTGCGATCTTCTGAGCTTTTGACATGCAAAATCCCATTTTCGATGGTCCAGTTGTCATTATTGGGTTGAGGTACTACCCAGCCTTTGAAGTTTTTGCCGTTAAAGGCTTTTTTGGTTTTCTGAGCTGCTAAGGGCAACGCACAGAATAAGGCGAAAGCAATCGCCAGCGTCATTTTGGTTGAATTCATTAGGGTTTTTCTTGTTTGGACGGAAGTTAGACAAAATCAAAGATTTGACTGTCATTCTTAGGGTAGAGTTTCTGCAAAAGGGGGATTTTGGGAGGTGAAAGAGGTTATACCCAGGCCTTCATTGAACTTCTCATAGGTGAAGCAAAACTGTCATTATGAAATTTTATAAAATATCACTTGACTCTGACCTTAGGTCAATCTTTATGTTTGCAAAAGAATTTATAGAAACCATGAAGTATTCAATCAAGCAGATAACGGATTTGGCAGGAGTAAGTGCAAGAACCTTACGTCTTTATGATCAGACTGGTCTATTGAAACCAGCCTCACGTTCAGAGAGTCGATATCGTTATTACGGCGAAAGAGAACTGTTACGTTTACAACAAATACTGTTCTTCCGTGAACTTGATTTCTCGCTAAAGGAAATAAAAGGACTCTTAGATGACCCAAATTTTGATCACATAGAGGCACTTTCAGAACAAAAAAAAGCATTGCAGACACGTCAGAAGAGACTAAAAGTGTTGGTGAAAACCATTGATAGAACGATTAAAAATTTAAACGAAAAAATACCAATGAAACCAGAAGAACTTTACGAAGGGTTACCAAAAGAATATCGGGAGCAGGCCATTGAAAATTGGGGAAAAACAGAAATTGAACGGTCAGAAAAAGCCCTAATGGAACTCGGGAAAAGAGATTTTGAGGCTTTGAAAGAAAGACAAAAAGCGAATGCTGCGGAGTTATTTGAACTCAGAAACGAAGCTGTTTCTTCTCACAAAGTACAGGATTTAGTGGCAATGCACTATGCTATCATTCGTGCATTTTGGGGTACCTCCGGATCTGCGGATAAGCAGCAGGCCTACAAAGGTTTGGGAGAGATGTACGTCTCAGATGAGAGATACACTACCATCGATGGCAGTAATCAACCGTTCTTTGCAGAATTTTTAAGAGATGCAATGATCTTTTTTGCTGATCAAAACTTGCAGGAAAAATAGCTTTGAGGATAATATTTGTCCGGAGTCTTGAGTAACCTATTTGATAAGTTTTGTGTCAGCCTTTCTTTTTGAATAGTCAAAAATCTGGATCAAGAGGTCATCTAAACAGGCTCTTGAGAGGTAGACAAATTTGATATCAATATCTAAGCTCAGTGTATGATTAACTTGAGTGCTCTGCAAATTGACCTCCATTGTTTACAAATCATGAAAAACCTTCTCTCTTTCCTTGCTATTTTTGCGGGCATTATTGCCTGTACATCAAAAACTAAATAAATGCCCTATACCTGGCCTGAGGCCCTGTCGCCTGTTGCAGAGAAAAAAAACCACATCAGAACCATCCATGGAGAGTCTGTCAATGATCCGTATTACTGGATGTACGACTACTTTGGAAAAGGGCCTGATAGTCAACAGGTCATCTCATACCTCAATGCGGAGAATGATTACCTGAAAACCATGATGGCTGGAACGGAAAAGCTTCAGGGAGAGCTTTTTGAGGAAATGAAAGGGCGTATCAAGCAAAAAGATGAGACGGTTCCTTACCTGAAAAATGGCTACTATTATTACGTTAGAACAGAGGAGGGCGAGCAATACTATAAATATTGTCGTAAAAAGGGGAGTTTAGAGGCTGAGGAAGAGGTGATCCTTGATGTAGACGCCATGGCTGAAGGGAAGCCGTACTATTCGGTGTCGGGTCTTGCCATCAGTCCTGATAATCAGATGCTTGCCTTTGGTGTGGATGAGGTTTCCCGCAGGCAATACACCATCCAGTTTAAAAACCTGAGTACGGGTGAAATTCTGAAGGACAAAATTGAAAATACCGAAGGTGACCCTGTTTGGGCGGCCGATAATCAAACCATTTACTATACCGCCAAGAATCCCGTGACTTTGCTTTCGGAGCGAATTTACCGTCATGAATTAGGTATAGATTCCGCCAAAGATGTGCTGGTTTACCGTGAAGAAGACCCGACCAATTATATCGGTGTTGGCAAAAGTAAGAATGGCAAGTGGATATGGATTTATTCGCAAGGGACGCTTTCCTCTGAGTTAAGATATCTGGATGCGGCTACCCCACAGAATGATTTTAAGGCATTTCAACCCCGCATTAAAGATACTTTATATGAAGTGGTGGCCCTTGATGACCGATTCATCATCAGAACCAATGCCGACGGATCCGAGAATTTCAAATTGATGGAGTGTCCGCTTGACAAAACGGGAGTAGAGAACTGGAAGGAATTTAAATCCCACCAGCCGGATGTTTTGATTGAGAGTGTAAATGCTTTCAAAAACTTTTTGGTAACCGAACAGAGAAAAAATGGCTTGAATCAGCTTTCTGTGTTGAATTTAAGCTCCGGTGATGAGCATAGCATTGCTTTTGAAGAGGCCACTTATGATGTTTCTGTTGGTCAAAACGCTGATTACGAAACTGTGGAGTTGAGGTATAACTACACCTCCATGATCACACCACCATCGGTTTACGATTATGATATGAAAAGCCGGGAGAAAACATTGAAGAAACAGCAGGAAGTGCTGGGTGGTTATGACAAAAGCAACTACGTGACAGAGAGGCTGATGGCTCCTGCGAGAGATGGGGTCATGATTCCCATCTCTATTGTTTATAAAAAAGGATTCAAAAAAGACGGTAAATCTCCCCTGCTTGAATATGCCTATGGTTCTTATGGATACAGCATTGACGCTACTTTTAGCAGCAGTCGATTGAGTTTGCTTGATAGAGGTTATGCATTTGCTATTGCCCATATCAGAGGTGGGCAGGAGATGGGTCGCCAGTGGTATCTGGATGGCAAGCTGATGAAGAAAATGAACACCTTCACTGATTTTGTGGATTGTGGCAAATTTCTGATTGACCAGGGTTATACAAGTGCAGCACATTTATACGCTCAGGGTGGCTCTGCCGGCGGACTTTTGATGGGTGTGGTAGCCAATATTGCTCCTGAGCAATACAAGGGAATTATCGCAGACGTACCATTTGTGGATGTCGTCAATACGATGCTGGATGAAAATATTCCTTTAACCACAAACGAGTACGATGAGTGGGGCAATCCGAACGAAAAGGAGGCGTATTTCTACATGAAATCGTACTCACCTTACGAGAATATTGATGCGAAGGCCTATCCGAATATGCTGGTGACTACCGGTTTGCATGATAGTCAGGTGCAGTATTTTGAACCAGCCAAATGGGTAGCCAAACTGCGGGACATGAAAACTGACAATAACGTATTGCTTTTACACACCAATATGGATTTTGGCCATGGTGGTGCAAGTGGCCGTTTTGACTATCTAAAAGACGTGGCTTTGAGATATGCTTTTCTGGAAGCTTTAGAGGGCAATATTCAATAAGTTAAGAGCCTATTGAAACACCCTGACATAATCCACGATCATGTATTGAGGTAAAATGGTACTGCCGTCAGGGTCGCCCGGCCAGTTTCCGCCTACTGCAATGTTAAAGATGAAAAAGAAATTTTCCTGAAACTCAGCTAGCCCGGAAGGAGTGGTGTCTATCACGTGAAATTGTTGGTCGTCCACATACCATATAATTTCATTTTCATTCCACTCAATAGAGAACACATGAAACTCTCCGTTAAATCGACCCGAGTTTTTTGTGAAACTGCCTCCATAATTGGCGTAGCTCCCAAAGTTGTCCCAGTGAACAGTGCCGTGCACAGTATTATCGCGGCCGTCTCCGCTTCCGCCGATGAGTTCCATTATGTCAATTTCGCCACACATAGGCCAGCCTACTTGTTTAAAGTTGGCACCTAGCATCCAGAGTGCAGGCCAAACTCCCTGACTTCTCGGTAAAGCTGCTCTGATATCCACTCTTCCATATTTGAAATCAAACTTGCCTTCTGTAGTAAGGCGGGAGGAGGTGTAAGAGCCATTTTCCCTTTTTGCGGTAATGATTAAATAGCCATCTTTGACTTCAGTGTTTCCTCTTTGATAGTTTTGAAGCTCATTATTTCCCCAGCCTCCGTTATTACCGAGTTCGTAGTTCCAAAATGTTTCATCCAATTGGTCTCCGCTAAATTCGTCTGACCATATCAATGTACGATTGTCATAGCTTTCAGGGGTAGAATACCCATTCTCAGGAATAATCGATTGATTCCCTTTATCATCATCGTCGTCTGAGTTTTCAACATACCCTGTCGGGGCACTACAACCTTGATAGGTATTATTTGGATCTCCAAGTCCATCACCGTCCATATCTGCGTACCAGGTTTTTTCCTGACAAGGCACCTCCTTCTCAGTACAGGCAATGAAACTGAAAACCAGAGCTGACGTTAATAGGATCGCTTTTTTCATTAATTCCGGATTTTCTTTTATAAACCGAAATTAAAAGAAAATCATCCCAAAGTGCCAATTGAAAATTTTCAAATTTACTGCCTGGCAAAATTCATCCCCCGAATAATTTGTGCCAGTTCAGGAGAGGCATCTACTCCATAAGCATCAATTAAGGTTCCTTTAATTCCGCTATTGGTTTCAATCACATAGAGTACGGACTCGTCGGCCACATTTGTCATTCCATCAAAACGGTGGTGTTCCACAATTTCAAATTCATTACTTTCCAATTCGCGGAAAGCCTTTGTGGAATGACTTTTCTGATAGAGATTAAAATCGGTAGTATAACCTCGCTTATAAAGATCATCCAGTGCAATCGATAGGGTAGGGTATGCTTCTTTGATATTTGTCATGATACTTTTTTTATTCTCATGCCGGAAAACATCATTCCTTTAGTCTGATCGACGGAAATGATGCATTTTTACCACAAAATTCAACAGTAAAATTCATGTTTATAGAAATAGCAGTCGGAAGTCATCAAATTCTACATGGCTTTGATGAAGAGAATAAAGAGGTTATTGAAGATGTAAAGGTCAGCTCTTTCTCTACCAAATTGATCGAGGTCGGTCGCATCAAATCAATCAGCGAAAAGTATATTCTCACTGATTACGGCTATGGCCGATGGATTTATTGGGAATATGAAGGCTCTATGGCAGAGCTCAAGGCAAGATTGCAAATGAATAATCTTGTCCTTTGATAGCATAGGTAAAATTACGCTGGAATGATTCGTGAATTACTGCAATGCGTACAGTAAACTACTCCATTCACACAATTTCACTTGAAAAGGCCGGAGTTTGATATCATTTTCGGGAAGAAATAGCCATAAAAATGATGTTTGAAAACTTTTTTACTTTCCGAACTCAACGACACAGAGTCAGTTTTGAAATCATTCGTAAACGCGATTTTCCTCAATTAGACCGACAGGCTCACACCTATCTTGACTACACGGGTGGTGGTCTTTATGCCATTCCGCAAATTGAGAAGCATCAAAAGTTATTACGTGAGAGCGTTTTCGGGAATCCTCATAGTATAAACCCTACTTCTTCTTTGTCTACAGCTTTGGTTGAAGAAACCCGTGAGAAGGTTTTGTCTTTTTTCAATGCGACTGACGAGTACGACTGCATTTTTACAGCCAATGCCAGCGGTGCCCTCAAAATTGTAGGAGAGTGTTTTCCGTTTGATGAAAAAAGTGCTTTTGTGCTCAGCAAAGACAATCATAACTCGGTTTTGGGTATCAAAGAAAAGGCTCAAAAGAAGGGGGCAAAGGTCAATTTTCTGGAGCTGACACCAGACCTGCAAATAGATAAAAGTGATTTTTTAAAGGCTCTGGAGGAGGTTGATCATTATGACACCAAGCTTTTAGCTTATCCGGCTCAAAGTAATTATTCAGGTGTAAAGCATTCACTTCAAATGGTGAGAGAAGCCAAAGAAAAAGGATTTTATGTTTTGCTGGATGCAGCTGCTTTTACCCCATCAAATCTTTTAGACCTCAAAGATGTTCCAGCTGATTTTGTATGCATTAGCTTCTACAAAATGTTTGGTTATCCTACCGGAATTGGCTGCTTGCTGGTCAGAAAAGAAACCTGCTGTAAACTGCAAAAAGATTATTTCGCCGGAGGTACAGTCAAAGTTGCTTCTACCTATGATCAGACCTATGCTTTGCATCAAAACCATGAGAAATTTGAAGACGGTACGATCAATTATAATCAGATTCCCGCTTTGAAGATCGGTTTAGAATACCTTGAATCTATCGGAATGCCCCGAATTCAGCTTCAAATTCAGAAAAACAGCAGGCAGTTTACAGGGGCTTTGAGTGACATAAGACATCAAAATGGAAGTCCGTTAATTAAAATCATTGGACCCTCAGATATGGAGGTTCGTGGCAATACGATCGCTTTTCATATTTTGGATTCTTTAGGACAAAGAATTGATCTTGAACAAATTGAACAAGATGCTTTAAGGTTCAATATTTCTCTGAGAACCGGGTGTTTTTGTAATCCCGGTGCTGACGAATGTTATCATCAGTTGAAAAGGCCTGAAGTCAAAGAATTGCTTGATGCTATAGAAATCAATAATGTGACCAAAATACAGCAGCTAAAAAGAAAGAGAGGGGCAGTGAGGATATCCGTTGGGATGATCACCAACGAGAAAGATTTGATGACACTCCTGAATTTTCTCAATAATTATCTACTTGCTGATGCTCGAAATGCCGCCTGATAACGGTTTTTTAATTATCGCAATTTTCTATTTCCGCTTTGAAAACTGAACCAGCTTCTGAGTAAAAGGTGGGTTCAAGAAGAATAGAGTTTTCAGCCTTTAGACTAAGTGAGGAGTTTTGTTCAATCTCCTGTAAAGACTGAATATTTACCGCCTGATATTGATCGTTTGCACTTTCCGTTACTTTATCCTGAAGTGTTAAATTTTCAAGACAAAGAGCTTCAAAAAACAAGGTAAATCCCCCATAAGGCAGAATATCAACAGTTAGATTGTCTCCAGTAGTAAAGATCTGATTTTCAGTTACTATCAATCCTTTTGATGATCCATCTTTAATTGTTCTTAAACGGTATTGGCCCTGGGGTAAAAAGCTGAGGTCTATGCTTTCAGTTTTGCCGAAATTTTCGCCATTTATGCCTGATATAAACCAATTGTGCTTGTATTTACGTGCCAGCACTACTTCCTCATCTGGATATCCCGAGAGAAGTTTTGTATCATCCCATGCACCGGGAGTTTGACGAATGATTTCCTTCGCCGTTTCAGGCAAATTTTCAAACCTGGAGTAATGATCCGCAAAATGACTCATTCCTGATTCAAATAAGGTAAGTAGAGCCAGTTGATGTGAAATAGTGGAATTATGGTCAATATTATCTCCATTATTATGATAAGTATGACCCAGTACAGCCGGTGTGTAATCCATTGACCCAAGTACGTTTCGGGTGAACGCGAGTGTCACATTATGACTGGCCAACCGTTGTCTGAAATTGGTGTTGAATAAGATACCCTCAGCTCCAGCCACAGCTTCCACGGTCATAAGGTTCGGATAGGTTCTTTGCCAGCCTCTTGGAGCTGTGGCACCATGAAAGTTTACCATCAGATCCAACTCTGCGGCATCTTTTAATATGTCTAAATAGTACTGTATCATTCCCTGTTTATCGCTCATCATAAAGTCCACCTTTATTCCGGCTATACCCATATTTTTGATCCATTGAAGATGGTCACGACGGGTTTGGGCAATATGCATACTGTCTCGTGGAGTGATATTATTCGCATAACTACTGGCATTATGCGGCCCTCCCATATTATACCAGGTCCATAACTTCACACCTTTTGACGTAGCATAATCCACAAACAGCGGAAGTTCACTTTCAAGATTACTGATCTTATCCCAATCAGCATCTATTGTGAAAAAGGGGCAATTGAGGTCTGCAGCCAGATCTACATAATGCCTCATCGAATCGATATAACTTGAACTCGTAAAAGAGGACCACCAACTAAAGGTGGCAATTCCAGTCTCAATATAACTTTGATCAGAAATGAGCGACGGTTGAGCCAGATCAGTGGTGAGATTACTTTCTACAATCTCATTTAGCTCGTTCCCAATCGTAACTACCCGCCAGGGTGTTTTCATAGGAGTTTTAAAATGAGCAAACTGATCAAACTGAGAAACACCATCAAAAGGGTAGGGACCGCTTAATTTATAGGAGCCACCAGTCGGATGTTGAGACAAATGAGAAGCGTAGAAATTACTATCCAGATCAGTTTCGGTTAAAAGAAGCCAATGATCATTAATTGAAATGAGGGCCGGGAAAACAAATCCGGATGCTTGTGAGGAAGAAGAACCCGGATAAACCTCATTGAAAAAACCTTCGTAAACAGGATAGCTATTGCTGTTTTCCTGCATCCAGACCGTTCCATTCGTGTTAGCCAATCCAAATTCTGAATATTCGCTTCCAATCTGATATTCAGTTTCTGATGAATCAGGGAAATGGTATCTGAAAGCTACACCGTTATTAAGTATTTTGAAAATGACCCAAAAGTTGACCCCACATTTAGTGGTTTGAATGGTCATGGTTTTTGAATCAAAGGATAGCTCCTTCTTCTTTCCGCTTTGCAAAGAGTAGCTCTCACTTTCAAGCGTAGAATCAACACTGATCACATTTAATCCACCATAAAAATCACAATCATTTCTGGTGATACCCAGCTTTGATTTTTTAAGAAGCTGAAGCTCTGTGCCTGTCTTTGAGGAATGTACTTCATACGTGAGACTTCCGTCAGATTCATAATGAACTGTTAGCTTCAAATTGCCGTCCGGCGAGTGGATCTGGTACTGTGCCTTGGCGTATTGACATGCAAAAAGATATAAGAAAGCGATGAGGTAGCTGAGTTTCATAGATGGCGGTTATGCAGCGGTGAAGATACAATGACTAAAGCAAAGAGCCACCCCTGTTTGGAGTGGCTCTTCTATTTCTAATAAGTTTTAAACTTATTTTACTTCTTCAAAATTTACGTCGGTAACACCTTCATCATCTGAAGGAGCACCGGCATTTGCCTGAGCATCACCTGCAGCGGCTCCACCCATTGGGTCAGCACCACCAGCGGCTTGCTGAGCAGCATATATCTCCTGAGAAGCAGCCTGCCATGCAGCGTTGATTTTCTCCATAGCCGCATCAATAGCAGCTAAATCCTGAGTACCATGAGCGGCTTTTAGCTCGGTAAGAGCAGCTTCAATGGCCTCTTTGTTTGGAGCAGAAAGTTTATCACCATACTCTTTCAATTGCTTCTCAGTTGAGAAGATCATAGAGTCTGCAGCATTTACTTTCTCTACTTTCTCTTTAGCAAGTTTATCCGCCTCTTCATTGGCTTTGGCTTCGTCACGCATTCTTTGGATTTCTTCATCAGAAAGTCCACTGGATGCTTCAATGCGAATATTTTGCTCTTTTCCTGTTCCTTTATCTTTGGCCGTAACATTCAGGATACCGTTAGCATCCACATCGAAAGTTACTTCAATCTGAGGTACACCTCTTGGAGCTGGCGGAATACCATCCAGGTGGAATCTACCTAGTGATTTGTTCTGATTGGCCATCGGACGCTCACCTTGAAGAACATGGAGTTCCACAGAAGGTTGATTGTCAGCCGCAGTAGAGAAGGTCTCCACTTTATTTGTCGGGATTGTTGTATTCGCCTCAATCATTTTGGTGAATACACCACCCATGGTCTCAATACCCAATGAAAGAGGAATAACATCCAGAAGAAGAATATCCTTCACTTCACCAGTCAAAACACCACCCTGAATAGCAGCACCAATTGCTACAGCTTCATCCGGGTTAACGCTTTTTGATGGTTTCTTACCGAAGAACTTCTCAACTTCTTCCTGTACTCTTGGAATACGTGTTGATCCACCTACCAGAATAACCTCGTTGATTTGGCTGTTAGAGATGCCTGCATTTTTCATGGCACGCTTACAAGGTTCCATCATTCGAGTGAACAGGCTATCAGCCAACTGCTCAAACTTCGCTCTCGAAAGGCTACGAACAAGGTGCTTAGGCACGCCATCTACCGGGAAGATGTACGGAAGGTTGATTTCGGCCTGCGTAGAGCTTGAAAGCTCCATTTTCGCTTTCTCAGCAGCTTCCTTCAAACGTTGAAGAGCCATAGCATCGTGGCGAAGGTCAACGCCCTCATCTTTCTTAAACTCGTCAGCCAACCACTCAATGATCACCTGATCAAAATCATCACCACCAAGGTGGGTATCACCATCAGTTGATTTTACTTCAAAAACTCCGTCACCAAGCTCTAGAATAGAGACGTCAAATGTACCACCACCAAGGTCAAATACGGCCACAGTGGCATCTTTATCTTGTTTGTCAAGACCATAGGCCAAAGCAGCAGCAGTAGGCTCGTTGATAATTCTTTTCACATCAAGACCGGCGATAGTTCCAGCCTCTTTAGTGGCCTGACGCTCTGAATCGTTAAAGTAGGCAGGAACGGTAATAACCGCTTCTGTTACTTCAGTTCCCAGATAATCTTCAGCGGTTTGCTTCATTTTTTGAAGAATGAAAGCTGAGATTTCCTGAGGTGTATATTGTCTGTCACCAATTTTAACACGTGGAGTGTCATTGGCACCTTTTTCTACAGTGTAGGCAATAGTTTTTAGCTCTGAACTACAGTCAGAGTGTTTTTTACCCATAAAACGCTTTACTGAAGCGATTGTATTTTTTGGGTTTGTAATAGCCTGGCGTTTTGCCGGAGCACCTACTTTCTTCTCACCATTCTCCAGAAAAGCCACGATAGAAGGAGTTGTTCTGGCACCCTCGCTGTTGGCGATTACTACCGGCTCATTACCCTCCATTACAGCCACACAGGAGTTGGTGGTTCCCAAGTCAATTCCTATAATTTTTCCCATGTTATGTATGTTGTTTTTATTTTCAAAAATGATCTGTTAGCAAATGATCAATGAATATGCCAAGGCCAAAACCTTGGAATAATTGTGACAGTTTGTCAGTTTCTGAAAATAAATGGCAGACAATGGCCTATGGACATCCCAGAATAGTGGCCGAAAAGACAGCACCGGCCCTTGCCTCAAAGCCGGGAGTCAGCTGAATGCTTTTACCCGCTCTGAAAATTGCTCCGGTGGCTGAGAATACTTTGTTAGCGGCGGAAATCGTATTCTTGGCGAAAAAATCAAAGCTTTCGGTACCGTAGTTCAGGTCTGAGACTGTACTACTTAAAGTAAATGTGTTAGGGCAGTCAGGTATAACCTTTGCCTGAATGATATTTGAGCTATTACTGAAACAAAAGGAGTTTTTACATCTGGCATAAAAGCTTGTGGTGTCAGCCAGTTTTACCTTAAAAGATGTGCTCGTGGAGTCATTTGACCAAACCAGATTATAGGGTGAGCAATTTGTGTTGGAGGTTAACGCAAGGGTATCTTTTGTATTTAACAGGTTGATATTAGCAGAAATAACCGGTGTCGATGGCTTCACCTGGCCATAAATAGTAGTACCTGTACTGTCATAGCAGGCCGTTCCCTGATCAATTATATATTTGACATTGACCGGTCCACTTCCGTTGATAACAATTTTCCCTGTGCTTGTATTAAAGTGATTAACATATTCAGAACCTGAAGTAATGGTAAAAATACCACCGGGATTATCTAGTACAGGAGTAACACTATCACCGATACAGATAAAATTGAAGTTGGGTGAGTAAGAAATCAATATACCATTCGTTTGAACTGACAATGACGCGGTTGCCGATTTGGCACCAGAACAAGACACTGCTTTGACGCCAATGGTATAGGTGGTACTTTGAGATAGACCACTAAAAATATAACTAAGAGTTCCTGACCCTAAAGTGGTGACAAGGTTTCCATTAAGATAAACTTCATAGCTAACCGGACTACCTGAGGCAGGAGCAGACCAGGCAAGACCAAGACATTTGCTACCTTTCTTAAAGTTTGATAAAGAAATGGGAGATCCGATTGATTCACATGTAAACCTAACATTACCCCAGTCAGCCATGTCATTTACTGATCCGTCACCGGAGTTTTCTGTTACCAGCTTGATAGTCCTGTATGAACATAGGGGTACATTGATTTCAACCGCGTTATTGGAGGAGCTTAATGTGCTGCTGGTGTACAATAAATTATTATCACCATAAACCTTAAAGATGACTGAACCTCCGGTGCTGATATCATCATCTACTCCTATTGACGCTCTAAGGTTTGTGTAAAGCCCGGGAGTGACCTTGTAGACGATTTCAGAACTGCCATAAACACCTAGGCCTTTTGAATAGGTTAAACCATTGATCATTAATTGAGTTCCATCTCCATCTGAAGGGCCTCCATTTGACTGATCGAATGAAATGGGACCGTTAGAAGGATCATTTTGTAAACTGTAAGGAGTATAATCAGAAAGATATACTGACCCAGAGCAGCTTGAAGGAATTGTTTGCTGATTCGTAATCTTTCCAATATCCACCTTTTGACTCATTACAATCTGTCCATTAGCTTTAGTCATAAAGCATCGGTATGTATTATTACCGCTTGAGGTCAGGGACTGTGATGTGGAAACAACCGTACTTTCATAATTGTTTGTGGTTACCCACCGATATGAAACATAGCCGCCAGGTGCAGTAACGGTGACATTATTTCCCGCCACGCTGTAAGTCATCTCAGGAACTGTATTTGGATTTACGGGATTCGAAAGATTATAAAATGATTGAGTACTGTTGTTGTAAATATTCGATGTTAAAGAATTAGACCATCGATTTGCAATTTCTGAAAGTCCTCCGGACTGAAAATGAACATTCGGTGAATCTCTGCTACCACTGAAGGGGAGATTCGTATTGTTTACGTCATCGGTGACCGGTCCTGTAAAGACTTGATTGCCTGTATTCAATAGATTTGATTGGCCATTTAAGACATTACTTGACCCTGTTGTTTGATACCAGGATGTACGGGAAATTACCCATGGAATAGTCGCTCCGAAATCAGACCGGGTTCTGGCGATTATAGAAGATAACCTTGTTTGATAGTTGGCAAGGGATGTACCCAGGTGCGTATCAGACTCGCCTTGCAACCAAAGAATAGCACGAATTCCATAAAGCGAATTATAATATCTTATAGTTTTTAAAAATGTAATATAAGGTGTGCCGACCCCTGTTGTGTCGTCAGGGTTAATTCCTTTACAAAACTGAAGTCCTGTGAAAGGATTAATAGTACTTCCTCCCGAGAAGCTATCGACAAAGTTTTGAACCGAGGCTCCACCTGATGCGGCATTAAAAAAAGCTACAGGAATACCTGTAGCACCTGTCCCGCTATTATTTACCAAGTTATCACCTAATTTCCCCCAATACCACGAAGTGATTCCGTGCTGTCCAATGTTGGAGGATGAGGTTGTTTTCCCCAATACCGGAAAATGCGGAACTTCAAAAGAGCAGGAATCAATATAATTATGTGAAATAACTTTCTCCGATGAAACAGGAAGTCCTGAAATTCCAGGATAACCTTGAGCATTGGATTGTCCAAAAGCCAGAAATACGTCTCCAACACCAACTCTGTTAACGCTTGTAGATTGAATGACAGTTCCAGATTTTACTGATCTGATTTCCAGAGTATACCAACCTGCAGGAACATTCGATAGTGAACCATAGAACTGTCCTTTAGATGGGTCAACATCAATAATTGACCAGTCAAAACCCGAAATTGGTGAGTTCGTTCCGGGACTGACCAATCTCGCCTGAACCGAGCTAATCACACCACTGCTATAGTTTCCGGCAATATTGATAGTAGCCTGATTTGAAGCATTTCGTTGAAAAACGGAATTGTTGACAGGTAAGTCTATCACGATTTGACCTTTCGATAGAAAGGAAATCAGTGAAAACTGCGTCATTATTAAGATTCGTACTGTTAAAAAGCTTCTTCCGTAAATTGTCATTTGAGATTAGCTCAAATCAAGTGGTGGACAAAAATATCGAATTAAATGATGCTTAATTCTTTTTTATTCAATCTCTTATTCTATGGTTATCTGAATAGCGAATAAACAAAAAAGGGATTACTCGTCTGAGCAACCCCTTATTTGTTCGATCATTGCTGATCACCTATTTAACTTTGTCTACAACAGCCTTGAAAGCCTCAGGATTATTCATCGCTAAGTCAGCCAAAACTTTTCTGTTAAGCTCGATACCGGCTTGAGATAGTTTGTTCATAAACACAGAGTAAGAAAGACCGTGCTGTCTTGCACCTGCGTTGATACGAACGATCCACAATTTGCGGAAGTTTCTTTTCTTTTGCTTACGGCCCTGGTAGGCGTAAACTAAACCTTTTTCAACGGCGTTTTTAGCAACCGTCCAAACGTTTTTTCTTCTGCCGAAATAACCTTTGGCTAGTTTCAGCGTTCTTTTGCGTCTTGCTTTTGACGCTACATGATTGACACTACGTGGCATAATAATTTAGTTTTTTGACTTGGGGCGTTCCGGTCACTACCGGATTCTTTCTGAGCCTTTCGTCGGGTGAAACAATTGAACCAATAAATTAAAGAGCTAAAAGATCTTTAATTCTTTTTTCGTCTGATGGATGAACAAGAGTTGAACCAGCCAGGATGCTTTTACGCTTCTTAGACTTTTTCGTTAAAATGTGGCTATGGAAAGCATGCTTACGCTTGATTTTTCCAGTTCCAGTAATTTTAAAACGCTTCTTCGATCCAGAATTTGTTTTTTGCTTTGGCATCGATTTAAACAGTTTTTATGTAAAAAAGTAAATTGGGCTGCAAAGGTAGCTATTCTCTGGATATTTTCCAATGGTAAGATCAAAGAGAAATATGGTGGATATTTTGTTCAGATTTCAAGTGGTTCGGGCAGGTCAAATTGGCTACTTTTGTGACACAATTTGAGTGATACTTCTTACCCCTGAAAATGCAGTTTTCCCACCTTCATAACCATACCCAATTTTCACTTCTGGACGGAGCCTCGAGCATTCAAAAGCTCTTCCAAAAGGCAAAAGAAGATAACATGCCGGCCGTGGCCATCACAGACCACGGGAACATGTTCGGTGTTTTTGATTTTGTCTCCAATGCTTCAAAATACGGTGTCAAGCCCATAGTAGGTTGTGAGTTTTATGTGGTGGAAGATCATACCATAAAGAGTTTTACCAAAGACAAAAAGGATAAACGATATCACCAGTTACTTCTGGCAAAAGATAAAAAAGGCTATCAAAACCTTACTAAATTGTGTTCGCTCGGCTATATCGACGGCCTTTACGGGAAATATCCAAGGATTACAAAAGACCTGATTGAACAATATAAAGAAGGTTTGATTGCTACGACTTGTTGCATCGGTGCTCGTGTTCCTCAGGAAATTCTAAGACATGGCGAAAAAGCAGGAGAGGAAGAGTTCAAATGGTGGCTTGACCGTTTTGGAGACGACTACTATATAGAAATACAGCGGCATGACATTCCTGACCAAAACAAGGTTAACGCGGTTTTGCTTAAATGGGCCAAAGAGTATGGAGTCAAAGTAATTGCTTCTAATGACTCGCATTACGTGGATCAGGAGGATTGGGTAGCCCATGATATTCTATTGTGTGTTAACACCAATGAGAAGCTCTCAACGCCCAAAATGAAAGACTATGATGACGAGGGCGGGCAGGGAAAAAACGGTCGATTTGCTTTTTTTAATGACCAGTTTTATTTCAAGACTACACAGGAGATGTCGCAGCTGTTCAGCGATATTCCTGAGGCCATTGACAATACAAATGATATCGTTGGTAAGGTGGAGACGCTGGAGCTCAAGCAAGACATTTTGCTACCGAACTTCCCGATACCTGAAGAGTTTAAAGTACATAAAGATGACAAGGAAAACCAATGGGAATTTCTCAAACACCTGACGTATGAAGGGGCAAAAGAGCGATATGGTGAAATTTCAGAAGAAGTCAGAGAAAGGATAGATTTTGAGCTTTTTACCATCAAAACCATGGGTTTTGCAGGCTATTTCCTCATTGTGATGGATTTCATTCAGGCTGGTCGAGATCTGGGCGTAATGATAGGACCGGGTAGGGGGTCTGCTGCCGGCTCAGTAGTGGCTTATTGTATAGGTATCACGAATATTGATCCCATAAAGTACAACTTGCTTTTTGAGCGTTTTCTCAACCCGGATCGTAAGTCAATGCCCGATATCGATACAGATTTCGATGACGAGGGTCGTCAAAAAGTGATTGATTATGTGGTTGATAAATACGGGAAGAATCAGGTGGCCCAAATCATTACCTATGGTACCATGGCTACTAAATCATCCATCAAAGATGTGGCTCGTGTAATGGAACTGCCACTTTCTGATGCAAACTACATAGCCAAGCTTATACCTGACAAGCCAGGCTATGGGATGAATTTTCAGAAGCTTATTCATATGCCCGAAACCGGTGGCGATAAAAACCTCAATAAATTGGGCTTAAGCCCGGAAGAGATTGAAAACGTTAGAAAAGTTCGGGAGTTTTATCATGGTAAAGGCCTGGAAGCGAAAGTGCTCCATCAGGCTGAAAAACTGGAAGGAACGGTAAGGAACACTGGAATTCATGCCGCTGGTATTATCATTGCACCCTATGATTTGTCTGATATCGTACCGGTAAGTACAGCTAAAGATGCTGACCTTCTGGTTACTCAATATGAAGGTAAAATTATTGAGGATGCCGGTGTTATTAAAATGGACTTCCTGGGTCTCCGAAATCTCACGATTTTAAAGGAAGCCCTGAGAATGATTGAAGAAAATCACGGACAAAATATTGATCGTGAGAATGCGACGGATAAGCAGAAACGTACACTAGAGCTACTTGAAGGGGGTATAGATTACATTCCTCTGGACGATCCAGGGACTTTTGAGCTGTTTCAAAGAGGGGAGACCAACGCCGTTTTTCAGTTTGAATCTGACGGCATGAAAAAGTACATGAAGGAGTTAAAGCCTGACCGCTTTGACGACCTCATTGCCATGAACGCCCTCTACCGGCCAGGTCCATTGGCATACATCCCTGACTTTATTAAGCGGAAACACGGTCTCCAGGAAATCACTTACGATTTGCCTGAGATGGAAGAATACCTTGCCGAAACCTATGGTATAACGGTTTATCAGGAGCAAGTGATGTTGCTTTCGCAAAAGCTGGCCAATTTCACCAAAGGTGATGCCGATGTGCTCAGAAAAGCCATGGGTAAAAAGCAGATTGAGGTTTTGAATAAACTCAAAGCCAAATTCATGGAAGGCGGAACGTCGAATGGCCACGACGCGAAAGTGCTAGAGAAAGTCTGGAAAGATTGGGAGGCCTTCGCTCAATATGCATTTAACAAATCCCACTCCACTTGTTATGCCTTTGTAGCTTATCAAACGGCCTATTTGAAGTCGCATTACCCATCTGAGTACATGGCTGGTGTATTAACATCGCAGCTCGGTAATATTGACAAGATTACCTTCTTCATGGAAGAATGCCGGGCTCTCGGTTTACCTGTGCTTGGTCCTGATGTCAACGAATCGGTAAAGCGATTTGGTGTAAACAAGGATGGTGAAATCAGATTTGGATTAGGAGGAATTAAAGGAACGGGAGATGCCGCAGTAGACGCAATTATCGAAGAGAGGGAGGCAAGGGGACCCTATAAAGATATCTACGATTTTATGACCAGGGTTAACCTTCGAACGGTCAACAAAAAGACTCTGGAATCTCTTGTTTATGCAGGGGCGTTTGACTGTTTTGAGGATTTTCACAGAGCTCAGTATTATGCTGAGGGCTCTAATGGAGCAAATTTTATTGAAACGCTTATTCGGTATGCAAATAAAATTCGGGAGGAAAAAGAGTCCGCTCAGGCCTCACTTTTTGGTGGTGGAGTGAGTGGTGGAGCTGACATGGCGGCTCCTCAGCCTGAAAAGGTAGAGCCATGGGGGAATATTGAGAAACTGAAATACGAAAAAGATGTTGTCGGCTTTTACATTTCCGGCCATCCGCTTGATCAATTCTCTATTGAAATGAGTCTTTGTAAGCCATTAAATGAAGTGATGAAACCCGAGCATATTGATCGCGAATTCAGCATCGGTGGCATGTTGACCTCAGTACAGATGAGACAAACTAAAAGTGGAAAGCCTTTTTCTATCTTCAAAATGGAAGATTATGAAGGTTCAATGGAAATAGCTCTTTTCGGCAATGATCATGTGAATTTTAGTAATTATCTGATGGAGGGGCAGTTTTTATTTATCCGGGGAAAAGTACAGACACGATGGAGCGGGAACGATATTGAATTCAAACCCATAGAAATGCAACTATTGGCTGATGTCAAGGAGAAGCGATTTAAAGAGGTGAACCTGAAACTTGAGCTCAAAGAGATCAATGAAAAGATGATTTACGAGATTCAGGAGGTTAGCAATAATAACCCCGGTAAGTTCGAGCTTCGTTTTAATATATACGATTCCGACGAACGGCTTGACTTACAACTCTTTAGTCGTAACACCAAGATTGATATCAACAAGAACGTTTTCAGAGATTTGCAGTCGCTGTGTGGAGATGGTAATGTAAGTTTCGCTTAATGCATAAAAAAAAGGCTCTGAATTAAATTCAGAGCCTTTTTTCTAGCTGAGTTTGTTCTCCTCCTTTATTTTTGATTGGAGAGCTTTCAATTCCTCTTTTTTTCCAGAGGCGGCTAATTCTGCCTGGGCCGGCCACATCGACGGATCATTGGCATTATAACGGGTTCCTCCTTTTTCTACAAGTAAACTCTTCAGGTCATCTACTTTTGATTGTGCAAGTTTCTCAAAAGTATCTATCTCAGCCTCTTTCAGGAATTTTTCAATGGCAGGGCCTATTCCAATTATAATTTTCAAATTATCAACAGGCTGCTTTCGGGCTCTCGTTTTTTGGGCGATTTTAGAGGTTGGTTTAGCTTTTTCAGCTTTTTCCTCTCCTGCTTTTACTTTATCCTTTAAATCAGGAAGAGGTTTAAGGATAATGCCTTTGTCTTTCTTTTCTTTTTCCCGTTCCACCTTTTCTACAGTCGTTTTTGCTGCGTTACTGTTTGATTGAGGTTTTTCGTCGGTTGGCTCTTTATCTTTGGACTCTTCCTTGTTTTTTACCTTTTTCGGTTTGACCTTCTTTTTGTCCTTACTCTTCTTTTTATCCTTCTCCTTTAAATCGTCTTTATCTATGTCTTCAAGCTTTCTCAGCCACTTTTCAAGTTTAGACTTCTTTCCTTCTTTAGTTTCCAGTGCGAAAAGAAACTTACTAATCGTTTTCCCTTTTTTATTGACCTTGTCAATAAGGCTGATGGACTTTACCTTTTTGAAGCTTTTCAGCAGAGCCTTTATGGCTTTTTTTTCAGAGGACATGGAGATGTTTTCTTTGTTTAAACCAAATCTAGCCAATCCTTGAGGAAGTAACAATGATTTAGGTCAGATGTGCTTTTTAAATCAAAAATTGAATCTTGATTATTCGTGAAATATCAATTTTGGGCCTAATTCTTACCTCAAAAGTTTTAGTGGGGTGGAAACCATTGGAACTTTGAAAGTACCCTGTTATGTTTAACCTTTGAATTTAATAAACGACTTAAATAAATGGCAGGTAAAGCAATCGAAGTTACTGATAGCAATTTCAAAGAATTAATCGCTTCAGATAAACCAGTTTTAGTAGATTTTTGGGCTGAATGGTGTGGTCCTTGTAAAATGATCGGACCAATCGTCGAAGAAATCGCCGGTGAATACGAAGAGCAGGCCGTAATTGGTAAAATGGACGTGGATGCGAACAGCAGCACACCAATGGAATTCGGAATCCGTTCTATTCCTACTTTGATGATTTTCAAGAAAGGTGAAATGGTTGACAAAATCGTTGGAGCGGTTCCTAAGCATGTTCTTACTCAGAAGCTTGAGGCTGCTATGTAATTATAGAATTGAAACCCCAAAAAGCCGTTTTCTGTCAGGAAAACGGCTTTTTTATTCCTTAACCGAGTCAAGTGCTTTTAAGATAACCTGACAGGCTTTTCTGATTTCATAATCTGAGATAATCAAAGGCGGAGCAATACGCATGGAATCATCGCAGTAAAGGAACCAGTCCGCGATCACTCCGTTTTTGATGGTTTTCTGAATTACCTTAAGCAAAAAATCAAAATCTCCAATTTCAGCAGCCAGCATTAAACCTTGGCCACGTACTTCTTTGATTTTTGGGTGTTTTGAAAGAAGTTCTTTAAAAAGCTCTCCCTTTCTTTTTATTTCTTCAGGTCTTATTTCCTTTTTCCAGGCTTCAAGACTTGCTAAAGCGGCTGCACAGCTGGCCGGATGCCCGCCAAAAGTAGTTATATGTCCAAGAATAGGATTATCTCTGAAAACATTCATCAGCTCATGCGGAGCAATAAAAGCTCCGATTGGCATGCCACCTCCGAGTCCTTTTGCCGAAAGCAAAATATCAGGCACTACACCATAGTCTTCAAAGGCCCAGAAATTCCCTGTCCGTCCGGCTCCGCTTTGTATTTCATCAAATATCAACAAAGCCCCGACGTCCTTACACTTATCAGATACAGCTTTCAGATACTCTTTCGTAGATACTCTGACGCCACTCTCACCACCAATAACTTCGATAATTACAGCGGCAGTTTTTGAGGTGATCCGGTCTAAATGCTCAAAATTCTCACGCTCAATTTTCCTTATTTCTGGCAATAATGGCCTGAAATTTCTTTTAAAATCTTCATCTCCTAGAGACAGAGCTCCATGGGTGCTACCGTGATATGCTTTAAAACAAGAAATAATTTCAGGTCGACCCGTATATCTTTTTGCCAGTTTTAAGGCTCCCTCGACGGCTTCCGTCCCTGAATTGACGAAATACACGTTGTCAAGACTGAGCCCTGAACTTGTCTGGAAGCCTTTTAATGTTTCTATCAGAGCCGATGCTAGTTTGACCTGAGGTGATTGTACAAATTCCCCATAAACCATCTGATGAAGGTACTTTCCGGCCTGCACCTGAATGGCTTTGACAATCTCCGGGTGAGAATGGCCCATATTGCTTACCGCAATTCCTGAAATAAGGTCGATATGCTTTTTGCCGTTTTTGTCAATCAGGTAAATACCCTCAGAATCCACGAATTCAAGAGCCAGAGGGCTGTCACTGGTTTGAGCTATATTATTTAGGAAGATTTGCCTTAGATCCATAGTCTAGTGAGATTCAGAAAATACAGAGCTTGAGCCCGTCCATTGAGCACCATCCGCTGAAGTCGTATTAAGCATGTTACTTTTACTTAGACGTGCAAGACTAGTGATTAGTTTCGGCCGGTTTAGTCCTTCAGGCCAGATATAAATCAATCTGATTTCTCCTTTCGAGTGCTCTCCATCAGTGCCTGGTATGAAAGGACTGTATTGTACTTTTCTTTGAAGAATATAATTTTCTCTATCTGAAATGTCTTCAAGGTCTTTAGTTGTAGGATTTAGATTTACCCCTTCACCAGCGAAAGAGAAAATTGGCTTAAGAACAAAATTTTTCAGGTCATCTGGCCTTTTTATATCAGAAAGGAAGTAGGACTCCGGGAGATAAGAGCCTTTCAAATAAGGTAAACAATATTTGCTGATTCTGTAAAACCATGAAGGGTTCGCAATCCATTTAACCTCAGCGTTTTTCAAGAATGTAATTTTCCCTTTTAATTCAGGATACTTTCGTTCTACTTCATCGAAAATCACACGGTTATAGATTCGATCAATTCTAACTTCAGTTCCACCTTTTTGATAGAAAAGGTTACTGTCTCTTGTATAGATTTCACTCAGACAAACGACCTCAATACCGAAATAAGCTTTGCTTAATTCAAAGTCAATTCTTGTCCTTTGTTTTTCAGGGTAAACCTCGAGCAGAATGGTATTTTCAGAAGACTCGCCTTTAATAACCTTTGAGAGCTCTTCTAAATAGTTGAAGGCATTGATTCGGTTGAAAAAAGGAGAGAGTTTCTTGTCTATTTTATGATGCTTTCGGTACTTAGCCGCAAGATAGTGCTGCCAGGCAAATAGTGTCGGAAATCCTTGAAGTTCAATTAATTGCGGCTCATACTCTCCTGAATCACTCTCACAGACAGCAAAATCAACACAAAGAAATTCACAATGCTCACCTTCGTTTTTAAACCTGTAAGCTTCAGGTACAGCTTTTTCAGTTATTTCTTTGAAGTCAGGCCTTTTAATAAAATCAATTATCAAATTACTGGCCATCAATAGCTTGGTTTTGAAACCCTGATCAAGAAAAACCGGTGTTTCAGCAACTCTGAAATCAAGTTGACCGGGAAACTCATTTTCAATCTCAAAAAGAAGTTTATCATGAGCCTCCTGTTGAAAATTTTCATTAAAGGCCTTTCGGGCTTCTTTTAACATGCTTCCAGATTTTGTTGAGCAGCCATTTTCAAGAAGTCCGGGATAATCACAGATTCTGTTTTTCTGATTTTGTCTTCATCCTCCAGCTGTTCCAGCATGATCTGTAATTTTTCTTCACCATGTTCGGTAATAACAGCCATTCGTTTGTCTTCATTCATAAAATAGCGTCTCATACCTTCAGGATCAGCCTCAGGGTGAAACTGTAAACCTACAATCTCATCTGACAGTCGAATACCCATAATAGCCCGCTCCAGCGGAACATGAGGTCTTATTTTCTCAAGAGCGATAATTTTTGCACCTAAAGCATTGAGGACCTCTTCATGAGGCTGAATTACCTGATAATCACGAGAATCAACCGCCCAGAAGGGGTCTTCTAAATGTTCAAATAGAGGCTCGTTCAGCCCTTCTTCAGTTTTATGAACGGGCATAACCCCAAAAGATGTTGACTTTCTGGAACAAACTAATGCCAAATGATAATGCTGCACCATCATTTGATATGAATGGCAAATCAGCAAGCCTTGTTTTTTGGGTTCTTGCGTTTTATTCCACTCCAATACTTCATCGAGAAAATCACCGTAATCGGCTTCCCACTGTTCCCCTTCAAAAATCGGGCTTCCGGGCCCACCTGTGCCAATAAAGGCATCAAATTCGCTCAAAGTCGGTAATTCCCCTTTTCCTCTGACATCATAGAGTTTATAAGATCCCTGAATATTTTCTGTGTGGAAGAATCTTTCAATGAGGGTTTTAATACATCGCATACCTTCATTAGGGTAATCATTATAAAAGTCGAGAATGGCTATTCTAAATGGATGATTCATTCTGTTTTATTGATGTACTACAAAGTTGACAAAAAAAGCCTCAAAGACCGAATTTTGTTTCTTCAATCATATAGTCTACCACGGTATTGAGATCGTTCTTTTCTTCAAAAACTCGAAGCTGTCGGTCTGCCCCGGTGCCATTTTTCAGTATACAATGAATATAGTTGACCTCTTTTCTACAATCAAGTTCATCTACCACATCCTCAATAAAATCTAGTAGTTCGGTAACCAACTTTTCATAGGGCTTTTCAGTCTCATTAATAAAGTCTATCAGCCTGGCCTGAGTTCCATCCCGGGCTGCCCGCCACTTATTTTCAGCGACCAAAAGCCTTCTGTATGAACTATATTGAGGTTTTTCGTTTCTCAGTTTATATAGTTTGGCCGTAAGAGCCTGGCAAATAGCTGCTATGCAAAGAGTCTCTTCAGCCCGCATTGGAATGTCACAAATGCGGTATTCAATAGTTGGGTAGTGTGGATGTACTCTAACATCCCACCAGATTTTTTTTGGATTGTCTATACAGTTAGTTTTCATCAAAATGGCCACATATTCGTCATATTCTTCAATTGACGAAAAGCGATCCGGAATTCCCGTTCGTGGAAATTTATCAAATACTTTAGACCGATATGATTTAAAACCCGTGTTTCGGCCACACCAGAAAGGGGAGTTTGTGCTCAAAGCATGAATATGGGGTAAAAAGTACCTTACTTCATTCATGATTTTCATTGCATCCTTCCGGTCATTTATACCCACATGCACATGCAGGCCGAAAATGAGATTACCACGGGCTACATCCCGCATTTCATTGATCAGATTATCATAATGTTCATGAGGTGTGATGAGCTGATCCACCCAGTCTGAGAAAGGATGAGTACCTGCAGCAGCAACTGCAAGACCTTTTTCGGCAGCAAGACCGATTAGTTTATTCCTCAAAAAATGAACTTCTTCCTGAGCTTCGTGGATATTCCGGCAAATGCCTGTTCCGGTTTCCACTACAGCCTGATGCATCTCTTGTTTGATACGTTCCTGAAGGATGACTTTGCCTTCATCTACCAACTGCGACATGTGAGATTTTAACTGCCGCGTAACAGGGTCAATAATTTGAAATTCCTCTTCAATTCCGAGGGTGAAGGTGCTCATATTACTTTTTTGAGGCCGCTGTTTTGGTTCTTGGAGTGACTTTTTTACCAGCAACTTTTGCAATATCTGAAGGGGTGATGGAATTTTGAAGGAAAGTACCCCAGGTACAATTGTTCACACCTGGTTTAACGTTTTTTGCACGTTCAATAGCCATTTTTGCCACTTGATCCACCACCCAGGTGAAATTCTCTGATCCTACTGAATACGAGTCAGCATCCGGAGAGGGGTTACATAGGTCAATCGCGTACGGAACTCCATCTTTTACGGCAAACTCCACCGCATTAAAATCATAGCCTAAAGCCTTGTTAATAGCGAGGGTATATTCTTCTATTTTTTTTAGTAGTTTTTTTAATGATGGTCCACTGCTGGCTGGCTGGGTAGCATATCTCAAATGTCTTGGATTTCTTGGCTCGTAGGGCATGATGTGAACATGCTTTTGATCTATGCAATAGCATCTGAAATAATCAGTAAACTCGATTTCTTCCTGAAGCATCATCACCAGCTGTCCGGTGCTTTCATGTTTTGCCCAAAGGTCATCAATGCCAGTCACTCTGTAAATACTTCTCCAGCCACCACCCGCATGTGGTTTCATGTAGGCCGGGAAACCAATATGACTAAACATTTCTTCCCACTCCATCGGAAATTTCAGGTTTCTGAATGTGGTCTCTGATGTGTCGTCAGGCCGTTCTTTGGAGGGCAATAAAACTGTTTTAGGGACAGGGATCCCTAGTTTGGCGGCCAAACAATTATTGAAAAATTTCTCATCTGCACTCCACCAGAACGGATTATTAATAACTGATGTACCATGCAAGGCCGCATTTTTTAGATAAGCTCTGTAGAAAGGTACTTCATGCGAAATTCTGTCAATAATAACATCATATTCAGTAGGATCTGAATGGTTTACCTTGCCTATTAGTACAGGCTCGGCAATGATCCCCTTTTTACCGGTAAGTTCGTTTATATGTTCAATCAAAGCATACGGGAAGGTATTCTCCATCCCAAAAAGAATCCCGATTTTTTTCATGTCTTATTTCAGAGGGTTTAAAGCCATTTTTCAGGCAATAGCTAGTATAAAAACGCTTCAAGATACTCAGGAAAAGCCGTATTCCATAAAGTTGAATCTGCCTCTATTTGCTTTTTTTCATCATACCAGTGATCAATTTGTTTTTGACCCAAAAGCTTTGACATTTTAAGACTTTCATCCCTGTTTTTATCACTATCTGAGGTGCCTAGTACAATTTTCAGATGATTAAAAATCCAGCTCTCAGCACCGGGAATAAAATCGTAGGGACTATTGAAATAGACATTGTCATCAAAGTAGTCATCAAGAAAGCGTCGAATATCGAACATCCCGCTCATCGAGATAACAAAATTTGTAAGATCGGGATATTTGAAAGCAAAATTCAGAGCATGATACGCTCCAAAGTCTATTCCGGCAAGTCCAACACGGTGAACATTACACTCCCGTTGAAGAAGCGGTACAAGTTCTTCTTTTAAAAAACGGGCGTACAGCTGATAATTAAAGATTTTACTGTTTGAAGAAAGCTCAGTTGAAAAGAAACTATCCAAATCAATGCTATCAATGGCGTAGATTTTAATCTCACCATGTTCTATTTTATCAGAGACTGAATGAGTCAGACCTAAATTTTCTATTTGACGGCCATCAGTGCCGGCTGGTGGAAACACGAGTATAGGATAGCCCCAATGTCCATGAATATGCAATTGAAGGGTTCTTCCGAGGCTATGTGAGTAAAAGGGTCTTTGTTCTTTTTGCACGAGATAAGGGTTGGTTACGGAAGTAAGGGATTTTTTTCAAAAAAAGCAGGTATTTGTTGAGGAAAGAAAGGTTTGGAGGTCGGGTTTAACAACAAAAAAGCAGTCACTATGGACTGCTTTTTTTCAATACTTTATTACTCAACACCTTTTATCTCGATGAAGACTCATCTTTTTTGGTCTGAGCTACTTTGCCAATTGCCAGGAGCTGGTCTACCGAACGATATCCCAAAACCTGATGAACCACTTTCTGCGTGTTAGGGTCAATGAAATAAAGTGTTGGATAGGCTCTGACACCGAACTTCTGAGCGAGCGTAGGACCTTCACCTTTTTCCATATCAAATTTGGCACTGACAAATGTCTGATTGAAATATTTACCAAGTTCCTTATCAGGGAAAACTTTGGCCTGTAACATTTTACAAGGGCCGCACCAAGAGGTATAGGCGTCCATAAAAATAAGTTTGTTTTCTTTTTTAGCCTTGGCTACCACAGAGGCCCAATTGGCATCATGTTCAAAAGAAATTCCCTGCTGGGCGAAGCTTCCGAAAGCGAAAAACGAAAGCAGTAAGGAAAGTACAAGTGTTTTCTTCATTATTGTTGGTTTGTTCAATTCAAAAGATACAACGCTCCCAACAGTCTGTTGGTTTGCTAAGAACGCTGCGTCAGTGTTATTCTTATGTTAAGAGAAACAATTACCAAGCCAGAATTAATCCTCGTCATCATCTTCCTCTTCTACAGGCTTATCTTTTGAATAAGAGTCTTCTTCTTCCTCGTCGCTGTCGGTGTTGATATAGTCGAGATCGCTGTATTTGTCAGAGTATTCTTCTTTTACATCATCTCTAAGATTACCATCATCATCAAAATCATCATCATCTTCAATGATCTCTTCGGCTCTCTCAACAGTCATTCTAACCAGATAATATTTTTCATCTGTTTCAAACGGTAACGCAGAAACGTAAAGGCCATCTTTATTGGTAAATCTGATCAGGTGGTCAGAGAAACCGTAGGGATAAGACAGTTTTATCTGTTCCTGAATATGGTTTTCCAGCTTGTCAAAATCTTTAATTACCCGAGGTTTGCTTGAGTTTGGAGTCATTTTGAAATTTTCTTAAAACACCTTGTTAAATATCTGTGCGAATTAAGACCAAAAGCCATGTAAAAAACAAAAGCTTTCGACATTTTTTTGGGAATATTCACACAAGGAAATCAACTCAATAACCAAGTTTTTATTCTTTATTCAAAATCGGTTCCTATTGAAAATGTACCGGCCAAAACTATTATTCAGAGAGTTAACCGGTTAAATTGAATTCAATTCAATCAGTTTTTCAATTACTCATTGCAAATGAATATTAAGGACAGCCATCCTGTTTAACTTCTTTGTTTCTTTCAGCGAAAGTCTCTTTTTGAGCTGCCAGAGTCTGACCGAGAACTTTTAGTTCATATCCACCTTCCACTACCATTTTTACATATCCTTTTTTACAAACCGGCCCCCACTGTAAGCTGCTTCCTGTGGTAAAACCGGTGTGAATGTAGGCGACCTCTTGACCGGCAATGTTTAGGCCGACTCTCGGAAACGCAACACCAAATTGAATATCTACCGGTGAACCAATAAAAGCCCCCGAATCAAAAGTGCCATCCGTAAATTTGTCATTACCAATACTACCGGATGTACTCACCGAAGAGCCCTTATACTCAAATCCGGCGTCTGCCGATAAAGCAATGTTACTACTGGCTGTAGCTGAAGAATTAACATCAGGCATGGTTAACTGCGTAACAAACTGAATACCGATATCAATAGAAACAGGGATTGGTAGGGGTACAGGGCCTGAAGGAGTAGGAATAAACCGAATCGGAATTTTTAAAGCTACACCGGGAAGTTTCAGGCTATGGGAACCAGATTTGGTACCAGCTGCACTCAAAGATAGTTTAAGGTCAGCAGTGATGCCTTTATTCTCAGATTTGAAAGTTTTCAACTCACCGCTTGAGATTCCTATTTGAGTCTGTTGGGTTGGTAGTTTTACGGTGCCTTCAGCGGTGAATGCAGCTGTGGCTGATCCCCCCACTTTCTTGGCCATTTTAAAGGTGAATTTGCATGCATTGATTTTATCGCCTTCTAGCTGTGGTTCTATTTGAATGAGGTGATCTATTCCGCCAGAGCTGTATTGGACCTCAATAGGTCCTCTTCTTCTCAGATTAGCAATTGGTACTTCATATTGTCCGTCGATGACGATGGCACTGGCTTGATCCCACTCAGGAGTTATTTCCCAGTTGAGTTCACCATCTTTTATGACATCCGTTAGTGCAGCATCCGCTGTTTTTATTTCATAGTTTCCACCGGATTTACTCACAGAGACGACCTTTCTCATGTATTCACCCGGAACCAGAATAGTTTCTCCGGCTTCAGGTTCTTTGCTAAATGCATCTCCCTGAAAAGTGTAAACCTGCGAGGCCGTGTCAATAGCAATTACAGGGTTAGATCCTTCCTCCAATACAATTGCATCACTCTGATATTCTATATTCAAAGCATTAGCTTGTGGGTTCGGGTCGTTCGATTTATTACAGGCAATTACACTTAATACAATAGCAGATGCAAGTAGTTTAAAGCTCTTTTTCATGACAATCAGATAGTTTTCAGGCTCCATTTTAAGACAAAAGGTCAGAAATGAAAATTGTTTTATTTTATGGCTTTTGCCAACAAAGTACTCCTTGAACGGAGAGCATTCGCCAAAAGAAAAGAATAAGAGAGCATGAAACCATTAAATTGTTTGCCTGGCCTTTATATCAGTGTAAATGGTTGAATATACTTTGTAATTGGTCGATTGGAAGGCGTCAGCAAACTCAGGTTTCCTAAGAATTTAAAAGATTAGAAATCCCACTGAAAACTCAATACAGGGGTAAACCCGGCACCTCGATAAAGTAAATAGGTTTGCTGTGTATTAAAATTAAAGCCAATGCTGCTTGGGTTTTGCCTGTTCAATACATTTTGAATATCAAGGTTTATTTTCCCCGAAACCTTTGAACCGTTATAACTGTAAGAAATACGGCCATCCATTCGCTGATAAGGGGGCACTTGACCTGAATAAGTTCGCTCCAGATCGTTGACATAGTAGCCTTTCTCTATGGTTTCAGAAATGATTGGTGGAGTGTACCTGAAACCTCCCTTATACAAATAACGGCCTCCAATCTGGAGAATACGGCCTTTTTTGAAATAAAATTCCTTTCCCAAAGTGAGTGTGCTGCTATATCTTGAATTAAACCTTGAATTAAAGGTTCGGCCATCAGGCATGGTATATTTGGCATCAAAAACGGACGCGTTTAACAGAAAATAATAGCTATTACTAAAGGTTTTCTCTAAAGCGAGGTCAACTCCCTTATTTTCTCCTTTTCCCTCGCTTATTACTGCAAATTCCGGGTAATTACCTCCGGAGTTTAACATCCAGTAATTCGAGTCCTCATCTGGTGATGTCGGTATGTTTCTCAATCGCTGATGATAAGCCTCGAGCGAAAAACGCATTCGGTTTTTTGTGTAAAGATGATAAGCGAGAACGACATGGCGAGCCTTCATTAGATCCAGATCATTATTGACAAGTTCTCCTCCTTCTGCCTGATAAAAATAGTTCATCATTGGCGGTATCTGGCTATGGATTCCATAGCTCAAACTAAGCTTTTGATTTGCCACCGGGGTAAACTGGATAGAAGCCCTGGGCTCCAAAGATCCTTTGCCATTCAGTCCCAGCCTTAATAAGTGGTAGCCGCCGTTTATTCGCCATCTGTTTTTGAGAAAGCTGAATTGTGAATAATGCTGAAAAGTACTTGTTTGCCCCGCTCCGCTAACAGCGACCTCAGTTTGTAATTCATTAATGTCCGAGATATTATTTCGTGCCGTTTTTTCTTTGAGGAAATCAAAACTGATATAGTTCAAAATCAGGCCACTTTTAAAAAGAAAGCTTTCGGTGAGTTTCTGATTTAAAGTAAAAGAGGTGGCCACTCTTTTGTCAATGTATTGTTGAGTTTCATATCTATAGCGTTCATTACTCAGACTCAGGGTATCATTCATTACCTTGATATCACTACCCATTAGGGCTACTACCGTCTTTAAATAACCTCTGCGATTTATTCGGTATGTATTGGTTAAACCAATTGCAGCCATATTTGCAGGTCTGACCCGATCTTCTGAATGATTTGCAATACCCAGATCACGTTCTTCGGGGTTTTCAACAGGCTGATAGTTTTCTTCACTCAATCCACCTAAGCCAAAAAATGTAGTGACAGATTTCTGGTTTTTTGAGTTAAAAGTGAGGTTGAAGCTTAAATCCTGAAATTCATTGGTTACCCTTTCTCCAACGAAATTAAAGCCCATGGCTGAGAGTAAGCCGAGAGTAGAATATCGGTAATTGATTAAATATGAAGATCTTTCGTTTTTAATTGGGCCTTCTGTGGCGAAGTCAAGGCCGAGAAGGCCAATTTTTACCCGGTGCTCTCTTTTATAAAAATTACCGGGCCTGAAATGGATGTCAAAGGCTCCGCTCAAGGCGTTTCCATATTCTGCCGCAAAGCCACCGGTATTGAAATCAGATTTGGCCAGTAACTGGGCAGAAAAAACGGTGATTCCCCCTCCGGATGAACCAATTACGGCAAAATGGTTAGGGTTTGGAATGTCAATTCCCTCAAGACGCCAAAGAATACCGACTGGAGAATTACCGCGGACAACGATCTGATTTTCATTATCATCAGCTCCAATGGTGACGCCGGGGTAGGAGAGAACCACCCTTCCTGGGTCATTTATCCCTGCTGGAATCCGTTCGGTTTCTTCTGAGGTAAAAGAGCGTGTGCTTACTGCAGAAAGCTCATTTAAAGGCTCAAACGCATTCTTATTCGCTGTAACCACCACTTCCGAGCCTTGAATACTTCCGGGGCTGAGTTCGATTTGCAGATAGGTTTCTTTTGAGCTTTGGTGCAGAAAACTCTCCGTTTCGGTAGGTTCATAACCTAAAAAAGTAATTCTAATGAAGTGCCTTCCTGGCGGGATATCTTTGAGCTCAAACAAGCCATTTTCATCCGTAAGGCCACCGTTCCCGTCCATCTTTCCATCCAAAATGACTGTAGCACCACTTAATGGCTCCTGAGTAACAGCATCCGAAATGATTCCCCTGATGCTCTGCTGAGCATTGGCCATAGAGGCCAGAAAAATCAAGAATAATAATAGTGGTGTCTTCATCAAAGGTTAAGGTATTTGCCCAATTTCAGATTTTTTAGGCAATCAGGGCACTTTTTTGTTCAGAAAATTGATAGATTGCTTTCAAACGACCCTTTTTATGAAACTCAGAAACCTTTCCTTTTGCCTTTGTTTTTTCTTAATATCATTCGCTATTCAGGCTCAAAAAGAAATTCAGAAGGCTATTCAGACACAGTTTATCCTCGCCGAAGACGGCAGCACTATAGAGCTTGATGAAGGTCGGTTTGAAATCAATACGACGTTGTCTCTTGAGGGGAAAAAAAATATAACTATTAAAGGAAAGGGAATAGGTAAAACAGTTTTGGATTTTGCCAACCAAACCGATGGAGCGGAGGGTATTCGCCTCAGTAATCTAAAGGATGTCACACTTCAGGATCTTTCCGTATTAAATGCTGCCGGGGATGCGGTTAAAGCTATGAACGTGAAAGGCGTCAAATTCATCCGAGTTGAAACAGCCTGGGAGGGAAAACCAAAGGCCTCAAACGGAGCTTATGGACTCTACCCGGTAATGTGCAAAGATGTTTTCATTCAGGGCTGTATAGCCCGCGGGGCTTCAGATGCCGGTATTTATGTGGGACAATCTAAAAATATTGTAGTCAAAGAGAGCATTGCAAAAGAGAATGTGGCTGGAATTGAGATTGAGAATTCTCAAAATGCCGAGGTCTATGATAATATTGCCACAGGAAATACTGGCGGAATTCTGGTATTTGACTTACCTGATTTGGTTCAAAAAAAAGGAGGTAATGTTAAAGTTTATGAGAATGTGATTGAGGCCAATAATTACAAAAACTTTGCTCCTAAAGGGAATATTGTCGGCAAAGTTCCACCCGGAACGGGCGTTTTGATTCTGGCCACCTCGGATGTAGAAGTTTACAAAAATGTAATCAAAGACAATCGGTCGATGGGGGTGGGGGTTATCTCTTATTATTTGACTGAGAACCCAATTAATGATAAGGAGTATTATCCGTATCCTACCAATATCTCTATTCGAGAAAATGTTTTTGAGCGGAAGTCTCAGAAAGCCACTTCACAGGGAAGGTTCGGGAAAATGTATCGCTTTGTCCTGAGATTTGGAAAAGATGTTCCCTTTATTCAATGGGATGGAATAACTGACGAAGACAATAAAGATTGGGTTTTATGCGTCGAAGACAATACAAATGCCACTTTCGCTAATCTGGACGCTGAAAATAACTTTGAGAATGTGAGCAGGGAGATGGTAGAGTGTGAGCGTTAGAATTTCCGGCTTATATTTTTATCTCCGTTGACTCCCTGATTACCGACTTTTAAGCAAATTGCATTTTATCCAATAAATTTAGTGAAAGCTTTCCTATCTCTTATTTTTCTATTTTTTCTTTCAATGGGTGTTCAGGCACAAAATTCTGAAAATCTCGTGCTTATCACTTTAGATGGATTCAGGTGGCAGGAGCTCTTCAGAGGGGCTTCTGAAGAATTGATTCTTACTGAGCCCGAGAATGAAAAGGCAAGTTCAGAAAAATTCAGATATCGTGAAAAGCTTATGCCTTTCATGTGGGGTGTTATTGCGAGCGAAGGCTTTATTGCCGGTAATCAGGATTGTGGAAGCATAGTCAGGGTTCAAAACCGCTTTGGATTTTCTTATCCTGGCTATAATGAACTTTTGACGGGTAAAAGGGATCTTCGAATTCACTCTAACCGAAAAAAATGGAACCCGAACAGGAATGTTTTAGAAGTCATTAATAGTGAGGAACAGTATAAGGGTAAGGTGAGTGTTCACAGTACGTGGGATGCCATGCCGTATATTATCAACGCCAAACGCTCTAAGATCAAGGTCTATTCGTCTCAGCAAGATGAACATAAGAGAAAAGAAAGAAAAGGATTGTTTACCAATGATAGTTTAACCTATGTTTCAGCTTTAGCATCGTTGAAGAAAAACGAAAGTAAGGTTGTTTACATTTCCTTTGATGCGACGGATGAGAAAGCTCACAGAGCCGAATACGGAAATTACCTGGAAGCTGCCAACAGAATAGATACGTACATTGAGAGCCTGTGGGTATATTGCCAGTCTGATTCGAACTATAAAGACAAAACCACCTTTTTGATTACCACCGATCATGGGAGAGGCTATTCAAAAAAATGGAGTGAACATGGATTGCTGGTTTCTGGTAGTAAGAACATATGGTTGGCTGGCATTGGACCTGCGGTCATCAAAGCCGGAGAAATGGAAAATGAAAAGCCGATCTATCAGAATCAAATTGCTGCCGCACTTCTGAATGTACTGGGTATAAAAAAGAAACTGCCTAAAACAGCTGGAAAATCACCAAAAAGGCTACTGTCCGCTCGATAATTACTCCAAGTCTCTGATTTTGAAGTATTTATGATTTTGACTGGAACATATACTTGTCCGAGGGTCTTTTTAGCCTTGCGAAAATCATTTTGATCAAAACTGTAACAATTGATTAATCAGTTCCCTATCTTTGATCCTCTTAGTTTGCGAAATTCAGGAAATTGAAAAAACTAACTGCAGGCTTGTTGGGACTTTTGACAATGTGCATCAGTACATTGCTACCGCTGTATTTGGTTTTTCAGCTTCACTTAGAGAGTCGGTTGGATACTTCAACCATATCACCGGGCCCTCTGTCCGAAAGCTCAGAAATTACATTAAAAATACCTATTGCTCTCCCATATGCTACAGATTGGGAGCAGCCTCGAGAGTCAGAAGGACTTTTCCAGCACGGGGATAAATTTTATACTCTTGTAAGTAAAACATATCAAAGTGATACGCTTTATGTAACGGCCATTGAAAACAGTAATGCAAGGGATATTTTTACCATGCTTTCTGATCATTTTGAGCAGTCGCCAGAACCCTCGGAGGCTCCTCAAGATCAAGGTCAATGGTTAGCCAAACTGCTTCAGAATACTTATTTTTCGCAAGATTATCATCAGGTTTTGTTTTCAGATTCTTATGCTTTAAAAGCAGAGTTGGTGAAGTATAGGCCTGAAAATAGTATTTATACTTCCCACTTCTTAGGAGTTCTCACTCCACCACCAGATTTTGTGTGATAGACAGTTTAAGTAATGTATGAAATCAGCTTTAGTTGCTCAAAAGCTTGCTTTATGGCTGAGTATGCATAATGACTGTCTGAATTTTATAATGATCTTAAACCAGGATCATTCTCTTATTTCATAATCATACAAAAAACAGGACAATGAACATTATTTCGTTGAGCCCTCAGGCGTACGTATATGGCCATGAGGTGTTCTATAAAAATCAATTATATCGTCTCATATTACTTCTGACGATAACATTACTGAGCTTTAAACTGGCAAAAGCCCAAACCCCGGATGACGCTATTTTAATGAACTCTGGCGAGGCTTGCGTTTTGCTCAATTATTCTGATGCTCAATTTGACCATTACTGGGAGGGCTCAGGACTCCGAGTAAATGAGACAATCGCCACGGTAAGCAGAAATACAGTGATGCCAATGATAGCCGTTGGAGTAATACCGCGGTTAAATTTTTATATAGCGACTCCCTATGTGCAGACTTCTTCATCAAATCCGAACGGGGGGCGTTTTGCCGGAGCATCGGGTTTACAGGATCTAAGCCTGGCTGCAAAATATGAGCTCATTCAGAAAGAGAGTAAGGTAGGAAACTTTTCAGCCCTGGCGTCAATCGGCTTTTCAACTCCTATGAGCAACTATCTCTCTGATTACATGCCCTACAGCCTTGGGCTGGGAACTCCCCAATTTAATTATTCCGCTATCGCCCAATATGGATTCAAAAAAGGACCATATCTGAGAATATCCGGTGCTTATTTATGGAGAGGTTATACCGAGGCCGAACGTGATTATTATTATAACGGAGGCAGTTTTTATACTCCATGGATGGATGTTCCGAATGCATTTGCTGTCAATGGAGTTCTGGGCTCCTGGCTATTTGGAAACAGGATAAAACTTGAAGCTAACCTTAACAGATTTCAAAGTCTCTCAGGGGATGATATCAGGGCTTATAATGCTGCTCAGCCAACCAATAAAGTAGAGACAACCTCTGCAGGAATCTTAGGTCAATACTATCCAAAGAACCTGAAAGGACTGGGTTTCGTGGTAAATCATATTAGAACTCTATCAGGTAGAAATAGCGGGAAGCTAAACAGTACGAGTATTGGTCTTACTTACCAATTCGGTTTTCTGAAAAAAGAAAAGTGAAATTAATTTAAAAGAATCTTCCCTAAAATTTTTTAGCTGAAAGTCTGAAGCTATTAATGATTTATTGGGGGTTAAAAACATCATAATGAAACGATTATATTCAATCTTATTATTACTAGGCTTTTTAGCCTTGAATTCCTGCGAAAAGGAACTGCCTGAATTACTGAACTATAGAAGTTATGAATTCAATGATCTGGATGAAAATGCCGGAGAATGGAACACTGTTCTTGGCATTACGGATTCTCAAATTCAGATAGAAGTACCCGCTGGAGTTGGTTCTTCTTCCTATTTGCAAGAATTGCAGCAATTGAAAGACCGACAGAAAAGTACAAGTGGCGAGGAACGTAAAAGTGTAACGTACTGGACAAGCAATCCTACGAACCGATGGAACGAGATTGCTTTGGAGTTGATAGCTAAGTACAATATCATACCAGGCCCGAATGATGACGGAACGTACACACTGCCGAACCCTGCAAGTCCTGAAGGGCCCCCGGCCTTTCCTTTTGCACATCCGCCATACGCCTGTAGAGCACTGGCTTATTTATCTGTAGCACAATATGATGGTCAGGTATTGGCTTGGAAATATAAATACAGATATAACCGCCCGGCTCCATATTCTGTGGATGAAGATATCGCCTCAGCCTATGTCAAAAGTACGCTTCCATCTTACCCATCAGAAGGTGCTGTGGTGGCAGAAGCCTCAAAAGCTATTTTAACAGCAATGTTTCCTCTAGAAAAAGAATATTTAGAGCAAAAAGCGGCAGAACACCTGAATTCAATTTACATGGCGGGTTCAGCAGTTCAAAGTGATATTGATGCCGGGGTTAAAATAGGAAAAGAAGTGGCAGCCATTGCCCTGACCAGAGCTTCAGGAGATGGCATGAAAAATGCCCAGGCACCCAAAGCCGTTTCAGATTCCATCAAAAATGCGGCACTGGAGCGATTTGGCTGGGCCTGGGATAATCTGGAGATTCCGGTGAGACCAGTCGGATTAACCCCTCTTTTTGGCAAAGTAAAAATGTGGAGCATTGATAATGTAGAGAGTGTTAGGCCTATTCCACCGCCTGCTATTGGGTCAAAAGCGTATGAAGATGACGTGGTCCTGCTCAAAAACTACGCAAAAAATATGAACGAAAATTACCGTCGCATTGCCAATTTCTGGCAGGATGGCCTCGGTACCTACACGCCACCAGGCCACTGGAACAGAATAGCCAAGGAAATAATCGTAGAAGAGAAGCTGAACCCCATTAGAACAGCCAGGGTATATGCTTATATGAATATGGCCATCATGGATGGTGGTATCAGCTGCTGGGATGCCAAATACTACTATCATTACCCCAGACCTATTCAGATGATTGAGGGCTTTGAGACAATAGCGGGGACACCGAATTTCCCAAGTTATACCTCGGGTCATAGCGTTTTCTCGGCGGCGGGTTCTGAGGTTTTAGCCTACTTTTTCCCCGACAGAGCTGCCGTTTTGCGTGGGTGGGCTGAAGAAGCGGCTATTTCCCGAGTATACGGAGGTATTCACTGGAGTTTTGATGCGACCGTCGGTACTGATCAGGGCCGGAAAGTGGCTACCTTCAGTATAGATAAAGCCAGATTGGATGCGGCAGAATAAGTTATTTATCCTTTTAAAGTGGAAACAGCCGGCCAATTGGTCGGCTGTTTTGATTCTATCTTGTTCGATACTGATATTCTACCGGTTCAATGTATGTTTAGTTTTTTTGTTGATGTCGAAAATTCAGTAGCTTAGATTACCCTAACTCTAAAATTCAATGATAACTAAAGCCGTAAAGTTTATTCCAGTCTTTTTATTGCTGATTTGCCTTAGCTCTTATGGTCAATCTCCACTGGTCTCAAAAGGTTTTATTTATGATGAGGCCCCTTTCAAAAGCTGTCATGCTTCTACAGTCGTTGAAACGCCTTATGGAATAGCAGCGGCTTGGTTCGGTGGCACACATGAGAAACACAAGGATGTAGAAATCTACTTTAGTCGTAAACTTGAAAGTGGATGGACATCCCCTGCTTCTGTTGCCAATGGAATTCAACATGCTTCAAAACGGTACCCTACCTGGAACCCGGTTTTATTCCAAATGCCTGAAGGACCTCTTTTGCTCTTTTATAAGGTAGGTCCTGATCCAAGAAACTGGTGGGGAGAAATGAAAGAGAGTACAGATGGCGGACTAACCTGGTCTGAAGCAAGACGTTTGCCTGAAGACATATTAGGGCCAGTGAAAAATAAACCTATTCTTACTTCAGACGGTCGCCTTTTGTGTCCGAGTAGTAAGGAATTTGAAGTTGATGAAGTTGATCATTGGCAGGTTTTCATTGAAGAAACGAGTGATCTTGGTAAAACATGGACAATTTCGAAGCCATTGAATGACGGAGTAAAGACGAATGCCATTCAACCGAGTATTCTGACTTATCCGGACGGGCGACTACAAATGCTTGGCCGAAGTAAAGAAAACCGATTGATGAGTTTCTGGTCAAATGATCAGGGAAATAGCTGGTCAGAAATTGAAATTACCAATATTCCAAATCCCAATTCAGGAACGGATGCAGTTAGTCTTTCAGATGGTCGGCAATTATTGGTTTATAACCCCACTGAACGTTATGAGGGCAAATGGGGTGGGCCGCGAACACCTTTGTCAGTGGCCATTTCAAAAGATGGCGAAAACTGGGAAAAGGTCTTAGACCTTGAAACTGAGCCTGGAGAGTACTCTTATCCGGCTGTGATCCAGTCTTCTGACGGGAAAATTCATATTACTTATACATACAAACGGTCAAAAGTGAGATACGTGGTTTTAACTCCTGAGAACTTATGAGAGGCATAATTTCACCTGTAATTACTCCACTCAATGCGGACGGTTCTTTGGATCAAATCTCCTTAGGAAATATAACTGAGCGAATGATTTCAGCCGGTATTGCCGGAGTTTTTGTTTCGGGGACAACGGGAGAGTTTTCTTCGCTTTCTTATGATTTCAAGGTTAACCTGGGGAAAAGTTTGATTGAAATTGTAAAAGGAAGAGTACCCGTCTTGACTGGAATTAGCTCTACCATTCCGCTGGATTCTGTAGAACAGGGAAAAGTTGCAAAGACGCAGGGAGCAGATTTCGTGGTAGCTACTCCGCCTTATTATTTGAAAATGAATCAGGAGGAGGTTTTTGACTATTATACCTGGTTGGTCTCTGAAATTAAGCTTCCCTTATACCTCTATAATATTCCGTCTTTGACCAAAGTCAGCATTGAAAAAGAAACGGTTTTAAGACTTTCTGAAAACCCGGGGATAGTAGGTCTTAAAGACAGTTCCGGTGATCTTGAGTATTTCCAGAATATAACAGAGCAGTTTACAGGTAACGATTTTGAGATATTTATGGGACCTGAGGAGATCTTACGTGAAGCACTTAAAAATGGAGCAAACGGCGGTGTTAATGGAGGTTCAAATATCTTCCCGGAATGGTATATTGAGCTTTATCATGCTCATCAGGCCGGCGATAAGGTAAAAGTGGATACTGTTCAGCAAAAGATACTTAAATTCTCAGATCAGGTTTATGCTTTTACTAATGATGAAAACGCTTATTTGAAAGGTCTCAAAGCTGCTATGGCGATAAAAGGGCTTTGTCAAAACCACTTGTCAAATCCATTAAAGGCTTATTCTGAGGAGCAATTGGAACAAATCGCTCAAATTCTTAAAAATTTCTAATGGCTGATCAACTTGATTTCGCTGTAATTCTAATTTATCTCCTGGCCGTTTTGGCCTTTGGCTATAGTTTTTATAGTAAAAATAAAACAGCAGGAAGCTTTACCCGGGGAGATGGGCAGTTTCCGGCCTGGGCTTTGGGTATGTCTGTTTTTGCCACTTATGTCAGTAGTATAAGCTTCCTGGCCTTACCTGGAAATGCTTTTGCCGGCGATTGGAGCAGTTTTGTTTTTAGTCTGAGTATTCCGCTTGCGGCAGTCATTGCTGTTCGCTTTTTTGTGCCTTTTTACCGAAAGATTAACCGGGAGTCAGCATACACTTTTCTTGAAGAACGTTTTGGCCGGTGGGCTCGAACTTATGCTGCTTTCTGCTATTTATTAACTCAGCTGGCAAGAATGGGAGCAATCCTGTATTTATTATCACTCCCAGTTCACTCGTTAACAGGCTGGTCTGTTTCGGCAATAATTGTGATAACCGGTCTTATGGTTATGGTTTATGCTTCAATTGGAGGAATCAAGGCTGTGGTGTACACTGATGCCATTCAGGGTTTTATTCTTATTTCGGGAGCTCTTTTGTGTTTTGTGCTGTTGCTTTCGCAAATTGAAGATGGCTTCTCAGGTTTTCTGTCAATGGGTCTGGATTCGGGAAAAATGAGTTTGGGACAGTTCCAATTCAGCTTTTCAGACAGCTCTTTTTGGTTGATTTTGCTCTATGGCTTTTTCATTAATCTTCAGAATTTCGGTGCTGATCAAAGTTATATTCAGCGATATATCGGTGCCAAAACGGATGAAGGTGCCCGCCTCTCGGTATGGATGGGTGCTTTGCTCTATATCCCGGTTTCTCTCTTGTTTTTCATGATTGGTACTGCTTTATGGATTTATTACCAGCAAAACTCTGCTTTGTTACCTACTGATCTTCAGGCCGATCAGATCTTACCCTTTTATATTGTCAACGAGCTACCTTCTGGCATCAAGGGTTTGTTGATTGCCGCTATTTTATCGGCCGGAATGAGCACCGTTTCTACCAGCGTAAATAGCTCTGCCACCGTTTTGCTCGAAGATTTTTACATAAGAAGTCGTGAAGTTTCTGATCAGAATGCTCTTCGGTTTTTAAGACTTTCCTCGGGCATCATGGCCCTTTTGAGTATTGTTGTTGGATTAATGTTTATGGGTGTCAATAGTGCTTTGGATATTTGGTGGGCATTAGCTTCTATTTTCAGTGGTGGTATTCTCGGCCTAATTCTTTTAGGTCTATTTTCAGGTAAAACTTCCAATAAGGCCGCAAAGTTAGCGGTGGCCGGTGGACTGATTTTTATCATTTATTCTAGCTTGAATTCGTTATTCCCTGATCTGAAAGTAACTTTTGGCTTACATCCAAACTTCGTGATTATTATTTCGACGCTTTTGATTTTAGGAGTAGGACTGTTACTTTCAAAAACTAATCCAAAACGGTAGAAACTATGTTTGTAGGTCACTATGCAGCGGCTTTTGCCCTGAAAGGAAAAGAGAAAGGAGCGTCGCTCGGAGCCCTTTTTATAGCCACCCAGTTCGTTGATATCCTTTTTTTTCCATTTGCTTTGTTAGGTATCGAAGAATTGAATTTTCAATCTGGTATTTCTGAAGTCAATAATTTAGATTTAGCCCATGTGCCTTTTACCCATGGTTTATTGGGGTCGGTTATTTGGGCTGTTCTTTGTTATTTTCTTTATGTACTATTCCTCAAGAAGGGAGACTTAAATGCCAAAAAAATTGGACTTGTCATGGCCGTGGGAGTGCTTTCTCATTGGTTTGCGGACTTAATTGCACATACGCCGGACCTTCCGATCATTTCGGGAGAGCCTAAGCTTGGTTTTGGACTTTGGTACAATAAAGAAGCAACTTTCTTTACGGAAGCCGGCTTACTGATTCTTAGCCTGATTTACTACAACAAAAGAACAGTTGCGGTAAACACTCTTGGTAAATACGCATCCATTGGTTTCGTTTTATTTTTGATTCTCGCCAATTATATCAACTTTTACGTATTACCTCAGGAAGAAAACCTCCTGAACCTAACTATATCTGCCTTGGCTTCATACTTGTTTTTCGCAGGCCTGGCATGGTGGATTGATAAAAAAAGAATCTGAAAAATGGCAAAACTGCTCCCGCATATCACGGAAGAAATCAAAGATTTCATTCACAGTCAACATATATTCTTTACCGGCACGGCCATGAAAGACGGTCTTGTGAATGTCTCTCCAAAAGGGATGGATGCTTTGAGAGTATTGGATGATAAGACCATCGTTTGGAGAAATCTGACCGGTAGCGGAAATGAAACAGCCACTCATGTTCGTGAATTAAACCGAATAACGCTGATGTGGTGTGCTTTTGAGGGCAAACCCATGATTCTGCGTTGCTATGGAACGGCTGTGGTTTTTCATGAAAGAGATAAGGAGTTCGAACAGTATAATTCAATGTTTCCACCGGATAACGGTGCCCGGCAAATTTTCAAGGTAAACATAGAGCGTGTTCAAACCTCTTGCGGTTTCGCAGTGCCACTGATGGATTTCAAGGAAGATCGCCAAGTATTGGCGAAATGGTCTGATAATAAAGGCCGCGAAGGCATCCGAGACTACTGGCAAGAAAAGAATCTGAAGACTTTTGATGGAGTGGACACGGGGATTTTTTAATTGCCCTTCGACAAGATCAGGGGCCGGTTATTGAAATTGGCGAACTGGTCTATTGGTTGACTGGTTAATTTGTTAAAAACTTGAGCCGGAGGGAAAGTAACCGGTTGACAGTTGCAGTTTGCAGTGGGTTGAGAATAAGGATGTTCTCCTTACCTAAAACTAACGTCGTCCGTCCCTGATCAAAACCTCAAGCCTCAGACCTCCAACTTCCAACCCGAAAAACATCGGTCACCCGTCCTCAGTCATCGGTCATCGGTCAAAAAACTCACTTCCTCTCAATCTCCCTCAAATTCTCCATTCGCTTGTTTCGGAGGAAACCGTTGATGTCTTCAAAGTGCTCTTTGACACGTTTATTTCCAAATTCAAAGACTTTTTCGGCCAGACCATCCAGGAAATCCCTGTCGTGAGAAATGAGTATAATGGTGCCTTCGAAAGCTTTTAAAGCGTCTTTCAGAATATCTTTGGTTCGCAGGTCCAGATGGTTTGTGGGCTCATCTAGAATTAAGAGATTGACGGGCTGAAGCAGAAGTTTAATCATGGCTAGGCGGGTTCTTTCTCCTCCGGAAAGCATTTTAACTTTCTTATTCAAATCATCGCCTCTGAAAAGAAAGGCTCCAAGCAAATCCTTAATTTTTGTTCTGATTTCACCCTCGGCAATCTGATCGACTGTATCAAAAACCGAAATTTCTCCATCCAGCAAAGAAGCCTGATTCTGAGCAAAATATCCGATTTGGCAGTTGTGACCAACCCGTAATTCGCCTTCGAAATCGATTTCACCCATGATGGCTTTCACCATGGTAGATTTACCTTCTCCGTTTCTACCTACAAAAGCTATTTTCTGCCCTCTTTCGATGGAGAACTGAGCATCTTTAAATACCAGATAGTCGTCATAATATTTAGTTACGTGATCAGCTATGACAGGGTAGTTACCAGAACGAGGTGCCGGAGGGAATTTGATGTTTATATGAGAAGTGTCAATTTCATCCACTTCTACTATCTCCAGTTTTTCAAGCATTTTCACTCTCGATTGCACCTGAAGCGTTTTGGAGTAGGTTCCTTTGAATCGCTCAATGAATTCCTGAGTTTCAGCTATCATTTTTTGCTGGTCATTGAACTGCTTTTGCTGCTGTTCTAATCGTTCTTTCCGAAGCTGCAGATAATGAGAGTAATTGACTTTATAGTCATAGATTCGACCCATTGTGACCTCGATAGTTCGATTGGTGATATTATCAACAAAGGCTCTATCGTGTGAAATAACAATTACCGATTTGGCACTGTTGATCAGAAAATCTTCAAGCCACTGAATCGATTCAATATCCAAGTGATTTGTAGGCTCATCGAGCAGAATTAGATCGGGCTTTTTCAGTAGAATTTTGGCCAGTTCTATTCGCATCCGCCAGCCCCCACTAAATTCTCCGGTAGGTCGATCAAAGTCTGCTCTCAGAAAGCCAAGGCCCAAAAGAGTTTTCTCAATTTCCTCGTCGTAATTGACTTCTTCAATAGAATAGTAGCGTTCGCCAAGTTCAGAAACCTTCTCAATGATGGCCATGTACTCATCTGAGTCATAATCTGTACGGGTTTCAAGCTGTTTATTCAGCTCATCCATTTCAGTTTTGAGTTGCTGAATTCCAGAAAATGCTTTTGCTGTTTCCTCAAAAAGGGAGCTGTCATCTTCGGTGAGTAAATGCTGCGGCAAATAGGCAATGACAGCATCATTTGGTGCTGATATTTTCCCACGGGTTGGTTTATCTACTCCCGCGATAATTTTGAGCAGGGTCGACTTACCGGCTCCGTTTTTACCCATAAGGGCAATGCGGTCTTTTTCATTGATATTGAAAGTGATATCACTGAAAAGGGTACTTCCACTAAAATCTACGCCTACGCTATCGACTGAAATCATATTTTGCTATTTGGGCGGCAAAGATATAAATAAGAGTTATTGACTTTTTGACTTCAAAGCCTGCTCTCAAAAAAATATTATTTTATCCGTTCAAATCAATAAATTTGGGCATGACAGTATCAATTTCTTCTTTATGGTTTTTTCTTTCGCTTTTTTGGACCTTACCAGAGGCAACACCAAAGGCGAAATTGTCTGACTATGGTTTTTTTCAAGGAGTTTTAGCGGAGCAAATTCCGGCGGGTCAGGTCTACCCTTATTCATTGCAAACTCCTCTTTTTACCGATTACGCTGAAAAGTTGCGTTTCGTTTATTTGCCTGCGGGTCAAAAAGCAAAATATGACGATAAAGAGGTGCTTGATTTTCCAGTGGGTTCTGCGTTGATAAAAACCTTTTACTATCCAATTGATTTTCGAAAACCTCAAAAGGGAAGAAGACTCATAGAGACACGGGTTTTGGTTCATGAAGAAAATGGTTGGCAAGCTTTTCCATATGTCTGGAATGAAGAGCAAACAGAAGCCTATTTGGAAGTAGCCGGTGAAAGCACAGAGGTAAAATACATCGATCTTAACGGGAAAAAGAAAAAGCATGCTTATGCTGTGCCTAATGTCAATCAATGCAAAGGTTGTCATAATCGTAATGAAAAAATGTCCCCCATTGGTCCTTCAGCACGTCAATTGAATAGTGATCTAGAGATTTCGGACTATTTGGTTGCTTCAGCCACTTCTTTATATCACTCCGGAAATCAACTCAAAAATCTTGACGATCTAGGTTTAATTACGGGTATGCCGGATTTATCAGATGTTCCAAAAATTGTTAACTGGCAGGACCAAAGTGCGTCTTTGAATGATCGGGCCCGGGCCTGGCTCGATATCAATTGTGCACATTGTCATCGCCCAGAAGGTCCTGCGAATTCCTCGGGCCTGTTTTTGAGTATTCATAATGATGATCCGGTTAGTTTGGGGATTATGAAAGCTCCCGTAGCTACAGGAAGGGCTTCGGCCGATTTTAGTTTTGACATTATACCGGGAAAGGCAGACGAATCTATTCTAGTTCATCGAATGGCATCTACAGACCCCGGGGTTATGATGCCTGAGCTTGGTAGAAAAACAGTTCATGAAGAAAGTCTTCAATTGATCAGAAACTGGATTAACAGTTTACCTTAAATTCTATCTCCTGATTCTACATTCGGGCACTTTTCTTGTATTTGAGTTGCTGAACAAATTGTTCATTGATTCAAAGACTAAAACTGGCCTTGTTTCGGTTTTAATAGAAAAAAAAACCATTCATTCATGAAGAAATCACTTTGGCTTGTCTGCTTGATGCTTTCAGCCTTTTCCTGTAAAAAAGAAGAAACCACGCCAGACAATTCCATCTCGCTGCCTTCCATTGAGGAAGCAGACCAATGGCTAATTCCGGTAAGTGAGGTTAAAGATGGCGGAGTAGGGAAAGATGGCATCAAAAGTATCGATGAACCTATCCATATTTCTGCCCAGCAAGCCAGTTTTATGAATGATGATGATCTCATTTTGGGCTTTAAATACAATGAAACAGTCATTGCATACCCGCAAAAAATTCTGGATTACCATGAAATTATCAATGACAAAATTGATGATTTCGCCTTCTCAATTTCCTATTGCCCTTTGACCGGCTCCGGTCTTCTACATGATCGATCATTAGACGGCTTAGAGACCACGTTCGGGGTTTCCGGGCTACTCTATAATTCAAATTTGATCTTATACGATCGCGGCTCTGGGTCTTTATGGTCTCAAATGCTTTTGAAATCAATAAACGGCTCTAAAATGACAGCGGAAAATGGTTTTCATCAATTGGTGGAAACTACTTGGGGAAATTGGCGTAGCTGGTACCCCGGTACAAAAGTCCTGAGTGTTGAAGGTCTTGAGGTTCAGCCGGATTATGATGTTTATCCTTACGGAGACTATAAAACCAATAATGATAATTTACTTTTTGACGTGGCCAATAATCTTTCAGACATTCCTAAGAAAGAGCGTATACTAGGTATCAAAGTGGGAGAGGAAGTAGGTTATGTTCAATTTAAAACCTTTGGGCAGTTAAACTCACAATTGGTGCGTGAGATCGGCGGGGAGGAAGTCCTTGTTTTTGGATCTGAAAAAGACAACTATATGTTGGCCTATATGGCTAAAACCACTAAAGGTGACGTCATTCGTTTTCGAAAGTCACTAATTGGAACAGGGGAGGGTTTGCTCTTTGAGGATACGCAAGGCAATGCCTGGGATTTCTTCGGCACGGCTGTTTCTGGTGATCGGAAAGGCGAGCAATTGGTAATTCCTACGCATTTTATGGGATATGCTTTTGCCTGGGCAGCTTTTTATCCTGATTTTTTCACAGGTTCCAACTAGCATTCCTTTGTGCTTTGTACCTTTATGACTTCAAACAAGTTCTTCAATGGATCATGTTGACCATTGAAATTAAATTGATCATAAATTAATGAAACCCGTTTATAAAGCTCACCCGTGGCATGGCATCTCCATCGGAGACCAGGCTCCTGAATTTGTTAATACGTTTATCGAGATTGTTCCTTCAGATACTATTAAATATGAAATTGACAAAGACACGGGCTATCTGAAAATTGATCGTCCCCAGAAATATTCTAACATCGTTCCTTCACTTTACGGGTTTGTTCCTCAAACCTATTGTGGACGTAGAGTGGCTGACCTTGCTCTGAAAAACGGTGCAGACAAGGTGAAAATTGGGGATGGGGATCCACTTGATATTTGTGTGCTTTCTTCCCACAACATTCCTCATGGCGATATTTTACTTCAGGCCCGGCCTATCGGAGGTTTCTGTTTGGTGGATAACTTGGAAGCAGATGATAAAATAATTGCTGTTTTAGTAGGCGACCATATTTATGGAGAATATCAGGATTTGGCTGATATGCCCCGCGATGTGGTGGAGCGTTTAAAGCACTATTTCCTTACCTATAAAAACTTGCCTGACGAGCCAAAGAAATGTGAAATTGCCTATGAATATGGCAAAAAACATGCTGGTCAGGTGATCAGAGAATCTATGGAAGATTATCGCGATTTAATCTTCAAACCAATGTAATATGCAGCTTTTCTGGTCTTTAGGGTTCTTACTTTTACTTTTTATTTCGGTAGCTGAAAAGCCTGAAAACTATACCGAAGAAATACCAAATACAAAGGTCTCTTTCGATATGGTGGGTATTCCTGAAGGAAGCTTTTTGATGGGGAGTCCTGAAGGTGAGGTATACAGTGAGGCCGATGAAGGGCCTCAAAAAAGGGTTGAGTTAGATGCCTTTTGGATGTCAGCCCATGAAGTCACCTGGGATATGTACCTGGTTTATCAAAACAAGGAATTGGAGATTGATAAAGACCTTGCCGTAGATGCGGTTTCCAGACCAACAAAGCCTTATGTGGAGATGTCTTTTGGACAAGGAAAGCTTGGTGGTTATCCGGTTTGTAATGTGACGCAGTATGCGGCCAGAATGTTTTGCAAATGGCTTTATCAGAAAACCGGCACTTTTTACCGTTTGCCTACTGAGGCCGAATGGGAATATGCCGCAAGAGCCGGTTCTAAGTCCACCTGGTATTTTGGCGATGACGAAAGTCAGCTGCAGGAGTATGGTTGGTTTTACCAAAACTCAAATGGGCAATATGCTCATGTAGGTGAAAAGAAACCGAATTCCTGGGGACTTTATGATATGTACGGCAATGTAGCTGAGTGGACTTCTGACCAATACCTTGAAGATTATTTTGAACGCTTGGAAGATGGTGAGAAAAACCCTTGGATAAAGCCTGACAAGTTGTACCCGCATACGATCAAAGGTGGGCATTGGGATGACGACCCTGATCGACTTCGTTCTGCTTCACGCATACCATCTACTCCAAGATTAAAGCAACAGGACCCTCAGATTCCAAAATCTGACTGGTGGCTTACGGATGCTCCGTTTTTGGGTTTCCGTTTGGTACGACCATTAAATAAACCTTCTGAAGAAGAAATTGAAGCCTATTTTGAGGCTCCGCCAAAAGATAAATAATGCACAAAAGACTGTTTTTATTCTTTTTCCTGATTTCTCAATTGACCCTGGCTCAATCTAAAACCGTTTGTTTTAGTATTGATGATCTTCCGGTCGTCAATTATGGAAATCCAAGCCCAGAATTTCATTTGGAGGTTACTCAAAAGCTGATGGATGGACTGAAAGTCAAAAGTGTACCGGCTATTGGATTTGTTAATGAGGGGAAGCTTTGGGATAAAGATGAGGAGATGATTGGTTTTCAGAAACAATGTCTGGAATTGTGGCTGGAGGCAGGAATGGACCTTGGAAATCACACCCTTAAACATAAGGACTTCAATAATACGCCTTTTTATGAATATGCAGAGGAAATTCTGCTCGGTGAAAAGGTGACCAAAGCTCTTCTCAAAAAGCACGGTAAAGAAATGATGTATTTCAGACACCCCTTTTTACATGTTGGCGAACGAGAAAGTAGAGCGGATAGTCTGGATAAGTTTCTGATCAGGCATAATTATATCGTAGCTCCTGTGACCATTGATAACGCAGACTATCTTTTCGCCAGGGCCTATCATATTAGTCGCAGAAAAGGAGATGATAAACTGGCGGATAAAATAGGGGAGGACTATATCAACTATATGGAGGAAAAGTTGCTCTACTACGAGAAGCAGTCGGATGCTTTATTTAATCGCCAGATCAGCCAGATCTTACTTATTCACGCCAGCCTTCTCAATGCAGATTATATCGAAAAATTGGCCGCAGTTTACCAGAAACACGGCTATAAGTTTGTACGGATGGAAGAAGCATTGAAAGATGAAGCTTATAAAACACCTGTCACAGCTTTCGGTCGCTACGGTATTTCATGGATTGACCGCTGGGCTCTTTCGGCAGGCAAAAAGGGAGAATTCTTTGCCGGTGATCCGGCTACTCCCGAATATATTGAGAATTTCGGGCGGTAGAAACGTCGAGTTCCTTTTCAATATCTGAAAGATAAATCTTATCCAAAGGGTTAGAATAGGGGTCAAACATTCTTTGCTTAGCAATATAGAGCTCCTGTGCCTTTAAAATGGCCTTTCTAAAATTCTCTGTTTGTTGCAGAGCTTTGTACGTTAAAGCCAAATAATATTGATTTTCAGCAAGTTCAGATTCTTTTGATTGAGATTGAAAAGCGGCTAAAGCTTTTTCATATTCACTCTTTTGAAAGTAGAGTACACCAAGGTGTAAATAGTCATATTCTCCCAGGAAATTGATCTCCTCATTCTTTTTGATCTGTTCAGAAATAAGGCTTATAGCCTTGTCAGTATTACCCAACATTTTGTTGCACAAGCCCAAAGCTACTTTCAGATGATAAGTGCCGTTTTGAGAATAGCCAATATCACTGACTAAGAGGCTGTCAAGTCTTTCAATATCTTTAATTGCTCCCTCATAATCTCTGAAAAACTGAAACCGGCACCATCCTCTGTATCCTAAATTGGCTTTTGGATCAAGACCAACTGCCTTATCCATAAGGCGTTTCCATTCTATAAAATCCCCACTTTTCAGGTAAGCTATGGATTTAACCTTATAAGCATAATCAAAAGTAGAATCAATGGCCAATGCGGCATCCAAACCGGCCTGGGCCTCCCGGCTAAATTGATAATACGGCCTGATTTCCTCCGCCTTTAAACAAGCCTTGTATTTAAGGGAATCTCCTTCATGACGGTATGCTTCACAGTTTATCTGAGCCAACACCTCAATTGAAAAGGCTATGAAAAGGAAAGTTAAAATGTATCTCATCACGGAAGTATTTCAATGATTTGGCCGTCTTTAATCTTAAAAATCAAATAGAAATAATAATCTGTAGTTGTTTCACCATACGGCAGGATGTGCCAATTCTTGATTTCTCGGGTCAGTCTCAAAAGTTGATCTGTAATGGATGAATCGAAAGAGAAAGGAGCATAATTTTCATCAGCCTCTAAAAGTCGGAATCGACCGGCCTTACCTTCGCAATTCACCACAAACCGAATTCTTACCATACCGGATTGATGATTATTTTCTGGAGCTTTGTAGTTAGAGTTAAAATGCCGGATCAAGGCCGGTTTTTCGCCAGCATATTGCGGTCCGGCATTGGTATTGAAGTATTGCAGGACTTTCGCTTCAGGCCCGCAAGGTGAAAAATTGGGGTCGTCCGTTTCAGCGTTAAACTCACTATCTCCAACCCATCTTAAATACTTTTCCTGGCCAAAGGAGGGAAAGATAATTAGGGTAAGTACGATAAAAGTTACACTAAACCTAAAGGGTTGAAATCTGAAACTTTTAGTTGTCATGAGGGCCTGGTTAAATTGAAAGTGAGCAAAATAGCCTTTTGATGTCCTATTCTGCTAACTTTTAAACAGGCTTGACATTTTATTAAGAATTGACTTATTGTTTAGAAAGTTATAATCTCAAATGTTTCGACTTGCCTCAGGCCCATTCTCGAGATTCAGAACCCCACGAGGACAAACAGCTGAGCAAACACCACAACCCACACAAGAAGAACGCACGATATCCTGACCACGCTGAGCATACCATCTGACATCAATACCTTGTTCACAGTAAGTAGAACAGTTGCCACAGCTAATGCATTGGCCACCGTTGGTTGTTATTCTAAAGCGACTTTTAAAGCGTTGCACAATACCCAAATAGGCTGCCAAAGGACAACCAAAACGACACCAAACACGATTTCCCATTAAAGGATAGAAGCCGGTACCCACAACCCCTGAGAAAATGGAGCCAATGGCAAAACCATAGTAATATCTTAATGTTCCGGTATCAATCACTCCGAAAATTGCCGAGTTACCACTCATATAGGTATAAATTACGCCAATGGTCATAATGACAGCAAAAACAAGTACAGCATGAATCATCCAACGTTCTATTTTCCAGGCCTTAAGGCTTTTATTAGAAAGCTGACGGAAGGGATCGCCCAGTGTTTCTGCAAGCCCACCACAGCCGCAAACCCAGCTGCAATACCATCTTTTGCCATAGAAATAGGTCAGTACGGGCACTCCTACAGCGAATAAAATAATACCCCAAACAAACATGAAAATCCCAAGTGTGCCGGCTTCTATTTTCTGGTCGATACGGTAATCAAAGAAAAACGAGTAATCCAGCGGCCACATATTCTTTAAATCCGCCGAAGGCATATTCAACTTCGTCAATATCTCAGGAATCATGAATGCAAAAATGAGCTGGAAGAACATCACTGAGCCCGTTCTGATCATCTGATACTTGCTATGGCGGTATTTAACCAACATTCTGATCCCCATCACCAGCACTGCAATCGTATACAGGAAGCCATATAAAAACCATTGGCTGGCCTTATTGCCATTCATAAAATTGCTCAGAGGATCTAAAACGATGATCCAGTTCGCAATAAAATGCGGGAAGAAATACAACAGGATGTAAAAGATAATCAATAAGGCACCGAGAATAATACCGAGCCATTTTACCGAAGTACCGGGGTGGTGGAAAATACCGTCATTTTTAATGCCGGGCAAAAGGTTTAAATCAGGTAGAATGAACATCAATGCACCCAGTACAAGCAAAGAAAAAACTAAGCCGAAAAGTAAACCTTTGTTATTCGAAACCAGACCATCACCCGCAGCCTTGGTAAGACTTAACTCATAGGTGTCATAAATTTTCTGGTCAGATTTCCCTTCAGCATCCAGTTCCTTATTGACCTCCGTTATTGCATTTTTGATGGATGATGAGAAGGAGAAAACATTTGAGTGTTCCTGGTCAAAAAGGTCTTCAAGTTTTGGCCGTAGTAAATCGGCATGTTCTTGTGAAGCGGTTTCTAAAAGAATTTCAGGAGTCAGTTTATAGGTATTACCGAAGAGGAGGGCTATCCAAAGCACCAATGCCGTTAGAATTAGAAATATGCCTGTGTTTTTCATGTCTTTGCTTATTGAAAAATAGCCATCAGGCCAGTCTTTTTATTTTTAAGTTTTAGTGAAGCCCCATATTGCTCATTATAGGCTTCAATGATATCCTGTTCATGTTTTTTGAAGAATTCCGGGTCAAAATTAGCTTTACCAAGATTAATTAAAACTTCTTCAACAGACGTTTCTTTTTCAATCCAGTTTTGCCAGATTCCCTGACGCATCCGAATGCCAAAAGTGTTTACGCCGGTCACAGCCTTGGTGTCTTTTTTGAAATGAATTCTTACCAATTTATGCTCCACCGGGCTTTGCCAATAAAAGTCTTCTGTTCCTTCTTCAGGCGTGGCCGGTACGGCTCCGTAGGTTTGGTATTCAATATCCAAAAACTTAGCAGAGTTATAGAAAACACCTGGTTGATAGGTAGTTTTATCACCAAGAATTGTCTTTGCAATGGTTTCGCCCATGATTTTGCCAGTATACCAGATCTGCTCCAACGGCCTTCTACCAGGAGGCGGATTTTGATGCTGAACACAGTCTCCTAAGGCGTATACATCAGGAATATTGGTTTCGAGAAACTCATTGACTAAAATTCCCTTTTCCGTAGCCAGTTTTGTGTCTTTTAGAAAGCTAATATTAGGATGAACACCGACTGTAAGACCTACAAATTGACAGTCGATAATACTTTCATCCTTGAGTTTCACCCCTTTGACATTGCCCTGACCATCATCCAGAATTTCAGCGATTTCGGTTTCTAACCTAAGGTCAATATGGTGTTCAAGAATATGTTGATTGATCATCTCGGATTCTTCTTTGGGTAGCACCATGTTCCAAAAAGAGGCTTCCCGTACCAAGAAAATCACCTCTTTACCCTTTGATTTGAGCATTTCGGCGAGTTCAATTCCAATTAGGCCCCCACCTACAATAACTGCGGTTTCTATTTCGTCTGAGTAACTTTGAAGAGCCTCTAAATCCTGATAGCTATAAAGACCCTGAACCCGCCTAAGGTCTTGTCCCGGCCAGCCGAATTTATTCGGCGAAGAGCCCGTGGCCAAAATGAGTTTATCGTAGGCAAAAGTTTCTCCGTTTGAAAAACGTAGGTTCTTATGATCAAAATCAACTTCTTCAACATGTCTGTTGAGTAAATTGATCTTGTTTTTCTCCCAAAACCAGTCTTCAAAGGGCTTGGTATGCTCATAGTTCATATGACCCATGTAAATATACATGAGGGCTGTTCGCGAGAAGAAATAATCAGTCTCGGAGGAAATAACAGTAATCTCATGATCTGAATCTTTTCTAAGGTATCTGGCGGCTGTAATTCCACTGATTCCGTTTCCAATGATGGCTATTTGCATAGGCTGGGGTTTGGGCTATCTACGAGTTCTACGAATCGGTAGATTTATTTGACTTTTAGATTGGCAAAAATTAAAGTATAAATAATAATTTTCCGTGATTTGCGTCACTTAAATCATTTTGCACTGAAAAAGTTAAGCATTAAATCAATCCGCCTTCTACCCGGGCTGTTTATTTTCCTCTGGATGTTTTCTTGTATCGAGCCTTTTGATACGGCCTTCAGATTAACAGATTCCATTCTTGTGGTAGATGGTAACCTTACCGATCAGGAGACTGGCAATTATGTCAGTCTTAGAAACTCAAAACCGAGCAGTATCTCTTCCTCCTCAAGTATTTTCGAGCCTATTAAAGATGCGAATGTTTGGGTTTTAGTTGATGATTCTGAAAAGGTAAACTTAAGTCATTTTGACGCCGGAACGTATTCTTTCCCTGAGGGCTTCAAGGCTGAGAACGGACGATCATATCAATTATTCTTCGACCTCTCAAACGGAAATAGCTATCAATCAGACGCTCAGGTGCTAAAGACGGTCTCACCGATAAAAAAGGTGTATCAGGAGTTCGTTTCTGATGGTATACGGGTACGGGATATCACGGCAGCCGGTCATAAAATTTATCTGGATATGGATGAGCCAGAAGGTAAGGGTGATGCCTATTACTGGACATGGAAATCGTACGAAAAACAGAATTATTGTACAGAATGCTATGGAGGCCGATATTACCGCAATCCCGGAGAGGCAGAAGGCGTTTGTGTGTCAGATCAGTTATTGATCAGGTATAACGTAACCTATGATTATAAATGTGAAAAGCCTTGTTGGGAAATCATCTACTCCAACACGCTTAATGCTATGAATGACGCGTTTATCGATGGCCGAAGTCTGGTAGGAAAGCAGGTGGCTGAAGTACCACTCTACACAAGAAACGGTGCTGTTATTGAGATCAAACAACATGCAATCAATGACAAAGCTTATAAATACCTGAAGCTTTTGATTGATCAGAATCAAAATAGTGGTGGCCTGGCTGATACACCTTCAACCGCTTTAATTGGCAATATGACATCTTCGACCAATCGCTCAGAGAGCGTTGGAGGGTATTTTGTGGTGTCTTCAGTTCATACCGTCCATTATTTTCTGGATAGGGCAGATGTAATTAATGGTGTTAAAGCCGTTGGTTTCCAGGCAAGAGAATCTAATCCTGAGCCATCAGGTGCAGACACTACCCGGCCACCTTTGGCCCCATGTAATGAAAGCGTAAACCGCACTTCTGTTCAACCTATCAACTGGATCGATTAAATCATGAAACCAACATGATTGAAATAATCATTAATCACACAAGAGAATGATTATTTCAATCATCAAACCTGCCTGCGGCTGGCAGGGGTCGCATGTGACCGTTGAAAATAAATAGAAACTAAACACATGAAAAGATATTTTTTTACTGCTCTTCTGTTCGTTTTTTCGCTTCAGTCTATTGCTCAAAATCTGTATAATTTTAAAGGGGTTGTGCTTGATAGTGCTGATAATGAGCCTTTACCCGGGGCTACAGTCAGTTTGAATTTTGGAGAAATGGCCGGCTCAACAGACCTTGACGGTCGGTTTAGTTTTCTGGTTCCGGCTCAAAGAATTGCTGTTGTCATTCGATATGTTGGTTATGTACCGAAAAGGTTTTCCATTGAAGGTGGGCCTGACATGCCTGAAAGAGTGATACGGTTGGAAAAGGTCTCCAGTCAGTTGGAAGAGGTGATCATCAAGACTGACCGATCTGATAATTTAAAAAGGCCACTTCTCGGAGTTTCTACATTGAACATAAAAACGCTGGAAAAAATACCCACGGCCATGGGAGAAGTTGATATCCTTCGTGGATTACAAATGTTGCCAGGCGTAAGTAGTGTGGGTGAGGCTTCAAATGGCGTCAACATTCGTGGTGGTACTACAGATCAAAACCTTCTTTTACTTGATGGAGGGCCAATATTCAACCCAACTCATATGTTTGGCCTGTTCTCGGCTTTTCCTTCAGAGGCCGTTTCAAATTTTGACCTCTACAAAGGAACTGTGCCCTCACGCTATGGTGGGCGTGCCGCTGCGGTACTTGATGTGACTTTGGCTCAACCCGATCTGAATAAATTCAAATTGAAAGGGGGAGTTTCGATGGTTTCTAACCGAGTCAAAATGGATGTGCCCATCATTAAAGATCGTTTAGGGGTTATGGTGAGTGGTCGTGCGGCATTAAACGACTGGGCTTTCCCAATTTTTGCCAAATCGTTGCAAGACATAAAGGCAAAATTCTATGATAGCTCGGCGAAACTCTTCGGCAAAATCAATGACAAAAATACGGTAACTGCAACTGCTTATTACAGTTATGATTTCTTTCAAACCGAGGCCTTAGGTACTATTCAGGAGATCAATGCCACCAGCAGTCAGTACCGTTACTCCACGCTTAACTTTACCGGAAGCTGGTTTACTGCATTTAGTGATAAACTCAATCTGCAGACGACCCTGGTTTCCTCTCAATACGATCCTTCTATTCTATTACCGGAGTTTCAGTCAGAAAATGTCGTGGAAATCGCTCAGAATATCCGATATAAACAGGCGAAAGCCAATATGAATTACTATGCCGGCAAACACACCCTGGAGTTTGTGGCGGATGCTACGCAATATCAATTAAATCCCGGCGAATTAATTCCTGGAACCAGTCCCTCGGTCAATCCGGTAGAAACTGATTTGGAGTATGGTTTGGAATTAGGAATAGGCATTGAGGACCAGTTTGAAATTAACGATAAAGTGACGCTTTCAGCCGGTATCCGTTATTCTGATTTCAGAAATACTGGCCCGGCCAAAAGACCACTTTTTGAAGAAGGAACGGAGAGAAATGAGATCAACTTTGTAGACACCGTTTCTTTTGCCAAAAATGAGATCATTTCTCAATATGGAGGTTTTGAGCCTCGTATCGGGCTTCGTGTTGCCTTGAGTAATAAAACCTCTCTGAAGTTTGGGTATAATCTATTGCGGCAGTACTTGCAGGTGATTTCTAACACTACAACGCCAATTCCCACCAGCCGCTGGAAAACCTCAGATATCTATATAAAACCACAGGTGAGTAGCCTTTACACTGTAGGTTATTTTCAGGACTTCGGTTCTCAGATTTATGAATTCTCAGCAGAAGCCTATTACCGTCATACCGATAATATTATTGATTACAAGCCCGGGGCTAGCTTTTTGTTACAGTCTTCACCAGAAACGGAGCTTTTACAGGGTATTAATAAGTCATACGGATTAGAACTGATGATTCAGAAGAAGAAAGGCGAGCTGGCCGGCTGGATCAATTATACCTATTCCCGCTCCCTAAATCAAGTGAATGAGGGGCCCTCTTTTAATCAGCAGGTTAATTTTGGTAACTGGTACGCGGCCAATTATGACAGGCCACATACCTTTAATGGTACAGTCGTCATCAATCAGGGAGATCACCATGATTTCTCTTTCAATTTTACGTACTCGAGTGGTCGTCCATTTACTACTCCCCAAGGGTTTATACGATTTGCAGAGACTAATTTTCCATTTTATGGGATTCGGAATAATGATCGTATTCCGGATTACCACAGACTTGATTTCTCATGGAATATTTATCGCCCCAGCATGAAAGAGAAAAGGTTCAATGGTAACTGGAACTTCACCGTGTATAATCTCTATGGTCGTAAGAATGCCTATTCAGTATTTTTCCGGAAAGAGGACTTAGTGACTAAACCTTACAAATTGACGGTTTTCGGAGCACCAATAGTCTCTTTAGCCTATAATTTTACCTTTGAATAATAAGTAAAAAGCCGTCAAACAAACTTGAATGACGGCTTTAGGAGTGAAAAGGGTGGAGGAATTAAATTTCTCTAACTCTTATGTTTTTGTAATATACTTTTTGCCCATGATGCTGAAACATGATATGACCGAGAGTATCTGTTCCATAAGCTTTGTTCTCAGAGAATTTACTGTTTGATAGTAATTCATTCATCTCATCACTTCCAATCTCGAATTGTACCACCTTGGCTCCATTTAACCAATGTTCTACATGTCCATCTTTATGAATGATTTTGGCCGAATTAAATTCACCAATTGGTTTAAGAACCTTCTTCTCCGGAACAATCAGATCATATAAAGAGCCGGCTGAGCGGACCACAGCGGTATCTGGGAAATGAAGATCATCAAGAACCTGAAACTCCCAGTTTTCAAGCCAGTTTGGGCTGTTACCGTTTCCGGCTTCCATAGCAGCTTTTTCCTGGACGTGAATAAACACACCCGAGTTAGCTGCTGTATCGACGGCCCATTGATATTCCAGTTCAAAGTCGCCAAACTGTTCTTTGGTTATCAGGTCACGGTTTAAAGTATCCGGGTTTGTAATAAGAGTTCCGTTTTCCACGTACCAGACACCTACAGGAAATTCATCAATGGCATAGCCTCGGAGTGCATCGGTAGAAGCACCGTCAAAAAGTGTAATCCAGGCTTTTTCAGCCACTTCCATTTTCTCTTCTTCCGCATTTGAAGTACATCCCGTGAAAATAAGGCCAAGCGAGAATGCCGCGATGCTAAGTTTTAAATTCATTTTCAATTGATAATATTGGACTACAATAATAGGTAGGCCAATCCGTCTCCTTGAAGGCCAGTAGATCAAGAATTCAATTGGTTCGACTACTCAACAGATCTGAGAGTAGGTTGGGGCAGGACTTGGCAGGGGTAATTCTCTGTTTATGGAATATCGAGAAATTTGAAAACTCCGAAATTACTTGCCGTTAATCAAATAAGGGACAGATGGTACTACTCCTTTTCTTATCTTCCGAATCAAATTGCAGTGCACATGGAAAACAGACGATCTTTTGTAAAGAAAATGGCCACCGGCGTAATATCTGTCCCTTTGATAAAACCAAGCTCTTTTTTTGAAGATAAAAAACTCAACGTGGCTCTTGTGGGTTTGGGTCGTTATGCCAACTATATGGCCGAAGGTATTGCGGTCTCAAAATATTGTAAAGTTAACGGCATTGTGACTGGAACCCCATCTAAAATTCCGGTTTGGCGAAAGAAATATAACATCCCTGAGAAGAACGTTTATAATTATGAAACTTTTGATCAGATAGCTGATAATAAAGACATTGACGTTGTATACGTGATTTTGCCCAATGGTATGCACAAAGAATATGTCATTAGAGCAGCCCGGGCTGGGAAGCATGTGATTGTAGAAAAGCCAATGGCGATATCCGCTGCAGAATGCGAGGAAATGATAGAGGGATGTCATAAAGCGGGAGTTCAATTAGCCGTGGGATATCGTTTACATTTTGAGCCGTACAATCAGCACATGATGAAACTGGGACAAGAAAAAGTTTATGGTGAGGTACGCTATATTGAAGCGGGCTTGGGCTATAATTCTACGAATATTGATCCTTCTGACTGGCATTTGAATCCTGAGCTTTCCGGCGGTGGTTGTCTTCAAAATCTTGGAGTCTATTGCGTTCAGGGTGCTCGCTATGTAACTGGTTTAGAGCCGGTGGCTATAACCGCTAGATTTGGCGAAAAGTTGTATCCTGATGTTTTTAAAGAAGTGGAAGAATCAATTCATTGGAGTATGGAGTTTGCTAATGGAACGATAGCCTCATGCGTTGCCAGTTCTTCATTTCAAATCGACCGGCTTTTTGCGTCAGCTGAAAATAATTTCTTTGAGTTAAGCCCGGCCATAAGCTATGGTCCTTTCCAAGGAAGAACCCGGAGCGATGAATTTGATTTTCCTCAAACCAATCAGCAACAGGTTCAAATGGATGAAATGGCTAAATATCTGTTAAACAAAAAAACACTTCCTGATCACATTTGTGGTTTGGAGGGTTTGAAAGATCTTAGAGTGATCGATGCCGTTTATGAGGCTGCCAGGTCAGGGAAGAGGGTGGCCGTTTAGCCAATTTATGCCTTTTCAAGATTCATTGTTACGTTCTCTTTGATGAAAGCTCTTTCCGCACTTCCTGAAATTGGGGGTAAATTGTGATAGGCCCTGCCAAAGTACAAATGGCAATGGTAAGCATTGACCAGTCCATCTCTTTTCCTTCTAGGAAATCCTTTAAGACAAAGAAAAAAAGGAGAAGGATGATCGGAATAAAAAAGGCAATAAGCATTTTGAGCCCTTTTTCTTTTTTGTGAAGTTCCTCCTGAGTCATTGAGCTTAAATCAGATTTGGCCATACTCTTTTGATTATAAGGTTTGTCAGAAACTTCAATAATAAGTTCAATCTCAAAAAGAAGCAAACCTTTGGTCTCTACATCAGGAAAGAAATATCAATAAACTATGGATTAAAAGAAAAGTTGTAAACCCCACTTTGCAACTCAAAAGTGCCATTTTTCATTTCAATCCCTTCAGATCGATCACTTCTATGTCCATCTACACTTATCGAATTAAAGTCACCTTCAGGCGGGTAAAATGTAGCGTTACTCCCCACCGGTATTGTTAATTTTGTTTTAAGAATTTTGTCATCTTTCTCCCAGTGAATTCCTGCAGTACCAAATGGGGTCTCTGTCTCATAGCGAGCATATTGTAAATCACCTGCAGGCAAAGGTTTAAAAATTAAATGCTCATAGCCTGGTTTTGATTCATCAAAGTTTAAACCAGCAAGATTTCGGTAAAGCCAAACGAGCCCACCACCAAACATGGGATGGTTATGACTGCCGCTTTCGTCCCAGTGCTCCCGGGAAGTGGTACCGCCAAGTTCAATCCAATGACCGAAGCCGGGCTCGGTTCTCTTATTCATGGCTTCATAGGCCAGGTGATTCAGGCCATTCTCTGCCAAAACCTCAAAAAAGAAACGCGTACCGAAAATGGCAGTGTTTAAGTGCCCATTGTTCCGCTCAATTTCCTCAATTAAAGCCTGTTTTACTTTTGAATATCGATCGGCCGGAACGCCCATTTTTAAAGCGAAAATGTTAGACCCATAATCACCATAAGACATCGTCTCTTCATCATAGAAATATCGATGAAAGGCATTTTTGAGTTCAATGGCTCTTGTTCTCATTTCTAGAGCTTCCTCTGGGTGATCCAGAATGGAAGCTACTTTTACTGTAATATCCAGTGAATACCAATAATAGAAGGTATGCACCAAAGCATCATCTGGTAGGCAGTCTGTACAAATACCAGCCCAGTCTCCCAGGTTCCACCATTTAAGAGGCTTTCCGTCCTGTCCTTCCCGCTGACTATACATGATTCCTTCCTTTGTTATCCACGTCTCCATATAATCGAGGTAACCCTTCATCGCATCATAATTGTCGCTTAGCATTCTATGGTCTCCGTATTGAAGGTAATATTCCCATGGAATAATGTTAATGGCTGCTCCCCAGGCTACGCCACCACCACAGCCGGGCTGCCATGGTGCTCCATTAGGTACATAACCCGTTTCAGGAATACGGGCTTCCCGCATGTCTGAAACCCATTTTTGGTAAAAAGCCCGGGCATCGAAATTATGCATTACGGTAGGGCAGGCCACCTGCCCGTCACCGGTATAACCTGACCGCTCACGGTGTGGACAGTCAGAGGCAATTCCCCCATGCATATTGTCCATCTGAGAGCGTTTCCAGATGTCATTGATCTGATTAAAAAGTGGGTTGGAGGTTTCAAAAAAGGCATTCTCCTTCACATCCGTGTTGACTGCTTCAGCTGTTAGCATCTCAGGTTTCAGCTCACCTGGCCAACCTGTGATTTCAATTCCGCTAAATACAAACCAGTTGAACCTTGGGGCATAATTTTCTTTGCCTTTTCCGGCAAAATAATAGGTGTTTTCTCCGGAGTAAAGATTGCCATTGAAGGTAATGTGCACTTTTTGACCAGCAGGCCCTTCCACATTATTAAGTCTTACCCATCCGCTTATTTCTTCCGGAAATTGGACTTTGTAATGACCATTGCCTAGTTTTTCAATAGCCGTGGGCTGATAAGTTTTGGTGACTTTGTCTGGCTCGGCCGTGTGGGCTCTGAGCTCACCAAAAGGAGCTTTTCGCTCAATAACTTTCTGCCATTGACGGTCATCAAAGTCAGCAGAGGCCCAGTCAGGAATGGCTTTTCGGGCGTCATAAATCTCACCATCATAGACCAAATCCATAAGGATAGGTGATTTTTCGGCTTTCCAACTCGAATCAGAAATGATAGTCTCCGTCGTACCGTCATCATAGGTGATTTGTAATTGAGCAATAAAACGAGGAGAACCGTAGGATTGCGTCCAAAATTTTGGAGCATTATAAAATCCATTGCCTAAAATGGCCCCAATGGCATTTTTCCCACTTTTTAAATGATCCGTTAGATCATAGGCCAGATAAAAAACTTTATAGGCCTCAAACTTATCCGGCACGCCGATGTAATTTTTTTCAAGACCAGGTCTTTTACTATAATTGGTTTGGTTAGGCACTAATTTATCGTCACTAACAAGCTCTCCGTTTACATAAAATTCAAAATAGCCTAGTCCGGTGGTAAAAACCACCGCAGATTGAATTGGTTTGTTGACGTCAAAACCTTTTCTCAAATAGGGAGCCGGTGGTGGCAAAATCTTTGTTCGTTCCTGCGGGCCACCAGGTGGTTTGGGTATGGCATCTTCACCCTGCCAGGGAGCACCAATCCAGACGGCTTTCCATTCGTTTGGCTCGAGCAAACCCATTCGCCAGCTGGTTGGTGCCGACCATTCAGAGACTTTATCTTTTTTGTCCCATGTTCTCACCTGCCACCAGTATTGCTGTGTTGATTTTAAGGTCTTTCCTCGGTATTCAACACGTTGATTTTGAGATGATAATACTTTGCCGGTTGACCAGACATTTCCTGTCATCAAGTTTTCTTGGGTTTCTGAAACCCGAATTTCATAGGCCGTCTGTTTTTGACCTTTTTCATTTCCTTGAGCTTCATTGATCCAGCCCAGACGAGGTTGTTCGATATCAATTAATGGAGTTCCGGTAAGATATTCAGTTCTGAGGTCTTTGGGAGCCTGAAGCTGGGCGACCAGAAGTACAGGGGAAAGGCTGCATAACAGGAGAAATGCTATTTTCTTCATCATTTTATTTCAATAAGAAAGGGAAGATACGAAGAAGAGCAAGTTTAACTTTCCATAGCTGTCTGGCTCTGGTGCTTCAAACGCTTATTGTTTTCAAACAAATGATATTTTCCGATTGCCAAAGGGTTAAAGAAAGTTGTTCTTGCTCAGAGGGATATAATTATCTGACAGTTTTAAAACGAAACGACTAAATGTATTCTCTCAATCGAATATTCTTTGTCAAAAATGATTATTCCGAAGGCTGATTATTCCTTTTAAATTCTTCCATGTAGAAGATGATTTCTCTGACAAAATGAAGCTTCTGTTCTAAAATATGGGGGGCATCAATACGTGGGTCTCCATCCACAATCTGACCAATTTCCGGATCCATGTAACAGTAAGTGTAGAATGTACTGATCAATACCTTGTCCATTTGAAAAATAGAGTCGTAGGTTAGCATGGCCTTCACCACGAGATCTTTATTCTGATCGTTCTGAGGGTATAAATTGATCATATACCAAAAGGCTGGTTTTAGTCGCCTGGCCTCAATCAGCCTTTTGGTAATCTCCCAGCTATAAATCTCCGGATAAATCAGGTTTCTATAGTCTTCATTTCGAAGCAATTCAAGTGACTCCTGATTGATCTGAAGCGAATCTTCGGTCATAAAAACCCCTGCCTCATAGAGTTCTGAAAGCCAATGAAGCATCTCTTCCGGCCCGGCTTTAGCATTCTGCTGAGCAGGGCAAACAGAGAAGCCAAAACAGAACCAAGAAATCAGGAAACCCCTAATTACTCTTCTCTTCAGATTCATCGGATCGGAGGCTTTTGTTGCAAAAGGGCGTCTACTTTAGCCTCCAACAGATCAAGTCGCTCTTCACTCTGTCTGAATTTATCGTCGTATTTTTTCAGAATTTTGAAGTAATCACCATTGTGAATTCCAACGACAGTATTGACTAGTTTCGGTCCGTCTTCAGATCGGTTTTCCCAAGATCGGCCAACACAGATTCTGAAATCTTCCGGTGTCATTTCTGCAATGTCCTTGGCATATCCATAGCCGGGAATTTTCAGATCAGCCACGATATAATCCCCGGTTTTTACAGGTCCGGTAATTTTGACAGGAACCTGTCCCATGAAAGCGATATTATTGCCCAGATTTACTAAACCTTCCGGAGGAGTATTTCCTAAAACAATAGGGTTGTGAGAGACAACCAGCACCTGCTCAGCGTGTTCAAGTTCTTTTGTGATTTCGCCTCCGATCACTCCGACGATATCGCCAGGGCTGATGAACTCCCCGGGATTCTTTCTTTGGAGCCATTCGGCATAATCACCATTTCCTGAGCTGTATTCCACACCAATTTTCGCATAATCTTTCAGTGCCCCGGTAATAAGTGTGCTGAAGTGGTATTTCGCATGCTTTTTATCCGTCGCACTTTTCAGAGCATTTCTTAAAGAAAATAGAAAAACAGGATCCAGATAATTGGCAGACCAGTCGGTCAGTGAAACGGCCCGGATGCTGCCCATTTTTTGATTTTGAGCGTCTGCAAAATGAATGAACTCATTTCTATTGTTCAGGGGAGTTCCTACATCGGCCGTACAAATATTCGGAATTCCCCAGAAGGCAGGATCTTCGATATTGATGGCAGGAATGTCTGGCTCAATGACAGAATTGAGATCGTTAAGATCAAAATGTGGAAGGGTGGGGATTGGATCAATTGCAGGGATGGGAACGGGCCCAAAAGCCAGTTCAGGGGTAATTTCCACACCTTCAACCACTACAGCCGGCGTAATTACCACCCGGGGTACTGAAGGATTGATATTGAAGCCATCAAAGGTCTTATTTATCATGTCAATGATAAAATTGCCTACGCCTACAGTGAGACCTGCCAAAACCTGAACGTCCTCAATTGTTCCTTCTATGACAATATCTTTCAACAAGTTCACTTTGACATTCGGATCGGTGGTGCAGGCGATCAGATCCCTCATTTTTTGAACCTGATCAGAGGTCAGAAGGTTAATGACCGGAGGTGTGAACACCGTTCGGTTTTTTCCGAGTTTGATTTTTATCCCGTCTCCATCGCCACTATTTCCATTGATAAAAGTAGCAACGAACTGACCATCTGGTACATCTTTGAAAACAGTCAGGCGGTCGTTAATAAGCGTATTGCCTTCAATGGTGACGGGGCCATTTAGTTGGGCAGACCCTTCCAGTTCAAGTGTTGAATTTAAATCGGCTGGTCCTTCCACCACCAGACCAGACTTGAGGTCAGTAGCTCCATCCACCTGTAAAATATTTTTTAGCCGGGTATTACCATTGACATCCAAATCTTTGTTCATTTGAACGTGGCCCATAAACATAGATGGGTTTTCCGCAGCTCCGCCCAGAATAGAAGGCCCTTTGATTTGGGTCATCCCACCCTCAGTATTTACTGTCAGGTTCTTTTTTACTGTTAAATCATCATGAAGAGTGGCAGAGCCAAAGATGGATGTAGAGCCGCCCTCCTGGTTGAGGTAGACATCCATTTTTACTTCCAGATCTCTTCCAATGATGGCGTCTTCACCCACATTCAGGCTTCCGCTCATGTGCAAGGCTCCGTTTTCGTCGATTCGCAGCCTTTCTTCATTATTGGTGATGAAAACCAGTGGTGTGTAATCGGAGGTACCAATTACTGGTGGAGAGGCATGCCTTTGGGCGTTCTTATTTCCGGTAAGCGACCACACACTACCCTGAATGGGTTTTCGCTCGCCATCGGCGACGGCATTTGCCGAAGGAAGATTGAAAATACCCGAGGCCAGGATCGATTCATTAAATTTCTGAGCATTCATCAAGGCGGAATTATAGCCACTACTGAGAGAATCAATCAGTCCGATGACTTCCTCCTGACTGTATGCAGATGATTGCACGACCCACTCGGTTCCATTATAAAAGTAAAAATGATGAGCGGTAAGGTCATACACCAGTTGGCCTTCCCTGGGTGATGAGATTAGCAAACGGTCTGTGGTACTCATTCTTGGAATCAACAGGCCTTTTTTTTCGAAAATAAAATCGGCCTGAATCTCCTCCGATTCGGTTCTCTGAACGGCCGAGGGGTTTTGTGCCTGCAGAGTCTGGCTTATCAGAAGAAAAAGAAGGAGGGGAATGGGTATGTTTGAAAATTTTCTGAGAAAGAAACAAAAACGGGTGGTGTTACCCGTAGCGAACATAGCGGTTCTTGACCGGTTGAAATTTTCCATGACATTATAGTAGTTAGATCAGAGGTTACTTATACTCAGTGGGTTTTCTAAATGTAGTCATTTTTTTTCAAAAAAGAGCAGGCCATTTTTAGCTTTAAAAAAGTCGCTATTTTCTTATAAGTATATTATAGTAAATAGATTATGAAATGATTTTCGGAAGAGGTTATTTTCTAAAGAAAAGAGATTCCCCGAAAGAGAAGACGAAAAATTAAGATTACTACAAGAAAAGAAAGACTTTCTTTCGTTTCAAATCAAGACAGAAATGGCTGTTTGAGAAGTATACAAAGGACTCTTTACAACTACTTTCAGAGGCTTCCTTTCTTCAATTGATGTACTGCATAATCCGCCGCTCGGGCGGTTAGGGCCATGTAAGTTAGCGAAGGGTTAACACAGGAAGAGGATGTCATGCATGCTCCGTCGGTCACAAAAACATTCTGAGCTCCGTAAATCTGGTTCCACTCGTTTAGCACTGAGGTTTTTGGGTCAAGGCCCATTCTGGCAGTACCCATTTCATGAATGCAGCGACCGTAGCCTCTTTTGTTATCAAAAGTTTCAATGTTTTTCGCCCCGGAAGCTTCCAGCATCTCGGCGGCGTCATTCATCATATCAGTTCGCATTTTACGTTCATTTTCGCCAATTTCGGCAGAAAAGTGAAGTACCGGCAAACCCCATTGATCTTTCTTGCTGTCGTCAATCCATACCTTATTCTCATAATAGGGTAGGGTTTCGGCAAAACCGGTGAGATTGACCTCCCATGGACCCGGCCGAGTGATGGCTTCTTTGAGCCCCGCTCCAATAGTTTCCGGCGATTCCTCCCCCCGGACTCTCCGACTTTCACCCTCATATCCAAAGCCACGAAGGTAATCCCGTCTATCACTGTCTACGTTTCTGAATCTTGGAATGTAAAAGCCGTTCGGTCGTCGACCGTAATAATATTGGTCTTCAAAGCCGGGCATTTCCGCACGTGCTCCGGCATCAAAATGGTGATCCATTAAATTGTGCCCAAGCTGGCCGCTGTCATTCCCAAGACCCTCCGGAAAACGCTTGGATTTAGAATTTAAAAGAATGAAAGTACTGGCCATTGCTGAGGCATTGAGGAAAATAATTGGAGCAAAAAACTCCGTTTCTTCCTTGGTTAGTTGATCAATGACCCGTACGCCCGTTGCTTTTTGCAATTGATCATCATAAATCACCTCATGAACAATCGCATTTGTTTTAACCGTCAGTCTTTCGGTTAGTCTTGCAGCAGGCAATGTGGCAGCTTGAGTGCTAAAATAAGCCCCGTAAGGGCAACCACGCCAGCACATAGCTCTCGACTGGCAACTTGCCCGGCCCAGAGCCATTTGTTCCTCAGTGGGTTCAGTTAAATGGGCCTGACGGGGCGGTATCACATATCGGTCTCCAAATTTTTCCAAAACCTTCTCTCGCATATGCTGCTCCACACAGGTGAGATCAAAAGGTTTTTGAAAGATACTGTCCGGTAAATAGGGAAGAGCTTCATAACTCCCGGATATCCCGGCAAAACGCTCTACATAATTATACCAGGGTTCGATGTCTCTATATCGGATTGGCCAGTCGACTCCAATTCCCTCTTTGGCATTCGCTTCAAAATCAAGATCGCTCATGCGTAAAGCTACCCGGCCCCAGGTGATGGACTTTCCACCTAATTGAAAGCTCCGAATCCAGTCGAAGCGTTTTGATTCCAGATATGGATGATCAGTATCTTTGACAAAATGGTGTTTTGATGCCTCCGTGATGGTATTTCCTGAGCGGATATGTACGGGATAATCTTTAGCTTCTTCCAAAGGGATCTTGAGATTATGGTGCTCAAATTCCCACGGATGCATATTGGCCGTATGATAATCCTTCACATGCTCAATGTTTTTACCACGCTCAAGCATGAGTACATTCAAACCCTTTTCGGTTAATTCTTTGGCGGCCCAACCACCTGAAATTCCCGATCCCACCACAATGGCATCAAATGAATTCATCACCCAAGATTGCCTTTTTTCAGTTCTTCAACCGCGTAATTGGCCGCACGGGCTGTTAAAGCCATATAGGTCAGCGATGGGTTGACACAGGAAGAAGAAGTCATGGCCGCACCGTCTGTTACAAAAACATTCTCTGCTCCCCAAACCTGATTCCATTTGTTCAAAACAGATGTTTTGGAATCATGGCCCATCCGGGCAGTTCCCATTTCATGAATTCCAACACCCATTGATTTCTGTGTCTCATCGCCACCTCTTACATTTTTCAGACCAGCGGCTTCGAGCATATCCATGGCTTCTTTGAGGATTGTTTTACGCATGGCCATTTCATTTGGTCCCCAGGCGGTATCAAACTCAATATATGGCAGACCCCACTTATCTTTGTTCTCACTTAAGGTTATTCTGTTGTTGGGGTCGGGTAAGGTTTCTCCAAATCCACGTATTCCAAAACTCCATGGCCCTGGTTTGCCGGCATCCTCTTTAAGACCTGCTCCGAAACTACTCTCTGACGGTTGTCCCATGGCTCGTGAAGCACTGCCCTGATAACCAAAGCCGCGAAGGAAATCGGTTCTTTTATCATCACCATAATTCGCAAAACGCGGAATATATATACCATTTGGCCGGCGACCGAAATAATATTCATCCTCGTAGCCTTCCACATCGCCTCTGGCCCAAACGTTCAGGTGGTGGTCCATGATATTGCGGCCCAGCTGGTCACTTTCATTACCCAGCCCGTTGGCATGTTTTGAAGAGGTCGATTGCATCATGATCCAGGCCGTATTCATGGCCGAAGCATTCAGGAAGACGATTTTTCCATAATACTCGTGCTCATCGCCTGTGGTTTCATCAATCGCTTTGACGCCCAGCACTTTCTGCGTTTCAGGGTCAAAAATTGTGGAATAAACCACCTTGTCATTGACAAGCGTCAGGTTACCGGTATTCCTGGCAGCAGGCAGGGTCGCACTTTGTGAGCTGAAGTAGGCTCCATACGGGCAACCCCTTTTACACATATTCCGATATTGACAGGAAGCCCTTCCGAGAGCCATTTGTTCCTCTGTAGGATTCGTAAGGTGAGCGGCACGGCCGATGATCATTTTACGACCAGGAAAAGCTTTTTCAATGGAGCCTTTGATATCCTTCTCCACGCAATTGAGCGGCATAGCCGTTTGAAACTCACCATCCGGCAAAACGTCCAGTCCTTCCAGACTACCACTAATCCCCGCAAACTTCTCTACGTACGAATACCAGGGAGCCAGATCAGCATAACGAATTGGCCAGTCGACCCCATGACCATCTTCCAGGTTGGCCAGAAAGTCTTTTTCATTCCAGCGGTAACTTTGTTTGCCCCAGGTTAGCGAACGGCCTCCGGTTTGGTAACCACGAACCCAGTCGAAACTCCTTTTCTCTTCATAATGGTATTCACTGTCTTTGACAAAATGGGGGAGGATGTCTTCTGCGTTCGCAAAACCTGCCCGGCTACCGGCCCAATAGTCTTTTTTCATTTGATTTGAAAGGCGTCCACGGTGCGGAAAATCCCAGGGATTTTTCAAAGCGTTTTCATAGTCCGTCACATGTTCAATGTGCCGGCCACGCTCAATGAGCAAAACCTTCAGACCTTTTTCGGTCAATTCTTTGGCAGCCCAGCCACCTGAAACACCTGAGCCCACCACCAGTGCGTCAAAGGTATTTTGTTCTTTTACTTTTCCCTGGATATACATTTTTTCAAAAGGGTTGTTTAAAATAAAAGCGGTCAGATTTTGACTCTAACCGCTTTTTGATTCATCATTTACTATGCTGATTACAGATTACCTTTCTTCAATTCTGAAACTGCAAAATCAGCAGCTCTGGCTGTTAAAGCCATGTAGGTTAAAGAAGGGTTTACACAAGAAGATGAGGCAAAGGCCGCTCCGTCAGTAACGAAAACGTTCTCTGCTCCCCAAACCTGATTGTTTTTGTTCAATACCGAGTTTGAAGGGTCAGTTCCCATACGGGCGGTTCCCATTTCGTGGATACCGATACCCGGGGCTTTTTCTTCATCCTTATATCCGTAAACATTTTTGACACCGGCAGCTTCAAGCATAGCAACGGCTTCGTCACGCATGGCGACACGCATTTTCTGCTCGTTTTCACCCCAGGCGGCATCAAACTCAATTACCGGCAGCCCCCAGCTATCTTTATCGGCGGAAAGGGTCATACGGTTAGTCGGGTCTGGCAAGGTTTCACCAAAACCGCCGATACCGACATTCCAAACGCCTGGTAAGCTGGCTGCTTCTTTGAAATCTGCACCGAAAGTAGCTTCCACATTAACACCCGTTGATCTTGAAGCTCTTCCCTGATATCCAAAACCTCTGGTGAAGTCTCTCTTGTCAGAACCCCAGTTGGTAAACCTCGGAATGTAAACGCCGTTTGGTCGGTTACCAAAATAGTATTTGTCTGTAAAACCTTCCACAATTCCACCTGCACCTGAAGCCAGGTGATGGTCCATGATATTTCTTCCTAATTGGTCAGATTGGTTACCCAAGCCATTTGGATGACGGTCAGAGGTGGTCTGCATCATAATCCATGCTGAAGCAAGTGCCGAAGCATTCAGGAAGATGATCTTTGAGAAGTATTCTACCTCTTCTTTTGTATTCTGATCGATTGCCCTTACACCCGTAGCCTTACCGGTTTCATCATCCATGATTACCTGGAAAACAATCTTATCATTGATCAGCGTAAGATTACCGGTTCTCTGAGCTGCAGGCAAAGTAGCTGACTGTGTACTGAAGTAGGCACCGTAAGGACAGCCTCTGATACATTTATTCCGGTATTGACAACTGGCACGCCCAAGAGCAGTCTGCTCGTCGGTAGGTGCAGTCAGGTGAGCCACACGCCCGATGGTTAGATGACGTCCCGGGAAGTTTTTCTCAATTCCTTCTTTCAGATGCTGCTCAACACAGTTGAGTTCCATAGCTGGTTGAAATTGCCCGTCAGGCAAAACATCGTAGCCATCTCTGCTACCACTGATACCGGCAAAACGCTCTACATAATCGTACCATGGAGCGACGTCATCATAACGAATAGGCCAGTCAGTACCAACACCTTCTTCCAGATTGGCGGTGAAATCTTTGGGATTCCAGCGATAAGACTGACGACCCCACATCAATGAGCGACCACCGGTATGGTATCCTCTGATCCAGTCGAAACGTCTTTTCTCCTTATAAGGATGCTCGGTATCTTTTACGAAAAGATAACGGTTCTCTTCACTGGCCGCATACCCTGTACGCTTTACAGCCCAGTATTCTTCAGCAGCTTGTTTATCGATACGTCCTCTATGCGGGAAATCCCAGCTCTCTTTCATGGCGTCACGATACCCCGTAACGTGTTCCACATGATTTCCTCTTTCGAGCATTAAAACTTTGAGTCCTTTTTCGGTCAATTCTTTAGCGGCCCAGCCACCTGAAACACCGGAACCCACCACGATGGCATCAAAAGTATTCTGCTCTTTTGCTTTTCCTTGTATATTCATTCTATTCTTAAGTCTTCAGTATTTTCTGGTTAGTTTAGCCTAAAGCATATGCTTTTTGTCCTTCTTTTAATGGAATACAGCCTTCATATCGACCAGGAATTGGCACATAATCCAGTTCTTCTTTCATTCCTACCTCAGAAGTAAAGTAGCCAAACAGTGTCAGCTCTTTCATTATCAAAAAGAACGGAGTTACCGGCTCCTCTGCGGCAGAACCCTCTTTAACTTTACCTGTTTCCGGGTCAATCTGAGCTTCTTTCGCTTTTTGCTCTTCGGTTTTGGCTTCAGCCTCCATGGCTTTCACCACTTCAATCTGCTGATCACCGGTCAGGCTCATAAAACTGCCACCCATTTCTTTGGCTTTGTCTTCTACCATCTTCAGACCTTCCTTAAAGTGAGCTCCCTGAGCATCAGAGTAACAGTCTTTGATCATCATTTCGATGAAAGGCCCAACGCCTACTTCTTTAGCTCCGGGAGTATCTGTGGCCGGAATAATAATGTCTGCAATCTGAGCGACAATCTCCTGGTAGTCTGCTGAAAGGGAGAAAGGAGCCGAAGCCGACTCTTTTGAAGTACAACTTTCCAGTAAGGCCGCCATCGTAGGGGCGGAGAGAGCTCCACCCATTAAAATAGCGACTCTGTTTAATGCGTCTCTTCTATTCAATGTATTAATTGTTTAAATAGGTTACTAAGAACTTTTTCAGTTTGGTGGTGAAATTACCTCATCTGGTATTATCCGCCAAGAAATGAACGTCAAATATTCATATTTCTTGCTTCTAAAGTACCTTAGAACCCAATAGGCTAAGCGGTTAAAGTGGTCAAATTCAGGACTTTTGATATTAAATGAAGGATCAAACGATTAGTGTCTCAGAATGCCCTTTGAACTTGTCATTTGGTGTTTTATGAGAATAATACAATCTGTTATTCAGAGCATTTAGGTTTTCCTGTATAATGATGTCTTAGATTTAAAGTCTACTTTTTTGTTAAGCTATGTCAGACTTTGGGGGTTATTTTGATTAAAAAGTCCAGCATTGAATAAAAATAATGTAGACTTTTTTACTTTGCGGCAAGTGTTATTGTTCAGATTTCATTTACATTTGTTCAACTTTTTGAAACACATAAATCTTAGAATATGAAAATTTCTGTTGTCGGAACAGGATATGTAGGTCTGGTCTCAGGGACTTGTTTCTCCGAAACTGGAAACACGGTGACATGTGTAGACATTGATCCGAAAAAGGTGGAAAGCCTGAAGAAAGGCAAGCTCACCATTTATGAACCTGGTCTTGAAGTCTTGTTTGAAAGAAACACAAAGGCAGGTCGTTTGAACTTTACCACTTCTCTTGAAGAAGGTATTGAAGGAGCACAAGTGATATTTTTGGCTTTGCCAACTCCTCCCGGTGAAGACGGCTCTGCAGACTTAAAATATATCCTCGGTGTGGCGGATGATTTAGGTAAAATCCTTAAAGATTATGCCGTAATCGTTGATAAAAGTACCGTACCGGTAGGAACAGCCGAAAAAGTGACAGCTGCCATTGCGAAAAACGCCAAGGTTGACTTTGATGTGGTTTCTAACCCTGAATTCCTCAGAGAAGGGGTAGCGGTAGATGACTTCATGAAACCTGATCGTGTAGTGGTAGGAACCCAGTCACAAAGAGCAATGAAAATTATGGAAAAATTGTATGCTCCGCTGGTTCGACAGGGAAATCCGGTAATCTTCATGGACGAGCGTTCCGCTGAAATGACGAAATATGCCGCCAATTCTTTCCTGGCTATGAAAATTACATTCATGAACGAGATTGCAAACCTTTGTGAACGTGCAGGTGCAGACGTTGACAACGTAAGACGTGGTATTGGTACGGATAGCCGCATCGGGAAACGTTTTCTATTTCCGGGTATTGGTTACGGTGGAAGCTGTTTTCCGAAAGACGTTCAGGCTCTTGGTAAAACGGCCAGTGAGTTTGATTATGACTTCAAGATTTTGAAGTCGGTGATGAAGGTCAACGACAAGCAAAAGACGAAGATGATGCCACAGATCAAAGAATACTTTGGTGGCGATCTTAAAGGGAAAACCATTGCTTTGTGGGGATTGGCTTTTAAACCACATACCGATGATATTCGTGAAGCACCGGCCTTATATAATATCAAATCATTGAGAAGAGCGGGAGCTAAGGTGGTTGTTTTTGACCCTGAAGCTATGGATAATGTCAAAGGTGTAGTAGGCCGCAAAGTAAAATATGCCAAGAGCATGTACGAAGCCCTTGAAGGTGCTGATGCCCTGATGATCATGACCGAGTGGCCTGCTTTCAGAACACCGGATTTTGATAAGATCAAGTCTTCTCTGAAAAATAATGTGATCTTTGACGGAAGAAACCTTTATGCTCTTGACGAGATGGAAGAGAAAGGTTTTACCTATTATTCCATTGGACGAAAAGCGATAAAAGCCTAATCAATGAAAAGAATACTCATTACTGGTGGAGCCGGTTTCCTTGGTTCTCACCTTTGCGACAGATTTATCAAAGAAGGTTACCATGTTATTGCCATGGATAACCTGATCACCGGAGACCTCCGAAATATAGAACACCTTTTTAAGCTGGAGAACTTTGAGTTCTATCACCACGATGTCTCTAAGTTTATTCATGTACCCGGCGAATTGGATTATATCCTGCACTTTGCCTCACCGGCCAGCCCGATCGACTATCTTAAAATTCCAATTCAGACCCTGAAAGTTGGCTCTTTGGGAATTCATAATTGTCTGGGCCTTGCCAGAGTCAAAAAAGCCAGAGTGCTAATCGCCTCTACTTCCGAAGTTTATGGTGATCCGCTGGTGCACCCGCAAACGGAAGACTATTGGGGTAATGTCAACCCGGTAGGGCCGCGTGGAGTTTATGATGAAGCCAAGCGTTTCCAGGAAGCCATGACTATGGCCTACCATACTTATCATGGCGTTGAAACGCGTATCGTTCGTATTTTCAATACCTATGGCCCACGGATGCGACTAAACGACGGTCGTGTATTACCCGCTTTCATTGGCCAGGCTCTTCGTGGAGAAGACCTGACGATTTTCGGTGATGGTAGCCAAACGCGTTCATTCTGTTATGTTGATGACCTTGTTGAGGGTATCTATCGTCTTTTACACTCGGATTACGCTCAGCCGGTAAACATCGGTAACCCGAACGAAATCACGATTGCAGACTTCGCTGAAGAAATCATCAAGTTAACAGGAACTGACCAGAAAGTAATCTATAAAGACCTGCCAAAAGATGACCCGAAACAACGGAAACCAGACATTACCCGGGCTAAAGAAATTTTGAAGTGGGAGCCAAAAGTGGATAGGGCAGAAGGCCTGAAGACAACCTATGCTTATTTCAAAGAATTCTCCAAAGAACGTCTTTACGATGAGGCGAAGCATCGGGAGTTTTAGGGGGAAGTTTGAAGTTGGAGTTATTTTGGAGAAAGGAACAGGGAGAAAGGTTTACTCTCAACAAACTGCCAACTGCTACTACGAACTGAGGACTTTTTTTGAGTTGGGGGTTTGTAGTCAGAAGTTGGAGGTTTTTGACCGGTGACCGAGGACAGATGTTGCCGGAGGCTGAGCCCGTTCACAGAACCCTGCGGGTTGAAGCTATAGGCTTGCACCAAAAGAAAACCTCGTGCCAAGCCAGACAGTCCTCGTCGCCGCTCTGACTGACATGCGTACTTACTGTCAGTCCGATCGTAGGGGGCGGCCATCCGCACGAGGACCTCTTTTCAGGACAATTGCCAATCCAATTGTCAGTCCGAGCGTAGGGGGCGGCCACCCGCACGAGGACCTCTTTTTAGCACCAAGCCAAACATAATGTCAGTCCGAGCCCCGCCCGTCCGGCAGGCGGAGTAGTTGAGGACCTCATTCGTACAAAAACTGGCAAGAACTTAGCTTAGTACTACTCCAACTCCCCTTTCATTATTATCAATAATAAAGAGGTAGTCAACATAGGCAAATCAATTTTTGGAAAGATTAAATTTGTCACCTAACAGCCAGTTGCTTTCCATTCATGTATGGCCCGAATAAAATCAGCTTGGATATTTAAAAGCCTTCCAAAAATTTGCAGAAAGTGAGGAGCAAAAGCCCGGATAAAAAGGTTAGACTATTGCTTAAACAGCATTTATATTCAACTTGCCAAGATTGAATCGGACAGCTGCGTACGCTTCATAATCTTCCAGACTTCTTTGGTCATTTTCACTAATTTCAATTGCTTTTTGTTGAAGTAAATCCTGAAGGCAAATTAGACTCTCTTTTATTTTTTCTTTTGGATCACTGGTGGGATGTGTGGTATAATGTTTTATTCTGGAAGGGTAGTAAGATCTTCGCCATGAAACGATTTGCTTGGGTAAGAAAAAGTCATAGCCTTCGGTATAGGCTTTTACACTTTGATAGACTTCCTCTCCAAGGTAATAAATGGATTCATGGTGAAAATCCTCTCGCATCCATTTGCCTTCCCCGAAAATAAAACCAGGTTCAAGTATTGGACTGGGGAAATTCCGGAATCCCGTTTTCTTCTCATTATTTTCCTGATATTCAAATAGATGCTCTGGTGTTACCGCCAGAATTTCAGGAAAGTTGATAACATCTATCTGATCAGTATATTCTAAAACATCGTTGGTAAATGTTGGTGGTAGGAAGGAAATCAGTGGATTTCTGCATTTGGTTTTTAATTCAGTAAGCTCCGAAATGAGCAGGCTATCCCAGTCTTGTGCAAACCGGACATGAGCATCGGTTTGCAGAAAGAACTCTTCATTGGTGTACATCTCTGCAGCCCTCTTCTTTGCCCAGGAAGGCCCCTGAGATTCCGTGTAATTGAATTTGTGAATTCTGATCTCACATTTTCCTTTGAGATCGTCTAAATAATGGGCCGTTACGCTAATCTTTTCTTCATATTGCCAGCAGATGCCAAACACCAGCCTGTCAGCATATTTCGCCTTTTTTATCCCATCCAAAATACTGTTTCTGACATCCAGATCAAGATAAGCCGCGATTGATACAAATATTTTTTCGTTGCCTTTCACTTTATTCATTTTAATTCTCAGGCCACCTTTTCAATTATTGAAGAACCAGGTCTGACAGGTTAACTATGCTTTGATGGTGAGTCTGATTTAAGGAAATTTGACACTCAAAATGGCTCCGGCCTGCACATCAAAAACTGCACCGTATTGTACATCAATTTTTTTACATACTGCCGTTGTTCCAGTCAAGATGGTCAGATTCGAAATGCCAGGTATCACCACTTCATCTGTTGCGTCCGGAATGGAGTTTTTGCTCCAGAATCCCGGACTGCCGTTCCAGTCGCCATGAATCGGTCCAATCCAGATATTCTTTATCGGAGTAGGTGTTGGGGTCGGAGTATGGCTTGGCGTTATCGATGGTGTTGGCGTTAAGGTCGGTGTCACCGTAGGTGTTACCGATGAACTCGGTGTTGGTGCCGGCGTCTTGCTCGGTGTTAACGACGGCGTCGGGGTCGGGGTATTTGAGGAAGTTGGCGAAAGTGTAGGGGTAGGTGATGGAGTAAGAGACGGGGTCATACTCGGTGTAATTGTCGGCGTCGGTGTCATACTTGGCGTAATCGTCGGTGTGGGCGTAGGCGTTTGCGATGACGTTACTGAAAATGGGGGAGGATCGGAAGAAGCTGACGGCGTCAAGGTAGGTGTTGGCGTAGGAGTTTGCGAGGGTGTGACAGAGGGAAACGGTGGTTCTTCAAATGAAAAAGGAGGCGTTAACGCAGGTGTAAATGTCTCCGATTGAAGTTTAGAGTGACCGCCCTGCTTTCTCCAGGCTGAAAAGCCTAACGGTGTATTTACCAAGACAATAGAAGAGCCTAAAAATAACTCTCTTAAGGCCAATCGCCGGTTTAAACCTTTTTTACTGTTCTCGTCGTCGTGTTTCACGGAATGTATACTGTTTTGAGTAGAAGCTATATGACTCAGGAAAGTTAAGACAATTATTTCTACCGACGGCCATTTCGGAATTTAAAGATGTCATGTCTTCTCATCCGCCCGATCTTTTGAATCTTATTTTTTGAAATTCAATGGACTTGAGAAAGCTACTTTGAAAAGTCCCTGAAATTTTAGCTATTTTTCGATTTCCAAAGTGTCTTAGTGAAAACAGCCTAATCCGGACCGAATGCCTACAAACAAACCACAAACTGAAAAGAATTCGATTTTTGTCCAGATAGCCAGTTACAGAGACCCGCAGCTTGTGCCTACCCTTGATGATTTACTCGGTAAGGCCGATAAGCCGCAAAACCTGAACATCACCGTCGCATGGCAAACTTCAGAAGAAGATACCTGGGACAAACCCGACAAGTATTTCTCCCAAACGAACATACAGTTCCTTAAAATTCCTTTTCAAGAGGCTCAGGGTGTATGTTGGGCCAGAAATAGGGTACAGCAGCACTACCGGGGTGAAAAGTATACACTTCAGCTTGATTCGCATCACAGGTTTGTGAAGGGATGGGACACGCTATTGATTACCATGTTAGAGTCTTTGAGAGAACAAGGGGTCGCAAAACCGCTGTTAACAGCCTATGTTCCTTCTTTTGATCCTGAGAATGATCCTGAAGGACGAATTCAGGAACCCTGGAAAATGGATTTTGACCGCTTCACCCCCGAAGGGATTATCTTTTTCCTGCCTTCAACTATTGAAGATTCCAAATCGCTAACACATCCGGTCCCTGCCCGGTTTTATTCGGCACATTTTGCATTTACACTGGGGGCATTTAGCCAGGAAGTTCAGCATGACCCATCCTTCTATTTTCACGGGGAAGAAATCAGTATTGCCGTAAGGGCTTATACGCATGGGTATGATCTGTATCATCCGCATCGGCTGGTGGCCTGGCATGAATATACCCGAAAGGGAAGAACCAAGCATTGGGATGACAAGGAAAACTGGCATGTGGCTAATCAATACACGCATAAGAGGGTAAAGCAGCTGCTGGGTATTGACGGTGAACCTTTCACCAATGATTTCGGCAAGTACGGGTTTGGAACACAACGAACCCTCTCTGATTATGAGCGGTATGCCGGTATTCGGTTTAGAGACCGGGGAGTGCAGCGGCACACCCTTGATCGTAAACCGGCTCCAAACCCCTGCGTAGAGGATTATGATAATTCATTTTTTACCATTTTTGAACATTGCATTGATATTCATAAATCTGCTTTGCCAGAGCAGGATTATGAATTTCTGGTTGTTGCTTTCCTTGATGAAAGCGGAGCCGATCTGTACAGAAAAGATGCCGATAAGGAAGAAGTGAAGACTATTTTTAATACCAGTGAAGACTGGTTAAATATCTGGCGAAAATATACAGGGCCGGTACCTGCCAAATGGCGGGTGTGGCCGTATTCGGCTTCCAAAGGCTGGTGCGATAGAATAGAGGGTACTTTATAATAATACGATGGCTAATATCTCATTCTACGGTTCTCATAATGCTGCAGTGGCAGTGGAAAGTGACGGTCATCTCATCACGGTGATAGAGATAGAGCGATTTCTCTCTATCAAAAATGCCGGATATACTCAGTACCTGCCATCTTACACACGCCCCTTTCTGATCAGGCATCTGCTCGAATATATAGAAGAGAAACATGGCATTTTAGCTTTTGAAACGTGCTATTATTTAAATACCGATGCCTATGATGAAGGCAAGTTTACTCATTATCAGGAGTACATCCCGGCCCAAAAATATGTGAACTGCTTACATCACCTTAGCCATGCGGCCTGCGGATTCTATCAAACTGATTATGAAAAAGCCCTGATCGTCTCTTTTGACGGAGGGGGAAATGACGGTTACTTTAACATCTACCTGGCTCGGGATCGTTCCGGCATTGATTTGCTCGAGAAATTCGATCTGGACCTGGGTTTCCCTTACATGAGTTTCGGCGACTATTTGAATGACATTCAAAAAGAGCATGCTCTCAGCATTGGCAACCTCGTTTACCCCGGCAAGCTTATGGGTTTATGTTCTTACGGGAAGCTTATTGAAAATTGGCTGCCCCGTTTTGAACATTATTACCGCTGTAAACCAGACGGCAGTAATTACCGGAAATTGCTGGAAGAATTGGGCGAAAAGATAAATCTGACTTTTGATCCACAGAACAGGTTTGTGGGGCAGGTCGCATGGGATATTGCCAAAACTTCTCAAATCGCCTTTGAAAATGTCTTTTTAGAGATGGTTCAACCCTTTTTAGACCATTACCCTGATTTTCCGCTGATACTAGTTGGAGGCTGTGCTTTGAACATCCTGCTGAATACCCGACTGAAAGAAACCCTGAACCGCCCGGTCTTTGTTCCGCCAAACCCCAATGACTGTGGTATTGCTGCGGGGATGATCCTGAATCATATCAAACCCGAAAAGGCCATGGATGTCACCTATGCCGGCATAGAAATATTGGATAAAAACACCCTGATGACCTATGTTGAAGACAAACGGGGAAATCAACTCAATTTAACAACCCTGGCCAAAGATCTTTCAGACGGCAAAATAGTGGGCGTGGTGAGAGGGCCCTCAGAACATGGCCCCAGAGCACTCGGAAACAGAAGTATCCTCTGTAACCCGGCTCACCCTGATATGAAAGAGGTCCTGAATGCGAATGTTAAAAACCGAGAGTGGTTCAGGCCCTTTGCACCGGTGTGCCGGCTTGAAGACGTCGAAAAGTATTTCCATTTTTCCGGTGAAAGCCGCTGGATGAGCTTTTGCCCAACTGTCAGAGAAGAATGGAGAGAACGTCTTCAAGCCATAACGCATGTGGATAACACCGCCAGGGTGCAAACCGTCACCCAAAAGCAAAATCCCTGGCTTTATCAGTTGCTCGGCGAATTTGAAAAATACTCCGGTATTGGCGTTCTGCTGAACACCTCTTTTAATATCAACGGAAAACCATTGCTGAGTCGCTACGCCGATGCCATTATTGTATTTGAGCAAACACATCTGGACCGCCTTGTACTTGCTGACTACTATTTCACAAAATGAAAGACCTTACGAAAACGGATTATTTCAATGACGCCCTCCACCATTTCGGCCGAAAAGGAGAAGAGCTTTTTGTACTGAACATCGGAGCCATGGATGGTATCACCTTTGACGAGATGGCGGGGTATCTGAAATCCTATGCTTTCAAAGGTTTATTCGTTGAGCCCATCAGGGTTCATTATGAACAATTACGCGAAAACTTTTCTGAAGAGGGGCACCTGTTTGAAAATGCAGCCATTGCCGAATACGACGGTGAAATTGAGATGCTGACCATTGATCATTCCGTCATTGGGCGTGGTCTGGTGCATCCCGCTTTCTCCGGGATGAGTGCTGTTTACCCGCCTAAAAACGGACTGGGAAGTGAACAGGACCGGCAGGTGGTTGAGAACTACGGACAAAATGTGATCGTACCCTGTATAACCTTCAAAACTTTGTTGGAAAAGCACAGCCTGAAAGGCTTTGATGTTATAAAGATTGATGCTGAGGGGTATGACTATCGTATTTTTAAACAAATAGACCTGAAAAAATACCGGCCGAAAGTCATTCGGGTAGAGTGGTCTGTTATTGATGAGTTCGAGAAGGAAGCTCTCATCCTTCAATTGGAAGATGTCGGATATGTTTACGGGCTTGAAGCCGAAGATATCGTGGGAATACCTGCTGAACTCTACCATGAACTGTACGCCGGCAAAGTCACGCTGGTGACCGGCTTATGGGATATCAGGAGAGACACCCTCAGCGAAGGCTGGTCCCGGAGCTATGACTTCTATCTCGAAAAATTCAGACAGCTGTTAGATGTCCCCAATAACCTCATTGTTTTTGGAGATCAACATCTTCGGGAGTTCGTTTTTAACGTAAGATCAGAGCACAACACGCAGTTTATAGAACGAACTCAAGACTGGTTTATCAATGAGTTCTATGATACTATACAGGCCATCAGAACCGATCAAAGCTGGTACACGCAGGCCGCTTGGCTGGCAGAATCTACCCAGGCCCGTTTAGCCATGTATAACCCACTGGTGCTGTCAAAACCCTTTTTGCTGCATGATGCTAAATTGCTTGATCGCTTTCACTCCACGCATCTCTACTGGATAGATGCCGGCATCACCAATACCGTACACCCGGGTTATTTTACCCATGATTTGGTCGTTGACCGGCTAAGTCTTTTGACTAAACTGAGTTTCATTGCTTTTCCTTATGCCGCGGCCGATGAGATTCATGGCTTTACCTATACAAAGCTGAATGAGCTGGCCGGTGCCCGGGTAAATAAGGTATGCCGTGGTGGCTTTTTTGGAGGACCGGTAGCCGAGATTCCCCAATTCAATGGCGAATACTACCAACTGCTGGAAAGCACCCTTCGGGACGGCTTTATGGGCACAGAAGAATCATTGTTTACCATTCTGCTGTATAAATACCCACAGCGTTACCAATACTTTGGCATTGAAGAAAATGGCCTCCTCGCTACTTTTTTTGAAAATGTCAAAAACAAAACGGCTATCCCTTTAAATGAACTGAAAGTCAGGCCTCAAAACACGAACAATGATAAAGTAGCTTTGTATGTGCTCACCTACAACAGCCCACGTCAATTGGAAACCCTCCTGGCCTCCATGAAACAGTATGACGAGCGGTTCATCACCGAGCCACACCGGATACTCCTGAATAACTCTACCGATGCCTCCACCACTCCGGCCTATGAAAAAATTTGCGAGCAATTTGGCATCGAACATATACAAAAAGACAATATCGGCATCTGTGGCGGCCGGCAATGGATAGCGGAGCATGCTGCGGCCAATGACTTTGATTATTATTTTTTCTTTGAAGATGATATGTTCTTTTATACCGGTGATCAGCCCACCTGCAGAAATGGCTTCATAAGAAAGGTAGAAGATTTATACCACCGATCTTTGGAGATCATGCTTAAAGAGGGTTTTGATTTTCTAAAATTCAATTTTACTGAGTTTTATGGAGACCATCAATTGCAGTGGAGCTGGCATAATGTGCCTCAGGAGGTAAGAGCGGCATTATTTCAGGAAAAACCGACCAAGGTCTCAGATGACCCTACCGAGGCTCCTGATCTAAACTTTAAGAACGTAAAATCGCTGAACGGACTGGCCTATGCCACCGGCGAAGTGTATTACTGCAACTGGCCGCAGCTGGTTTCTAAAGAGGGTAATCGCAAATTGTTTCTGGATGTCAAATGGGAGCGACCTTATGAACAAACCTGGATGTCTTATGCCTACCAGGAAACAGTGAAAGGGAAAATAAAACCGGCCGTACTACTAGCCACCCCCACCGAACATAACCGCTTTGATTTTTATGCCGCCGAGGAAAGGAGGGAGAATTAGGGGGGTAAAGCTAGGTTCTTTTACTCCATTATTAAGAAATGACTTAGTTCAGTTGTTTAGACCTAAGAATGGAATGACCCCTTTAAGGATTAATTATTTTAAACCAAAGTCATAGAAACTGTGGAAGAAATCTGGAACCGAATTTTGAAGTTTGAAGGAGAATGGTTTATTACTGTAACAGGTGTACCTTTCTATTACTCGGTCAACAATAGAATAGTTCTAATCGAAACTGTGAAGTCCCATCAATTAGGATATAACAATTTTCAAAAAGCTTTGAATATGGGTGATCTAGGTAGGCCTTCGTATTACAAAGGAGTTGATGGCCAATCTTATATCTACTCTATTTTGTTGGATGAACGGATAGGAGCATGGCAAGGCAATGACTTTCAACAAAAAAACAATGATTTTATAGATGAAGATTTTGACGAATTATACTCAATTAGAGAAGGAGGAAGAAAATTAAGAGCTCACAAAACAATTGAACGAAATCAGAAAATTGTTCAGCAGGCAAAGAAAAAGTATCTAAAAAAATGTCCTACGCTGGACTGCCAGCTTTGTGGATTTTCTTTTGTTACGACTTTTGAAGTTCAATACGTTGAAGCTCATCATATTGTTCCTTTGGGTGAGTTTGAGGGGATTAGAAATACAAAAATCGATGATTTTCTTATGGTGTGCTCAAATTGCCATGTCATGCTTCATCGAAATCCAAACATAAATTCCATTCAAGACTTAAAAGAACTCATTAAAGCCAAAAAGTAAATAATTCATATACCTTCAAAAGCCTTTCTATCATTCCACAAAATCTGGTCATAAGTCCTTTTTACAAACCATTCTTCATTGAAAATGGGATCAAGTTCTGACAATCTGAATTTGGCAATTCCTTCAGTTATCCTTACTCTGCATTCGTTGTATTTTGCGTTCCATTTATCACAGTACTCGTTATAATCAGTACCATAATACTTCAAAGCCTGTGCAACATTATTGTCAAAAATGATGACATCATGATCGAATAACCAAATGAATTTAGAGCAGGCTGAAATAGCGTTTTGTTTGATCAGAAGCCCATCAGAAGAGAATTTTTCGGATAGTTTAACTACGCCATCTTGATTCTTGGGTTCAAAGGCTATCAATGTCTCCCAGATTTTCTCATTATTTCCACCTTTAAAGTTTCGGCCAACACTCATGTAGCTATTCTTAAAGGAGATAAATAATGGGAAAGCCTCCTTATATTTCTCTTGTTTGATAAGATCAATCAAGGGTTTTTCGTTGTCGTGGTAGTTGACGTAGAATCTTAGCAGATGGTTTAAAGCCATCATATCTTTATTTTTTTAAAACTTAAGTAAACAAATTGGGATTCGAAATCTCAACTTTGTCGGTATATTACTACTTAACAAAGCTTATTAAATTCAGCCCTAGCTTACTTTTAACACTTTAATTTTATCATTATGAGGTGTTCGAATGTTCAACAAATTGGTATATCGGTATGGAATTTGACCGATAGTTCCATCCGAAATCTTCAAGTATTTTCCATTATCAATAAAAACTCGTTGACCCAATCGTATTAGAAGTCGTTCATCCTCCTCATTCTTAAATAATGGGTGGGGGGATTTGAAAATATCTTTTCGTGGTATTAATTGATAATCAACTATTTCGTAATATTCTCTTACTCCTTTTTCTTTGATATATGGAGCAAAGTATTTCAAGTTCTTAAAACCAAATTTTGTTGGTTTACTTTTTCCAGAATAGTAAAAAGGTGATTCGCTATTTGTAAAACAAAGCATGTGATCTTCGGACGGAACAAAACCGATTAAAACAAATGGGTTTGGAGACTCGTAGGCACTTTCTTTTTGTGGTGAAACATCATTCAAAATTGACTCAGTATCAAGTCCAATTATTGTTCTTAAATGGTCTTCTAATAAAGCTCTGTTTGAATAGTCGTTTGGTCTTAAAGGAAATGCTCCAATATTTACAGATTCAATTGATTTATAGTAGTCAAGTTTTTTTATGGTTTCAATCTCTCCTGAACCAGGGAAAAGTATATAAGCACCAATTACTTCTTTTTCAGGTTTTACTTTGTCCTTGTTTACATAATATATAGCATCTCTATATCGGTGCATTTGATTGATAGAGTCTTCAGTTGGTAAATCAGGAGAGCCTTCTCTGTCGTCTGATGCAAGTCGGTATTTGGCATCATACAAATAAGTCAGAACATAGTTCTCCTTCAAATCATTCTTTGTTATTCTTAGGACAATATCGGGACGTTGATTTACTGTAAATGATTTGACATTTTGCGATTCTGAAGTATTATACGAGAAGTCATGAAACAAGTCGATTTTTTCTCCATCTTTATTGAAGAAAGAGACTTTAGACTTTACACCACGTTCAATTTTGAAAACGAAATCATCAATTTGAATCTCTGCTAAATCAACATCATCAGGATTTTCTTTACCCAATAGATTTTGTAAAACATTCTTTATTTCTAGGAAGCACCAAATTTGATATAAGTCAGCGATATTTTTTAGTTCTATTTTCTGAATACCATCCAAAAACTTCAGTCCGCTGTTCAGCATTATCCATGATTTATAGATAGTGCTGTAGCCTGTAGCTTTTTGCAAAACAAGTGATTCTTGCTTTATGCCATGAAAATCGTCTATAGTTCTGAAGAACGGATTTATTGAAATAATTTTAAGTTGCTTTTCTATTTGGGAGAGTTCAGATTTGAAGTTCTCAGATATTGAATTTGAAAAACGTCTTTCTATAAATGATTTAACCTTTTTATATCGCCTTAGTGTTTGAAAAACTGCATGTTTAAAAAAACGGTTTTCGGAAGTGTTTGAACTTAACGTTTTATACTCCGACCGGTAATTCTTATTTGGGAATGATTTGAACTGTGAATATTCTTCTTCTAAAGCACTTGTCCATTTTTGAATTCTGTCAGCTTTTAAATACTTGGTTTGCCTAATTATTCGGCTATGCGGCTTGTTTAAAATGAATTTTGATGAATGGAGGAAATCAGCATAAAGACCGCCAAATACTTGCCACCAAATTAGGTCTGTGTTTGGTGTGTTACCAGTTTTAAATGATTTATAGGTCTTTTTAAGGAAATCAAGAACTAGGTAGGGATACTCTTTTTCTATGTCTGAAACAATTTTTTCATAATCGCTTCTGTAGTTGAGTTTGGTCGGGAAGACTTCGAATTCAAGATTAATTTCTTGAAGTAAATTGTCATTTGTAAATCTTATTTCCAGATGACTTTTGCCAAGATCATTTCCGAAGTTTATGGTTCCCGCTAAAAAACCAAGTTCTTCACGATAGAAAAATTTCTCTTCAACTTCTTTGAGTTTGGAATAAATGTAAGGTGATTTTACTACGGCTTTATCTTTGAAGGTAATTCCAATAAAATAATCTTTGTTCTCAAAGATTAACGGATAGGTTCTGCAATCTATTAGTTTCTCAAGTTGCCTAGATTCGAAATTATAAATTGATAATTCTCCTTCATTGACTGAGTAGGAGGTAGCATTAAAAATTTGAGTTTGCCTTTTACTTGCTTTGTTAAAAGTAGATTCTAGGTTATTGCATTCAATAACCAAGGTAAAGTCTGTATGGTCTACTCTTAAAATTTGCATTATGACCAGAATGAGGTGTAACCGTTTGATTGAAGTCGTGACTCCATTTCTTTGATCTTCGCATTTGACTTTTTGAAGTCGGATGTTATTATTCTTTGTAAATTAGTAAGAACCTTTCCTGTTTTTGTTTCATCTCCTTCGATTCTTGATAAAATCTTCATACTTGTCATTTCGTCCAAAGCATTTGTCAGCCAATTAGCCGTTGGATTTTTACTAGCATAGAAGCAATAAATCAAAAATTCATCTCTAACTCGGTAAGCAATTTTAAAGGGAGTTCCATCAAGTTCATTATTTACTTTCTGAAGGAAACCAATTACTTCATCTTTCTGATTAAAAGTCTGTGAATACACTTCAGCACCTGAAGTATATTTTCCGATTACTTCGTCATTAGAAATATATGATTCAGGATAACTCCAATCGTTTGTGGAAAAATCTAAGCCAGCAGTTAGGTCCACATTGTTCATTTCAAAAGTCATAGCTCTATCAAGCACTTTTCTGCTGAACGAATGTGTTGTTTCGTCCATGTTTACAGTTCCGATGACAACAAGATTGCTTGGAATACTAATACCTTCAGAGAACTCGTTTCCACTAAGTTCCAAATTGGTTAATAACTGATTATATAGATTTTGATTCTCAAAACTTTCTTTAGAAATAATATAGTCTGTAATCAGTTTCCCATCTTTTACTTGTCTTGTTTCAATGATGCTCAAATACTCTGCAAAGTATTGCTCAACAGGAGCCAGATTCATTTCATCAAGGCAAAGGAAAAATGGGACATTTGTATGCTTCCATGCTTTAGCTATGAATTTTAAAAAAGACGTAATGATATATTTTTCGCCATTGATTCTGCTAACATACCCCATCAATTCCGAAGAGTCATGCCAATTAGGTCTAACAGGAATTAATTCAAAATTGCCAGGTTTTTTAGGGTCTTTTTTTAATTCTTCCTTACTGCAAGTTTTGTAGGCAAGAGTTCTAACTAATCTTGATTTTCCAGTTCCTGATATTCCTGCTAAAAGAATAAAAGGTTTTGTTTTTATGGCTGTTAGTATATTCATTTCATCCTGATTAGTTTCTTTAGATTTTTGAATCGGTTTGATTGGAGTTGGCTTTATTGTACTTCCGTTAAAATTAAGTCTGCAATTTTCGAGTATTTGAGAAATCGTTTCGTCTTCAGATAATTGCATTAGTTGACTAATGTTCTTTAATCTATTTTCAGAACTGTTTAAACCAATACGTGGACCGTTCAAATATGTAGTCTCACTACTGCCCAAACTTTGCCACATCCAGCCGTTTGGAATTGATAATTTATTTAGGATTTCTAATCGGATAAATTTGTTCCACTTTCCATTAACAGTAAAATCTTTGCCTAAATCTCTGAATATTGTTTTGTCTTCTCTTTCAGATGTAGGAATATCAATTTTGTCAAGCTTGCTCAATAAAACCCAACGGTCTGTCCTGTTAACAACAAAGACGAAGTCACCAAAATTTAATTTTTTGAATTTAGTTTCATTCCAGTAAAAATATTTTGAATCATTACTATAAAGCCCTTTTGCATTTGGTGAAGCAGCACTTTTTACTTCATATATCATTACCTGTTCCGTCATAACTCATTGTATTTTTTAGCTGTTCCTTTGGCCTTTTCTACTGGATACTTTTCAGTATTTATTTGAATTTTCTCGAATACAATTTCTTTAACATCAAATTCATACTTTTCAGCAAGAAGAAATGCATAAGCAAATATGTCAGCCAATTCTTCTTTTACTTTATCCTTATTTGCTTCATCCCAATTTTTCCAAAGAAATAATTCAAGTAACTCACTGGCTTCAACATTTATGGCAAGTGCTAAATCTTTTGGATTGTGGAACTGATTCCAATCTCTATCATCTCTAAATTTTCGTAAGGTTTCAATTACTTCTTTGAAGTCACTCATATTAAGCGAGGTAAAATAAATCTAAGATATCATTAAAGGAGAAAAGAAAAATCAGGGTTTTTTGTTGTTGTGAACAAATTTTTTTTCGAAAATGTATCGTTTTGGATGTTTTGACTGTCACCATTTAAAAGTTGATCGGTATTTTATAATCTTTTAAAGTTAAAAAGTGCTCTGGAAGAAACACGGACTACAAGGTATTTTGATAAATCTGTTGGCATATTGATTTAAAGATTATTGTCAATTATATGGTTCAGGTAAGTTTCCCAGTCAAACCCAATTTTTGTAACTTTTTCTTTCAATTGATTCTTTAATTTTTCTAAGTAGCTTAAATTCTGAGCTTCTATCTTCTTCATCATCGAGTATTCTCCTTCCTGAAAGCAGGCTGTCAAAGTGCTTGACAAGTTCTGGTAATTCTCCAGGATTTTCATTCTCAATTGCGTCAATCGTTCTTGCTCTAAGTTCCTCAAATCTTTCTCCGAGTTCAATTCGTCTTCTTTCAAAATCTTCTCGAAGTAGAACTTCTGATTTTTCAATTTGATCTGGTAGTCCTCTGAGGTCTTCCGAAATTCGTTGAATAGACTTTTCTGTGTCTTCTGTTTCTCGTTTAAGTCGCCTGCGTTCTGATTCAAAGTAGCTTGTCTTATCTTCTCTATCCCGGCTGATTCTTCTTTCCAATTCTTCCAAAGTATTTTGTTCCGCTCCACATTCTCTAAGCTCGTTTTCAATGCGTTCAATCTCAGGTTGGCAGTCTGGTTTATAGTTATCTTTTCTTTCTCCCAGTTTTCTTTCTTCAATTTCAAGTTTGTTTCTTTTGATAAGATATCTTCTTTCCAAATCTGAGTATTCTTTTTTCGCTTCGTCGACCAATTGGTCAACTCTTCCCGATTCCATACTTGCATCGCTAATAGCTGAGTTAATTCTTCTTCCTTCGTCTCTAAATTCCGTTGAAATTTCTCCCGATAGTTTGACGATTCGTTTTTCAATCTCTCTTCTTTCCCGTTCTGTATTTTCCTCAACTCGCTGTATTTGTTCTCTAATTTTTTGGACAGAGTTTCTAAATTGTTCTGAGCCCACTTCTTTTCCAATTCGTCGAATAAAGTTTTTAATTTCCGATATCCTACATTTTGAAGTTTCGCTTCTTTGAGATAGGTCTCTTTCAAACTCATCAGTTTTAAGTACTGTTGAGTTAACTCCGGACTGTATGTGGTCATATTTTGTAGATTCTTGCTCATTATTAAAAACCCATTTGGTGTTTGAAGTTGAGAGAAGTGCTTTTCTAATTCCTATGTCGGACTCGCGAGGAACCAATACCTGAACGGTATCAATTCCGAGGCTTCTTATTTTAAAAAGTTTCTGGTTGTCAATTTTGTGGGTGGCGACTAATTCTATGAAGAGAATAGGCTTATCGTGCTTATCAAAGAAAGTTACATCAGGTTTTATGAAGAGATCAAATCTCTCCTCAGGCGAAACGTGCCGATGTTCAATTTCACCATTTGAATTTTCAAAAGCCGGGCATTCATTTCTGACATAAGCAGCTTCGATAAATTGAGAGGCTCTCAGTACTTTGTAATTCTCCTTTGTCGCATTAAAGACTTTTATTGGGGGAACTTTAATTTTCTTCATCTCTTGAAGAAACTCTTTAGCCAGTTTATGCCTGTGTGTTTCGGAACTAAAAGTGCATTTACGCTCAATTTCAACGTTTGTCGCTACATGTGCAAAGTGTGATCGGTAACGATCTTCATTCTTACTTTTCTTAGCTGACATCTCTGCATTGCAACCAATACAGAAATAGCCTTTCTGTCCACTTTCGGCAAATGAAATATGAATTTCATTCTGATTGGCATCTTTTGCCCAATCGTTATCTTCTTTGATTTTCGTTGTTATAGACATTTCAGTTTTGTAGATAATTTTGAAAGTAATAATTTTTCTTTGGAGGAGTCCTGATTTTCAGTTTGGCATTTACATCTTAGATTAATTTGTTGTTGTACTTTTTTCTATTGAACTGTCCGTTGAAGTTGGGTGCAAAGGGGGACTGTCCTCGTCTACGCTCGGACTGACATTGGGGAACGAGGAATTGTGCCGAGTGTGACTGTCCTCGTTTACGCTCGGACTGACATTGGGGAACGAGGAATTGTGCCGAGTGTGACTGTCCTCGTCTCCGCTCGGACTGACACTCGCAATGTCAGTCCGAGCGGAGCCGAGGACCTCTTTTTACTACAAAAGCCAAACACAACACAAAAAAACAACCACCCCGTACTCACTGTCAGTCCGAGTGAAAGATAGCCTGCCTTGAGCGGAGTCGAAGGCAGGACCTCCTTTTACCACAAAAGCTCAAACACATAACAAAAAACAACCACCCCGTACCCACCTCCTCCGAAGCAGGAGCAGGGACTGGGGGTGGTTTATAAATTTGGCTTACTGTTTAGCTGACAGTAGCCAGGGGTTCTGTGCGGGTGGTTTTAGCCACGGCACGGTCAGAGACCACAAAGCCCCAGTCGCCCAGTTTTTTCGGGTTTTTACGATGCACGCCCAGCAGCAGATCGCGTTCGCGGTAGGCCAGCTCCATTTGTCTTCTCAGCTCTTCAGCATGAAGATGGTGCTTTAGGCAGGTATCTGCCTTGGTTTGCATGTCAGCGATGGTGTTATCGGGCATCGCCGATAAGACCGAGCTCTCGCCGTCTTCGCTGTGTTTGGCCTGAATAAAATCGGCCAGTTCGAGTAATTCCTGTACGTTCGTCGGAATTGTAACTTTAGCTTTTGCCATAATTGGTAAAAATTAAAGAGTTATAGATTCATTTTCACCTCATGTGCTTTTCGGAGAGGCAGTGGCATTTGTTTTTCCTCTGTCTCATTAGGGTGATTAGTACACTGCGTCCGTTATGCAGGTTTCAGGATTCCCACAGACCGGCTGCCCCGATCAGAAAAGGGTTTTTAAGGGCCTTCAGAGCGATTCAGAGGGCAATTTGACCGCTTAGTGCATTTTTAAATTCGGGGAATTTGAATTTGTTTTCGACGATTTCACGTTTCAATTCGTGGAATTCGTTTTTCATTTCGCCGATTTCGTTTTTGAAATCGTGGAATTTAAGCGGCAGTGAGCCCTCTTTCTTCGTCCATCCGGCGGTGGCCAGCGGCACAGACTCCCCTGTGCGGCTCAGGCCAGACCCATTTCAAATCAGCTGCGGGTTACCGGCTCAATTGACAGCTCCCCGGGCCTGCTTTGTACTGAAATTCACAAAGCTTAAGAACAAAACTATTTGAGATAGGGGACGCAAATTGTCCCCAAAGAAAAAAAAGCGAAAGTTTTTATTCGTCGCTATGAAGGTCTTCAAGTTGCTGCTGATGAAGGAAATCCATCAGCTTTTGATTACTTCGAACTTTTATTTTGCCGGGTAACCCTAAAATAAAGCGGCCTATACCCATAGGATTGCACATAGGACCTTTGTATTTTATCCCCAAATCATCATCGGGGCTCAGGTAAACCTCTGCTTCCGGATATTCCTCAGCCAATAATTGAGCAGCGGCTTTGGTCATGCTTAGATGAATATGATCGGCCGTAGTGGCATAAAAGCCAAAAGGGTCGGGTTTTTCTAAAGGTGGCAGGCTTCCATTAAACTTCTCATTAGTGACTTCCACGAATCCTATACGGGATAGCTTATACGTTTTTGATTTTCCACTTTCCAGCTCATAAGCATAAAGCTGCCGATGTCGAAGATACAGCTGCAGGGGCAAGACTGTGCGGTCAGTAGGAGGGCTCAGTTCGTTATTGGAATGGTAGGGTTTTAAAATAACCTGACACTGGTGTTTAAGGGCCCATTTGAGATTCTCAAAATTCTTACTATTCACCACCTCCTGCACATGTTTAGCCAGTGGCACAGTGCTGATGTCGTAATCCAGTTTTCTCATGACGCCTTTGGCCAGAGGGTGCTCCGGGGCATAAATCTGAACGAGCTCAGCAAGAAAGCGTGATTCTTCGGTATTGAATTTTTTAAGACTGTACTGTTGATCCCACAGCAAGGTATGGCCCTTCCGTCTTTCGCTGTCAATATTATAGCCCAAATTTCTAAGCTTATCCAGTAGCCGCGGAACGCTCCGTTTATCGACTTCCAGAAAGTCGGAAATTTCTTTGGTTCGCTTGGTGCCTGTCATTAAGAGGTATAAAAGTCGGATGTCGTTAGTGTCCAGATACATGTGTTTTGTGAATTTGTCGCAAGATAGGGGATGGAGGGGGAAGATGGAAGTGTGAGGAGTTTGAAGTCGGAAGTTTGAAGAGGGTGACAAAGAATGTTTTTGGAAGGATGCCCGCCTGCATACCCGACGGACAGGGTGGATTTACATCACAGTTAAACTTCAAGTCGGCGTAGACAAAGTGCCAAGTGAGACTGTCCTCGTGCTGTCGAAGAGAGGATTGGTGCTGAGTGAGACTGTCCTCCCTTCGACGATGCTCAGGACAGGCTCTTCGCTCGGACTGACAGTGTGTATGTCAGTCCGAGCGTAGGGGGCGGCCATCCGCTCGAGGACCTCATTTAGCACCAAAGCCAACCACTGCCAGTCCGAGCGTAGAGGGCGGCCATCCGCACGTGGATCTCTTCCCTGCACAATTACAACCATTTAACTAGTTATCCGATTCCCCACTGTCAGTCCGAGCGTAACTAACTGTCAGTCCGAGCGAAGCCAATTGTCAGTCCGAGCGTAGCCGAGGACCTCTTTTTAGCACCCAATCCACCTTCAAAAGGACCTCGCTTACAACCAAATCACTCCCCGACAAAAAACTTAAAATGTGTCAAATTCCTACACCGGGCCAATTCCTTTAGTTTTTCCTCTTCACCCTCAATAAGAGCTTTTTTCTTTTGACCGGACCATCCTTTCAATTTCTTCTCAAATTCAATCGCATCAAAGACTGAGCTAAAAGTCGCCAGAAATTGAAGTTCTAAAGGTCGCCTGCGAGCGGTGTAAGCCTTAGGAAAATGAGCTTTCTGATGTTGCTGCATTCGTTGCTCCAAATAGCTCGTCATACCTGTATAGTAAGTTCCATCTGAGCAAAGTAAGATGTAGACGTGGTATTCTTTGTGCATGGTTGTAAGTGGTAGATTTAAGTTGAAAGTAAAGAAAATTTGAGCAATTGTGCCAAGAGGGACTGGATTAACATTGGTGCAAGCGGGACTGTCCTCGTCTCCTCACAGAGTCCTGCGGACGCTCAGACTGACATTTTCCACTGTCAGTCCGAGCGTTGGGGGCGGCCATCCGCACGAGGACCTCTTTTTAGCACCAAAGCCAACCCCACTGCCAGTCCGAGCGTAGGGGGCGGCCATCCGCATGAGGACCTCATTTTCCACCCCAATCAACCAACCCTAAACCCCAAACTGCGTCAAATGATGATCAAGATGCTTGTAGAACATGGCGTTCCATTGATTACTACTGAGTTTGCCGAAAGAAAGACTCTCTCTTCCATCAAAATGGCTTTCTCCAAGTTCCTGAGTTTTCTTCAGGTAGGCGATCAGGCGGACTTTTTCGGTTTCAAAATCACGGAGATCGGTAATCAGAAAAGCAGGGGCAGTACGACTATTCTTTGCGTACGGTTTTGGACCAACAACGGTATGTTTAACGAAAGCTTTGAGCATCAATCGCATTAGAAAATTAGGCTTTGGATGCTTGTCTTCAAAGGCCATTTCATAAGTAACACAACAATGAGCCAACATTTGACTAACGCTCATCTTGCCCCAGAGTGGTTGTGTTTCATTGTTCAGATTTTTAATTCTTCCGATTACCTCCTCAGTGACTTCTTTGGTAAAAATGTTTTTCATGTCAGTTTCTTTTCTGAAAGATAGGAGATTTTGGGTTTTGTTGCTGCTAAATGGTATGGCAAACGACGATTGCCAATGGGCTCCTGAGCCATGCCTGTCCAGCTGACGGGGTAGTGCCTGGTCACACTTCCAGCCAAGCGGGCAATTACCAAACGGGAAGAACTTCTTACATCCGTCAATCCATACACTTTGTCTTTCCGAAATTAAGGACGGTCATCTGCCGAAGGAACTCTTTCATTACCAAGCATCACATCCTGTAGCCCCTCAGGCTTCCTAAACCCATAATTGCTTTTATGCGTAGCTTTTTAAAACACAAATTATTTCCGGCAAAACGTGAAAGACCGGTCAACCAAACATTAAGAAGATGAAAAAGTCAAATTACGGCAGATTTCTGCTGATGCTGTTATGCTCAGCCATTTCCATGTACCTTACCATGTATTTTAATACCTATGAGTTGGATCATGTCTATTTCAGCTGGACACGCTTATATATGACCTTAATTGGTATGGGGGGCATGGCTTTAGTCATGTTTTTATTTATGCGACAGATGTATACCAATAAAGTCAAAAACACGGTGATAGTGTTGGGAAGTCTGCTGGTCATGGCAGTTTCTACTTTTTTGGTCAGAACTCAGACGCCCATAAACGATATCAAATGGATGAAAGCCATGATACCACATCATTCCATAGCCATTCTTACCTCAGGAAGGGCAGATATAAAAGACCCAGAAGTAAGAGAACTTGCGGATGGAATCATTGAAACACAGGTTAAGGAAATAAAGGAAATGAAATCTTTGATCAAAAAACTCGAAGAATAAGTATGTCAAAATTGACTTTGCTCGTCGGATTGACCTTACTTTTTAGCGGGAATTCTCTGGCTCAGGTTGGTACCAATGGTCAAGACCGATTAGAAAAAGGGCGTCCCGTTAAAAGATACGAACTAACCATAGCCAGTGGTAAAGTCACCTTGGCAGGTGTAACCAGCCACGGTATGACCGTCAATGGTTCCGTACCCGGCCCTACACTTGAATTTACGGAAGGGGATTTGGCGGTAATCACTGTCTTTAATAAAATGGATGTAGAAACCTCAGTACATTGGCATGGGTTAATTCTTCCTAATTTCTACGATGGTGTGCCTTACCTCACCACTCCACCTATAAAGCCTCATAGCAGCTTTGAATATCGTATCCCTTTAAATCAGTCGGGTACGTATTGGTATCACTCGCACACCATGCTGCAGGAGCAAAAGGGCGTTTATGGTTCCATTGTGATCAAAGAAAAGGAGCCCTCATTGGTTTATGATCGTGATATAGTGTTTTTACTCTCTGATTGGACCGGCGAACGTTCAGAACACGTTTTGAAAAACCTCAAAAGGGGCAATGAATGGTATCAGGTCAAAAAGAAAACAGCTGTTCCGCTGAATAGAGTGATTGGTCGCGGAGCTTTAGGTGCACAGTTAAAATTTTGGCGTGATCGTATGGAAGGAGCTGATATCGCCGATATTTATTATCCCGCTTTTCTGACCAATGGTCAAAGAATTGATAGCCATCCAAACCTCACACCTGGAGAAAAAGTACGGCTCAGGATGATCAATGCCTCTGCTTCAACTTATTTCTGGGTAGATTTTGGTGGCGGAAATCCCAGGATTGTTTCCTCCGATGGCGTTGACGTTCAACCGGTTCACAAAAACCGTTTTCTCTTTGCTATTGCAGAGACATACGACATTATTCTGACGGTACCGGAGGAAGGTACTTTGGAAATTACAGCGACGGCTCAGGATGGATCCGGACATACCAGTATGCATCTGGGACATGGCGATCTTCTACCGGCAAAAGTGATCAGCAGACCGGATAAAATAGCGATGATGAAGCAAATGAGTACCATGGATATGAAAATGGGTGCTCCCACCATTATCTCAAACCCTTTAAAGAAGACACCTGAATTTCTAAAAAAGAAATACGGTATGTCAATGAAGGATAACATGAAGCCGGAAGCGATGATGAATGATGGAATGAAAGTTCAGATGTCGATGAACCCTAAAAGCCATGAGATGAATCACGAAATGTCAATGGAGACGGATAGCGGATCTTTCGACTATCAGCAACGCAAAACGTATTTCAACTACGACTTCCTTACAGCCAAAGACAGCACCATGGTTGACCCTGGGATTAAGGTTAACGAAATGCTTCTCAATCTTACCGGAAACATGAACCGGTATATCTGGAGTATCAATGGAAAGCCTTTATCAGAAGCGGACAAGATCAAAATCAAAGGTGGAGAAGTGACAAGAATTACACTGAATAACCTGACCATGATGCATCACCCCATGCACCTGCACGGTCATTATTTCAGGGTTATCAATGCTCAGGGAGACCACTCTCCTTTAAAACATACGGTAAACGTGCCTCCGATGAAACAGGTGACCATTGAGTTCTATAATGAAGAATATGGCGACTGGTTTTTTCATTGCCATGTGCTCTACCATATGATGGGCGGTATGGCTCGTGTTTTTAGCTATGATACTGAAAGAGATGATAGAATGAAGCCTTTCCCGGTTAAAAATCTAATCCATGAAACTGACCGGTTTTATAGCTGGGGGACTGCCAGATTGGGCTCAAATTTTAATGAAATTCGTTTAACGAGTAGCTCAATTCGAAATGAGTTTAATGCAATGGCAGAAGCTGATTACAGCGGCAAGGTAGAGTTACAGGCCGATTACAGTTATTATCTGAATGACTGGGTACGACTCTATGCCGGTGTAAATAGCGAGAATGAAGGTACCTCTGAGCCATTTAATACGGTAGCTTTGGCTGGCCTGCGATATTTCATGCCCTACATGTTTAGTCTGGATTTTAGTCTTGATCACCAACTGAGGCCAAGGGTTAGACTAGATAGGGAACTCCTACTATTTCCACGGCTTTTTCTTGAAGCAGAATATGATTACCGGGCTGATTTTGGTTGGATCAACAAAACCGAAGGCGTTAGCGAATACCAGGGAGAAACTGAATGGCTTATTGGCGTAAGTTATATCTTGTCCAAAAACTTCTCCATACAGGCCAACTATAATAACCTTTATGGCTGGGGTGGCGGATTACTGCTTAGGTTTTAGAAGCGGTTATTCAAAAGGCTGTTTTTTGGGAGAATGGAGTATGGAGGAAGGGAAATGGTTATTAATCCGATGCCCTGTCAACTGCCACCTTAAACTTTCAACTTTGAACCGTCACCCTTCAACTCTCAAAGATTTAACAATCCTACCAACCGCTTCAGCAGCCAAGTCAGGCTTTAACGCCGTATCAGAGATACCTGAAACCACTTTGGTGATATCATGATCAACCTTGCCGGTTTGACTCCAGTTGTCTTTAGAAGCGACAGTGATGTAAACCGAGAAATTATGATGCCCGGATCCTGGCCGTTCTCCGATAATATGAAGGATTCCTGCCATTTGCAGATTTCCTTCTTCACCAAACAGCTGTTCGCCGATGACATAACCTGCTCTAACCCGACCGTTTTTAAGGATTGGAATTTTTTGCGAAAGGGTGGATCCCTCATTCTCTAAAATTGGCTTCAAATGACCAATAAATGCGGTCACGTGGCCGTCATCCATGATGGCACGTGCATTGAGACCGTCAGAGATGATGAGTTGCAATTCAGGAGAATTTCCAGCCCATGAACTTCGCAATGCTTTGAGTTTCGCAATGGTGTTTTCTGTCAGCTTTTCACCGCTGGCAGGGTGATAAACATAGTCTTTCCGATCCACAGACTGGGTGGACATTGGGATGGCCCCGGGAATTGTCTTAATAAACGAATCAGAGAGTTCAGTCCATAGGCTGATCTTTGCATCTTCGTAGAGTCTTTTGACTTTTAGAGCCAGTTTTGGCTCCGGATCATAGTAGTTTTCCCCATGACCCTGTGCAACGGGTACGCCTCTTTCCTCAATAGCTTTGATGGCCGGAAGTCCCTCCTTTTGAATAGCCTCATAACTTCGCTGATCGCCCTGAGCCCTTTTATATTGATAATAGACCCAAACCGGATCGCCAAAATGTTCGGTCGGTTGGTTTTGCTCGTCAATGATCCCCAGCTTTTTGAAAAAGGCCCACATGGCGTCATTGATTTTGTAGCAGAATTTCTCCCTGACCTTCAAGTGATTATGAAAAGCCGTAGTGAGATAACTCAGCATCGGATCGTTTTTGGTCGGCAAAGCCATCAGATAAGCCGGATTGGCAGGCATAATTTGCTCAATACACCAGTCGAGGTCTTCTAATGTCACATCCATGTGCAGAGTGGAGCAAATGTCAAGGCCGATAGTGAGGCCGTGCAATTTCCCCATCACGGTATCTTCCAGACAGCAGCGAACCAGCTGTTCTCTGCTTTTGAAAACCTCCGGACCGATAAAGCCGGCCACGTCATTGACATGAATCCAAGGCTGTGGATGACCTTCTTCCGTTTGTAAAGCAATTTGCTTTTGCAAAGCTCTCAGGAAGCCATACTTACGGGCCTCGTGAATGACCATATCAAAGCCTTCCCCATGACCGTTGGTGAAATCAGCCCCTTGCCCAGTTTCAGCGTACAGCCCATAGCGACCGCTTCGCTGGCGGGCGTAGTTTTGCATTTTTTCAATACTCACATCAAAAGTCTGATTCGCATTGACTGTCCCGGCAAGGCTTTGAAACCAGATGCCGGTGGTTCCCGGGGAAACTTTTTCGGCTGCGGCCTGGACATCAATATGCGAGAGCACGCAGTTTGGGATGGTGTTTTCTAAGCCAAAAGTTTGAATGATCTCAAACAGGGCTTTCTCAATTGCTGAAACAGATTCTGTTTCGCTGGAGACGGGGTTGGTCCCCAAAACCAGATCGCCCACCGCATAGCTCCAGGCATTGAACACCTGCCATTGGATGTCCTCAACATTATCGGTAGGGGAGTTAGGCTGAACGCGGGCACTCATGTAACCTTTGCTGCCGATCTGGCTGCCTTCCAGCGGGTTGAAAACCTTTTGGCCTACGGCAATCAACTCCTCATTGCTCATGAGTCGAACAAGACAGGCGATGAGGTCACTACTCAAAGCAGGCATGAGTTGCTTGATTTCTGCCTCCGGTTGATTCAAAACAAACGTTTTGAGTTCTCCCAAAGTCATTTCAGGAAGATTTTCAATCTCTGTAGTCTGCTCAATTATGAGAGAAAGTTCGTCTTCAAAAACGGATTGATCCTGAAGGTCTTTGAGGTGTGTATTGGCTAGTAGTTGACGGGCAAAATTCCTGCTTTCCTGATCAGCGGCGGCCAATCCTAAAGCTTCATCTCCCTCTTTGAACTCATTGGCTGCACCAATGATTTTTCGATAGAGATCAAGGTCAAACTTTCCTATCTGACGCTTGATATAGGCCAAAATATCTTCTTCCGCCTTCGGCTTTTTTAAGGCGACCATCCCTTTCGGATTTTCAATAGGTTCAGCCTTAAACCCACAACTCTGAAGTAAATACAAGGAAGCTCCCGAAAGTCCCAAAGAAGCCAAAAATTCTTTTCTACTCAAACCAGCCATAGTTCATTCTTTTTCACTTCATCAAGTTAAGCAAGGATTTTGGGAAATGGTAGGCGTGGGGGGGATGTTTGATTTCAGATGCCGGAGGTTGGGAGTTTTGGGTCTAAAGTTTTGACAGATGGCGGATGACCGAAGACGCCTGCCTGTCGGCAGACCGGGCAGACATGAATGTCGCCGGTGGCTGAGCCCCGACAGGCGGACTGTCGAAGCCATAGGCTTGCACCAAAAGAAAACCAGGTGCCAAGTGAGACTGTCCTGCCTTCGACAATGTTCAGGACAAGCTCGCTCGGACTATCATTGGGAGTATGGATTTGTGCCAAGTAAGACTGTCCTCGGCTACGCTCGGACTGACATACTTACTGTCAGTCCGAGCGGAGTCGAGGACCTATTCCATGCACAATTCCCACCATTTAACGAATCACCAATTGGCCAGTAACTAATCCACCAATTTCCAATTCTCCAATTGCTCAATCACCAATCAAAACTGCAATCGATTGAAATATAATTTTACTCTTATTACTTTGGATTAATTAAAAAGTGTAATTTTGACAATTAAAACACCTGTCTAATTATGAAATTAAGAGTTCTACCATTAGCATTTGTGGCTGTGTTGGCCTGGTCTTGTAAAGAAAAAACTACAGAAGAATTAAAGCCCGAGAGTATAAAGGAGCTATTTGCCGATGATTTTTTGATTGGCACGGCCCTGAACAATCGTCAGATTGATGCCAGTCCTGATCAGGCCGATTTGATTGCCAAAGAATTCAATGTGCTTACTGCAGAGAATGTGATGAAATCAATGCTTATTCACCCTTCTCCGGATTCCTTTAATTTTGAATATCCAGATAAACTTTTTGCTCTGGCAGAAAAAAATGGTCAGAAAGTGCACGGTCATACACTTGTGTGGCACAGTCAACTTTCTCCTTTCATTAACGAAATTGAAGATTCTACCGCAATGGCTGAAGCTTTAAAAGCTCATATAGAGGCTGTAGCTGGTCGCTATAAGGGTAAAGTTTACAGCTGGGATGTAGTCAATGAAGCTGTGGAAGGAGATGGTTCTTTGAGACAATCTGTCTTCTTAAAAACCATGGGTGAGGGTTATTTGCCTTTTGCGTTTAAACAGGCTGCTTTGGTAGAACCAGATGCTGATTTGTACTATAACGACTACAGCATGACAGGAAAAGCTAAGCGTGATGGTGTCATCAAAATGGTGAAAATGATTCAGGAAAGCGGTGCCAAAATCGATGGAATAGGTATGCAGGGACACTGGCATCTTGATTCTCCTTCTCTTCAGGAAATAGAAGAAAGCATAATTGCCTATAGCGACTTAGGTGTAAAAGTGGCCATAACCGAACTTGATATTGATGTTTTGCCAAGTCCGCAAGGAGTTAGCGGAGCAGAAATCAGCCAGAGTGCTGAACTTAAGGCCGAGCTCGACCCATACACTGATGGATTACCTGAAGATGTAAGTACAGCCTTAGCCAAACGCTATGCAGAAATATTTGCTCTATTTTTTAAGCACCGCGACAAAATAGACCGTGTTACATTCTGGGGAGTCAACGATGGTGATTCCTGGAAAAATGGATTTCCGGTAAGAGGTAGAACTAACTACCCTCTGCTTTTCGACCGCAATAACGGCCGAAAGGCAGCTTATGAGGCTATCATGGATATTGAAAGATAAAACATAACCCAGTTTATTTTTAGGGGCCATCCTTCTGGGGTGGCCTTTTTTTGTTCAAAAAGAATGGAGGAAAAACTGATGATAATCAGTATGACTTTTTCATGAAATTGAGGTGGTTCAAAATGGAAAGCCTTTATTTTGTAATACAATTTACCTCATCAATGGAATGAAGCATTTTTCTCTTCTATTACTTCTTTTTTTTAGTTTTGCCACATTTTCGCAAAAGCCTTCCTATCAGGAGGTTTTGCAAAACGAAATCCTATCCAATGAAATCCAGAATACCACAGATGCACAGCAAAAGCCTTATGTGGTGATGGTATCAATCGATGGTTTCAGGCATGATTATGCTCAAAAATACGGAGCAAAAAATCTTTTAACGATGGCAGAAAAGGGAAGTTCGGTGGAACGATTAATCCCTTCTTTTCCTTCAAAAACGTTTCCGAATCATTACACACTGGTTACAGGATTATATCCTCAAAATCACGGAATTGTAGCGAATTCATTCTTTGACAAAGTTAAGAAAGAAGAATATCGTATCAGTAATCGTAAAGTGGTGGAAGACGGCGGATGGTATGGCGGAGTTCCACTATGGAATCTTGCTCAGTTAAATGGAATGTGTTCAGCATCTTATTTCTGGGTAGGTTCTGAGGCTAACATCAACGGTTTGCTCCCCAAATATTATTACCCGTACAACAAACAAACGCCTTACGAATACCGTGTTCAACGAGTTTTAGAATGGCTTCAGCTGCCTGAAAAGACACGCCCGCATTTTGTTTCACTTTATTTTTCTTTAGTAGATACGCAGGGACATGAGTACGGGCCAGAGTCAGAAGAGGCAAGAGAAGCTGTGCTCTATGTCGATGAGCAAATCGGTGCTCTCAGAAAAGGCCTGGCTGAATCAGGCCTGAATGTCTCATTGATAGTTACGGCAGATCACGGCATGGCGAATGTTAACAAACTCATCAATATTCATGACGATCTGGAGTTACGAAAGGAGCAGTTTTACAGTGGCCCTGTAGCCATGATTTACACAGACAGCCCTGCTGAAACGGAGGACTTCTACCAAAAGCTTCAGAAAAAGGATAATCTAAGAGTTTATAGGAAAGAGGCGATGCCATCTTACTTGCATTTCAATAAAGGAGATCAAATTGGTGATCTTATCTTGATTACTGACCCGCCGTATACCATCATCTATTCAGAAAAACAGATTTCTGAGATGGAGAATCCCGGGGGCACACATGGATATGACCCTTTTACCAGTAAAGATATGGGAGCCATTTTTTATGCTGAAGGGCCGAATATCCGTCAAAATTTCAAACTTTCTCCTGTTGAAAACATTCATGTTTATCCTTTTGTAGCACAGCTCCTGGGTCTTTCACCCATTACGCCTGTTGACGGCAAATTGGAGGTGCTGGCTCCAATGTTAAAGGCTTCAGATGGGCAATAGGGGAATTTTTCAATGTTTTTATAAAACGGTTGAAAGGGCTATCAGATGATTCTGGAGCCCTTTTTTATGTCGAATAGACTTATGGTCAGGGGTTTGCTTGAAGAAGGATTTATTGATCTCAGCTCTTCTTTAGTATCTTAACCTAAACATTTCATTAAGAACCCATGAAAACATTGAAAAGACACTTTTGGAGCACGATGTTGCTTACGATTTCCTTTTTTAGTCTTCAAAGTTGTGAAGATCTCGGAGACATATTTGAGGATACAGATTTAAACCCCATCTATTTTGTGGAGTGTAAATTAAACGGTGAGACGTACAGAGCTCAGACAAATAATAATGCCTGGCTGAGCTGGTCGGCTTTTCCGGGTGAGGGTGGCTTTGACGTCACTTCAAATATTAGCTCCGAAGACAAAATCTTTAACTTTAATTCTTTTGCAAGTCTGGGAGCTACCAAAGTACCCGTAGGTACTGTGGTCAACAGTTATTTGACGAACATAACTTATTTTGTTGGTGATCTTGATTATTCTGCATTAGAAACCGGAGGCAGCGGATATGTTGATTTTGAAGTCTTGGAAGATGATTACACGGAAGGTACTTTTGAAGCAACCCTGGTCAATCGAAAAGATTTGGACGACAAAATTGAAGTAACCGAAGGAGTCTTCAAAGTCAAAACCCGATAGGATCATAATTTTTGTGCGAGCCATCGCAATTAGGCATTCGCTTCGAATGACCGCAAACGCAATCGTTGAAACCGAAACCTCTTAAGATACGTGGTGTGTATTTGTCTATCCGATCAAATACCGTTTTCGACTGTTTTGCACCAGTAAAGTGGATCAGGTAGGCCCTTTGGCGACCTGGGGTGAGTTTCTCAAAGGCCTCTTTCAAAGAAGGTTTCTCTTCAAACTTTTCAAGGAGCTCATCCGGGTATGTCAGGTTATTCTTGGCCTTGGTTACCGGCTTGAGTCCGGCCTTTTCTATTTCGATAGCTTCAAAAATGTAGGCTTTGATGATGGCTTCTTTTTCGGCAATCTCCTTGGTGCTTGTAAATTTAACGTATCGGGCAGACTGACTGTTCTCGCCGGGTTTTTGCAATAACTGGTGCTCATCTTTGAGCAGTACTCCTTTCAGAAAACTAAGTACACAGCCATCCTTAAACTCACCGGTTATAATGACATTTTTCTTGCCTTCCATATAGCAGGGAGCCCGCCATTTGAAAACTTCCTCTAGTCCGCAGTCCTGAAGAATACCGCTGAGCATTTGAAGTTCTTTTGACCAATATTTAGCGTTGCTGATGTAGGCTTCTACCTTTGGATCCATTGTCTTTAAAGTTTACGGTTGTCTGGTCTGAAATACCAGGAAAGCATGGTAAGAATAAGCAATAAAAACGGCCCGAAAAGTGAAATAGCAGGGTCTTTTACCAGTACGTGAGAAACTGCGGCTCCGGACATCGTGAAAAAGAAACCGGCATAAGCCCACTCTTTTAGGCGTCCCAACCCGGGCATTAAAATGGCGATTACACCAAGGATTTTCCAGACTCCAATGATGGACATCAAATAATGGGGGTAGCCAAGATTATCGAAATTTTTGACTTCTTCCTCCATTTGAATAAGCTGAACTATTCCGGTAGAAAGCATGCCAAGTGACAGCCAACCAGTGGCTACCCAATAGATAATTTTCGAAGCTTTTGAGTTTGTGTTCATAAGTTTAAATGTTGTTAAGCATTATTGTCTCAAGTGTGTTATGTGCCATGTTAATCCCTTTGGCAAAAGGCAATTGAAGCATTCTGTCCCTATCCTCAATTGACCTGAAAATCATTCGCATTTCAAGCCTGGAGGTTTGAGGAGTTACAGATTGAAATTCAAAAAATTCTAATTGAGCCGGAAAATCAGTGTTTTCCATTTCAAAAGTTCTGACAAATCTGTTTCCTTTTACAAACTCATGAATGGTACCATGAAAGATATGTTTATTTCCGAGAGGATCGGTGGTTTCAAACTCCCAGCCACCATGCCTTTTGTTTTCCAGTTTAAGAACTTTTGTCCCCATCCATTGTTCAAGAATGGAGGCTTGTTCATAGGCCTTGAAAAGCAATTCAACAGGCAGTTCAAAATCTCTGTTAATTATTATTTCCTGACGGTCATCAGGGGCGACTACTTTCGTCTGGCTTTGCATCAAGCTTGTTTATTTTGTTGAAGAGATTTCATAAGTGATTCAAGTTTGTCAAAGCGTTTATCCCACATTCCTCTGAATGGCTCAATAAAGTCAGCTATTTCCTTTAATTTTTGCCCCTCAAGGTGGTAGACGATCTCTCTGCCGATAACCTCTTTTCTCAGAAGATCACATTCACTCAGCACTTGTATATGTTTGGATATTGTTTGTCGTGAAGAATCGAATTCCAAAGCGATAGCTCCCGGCGTCATTGCTTTAACAGCTACCATGGCAAGAATAGCCCTTCGTGTGGGGTCTGCTATCGCTTGAAAAACATCTCTCCTTACTTCCATAATGCAATCATCTGACTGTAAATATATATGCAGTCAGATAGCTGCACAATAAAATGGAAAGAATTATTTTTTAGACGAGAAAGTGGATTAAAATGGATTAAGGTTTTAAGTGCTTCCTGCTAAAAGCAATGAACTGCTCCCAGTCATAGTCGGTAACATCATGCCCTCCGGGTCTCAAATGATACCCAATAGAAGTATGGATAGGTTTAGAAACAGATGGCTGTTGATCAGATGCTGGGGTTTCAAGTCCATATAGCTGATAGGCAGGGCTGGCATAATAGGCACCAAGATATTCACCTACGGGATCAGCCCACCGATCTTCAACAGCACTTGAAATGTAAACCGGTCTGGGTGCAATCAGTGCCACCAACATATGCTGATCAACGGGCATTTTGTTTTCCTGATCATTATACTTTTTAAAACGATCAGCAAACCAGTGCGGGAAAGAGGTATTTATGGCTTCCACCGTTTCCCCGATTTTACGTCTGGAGATGGCTACACCACCACATCCTGAATTATTGGCAATGACGAGATCCCAGCGTTTGTCAAGTGCTCCGCCCCAAAGTGACGTTTTTCCCAGGCGTGAATGTCCGAAGAGAATGTACTTAGAATTGGCAGTTGCCGGTTCACTTTTGAGATAATCCAAAGCTCTGGATGCTCCCCATGCCCAGGCAGAGATAGCACCCCATTCGCTTGGGCCGGGTTTGGTTTGACCTTCTTCATAAAATAGTGGATGTATTCCATCGGAGAAGTCGTCCCGATCAGGGTCTACATCTCCATAATAAATGGCGGCTAGTCCAAATCCTGCGTCAATAATTTTCTCAACGGGCCAACGATGTGCCCTTTGACCTCTTGCACCATCTGTTATTTGGTTTTCGGTAATCCCAAATTCTTTTTTATTGGGCACCCATGAAGGGCTCAAAAGTATATTTTCATCCTCTGTAATGGAGGCGTTTCCGTAAAAGTTATAACCAACAAAGACCGGAGGGTTATCTTGTCCGGCAGGAAGATAAACCAACAAATGAACCCTTAGGCTTTGTCCATTTCTTTCAAAATCAAGGGCGATTTGTTGACGCACGGCTTTGCCGTGAAATGCCTCTCCTTCCTTTTCCAATATTTCAATAGTGGGCTTCAGCTGAGCTTCGGCAGGAATTTTCCCATAAACTTCTTCTTCAAAAAGCCTGACAATTTCAGTTCTTCTTATGCTTTCCCATTCTTTAACAGTTTTGATCTCCTGTCCGCCGGCAGACCGAAGTAGCTCGGGTAGGGTATAGGGTTCTACTTTGGATTCATCGTAGTTCACTTTAGATTGGGCACCGGCTTTCATAATGAGTATGGTGAAAAGAATAGATAAGAATGATTTCATGGGAAATACCTTTTTTACAACCCCTTATTTTGACCAGTCAATCTTACTGACTTCGTTTTCCGTAGGAAAATTTTCCGGCAAAGGCTGCGTAACCTCCCCTGTAGCTACCCACTCGGCTCCACGTTCCAAAATCGTTTTTAAGCCTATACATTCCCAGGAAAGATCAGAATGCCCGTAAGAAATATTCAAAACTCTTCCTTTTTGATAATCAATTGCCATAAACATAGGTTCATGACGATCAGTACCTGGTACTTCAGGGCTCCACGGCGGACTGTTCTCTACAGCACCTGAGAATGAGGTGGCTAACACGGTCATGTTTTCTGCAGGTCCACGAAGACGGTCGTAGATTTCATCCATAGTATGCTTCCACTGTGATGGCATGCCTTTCACAATTGGATGCTCAGGTTCTCTGATAATCACTATACCTTCTTGCTGAGGGCCGTGGCTACCTCCAGAACCTGCTGTGGTGTCTGTTACCAATTCATTGGCCTGATTATAATAAACATAGGGTCCGCTTTCTTCATTTCTACCTCCCCAGCCTCCAAGGCCAATCATTTTATTGAACTCTTCCCACTTCTCCCAGCTATTATTAGCAGCGTGAGTCACGATGAATCCACCTCCATTGGCTACAAATTCTTCAAGATTGCGTTTTGTTTGCTCTGGCAATTCAGCCGCTAACCATCCAAAATTGGAAATGACAAGATCGTATTGCGAAAAATCAGGACTGAAGGTTGAATCCATCTGAGGTTTTGACAGAGGGAAATACTCTTTATCGTCCAATGTGTATAGAAGATAATTTTCCATCAGTTGGGTACTGTCCATTTGACTATGTGGGCCAAGCCAAAGGTATTTTGTCCGAGCAACATCCACTGTGAAAAGTCCTGTGTTCTCCAGGTAATCTTTCATCATAGCAGTGGTTTTAGGCCAAATACCATGATTGCTTTGTCCATCAATAATAAGTGCTTTGATTGTCGTTTCTTCGGCCTCTTCTTCAGTACCGGAGCAAGAAATAAGAGAAAAGGAAATCAGAGCGATGACTAGCATCGTGATTCCTTTTAGGGTAAAGGGCTTTTGCATGTATAAGGTTTGGTTTGAATAAGACTTAAAGATAATCAGCAGAAATTCAGTTGCCAAACTTCTGAATTTACCTTTCCTCCAGACTTATTTGTCAAGTCTTTTGAAGTTGATATAAACAGTTCCAATGAGGGCTATACCAATGAAAATGCCTGAAAAGCCGGTTTCCGAGCTTCCTTTGACGAAGTAACTGTATACTCCGGCTACAATACTAAGTATTCCGATTACGGTGAGAAAGAGACGGGTGTTTTTATTCAAGGCTTGATAGAGTTTAGTTTATCCATTAAAGTTAAGAAAAACCCTAAATAGTAAAGATTGAGTTAGCTCTGCTAATTCATTCACAATTGTTGGTTGATTGGGGAATTATATAACCACTGAAAAGGACTTTTGTCTTGCGTCTTAAATCTTACATCTTTTTATTTCGGGTTCATCGCCAAAATAGGTCTTTTAAAAGAACCTCCTTTGATCTTCCTGAAATGAGTTTTAGCTTTATGAAAAACAACCCTCATTGAAAATGAAAGACCTGGATAGAAGATCCTTTCTCAAAAATGCCTCCGCCATTGCCGGAACCTCAGTTTTACTAACCAATCCATTGACCAGCTCGGCCTTTTACAGCCAAAGTGCTGATGAAGTCAAAGTGGCCTTAATCGGTTGTGGCGGTCGTGGTACAGGTGCTGCCTTTCAGGCTCTCTCGGTAAAAGAAAATGTCAGACTCGTTGCTATGGCTGATGCTTTCAGAGATCGCCTGGATAGCTGTTATGAAAATCTTACCACTGGCAGAGCCAAAGAAGGCAAGGTAGCTGAACGGGTTCAGGTGCCAGAAGATCAAAAGTTTGTGGGCTTTGAGGCCTATAAGCAGGCAATTGCACTCGCCGATGTCGTGATTTTAACTACCCCTCCTGGTTTCAGACCAATTCATTTTGAAGAAGCTATTCGTCAGAATAAGCATGTCTTCATGGAAAAACCGGTAGCTGTAGATGCCCCAGGGATTAGAAGAGTTCTTGATGCGGCAGAGGAATCAAAAAAGAAGAATCTCAAAGTAGTTGTCGGTCTTCAGCGTCATTACCAGAAATCATATTTGGAAACTTACAGGAGAGTGGTAGAGGAAGGAGCCATCGGCGATATCGTTTCAGCCCGTTGTTACTGGAATAACGATGGCGTTTGGGTGAAAGAAAGAAAGCCTGAAATGACAGAAATGGAATATCAGATGCGAAACTGGTATTATTTCGTCTGGCTTTGTGGTGATCACATTATGGAACAACACATTCATAATATTGATGTGGTTAACTGGTTTAAGGGAGGTTATCCAACGGAAGCCATAGGTATTGGAGGTCGGGAAGTACGTACCGGCAAGCAGTATGGAGAAATTTTCGATCATCATGTCGTGGAGTTTGAATATGCTGATGGCATGATTCTCAATAGCCAATGCCGTCATCAACCGGGTACAGTCGCCAATGTTTCGGAACATTTGGTGGGTACAAAGGGCAAAGCGACAGAAGGCAAAATCTTTGACCTCAAAGGAAATTCAATCTGGCGACATCGGGACCGCGATGATAAAAACCCTTATCAGGTAGAGCATGATCATTTGTTTGATTGTATTGTAAATGATGTTGCGGTAAACGATGCATATAATGGAGCCATGAGTACCATGACAGCACTTTTAGGCCGGATGGCCTCCTACTCAGGCCAGCGGGTTACCATGGAAGAGGCTCTGGCTTCTGATATCTCGTATGCTCCTTCAGCATACACATGGGATACTTTACCCCAATCCCTGCCGGATGAAAATGGGTTTTATGATATTCCTGTACCGGGAAAATATAAAGCAGTATAAAAGGAAAGGCCCTGATCGTCAGGGCCTTTTTCTTTTTGAGTATGGGATGTCTAAATGGCGATTAGGGCTCAATCAAGGTCTAGATAGTACAGTTTAGCAGCCTCTTCAATTTCGTCACCTACATTGCCATCATATTGAAAACTGTGCACCACCCATTTATTGTCGGGTTTATAAAATTGAAAAGTGAAGCGAATGGGTTGGCGATCATATTTGACTAAATAACTCCTTAGAATAAAGCTTTGGGAAAGTTTTTTCTCAACGATGAGTTCATAACCATAAAAAGGACCCACAAAATCTTCATTCAGACCTTCAAGCTTGCTCTTTAAGCTATTTATGGCATCCGTTGCTCGCGACATCCACTTGTTGGAGGCGTATAGTTGATCTAAAGCCTCAGAAGCTCCGGCATTCACATAATTATCAAAAAATGCTTCGACGATTTTATCGGGATTGTTCTGAGCCTGAGTGAATTGAGAGGTGGCTAACAAACAGCATAGCAGAAAAAGTTTGAAAAGAGTTTTCATGATTGACCGATGTTTTGAGTATTGAAATGAAATCTGTCAATCAATTTACTCAAAAAACGGAAAGAAAGCCCTTTCTCTGGGAGACTGGTTCTTTACAAGCTCATCAAAAAATCCATGGTGTTGACGCCATCGGCGAAGTCATTGAGGTTTGGCGACTGACTTTCACCAAAAGGGATATACGACTCCCCAACAATGCATTGCAATTTGCCTTCGTAAGATTGAAGTTTAAGATTAAGATCAGCCTCATTATCATAATACTCGTAGAAAACCACGGATAAGGGGCTCACCAACCTTTCGTCTTCTTTTAAGAGCAGAAAACCGTTGTCAAAATGCTTGTCACCATTTACAAGGTAAATGGACTTATTATAATCGTAATTATTATTGTACTTATGATGAAGCTGGATGGTGTTCCAATATTCAATAGACTCATAAAGCGTATCGAATTTATAGTCTTTCGGAACAAAGATTTTGGAGACATTGCGACAGCCGAGGCCAAAGTAACGGAAGATGTCATTACCCAGGTTTCTTAAATCCGTAGTAGACTCATTACCAGTCAAAACAGCTACTGAGCTTCTATTCTTGCGGATAATGCTTGGTTTCTTTCCAAAGTAATGCTCAAAATAACGCGAAGAATTATCACTACCTGTGGCGATGTAGGCGTCGGCATCTTTTATACGATCCACTACCTCAAGCTGCTCTTTAAACTCAGGAGCCAACTCCTGCATTTTTTGGATTATTCTCAGCATCAGCTGAGTGTCATTACTGCTTAATTTCAACAGTGCTTTGTGCCCGCTAAGAAGCACACAAAGCATGTCATGAAAACCAACCAACGGAATATTACCCGCGGCAACAATACCTACTCGTTTTGGCTCTGTGGAAAGAGAAACATTCGTGGTGAAGCTTTCCAGAGCTTCTTTTGATAGAAACTTCTGACCTATTTCTTTTAATGAGAGCAGAACATTATCCTCAGTAAACCAGCCGTTTTCGTTTTTTGCACGGGCGGCCCAATCTTTCAACTCAGTCTCATTTTCAGGATTTGTTAAGAAATCTCCAAGTGTTGAAAATTGAACTATTCTGCTCTTTAATGTCATTTTTTGAATGTCTCTTTTAGTTTTTTATTCATCCGCCCAAAAATACTAAGCCTTTGAAACTTTGCAGTCTTATATTTGTTCTTTCTTTGAATAACCAACAAGACCAGTAGACTAATGGCAATTATTATAACAGACGAATGTATCAACTGTGGAGCTTGCGAGCCTGAATGCCCGAATACGGCGATATATGAAGGCGGTGTGGAGTGGACCTGGGCTGGTGGAACAGCTCTTACAGAGGTAGATTTTGGTGATGGTACTGTGATTGACGCAAAAGACGATCAGGAGCCTATTTCTGATGAATTTTATTATATCGTCTCAGATAAATGTACAGAGTGTACAGGATTTCATGAAGAACCTCAATGTGCTGCAGTTTGCCCTGTTGATTGCTGTGTGCCTGATCCTGACAACGTAGAAGATGAAGAAACCTTGCTGGCCAAGAAAGCCTGGCTTCATGCAGAAGGTTGATAAAATAGAAATTAATAACTTCTTGGCCCCGGCATCTGATGTCGGGGCTTTTTTATTTCTCAAACTTTACTTTAACGAGAAAGAAATAAAATATTCACACTTCAATATTGATGAATTAATAAGTCTTATATTCTGGAAATTGTAAAAAAGACAGAATTAACAACTTTTGAAATATTTAACTTTATTCTGGTAAGATTTGAAGAAAATTTAATGTAAAATCAGATAATGATGATTCATATTAGGTTTTGAGCCCAAATTGGAATTACATTTATACAAGATACAATTATGAGATAGTTTATTATAAAATATTGAATTATTGTTTAATGTCAAATGATAATTTTGTTAGGTAAAGGTTAGGTGTTTGACAAAAGCACAATTAATTGTGGTTTTGTTGTACTCAAAAAAGCAAGAAGCCCGTCACTATTGACGGGTTTTCTGTTTCCTGTCCTCACGGTTCAACATGACTCAGGTCATGAATTTTTGATAGCGATTTAATAGGTCCTTCAAATCATTAAGTTCATTGAATGATTGCTCTGCCAGATTTTTAACCATAAGAGCATGTTTATTCAATTCAACCCTTTGGCTGTCTGTTTTCGCAAAACTTTTGATGGTTTTTAATCCTTCCAACATTCTGATAAGGACAGAAGGCGTACCAGAGGCATTCTGACGAATTTGATTGAAAGAAGCATTTAACACCCCGGCAAAATCCAGAGAATCTGCGTAAACACGTAGCGTCCCCTGGTCATCAGTCTTTTTCTCAGATGGAAATTCAAATCCAGTCAAAAGCGATAAGGTACTGGTAAGATTATCAATACAGGTTAGGGCTGTAAATGGATCATTGATTCCGGGAGAAAGAGCTCTTACTGCGATTTCCACCATTTGTAATATGGAGAATTCAAGATCCTGACTTGTTTGTCGGTTTTTTCCTATGATTACCGAGTTGTTAAACTGTTCTTGTCTCTCAGTTTCCTGAGAATAAAATTTTCCAATAATCTGATTCTCTACCACATAATCGCCAGGTCGCTTTTCAACCTTGTAAAAATTATTGTTTTCGCTCGCTTTATTAATGAGTTGATCAAAGTCGATAAAATGAATGTAACCGGTCTGTTTGACCTTCAAGGGTTTTGAATTTCTATATTTCCTAATTTCTTCTTCTACCTGAATAGAGGCTGTATCGTCATATTTTCGCTGATCCTTGAGTACATTTTCAATGGTGTTAGAAAGATTTTTGGAAATATCGGCCACTACATTGTCGGCCTGAATACTGACAGCAACATGATGAATAAAAACGATGAGTAATCCTATATTGCCCACTGCAGCCAAAATGGCAATCAATATGGAGTACCTTGGTACAAACGAAGCTACATCATTGGATCGAACGGTATTTAAAATGACAAGAGTATACACATAGGTAGCGATGTAGGTACCCAGAACCACCTGGTTGATTTTGACATGCATAAAATTACTCAGCAATCGGGGACCAAACTGTGAAGAAGCAAGCGTAAGTGCAACCAGCGTAATTGAAAATACAGTTCCGGCCACTCCAATCATAGCTCCCGATATGGTAGATAGAACGCTTCGTGCAGAGTCTGGGCTGCCTGTAAATATCAGGGAAAGAGCACCCGAATTTTTCATCTCGGTATGATTGTCTATGTAAATCATACTTACAGCAACCACTACTGCAATCAAAACAATGAGAGAGGGTATGAACCAAAAACTTGAGGTGGTTTCCTGATAGAGGTACTTCAGTTTTTTCATAGGATCTGTTGCATATTTGTCATTAACAAATACGCAAAGGGCCTTTCAGAAGCTTAAAATGAAATGCTAGGCCTGACTATGCAGAAGAGTATGGCTTAGTATTTCGTCAATTTCCTGAACATCTACAGAGCCTTCTTCATTGAAAGTTTGAAGATTTACAGGCATGGTGGTATTGACCCGAAGGGGATCATATTTGGCCTTCACACGAACGTAATTCTCTGTCCAGCCATGCATTTGTCCCTCTGTAACGTCATCTTCCCACAAGACTGTTTTTTCTCTACCAAGCTGAGAATCGTAAAAAGCTCTTTTCTTTTTCTCTGAAAGAATATGAAGCATTTTTGAGCGTCGGGCCTTATCTGCCTGACTGACCTTCGGGTGAATATCTACTGCATCTGTATTTGGCCTTTCAGAATAGCTAAAGACATGCAGGTAGCTGATATCCAATTCGTTGAGAAATTGATGGGTTTCAAGAAAACGCTCTTCCGTTTCGCCGGGATGTCCAACGATAACATCAACACCTATGCAACAGTCGGGCATAAGCGACTTAATTTGTTCAACTCGATCGATATACAAATCCTTTTTATACCGGCGTTTCATCAGCTTCAAAACCTCGGGACTTCCGCTTTGAAGTGGAATATGAAAATGTGGAACAAAGCGTTTCGATTGAGAGACAAACTCAATGATTTCGTTGCTCAGTAAATTTGGTTCAATGCTGGAAATTCGGAACCTCTCAATTCCTTCAACTTCATCTAAAGCTTTACACAGATCAAGAAAGCTCTCTTTTCTTTCTTCATTTTGTAGACCAAAATCGCCAATGTTGACACCTGTCAGAACGATCTCTTTGACGTCGTTAGCGGCAATTTCTTGTGCGGCTTTTATGATGTTTTCGATCTTATCTGACCGGCTTTTGCCCCGAGCCAGCGGTATGGTACAGTAGGAACAAGGGTAATCGCAGCCATCCTGAACTTTCAGGAAAGTACGTGTTCTGTCGTTTAATGAGTAAGACGTATGATAATCAAGCTTTTGTTCAATAGAGCCTGCATAAACTTTCTCTTGTGCAGGTTTGTCTGATGGTTCTTTTTTGAAATCATCAATCAGGTCAAGCAAACGAAACTTTTCTGCTGCTCCGAGTACGGCATCTACTCCGGGGATTTCGGCGATTTCCTGTGGTTTTAATTGGGCATAGCAGCCGAGAATAGCCACGTAACCATCAGGATTGATGGATTGAGCTTCCCTGACAATTTTGCGGCATTTCTTATCGGCATTATCGGTGACCGAGCAGGTGTTGATAATAAAAATGTCGGGTTCGTCAGCAAATTCTACTTTTTGATACCCCTTCTCCTCAAACATTCTTCCGATGGTTGAGGTCTCGGAATAGTTTAATTTACAACCTAGCGTATAAAATGCTACTTTCTTACTCATGCGGCTGCAAAGTTAAGAAATATTGATATCGATTTTTTGTATAATCCGTTCAAAATAAAAGCCCTCCGTCTCCGAAGGGCTTTTGATATCCATAACTGAGTTTAATCTTAAACGTCAGCAGTTTTAACTGTTTTGATGATACGGGCAGCCACTTTGTAAGGGTCTGCGGCAGAGTTTGGTCTTCTGTCTTCCAACCATCCTTTCCAGCCTTTCTGAACAGCGGCGATAGGAATACGGATAGAAGCACCTCTGTCAGATACACCGTAAGAGAACTGGTCGATAGACTGAGTCTCGTGCTTACCAGTCAAACGAAGGTGGTTGTCAGGACCGTAAACTGCAATATGCTCTTTCACGAATGGCTCAAAAGACTGACAGATTTTGTCATAGATAGCCTTGTCACCAGCAGTTCTAAGGGCAGTATTTGAGAAGTTGGCGTGCATACCAGAACCATTCCAGTCAGTATCGCCAAGTGGCTTACAGTGGTAGTTCACCCAAACACCGTATTTCTCACAAATTCTTTCCAACATATAACGGGCAACCCAGATTTGATCACCAGCTTCAGCAGCACCTTTAGCGAAAATCTGGAATTCCCACTGACCAGCAGCTACCTCGGCGTTGATACCTTCAATATTAAGACCAGCCTGAATACAGTACTCAAGGTGCTCTTCAATGATTTCTCTTCCGTAAGCATTTTTAGAACCTACTGAGCAATAGTATGGTCCTTGTGGGGCAGGATAACCACCGGCAGGGAAGCCTAATGGAAGATTAGTTTCTGGGTCGTAAAGGAAATATTCCTGCTCAAAACCAAACCAGAAATCATTGTCATCATCATCAATGGTGGCACGTCCGTTTGACTCGTGTGGGTTACCGGCAGCGTCAAGAACTTCACACATTACAAAGTAAGCAGGTGTACCTAATTTAGAACGCTCAGGATCCGGACAAATAAATACCGGCTTAAGCTGACAGTCAGAAGAACCACCAGAAGCCTGTTCTGTAGATGATCCGTCAAAAGACCACATATCACAATCTTCAAGTTTTCCGCTGAAGTTATTTTCAATTTTTGTTTTGCTTCTAAGACTTTGAACCGGCTTGTAACCGTCAAGCCAAATGTACTCAAGTTTTGCTTTTGCCATGATGATATTTACGTATTAATAAAATTGATAATCCTAAAATTTGATAGCAAATATATATGATCGGTCAATACATAATTGCCCCAAATCGCATTTTTGTAATTTTTTATTCTAAATTATTAGAATAATGCAATTGTCTATTAGCATGATTCAGAAAGAGGTCAGATTTACTTATCAAGGTAGTCCTGAAAATACTTTTGCTGTAAAGATTTCGAGAGTTTCCGGTCTTCATCAGAAATATTTTCCGAAATAAAAATCTCCTTTTTGCCAATATTGTCAAATAAAATTTTCCGGTCATTTCTTACGAAACCAAAGCCGTCGTTGAAGCTAAAAAATGCCCAATTGGCAAGTTGCGTTCTAAACATGTCTTTGCCCCAATGATACTCTTTATTGTCAAAGCCGAGGGTGCGAAGCAAAGATGTAGCAATGTCGGTTTGAGAAACTACGTCATTGATTTGACGTGAACCTTTTATTGCACCACCAGTCCAGAGAATTGGGATTTTGAAATTATCCGCCTTCAGACCGGTTTCAGGAAGGCGATGCCCGTGGTCGCCGACAACGATAATAATGGTGTTTTCCCACCAGGATTGCGTTTTGGCGGAGTTAATGAATCTGCCAAATTCCTGATCGGCATAATAAAGTGAATTGAGATAGAGGTTTTCTTCGTCATCGCCCTCGAAAATAGCCGAGTCCAGGGGCACATCAAATGGCTCATGACTGCTGATGGTTAGCAGCGTACTGAAAAAGGGATCTTTTCTTACATATTGGTGATTGGATAAAAATTTATCAAAAATAACCTCATCATGTACTCCCCATTTGGTTTGATAGAGTTCTTCAGGGAAATTGTTAAGATCTACAATCTGCTCATAATCAGCTGCGAAAAGATATGATTTGATGTTTGCAAACTCTGTTTCGCCACCATAATAGAATTCGGTGCTATAACCTTCCTGAAGAAAGTTTTTCGTTAATATGGGAAGCTTTTGAGTTTTAGCAGGCTCTTTAATGATCGATTGAGTCGGCTGAGCCGGATATCCACTCAGAATGGCAACCAGCCCCTTGTCTGTCCGGTCTCCGGAGGCATAAGCATTTGAAAAATAATATCCTTCCTTTTTAAATTTGTTAAAGTTTGGAGTTACTTCTTTACCGTTAAATGTTTTGTCCACCACTTTGCCCGTAAAGCTTTCCCAGGCTACTATAAGCACATTGGGCTTTGAAGGTCTGTCTTTGCTGAGAATATCAATGGGAGAGCCTTCCGTCTTATATAGTTTTCTCAAATTTTGCTCTATCTCATCTTTAGGGAGATAGGTGTAAGGGTTAACCTTATCATAAGTGTTATTAACTAGCGAGCTGAAGAAGTTCCAACAGGCATTTACAGCGGAAATATTGGCGAAATTATTATTGGAGAAATATACAGTGCTTTGGTTCATCGGGGCAATCCCAAATCCACCTCTGATTGGAATAATCAAAGCCGCTGTCAATAATAAGGCCCAGGGGATGAATCGCCATTTCTTCGTAAAATTCCAGCTATTCATTTTATTGGCGATAATGCGATAGACGAAATAACTGGCTACGATTAATAAGAGTATATAGCTAAGTATCAATCTTAGAATAGGAGAAGCACTGACAGATGCCCAGGCTTCTCTTGGCGTTTTGAGATAATTTAACGGAGTGGCGTCAAGTCGATAGTCCCATACATTAAAGACCTCAAGATCAATCACGATGATTAGGGTTAGGACAAAAACCATAACCAAAGTGTAGCCAAAAAGGCTACTTTCAAAAATGCTTTTTTTGATAAAATTGGAGAAACTGATCCATAAGAAAGGAATGATAGACAGGTAACCGGCCATTGACATATCCATACGGATGCCATTCCAGAAAGTGCCTGCAAGCATTTCAAGTGTCAATAGTTTGGTTTGATCAATATGGTAACCAAGAAAAACCAAACGGGCACATAAAAAGTACACTACCCAAAAACCAAAGTAGATAAACAAGAACTGAATACGTTCTCTCATAAACAAATCTTCATATTGAATCTCAAAGATAGAAATACTCTTGAAATGGTCTTTGAAAACAAGAGTGTATCAGGGCTTTTCAAAAAAACGGATGTCACATCTTTTTTACTCCATTTTCGTTTAAGTTTGTAAATCACTGACAACAACAGAAATGCAACAAAATCCCGGATTTAGCCAGGCTGAGATTCATAAACTAAGAGAAGAATGTGAGGCAGAAGGTCAAAGTTTCGTCATGGTAGAGGACGAACTGGAGCTGGCCGATAGTGGTGAGTACCTTCAGTTTCAGTTTATTGGTAAATATGAAGGTAAAGAGGTGATCTATGACGCCGCTTTATTCACACTGGAGCTGCATTATCAAAGTCAACTCATGGAATTGGCCGAGCAGCGGGTAGCTAAAATGCACAAAGGTTTTGTGCCTTTAGATGAAAGAAAGCCGGGTTACCGTGCAAAACCTGAAATTGATGAGCTTGTTCAGGAATTCATGGAAGAAATAGAAGAGGAAGACTCCCTGAAAGTATCTGAATTTATAGAACTAGATGCTGATTTCGAATTCGGAATAGGGCTGGAAGTGGCTCTTAATGTAGAAGAAATTAACTCACAAGTGATCGCCGAATTTATCAAAGATTTCAATGCAGGCACATTTAAGCCTGATACGAACCTTTACAGTTTTAAGCAGGAAGATTAATGCAGCTTTTTTATCGGGAGAATTTTGCGGAAGTAAAACAACTGGATGATACAGACTCCAAACATTGTATCAAAGTACTTCGCAAAAATGTTGGTGACGAGATTTGGGTTACTGACGGCAAAGGAGGAATGTACCACTGCCGAATTGAAGACGCCAATCCTAAAAGGACCGGGCTGTACATACTGTCAGAAGAACAAGGATTTCAGAAAGCCAAAAGGCGAATCCATCTGGCAATAGCTCCAACTAAAAATCTTGACCGGATAACTTACCTTGTGGAAAAGGCAACTGAAATCGGGATTTCGGAAATCAGTTTTATCCTGACTTCTAATTCAGAAAGAAAGGTGGTTAAAACAGATCGTATTGAGCGGGTTGCCATTTCCGCGATGAAACAGTCACTAAAGGCGTATTTGCCAAAAGTGAATGAGATGATCTCAATTAATCAGTTTTTAGAAGAAAATACAGCGTCTCAAAGATTCGTTTGTCATTTGAGTGATTTGTCAAAACCATTGACTGAGCACAAGATTGAAAGCGATGTTTGTCTATTAGTCGGCCCTGAAGGGGATTTTGATCCTTCCGAGTTAGAAATGGCCGCAAAGGCAGGTTTTGAACAAGTAAGTCTTGGCGATAGCAGACTAAGAACAGAAACCGCCGGACTTGTGGGGGTAACCCTCTTAAATTTATTATAAGAATGAAGAAAATATTAGTCTTTTGTTTTTCTATACTTTGTTTCGGGCTCTCGGCCCAGAAATATTCGGTGAAGATTGGGAAACTTAAATATGGAGGTGGGGGAGATTGGTATGCGAACAAAACGTCACTACCTAACCTGATTGAGTTTTGTAACAAGAATCTCAAAACCAATATTTTTCCTGAAGAAGACATTGTAGAGGTTGGCAGCCCCGAGATATTTCAATATCCGCTGGTTCATATGACTGGCCACGGTAACGTTGTTTTTACTGCTCAGGAGGCCGAAAATCTTAGGAAATATTTGATCTCAGGTGGTTTTCTGCATGTTGATGACAACTATGGTTTGCGGAAATTTATTGAGAGGGAAATGAAAAAGGTTTTCCCTGAAGCAGAATTTGTAGAGCTTCCTTTTTCGCACCCGATTTACCATCAGCGATATGATTTTAAAGATGGATTACCAAAGGTGCATGAGCATGATAATAAACCACCTCAGGGCTATGGACTTTTCTATGAAGGACGTCTTGTGAGTTTCTTCTCTTTTGAGTCTGATCTTGGCAATGGCTGGGAAGACCAAAGCGTTTACGGTGACCCTGAATCTGTACGCCAAAAAGCTCTTCAGATGGGGGCTAATATTGTGACGTATGCGTTTACAACGTATCAGTAAGTCTGAATTTTTCGGTAGCTAAAAGGCTCTCTGTAGAAATACGAGCAGGTAAAGAATCGTCAAATGAATAAATGGAAAGTAGCTTTCTGGTTTTCACTGACACTTTTGATGTTTTTAGTGCTGTCTTTAGTTTACTTGCTTATTGACCAAGGGCTCACTTTGACTTATCGAGAGGTAATTCACACCGAAACTCAACAAGATTTAGAACAGTTAATACTTATAATTAATAGCACCGATTTAACTAAAAAACGAATTGAATCTGAATTGCTCAACTTCGACCAGTTTGAAGTTATAGACTTTGAATCAGATACAATTTCTTTTAACCACATCTATCTCATTTTTCAAAAAGACTCTCTGAAAATAGTTAGGAGGGAATAGAGTTCTTATTTAATACATCATTAGGTTTATGTGAATAAATGCTTTCTAAAAGGAAAGGCCTTGATTCAAGCGAATCAAGGCCTTTTTAATAATAAGCCAATTAATTATTTGATATAACTGAAATCCTGCCCACTCACCATTTTGGTAAGCACTTCGTAATACAAGTCAATGCACGACTGAATATCCTCTTTTGAACAGGTTTCAACTGTAGTGTGCATATACTTTAAAGGCAATGAGATCAATGCCGAAGGTACACCCTCGGCTGAATATGCAAAAGCATCCGTATCTGTTCCGGTAGATCGACTTGCAGCCTGTAACTGGACTGGAATATTCTTCTCCTCAGCAATATCCATGATGAAATGAAGCAGGTTATTCTGAACAGCAGGTCCGTAAGTCAGAGCAGGTCCTTTTCCACAAGCAGTATCACCCGATTTTTTCTTGTCATACATCGGCGATTGAGTATCATGTGTTACATCGGTAACGATGGCTACATTTGGTTTCAACCTTCTGGAAATCATTTCTGCTCCCCTCAATCCAATCTCCTCTTGAACGGCATTCACGATATAAAGCGTAAACGGAAGCTCAACATTATTCTCTTTCAGCTTCCTGGCAACTTCAGCAATGACATAGCCACCCATACGGTTATCTAAAGCTCGACCGGTGTAGTATTTTCCGTTCAGCTCTGTTAAGCCATCTTCAAAAGTGGCAACAGTACCAACGGTGATTCCCATTTTCTCAACTTCTTCTTTATTGCTCGCCCCTACATCAATAAAAATGTTATCAAGCGATGGTGCTGCTTCTTTGGTCCGGTTTCTAACATGAATAGCCGGCCAGCCAAAAATTCCTTTGACTATGCCGTTTTTACGAGTATGAAGGTTCACTCGCATTGATGGAGCGATTTGATGATCAGAACCACCATTTCTTATGACATAGATATATCCTTCAGGTGTGATATAATTCACAAACCAGGCAATTTCATCGGCATGGGCCTCAATGGCTACACTGTATTCTTTTCCCGGATTTATAACTCCGACAGCCGAGCCGTATGCATCGGTGATAGTTTCGTCAATGTATGGTCTGATATAATCCAGCCAGATCTGCTGACCTGGATGCTCAAAGCCTGTGGGAGAGGCATTATTAAGGTATTTGTAAAGAAATTCGATGTTTTTCTCCATGTATTCAGTTTTAATTTCTGTTTTAGCAAAAATAGAAGAAGACCTTACCTTTTGAAATCAAATCTTCAGAATTCATCTAAGATTAACATGAAAAAGGCAGCTTTCTATCCGAAAGCTGCCTTTGAAAAATATCTCCGTGATAAATTTTACTTTTCAACAAAAGTCAAACTAGCCGAATTCATACAATATCTCAATCCCGTTGGTTTTGGGCCATCAGGGAAAACATGGCCTAAATGGGAGTCGCAACGGGCACAAACAACTTCCTCTCTCACCATGCCCAAACTGGTGTCTCGGATAATTTTGACATTACAAGGGTCTATAGGCTGGTAATAAGAAGGCCAGCCCGTTCCGGATTTGTATTTGGTTTTTGAATCAAAAAGTGGCAGGCCACAGCCGATACAATTATAAATACCCTCTTTTTTATTGTCCCAGTAAATTCCGGTGAATGCTCGTTCTGTACCTGCCTGACGGGCCACGCGGTATTGCAGGTCATTCAACTGATTTTTCCATTCAGCATCCGTTTTGGTTACTTCTTCTATATCACAGTTACTGCGATCAACAGAAGCCCCTTTTTGGGCGGATGAATTACAACTTAAAAGGCCGAGAACGAAAAGGAAAATAAGATTCTTCATAGAAATAAAAAGCGTTTTGAATTACATACGAATTCAAAACGCTCAAAGTTCTGTTTGGTGATAACTTAGTCTCTTGGCTTTCTCAAATCACGGGCTTTGATGGTATAGTTCCATCTTGGTTTCCCCTCATTATCAATAATGTTGATTTTCAATGATCGGTCTGTTCTCGGTCCACTAACTTCAAAAATGCCAAAGTTATTTAAGTCCTCAACGATGGTGTCGGGAATTAAATCAGCGGAAACCCGTTCTTCATCACGGGGCTTTGCCATTCCACTGGTTAAAGCTGAAACGGTAATATCATATAAAGGATAAGTGCCTTCACGGTCTAACTTTCTCAAAGCCGTATGGTGACGGTCACCGGTTAAGAAAACTACTCCGCTGATGTTGTTTTCAGTGATTCGATCTAAAAGCTTTTGTCTTTCTGCAGGGAAAGTGGCCATATTCTCAAAGTCGGCTGCCGGGTTAATTACTTGCCCACCAGCCACTACAAATTTGAAAGGAGCTCTGCTGGCTGCCAGGGCATCAATCAGCCAATCGGTCTGTTTTTGCCCGAAATAATCCTTTTCCTCATCGCTTAGGTAGTTTGGAGCTCTGTACCACCGGTCATCCAGAATAAAAAACTGAACATCTTCCCAGAAGAAAGTCCCGGTGACGGCTTCATCTTCGTAGATATAATTCGGATTTCCCCAGTTGTCTTTAAAGGCTTCTAGAGTCCAACTTTTACCCCAGTAGCTTCTGTCTGCGTCATTTGGTCCGAAATCATGATCATCCCAGGTTGCGTAATGATGCGTATTGGCAAAAAGCTTTTGTAACTCGGGTTGTCTTTTAAAGTCTATATAGCGTTTGTAAATGCCGCTTCTGGTATTCCAATCGACCTCCCTGAGGTAAATATTATCACCACCCCAAACCATGAAATCTGGGTTTTGCTCATAAATTTCATCGAATATTTTAAAACTGTTTCCATAAGGCTTTCCAGGACGGTCAAACTCCGGCTCGTTTGTATAAACACAGCTACCAAAGGCAAATGTAAAAGCGGGAGGATCTGTTCGGTATTGCCAAAGCGTTTGGGTTTGAAACTCCAGCGGGTAATCAAATTTTTGCTTTATTCCATTAAGGATCAACTCATATTCATACGTTTTACCCGGTAAAACATCTTCCAAAACAACCTTACTAATGAAGTAGTTGTCTTTTTGAGTTAAATGAGGTGTTGATGAGAATTTGTCATTTTCATTTCCTTTCTCCCAATAGTTGTATTTGACTACAGCTGGTTTTTCGGTTTGTACCCAAAGCAAGACCTCCCGCATTTCTGAATAGCCAAGCATAGGGCCGGCAAGGAGCTGAGCAAAGAGCTGATTTGAAAGAAAGAGAAGGAAAAGAACTTGAATTAGTCGTTTTTGAAGCATTTATATTTGGTTTATTGTCCAAATATAAGAGCCCGAAAAGATAGCTTTCTATATCTTTGCCGAAATTTAACGAAAAGGAAATCTTGTTACAGAAAAAGGAAAACGGATACTTTATTCAGAATCAATCAGTCAACTCTCTGATTGAGCAGTTTGGGTCACCACTCTATGTGTATGACGGCCAAAAAATTGAAGAGCAGATAGCTTCTATGAAAGATGCTTTCAAAGAGGTGGATGTCAAATTAAAGTTTGCCTGTAAGGCCCTCACTAACATTAATATCCTCAAGTTAATGCTCAAAAATGGAGTGGATATTGACGCCGTTTCTATAGAAGAGATAAAATTAGCTCTGCATGCTGGTTTTCAGCCTTCTCAAATTCAATACACACCCTCAGGAGTAGCTTTTTCTGAAATAGAGGAAGCTGTGGAGCTAGGTATTCGATTAAATATTGACAGTCTTCAATTATTGGAAAAAGTAGGGGAGACCTACGGTTCAAAGCTACCGGTAGCTATTCGATTAAACCCTTCCATTATGGCCGGGGGCAATCTGAAAATTTCTACAGGTCATGCTGATTCAAAGTTTGGAATTCCGATCGATTACATTGATCAAATAGTAGAGTTGGTTGAAAAATATGACTTAAAGATTGTTGGGCTACACCAGCACAATGGTTCAGATTTCAAAGATGGCTCTGTGATTGTTACAGCAATGAAGAAATCTATTGAAGTCGCTGAAAAGTACTTTCATGATCTTCAGTTTATAGATATGGGATCTGGCTTCAAAGTAGCCTATCACGAAGAAGATCACATTACCGAAATTCATGAATTGGCGAAGTCAGTGGTGAAAGAGTTTCATGATTTTCAGGAGCGTTACGGACGAAAAATAGAGCTTTGGTTTGAGCCTGGTAAGTTTTTGGTAAGCGAGTCGGGTACGTTTTTAATGACCTGCAATGTGGTAAAACACAATCCAAACAGAAATTTCGTTCACGTGGATAGCGGCTTGAATCACCTGATTCGCCCAATGATGTACGATGCTTATCACGAGATTCTTAATGTTTCAAATCTTGATGATTCGCAAACCGAAAATTACGATGTCGTAGGCTATATCTGCGAAACGGATACGATGGGTAAAGACAGAAAACTACCTGTTGTGAAACCCGGCGATATCATTGCCATGAAAAATGCCGGAGCTTACTGTTTCAGCATGTCTTCGAATTATAACTCTCGTATAAAACCCGCTGAGGTATTGGTTTATAACCGCAAAGCTCAGCTGATCAGAGAAAGAGAAAGCATGGAGGACATTTTCAGACATCAGATTGAAGTGACTTTCTAAAGCGAGTCAAAAATTCTTAGAAAGACTGCTCATTTGAGCAGTCTTTTTACTTTTTTCTCTTGAATAGAGTATAAACATATTCCCTCGTATTTTTTGACGGCATGGTGTAAGTGTAATCGAAGGCTTCAATAAGTTCAAAGTCTTCGCCTATTCTTTCCTTAATCATTTCTGCATTGTATCTGAAAACGGGTAATCCGCTACAGGAGGTAGCTCCTTCCAGATTAAAGGCTGCAATAATGACAAATCCCTCTGGTTTGACCACTTTTCTGACCAAGTCGAAATAGGTTTTTTGTTCTTGAGGGGTATGGAAAAAATGCAATACCGCTCTGTCGTGCCAAAGATCTATTTCTTTAAGACTTTGAAGTTCTTTGGGATTTGTAAGGTCGTCTTCAATCCATTGAAGGTCAGAAGCTTTTTCACCCAATCTGTTTTTCAGTAGCTCAATGGCTGTTGAACTGAGATCATTAATTATGATATTCTGAAAACCATTTTTTAGCAATTCGTCCACCAAGGTCGTAGCCCCTGCTCCGGCATTGAAAATTCTGGCATTTGATTTTAAGCCTGTCTTCTCAATTAATTGCAGTGATGGTAAAGGGTTTTCTTCATACCAGCCCAGTTGTTCAAGGGCTTTTGATTCATAACTTTTATTCCAATGCTCTTTTAAGTGCTGAACTTCTGTTTGTTTTGGTTCAGAAGAACAACAACAAGAGTCTTCGGCATTGATATCGCAAGAAGGGGCTTCCTTTAGGTTTGAATCCATTTTTCTCTTTTTTATCCTCGAAAATCCTACCCAGAAATAGTTGTAAGGAACTCGCTCAAAAGAATGACTGATATTATTTTAACCGATACTTCTATTCTGGCAGACAAAATTCAAAGTCTTCTTGGAGAATACTTGTGACTTCAATCACACAGAATAACTTTGTTCTACATTCAACCAAAACGCAAAGATGATTACCGTAGGACTCGTAGGGTTCGGCCTCTCTGGTCGCTGGCTTCAGGCCCCTTTTTTCGTATTAAATCAAAATTATAAGTTAAAGTCGATTGTGACCTCGCGGCCTATTGATGATCCTCTTTTTGAAGGTACTAATGCCGCCGCAAGTATCGATGAATTAATTGCTGATGAGGAAATAAATTTGATTTCAATTTGTACGCCTTCAAGCACACATTTTGATTATGCAAAAAGGTCACTGGAGGCAGGCAAGCATGTTTTAGTAGAAAAACCAATGACAGCCACTTATGAAGAGGCTCAGGAGCTCATTAAAATCAGCAAAAAGGCAGGAAGAGCCCTTATGGTTTATCAAAACCGCCGTTTTGATGGTGATTTTATGACCGCCCAAAGAGTGATTCAATCCGGTGTTTTGGGTGATGTGCATACCTATGAAGCTCGCTGGCATCGCTATAATCCAATCCTTAACCCAAAACCCTGGAAAGAAGTAGTAGCTCCGGCCAATGGAATTATTTATGATTTGGGAGCTCACTTGATTGATCAGGCGATTTATCTGTTTGGAAAGCCGAAGGCAGTAGAAGGAGAGGTATTTACCCAAAGAGAAGGTAGCTCCATTGACGATGCCTTTAACATGAGCATGGATTACGGTAAATTAAAGGTAAAACTCAGCTCGAGCTTAATGATTAAGGATTTTGAACCCCGATACTCTATTCACGGAACGAAAGGTTCTTTTATCAAATATGGTCTTGATCCACAGGAAGATCATCTGAAAGCGGGTTATTTACCCGGAATGCAGGGCTTTGGTATTGAAGACAAAGAAAATGATGGCAAGCTTACCACTAATCTGGCCGGGTTAGAAATGAAAGCCACCGTCTCCACTTTTGCAGGTAACTGGATGCATTTATACGATAACCTTGCCGATGTCATTTTAAACAACGCTGAGCAAATTATTAAGCCTGAAGAGGTGGCAGAGCAGATAAGGGTTATTGAGTCAGTAAAGAGAGGGAATTAAAAGAAGGTTAAGGTCCTTTAAATGATAACCCCGAAGATTTTGACAACCTTCGGGGTTCACTATTTCGTCGAATTAATAAGAACCTACCAGAGCTTCTTAGGATATTTTCCTTCAGAAACTAATTTCTGAATGGAGGCCTGTACTTCTGGTTTGTCTTCGGGGTAAGTTACTCCGAACCAATCAGACGAGGTATCAAAAACCTTACATTTACCAACGCCTTCATTAATCATATTGCTCATGACAGTTGGAATGTAGAATTCGGCCTTTGGGGCATCGAAGTTTTTCTCTGCATAGGCCTCAAAATACTCTTTCGTTTTGGGAAAGGCAGAAGGCATAAAACCCCAGAAATTCATAGAAACAGGAGTATTATCTCCTAAAGTGACAGGATCTCCTTCGTCTAAGAAGACAATTTTGCCCTCCTCATTTCTAAGGATCTTGGTTCTTTCTACTACCGAGGTAAGGAAACCATTTTCATCTTGCTCGCATACACCTCTCGATACCGTACCGTTTTCAGATAAAGTATTTTTGACGTGATACCCTATCATGGCATGGACACCTTCATCAGTGTTTTGAGATAAGAAATCAGCCATTGTTTTGAAAGAATCTGCTCCGTAAAAATCATCTGCATTTATGACAGCGAACGGAGTATCGGTTTGCTCCCAAGCACAAAGCATGGCATGCCCTGTTCCCCAGGGTTTCGCTCTCTCAGCTTTTCCAAGACTGTCTGGTACATAGCTTTGAAAACCCTGTATGGCGTAATCATAATCAATTTTACCTTTCAATTTCGGCCCAAAAACTTTCTCAAAATCCTCCCTGAGTTCTTCTCGGATGATAAAAACTACTTTACCGAATCCTGCTCTGATAGCATCAAAAAGGGAGTAGTCAATAATTGTTTCACCATTTGGCCCAAAAGCGTCTAATTGTTTAATACCGCCGTAGCGACTGCCCATTCCGGCAGCTAAAATCAATAATGTGGGTTTTGTCATTTCGTTAAAACTGTATTTGCCGACAAAAATAGGAATCTATCTTGGTTTCAGGCTGTGCTGCATTAAATTTGGCATGTTTTAAAAATCGCTAACCCATTTACATATGACCAATAAATTAAGGCAGTCAGTTTTATTGCTGCTTTTACCACTTCTTTCTTTCGCACAGGACTTCCCTTTAAATCCAATGTCTCTTGCTGATTGGCAAGCTGTTAAGGGAAAATGGTCTCCTGCCGGAGATATATCAATTCATCCGCTGAAAAATCAGATATCTGTAGAAAGCGGAAATTCTATATTATATGCCTCTGGATTAGCCGAATTGGAAACAGTAAAGCCATTCGGCGATCTTAAGCTGGAGTTTGAGTTTTTGCAGTCAAATGAAGCCCAGGCGTCACTACTACTTGGTGGCGGAATAGAAATCAATTTGGGTAACTCGAGTTCCGGCAACAAACCTTTTATCGGAACTGTCAAAGGTTCTTCTCAAGCACCTCAAAATGTTTGCAAAGCTACCGGCCTATGGCAAAAAGCAGAAATAACATTTGTAATGGGCAAGGAAGGTACGCCTGCCATTCTGGAAAAGCTGAAAATCAATGGAATCATCATCCATGAGAACGTTTTCAATTGGTCTTTGGAACAAAAAACAAGTCCAATCAAGATCGCACTAAAAAAAGGAACGCTTGCCGTGCGAAATATGGCTGTCTCTGAATACGGAGATCATAGACCTATTAACATCGGGAATATCAAATATTCTCTGGAAGAAACCTTTAATTTCAAGAAAAGCGAAGCTCCGGATAAAACGCCGCCAACTACTGGTGTACTTGATGAAATTACGTATCGTGTTCCACACGATTTCAGACAATACTTATTGACACTCAAGGGTGATTTAGAGGTAGAAGAAGCCGGAACTTATGCTTTTACTATTGAATATCAGGGTATTGCCATTTTTGCCATCGATGGAAAGCAAATAGCCGGTTTTGATGATTTCAATTACCGCGTTCCGTCTTCAGGTCTGGTTGAGCTTTCTAAAGGTACTCACCATTTTGAGTACAATTACACCAAAGCCTGGTGGCCGTCTGGTCTCGGCTTATTTGTGTCAGGGCCTACATTCAGGCCTTATCCGCTTCATGGTGTAAGTGCCTTGCCTGATTTACAGACTACGGGCGGCATTTTTATAGAGCCAACGGCTGAAAAAGCCACTTTAATTCGTTCTTTCATGGAATTTGGTGATGAGAAAAAAACGCAGGTTATTTCCGTCGGTTCTCCTCAGAACCGTCATTTCTCCTTCGATTTAGGTAGCGGAGCTCCACTTTACGGATGGAAAGGAAATTTCGCGGACGTTACTGAAATGTGGTATGAAAGAGGAGAACCTCAGATTATCAAGCCTTTGGGTCAAACTATCACTTTTAGTGGTAAGAATGCTTTTAAAATTGAAGAAAACTCTGAAAGTCTGAAGCTTGATGAATACTACCTTGATTCGAAAGGCATTCCAACTTTCAATTACCTTTTAAACGGTCAACTAGTTTCTCAAAAATTGATTCCTGAAACCAAAGGCATGACCATTGAAATAGGATCAGAAAGCAATATGGCTCTTTATCTTATTGTGTCTGCTAAACAAGTAAAGAATTTAGGGGAAGGACTCTATCGTACTTCAGATTATTTCATAAATGTGCCCGAAGGAGTAAAAGTGACAGAAAAAAAGGTGGGTGACCAAACGGAGCTTTGGGCAGTAGCCAATGAACTGCAATCCTTTGAAATCATCTGGTAAGAAAAAGAACATATTTCGGTGGTAGAGCTTTTTTGATGAAAAGGCTGTAAAACCACCTTTTGAATAGAAAACATCATGAAATTGAGAAATATAACATTCATTATTCTTTTGATTTTTTCCCTCTCAAACGCCTTTTCTCAGGCATTGACGGAGGATGACTATTATCAAATTGTCACTATTCCAACCCCTGAAGGCGTAGAATTGGAAGTAGGAGGAATGGTACTAATGCCAGATGGTAGTCTGGCAGCCTGTACACGTCGCGGTGAGGTATGGAAAGTAGACAATCCTTACATGTTTGGAGGCGGCAAGCCTGTATTCACCAAGATTGCTGAAGGTCTTCATGAGCCATTGGGTTTGAATTATATCGATGGAAAACTGTGGGCCACGCAAAGAGGAGAAGTGACTATTCTTCATGATGATAACTCTGATGGTCAGATAGATCGCTTTCAGCAATACTATCAATGGCCACTTTCGGGCAATTATCACCAATACTCTTACGGACCTGAAATCACCAAAGACGGGAAAAAGCTTTTTACCCTTAATCTGGACTGGATTGGCCACGGTGCTTCTCAAACCAAGTGGAGAGGCTGGATGTTTACTCTGGACGATGAAGGTAAAATGGAGCCTTGGGCTACAGGATTGCGTTCCCCTGCGGGCTTTATGGTGAACGACGAGGGTGATATTTTTTATGCAGAAAACCAGGGCGACTGGGTTGGCTCAGGCCGTGTGACACATCTTGAAAAAGGTGACTTTGCAGGTAATCCGGCTGGATTAAAATGGGCTGATGACCCTACCTCACCTGTGAAGTTAAGAACTGAGGACATTCCGGATACCGGTCAACCATTATTTGAGGCAGCACAGAAAGTAGAAGGTATTAAAGCTCCGGCAGTTTGGTTTCCGCATACGTTGATGGGCATTTCTACCTCAGATATGGTGCAGGATTTGAGTGGCGGTAAATTCGGGCCGTTCTCCGGTCAGTATTTTGTAGGTGATCAAGGGCACTCTAAAATCATGAGAATGTCGCTTGAAAAAGTGGACGGAGTTTATCAGGGAGCCTGTTATCCGTTCAGAGAAGGCTTTATGTCAGGTATATTACGCATGGAGTGGGGCTTTGATCAATCCATGTTTGTTGGTCAAACCAGTCGTGGCTGGGCCGCTACGGGCCGCTCAGAATTCGGGCTCCAGCGTTTGGTTTGGAGCGGTAAAACACCATTTGAAATTAAGAGCATAACATCTGCATCTGATGGTTTTATTCTTGAATTTACAGAGGAAATCAATGAAGAAAAGGCCTATAATCCGTCTAGTTATGATATTCAAAGTTTTACCTACAAATATCATCACACTTACGGCAGCCCGATCATCAACCAAAGAGAGGTGAAAATCAAAGGAATCGAACTCTCAGAAGATAGAAAGACGGTGCATTTAGCTGTTGATACTATGCGTTTAGGTTATATTTTCGGAATAACGGCTGAGGGAATTACCAATGATAAGGATGAAAATCTACTACATAATGTCGGGTACTTTACCTTGAACCGTATCAATAATACTGTGGCACCATTAAATCTTGATTTCTATGCGGTTGCAGAAGAGACGATGGAGCATGATCATGCTTCAATGGATATGCCGACTGATAAGCTTATTAGTGAAAAGAGGATAAATGAAATGCCGGCTTCATGGAATGGAGAAGTAGATGAAACTATCCTGATCGGTACCGTTCCGGGTTTAAAATTCGACACAAAACTGATTCAGGCCAAAGCGGGCAGCAGGGTTAAAATTGTGTTTCAGAACAATGATGACATGCTACATAACCTGCTGATTGTAAATCCGAAAACAGTAGAGAAAGTAGGACAGGCCGCCTTAAACATGGGCCTCAAGGGACCAAACATGGGTTATGTCCCTGAAATGGAGGACGTATTGTATCATACCGGCATTCTTCAACCCGAAAGCTCAGAAACCATCTATTTTCAGGCACCAAAGAAAAAAGGTGACTATCATTTCGTCTGTACTTTCCCGGGGCATTATACCGTGATGAACGGGATTTTCAGAGTTAAGTAAGCCTTTAAAAAGGTTTTTAAACCATTCATAGAAAACCTCAAGTCTGTATTTCAGGCTTTTTCATAGTTTGGATACATGCTTGAGGTTTCTTCATTTCAAAAAAGTTATCATGAACATCTTATTCTCGATGTTCCTCAATTAACCATTCCAAAAGGTGTTTCCTGGTTTGAGGGAGTTAATGGCTCCGGAAAATCCACTTTTTTTAAGGCAGTTGCAGGCATCATTCCTTTTGAAGGAGAAATTGCTTTAAAAGGTTTAAGTCTTAAACAAAACACTGTAGAATTCAGAAGAAAGGTCAATTACAGCTATGCCGAACCACGTTATCCTGCCTTTCTATCCGGGAAAGAGATTATTGACTATCATCAGAAAGTCTATCAATCTGACGGATCGGAGGTTAAAATATTAATAGAGTCTTTTGGTGTAGAGAAATACTACGAAACACCTATCGGGAATTATAGCAGCGGAATGCTGAAGAAAATAAGTCTTATCTCGGCTTTGATCGGCAAACCCGATTTACTACTGCTTGACGAGCCATTGACGACCATTGATGCCGCTTTTCAAAATTACCTGCTGGCTTTTTTAGCAGAGCAGGAATGCAATATTCTTATTGCTTCGCATCATTCCTTACCTGCAGGCCCTCTGAGAGTCAGTCACCACTTTTTAGTGGACAAGATGACCATTAAACAGGTAAGCTAATGTTACAGAGAACCTTAGTCAGGGAGTATTACAGGCAAAATGTTGCTTTTTACCTGTTTCTCCTTCTTTTCTGTTTCGGATTTATGAGTGGTCAGGAGCATCGTCAGCTCATTACAGTGATTATGGCTCGTCCGGCACTTTTAATATTTGTGGGGCTGGCCTGGTTTTTCCATGTTCTTAAAAGTGCTCTGTTTGTTCATCAGACACTTCAGGAGCAGGAATATGCTTTTCTTCAGGATAATTCAATCTTACCATTTAAACACAAATGGACTTCATTACTAGCTCTCCAACTGAACTTAAATTTACCTTTCGCACTTTATGCAGCGGCTATGATGACTTTGGGACTGATGAATCAAAACTACATCTCTGTGGCTTTGGTTATTTCGGTAAATCTCGTTCTTCTTTTTGCCCCGGTAATCTGGTTAAACAGGCGTTTTTTGAATTTTAACAAGGAAATAGGGATCACGAAATATTTCAAATTTCAATTTATACCCAAGCACCGGATTTTTTACTTCGTTCGTTTCCTGCTTAATGAAAAGTGGGTACTGTATGTAAGTATGAAAATTTATTCGGTCTTTTTCATTGTCGCGGCAGCACGACTTTTTCCTACCGATGAATACGACTTTAGGCTACTAGGTTTGGGTGTTTTTCTGGGTTCGGTTGGCTTATTTCCGTTGGGTGTTGAGAAAATCAACTTTGAGAGCCAGAAGCTCGGCTTTGAACGCAATTTGCCTTTTGACCAGGCCAGCAAGTTCACTTCTATTGTTTTAGAAGCCTTTGTATTGATTATCCCTGAAATCATACTTATTGCCTATAATTGGTTTGATAAAGTAAGTCTTTTCCAGCTAGCCGGTGCTATTTTGTATTTGCTGGCTGCTCTTACCTTTTGGTACTGTATTCAATACAGTTCTTTTGCTTCCCGAAAAGACTTCAACAGTAAGATGTTCTTTGTGGCTGTATTCCAATTTTTGTTAGTGATGTTTAAAGTGCCTTTATTACTTTCTGCCATTATCATTTTAACGCTTTCCGGGTTTATCGTTCGACGGAATTATTATAACTTCGAGCTTTTGCAATCAGACGATAAATGAGGCTCCTGACCCTGTTTTTTATACTCTTTTGGTTTACCACACAAGCTCAAAAAACATTTAAGCTTAGTGGGGTTATTGAAAATGCAGAAGAGAGGCAGTTACAAATCACTCTTTACCGAAACTGGGTGGCTCCACCTGAAGAATACACGCTTCAGCTGAACAATGAAAATGCGTTCTACTTCAATACCGCGATTGATCAAATCGCTTATCTCGATATCCACTACGGGCTATCCGGATTGTTATTTCAAATTATAGAGCCGGAAGATGATATCTATTTAAAAGCGGATGGTCTTGATTTCTATAACTCTCTTCACCCTCAGGGGAAAGGTTCTGCTAAATGGGTTTATTATCTCAATCAGCGGAAGAAATTTGTAGATGAAGCAAAGCCGGCACTCTTTGAGGTTCTCGTTGAAAAGCCTGAAACATATCTTCAAACGGTAAATAGCTTAGAAAAAGAAGAAATAGAATATCTGGAGAAATTTAAAGCTTATTTTTCGGAAGATTTTTTTAGATTGAGGCGTGCTGATATCATTGGTAAAGCCAACCACCTGAGGTTAGATTATTTCTTAGATCATCCACCAGCAGGTTCATTATTCGATGAATTTGAGCTTCAAACGATTGCTGCAGGACTGCAAAGTAAGTCCTTTGAATTTGGAAATTTTATCGAACGCTTACTAACTGCCCATCAGCAAAAGCAAGGTTTAACGTCTTCTGTTGATCCGGTTTCTGAGTATAATTTCATTAAATACAGTTTTGAGTCAAATTTGATTAATAAGGAAATCGCAGAAAGGCTCATGGCCGCTCAATTGAGCCTGATTTTGGATATTCCCGATTATAGTTCTCAAAAAGGAGCTTTGCTTAAGGATTTTTCGGCTTTCAATAGCCAGAAAGGATTTGACAATTTCCTGAAGGAAAAGGCTGAGTTCATAGAAATGAAGGAAAATGGGGGAGAGGCACCCGCATTTACGCTTTCTAATACCTCAAATAAGTATTTTTCATTAAAAGATTTTCGAGGAGATTACGTTTTAATAGTGTTTTGGGCCTCATGGTGCGAACCCTGCTTTGAGGATTTGGACTATCTGCCACTGGTTGAAAGTTATTTTCGAAAAAAAGCTGACTTAAGAATTATAAATATTGCGGTAGATACCCCAGATGACTTTGCCGAAGTGGCCTCCAAAGGCTCATACGGTGGGCTCTCTGCCAGAGTAAGCCCGAATTCAAGGCTCTTGAAGCAATACGGAATTTCTACGGTACCTTCTTATGTTTTAATTGACGACGAAGGGAGGTGGGTAACTCAAGATTTAATGGCTCCGGCTATTGATGAAGGCAGAGGGCTGATCAAACAGCTTGAAGCAATTATGATAAAATAACGACGTGCTTTTCAAATGAAGAAATTGTTGATTTTGCTGCTTTTTGTAGCAGGAGTACCCATTTATGGTCAAAAGGCTTATTCACCAAGGGTATTTGTCAAAGAGTGTAAGAAGTATATCGGTACTCCATATAAGTTTGGAGGAAATGATCAGAGAGGAATTGATTGTTCAGGAGTCATATGCAACGCTTTCAGCACTTTTGACATTAAAATACCACGAGTGTCTCATCAACAGGCTGAGACTTTTCGTACGTTAAAAAAGCTAGAAAAGGCCCGAAAAGGAGATTTAGTCTATTTTAAAACCTCAGGAAGCCGCATAAACCACACCGGTGTAATAGTTAAGAAAAAAGGGAAGCGTAAAATATTGTTTTTACATGCTTCTACTTCCGGAGGTGTCAGAATTGACGATTTGGCATCTGACTACTGGAAGAATAAATTTGTAAAAGTGACCAGACCTATAGAATATCATAGATCTAAGTAATATGAATATGAAGAAAATCGCTTTTGTATTGTCCGTTATGCTGATTGCCGGCACTTTAGTAGCTGAAGCACAGTCACAGTATTTCGGGCAAAATAAACCACGCTACAAGAAATTTGACTTTGAAGTACTTCAAAGTCCACATATTGAATTATATCACTATTTTGATAACCGTACAGTGCCCGATCAGTTACTGGTGAATACAGAGCACTGGTATAAACTTCATCAGGAGGTTTTCAAGCTGGCTTTTATCAAGCCAAATCCCTTAATAATTTATAAAAATCATCCTGATTTTCAGGAAACAACTGCAATTGGTAGTACGATTGGAGAAGGTACCGGAGGAGTTACCGAGGGTTTGAGAACTAGAGTAGTGATGCCTGTGATGTACACTCACCGGCAGACCGACCACGTACTGGGCCACGAGCTGGTGCATGCTTTCCAATATCAAACCATGACCTATGGCTCAGATTCCACCTCTTTGGCCAATATTCAGAATCTTCCTCTTTTCATGGTCGAAGGCCTTGCCGAGTATATGTCCATAGGTCGTGAAGACTCTCATACCGCCATGTGGATGCGTGATGCCGTGCAAAATGACGATATTCCCACGATTGAGGACCTGGTTACAAAACAATACAAGTATTTCCCATATCGGTGGGGGCAGGCTTTCTGGGCTTACACTACAGCGACTTATGGTGATGATATCATCCGACCTTTATTTAAAGAAACGGCTATTTATGGAATAGAGGCTGCTTTTAAGCGTATTTTTAAGATGGATATTGGACTATTCTCAGCGAAGTTTAAAAAGTCTTTGGTTGATAGTTATAGTCCATTAAAAGAAGGAAAAGAGATCGAAGTCAGAGGTTCTGCAATTGCCTCCAAAGAGGATGGCGGCGAAATGAACCTGTCACCGGCCATTAGCCCTGACGGTAAGTATGTTGCCTACATTTCATCAAAAAACGTATTGTCTATTGACATTTATATTGCTGAGGCGGCCACGGGTAAGGTAATCAAGCGAATCCCCAGCAGCTCTTTTGCCGGTCACGTGGACTCTTACAGCTTTATTGAAACAGCCGGATCCTGGTCACCGGATAGTAAGAATCTGGCCATTGTGGTGCAGTCAAAAGGAAAAAATAAACTCAGTATTATCAATGCTGCCAGAGGGTCAAACAAGATTTATACCCTGAAAGGAGTTGATTCTTTCACGAATCCGGCCTGGTCACCTGATGGAAATACTGTCGTGGTTTCCGGCTTAATGGAAGGTTTTTCAGACTTGTACAGTTTCAATCTGAAAACAAGGGAAGTAAAGAATCTTACCAATGATGAGTATTCAGATATTCAGCCTTCCTGGAGTCCTGATGGTCGTTACGTTTATTTTGTTTCAGACCGTGGAGATAGTGAAGGAAGACTTGAAAAGGCCAGTTTGTCTATCAGTCGATATGAAATGAGTAGTGGCAAAATTGAAAATTTCGATATTTTCAAAGGAGCCGATAACTTCAATCCTGTCGCTGATCCATCGGGCAAGAATATTGTTTTCATCTCTGATCGTGATGGCTTTCGCAATTTGTACAAATACAATATTGAAGAAGATAAAGCCACGCAGTTGACGAATTTCTACACCGGGGTTAGCGGAATTACCATGTATTCACCAGCCTTCAGCATGGCTGCCGAAACAGGCGAGTTGGCCTATACTTATTTCTTCAATGGAGCTTATACCATCGCCAAAGCTGGTGAAAATGATTTATTAAATATCCCGGTTGAAAATGAGGTTAACAAAATAGCTGGTATTTTACCACCATTTGAGTGGGAAGAAGGACGGAATCTTGTTCAAAACAACCTTGAAAAAGAAGGGTTGGTGTCCAGAACCAGAACTTCTGTTTTCAACGAAAAAGCCTATCAGGGTAAGTTTAAACTTGACTATCTGGCAAATTCAGGTCTTGGTGTTTCTACATCCCGTTTCGGCACAGGTCTTGGTGGTGGTATCACCGGTCTTTTCAGCGATATGCTGAATAATAATCAATTGGGTGGTACATTGGCTCTAAACGGTGAAATTCAAGACTTTGGAGGTCAATTCTTTTATTTAAATCAGACACGTCCTTTACAGTTTGGTGCATCGGTCTCGCACATCCCTTACCAGTTTTTTGGAGGGACAGATTATGACATTCTGGATACTTTGACTAACACCGGGGGGATAGATTATTATAACGCGGTTGTCAATCAGCGTATTAACCGCCTGTTTATTGATGAGGTCTCAGTTTTTGCCTTCAGGCCTTTTTCGAAGTCCAAAAGGATTGAAGCAGGTACCTCTATGAGTTTCTACAACTTTTCAGTAAGAGAGTATCCTGAATATGCTCAAATCGCCATTGACCCTTCAGGTTATCTGTATGATTACCGCCCTTTTGCTCAGGATAGGCCTGTTAAACTTGACCCATCAGATTTTGGACTGGAGCCCTTTAGATTAAATCATGTCTATGGAGCTTTGGTAGGTGATGATGCCACTTTTGGTACTGTTGCTCCTTTGAATGGCTATCGTTATCGTTTCCAGGTGGGGCAGTATTTCGGAACCACATCTTATACTGATCTTTTGATGGACTTGAGGAAATATCAATATGTGAAGCCGTTTACCATTGCCGGTCGTTTGCTTTACAATGGCCGACTAAATCCTCAAAATCTGGACTTCCTGAACCAAATCAACCCACTTTATCTGGGCTTCCCCTGGTATATGCATGGTTTTTATGGAAATGCCTTCAGCAAGCAAGCGGCAACGGGTGAAATAACCCAAAGTGCTTTGATGGGAGAGCAGTTGGCAGTCGCCAATTTTGAAGTCAGACTACCTTTTACAGGACCGGAGCAGATTGCTTTGATTCCTTTTCAATACCTACCAAGTGATCTCAACTTTTATGTGGATGCCGGTTTAGTATGGTCAAGAGAGCGACAAATTGGAGAAACCTATGGTCTTCAAAGCTTCGGGAATTCCTTAGTCAATTTCAAGACTGACCCCATCATTACTACTGGTTTAAGTTTGAGAATCAATGTTTTAGGTTATTTGATCTTAGAACCATATATGGCGGTGCCATTTTATAACGGTGGGAAGAAGCCTGTAGTGACTGGAATGAATTTTATGATTCCGGGCTGGTAGTATTGCAAATATCAAAAGCGTTCTGCTATATTTGCAGCCGCAATGGGGGATTAGCTCTCCCGATATCTATCGGGAGGCTAGAGCTCAAAACAAGGGGGATTAGCTCAGTTGGCTAGAGCGTTTGACTGGCAGTCAAAAGGTCGCAGGTTCGATTCCTGTATCCTCCACCAAAAGCCTGAGTCGTAAGATTCGGGCTTTTTCATTTTCTGTGAGAGTGTAGTCAAAAGGTCGCAGAACTGGGCGTTCCCGTTCTATTCCTGTATCCTCCACAAAAAGCCTGAGTCGCAAGATTCGGGCTTTTTCGTTTCTAGGGATTTGGCAGTCAGAAGGTCGCAGAACTACGCGTCCCTGTTAGATTCCTGTATCACATACAAAAAGCTTCGGAAGAAATTCCGGGCTTTTTCGTTTTCAGGGGAAATTGGCAGTCAAAAGATCGCTGAACTGGGCGTCCCCGTTCCATTCCCGTATCCTCTACAAAAAGCTTCGGAAGAAATTCCGGGGCTTTTTCATTTTCCGGCAGAGGGCAGTCAAAAGATCGCAGAACTAGGCGTCATATTAAGGAAGGTTGTTTGGCCAATTAGTTGTAAGCCTGCAACTCCTCAATCAACTTGTTATTCTCCGTCTGAGTACCGATACTGATTCTCAGGCAGTCATCACATAGAACGACGTTTGAGCGGTCTCTTACAATTACTTTTTTGTCGAGAAGGTAGTTGAAAATGGCTTTGGCATCGGTGAATTTCACCAGAAGTTGGTTCGAATCAGAAGGAAATATATGACGAACAATGCCCAGTTCCATCAGCTTTTTGAAAAGCTTCAATCGTTCTTTGAGGATTTTCTCCACGTAAGCGTCTTTCTTTTCTACGTTATCAATAGCCTCAGAAATAATGCGTTGTGACTGCAAATTCAGGTTATATGGATATTTGATCTTGTTCAGCATCGCAATCAACTCCGGCTGACCAAAGGCCATTCCCACACGTAAACCGGCCATTCCCCAGGCTTTGGAGAAGGTTTGCATGATAACCAGATTTTCAAATTCTGACAGTCGGTTGATATAAGAAGGTTGCTCCGCAAAATCAATATAGGCTTCATCAATCACGATGATGACTTCAGGGTGCTGATTGAGCAATTTTTCGATGATATAGCCCTCAATCAAATTACCCGTAGGGTTGTTTGGCGAACAAATCCAGATGATTTTGGTAAGCTCATCCACAATTCGAGCAATTTCCTCAAGATTAGGCTGATAGTTCCCGGTCAGATTAGCCTTCCTGACTTCTACCTGTTGAATATCAGCACAAACCTGATACATGCCGTACGTAGGCGGCAGTATGATCATATTGTCTCTTTTCGGCTCACAAATGGCCTTTATAAGAAGATCGATAGCCTCATCAGAGCCATTTCCGAGAAAAATTTGCTCCGGTTTACAATTTTTGAGAGCAGCCAGTTTCTCTTTGATTTCCCATTGATAGGGGTCAGGATACCGGTTTAAATCCTTACCGGCCACCGAACCAAAAGGGTTTTCATTGGCATCCAGAAAAACTCCTTCCTTGCCTGAATATTCATCCCGGGCAGAACTATACGGTTTTAAAGACTGAAGATGCTCACGAATCAATTTTTTGTAAAGCGACATTGGGCGACCGGTTTTAAAAGAAAACTCCGGCAAAAGTAGAATAAGAATTCTCAAAACGTATGGGCAAATCGAAAAGATGCTGCGAACTTTCCTAATTTTGGCCCATGAATACGACTGATCCTCAAAAGGAAGAAATCGAAGCGTTTTTTAAAACGCTTCAGGATAACATTTGCAATGCTCTTGAAGTGACGGATGGAAAAGGAACTTTTCATCAGGATCTTTGGGAACATCACTCAGGAGGGGGCGGCAGAACGCGTCTGATACAAAATGGCAATATCATTGAGAAGGGAGGGGTTAATTTTTCTGCTGTAAGCGGACCAGCCTCCGAAGACATGAAAAAGCAGTTGAAAATAGAAAATGATGCTGATTTCTTCGCTTCAGGTGTTTCAATTGTTCAGCATCCGGTAAGTCCGATGGTGCCCATTATTCATATGAATGTTCGCTATTTTGAGCTCTCTGATGGCACATATTGGTTTGGCGGCGGCATTGACCTTACTCCCCATTATGTTGACGAATCTCAGGCCAGGTGGTTTCATGAGCAATTGAAAGCCGTTTGCGATCAGCATGACATCAGTTTTTACCCAAAATATAAAACCTGGGCAGATGAGTATTTCTACATTCCGCATCGTTCTGAAACCCGTGGAATAGGCGGAATTTTCTTTGATCATCTCAATGAAACCAGCCTGAAAAAGTCTAAAAGAGAGATTTTTGAGTTTGTCAAAGCAGTCGGAGAAGCTTTTGCTCCCATTTACACTAATTTGATGAGGCTGAATTCCGAAAAGCCTTACTCTGAAAACGAAAAAAAATGGCAACTGCTACGCCGTGGACGTTACGTGGAGTTTAATTTGGTATGGGACAGAGGAACTAAATTCGGTCTGGCTACCGGAGGAAGAACCGAATCTATACTCATGAGTTTGCCTGCCGAGGCCAATTGGGCCTATAATCATCAAGTGTTAAAAGGCTCTGCTGAAGAAAAAACAATTTCCCTACTCAAAAAGGGAATCGACTGGGTCAACTCTTGAAATTGAGTTGAGAAAAATCCCATTCAGCCTCTTTTGAATAGAAGATTTGACCGTTTTTCACCTGAAGTGGTGATTGAATATTATTATGGTAGAGTTGCCCTGTACCAAGTCCCTGTGGGAGTTTATTTCCTGTCTCAGCGGTGAATTGAGCAATGGCATTTAGGCCGATGTTCGATTCTAATGCAGAGGTCATCCACCATTGAATGCTCATTTTTTCACAAAGGCTAATCCAGTCTTCGGTGGCTTTCAGTCCTCCCAGAAGAGTGGGCTTAAAAATCAGGTATTGCGGTTGGATGGTTTCTAAAAGCTCTTTTCTACGTCCAGGATTCAGGCCTATCAATTCTTCGTCTAAGGCAATCGGCACAGGGCTAATTTGACAAAGTTTGGCCATGTCATCCCATTGACCAGCTCTAATCGGTTGTTCAATGGAGTGAATCTCCAGTTTCGCTAATTTTTCAAGAATTTCCGGTGCTTGTTCAGGGCTAAAGGCTCCATTCGCATCTACCCGTAGTGTTAAATCCTTAGCCGAAAAGGAATCTCTCATCGATTTGAGGAGCTTGTATTCGGTCTCAAAATCAATGGCTCCTATTTTCATTTTGACAGTACTGAAGCCCTCTTCGAGTTTTTTCTCAATTTGTCCTGCCATAAATTCTTCAGAGCCCATCCATATGAGCCCGTTCATCAAAATAGGAGCCTCTTTTTCATAGAAATCGTTAGGGTAGATTTTTCGCTGACCGCCATTCTGAAGGTCTTTCAGTGCGGTTTCCAGAGCAAAAACGACGGATGGCCAGTTTTCCAGAGGAGCAGAGTAGATAAACTTTTCGAACTCATTATAACCTAATTCGTCGGCATTAATCTGATCAATAATTCCGGTAATCAGACCGCCTAATTCTGGTTTAAAATCAATGGAAAGCCCTTTTAGCGGCGAGGCTTCACCAAGTCCGAAAACTTCAGGTACACTTTCTTCAAACAATTTGATAAACCATGAATCCCGCTCACGCAAGACCCCTCGGGAGGTACCGGCGTCAAATTTAAAATTTAACGTATGTTTGTAGCATTCAGCTTTTAAAGACATTGTTCCTTGGTTAATCGCTCTGCAAGATTACTATTTTTTTTAAGACCGCTGCTGTGGCCTCTGTCGCTGATTTATGCATTCATCACTTGGCTCCGGAATTTTATGTTCGATACCGGCCTTTTGAAGTCCAAAGAACCGCCTGTTTTCAGTATCGGTGTAGGAAATTTATCAGTTGGCGGTACCGGAAAAACACCTATGGTTTCGTTTTTGATTCAAAAGCTTGATTTTGATAATATAGCTGTTTTGAGCAGGGGATATGGTAGAAAGACAAAGGGATTCCGGGAAGTTAACCATTCTGAAGACGCTTCAACAGTCGGCGATGAAATTTTCATGCTCTTCAAACGGCATCAAAATCAAGCCCGCTTTTTTGTTTGTGAAAGTAGGGTAGAAGGGGTTGAGAAAATTATGACCTCTTATCCTCAAACGGATTTGATACTTTTTGATGACGTATTTCAGCATAGACATTTGAAGCCTGGCTACCTATTGTTATTGAGTACCTATCAGAGGCCTTTTTTTAAAGATCATTTGATGCCAGTCGGTCAGTTGAGAGAAGCACGAAAAGGAGCAAGGAGGGCCGATGCAATTGTCTTTACCAAATGCCCGGAAAGCTTTTCAAAAGATGATTATCAAAATGCGGCGGGTCCGCATCAAGCGGTTTATTTTTCAAAAGTCAAAGTCGATGCACCTGAAAATACTTTCGCTGAATCATTAATAACGGGAGGAAAAGTGAATATTGTCTCTGCTTTAGCCGACAACAAAGCTTTTGTTAATCAAATTGAGACTACTTTTGAGATTCAGCAAATGAAGCTTTTAAGAGATCATTATGCTTTCCGAAAAGCTGATTTGGTTTTTGACAATTCTAAATTGCCCGTCATCTGTTCAGAGAAAGATTGGGTCAAAATTGAGAAGCTCCTGAAACCTGAGGAAAAGCCGAGGTTTTACGTTCAAAAAATAGAGGTGGAAATAGATGAAGAAGCCGACTTTTTAAGGAATATTATGGAAGCTGATAAAAGATTTAAAGAGGAAAAGGGTTCTGTAATTAATGGCTAAATTTGCAGCCAAATTTTCAATGAAAAACATGAGCAAACGCCTTTGGCTGCTTTTTCTCCTATTTCCATTTTGGTCTTCTGCTCAAAAGATTCTGAATGACACCGTACAAAATGTGTACGGGCCGGCTACAACAGGTTATTTAATGGAGAAAGATGTTCTTCTGGATGACACTTTGCTTCATCACCCTGACACGCTCATTGATGGTTTTCATTTAATGACTTTAAATCATCGCAACGGACTCCTCTGGCAAGATTTAGGTAATGAAGGCACTGCGGCAAAGAACATGGTCTTTAAGCTTCCGGCAAACTCTTTCACAGAAACGGGCTGGACGGCTTTTTCTCAATTTTATGCTCCTGATATAGAAAATGTCAAATACTATAATACAAGGTCGCCTTTTACCAATATGGCTTATACCCAAAGTGGGAACGGAATGTCAAACCTGGGATTTACCCATGCTCAGAATATAAGTCCTTACTTTAATGTAGCGGTAAATGTGAATCGGATAGTAGCTTCAAAGCAATGGTCGGCCTCAACAAGTGAAGACCGTCTGGTAGATCATTGGGATTACACTTTAAGCACTAACTACCTCAGTAAAAACAAGAAGTATCGTTTTCTTGGGGCTTTTGTGAATTTTAACCATAAACAGGAGGAGCAAGGAGGAATCAGCGTTTTTGAGGGCCTTAATTTTATTCCGGAGGCTGACCTCAGCGGAGATTATAATACGAACTATCAGGAACGGCTAACTGGTATTAGCACTCGCGAGCGATGGAATAATGCTCATATTTATCATCAATTTCAGCTGGCGAAAGGAGTTCAGCTCTTTCATGTTTTTGATTACCAACGACAGAAATACTTTCAACGGGACACTTTGATATCAAGAAATTTCCCCTCTGGTATTTATCCTGATAGCGTAGAAGCTGAAAAAATGAAGAATTACTACTTCTTCAATAATATTCAGAATCGTTTCGGGTTTAAGGGAACCTTCAAGGGTTTCAAGTATAGTTTAGGTTTAACCAATCGAATTTATGCTCTAAATGCAGTTCATGATGGGGAAACGGGGAATCGAAAAACAGAAATTCTGGTAGGTGGAAATGCCGGCTATTGGTTTCCGGACAGTACCTCTTATCTAGACAATGAGGTTTATTTGGGCATAGGCGAATCGCCAAATGTTTTTATCCGAAGTAATCTGAAAATAAAGCAGTTTGATCTTGGTTTCAGGTTGATATCGAAACCGTCCTATTTGTTGTTCAATTCATTCAGCAGTCAGGTGGCTTCCTGGGATAATAACTTCAAAAACCTGACTTACACTTCATTTTCGGGTAAGATTAACCTCTCAGGTCAAAAAGCCTGGTTTAGTCCCGTGGCAAATATCAACTTGGTAGGCAATCACCTTTATTTTGATCAAAATCAGTCTCCGCAACAACTAGAAAGTACGGCTCTTTTGATGGATTTTGATGTGAACGCCGGGGTTAGTTTAAAGAACTGGAAAGTTGAGAATCGGTTTATTCTCAATGTTATTGGCAATAAAGAAGTATTTCGTCTGCCAGCGGTTATTAACAATTTCAACCTTGAATATCACGTCAAATATGCCAAGGTGCTGGATTTGTATTTCGGAACTGACCTCTATTTCAGAGGTGCCTATTCAGGTGACGCTTATTCGCCCTATTTGCGAAGTTTCTATTTGCAGGATGGCCAGAATGTTTGGGGTTATCCGGTGGCGGATGTTTACACTAATTTCATGATCAAACGAGTGAAACTGGCCTTCAGTTTTAATTATCTCAACAAGGGCGTACCAACGCAGGGATACTACACCACGCCTGATTATCTGGCAATGGGTCGTACTTTCCATTTGAAAGTAAACTGGCCTTTGTTTGATTAAAACTCTTTGAGTAGAGTATGAAAGAAAACATAATTACCCCTGTATTTGGACTCAATAAGACCGATTAGTTTGTCTTTTTGATTGAGTTCAAATTCCATGAAGCTTTCCATTGTTTTGAAAAAAACCTGCATTGAAACGGTATCCCCTCCGTTATCCACCTCGGTCAATAGTTTATAAACCTTGATCTCGTGTACTCCTTCAGAGTTTTCTACAAAAGGGATATAGTCATTTCGCAAACTTTGCTCAAAAAGCAGAGCATGCGAAAAATTGACGTTAAACGTAAAGCTGGAAAGTATCAAGCCAATGACTTATTTAGGATAAATCTGTTGGCCAGACTGTAAACTGAGAAAATGGCTCCGGTGAAAATTAAATCACCAATCAGCATATTTTTAAAGAAAGGAATACCTGCCGTATAACTAGCAATAACACCTGTCATAGTATGCGGGTAACCCATCAATCCATTTGCTGTGGTGGCTTCAGGATAAAATAAAGCGAAATTGGTCAGTAAGAAAAACAGGGTTGATGCGGCAAGAGTGGCCAGAGCTACATTAAGGAGGTTAGCCTTTTTGATGATCAGGTAACCGAGACCAATCATGAGGGCAAAACCGGTATAAACCAAAATAGTTCCGTTATGAAAACCGATGCCTTGAGAAAGCTCAAGAGCAATATCGGAAAGTAGAATCGCAGAAAAAGGAACAATCAATTTCCATTTTCCTTCAAAAGCGAAGGCTGAGAAAAGAGCAATTCCGGTGATAGGCGTAAAATTCATCGGATGATCTACCAATCGACTCAAGGCCGCAACAATCACCAACAGTAAAGCCAGAATTATATGTTGTTTATTTTTCATCATTTCTTTCTTTTGGCACAAAAATAGTTTTTGACATACTTGTATTCAAATGAAATGACTATTCATTTCGTTCCCTAAAGAGATAATTCTGAATTAATATATTTGCGTAACCCAAGAAATAGCTTTGTTAAAAACGCATAACGCTTTCCTGATAATACTTTTGATCACATTTGGCCTCAAACTAAATGCTCAGAATTTTATTGGAGTGTCGCAAAGCAATTATGCCGGGAACTATGCGGTAAATCTCAATCCGGCTCACGCAGTGGATGGTCGGTACAAGATTCACCTCAATTTAGCCGGAGTTGGTGTTGGCCTGCAAAACAACCATCTGAAATGGGCTGCTCCATATTCTTTATTCAGGTTAATTACGAAAACAGTACCTTCCCGATATTTATCTACTACTTCAGGTTTACCTGTATGGCAACCCTCTTATTACCAGTTTACCAATGCCAACAGAGCAAAGTTATTTATCAATGGAGAGTTGGTAGGCCCGGCGTTGACATTAACTTTTCCGCGTTTAGGTTTTGGAATTTCCGGAGGGGTGAGGTTCAGGCTTTTTGGTTCTTTAACCAATACCAGTCCGGTAATTGCTCAGGCCATAGCCACAGGTACCAGAAATCCGGCTTTACAAAACATTGATTATATCGACAGTCATGGTTTGATGAATATCGCTGCGGTTAATGAATTTTACGGTACTATCGCCAAAGTCATTCGGGAAGACGGTCCGACTTTTATAAAAGTAGGTGCTACCGCAAAAAGATTGACCAGCAATGTCAATTTAAGTGTCAATGCCACTGACGTTGATTATCGGATTGAGCCTAACTCAGCCCTAAATATGAGTCAAACTATTCAGGTCCCTCAGGCACAAGGTGGCTTTTTTCATGCGGCTGCTACTACGGGCACTCCGGGTTTCGGCTGGGTCATTGATCAAATGACCTCATTTTCGGCGGTTGGAAACGGCTTTGGAGCAGAAATAGGGATTGTTTACGAACAAAGACCAAATTATGCCCGTCAACGCTACAAATACAAAGGCCAGTTTATCCCTGACCCTGAGGTCAATAAGTATAAACTACGATTAGGAGCATCGTTAACGGATGTGGGTTTCATTACGTTTAACGGAGTGAATGAGGTTCAGGTCGGTCAAATCGCCAATAGCGGCCGGGTGATTCAGCCAGCTACTTTTTATCAAATCGGCACCACTCAGGAGTTTGTTGGTGATATTGAAGATGTTTTTGATCCTGATTCACCCTATGGCAACTCCTTCCGTATTCTCATGCCGGCTAAATTGAATTTACAGGTTGATTATGAGGTTCGTGAAGGTTTCTATGTCGGCGGTATACTTCGTCAATCCCTGTTTGGTAACCGGCGGATGGGGCCCGTGTCTTATTCCGGTTTGAGCATTATCCCACGCTTTGAGAAAAAATATGTGGAATTCTCGTTTCCGGTCAGTTTAGATCAGGATTATGCCAATTTCAACTTCGGAGCCACCATGCGTGCCGGACCGCTTTGGCTGGGAATTGATCATGCTACGGGCTGGTTTGGTATTGGAAAACCGAAGAGCTTGTCAGCCCACGCTGGCCTGTTCCTAGCCCTTAGCCATCGCAGACCGGGAAATTCTTTACTGGATTGTTGGTTTGAGCCTGAATCGAGGCAGAAGAAGGCAGGACTATTCAGAAAAAAATAAAACACCGCCTTCTCAGACGGTGTTTTAGTGACGATGGGGAGAGTCGAACTCCCATGGGCGTAAGCCCACCACCCCCTCAAGATGGCGTGTCTACCAATTCCACCACATCGCCGTTCGGGGCTGCAAATCTACAAAGCCTTCTAAAATTTCCAATTATTCCTGACCAATAATCCAAAGATCATTTTCTTTGATATACCGGATCTTACCATCCTCCCAGAGTTTAAGCCAGATATCCTTTTTTCCGATAATATTCACCTTACTGCCTTCTGAAAGCGTTTCTACAACCCCGGCTGCAGCAGCTGGCATTTCCCGCACAAAAGCTTCTTTCTTATTAATGATTCCGGTTTTATAAACTTTCGGAAAGTTGATGACCAATAAAACAGCCAGAATCCCAAGAGTCAAACTGACTTTGTGGGCTCTTGGAATTGTAATATTTTTATTTCTTTTCAAAAAGAGAATAACAAAAGAGTAGGTGATAATCAAAGTGGCTATTAAAAGTACCCAAACCGTGTTTTTCTGGACGATAAGGCTGAAGAAGTTCAGATCGCTCTGTCCATAGCCCTGAAAACCGTTTTCGGCTGCCATCTGGTTTATCTTATCAAAGACCTTTTCATCAGGGTGAAGCTTATGATACTCGTTTAAATAGTAGATAGCGAGCGAAAATTCTCCCTGATTCTCATGTATATAGGCCAATTTCAGATAGGCCAGCCCTTTATTGATATCATGCTTTTTGATGAGATCAGTGTACAGGTTTGCAGCTTCCTGATATTTTTTTTCACTAAATAAAGAATCTGCTTTTTGTGCAAAATGAGATTGTCCTTGACTATCAGTAATTTGCACAAAAAGGGTAAAGAAAAGACAAATAAAAATGTACTTCAGGTTTTGCATTTAAAAAGGTTTCCTCTAGTTTTGCACTCGCAATTGAGAAACGGAGTAAGATTTTACAAAGTTAATCAAATGATTCCGTAGCTCAGCTGGTAGAGCAATACACTTTTAATGTATGGGTCCTGGGTTCGAGCCCCAGCGGGATCACAACAAAAACCACCTCGCCTGGCGTTGGTGGTTTTTTTGTACCTAAACATCTCTTTTCATGGCCAGAAAAAAGAAAATCATTGAGCAAATTGAGGTCCTTGACTTTGCGGCAGAAGGCAAATGCATTGCAAAGCATGAGGGTCAGGTCATTTTTATCACTACACCTAATATTGCTCCGGGCGATCTGGTAAAACTCCAGATTAACCGCAAAAGAAAAAACTTTTCTGAGGCCATTGTACTGGAGCGGCTTCAGGATTCTCCTGATAGAATTGAGCCGTTTTGCTCGCATTTTGGAATCTGTGGTGGCTGTAAATGGCAGCATATACCCTATGACATGCAGCTTAAGCAAAAAGAGCAGCAGGTAAGAGATCAGCTCCTTCGATTGGGTAAATTAGAGATCGGTGAGTTTCATTCCATATTGCCTTCTGAAAAAACTCAGTTTTACCGTAATAAGCTTGAATTTACTTTCTCAAATTCCCGCTGGTTCACCCGCGAAGAAATCAATGATAATAATGATTTTGACAAAGATGCTTTAGGTTTTCACGTGCCTAAACGTTTTGATAAGGTACTGCCCATTGATACCTGTTATCTTCAGGAAGACCCTTCAAACGCTATTCGCCGCTTTTTTGATACTTATGCCCGTCAGAGTGGAGAGCCTTTTTATGATCATGTGAAGCATGAAGGTTTTTTCAGAAATATCATGATCAGAACGGCCAGTACAGGTGATACCATGGTGGTGGTGCAGTTTGCTAAAGATGATATTGGCTTGATTGAGAGGTGCTTAGGTGATTTTATTAAAGCTTTCCCTGATATCACATCGGTGAATTATTTTATCAATCAAAAAAGAAACGACAGCTACCAGGATCTGGAACCCCATAATTATAGTGGCCAGCCCTACATAGAGGAAGAAATGGAGGGCTTGCGTTTCCGAATAGGAGTGAAATCGTTTTATCAGACCAATTCAGACCAGGCTTTCGAGCTTTACAAAAAGACCCGGGAATTTGCAGAAATTAGTTCTGAAGACGTGGTCTATGATCTTTATACAGGTACGGGCACTATCGCCAATTTTGTGGCTAAAAAGGCTAAAAGAGTGGTTGGTGTTGAATATGTAGAAGATGCTATCAAAGACGCGAAAATCAATTCGGAGGTCAACGGAATTGACAATACGTCTTTCTACGCCGGTAACATGCGTGATATTCTCAATGATGAATTCATTGCTAGAGAAGGTGCTCCTGATGTTATCATCACTGACCCTCCAAGAGCAGGAATGGATAAAGAGGTGGTGGATATGTTGTTGAAAATCAGGGCGAAGCGAATTGTCTATGTGAGCTGTAATGCCGCGACACAAGCCAGAGACCTTCAGATATTGAGTGAAATATACGAGATTACTGACGTTCAGCCAGTAGACATGTTTCCACATACCCATCATGTGGAGAACATCGCTAAATTGGTTTTAAAGGCCTAGAAAGGCACCTCGTCATCAGGCTTAATATCGCCAAATGGGCCATCAGTATCCTGAGGTTTATTGGCTTTACTCTGCAAAAAAGTAGGAGGGGCCCAAGGCTCCTCGCCGCCTGAACTACCTCCATTTTCAAAATGGCTGTAATCTCCGGCACCACCAGGTAAATTAATCTTTCCGTAGTCAGACATTCCACCGGCACGCATACCAGAACCTAAATCAGCGAATTTGGTGAATTCTTTTACAAACTGGAGCCTGATGGTATCCAAGGTTCCGGCTCTGTTTTTGGCAATGATTACTTCACCAATACCATCGGTGGGGTTCCCGTTTTCATCTTCTGTGATTTTGTAATATTCAGGTCGGTACAAGAACATTACCATATCGGCGTCCTGCTCAATAGAACCCGATTCTCTCAAATCTGAAAGCTGAGGCCGTTTATCACCACCACGGGTTTCTACGGCTCTGGATAGCTGAGAAAGGGCTAAAACAGGTACATTAATTTCTTTTGAGAGGTTTTTCAAAGACCTCGAAATAGTTGCGATTTCCTGCTCACGGTTACCCTGCGAGTTGGTGCCATCCTCTCCACTCATTAACTGCAGATAATCAATGATGACCATTTCAATTCCAAACTGAGCTTTCAGGCGTCGGCATTTTGCACGCAATTCAAGCACCGAAAGGGCTGGGGTGTCATCAATGTAGATGGGAGCTGCTGAGAGTTTGTCTAGTCGGGTATGCAACTGTTGCCACTCGTGAGGCTCCAAGATTCCTTTTCTGAGTTTCTCACTCTCTATTTCTGCCTCAGCAGAAATCAATCTCAGCATAAGCTGAGTGGCAGACATTTCCAAGGAAAAAATAGCTACCGGTGACTGATGATCTACAGCCGCATTTCGCATAGCTGAAACTACAAAAGCAGTCTTACCCATACCCGGTCTGGCGGCAATAATAGTGAGTTCCGTCTTCTGCCATCCACCGGTTAACTTATCAAGATCAGAGAATCCACTCGGAATACCCGTTAATCCGTCGTCATTTCCAAGCTTTTTATGCTCCAGTTCGTCGATCGTCAAACGCATAATTTCAGACGAGCTCATGTACTGACGCTTAATGCTTTGCTCCGAAATCTTGAAGAAATACTGCTCGGTATTATCAAGCACATTGAAGATATCATTGTTCTCATCAAAAGCCTGAGTCATCAGTTCATTTGAGGCTGCTACCATCTCTCTTTTAATGCTCAATTGGGATATGATCAGAGCATGATGTTCAATGTTTGAAGCAGAATTTACCTTAGACATGAGCTCCGTCAAGTACTTGGTCCCACCTGCTTCTCTGATCTTATTTTTACTTCTGAGGTAGGAGCTAACAGTAACAATATCAATAGGTTCTGAGGCTTCAAAGAGTTTAAGTATCGCCTCATAAATAATCTGGTGCTGTTCGTTATAAAAGGTTTTTACACGAACAAGTTCTTTAATTAATGACAGTGCCTCTTTGTCAATAAGCAAGCTGCCTAATACAGCAGCCTCAATATCAATTGAATAGGGTAGTTTCTTGCCGTCAGTTACCTGGGCAATACCACTTCTGGTTTGAAAATCTACCGTATCTGGGGTCATTAATCTGGATTTCTTTATGATAATTTGAACATGACAAAATTAGGGAATATGCCCGATTAATCAGGAGAGTTGGATAGTCTAAATTATTCAACAATTTTAGTCAATACTCTGATATAAGAAGAGCCCGTTTGTGTGGCCATTGTGGATTAATCTTCATTATTTTGTGAATAAAGCCCATGCAACTGTTAATTATTTTTTTGACATTTGAATGACACTTTAAACGAATAACATTTGACAGAAAAAGTCCTAAAACTAAACGATGTCTCTCTGATTGATTTTCTTGGTGTGCAGAACCGGAACATCAAAGAAATCGCTAAAGCCTTTCCTGCCAGTAAGGTAGTATCTCGTGGTGACGAGGTTTTCCTTAGAGGTCCCGCAAAAGAGGTGAAGGAAATAGACTCAATAATGACCGACTTGGTAGAGCATTATCATCGTTTTGGTAAATTGACGACTGACGTGGTGAAGAATTATCTTCAAAAAGAACATTATCACCTTGAAAATATCATCAAAGATGATTCTGTGCTGGTGCATGGTAATCGTGGGATGATTATTAAAGCCAAAACGGCCAATCAGAAGAAATTAGTTGAGGCAAGTTTAAGTCATGACATCGTTTTTGCTGTAGGGCCTGCCGGTACCGGAAAAACCTATACGGCCGTAGCTCTGGCGGTTAAAGCTTTGAAAGACAAACAGGTCAAAAAGATAATCATAACAAGACCGGCGGTGGAAGCGGGGGAGAACCTTGGTTTCCTTCCCGGTGATCTCAAAGAAAAAATTGATCCTTATTTAATGCCTATTTATGATGCATTAAATGATATGCTGGTCTCTGAGAAACTGAGTGGATATATTGAGAAAAATGTAGTGGAAATTGCTCCACTGGCCTATATGAGAGGCCGCACACTCAATAATGCCTTTATAATTCTGGATGAGGCTCAAAATACCACACCTATGCAATTAAAGATGTTTCTAACACGTATGGGGCCTAATTCAAAAATTGTGGTGACAGGCGATGTTACACAAATTGACCTTCCCCGAAACCAAAAGTCCGGACTTCAGGATGCTCTTCAAAAACTCAATAAAATCAATGGAATAAAGTTTATAGAGTTAGATGGCCGCGATGTGGTGCGTCATCCGCTGGTGGTGAAGATTCTAAATGCTTATGAAGAGGCTGATAATAAGTAGCTTGTTTTTTCTTGTCGGTTTTTCTGCTTATGCACAACGTTGCGGGCATGGCGTGATGGCCTCACCGGAAATGAAAAAACGACATGAAATTCTTCAAAGGTTTATTGATAATTACAATCCTGGTAATAGTAAAAATGCAAGAGAACAGGAGGGTATTATCCGTATTCCTTTAGTTGTTCATGTTATTCACAATAACATTTCAGGAGATATTGGAGGCGAAGGAAACTCTAATATTTCAGATGAACAGATCTTCTCTCAGATAAGAGTTCTAAATGAGGACTTCAGGAAAATGTTTGGTACCCGGGGATATAATGAACACCCGGATGGTGCCGATATGGAAATTGAATTCTTTCTGGCTCAAACAGGCCCTGATGGTGCACCAAGTTCAGGTATTAACCGTGTTTACAGTAGTGACAGAACTTTTGACGTTTTCTCAGACCTTGAACGAATTTCTGGCTTATCCTACTGGCCATCTGACAAATATCTCAATGTATGGGTAGTAACGCTGGCCGGTGGTTATTTAGGCTATGGCGAGTTTCCAGGTGGAGAACTCGATGGATTGGATTTGGCTGATTCGCCCGAAGAAACTGACGGAATATTTATTGACCATGAAGTTTTTGGAGACAGAACAGGAACGGCCTCAGCGGGTATTTACACTTATGGTCGTACTTTAACACATGAGGTGGGGCATTGGTTTGGGCTCTTGCACACTTGGGGAGATGAGCGGTGCGGAACCGACTATTGTGAAGATACCCCTCAGATTCAAAGAGAGAACGATAGTGAGACCTGTAGAGAGATATTCAGTCGCTGCGATGGAATCAGTCGCAGAAATATGATTGAGAATTATATGGATTACACTCCTGACTCGTGCATGAATATTTTCACGGAAGACCAGAAAGCCAGAGTCCGGGCAGTTTTAGAATTAAGCCCAAGACGAAGGCGGATGGTCTTAAATAGTCAGTTTTTACTACCCTCTACCGATGTTACTGAATTTAATGTTTTGAGTAACCCTGGTTCTCGTTCTGAGTTGAAATTTCAGGTATTACTTCCCGATTTTCAGGATTTCACTATTGTTTCCTATAATTCCTTAGGCCGGGAGGTGGCCAGAAAAGCATATTTAGATTACCCAAGCACGGTTATCAGTGCAGAAGAATTAAATTTGCCGCCCGGCATGAATATCGTAACCATGCAAACGGCCGGAGAAATTTATTTCAAGCGTATTTACCTCTATGAATAGACCCGACTTTGACGACATTTTTATGGAACTGGCCATGAGCCTGGCTAAACGCTCTCACTGCGTAAAAGCTCAGGTGGGGGCGGTTTTGGCTAATGAGACCAGGATTATTTCCATTGGATATAACGGTCCACCCAGCGGAACGCATAACTGTGATGACGATTACGGTCATGAAGGCTGCCCACGAGACTCCAAAGGAAGCTGCTCACTTGCTCTTCATGCAGAGCAAAATGCCATCTTATATGCCGCAAAAAATGGAGGCAAAGTAGAAGGAGCCACCCTTTATGTGACGCTTTCGCCATGTATTTCATGTGCTCGTGTAATCTACACAATGAAGATTAAGAAAGTCTTTTTCCTCAATTCTTACGCAGAATACAAAGGTATTGAGAAAGACGAGGGCGTAGAGTTTTTGAGAAGCTTTGGAGTGGAAGTAGAAAAATACGAACCGAAAAAACCGTGAATTACCTGGCCCACGTTTTCCTTTCAGGTCAAAATGAGGCCATTCTTTTTGGTAACATGCTTGAAGATTTCATGCATGGCAGAGTAGATCACCCCAGAAATAACCATTTAAGCTCCGAAATAAAGAGAGGTATAAAGCTTCACCGCTTCATTGATACCTTTACAGATACTCACGAGTTGGTTAAAGAGAGTAAGAAAGTTTTTCAGGCTGAAATTGGTCGATATGCCTCAGTTACCGTTGATGTAATCTATGATCACTATCTGATCAAAAATTGGTCGGCCTTTTCGGATGAAGATTTTGAGGTTTTCAGGTTCAGGGTGTACGATAGTCTTGTCAAATTCAAATCTCTGATGCCGGAGCGGCTTCTGAGAACTGTGGAGTCCATGATTACTTATGACTGGCTCAAAGAATATGAATTTGATGAAGGGCTTTCCAGGGCTTTTGAGAGTTTGAACAGAAAAATTAAAAATGGACCCGATATGTTATTGAGCATCCCGATCATGCATGAGAATTATGATTTGCTCAATGAACAATTTTTGGCCTTTTTTGAAGAATTGAAAGCAGAGTGTGAATTATTTATTGAACATAACTAGGAGTGGCAAAATCGGCATCAGCAGAATTAAAAGAAATAACGGCAGGGAATCTTAAGCCTGTCTATTTTTTGCATGGCAATGAAAGTTATTACCCTGCAGCCATCACCAAAAAAATCATTGAAGTTGCCATTCCAGAGCATGAAAAAGGCTTCAATGAGTTCATTCTTTTCGGAAAAGACTTAAATGTCGGAGCTGTTCTGAATAATGCCCGTCGTTTTCCGATGATGACAGAGCGGCAGCTTGTTGTCATAAAAGATGCCGATCTGATTCAGGATATCGGTCAGAAGGAAGCCCAAAGCATGCTGGAATCTTATGTGAAAGATCCTTTGCCCAGTACCATTCTGGTGATGCTTTTCAATAAAAGCATGGATGAGCGAAAGTCTTTTGTTAAAGCTTTTGCTGAGAAAGGTGTTCTGTTAAACTCAAAGAAATTATACGACAATCAAGTGCCTGATTTTATCAGTCAGATTTGTCATGAAAAAGGTTATAAAATTTCTCCAAAAGCAGCTCAATTGTTATTTGAGCATACAGGGAACAACCTTGAGTCTATTGTTAAAGAGATTGAGAAAATGGCAATCAATCTCGGAGATAATGCTGAGATCAATGGCGAGGTGATTGAGAAGTACGTTGGTATTAGTAAAGACTATAATGTCTTTGAACTTCAAAAAGCTTTAGTACAGAAAGACTTTGGTAAATGTTTTCAAATTGTCAATTATTTCGGGGCAAACCCCAAAGATCATCCGATACAACCCGTAATCTTGATTTTATACAATTTTTTCTCAAAAGTTCTTTTGGTTCATGGAGCTCGGGGTAAAAATGATATCAATTTGGCTTCACTGTTGAAGGTGAACCCCTATTTTCTCAAAGATTATACAGCTGCAGCCCAGAAATATTCTTCGGGTAAGCTCCTTCTGATTATTCACACTTTGCGTGAAATTGACAAAAATTCCAAGGGTATTCAGGGCGGAACTAAGGTGGATTCAGACCTATACAAAGAGTTGATTTATAGCATTTTGGCATAAAAAAATAGCCCCTGAAATCAGGAGCTATTATGTAGCGGGGACGGGAATCGAACCCGTGACCTCCGGGTTATGAATCCGACGCTCTAACCATCTGAGCTACCCCGCCGTCTGCGAATGAGGCTGCAAATTTATACAAACCATTTTTTCATCCAAACATAAAATTGAAGAATTCTTAAGAAAGAAATAATAGGAGTGAAATTTGCATTCTTGTCTTTAAAAAAGTAAATAGGAAGAAATTACTATTTACGCCCATGTCAAAGCATAAATTTGTGGGGGAATACCCTTTTAAGACATCACCAAAGGTACTTTACAACTATATCAGTACTCCGGGAGGTTTGCAACAATGGTTTGCTGAGAATGTTTCAATAGATTCTGACAGAAACTTTCATATTGAATGGGATAATGAAGTCCACGTGGCCGCTGTATCTAAACGGCTGAATAAATCTGCCAAGTATGATTTCATGGGGGATGATGAAGGGAGCTCATTGGAGTTAAAACTGGTCTCTGGTGAATTAGATGGCTCTACTTATCTGCAGGTTATTGATGTATCTGATAATGATGATGACGAAGATTTGAACGACCTTTGGCTTGGCTTGGTTAATGATTTGAAAGATATTGTCGGAGGCTAGTTCTTAAAATTTCTGAAATAGTTGCTATCCGGCAAAAACTCTCTGATTTTTGTGAGCTAATCCTTACTGATGAGAAAGATTGACAAACTTGTCATAAAGAATTTTCTGGGGCCATTTGTACTGACCACGCTCGTTGTGGTCTTTATTTTTTTGCTTCGTTTCCTGATGCTTTACTTTGACGATTTTGTCGGGAAAGACTTAGGGCTTAAAACGTTTGCTCAGCTTTTTGCCTATTTCTCTTTGATCACGGTGCCAATTTCTCTGCCACTTTCTACGCTATTGGCAGCTCTTATGAGCTTTGGTAATCTTGGTGAACACACAGAGTTAACTGCGATAAAATCGGCCGGTATTCCTCTGGGAAGGGTTATTATGCCCACTTTAGTATTTACTATTTTTATTTCAATCTTCTCTTTCTGGTTCAATAACAATGTTACTCCCTGGGCTAACCTAAAGGGCTATTCACTTCTTTGGGATATACGCACCACCAAGGTAGCCCTGAATATTCAGGAAGGTATTTTTTATCGGGAAATCCCTGGTTATGCCATTAAGGTTAAAGAAAAGCTTCCTGATAATGAGACGCTGAAAGATGTTATTGTTTACAATCATACCCAAAGAAACGGGAACAAGAATGTAACGGTAGCTGACAGCGGCAGAATGTACACGATGTATAATGATCATTATCTCGTTTTTGAGCTTTATAATGGGTTTAATTACTCGGAAACAAAGACCAATCAGGGTTTAAACGATACCCAGTTTTACCGCAATGGTTTTAAGCGAAACCGCCTCGTATTTTCGCTGGAGTCTTTCAATATGCAAAAAACAAGTGAAAATCAATTCAAGTACCATGAATACATGAAGAATATCAGTGAGTTGAAAGATCAGATTGATACGGCTCAGATCCAGATAGACCAAACGGCAAAAACACAGCTGTCTTCTCTGAAGACTATGCATACTTATCAATTCAAAGAATTACCTGAGCGTTGGAGTGTAGATTCGTTAACGGGCGATAGTACCTTACTCACCATTAAGCCCGGAGCTTGGATTCAGGAAAAAATGAAGCTTCTGGATGATAGTCGGAGATATGAGGAAATATGGACACTTTCGCAGTCTACAGCCCATAGTTTTGCCTCTCAGCTACAGAATAACCATGCCATTCTAGGAAGTAAAAGGCGTACTATGTATAGTGCTGATATTGAACGTTGGCATAAATATACTTATGCCGTGGCATGTCTGGCCATGTTTATTATTGGGGCTTCTCTGGGTTCCATTATAAAAAAAGGAGGATTCGGGATGCCCGTCTTAATCGCTATCAGCTTTTTTATCCTCTATTATGTGATGATGCAGCTAGCCGATAAAAATGCAAAGGAGGGCTTTATTCCTGTGGTGGTGGCGGTTTGGATTCCTGACCTCATTTTATCGATCATTGGTGCTATTTTCATTTCAAAGGCCACCAAAGACGCTAGTATCTTTGATACAGAGGTTTATGCTAAAATATGGGAGAAATTTTTGGCAATTCTTCCTAAAAAGAAATCCCCTTCTTTGAAGACCTCAATTGAATAATAATTCGTACTTTTGTGGCTGTTTTAATTTTTAACTAAAATCTAGGTTAATATCTCATGTATTTAACTTCGGAGAAGAAGCAAGAAATCTTTAAAGAGAAAGGCTTCCAGAAAAACCAAAGCGACACAGGTTCAGCAGAATCTCAAATCGCACTATTCACTTACAGAATCGCTCATTTGACTGAGCACCTTAAAACGCACAAGAAGGATTATTCTACGCGTCTGGGTCTGTTAAAATTAGTAGGTAAGCGTCGTAACTTATTGACGTACCTTCAAAAGAAGGACATCAACCGTTACAGAGCAATTATCGCTGAATTAGGAATTCGTAAGTAATCCTGAAATAGGGGAGTCTCGAAAGAGATTCCCCATTTTTTGGTTAAAAGCACAGCAACAATATCCCCGCGGAATACAGGATCAAATCATCGCATCGAAAGCGGCAAATGCGATACAATTAAATTAACCAGATGTTTAACATTCATTCTCAAACCATCCCAATGCCGGGTGGTAAAGACATCACATTAGAGACCGGTAAATTAGCTCGTCAGGCCGACGGTGCAGTGGTTTTAAGATGTGGTAACGCAATGCTACTCGCCACTGTGGTAGCAGCAAAAAACGCCAAAGACGGCGTTGATTTCCTTCCACTTTCTGTCGATTATCAGGAAAAATTCGCTTCAGCCGGTAAAATTCCGGGAAGTTTCCAAAGAAGAGAAGGAAGACTTTCAGATAACGAAATTCTCATCAGTAGATTAGTAGACAGAGCACTTCGTCCGATTTTCCCTGATGATTATCATGCAGACGTACAGGTGATGATCAGCATGGTTTCTTCAGACCCTGAAGTGGCCCCTGATGCTCTTGCAGCCTTAGCAGCATCTGCAGCTCTTGCGGTATCAGATATTCCTTTTAACGGCCCAGTTTCAGAGGTTAGAGTCGCTAAAATAAATGGCGAATATGTAGTTAATCCTGATAAATCAGCTCTTACGGGAGCTTCATTAGACCTTATCATAGCAGGTACTTCTGAGAACATCAACATGGTTGAGGGCGAAGCCAATGAGGTTTCTGAACTTGAAATGATCGAAGCTATCAAAATCGGTCACGAAGCCATCAAAAAGCAGGTTGCGGCTCAGGTTGAACTGGCTAAGGCTGTTGGGTCATTGGAAAAAAGAGAATACTCTCACGAAATTCATAATGAAGAGCTTAAAGAGAAAATATTCTCAGAGCTTTATGATCAGGTTTATGCTGTTGGAGCAAAGGGCTCTGCCAATAAAAATGAAAGAAAAGAAGGCTATGCAGCCATTCTCGATGCTTTCAAAGAGCCTTACGTCGCTGAAGAAGCCGATGACGACACCATGATGTTGATAGGTAAGTATTTCGGTGAGCTGAAATACAAAGCTTCAAGAGACCTTGTTCTTAATGAAAGGAAGAGACTTGATGGAAGACAATTGACTGAAATCAGACCAATTGAGTGTGAGGTAGATTTTCTACCGGGTGCACATGGTTCAGCTTTGTTCACTAGAGGTGAAACGCAATCGTTATCTACCTGTACTGTAGGTACAAAGCTTGACGAACAATTGATCGATCAGGCAATGTATTCAGGATATTCAAGATTCTATTTGCACTATAATTTCCCTGGTTTCTCAACTGGTGAAGTAAAGCCTAACAGAGGTGCCAGTAGACGTGAAATTGGTCATGGTAACCTTGCCCAGCGTTCATTGGCGAAAGTGATGCCACCAGATGAGTCAAATCCTTATACAGTTCGTATCGTTTCTGATATTTTAGAGTCAAACGGTTCTTCCTCAATGGCGACCGTATGTGCGGGTTGTTTGTCATTGATGGATGCCGGTATCCCTATTTCAGCACCAGTTTCTGGTATTGCTATGGGTCTTATTTCAGACTCAGAAACGGGTAAATGGGCGGTTTTGTCTGATATTCTTGGAGACGAAGATCACCTTGGAGACATGGACTTTAAAGTAACTGGTACTGAGAAAGGTATCGTTGCTTGTCAGATGGATATCAAGGTTGATGGCTTATCTTTTGAAATTTTAGAGCAAGCTCTGAATCAGGCAAAGGACGGTCGTTTACACATTCTTGGTAAAATGACGGCTGCTCTTGAAAAACCAAGAGAAGATATGAAGCCTCATGCTCCAAGAGCCTTCACCATGAAGATTGACAGAGAGTTTATCGGTGCGGTAATCGGACCAGGTGGTAAAATTATCCAGGAAATCCAGCGTGAATCAGGTGCCACTGTCAATATTGAAGAAGTAGGTAACGAAGGTATCGTTTCTATTTTTGCAACCAATGGCGATAGCATGGAAATGGCTAAAAACCGTATTAAAGGTATAGTTGCTGTTCCTGAAGTAGGAACAGTTTATGATGCTAAAGTGAAGTCAATTCAGCCATTTGGGGCTTTCTGTGAGTTCTTACCTGGTAAAGACGGTCTTCTTCATATTTCAGAGATCACCTGGGAGCGTTTGCCTTCTATGGATGGTGTTCTTGAGGTAGGAGAGGAAATTCAGGTAAAACTAACAGAGGTTGATAAGAAAACGGGTAAATTCAGACTTTCCAGAAAAGTTTTGTTACCTAGACCACCGAAGCTTAGTCAAAACGGTGAAGAGAAAAAAGAACAATAATTCAGTGTATTACGTTGTTTAATTGTCGTTCTTAAACCAACGAGTGAATTTTCTTTAATAAATAAGCAATATGAGACAACTAAAAATTAGTAAGCAGATCACCAATCGTGAGAGTCAGTCGTTAGACAAGTACCTTCAGGAGATTGGTAAAGTGGACCTTCTGACTCCGGATGAGGAAGTAACTCTTGCTCAGAAGATCAGAGAGGGAGATCAGCTGTCTCTTGAAAGGCTTACCAAAGCAAACCTACGTTTCGTAGTTTCAGTAGCTAAGCAGTACCAAAATCAAGGTCTTTCACTAGGTGATTTGATCAATGAAGGTAATTTAGGATTAATTAAAGCTGCTCAGAGATTTGACGAAACCCGTGGTTTCAAGTTTATTTCTTACGCTGTATGGTGGATTCGCCAGTCAATTCTTCAAGCATTGGCTGAGCAATCAAGAATTGTACGTTTGCCTCTGAACAGAGTGGGTTCTTTGAACAAAATCTCCAAGAAGTTTTCTGAATTGGAGCAGCAGTTTGAGAGAGAGCCTTCACCTGAAGAATTGGCAGAAGTACTTGAAATTACTTCAAACGAGGTAGTTGACACCATGAAAATCTCCGGCCGTCACGTGTCTGTGGATGCACCTTTCGTACAAGGTGAAGAAAACAGTCTTCTTGATGTATTGGAGAATGATCTGGAAGAAAAGCCGGATCAGGAGCTAATGAATGACTCTTTGAGAAGAGAAGTTTTAAGAGCTCTTTCAACTCTTACGCAGCGTGAAGCAGAGGTTATTATGTATTATTTCGGACTGAATGGTGAGCAGGCCATGACGCTTGAGGAAATTGGCGAAAAGTTCAATTTGACTCGTGAGCGTGTGCGTCAGATCAAAGAAAAAGCCATCAGAAGATTGAGACAAACCTCAAGAAGTAAAGCTTTGAAAGCCTATTTAGGATAAAATTTTATTGGCTAAATTTGAAGGCACCCAGTCGGGTGCCTTTTTTTATGATCTATGGATAAATTAACCCCGTTCAGGCAACTGGCCCGACTCTGTTTAGAAAAGGGTGTTGAAAATGTAATCATCAGTCCTGGAAGCCGAAATGCACTTCTGACGATAGCTTTTTCAGGTCAAAAAGGGCTTAGCTGCTTCAGTATATCAGATGAACGCTCTGCCGGCTATTTGGCCATAGGAATGGCCCTTCAAACGGGGAAAACTACTGTACTGATCTGCACTTCGGGAACAGCTGCTTTGAATTATGCCCCTGCAGTGGCTGAAGCCTATTTTCAGGAAGTTCCACTTTTAGTTCTCACAGCTGACAGGCCTCCGGAATGGATACATCAATATGACGGTCAGACAATATTTCAGGATAATGTTTATGGCAAGCATGTAAAAGAGGCTTTTTCATGGTCTTCTGATTTATCAGATACTAAACTCAGGGAGGCAGAAAGTGTTTCGAATAAAGCCCTCAATAGTACTCAAAGAAGCCCCAAAGGACCTGTTCACATCAATATCCCTATTAGTGAGCCCTTTTATCCATCCAGATTTGAGGAAACAGATGTGAATCCATGGAAAGTGATAGAGCCGAAGGCTTTCAAGCCGGAAATTGAGGGAGTCAGCTTTTTAAAAGCTCTGAGAAGGTACCCGAAAAGACTTTTGGTTGTAGGCCAGCAGCATGATGAAGAAGTAGGGAAACTGGCATCGGAATTTGCTGGAAAGTTTGGTTTCATTCTTGTTTCAGACTCGATTTCGAATATCAGTGGTGGAATAAAAAATCAGGATCATTTTCTTAAAAAGCTTTCTGATAAGGAAAAGCAAACACTTTGTCCCGATTTGCTGATTAGCACCGATATGTCGTTGATTTCGAAATCTTTGAAGTTAATGTTGAGAGGTTTTGATATTCAGGCTCATTGGCATGTTCAGTCGAATCCTGCATTCATTGACCCCTTCCGGTCACTCACAAAAAAGGTTGAAATAACTCCGTTGGAGTTTTTTCAACAGACTTTAAATTTTGATGGGCTGTCTAATGACGAGAATTATCAGGAAAGATGGAAGTCCTTGGAAAAGAAGTCCTCTGATTCAATAAGGCAATATTTTGAAAAACCTGAATTCTCCGAGTTCCATATTCTAAGAAAACTCTTTCATAAAATACCTGAAGACTGCATTCTACATGTAGGAAATAGCATGAGTATTCGATATGTCAATGCCTTGAATTCCGTATTGCCTTCGGGTTGCAAGGTGTATTGCAATCGCGGAACCAGTGGAATTGATGGGTGCCTGAGTACGGCGGTTGGTCAGGCTTTAAAAACAGACAAACCGGTCTATTGTATTTTGGGAGATGTGAGTTTTCAATATGACAAGAATGCCCTTTGGAATCGCTATTTGCCTGATAATTTAAAGATTATCATCCTTAATAATTCCGGTGGAATCATTTTCAATATGATTCAAGGACCTTCAGATCAGTCTTCTTTTGAGGATTATTTCAAAACAATGCAGCCCAATAGGGCGAGTTATTTAGCTCAGGAATATGGTTTAGATTACTTTAAAATCACTTCTCCTTCAGAAATTGAGGAAGGTTTAAGAAAATTTTTGACTTGTCATCAGAAATCAATTTTAGAGATTTTCACTGATTACGAGCTAAATACGCTTTCGTACAAAAAGTTTTTTGAGTCATAACAGCTCAAAAGAATTTCTTACTAGCTTTGTACCAAATGAAAACAGCGACATACATGATGGTCTGTGAAAAGTATTCTCAAAGGAATACCGGATCATTTGTGTGCTAATTTTCACTAAAGATATGGCATTCACTGATCCGGCTTAGAGCCGGATTTTTTGTTTTTTAGTTATGAAGAAACTCTTTAATGAACATTATGTCGACGCCTTTCGTGGCTTATCACACGAAGTTTGGATACTCGCCCTTGTGTCACTCATTAATAGGGCAGGAACAATGGTTATTCCTTTTCTTTCTAAATATTTGAAAGAAAACCTTCAATTCAGTTATGGAGAAGTAGGGTGGATCATGTTTTTCTTTGGAATTGGGTCTTTCGCTGGTGCCTGGCTTGGCGGTAGACTATCAGATAAAATTGGCTACTACAAAGTCATGGTAGGTAGCCTTTTGGCTTCAGGTTTTCTCTTCATAGCTTTACAATATCTAGACTCTTTTTGGGGACTTTGCATCGGTATTTTTATTCTGATGACAATCGCCGATGCCTTCAGGCCGGCCATGTTTGTTTCACTCGGTGCATATAGTAAACCGGAGAATCGAACCCGCTCTTTGACTTTGATTCGTCTTGCCCTTAATCTTGGTTTCGTAATTGGGCCAAGTCTGGCGGGTTTGCTGATTGTATCGCAAGGTTATAATATGCTGTTTTGGATTGATGGTATAAGCTGCATCATGGCCATTTTGATCTTTATCAAAACGGTTCCTGAAAGAAAGTCGGAAAAACAAAGCAGGGCAGAGGCATCTTTGCTAAATACGAAAGCACAGGTTTTCAAAGATGGTGTATACTGGCAGTTTTTGGCTGTGTGCTTTTTGGTGGGAATGGTTTTCTTCCAAATTTTCACCACATTGCCCATTTATCATAGTGAACAATTTGGATTAACTGAATTTCATACAGGCTTATTATTCTTTCTGAACGGAGCTTTAATTGTGGTATTTGAAATGCCCTTGATTCATTGGCTGGAGAAAAAAGCTTATGGGGAATTAAAATTGATCAGGTTCAGTACTTTTTTACTTTTCCTCAGTTTCGCCGCTTTGCTTTTTGATGGCTGGGCTGGGATGTTGGTCATTAGTATGGTACTTATAACCTTTTCAGAAATGCTGGGTTTTCCCTACACTAACGCTTTTGCCATGCAGAGATCAAAAAAGGGCAACGAAGGAAGATACATGGCTCTTTATACCATGGCTTTTGGTTTATCAAATACCGTCAGTCCCAAATTAGGTCTTGATGTCGTTGAAGTTTTCGGTTATCAAACAAACTTTATTCTTCTTTGTGGATTGTCGCTTTTAGCTGTTTTATTGACCAATTCTCTTATCAAAAAACTTTAAAAAGCTCAATTACCGCAGGTAGAAAACGCCTTTTGAGATCTACGATCGCCAAGAGCAGCTCCTCTTTTAAAGTACTGGCAGGCTTCAGTACTCTCCTGAGTGGCCAGACCGAGGTAATAATAAAGATATTCTACCTCAGGATTCGTTTCTTCGATACCTGAAAGAATGGCGGTGGCTTCTAATAAATTTTCGCTTTTCATTTCGATGACTGCTTTATTCCGTAACTGATAGGGGTCTTTTGGAGAAAGTTTTTCAGTACTTTGATGATACTGAATGGCTTTTTCCAACTCTCCGTTTTCAATAAGATTTAACACATGAGTATTTAGAAAGTTGAGTTGACCAGGGTTTTCATTTGTTGCTTTTTCGGAGTATTTAAGGGCCTCTTTCCATTCTCCTTTTTGAGCCAGGGCTGCACTTAGATTATTGAGAGCATAAGGAAAATCTTCATCTATTTTTAGAGCTTTATTGAACGAATTTATAGCTTCATCAAACTCTCTTTTCTGATAAAAAGCATATCCCAAATTGGTCAGTGTTTCAGCCTGAGGGCCGCGTAAAGAAACCGAACGCTGAAAATCAGAGATTGCAGCATCAGGATTGTTCTTTTGCAGGTAGTATTGGCCTCTGTAGTCGTAAAATTGAGAACTGTCGGCATAAGTTTTTTCGAGGCTTTTGAAAAGATCTTCACTTTTATTGGGTTTGCCCAAATGAACGAATGAAGCAGCCAGATTTAATTTGGCTTGCGAAAAGCTGTCATCAAGTTCAACTGCCTTTAAATAGTCTGCAGAGGCTTTTTCCAGTTGCCCCATTTTTTCAAAGCAGAGTCCGCGGTTATTAAAGGCATCCGCAAAATCAGGTACTTTTTCTAGGGCTTCACTAAAAAGCTCGGAGGCTCTTTCATATTCACGCTTTTTAAAATGATAGTTGCCTCTTTCAAAGAATTCGGCGGCTTCTGTCTTATTTTTGCTGCCACAGCCCGAAAAAATTAAAAGGGAAGAGAATAAAATCAGAAAGATAGAACGCATGAGATTTGTTAAAGAAATTCCGAATACTTACTGTAAAACATCACTTTATGTGTTTAACGGCAAATATATCATAAAGTTTGAAGCAGGGCTTTTAGAACAGGTCTTTAAAGTCTCAGAAATGGATGTTACCGGAGAGCAGGAAGTGGAAGAAATGCTCAATGATATGTTTTATGCCCGTGTCATTCAGCGTTTTAAAGATATGGCAGAGGACTTCGGTAAACTATTAGAGGATTGACCTTTCAGCCAATCCTCTGAATAAAATACGCCAAGAATTTTACTCTAGTAATTCACAAACTTACGATAAGCCTTCTCTAAAGCCGGTGTGAGTTTAGCTGCCTTTTTCATTTCATAGCGTACATTTTGGCTTTTACCGATTGGAACAGTGAAACTCATCAGATTCCCATGTCTCTCAATTTTTACCTCGAGTGATTCTCCGATTGATTTTCCGGTCAAAGCATTTGAAAAAGACTCATTTGTCTGACCATCGACGCTAATAATTTTGTCGCCCACATTCAGGCCGCTGTGATAAGCTGACCCATTACTGTTTAATCTGTAAACAAAGCCACCGCGTTCAGTTATACCCAAAAACGGCTCCTCACTGCCTTCGTTAAGGTTGGTAAGTTCAATACCAACTCCTTTATAAATCTGAGTATAATCCGGCGTTTCTGTGCCAAAAACGTAGTTGTCAAAGAAGTAGTCAAGGTCACCGCCATAAACCTCTTCTACTGCTGATTGAAACTCTTCATCCGTAAAACCTCTGCCAAGCTCTTTGTAATACTTTTGATAAAGTAATCTCATTACATCATCAAGCGACCTTTCCGCCTTGCTGTTGGCTATAATTTTTGCGTTTAAAAGAGCCGCTAAAACTCCGCCTTTTCCGTAATAAGAAATATGACTGTTTACAGAGTTCTCGTCTGGTCGGTAATACTTAATCCAAGCGTCCCAAGAGGCATCAGTAACGGCCTGCACTTTATTCCCGGGTGTATTTTCTGTGCTTGATATTGCTCCGGCAAGGTTCTTCAAAATATCTTCTTCTGAATAGATTCCGGCTCTGGCAAGAATCACTTCTTCATAGTAATTGGTGAAACCTTCAGCTACCCATAGAAGGTGAGTGTAATTCTCATTTTCATAATCAAACGGACCAAGGGCCACAGGTCTAACTCTTTTTACATTCCATAGATGGAAGTATTCATGAGCCAGGAGACCAAAAAGGCCTTTGTATCCGGCCTCAGAGTCATAAGCGGATGGTCTGGTCTGACAAGTTGTAGAGAAAAGGTGCTCAAGACCACCACCGATACCCGGCTGATGCTGAACTATAAAAAGATATTCATCTAATGGTGTTTCGCCGAAAACAGAAGTTGCAGACTCAACCATTTTCTTATAATCACCCAGAAGTTTTTCTGCATCATAGTGAAGCTCTTCGGTACTAAACATGGCAATTTTATGAGGTACCCCGGCCGCATCGAAACTTAAGATTTCATGATTTCCTATTTCAATCGGGCTGTCAACAAGAGTGTCAAAATCTTTGACGAGGTAAATGTTTTCAGCAATCTCGGGTAAAGCTGTCGAAATGGTTTCCCAATTTTCATGAGGATAAATGGTAAGCTTTGAGGGCTTTGACATGGTTTGCGGAACATACGTGAAAACAGAGGCCCCATTGGCATAACCATGCTGAGCATCAATAAACGAAGTTCTTACTGTGAGCTCATTTGCATAAACCAGATAATTAATGACTACATCATCAGCTCCGTTCAATTCAACCTCCCAAGTGTTTTTATTGATTTTACGGCTTTCTAAAGTTTCTCCAGCCTCATTTTTAGCCTCAAAGTCCTGAACATTTCTGGCAAACTCTCTGATGAGATAAGAACCGGGCGTCCAAACTGCCATCTTAACTAAAAGATGATCTTTGTCGAGAATCTCAGGTGTTGTGAGAATGTTATTGACCTTCATAGAGACTTCAAAATAGTGGGTCTCTGGATGAGGCATTTTCAGCTCATAGGCTGTGGAGTAAGTTTCCTGACTACTAACTTTTGAGACCTTACAGGCACCCAAAAAGAAGACGAGAAGAAATAGTAAAGATTTGATTTTTGTCATTTGTATTTGATGAAATTTTAAGGTTTGAAGCCAAAACTACAATTTTAAGAATAAGGAGTCGTTTTGATACTATTATTCAAAGAAAACTTAAAACCACTTACGCTGCATATTGATCTATATCTTTCCTAATTTTGGTTTTTCTATATTAACAGTAAAAGCATATTGATGAAAAAAATCATTTTGATTCTTTTTCCTGGTTTACTGGCAGCTTTATCAACTTTTTCTCAAAATACCTTAAGTTACACCGAGGTAGAATCTCACTATAATAATGGGGTAGAGCTTTACGAGAAAAAAGCATATTCTGCCGCCAGGAAAGAGTTTAGAACTTACGTGGAGCAGTCTTCAAGCTCGCTCAATCCTAATAAATTTAATATTGCAAATGCCGAGTATTATTCTGCCGTTTGTGCTTTGAATACCGGCTCAATGGATGCCGACATTGAGGTTCACCGTTTTGTACTTAATCATAGTGAGCATCCGAAGGCAAAAATCATTTACAGCGATTTAGGGGATAATTTTTTTGAGAAAGGGAACTATGAAAAGGCCATTGAGTACCTGACCAAAGCCATTGAGCATCGTCAGGATGACCTTTCAGTCTATGAGCTTCGTTATAAACTCGGAGTGGCGTATTATCAGACCAAAGATTATGTAAATGCTCTGAAGGAGTTTAATTACGTTAAGAAAACGGTAGCTGAAAATGCCATAAATGCTGCTTATTATGCTGCCGTTATCAACTTTCAGAATGATAACTTTGACGCTGCACTAACTGACCTTCAGCGGGTTGAAAATGTAAATCCATACAAGCTTGAAGTACCAAACTGGATTGCTCAGATACTTTTCAAACAAGAAAAGTATGATGAACTGTTGGCTTATGCGGAGCCAATTATCTCTAATCCACAGGGTCGCAAAATTGACGATATTTGTTTAGTTACGGCAGAGGTATTGTTTTTCAGAAACGATTTTAGAAAGGCCGCTGATTACTATGATCGATTTCGGGAGTTAAGAAGAGGCAATATTGATCCTCAGGTGACTTTCAGACATGGCTTTAGTTTATATAAAACAGAGCAGTACCGAAAAGTAGTAGAAGTACTGAAAAAAATCGCGGACCGAGAAGACGCTTTGGGTCAGCAGGCGGCCTATTATTTAGGGATATCGGCGTTGAATACGGGAGATTTGAATTCTGCCATGGCGGCATTTGATTTTGCTCGTAAGAATAATTTCGATATCGAAATACAGGAAGAGGCGGCCTATAATTATATCAAAGTGCAGCTGGAGCAAGGCAATAATGAGGCGGCCATCAACTCTCTGAAAGATTATGTAAGCAATTATCCTTCAGGTAAATACATAGATGAGTCCAATGAACTTTTGAGTGATATTCTGTTTGAAACCAATGATTATAAACAAGCTATCACGTACATAGAGGGGCTGAGCAGAACGACATCAAAAATAGATGAAGCTTATCAAAAATTATGTTATGCTCAGGCGGTTATTGATTATAACGCCGAACAATTTGATGAGGCCATCAAGTACTTTGACAAAGCTTTGACGAAACCTTCAGATCGTGACCTAATTCAGAAATCGCTGTTCTGGAAGGCTGAAGCTGCTTTTGCGACTGACAAACCTAACGTAGAAAGTCTTTACCGGGAAGTAATGCAAAAGGGGAACCCTGTTCAGCGGAATAAAAGCCTTTACAGTTTAGGATACCTACATTATAATAAGCGTGACTTCAGTGGGGCTTTGACTTATTTTAAAGATTTTCTGGACGCCAGTCGGGATGTCGAATCTCAGCAGAGTAGGGAAGATGCCCTTCTCAGACTAGCCGATTGTCATTTAATTCAAAAGAGTTTTTCCAGAGCTTTGGGTTACTACGAGCAGGCTTTGCGAGAAAACAGAACCGACAAAGATTACGCTTTATTTCAGAAAGGTGTAACCCTAGATCTTATGGGACGCACGAGTCAGGCTAATCAAACATTTGAGGAGTTTGCCAGAGTGTATGAAAACTCACGACTTATAGATGATGCCTTGTTTCAAAAAGGTAGCTTACAGATGAATGATAGAAACTATCAGGGAGCTATTGCCTCTTTCACAGAGATGTTAAGAAAGAAGCCCCGGTCCAAGCTAGTGCCGGACGCCTTATTGAAAAGAGCCTTAGCCTATGGTAATACTGAGAACTATGATGCAGCAGTTGATGATTACAAAACAATTATAAATCGTTTTGGCCAGCACAAAACTGCCAATGAGGCCCTAATCGGATTAAGAGACATCTTGAATCTTACCGGTAGAAGCGAAGATTTTGCAGACGTTGCCGATGAATATCAAAAGAATAATCCGGGAAGTGGTTCAGCAATTGCATTACAATATGAGGCTGCCAGAAACCTGTTTTATAATCAAAGGTATGACGCTGCCATTTCTTCATTAAAACGTTTCGTTGACAATAACCCATCAAATAGTAATGTGATTGAGGCTAAATTTTTGATCGCAGAATCATATTATTTCACAGAAAAGGCGAAAGAAGCGTTGCCGTTCTACAAAGATGTAATCAGAGATGGTCAATCTCAGTATGTAACCAAAGCGGCTTTCAGGGCGGCGGATACGCAGTTCAATGACAAGAACTATCGGGACGCTGTAACCGACTATCAAAACGTTCTGAGTTCAAGTCAGTCAAAGAGAGATCAGGTTTCGGCATGGGAAGGCCTTTTTGAGTCCTACTATCATTTGGGCGATTACGAGAATTCGATCAAATATTGTCGTCAGGCTATCACTGAAGGTGGTGGAATGGTGATTGGGATTGAAAATAAAGCGGAGCTTTTCATTGGTAAATGCCATCTGAAACGTCGCGATTTCACTCAAGCCCGCCAGCAGTTTGAGAAAGTTATTGCGATGGACAAGGATGTAAACGGAGCAGAGGCTAAATATCGCATTGGTGAAATTCTTTACGAAAGTGGTAAGTATGAAGAATCAATCAAAACCATGCAGGAGCTGGCTCAGGATTTCGGTGATTACATTGAGTGGTATGAAAAGGCCTTTCTGCTGATTGCCGATAATTATATCGGTCAGAAAGACCATTTTATGGCTAAAGCTACATTGAACTCAATTATTGAGAATTCGGGCAATCCGGAGACTGTGGATACTGCAAAAGCTAAACTAAAGACCATTCCTAAAGACTAAGAATGATGCAAAATAAATTAACACAAACTGTGCTTTTCTGTGGGCTTAGCGTTGGTTCCTTTGCTCAAGGAATTGGTAATGAAGAAATTACAATTACAAAAGAAAGAGAAGTAGAGCTTCAGAAACAAAATCGAGTTTTTGAAAAAATACCGGTAGAAGAGAAGCAAACAACCAAAAGAGAAATGGTTTACACTTTCTTCGAACGTAAACCGGTTGGTATTGAGGAAGTTGAGTTTAAGCCAAATGTAGTTTCCCCTGTTGAAGATCAACGAAGAAATAGTTCGCAAAGCTCTGGCTACCCCAATTATGTAAAACTTGGCGGTGGAAATTTCGGACGTTTCTATGCTGAAACTTTCCTGAACTCAAATCAGGACCAAAATCTTGTTTTCGGATTATACGGTTTGCATAATGCTGCCAAAAGAGGGCCCATTCAGGGAGTAAACTCCGGTATCAATCTAGATCAAATCAAATTGGATGGGAAATACCATTCCGGCTATTTCAAACTGCAGGCTCAGGCCGGTTATGAGCGAAGAAACTATCATTTCTTTGGTTATGACACACTTGCATATGATTTGCCTCAGGAGGAGATTCGTCAGAGGCTCAATATCCTGAATTTTGGGGTTGCTTTTGAAAACACCAAGCCAAAGCCAATTGTAGACTATTCGCTTAAAACTAAGCTCAGAACGTTAAATGACTATTATGAAGCTGAAGAGATTGATTGGGGAACTCAATTCAATTCAACCTTTCCAATTATAGAAGACAGAGTTGCCGCGATGTTGGCTGCTGAAGCCTATATCACTCAGCGTACAGATAGCTACTTTGAAAATCCGGTTAGAAAGAGAAACCTTTTCAGGGTAGAACCAGCCTTTAATATCAATTTTAATGCATTCAATGCGAAAATAGGTTTTAAGGCGGTTAACGAGTACGATCAAATTGAGGACATAAATACCACAAAAGGTTTTCCAACGGCGACATTGACCTATAAAACTCCAGGTTTATATTACTTCTTCGCCGGGTACGACGGTGACATTGTGAGAAATACCTTAGGTTCTATGCTTGATGAAAACCCATGGTTAAAACCTCAGGTGGAGTTATTGAACACCACCAAAGACCAGGAGATATTTATTGGAAGCAGAGGGGAACCGATAAACGGATTGAAATATAACTTCAAAGCGTCTTATGGAAAGTTCAGTGGTCTTTACTTCTTCAACACATATGACGGTGATCCTAAAACGCGTCAGTTTGAAATCTTTTATGAGAATAATCAAACAGACTTTGTGAATGTTTCCACAGAGGTTTCGTATCAACCTGCTGAATTTTGGAGAACCAACCTAACGGCTGATTACTGGTATTATGAAACCATAGATTTTCCCCAGCCGTATCACCGTCCGTCGTTTGAAGGGCGTATTGGCAATACATTTGTGGTGTCTGACAAAATTGTTAGCAATGTTGATTTTTACTATATTGGCGGTACATTTGCCACGGATCCGTTTCGATTTGAAGATGTGAAAATCCCTGCGATAACTGACCTTAATGCCGAATTTACTTACCTTTTTAGTGAGCAATTTTCGGCTTTTGTGAAATTGAATAATATTATAGGAAAGAATTATCAGCGGTATTTATACTATCCTCAGCAAGGGTTGAACTTCCTGGTAGGGATTAATGTCTCTTTATAAATTTAGCCGCTTTCCCATATGATTAACTTTGAGAAGTACATTAAAGAAGCACTCTACGACTTCGATTTCTTTATTGTACCGGGCTTGGGAGCCTTTATTGCCTCTTTTGCCCAAGCTTCAATGGATGATTCCGGACAGGTTATAGAACCGGTAAAATCGTTTACTTTCAATGGTTTGCTGGCTAAAGATGAAGAAAAGAAGTTCATCAATTATGTGCTGAAAAAGGAGCATAAACCCTTTTCTGAAGTTGAGCTGCAGCTCAAAGAATTCACTTTTGAATTGAAGTCATCTCTCAATAAAAATGATAAAGTTGTTCTGGCCAATGATTGTATTATGCTTTATGATGAGGACAAAGAAATCCTCAAAGGAGAGTTTAATTCTGATACCAATTATTACACAAAGCCTGATTTTGATCAGACAATAGAAGTAAATCTGGCTACTGATGTTCCAGGTGAATCAGAGGTGTTAGATAGTATTGAAGAAAATCAATCAGAAGAAGCAGTAGAAGAGGAAGACGACAATATAATAGCTCCTGTCATCCTTGATGAGACGCAAGAAGTCAAAAATGATCAGCAGACCGAGGTCGGCAATGATCAGCTCTCTGAAATAGAAGAATCCTATGATGAAGAGTATGAAGAAGCTGGTATCAATTGGGGCAGGTATCTTATCTACATTTTGCCACTGCTTCTGATTTTTGGAGGCCTGTACTATGTAATGCTCGAAAAACCCTTCAAGAAAGAAGAAGAAGTAGTTTCTGAACAATTCGATGAAGGTGCTGTCGTTGAATCAGATTCTCTTTCTTCTGCTGAGACGTCCACTCAAGATTCAATTGTAACGGCGGTTGAGAATAATACTTCAGAACCTGTGAAGTATCGTGAAGGAAGGGTCTCTGAACAAAGAAAATATCCTTTTGAGGTGGCCGCAGGCTTATTCAAAAGTAAAACAAATGCTGATCGACTTCTGGAGAAAATGAAGAATGCGGGTTTTGATGCTGAAATAAGACTGGTTAATGATATGAGAAGGGTGTATGTCGGCGTTAATTCAGTAGAAGAGGCAGAAGCCATGTCAAATAGAATAGAAGAATTTACCGGATTGACGTCCGTTTATTTTGACGAAAATGGAGTTAGCAATAAATAATAAAGACATTAGAAATAAGGCTCTAATCATAAGTACGGGGCTTTATGCCTTGTTTTTGGCCTCTTTGATTTTTTTCAAAATCATATATGAAGTACCGGAAGAGGAAATTGCCATGGGCGTTGATCTCAATTATGGTATAGATCTCACTGGTTATGGTGACTTACAAACCACCAATAAGGCGAATACTTCTCCAAATAATTATGACGTAAAACCAGCTGATAACTCAACGAGTAATAAAGCTGTAAGTACACCACAACCGGCTGTTCCTCAACCGAGCACTCCGACAAGAAGTACAAAAACAAGCACTCAAAAGACACCACCGGTTATAACTTCAGAGGCAGAACCTACACCGGTAACCATGAAGAAGACTCCTACAACTTCAACTTCGACCAAAACTTCATCGACAGCACCTGTGAGTACAACTCCTCCCAAACCAGCCAGAAGCGTAGATCAGGGTTCTGTTATGAAAAAATCGGGTAGCGGCAGCAATTCAAACGGTACAACGGGAACCAGAGACGGAATTGGTGGAAACAACAATGGGGACGGGGCTCCTGGTGCAGTTGGAGATCAGGGAGATCCCCGGGGTACTCCTGATGGAAAAAGTTTATATGGAAATCCGGGCTCAGGGGGTTCCGGGAGTTCTATTTCTGGTCTAAGCGGCTGGAGTAAAAGAGCACTAAGTATTCCAAAAGATGCTTCATCTGAAACTGGAAGGATTGTTTTTTCAGTAACTGTTGATGATCGTGGTGATGTAATTGGAATTCAAGTAAGGAGCACTACGGTTAGCCCGAGTGTTACCAATTATTACAAATCTTACATTCAACGCAGTCTTGGATCTTTCCTTACACCTCAGGGTACGCCGCCTTCAAGATCTACTGGAACGATTACCATAAATATTACAAATTAAGTCTATTTTTGCGGCCTATTAGAGCCTTAAATGGATTATCAACAAACTGTCAATTATCTCTACGATCGATTACCTGCTTTTCAAAAGTCAGGATCTGCGGCTTTAAAGAAAGATTTGCGTAATATCATTGCTTTTTGCGATCACCTCGGAAATCCTCAAAATAATTTCAAGACCATTCATGTGGCCGGCACTAATGGTAAAGGAAGCTCCTCGCATATGATCGCCTCTGTTCTACAGGAAGCGGGATATAAAACAGGCCTGTACACCAGTCCTCATTTAAAAGATTTCAGAGAAAGATTTAAGGTAAATGGCCTGATGTGCCCTGAAGAATATGTCATTCAATTCATAGAAAGGCATAAAGAATTCATTGAAGAGCTCAAACCATCTTTCTTTGAGGTGACTGTAGCTTTGGCATTTCAGCTCTTCTCCGATGAAAAAGTCGACGCTGCGGTGATTGAAGTCGGGTTGGGTGGGCGTTTGGACTCCACCAACATTATCATACCGGTTCTTTCACTAATCACCAATATTGGATATGATCATACAGACATCTTGGGTGATACTCTCGAACAAATTGCCTTCGAAAAAGGTGGAATTATTAAACCCGGAGTTCCGGTGGTGATATCCGAGTTTCAAGAAGAAACGGCTAAGGTTTTTAAAAAGTTGGCTGATGAGAAAGATTCTGGAATCTACTTTAGCCAGGACCTTATCAAAGTGGAAGAAACTAATGAAGGAACACCTAATTATTTAGTTAGTGTTTTAGCTTCAGGAAATAAGTGGACACAAAAGTGTGGTCTTGAGGGAAATTATCAGTCAAAAAATTTTTCCGGTGTTTTGGCCAGCTTAGAAATTTTGAAAAAAGAAGGTCATTTTCAGATTTCTGATTGGAATATTCAAAATGGAATAGAAAAGGTCATCCTTAATACGGGTTTAAAAGGTCGTTGGCAAAAATTGAATGACCATCCATTAGTCATTTGTGATACTGGGCATAATACTGAGGCGTTCGAGTATACCCGAAAAAAGCTTCTGACTTATAAAAAGGGCGATTTACATATCATTTTAGGTTTTTCAAAGGACAAAGACTGGGGTAAGGTACTACGAATTTTACCTCAGAAAGCTCATTATTATTTTTCCGGTTTTGATTCGCCGAGATCTGCCGATCCTGAGAGTATTATTAAATATGCTAAAATAAATAGCATATTTAATAATATTGGTGGTGGGTACCAAGATGTCAATTCGGCCCTTGAAAAAGTACTTTCAATAGCGGGGGCTGAGGACCTTATTTTTATTGGTGGAAGCACCTATTTAGTAGCAGAAATAAACATTTTATAAGTATTGAGACGTAAACAGCACCGATTTCAACATAATAGAGAAGCCCATAATGTTATAGAAAGGGGGAAACCCTTATACACAACTATCAAAGGGCAATGGCATGAATACTTTAAAAACAACAATTCCTTAGTACTAGAGTTGGCTTGTGGTAAAGGTGAGTATACTGTTGGATTAGCTGAAAATAGACCTGATGTTAATATTATTGGCATTGATATCAAAGGTGATCGAATAGCAAGAGGTAGCAAACGATGTATTGAAAAGGGTTTGGAGAATGCCGCTTTCCTTAGAACGGGCATCCAATTTTTAGAAGAATTCTTTGAAGAGTCTTCTATTGAGGAGATTTGGCTGATTCACCCCGATCCTCAACCGCGAGACAAAGAAGAAAAGCGGAGATTAACCAACGATCATTTCCTGGCCGAGTACAAGAAGTACCTAAAACCTGGAGGGAAATTCATTTTAAAGACTGATAGCCCTTTTCTCTATGAGTATACCTTAGAGAAACTCTCGGATGACGCTGATTTTAAGATTATGGGTAATACTAATGACCTGTATAATTCACCTCTTCTGGAAGACCATTATGGTATTAAAACACATTATGAGGGCCTGTGGATGGAGAAAGGTTACACAATCAACTACATTAAGTGCCAGTTGAAAAACTAGAATATCTGGGATTTAAATACTTGGACACAAAAAAGCTCCGACTAATCACAGCCGGAGCTTTTTGCTTATAGACTAATAGTTTGATTATGCGATCAAACCTGCGAAATGCTGAACTGTTCTAACCAATTGAGAAACGTAAGACATTTCATTATCATACCAGCTCACAGTTTTCACGATTTGAGAATCACCAACTGTTTGAACTTTAGTTTGAGTAGCATCAAATAATGAACCGTACGTGATACCAATAATATCAGAGCTTACAATCTCATCTTCAGTGTAACCATAGCTCTCGCTTGCTGCTGCTTTCATAGCTGCATTGATTTCTTCAGCTGTTACTTTCTTATCAAGAACAGTGAAAAGCTCAGTTAGAGACCCCGTCAAGGTAGGTACACGCTGTGCAGCACCGTCAAGAATACCATTGAGTTCAGGAAGAACTTTGCCAATTGCCTTAGCAGCACCAGTAGTGTTTGGTACGATGTTCTGAGCCGCAGCTCTCGCTCTTCTCAAATCTTTATGAGGGGCATCCTGAGTATTCTGATCATTGGTGTACGCATGAATGGTTGTCATCAAACCAGACTTGATACCAAATGAGTCGTTCAAGACTTTAGCCATTGGGGCAAGACAGTTCGTAGTACAAGAAGCACCAGAAATAATTGTTTCAGAACCGTCAAGAGTTTCATGGTTTACACCGTAAACAATCATTTTCACATCACCTGTAGCCGGTGCAGAAATAACCACCTTTTTAGCACCTGCAGTAAGGTGAGCAGAAGCCTTTTCATCACTTGCGAAGAAACCAGTGCACTCCAATACTACATCAACATCATGATCAGCCCATGGAATTTGAGAAGGATCACGCTGTGAGTATATGTTTATTTCGTCACCGTTTACGATAATACTGTTATCTGTAGCCTTAACCTCCTGGTCAAATCTACCCTGAGCAGTATCATATTTAAGAAGGTGAGCTAATGTAGCCGGACTTGTCAAGTCGTTAATTGCCACAATATCAATACCTTTCATATCATAGATTTGGCGGTAAACCAATCTTCCGATTCTCCCAAAACCGTTGATAGCAACTTTAATGTCTGTCATTGAGTAAAATATTTGTTTGGTAAAAGAAAGGACAAAAATAACACTTTTCAGATAACCCGAAACTATTACTCTAAATGCTCTATTTATTGCTTTAATAGTACAATTTCCACGGGCTTTTAATACAATGAAATAGCTTCAATAAGAATATGCTAACATTAATAGCTAGCTCTTATCGAGTTTAGGTGGGCTGGTTTAACAATTTTAATTCCTCCTCATCAGGGCGGGAGAGGGGCAATTTAGAAATATGTCTTAGTTTTGCGTGCTGAATCATGAGGGCAGGAGCCAAGCCAAATAATATTTGGATCCAAAATGCTCAATTCTGAAACTTTGCAATTTAGAGTTTCATGCTGTCGTCAATCATTTGCAATTCAGTAAGTTATATTATTCTTTATAAAGTATTAATTTATTATTTTTTTCACCAAATAGTTCTATGGAAATCGATCAGAACATCATTCTTCAGGCCTGGGAAGACAGGACACTTTTAAAAGATGCAGCAGTGGTTAAAGCCATTGAGACAGTGGTTGAGCAGGTTGATAAAGGTCAATTGCGTGTCGCTGAGCCTCTTGCAGATGGGAATTGGCAAGTCAATGAGTGGGTAAAAAAGGCTATCATTCTTTATTTCCCATTAAGAAAAATGGAAACTGAAGAAGTAGGCATCTTTGAGTATCATGACAAAATGATGTTGAAGAAAAACTATTCAGAGGCTGGAGTTAGAGTTGTTCCTCCAGCGACGGCACGCTACGGGGCTTATATCGCTCCAGGAGCTATCCTGATGCCTAGTTACGTAAATATAGGAGCATATGTAGATTCAGGGACAATGGTTGACACCTGGGCGACTGTCGGAAGCTGTGCCCAAATAGGCAAGGATGTGCACCTGAGTGGTGGTGTAGGAATAGGTGGCGTACTAGAGCCGGCTCAAGCTTCGCCTGTTATTATTGAAGATGGTGCATTTATCGGTTCTCGTTGTATCGTAGTTGAGGGTGTGCATGTAGGCAAAAGGGCGGTTCTAGGTGCTGGTGTTACTTTGACAAAAAGTTCTCAGATTATTGACGTTACTGGTAATGAGCCTGTTGTTTATAAAGGCGAGGTTCCTGCGAATAGTGTTGTTATTCCCGGTACCAGAACAAAGCAATTCCCGGCGGGAGAATATCAGATTCCATGTGCGTTGATTATTGGCAAGAGAAAAGAGAGTACAGATCTTAAAACTTCATTAAATGATGCATTAAGAGAGAATGATGTAGCTGTTTAAGCTGAGTAGCTCCTTAATAATTAAAAAGCCCGGGCGATAAAACGTCCGGGCTTTTCTTTTGCGAAGTGCCTCAAAGGGCTCTTTGTTATTAAATTAGGAAAGCGTAAATATTATACTTTTTAAAGAATGCACGTAAGTCTAGAATCCAGTATTTGATCGGCTTACATGACAAAGGTGTGTAAATTATAAGTGTAATGCAAGTAAGAAATGTAAAAAGTATATTAAAGAGATCGAAATCTAACTTTTAAAAGTTATGATATATGTTTGTTTATTACGTTTTGATGCTTACAATCTGTTTATAAATGTAAATTTACATAAGTAAACATTATGTAAGGAATTATTTGCATTTGTTAACTTTGGGATTTACATTTGTGATGTACCTTTGTTAAGAGAGGTAGCTCATTTGGAAACACTTTTGTATTTAACTAAGAAATGGAACTCGAGGAATTGAACTTAAAAATCGCTGATCTGATCGCGACAATTGGTTTTTCAAGCTCAAAGTTTGCCGATTATATAGGTGTAAGTAGACCCGTCATAAGCCATATTACGGCCGGGAGAAATAAACCCAGTCTCGACATTATTCAAAGAATAGTTAAAAAGTTTCCTGAATTGGGAATCAATTGGACTTTTGACGGAGAAAGAATTCCTGAGGAAGTGCTAAAAAAAATAGCTAAGCGTTTAGATGACGAAGAAAGGAAAGACGAACTGGCCAGGTTAAGAGAATCGCGTATTCAGAATGATCCGAATACACACCCAGAATTATTCGATTCTCAGGCGGTGGCTCAAAGTATTAACCTCGGGGGTACTTCGAAACGTATTACTAAAATTGTCGTATTTTACGAGGATAATTCTTTTTCAGAATTTAGCCCATCTTAAACTATTATATTTATGAGCTCTAAAAGATTGGCATATCTTTATTTGCCTTCAATAGCCCTTATTCTTTGCCTTATTGCTTTAGCTATTGACCTCTATTATAATCAACCTATCAAAACTACTGTTATCTTTCTTATTCCATTGATGCTATTACTTATTGGCATTGGCATAAAAAATAAGGTATGGAAAGATTAGTTTGGTTGTTGTATAATATATATTATGTTAAGTAGGAGAAATATATACTAAAAAGGCTACCCTGTTTTCAGGATAGCCTCATTTTTCAGTAATAATATTAGAAAACTCTTCTTATTTACACTGAGAAAGAACATTGTTTAGGTTTTCGAGGTTTTCTTTAGCCTCTTGTGCATCAGGCTTAGCTGCCAGAGCTTTTTCAAAATATGGTTTAGCATCCTGGAATTTTGAACAAGCTTCAGCTTCAATTGCCGCACCTTCTTTCTGGTAAGTGTCCATGTCCATGGCATCTACCTTTTGCTTGATTTTTACAGCAGCATTAAAGTGAACAACGGCAATACTGAAATTCGTATCATAGTTATCAGGATCAATTTTCAAGATATCTTCGTAGATAGCAAGTGCCTTGTCCGTATTTCCCTGATTATCATATAAAAGACCAAGATTTAACATGACGTTAGTGTTGGTAGGATCTTTCTCCACAAGTGCTTCCAAATCCGCAACCGCCTTATCAAGCATATCGTTTTGAATGTACAGATTTACCAATTCGCCTCTAAGCTCTTTATTGTCTGTTCTGTCAATACCTTTCTTTAACCAAGATATTGCTTCTTCAACGTTACCCTCTTCTTTAGCCATGTTACTAAGGCTATAAAAAGCAGACTCGTCATCACCGTTGGCTATATCAACATAGTGTATAAAAGCTTTCTTTGCCATTTCTGTATCACCAAGTTGATTTGAAGCAATCCCAGCATACAATGAAGTCAAGGTATCTGAAGGGTCAACGGCATATCCAATATGAAAATACTCCGTAGCTTTCTCGATGTTTCCTGCATTATAGTGAGCAACTCCCTGATTAACAACCGCTGAATACATCAATTGGCCATGCATTAGTGCCTCAATATCATCGGCAGATTTACCATCAGTATCAAGTTCTTTCGCTTTGTGAATGGCATCCCAAGCTTTTAAAGCAGAAGTAGAATCCTTACCACAGGCAGTCGTATAGTTCGCATAAGCATCTGCCAAACGTACCCAAGTAGAAGCTTTGATACCTCTTTTTGGATGTTCACTACTTTTTAAAATTGGGTTAAGCGTATTTTGCCATGTTTCACACTGGGCATCTTTCGCCAAATCCATTACCCCCTGTGCAGAGGCAAAGTACGATGCCGAAATTAGTGCTAATCCGATTACTAGTTTTTTCATTAGGTTTATTTTTGTTAGTTCTTTACTTTATTTACAGCCTTTTGACGCTTTGGTCAATGATTTGATTAACCCAAAAACTGCATTTAACAAGGCTTTAACAATTACTCTTCAGTCCCTGTTTCAGAAGGTTCCGCTCCTTCCCCACTCTCAGAATTGCTTTCAATATCTGAGTCTTCACTTTCTTCCTCTTCTTCTTTTACGATCCTGGTGACAGAAGCTATTCCGTCATTATTATTTAGTTTTATTAGTCTCACCCCTTGTGTGGCCCTACCCATTACTCTTAGGTCAGAAACACTCATTCTGATCAGAATACCTTTAATGGTTATGATCATAAGGTCATCTTCATCTGTAACTTCCTTAATGGCCACAAGTTTACCGGTTTTATCCGTGATATTCAGAGCTTTCACACCTTTAGCACCTCTTGAGGTGATTCTATATTCTTCAATATCAGAACGTTTACCATAACCATTTTCAGAGACCACCATTAGTTGGGCATCTTCACGATTGACACACACCATACCGATAGCATGATCAGATTCAGAAAGTTTGATACCTCTGACACCAGTTGCACCTCTACCCATTGCTCTGATTCCAGACTCGTGGAATCTTACAGCTTTTCCTTCTGATGCGGCTATAATAATATGATTATCACCATTTGTCAGTGCAACATCTAGTAGCTGATCGCCCTCGTTGATATTGATGGCAATAATACCGTTGACTCTAGGCCGTGAATAAGCTTCAAGCAAGGTTTTCTTAACCACACCATTTTTGGTACACATAATGATGAAGTTATTGTTGATATAATCTTCATCAGTCAAGGTCTTCACATTTAAAACGGCTCTGATAGAATCGTCAGACTCAATGTTTATCAGATTCTGAATAGCTCTTCCCTTGGAAGTTTTATTGCCTTCAGGAACTTCAAATACTCTCAACCAGAACAATTTTCCTTTCTCAGTGAAGAATAACAGGTAATTATGGTTGGTCGCAGAGAATAAATGCTCTGTGTAGTCGGTATCTTTTGTTTTTACTCCTCTGGAGCCCACACCACCTCTGTTTTGAGTTCGGTACTCAACAAGTGCAGTTCTTTTGATATAACCTTCATTAGAAACGGTTACGAGCATTTCATCATCAGGGATCATATCCTCAATATTGAAATCACCACCAGCCATTTCAATGACCGATCTCCGCTCGTCACCGTATTTCTCTTTGACGTCATTAAGATCTTCAATAATGAGCTCTTTCTTAACATCTTCAGAACCGAGGATTTCATTCAATCTTTCAATCAATTTCTTGATTTCCTCAAATTCTGCGATGATCTTATCTCTTTCAAGACCTGTAAGACGCTGCAAACGCATGTCGAGGATGGCCTTAGCCTGAATCTCAGAGAGATTAAACTTAGACATTAGTCCGTCCCTGGCTTCGTCAGGGTCTTTTGAAGCTCTGATTAAAGCAATAACCTCATCAAGGTTATCGAGAGCAATAAGCAAACCTTCAAGAATGTGGGCTCTTTTTTCTGCCTCTTTCAGCTCATACTCAGTTCTACGGGTAATCACCTCTATTCGGTGAGTTACGTAGTGCTTAATCATGTCTTTCAGATTAAGCGTATGCGGTCTTCCTTTAACCAGAGCCACATTGTTGATACTGAAAGAAGATTGAAGTTGAGTATACTTGTAAAGGTTATTTAAAACTACGTTTGGTACAGCATCTCTTTTGAGATCATACACAATCCGCATACCTGTTCTATCAGACTCGTCTCTTATATCCGAAATTCCTTCAATTTTCTTTTCATTGATCAATGCCGCCGTTTTTTCAATCATTGCGGCCTTATTAACCATGTATGGAATTTCAGTAACTACAATTCGCTCTTTACCCGTCTTGCTCGTTTCAAAATTAGCCGTAGATCGAATTACAATACGTCCTCTCCCGGTTTCAAAAGCAGATTTCACACCAGAGTAACCATAAATGATTCCACCCGTAGGGAAATCCGGAGCTTTAATAAACTCCATTAGGCCCTCAACACTGATATCTTCATCAGCAATATATGCTTTTATACCGTCAACTACCTCTGTGAGGTTATGAGGGGCCATGTTAGTAGCCATACCTACAGCGATACCACTGGTTCCATTTAAAAGCAGATTTGGTATTCTGGCAGGTAATACGGAAGGCTCTGAAAGTGAATCATCAAAGTTTGGCTGATAATCAACGGTCTCCTTATTAATATCAGCCAGCATTTCCTCAGCTATTCGCTTAAGACGAGCCTCAGTATAACGCATGGCAGCCGGTGAGTCTCCATCTACCGATCCAAAGTTACCCTGACCGTCAACCAGCGGGTATCTTAAAGACCACTCCTGAGCCATACGAACCATTGTATCATAAACCGACGAGTCACCATGTGGGTGATACTTACCAAGAACCTCCCCTACGATACGAGCTGATTTCTTGTAAGGTCTGTTATGATAAACACCGAGTTCTGACATCCCGTAAAGTACACGTCTGTGCACTGGTTTAAAACCGTCTCGAACGTCAGGAAGAGCACGTGAAATAATAACCGACATTGAGTAGTCAATGTAGGCTCCACGCATTTCGTCTTCAATGTTAATGGGGATAATGTTACCTCTGGGGCTTGATTCTGGTGTCGGGTTCTCGTTTTCCTCTGCCATAGATTAAATTGCGAAGAATTTCAGATTTTATTTGAAATATTGCGGATACAAAACCGCATAATTTGAAGATCAAAAATAACCATTTTTAATGGCCCATCATAATGTTTTTTTCCACAAATCAGGGCGTCTTTTTTGTGTCCTTTCAATGGCTTTTTCGACTCTCCATTCCTCTATTTTTTTGAAGTTACCTGACAATAGAATTTCGGGCACTTTAAGTCCTTCAAAATCAGCTGGTCTGGTATAAACGGGAGGTGCCAGAAGATTGTCCTGAAAACTATCTGTAAGAGCAGAGGTTTCATCATTCATCGCACCCGGTATGAGACGCACAATTGCATCGGTCACCACAGCCGCCGGTATTTCTCCGCCACTGAGTACATAATCACCAATGGAAAGCTCTTTTGTTATGTACGATTCTCTTACTCTTTCATCAATTCCTTTGTAGTGACCACAAATGATCATGAGATTACCTTTTAGAGAAAAACTATTGGCGGTTTTCTGATCAAACAAATCACCATCAGGCGTCATGTAAATAATCTCGTCATAACGAGTTCTGGATTGAAGGTCTTTTATACAATTGACCAATGGCTCAATCATCATCACCATACCGGCTCCACCACCAAATGCGTAGTCATCTATTTGACGACTCTTGCCAATACCGTACTCTCTCAGGTCGATAATGTTTATACTGACCTTCCCCCCTTCTGTTGCTCTTTTGACAATAGATTGAGAAAAGAAACCCTCAACTAAACCCGGAAGACAGGTTACAATGTCAATTTGCATAGTTACTCCATATATAAGTCAATAAGCCCATCAGGCAAATCAACACTTAGTTGTTTTTTCTCTCTGTCAATGGTTTTAACGATATCATCAGAAATAGGCACTAATACCTCTTTTCCTTTGAATTCAAAAGCCAGTAAGTCCTGACCTGAGCCCTCGTATACTGATGATACGGTACCTAATATTTCGCCGTCATTTTCGCTTTTGAGCTCAAAACCAATGATTTCGTGATAATAAAAAGAAGTTTGATCATCAAGCTCAGGCAGAGTGTAAAGAGGCAAAAAAAGTTCTTTATTAATAATAGACTCAGTTTGTTCAATGGTGTCAATATCTTCAAACTTAGCGATTGACTTCTTCCCTCTTATTTGAATATTCTCGATGAAATAGGGAACAAGCTCTTTACCAAATTTCAAAAAGACTGAATCCATTTCAGCGTATAAATCAGGTTCATCTACATCGAGCCAAAGAATCACCTCGCCTTTGAGCCCATGAGTTTGAGTAATTTTACCCAAAAAGTAGCAGTCTTCAGTTGTCATTTATTGTTTTTGAATGGCTTTAAAAAGAAAAATCCCCACTAAAGTAGTGAGGATTTTCCTTCGGATTTGTCTTCCTTATTCTTTTTCACCTTCAGCTTCTTCGGCCGGAGCTTCCTCAGCTGCAGGAGCCTCGTCCGTGCTTTCAGCAGCAGGGGCTTCTTCTTCAGAAGTTCCAGCTTCTTCGGCGGCTTTAGCAGCCTCAGCAGCTTCTGCTTCAGCAATCAAGGCAGCCTCAGCTTCTTTTTTCTTAGCTTCAACTTCCTCTTTCTTCTTACGCTCAGCTTCAAGAGCAGCTTTTTTAGCAGCATCTTTGTCACCGGTAAGTTTGGCGATTCTTTCTTCTCTTGATTTCTCTTTGTCAGCTTTCCAGGCATCCAGCTTCTTGTCAGCCTCTTCCTGAGTAATAGCACCTTTAGTCACACCCACCTGAAGGTGTTTTTGCAACATTAGACCTCTAACTGATAAGATTTTACGAGTAGTGTCTGTAGGCTGGGCACCAGTCATTAACCAATGCAAAGCTCTTTCGTCGTTAAGTTCCAGACCCGCTGGAGTAACATTTGGGTTATACTGACCCAATTTTTCGATGAATTTACCGTCGCGAGGAGCTCTGGCATCAGCCACTACAATATTGTAGATTGCTCTTTTCTTGCGTCCGTGTCTCGATAGTCTGATTTTTACAGCCATATTCTTTGTTTAAGTGGGGAACCCGTCCCCGGTTTTATTTTCGGACTGCAAAGGTAGTAATACAAAATTGATTTTAAAACAACTGATTCTGTATTATTTAAAAGAAACAGGCCTGTAAGCCGAATTCTGTTTCCCGCGAATGCAGGACTCCTATCATTTATCTGGGATTCTGATTACTCAGAACCTCTATCAATCTACCCACCCTGAGAACCCGAAGGTTTCCGCCGAGCCGACGAAAACTCAAGGCTTATTTGATCTTTCAGCTCATGAGGTTTACCCTGCTACCGATGTCACCACCGGCACGGTGGGCTCTTACTCCACCATTTCACCCTTACCACGCCGAGGGCGTGGCGGTACATTTTCTGTGGCACTAGCTGTAGAGAAGCGGTCACCTGCTTCTCTCCTACCCGTTAGGTAGCATGATGCTCTTTGCTGTTCGGACTTTCCTCACCGATATTCTTCGGAGCGATAGGACAGCCTGTTTCTGGCCGCAAGGTAGCTCAATTTTCAGAATTTGACACCTAGATCTCCGTTGATTTCGACGATTGTCATCAGGCCTTCGGGTTGAAGATTTACTCCTATCGGCTTGATTTCATTTACCTTACCATTGAGTTTGATACCGTTTTGTAGCTCTGTCTTGAAGAATTCATCAATAGAATTCTTTGCCATTTCAAAAATGGGGTCAACCGGGATACCGAAATCAGATTCAATACTTTTTTCAAGATTGCCCTCCATAACCCAGAGTGCCGCTTTTTTGAGAACATTTTTAGTTTTGAGGTCAAACTCCGTATTTGTGAGAATAAGTTCACGTCTTTTGTCGTCATAAACAGGGTCTCCGGTAAGGAAAATGGTACCATTCAAGTCGCCAGCCGTATTGATCTGAATAATTAACTTATTCTTTTCTCCTCCGAAAACATGAACGCCTAATATTTCAATTTCTCTTCCGCCTGAAAATTTGTAACGACTTGACCGGAACAATTCATTTGATATTTTCTCGGCTTGAGAGAAGGTTACCAGATTGTAGAGGTAAACACCAAACCCTTCGGGTAATTTTTTAACGAACTTGATAGGAGGTAACTCAGTAGATTGACGGATTTTCTTCTCCGTTTTTCCAACACTAGAGTTTATGATGGCCTTTATGGAAACCGAGGTGTGGATCAAATCTTTATCAGACCTCAATTCTGTCATTAGAATGTCCTGAGGTTCTACGTTTGTCCACAGGTCATAATCCTCTGAAACCTGAAGTGGTTCTTTGAGTTTATTCCAAACGGTTAAAACGGGGGTTTTAATATCCACTTTATCTGCGACAGATTCATCGATCATGCGGGCAATGGTTCCCTGATAATTATCAAGAAGGCTACTCACTATGCCAGTTATCGGGATATTGAAGCCTCCAAGTCGAAGTTTGGGTTCGGTAATAAATTCAAAGCCTTCTGCATTGGTTAATGTTTTAAGTTCCCAATTCGCAGAAATGAAAGGACGCGAAGAAAAGCGGGCTTTCATTTCAAACTGAGTTGAGGGAGATTGAGACATTCCCAATACATTCACCTTTTTCTCGACCCATATTTTCAACGGAACGTCAAAAATAAAGAAGCCATCTCCGCGGGCTTTAAATTTAAGGTCGGCTTGTTTCCAGATTTTTACCTTCAGATCATCTCCTTCAAAACTATCGTCTTCATAAAGTAGCCCCTTGAATTGTTGGTTTATTTGTTTTTCAATCTCAGAGACTTTGAGATCTATGGGAACAGTAATGTAGGAAACTTCCTTTTTAAGACTATCAATTTTTGACGTATTGTAGGTTTCAAAAGGTTTCTCAGGTGTGATTGATTTATCACAGGAAGTTAAAAGGAAGCCGAATACAAAAAGTGTACTAAGCCTTAAAATGTACCAGGGTAGCCCCGTAACCAAATTTCTCTTTCTGAGCATCTTTAAACCATTCTACATGTTCTGAATTAGCCAGTTGTTTATGGATTTTAGTTCTCAAAACACCATTACCAACTCCGTGTATAACGGTGAGTTCTGTCAAATCATTGGCTATGGCGTTGTCAAATTCTTTCTGAAATGCTGCCAATTGCTGTTCTAAGATTAAATCCGGCTTATTCTCCTGAATTCCTAGAGAACCGGCGTGTAAGTCAATTGTTTTCTCTTTGTAAAGAAACTGAGGCTCAAAGTAATTTCCTTTTACGGGTTCTTCCAATTGTTTTTCTTTAAGGTCTATCAAGCGGACATACCCCTTTCGCTGAAGTTTGCCGAAGTTTTCTTTCTCCTTGAACAATTTTGAAGCCTTTAACGAAAATTCAAGTTGCATTGGTAGGCTTACTTCCTTTTCCTTTTTGAAGACCAAAAGTTGTAAATGCCATTTTGACCAGTTCTCAAATTCCGATTTTTTGAATTCTTTGTCAAGTCTGACTTCTTCTCCTTTACCGCATTGGCCTGAGGCCATATTTGTAAATACTTTCCCCTCTTTAACAGAAAGAACGAAAAGCACCTCAGCATCAAAATGATTGATAAACCAAGGTCTTAGTTTCATTTCGTTTATTTCCTCAAATGCCAAGGAAACAGCGTCTTTGAAATGATTAATAAATAGCGATTCTTCTGCAGATTTTGGTTTTGAATAATCAACGGGTTGATTTCTGAAAAACTTCTCTTCTTCCCTGGAAACCTTCGCAAGGTCTGCCGTGACAACGGGAATTACGAAACCGTCGGCTGTTTCTATTTCAATAATATTTCCAGATACTTTAACTACCTCACCTTCTTCAGACGAGCGAAGCATCCTGACCTTATCGCCTTTTAAGAATTCTGTCATATTAATATCCTCCGAGGTATTTTCTGTATGCCCACTCAATTGCGGCGAGTAAAATTAGTAAAGGTAGAAGCCACCGAAGATTGATAATTTCTCTGAGGTCTTCCGTACTGATTAACTTTGCCGAAAGACTTTCATTTCCTATATTTTCAGCAAGTAAATCCAACTCATTACTAGTATAAAATTGACCGTTACTGTTTGCCGCGAGTGTTCGGAGAAAGTCAAAATCAGCCGTAGTATTGAGAAACTCAAGATCTACATCGCGAACTACAAACTGACCTGAACTTGACTCATTTTTACCTAAAACCACCGCCTGGGCATTATAAGAATAAACCCCGGCGGGTAAATCAGAAATCTCAAAGTTTGAATTGTTTTCAGCCACTTCGTAGTTAAACGTTTTCTGATAGTCACTAGAACCGTTTAATTGCAAGGTCACAGAGCCCGGGTAAATCTTTTCGAACAAATCGTTATAAATCTCTGTCTGAAAAACAGTGGATTCATCAATATCAAAAACATCCTGCGTAGGATAAACCCGGAGTTTTTCTTTGTCCTCTTTAACCGATATCAGTTGAAGAGTTTTTAGAATAACATCGTCAATAGCCACCTGCTCGTCATTCATAAAGAATTCCTCCATTCGCCATTGCCAGATCCCCTCCCCGGCCAAAACGGCAGATTTTCGATTGACATTCGTATTTAAAGCCAAAAGAGGCCTTTCGGTAGTCAGATTTCCAACTTTCTGAAGAATTATCACATCACTGCCCGGAAACGTGCGATATTCTCCAAAAGGAGCAGTTAACGGAGGAAGCGAGCTCACGACAGACTGAATATCGTTTTCTATCTGATATCGGTTAAAACTCGCATTAAAACTGGCAGTTACCTTATCGCTCTTGTTGCTTTGAGATGAAACGCTGACAACCTCCTGCATTCCGTTAAAAACACTGAGGTTGCTTTGGTTACCAAGAATAAAAAATGTTGGTTTCATTTTTGCCAAAACTCTCGATACAACAGCATTGTAATCATTATTTAATGCAGGCAATTGGTGCAAAACCAAAATGTCAAAATCTGAGGAAATGATTTCTGAAGCATCATCAAAAACAACTGACTTTACCTCGACTTCAAAAAGCTCGTTTTTTTCCATAATAGCTCTCAGAGCCTTAACATCAGGATGGGGAGACTGAGACAAAAGAAGAATTTTTTCTTTTCCGTCAACAATATCTACAATTATATCTCTTCGGTTATTTCGGGTGCTATACTCTCCGCTCAAGGGTAAAATCTCAACTTGAAAACGTTGTTTTCCAATATTTTGAGCAGGAATGGTGAATTGAATTACCTTAAAATCATCTTCTCCACTAAAAGCTACATTTTGCCGGGCAAGCACTTCATTTTCGTGCTTGATTAGAACAACTGTACTTTGACCAGCGTATAATCGGGCCGAGATTTCAGCTTCCACAGGGAAAGAGTTGCCCAGGTATGCCAGCTTATTCGCGGTTAAGCCTTTTAGAATAAGATCTTTTTTGATGGTGGTGTCCCCTACTCCAACAACATCAATTTCAAAAGGATAAGTTTTGTTCAATGGACTCAAACCACTGTTGGCGATACCATCAGATAGAAAAACCACCTTCCGAAGGTTTTGACCTTCGAACTCCTCATTCACCTTTCTGAAAAAACTACCCAGATCAGATTTCTTTCGGTCAAACCTTAACGAATCAAGGTTACCGAGTTTTTCACCATCAAGATTTCTGATTTCTAGGTCAAAATCGGATCCGTCAAGACTTTCTCTGAACTCTGAGAGTTGATTTTTCAATTCATCCAGTGCTGATTGTCCAAGATTTCGAATTGAACTTGAATTATCAATTCCGAGAACCATCAAAGGTTTTATGGTCTTCGTAGAATTACTTCTCAGGAGAGGATTGATCAATAAAAAACAAATCAGAGCCACCAGGATCGCCCGTATTGCCGCCAGTATTCTGTTGACCCTTTTACTCCTATTATTTTCACCGGAGTAGAAGAGCCACGCATAAGCAATACCAACGGCAATACACAAGGGAATCAACCAAATCGGTTGAGTGTAAATGAGCTCTGATTTCATCTGAAATGGTTTACATCACCATACCGCCGTCTACGGTAAGTGTTTGACCAGTTATATAAGAAGACATGTCAGATGCCAGGAAGATGCATGCATTGGCAATATCCTGTCCCTTTCCAGCTCTTTTAAGTGGAATACCACTCAGCCAGGCTTTTAGTTGCTCCTCATCAAGCTCATCTGTCATTTCGGTTTCTATAAAACCTGGAGCAATGGCGTTGCAGCGAACATTTCGTGAACCTAATTCTTTAGCGACTGATTTGGTAAAGCCAAGGATTCCTGATTTAGAAGCCGCGTAGTTTGCCTGTCCTGCGTTACCCATGAGGCCAACCACAGAGGTAATATTAATAATAGACCCGCTTCTCTCTTTTAACATAGGTCTGGTTATGGCTTTAGTTAAGTTGAAAACAGACTTCAGGTTGATACGCAAGACATCATCCCATTGTTGTTCATCCATTCTCATTAGCAGGTTATCTCTGGTAATTCCGGCGTTATTGATCAAAACGTCAATTCTTCCAAAATCAGCTAAAACGTCTTGAATGAGCTTTTGAGCCGCATCAAAATCAGAGGCGTCTGAACGGTAGCCCTTTACTTTTACACCATCTGCAGCTAGCTCTTTTTCAAGAGCTTCTCCTTTTTCAACACTTGAGAGATAGGTAAAAGCCACATCGGCACCATTTTTAACAAATTCGCGTGCAATGCTGTTACCAATTCCACGAGATGCTCCGGTAATGAGAGCGATTTTTCCTTTTAATAAGCTCATTTAGTTTTTTTTCGGTTTAAACCTTCTACTGTGATAACAATTTCGCCTTTAATAGGGCGGTTGGCAAAATTAGCAAGAATTTCGGATAATGAACCTCTAACGTTTTCTTCATGAATTTTAGTCAATTCTCTGGAAACACAAGCCTTTCTTTCCTCTCCGAAGTGAGCAATAAAATCTTCAAGTGTCCTCAAAAGACGGTGAGGAGATTCATAAAAGATCATTGTTCGCTTCTCCTCAGATAGTTCCTCCAGCTTTGTTTTGCGACCCTTTTTGACAGGAATAAATCCTTCAAAAACAAAGGAATCAGAAGGCAAACCCGAATTTACTAAGGCGGGAACAAAGGCCGTGGCACCAGGTAAGCACTCTACCTCTATTTCCTCATCAATACATTCTCTCACCAGTAGAAAGCCCGGGTCAGATATAGCCGGGGTGCCAGCATCGGAAACAAGTGCAATTTGAAGTCCTTCTTTTAACTTCTGGACAACGCCTTTGAGAGTTTTATGCTCGTTAAAAATATGGAAACTTTGCATAGGCTTCCTGATATCAAGATGTTTAAGAAGGATACCCGTATTTCTTGTGTCTTCAGCAAGAATTAAATCTGCATCTGTGAGAACCTTTACTGCTCTGAAAGTAATGTCGTCAAGATTACCTATTGGTGTAGGCACAATTGTAAGAGACATAAATCCTGATTTTGGATATCAAAATAATTTAAACACAATCTTCTGGACTAGTTTTTGAAAGAAATTTTAAAAATTATGTATTATTCAATCATTAACCCAGAAATAATTGTCAAGACATGGTAATTCTAATCTTAATCGCTTTGCTTTTAGCAACTTTGTTCGCTTTAAAGCATGAAACAAACAAAACCCTTTCTGCTCCTAAGAGCTATATCAACAAATTAAGAAGCAAACCAAGATCTTCAAACTTTTAGGATTTCGGTTTTGTGGAAATGCGGAAATTCCTCTTTCTCTGGTTTTTTGGGGACAGAATTTAAAATCTTTCCCTAGTATTAATCAGGAGTTAATTGATGTTTGAGATAAAATCCTCCAGATTTTAGACTTACCGCTTTAATGTTTACTTCTAAACATCTTCAGCATGTGATCTGTTAACAAGTATCTTTTAACAAACCCTTTACTACTAAATTAGCTTATCTATCTCCTTGGCCAATTCTCTGTCTTTGTGGGTAACTTTATTTCCAGCATCATGAGTGCTTAGATGAATCTCAACCATATTCCAGGTGTTTGTCCAGGTCGGATGATGATTTGCTTTTTCAAACACCAAAGCCACTCTGCTCATGAAACCAAAAGCCTCATTAAAGTCTTTAAACTTAAAAATGCGTACTAATTCATCGTTTTTTTCTTCCCACTTCATAAACTGATTGTCTTTTAGTCTTGTGCCAACCGAACTTTGACAGCGTTTGAATGAGCCTGAAGAGATTCCGCTTCAGCCATGGTACTCACATGAGGGCCAAGTTTTTTGAGACCTTCCCTACTGATTTTTTGAAAAGTGATTTTCTTTACAAAACTATCAACAGAAACCCCGGAATAAGCCTTGGCAAAGCCATTGGTAGGCAAAGTATGATTTGTTCCTGATGCGTAGTCACCGCAAGACTCTGGCGTATAGTAACCAAGGAAAATTGACCCTGCATTAATGATCCTCTCTCCTACTTCCTCTGCATTCTCAACACATAAAATCAAGTGTTCGGCAGCATATTCGTTTAACAGATCTACGCCATCATCAATAGTTGAGACTATAATCGCTTTAGAGTTTTCCAAGGACTTTGAAGCCATTTCTCTCCGGGGAAGTGATTCCAATTGTAGAGCTACTTCCTTTTTCACATCAGAAATAAGCTTTTCAGACGTACTTACAAGGATAACCTGGCTATCAACACCATGTTCGGCCTGAGAAAGTAAGTCAGCAGCTACAAAGGCTGGTTTTGCAGAATCATCCGCAAGAACTGCGACCTCCGATGGCCCGGCCGGCATGTCTATAGCGGTACCCTCTTTACTGACAAGCTGTTTTGCCGCGGTAACAAATTGATTACCCGGACCGAATATCTTGTAGACTTGAGGAACTGTTTCTGTACCATAAGCCATTGCTGCAATTGCCTGAGCACCACCTACTCTATAAATCTTATCGACTCCGACCAATTTCGCACTGTATAAAATGGCTGGATGGTTGCTTGGCGAGCAAAGAACAATTTCTTTACAGCCAGCAATTTGGGCAGGAATGGCCAGCATCAAAACTGTTGAAAAAAGTGGGGCTGTACCTCCCGGAATATAAATACCTACCTTTTCAATGCCTACAGATTTTCTCCAGCATTCTACCCCTGGCATTGTTTCTATGATCTCGAGAGATGATTTTTGAGCCTCATGAAAGCGTCTAATGTTTTGAACAGCTATCTTTATTGACGATTTTAACTCTTCAGTGAGTTTGGCCTCAGCAGCATCTATTTCTGCTTGTGAAACCTGAAAGTCATTGAGAAGAATATTGTCAAATTGCAAAGCAAATTTGCGAATGGCTCCATCTCCACTTTTTTTGACCTCTTCAAGAATTGGAATTACCTTTTGTTCAATCTCGTCAATATTGGCCGTAGGGCGGGTCAATATCTGCTTCCAATCTTTTTTTTCAGGAAACTTAAAATCTTGCATGATTAAGAAATCATTTTTTCAATCGGAATTACCAAAATACCTTCAGCTCCGGCTGCACGCATCGTTTCTATATTTTCCCAGAAATCACTCTCCTTTAACACGGAGTGTATAGAGCTCCAGCCTTCCTGTGCCAATGGTGTAATCGTAGGGCTTCGCATACCTGGCATCACCTTTATGATTTCATCAATTTTCTCATTTGGAGCATTGAGCAATACATATTTATGATTTTGAGCTTTTTGAACTGCATCTATTCTGAAGAGAATTCGGTCAAGCAAGGCTTTCTTCTCGGCAGAAAGGGACTTATTAGCCACCATCAGAGCCTCGGATCTAAAAATCGTCTCAACCTCTTTCAGACCATTGCTTAACAATGTACCCCCGGTGCTTACAATATCACATACCCCTTCTGCCAGACCGATGCCCGGAGCTATTTCTACAGAACCGCTAATGACATGAATATGTGCTTTAACCCCGTTTTCATCCAGGTATTTTTGCAGAAGATTTGGGTAAGATGTAGCAATGCTTTTCCCTTCAAAATACTGGACACCCGGATAGTCTACCTCCCGGGGAACCGCCAGAGATAATCGACATTTTGAGAAGCCCAAAGCCTTTACATTGTCAACGTCTTTTCCATATTCTACCAGTACGTTCTCTCCCACAATTCCAACATCTGCTACGCCATCTTCAACATATCCTGGGATGTCATCGTCTCTAAGAAAAAGGAAATCTGCAGGGAAATTTCTGGAGGTTGATTTTAGTTTCGATTTACCAACTTCAAACTTGATTCCACATTCTTTGAATAATTTGATGGAATCGTCACTAAGCCTTCCTGACTTCTGGATGGCTATTTTGAGCTTACTCATTAAGATATCTCTTTACTACTGTTATTATGCTGCTCAAAGGTAAAACAGTCTTAATCGCATGACAAGAAAGAATGAATATTAAATTAGATTTCAATAATTTTTGAAAATTCAATTCCTATGATTATGTTTGGTGTAACAGTGCTTCAAACTTAATAATCCTATTTTTCATGAAACGTTCAAATTACTATACAAGACCTTCTAAAAATTATTTTGCCGAATCCAAAGTAGTGACCTTATTAACCGGACTCATTATTTTGAGTTTGTTTATTTTCTCATTTATCAGTCTGTGAGATAAGAAATTTTTAGTTTTGCCCCGCAAATAAGACTTCATAATGAATATTGGTATCATTGGTTTAGGGGACATGGGCCAGTTATACGCCCATTCTTTTTCCAAAGCCGGGTATCAGGTTTTTGGTTGTGACTTACCTGAAAACGCCGAGAGTTTATCGCATATTTTTGAAGATAATGATTTGGTTAATATTTGTAAATCTTCAAAAGAGGTCATAGAAAACTCAGTCTACCTAATTTTTAGTGTCGAAACAAATAAGATTGAATCCGTTGTCAGGGAACTTGCACCATATGTTCGAAAAGGCCATATAGTCGCGGGGCAAACTTCTGTGAAAAATCCTGAGGTAAGGGCTTTCAAAAAGTACCTTAACGATGATGTAGATATTGCCACTCTTCACTCCCTTCACGGTCCGCATGTCAATCCCAAAGGTCAGACGCTTGTCGCTATTCCTGAAAGAATTTCTTCAGAAAGGTTTAAAGAAGTACTAGGTGTCTTGTCTTGTATGGAATCAAAAATAGAAGTTTTGGATTCAGCCGATGTGCATGACAAAATGATGGCCGATATTCAGGTAGTTACTCATATCGGTTTTGAGAGCATAGGAACGTCATTCATGCACAGAGGGATTTTTCCATGGGAAAGCCGACTTCATAGTAGTGGTTTAGATAATGTTAAACTTTTGCTTACACTTAGAATTTACAGCTATAAGCATCACGTTTACGAGGGAATGGCAATGCAAAACCCCTTTTCTAAGCAGGATGTGAGAGCATACGCAAAGGCCGAAAACGACATTTTTGGTTTAATGATTTCTGAGTCAAAAGATGAATTGTATAAATTAATACTGGAGGCTAAGGAAAAGGTTTTTAAAGGTTTTCCGGGCTCATTAATGCTAAATGATGAGCTGATGAGAGAATTCTCTCTTTATCCACCTAGAGAGCACAAAGCAAATTCTCATTTGAGTTTGTTGGCTATGGTCCTGACTTGGGCCAGGCTGGGTACCTCTCCGTATGATAATTTGATTTGCCAAACGCCTCCGTTCAAACTTAGGGTTGGTATGGCTGAATACTTATTTCTAAATGACGAACTATTGCAAGAGTCGCTTGAGGCAGCACTTTTTGATAAATCCATAAGAATGGATGATCTTGCTTTTCATACTTCGGTTCAGGAGTGGGCTCATATTGTTGAAAGCGGAGATCAAAAAGGGTACTCCTCTCATTTTGAACGAACAAAGGCTTTTTTGGCAGACAGGTTAGAGGAAGGCCGAAGACTAAGTAGTATGCTAATTGAAAGAATCAATAATGAAGCAGGTTGATTTGTCAAAATATGATAATTCGTGGTATAAACCCGGATCAATTCTGAAGCGTATTTCGTGGTATATCTTTGGTAGGGTATTTGTGTATACCTATTTACCCATTCCTATCAAAGCCAAGATTCTGGTTCTAAAGTTTTTTGGAGCCAAAATTGGTAAAGGAGTGGTAATAAAGCCAAAGGTTAACATTAAATATCCCTGGTTTCTTGAAGTTGGAGAAAACACATGGATTGGTGAAAGCGTTTGGATTGATAATTTGATCAAAATCAGAATTGGGAAAAACTGTTGTATTTCACAAGGGGCTTTATTGCTCTCCGGAAACCACGACTATAAATCTTCCACTTTTGATTTAATGACGAATGAAATTGTACTCGAAGATGGTGTTTGGGTTTCGGCCAACAGTTTGGTAACTGGTGGAGTGACCATGAGAAGCCATTCATTTCTTACAGCTGGTTCTGTACTTTCAAAGTCAACGGCAGCGTATGAAATATGGCAAGGGAACCCTGCTACTTTCTTGAAAAAACGAGAAATAGTTAAATGATTATCCGTTAAATAAACTTTATCCCTAGGAATAGTACAAAATTTCGTCCTGATCCAATTATTCTCTATTTTTGACGGGTATTTTTAAAAAAAGGAATACATGAATCTTGTTCTGGAAGAACTCATTCTTGATAAAAACATACAGGTTATCTTAAGCATGGCCGTTTCTTTGGCTATCACCTGGAGAGCTATTCCCGTTATACGTAATATATGCCACATGAGGGGTTTAATGGAAAACCCTGTAAAGCGTAGCTCACATGTTAGCCCTACTCCTACTTTTGGAGGCGTTGGTATATTTGCCGGTACATTAATAGGCTACATGCTATGGAATTTTCAAGACGAAGAATTCCTCCTTCACCGGGTAATGGCAGGTTTAGTGGTACTATTCTTTCTGGGTCTTAAAGATGACCTGTATGCCTTGGCTCCTTTGAAAAAAATTGCATCGCAAATTCTCGCTTCTGTGTTAGTTGTGGTAGGCAGCGATCTTAGAATTACCTCTTTTTTTGGAATTTTTGGCATCCACGAAATTCCGTACCTCGCCGGTGTCATTGTTACAGTTTTTATATTTGTAGCTCTTATCAATGCCTTCAATCTTATTGACGGAGTGGATGGTCTGGCCGGAGGTATTGGTATGATTTCAAGTGCGGGTTTTGGACTTTGGTATTTGCTTGAAGGATATTGGTCTTTAGCTTGTCTTAGTCTTTCTTTGTCAGCATCGCTTCTTGGCTTTTTGAGATATAACTTCTCCAAAACAAGTAAAATCTTCATGGGCGATACGGGTTCGCTAATAGTAGGATATTTGGTAACAATACTCGCTGTGAAGTTCATTCAATTGAATGAGTCTTACAATTTCTCCCCTGACGAGCATTATGTGAGTGCACCGGTATTAACCATAGTTATTCTCAGTGTTCCCATTTTTGACACCCTTAGGGTTTTTGGCCTTCGAATTTTAAAAGGACGCTCTCCATTTACAGCTGACAGACTTCATTTGCATCATTTGTTGGTTGATAATGGCCTGAGTCATGTAGCTACGAGCCTTTCTCTATACGGAATGACAATTGGTCTTACAATTTTTACCTATTACCTGAGAACATTCTTCGATAACACGGCATTATCCCTGTATGTAATAAGCGTGTTTGCGATCTACCTCGGTGGCTGTAGCTGGTTAGAGGTTCGCAGATTCAAACGCCACAAAGAGAAAAAGACCCAAGAACAAGCCAGAAGTAAATCTACCAAGTCTTTGGGTCTTGAAGGGACGATTAGTCCAAACTAAATTCTAATTTTTATTCCCACTCAATTGTGGCGGGCGGCTTGGAGCTGATATCGTAGACAACTCTGTTTACACCTTTCACATTGTTTATGATTTGGTTTGACACCTTACCAAGGAATTCATACGGTAAATGAGCCCAGTCAGCCGTCATTCCATCTACACTGGTAACTGCCCTCAAAGCAACAACACTTTCATACGTTCTCTCATCACCCATTACGCCTACACTCTGTACCGGAAGAAGCATAGCACCGGCTTGCCAGACCTGATCATATAAGCCATATTCCTTAAGTCCATGAATAAAGTAATAATCAACTTCCTGCAGGATTCTCACTTTCTCTGCTGTAATGTCTCCCAGAATTCTAATTCCGAGACCGGGACCCGGGAATGGATGACGCTGAAGAATATTATCAGGCATATGAATGGCTCTGCCTACATCTCGTACCCCGTCTTTGAAAAGAAGTTTGAGAGGCTCTACCACCTTTAATTTCATGTAATCAGGCAGGCCACCTACATTATGATGAGATTTAATGGTTACAGATGGGCCTTTCACCGAAACAGACTCAATAACATCAGGATAAATAGTACCCTGACCTAACCATTTTACATCCTGTATTTTGTGGGCTTCATCGTCAAAAACATCAATAAATGTTTTTCCGATTGCTTTTCTCTTTGCTTCAGGATCAGTGAGTCCATTAAGTGCGGCGTAAAACTTATCTTTGGCATTAACGCCTTTAACGTTTAAGCCCAAACCTTTATAGGATTCAAGAACCTCTTCAAATTCATGTTTTCTAAGTAGCCCATTGTCAACGAATATGCAATACAGGTTTTTACCGATTGCTTTGTGAATCAACATAGCCGCCACTGAAGAGTCAACCCCACCAGAGAGACCCATGACTACTTTATCATCACCTAATTGTTCCTTCAACTCCGCAACTGTCATTTCTACAAAAGAGTCAGACGTCCAGGTTTGGCTACAGCCACAAACATCAACAAGAAAGTTTTGAAGTAGAAGTTTGCCATGTTCAGAGTGAGTTACCTCAGGATGAAACTGGATTCCAAAAATATTAGCATCGTCAAACTTGAATGCAGCTACCTTTACGCTGTCTGTAGAAGCAATAATATGAGCATTTCCAGGCAATTGAGTTATAGTATCCCCATGAGACATCCACACCTGAGAATCTACAGGGATTCCCTTGAAAATGACATTATCCTCCGACTTTTCAGTCAAAATTGCCCGACCGTATTCTCTTGTGGTAGAAGCCTGAACATTTCCACCTTTGATTTGAGCCAACAATTGAGCTCCGTAACACACACCGAGCAGAGGTACTTTAGAAATTATGGAGTCAACATCTATTCTAGGAGAATCTTCGTCTCTAACGCTACAAGGGCTTCCTGAAAGAATAACTCCTTTTATGTTTTCGTCAAGTTCAGGTATTTTACTGAAAGGGTGTATTTCACAATAAACATTGAGTTCTCTTACTCTTCTGGCAATCAATTGGGTGTATTGAGAACCAAAATCAATGATGATAATTTTTTCTTCCATTTAGTTGAAATCTGAGTATAGGAGGTATTTTTTTCGTGTTTCTTTAAACTTGTTCAAATCGCTTTGCCATCTGGCTTCTACTTCTTCAAGGCTTTTCCCAGCTACCAATTCTTCCTGAATCCAGCTGTTTCCGGCCAGTAGGTTGAAAAAACGGGAGTTGGTAAAAAAGTCTTTTTTGTTTGAGAAGTTTTGATAGAAATCAAAAAGGTATGTAAGGTCAAAACCAAGATTTTTGGCGTCAATATCTGTCAAATCTTTGCCATAGCATTTGATGCCTTCATTTACCGGATTATTGGCACCAGGCATATCAACCGGAGTGAAACTGTATTCTCCTAAAGAAGCATCAGGTCCGCCAATAACTTGGAACTGAGTATTCGTTCCCCGTCCAACACTGATCTGAGTAGGCTCAAACAAACAAATAGAAGGATACAAATAAACAGATTGATCATTTGGCAAATTCGGTGAAGGCTTTACTGGCAGAGAGTATTCACTATTGTGGTCATATCCCTGACATTTTATAACAGTAAGTTCTGCCGGTGATTTATATGCCCATTTTTCTTCATTGATCATTTTGGCCAGCTCACCTATAGTAAGTCCGTAAACCACAGGGATTGGGTCAATTCCAACAAAAGACTCAAAGCCTTCTTCTCTTAAAGGTCCGGCAACATAATGTCCGTTAGGATTCGGTCGGTCAAAAACCAACAAGGGAATATTATTTTCTGCCGCGGCTTCAATGGTGTAGTGAAGTGTACTGATGTATGTATAGAAACGAACCCCAACATCCTGAATATCGAAAATCAAGATATCGATCCCTTCCAATTGAGCTGATGAAGGCTTTTTGTTTTTTCCATAAAGAGAAACAATTGGAAGACCGGTTTTACTATCAATTTCATTATTAATCTGTGCACCAGCATCTGCTGTACCGCGAAAACCATGCTCGGGAGCAAAAATCTTTTTTACAGCGACATCTCTTGACAATAGTGTATCAAGCAAATGTGTGTTTGAGACCAGTGAAGTATGATTTACAACCAACCCAACGTTCTTATTTTTAAGCAGTGGAAGGTATTCTTCCATCGATTCTGCCCCAACTTTTATTTTTTCAGGACTATTTAAAGAGTTTGGCTTAGCTTTACAGGCGATTGGAGAAACCAAGAATAAAAATAGAACAGACTTAAGTAAGATTTTCTTCATTATCATTTATGAACACTGAACTTTTCCTGGCTCAGAAATTACGCAAAACCAAAGGTAAGACCTTTTCTTCATCTGTCATCAATATCGGGGTGGCGAGTATTGCTATTGGAGTAGCAGCAGTGCTGATTTCTTTTTCTGTGCTTATGGGCTTTAAAAACACCATAAAGGAGAAATTATTCAGCATGTCAGGCCACCTTCAGGTTCGTAAAATTACATTGAATCAATCTTTTGACGAAGCTCCGTTTTCAAATAGTTTGGCTTATCAGAAATTATTGGAGGAGAATGAAAATATAGCTTCGATTAATGCAATCGGCCTTAAGTCAGCTTTACTCAAATCTGAGAATGAGATTTCTGGGATATTACTCAAAGGCATCGATCAGAATTATAATTCTTCTTTTTTTGAGAATAATTTAATCGAAGGGCGTTTCATTGATTTCGACCCCGGTTCTTATTCAAAAGAGATCATTATCAGCGAAACTCAAAGAAGACTTCTGGATGTCAATTTGGGTGATGATTTATTGATTTATTTTATTCAGCAACCGCCCAGAGCCAGAAAGGTAACTATTGTTGGGGTTTACTCAACGGGCATTGAAGACATTGACAAGTCTAATGCAATGGTGGATTTAAACCTGATCAGACGCATAAATGAATGGGACTCCTTAGCCGTTGGTCATTCTGAAGTGTTTCTAAATGAATTAGATAAAGCAGATGAGACCGTAAATCAGCTTTATGAAGTCATTCCACAGGATTTGGAAGTCAGACAGGTGAGTAAAATGATGCCGGCCTTTTTTGACTGGTTTAATTTACTTGACAGAAACATCGTTATCGTCATTTTCCTGATTGTCATTGTAGCCAGTTTTAATATGGTCTCTGTGCTTTTGATCATGATTATGGAGAGGACACCTATGATTGGTCTTTTAAAATCACTTGGAGCCAAGAATGGGCTTATTCAACGAATATTTATTGCTAATGCCATCCAAATTATAATGAAAGGTCTCATTCTTGGAAATGCACTGGCAATCTCACTTTGTTTACTTCAGGATCGTCTGAAACTCATTCCACTAGATCCTCAAAGTTACTACATGGATTATGTGCCTGTTTCATGGGATTGGCTTGTTTTTTTTCAAGTGAATTTAGCTACTATTCTTATTGTAGGCCTGATTGTAAGTTTGCCAACATGGGCAATTTTGAAGATCACACCCGTGAAGGCTCTCAAGTATAAAGAATAAAAGGCCGGCTTTTTATATAAAGCCGACCTCTCTCCTGATTTCTTAGTCTCAATATCTATCTACGGATACCGAAGATAAACCGCTGGAAACGTCGATATAGATCTTTTTCTCAGCAGTCTCAAAATTTTCAGTTCTGTAGTTTGAGTTGTTCTCCTTTCTGAAACCATCGAAATCCTTTGAGTTCAATGCTCCATCCATATGAATTTCACAACCTACTTCTTCAGGAACAGCCAGTGAAACCTTTGCCACGCCACTTTCCACTTTCACTCTTGCCTCTTTGACAAGATCGCCCAGCTGAATATCAATTGCCGCGGCTCCTGTTTTAACCTCAAGGTTTTCAACCTTATACTCGCTTAAATCAAACTCCAGATCTCCTGCACCAATTCCAAGCTCAATATCCCAAACCGGCTTCTTATTCAGTTTTAGAAAGACCTCATTATGACCGTTTTCACCAAAATTGAATGACTTGTTCTTACGGTCTTTCATTTCAAATTCAATGTCATGAAGGTCTCCTTTTTGTTCATCGGAGATTTGATATGCTCCTGCCGTCAAAAGAGTCGTGGCTGCAAAAGCCTGATCAGTGCTTTCTTTAAGATGAAACTCGGCAGCTCCACCACCTACTTTCAGTCGTACTCTATTGACTTCGGAACTTAATGGAATGTTGAAATCCTGTTCTACGCGGTCACCATTATCACTATAAGAGCCCTCTGACCAGTCTTTACGATCATTGTTCCAATCTTCATCATCAAAATCAAAATTGAGCTCCTCATGCAGTTCATTTTTGATTTCATCAACGCCATCAGAAGCAGCACTGTAAATGGCCAAAGGTATTGCGAAAGCTACCAAAAGTGCCGTAGTCGCATTATAAAACGACCTTCTTTCGTGAAGCAATACTGCGATACCCGCCAGAATCAGAAGCACAGGCCAAAAGGCTGCTATCTGCCTGAAAGTGAAGTCAAAGGTGAAAATATCGTAATTAAAGCCTAGGAAAATTACGCCGACAGCAACCAATAGTGCCCCCAGGAAAATGTTACTTCGTTTCCTCATGATTGACAATATTTAATGGTTCGGTTTAAAATGTTTCGCTGCTGCCAGTACCGGCTCCCGGGTCACTATACCCGTTGTTTGAATCAAATCCGTTATTATCGTCTTTGTCCCTAACAATAATCCATACGCCCAGGCCAATCAGGAATAGTGGCCACATTTTTCCAATGTAATGGAATAAGTTAATGTCAAAGAAGGTACGAAAGGCGAAAATGGCACCAAGTACAATCAGGATAACTCCCCCGACAAGATTTCCGTTTTTTGAGTGATTGCTCATAGTTGAAAAATTTGTTGTTTTAGATGATGTTGACTCATAATTACCTGAAGCATATGCAAAACTGCTTTCTTCCTCCGGTAATACAACCCATAAAATTAAGTAAGTAATAAATGACGGATAAGGCGTTAGAAACAATACTGCGAAAATGATCCTGAAAATTACAGGGTCTATTCCGAAGTACTCTCCCAGACCTTCACACACACCTCCCAATACTGATTGGTGGTTTTTGATCCGTCTTAGTCGCTTTTTCATTTGTAATTTGCTTTTATTTCAAAACAAATGTAAAAGATCAATCAGTACTTGGTATTACAAACTACACGAATGGTAAGAAGTAATGATGAGATGCGAAATAGGTATTTGAGATCAGAAGTCTTCTTCCAGAGCCTCTAAAGCATCCATCAATTCATCATATTGACTAAAACCTGGTCTGCTTTCTTTTTGTCCTCTGAGGCCGATTCCGGTAATTTTATCATTTTCGCTGAGTTCCTCAAGAGTTGAATGTTGAGACATTAGATCCACAAAAATCGGGATTAAGACTTTCTCAGTAATGGTTCCCAAGTCATCGCCTGTGTAAATAAGGGCATCAAAATCTCCTGAAATTGAACTTTGAGATGTTTCTAAAAAGATAACCGGTGCTTTTTCCTGAGCTTTACTTAAAAGAGACTGGTCCGTTATGATAAGGAAATCAGGCTTGAGGGTTTCCCAATCTATGCCTTCTGTCCATTCAGTTAATCTGCCACCGATTTGAGGGCCGCTTAACCAATCTTTAATTTCCTTTATTTTATCAACCGGAATTGAATCTTCATGGTTTGCATTGAGCTCAAAACTCAGAAAATCGACCATCATACCTGCACAATAGCGGGCATCCGATAGATTTGAGATTCCATTGACCAGTACTTTTTTCTTTAGCATCCGTCTCTTTTTTCGGCAAAAATAAGGTGCTTAAGCTCCAATTGGCAAATGAAGCCAACTATTGTTCCTAACTTTGTGTTTCATTTGGGTCAATTAGAAAGATAAATTGATCTGTAACCATTAACGATGGGCTTTTAACCCATTTAGTTTTATGAGTAAACACGGAAGAATTCTGGTCGCCATGAGTGGCGGCATCGACAGCTCGCTCGCAGCTGTTTTATTACACGAACAAGGATATGAGGTAATAGGCATGACCATGAAAACATGGGACTATGCGGCTTCCAGCGGAAGCAAGAAAGAGACAGGCTGCTGTAGTCTTGACTCTATTAATGATGCCAGAAACATTGCTGTAAAACTTGGTTTTCCTCATTATATTCTGGATATCCGAAATGAGTTCGGAGATTATGTGATTGACCACTTTACAGGAGAATATCTTGAAGGTCGTACACCGAACCCTTGTGTTTTATGTAATACACATGTAAAATGGGATGCACTACTCAGAAGGGCGAATAATTTGGGATGCGAATTCCTGGCCACAGGTCATTACGCGAATATCAGAGAAGAGAACAGCCGTTTCGTTATCTCAAAAGGCAAGGACGTTTTGAAAGATCAAAGCTATGTTCTCTGGGGAATTTCTCAGGAGAGCTTATCAAGAACGATTCTGCCTCTGGGGAATTTGACGAAGGCAGAAATCAGAGATATGGCTAAAGAAAGGGGCTTTTTTGATTTGGTGAACAAATCAGAGAGCTATGAAATATGCTTTGTACCCGATAACGATTACCGTGGTTTTCTTAAAAGACGAGTAGATGGACTTGAGGAGAGAGTGGCAGGAGGAAACTTCGTAATGGAAGACGGAAAAGTTGTCGGTAAACACGAAGGGTATCCATTTTACACCGTTGGACAACGTAAAGGACTCGGTATTGCCCTTGGGCATCCGGTTTATGTAACAGAAATCAGGAAGGATACCAACGAGGTGGTACTCGGCACTGAAAAGCACCTAATGCGTAATGCTATGCATGTAGGAAAGCTCAACCTTCAAAAGTACGCTGACCTTAAAGGGCAAAGTCTCGAGACCATCACTAAGATCAGGTATAAAGATGCCGGAACTGAGGCAATGATTACTCAAATTGAGGACGATAAAATTGAGGCCATTTTCAAAGAACCAGTAAGTGCAATTGCCCCAGGGCAGGCTGCTGTGTTCTATGAAGGGCTGGATGTAATTGGTGGGGGCTGGATACTGAAGAGCTTTAGAGTGTAAAAAACGTTTTGGATTGAATTTTGCTAGCTAAATCATAACAACCAGTTTCTGATATGAAATTAAGGAGCCTAGTATTCTTTCTTTTTCTTTTGAACGCCTGTGTCAGCGATAAGGTGATGCCAGGCTCTCTGGACAGTATTAGCGGCACTTATGTGTCGGATGAAATCTGGATGGAAAATGAGGGAGAAAAATATCGGTTGAAACTGGTTTTAATGTTTAACTCCACGGGTGAAAAAGGAAGTTTCAATGCTCGTTTAGAAAATCATACCCCCGACAATCAAGCTGTCGAAGACATTACCGGCGAAATTGAGAATGTATCCGGAGATCCCCAGTCGAAACTACTTATAGAAAATATGCCCCTTATTAGCTTAAACACACACAAAGTATTTCTTCTTAATGCTTTCGGGGAACTGAGTCCAGAAAGTGGCTCCATGAGAACACTGATAGAAATTAGCCTATCTGATTACCTCCTTAAACAAACAGTAGATTTTATCCCTGTTGAGGAATAGTTTTCCTAACTCTGGCACCTTTTGAGTTCAATTTACGTACTTTTATCAGATATTTCTGTTCGGCTATTCAGGTTGAACAGCTCCCCTGTTTTAGGAAAAAATTAAGAATGCAAAAGGCTTTACTATTATTCATATTACTTGGCTGTTCATCTCTGGCTACAGCTCAAAACAGATATTTTGTTCTTTTCAAAGATAAGGCTGGCAGTAACTTCAGTTTAGAAAAACCCTCAGAATATCTTTCCAGCCGGGCCATAGAAAGAAGGAATAAGCAAAATATTAGTATTTCTACAAATGACCTTCCGGTCAATCAGAGCTATTTGGAAATATTAAAGGAAGGCGGAGCAGAGGTACTATTCACCAGTAAATGGCTCAATGGAGCTGTCATTGAAATCGATAAAAATGATTTAAATACGGTATTAGGTTATGACTTTGTAAAAGGTTTAGAAGGTGAATATTCAAATGGGCTCGAGGGGCCGAATGCCAGAAGAAAACCAAATACCAAAGATTACTCATATCCAGTTTTTTTTGATGCCGGTGCATCCACAGATCAGCTTCAAATGTTGGGTGCTGATGTAATGCAAAACCAAGGCTTTACAGGTAAAGGTGTATTAATCGGAGTTTTTGACTCCGGTTTCCCTAATGCTCCAAATCTTGATGTTTTTCAAAATCTCTTCAATGAGGACAGAGTAGTAGAAACCTACGATTTTGTCAATCAGGAAGAAAACGTTTTCAATGATCATTATCATGGTACGCATGTCCTGAGCTGTATTGCCGCTGACCTTGAAGGTCAAATGAAAGGTACCGCTCCCGGAGCCAGTTTCCTGCTTTATACGACGGAAAATGTGTTTTCAGAAACAAGAATGGAGGAAGTCAACTGGCTAATAGCTGCTGAGCGGGCCGATTCTATAGGTGTTGATATAATTTCAACTTCGCTGGGCTACAGTAATTTCGATGGAAAGGAGCAGGATTATACCTATTCAACCCTTGATGGAAATACGGCTCTCATTACAAGAGCAGCTGATCTTGCAGCCTCCAAGGGGATCTTAGTTATAGCTTCTGCCGGTAATGAGGGGAATGATCCATGGAAGTTTATTACTCCACCATCTGACGCTGATTCAATTATTTCAGTGGCAGCAGTAAATTCAGACGGCCAGTATGCCGCCTTTAGCTCTTTAGGCCCCTCTGTGGATGGGCGAATAAAACCTGAAGTGGCAGCCAAGGGAGTGGCTACCACTATTGCATCTCCTAATAATTTGATTGGAGCAGGTAATGGGACATCTTATGCGGCACCATTAATTACTGGTCTTGCAGCAGGACTAAGACAAGCTTTCCCGGATTTAACGGCTATGGAGCTTCGTGATATTATTCTAAAATCCGGCTCGCAAGCCGGTCAGCCTGATGATAAATTGGGTTATGGAATCCCTAATTTCCTGAGAGCCTATGAAATGGCAAATATTCAAAGTCTGATTAGTAGCACAGATGAGAATATTCTTGTTTTTCCTAATCCGGCTGAAAATACCGATTTTATCAAGGTTCTGATTGCTAATGAGGAGCTAGGAAACAGCTTTGAACTTAGCCTAAGTAATTTGAGTGGTCAGGAATTATATAGGGAAACCTTCAAAAGAAACTATTTTGAGTTGCCATTGCTACAAGAAGTTCGTCCGACAGGTACTTATTTACTAAAAATCTGGAATGAGAACTTCTCCGAAACAAAGAGAATCTTCATCGAGTAGTTTTCTCAACCATGCGAAGAACACTTCGCTCCGAGGCAAGTTGACCTACTTTAGAAATTTCAATCCACTGAATGCCGTTAGTCTCATGATTCTGAACGATAGGTTGCCTCTCATCAACTTCAAATAAATACCTTACGTCAAAATGTTCATGCTCGGGAACACCTTTTCTCTCCGGAATGATATGGATATCTACATCAAAAATAGATTTTATATGATCTATCGGTGAAAGTCCGGTTTCTTCAAGAAGTTCGGTCAAAGCGACTTCATAAACATTTGCATTTCCGTCGCAATGACCTCCCGGTTGCAGCCATTTTTGAAGTTTTGCGTGATGAATCAATAAGACTTTGGTTCGCTTTTGATTGACAACCCATGCAGAACCGGTAACATGCCCGATAAGGAGTGACCTTTCGAAACAGTTTTCATATTGTTTGACGAATTTTTCCATTCTCGCTCTCATATCCTCTTCCTGAAGGTCAAACGACTGATAATTTTCTAATTGCTCAATAAGATGGCTTCGGTTCATTAAAATATGCTAGTTTTGGCCTCGAAATAAACGAATACCATGTACAAAATACTAACAGCTTTCGCTTTTCTCTCCTGTATATCTTTTATTTCCCTAGCTCAGGTGACTCCGCAGCCAAGTCCGGGAGCTGGTTTTTCACAAACAATAGGAATAAGTGAAGTTAATGTTGAGTATTCAAGACCGGGAGTAAAAGGAAGGTCTATTTTTGGAGGACTTTTACCCTATGGCAAAATCTGGAGAACAGGAGCCAATGCCTCAACAAAAATCAGTTTTTCTTCAGATGTTAGAATTAATGAAATGCCACTTTCGGCTGGTACTTATTCCATAATGACCATTCCTGGTGAAGAGAGCTGGGTTTTAATCTTTTCAAATGATCTGGAAGTTACCGAGGCCTCTTACAGCAACCAGTATGATGTTTTGAGATTGGTTGTTAAGCCCTTCAAAACAGATTTTAAAGAGACATTTACTATTGGTTTTACAGAAGTTTATGAGGACAACGCTACCCTAAGTTTAAGTTGGGAGTACACGGGTATCAAGGTAATTGTAAGTGTGGATAACGAAAAAACTATTGTATCAGCGATTGAAGCCAGAAATACGGAAACTGCAGGTGCTTTTTTACAGGCAGCGGAGTATTTGGTTAACAGGGATTTAGATCAGATGAAGGCTTTAGAGTATATTGACAAGTCAATTTCGCTAAAAGAGACTTTCAGAAATACTTGGATAAAATCAGTCTTGTTGAGAAAAATGGGAAAGAATATTGACGCTCTTAAATTAGCCTATAAAGCTAAGCAACTTGGCGAGACTGACCCTGTATATCAGTTTTTCGGCGAAGCCATAGATCAGGCAATTGAAGAGTTGAAGGAGAATTAATCTGAAATGGCAATACCATTGGGGGCCTTCCCCACCTGAATTTCACTCAGAATATTTTTTGAGGTAACATCAATTTCAACGGCGGTGTTGCCTTTTTGGTTAATCAGTATGGCTTTCTGGTTTTCATCAAAGAATTTAATCATATGAGGGTCTTTTCCAGAAAATGAAATTGAATTGGTCTCACTCCACACGACATCCTTTTTAAAAATTTTAATAGCTTCATTCTCAGTATCACAGACCCATAACTCCTGAGAGACAGGATTGTAGGTTAAGTACCCCGGAGTGAAATCAAAGTCAATAAAATCAGTAACAGAAAACTGATCTAAATCTACGAAATTGACAGATTTTCTAAAGGAATTTGAAACCAGCACGATGTTATCAAACCCTGGCCAAACGTTCGAAGGGGCAAGATCTACTTTAATCTGACGCTCAAGTTCATTTGTAGCCAGATTCAGAATTTGAAGAAATGAGCTTTCTCCACTAGTTACCGCAGCATACTTTCCATCAGGAGAAACGATAATTTCTGAAGGGTCAGCCGAAAGAATAATTTCAGCCTTCAATTGCCCATTATTTATATTGAAAATGTAGGCTCTCCCAGTATGACTAAAACTAGTCGTAAGCAGGTTTTGATCATCTTTTGAGAAAGTAGCATTATGATTTGCAAAATTGACAGGAATATTCTTTTCCAAGTCCCCCGTGGCTGCATTGATCAGAAGAATACCGCCAGGTACGTCTACTCCATGAAGACCCATATGACCTTTTGAGAAGTCATAAGCAGGATTAGCGACAGCGAGTTTTTTCCTATCATTTGAAATATAAATATGATGGGGAAACCGATCAGAAGAGGTGCTTATATCATAAGCAGCTACCACAGAAAAGCTTTCCAGATCAATTACCTCTATTGTTTTACCTACACCCGTAACGACGTATGCTACATTCTCTCTTGGTTTCAGATCAGGTATATCAGGAGCTGGCCTGCAAGAGAGAAAAAAGCTAAAGATTGCAAGTATTGTGAAGCGTATTGGCATAAAAAAAGCGTTGTAGAAATACAACGCTTTCAACTATGAATCTGTTTCTATTTAGCTAAATATTCTACCGAAAAAGCTTACTACAGCCTTCACTGCTATCTGAACCGAGTCAATAATTACCTCACCAATCATTTCAGAAATGCTTTTACCATCTTCATTCTGAAAATCAGAGGTTAGAGCTTCAAATTCCTGCTGAACATAGCTTTTTGTTTCTGATTTCTCTTGTTTATCCAGTTCATAAACCTGCTCGAGAGGCTCATTAACTTTAAGAGGTTGATCGAAAGCCGAGCCTAAAATCAAAGTAGAACCGATAATAAGTCCAAATACAAGCTTTTTCATTATGTAATTATTCGAATATTGAGTCTTAAAAGATCCGTTGAGAATTAATTATCTACAAATGTAGCATTATTTAGGAAGATCGCCAACCATATCTTCAGGTCTTACCCACTCATCAAACTCAGCCTCAGTCAGATAACCCAAACGAACGGCTTCTTCTTTTAAAGAAGTGCCATTCTGGTGAGCCGTTTGAGCTATTTCAGCGGCTTTGTAGTAACCGATTTTTGTATTTAAAGCTGTCACCAGCATTAATGAATTATTCAACTGACGCTTTATATTATCGTAAAGTGGTTCTAAACCAACAGCACAGTTATCATTGAAAGATACACAGGCATCACCAATAAGTCGGGCACTATGAAGGAAGTTGTAGATCATCATTGGCTTGAAAACGTTCAATTCAAAATGACCGGTGGCACCACCAACATTAATTGCGACATCGTTACCTAAAATCTGAGCTGCAGCCATAGTTATAGCTTCACTTTGTGTAGGGTTTACTTTTCCCGGCATGATTGAAGAGCCAGGCTCATTAGCTGGAATTGAAAGCTCACCTATGCCTGATCTTGGCCCTGAAGACAACATTCTAATGTCATTCCCTATTTTCATTAGACTTACGGCAACGGTTTTTAATGCACCGTGAGCTTCCACTATGGCATCATGAGCCGCCAGAGCTTCAAACTTATTTTCTGCGGTTACAAAGGGATAGCCGGTAAGGTCTGCGATATGCTTGGCTACGTTTACGGCATAATCTTTAGGAGTATTAATTCCGGTACCTACGGCTGTGCCACCAAGGGCCAGTTCAGAAAGGTGCCCTAATGTATTTTTAATCGCCTTTATTCCGTGATTTAACTGAGATACATAGCCTGAAAGCTCCTGACCTACAGTTAATGGAGTGGCATCCATAAAGTGAGTTCTTCCGATTTTAACGACATGCATGAACTCTTTTGATTTGGCATCAAGTGTATCTCTCAGTTTCTCAATTCCCGGAATAGTCACTTCCATCAGAATCTTGTAGGCTGCAATATGCATGGCCGTTGGGAAAGTATCGTTAGAAGACTGAGACTTGTTTACATCATCATTTGGGTGAATTGTCTTCTGCTTATCTGTAAGTTTACCTCCGTTTAAAACATGCCCTCTGTAAGCAATAACTTCGTTGCAATTCATATTGCTTTGAGTACCCGATCCGGTTTGCCAAACCACCAAAGGAAACTGATCATCAAGCTTACCCTCCAGAATCTCATCACAGACTTTTCCAATAAGCTCAGCTTTTTCAGCATCCATCACACCTGCATCTCTGTTGGTCAAGGCAGCCGCCTTTTTCAGATAAGCGAATGCTTTAATGATTTCCTTCGGCATCTTATTGATGTCTTTGGCAATATCAAAGTTTTGGATGGAGCGTTCAGTTTGGGCTCCCCAATATACATTTGCTGGTACCTGTACTTCACCTATGGTGTCTTTTTCAATTCTATAGTCCATGATCTTGGTTTGGTTCTTTTTGAGCCGCAAAAATAAGTCAGGAAATAAAGGCTTTCAAGCCATTCATGGTTTAATTCCGCACTGTTGATAAATATCAGTTTTTGAAATTTCCTGCACCTCTCCTATCGCCAATTCATTGAGCTTCAGATTCTGGATACCCAGACGAATAAGTCTTAAGGTTGGGAATCCCACTGCAGCGGTCATTTTCCTCACCTGCCGGTTTTTACCTTCAATAATGGTGAGAGTTAGCCACGAGGTCGGCACACTTTTTCTGAATCGCACAGGTGGGTCTCTTTCCTCGGGAATAATACCTGAAAAGTGACTAGCTTCCGCAGGCCGGGTATGGTAAACTTTACCTTTATGTTTGACGGAAACTCCTTCTTCCAATCGGCGTAGAGCCTCATCATTAATCTCACCCTCTACCTGTACCAAATACGTTTTTTGTTTCTCAGACTTCGGATCCAAAAGATTGTTTTTGAGGTAATTGTCATTGGTCAAAATTAAAAGTCCCTCGCTGTCCTGATCGAGCCTCCCGACAGGATAAACATCCTTTGGGAATGTAAAATCAAGGTCAGCAAGAGATTGATGACCACCTTCGGGTGTGAATTGCGATAATATCCCAAAAGGCTTATGAAGTACGAAATATCTCAATTCAGATGACATTTAAATACTTAGTTAGGAGTTCTTGACTCTAACTGATCTTCACCTTTTATCATTTTACTGTTGTGCTTTTCCACAAGTTTCTCTATTTCTGCCAGAACCTCCGGGTGTTCCGTGGAAATGTCATATTTCTCAGAAGGGTCAACATTCAGATTGTACAACAGAGGTGTTTCATGATATTCTTTTGCTGGCTGACCATATGCTCCCTGTGTAATAAAATGGGCCTTATATTCTCCTAGTCTGACGGCATAAAGCTCCCGGTTTCTGTAATAAAACATGTCATTTCGATCACTGGCTTTATTTTCGAATAGCACCGAACTTAAATCAACTGAATCCATCTCACGATCATTTGGAATTTCTAAACCTGAAAGCGAGCTAAAAGTGGCGAAAAGGTCCATTGTAGTTCCCAAATCGGCAATTACACCTGGCTTTATATTACCGGGTGACCAGAAAATACAAGGCTCTCTCATTCCTCCTTCCCAGGTACTTCCTTTACCATCTTTTAGAAGTCCGGCACTGCCACCTTCAGAATTCATAATCAACCAAGGTCCATTATCAGAAGTAAAAACGACAATGGTATTTTCAGCCAAACCTTCATCTTTTAGGGTGTTCAAAACCTGACCAACACTGAAGTCAATTTCCTCCACCACATCACCATAAATACCTCTTAAACTTTTTCCTCTGAAGTCATCAGATGCAAACAAAGGTACATGAGGTAGATTGTGAGCCAGATACAGGAAAAATGGTTTCTCTTTATTCCTTTTGATGTATTGAATAGCCTCTTGAGTGTATCTTTTTGTGATGGTATTTTGGTCTGCCGGTCTTTCAATGATTTCGGTATTTCTCATCAGAGGAACATTGAAAGAAGCAGTGTTTTGTCTTTCCGGACCTTTCCAGAAATCAAAATAACTTTGATATGAATTAGCATTTTGCAAAATAACATTGTCCATGTCATTTGAATATGGGATACCAAAATAGTAGTCAAAACCATTATTGGTTGGTAAGTATTGCTCCTTATGTCCCAAATGCCACTTCCCGATACAAGCGGTTGCGTAGCCGCCTTCTTTCAATTGCTCTGCTATGGTAAGCTCGCTTTCAGGTAAACCATGTTCTGAGTCAGGAAAAAGCACGCGGTTATGCTCACCAGCCATACCGCTTCTAATGGGCAATCGCCCTGTCAGTAAAGCCGCACGACTAGGTGTGCAGACCGAAGCCCCAACATAGAAATTAGTCCATTTTTGACCTTCAGCAGCCATTTGATCCAGATAAGGGGTCTTGATGGTTGGATGTCCATAAACTCCGAGATCGCCATAACCCATATCATCGGCGAAAATGACAACGTAGTTATACTTTTTTGAACTTTGTTCTGTAGTTACCGATTCAGAGCATGAAAGCAATGAAAAGCTAACAACAGCAAGGGCAACTATTCTATTACATAAGGTCATCAGGTTATTATTCATTTTAAATCGCTATTGTTCCTTTTTTGTCCTTAAAGAAGAGAATAAATAAGGCCAAAACTAAAATCGCTATGATCGTAGGCACCCACCAAACAGCCTCCCAGTCATAAGAAATTGATCCTCCAGCTGAAGTAGAGTAATGATCAAGAACTAGTCCTGATAGTTTAGAGCCGATGCCCATTCCTACGCCATATGTGGCCAGAGTGATTAACCCTTGTGCCGAACTTTTTATCTTCTCCCCTGCTTTGGTATCTGTGTAGATTTGACCGGTTACAAAGAAAAAATCATAACAAATACCATGTAAAAGAATTGCGATAATGAGCATCCACTCCATCTGAACAGTACCGTAACCGAAAAGCATAAATCGTAGAATCCAGGCTAAAAGTCCGATGATGAGAATCCATTTAACACCAAACTTCCTGAAGGCCAGTGGTAAGAGGAACATAAAAATAACCTCAGAAGCCTGCCCGAGCGACATTTTATTTTCTACGTTTTGCATTCCTAGGTCGGTCAATGCAAGGTTTCCGAAGGCATAATAGAATGATAGCGGTATGCATATCAGTATTGAAGCAATAAAGAAAATCAGAAATGATCTGTCTTTAAAAAGAACAAATGCGTCTTTACCGATTAGTTGACCCAGAGTAACCTTCTCTGAAGAATCTGGCGGCGTATCTGGTAGCGTAAATGCATAGATTCCGAGGGCAATAGAGGTAAACATGGCTAGTGAGAAAATGGTCACTTTGTCTCCAAAACCATAATAACCGACAATATTGGTTACCACAATCCAGGCGATTGTGCCGAATACCCGAATTGGAGGGAATTCTTTTTCCGGGTCATTCATTTGCTTGATAGAAATGGAAGTAGAGAGAGCGAGGTTCGGAGCGAAAGTGATTGTATAAGCCAGAATGTACCAGAAAAAGACACCTGGATCTTTACACTGAATTAAGAAATAGAGAATGACTGCTCCAAGAATATTAATGACTCCCATTACACGTTGAGCCGAAAAGTAACGGTCAGCAATTAGCCCAACAAAAAAAGGTGAAATGATACTGGCAATGCTGAATGTAGAGAAAGCATTACCTGCCTGATCTCCGGTAGCACCTAATTCGGTGATAAGGTATTTGGTGATTTGACCGTACCACGCTCCCCATGTGAAAAACATCAGGAACATCATCAGCATTAATCTGATTTTCAGAGCTGTTTTCATTTATTAAAGGTTGATAAACAATCATATAAGAACCATTTGCGTGGTTTCTGTATGATTCAAGGTTAGTAATTTGCCCAAATTACTCAATCTAAATCATTTCAATGGTTTACTTTTGCCACAAATTCAAAGCATGCGGTATTTTGTAGAGTTAAGCTACTTGGGCACAGTCTATCATGGCTGGCAGTTACAACCTAATGCAGTGAGCATTCAGGAGAAGCTTGAGGACGCCTTTTCCAAAATCCTGAGGAAACAAATCCGAATTCATGGGAGTAGTCGGACAGATACCGGAGTACATGCTCGACAGCAGTATGCCTATTTTGATGTAGAAGACATTGAAATGAGTTTCAAGGATTTGGTTTGGAAGCTCAATAGTTTTTTGCCGGAGGATATCTCAATCAATGAAATTATCCCTTTAACTGATGAGGCACATGCTCGTTTTGATGCGTTGAACCGCAAATATGTTTATCGTATTCATCTCAAAAAGGACCCATTTTTGATTTCAAATTCATTGTTCTTTCGCAAACCATTAGACGTAGAAAAAATGAATGAGGCGGCCCAGATTCTATTTGAATATGAGGATTTTGAGTGTTTCAGTAAGGTGAAGACTGATGTAAATACGTTCAACTGTACTATTGAAGAAGCTCATTGGGTGCAAAATGATCATCAATTAGAATTTCATATAAAGGCCAACCGTTTTCTTCGGGGAATGGTCAGGGCTATTGTAGGAACTTTATTGGATATCGGAGAAGGTAAAATGGATATCAATGACCTTAGGTCAATTATAGAGTCAAAAAAAAGAACACGGGCAGGAAGATCTATAGAGGCGATCGGCCTAACCTTAGAAGAAGTGAATTACCCTGATAATTATTTCAATGGTAAGAAAAGCTGAAATAGGAGATATCGAAACGGTGAGAAGCCTTTTCAGAGCTTATGAAAAAGGACTTGGGTTAGACCTTTGTTTTCAGGGTTTTGAAGAAGAACTTGCTGCTTTACCAGGTAAATATGCTGAACCCGAAGGCTGTATTTTGCTATATATATCTGAAGGTGAAGTTGGAGGTGTCGTGGCTCTCAAGGCTCTGGAGACAGAAATATGTGAAATGAAACGTCTTTATGTCAAAGATGAATTCAGAGGTCAGAAAATTGGTAAGACTTTGGCTCATGCAGTAATCGAGGAAGCTAAGAGAAAAGGTTATCTTTTGATGAAACTGGACACTTTAGCCCGGCTTGTACCAGCCGTAGATTTATACAGAAATCTGGGTTTCAAAGAAACTGAGGCTTATAATTACAACCCGGATGAAACTGTTCTCTATTTTGAAAAGAAACTGAATTAATGGCTGAAATAGGAAAAGATATTATCAGGGCTAAGGACCTTTTAGAAGCTGGTGAAGTCATAGGACTTCCCACTGAAACGGTTTACGGATTAGCAGCAAATGCTCTAAACCCAGTTGCAGTTGCTAAAATTTTTGAGGTAAAGAACAGACCAACTTTTGATCCTCTGATTATTCATACCGATAGTATAGAAAAGGTAAAAGACTGGGTGGAGAGTATTCCATTGGATTTAGAGTTAATGTTTAGGAAGTTTAGTCCCGGGCCATTAACTCTTCTGCTTCCAAGGAAGCCAATTATCCCGGATTTAGTTACTTCGGGATTACCCAGAGTCGCCGTAAGAATTCCAAGCCATCCAATAGCTTTAGATCTTCTTTCTCAGCTCGATTTTCCTTTAGCGGCTCCCTCAGCAAACCCTTTTGGGTATATCAGTCCTACTTCTGCTCTTCATGTTAATCAGCAACTGGGTGATCAAATTTCTTACATTTTGGATGGTGGTAGTTGTGAGGTTGGATTAGAGTCTACTATCGTCGGTTTTGAGGATAATCAGCTAACCGTTTATCGAAAAGGTGGTTTAGCAATCGAGAAAATAGAAGAATATTTCGGCCCGGTTGAGGTCAAAGAGCACTCCAGCAGTAATCCCTCAGCTCCGGGTATGCTTAAATCGCATTATGCACCAAATAAAGAAGTAAAATTTTTGGACGACTTGGGAAATAAGCTTCGCAAAAAAATAGGATTACTAAGGTTTAGTGAGGTTAATATTGAACTATCTGAAGAAAATCAATTTATCCTCTCAAATACTAAAAACCTGAATGAAGCTGCCCAAAGGCTTTTTGAAGGACTGCGATATCTGGACGGTCTTGACATTGAGACCATTTATTTGGAGCTTGTCCCTGATATTGGAATAGGAAGAGCGATTAATGATCGGTTAAGAAGAGCGGCGGCTCAAGGCTAATTTTCTAAAAGCACCATTTCTACTCTCCGATTTTTAGAGCGATCCTCTTCAGAATCATTCGAGGCTACCGGTTTATCTTGCCCAAAACCGTCGGAATGTATCCTATTGGGATCTGCTCCTTGATAAAAAAGATAATTCGATACCGCCTTCGCTCTAAATTTTGACAAACCAAGATTAAGCCTTGCATCACCCACGTTATCCGTGTAACCAACGATCTTAATCACAAGGCTTTTATTCTCAGCCAAAGTTTTGGCCAGCTCATTTAATTGAGGGATTTCATCTTTACGAATTGCGGCACTACTTTGATCAAAATATACCTCATCCAGTAGATACCTTTTGCCTATGGACTCTTTGGCGGTAAACTCTTTTGCCATAGCCTGAGCGGTTTCAGGCATCTCTTCCGCAGGTGTTTCGTAAGAAACTTTTGGTTCTGGCTTTGGAGGAGTTGGCTCAGGTTTCGGTGTTTTTATGGCAACAGGTTCAGGTTCCGGAAGCTTTTCGAGGTTAATACTTTTGACAAAGTTGCTGCTAACGAGCTCCTTGATGTTAAATCGTTCATTATACTCAGCATAGCCATTTTTGACAAGCTCCAGCATATAATCAGTGTCGGCATCAAGATTGGCCTCATACATTCCGGTTGCCGCTGTAAAGGTTTCAGGTATTCTCACCCTACCCTCCGTCAGAATTCGGAATGTTAAGTCTGATAACTCTTGCGGTGTACTAAAATTTTCTATGTCAAACTTAACTTTGTAAGTGTCTCTCTTCAATCGAATTTTATACCTGCCATCGACGACCCCAGCTTTTGAAATTTCTCCGTTAAAAGGTCTGTAATTATCTAATCTTGCCTCCAGACGGTATTTGCCGGCATCGTTCAAGTCTCCTGTAGCCTCTCCTGCCTTTAGATTCTTACTTAGGTCAACAAGTTTGTCATCTCTGAAGTATCGGTAAACGGCCTCAATTGGTTTATCAGTCACATAATCCACCGCAAAGAAGGTTACACGCTCGTTATCGGCCCTTTCAAGAATTATTTCAACATTATTTCCCGGCTTTGTATTTATACCAGCTATGTCATCTTTGTAACCATTGGCTACGATGGAGTAAGAAACCGCCATTGACTTCTCATATTTCACTTTAAAGGCCTGGTTTCTGACATCATGAAAAACGAACAAGTCGTTACCATTTTTGTCAACCACTTTTAGAGCCGCGGAATTAACTACTTCTCCATCATATTTGTCAAGGAGTTTAATGGTATGAGTAAAAGGAATTGCCCAAAAAAGCTCTATGGTGAATTTCTTTTCATCCTCCTTCAGCATTTTGGTAAAATCCTGATAAGTTTCAAGATTAGCTTCAATAAAGTATTCTTTAGTAGGGTCAGTTATGAAAACCCATTCACCATCCTCATTCTGTTTTATACCTCTTAATTGTTCTCCTTTGGGTCCAAAAACTCTGAATTCTACATCTCTAAGTTCCTGTTTACTGTAATGGTCTATAACCTTGACATAATACTGTTTATCTGCTTCAGTTAATTCAATTTTAAAGTCCATTTTACCTCCAGCAAGGCTATTAACCATTACAGTTCCGCTATTTTCAAGGTAACCCGGACTATGAGCGACAATCTTGTAATTTCCGTTTTCCTGTGGAAAGAAAGTATCTTCTTTTACCACTTCTTTTTTGCCGGAGGGCGATGTTATCTCAATTTCGGCATCAATTTTTCGCTGGGTGGCTCTGTCAACTACCTCAAAGTCAACGAATGTATTTTGCTTTAATCTTAGAGTAAGATCTTCAATTTGCCTTCCGGTAATTGATTTTTCGAGTTTTTTATAGTTTTCAGCATCAACGATAATTTTATAATTAGTTCCGCTTTTGAAAGCAAAAAGAACAGTACCATTTCCGCTAAATTCGCTAAAGTTGGAATCTCCTGTTTGAGTATTTAAAATCGTAACTGTAGAAGGAACCGGTCTCCCTGTTTGCTCGTCAATCATCTTCAAAGCCACTTCATTGGCTTCTTTTTCCAAAATAATTTCAGCCGAAACTCTGTTTTCCGGAATGCCAACACTTACCTGAATCTGTTTTTGCAGATCATCAAAACCGTCCGATTTGGTTTGAATAACATACATTCCATCCTGCTCTACAGGTAATTCGTAAGATTCCACATTTCTTGTGGTATTACCACGACCAATCATTTTACCCAAGTAGAAAACGTCAAAAGAGGCTGGCACTTTTCTATTATTCTCTGAAGAAATGGCCGAAATAATCAATCTGGCTGTAGGCCGCTGTTGCATGGAAACCTTGACCTCATAGTTATTTGAAATCAATTCATCCTCTGAATATTCTTTCTCCTCAACGTAGTATCCATCCTTAAAAGCCTTTATGGTCAGAGATTCCATTCGGGGAATCTCCACATATTTAAGATTTCCCTCGTTTTTAATGGTGTAAGATTTCTTTGATTTTGAAGATTCTACCCTGAACTCTACATCTAAACTTTGACCATTATAGTCGTTTGAAGCTTGTAAATAGATTATTTCCTGAGCTATACTGCCAGTGGCAAAACTCATTGTAAACAGAACCAGTAGAAAACTTCTTATGAAAACGGGTTTATTGAAGCTCATTGTTTATTAGAAAGCGTATTTTTGCCTCGATTCTTATCTATTGAAACGCAGCAGATTGCAATTTCATATTTTTAGCTGAAACCAATCAATGATTTCTACCCCAAATTTTCTGCCAAGCATAACTTATTTCTCAGAAATATGTACAAATGAAACGATAGTTTGGAATTCGGAGGACATTTATTTCAAGCAATCCTACCGAAACAGAGCTAATATTTTGGGAGCAAATAAAGTTGAATCTTTGATTGTACCCGTACATGCAAGCTCAGGCAAAACATTACTTAAAGATGTCAAAATTGACAATCACTCTGCTTGGCAAAGAACACAATTGAGAACTTTAGAAGCCGCCTATCGCGGATCGCCATATTTTCAATATTATGACTATCTAATTGAGATTTTATTTCAAAAACAATTCAACTTTCTGGTTGACCTCCAAATAGAAGCCATGCAAATTTGTCAGAAATGCATGCAATGGAATAAGCACTTAATGTGGTCAAAACCTGACGAAATGCAAGATATTCTTGAATTTTCACCAAAGAAAAGGACAAATAGACAGGTAATTGAATATCATCAGACTTTTGGAGAAGAGTTTGTACCACATTTAAGTATATTGGACCTACTATTTAACAAAGGACCAGAAACAAGCGAAATCCTAATAAATCAATTTACATTGAACACTCACTAGGCATATTTCGTTATATTTGAAATTAAAGGAAAAGGCATTTAATGGAACCTAAGTTTTCACAAAGAGTAAAAGAGGTTATATCCCTCGCACGAGAAGAAGCGTTACGATTAGGGCATGATTACATTGGGACTGAGCACCTTATATTAGGTATGATCAGAGAAGGTGATGGCATGGGTTTAGAGCTAATCCGTAAAACGGGCATACGTATTCCTGATCTTAAGCAAAGCATTGAGTCAGCCACAAGAGGTACTGCAACAAATAATATTAAGAATCTGGCGAATATCCCCCTTACACGTCAATCTGAAAAAGTATTAAAAATAACACACCTCGAGGCTAAAATCTTCAAGGCGGAAGTTATTGGAACGGAACATCTGTTACTGGCCATCCTAAGAGATGGTGACAATCTTGGCTGTCAGATTCTGAACAGATTCAAGGTCAATTACGAGCTTATTAAAGAAATGCTGGAATATCAAATGACAGGAGAAAGTCCAAGAATGGATTCCCCAGACACCGATGACGATGATGAAAGATCATTTGCCAGCACAGGCGGTAGTGGACAATCAAGAGAACCTAAAGGAGCCGAGAAGTCTAAAACACCAATTCTTGATAATTTCGGAAGAGATTTGACCAAACTGGCTGATGCCGGAAAACTGGATCAGATTATCGGACGTGAAAAAGAGATTGAGCGTGTGGCTCAGATTCTATCCAGAAGAAAGAAGAATAATCCGATCCTTATTGGTGAGCCAGGCGTAGGTAAAACGGCGATTGCTGAAGGTTTGGCCTTGAGAATTGTTGAAAAGAAAGTATCCAGAGTACTCTATGGCAAAAGAGTTGTAACACTTGATTTGGCTTCGCTGGTGGCTGGCACAAAATACCGTGGCCAGTTTGAAGAAAGAATGAAGGCTGTAATGGGTGAATTGGAAAAATCCCCAAATGTCATCCTATTCATTGATGAGATTCACACCATTGTAGGTGCAGGTGGAGCCAGCGGTTCGCTTGATGCCTCAAATATGTTCAAACCGGCCCTGGCAAGAGGTGAAATTCAATGTATTGGTGCAACCACTTTAGATGAGTATCGTCAGTATATTGAGAAGGATGGAGCTTTAGCCCGTCGTTTTCAGATGGTAATGGTGGAGCCAACGACTGTTGAAGAAACCATTGAAATACTTCATAATATCAAAGACAAATATGAAGATCATCATAACGTAACTTACAGTGATGAATCCATCGTTTCGGCCGTTCAATACTCTGAACGCTATATTTCAGATAGATTCTTACCAGATAAAGCCATTGATATTATTGATGAAGTAGGAGCCCGTGTGCACATCAGCAATATTCATGTACCACAGGAAATCATTGACCTTGAAGAGGCCATTGAGGATATCAAGGTTGAGAAAAATGCGGTAGTTAAGAGTCAGCGTTATGAAGAAGCGGCTCAGCTACGAGACAAGGAAAAGAAACTGATTGATCAGCTTGATCGTGTCAAAGAGGCTTGGGAGGAAGAAAGTAAATCAAAGCGTCATTTGGTGACTGAGGAGAATATTGGTGAGGTGATTGCACAAATCACTGGTATTCCAATTAACAAGGTCAATATGGACGAAGGAGAGCGTATTCTGAAGATGGGAGATGCTCTGAAAGGAAGAATAATTGGTCAGGATGGTGCGGTCAAAAAGCTCGTCAAAGCTATTCAAAGAACTCGCGTTGGCCTGAAAGATCCGAAAAAGCCTATTGGCTCATTCATATTCCTTGGCCCTACGGGTGTTGGTAAAACAGAATTGGCTAAAGCTCTAACTGAATATCTTTTCGACCGTGAAGATTCACTTATCAGAATAGATATGAGTGAATACATGGAGAAGTTTAGCATTTCCAGACTTGTGGGAGCTCCTCCGGGTTACGTAGGATATGAAGAAGGTGGTCAACTTACTGAAAAAGTTAGAAGAAAGCCTTATTCGGTGATTCTGCTTGATGAAATTGAAAAAGCTCATCCTGATGTCTTCAACATTCTTCTTCAGGTATTAGATGATGGTATTTTGACCGACAGCCTTGGTAGAAAAGTAGATTTCAGAAACACCATTATCATCATGACATCAAATATTGGTGTTAGAGATTTGAAAGATTTTGGTGCAGGAATCGGTTTTGCCACAAAGGCAAGAAAAGATAATCAGGAGGAAGCGGTAAAAAGTACTATTCAAAATGCCCTGAGAAAGACTTTCTCTCCTGAGTTTTTGAACCGTCTTGATGATGTTATCATTTTTGATTCACTTGGCAGAGAATCAATTCATCAGATTATCGATTTGATGCTGAAGAAACTTTTTGTGAGAATTAACAGCCTCGGTTATGAAATTGAGGTAACTGACAAAGCCAAGGATTTCATTGCTGAAAAAGGTTATGACCAGCAATATGGAGCCAGACCTTTAAATAGGGCTATTCAAAAATATGTAGAAGACCCACTGGCAGAGGAGATTCTCAAGGGTGATGTCAAAGAAGCCGATATACTTATCGTCGATTATTCAGGTGAAGGTGAAGAACTGACCTTCAGTAAAAAGAAAGAAAAGGCAGTAGAACAATAAATAGGAAAGCACGGCAAAAGCCGTGCTTCTTTATTTTATATTGCATTCTGAATGAAAAAACTACTATTCCTGACTTTTGTACTGCTTGTTGGTACAAAATTATTTGCACAGTTTCAGCCTCAGAAACTGTCGGAACAATCCGAAATTTCTCTCCTAACCATTTCCCCGGGCGAAGAATTGTGGTCGTTCGCTGGTCATACAGCCATTCGGGTTAAAGATCCTGTTCAGGGAATTGATGTCAATTTTAATTATGGAGTTTTCGACTTCAGAAAAGAGAGTTTTTATCTCAAATTTCTCAGAGGAACCCTCCCCTACGAAATAGGAGCCTATAATTTCAGAGATGAAACGCCTTACTGGATCAGCGAAAACCGAAAGGTAACACAGCAGGTATTAAACCTCAACCAAGAGCAAAAACAACGATTTTTTGATTTCCTGATGGAGAATTATCAACCAGAAAATCGTGAGTATCGATACAAATTCTTTTATGACAACTGCTCTACAAGAGTCAGAGATGTTCTGGAGTATGCCACAGGAGATAGTTTACAGTTCAGCCAAACATTGAATGCAGAAAAGTCCTTCCGGGATTGGATAAAAATTAGCAGTCAGAAAAGCAATAATGACTGGTCAGAGTTTGGGATGGACTTGTTAATTGGAGTTCCAGCCGATGAGACCACCAACGCCTATCGGGCAATGTTTATTCCTGATAATTTGATGGCAGCCTTTGACTCGGCTAAAATTAGAAGAAATGGCGAATGGTTTCCTCTAGTACAAACGAAGTACGATTTGAATATGGCTTCAAATGAATCAAAGTCGCTTCCAATAAAGCCATTTATGTTCTTCGCTATTTTGTTTCTGGCTTTTCTTTTCATCAGTTATAGAGAATCTCAGAGTGGAAAATGGTATTTGTCGCTGGATAAAGTTCTTTTCACTCTAACAGGTCTATGCGGTTTTATCTTTTTACTCCTTTGGTTTTTTACTGATCACGGAGTAACTGAATACAACTGGAATGTATTATGGGCTCTGCCGATTCTTTTTCCTTTAGCACTTTTTGTTAAGAAAAAAGCAAAACAGCCTTTAGTGAAAAAGGTTTTTCTGGTTCAAATGGTTATGGTAATCGCCTTGCTCCTACTGTTCAAGTTTTTACCACAAACATTTAATGTAGCCATTCTGCCCATTGCAGGAATTGTACTGATGAGATCATATTTAGTATGGAAAAGAATGATTTAAAGGATATTTGCGAAAAGCTTCAAAAAACGGCTCAGGAAGCCGGAGAGTTCATTGCAAACGAGCGTAAAAGGTTTTATTCTGAGGCTGTAGAGTACAAAGATGTCAATAATGTGGTATCTTATGTTGATAAACAAGCGGAGAAACTGATTGTATCTCAACTACGTCAAATTTTGCCAGCAGCGGGGTTCATTACAGAAGAAGGAACGGCAGATACTGCAGATATGGACGGCCTGAACTGGATTATTGACCCACTTGATGGTACAGCTAATTACATTCATAATGTTCCGAATTACTCGGTTAGTCTGGCTTTGGCCAAGGGCAAAACAGTATTGGTCGGTGTGATTTATCATATACCGGTTAATGAAATGTATACCGCGATAAAAGGTGGTGGTGCTTTTTGTAATGGTCGCTCCATCAAGGTGGCTCAGTCTCAAACTTTAGGTGAAAGCTTATTAGCCACAGGTTTTCCGTACTACAAATTTGAAAATATGGATAAGTATCTTCTTATCCTTGAGTCATTAATGCAAAAAACTCATGGTTTGAGGCGTTTTGGATCAGCCGCCATTGATCTGGCATACGTAGCAAGTGGATATTTTGACGGTTTTTATGAGTACAATCTCAATTCATGGGACATGGCTGCCGGAATTTTACTTGTTGAAGAAGCCGGGGGAATAGTCACAGATTTTGAGGGAAGTGATGATCATTTATTTGGAGGGTTTGTTGTCGCCGGAAATGCGGTTCACAAAGAACTTCTGTCTGAAATAAAACGTTTTTGGTTTAATTGATTCAATATGAAAGAATTGCAATATCCCATTGGAAACTTCAAAGCTCAGGATTCTTATACTCGTGCTGAACTTGATGAATTTCTTCAGAATCTGGGAGATTTCCCTAAAGAATTGGCCACTGTTACTTCAGATATTTCGGAAGAACAACTTTCAACGGCTTATAGGCCAGGTGGTTGGACGGCGAGGCAGGTTATTCATCATGTTGCTGATAGTCATATGAATATGCTGGTCAGGTTAAAGTGGACGCAAACGGAGGAAACCCCTCATATTAAAGCTTATTTTGAAGACAGATGGGCTAAAGAAGCTGATTATCAATTACCAATAGACGTTTCAGTGAATATGATTAAAAGCATTCACGCCAAAGTGGTAGCCTTATTGTCATCTTATACTGATGACGAATTAAACAAGCAATACTTCCACCCTGAGTCCAAAAAACTCTGGAATATTAAAACGGTGATGGCACTATACGCCTGGCATGGTCAGCACCATTTGGCACATATAAAAATCTGTAAAGGAGAATGGTAGTTTTAGAAAATATATTGATTCTGGCACTTTTTGGAGGTGCTCTAGGCTATTTAATCAAAAAAGGATCTGATCGTTTTATTCTGAAAAATGGGAAAAATCAATCTGGATGTTCCTCTTGCTCATCAGGTTCATGCAGTTCTATTCCTGATTTCGAGAAATACGTACCTTCAGATAATTAATCTGCATTAGTTGCCTCACTGATTAATTCCTTAGAATTCTCCTTGCCAAGCCATTTATCAATTAGGAAATGAGCGAGGTAAACAAGTGGAGTCAATGCAATGGCCACAAGAAATTTATACAAATAGTTATTGGTACCCACCTGAATCACCTGATTAAAAGACCAGTTGCCGAAGACATAAAAGGCAATGAAAATGACCAGGAACGAATCAAAAAACTGAGAGAAAACTGTAGAACCCGTCGCTCTTAACCAAACCAGCCTGTTTTCTGTAATTCTTCTCAAACGGTGAAAAACCAGAGCATCAAGTATTTGGCCTATTAAAAATGCGGCGATGCTACCAATAATAATTCCCATTCCCTGCCTGAAAATCATTTTGAAACCCTCATTGATATTGATAGGGTTACCTTGAGTGTCAGTTGAATTGACATCTAACCAGAATTCTGCCGGCCTTACAGAAACAGCCAAATAGATTACGGCAAAACTAAAAGTAATGAGTGCAGCTGTCAGGTACGAAATGAACTTAACGCCCTTCTTTCCGAAATACTCATTAATGACATCCGAAATAATAAAAACAATAGGCCAGTTTAACGTTCCAGCCGATAGAGCAAAACCCATATCCATTCCAAGAAATGAAAAGCCCTTGATATCCATACCCAATGTATCACTAAGGCTGAAAATTTTGGCTCCGATAATTTCGGCTGTGATGGCATTTGTTAAAAAAATACCACAGAGAATGATATAGAGTTTTTGCTTCTTAGTTTCCAAGGCTAGTTATTTTAGACTAATAAACCGTCTTTCAAAGTAATAGTTCGATCAGCCTGAGCGGCGAGATCTTTATTGTGTGTAACAATCACAAAAGAGCAGTTAAATTGTTCTCTGATGTCAAAAAAGAGCTGATGAAGTTCATCCGCGTTTTTGGTGTCAAGGTTCCCAGTCGGTTCATCTGCAAAAATGATTTTGGGGTCATTCACCAGAGCTCTTGCAACCGCTACCCGTTGCTGTTCTCCCCCTGAAAGCTCAGATGGCAGATGATCTTTTCTCTCTCCCAATCCGAGCGTTTCCAAAAGTTTTGCTGCCTTTGCCTTTACCGCTTCTTCATTTCTTTTACCAATCCAGCCTGGTAATGAAACATTCTCCAATGCGGTAAGCTCGGCCATCAGATTGTGAAACTGAAAAACAAATCCCAGCTCTTCATTTCTCAACCTAACTAATGACTTATCATTCAGACCACTTAACTCCGTATTATCCAAAAATATCTTTCCTGAATCAGCCTTATCCAAGGTTCCTAAAATTTGTAGAAGTGTAGTTTTTCCGGCACCGGAAGGACCAACTATAGCAACAATTTCGCCGGATTGAATTTCAAGGTCAATTCCTTTCAGAACCTCTAATTCACCATATTTCTTTTTTATATCTACGCCTTTGAGCATGAATCGCTTTCTATTTTAATCACAATAATATCAGTTTTTCACGGGTATTTTTTTATGAACGAAGCAATTAATTAGCTAATTTGCCACGAATTAGAAAAGTTCAATTTTCATAGATATAACCAATGAACATTCACGAATACCAAGGTAAGGAAATTTTAGCGAAGTACGGAGTAAGAATTCAGCGTGGAATCGTAGCAGATTCACCTGACAGAGCAGTTTCTGCGTATAAAGAGATTGCCAAAATGACGAATTCCAAATTTGCGGTTGTAAAATCACAAATTCACGCCGGCGGTCGCGGTAAAGGTAAAATTGTTGGCACTGAGCAGCGTGGTGTTCAGTTGGCTAAATCTCCGGAGGATGTAAAAGAAATTTCTACAAATCTGCTTCACAATACACTGGTAACACATCAAACCGGTCCTGAAGGAAAAGTAGTTAATAAAGTGTTGATCGCTGAAGATGCTTACTATCCTGGAGATAGCGAGCCAAAAGAATACTACATGTCTATTTTGCTTGACAGAGCTAAGGCGTGTAATGTGATCATGGCCTCTACTGAGGGAGGAATGGATATCGAAGAAGTAGCAGAGAACTCTCCTGAAAAAATCATCAAAGAATGGATTGACCCACGTGTTGGTCTTCAGGGCTTCCAGGCTCGTAAAGTAGCCAACAAGCTTGGTCTTACCGGTGCTGCTAACAAGGAGATGGTGAAATTCATCTATGCTCTTTATCAGGCATATGAAGGAACCGACTCTTCTATGTTTGAAATCAACCCAGTATTGAAGACGTCAGATGATAAAATTTTAGCTGTTGATGCTAAAGTAAACATCGATGACAATGCTCTTTATCGTCAGAAAGATATTGCTGAATTAAGAGATAAATCTGAGGAAGATCCAATGGAAGTAGAAGCTTCAGAGAGTGATCTTAACTATGTCAAACTTGACGGAAACGTAGGTTGTATGGTAAATGGAGCCGGTTTGGCGATGGCTACTATGGACATCATCAAACTTTACGGAGGTGAGCCTGCGAACTTCCTTGATGTAGGGGGTGGAGCAAACGCTCAAACCGTTGAGGCCGGTTTTAGAATCATTCTTAAGGACCCCAACGTTAAGGCTATTTTCGTAAACATCTTTGGCGGTATTGTAAGATGTGACAGAGTGGCCAATGGTATTGTGGAAGCCTATAAGTCAATCGGTGAGATTCCAGTACCAATCGTTGTACGTCTTCAAGGTACAAATGCCGAAGAAGGTGCTAAAATTATCAATGAATCAGGTTTGAAAGTATCGTCTGCTGTAAAACTAAAAGAAGCAGCAGAATTGGTACAAAGTGTACTGAAGTAATAAAGAAAGACTTACTATCTTAGGCTCCGTAATCATCAGGATTACGGAGCTTTTTTATATAAAAGAATGAATCAAATCTGGAAAGAACTAAGGGAATTCATTAAGAGATTCCTGGACCTGGAGTCCGATAGGGCTTCTTATAATGAGATTATCGCGACCATTGAGAAAGGTGTAGAATTCAGGGGCACTAACCTTTGGATTCTGATGTTTGCCATAATCGTGGCTTCGGTTGGTTTAAATGTGAACTCCACAGCCGTAGTTATCGGAGCCATGCTTATCTCTCCTCTTATGGGGCCTATTATGGGAATGGGTCTTGGAGTTGGAATTTACGATTTTCCATTGATCAAAAAGTCATTCAGAAGCTTAATGGCTGCAGTTTTGATTTCAGTTTTTGCTTCTGCAGCTTATTTTGCTTTAACCCCTTTGAGCGATGCTCAATCTGAACTTCTTTCACGAACAACTCCAACGATTTGGGATGTTTTCATCGCGTTCTTTGGCGGATTAGCGGGTATTGTGGCCTCTACCCGAAAAGACAAGGGAAATGCTATACCGGGCGTTGCTATTGCTACAGCACTCATGCCCCCACTTTGTACGGCGGGTTACGGAATTGCTACCTTAAACCTGAATTACTTCCTCGGAGCCACCTACCTTTTCTTTATTAACAGTGTTTTCATCACCGTTTCTACGATTTTGATTATTCGCTTCATGGGCATTCCAAGTAAGAAGTGGGTGGATGCTATTCAACAGCGAAAAATGCAGACTTACGTTTGGATTGTGGCCATTATTACCATGGTGCCCAGTATCTATTTGGGATACGGTATTGTGAAAAGAAGTATCTTCACCAGAAATGCCAATGCTTTTATTACCAATGAGTTTCAATATGAGGATAGTCGGGTTTTAGAGCAAAAAATTGAGCCCAAAGAAAAGCTCATAGAGGTCTTTCTATTCGGGTCGGAAATTCCTGATTATGAAGTTTCTCGTTTACAGAAAGAACTGGCGGATTATAATATTGCAGATGCCAATTTGGTGATTCGTCAAAATAAGAATAACCTGGATATGCCTGATGCTGAGACCATGAGGGCGGGTATCATCGAGGACCTTTACCGAAAAAATGAAGAACTCGTAGAAACCAAAGACCAAAGAATAAACCTTCTGGAAGAACAGCTAAGTACTTACACCGCATATGACCGAATTCAAGCAGATGTTTGTGCCGAACTGGAAGTTCAATATCCGGAAGTGGAAGCCAGTGCCTTTAGCAAACTAAAGATATATCAAAAAGAAGGCAAAATTGATACAGTAACAATGGTTTACATTGACACTAAGGCAGCAGTTCGTGGAAAACGCCTGTCACAAATGGAGGATTGGTTAAAAATTCGATTAAAAACGGAAGATATCAGGATTGTGCAGCAATGAATAGAATCAAAGAAATATTGAGTTTTAAGCTTCTGGAATTTGAAAAGTTTAGTCTGGAAGTACTGGACTTGCTCCTTGTTGTCATCATTCTGATTACAACAAGAATACTTCTTTTTTCAATCAAGTCTATTTTGAACAGGCTTGTCACAAGAAAGGCTTTAGATGAACGAAATAAGGAGAGTTTCTGGCTGTTGATCAAATATTTCATTTGGGTAATTGCTATAGTATTAAGTCTTGAAGCCGTTGGTTTTGAAATAACACTACTTCTTGCCGGTTCTGCCGCCTTACTGGTTGGTTTAGGGCTTGGTCTTCAGCAAATTTTCTCTGATATCGTTTCGGGAGTATTTCTCCTCGTTGAGGGTACCGTTAAAATCGGTGATATCATGGAGGTCGATGGTATTGTGGGTCGGGTAACTGAAATTAATCTTAGAACCAGTGAAATTCTCACCCGTGACGGTATTGTAATCATCGTACCCAACCATAAGTTCATTACAGAGAATGTGGTAAACTGGAGCCACAATGCCTTTCTGACACGTTTTGATATTAAGGTAGGAGTAGCTTACGGAAGTGACCCCGAACAGGTCAAGAGAATACTAACAGAATGTGCAGAAGAGCATCCGGATGTGAATACAACTGCTCATGCCCCCATCGTTCGATTGACGAATTTTGGAGACAGTTCACTTGATTTTCAATTGTTATTCTGGAGTAGCAACGGCTTTTTAATTGAGAACACCAAAAGTGAACTACGTTTTATGGTGGTGAAGAAATTCAGAGATGAAAACGTCGAAATACCTTTCCCTCAGCGTGATCTTCATGTAAAAGATGGAACGCTTGGAATCAAAAAGAACGAATCTTAAGGAACTATAGAGGTAATTAAAAGGGACTTCTCTAATAGAAAAGTCCCTCCTTGTTGTCAGTTATTATTTCTATTGTCCACCGTAGGCGTAATAATATTTCATTGCTTTCGGCATCATTTTCTCCATATCAGCAATTCTCTGATCATCGGCAGGGTGCGTACTTAAAATAAGAGGTGGTTTCTGGCTACCTTCGCCTGCTTTCTGCATTCTTTGCCAAAAAGCAACACCCTCCTGAGGATTATATCCTGCCATGGCCATAAAAATTAATCCAAGATTATCAGCTTCTGATTCCTGCTTTCGACTGTTAGGAAGCACCCCTCCTACCTGAGTACCAATCCCCAGAACCTGTCCGGCGACCTGCATGACATCTTCACTTTTAGTGGCAATTCCTGCGGCCACTGCTCCGACCTGAGTAATCCCATTTGCGGCCATAGCACGACTCATACGCTCACGGCCGTGTTCTGCTATTGCATGGGCTATCTCATGCCCCATTACAACGGCTATTCCTTCATCATTCTGACAAATGGGAAGAATACCGGTATAGAAACAGACCTTGCCACCCGGCATACACCAGGCATTTAATTGATCATTTTCTACAGTATTAAACTGCCATTGATAACCATCAATCACCTCGCTGTAGTTGTTGGCAATCAGGTAGTCCTCAACAGCCTTTTTTATACGCGAACCAACCCTTGCCACCATTGCTCCTTCTTTTTGACGTGTAGATACCACCTTGGAAGTATCCATAAAGCCATCATATTGTGCAAAACTTAATTGTAGCATCTGGTCAGAAGAAACAAGGCCAACAAATTGTTTCCTTCCGGTGATTGGCACTCTTTGGCAAGAGAGGATTACAAAGCCAATGCCTACCAAGGCTATAAATATCTTTTTAAATGTGTTCATTTTTAGTTGAGGTAAAATTGAAATTTAGATGTGATTTGGTACCGTTTGTTCGTTGTTTCGGTAAATTTGCAAAATCTTACGAACAAAACGTTCCAGTATGAAAATTATCGCTGTCGGCAGAAATTATGTTGCCCACATTGAAGAGTTAAAAAATGATGTTCCCACCGAGCCGGTTATCTTTACAAAGCCAGACACGGCCGTTTTACGAGGCAATGAGCCCTTTTATTACCCTTCTATTTCAAATTCAATTCACCATGAGCTCGAGGTGGTTTTGAAAATCAACAAGGTGGGGAAGAATATTGAGGAAAAATTTGCACACAAATACTACGATGAAATTGGCCTGGGAATTGACTTCACCGCACGTGATATTCAGACTCGTTTAAAAGAACAAGGATTGCCGTGGGATTTGGCCAAAGGCTTCAATGGCTCAGCTCCAATTTCAGATTTTGTTTCTAAAGAAAAATTTGACCTTTCAAACATGAATTTCGATTTGAAAGTGAATAACGAGCTTCGACAAAAAGGAAACACCGGCCTTATGATTTACACTTTTGATTATCTTATAAGTTTCGTCTCAAAATTTTTTACTCTGAAAACAGGCGATCTTCTATTTACGGGCACTCCGGCTGGTGTGGCAGAAGTTAAAATTGGTGACAGACTTCAGGCAAGTCTGGAGGGGAATGTTATGTTGGATTTTGAGGTAAAGTAAACATTGAATTATTTGCTACCCTATATTTTTTTATTTCTGGCCTCATTTTGGCCAAACGAGGTTGTTGAGAGGAAACAACCTCAATTTCTTGTAGAAGAAGAGTATCCTCAGGGTTACTTTATCTTCCCTATTGATCCGGGCAGACAAGCTTCGCTTTCCGGCACTTTCGGTGATCTCAGGATAAACCACTTTCATGCCGGCCTGGATATACGCACTGGCGGACGTGAAGGGAAATCAGTGTATGCCGCAGCTGATGGCTATGTTTCCCGCATCAAAGTGAGTCGCGGTGGATACGGCAATGCACTTTATATTACTCATCCAAATGGTTTGGTAACAGTTTATGGCCACCTCAAAGAATATGCTTCTGCAATCAAAAAGAGACTGACTAAGGAACAATATGAGCAGCAAGAATGGGAGGTCGACCTCTATTTTGAACCGAATGAACTTCCCGTGAATAAAGGTGAGATGGTCGCTATCAGTGGAAATACGGGAGGAAGCGGTGGTCCCCACCTTCATTTTGAAATCAGAGATGCAGAAGAAAACACCTTGGACCCTTCGATGTTTGGCTTTAGTGAAGTTCAGGATAACAGAGCACCGGTAATTGAATATGTGAGCCTACGTTGTATGTCAAAAGATGCCCGAGTAAACGGCGAATTCGGAACTTTTGATTTTCCGGTAACTCTTGACGCAAATGGAAATTATACGATTAATCGGAATATCTCGGTTTGGGGCGATGTAGGCCTTGAATTATACACTTATGACAAATCACATACAAGTCCTTTTAGGTTAGGTATCAAAAATATTGAGGTCAAAGCCAATGAGATACCGACGTACTCCTTCAACCTCGATCGTCTGGCATTTCATAATAAGTTGGATATGAATCTTCACACCAATTATAAAAGAATGGTGGAAGAAAATGATAAACTTCACAAGGCCTATTTTGAGCGTGGAAATACTATGGATTTCTACGAATATGATCAGAATATGGGGGTATTTAATCTTCGCCAATCGGGTAAGGCAAATATTTCCGTGACTCTTCAAGACAGTTATAAAAACACACGTAGTTTACTTTTTGATTTAAATCAGAATCAATCGACCGGAGAATCACTAAAAAAACTTGGGAAGTATGAAAGTCATAAAGTAGAACTTTACGATAGTATATTAAAAATCATCACAAGCAAAATTGCCGAACCTTTAATTCTTCTTGACGGAAACCGTCAAAAACCAGTGATGCCCGCTTATGAAAACGCCACTGAGAACACATATTTAGTAGATTTAAGAGATGACTTTTTTGCCCAATACGTATTTAAAGGAAAAACCTTTGAACTACCTGTCACCCATTCGGTAAGTCCTGAAAGAAATACAATTAAAGATCGCGATTTCGAAGTTGACTTTGAGAATCAGCTCTATCATACTTTGTTTCTCAACATTCGGTCTTCGGACGATAAACTATTCATGGACAAAGACGACAAGCCGCTTGGCGGACGCTTTAAAGCTCGTTGGCGAGTAAATAGACCCGAAATTGATCTGGAAAAAGATAAGGTTTATATAACAAGCGGTAGAAGACCTACTTATGTTGGTGGTAGTTGGAATGGTGATGTCATTGAGTTTAATCCAAAAGAGTTTTCGACTTATGAAATTCTCAGAGATAGTGAAAAGCCGGAAATTCGGGCAGTGAGCCTGAACTCCGATAAGCTGACTTTTAAAATTAGTGACGGACTTTCCGGCATAAAAAGCTTTGAATGCTATATAAACGGAGAGTGGACTTTAATGGAGTATGAATACAAAAATGGTTTAGCCTGGTCTGAAAAGAAAGAGAGTAAACCATTTTCAGGGGAAATTGTTTTTAGAGTAACTGACAATTGTAATAATACACAAACCTTTAAATCAACATTATAAAATGGCATTAAAAATAGGTGACAAAGCCCCTGATTTTGAAGTTAAGAATCAAAATAACGAAACCGTCAAACTGAGCGACTTTAAAGGCCAGAAAGTAGTCCTCTATTTCTATCCTAAAGACAATACTCCAACCTGTACTACCCAGGCCTGTAATATCAGGGATAATTATCAGCAGTATACCTCAAAAGGTATCAAGGTACTCGGAGTAAGCCCTGATTCAGCGAAGAAGCACCAGAATTTTATTAAAAAATTCGACTTGCCTTTCGACTTACTTGTTGACGATGAAAAAGCCCTTAACGAGGCCTACGGAGTTTGGCAGGAGAAGCAAATGTATGGCAAAAAGTATATGGGAACAGTAAGAACCACCTTTGTTATTGATGAAAATGGTGTTATTGAAAACATCATTGATAATGTAAAGGCGAAAGAACATACAGATCAGATTCTGGCATAATTTGTCAAAGGGCTCCAGCCCTTTTTTATTTACCTTTTTTAATAATTGTCAATATGACATTTAATTAAATGAAGTTATTCTTCCTTATTGTGAAGAAATGGCTATTTTTGTGCCGTTTACAATCAAAATCGACTTTTTAATGCAAATCAAAGAACTTGAAGACATCGCTTCGCAGGTTAGAAGAGACATTGTGAGGATGGTGCACGGATGTGCCTCAGGCCACCCAGGCGGCTCATTGGGCTGTACAGATTTGCTGGTAGGCCTTTATTTCCAGCAAATGAAAATTAGCAACAGAAAAGGTAAAGGTGGTTTCTTGTCATTTAGAATGGATGGCGTTAATGAAGACCTGTTTTTCCTTTCTAATGGCCACATTTCACCAGTCTTCTATTCAGTTCTTGCCAGAAGAGGATATTTTGATGTTGCCGAGCTTTCTACTTTCAGAAAAATAGACAGCAGGCTTCAGGGTCACCCTACTACTCATGAACACCTACCGGGTATCCGTGTGGCTTCAGGTTCATTGGGTCAGGGGATGTCAGTGGCTATTGGTGCTGCATTGGCGAAAAAGCTCAATGGAGATGACCGAATGGTCTATGTCTTAATGGGTGATGGTGAGCAACAGGAAGGCCAAATCTGGGAAGCAGCTCAGTTTGCCCCACATCACAAAGTAGATAACCTTGTTGCAGTGATTGACCTCAACGGACAGCAGATTGACGGTTCTACCGATCAGGTGATGAACAACCGCGACCTGAAAGCCAAGTATAAAGCTTTCGGCTGGAGAGTAATGGAAATTGCCAACGGCAACGATATGGAAGAAGTGGTGAAAGGCCTTCGTAAAGCCAAAAGAATCAGTGGAAAAGGTCAGCCAATTATGATTCTGATGAATACAGAAATGGGTGCCGGTGTTGATTTTATGATGGGTAGCCATAAATGGCATGGTATTGCTCCAAACGATGAGCAATTAGCGGCCGCTTTAGCTCAGTTACCTGAAACACTTGGCGATTATTAATCCTAAAATCTGAATAGAAATGAAGAAATATACATATACAGAAAAGCAAGATACTCGTTCAGGTTTTGGTGATGGTATGACTGAACTTGGCAGAACTAACCCGAAGGTGGTTACACTCTGTGCTGACCTCGTTGGTTCATTGAAAACTGCCACTTTTATCAAAGAAAACCCAGAGCGTTTTTTCCAGACAGGTATTGCGGAAGCAAACATGATGGGTATTGCTGCCGGTTTGACCATCGGTGGATACATCCCCTACCCGACTACTTTCGCAAATTTTGGTTCAGGTCGTGTCTATGATCAGATTCGACAGTCGATAGCTTACTCAAATAAGAACGTAAAAATTGCTGTTTCTCACGCCGGCCTTACTCTTGGTGAAGATGGTGCTACACACCAAATTCTTGAGGATATCGCCATGATGAGATCAATGCCAAACATGACGGTGATTAATCCTTGTGATTATAACCAAACGAAAGCGGCAACTATCGCACTCGCAGATCATGTTGGCCCGGCTTATTTAAGATTTGGACGTCCGAAAGTGCCTATTTTCACTGATCCAAACCAAAAATTTGAAATTGGTAAAGCATGGACGGTAAATGAAGGTAAAGACGTCAGTATTTTCGCTACAGGCCATTTAGTATGGGAAGCGATTCAGGCTGGTGAAATTTTAGCTGAAAAAGGAATTGATGCTGAAATCATTAATATTCATACGATTAAGCCTTTGGATACCGCTGCAATTTTGAAGTCTGTAAGAAAGACAAAATGTGTGGTTACTTGCGAAGAGCACCAGGCAAATGGTGGTTTAGGCGATGCTGTGGCTCAGACTCTGGCTCAGAATTTCCTTGCTCCTCAGGAGTATGTGGCAGTGAATGATTCATTCGGTGAGTCTGGTACACCGGAGCAATTGATGGCAAAATATGGTCTTTCAGCTGAAGCTATCGTTGAAAAGACTTTGAAAGTTATCGCTCGTAAGAGTTAATAGAATTGACTAATTTTAAGGGTCAGTCTGTGTTTTCAGGCTGACCCTTTTTTATATGGCAGAAGAAAAAGACATCATTCAATTGCTGGAAGACGAGGAGAAACACCCCGAAGCTTTCAGATTAATCCTTTCAACCTATAAAGAGCGATTGTACTTTCTCATTCGAAAGATTGTCATTGATCATGATGATACTGATGATGTATTACAAGAGGCTTTCGTAAAAATCTGGAAGAATCTTGACAAGTTCCGAGGGGACTCTAATCTCTATACCTGGCTCTACAGAATAGCCACCAATGAAGCTCTTACTTTTCTAAGAAGAAGAAAAAGTCAGAATAATATCTCTATGGATGAGAATCCTGAGCTTTTAAGGATGCTAGATTCTGGCGGTGGCAAAGCCCAACATATTTCCGGAGATGATATCGCAATAGCTCTTCAAAAGGCTGTATTGCAATTGCCTGAAAAGCAAAGGCTTGTTTTTAATCTCAAGTATTTTGAACACCTGACTTACGAGGAAATTGCAGAAATTACCGATACCAGTATCGGAGGTCTCAAAGCGAACTATCATGCTGCGAAGAAAAAAATTGAAGAAATAATAGAGCTTGATTAAACCTTTGTGTCAAAATGACATCAAAGCACTGAATCATGAAAAAGGATCAAAAACATACTGAAAAAACACCTTTCAAAGGAGATTCAGATTACTTCAAACAATTGGAAGAGAGTATCTTAAGTAAGGTAGAGCGTGGTGCTACGCATTTATCTCTTGACGTGGATCATCCTTTCAAAGCGGATTCAAAGTATTTCGCACAATTTGAAAAAAGAATTTTAGACAAGACAGAAAGGAGTGTATTTCATTTACCGTTGGGCATAGAACATCCTTTCCAGGCTCCTGAGGGTTATTTTCAACAACTAGAAAATAGTGTTTTAGGTCAAACCCTTCAGAATAAACCTTCTCAAAGTGTTTTTACCAAAATCTGGAGAAACAGTACTACCTATGTAAGAGCGGCCGCAGTGGTATTAGCAATTGGAGCCGCCGGATATTTCTTTTTGAATTCAAATAATACCGCAACCAATTCTGAAATCGCTTTTGCTGATTTTGAAACAGAAACGCTGGTAAGCTACCTTGAGAATCAAGAGTTAGATATGGTAGACTTTGCTTCGATTGTGGATGATAGTTTTGAAGCAAATGGTTTAAATATCGACCCTCTTGATGAAATCAGTGAAGATGAGCTACTGCAATTAATTGATTTACAATACGCTAACGATATTTAAAATGAAACTGAAAGGTTTACTGCTTTCTCTATTAATTTTCGGGTCAATGATTTCATGGGCACAACGGCCTGGTGGACCACCGAGCCGGGAACAATTTGAGAAACTGAGGGCTATGAAAGTTGGAATGATTACTCAAAAGATCTCTCTTACAGAGGAACAGGCAAAGTCTTTCTGGCCCATTTATGACAGATATGACGAAGAAAAACGTCAGCTAAATCAGGATTTGCGATCAAAGCTTCGTGAAACTCGTGGACAGCGAAACGAAGATAATGAGATTGCCCGCCAGGATGAAGTTTTCAAGCTTCGTGAAAAAGAGTTGGCTTTAGCAAAAAGTTATCGTCCTCAATTTCTAGAGGTGATTTCTGCTAAACAATACTCAGATTTACTTTTAGCAGAACGTGAATTTAATCAGATGATTTTGAGAGAATTACGGGAACGAAGAAATACAAGAGATTAAAAAAAGCTCCTTCTCAGGAGCTTTTTTTATAAATAGCATTTGAAATCTACCTATTAAAATGCCGCAGGCACCAGTACACCAGTAGCTTCAAAAGTCATTTCCACTTTTGGTTGAGTGATTTGAGCAACTTCTGCATCTGACCTTCCGGCATCTTTTGCATAATGCTGTAAATCCTCAACTGATGTTGTTGCTACAGTCGGCACGCCCTTAAAAATGATAGAGTTGCCAGCCAAATCTTTGGGCATAAAGAAACCATAGTCTTTAAAAGTCACACGCATGGTTTCACCGTTGTCCATTTTGATTTTCATCCAGCAGCCTTTTACCTGACATACTTCAACTACCTCACCTTTAACTTCTACTGTCATGTCTTTCATTTCTTCTGTCAGGTCGTTGACATTAACCAGAGAATTACCTGGCTTAAAGCTTTCCCCAAAAACAGTATAGCCCTGAGCCTTTGAGGAAATAGCCGCGAATGAAACAATAACTGCTAAAAATAATACCCTTTTCATTTTCTTAATATTTCTTGTATTCAAAATTAAGGAAATACTTCAATCCACCCTTTACAATTTCTACCGTTTGGAATCTGTATTTCGTAATAATAAGTTCCTATTGCAACATCCGTGCCCCAGTCATTTTGATAATCCTCAGACTCAAAAACTGTTTTGCCCCACCGATTAAAAATCTTGAGATGAACATTGCTCATCCCAATAATAAACGTATCGTTTTTTCCATCATTGTTTGGTGAAATCGCATTGGGGATAAGTCCATCATCTTCAGGTATCTCAACAGGCTTTGTGATACTCAAAACACAACCGATAGGGTTCTGAGCATCAACAGTAACTTCATAGATGCCGGGAGCAGCATAAGTATAATTCTCAGGAATTTGTGAAGACAGCGAATCACCATTGCCCATTTTCCATGTGTACAAGGCACTTCCGGAAGAAAGATTTTCAAACTTTAGCTCAAACGGCTTCCCACAATCATACTCAATGGAATAGTCAAAATCAGGAGCATAGGAATCATCTACCAAAAGACTGACCTCTTTCTTAGGCTTACAACCATCGGCGTAAAAAGCCTGAACCGTGTAAGTAGAGCTAATAAAAGGCTGTACTGTCAAACTATCTGATTCCAATTCAGATATATCAGATGAAGACCAGACAAAATAATCTGCCAGACCGGTGGCTTTCAGAATAACTTCATCACCTGAGCATATTTCAGAACTCTCGGTGACAATGAAATCCTCTTTGGTATCTTCCACTAATAAAGTGACCTCCCGCTCAACAGAACATAAATCATTGCTAATTAAAACAGTGAAGGTTGTGCTTTCTGAGACCAATGCTGTCGGGTTTTGAATTTCTGAGTCATCCAGCAAATTTGATGGGGACCAGGTATAGAAGTCTCCTCCTTCTGCATTTAATATTACCTCGCTGCCACCGCATACGGAGGTATCAGCCATCACCGAACTTTCAAAAGGAATGATATGAATGCTACGGAAAAATGAGTCAGACTTTGCACAGGTCACCACATTGAAAGTTTCCAGTTTTATTTCAAAATTACCGGCTTCTTCAAAAAGATATTCGGGTTCTCTCAATCTGGAAATCACCTCTCCGTTAACAGACCATTGATAGGTTATTCCCCCTTTACTTTTATTTTCAAGTTTCAACTTTGAACCCTGGCAAACCGAATCCGGATTAATGCTACTCCCATCCACCAAATCGAAATTGGCCTCCAAAACATCAATATCAAACTTGAAAGCCGCCATATTACAGTTATTACTGTTATGATTGGCCTGAAGTCCGTTTTCAGTCGGAAAGCTGACATTTCCGGTGATTTGACCGCGGCAAACACAGGCTGAATGATAAATTATACCATTTTTATCAAAACGGCAGGTTCCGCCATCCAGGTGATCTCCCCGTTCATCGTCCGGGTCAGCAGGAGTTTGAGAACCGAAATAAGTTGCATATAGTAGGGAACGGGCTCCGGCTTCAAGGATAGCTAAATAATAATTATTCCCACTAGTCTCGGTTCTGTAGGCATCTGAGCTCACGGGTAAACCCTCGGTGGTACTGTTTGGGTTATAGCCATTGTTTGTATTGATTTTTCCTCCCCAACCAGCCAGGTAAATATTTCCGCAATCGTTCACCAGAAAAGCTGTGGGCACCAAATCAACCATCCCTACCCCTTTTCCAGTGCCTATAACGGTCGAAAAGTTAGTTTCAGTCAAGCTTGAATTTAGGGAATGAATAAACTGACCGCTGCCGGGATTCTGGTAAACCACGCCATTAATAGGATAAGCCCCTTGACTAAGACCGAAAACATAAACATTGTCCTCAGTATCAAGATCTATCAAATTGCCGATTTCTTCTTCAGCAGTTCCCAAATAGGTCAGGGCTACTTGCTGACCATTTACAAATTTGATAACAAACGCATCCGCTTCCCCTTGTCTTGTTCTATTGATGGCGTTTGATGAAGCATTAAGATCATCACTGAGCGTAGTTCCAACTACGAAAACTTCATTTGCCGAGTTAACTCTAATACCGTAGGCGGCGTCATATCGTTTTCCCCCCAAATAAGTACTCCATTTGAGTTGAGAAACATTAGGACTCATTTGAAAAACAATTCCGTCATAACCAGATGATAATGAACTATTTGAACCTACTACCGGAAAGTTATCTGAAGTTGTAATTGAAGCCACGTAGATATCATCATCAGGACCGACATAAACTTCACCTCTGAACTCGTCACCATAGTTTTGTATCAAAAAAGCTCTGTAATCATGGATCCCATCGTTTTCAGAACCTCCTAAAAGCGTACTTCCACGAAGGGCCGAGCCGTCCTCTCTGAGAACTGTTAAGAACATGTCAGTTCCATTCACAAAACCAATTCCTGTCGTAATGGGGCCACCATTTAAAGTTTGCCCTCCTCTAAAGTTCTTCTGAAATGCTGAATTGCTCACCGGAAAGTCAGGAGATGAAGTAGTTCCAAAAACAACTAACTGATCCTGCGAATTACATATCATGCTGTGGGGTACTTCTGAGTGTGTACCGCCAAGAAATGTGGAATATAGCAGAGTTTGGCCATCAGAGCTATATTTCATGATTACCACGTCGGTAGTGAGCAAGAATCCGGAAGAATTGGTGGCACCACCAACGGAGTTCTGAGCCGCATTTTGAGTTACCGGAAAGGAAGGTCCAAAGACAGTTCCGCCAGCGTATAGGTTACCTTGCGAATCATAAGTAGCCGTGTGCGACCAATTGTCTGAGGCTGACCCGCTATAAGTTGAGAAAATCAATTCAGGGTCAATGATCAAATCTTCATTTTGATTATAGTCAGAAACCCTGAAAGAGACAACGTCATTTTCGAGATGAAAGGATGATTTTACACTTCTTCGTGAATTTTCACTTTTTTGGAAAGTGTAAGGTTCAAACTCTTTCAAATTATTTACCTCCGTTGCCAACTTCAATGCTCCATTTTCAATCTGAAGGGATGAATGGCCTGAATAGGCCATGCTTATATCAGAAACTTTGGCACCGGGATGAACCACATACTCATATTTGAGAGCCTCCCCCATGCTGTAAAGTCTGAAATCAATATTAGTATAAATTCCTTTGAGCCAAATTTCTTTGAAACCTCTGGCCCCTTGAACCCACTTGGTGCTATTCTTTCCATAGAAATAATTGAACAGCTGAGCTTGTTCTTCAAGCGGATTAGAAATTGGTCTTTGGGAACCTTCAAACTCTATAAATACATTTTGAGTTTTTATCCTTTCAACTTCTTTTCTGGTATTTTCCTCCTTTTTTGGGCCTGCGTGTAAACCCGCTAAAGTCTTGGTGTCATAAAAGAAATATTGAAGTCCTTGTTGTTTTACCAATAGGTAACCACCTGGGATATCAGCTTTGAATAGTACTTCTTCAGGCCATTGACCTTTATTTTCTACAAAAACATACTTCCCGGCCGGATTGTATGCAAAAGACACAGATTGAATGAAAAAGAGGCTGCTGGCAAAGATAAAAAAGTGGCTATTTGAACGCAGTAACGTCCAGAATCTCATCGCAAAATTGATACTCTCTTTTATCATTGGAGGAAATAATAACCAATTTAGATTTTTTGAGCTTAGAAACCTGATCAATATACCATTGAATGCCAGTTTCATCGAGATTGGTTGTAGGCTCATCTAAAAAAATGACATCTGACTCGGTAAAAAAAGACAAACCTAATTTTAGTCGCTGCTTCATGCCCGATGAGAACTGCTTCAGCTGTTTAGTCTTTTCTCTGGTTAGGTAAACCAATTCAAAAAAATCATCTTTCTTAACCCCATCAATTAGAGGCTTAAAATTGATGTGAAAATCAAGAATTTCCTGAAGCGTAAATTCCTCGATAAGCTCCAGATAAGGAGCGGCAAAAGAAATTCTTTTATACGTCTCATCATTGCCGAGCTCAATTCCTTGATTTTGAAAAATAACCTTTCCTTCATTGGCAGGCATCATTCCCGTAATCACCCTTAATAGAGTCGACTTGCCGGAACCATTGTGGCCGGTAATAGCATACGATTTACTCTCTTTAAAATGATAATCAATGCCTCGAAAGATCCACTCCGTCCTGAATTTCTTACCAATATTTGAAAGTAGAATCTCCAAATCTATTTCTCCTCTCCTCTGCTAAGACCGTTTTTGATAATACCTCTTTCTGATTTTTTGAGAAAGAAAAGAACCTCATCTCTTTCAGGAGTAGCGGCGAGTTCAAGTTCTATGGCTGATTGAGCATCAGTAAAATTCAAACCCTTTAAATAGAGGTAACGGTAAATATTTTGAATGTCAGTGATCTGATCATTATCAAAGCCTCTTCTTCGTAATCCGATCGAATTAACACCAGAATACGACAAAGGCTCCCTCGCCGCCTTAATGTAGGGAGGCACGTCTTTACGTACCAGTGAACCACCGGCTATCATGGCATGAATACCAATTTTGACGAATTGATGAACCGCAGAAGTACCTCCAATAAATACAAAGTCACCCACTTCAATGTGGCCAGCTAGCTGAACTGAGTTCGCCAAAATCACGTGATCTCCCAAAATACAATCGTGAGCTATGTGCACATAAGCCATAATAAGACAGTTTTTGCCTACTACTGTTTTATACTTATCGACTGTACCTCGATTGATAGTAACACACTCTCTGATGGTGGTATTATCTCCAATTTCTACCGTTGTATATTCACCCTGAAACTTCAGATCTTGGGGCTCAGCTGCTATAACAGCTCCCGGGAAAATCTTACAATTTTTCCCGATACGGGCACCTTCCATGATAGTAACGTTTGGTCCTATCCAGGTACCCTCGCCAATTGTAACGTCTTTTGAAATAGTGGAAAAAGGCTCAATGACTACATTCTGAGCTACTTTTGCTTCTGGATGTATATATGCCAGAGGTTGATTCATACGTGAGTTTTGAGTTTATTTTTTAACGAGTCTTGCTGTCATATCGACACTACAGACCATTTTATCCCCTACCCAAGCTTCTCCATGCATTTTAGCCACGCCCAGACGGATAGGTGCCAGAAGCGTACATTTTATAACTAACGTATCACCCGGTAAAACATTTTTAAAAAACCTGCATTTGTCTATACCCACTAAATACGGCCAATAAGCTTCTGGTTCTCCAGTGGATGTAAGTACGAGAACACCACCTGTTTGAGCAATGGCCTCAACCTGTAGAACGCCCGGCATTACCGGGTTATCAGGAAAATGCCCTGTGAACTGTGGCTCGTTCATGGTTATATTTTTGATTCCTACCACAGAGGTTCCATCTAGAGAAACAACCTTATCTACCAGTTGGAAAGGGTACCTGTGAGGTAAAAGTTTTGCAATCCCATTGACATCAAATACTGGCTCGGCATTCGGGTCAAAAGTTGGGGCCGATTTGTCACTTGCAGCGATGGCTTTTTTGATCGCTTTCGCCAAATCAACATTGGCTGCATGGCCTGGACGTGCGGCCAGAATATGGCCTTTCAGAGGACGACCGACTAAAACCAAATCACCAATCAGGTCGAGCAGTTTATGACGAGCCGGCTCATTTTTGAATTTCAATGGCTCATCATTCACAATTCCGGTTTCACCAATGCTAATCTTCTCTTTGCCCAAAAGCTCCGCCAATTGACTCATTCGCTCATCAGACTCAATGTTTTCAGCAATAACAACAGCGTTTGAAAGATCTCCGCCTTTGATCAAACCTGCTTTGTACAGAGTTTCGAGCTCATGAACAAAAACGAAAGTTCGGCACGGGGCGATATATTCTTTATAATCCGCAAGATTATGCAGCTGAGCATGTTGAGAACTGATCACTTTTGATTGATAATCAACCATAACGGTCAATCGATAATCATCTAATGGAAGAGCAGCGAGTTCAATACTATGATCGTCATTATTGATTTGAACAGCCTCCGTTATTGTGAAATAATTTCTAAGAGCATTCTGTTCCTCAATCCCAGCTTTTTCAATCAATTCTACAAAAGGTAGGGCACTGCCGTCAAGGATTGGAATTTCAGGACCATCCAATTTTACCAGAACATTGTCAATTTGAAGAGCTCCAAGAGCGGAAAGTAAATGTTCTGTTGTTTGAACACGGGCACCATTCTTTTCAAGGACTGTACCTCTACTGGTATCTACCACAAAATCTACCAAAGCCGGCACTAGCGGCTGGCCATCCAGATCAGTTCTTTGGAATACAATTCCATGATTAATAGCGGCAGGAGCAATACTCAGGTTTACATTTTCACCTGAATGTAGCCCTACTCCAGATAACGAAACTTCACTACTTACTGTAGATTGTTTTGAGTTCATTTCTTGTTCGTTTTATCTTCGATTTCCTTAATTATCTCAGGAAGTTTTCTAAAGTACACCTGAGATTTTAAATATTTTTTAAGGTCGTAATGTGGCGTTCCGGTCACATTTGTTCCTTTTTCTTTGATTGAACTGTTTACACCGGCCTGAGCTCCAATTTTTGTACCGTCGGCAATCTCAATATGCCCCACAAAACCCACTTGACCACCGATAACACAGTAGGCACCGATTTTAGTCGATCCCGCTATGCCAGCCTGTGCGGCAATCACTGTGTTTTTACCAATAGAAACGTTGTGAGCCACCTGAACCAGATTGTCCAGCTTAACACCTTCATCAATAATGGTGCTTCCCATTGTAGCTCTGTCGATCGTTGAGTTTGCACCGATGCTCACATTATTTTTAATATGTACATTCCCGAGTTGAGGAATGGTTTTATAAGAACCATCAGCCTGTGGTGCAAAACCAAAACCATCACAACCAATAACTACTCCACTGTGAATGATGCAGTTATCTTCAATAATACTCTCTTTATAAATCTTCACCCCTGGATGAATGATGCAGTTTGCCCCTATGCTTACATTTTCACCGATGAAAACCTGCTGAGCGATCTGCGTATTGACTCCAATTTTAACTCCCGGACTCACGTAACTGAAAGCACCGACGAAAACGTCTTCGCCAAGTTGTGCACCATCAGCGATAGATGCTGGCTGTTCACTACCCGTTTGTTTTTTTCTTGATATTTTCTCGTATTCAGTGAGAAGTTCTGTGAAAGCCATGTATGGGTCTTTAACCTTTATCAAAGAAGACTTTACGGCTTTCTGAGGTCTGAACTGATCAGAAACGATGACGGCAGAGGAATCGGTTTTATAGATGTGGTTTTCGTATTTGGGATTCGCCAGAAATGAGATTCCACCTTTTTGTCCTTCCTCAATTTTGTAGAATTGATCTATCTCTAAACTGTCATCTCCTTCTACTTCCCCACCAATCAGGTGTGCGATTTGTCGGACTGTAAATTTCATACAAGCTGGTTCCGGCTTTGATAAATATCGTCCTGCAAATATACGTCATTCGTCCAACATAGATAATGTTTTTCTACGATCTTACCGAGAGCCTTAATTGTTGGTAAATCTGAGGCCTCAGCCACATCCTGAATATCCCCCGATTTCATCAAAATCTCTATGCGGCTATTCTCAGGAATATAGCCTGAGTTACTGATTTTGCCAGTCTGATAGTAAAAATTAAGGTCGTTTGGGTTAACCCCATTTTGAAGTAGCTTTGATCTCAACGTATGAATTAACTCCTCACTTACTCCACCTTCAAAAATGGCTACTTTGAAAAGTTTTCGATTGACAAAAGCCTTTGATAACGAGCTGAGAATGGGGTCTTCTTCGTTCTGCCAGTTTTTCATGGCAAACCAGATATCCATATCATCAAGTTGAAGGAAGTTTTGCAAATAGCTGCTATCTTCTCTGAACATTTCAGCGTTAACATCCTGAATCAGAAAAGGTTTGAGATAACCAGGGCAGAAGGTCGGTTTGCCCTCTCTGAGCAGCATTTTGACACGTTCAAGAGCTTTGGTAAGGACCACCTCTGCACTCACCGAAGTCTTGTGAAGGTACACCTGCCAGTACATCATTCTGCGGGCATTAAGGAAATTTTCAACGCTCAATAGGCCTTTTTCTTCAACCATCAACTGGTTGTTTTTGACCGTGAACATTTTAATAATTCGCTCCACACCAATACTTCCCTCGGCCACCCCTGTGAAGAAACTATCGCGATTGATATAGTCCATGCGGTCCATATCCAGCTGGCTGGAAATCAATTGATGAAAAAACGGACGGGCGTAAGTGTTTCTGAACATTTGAAGAGCCATTTGTAGCCTTCCCTGATACTCGCTGTTAAGTTCCTCAACAATCATATCCGTTATAGCCTCATGAGAAACGCCATCCAGAATGGTATATTCAAGCACGTGTGAGAACGGGCCGTGACCAATATCATGCAATAAAATGGCAATTTGAGCCGCTTCACGCTCAATATCCATAATCATAATACCTTTTGACTCCAATGAATTCAAAGTCTGAGTCATCAAATGCATGGCTCCGATAGCATGCTGAAAACGGGAGTGTAGAGCACCGGGATAGACGAAATCGGCAAGCCCCAACTGCTTAATTCTTCGCAGCCGTTGGAAATACGGATGTTCAATAAGATCAAAAATCAGGTCGTTCGGTATTTTGACAAAACCGTAAACGGGATCATTGAAAATCTTACGCTTGTTCTTCATTGCCGCAAAAATAGGCAAACCGACCGTGAAAGCCTTTCTTGTTCAATTTTTAAATAAATCAAACTAATAGATGTAGATACATGTTTCCAAAATATGAAAACCTATCTTATTATCGGAGCCTCCAGCGGAATTGGCAAAACGCTGGCTGAAAAACTATCCTCGCAAGGCCACAAAGTCATTGCCACCTATTTTGAACATCAAACGGAGAATAAAAAGAATCTGGAATACCATCATTTTGATGTCAATGATTCCGGCGGAATTGATTTCCTACCCGAATTTTTAGATGGTTTGGTTTATTGCCCGGGCACCATCAATCTCAAACCTTTTGGGCGACTTCAAGCTGATGATTATTTGAATGATTACAAACTGCAGGTAGTCGGTTTTGTCAATATTTTGAACAAAGCTTTACCAGCCTTAAAAAAGTCAAAAAGTGGATCGGTGTTGACTTTTTCGACGGTTGCGGTGCAAAGCGGCTTTCCTTTTCATGCCCAGGTTTCAGCGACGAAAGGAGCTCTGGAGGGATTAACCAGGGCTTTGGCTGCTGAACTTGCCCCAGCAATTCGTGTGAATGCCATAGCCCCTTCAGTAACAGATACACCTCTGGCATCAAAACTTTTAAACTCTGATCAGAAGAAAGAGGCGAACGCCGAAAGACATCCTTTGAAAAGAATTGGTTCGGCAGACGATATTGCTTCTATGGCGGCTTTCCTTTTATCTGATGAAGCCACTTGGATTACCGGCCAAATCCATCATATTGACGGTGGTATTTCATCCATAAAGAATTAAAACAATTTATGAAACTCAACATATTCTGGTTTAGACGAGACCTCCGACTTTTTGATAATACCGCACTTATTGAAGCTCTCAAACAAGGCAATCCGGTTCTTTGTCTATTTATTTTTGATGAGAAGATTCTCAAAGAATTACCGTCAAATGACGCCAGAGTGACTTTTATTCACCAGCAGCTGGAGAAAATCAATCAGAAGCTATCCGATCATAATTCAAGTTTATTAGTCAAACATGGAGAGCCTGAAAAGGTTTGGTCAGAATTGATTGAAGAGTATGAAATTGAGGCCGTTTATACCAATAAGGACTACGAACCTTATGCTCGTCGACGAGACGGAGCCATCAGGGACATATTAAAAGAGCGGGAGATCGATTTTCATCGCTTCAAAGATCAGGTCATTTTTGAGGAGAAAGAGGTTGTAAAAGACGATGGAGACCCGTACACGGTTTATACGCCTTATAAAAATAAGTGGCTCAGCCAGTTTAAAAAGAAAGATTTCTCAGTTCAGGAACTGCCGAGGAGACCTAATTTTCATGAATTTGAAGTTGACTTTCCTTCCCTAAAAGATATAGGTTTTGAAAAGTCAGAGATAGAAGTCAGGGATTATGATTTGTCTGATCTTGACAAGTATGACTCTGTAAGAAATTTCCCTGCCAAGGATGCCACAAGTTACCTGAGTCCGCATTTGCGGTTTGGCACCGTGAGTATCAGAGATATTATCTCAAAGCTTGGCAAAGAGGAGCAGAAGTTCATGAATGAGTTGATTTGGCGTGAGTTTTTCATGCAAATTCTCTACAATTACCCCTCTGTGGTGAAGAATAATTTCAGATCAAAATATGACGGTATTAAATGGCGAAATAATGAAGATGACTTCAAAAAATGGTGCAACGGAGAAACCGGATATGCCATGGTAGACGCCGGCATGAGAGAACTCAATGCCACCGGATACATGCATAATAGAGTCAGAATGGTGGTGGCCAGTTTCTTATGTAAACATCTCCTAATCGACTGGAAATGGGGTGAGGCTTATTTTGCTGAAAAGCTTCTGGACTACGAGCTATCCTCCAATAACGGCAACTGGCAGTGGGCTGCCGGAACGGGTTGTGATGCGGCCCCATATTTCAGGATTTTCAATCCGATGACGCAGATAGACAAATTCGATAAACAACATAAATACATCAAAAAATGGGTACCTGAATTCGGCACCGACAAATATGTAAATCCGATGGTAGATCACAAAGAAGCTAGGGAACGAGCCTTAGAGGCTTATAAACAAGGAATTGAATCCTGAGGCCGAAAAAAGGTCAAAAAAAATACTCAGGAGTACTTGACAAATCAAATCTATCAAAATACATTTGCATCCTCATTCGATTAGAGGGATGGCAGAGTGGTCGAATGCGGCGGTCTTGAAAACCGTTGACTGTCAAAGGTCCGGGGGTTCGAATCCCTCTCCCTCTGCGAAAACTATAATATAGAGTAAAGGGCTCCATTTTGGAGCCCTTTTTTTCTTCTGCCTTTACTGTACTTAATACTCGTATACGTCAAGAATGGTCGCACGGGTATTTTGGTGTGCGACCAGTTGGCACAAGTGTTGCAATTCAACGCTTAACTAATCTCAATTTATTCAATATCAGTACAATGAAAATTTCCTTCTGGCTTCGGCCTACAAGAAACAATCCTTACAAATCCATTATCGGTAGAGTTCACCACAACAACGAGCAAAAGAACTTTGCCACGGGTCACATTATTCACCCTGACCAATGGATTTCTTCTAAACAATACCTGGACCACTCAAGTCCGGTAAACATTGAAATCAATACAAGCTTGTCCCAAATTAGGGCTGACCTTCTTCGTGTTTTCCATCATTTGAAATCCAACAAACTGCCCTTGAGTCCTGAAATTATTGTCAAAAAGTACCAGGATGGTATTGATGCTTTATTTCAGACAAAGGAAATTCGGGTTAATACTATTTCCGAAGTCTTGATAAAAGTTCACGAACGGAGGGAATCAAAAATTGGCCTTACAATTTCTAAGGTCTCGGCTAGTCGATACCGACAATATGAAAGGAATCTTCTGGCTTATCTGAATGATTTGAAATTGAATCCAGCCAATACCCCGGTCACAGTAATTGATCTCGATTTCTGTAACAACTTCATTAAAGCACTCAAGTATAATTACCATTTCAAAGAGACTACTGCGAATAAACATAGGCAAATCTTACGGGAAATTGTGGATTCGACTTTTTACCTCTCTGATGGATGGCAGATGAAAGTTCAAACAAAAGATATATTACGCCATCGGGAAGGCTTACCCGAAACTCTTTTCTTAACTCCTGATGAAGTTTCTACAATCGAACATCAGGCGTTAATAGGTCGCTTAGATAAGGTTAGAGATATTTTGCTTGTATTATGTGACATCGGACAACACATTGGAGATTATGACAGGATTGTAAAATCGAGTATTGTCTATCTCGATCAATACGGAAATTCCTGGGTAGATATGGCCAGACAGAAGACTTTGGTGCCTCATAGTATAATGCTTACCAATCGTGTTTTGAGAATAATTGACAAATACGGGGGCCTTCAGAACTTGCCAAGATATGCCCATCAAAGTTTGAATAGCCATTTAAAAGACTTGGCTTCAAGATGTGGTATTGACAAAGAAATTACTACCAAGGTAGGACGGAAAACTTTTGCTGAAACCTTGAGGGCGATTTACGGCCTTAATGACGATCAGATAGCTTTTGCCTTGGGCTTGAAGTCAACGGCTTATTTGAAACATTATTTGAATACTAGAGTAAATCACCATGAGCTTCAGAAAGTATTTTCTTTAATCGAAAAGACTACATTAAATAAAGCTGCATAAGTTTAAATGTTCATTTTGGGAAAGAAAAAATAAGTATTCAAAATCAAACATAAGGATCAATACCATATTTCCTATTGATTAATTCGTTAACCACGGGTTGCTCCAAGTGGGCAATATCGGACTTTTCTTCTTCACTAAATTCCGCCACACCAAAACCCTTGATATAGTTTCTACTTAGCGAGAAGTAACCTGATCCATAAGGTTTGCTCGAATGAATAACATAAAACCAGAATAAGTCCGAACTCATGAGTTTCTTGAGAAAATTTAGCTCTTGCTCTTTCTCAGACACCACTGCAATACCATTATAAAAAAGCAAGTTTTCATCCGTACTGATGGTATAATTGGGAATATGTGGAGTTATATGAGGAAAAAACATTTTAAACTTATATTTCTCTAAGGATTGATTTCTTCCATAGGCGTACCAGTTTTCATATTTCCCATTACCCTTATCTCTACTTGCCAATAACTCTTTTTTCGACTTGAGATACTCATAGGCCTTTGGATATTCTTCTTTCATTTTATGCTCGGAAATCAATCTTGCATGGCCAGAATCATCAAAACTATATGGGAAAATAACTTTCTCAGTTAATTGATCTATTGAGGTTGCTTTAGTGAATTTATTCGGATTAATAATGTCTTTACAAATTTCCTTTTCTATCGGGTATACAGCCCCATTCTCTAGGTAGTAGTAATCTCTATCTTCTTTAATTTCAGTGAAAATATAAATATGATTTTTAAGTGTTGCAATCCCATTTCGTGTAGAGTATAACTCCCCAAATGGCTGACCAGTATTTTCAATCTGGCTCAATAGATCATGATGTCGAAGGTTCCAACCATTTCTATGGTTTAGTTTAGTATATGGAATCGAATGGAAGAGAATTTTTTTATCCAAAAAGTTTTTATCACCGGTTGCAAATTTAATTTCATTGGATTCAGCTTTTTGAATAATACAAATACAAGTATATGTTGATTTACTTTGAAAAATCTGATTACTTCCAAAATCAAGAATCTGCAACAAAATAGATTTATCTTCAAAATATTGTCTTAAAGCCCTACCATTAACGCTTTTAAAGAAGGTATTCATGGTAATAAAGCCAAGTTTGCCATCAGGTTTGAGGTTTTCATAACCAATTTGAAAAAATGGAATATAAAGATCAGGGTGACCTGAAGAACTAACCTCCCAATCAAAAATCAATCGTTTTGATTCGTCGTCTATGTTTCTCGAACATACATAAGGTGGATTCCCTACAATTGTCGTAAAACCGTCAAAGCCCTCTATATGCTCAGCCCAATGAAAGCTTAATGAATTCCCAGTAAAAAGATTGAATTGAAACTCTGTATTTATCTCCCCTTCACTAATTGCCAAAAGGTTCAATAAAATTTTTGAGCGTGTGATTGCATATTCTTGAATATCCAAACCGAATAGATTCTCTGCAAATATTTGATAGTATGCTCTTTTGGTTTCATGCTTGATGATTCTTGCAGCAGAAAACAAAAAACCTGAACATCCACATGCAGGGTCACAGATCATTACAGAATTTAAATCATCCAGATCATTCAAACACTTATCTAAGATGTAGTTTCTTATGTTTTTGGGAGTATAAACTGCACCCGAAACGATCTTTTCGGCAGGTGAAATAACAAACTCAAATAGTGCTACTAATTCCTCAAGATCTACAAGACTGTGAATTGCCATGAAATCCGATAGGTCTTGAAAATCCGGTTCTTCAGGGTGAATGAGATAGTCCTGAAGAAAGCCGTTAGCTCTATCAGTCAATTCATTGGTGTACAAAAAGGCAGAAACAAGAAGTTTATCGACTTCTAAAGTTTTTTTTGAATAAAACTTGAGATATGAGAATAGATCATTAATCATTGTCAACAAAGATTCCTTTTTGAATCTCCCTCCAGCTCTTAAGGAGCTTGTAATGAATAGCCTCTGCTACTTCCTTAGCGGCCTGGTCTTTTACCTTGCTCAATCTCAGTTCAATTTGCTCAATCAGTCGGTCAATCTTTTCGAATTTCCACATCCGTTCATGAATTGGCTGCCATAGCTTCAACTCAGCTATGATATCATGAGCCAACGCGTTCTTGTCATCTACAGGTACAATTCTACCTGATTTTGTTCTTTTATACAGATCAGTATATTCTTGCTTAACAGGGTCAATAAAGCCTCTAGAGCCATCATTGTGAACCTTCTCGTCATTGGTCGGCCATTTGTTAGTTTTAGAGGTATTACAATACCTGCATGCATAGACAAGGTTATAGTAGTAATTCGGAGCAATAGTGGTCTTAAATCCTATAGGCTTTTGTGGAACAAAGTGATCTATGGTAAAACTTCTAATTCGATAATTATCTAAGTCATTGCAATACCCACACCTTTGGGTAAAGTCTTCACGGAGTGTCTTCAGGTATGAGCTATAATGCTCACATTTAGCTCTATCAGGTCTTCTTAAGGGTGTTTTTTCTCTAAATGGATGCATTACTCCTGATCTGGCATTTTGTTTAACATCTGTTCCGCCAGGCCAATCAAGTCATCTAGCTTCTTGTTTGTATGTTCAGAATAGAAGCTCCTCGATACTCTTCCTTTTGCAGAAATAGTTTGATCCAGAAAGCTGCTCAGTTCAACATATCTATCTTCTTCTTTTGAATCAAAGCCTCCATTTATTCTTTTCTCTTCCAATTTCTTTAACTCTGCCTCAGCACTTTCAATCTTTCTCTTATTATCCAAGGCTATACTTCTGAGCTTTTGCTTAAAAATGTCAATTTTCGAGTCCAGCATGTCATCTTTACCATTGACTAGATGTGCATTTTCCAGATGATCAAGGGCATCTACTTCATGAGAAGTAAGAACTACCAGAGGATAAAACAAATTTATGGCTTGAATTCCCTCAACTAGTTTATCCGCATTGAAATCAACCAGACCATTTTCGTCCAATCTGAAATCGAGAACTAAAACATCAATAGCCGACTTCAATACCTCATCAACCAAATTTTCTGCATTGGTCTCCTCGGTTATTTCAAAAAGAATTACTTCAAATTCATCTTTGAACAAGTGATGGAAAGAATTCCTTTGTCCTTCATCTTCATCAATATATCCTACCCTAAGCATGACGATTTTATTTCTTTCGTTTTGGCAAATTTATTTTAATTGTAAAGCCCTCTTCAGCGGGCATTAGCTGGAGCTTTGCTTTGTTATAATCGTCAATAACCAGATTGACAATATACAGACCCATTCCAGTTCCAATTTTATCTCCTTTATTATTTCGCTTTGAAGATTCGTTGTACTCAAATATTCGATTTGGTTCTGCTTGATATTCCTCAGCCAGACCGACACCATTGTCGTTGAACAAAATTTCAATGTAATCATCAACAACCTTCCATTCAATTGTTACTTGTTTTTTATAGTCTCCTTTTCTCTCTTTTAGAGCCGTCAGGGAGTTGGATAAAAGATTATGAAAAATGGCATCAAGATCAACCTCAAAAGCCTTAATGACATTCGCAGAGTCTTTGCTACCTTTTCTTACAATCTGAACTTTTCGCTGTTTCAAGGCATTGCTCCAAATTGCTTCAAATTTTTCGAAGTACTCACCAATATTCACATTTGTTCTGGTTCTCTTATCCCTTTTCAATGTACTAAGGGAATAATCGAGCCAGTGCTTGAGTTTCAAGTCCTCTTCTTTCATCAATTGTAACATGAAGAAAGGATTCTCTTGCTTATTGACATCGTTTAAATCTTCCTTGGAGATATACTTTTTTAGCTCACCAGCTAGAAAATCAGTTCTAGGAGATAATCTTGTTCTCAAGCTTTTCAGTTCATGAGCAAAAGATGAAATTATCAGACCTACACTTGCTAACCCTCTCAAAAACCTTATCTCCTCATCCTTTTCTTCTATTTCTTGTTCAAGGACTTTTGTGTTACGAGCAAAGAGCCTTTCTCGCTCCGTAGGGTCCGAATCATCTGGGGTAGAATCATCCTGCCCATCTTCTGAACCGTCGGATTCCACATTTTCTCCTTGGCTTAATATTTTTTCAGCTTCTTCTTTTGCCTTTTGCTTATCCCCCTCAACCTTGTTTTTTGCCTTTTCAAGTTCATTGAGATTAAACATCACAACATTACGATCCCGCTCGAAAATTGCAATGATCTCGACAATAATATTCTTGAATAGATTAAAAGCTTCATTTTCCTGGATACCCTCACGACCGGATTTGTCTTGAAAACTTGCATTGGCAATTCTGGAAATAGAAACAGTTCCTGAAATTTGATCTGGTCCTATTCGATAGCCACCCATTTTTTGACCTGGTCCCCCTGGACTTCGTGACTCTCTTTTACCAAGGTCAAGCCAATCTTGTCCATCTTCTCCATATGGCCTAACCCTAAAATCATCTCTAAAAATCTTAACTCCTCCAAATTTCTCAAGCCAAGCCTTTCGGTTTGCCTGAGACATACTCTTATACGGATATCTTACTAAATCCTTTTTCACAAGCGACTTTTTCAGGAAGTAAAATGTGAAATCAAATTTGCCAATCTGTTTAAGTAATTCTGGGTCTACTTTCGAAAAACCAGGCAATTTGAGTAGAGGACGACTTATTGTCAAATTCTCTTTTTTGAAGTCCTCAAGTCGGTATGGAAATTCCTTCATTTGGTCAAACTCAAAAACTTCACCAAAATTCTCTTCGAGTCTTTTTACATCTAGCTCATTCCTTGTAATTTCAACTGATACCGTGTTTTTATCATCTGCCATGTACTTAGCTGTAATTTTGTAGTCAAAATCATCATAATATGCACTATTGACTTCTCCAAAATCGTCTAGTTGGTTGGTTGAAAACAGATGTACAGCAAATTCTGGCTGCTCCTTAGGTGGAATTAAAACCTCCAAATTATTGAAGAGACTCTTTATAGACTCAACATTCCAGTCATCCTTTAGTGGGGATATTTTGAGTACAGTTCCCGAATCAAATTTTGTTTTGTCCAGAACATTTATAATTTCTTTAAATCCTTGAAACTGTGCTTTTAACTCATCTTTAATGTCTAGTTCATCACTTGGGTCCAAATCGGCCTTTACTTGATGAATGGCCACGCCTACTTGTTCGAAATCGCTCCATTTGACTTTCCAAATCGACTTCTCAATTGGCTCTTCTTTGGAAATAGTTTTCATTTCTGACTCCTGCCCAAGTCTATCTAATGCAAACCTTCCAATACCTTTGGCCCCGGTTTTTACACGACCATCGGCCGATAGGTAGTTTTGAAGTTTATCATCTGTTCCAATCTTCATCCAGTGATCCTGAATTACTTTTCTGGTCATTCCCACACCGTTATCAATGATGTAAAGAACTGGATGCTTAGAAAAGCTGTCATGATTTTGAAAGATTATTATACAGTTCTTAGCATCGGCGTCATATCCATTTTTAACCAACTCAACAATCGCCCCCTCGGCTGATGCAAAGTTCTCTTGCCCAATTAGTTTGGCAGTTCTGGCAGAAACGCTGAAGGAAACTTTCGTCATAAATATTTTAATTTGAGCACCATTATTCTAAAGTAGTATTTCACTAATTGAAAATAGACGAGTATTTACTCTCAATTTGGAAAAGGTCTTGAATATTTTATCCAATTATTTCCCTGCTTCTTTCAAATTGATTGGCCGACAATATATTTCATTTTATCCTCTTTGCGGGTCTTCAGACTAATTTTCAGAAAGAATAAGTTGATTTTATTAAATATTAAGTTGACTAGAGGTTATAACCTTTATAATTTCTCTTCACTCTTTCACTCCAAATCAAAAAGTAATGCTTGCTTTTTTGTAGGTTTCAAGGCTAAAAATTATCAACTTTTTTTGGGTGTCACGAAAACTATATAATTAAAAAAGGTCTGGGGGTTCGGATCGCTATCCCTCTGCAAATAGAAAGCTCCGAGAAATCGGAGCTTTTTTCGTTTCAAATGCTTAATCCGCACCCTCCAGAGCCTTGAGGGCGAAAGTTCCCAGCCAATGCGTCCCTTCATAATTCTCATCACTTATCTGGTCAAGAGAGTAATTAATGTGATCATCGGCTAGTTTTTGAAGGTGGTCTTTTTCCGGATACCGTTCTGCTAATAAGTAAAGATTCCAGGCCCGGCTGAAGTTCAGTCCGTCCAGATGAACCAAAGTTCCGTCGGCTCTATCCCCTACTTTACCTGGCTTCAGAGAAAAGTTTGGATTCAAAATGTCAGGCATGAAATTCCCTAACCATTGATCAAACTCTCCTTTGGGCAAAACTCTGATCATCAAACCAACTTCTTCAAGGCATGGAGAAAGAAAGTCGTATCCGGAAGGCTCCCATTCCATTGGGCAACCTTTATCGCATAAAAAGAAGTCTTTTGCCCGCTTTTCGATCATTGATTTCAATGAATCATTCTCAGCAAAAACGGCATAATCATAGGCAAAGCTTAACCCGAAAGCCGAATTCGGGTGGTCACCTGTGCGAATGGGATACTGAAGTTTGGGCAAGAAAGTAAGATAGCTTTTCTCAATGTGCTGAGTCAAGGGTTCCAGATTTTGGTCCAGTTCGGGCCCCCAAGGGTCTTCCCATAATTTCAACTCCTGCGAAAGTTTTAATAGCCAGGCCCAACCGTACGTTCTCTCAAAATTCCGATTGTGCTCCGTCATAAAAAAATCGAGCTCGGTCTGGATATTATCAGAACTAAGGTGCTGAACCAGTACTTCTTTGATTTGGTCAGCCTTTTCAAGTTCAGGGTAAAGCCTTAGTAATTTAACCAAAGACCAATGGCCATGAACGGCTGAATGCCAGTCAAAACAGCCGTAAAAGGCCGGTCTGAGTTGTTTTGGAGTTGCCAAATCATCTTCCGCCCCTAAAGTTTGTCCCAGTCTGTTCGGATACTCCGTCTGAACACACGCCAGCGGTAATTCAACAAGCTTCTCTGCCAGTTCCCGATCAAGTTGAACAGACTTGTTTAAAGTGTTATCTGACTCCTCTTTGCTTTCACAAGAAATAAGAAAAATGGTTAAAATCAGGAAAAGAGATATCTGTTTCATACCGTTGTTTTTATCGTCCACAAACCTCTTTAAATGGGCACCATTCACATTTTTTCAGGTCATCCGTTTGAGCAAATGGAATTTGGGAATCAGTAATTTCGTCCACAAAATCGGAAAGAGCTTTTTCGACCTCCCTTTTAAGGTCTTCCAGTGGGATCTGGTTTTGTTGATGGAATTCACTCAAATCTCTGAAGGAATACATCCCAGCTTCCATTGGTGTTGATGGGCTAAGACTAAATCCGTTAAGTTTCCCACTTTTCTGAAGCTCATGATATGCTAAATATTTGTAGATAGACATCTGCCTGAATTTCCCTTTTGAGGCACTTTTGAAGGCTTCATTAAAGGTTTCTTTTGACGAAAAATTGAGTTCGGCGTTTTTTACAGTACCGGTTTTGAAATCAATAAGCTTTAAAACACCATTTTCAAACTCCACGCTATCAATATTACCGGTTAAACTATAGCTCAGTTTTTCGTGCTGCTGAGGGGCCTTAATTTTAAGTTCAGACGCAACAATCAGGTTATCATTGCCTTCGAAAAGCACTTTCTCATAATACGTTTTCAAAAGCTGATTAGCCATAACCCGATAAACTACATTTATTCCTCTATCTGCACTATAACCAGCAAAATGCTCATTAAATACTGAATCTAGTACACGAGGAATAGCGGCGAGCACCTTGGGCTTAAGTCCATCGGTAATCAGGTTTTTCTCCAGAATAACTTCCTTTGCAATTTTCTCAATGCTGTAATGAATCCAATTACCGAAAACATCATTTCCGAAAGTTTCCTCAACTTCATCAAGTTCACTTAAACCAAGAATTTTAGAGTAGTAAAAGCGTAGACTACAATCATAGTAAGTACTCAGAGCAGATGCCGATATTCCTCTTTTTGTAAGATATTCGGTTATCTTTTGAACGAGTTCCTGATCTTTCTCAATAATAATCTCGGTATTCTCATCAATATCATCTTTTACAAAATCCACCTTGGATTCAGATACCTTCATTTTTGGATTTTCAGGAGCAAGTTTATGCAAAAGCTGCAGCACAAACCGGCTTTTCTCCTTACCCCCACCTACACCCGATGTTCCTCCAGAAGTATAGATAATATCCACTTTTTTTGCCCGCATCATGAGTCTGTAAAAGTGGTAGGCCATGATACTATCCTGATCAGAAAAAACCGGAATACCATACTCTTTACAGGCTTCAAAAGGTATGAGCGAGTTATTCTTTTGAGAAGAGGGGACTACACCTTCATTGAATGAAAATAACACAACGTGTTCAAAATCAAGACATCTAGTCTCCAGCAAACTCATGATTTGTAAAGGAGCGACAGGTTCGCCGGTAAATGGTACGCGATGTTGCTTCAAAAGTTCTTTCAAAAGTGCCTTTAAGGCATCGGTGTTAAACTCAGAATGTTTTTTAATTTCATCGACCAGTCTGTTTAAAACAGAAAAATAGAGCATAAAGAACCCCTTTTCCATCACATCTAACTCCTGGATTAATTGATCCTGAAGCAGTTCAAGAACCTTTTGCTGCAATACGACGATATTCTGTGCTTTCCCTTTCCAAGCTCTACAGAATAAGTCAAATAGCTTATCTGAAGCTAATTTTTTAGTTACCTCGTCACCCGTAATAAAGACCTTGTTTTTCTCAATGATGAAATTAGAAAGGCTCTGATAAGGCTTCTCAATCGGATAAACGATCTGTTCGTAAGCCTTTACCAATGGATTATTTAAAAGTTTAAGCAGGTATCGATGATTAAACTTCACCCCGTCAGCAGAGAGGTAGGCACCCTCAGTATGCATTGCAAGGTGATCGTTCATTAATACCGCAATCTTTGATTGGCCCATCCCGAGCCCCATCGTGATATTATAATCTGCGACATCCTGCCCCATGGAAAAGAGCAAAGGCTGTATCAAATTTTCATCGGGAACGACGAAAACCGTTGACTCAGAGCCTAAAAACTGACTTCCGAGCTTTGATTGTAAAGTCTCAAAAGGACTATCGAAAATATTAACCTCACGTTCAGCGGTTCTTAAAAGGTCAGCCGGTTCATTCCATTTGCCGAAAACCTGACTATTCCTGTATCTCCTCAGAACATCACCTGCCTGATGAGTTGAGTTCATAAACCATTGATCGGTGTCCCAAAAGCAGGTCGCTTTTTTAGATTTGACCAGTCGACTGATAATTTGTTCTTCTGATTTACTGAGAGCGTTTAAACCCACAAAATAGAAATGAGAGAACTCTACGTCATCGATGTCTATTTGCTCGAAATCTTCGGCTAAGAGTCTGTAAGCCATACCTCTATAGGCACTTTTCTGGTTTTGAAGATGCTGCCGGAACTCATAATACACCTTACCCAGAATTTCGTAAAGACGAAAATAAGAACGAGTATTTGCTGTAGCCTCAATAGGCCGGCTGCTGTCGGGCTCCCAGCGACTAAGTGCTTCGGCTTCACTCATATAATTAAATAAGGCCTTCACATCAGGAACCAAATACTGATCAATCAGGTCAAAATCCTTTAACACTGTACTCCCCCAGGTGATAAACTCTTCAAAACTGATGCTTTCATCATGCTTCTTATAGAGCTCGAATAGATCAAAGGTCAGCGTCACCTGATCAGCGATTTGTAAACCTGAAAGCTCGGTCACAAAATCGTCAATGGAATAAACATGCGGAGAAACAAAGGGTGTTTCAGAAAACTCAGACAGTTCTTTTTTAAAGAAAAATGTTGCTCTTCTACTCGGCAACACTACACAAAGGTCTTTCAACTCCTTAATAGTATGCTGATCAAAAATTTGCTGTGCAGTCGTTTTTAAGAAGCTATTCATTCAGTTTCCGGGCGAAGTATTTCAACAATAATAAGACGTTTTATTGGTGGCTTCCTATTTTTGCAGCCAAATATTCAGTTATGGCATACAGCACAGAAAAAAAGTTAGGAATATTAGGAGGCGGCCAGCTAGGCCGAATGTTAATTCAGGCTGCGATTGATTTTGATATCTATATTAAAGCCATAGATCCTGACCCATCTGCACCTTGTAAATTCATTGCTCATGAGTTTGTCAACGGTGATTTCAAAGATTATAAGACGGTCATGTCATTTGCTGAAGATTGTGATGTGATAACCATTGAAATTGAAAATGTAAACCTTGAGGCTCTGGAAGACCTCGAAAAACAAGGGAAGAAGGTTTTTCCTCAACCGGCAATTCTTCGAAAAATCAAGGATAAAAGGATTCAAAAGCAATTTTATGCGGATAATCAGTTACCCACAGCCGGTTTTGAGTTAACTGACAATAAAGATGCGGTTCAAAAATCAAGTTTTGAGCTTCCTTTTGTCAATAAACTTGGTGAAGGTGGTTATGATGGCAGAGGTGTTCAATTAATCAGAACGAATGACGACTTTCAAAAGGCCTTTGAAGAACCTTCTCTGGTTGAACAAATGGTCGATTTTGAAAAGGAACTTGCTGTGGTGGTAGCCCGGTCTGAGAGCGGAGAAATTACGACCTTCCCGGTGGTAGAAATGGTTTTTCATCCTGAGGCCAATTTGGTTGAATACCTTTTTGCACCTGCAAAAATCAATGAAGAACTTACTCAAAAGGCGACATCTCTGGCGAAACAAACCGCAGAGTGTTTCGGAATTGTAGGACTATTGGCGGTTGAAATGTTTTTGACAAAAAATGGAGAGATTTTGATCAATGAAGTGGCTCCAAGACCACATAACAGCGGTCATCATACATTAAAGGCCAATTTGGTTTCTCAATTTGAACAACACTTAAGGGCTATTCTTGATTTACCTCTCGGGGACACTTCTGCAGTGGGACCATCGGCGATGGTTAACCTATTAGGGGAGGAAGGCCACACCGGTCCGGCCAATTATGAAGGTATGGAAGATGTACTTGGTTTGCCTGGCGTTCATCCGTTTTTATACGGTAAAGCTATCACCAAACCATTTCGCAAAATGGGGCATATTACAGTCGTGGATGCCGATTTTGATAAGTTGAAAGAAAAAGTGAATTTTGTAAAACAGACGCTCAAAGTAACGAGCAAAAACGCATAAAAATGATCAGTATCATTATGGGGTCCAGCTCTGACCTCAAAGTCATGCAGGGAGCTATAGACGTTATTAAAGAATTTGGCGTTGAACATGAAGTGGATATAGTCTCAGCACACAGAACCCCGATCAAAATGGTTGAGTTTGCTCAGAATGCTCGAAAAAGAGGCGTTCAGGTCATCATAGCAGGAGCAGGCGGAGCCGCACATTTACCGGGGATGGTAGCCTCATGCACTTCATTACCGGTGATTGGTGTTCCGGTAAAATCCAGTAATTCTATAGATGGCTGGGACTCGGTTTTGTCCATTTTGCAAATGCCCAATGGTGTGCCGGTAGCCACTGTAGCTTTAAACGCAAGTCAAAATGCTGGCCTTCTTGCCTTACAGATTATTGGATCAGCAGATGTAGAAATGGCTAAAGCTCTGGACAACTACAAAGAAAAATTAAAAGAAAAAGTGGCCAAAATGAGCCAGGAAGTACGTGCTTAATAAATAGAAACATGGAATTTGAAAAAAGAAACCCCAAGCCTGAGGAAGCATCGAAAAATCTGCCAATGGCAGTTTTGATTAGTCTGGTGGGTATTGTTTGTCTTCTACTTTATGTAGGTTGGCAAATGATTTCAGACGAAGCCTCTACGGTAGCAGAGCTTGACCATCCCGAGGCTGTTGTCGTTAGAGAAGAGCCTATTGCTAATGAAGAAGATGTTGCGACTGAAAGCTCTGAGCCCGTAGAAGAAGTACCAGCTGCTAAAGTTGAAGAAACGGTGAAAGCTCAGCCCGCTATGGGAGATGCCAAAATGGCTACACATACCATTTCAAAAGGTGAAACACTCTTCAGTATCGCAAACAGGTACAATATTTCTGTAAGTACGCTACAATCTTATAATGATAATATTTCCGCTAACTCATTGAGTGTTGGCAAAAAACTTACCGTTCCCGTGATGGCTATTCATACTGTCGGTCCGGGAGATATATTGCGAGTAGTTGGTGGCAAATATGGCATTACAGTTGATGCACTGATGAAAGCTAACGAAAAGACTAAAAATTACGCTGAAAGAGGAGAAAAGCTGATTATTCCGTTTAAAGAGAACAAATAAGTTTTGGTCTATCGATATACCAAAAACATCAAAGCCATCGCAATCAATGTAAGACCCAGGAGAATATACGACTGGGTCTTTTCTTTTGAGGTTCTGAGAAGTAAAACCTGAAATGCAAGGGCAAAAACTCCAACCACAGCGACAATAATCGTTTGAATTCTTGGTGACGCTACCTGGGCAGGAAGAAAAATCATCACAAAGAGGAATAATATAGTAAGCGAAATTAACCAGTTAGTTCTCTTCGTTGTCATAATCTGATTCTATTGCAGTTTGAAATTCATTTTTTGAATTCTCCAGAGGTTGATCAATGAATGACTTCTGGAAAATTAATATGGTAACCACACCAACAAAAATGCAGGCATCGGCAAAATTAAAGATCGGGGTGTTGTTATATGTTCCTCCAAGGAAAGGTACCCAATCCGGCCAGTAGCCATCGAGACCATAAGCATAAAACATGTCAATAACCTGCCCATGAAACCACGGCGATGGAGCATCAAATGGAGCGTTATTGAGAAACACACCGTAAAAAATACTATCAACTACATTACCGATTGCACCGGCAAGAATGGCACCTAAACTCCATAAAAGACCATCCGGGGAGCCTTTCCTGGCCAACTTCGCTAGAATATAAACGATTACTCCCATGGCTACCAGCCTGAAAGCTGTTAAAATAAGTTTACCGTAATCACCGCCAAGCTCCATCCCAAAGGCCATCCCCTTATTAGTGATATAATGAAGTTTTAAAAAACCGGGTATAAGGTCAATTTCACCAAAGTGGTTTGGAATCACCTCAAAGTGCATCCAAAGCTTTATCGCCTGATCTATAATGATGAGTATAACCGCAAAAAGATAAAACTTAAAAGGAGATTTCATTGAAAAGTAAAAGCCTTCCGTTTGATTTAAAAGTGTTGCACAAAATAAAGGCTTTTTTAATACGGAGCATAGCTTTTTTTATAATCCTTAGAGAATTAATTCAAACAATATCTGCTATCTTTGTGGCCTCAAAATGAAGTAGTTCTAATTCAGGGCCTTCATTATCAGTTTTAGGAACCATAGGCGAAAGCTTGAATTTGTAGAAGATGAACGTACAATTAAACACAGAACCTCTCAGCAGTTGGATTGATACTGGAGGAAAACCATTAATTATTGCCGGACCATGTAGTGCAGAAACAGAGGAGCAATACCTTGAAACTGCAAGAGCTATCGCAAAAGAAGGATATGCTCACATTCTAAGAGCCGGAGTTTGGAAACCACGTACTCGTCCGGGTAGTTTTGAAGGTGTTGGAGAGCCTGCTTTGCCTTGGTTGCAAAAAGCTAAAGAAGAAACTGGTCTTCCTACTTCATGTGAGGTTGCTACTCCTCAGCATGTTGAGCTTGCCCTTAAATATGGAGTGGATGCTCTTTGGGTTGGAGCAAGAACTACAGTAAACCCTTTCAACGTACAAGATCTTGCTGACTCATTGAAAGGAGTTGATGTACCTGTTTTCATCAAAAACCCTGTAAACCCTGATCTGGCTCTATGGGTTGGAGCTTTTGAGCGTATAGCAGGTGCAGGTATCACTAAATTAGGTGCTATTCACAGAGGTTTCTCTAATGCTCAGGAAGCTAAATACAGAAACTCTCCAATGTGGCAGATCGCGGTTGAGTTCAAGTCAATCTTCCCTGATATTCCAATGATAGGTGACCCTAGCCATATGGCTGGTAAGCGTGCCTACCTTGCTGAGCTAACTCAGAGAGCGATGGACCTTAACTATGACGGTTTGATCATTGAATCTCACAGAAATCCTGATGAAGCATGGTCTGATGCGGCTCAGCAGTTAACACCTGACGCTTTGGGCGAGATGTTAAAAGGTATCGAGTTCAGAAACGAAACTTACGGTGCTGATTTCCAGGATGAGCTTGAGCGTTTGAGAGGTCGTCTTGATAATCTTGACAGAGAGCTTCTTGAAGTAATCGCAGCCAGAATGGCGGTTGTTGAGCAACTTGGTGAGTACAAAAGAGATAATAATGTAGCAGTTCTTCAGCTTGACAGATGGAATAAAGTACACGATAGCCGTGCAGAATGGGGCAAAAGCCTTAATCTTTATAACGAAACCGTTGAAGAGTTGTTTAAGTTGATTCACATGGAGTCAATCAGAAAGCAAACAGAGGTAATGAATCAGCAACCTGCTTAATTCAAAACCAATTTTGATATTTGAAAACCCGACCAACGATGGTCGGGTTTTCTTTTTAATGTAAATCGAGACAAATTCCTATCTTTGATTAACAAAAGCAGTTCATGGCATTGTTTTGGTATTTGCCTGATCAGATTTAATGCAATTCCTAATAAATGAGTTACGCGACAACTGAAATTACAAGTGCAGAGATTGCTTCTGATAATCCTGTACACCAGAGGTTATATTTTCCATATGAAGAAGTGTCTAAAATTCTTCACGGAAACGTCCTCGAGCTTGGCTGTGGTTGGGGCCGTGGCGTAGAAAAATTAATTGAGGTATCTGATCATTACACAGGTCTTGATAAAAACGAATCGCTAATAAAGGCTCTTCAGGAAAAATACCCTGATTCTACTTTTCAAACAGCTAGTTTCCCCGATTTATCCAGATTTGAAGACAATACGTTTGACTTCGTTGTCTCATTTCAGGTTATTGAGCATATCCAGGACGACAAGAAATTTGTGGCTGAAGCTCAACGCGTACTTAAACCAGGGGGTAAAATCATTTTGACTACAGTCAACAAGAAGTTTTCACTCAGTCGAAATCCATGGCATGTAAGAGAGTATTTCACTAATGAGCTCAAAGAACTCATGGAAAAATACTTCAAAACTGTAGATACCCTGGGAGTAAGCGGCAATGACAAGGTCTGGGACTATTACGAAAAAAATAAGGTTTCTGTTCAGAAAATGATGAAATGGGATGTGCTTGATCTACAACATAAACTGCCATCATGGGTGCTGCGAATTCCATATGAGTACATGAATAGAAAGAACAGAAATAAGCTTCATGATTCTCAGGATACTCTCGCTGCCAGTATCGAATGGAAAGACTATTGTGTTTGTGTTGAGCCTGATGAGAGCCTTGATTTCTACTTTGTAGGAACCAAATAATGCACCTATACCTGCATATCCCATTTTGTAAACAGGCCTGTCATTATTGTGATTTTCACTTCTCTACTAATCTTTCAAAAAAGAAAGAACTGGTGAGTGGACTGGTCAGAGAAATTGAACTGCAAAAAGATTATCTTAAGAACAAACATCTGAACACCATCTACTTTGGTGGCGGTACACCTTCCTTACTCGATAAAGAAGAACTTTCATCGGTTTTTGAAGCTATTAACCGCTTTTACACCGTTGATTCAAAAGCAGAAGTTACCCTTGAGGCAAACCCCGACGATGTCAATGACAAGTCACTTCGCCTTTGGAAATCCCTAGGAATCAACCGATTAAGCCTTGGAATTCAAAGTTTTGACGAAGCTCAGCTTAAATACTTAAACCGTGCACATACGGCTGAACATGCAGAGTTATGTATTCAGAAGTCGTTAGATGCCGGTTTTAAGGATTTCAGTATTGACCTGATTTACGGAATCCCCCACCCAACGCATGATATTTGGAAAAAAAACCTGGAAAAGGCTTTAAGTTATTCATTTACACATCTTTCTGCCTACTGTTTGACTATTGAAGATAAAACGGTTTTCGGTCATCAATTGAAAAAAAAGCAAATGAAGCCAATAGATGAGGATTTTGCTGTTGAGCAATTTGAGATATTGCTTGGAGAAACTGGAAAGCATCAGTTTGAACAATACGAGATTTCAAATTTTACCAGAAATCATCAATACGCCAGGCATAACACGTCATACTGGAAAGGAGAACCTTACTTAGGTATCGGCCCTTCGGCTCATTCCTTTGATGGTATTAACCGTCAGTGGAATGTTTCCAATAATGCACTATATATAAAGTCGTTGGCTGAAGATAAGGTGCTATTTGAAGTGGAACAGCTTAGCAAAACAGATATTGCTAACGAATTGATAATGACTGGATTGAGAACAAAATGGGGGGTAGACTTGACTAAAGTGAGTAGCTTAATTGATGAGGATTTTAACAGAACGCTCTCTCACTATTTAGATCATCAAATGCTCCAAAAAGTGGGTGAAACTATCTTTCTCACACCACAGGGAAAACTTCAGGCTGATCGCATAGCTTCTGATTTGTTCTTTACGTAATAAAAAGCACCAGAACAAATTCTGATGCTTTCATGACAGCTAGTCTTCTGTCTTAAATCTAGGATCTTTAACCTTTGAATTAGGCTTCAGCTCCGCAAACTTCATCATACACCATCTCAAGATGCTGAGCGATCATTTCAGCCGAACGACCTTCAATGTGATGACGTTCTACAAAATGAACCAACTCCCCGTCTTTGAATAATGCAATAGAAGGCGATGAAGGAGGCATTGGAATATATTCACGCATACGCTGAGTAGCTTCTGTGTCAAAGCCAGCAAAAACCGTCACCAACTGATCTGGCCTAACAGCTGAACGCTGCAACGAACCTAACACGCCAGGGCGGCAAGTTCCTGCTGCACAACCACATACTGAGTTAATTACAATTAAGGCTGTTCCCTTTTGATCTTCAAAAAACTTATCTACATCTGCAGCTGAGGTTAACTCGCTGAAACCGGCGTCGGTTAGCTGAGCTTTCATTGGGGCTACTAATTGAGGAGAATACATATCTATCTAAATTTAAATTTGGTACTACATAAAGCCAAGCTCCAGCTTAGCTACTTCTGACATCATTTCCGTGCTGTAAGGAGGATCAAAAGTCAATTCGACAGAAACATCACTGACACCTTCGACGTCACGAACCTTCTGTTCAATTTCGCTAGGGATCTGCTCAGCTGATGGACAAGAAGGAGATGTCAATGTCATCAATATGTAAACATTATTAACGGGGAAAATTTTAACTTCATAAATTAAACCCAGTTCAAAAACATCTACGGGAATTTCGGGGTCATAAACTTCTTTTATGGCCGCTACTACTTTATCTTTTAGTTCTAATTCTGCTTCCGTCATTTTATTTTGTCGTTGCCTCTTTGCTCGTGAAAGCAAGAGCATAATTTTTCATTTGTTTTAACATGGCCACCAAACCATTTGAGCGTGTTTGTGCCAGATGACTTGCCAAGCCTACTTTATCAATAAAATACAAATCAGCTTTCATTATCTCCTCAGCAGGTTGTCCACTTAAGACTTTGGTTAGCATACTCACCAAACCTTTCACGATTATTGCCTGACTGTCTGCTTCGTAGAAGACTTTACCGCCTTCTTCATAGGCATGAAGCCAAACAACAGACTGGCAGCCCTTGATGATGTTCTCATCTTGTTTATGCTCTTCCGCTAACTCAGGCAACTTTTTGCCCAGGTCAATAATGTATTCGTATTTGCCTTCCCAATCATCAAAGAGTTCAAAATCTTCGATAATCTCGTCTTGTATTTCGTTAATGGTCATTAATACTTCTTAAATCAGCCTTAAAAAAATCACAATAAAAACCGCTTCACTTTTGCTAAGCCTTCAACAAGCAGGTCTACTTCTTCTTTTGTGTTGTAAACCGCAAATGACGCTCTGGAAGTTCCTACAATTCCAAATCGTTGCATCAGAGGTTGAGTACAATGGTGACCCGTACGAATCGCTATTCCCTGCTGATCTAACAAGACACCAATATCCTGAGGGTGAATCCCATCCATTACAAAAGAGATAACACTAACTTTTTCTCTTGCTTTACCAACAATTTTAAGTCCCTCAATAGCCTCGAGTCTATCCGTGGCGTAAGCCAAAAGCTCTTGTTCATAAGCTGAAATATTTTCAAGACCAAGTTCATTTACATATTCAAGGGCTGTTTTTAAAGCCACTACATCCGCTATATTAGGCGTGCCTGCTTCAAACTTATAAGGAATCTCATTGTAGGTAGTCTTGTCAAAGCTAACTTCCTTGATCATTTCTCCACCACCTCTCCAGGGTGGCATTTTTTCCAATAATTCTCTTTTACCGAAAAGTGCTCCCATTCCGGTAGGTCCATACAGTTTATGTGCAGAGAAGCATATAAAATCAACATCAAGACTTTGAACGTCAATTTTTATATGAGAAGTAGCCTGTGCAGCATCAATGATAGCAACGGCTCCTACGCTATGGGCTGCATCTATAATTTCTTTTACCGGATTTATTGTTCCAAGAGCATTGGAGGCATAGACGACCGAGACTATTTTGGTTTTTTCTGAAAGCATCTGATGGTATTCATCCATCAAAAGTTCACCATCATCTGAAATAGGAATAACCTTTAAAACACAACCTTTCTCTTCACAAAGCATTTGCCAGGGTACAATATTGCTATGATGCTCCATCGTACTGATGATGATCTCATCTCCTTCGCTTAAAAAAGCTCTACCGTAGGTATTGGAAATAAGGTTTATGCCGTCCGTGGTACCGTAAGTGAATATAATCTCATCAGATGAGGGTGCATTAAGAAACTCCTGAATTGACTTCCTGGAAGCTTCAAAAGCAGAAGTTGCTTTTTCCGCCAAATAGTGAATTCCCCGGTGGATGTTGGCATTATAACCGGAATAATAACCCGAAAGAGCATCAATGACAACCTGCGGCTTTTGTGTAGTGGCCGCATTATCAAAATATACCAGTGGTTTTCCGTTAACTTCCTGATGAAGAATAGGAAACTGCTCCCTAACTTTATTAATGTTTATCTGACTCAAAATTCTCGATATCGTATATGGGCAAAACAGATTTACGAACCTTTAAGTTTAGAGAAATTCTAAATAAGACTCGAAAATGGTCACAAAGTTACCATTATTTGTTTGGGAGCTAAAGTGTGAACCTTATTTTTGAAATACATTATGACTGAAAACTTTCAAAAAGAATTTATTGACAATTGCATTTACCGTCTTCAGGAAAACCTGAGCAAAATCCAGAAAACGGTAAACTTGATTGACGAAAATTTGCTTTGGCAAAGGCCGAATGAAAATAGTTTGAGTATCGGCAACCAACTCCTTCATCTTCGTGGCAATATTGAACAATATGGTGTTTCTTCTCTTGGTAATCAACCTGATCATAGAGAGAGGGATCTTGAATTTGATACAAAAGGAGGCTTTGAAAAAGATAATCTCCTGCAAAAATTGAAGGAAAGCATTGGAAAAACCATTGAAATCTGTCAATCAATCTCCGCTATAGAACTGGAGAGGGTTCGAATGGTTCAGGGGTATCGATTTTCTGGCATTGGAGTTTTAATACATGTGGTAGAACACCTCTCCTATCATACCGGTCAAATCATTTTTTACACTAAGGCTCTGACGAATCAACAAATGGGCTTTTATGATGCTGTCAACCTGAATATCAAAAACGAATGATTGAAGAACTACCTCCTTTTATTGCCTTCTTGTTTACCTTAACGACGCTTTACGCCGTTTGGCTGTTTAAGAAAGCCTTCAGACCTAATCAATCTACCTGGCTAGCCTTATTTGCCTGGCTGGCAATTCAGGCTTCTCTGGCTTACAGCGGTTTCTATCAGGATACGACCACCCTGCCTCCAAAATTTGCACTGGCGATTTTGCCTCCATTTTTATTTGTTCTGTATCTGGTCTATATAAAGAAAGATGGTAATCACTCACTGGAAAACCTTCATTGGATTCACACGGTCAGAATACCCGTTGAAATTGTGCTGTGGTTGTTGGCCAGTTATGAGACTATTCCCAAACTGATGACTTTTGAAGGTAGAAACTTTGACATTATTGCAGGCTTTACTGCCCCTTTGATCATTCTATACGGACTAAGGAAGACAATTATCGATTCACAAAGAGTATTGCTTTGGAATTTCATTGGTCTGTTTCTTTTAGCCAATATTGTAATAACCGCTATCTTATCCGCTCCGTCTCCATTTCAGAAACTGGCATTTGAAACACCAAATGTTGCGGTTTTGACTTTCCCTTTCATCTGGCTTCCATCATTCATAGTTCCTTTGGTGCTGTTTTCACACTTAATGAGCATTAAACAGTTAATGAAAAAATAGATGGTATCCCTGTTTATAAGTTTATATCTACTACTGACAATCCTGATTGGTTTTTGGGCTGCCAAAAGAGTAAAAAATTCTGAAGACTATATGATTGCCGGAAAAAATCTTCCGGCTTTCATCGTAGGGGTTACAATTTTTTCCACCTGGTTTGGCTCTGAAATGATCATGGGAGTACCAGGTTATTTTGTTCAGGAAGGAGCTCAGGCTCTTATTATAGACGCTGGTGGTGGTACTCTATGTTTGCTAATTGTTGCTTTCTTTTTCGTAAGACCAATCTATCGCTTAAATATTCTTACCGTCAATGATTTTTTCAAGATGAGATACGGTAAGAGGGTGGAAACTATCACATCCCTCATTTTAATCTTATCATATTTTAGCTGGGTGGCTTCTCAACTATTGGCACTGGCCTACATTTTTGAATCCTTGTATAACTGGCCCGTAAATATGGGTGTGGTTGTAGCAGCAGGTATTGTGGTGCTATACACTTATGTTGGTGGAATGTGGGCTGTTTCTCTTACCGATTTAATTCAGGCAGTGGTCATGGTATTGGGTCTGGGCTACATTCTCTTTGTGCTGAACCAACAAACTGAAGGTTTGTTGAAGGTGATATCCGATCAAAAAGAAGGTTTTTTCAATCTTTTTCCTGAAAGTGGATTTATCAACTGGACTAACCATTTGTATTTATGGATGATTTTTGGTTTCGGCTCCATTGTTTCTCAGGAAATCTATCAAAGAGTACTTGCGGCAAAATCAGAAAAAAAAGCTCGCAATGGAGTTTTCATCGGGGCGTTTTTCATGTTTTTCGTGGGCATAGTACCTTCTCTTATTGGATTGTTGATTTACACTATTCATCCCGAACTCATTGAAAGCAATGATGGCCAGAACCTTCTTCCGGCAATGGTAACGGAATATTTTAGTATACCTGTTCAAATTATTTTCCTGGGAGCCCTTATCTCGGCCATTTTGAGTACATCTAGTGGTGCAGTACTAGCTCCTGCAACAGTCTTTGCTGAGAATCTGATCAAAAGTAATCGGACGAATCTCACTGATCAGCAATTGCTTTTGACTACCCGTATTTCGGTTATTTTGATGGCCCTTATCTCCGGTGGATATACTTATTTCAATGACAGTATTCACTCGCTGGTTGTAAACAGTGTCACCTTAATTACCGTCTCAATGACTTTCCCGTTTATCTTAGGAATTTATTGGTCTAAGTCTTCAGTCAGCGGTGCATGGTTTGGAATCATTGGTGGAGCGACGGTTTGGTTTGGAGCCTTACTTTGGGGAACAGCGATTGAGCCAACTTTATGGGGGGTAGTTGCAAGTTTAATATGTATGGTCTCTGGCAGTCTTTTATTACCTGACAACAGCCATTTAAAATTTTTAAAAGAAACAAACAATGGTCATTCGAGAAGCCATAAAGGCTGATTTGCCGGCAATAGCCAAATTGTGGAATCATTATATTCTGAATTCCACCTATAATTACGATTACGAACCTAAGACGGCAGATTTTTTTGAGAAATGGCTAAAAGACCGTGAGGATTTAAACCTTCCGGTCTTTGTTGTGGACGTAGAAGGTGAACTCGCCGGATACGGGTACTATGGGCAATTCAGAGGACGAGACGGTTATCTCCATTCAGCGGAGCACGGTTTATATTTCGACGAAAAATTTCAGGGCAATGGTTTTGGTCGAGTACTACTGGAGCACTTAATGAAAGATGCAAAAGAAAGAGGGTTTCATACCATGGTAGCCGGAATTGACAGCTCAAACCCGGGCAGCATAATTTTTCATAAACGTATGGGCTTTGAGATGGTGGGTACCTTCAGAGAAATCGGCTTTAAAAACGGGAAATGGCTTGATTGCGTTTTTCTTCAAAAGTTTCTGTAAAGCAAAACGGCAACCCTTATGAGGTTGCCGTTTCTCCAATATGATCTTGAGGTTTAACCCAATTTTTCTTTGATTTTTTCAGCCAAAAACTCTCTGATTTGCTCAATTTTAATTTGAGAAACCACATCTTCAGCAAAAGCAAGCAGTTGAAGTCTTATAGCCTCCTGCTTAGGGATACCCCTTGACTGCATATAAAATATAGCTTCATCGTTCAGCTTACCCGTGGTGGTACCATGTGAACACTTCACATCGTCAGCCCAAATTTCCAGTTGGGGTTTCGTGTTCATAACAGCCTTGTCTGAGGTTACTACGTTTCGACAGTTCTGGTAGGCATTGGTTTTTTGGGCATCTTCCCTAACAAAGATTTTCCCATTGAAAACACCAGTCGCCTCATCCATTAAAATGCCCTTGTAAAGCTCATTTGAAACAGAGTTTGGCTTAGTATGATCAGCAACCGTATGATTGTCAATATGTTGATTGCCATTCGGCACATAAAGGCCGTACATATAGCTATCAATGTACTCTCCGTCCAATTTCAGATTTAGATTGTTGCGGATAAACCCTCCATTTAACGTAACTGTGGCAGCGTAAAAATAACTTTTGTCTTTCTGCAGCACATTTGTGGTTCCAATATGATAGGCCTCGTTGCTTTCATCCTGAACTTTATAATAGTCTACTCTCGCACTTTCAGCGACAGAAATTTCTGTCAATGTATTTACAAAGCCACTGTGTTCTCCATAGGTTCTGAAAGATTCTGCAAGTTTTACCTCAGCATTTTCGCCAACCACAATCAAATTGCGAAGAACCGAGCCCACGTTTTCCTCACGGGTATCTGAAACCATTCTCAGAATGATGGGTTGCTCCACAGTTACATTAGCCGGTACATGAACAATGATACCATCGTTAGCCATTGCGGTATTCATAGCCGAGAAAGCTTCATTTTCTTCGTCGGTATAAATACCATAATGAGTATTGAGCAGTTCAGGATTCTGTTTTTGAGCCTCCTGAAATGTCAAAATTTCAACCTTCCCTTTGGCAGATTCCAGGTCAGATAATTCCGGATGGTAGATTCCGTTCACGAAGTAAAGAACGATTCCATTAAGCTCAGGAAGATGAAAACTGTTTAAATCTTCAGCAGTGATATCACTTTTAGGGTGGAAGTTATATTCTTTCTGTGTCAGCTTTCGAACATTTGAATATTTCCACTCTTCGTGTTTTGTGGTAGGGAAACCCAGTTTCTTAAAACTCTCAATGGCCTTAAGTCTTCTTTGATTGAATGGCTCTGCAGCATGACCGTTTATTCCGGATTCAACCTCCTGAAATTCAGCCAATAATTGAGTTTGTATATTCTTTTCAGACATCTAAAATTCAATTTTTAATTAAGCAACAGACTCAGCAGCGTCCGCTTCTGCCTTTATCCAATCATAACCCTTTTCTTCAAGCTCCAAAGCAAGTTCTTTTGTACCAGACTTCACTATTCTTCCTTTGTAAAGAACATGCACGAAATCAGGAACGATGTAGTCAAGAAGTCTCTGATAGTGTGTTACCACTATAAATGATCTGTTTTGATCTTTCAATTGATTAACTCCGTCAGCCACAATTCTCAGGGCGTCGATATCCAAACCAGAATCAGTTTCATCCAGAATACCGAGAGTAGGCTCAAGCATCGCCATTTGGAAAATCTCGTTTCTCTTCTTTTCACCACCAGAAAAACCCTCGTTTAGAGAACGTCTTAACAACTGATCGTCAATTTTTACAAGTTTAGATTTTTCCTTCATCAGCTTCAGAAACTGAGCTGCATCTAAAGATTCCTCACCTCTATACTTTCTGATTTGATTCAAGGCAGTTTTTAAGAAATTTATGGTTGTTACACCCGGAATTTCTACAGGATATTGGAAAGCGAGAAAAATACCTTCCGCTGCTCTTTCTTCTGGTGCAAGATCAAGTAAATCTTTTCCCTGAAATTCAACAGAACCATCAGTGACTTCAAAATCTTCTCTTCCGGCTAAAACAGAGGCCAGGGTACTTTTTCCTGAACCATTTGGTCCCATTATGGCATGTACTTCACCCGGTTTGATCTCAAGATTTATACCTCTTAAGATTTCTTTTTCCTCTACTCTGGCATGTAAATTACTGACTGTCAGCATCGTAAACTATTTTATGGTATTCGTTTGGGCTGCAAAGGTACAAAAAATAGCAGCTTTATTTCTATTGGCTATTAAACCTTAATATCTGCTTCTATGTTCCAGCCAAGCCAAAAAAGAATTTATTCAAAAGATTTCTATTTTTGTAAACAACAGACTTCATCAACCTATTAACATGTACTTCAGGCAACTCATTTATTTCATTGGTCACTTCGGTTTTGAATGATAGAGCTTTTTCAAAAGGTTTTTTATCAATCAAAACTAATATCAAATGAATATCTACGTAGACAGTGAAATCAATCAACTGGAGCGATTAATTATACACAGCCCCGACAGCGGTTTAGGAAAGGTGGTCCCCTCCAAAGCTCAGGACTGGCTTTTTGAGGACATCGTTCATTTAAAAACAATGCGACAGAATGAGTACGATTATTATGTGCGTATTCTACTTTACTTTTTGGATCCTGATAAAATAAAAAATGTGCGTCAGGCGAAAGTTGGCTACGAGAACAGGAAGTTTTTTAACCCTGAAAAGGAAGAGTATTTCATGTCAGACAAAGTTCTTGAATTTGAGAGGTTACTGGCAGATATACTCAAGGAGAGCAGGCTTAGACGTCAGCTTATTGCAGCTGTCTCGGCTATTGAAGAATGTTCTTATCAGGAAATGCTCGATTTTGAGAAAATGGACCTGAAGGAGCTGACAAAAGTATTGATCACGGGTATTAATGCAAAAGAGGAAATGTTCTTCCCTCCTGTGCCCAATCTTATTTTCACGCGAGATATCGGTATTGTGATCAACGATCACATTTTACTCAACAGACCTGCTAAAATGGCAAGAAGCCGTGAGTCCTTACTTGCCAAGTATGTTTTCTTCAATCATCCCTACTTTGAGGATTTGAAGGGCAAAATTATTGAGGTTGAAGAAAATGAGGAACACTTTCTTTTGCCGGAAGAAGAGCAAAACTCAAGATTAGACACCCTTGAGGGCGGTGACGTAATGATGGTGGCTCCTAATCACCTTTTAATAGGAATAAGTGAACGAACCAGTCTTGAAGCAGCCCGGCAGGCGATGCGAAAGCTTTTTGATAAAAAAGTATTGACCAAGGTCTCATTGGTCAAAATACCCGCCAAAAGAGATTATATGCACATTGATACCATTTTTACTCAAATCAAGAAAAACGTTTGGGTGCTTCTGAGCTCATTGGGCAGAGCGGCTGAAAAGCAAAAGAAAGATAGAATCTGGGAAGAGCTTGGTCAAAAAGAAAAGGCGGAAAAGCTCGTTATTAAGCAGTTTTACATCGAAAACGATAAGGAAAAAGCCAAAAGCTTCGAGAATTTGGAAGACCTGCTGGATGATATTTCAAAAAATGATCTTCACTCAGATCAGGAAACTGTATTTGTGTATTCCGGCAATGGGGAATTCCCTTACGGAGCCAGAGAACAATGGACTGACTCGTGTAACCTGCTGGTAATCAAAGAAGGCGTGGCCATTGGCTATGACAGAAATGACAAAACCTCTGAGGCATTTGAAGCGGCCGGCTTTCAAATTAAACATGCTACAGATTTAGTTTGTGAATTTGAAGACGGACTTACCGACCCTGATGAGGTTGAAAATACCATAATCTTATTGCCTTCTGCTGAGCTCTCGCGGGCCAGAGGCGGTTCGCATTGCATGAGTTTACCCATCTTGAGAAAACCGGTATGAGAGAGAAACAATGTTCCGGTTCTTTGATGATGGTGCGACCAAGTGACTTCAGTTTTAACCGGCAAGCTGCAGAGACCAATGCATTCATGGAAGATATTGAGACGTCAAAAGACCCTCAAAAGAATGCCTTGCAAAACTTTGATACGTTTGTTGACCTATTGAGAAGCAATGGTATAGAAGTTCATGTTTTTGAGGATACTCCAGAACCTTTTACTCCGGATAGCATTTTTCCGAATAATTGGGTGTCATTTCATGCAGATGGTACTATTTGCCTCTACCCTATGGAAGTAGAAAACCGGCGATTGGAAAGACGACCGGAGATTATCCATCAAATCAGTCAAAACTTCAATATTTCTCAAATTCTGGATTTAAGTCCGCTCGAAAAAGGTGGCTGCTTTTTGGAAGGTACAGGAAGCTTGGTTTTAGACCGAATTAACAAAAAGGCATACGCCTGTCTATCTGCCAGAACACATGAACTGGGTATAGAAGAATGGAATAAACTCTTCCCTGAATATGAAGTAATTTCTTTTGAGGCCGTTGATCGCAATGGTTTACCCATTTATCATACGAATGTACTAATGTCAGTAGGAGAAAGACACGTAGTTATTTGTGCTGACTCTCTAAAAGAAACCAAAACACTCTTTAAAAGTTTTGAACAAGCTCAAAAAGAGGTAATTACTATCAGTTATGATCAAATGGAAAGCTTTGCCGGAAATATGCTTCAGCTAGAAAGCATGAAAGGAGAAAAACTGAACGTTATGTCTTCAAAAGCCTTTAACTCATTAAATGAAGATCAAAAAATGAGATTAACTAAACATGGCAAAATAGTTTATTCAGAACTGGATTTAATAGAGACCTTAGGAGGTGGGTCAGCCCGCTGTATGATGGCTGAAATTCATTTACCCAAAAAGTAAAATACAGAATGTTTGAGTACGAGTCTATCCACCTTTTAGTAAGGCTTTTTCTTGCTCACATTGTTTCTGACTACTTCTTACAATTTGAGGGCTGAGCTAAGGAAAAAAGTATTCTGAAGGAGAAGTCAGGTAAGTTTAAGCTGCACATTCTTTTCACCTTCTTATGTGCTTACTTCTTTTCTTTTTCACTACCAGTGGCCATAATGGTTACTATTCTCCATGCTGCAATAGATTATTTTAAAATGCATTTTGGCCAAAACAAGGTCAGGACTCTCCTACTTGATCAGTCATTACATTTAACCAGTCTTTTGGTTACAATATTCACTCAAAATTTCTTTGAATGGTCAAACAGCATCTTTTGGTTAAATATCATGAGTGTACAGTCTGTGACGCTTTTAGCTCTTATACTTTTGTTCAGTTATCCTTTTGCCATGATTCAGCATATTGTATTATATCCTGTTTCGGGTGGTAAGAATAAAACTATGGAGTATATCGGAATAGCCGAGCGTTTGTTAATCATTCTAAGTTTTGCCTTCGGTTTTTGGATCTATGTTATTCCTCTTTTTCTGGTAAAAATTGTTCTGGCCTTAGATAGCCCAAAAAGAAAATATCTGACACTAGCCACATTTTTGAGTGTGATACCAACCTTTTTGCTTTGCTTTGCATCAAAATACGCAATGGAAGCCCTTTGACGGAACTAATGTTCCTCTAGATCGTTCTTTTATTGCATTGTAATGGGGCTGACCGGTTTTGACGGCGTGAAGCCATTGCAAGTATAAGCATGTATGGAGTTGAGAGGATCTCCATTTAAAAATTCTTTCAAACAACAACTGGCAATACACAGTATGCCATGGCTGCCTAATCTAGGATAGATTACGCTAATGCCACATCCCTCCGCTGCTAACCTCTGCCGTGGCGGATCAAGGGGTGTCAACACGCAGAGGCGTTTTTCGGCGGGTTTCTAGCCGGATGATAGTATCTGAGGAACTAAGGTGAGGGCTTGCTACGCTGAACGGCATCCCAATCCCGACAAACAAGATCAGCTAAACATGTAGAAGGCTTGACAGTAGCCATGTTCGGACCAGGGTTCGAATCCCTGCAGCTCCACCAGTAAAGGTCGTAAACCAATGTTTACGACCTTTTTCATTATAGGGTATTCTAAAATTTTCGGTTTTGTAAGTCCGTAAACTTGTTCTATCTAAACAACATAAATCCCTTACTAATTGTAGAGATCATTATGACGATAACATAATTTGGTGGCTCTGAGACGAATGGTTGATCTGTCCTGAACTCCTGTAAAAGAGATTACGTATGAGTAATTTTCATTATCTACAATGTTATCTATCGGACGGGGAGTTGAATCCAAAATTGCCGTAAAAGCATCTGCTGCATATGGTCCGGAAGTTTCTTTAAAAAAAATAGAATTCGATGTACCAGTTGTATTGCTAATCCTTTCCATTTCGATTCTAGCGAAATCTGTTGCACTATTGTCGTATACATACCCGGTCAAATTCAGTAATTCGGCATTTTGAGGTAGTTGAACTGTAGCATAAGAATACCCTAAATTTGGATAAGTACCTCCTTCATAATAGACATAACTATTTACGGCCAATCCTTGAATCAACTCATAGTTCTCATTCAGATCGTGAAAGGCAAAGCCCGGAATACTAATACACCTTGTTACCTTTTTGGTCGCTTTCACCTCACCGGTTAATTCTACATCACCGTCTACCGTTAAAGCACTGGTAGGTTCGGAAGTCATAATCCCTATTCTGCCATTATCCCTATCCAGTGTCATGAGAGTATCAGCTCCAAGAGAACCAAAAGATGCGAGGCACCCACCAGTAAAGAAAAGTTTGTTTTGAATCCCGTTATTAATGAGGCCAAATCCACAAAGAAATGGATTATTTACATTTTCATTGAAAAGAAGCATTCCACTATTTTGGGTGTTGTACGTTGTTGGCCCTATCGACAAACTGGCCGAATCAGACTTTATTTTGTGTCGGTTTGAAGGGTCAATTTCGACGGCCTGACTGAAAAGTGAATTGGAAATGAATAATAGAAATAGGCTGTAGATTAGTTTTTTCATTCGTTGTTTTTGAGCCAAAACTATTCGAATCAAAAAAACGGTGCAGACTTTTTACGTAGATGGTACGTTTGACTTCGTCAATAACTCAATATGCAAACCGCTGGCTCAAGGCACCCCCATCCACTTATGCGTTTGCAAACTAATTTTCCATTGCGGGTTTTCTTTGACGTAGTCGATAATCAAGGGAAGCATTTGTTCCTGTTTGTCCCACTCGGGTTGTAGCATGAGTTGACAATTTTCACTGACTAAAGCCGCATATTTTTCAGCGAATTTGAAATCGGATTTATTGAAGATGATGACTTTCAATTCATCTGCCACCGGGAAAATACTTTCATGAGCTTCCTTGAATTTCTTTGGCGAAAAACAGACCCAGTCCCACTCACCAGTCATTGGATAAGCTCCTGAAGTTTCAATATTTGTTTGAAATCCTCTTGATTTAAGAGCAGAAGTCAATGGCCTCATGTCGTACATTAGCGGCTCCCCGCCAGTAATGACTACCATTTTCCCCGTTTGTTCTTCAGCACCAGCGACAATCTCTTCCAAAGTTTGAAATGGATGGTCTTCAGCGTTCCAACTTTCCTTGACATCACACCATACACAGCCGACATCACAGCCGCCAAGGCGAATAAAATAGGCGGCTTTACCGGAGTGAAAACCCTCTCCCTGAATGGTATAAAAGGACTCCATGATGGGAAGGTCAGTGTTCTTTGTTGTTTTTACTGTCATATCTGTCACAAAGTTAAAAGAACGGAAACAGAAAGCAGTTGGTTCTGGTTATACAAATGGTAAATTTGCCATTGCTTAGCAACCTACAATTGATGAAATCTTACTGTAATTCCCTTACCTCCTACTCCAGAAGACAAACGAATCAGGTCAGAATTGGTGACCTAATGTTAGGTTCAGATTACCCTATAAGGGTACAATCCATGACTACGATTGATACCATGGATACCGAGGGGTCAATTGAGCAAAGTATCAGAATGATAGAAAGTGGCTGTGAGCTCGTGCGGATAACCGCTCCGTCGGTCAAAGAAGCCCAAAATCTTGAAAATATAAAAAAGGGACTTAGAGCCCGTGGCTACAATACTCCTTTGGTGGCCGACATTCATTTTACGCCCAATGCCGCTGAATTGGCCGCAAGAATCGTGGAGAAGGTCAGAGTAAATCCGGGAAATTATGCGGACAAAAAGCGATTTCAGCATATTGAATATACCGATGCTTCTTATCAGGCAGAGTTAGAACGGATCAGAGAGCGTTTTTTACCTCTGGTCAAAATCTGCAAAGAATATGGCACTGCCATGCGTATTGGTACAAATCACGGTTCACTTTCTGATCGTATTTTAAGTCGATATGGTGATACACCGTTGGGTATGGTAGAGTCTGCTTTGGAGTTTTTGAAAATTTGCGAAGACGAAAAATACCATGACATCGTCATTTCCATGAAGTCTTCAAACCCTCAGGTCATGGTTCAGGCCTACCGTTTACTGGTTCAGCGTCTTGATGAGGATGGGTTAAAGCCTTACCCGCTACATTTAGGCGTAACTGAGGCCGGTGAAGGTGAAGACGGCCGTATTAAGTCTTCAATGGGTATTGGTACCCTTTTAGAGGATGGTTTGGGTGATACTGTTCGCGTTTCGCTAACTGAAGAGCCTGAATATGAGGCTCCAGTGGCGAAGTCATTGATTGATCGCTATGTTCATCGGGCTGAAAAGCAGGACAACATCACCCCTATTGACCAATATCCCATAGACCCATATGCTTACAGACGAAGGGAAACTATGGAAGTTGCGAATTTTGGTGGTCAGAATGTCCCAAGAGTAATCGCCGACTTTTCTACACAAGGCATTCAAAAAATGGAGGACCTGAAAGCCGTGGGACATTTCTATCTTCCGGCCACGGATAAATGGGCTATGAATGATCTGGGTGTAGACTATTTGTATACGGGTACAATTCCTACTCCTTTCATGCTGCCTAACGGAATTAAAGAAATTCTTGATTTTTCTTCCTGGAAAGAACATGAGGACAAACTCAATAAGATTCCATATTTCAAAATACCGGAGTTTTTAGAGGGTGATGAACGACATGCTACATTGAATATTCTTTCGGTTCAATGGCCTTCAATGACCGAAGAACTATTTAAAAAACTAAAAACGCTCAATAATGTGGTGCTACAGGTTTCTTCCTCAAACGCCCACTCTGCAGCCGAGATGCGAAGGCTTTTTGTGGAATTAATAAATAGAGACATCAAACTGCCCGTCATACTTTCTGAAGACTATACCAACTTCACAACAAGTGATTTTCAGCTTTACTCGGCCACAGATTGTGGTTCTTTATTGGTTGACGGTATGGGTGATGGGATTCAATTGTCTTTCAATGAAAACAGTACGGAAGAGCGTCAAAAGGTCGTGAACAGCACTTCTTTTGGAATATTGCAGGCGGCCAGAACACGTATAACGAAAACAGAATACATCAGCTGCCCTTCTTGTGGACGAACCCTTTTTGATCTACAGGAAACCACAGCCATGATCCGCAAGAGAACTGATCACCTGAAAGGCGTAAAAATCGGTATTATGGGTTGCATTGTGAATGGCCCGGGCGAGATGGCCGATGCTGATTATGGTTACGTGGGCATTGGAAAAGATAAGATATCGCTGTATCGCGGACAGAACGTGGTTAAACGTTCTGTGCATTCAGACAATGCGGTAGATGAACTAATTGAATTAATCAAAGAGGATGGCAACTGGATAGAGCCTGCCTCAACAGAACAAATTTTACAATCATGAGTAAACTAATGGAATACCTCCGTCTGGCACCAGTTTTCGGATACTTCGTCAGAGTTTTCAAAAAGGATAAGGATGGTAAGTACCCCACGAGCACAAACCTGAGAATGATGCATGGAATCAATAAGATTTCAATTATTATGTTCAGTATTTGTGTGCTGGTTTTGATTTATCGCTTCTTTTTCCGGGACTAATGGATATTGAAACCGTAAGAGCATACTGCATTGATAAAAAGGGAGTTACCGAAGAATTTCCATTTGGCCCTGATACGCTCGTTTTTAAAGTTATGGGCAAAATGTTTGCCTTAGTGCCTCTTGATGAAAGTGATCTACGCGTTAGCCTGAAAAACACTCCTGAAAAAAATCTGGAGCTCAGGGCCGAAAACCCTGGTATTCAAGGAGCTTATCACATGAATAAAAAACACTGGAGTATGTTTCTAATGAGGGAGGGTATTTCTTCGAATCTATTGAAAGAATGTATCGATGACTCCTATGACCTCGTGGTTTCCGGTCTCACCAAAAAACTAAAAACAGAGCTGGCAGCTCTTTGAAAATCAATTAATGAATAAAGTACTCGTTACAGTTCTCCTATTTTTAAGTTTTGCATCCATAGCTCAGGTGACCGTCGAGGGAGATAGTGTTTTAACCGACTCTTTGAAATCTGATTCAACCATTGTTAAAGAAAAGCCCGAGCCTTTGATGGTAGATTTCCCTTCTTACAAAATGACTTTCCCTGACACCTGGAAAGTTAAAAATGGTTGTATAGAAACGCAATGCACCATCAATTCGCCGCGAGACACTTTAATGAATTTTGACACCTATATTGAAAGTGTCAATTTAACGGTCAACAAACTAAATAATACAAGTTACACAGCCCTTAAATACGCAGATTACTCTATTGGCTACCTGCCCAAGGTGGTTCAGCAATTTCAGGTTTTAGAAAGAAAGAATTTAGGTCGCAATTCTTACAGAGTCACTTACAGAGGGGTTAAAAACGGTCTCAGACAAACCTGGAGACAATACTATTATGTTAGGAGTGGTAAAGTTTATATCGTAACGTTCTCTGCCGAAACTCGTAAATATGAAATCTATCAACCCTTGATAGAGCCTTATCTGGATAGTTTCACTTTCAAATAGATCTCATGGAATACCTCTTCGTTTATGGAACATTGATGCAGAAATGTACCCGAAATGAATGGTCGGCTTTTTTACTAAAAAATGCGAGATACCTCGGAGAAGCGAAGATAAGAGGCGATTTATACAAAGTGGATTACTACCCGGGTCTGATAAAAAGCGAGAATTGGGTATACGGAGAACTCTTCGAGATTCAGGATTCAAGTTATATTTTTCATTATTTGGACCAATATGAAGACTACCGACCAAATGACCCTGAAAACTCACTTTATACCCGAGAGAAAAGTGAAGTATGGCTTACTGACAATAGCGTGAAAAGTTTCAGTTCCTGGGTCTATTATTACAAAAAGCCCTTCAGGCAGTTTGAAAAATACCCGAAAGGCCGTTTTATTGAAGAGTAGCAAAAAGTCTATTGCTGCTGTTGTTGCGATTGTTTCTTAGCTTCTTCTTCTAAATGTTTGGCGATCTTTTGCCCGGCACTTTGAAGTGTTTCAATAATCACCGGATCTTGTGTAGAGTCTGAAACCATCTGAGCAAGATTGCCTATTAAATCAACCACAAAGTGATTCATTTCATCAACCGGCATGTCTTTGGTCCAAAGATTTATACCCAGCAATCCTTTGTGGTACTGATCCCAAACTCCTACTGAAATGGCCTTGGTTTCGTTAATTCCCTCATTTGGATTTTCAGTAGCATCCCAAAAAATCTTATCGGGTATGCGGTTAGCATCAAGCTCTACGGTGAAGTTTATTTCTGATTTATTCATTTCTTCAAATTTTGGGCAAAAGTAGGGATAACCTATCCAAAATCGAAGTCAAATGAGAAACAATCCGGCTTATTTCTTCCTTTTATAAGTCAAATCATAAGCAACAGTAAATTCACCTGACCCTTTTTCTGTTTCCAACTCGCTGTATTGACGAACAGTGTTTTCATTCAGTTTAAAAAAGGTCAGGGTTCCTTTCTTGCCCTTTGAATCTACATAATCGAAATGCATGGCGTTATCTTTTAATTCGCCGTTAAGAAAATGTTGTCGATCATTTTGAGATCCCTGCCAAAACTGCTCCCAGTATCCTTTATCCGAATTGTAATAATTGATGCTTTTGCCTTCATGAGTACTCACTAAAGATTGCCAATTTTCTATCATTGAACAACCTCCGGACCCGTCTTCGATTATACTATGACCAACCAAATTTGCAGTATTGGTTCGATAAACATCCCATTCGCCAATCCAGAAATCAAAAGCTCTGAAATTTTCATCGAAACGACAGGGAAAGTTTCTTTTTTCCAGTACCATCTGTAATTCCTGAAACTTTTCTGTGGGTCTGATATTGGCAAAATGTGGTTCATCTTTAAACTCTCCTAAACCATTATATCCTTTATCAACAGCTTTTTCAAGCCACATCAGAGCCGTAGCTTTCTCATTTTTAAGTGAATATATTTTGGCCAACCTTGACCATGCCGTGTAGGTCAATGTCGGTGATTTATCGTCATTCAGGACCAGGCTTTTTTTGATCAGCTCAATCCCTTTATCAAGTTCACCCGTTCGGTAATGTACATAACCATAGCGATAGGTTATCAAAGGGTCTTCAGGGAATTCATGAACCAGCTCGGCATAGAGCTTTTTAGCTTCCTCAAAATGATCTTTATAATAAAGAGAATCGGCTATTCGACGTTTATCCTGAGCAAAAGCGGCAGAGAAGACTATAAAAAAGAATATGAAGGTTTTTAGTTTGTTCATTGAAGATTTGTCGTTTTTACAAATTTCAATCAAACCCGTTTGTTGTGCTTCCCCCTTTTTGTACTAAATCAATTTGTCTTTTTCGGCAATGAGCAGTGCGTCGGTTTTGTTATTGACGTGAAGCTTTTGGTAAATATTACGAATATGCGTTTTCACGGTTTCCATGCTAATGAAGAGCTCATCAGCAATGGAATGGTAGGTCTTTCCCTTGGAGAGCAAAACCAAAACCTCCGTTTCACGTTCAGATAGGGGTGTATCATGGCTTCTTTGAAAAGATTTCACCACCAAAGAGGCGATTTTTGAGGACATTGGAGCACCACCTCTTCTCAGCTCATCCAAGGCTTTAAGCAAACCTTCAGGGTCGGTATCTTTTGTTAAATAACCCATAGCTCCTGCCACCAAAGCATCAAAAACCATTTTGCTATCTTCATGTACACTAACGACCAGAATGATAGTTTTGGGTTTAGCCTTTTTTATACGTTTGATCCCTTCTATTCCATGCATTTCCGGCATTTCAAGGTCAATAATAACCAAATCTGGCTTATCACTAGATAGTTGCTTTAAGGCAGGAGGGCATGTTCCGTAGTCATTGACGACCACATAATCGGAATGACTTTCAATGATCGTTTTAAAGCCTTCTCTCACCTCTTTATTGTCCTCAATCAGTACAACCCGGCATAGCGGCTGGTATGTGTTATAAGTATTCATTATGAATTCGATAATCGGATGCTGGTCCCTTTATTTTTCTTTGATGCAATGGTCAGTTTAGCTTGGATCTTGTCCGCCCTGTCCTTCATATTTCCAAGTCCGTAATGACCGCTAACCTCTCCTGTTTCCTCAAAGCCTATTCCGTTGTCCTTCAGTTCAATATACCAATTTTCACCGATCTTTCCGAAGCTTAAAGTCACCTTGGTGGCCTCCGAATGTTTAACCACATTGGTCATAGCCTCTTTAAAAATCATGATCAATTGCATACTCTGGCCAGACGGTAGTGTAGTCTTTTCCATTTCAGTGGTGAGTTCAGATTCGCACAAAAAATTCATCGGCGAATACTCGAAGAGTTTCTCGCCTACATCTTTGATATAAATAACAATTTCAGAAAAACGACTACTCTCAGGATTGATCGTCCAGATGAAATCTTTGGTATCAGAGTAGAGTTTACGGGCATTTTGTTGGATTTGATTTAATACAGCTTTTTCATCGGAAGGAGCCTCTTTCATTTTCAAACTTAGCACCCCGGTTTGCGTAGTGATGGAGGCCAGTCTATTGCCCACCTCATCATGAAAATCCTGCCCCAACTGCGTTCTGATTTCGTTTTCCGCTTCTTCCCTTAATTCTCTTAGTTCAATTTCTTTACGAAGCTTTTTGTTTGAAAAATACTTCTGAAGCTGATAGATAAAAAGAATAATTGCTGCGGTCATGAAAGCAATAAACCACCAGCTACCCCACCATGGAGGATTCACTCTGATATTAACCAATAAGACTTTTTGCTCATTAGTATCTAGGGAGTTCCTGAGTCTTAGCGTGTGATTCCCAATCCCAATATTGTTCAATAGCAAATCTCCACTTTCCGGTAATTGCTCCCACGAGGTTCCTTCTTCATCCCATTGGTATAAAATTTTTGCTCTGCCTGGGTTTTTCATGGCTGGCAAGCTAAACTTTAACTGCAGGCTACGTTTTTGATAGGGTAAATCCCATAAGTCAGTTTTTTGATAAGGTCCAATAGCTGTTGTATCAAAAAGAAAACCGGCGGCTTCCAAAAATGGAGGGAAAAAGTGAGGGTTGTCCTCATTTAAAGAATCAAGCAGCACAAAAAGCCCCCCCACGGAGCCTATCCAAATATTATCATGTGAATCAGCAATTAGGGAATTGGAATTCGTTTCTATTCCAAAAAAACCTTGCTCTTTAGCGTAATCCTGAGTTTTGATAATTTGATTTTCGGAAGAGAGCGTCACTCTCTGCACACCTCTTTCAGTGCCTATCCAGATATTTTGTTTGCTGTCAAGCGTTAGGCAATAAATTAGAGAAGAACTCAGACCTTGTTTTGTGTCAAAAACGTATTGCTTTTTTTCATCAAAGTCGAACATATACAACCCTGACTCCAGATCAGCCCAATAAAGTCGATGATTTAACGAATCATAGTCTGCCGACATGATATAACCGGGTTGAAGTTTTTGAGCCTCCGGGATGGAATAGACTTCTCCATCCTTCAGAAATAATAAAGAATCTCCCGTAAAAATCGCAAACTGATCGGGCTCATTCAGCTGCACAGCCCGGGTAGCCGGTTGCTCCGTAGAATACCATTTTGAAAGGCCTTCCCCTCGATAATGAAAACCGTTAAGAGCCAGATACAACTGATTTTTCCCGTTTCTGGAGAAAACCATGTCTATCACCTCGGTATCGGAGGGTAAGTTTTCAGGACTCCGTTGAAGAACAAAATTTGACTGATTATTTAATACGAATTCACCACGTCTTCTGAAATAGTAATGAGGTCGGTTTTGATCATCAAAAAGGACTCTTCTGTAACCCTCAAAATTTGTGAGCGATGAAGGGTTTATTGTTTTTACTAATTTTTGATTGTCTAAAACATAAGTGCCTTTATGGAATGAGGTGGCCCAAACCCGGCCTTCTCTGTCCTCCTCAATATTAAAGACAACGGGCTCTATATCAGAGAGATGATTATAATTATGAACGGGGACTCCCGGTAAGTGAAAAACACCTCGACCATCAGAACTGAGCCATCGCCCACCTTCCTGATCCTCAAGCATGTCACTCAAAATAATGTTGCCAATAGCTTTAGTCCATTCCTCATATTTCGGATGGAGCGTTTTGGCATCAAAACAGAAAGAATTTCTGAAATTACTTATCCATATTTCGTTTTTCAGAATATCGAAGGTGTAAAAGAAAGGAACATTAAGTTTTTCAGGTGTAGAGAAATCATTGGAAGGGCTTCTGTACATTTTCCCGTTCACACCTGCGTATAAAAAACCATCATGAAAAAGAAAATACAAAAAGCCCTCTTCCTTCGGCACAAAAGCTATTTTGAAATAGTTTTTACCCGTCCAGCGGTAGAGGTTTCCAAACATATCTGAGAAATAGAGATCGCCGTTTTCGTCTGTTTCAAAAAAGGTAAGCTCCGTTCCTTCGAGTTTTGGCAACTCTATTAATTGACCCTCTGAAAAATGGAAGTACTTTCCACCACCTTGCTTAAAGTAAAATCCTCCTTTCTGGTCAGAACAAATCTTTGTTGCCGACATCTCCGTGCTGAGCACATTTTGAATGGACAACTTATTGAGATTTAAAGCGTCAATTCCACGACCGGTAGCTAGATACAAATGATCCTCAATAATGACCATATCACTGATGTCATTGCTTTGAAGACCATCTGATTTTCGGAAAGACTTGAAGTTTTTACCATCAAAACGGCTTAGCCCCCCTCCCTTTGTGGCCATCCATACAAAACCGTTATGGTCTTGTACCATTTTGGGAACCTGAGACTGACCAATACCCTGCTGAACCCCGAAATACTCGTAATAGGGCCTTTGAGCAATAGTGGCGGCAGATAGAAGTAAGAAAAAAATGAAGTGTAAACGACACATAAACATAAAAATAGCCAAACTGTGCTGAGAAGTTTGGCTACCATTACAAAAGTACTTAGAGTCAACGGTTTATCAATCCCCCGTTTTGGGTGATCATACGCTGCCGAAAACCTTCTTTAAAAGATCTGAGGTACGAGCCAAAGGATCTTTCCTGATTTTGGCTTCCTCATCTGCAATCATCAGAAACAGGCCTTCCACAGCTTTTTGAGTAGCATAACCTTTTAAATCGGGATCAACTTTTTGAACAAAAGGAATGCTATTATATCGGGTTGCCAAATCGGTATAATACTTTGTGGCCTGAGTCTTTTCCAGGGCTTTTTCGACAACAGGCATAAAAGCACTGATCAATTCATTCGAAGTAGTTCTTTTCAAATATTGCGTTGCGGCATCTTGCTCACCCTTTAAAATACCAAGAGCATCATTAATCGTCATTTGGCGAATAGCACTGACAAAAATAGGTTTAGCTTCTTTGGCGGCCTCTTCAGCTCCACGATTAAGGGCCAGAACGAATTTATCAACCTCACTACCCAAGCCTACTCTCCGTAAAGCTGTTTCAACCTTCTGAACATCTTCCGGAAAAGGGATTTTGATTCTTGGATTTCCAAAGTATCCATTTTCAACTGATACCTGATCAGCCCCTTTATTTATCCCTACCTGAAGGGCCTCTTTAAGACCTGAGGCGATTTCTGCACTGGTAAGCCCACCACCTGAACCGAGAACAGCCTCAGCTACTTTTCCAAGGTTTATTTTTTGAGCACATGACTGAAGAAAAAAGGATGAAAAAATGATCGCAAAGAGTATTTTACGCATATCTGATGAATTAGACACAGGTTTTGTTTTAATTGGATTTGTGCCCGAATTTAGGGAAATTCGTGCCGCTTTTCTATTGAACGAAATACGAATCAAATAATTCGTCGAAAGACTTAAAATTTATGAAGCTTATCAAAGCTGAAGTTGTCACCATTGGCGATGAAATCCTATACGGTCAGATTACTGACACTAACACGCAGTTTATCAGTGCAGAACTTGACAAAATAGGCATCAGAACCTCCCGAAAAATCTCAATTGGTGATAACAGAGAAGACATCCTCCAGATGCTGGAAGATAGCACCGGCAGGGCAGATATAGTCCTCATCACCGGTGGCTTGGGACCTACCAAAGATGATATCACTAAAAAAACCATTGCTGATTTTACCGAAGATTCTCTGGAAAGACGAGAAGCGGCTATGGAAGCTTTAAGAGCAATTTTCAATAAGTTCGGCAAAGAGCTTACAGAAATCAATAAAAAGCAGGCAGATTTACCCACCAAGTGTACTTACCTTTTTAATGCCGTAGGTACTGCTCCCGGAATGTGGTTTGAGCATAATGGTTCCATCATTGTTTCTATGCCTGGTGTGCCTTATGAAATGAAATATTTAATGCAAAATGAGGTAATTCCAAGGCTCATGAAAGCTTTTGAAAGGCCTGTAATTTTGCATAGAATTATCAGAACAGCCGGCATTGGCGAATCATGGCTGGCCACAAAAATTGAATCATGGGAAGATCAGTTGCCTGAACACATTAAGCTGGCTTATCTGCCAAACCTTAGTCAGGTTCGTCTACGATTGACCGGAACAGGCTCTGATGAGCAAACCTTAAAAGCTGAAATTGACAAAGAGGTTGAAAAACTTTACCCACTTATTGCCGAACATATTCATGGCGAAGGTGAAGAAGAGCTTGAACTAACGATTGCTAAGCTATTATTGGCTGAAAAAGCCACTTTGGCTACTGCTGAAAGTTGTACCGGAGGCTTTTTGGCTCATAGCATTACCAGCAATTCAGGTAGCTCTGAATATTTCTTGGGCACAGTAGTTTCCTACTCTAATCAGGCCAAAATAGACCTTTTGAGTGTTAAAGAAGAGACTTTGGAAGCCTACGGGGCAGTCTCAGAGCAAACAGTTATTGAAATGGCCGAAGGAGCAAGAAAAGCTTTAAAAAGTACCTTCGCTATCAGTACGAGTGGAATAGCCGGCCCCAGCGGTGGGTCTGAAGAAAAGCCTGTAGGCACTATTTGGATTGCAATTGCCGGACCTGATAAAACAGTGACCCAACTCATTACAAGTACCAAAGACCGGATAAACAATATCAAATACGGAAGTAAAGTTGCTTTGAATTTGCTACGTAAAGTGATTTTAAACGAAATTTGACCTTACAAAACCCTGCCAAATGGCTCAAATAGAGATGAAAATGCCCACCATGGGCGAAAGTATCATAGAATGTACCGTTTTAAGCTGGCTTGTCAGTGAAGGAGATAAAGTATCCGCTGATGACATGATTCTGGAGGTAGCCACTGACAAAATTGATACTGAGATAGGTTCTGAATTTAACGGTGTTGTTACAAAATTTCTGGTTCAGCCCGGGGATGTTGCAGCCATCGGAAGTCCCATCTGTATTATTGAGACACAAGATGCAGTAGAAGGAGCTGAAGACTCCGAGGAGGAAGTCGTAAAAGAGCTCGAAAATGGAATTGAGTCAGTCGCTTCTGAGGTTCATGAACCTATTCAGCAAAGTAATAGCAGCCGTTTTTACTCACCGCTGGTTATGAGCATTGCTCAAAAGGAGGGCATTACCATGGATGAGCTTGAAGGTATAAAAGGTAGCGGAATGCAAGGCAGAGTCACCAAAGATGACATGCTGGCTTACCTCAGAAAGGGTCGGAAGAAGAGTGCTTTCAATTTCCAGAAAGAAGAATTCAAAGCTGGTCAGGACACCATTATCGAGATGGATCGCATGCGAATGATGATTTCAGATCGTATGGTAAGTTCCAAAAGAGTTGCTCCGCATGTCGCCTCCTTTGTAGAAACGGATATGACTGCCGTGGTTCGATGGAGAGATAAAGTTAAAGATGACTTTTTTGACAAATACGGTGGAAAAATCACTTTTACTCCAATTCTGATTGAGGCCGTGGTAAAAGCCATCAAAGCCTTTCCGATGATCAACATTCAGGTAGAGGTACCTAGAATCATCAAAAAAGGTAGCATCAACATAGGGATGGCCGTGGCCACGCCTGATGGTAATTTGATAGTACCGGTCATCAAAAATGCTGATCAGTATACATTGGCCGAACTGGCCATAAAAGTCAATGACCTGGCTCAAAGAGCCCGTGATAATAAACTCAAACCCGACGAACTCACAGAAGGAACGTACACTATCAGCAATATCGGAGGTTTTGGCAATATCGCCGGTACACCTATTATCATGCAGCCACAGGTAGCTATCATGGCTTTTGGTACGATCCAGAAAAAACCTGCGGTAATTGAAACTCCTGAGGGTGACCTTATAGGCATTCGTCAGAAAATGATTATTTCTCACTCCTATGATCATAGAGTGGTTGATGGCTCTCTGGGTGGGCTGTTTGTAAAACAGGTTTCTGATAATCTTGAAAACTTCGACGTAAATCAGGCGATCTGATAAGCTATGGTATTTAATTCCTTCGCTTTTCTGGTTTTCTTTCCGCTGGTTACCCTGCTTTATTTCTTTTTGCCACACAAATACCGATGGTGGTTGCTGTTAGTTGCCAGCTGCGTGTTCTATGCCTGGTTTAAAGTGGAATACCTGCTTATTCTTGTTTTCACCATTGTAGTTGACTATTTCGCGGCCCTCTGGATCGAGAAATCGCAAGGAACAAAACGAAAATGGGCACTCATTATCTCCATCATAGCCAATGTGGGCGTTTTGGCCGTTTTTAAATATGCCAATTTCATTTTGGGATCAGCCAATGCCTTGTTGTTTCGCTTAGGCAAAGACACTTTTGACCTGTGGGACATTCTGTTGCCCATAGGTTTGAGCTTTCACACTTTTCAGGCCATGAGTTATACCATTGAGGTATATCGCGGCAAAGTACCTGCTGAGAGAAATCTATTCAGATACGCTCTTTACGTGATGTTTTACCCACAGTTAGTAGCAGGACCTATAGAGCGACCGCAAAACGTAATTCATCAATATTACGAGGAGCATAAATTTGATTATTACAGAGTCATTAGTGGTCTTCGACTGATGCTGTGGGGTATGTTCAAAAAAGTGGTGATTGCCGACCGACTGGCCATTTTTGTGGAGAAGGTGTACGATCATCCTTTTGAGTATTCAGGTTTACCGGTTATTGTGTCCACCGTTTTTTTCGGATTTCAGATTTTTTGTGATTTTTCGGGGTATACAGATATTGGTTTAGGGGCAGCTCGTGTGATGGGTTTTGACCTTATGAAGAACTTTGACCGTCCTTATTTCTCAAAAAGTATTTCGGAGTTTTGGCGACGTTGGCATATATCCCTTTCGTCCTGGTTCAGAGATTACGTTTATATTCCGTTGGGCGGAAATCGGGTTTCTACAGGCCGCAAGTATTTCAATCTGTTTATTGTTTTCATGCTCAGCGGCCTCTGGCACGGTGCGAGCTGGAATTTCGTAATCTGGGGTTCTTTGCACGGGGTTTATTTAATTGTTGGCCAATTGACCGGTGATCTGCAAAAGAAAATTATTGGGTTGATTCATCAACCTCTCTTGGAGAAGGCTATTCATGCCTTTCTGGTCTTCTTTTTTGTGAGCATTGGCTGGGTTTTCTTTAGAGCCCAGTATTTCAGTGAGTCAATGCATTTACTAAAGGGAATATTCTCATCTTCCAGCCATTCGGTAGCTCAGGTTTGGGAAATGATCGGCACCAAAGATGCCTTAATTCTGCTTTTCTCTGTCGGTTTTATGGAGAGTGTTCATTGGTATCAACGTGGTAAATCGGTGAGTCAATGGTTTGAGATGCAGCCGCGATGGGTTCGCTGGAGCAGCTACTATCTGGTTTTTATTTCCATTATCTTGTTTGCGGTGTATTCAGATACGCAATTCATTTATTTTCAATTCTAAAACGTGGGAAAAGACTTCAAAAGGCTGGTCAAAAACATCATACTCTTCACGAGTCCGGTTTGGGTGTTGGCCATCAGCTACTTCGTTTTTGACCCGTTTCATGTCCTGAGACATTATGAGGCTTATCCGGACAACTACCTGAAAAGTTATAACCGCAACCGAATTGGCACTCAGATATTTCTCAACAATAATGATTCGCTGAACTACGAATCCTTTGTTTTTGGCAGCAGCCGAAGCAGCGTTTTTTACACAGAGGATTGGTCAAAATACATCAACGATCCCACACCGTTCCATTATGATGCCTCCAATGAGGATATCAAGGGAATTTATCAAAAACTGAGGTTCATAGATGCCCAGGGCAATCAGATCAAAAATGCACTGTTAATTTTTGATGGCGAGACGTTCAATCCTTATGTAGATCACAAAGAATCCATCATTCATATCAGAGACTGGCGGTTAAGTGGTCAAAACCGTTTTCTGTATCACTTGCAGTTCTTCAAAGCCTATTTTAAGGAGCTGTATTTTCTCAAATACTTTGATACTCTGATTAATGGTAAGTATAAGCCGTATATGTATGGTTCTTTTGAGAACAAACATATGCTCTATACGCCTGTTAAAAACGACTTTATTTTTCAGGGCTATATTGATCAAATCAAAGCAGATTCATCGGCTTATTATGCCCGGGATTTGTTTTATCAGCGATCAGAGATTGAGGAAACTGCTGATCCTCTGATTGACCAGCCGGAGCCAAAGAAAGAAGCCGATAGCTTCATAAAGAAAATCGAAAATACTCTTTCGTTTGAGGAAAAGGAAAAAACAGACCTCGATTATCTGGAAGGAATCAAAGTCATTTTTGAAAAGCATCAAACTGATTACAGAATCATTTTCGGACCAAACTATGATCAGAAAAAGGTCAATCCTCAGGATCTTCAGCTGGTCAGAGAACTGTTTGATGAAAGCAAAGTATTTGATTTTACCGGTAAAAATGACCTTACAGAGCCCCTGTCTAATTACTACGAGATTTATCACTACAAGCCTGTATTAGCACGGAAAATTCTTAACGAGATCTACACCGACAGCAACCAATAGTCCTACCTCAACTTTGATTGTTTCTATTTCCCTCTGAAAAATGTGACAAATATCACCTTTTCGGCTAGCCATTAGGGGTACCTTTGATTAAACTGAAAAAAGGTATTGTATTGAAACAGGAAGAAATACTTGCTCAAAAGGTCAGTTCCGGCCTTAGCATTCTAAAGTTATTGATCGTTTTTACGTTGGTATTGGTACCCGTTATTTTCATGTACTTTACCGTAGGTAATGCCTGGCCAAAGGTTGAGGAGAAAGCAGAAGCTCCATCTGAAATCTACGTTCCTGAACCAAAATTAGCTAAGGCTCCATCAGCCTGGCGAATGGAGAAAGATGAAAATGCTGAATTGCTGGAATATGGAAAGGAATTAATAGCCAATACGGCTTATTACATAGGTTTTAACGGGATCAAAAAGCACTCAACCAATGGTCTGAACTGCCAGAACTGCCATCTGGAGGCCGGAGCCAAAGCCTGGGGAAATAACTATCTGAGCGTTGCTTCGACCTATCCAAAAATTCGGAAGAGGTCAGGTAAAATGACTGATGTTTACGACCGTATCAACGGATGTCTGCAGCGTAGTTTGAATGGCACACCTATGGACAGCACAGAATACGAGATGAAAGCCATGGCTGCCTATATTCAATGGCTCGGTCAGGATGTGCCCAGAGGCAAAACCGCTGAAGGGTCAAAAATCTATCCATTAGAATTTATGGATAGAGCGGCTGACCCTGTAAAAGGAAAAGCCATTTATGAAGCTAAATGTGTATCCTGTCACATGGCTGATGGACAAGGCATTTTAGCCGAAAACAGCAGAAGCTATACTTACCCGCCTTTATGGGGCAAACACTCTTATAATGACGGGGCAGGATTATATAGAATTTCAAAATTTGCGGGCTATGTTAAAATGAACATGCCATTTGGGGTAAGTCATCAAAATCCCCAATTAAGTGATGAAGAAGCCTGGGATCTGGCTGCCTTCGTAGACAGTATGCCTCGCCCAGAAAAGGACAAATCAAAAGACTGGCCTAAAATAGCCGACAAGCCAATTGACCATCCTTTTGGCCCTTATGCTGACCCTTTCTCAGAAGAACAACATAAATATGGTCCGTTTAAGCCGATTCAGGAGTGGTATGCGGGGAATCCGTGATTGCTCGCAGAGCCCTGCGGGGTTTATTGGTGATTGGAGAATTGGTCCTTCGACAAGCTCAGGAAACTAATAAATTGAATAAAAAGGTCTTATGTCTTCCGTCTTTAATCTTTTGTCTTAAATCTTTAAAAGAATAAAATGAAAAAACTTATCGTACTCACCCTTTTGGCTCTCTCTACTTTTGGGGCTTTTGGACAAAGTGAAAAGGGACATAAAATCGTGTTTCAAATGGCCACTGCTGATGAAAAAGAACAAGGCTCTTTAGGCAGACAAATCAATAATGTATTGGCCTACTGGCCTGAAGCTAAAATTGAGGTGGTGGTGCACAGTGCTGCCATCGAATACATGATGAAGGCTAAAAGTGTTGATAAAGAAAATATTGAAGCTTTAATGTCAAGGGATGTCACCTTTGCGGTATGTCGCAATACTATGAAAAGAAAAGGCGTAAGCGAAGAAGAAATTATTGACGGAGCGGTTTTTGTGCCTGTGGGCATTGCTGAAATCGTTGAAAAACAGGAAAATGGCTATGCCTACATAAAGGCTGGCTATTAAAAGGATTCATTGACAAACTACCTATTGATTATGAGTAATAACAGAAGAGATTTTTTAAAGAAAAGTGTATTGAGTGGACTGGCTACCACCCTACCCGTAGCTGGTGTTCTGGCCGGTGAAAAGAATGAAAATAAGGCGAAAGAAAAGCCTGAAAGTGGGACAATAACCTTGCTTCAAAGCACTGATGTGCACTGCCAGATTCACCCACATGATGAGCTGTTTTGGGAGAACGAGGAGCTAACTTTCAGAAAGGCTGGTGGCTATGCCCACATGGCAACTCTGATCAACGAGATCAGGAAAGAAAACCCCAACACCATCACCATTGATACCGGTGATATGTTTCAGGGTTCTGAACTCTCTGACAGAACGCAAGGCGATGCTTTAGTGCCGATTCTGAACGAGATCAATTATGATATTTATACACCAGGCAACTGGGAAGTAATCTATTACAAACAGAAAATGCAAAGGCTTTTAGGTGGGCTAAATGCACCGAAAGTTTGTGCCAATATGTTCCATGATAAAGGGGATGGAACTCCCGGAGAACCTATTTTTCAACCGTATCAGATCATTACAAAACTTGGCGTAAAAATAGGTTTCCTTGGCTACACCGATCACCTCGTTCCGCGTCGTCAGCCGCCGGCCTTGAGTAAGGGCATTGTGTATACCAAACCTGAGGAAAACATTCGTCATTATATTGAAGTTTTGCGTGAGCAGGAGCAATGTGATTTTGTAATCATTTTATCGCATTTGGGTCTTTCTCAACAAATCGCTCTGGCCAACAATCCTCATTGCGAGGGAGTTGACTACATCTTTGGTGGCGATACCCATGAGCGAATCCGTAAACCAATTGAATGTAAATATGCTAAAGTTGTAGAACCGGGTGCATTCAGCTCTTTTGTTGGGCGACTGGATTTGAAAGTCAAAAATGGCAAAATCGTTGGGGAGAAGTACGAATTAATTGAAGTAAAACCGGACAAATATCCGGCGGATAAGAAAGTTGCGGAAATCATAAAAAAACATGAAAAACCATATTTAGAGAGCATCAATGAAGTAGTCGGTTACAGCACCATTCCGCTTTACAGAAACTTTGTGATTGAAAATACCATGGACACCATGGTGATAGATGCTTTGAAATGGAAAACAGACGTGGATATTGCTCTATCCAATGGATTCCGTTTTTGTCCACCTCGCACACCGAATATAGATGGTTTGGTGCCGATAACACAGGGTTACCTTTTTGATATGTTGCCGGTAAACTCACCTGTGAGAATTGGGACCATCAAAGGTGAAATGATACTACCTTGGCTTGAAAGGGAGTTGGAAAATGTTTTCGCTAAAGAGGCCTCTCGTCGTTTTGGTGGCTGGGTTGTGAAGTTCAGAGGAATGGAGTTGGAGTTTTACGGTTTCAAGCCGATGGGCGAAAAAGTAGCTAAGGTAACCATTGGTGGTAAGCCAATTGATCCGGAAAAAGATTACACTGTTTGTGCATGTGAACGTGAGGGTGATCCTGATGACGCCATTTGCCGCATGAGAAACGTAAGGAATACCTATTCAGAGTCGTATACACTGCATGATGCTGTCAGAGAGTACCTCAAAGAGCATTCTCCGGTTACTCCTACACCAAAAGGTTCATTGAAAATTCTGGATGGAGATCAGAAACTACTCTCCCAGGTTTGGGGAGTTGATTATGAGTTTTCATGATCATTCAAAATATGCATAATTGACAAAAAGGCCTGTTTTTACGGGCCTTTTGTCGTTTACAGTGCTTGCCTTTCATGAAAAGAAGTAGTTTTGGTCAAACTTTAACCAAACACTCTTGAAATATTTAAATCTTATTGCCAGGCTTTGCCTGGGCTTTCTCTTGTGCAATTGTGCTGAAAATCAACCTTCTCAAAGCTTTAAAAATCCCCTACTCCCTGATGGACAAGACCCTTGGGTGGTTCAGGACGGCGAAATGTACCATTACTGTTATTCCAGGGGTGGAAAAGTAATGCTGAGATCAACCAGTGATATCACAAAACTCAAAGACGCCGAAGAAAAAGTGATCTGGCAGCCGGAAGAAGGAAAAGCTTATTCAAAAGAACTCTGGGCTCCTGAATTACATAAGCTTGATGGTCGCTGGTACGTTTATGTAGCGGCTGACGATGGTAGAAATGAAAATCACCGAATGTACGTTTTAAAATCGCAAACAGAGTCAGTGGACAGTCCATTTGAGCTGCAGGGCAAAATCACAGATTCTACAGATAAATGGGCGATTGACGGCACCGTTTTTCTTCATGAAGATCAATACTACTTTATCTGGTCAGGATGGGAAGGAGATGTCAATGAAGCCCAAAACCTTTATATCGCCATGATGGACTCCCCTACCTCCATCAGCTCCGAAAGAGTTTTGATTTCAAAACCTGAATACGATTGGGAAAAACGAGGCTCAGAAGAAGGCTTACCGACCATCAATGAAGGCCCGGAAATTCTCCAAAAAGACGGTCACGTTTTCCTGACTTACTCTGCAAGCGGCAGCTGGTCAGATTTTTACTGTCTTGGAGCACTGGAATTGACTGGTGATGACCCGATGCTGGCTTCATCATGGATCAAACTGGACCAACCAATTTTTGAGAGTAATGAAAACACCACAAGTCCAGGCCATGCTTCTTTTGTGACCGTAAACGGCAAAGACTGTATTCTGTATCACGCTGCGAAAAGCAAAGGAGCAGGCTGGGACCGATATGTGAAACTTCAATCTTTTGAATGGCTAAACGGCACACCTATTTTCGGCGAACCATTAAAAGACAGCGTAGAAACGAATATTTTCACACCCTGAACCACACCTCTAAGTAACATAGGTTACAGTAAAGAAGAACCCTGAAAGGTAGTTTTGTGATGTAGGTCATATTTCTACCTCATGAAAAAAACGATTTCCATCATTCCGGGTCTTCTCTTTACTTTCTCTCTTTTTGCACAGCAAACGGAGATGAAAGAAACAGGCTCTTTGGCAGATTTCCTGAAGCAGGGAGATTTCACAGGAAAGGCTCGTTTTTACTTCATGCATTCTAATAATCAGGAGCCACTTTCTGATTATCACGGACTAGGTATCGGCGGTGGCATTGGTTACAAAACTCCTCAATACAAAGGTTTTTCAGCCGGTTTAAGTGGTTATTTTATCTTCAACGCCTACTCTTCAGACTTTACACAGTCAGACTCGGTAACTCAAAACCCAAACCGCTACGAGCTGGGGCTTTTTGATGTCACCGATCCTTCAAACAAAGAAAATATGTATCGCCTGGAGGAGCTCTGGGTCAATTATCAAAAGAAAGAGTTCAATCTCACCTACGGTCAATTCAAGCCCGATTACTTGTTTGTCAATCCGCAGGATGGCCGCATGAGCCCAACGATGGTTCGTGGTTTTAATGGTGTTTTTGACCACAAAAAGACCTCATTTCAGCTAGCCTGGCTAAATCATATTGCTCCGAGGTCAACGGTAAAATGGTACAGTGTAGAAGAAACTTTTGGCATCTACCCTACCGGCAGAGCTACTGACGGTTCAGCCTCTTCATATCTCGGGAATATTGAAAGTAGTGGGATTCTAATTGCTGAAGCCAATCAAAAAATCGGTCAAAATAGCTACGCAAAACTAGGTTTGATGAACGTCAATAAGGTGTACACCACTAGTTATGCTCAACTGGATGTGAAGAAAGACAATTGGGGTTTATCCGGTTTGGCCATTTATCAAAAAGCCAATGCCGAAGGATTGAACAGCACTTACATTGATCCTGATCATCAATCGCTCATTTTTAGTGGACGACTAGAAAAAAAACTAAAGAAAAGTAAAGTCAACCTTAACTATACACGCATTGCCGACCAGGGCAGGTTCCTGATGCCCCGTGAGTGGGGACGTGAGCCCTTATTTACTTTTCTTCCTCGAGAGAGAAACGAAGGATTGGCTGATGTCAATGCCATCTCAGCCAACTATATCTACAAACCAAACAACAATACCATTTTACATGCCGGGGCCGGTAATTACTGGTTACCCGATGCAGATGATGCCCAAAGAAATAAATATGCCATGCCCTCTTATGCCCAGCTAAACCTTGACGCTGAGTACAACTGGGACGGCTGGTTTGAAGGAGGAAGTTTAAAACTCCTGTATGTCTACAAAAAAGGACAAAAAGATGATTACGAAAACCTCAAACAGGTCTTCAATAAAGTCAACGTCCACCTTGTGAATCTGATTTTTAATTACACTTTCTAAATCGCTAAAATATGTTTGAGTTCTTAACAAAACCATGGCCATGGTATGTCGCAGGTCCGCTGATCGGACTAATGGTACCGGCCCTTTTATTACTCGGAAACAAATCTCTGGGTATCTCGTCTTCACTAAGACATGTATGTGCAATGTGCGTGCCGGGCAACATCAAGTTTTTCAATTACGATTGGAAAAAAGAAGCCTGGAACCTCTTTTACGTAGTAGGAATCGGCCTGGGAGCCTATCTGGCGGCCACTTATCTGGCCAATCCTGAGCCCATCCAACTGGGCGACAAAACCCTTGCTCGCCTCACTGAGTTCGGTCTTTCAGCCCCTACAAGCCTTCAGCCGATGGAGCTATTCGGACTAGACCAGGTATTGAGCCTCAAAGGATTGATCTTTATGGTCGTCGGTGGTTTCCTGGTGGGTTTTGGAACCCGATATGCCGGAGGCTGTACAAGTGGCCATACCATCATGGGTCTTTCTAATCTGCAGTGGCCTTCACTGGTGGCTACTATTTCTTTTATGATTGGTGGTCTGGTGATGACTCACCTGCTTCTTCCTCAAATCTTTAAATTGTTTTAATTATGAATAATCTACAGACAAAAGCACCTGAAGCCTGCGAAGCACCAAACTCGCAGAAAGAATCAGAAAATATATTCGGCCAGCTGAAATACCTTCTGCTGGGAGCCATTTTCGGTGTCATTTTTATCAAAGCCGAGATCGTGTCCTGGTACCGAATTCAGGAAATGTTTCTACTGGATAGCTTTCACATGTACGGTATCATCGGCTCTGCTGTCATTACCGGAATGATCTCCGTTTTTATCATCAAGAAATTTAATATTAAAACTGTATACGGAGAAAAAGTTGTCTTAAAAGACAAAGTCTATAATAACGGCCAGATTTACGGAGGTTTAATCTTCGGTTTAGGCTGGGCCATTACAGGAGCCTGCCCGGGTCCATTATACTCGCAAATCGGTGCAGGCTATTGGGCCATTTTCATTACCGTTCTTTCGGCCATTGCAGGTGTGTGGCTGTATGGCAAATTCAGAGACAAACTACCTAGTTAACAACAAGTTACCAATGTGATAACTCTCACAAATTCTGAGAACTCAAAGCGTTAAATTTGTAATACAAAATCATTAAAAGAAAGAGAAAAAATGACAGAAATAATAGGATATGCACTAGCCAGCGTGATCGGAATCAGCCTCGGGCTGATAGGAGGCGGCGGAAGTATTCTTACCCTCCCGATTCTGGTTTACCTGCTGGGCATTAATCCGGTATTGAGTACGGCATATTCACTTTTTGTGGTCGGTAGCACATCTTTAGTAGGCTCTTTCAATTTCATGAAGAAAGGTCTGGTGAGTTATAAAACAGCACTCATTTTCGCTATTCCTTCATTTCTGGCGGTCTTTTTGACCAGAAAATTTCTGATGCCCGCCATACCTGATGAGCTTTTCACCCTGGGTGGATTTACAGTGGGCAAAGACTTCGCTATTATGATCTTGTTTGCGGTGGTGATGCTAATGGCTTCCTATTCAATGATCACCGATAATAAACCTGAATCTGAAGAAGGTGCAGAATTAAAATTCAATTATCCGCTGATAGCCGCTGAAGGTTTTGTGGTGGGCACGCTTACCGGTGTGGTGGGTGCTGGCGGTGGATTCCTGATCATACCAGCCTTGGTGCTATTGGTACGCTTACCAATGAAAATGGCAGTGGGAACTTCACTGCTGATTATCGCAGCAAAGTCATTGATTGGTTTTTTGGGAGACCTTGGTAATCAGGTTATTGACTGGAAGTTCCTACTGATTTTTACAGGTCTTTCAATTGTCGGAATTTTTGTGGGCACCTGGCTCTCAAAGTTTATTCCAGGCCAAAAATTGAAAAAATCATTCGGTTGGTTCGTCCTTATCATGGCGGTTTACATCATCATGAAAGAGACAGTACTAAAATAAAATTCGATGTGGTTGGTTGTCCTGCGGACAAGCTCAACCACCAAACAAACAGCGAGCTTAGGTTGAGCATGCCGAAGCCGCACTTTTTAATCAAGAAAACAGTTAACAATACAGATATGAAAATAGAACAAATTTATACCGGTTGTCTTGCTCAGGGAGCATACTATGTGGAGAGCAATGGAGAAGTGGCGATTATTGATCCGCTTCGCGAAGTACAGCCATACATTGAAAAAGCTGAAAAAGAAGGAGCTGAAATCAAATACGTTTTTGAGACGCACTTCCACGCCGATTTCGTTTCGGGTCACGTTGACTTGTCACAAAAAACCGGAGCTCCTATCGTATACGGCCCAAATGCCAAAACTGGCTTTGATGCTATCGTAGCTGAGGATAATCAGGAGTTCAAATTGGGGAATGTAACCATCAAAGTGTTGCATACACCAGGTCATACTATGGAGTCTACCTGTTTCCTTCTGATTGATGAGAACGGAAAAGAAACTGCACTTTTCAGCGGTGATACCTTGTTTATCGGTGATGTTGGTCGCCCTGACCTTGCTCAAAAAAGCGACATCACTATGGAAGACCTTGCAGGTTATCTTTTTGATTCGCTACGCAACAAAATCATGACTTTGCCGGATGACGTGGTTGTTTACCCTGCTCACGGTGCGGGTTCAGCCTGTGGTAAAAACATGAGTAAAGAAACGACTGACCTTTTGGGCAACCAAAAGCAGTTTAACTATGCCTTGAGAGCCGATATGAGCAAAGAAGAGTTCATCAAAGAAGTAACTGATGGCCTAACACCGCCACCACAATACTTCCCTCAAAACGTAAAAATGAACAAAGATGGTTACGATTCTATCGATACCGTGATGGAGCGTGGTGCTCAGGCTCTTAGCCCTATTGCTTTCGAGGCAGCAGCCAATGAAACAGGAGCCGTGATTTTAGATACCCGTAATCCTCAAGATTTCACCAAAGGATTCATCCCGAACTCTATCAATATCGGCCTTAACGGACAATTTGCTCCATGGGTTGGAGCATTAATTCCTGATTTGAAGCAGGAGATTCTTTTGATCACCGAGCCGGGCAAAGAAGAAGAGACTGTAATTCGTTTAGCAAGAGTTGGTTACGACCATACGCTTGGTTACCTAAAAGGTGGTTTTGAGGCCTGGAAGGCGTCTGGTGCTGAGGTAGATAGCATTGAGTCCATCTCTGTAGAAGAACTTTCAAATCGTATGAAATCTGATCAGGAAATCAATGTTCTTGATGTGAGAAGACCAAGCGAATATATTTCTGAGCATGTGGAAGATGTACCAAACTTCCCTTTGGATTATATCAACGAGAATTTGGCTGAGCTTGATCGTGAGAAAACATACACGCTTCACTGTGCCGGTGGATACCGCAGTATGATTGCCGCGAGTATTTTGAACGCCAGAGGTTATAATGTAATCGACGTAGATGGCGGATACGGGGCTATCAAAAAGTCGGAGTTGTTTAAAACAACTGACTACGTTTGTCCGTCTACCTTAAAATAAGGCCTAAAAAACAGGAAAGACCCAAGGCATTCTGTCTTGGGTCTTTCCTATAAATCATAAAAAATCCCCGGAAGAAACCTTCCGAGGATCGTTTCAAGCTGTTGATGCTTAGATTTTATCAATGAAATTCTTCAGATTTTGTTTGGTTTCACCGGTTTTCTCCTGAAGAATACCCAGAAGTTCATTCTCCTGACCTTCTTCGTATTGGAGATCGTCGTCGGTAAGGTTGCCCCATTTCTGTTGCAACTGACCTTTAATCTGATTCCAATTTCCTTTGATTTTGTCTGTAATAGCGTTTTCCATAATTGTTGTTGTTTGACTTTAAGAATTAAAAAATCATTCGACGTTAAAAAGGTTATTTATCTGTAGAGACTGTTCTACAGTGGTGTGGAGAATCAATAATCCAGTGATCAGTTATTAGCTTTAGGCCGTAAATTAACTCAAAAGACAAAAACATGCTTTCAACATTTCTTGTGATCCTTTATTTCGGCTTATTTTACTCAAATGGTGAGCTCAGCGTTACCGTGCCTGATCTTAAAAACACCGAAGCTCCCATATACATGGCCATTTACAAGGATAACGAGGATTTTCTCAATACTAAGAAAATGTTTACCGGTGCCAAGGCCGAGCCAAATGGAAACAAAAGTGCGGTACTGAAAGTAGAGCTTCCTGAAGGAGAATATGCTCTGGCCATTTTTCAGGATATTAACGGCAACGGGGAACTGGACACCAATATTCTGGGCATACCCAAAGAACCCTATGGTTTTTCGAAGAATTATAAACCGGTATTTTCAGCTCCTAAATTCAGGGATTGCAGCATTGAAGTGAAACAAGACACCAAAGTCTCCATCCGGTTACTCGACTAAACGCAATTGATTTTCAAAAGAATCATATCGCTCCTTCTGCTGCTTTCAATAGGTCTTCCAATTGCAAAACCTCTTTTTCAAAGTCTGACGAGTCAACAGTTTTCAGAAGATTTCTGGATTGAAAAAAAAGAGGAAGCAAACCCTTTCTCTTATATCATCTGGGAACTAATTGATGCTGAAGAACAGGAGGAAGAGGATAGCGAAAACGATTTCAAGAAAGTTCAAATTCACAGAGGTCTTCTTCAAAACTCTCCCAAAGTTGATTTGGCTGAAAGGAGCACGGTAAATACCTGCTCAATAGTCTTCTTTTATCGAGAAAAACTTTATCTGTTTCATGGTGAAATGTTGATTTAAAAGGCTTCAAACAGTCTTTCTTACTCCCCTGAAGGACTTAATCATAGGGAGCCGATCAATTACTATTTACTTTTTGAAACATTGAAATGAAGCATTTTCTATTCTCCATACTGTTTGCAACTCTATTGGCTTGCTCACAAAATACATCGGTTAATTTTGAATCAAATCAGGCTGAAAAACATAGTGACCACTGGACCTATTCAGGCGAAACTGGCCCTCAGCACTGGACAGAAATTGAGAAACAATCAGACTGTAATGGTATTCGGCAATCCCCGATAAATATCATTACTATTGATGCCGTTGAATCAGACACACTGGAGCCCATTGACATACATTATGACAGCCATGTTAGAATTCACGAGATAACCAATAATGGGCATAGCATCCAATATAATTTTGAAAAAGGAGATTATATCATCATTCACGGCGAGCAGTTTGACCTTAAACAAATTCATTTCCATGAGGCTGCCGAGCATACAATCAATGGCATTCGATATCCTTTAGAAATGCACATGGTGCATGCTAATGAAAAGAATCAAATTGCAGTGCTTGCTATTATGGCTTTAGAGGGTCAGAGTAGCGAGCCTTTTGCTTTTCTGGAGAGGCACCTTCCGGTTTTTATCAACGAGAAAAAGACTATTGATGAGGATTTCGACCTAAACCTGAATTTGCCTGATAACCGTGATTACTTCACTTATAGCGGCTCTTTGACTACTCCACCTTGTACCGAAAATGTGAGCTGGTATATTTTCAAAACACCGATCACCGTTTCACTTGATCAGGTGAAACAACTACAAGATCTTATGCCAATCAATAATTATCGGGATGAGCAGGCTCTGAATGGACGTATTGTGCGTGCATACAGTAGTTCAAATGCCTATTTTGCCTCAAAGTGATCCAATTAATTAGCTGATATTAGTAGGTCTCATTTTGCCATATTTGTTTTTATTCTCAAATTGAAAATAAACACCGAACCATACGTCAAAATGAAAAATTACCAATGGCTCCTGACCCTATTTTTAATTCTTTATTCTACTTTTTCAGGTACAGCTCAAAGCTTTAAAAATGGTAAACTTACCCTGAATGAAGACGGTAGCAGATGGGTTAAACTGACTTTACTCAATCAGGTGTGGGTAAGGTCAATGGAATATAACCCTGGTACAACAAAATTTGGATATGATTACCCGAAGGGCACCGACATCGGTATTCGCCGATACCGGATTCAATTTTTAGGTCAATTAACCGACAGAGTATTTTTCTATAGTCAGTTTGGTGAAAATAATTTCAATGATATATCGAACAGAAAACTAGGTTTCTTTGTGCATGATGCTGTCGGTGAATATGCCATTGATAGAGAAAAGTTGAGCTTGGGTGCAGGTTTGACAGCCTGGGGTGGTTTATCTAGGTTTTCGGCTCCGTCTGTAGGATCAATTCTTGGGGTAGACGCTCCATTGTTTTTGCAAAGCACCAACGATGTCACCGATCAGTTTTTAAGAAAACTCTCTCTTTATGCCAAAGGAAAACTTGGCAAATTGGATTACAGACTTACAATGGCTGACCCCATGGCCATTCAGCGGTCAAATTCTTACGATCCGAATCTTTCCTCGCAATCGAACTTCTCTCCAAAACCAGCCAAAAAGCAGTGGAATGGCTATTTTATGTATCAGTTCTTAGATCAGGAGGGCAATCAAACGCCCTATATGACCGGCACTTATCTTGGCAAGAAAAAAGTCTTCAACATAGGAGCAGGTTTTATATTTCAACCTGAGGCCATGTGGCACTCCGGACTATCAAATGCTGACACCCTACTTACGAATATGGTTCAGTTAGCAACAGATATTTATTATGATGCCCCCATCAATGAAAATGGAGCTTCAATAAGCTTTTATGGTAATTTTACTCATTTTGATTTTGGACCAAATTATATCAGACAATTGGGTGCTATGAACCCGACGACAGGGAGTGCGGCTACCGATATACTAAATGGAGGCGGAAATGCCTACCCTGCATATGGCACCGGCAATACTTTGTATTTTCAGGCAGGAATAAAATCTGATGACAATTTTATTGGTAACACCAGTGTGATGCCCTATGTAAGTCTTCAGCATTCTGTTTACGAGCGACTAAATGACCCTGTAAACTTCATTGATGCAGGCCTGGCTTGGTTTCTTTCTGAACATTCATCAAAGCTTACTCTTGGTTTTCAAAATCGTCCTGTTTTCACAAGCGATGGTGATATTTCCCAGAGAAAAAACGGTGTAATCCTTCAATATCAGGTCTATTTCAATTGAAAGGCTTTGTTAAGCCTTTAAAATGAAATGCTGTTTAGGCTGTTTAGCCCTGAAAAAGACCACCCCCATTTGAAAAAAGTCAATACTGATGGTCACTTTCGGGTGGTTTTTGATTTCTTCCCAGGCTTCTTTCATGCCGTCAGACCAATTGATATCATCAAAGACAAAGCAACTGTTTTCGTGAGCCTTGTTCAGGCAGGCTCTGAAATATTTCAAAGTAGGAGCACATTGGTGGTTGGCGTCAAAAAAAACAAAATCGACACGATCAAGCTGTCCCAACGTATGAGAAAGTGTTTGATCCAAGTCGCCAAGAATCGGGGTAACATTTTGACAGTTGAGTCTTGAGAAAACTTCTTTGGCAATTCCTAAAGTATTGGAACATCCTTCAAATGAATACACTTTTCCGTAAGGGGATGCCTTTGACATCATGGCTGTAGTAAAACCAAGAGAAGTTCCCAGTTCAAGGCACCTTTTATACTCGTACTTTTTGACAATACCGGCTATGATTTTAGACCATTTGAGACTTTTAACCGCTGTTGAAGCTATTCTGGCTACCTTTTTCTGATCGTTATTCCCGAATTTGCTTCCAGCACCCAGATCTTTAATCTTTATAATTCGTTCATCCTTTTTGAGCTGCTCAAAGAGTGCTTTAATTTCGGCTTCTTCCGGAATATCCTGACCATTTTTTATAATGTCAAGATAGAACTCAAAAACAAAGGGAGAGTGTATGGAATGCTCGTTTTTGGCCTTCCATTGGTATTTCAAGTAGTCTCTTACCATTAGTTAGAAAGGTAAGGCGGACTCATCATAAATTCAGGAATTTTCACTTCGAAACGTTTCCCATCCACTACCCTTTCCATGACATAGATACCGTACATTTTACCAATAAACGTAGAAAGATTACAGCCGGAAACATAAGAATGTGTCTCACCCGGCTCTATCACAGGCTGAACGCCGATTACCCCATCACCAATGACCTCACGATGAAAGCCAAGACCATCAATGATATGCCAGTGCCTGCTTAGGAGTTGAACGGTTTGATCACTTTCGTTCTCGATATGGATTTTGTAGGAGAAAACATAGTTTTGCTGTTTCGCATTGGAATAAAACGGCTGAAACTCAGTTTGAACTGAAACTTTAACTCCTTCTGTAGTGGCTGTGAACATATTGAGAATTAACTGAAACAAAAATAAGTAATTTCGCCTTAGCAATAAAAACGAAAATCTTCTGAAGTCTTATGCCCGTACAAATTGAAGAAAGTTGGAAAGCCGTTCTCAAGGAAGAATTTGAAAAAGAATACTGGCCAAAACTGACTGCGTTTGTTAAAAAAGAATACCATTCAGCTACCTGCTACCCACCAGCCAAACTAATTTTTAATGCATTTGACAGCTGTCCTCTTGACCAATTAAAGGTTGTAATTATTGGCCAAGACCCTTATCACGGACCCGGTCAGGCTCATGGTCTATGTTTTTCTGTAAATGACGGAATCCCTTTTCCGCCCTCATTGCTAAATATTTTTAAAGAACTGCAAGATGATATCGGTAAACCTTTGCCTAAATCAGGAAACTTACAGCACTGGGCTGATCAAGGTGTACTCCTTCTCAATGCCACTCTTACAGTAACAGCCACCCAGGCCGGTTCTCATCAGGGAAAAGGCTGGGAACAATTTACCGATGCCGTAATTGATAAGATCAACAAAGAAAAAGAAGGCGTTGTTTTTATGCTTTGGGGAAGCTACGCTCAAAAAAAGGGACAATATATTGATAGCTCAAAGCACCTGATTTTGAAGGCCGTTCACCCATCCCCTTTGGCAGCAAACAGAGGTGGTTGGTTCGGAAAAAAACTGTTCAGCAAATGCAATCAATACCTTCAATCAAAGGGTAAAACACCCATAAAATGGTGATATGGGGATTTTGACCGCTCTTGCTCTGGCTAGTCGAATTATTGCCAATCCGCTGGCCAATCTCATTCAGAAGAAACTGAGTGTTCAGGGCAAGGCATCATTGAAAATCAATTTTCACACCTATCTCATTCTTGCCATACTGAGCTTTGGTTTTCTAATGTGGCGTGGTCTGCCGATCATGAGTTCTGATCTCTTTTTTTTTACACTACTCACAGGAATTTTTGGTGCCATTGGCAATGGCCTACTTGTGAAATCGCTGGAGCATGGTGAGCTATCCGTAATGGGCCCTATCAACTCGTATAAACCGATTGTGGCTATGGTGGTGGCTATATTTCTGCTTTCTGAAGTACCTACTTTGGACAAAGTCCCAGGAGTATTCCTCACCGTTTTTGGTAGTTATTACATCATTGATAAAGGGGATTTTCACTGGCGACTCTTTGCTCGAAAAGATATTCAATACCGTTTCTTATCCATGATATTTACGGCGACTGAAGCCGTATTTTTGAAAAAGTTGATTCAACTTTCTGATGTTTACATTACCTTTTCTGCCTGGGCTATTGCCGGGGCATTTTTTGCTTTTGTTTATCAAATCACATACTCAAAAGAAAAGGCTATTGAATCAAAATTTGAATTGAATTATTTGTCAAAAATTGGAATGATCGCCCTTGCCGTATTGGCCATGCAGTTCACCACCATCTACGTTTTTGAGACCATGCAGGTGGCTTATGCTCTGGCACTTTTTCAGCTTTCGGTGCTTGTGAGTATTCTTCTAGGTGTTTTCTTTTTCCATGAAAAGAACCTAAAAAGAAAAATTCTCGGTTCGGTTATCATGATCCTTGGTTCCCTGATCATCCTGTTGAACTAAAAGCGAAAACTTACGTAGCTTTGTTTGCAAAGCAACCCTTTAGTTCATCTTGAAAACACCAAGCTACACCGGCGGCTGGAAATCAGTCTATTACTCACTTCACGTGGTCAAAGAAGTGGGCCCAGTGGCCTTCACAAAGTCTTTATTATCAAAAAACACCTGTAAAACATGTGCTTACGGAATGGGTGGTCAGAAAGGCGGGATGGTGAATGAAGAAGGGGATCAAATTGAGGTTTGTAAGAAGAGTTTACAAGCTCAACTCACTGATATTCAGCCAGCCATCAGTACAAACTTTTGGCACAAAAACAGCATAGAAGATCTTTTAAATTTAAGACCACGAGAGCTGGAAAGGCTTGGCCGACTGAATGATCCACTCCTCAAAAAGAAGGGTGATACGCATTATAAACCCATTGACTGGCAAGAAGCAACCGCTCTTCTGAAGGAGAAATTCAAGAAAGTAGACGCAGCCAGAACTTTCTTCTACAGCAGCGGCCGAAGCAGCAATGAAGCTGCTTTTTTGTTGCATCTATTTGCCCGACTATTCGGGACCAATAATGTCAATAATTGCTCTTATTACTGTCATCAGGCCAGTGGTGTGGGAATGGGAAATACTCTGGGAACGGGGACCGCAACGGTTCAACTAAAAGATGTGAAAAAAGCCGATCTCATTTTCGTCATCGGAGCAAACCCTGCTTCAAATCATCCCCGTTTTCTTACTGAATTAATGCATTGCCGCCGAAGAGGTGGAAAAGTCATTATCGTCAACCCAGCCAAAGAACCCGGCTTGGTCAAATTCTCCATTCCGTCTAACGTTAAGTCATTTTTGAGTTCAGGTTCAGAAATCGCATCACATTACTATCAGCCAAAAATCGGTGGTGATATGGCCGTTTTGTACGGGGTAGGCAAAGCCCTGTTTGAAAAGGGAAAAGTTGATGAAACATTCGTCAATAAATATTGCGAAGGAGCGAATGAGTACAAAAGTCAACTGGAGAACCTCACCTGGGAGCAGATCACTCAAAGCTGTGGCCTTTCAAAAGTGGAACTGGAAGAAATCGCTGATCTCTACGGAATAGCTCAAAACGTGATTTTCACCTGGGCCATGGGCATTACGCATCACAGTCACGGCGTTGAAAACGTAGAAGCCATCGTGAATTTAGCTATGCTTAGGGGTATGCTAGGTCGTGAACATGCCGGTTTACTTCCTCTTCGTGGGCACTCTAATGTACAAGGCGTTGGCTCTGTCGGAGTTACACCGGTTTTGAAAGAAAAAATCTTTCAAAACATGGAGAAACAATTGAATATAACGTTACCGGATACGCCCGGCTGGGATACTATGGAATGTATGAATCAAGCTGCTGAGGGGAATGTAGATTTGGCCTTCATTCTTGGTGGAAATCTTTATGCTTCTAATCCCAACCTTCATTTTGCTGAAAAGGCTTTGAGCAATATCCCATTCAAAGTTTTTCTAAATACCACCCTCAATGAGGGTCATTTACGGGGAATAGATGAGGAAGTACTTATTCTTCCGGTGAAAGCCCGTGATGAGGAAGAGCAAAAAACCACTCAGGAGTCTATGTTCAATTATGTTCGTCTGAGTGACGGAGGAATTGACAGACATAACGGAACTCGTTCTGAGTACGATATCATTCTTGAACTCGCCAAGTCTATAATCTCCAAAGAAGTCTTTGATTTCCAGTCTTTTGGTGAATTTAGAGACATCCGTAAAGTCATTGCGAAGGTGATTCCCGGTTTTGATAAACTGGAAAATATTGACGAAATCAATGAAGAGTTTCAAGTCGGTGGAAGAACTTTTCATCAACCCGTTTTCGGCACGGCCAATGGCAAAGCTAAATTTCGCTTTCATCCCTTACCAAAGGGCAAAAACGAAACAAATAGCTTCAGTTTAATGAGTGTTCGATCAGAAGGTCAGTTTAACTCCATCGTTTACGAGGAAAAAGATGCCTGGCGTGGCGTGGAAGACCGGAACACCATTCTGATGAACCCAAATGACATGCAGAAATTGAAGGTAAATGACCAGGATGAGATCAGTATCAGAAGTAAAGCAGGAAAATTGCAAATGAAAGTACAGGCTTTTGACATAAAAGAAGGTTGCGTGTTAGGATATTATCCGGAAACCAACTTTCTCGTGTCATCAGATCTGGATCCACAAAGTAAAACACCAGCTTTCAAAAATACCGAGGTTTGGATTGAGAAGGCTTAAACCAAAGCTTCACCCTCAAATTCAATACCCTCCCAACCATATTTTATGAAATTGCGAATGTTTTGATGATCATCACCATCCGGGTTGTTCAACACATCATTGCGGTAATAAGTACCAAAACAATACAATGTCTGTTCTGCGGTCAGCTGGTGCTTTTGAGCAAAAGCGAAGATTTTGCAAGAGCCGTTATTCTGGCCGGCTTCATTATAGGTATCCGCATTTTTAAAGGCCGTTGGCTTAAATGTGTAATTAGCCTCAATGGCGTCCAAAGTATCTGCAAAAGATACTCTTGCCGGCTCTTCATTGATTTTGCTTAAAAACTCTTCCAGATTCATCTCTTCTATATTTTCAGGGCCACAAAGGTCTACTTTTTCTTCTTTTTATTGCCCTTCTTTTTCTTCTTTTTAAACTGATCAGCGGCTGAAATTTCTTGTCTGATCTGTTTCATCGTGATAGATTCCTTGTCAGACGAAAGGTCTTTGGTCTGTTCATAGAGACTTCGGTCAATCACAATTTCATCAATCGGGTGTCCGATATAAGCCTCAATATCTTCCAAATACACTTTTTCATCAGGACTACAGAAAGAAAAGGCCAGGCCTTTCTCTTTACCACGGCCAGTACGGCCAATCCGGTGAACGTAGTTTTCCGGTACATCAGGCAAATCGTAATTGATGACCACTTCCACCTCGGGAATGTCAATTCCACGGGCAGAAATATCGGTGGCAATCAACACTTTGCAAACACCACTTTTAAAGGCCTGCATTACACCTGAACGCTCTTTTTGGTCCTTATCACTGTGAATACTTAAAGCCTCTATTCCAACTCGTTCCATCGCAGCTTTAACTCGCTCAGCTCTTACTTTGGTACGTACAAAAACCAGCATTTTACGATCGGTATTTTCATTGATCGCCCGCTCCAGAAAATAGCGTTTATCATCCATTGACATAAATGTCACGGCATGGGTAATATTTTTGGAAATCGGGTCTTTGGGTGAAATCTCAATTCGTATCGGATTCTTCACAATAGAATAGGCCAGTTTCTTAATTTTATCATTGATCGTGGCCGAGAAAAACAAAGTTTGCCGCTTTTTAGGCAGATGTTTCAGCAAATCTTTGATATCGTCATAGAAACCGAGATCAAGCATATGATCAGCCTCGTCAAGAACCAGTAAAGTGGCCTCGTCTAACTTTATAAAACCTTGACTGCGGAGATCAAAGAGCCTTCCCGGTGTTGCCACCAAAATGTCAATTCCATCAGAAAGTTTCTCTTTTTGAGGTGCCTGATCAGTTCCGCCATAAAGAGCCATTGTTTTAACCCGGGTCTGCTTTCCTATTTGGTTGAAAACCTCTGCTATCTGAATGGCCAGTTCATGTGTAGGAGCCATTACCACACACTTAACCCCTTTTTTACGGGTTCCTTTTTTACGTTCATTGATCAAGTGAAGAATAGGAATAGCAAAAGCCGCCGTTTTCCCGGTACCGGTTTGGGCAATACCCAGCACATCTTCCCCTTTCAAAACAGCCGGAATAGCCTTAAACTGAATGTCGGTTGGCCGTTTGAAGTTCAGCCGTTCCAGACTTTTCTTTATTTCAGGCGAAATACGGTAATCGTCGAATTTCATTGAATGCTTTTAAACGAACAAAGCTAAGGCTTTTGTCCAGCTTTGATATGCATCCTGATATTCCTGAAGGTTTTGATTTTCCGGCTCAATTGTCTTCACCAAAGTCAATCCATCCATGGCTTCAGGAAGCGAATTGAACAAGCCAGCCCCAAAACCACCGCCAAGAGCGGCTCCTTTGGCTCCATCGGTATCATATAATTCAACTGGTGTTTGAGTGATATTCACCAAGGTTTTTGAGAAAACATCGGAGAGGAACATATTGGCTTTGCCCGCACGAATGACTTTGGGATCAACCCCGTTAGCCTGCATCATATCAAAACCGTATTTCAATGAGAAGGCAATACCTTCCTGAGCAGCCCGATAAATATGGGCATCAGAGTGCTTATTAAAATCAAGATTCATAAATTGTGCCCCTACCAGCTTATTTTCAAGCATTCGCTCGGCTCCATTACCAAAAGGCAAAACCGAAAGACCATTACTACCCACAGCAATTTCTTCGGCTTTCTTATTCATTTCAGGATAATCTATGCCTTTAGCGACATTATGCTTTACCCAACTATTTAAAATACCAGTACCATTGATGCAAAGTAAAATTCCAATTCTTGTTTTCTCGTCCATCTGGTGATTGACGTGAGCAAATGAATTGATTCTGGATTTAGGATCATACGAAACCCGATCACTCACGGCATACACAACGCCCGAGGTACCAGCCGTAGCCGCAATTTCTCCTGGATTTAAGACATTTAGGGAAAGAGCATTATTGGGCTGATCACCGGCCTTATAGCTGACAGGTGTACCGATTTGTAGTCCTAAGGCATTCATCGTTTCCTGACTTACTTCGCCGTGATTAGAGAAAACTGGTCGAATCTCAGGAATCAAATCTATATCAAAACCATAAGTTTTCATGACATCTTCTGAAACAGTATTATCACAAAAATCCCAGAAAACCCCTTCAGAAAGGCCCGAATTAGACGTTGTGATCTCACCCGTTAGTTTCATTGCAATGAAATCCCCAGGTAGCATAATTTTATAACACTGTTCGTAAAGCTCAGGCTCATTGGCCTTTACCCAAGCCAGTTTTGAGGCTGTGAAATTGCCAGGAGAGTTCAAAAGGTGACTCAAAGCCCGCTCCTCTCCTATTTGTTGAAATGCCTTTTCACCGGTTTCCACCGCCCGGCTATCGCACCAAATGATAGACGGACGAAGAACTTTCTGGTCCTTATCTACCATTACCAAGCCGTGCATCTGATAGGAGATACCGATAGACTTGATTTCTTTGACATTGAATTTACCTGAGCTTGTCAGGCGGGTAATGGCCTTTTTTGAGTACTCCCACCATGTTTCAGGGTCTTGTTCAGCCCAACCCGGCTGAGGAGAAGAAATTGAGGCTTCTTTGTCAGGGTATTGAGCAGAGATAACCACTTTTTTAGTTGCGGCATCTACAACAGTCGCTTTGATGGAGGAGGTGCCAATATCGAGGCCTAAAAGATACATAGGGTTTTGCTGTTTTCAGTTCTGAGCCCAAAGCTAATGGATTTGTCGAATATTATAATTGTCAATTAGACACTTATTTTCGATATCTTTAAAAATAAGCACCTATCGAATAAAATAAAGAGAACATAAACAAAAAGGCCCTCATTTGAGAGGACCTTTTAAAACTATTTAATTTGGTTCATTACTCAGGAAAGAAACCACGGTCGATGCCTGGAATGATTTTGAGGGCATTTTTATAATACATTTTCTTCAGCACCTCATCTGATAAGCCCAGACCGTACATTGGCCAAAATGCGTGGTACTTTTTGTGGTATTGAAAATACTCGTCCTCCGTTTCCAAAACTCTGAAATAAGTAACATATTCTTCAGGCTTCCAGCTGTCTTTCCCGAAGAGAACTCGGTCCTGCCATTTGGTAAAGAATTTATTGGCCGTTCTTGGTTGACGACCTAGTTCCGCTATCACGGCACCAATCTCAGCATAAACGTTCGGCATAGCGGTCATCAAACTATCCAGTTTCGGCAAGTTATTCGGGTACCAGCCCATGTGAGCGGCGATAAAAGTGGTTTTTGGATGTTTTCTGAATACATTATGCTGCTGATCAATCAACTCTTCCCAGCTATAATCTCCGTTTTCAACATCCCTTTTTCTTCTTGGATGCGTTTTAAGCTCCAGCCAACGCTCATTAAACTTGGTCATCGGGTCCCAGAAAGGAGCCGGATCCGCCGTATGAATCAAAACAGGAATACCCAATTCACCCGCTTTTTCCCAAACAGGATCAATGCGTTCGTCATCTACGGCTACTAAGCTTCCATCAGCATTCTGAACACTGAAGCCCAAACTCTTGTAAATTTTGAGTCCTTTAGCACCACGTAATTTCACGTCGTCTTCCAGCATTTTCACAGCTTGCTCTGTCCAACCGGGTTCCGAGATATTATTGAAATCAATATTAGTAAAAATGACGATACGTCCTGGCTGGTTTTCGGCAACCGCACTAATATAACTCTCCAACGTTCTTGTGGATTCGTCAATGTCGCGAGTCCAGCCACGGCCGCTTAGATTGACCATGACCCCCATATTCAGGGAGTCCATATATGTTACAATTTCATCCACCTTCTCTTTGGTATTCATGCCAAACTGGTGATTGTGAACATCAATGAACGGATATTTTGCTCTATGGATTTCACCGGTATTTGGTACAACCAGCGTTGAGGTGGGATTGTATTCCTCAAAAGTTACTTCTCCATTATTATCGCCAATGGCAATCTGCTGTGCATAAGTAGTTGAGGCCGTGAGTAAAACAAATGCCAAAAACTTCAAACTGTTCTTCATAAAATAGGTTTATTGAATGATACAGCTAAAAGTACAGTAAGGTGGAAGAATATTGCACGTGCTTCTAAGATTTCCCAATTCTTTTAGACCAAGTTTCAGATTTAATCGAGGAATCTCAATTTATCTTTTGAAGAGAAGGCATACCGCATGAGCCTCTAAACCTTCTTTTCTTCCCACAAAACCCATAGTTTCGGCCGTTGTGGCCTTGATACTGATGCAGTCTGTTGGAATAGAAAGACTCTCAGCAATGGCCTCTTTCATTTGAGGTACATATTTCCCAATTTTAGGCTCCTGAAGAATAAGTGTTGAATCAATATTACCAAGTTCCCAACCTTTTTCATTGATCATTTTATTCACCTCCCTCAAAAAGATTTTGCTATCGGCCCCTTTCCATCGTGGATCGGTATTTTTGAAATGGAGACCAATATCACCAAGTGAAAGGGCACCCAACATGGCATCACAAATAGCATGAAGCAGCACATCGGCATCAGAATGTCCCATAGAGCCTACATGGTGAGGGATTTCAATTCCGCCAAGTGTTAATTTGTAGCCTTCAGCCAACTGGTGAACATCGTATCCATGTCCTATTTTTATACCATGCATTGCGTTTTTTAGGTTTGTGCCGCAATTTAGGCAATGAAATTTCACCAGCCAGACCTAAATCAAAAAACGAGGACGAATCCCCGCTTTTTCTTGCCCAATACTTGTTTGCATCTGAATGCGTAACAAAGATTTAAATCCAATATAAACTCAACTTCTCCAGAGTGTTAAGGAATTATTAAAAAGTAAAAGAATCGACCTTATTCTGCCGGGCCAAAAATCGGCATTTACTACAATTTAAACCTCACTTACTCTTTGGTCTTTTAGTAAAAAACAATTCTCAGGTTTTTATTTTCAATCATACCAACGTCTCATCCAGGTTTCAAATTTTATATCCTTTTTTAGGTGTTAAAAAATGAATAGATTGCTCTACAAACCTGATTGAAATTGAAAAAACTGCTGATTCTTCCTCTTCTATTTGTTCTTTTTGCGTGGCAAAACCCTCAAAAAATCTGGGTGGCTTTGGGCGATAGTATTACCTATCTTAATGAACATCCTGATGAAACTTATCATCGGGTAAAAAAGGGATATATGACGAGGACAGTAGAAAAGCTTCCCAATCTTAACTACATCAATCATGGCTATAACGGTTGGACAGCCGTTCGGGTCGCTCAAAAGATTGAAGAACTCGGCATTCAAAAAGCTGATATTTACAGCATTTTTCTGGGAACCAACGACTGGTGGGCAGGTTTACCAAAAGGCAGCTTATCAAATTACCAAAACAATTCCGGAACGGAAACCATTGCCGGTGCTTTCCGGGTAATCGTTGATCATCTGAAAGGGTTAAATGCTGAAGCGGATTTCGTCATAATTACTCCTATGCAACGCTCTGATTTTGTGTATGTTGACAATTTCAAAAACAATGCTTTTGGCTCATATCAACCGAAAAATGGACAAACTCTTGAAGAGATCGTAAATATGATCAAAGCAATTGGAGAAGCTGAGAATATCCCGGTCATTGACCTTTACCACCATCCGAAACTCGGTATTGAAAAGCTGGTTAATTACAAGTATTTAAAGAATCCGGAAACCGGAAAATACCAGGAATATGGTTATCCCGAATACACCAAAATTCCTTTTGACCCGGAAAAAGATCAATATCCTTATCCATTGGATGCAGTAGGTATGACCTACGACGGTCTTCATCCATCAGACGAAGGCAATGAGCTTATTGCCAATCTATTAGCCAAAGCCCTGAAAGATTAAAACTCAACCTTATGAATACCAGAAGAAAATTTATCAAAACTATAGGCGGGGCGACTTTGGCTACCGGTCTCAGTTCAGTAAACACCATAGGTTCTTCTCAGACCAATGAAACCATCAAAGTAGGCCTAATTGGATGTAACAGCATGGGTTGGGCAGACCTCAATTCATTTTTAAAAAATGAAGGAACAGAGTGTATTGCCCTTTGTGATGTGGACGAAAATGTTCTCCGCAAAAGAGCTGATGAAATTCAATCCAAATTCGGAAAGAGACCCAAAACTTTTGTCAAACACGAAGAATTACTAGCTCTCAATGAACTAAAGGCCGTTTTTGTCGGTACTCCTGATCATTGGCATTGTATTCATATGGTAGATGCCTGCAAAGCCGGAAAGGACGTTTATGTTGAGAAACCTATTGCCAATAGTATTTATGAAGCCAATCTAATGGTTCAAGCTGCTGCTCGGTACAATCGGGTGGTTCAGGTAGGCCAATGGCAGCGGAGTGACCCACACTGGATAGCTGCACTGGAATATCTGAAAACCGGAAACCTGGGTAGAATAAGGCAAGTTAAGGCTTGGGCAGATGTAAACTATGGTAGAGGTTTTGATGTCAAACCTGATACTGATACTCCCTCAGGGGTTCATTATGACCGATGGTTGGGGCCTGCACCAAAACGACCATTCAATGAAAACCGATTTCATGGTACTTTCCGCTATTTCTGGGACTATGCAGGAGGCCTTATGACTGACTGGGGCGTACATATGCTTGATATGGTTTTAGCCGGGATGAATGTAACAGACCCGATTTCTGTAGCCGCTATTGGGGGTAAGCTGGCCTTCCCCGATAATGCCGCCGAAACACCTGACACCTTGACTACCGTTTATGATTTTGGTGAATTCAGTCTGATTTGGGAACAGTTTATGGCCATGGGAACCTCTCCTTATTTTGAAGAACAGGGCCTGCCAGGAGTAGCCTTTATAGGTGAAAACGGAATATTAGCCATCAACAGAAGTACATGGAAAGTGATTCCTCAAACGGAAAATGGTGAATTCATGACGCTGACTTTTCCAGAAAGAAAGAGCAATGGCAGCGGTCTTGATGAGCACACCAAAAACTTTCTTGAATGCATTAAGACCCGAAAACAACCAAACTGTACTATAGAAATGGGAAGAAATGCGGCATTAGTGGCACATCTGGGTAATATGGCTTACAGGACAGGCAAAAAAATCGATTGGAATGCCCAAACTCAAGAAAGTACCGATAGTGAAGTGAATGAGTTTATAAAACCACAATACCGTGCACCGTGGGTTCTACCCGGTTAATGAATTGACTTGGAGCTTTCAACGTCGGCCACAACATCTTTGCTAGCCGAGAAAAGCCCGATCATCATCATAAAACTGGTAACCATAATGACGAAAAACAAAATACCATTGTTGAAGTCGGCCAGCCTGTATTCGTCCGGAATATTGTAAAACAGAAGAATGGTAATCAATCCACGTGGCATTAAAAACAACTCAGGCAGCGGACTTTCCTTTGGATTGATGTATTTCAGGAAGATCAGACGAACGACCAGTAATGTGAGTACGATAAAGGTACCAACAGCCAACACCTCAGTCTGAACCATCTTCTGAAGATCGATAGAATATCCAAAGAGGATAAAGAAGAAAGTACGTACAATGAACGAAGTTTCAAGTGTAATCACCTTGGTTTGCTCTTCCAGATGTTTAAACCGTCGACCATTTGGAATAACCTTGTTGGTATAAGGTAAGACATTTAACAAGTGACGGTTGTTTATAATTAATCCGAAGAATAAAATGATAAGAAGTGAAGGAAGGTGTATTATTTTCCCAAAGGCGTAAAGAGCCACCAAAACAGCAAAAATCAAAAAGAATTTGATTTGTTGACTGATCTTGCTCAATAAGAAAATCAGAAGAATTGCAACTCCGATCGACACTAAAATTGAGATTAGCATCTGGCCCAGGTATATTGCACCATTTCCAATTGTAAACTCTTCAGCACCAATTAAATAGTTAAAATAAAGTATACCAAGAATATCAGAAAATGCCGCTTCGTAAATGATAAATTCTTTGGTAGATTCTGTAAGCATACCAACACTTGGAATCACGATGGCACTACTGACAATGGAGAGCGGTGTGGCATAAACCAAACAGTTCATAAAGTCGTCACCAAGCCAGCCTGAAATTATATAGGCTATAGCAAAAGAGGATAACACAAGAATGACCAATGCCGACACAAAGGCTCTCGTAATTAGAATTATTTTACCTTTCTCCACATGTAAGTCAAGGGCCGCTTCCAGTATAATAACGATGAGTCCAACCGTACCCAAAACCTGAACGGCTTTATCAATAACCCCGGGAGAAGCAAGACCTTCTCCATCAAAATAGTTTACTAGAATACCGGTACCCAAGAGCCACAAAACTGAAGGAATGCGAGTCTTTCTGCTAATAATATTATAGAGATAAGACAGCATTACTATAATGCAAAGGGCCAGTATAAGGTAATTAGTGTTCATTCCCTTGGGTGTTGAAGTATCAAATCCTAGAATCAAATATGGCGTTTTTTAGTTCATCTTGGGCATAATTGCCAATATTTGAGCGTACCCAAAATAGTTTTCTCCTCTCCAAGCACTGTGACCTGAAAACCGGCCATCTCCATCAGAGACGGAAAACGCCCGTTCACTTGATTTTCAAAAGTTTCAAAGTTGTCAAAAAGACGGGTTACAAAACAAAATAGGTGTTGCATACGGCTTGAAGGTTGCCCCCAATCAGCAATAATCATCGTTCCACCATCAGTTAAAACTCTTCTTAGCTCCCGTAAATAATGCAGTTTATCGTCATCCCTCAGATGATGAAAAACCCAGGAGGAGATGACTTTCTCAAAAGCAGCATTTTGAAAAGGTAAAACTCTGGTATACAGTTGATTAAATTTAGCTCTATCTCCTATTTTAGTCCTGGCTATTTTTAGAATGGCAGGGTCCGGGTCCAGTCCGACGAGTTGGAGTTTTAAGTCCTTTTGACTCAAAAGTTCTAATAATGAACCTGTGCCACAACCAAAATCAAGTACTCTTTCTTCGTGGAGAGGCTTCAAAAAAGAAATTGCCCTTGTTTTAATCCTTTTCTCCGGCACCAGTAATTTGATAATTACGTCATAAAATGGAGTGAGAAAATGATATTTAAGGGCCGGGTAGAATTTCAAATTACTTAGCGTTTTTAAATCACCAGCTCCCGTTTTGTGAAGCTTTTTCAAGTTCTGCTTCAAAGTCATCCGGAAGTAATTTGAAAAAATCCAGTTCCGTCATTTCTTCTAACTGATCAATGCTCACCTTATGCCGATCCATTACAAAATGGGAAACGGGCTCATTGGGAAGCACAAAAGCCACTGTACTCTCCGGAATTGTGGAATTCTTGGTCAACCTAAAGATCAGTTTAAAAAAATGTGTCGGTACGCTGACATCATTATATCGACCGAAATACTGCGTCCTGTGTTCAAAAACGGGCCCGGTGATGACATAAACTTCTCCGAAACGTCTCGCCCAGCTACGAGTTTTAAGCTCAAGTTCTGTCCAGGCATAACGATTCAGCAGGGAATCAAACGGAGCGATGTTACTCATTCCAAAGGTTTCTTCCATCAGCGTTTGACAACACCTGAAATCACCTGCCGGCACTAAATGTCCTCTATCAAAACCCGAACCGGAGTAATCGCTATAAGCCGCTGTAGCCACACCGATAAGCTCATCTTCATTAAACCTTAAACCAAATCTGCACTCTTCACCTCTCGTGCTAGCCCCTGTCAATTTATGAAGCGTAAAGCGAGCCTGCATAATATCCTGATCATAATACAGCATATAGTTAGGTTTCTCTACCCATGTACCCCGTGTAGATGGCTGGGGGACTATATTTTGAGGGTATTCAGAGCTCGCCAGACTATGAGCCACGTCATAGGAAACCGGATCTGCCAAACCTACTTTAGATAGGAAATTTTGAATGATATCAGGTCTGGTAACATAAACGACACCCACTATCAAAAGAAAAAAAATAAGAGTATTTGAGAGGTAATTACGCCAGAAGTATTTCCTGATGGCCATAAACTAAGGAGTTGTAATCTTCGTTTTGGTGACTGAGGCCTAAAACTACAATATGCAACCGAATTGAGTAAAAAATCATTCAACTAAGACAATTCAAAACTACAATTGAGACAGAAATGAAAAAGATAGGTCTAATTATCGCATTACTATTGATAAGCTCTTTAGCTGTATTTGCCCAGCAGAAGGAGAACAAAAACCTCAAAATATTTAAGTTTGACCCGCTTCCTCTGGCTACATCAGCTCTTTCATTCGGCTATGAAACTTTCAATACTGACCGCAGCCGAAGCTGGGAATTTCACTTAGGCCTTCGGTATAAAACAGATGATGATTTTTATTACGAACGCCCTCTGGGGACTGAAGAATTAGAACCATTTGCCGATTGGAAAGGAGCTATGGTCAGCGTTGAAAGACGTTTTTACGTTCCTCAATTTAAAGATCGAGGCCCGAATATTTTTAATCAGGAATTCAGTCAAAGTGGTGTCTATTTCGCTCCATCAGTTCGTTTTGACTTCAACCAAAACAAGTATGATCAGTCACGTTATGAATATCAGTATAAACCAGAAGCCACCGAAGCCGACTACACGCTTATTACAGATACCGGCAAAGTGAATTACGCATCCATAATGCCGGCGTTAAATTTTGGCGTACAGTTTACCATCTTTCAATATGCATACCTTGATCTTCATGTAGGTGGCGGTATTCGCTTTCAGTCAAAAAACATCCTGGAACAGCAAAAAACGGAGTCAACCTACTCCTACTATAATTATGATAATGCCATTACCAATTTTGTTTTGAAGGAAGGAGTTCAGCCTACGGGAGGAATAACCTTTGGGCTACGCCTCTAAATAATTCTCTTCAGCTCAAATGCGGTTACGCCCAGCTTGCCGTTTCTTCGGTAAATGATATCGATCATTTTACCCTCTTTTTTTGAGAGTAAATTATAGATTTCAGTCAATGAGATTTCGCTGGAATTCTTTGAGTTAAAAAAGACAATTTCATCATCCACTTGTAATCCGGCTTTATCGGCCGGAGAATCAGGGGTGATGTTTTTGATATAATACCGGTTAAGATTATCACGATAAGCTCTGATATCAAGCCCGCTCATATCATGCTCAAAAGGCTGATTTATCTTTCGCTTATTGGCCTTTAGGGCCATATAACCTTCCTGATAATTCAAGGTTACTTTAAATCTTCTGAGGAATTCGCCACCAATACTTCCCTGCCTGTTAGCGTCAGTGGGAGGGAATTTCATACTAAAGGAGAGCGAGTCAGGAAAAGAAGCCAGAATGTCATTGACTTCTACATCACCAACAGATATCTTTGAAACCCGCCCTATCTCGCCATAGATTTCACCATTGAGGCCTCTGCCCAAATTAGCTCGAATCGTTTTTTCAGGCAGATCAATGTGGCTGTTCTCAGAGTTCAAAAGCAAGGCATGACCAGCTCCGGTATCAATTACCAGACGTAGCGGCTTTTGAGTACCGTTTTCCTGATCAACCAGAGCAAAGGCATCTGTATAGGGTTTATTTTGTGTAACCACGATGGGATAAGCCGTTCCGTGTCTTCTTCGAAGTTTAAAGCGGTCAGGTTTGGTTACAGTTAGATACATAGTATTAAAATCTATGCTTACCACATAACTCTCAAAAAGTGAATGTCCGAAAATACCGTGAATCGGAATCCCCATAAACTCAGAGAGCTGAAGAATATCGCGACTTAGAACCACAACATTTTGTTGATAGCCTGTGATTTCATCCAGAACAAACTTGTGATTTACTGAAACCTTAGCCAATAACTCGGTTTCTTCACCCGCTCCTGCAATAGAAACCTCTCTCACGTAATCAAAATCAAGTTCTTCAGCTAATTCGGGGTCTGTTATAAAAATGGAACTTACTCCCGTATCAATAATAAAATTTAGTGAATCTCTATCGTCAAGTTTTGCCTGAACCACCACAAGGTTTGAATAGACTTTAAACGGAATCGATACCGAAGCACTTCTGGTGTTCATTAAAAAGCCAAAAGCCTGCTCAGGCACCTCCTTCTTTTTCCTGAATTGGCCGTTGGCATTCGTGGATAAGAACAAAAAGCACAGGGATAATAATGTGTTGATATGTGATTTTATCAGACTCATGTCAATCTATTGACATAACGAAAATTAGTACTTAAATGTCCCAATTCCGCATTCATCGTTGCTCAATTTAGGTTATGATGAAGTAAATACTGAATTTTGCGTGATAAATGGAGAAGAAACAGGACATACGGACACTCAGCTTCGAGAAATTACTCAATTGGTTTCTTGAAAATGGAGAGAAGAAGTTCAGGGCCAAGCAGGTCTGGGAGTGGCTTTGGCAAAAATCAGCCACCAGTTTTGATGAAATGTCTAACCTCTCAAAGCCTTTGAGAGAAAAACTCAAAAGTGCTTTTTCAATACTTCCTGTTCAAGTATCCAGTTCTCAGGTAAGTTCAGACAGAACCATCAAATCTGGCTTCAAACTTCATGACGGTCACCTGGTTGAAGGCGTATTGATTCCGACAACCGACCGAATGACCGCCTGTGTTTCTTCACAGGTCGGGTGTTCTTTGAGTTGTAAATTTTGTGCCACAGGCTATATGAACCGGGAGCGAAACCTAACGGCGGCAGAGATTTACGATCAGGTGGTTTTGATAAAAAACCAGGCAGAAGACAATTACAATCAGCCGCTTACGAATATCGTTTACATGGGAATGGGCGAGCCATTGCTCAATTATGCCGCGGTATTGGAGTCGGTTGAAAAAATCACCAGCGAAGAAGGACTCAACTGGTCGCCGAAAAGAATTACCGTATCCACCGCAGGAATCGCCAAAATGATCAAAAAACTTGGTGATGATGAAGTCAAGTTCAATCTCGCTCTTTCTCTTCATGCAGCGAATGATGAGAAGAGAAACCAAATAATGCCGATAAATGAGAGTAACACTCTTAAAAATCTGGAGGAGGCATTAAACTATTTTTATCGCAAAACAGGAAATAAAATTACCTTTGAGTATATCGTTTTTTATGGGTTCAACGATACACTGGAAGACGCCAAAGAGCTACTGGAGTTCTGCAAGAGAGTCCCTTCAAAGGTCAATATCATCGAATACAATCCGATCTCAGAAGCGAATTATCAAAACGCCGATCCTGAAGCAATCGATAAGTTTGCCAACTACCTTGAGAAAAGAGGCATTACAGTAAACATTAGGAGAAGTCGCGGAAAGGACATTGACGCAGCGTGTGGGCAGTTGGCGATTAAAGAGAAATAAACGAGCTCTATTTGAAGTCATTAAAAAAGCCGTTCAGGAATTCCTGAACGGCTTTTTTTGCATTTGAGACTATTATTATTGTCTGAATTCAATCTCCTGAATCTGGAAAACGAAGTCACTTTCGCCTGCATCAGGATTTTTGAATTTGAAATACACGCTGTGTTTTCCTTCAGTTCCTTCCGGAATAGAAAGGTTTAACTTCATAGCATTCTGTCTTCTGAATTCAGTAAAGCTCATACCAGCCGGTGGTCTTCTAAAACCTTGATCAGGAGCCATCCCAACTTTCTCACTAGTCGCTATGGCAGCACCGTCAGGGTCATCGAAATGAAGCTCAGCAGTTCCACCCAATACAGCTGCACGGCCGCCGGTAGAAACATAAAGGACGATCTCCTTTATACCCGTAAGGTCAATATCGGCAAAACCTATGGATGAACCATCACCTATTGCGTAAAACGCATTTCTTGAAGCAGTCTGAACAACTGTTGACTTTCTAAAATCAGCCGAATGCGGCTCAAGGAAAGGACTTCTGAGAACAATCATCTCCTCTCCAAGAAGTGGTTTTACATTTGAAGCACCACGGTCTTTATACGCCGCTCTCAACACAAAGCTTCCGCTTTCTTCGTAATCAGGAATTGCAGCATTTACGCTTCCTGATAATGGGAGCCTACTTGCCGTAGAGTTCATATTTAGAATAAAGTCAACCATTCTGGCTGCATCTGCTCTGCTAAGATCTGGGTGGGCACTCATACCATGCTCTCCCCATACCCCGCTACCACCATTAATGACCTTTTCAATCAGGTACGCTCTGTTCTTTGGAGTATTTGGATAACGCTCAGCAACTTCAGCATAACTTGGTCCTATCGATTTACTATCAAACTGGTGACAAGATATACAGTCACTTCCTTCTATCAATTGACGGCCGACAGAGAAGGAGGCTAACTCATCTTCAGTCGCATGATTTGCGGCCATTTCGATCGGGTCAAAACCAGCAGGCACAAAATCGAAAGTAGTAGAGACTTCATCCGCGTTAATTGCACCGTTTTCAGTAGAACCATCTTCAGAGTCTGTTACAGCTATAGAGTAACCAATTTGCTTTTCACCAAAATAGAAAGTCTTGTTAGGCTTATCCAGGGTTATTGAAAGCTGTGGTGCAGAATTCCCAGCAAAAACATTAAGCGTTTTGCTATTCATATCGCCTTTGCTATCCGTAACTTCCAGCTCTACTTCGTAGTCTCCGGCATCGGTAAAGGTATATTCCACTTTTTCACCAGAGACTCTATCCTTCTCAACTCCACCTTCTTTGATAATCCAACTATAATTGAGATTGCCTTGATCATAATCATCATAATCCATCGTACCTTCAGCTGACAGATTAACTTTCAAAGGCAATTGACCTGAAGTCTTATCCACGGCAGCTTCTACGATTGGTTTTCTGTTTCCGGCGTTATACTCAATTTTAACGAGTCTTGAATTTGGGTTCCCTCTAAACCAGGCAGTGCCATACTCCAACACATACATATCTCCGCTTGGTCCAAAATCCATGTCAATGGCACCCGAGTAGAAATTGTTTGGCAATACCTGCTCCATAGACTCATAGTCACCGTTTTCATCCATTGTAATCGCCATAATCCAACCCCTCATGAAGTCTGTAATCAGCCATTTTCCTTCGTAATACGATGGCCACGGTCTTTCAGCATTCTTAAAATCGGCTTTTCTATAAACCGGCCCACCTGTAGCAGATCTACCGGAAGTCCCCAAAAGAGGAAATTCTTGCGAAGGCCCGTATGGGTAATAAAGCATCGCTGGAACAGGCTCTGGCAAATCAACAATACCTGTATTATTAACCGAGTTGTTTTTCAGATTCATCGGGTCAAATGGCTCTCCATAAGTTCCGTCCTCTGAGTTATAGCGGTTGTATGGAAAGTTATTACCAATCACATAGGGCCAGCCAAAAAAGCCTGCTTTTTTCGCCTGATTGAATTCATCATAACCCTTCGGGCCCCAAATTGAGTCTACATTAGCATCTGGGCCAACTTCACCCCAGTAGATATACCCTGTTTTGGTATCGTAAGATACTCTCCATGGGTTTCTGTGTCCCATAGTATAAATCTCCGGCCTTGTTTTCTCAGTGCCCTCCGGGAAAAGGTTTCCCTCAGGAATAGTATAGGAACCATCCGCCTGTGGAGTAATTCTCAAAATCTTACCTCTCAGGTCATTTGAATTTCCGGGTGCACGCTGGTCATCTTCATTTTTGTGACCTTCGGCTTCATTCATGTTTGAAGCACCACTTCTGGGGTTCACAGTATTATTCCCGACAGTCAGAAAAAGGTTACCTTCTGTATCCCAGGTCATACCACCACCAGTATGGCAACACTCTTCTCTTTGGGTTTTGACTTCAAGAACTACTATTTTCGAATCTTCAACCAGATAATCATCTTTGAACTCATAGCGAGCCAAAACATGCTTTGGAGTATCAGGATCGGCGTAGTAAAGGTAAATCCAGTTATTTTCTTCAAAATTCGGATCGGCAATTACACCCATCAGCCCTTCTTCGGCCTCACGGGTTCTGCCTTCCTTATTGGTATATTTGGTATTGACAGAGATAAAACCGGCATCCAGCGTTTCTCGTGTTTCTTCATTAACCAGTTTTAATCCACCTTTCCTTTCGGCAATCAGAATTTTACTTCCCGGTAGAAAAGTCATTTCCATGGGCTCATCAAGTCCCTGGGCCAATGTAACTTCAGTAAATCTGTTGTCTTCGGGTTTTACGTTTGGGTCGTCTTTAGGTCCGCTTTCGCACGCTGTGAACAGTACAGAGCAAATGGCACAAGCGAGAATTATTTTCTTCATCTATAATGGTTTTCTTAAGAACCACGAAAATAGGCAGGCATATTAAATTAATACCACAAATTCGATCTATACTATAAATCTGCTGATAACAAGGTCGATTTATTTGACCGAAATACATTTGACTTTTCCTTTTTTACTGGCCTCCAATTGCCTTTTTTTGTGCAAGCCTTTAAATTTCAACCCATGGATAGAATAAATGTACTGGAGCTTATTAAAATCGATGATTATTCAGTAACCCCTAAATACCAACAGCTTGGGAATGCCATCTTAGACGGAATCAGAAAAGGGCTGATTAAAAAAGATGACATGATGCCTTCAATCAACGAGGTAAGTTTTGAATTTGACATATCCAGAGTTACCGTTGAGAAGGGTTATAATGAGCTTCGCAAAATGGGTATTCTTGATTCAGTACCTGGCAAAGGCTACTACATCAAGAGCATAGACGTTAGTCAGCACCTCAGCATTTTTCTTTTGTTTAATAAGCTGAGTCAGCATAAAAAAATTATTTATGATACCCTGACCGCGGAACTTGGAGACCAAGCTGCCATTGATTTTTACGTCTACAATAATGATTTAGGGCTTTTCCATAAGATTTTAAACAAGCGAAAAAATGATTACACCCATTTCGTGATCATTCCACACTTCATAGAGGGAGAGGATAAAGCTCCGGAGATTATTAATTCACTGCCAAAAGACAAATTGATTCTGGTTGATAAACTTCTCAAAAATGTTTCAGGTGAATTTGGGGCTGTCTATGAAAATTTCGACAAAAATATTTTCGACGCTCTATTGGAGGCCAAGGAACGCCTGACAAAGTACAAAACTCTCAATCTTATTTTTCCCGAGAACAGTTATTATCCGAAAGAGATCATCAGAGGTTTTGAGAACTTCTGTAGCGACTTTGCTTTTGATTTTAAAATCATTCACACCATAAGTGAAGAGGAAATAATGCCTGGCAACGTGTACATCAACCTCATGGAAGATGATCTTATCATACTGATTGACAAAGTCTTAAGCACAAGACTTCAGGTAGGAAAAGATGTAGGGATCATTTCCTATAATGAGACGCCGCTAAAAAGATTCATTCTGAATGGCCTGAGTACCATGTCCACTGATTTTGAGGCTATGGGAAAAAGTATCGCGAAACTTATTCTGGAGAAACCGGGAGAACACATTGAAAATCCATTCAAACTTACTCTTCGCGATTCGCTCTAAATTTCAAAAATCATCCCTCTTGCCGATAAGCACAGTTCAGCACAGGACTGATAAAGACTTCAATAAAAATACTTTTGTATTAACTAAAAGAATACAATGGCAAAACCTCAATTTAAACACGTAAGTTACCTTTGGGATGACGCAAAAGCGAAAGAGCTTGAAGGTGACGAAGTAGCACTATTTATATACAGGTCAAACATGCTGGGAGCTGACCTGAGACTTACCAATTACGGCGGAGGAAACACCTCGGTGAAAATCAAAGATAAAGACCCGGTCACTGGCGAAGAAACCGATGTCATGTGGATCAAAGGCTCCGGAGGGGACATTGGAACATTAACCAAAGGCGGCTGTGCGGCACTTTATCTCAATAAATTGAGAGGTTTGGAGAATGTTTACCGTGGTATTGAGCATGAAGACGAAATGGTTGCTCTATTCAACCATTGTATTTTTGATTTAGCTTCAAAAGCTCCCTCAATTGATACACCATTACACGGCTTTTTGCCATTCAAACATATCGACCACCTGCACCCTGATGCCGCTATTGCCATAGCTGCAGCCAAAGACGGCGAGAAAATCACCGAAGAGCTTTTCAATGGTGAAATTGGCTGGGTAGGCTGGCAGAGACCAGGCTTTGACCTGGGACTTCAACTCAGAGAGTGTCTTCAAAATGCAGAGGCCAAAGGGATCAAGCTTAAAGGAATCATGCTGGGTTCTCACGGTTTGTTTACCTGGGGAGAGACTTCTTACGAAAGTTATATCAACACTTTAGAGGTCATTGAAAAATGTGCGGATTACCTTGAAAGCAATTATGATAATGTTTTCGGTGGTCAGAAAATCGAATCGCTTCCGGAAGGAGAAAGAAAAGATCAGGCTGCTGCTATAGCTCCCATTTTAAGAGGATTCTGCTCTTCACATCAGCGAATGGTTGGCCATTTCACCGACGACCCCAGGGTTCTGGAATATGTGAACTCTAATGATCTCGAAAGACTGGCTCCAATGGGAACCTCATGCCCTGATCACTTTCTGAGGACTAAAATTTCTCCATTGGTACTTGAGCTTGATCCAAATGAAGATTTAAGCAGTACCGAGGGAGTCAAAGAGAAATTAACTCCGGCTTTTGAAGCTTACCGCCAAATGTATACTGAGTACTATGAAGCCTGCAAGCATGATAATTCGCCAGCCATGCGTGATCCTAATCCGGTGGTAATTTTATACCCGGGTGTAGGAATGTTCACCTTTGCGAAGAATAAAACAACTGCTCGTCTGGCATCTGAGTACTATATCAATGCCATTAATGTAATGAAGGGTTCTGAGGCTGTTTCAGAATATACCTCATTACCTCGTCAGGAAGCCTTTGATATTGAATATTGGTTATTGGAAGAAGCAAAACTTCAGCGTATGCCAAAGCCAAAAGCACTTTCAGGGAAAATTGCATTGGTAACAGGCTCAGCCGGTGGCATAGGAAAAGCTATCGCCAAAAAATTTGCAGAAGAAGGAGCTTGTGTAGTTCTGAATGACATCAACGAAGAACGTTTGGCAGGGGCCGTTGAAGAGTTTACTAAAACCTTCGGAAAAGATGCTGTGGCTTCAACGTTGTTAAATGTAACGGACAAAGAAAGTACTGAAAAAGCCTTCAAAGATGCCATTCTGGCGTTTGGAGGTGTTGACCTAGTGGTCAATAATGCGGGAATCAGTATTTCAAAATCAATTGAAGATCACTCTCTGGAAGAATGGGATCGTTTGTATGATATTTTGGTCAAAGGGCAATTCATTGTATCTCAAGCCGGGGTTAAAGTCCTAAAAAAACAGGCAATTGGCGGTGATATTGTCAATATTGTTTCGAAAAATGCCGTAGTGGCCGGACCAAATAATCCGGGGTATGGATCAGCAAAATCTGCTCAGGCTCACATGACGCGTTTGATGGCCGCTGAACTTGGTGGTGACAAAATCAGAGTAAATATGGTGAACCCTGACGCTGTTATTTCAGATTCAAACATCTGGGCAGGGGGATGGGCCGAAGGCCGTGCAAAAGCATATGGAATTACAGTGGAAGAGTTACCCGCTTTTTACGCTAAAAGAACGCTTCTAAACGAAATTATTCTTCCGGAAGATATCGCCAATGCCTGCTTTGCTCTGGTAGGTGGTTTATTGGATAAATCAACCGGAAACGCTATCAATGTAGATGGTGGAGTAGCCATGGGCTTTTATCGTTAACTTTTGGACATTGCAGAATCAAGCGGAGAGCGGGAAATGCTCTCCGTTTGTTTCTAAATTCAACCTTACCAACAAATGAAACTCAATAAAGAAGATATTCAGGAATATAACGAGGGACTGCTGGAGTTCCATCAGGAAAAACTCGCTTTCACTAAAAAGGAAGTGACTAATGCTGAGGCCATCATTCAGAAACTGGTGGATTTTCAAATTGCAATTCCTTCCTGGGCTTTAGGAACCGGCGGAACACGTTTTGGACGTTTCTCGGGCGGTGGTGAACCTGCTACATTAGAGCAAAAGATTGAGGATGTCGGCTTACTTCATGCTCTCAACCAAGCCTCAGGAGCAATATCGCTTCATATTCCATGGGATATACCAAAAGATGCGGCCGCTATCAAGGCTCTGGCAGATGAACATGGATTGGTGTTTGACGCAGTCAATTCCAATACATTTCAAGACCAGGCCGATCAGGAATTGAGTTATAAATTTGGCTCGCTTCAGCATACCGATCCGGCTGTTCGTCAGCAGGCGGTTGATCATAATATTGAGGTCATAAAACATGGTATTGAACTCGGCTCTAAGTCTTTGACGGTATGGCTATCGGATGGCTCTTGTTTCCCTGGTCAAATCAACTTCAAAAAGGCTTTTGAAAATACGCTGGAAAGCCTTCAAAAAATATATGCTGAGCTACCGGAGGATTGGAAAATGTTTGTGGAATACAAGGCTTTTGAGCCGAATTTCTATTCTATGACGGTGGGCGACTGGGGGCAGTCCCTTCTATTTGCCAATAAATTAGGTCCAAAAGCGAAAACATTGGTGGATTTGGGCCATCACTTGCCTAATGCGAATATCGAGCAGATAGTTTCTTTATTGATGATGGAAGGTAAACTGGCCGGTTTCCATTTCAATGACTCCAAATATGCAGATGATGATTTGACTGCCGGTGCTATCAAACCATACCAGTTATTCTTGATTTTCAATGAATTGGTGGCAGGAATGGATGCAGCAGGAATGAATCATGCGAAAGACCTGGGCTGGATGATTGATGCGTCACACAATGTTAAAGATCCTCTGGAAGATCTACTACAATCTGTGGAAGCCATCATGCTCGCCTATGCTCAGGCTTTGTCAGTAGACAAAGAGGCATTGGAGAATGCACGTGAAGATAATGACGTGGTAGTAGCTCAAAACATTCTTCAGAACGCCTTCCGTACAGATATGAGAGCTTTGGTGGCAGAAGCTCGTCTGAGAGCTGGTGGGGCCTTAAATCCAATTGGTTTTTACCGCAAAATGGATGTACGGGATAAGTTAATACGTGAAAGAGGATCTAAAACAGTAGCTACTGGACTTTAAATTAACACTTCGCTAGCCCCTCCCTTTGGGGAAGGGTTGGGGTAGGGCCAAATGAAAACCATTGCCATCTTCGATATCGGTAAAACCAATAAGAAGCTTCTGCTTTTCAATGAGCAGTATGAAGTGGTTTATCAATATTCAGAGGAATTGGCCGAAACAGTTGATGAAGACGGCTTCCCCTGCGAGGATTTGGCTGCTTTGAAAGCCTTTTTGAGGACTTCATTTGAAAAGGTTCAAAAAGATTCCTCTTTTGAAATTCAAGCCGTCAATTTCTCTGGTTACGGGGCCTCTTTCATCTATCTGGATGAAAATGGAGCAGAATTAGGGCCTCTCTACAACTACCTCAAACCCTTTTCAGAGGACTTAAGAGCTCGGTTGATTCAGAAATATGGTTTAGAAGAAGGCCTCTCGGCAGAAACCGCCTCCCCTTTTCTGGGAAATTTGAATTCGGGATTACAACCATACCGGCTCAAATACGAAAAGACGGACTTCTTTCTTAAGATCAAAAACGCTCTTCATTTCCCTCAATATCTGGCCTATACTTTTGGAGCAGAACCTGTTACGGAATTGACAAGTATTGGCTGCCATACCCGTCTCTGGGATTTTAAAAAAAATCAATACCACAAATGGGTACAGAAAGAAGGGCTGGCAGACCTTTTTCCTCCGATTCAGTCCAGTGATACCGTTTTTGAGAAAAATGGACTTCTTGTAGGTGTTGGGCTTCATGATAGTTCTTCCGCTCTTATCCCCTATTTAAAGTCATTTTCAGAGCCTTTCATTTTGATTTCTACCGGTACATGGAGTATTTGCCTGAACCCTTTCAACTCCAGTCCGTTAACCGAAGAACAGCTGCAGCAGGATTGTCTGAGTTTTATCAGTTTTGAAGGTCATCAGGTAAAAGCATCCCGCCTTTTTGCCGGGCAAATGCATGAAGACGCGGTGAATACGATTGCAAAGTATTTCGAAGTTAAAAAAGACTTTTTCAAATCTTTGAGACCAAAGGAGATAGAGAGTAAAAGGTCTTTTGAAAAGATAGAGCTAAATAACTTCAAAACGCCTGAAGAAGCCTACACGGCCTTCATGGAGGATTTAATTGAGAAACAAATTCACGCCCTAAAACTCATTCTAACGCCTGAAATCAAGCAAATCTTTATTGATGGTGGTTTCAGCAAAAATCATTTCTTTTTGAAAGGCTTAAAAGAGGCTTTTCCCGAAATTCAATTTTACGCAGCCGAGCTAGCTCAGGCTTCATCACTCGGAGCGGCGTTGGCCATTCATGATAAATGGAATGATAAGACTATGCCTACAGACCTAATCTCTCTTCTTAAAGTTTAACGTTCAAAGAGGGTGCTAATTTTTCTTCCCTTTATTCCAGGGCAAAAGTGCAATCCCCATTCGCATATAGCATCGATCAATGATTGAAGTGATCACAAGACCCGTAGCAAGAATTACAGGAATAATGAGGAAGTTATTTCCAACGAATTTATAGCCGAGAAGAAAAATAACCATCAAAACACCCAAGGTCATTCTGAATTGACGGTCAATTGTCCAACCTTTGACTTCCTGTTTAACTGCCGACTCTTTCGAACTTTGAAAATAGTCATAGCCAAGAGTCATAACAAAAGTATTATCGATGCCTGCCTTTTCCAGTTTCTGATAAACCTGCTTAGCTCTGTTTTGTGATTTACAGATCAAACACACCTTTTGGTCTGTAAAAAGGGAATAAGCTTCTTCAGAAAAGTTAGACAAAGGCAGGTTAATTGCTTGTGGTAGGTGTCCCTCTCTAAATTCTGCACGTTCTCTTACATCAATGATTACGGCATCTCCATTTTCTGTGGCCTGAAGGGCTTCTTTATTATCAATAATTCGCATGGTTAATAGTGTATTTTCATGCTAAAACTATTGCAATAAGTCTTCTTTAAGAAGTTTTGATAAAGAGTTTTATATTATTGTATCACATCACTCCACAACCATTTCAGAGACTCTGCCAAAATAGCTCCACCATGCTTCCCGTCATGCCCACCGGTGCCCCAGTTGGTTTCCAGATCATAGTTTTTAAACCGCAGAGCTGAGGCCATTTGAAGATTACTAATGTACCAGTCTCCATGAATATTATTCAGGTCATTACTGCCATCTTGCAGGTATATTTTAATGTCTTTTGGAGCAGACTTTCGAATAAGAAACGGATAGTGGTGACCACCTCTGATATTGGTAAAGCTTCCGATATGACTTAACACTTTATGAAAATAATCAGGTCGTTGCCAAGCGGCGGTCCAGGCACAAATTGCCCCGGATGAAAGGCCGCAGATTGCGTGCATTTTTCGGTTTTCAGAGATGTTAAGCGTTTTCTTTAATTCGGGGATAAGCTCGTCCAGAAGCATCGTTACATACAAATCGTTGAGCTCGTCATACTCATTAGCTCTGTTGGCATTTCTAAACCGGTTCTCCGGAAAATCCTTTGTAGGATGTCCGGGAGTAATAAACAACCCAATTGTCACCGGCATTTGGCCTTTAGCGATCAAATTATCAAAAACTATGGGCACACGCCAGTCATTGTTTGTATCCACATAGGCATGACCATCTTGAAATACCATTAATGCAGCCGGTTTTGATGCGTCATATTGAGCCGGGACATAAACGTAGTATTCTCTGAAATTTTGAAATGATGGACTCTCCCATATGTACTTAGTGACCTTTCCACTTGGTACGCCTTCCTGTCTGAAAGAGTCTTCGCCAAGTTCATACTCCTGTGCTTTTGAAATAGAAACAACAGAAAATAGTAAAATTGAGAATAGGCAGATAAACTTCATTGCACTGTGTTTTTGTATGAAAAAAGGAGCTGACCCTGGTTCAACTCCTTTCATCTAAAATCAATTTAAATCAAACATGATCTGGATGCGGATGCACATACCCCTCCCGGTAAGGCCTCATCAGCAATGCCGTCGCTTCCGGGTCGCCAACCACTGTTCTGGTTTTAGGGTCGTATACTAAATCTCTGCCGCCAAGACTTTGAGAAATATTGGCCAAAATACAAGAAGCTGTAGAAATATGGCCCTGCTCAATATCTGCAACCGGCCTACCTCCGTTTTCTATAGCTGCAAGAAAATCAAGCATATGAGCCCGCATGGCCGGTGCAGCATTTAACTCAATTCGCTCCTCGGTTAAGTCTTCAGGATAATTTGTTCGATCTATGACCACATCTACATGCTCCGGCTCGGCATCTACTCCTCTCAAAGGGGTATAATCATACATCATGGTAGAACACTCTAAGGTACCTTTATCTCCATAGAACTTATACGACCAAGGGTATTTCGGGTCAGCCGGGCTACCCCAGGTACGGTGATTCCAGACAATATTCAGATCATCATACTCAAAGAGGGCTGTTTGAGTATCTGTAATATTTGACTTCGCATCTTTTTGCACCCATATACCACCTGTAGAAGAGATTTTCTTCGGCCAGCCTAAATCCATACTCCATCGAACGGCATCAAGCATATGAACACACATATCGCCAACTACTCCATTGCCATATTCCATGAAGGCTCTCCACCATCTGATGTGGGGTAAACCATCGTATGGTCTTAAAGGGGCTGGTCCTGTCCACATCTCATAATCTAAATGATCCGGAACAGCCTGAAGTGGCGGGTTGCTACCATTTCTCATGGGGTAATAACAACAAATATCCACATGGGAGATTTTACCGAGTTTCCCGGTATCGATATATTTTTCTTTAGCCTCTTTCAGAAAGGGGGTGCTGCGTCTTTGAGTCCCTACCTGAACGACTTTATTATATTTACGGGCAGCAGCCAACATCGCCTCACCTTCAATGACATCCACGGAAATAGGCTTTTGTACAAACACATGAGCTCCTGATTTAATGGCATCAATACACATCAAAGGATGCCAGTGATCAGGCGAACCGATAAGAACAATCTCAGGTTTTTCTTTGGCCAACAAATCTTTGTAGTTGCCATAACCATTTGGCTTTTTACCAGATTTTTGACGTTTGCTCACCATCTCCTGAGCCTGAGACAGCTGCTTGGTGTCAACATCACAAAGTCCAACGACTTCAACATTCGCCACCTGAATTAATCTGAAAAGGTCAGATTTCCCATACCAGCCGGTACCTAATAAAGCTACTCTATAAGTTTTCTCAGGGTTAATCACAGCCCCTCTGGCTGCTACAGAACTTAAAGCTAAAGAAGCCGCTGTTCCTTTGATAAAGGTTCTTCGGTTAAGGTTCATTTTTCAATAGGTTATTTAATGGCACTTAAATTATACAATTCTATTGTAAGAAGAAGGTTTGTCCATTTAAAAGAAGACCAACGGTTAATTTTGATGGCTTAAAAATAAAAAAGGCCTCTGAATCTATAATTCAAAGGCCTTTGGCTCAATTTCGATTAGCACTTAAAAAAAGTACTTGAAGCTTTGCATTTTTTTGAAATAACTGCCTCTTAATTTCTCACCATTTGACAGCAAGAAATCAAAAGTCAAATGGACCTGAGGATAGGTTCCTTCATACTCAACAGTACCCGAAACCACTTCGATGTCGGTTTCAGAACCATTAAGACTCAGTAATTTTGCCTTAACTCCCGTTTCTCCTGATTGGAATTCAGGAACGATGCTGTAGTTCCCGTTTACAAACCTGGAGGAGAGCATCTGATTACTCAAAAGCATAACCACCTGTTCTTTCGAATAAAAACCCGCATCGTTTAGATTGATGTCCGATAAATAAACATCAGATCTGAAAACTTGCTTTTCTGAAGGTATCAGTTCCTCGATTCCACCAAAATTGAGAGTGATTTTTGTGTCGGAGTAGGCTAACTCATTTTGCTCGAGATCTATCTCCTTGGAAGATCTGAAGAAGACAAATGAACAAAGTAAAACCACACCGAACAAGACATAAAAATGCCTGAATAGTCGATTTTTAATCATACACTTTTTTTTGTTTCCTGACGGTATGATTATCACAAAAACTGGTCCAAAGGGGCCTCTTCTACTTTACTCTTTTCAATTTTGCCATATAAAAGCCATCAAAACCCGTTTCAGCTGGGCTGACTCTTTTTTCATCAAGCAGCTCAAATTCAACATGTTGACTCAGGAAATTTTTTACCTGATCTTCGTTTTCGCTTCTCAAAACACTACAGGTAGCATAGACAAGCGTACCCCCCGGCTTTAGCATGGCCGTGTAATCATCTAGGATACTCGCCTGAATTTGTCTGACCTGATCTATGAATGAAGGCTTCAATTTCCATTTAGCATCAGGGTTTCTTCTGAGGACTCCAGTGCCTGAGCACGGAACATCCAATAATAAATAATCGGCCTTACCTTGATACTTGTCGAGGGTTGATTCCCTGATAAGGTCAGTTGTAATTATCTCCACTCCATTTCTGGAGGCTCTGGATTTCAACTCTTTAAGCTTTCTACCTTCCACATCCATGGATACTATTTTCCCTGAATTATTCATGAGTGCTGCCAGATAAAGACTTTTGCCCCCAGCACCTGCACAGGCATCTATCACAAAGGAGTCTGGTTTGACATCAAGGTATTCAGCGATTTGTTGGCTACCCGCATCCTGAATTTCAAAATGACCTTTCCTGTAACTTTTGAGATGGTCTAGTTTTCTCCGCTTTTTGAGTCTCAAAGCATTTTCCACGTCCGGTACCTCTTCAATTTCTATTTCCTCTTTTTCAAGAGCAGAAATCACTTCTGCTTTATTACTTTTCAGCGTATTGACTCTGATATAGACCTTTGAGTCCTGATTTAATGCATGGATTTCATCGTCCCAATTCGGAACTTCAGCCTCACCGAGTTCATCAAGCCAGTCGGGCACCGACTCACGAACCTTTCTGGTTTTGTTTTCAGATTCATAAAGAGCCAGAATTTTAACCGGGTCAAGATTTTTGAACTCCGGCCAAGCCGGCAAATCATAACCCTGAATACATAACCAGCCACCGACCATTTCCCAAAAACGAGCCTCTTCGCTAAACTTACGTTCATTGATTACCAGACAATACTTCAACAAACGCCACCAGCGGATAATATCATAAGTGTTTTCTGCAATGAAATTACGGTCTCTACTCCCCCATTTCGGATTACTTTTCAGAGTACGAATGATCACTTGATCGGCCTTCCGGTTTTCGTTAAAAATCTGGATAAGGTTAGTCAAAACAGCCTCTACAAGCGGCCTGTGAAGTTTTTTTACCATAGGGATCAAAGATAGTTCTATATGACTTCTATCACATTGACTTCAGGAAAAATAGCTTACTTTTGTTTGAAGCTTCTTAATCAAATATGATCTCAAAAAAGGCTAAGTACGCACTCAAGGCATTGAAATACCTCGGCACCAACTACGAGGAAAAGAAACCCGTATTGATTTCAAAAATTGCTGAAGAGGAAAATATTCCCAAGAAGTTTCTGGAGGCTATTCTACTTGAATTGAGAAATAATGGCCTGCTGCAAAGTCAAAAGGGCAAGGGAGGCGGTTATCTGCTTAGAATGCCCCCCGAACAGATCACCTTTGCCAAAGTTTTGAGAATTATTGATGGGCCCATAGCTCCTCTTTTGTGTGTTTCTCTGAACTTCTACGGACAATGCGAAGATTGTAAAACTGAGAATGAATGTACTTTACGGCCAATTCTGGGACATGTAAGAGATGCCAACCTCGCCGTGTACGAAAAAACCACCGTCGCTGATCTTATAAAAGAACCTACAGCTTAGTACAGACAAACGTAATATCCTCTCCACCAAGTGTAGAAGAAAACCGCAGTGTTCCGTTTTCAAAAGTCGCCACTTTGTTGGTGCCAACGGAAAAATCAATTACTCCTGACATAGACTCTGAAAGCTCCATAGCGGCACCTGCTTTTTCAATATTTGTGCTACCGCCAGTTGTGGTAAGTTGAGACATTTGAAAATCTACAAAAGTGTCAGAGACTTTGGTTAGTGTAAGCTCAAAATCAATGGTTGAATTATTTCCCTGGATAGGAACATTGGAATTCCCGACGGAGGATTCAATAAAAACAACATCATAATTACCGGAAACCTGATCTGCCAGAGAAAGAACTTCCTTTTTGGTACACGAGGTAAAAACCACCAGGAGGAGAATAACTACACTTAATTTTTTCATGATCAATTCTTAGTTATTTGAACCCATTAAAATAAGCCAGAAACACCGTGGTTCTTTATTTTTTTATTTTACGACATAAAACTTACTTCAGATTAGCAGGCCACAAAGTGCTCTTTGTCAATACTCTACAATCATTCGCTACAAAAACCCCAACCAATCCGTAAAATAAAATCAATGCTGCATTTACCCGTTTAACCGCACAAAAGGGCCATTTATGTATTTGAATTTCACGATTTTGAAAAGAAGATGAAAAATGCGTTCTTTTGGATCATGTTTAACCCTTTAATCTTATCAAGATGACCAGACCGACTTTTTTAACCGTTCTCTGTATTCTTACTTTTATTGGTAGCGGATACGGCATATTTAATGCAATTACAAGCTACTCTAATGCTGAAATGGCAGTAGGCCTTACCAACGATGTAATGGAAGATGCTATGGATCAGATAGAAGACGAAGCTGACACTGAACAAGAAGCCGCTATGGTGGGAAAAATCATGGGAGCAGTAACAGATGGGCTTACTGTAGAAAATGTCAAAAACATGTCTATTGCCAACGGCATCTCTGCTCTATTATGCCTGTTAGGTGCTGTATTAATGTGGGGACTTGACAAAAAAGGCTTCTGGCTCTATGTCATTGGTACGGCAGTTGGCATTATCGCTCCTCTTATGATTTACAAAGGTATTCTCGGTGCAATGGCCGGAGGAGGTATCGCATTTTTCGGTATCATTTTCGTGATCCTTTATGCTCTTAACTTAAAACATATGAAATAATGCAGTACACCAATCCTGATTTAATTAGTCATGCCTATAAGTTAGTTTCAAAAAAATGGATTCTGGCTATAGTGGCAGTTATTCTTGTAGGACTTATCAGTAACCTCGGTAGTGCCATAGATGAAAAACTGGCCATACTCAACATTTTCCTTTCAGGAGCCTTGGCCGTGGGTTCTGCTACATTTTTTCTGAAGATTGTCAGAGGACAGGAAGAAAGGATAGAAGACATTTTTGAGGGCTTCAAAACAAATTATGTAGCCACTTTAGTTGCAACTATCGTTAGCCTTATTGTGGTTATGCTTGGCTTTATCGCTCTAATCATCCCGGGAGTTATTTTAGGCCTTGGTTTATCTCAAACTTATTATATTTTGGCCGAAGACAAAGAAATCTCAGGTATAGATGCCATGAAGAAAAGCTGGGAGATGATGGATGGATGGAAAATGAAGTATTTCCTTCTTTGTCTTTTGTACTTTGGTATGGGTATTCTGGGCTTACTGGCATTGGTTGTAGGTCTGCTGTTTGTAATTCCAATTATCAGTACTTCTAATGCTTTGTTTTACGAAAAGCTGAAGACCGGACAGCTAAAGCAACCTTAAGATTTGCTAAATGAAAATCAAAGGGCTGGCACCTCAAAAGAGGGCCAGCCCTTTTTTTATTTAAGTTTAAACAGAATGGAACCAATCCCTGAGTTCAATCCGGTACTTCTGATATAATAACCTGCTCTTAGCTCGATTGCGTTCAGATGCTGGATGCCAAAAACACCTCCCGGAGTTGACTTTCTCAATCCGAACCCCATGAAATGGCTGTCAAAACCAGAAATATCGTAATCTGAGGTATAAAAACTATCTGTAGTCATATGCTCTCCATATGGCTTGAAAAAGTCAACAGCAGATTGCCTGTTAAATCTGTAAAAAGGGCTAATAGAACTGAAAGGAGATAACTTGATAGGCACCTCCAGACTAGCCGTATGGCCCTTCATCCCCCAGTCGTCCACATAATAACGGTAGAAACCTCTGAAGATGAAACGGTCGCCGAGAAAGTAACTGGTCCTAAGGCCGACAGGCAGCTTTATTCGGCTGTCAGGCAACTTCTCAGTGCTAAGACTTCCATCTGCAAAATACACCCGGTGAAAAGGCGTACTTAAAAATCCTTGCTGATATGAAGGCTCTACCGTAAGTAAAACCTGAAGGTTTTTATTTACAATCCTCGAAAGAGTCAGGCCTCCATAGAAGGTATTCCGAGGAGAGAATGTTTCATTGTCGTCATCGTCTCTCTGACCCGCTGGCCTGAGTTCATAAGGCAAGATGATTTGCCAACGGTCAATGAAAGCACCAGCCTTGAAAGCTAATTCAGTGTTATTGTCCCTTGAAATTTTTGCAAGACCCAGATTTGCTCCAAAAGAAAGGTAATCATATTCATACGACGTATTAATTCCAAAAGACTTGGTAACACCGGTCTCGGGATTTTCAACTGAGTACGTCAAGGAAGGATAAACATGAACATCAGAACGTGAAGCCCCTGAGAATGTCATTGGATCAATATTATCTGAAGATGCCGAGGTATATGCATCAATATTCATTTGGCCGTTCAGAGTATGTTTTCGTTCCTTTTTATCAACCATGGAGACGGTGACATCAAGGGAGTTTCCTATATTAAAAAGGGCTTCAGTTCCTATTCCCCCCGTGACTGCAGAGTTATTTCCATCTTGCTGGTAATAGCTGCTAACAAAATTGACTTCTTCTATTTTGAGTTTTCTAGACTTGTAGTTTTCCTTTACTTTTTCCCTAAAATCATGTAAAGTCTGGGCCTGTCCGCTGGCGTAGATGCTAAAATAAAGGCCGATTGCGATGAGTAATTTCTTCATTTTTGAAAAGGGTTAGAATTATTAGTTACAGCCGCAGCCACCACCGCTTTTGCCACCATTGGCCCCGGCAGGGCCCTCTCGGTACATGTAAAAGCTTTGTTCAAACTTCTCTGTCTTTCTGGCTGAAAGACTCATTTCAGCATCATTAATTTTGCTTTTCTGATATTCTTTAACTGTCGCACATGAGCTTGCCATGCCCGCCAACAATAGAATTACTACAGTTTTCTTGATATTCATTTCATGAAATTTTAAGACCATCAGAAGTATGAATAGTATTGAAATCATCAATAATTATGCACTCCATCAGGTTCATTTGATTGATTAGCTCTAATCCACTTTTTACGCCCATCACCATTACAGGTGTGGCCATTGCATCTGCCAGCTCGGCATTCGTTGTTAAAATGCTCACACTTTTAATTCCAGAAGTAGGAAAACCCGTTTTAGGATTAATGGTATGACTGTACCTCATTCCATTGATAATGACAAACTTTTCATAAGTACCTGAAGTGGCAATAGCGGCATCTGAAATATTTAAATGAGCAAGATAGTTTTCTGGTCCGTCAGGGTCACTAAGACCTATACTCCAGCTTTTGCCGTCTAGTTGCCTGCCCCAGGCTGTTAAATCACCGGAAGCATTGATAAAACCTGATTTCACCCCTTTATTGACCAATAACTGACGAGCCTTATCGGCCCCATAACCTTTACCTATTCCTCCGAAACCGATTCTCATTCCTTTGTTTTTGAGGAAAACCGATTTTTCAGTGTCATTGAGCTCGATATTATTGAAGTTGATCAAATGCACGCTTTGCCTAGCAATTTCTTCCGTCGGAAGGCAGGTCATGGTTGTATCAAAATTCCACAGTGACTTATCAATACCTCCGTAGCTAATATCAAATGCACCATCGGTCAGTTGAGAAATGCGATTTGAGCGGGCAATAAGGTCAAAAACTTCAGCATCAACTTTAACTGGTCTGATGCCTGCCTGCTGATTAATCTGATTGACTTGAGAATCGTCTTTGAAAGTGCTCAGCAATGCTTCTATCCGCTGAATCTCAGTCACGGCGTCATTCAGAAGTTGCTCAGCAATGGTCTCATTTTCATGAACAATGCACAGCTCAAACCGATTACCCATTAGTTTCTCAACTTTCCTGAAATTTTGAGGCTTATTCATAAATGGCAGATTTTATTTTAGCTAGCGTTTCATCCTTTTTGCCATTATAGCCATCCCAGGAGGCTATCACTGAGCCATCTGCATCTAGTAAAAGCGTCAGCGGAAACTTACCCTCGGGGTTATACTTCTCTGCTAAAACTTCATTTTCCCGGGTATCTTCATCGGAGAGTCGGTTCTTTTTTAGTCTTGGAAAATCAGCTCTAAGTAAAACCAGTTTTTCTACAGCCAGTTCTTTAAACTCATCAGAAGAAAAGACTTCCTTTTTGAGCATTATGCACGGAGCACACCAGTCTGAACCAGAGAAATTCAACAAGATCAACTTGTGCTCTTTTTGAGAAGTCTCCTTTGCCGTCTGGAGATCATTTGACCATTGGGCATTAGAGAAAAACAAAATAAAAAACAGTTGAAAAGCAATTAGAAATTTCATTTGAAAGGAGTTTAAGGTGAAAAAACTAACGTAAAAGATCCGTAAGAGATCAGGAAATTGTCAGAACATTCTCATTCTGAGATACGGTGTAAATCTGAAGTCCTTTTGAAGCATCCTTGTTTAAACCTTGTCCAGTGGTACCAAAACGGGCTCCGTGATCTGTGCAGTAAAACTCACCATTACGGAAAATCACTTTTCTTTTATTCTCATGGGAGCATATTTGCGAACCCGCCACATAAGAACCGCCATTATTAGCAATGACCACACCGTCTTTGATTATGTAGCCTCCATCAGAGATCAAAGAGGAATTGGCGGAGTCAGAAAGGTCAATGGTAAGAGAGTTTCCGAGATTGGAGGTTGCAGAGGGATTTACATCGGCTGGCAAACAGGAAGTGCCGGTGCAATAAAGAGCAAAAAGAGCTGCTCCCTTAAAACCGAGATCCTTTAAGAACTCGTTTCTTTTGAGTTTTTGAGTGTTCATTTTTGAAAAGAATTTAAGGTGTATAAATCTTCCCTTTTTAGTACGTCTGTATCATAAAAAGTGAAGCTATAAGGGTGTCAAATTCTGATCAAAGGCACTTTTATTTAATGGTAATAGGAGTAACAGCCAGATAACGCTCCAGTTATTTTTTTTAGTATCAGTTAAAACAAAAAAGTGTAGAAGAATATACCCACACAAACTTTAGAATTCTTATATTCAGGTCATTAACATTTTATTTTTCCGTAGAATAGACTTCCCTAAAAAGACTTTCAAACAGTAAACTCATCTGATATATTTGCTCTGTAACCAAACCTATTCATCATGAAAAAGAGATTAGTTTTATCATTTTTAGTTCTTTTTGCTTTTAATGTCTCTGCTCAGGAGTTCATGCCTGGTTTTGATATGTTCTCTCACAAAAAGCCAGCCTACATCACTTTAAATGATGGTTCAAAAGTGGAAGGTGAACTGGACAAATTAAACCGCAAAAGGAATAATATTTCAGGTATAAGAATGATTATTGACGGTCAGGAAATAGAATACGCTCCGGAGGATGTAAAAGAGATGTACTTACCAGCCCATAGCCTGAACAAGTTTTCTCTTAAAATTGATAACGCCACTAACACCTCCAAAGATTATGATCTGGATATGATTAATGAAGGCTATGGCTTTTTTGAGAATACAGAAGTAATACTTGGTAAAAATAATGAGACTCTAATGATGCAACTGGTTAACCCAAGCTTTGCCAGTAAAGTAAGGGTGTATTTTGATCCCATGGCAATGGAGACCGCCAGCATGAGCGTTGGCCCGATGAAAACGGGTGGCGTGGACCGTAGTTATTTTATTAAGGTGGATGATGAACCAGCCTATAAAGTATCAAAAGCCAACTATAAAAACATTTACAAAGACTTATACGCAAGCTGCCCGAGCCTAATCAAAGAAATCGGTAAAAAACCTAACTGGAAAGAAATAGCCGAGCATATGTACGCATTTGATGCTTGTGAATAAACTCAACGGTTAAAAACAAAAAAGCCGGCGATCGCCGGCTTTTTTGTTCAATATGGTGACTCCTGGGGTTACTTCTCTTCACCAGCCATACCGGCAAATAGCTGTGCACCTTTAGTGACAATATTTTCGAAACTGCCTGGCGTTATAATCTCGGCCCAGCCGTTCTGAACAGCACCTGTCTCTACCTCCATTTTCTCAAAAATAATTTCTTCACCTTCACTTTTGAGTTTCAAAATATAGGTTCCGTCGGGTTCTCTTAATAAAGAGGACTCAGGCAGAGCTTTCACTTCATGTTCATCAATCTGTATCTCGCCCGTCAGAAACTGTCCCGGAATCAACGCCTCTCTGGCATTATGGTCATTTAAATGTACATGAACTCGTATAGCCTTACTTTGATCATCAAAAACTTTAGCGATAAGAAAAACACTTCCTTCCGTCTGGCCGGATAGGCCCGCCCCCGATAACATGACCTTTTGCCCCTCTTTGAGATACATGGCGTCTTTCTCAAAAACCTGTAACTCCACATGAAGGTGCTCGTTGCTGATAAGCTCAAAAAGCACATCTGTTGGCGAAAAATTACTTCCGGTGTTGATAAAGACCTCTTTCACATATCCTGAAATGGGAGAATAGACATAAAACTGCTCCTGTATTTTACCTGACTGCAGAGAAGCCAGATCGACATTGGAAAGCTTCAGTTTCGCTTCTAAACCGGCCAGTACTGCCTCATTCATTTTAAGGTTATTCTGAGCACTTTGAAGTGATTTCTCAACACCGGCATTTTCAGTAATCAACTGCTGCTGACGTACAAGCTCCTTTTTTAGGAAATCGTTTTTGAGGTAACTCTCGAGATAGTTTTGCTGAATATCCAGAAGCTCGGTACTCGTGGCCAGAGCCAGCACACTACCTTTTTTGACGTATTTGCCTGGCAATACGTTGTGTGTAATACGGGCAATTTTGCCATTAACCACAGTACTTACTTTGGCAATATTTTCCGGTGGGACATCTACCATTCCATTGGCAGTAATCGCTGAACTCATCATCCGGCTTTCAGCATTTCCCAGAGTAACGTCAAGGTTGGCGTATTGGGTTTTGGTCAATACGACTTCAGAACTTGCTGAATCCTGCGTTTCTACCTCTTCTGTAACAGTTTCTTCTTTTTGCTCGGTGCAAGCTCCTAAAGCAAGCCCGGCCAACAGAAATAGATATTTTAAATTTTTCATCTGCTTATATTTTATTGGCCCTGAAGCCATAGAATTTCATTTTGGATAAGATTAAACTGGTGCCCTAAACTCTGCTTATTCAGCTTAAAGTTTAACTGCTGAAGCAAAGGCTGATGGTATTCAAGAAAGCTGATTTCACCCGCCAAATACCTTTTCTGAGCCATCGAAATCACTGATTCGCTTTGCTCCAAAATAGTGTTATAGCGGTTCTCTGAGGCCTTCACACCCTCAGCTTCAGCTTGTAGCCTCATTAAATCTTTGGATAACTCGTATTCAGCCACTTTGTATTGCTCACCTATCAAAGCCTGAGTTAATCGGGCCGACTCCACACGAGCCTTTTCGGCCGATTTGAAAATGGGAATCTGAATGCCACCACCAACATAAAATTGATTGAGTTTTGAGACCATACTTTGATTAAAAAAGCCGAGACTAAAATCAGGCTTCATCTTCGACTGCTCTACTTCAATGGCACTTTTTGCGGCATTCTCATTGGCCTGAATCAATAATAAATTGGGGTTCTCCAAGGCTGCAGCAATAGGTACAGTACCATCAAAGTCAAGCTCAATTTCATCCACATTGAGTAACTTTTTCAATGCATTGAGGTCGGACTGAAATAATACCTCTTTGTGATTGAGTTGAGTTTTAAGAGCCTCCATTTCGTTTCCTGCCATCAGAGCATCCATTTTTGAGGCCGCCCCGGCATTGGCACGTTTTTGAGCAAAATCCTGCAATTGACCATAGACGGTAAGCTGCTCCTGTAGAATATTCATTTCTCTATTGGTATTCACCATCGAAAAGTAGAAATGCCTTACCTGCCGATGGAGAGCAGCTTTTGACAACTTTTTATCAGCTTCTGCTACACCTATCAGACTCTCGTAATAGGTTTTTAAACTCTTATTTTTAGCTGGATTTCGAATTCCTTGCTCAACTCCCAGCACGTAATCATTGGCTCCCGGATTCTGAAGATTACCGTATTGCAAACTGAAATCAGTGGTAGGCACCGACTTTGAGGCCAACACATCCTGCTTTCTGATGGCGATTTCAGCATCTTTCAATTGATACCCCGGGTTATTCTGATCAGCCTTTTCCAGTAGTTGACTTAAAGTCATTTGAGCATTACCCAAAGCCGGAAGAAGCACAATAAAACCAATGGTAGCCAGTGTTTTACTAAAATGTGAGTTCTTTTCTTCCCGATTGAATAACATGTATAAAACGGGTAAAACCACCAAGGTCAGCAGAGTGGCAGAAATTAGCCCACCGATCACAACGGTGGCCAGTGGTTTCTGAACTTCAGCACCCGCAGAAGTTGAAATAGCCATTGGCAAAAAGCCCAAAGAGGCCACAGAAGCGGTCATCATCACAGGCCTGAAACGTACTTTGACAGCAGCTTTGACACGTTCCGTAAGACTCATCGTTTCATCTTTCTCCAAATCACTCAGGTAGCCCAACAAAACAATACCGTTCAGTACAGCAACCCCGAAAAGAGCAATGAAACCAACCCCGGCAGAAATACTAAAAGGCATGCCTCTGAGGTAAAGAGCAAACACCCCACCGATAGCCGAAAACGGAATGGCGGTGAAGATGATCAGTGACTTTTTCAGTGAATGGAAAGTGAAGTAGAGCATCACAAAAATGAGAGCAAGGGCAATAGGCACGGCAATCATCAGTCGGTCTTTAGCCATCTGCAGGTTTTCAAAAGCACCGCCGTATTCAAAATAATAGCCTGTTGGCAGATTAACCTCGTTTTTCAACGTTTCCTGAATTTCTTCTACCAGAGACTCCACGTCACGATTTAAAACACCAATACCGACATTGATACGGCGTTTAGTACCTTCCCTTGAAATCTGGGCCGGACCAGTCTGGTAAGTAATATTACCTAAGGCCGCAAAAGGAACAAAAGCCCCTGAAGCCGTTTTCACCGGCAATTGACGAACATTTTCGATGTCTTTTCTGAAAGATTCATCAAAACGCATGACCATATCAAAACGCTTTTCTTTCTCAAAAACAACACCGGCTGTCTGACCTGAAAAGGCTGTATTCAAAGTTGTGTTTAACTCCTCAATACTCAAACCATAGCGTGCCAGAGCATCGCGGTCATAATCAACTTTAATTTGAGGCAAACCGGCTACGCGTTCAACTTTTACGCTGGCCACGCCGTTGATTTTTCGCAGGGCCTGATTGACCCTCTCTCCTAAATCTGAGAGTATATTCAAATCTTCCCCGAAAATTTTGACTACAATTTCAGATTTAGCACCCGAAATCATCTCATTGAAACGCATTTGAATAGGTTGTGTGAACTCCACGCTGGTTCCCGGAACTTCTTCCTCCAAAACAGCCGCCATTTTCTCAACCAATTCTTCCCTTGACCCGGCTGATGTCCATTCTTCAGCGTCTTTAAGGTTGATCATCAAATCGGCCATTTCAGGTGGCATTGGGTCGGTAGGTACTTCTGAGGCCCCTACTCTACCCACAATTTGCCTGACTTCAGGAAACTTATTGAGCAGAGCTTTTTGAGCTTTTAAGGTCGCATCTACCGTAGTGGTTAAAGAGGAACCGGGAGCTGTTTGGAAATCCACCGCAAGGTCGCCTTCATCGAGTGTCGGGATAAACTCACCACCCATCCGGGTAAAGGTAAAAATAGCCGCAGCAAGTAAAAGTAGAGCCACAGTCACGGTGGTTTTCTTCATTCTGATTGCTCCCAGAAATATCGGTTCATAGACCCTATAAATGCTATTGACAATCTTATCTGAGATTTTGAAATGCTTGTTTCCCTCCTTTCTCAAGAGTAGAGCAGAAGCCATCGGAATGTAGGTCAGCGAAAGCAAAATAGCGACCATGATAGCTATACTCACCGTCAGAGCCATGGGTCTGAACATCTTTCCCTCAATTCCTTCAAGGCTCAGAATAGGCAGATAAACCAGCAAAATGATAAATCCACCGAAGACCGCTGAAGACAAAACGGAAGTAGCGGAGTGTTTCACCATACTATCCATCTTTCCGGCTTCTATTTTAGGGACTTTATACTGTTTATCGTGGTGTAGTTTGAATAGAACGGCTTCAACCACAATCACTGAACAGTCAACCAACAAACCGAAATCCATAGCACCGAGACTCATCAGGTTAGCCGAAATACCCGCCTGATTCATGATACCGAAGGTGATGAGCATGGTAATGGGAATTACCGAGGCCACCAGCAAGCCGGCCCTGATACTACCCATGAGCATTACCAGTACAAAAATGACAATCAAACCTCCTTCCAATAGGTTTTTCTCAACCGTACTTATCGATTTATCAATCAGCTTGGTACGATCAATGAAAGCTGAAATCTGAACATCTTCAGGTAAAGATTCGGAAATCCGACTGATACGTTCTTTTACAGCCTCAATGGTCTTTTCAGAGTCGGCTCCTTTGAGCATCAATACAATACCACCAACAGCTTCACTTTCTCCGTTTCTTGTCATAGCCCCATAGCGAATGGCATGACCGAAACCCAGATCTGCCACATCTTTCACTCTGATCGGTAGGCCACCTTTTTGACCGACGGCAATCTGTCCGATATCATCGAGACTCGATACAACACCCTGACCACGAATAAAATAAGCCTGACTGTTCTTCTCAATATAGCTACCGCCTATATTGGCATTATTGCTTTGCAAAGAAGCATATAACTCACTCAGGCTAATGTCATTGGCCTTCAATTTCTCCGGGTTGACCTTTATCTCATATTGTTTGACATAACCGCCAAAACTACTGATCTCAATAACGCCTTCTACCCCGGCCAGCTGGCGTTTCACCACCCAGTCCTGAATGGTTCTGAGGTCTGTCAGTGAATACTTATCCTCACTTCCTTTTTGGGGTACCAGGGTATATTGATAAATCTCGCCAAGGCCTGTGGTGATAGGGGCGAGCTCGGGTGAACCGAAATTTTGAGGAATATCACCCTCAGCTATTTTGATTTGCTCCGCAACCATTTGGCGAGCCAGATACATATCAATATCCTCCTCAAAAACGAGCGTAATCACCGAGAGGCCTTGTCTTGACGTGGAGCGAATTTCGGTAACACCCTGTAGGTTAGCCATTTGAAGCTCTAGCGGTGCCGTAATGTATTGCTCCACTTCTTCTGTGGCCAAAGCGGGCGATTGCGTCAATATAACCACCTGATTATTAGTAACATCAGGGATGGCATCAATGGGCAGCTGACGCAATGAAAAGGCTCCCCATATCAGTACGAGTATCAAAACAAAGCCGAGTACGACCTTATTTTTGATGCTCAATTCAATTATTTTTTCAAACATGATTAAGCAGATTAAATCACTAAGGAATCAACCCGGAATGTAAAAACCGGATTTTCAGAAAGACCTAAAAAGTGATTTACTGCGGTGGGTTAAGCACATCATTGAAGAACAGGTAGTAGTACCCGTTAGTGTACTCTAAAGGCTGTAAAGAAGTAAGATATTTAGTAACCGTATTTAACTGAAGCATATTCTGTACCACTGGCAGACATATACTCACAAAACCGGAACCTAAGGTTAATTTAGGAAGGCGTTCGTGGTGATGGGATGCATCCTCATGATCTGAGGCCGGATTATAGTGCATCCAGAGAAATTCAGCGAAACTGATATCGTCCCCTATTTCTACTAAATGCTCCTGATAATGCTCTATGAGCTCGTAGACTTTTGAAATCTCAGACATAGCAAGCCCCCTCGGGAAAAAGCTTTCTCCCACAAAGAGAAGGGCAAGAGCCATTGCGATGAATGATTTCATTTTACAATACTAATTAAAGATGCCCGAATAAGGAAAACGAGCACCTTTATTTTTGATGTTAATTATTCAATGCTCCCTGATCTATCCATTGTTTGAAGGCCATGATCTGGCAATCCGACAATTTTGAACCAACCGGCATTGCCGAATAGCCTTGTTGCTGAGCAATACTACCATACAGTCGACCATTATCGACATAAGTTTTCACGTTGGCGTACGAATTCAGGTTTACTCCGCCAGAGGCAGAACCGCTGGTGTGACAACCTACGCAATAGAAATCAAGAATGGGATTGATGTGATTGCTGAAACTTATCTGAACGCTGTCCGGCAAAGTACCGCCGGTACTTGAGCTGGTGTTACATGAGATGTTTTTAGCACCCTGATCTATCCAGTCTCCTATAAGCTTTATTTGAGATGCACTCAATCTACTTTTGGGAGCAGGTGGCATGCGATCCTCTCCGGTATCATTAAGCACTCTGTAAAGTTTGCTTTTGGAGGCATTTCCTGCTGTTACGCCTTTTCTCACAATTTTATCATAAGAAGTAAGGTCGTACCCATCTCTTTTGGACTGACTATCATGGCAGCCGCTAGTAGCACAATTACTTACAATGAGGGGTAAAATTTGAGTATCGAAACAGATTTCTCCATTCTCATTCGTAGCCGCCGAGCCGCCCGTACCGCTCAAAAGGTCGCAGATAGCCGTACCCGTATCAATGGTTGAAGCTGAACCAGTATTGGTAGTCCCGGTCACATTTTCCGGATTAATTACTCCACCTTTTTCATAAAGGCAAGAAGCCAGAAGCATGGCCAAAGCCAATACTAATATTTTGTTTTTCATGAGTCAATTTATTGTTAATAGAAAAGCCGTCCGCTCTTTAGTTTCAGGAAAGCTTATTGTACACGAATTTTGATTTCACACTGATTTCTTTGGCAATTTTGGTGATCACTAAAGAGGGAATTTCAATGTTATAATCCTCAGGTTTAATGAGGTAAGCGGCTTCAAGAATTAATTGGTCTCCATTCACCGTTAATGTACCCTCCAGATTTACTTTCTGAGCTTGACCATGAATAACTATATTTCCTTGGCCCGTAACCTTGTGTTTGCCGTCCTTAGAGAAATCAATTTTCTCAAGAATTTTACCCGAAAAAACAGATTTAGGATACTTCTCGCTTTCCAGGTAGTTTTCATTGAAATGCTCCTGCATCAACTTATTCGGAAACTCAAAATCAATGATATTCATTTTTACCGCCAGTGAACCGTCTTCGGTGTTGATCAGGCTCACCACTTTGGTGTTCAGAGCTGAAATATCCTCCATCGGTGTTTCAGAGAAAAAGGAGGTTTCTCCATTCTTACAGATGTATTTCTGAGTGTAACCAGTCATGCTGATGATGATCAGCAAGAGCGTAAGATTTGTTTTGATTAATCTATTCATAATGGATAAGTTTTAGTGTTTTTCTTTCTTGTCGAAACTGAAAATTCTTGAAATATTAAAACCGTAATAAAGACCACCTTTGAGCCATTCATCTTGGGTATCACCGATGAATTGTTTCTCAATCATGCCTCTTGAATTTGAAATGTGCAATTGAAAAACATGGCCACCGGTTTCTATATCAAAACCCAGTGAAAGGTTATTTCTAAAAGCAGGATCCCGCTCAAAACCGTTACCGATAAGGTTATTGGCTACATAAAAGTACTCGGCGTTGAAAGTTGTTCTTTTTGAGAGTTTTAAGCGGCCGCCTACTCCCATTGCATAGAGTGTGTTGGCGTCTATTGGCGTTTCTGTTTTATTGCGATGAACCACCGTAGGGTTGACCTCCAGTGACAATCGCTCACCAAATTTTCTCGCGATCATCAGCTGGCCCACGTAGCTCTGACGCTCCAGATTGTTGAAAAATTGCATCGTCGGCGAGGTATCCATTGTATTGGTAGAAACCGAGACTAAAAGTGTTACCGTTACCGGATTGAGAAGCCCCTTTGTCTTTTGATGGAGGAATCGGTATTTTAGAAAGTAATCATACTCTTTCAAATAGCTGCTTCTGCCCGCTCCTATCATCAAATCGTCTGTTATTCCATATTCCAGACCTATTCTAATTCTCGACTCATCCAAACCAAAAAGATTATTATAACCCGAGTTAAGCGTACCGAAACGGTGAGAAATCCTGAAGTCCAGGTGATTTTTAGCTACCGTTTCTATCGAGTGCCCATTTATAATTCGGGTTGATTTGAAAGTTGCAGTTATGTTTTGTGCCTGATCTGGTGAAATTTCATCAAGTTCCCCCAGAAGGTCATCCACATCTTGAGCATGAAGGTGTCTAAAGCCAAACAAAAGAATAAACAGTGTCAGTTTACCCGTATTTTTCAAGACTGATTTCATGTATTTAATTTCTATTTATTTTAATAGTCACATGCGACCCCTGCCAGACGCAGGCAGGTTTGATGACTGAAATATTCATTCTCCTGTGTGAATAATGATTATTTCAATCATGTCGGTTTCATTGAGATTATGATATTGTTAGTACAGATCCGTTTTGAGAAACATCATAGGTGGTCAGGCCTTTGCTACCGGTAGAATTAAGCCCGCTGCCTGTGTTACTGAATCTGGCTCCGTGAGCTGAGCAGTAGAATTCCCCATTTCTGTAAACCACTTTCTTCTGCCCCTCATGACTGCAGATTCGAGTGACGGCGGCATACTGGCCACCACCGATATTGGCTACCACGATATTCCCTAAAATGACATATCCGCCATCTGAGAGTAAACCGGCATTAGCGGCATCATTTAGATCCAAAGTATTCGTGGCACCGGAAGGGCCAACAATTTCGTTTACGCAAGAGCTTAAATAAACGGCCATTAATGCCGACCCTCCGAGACCTAAAGACTTTAGGAATTGCAGGCGGCTAATGTTTTCTGCTGATTTTTCCATTTTTTGTCGTTGTTTGGATCAAAGACGAAAATGGAATGTATTATCGTTGGGTGATTCAAATCATTTTAAATGAATTTCGAGCCCTGCGGAAAAAGAAAGCTCCCTACTGAAGGATTGAAAGTACTCATTATTAACACGATAGGTCAAATTTCTCATATAACCAATTTCTGAAAGTAGTTTCCAGCCGGGGTAAACTTCGAGCTTAAGACCCGTTTGTAAGCCACCGCCTATTGATAGGTTACTGATACTAGTGAAGCTATCCGTTCTGAGTTCAAACTCTGAGCCATCTGACTCGTAAACCTCCAGACTAACGGAATTCTTCAGGGGTCTTTGAAGATATAAATTAAGCCCTGCATAACCAGTCAATTGCCGATAATAGCCCAAAAATTTCACATCTTTCAGCATATAATCATAGTTTAACTGTAGTGGGATGTTTAATTCATACTCGCGGTTATCATAATGAGACTCAATTTCAATGTGTGAAAACTCAGAGGCAGGATGGAGCAACTGATCATTTGGGATCACCAAATTCCCAAGCGGAGAACGATAAATATACTCGTAAGTGCCATTGACCAGTTCTGAGTTAATTCTAGTTCTACCATCAGGACTTAAAGCGTATTCCACAACATCAAAGTTCAAACCAGTCTTTATCCATAGTCGTGGTGATAGACGCACTCCGGCATATATACCTCCGGTAAAACCGTGATTACTACCAAAGCTACCTTGCTTGTTATTGAGAACTAGTTTACCATTTCTTAAATCCCCTGCGACCTGATAAAAAATACGCTCTTTTAATGGGATATGCTCTTTTAGCTCTCTCTTTTTCTGTTTATGGTTGGGGATATCAACTTCTGTCAAAGTGCGGTTCGGCCATTGAATGTCAATCAAAGAAATATTGAGGGGACTTTGTTTCGGGAAGGAACTCCACCGATCCCTCAGAGGCCCCAAGTGAGACGAGGCAACCTTGACTTCTTCTTCTTCAGTTCTTTCATCTGTGGATTTATTTTTTGTCTCAAAACTATAATCTTTTGAGAGGTACTCCAGAACTCTTTCTCTCCACTCCGGGTGCTCTAGAGCAAAATCCAAGTCTTTCTGAGTCAATCCCGAAGAAGATCTTGTTTTCATTATTTTAGTCAGGTAAACAGTATCCGTTTGGTAGAGGGTTATATATTTTACAACAGTATCGACAGGTGACTGAGAAATTTGAGATTGACTTTCGGAATCGAAATTTTGACCTTTTTGGGTCCCTTCGGCAACACTTTTTGAATCATCATTCCACAAAAAATAAGCAAGAGAGCCAAGCAGAAATGCTGTCAATAGGACAGACAGATTTCTGTAACGATTTTTTAACCGTACTGCATCCTCAAGGCGTACTTTGGCGATACCCCCTTTTACGGCCGCCCAGCTATCAGCCGGAACAGCGGGTTTGTACTCATTAAAGGCCTTTCGGAAGGCCTTATCCAGCTCATCCTTTTCTTTCATCCTCGTTACAGTAAAGATTTAATCATCCAATAACTTTTAATTTCGATTTTAAGATTCGTCGGGCGTCGTGCAGGTTAGACTTGCTTGTTCCTTCTGAGATATTGAGCATTTGGGCTATTTCATGATGCTTATAACCCTCAATAGCATATAAATTAAAAACCAAACCATATACTCTGGGCAACCCTCTTATGAGAATCATTAAATCCTCAGCAGCCAGAGCTTCCAATACATTTACAGAGCTATGATCTGCTTCAAGACCGGGCCTTACCGCCTCATCTAAACTCTGAATTATTTCTTTTCTTTTTCTTAATTCGTCAATAGCCGCAAACACCGTCATTTTGCGTAACCAGCCCTCAAAGGAACCTTTGAAATTATAATCTTTTAACTTTGAAAAAAGCTTCACAAATACCTCCTGCATTAAATCTTTAGCTTCTTCATTGTCCTTCATATACCGCATGCAAACCGAAAAAACTAATGATGCATAGGCATCAAAGAGTATCTGAAAAGCAATTTCGTCGCCTTTCTGAGCTCGCTTTATAGTATCTTCGTTAACGGACAAAAGAGGTTGTTTTGAGGGTTAATCTTCAGACGGATGCCAATACAAAACAGTTGGGTTGTTTCCACAATTATCATGACTAACATCATTATTACCTAGATTTGGGTCAATTTTAATCTCTTCAGGGTGCATGGAATTACCCAAAATAAGCATACTTATAGCCCTTAGAAATGAGGAAAAGAATATTCCTCGATTGCTCAACTCAATCGATCAATTGGAGTCTAATGGATATGAATTTGAAATTTTACTGGGAAATGACCTATCGGAAGATTCTACGAGCAAGCTGATACACGAATATGCTTACAAGCGAACCTTTGCAAAAGCTTTCGACGTACCGGAGGACACCAGTAGCCAAAAGGGAAAAGCCAGAGTTCTGGCTTTTTTAGCCGGTAAGGCTAAAGGTGAGTATTTGTTTTTCACCGATGCAGATATTGAGCTTCCTGAAAACTGGATTCCATCAATGATGAATGGCTTTCAAAAGAAGAATATGGGAGTGGTCATTGGGATAACAGGAATGAAGGCTGAATCCGCCAATATGGCCCTCCAAAGTATGGAATGGCTTACTGTTTTATACATTTTACATCTGCTTTCAAAAATCAATTTCCCCGGAACAGGAATGGGAAATAACATGGCGCTGAGTAAAACAGCTTACGACTCCATTGGCGGCTATGAAAACCTTCCTTTTTCTATTGTTGAGGATTATACTCTCTTTAAAGCCATTATTGATAAAGGATTTGGCTTCGCTCAATTATTTGATAAAGACTCACTGGCTTATACTCTACCACCCGAAAACTTTTTGGTGCAACGCAAGAGATGGTTAAAGGGGGGCTTTCAAAGCGGTAGTTTCTTACTTATACCCGCTTTACTTCAAACCCTATGGCTGCCGCTGCTAATTGCTTTCTACTTTTTTGCCAAAAGCTTATTACTACCTGCCTTTGCTCTTCAAATCGTAGTTCTTGGTATTTTGACGGTATTTTGGACTTCTAAAATCAAAGAAGTCAGACTTCTGAAATACCTTCCACTTTTTGTAGTTTATCTGCCATTTTCATGGTTTTTGATTGGTATTTATACCCTATTACCAGGTAAAATAAGATGGAAAGGAAGGGATTATTGAAAGCTGTTTGAGTTTAAATAGATTGCCTATTTTTGCTACACAATCATATGAGGCATGGTTTTCGTTTTTAACATTCAGCATGCCATTGGCTTTCTAATAATATATGAAGAACATTTTTCACTCTGAGTGCCCTCTTTGCTCCTCAAAAGAGCTTTCAGAGACAATTTTGGTCAAAGACCATTCCATCAGCAAGGAAACTTTTGATCTGGTGACCTGCCAGAGCTGCCAGTTTACGTTTACACAAAACCCTCCTTCACCAGAAAATGTCGGGCCCTATTATATCAGTGAGGATTACGTTTCACACTCAGATAGCAAAAAAGGGTTGATCAATTCCATCTATCATAAAGTGCGAAGCTTTATGCTTCAAAAGAAAGCAGGACTTGTGAAGAGCAAGTCTAAAGGCAATTCAATTCTGGACATTGGGAGCGGTACCGGGTATTTCCTGAACACAATGAAAAATAATGGTTTTAAATCCCGGGGAGTTGAAATCAATGATCAGGCCCGCGAGTTTTCAAAAGACAAATTTGGACTGGACGTCGTTTCTCCAACTTCTTTTTTTGAGCAGCCAGCCAGTAAGGAATTTGATGTGATTACTCTCTGGCATGTTTTGGAGCACCTTTACAATCTGGACGAATATATGTCACAGATTAAGGCCTCTCTTAAAGATGATGGCACGTTAATCATTGCGGTGCCCAACAAAGACTCTTTTGATGGACAATACTATGAAGAGGATTGGGCGGGTCTGGATGTTCCACGTCATTTATGGCATTTTACTCCGACTTCAATGCAGGTTTTAGCCAAAAAGCATGGATGGGAAATTAAGGAGCATCGGATTTTACCGTTTGACTCCTTTTATGTGGCTCTGCTGAGTGAGAAATACAAGAAAAATATGTTTGAAACTATCAAAGGTTTTCTGGTAGGAGGAGTTTCGTGGCTAAATGCTATCTTTAATTCAAAGAAAGCCAGCTCTGTCATTTATGTTCTTCAAAAAGCCGCTTGAAACCATTCAAAGCATTCAGGATTTCACACTGAAACCTGAAGATTTTAAACACAAGACTCACCTCAGGTTGGCTTGGGAGCTTCTTTGTGAGAACGAAGCTGCTAAAGCGGTTTATAAAGCTTGCGAACTACTCAAAGCCTACACTAGTCATTTAGGAGTTGCGGACAAATACCACCAAACATTGACTGTGGCCAGCATCAGAACCGTCCGACATTTTATATTGAAATCAAAATCCTCTGATTTTGAAGAGTTTTTGAGCGAGTTTCCTATTCTGGAAAACAATTTCAAAGGTTTAATTGAGCAACATTACAGTTTGGAGAGGTTCACTCATGAATCAGCAAAAAAGGAGTATTTAGAACCTGATTTATTGCCGTATGATTAAATACCAAACAACACGCCTTCTGCCTGAAGCAAACTTCTCGATTTGGGGAATTTTCTTTGTTTCTTTTTCAATGTCAATTCTCGCCTGTCAAAACATAAAATTCGAGACTGGTGAAGAAAATCCTTTATTTGAGGAAATATCCAATTTCTCAGAAATTGACATAAACATAATTGACTCCATATACCTTGAGAATCTGGAGTCAAAATATCAAGACATTCCCGATTTGAATTCCGCCACGGTCAAAGAGCTTTTTGAGGGTTATAATCAACCGGAAACAGAGATTTATCAATATGAACACATCTCTGATTTCCTCAAAATTGATAGTTTAAAAGGAGCGGATAGCCATGAAGCCTACACCCAGTCCCTTGATATCGGAATGATACGGGATGCCAAAGCCTTCAAGATTGGGATCGCTTCATTAGGAAATGATAAGAAAGGAGCACTGTGGGGGATCTGGTATTCTTCATACGAGGCCTGCCCCTATTATCATGGATTAGATCTCTATCTCTCTGTTTTTGAAAATCAAAAACTAAAAAGGACTTTTAAGGTTGGTTCTAATTTCTCCTCGGTTGATCCGCCCGTAGCCGTCTACAACCCAATCAGCTCAACTTTAAATGGATCTGAACTCATAATAAAATTGGAATCGAACGAAATTGACCTGATGGAAGACGGCAGGGAAGAGATTGTAAAGAATCAAACTCAAATCAATGACTATCAGCTCTAAACAAACTTCTTCCACCTGAAATAAAACCATAAACCAATGCTAATCAAAGCCATAGCTCCTAAGGCGTAGAAATAACCGTTCGGGTTCTCAAGCTCAGGCATATTTACAAAGTTCATCCCATAAAGCCCTGCGATGAAGCTCAAAGGCATAAAGAGAACCGTAAATACTGTCAAAGTTTTCATGACAGAGTTCATCTTATTACTCAGTGAAGCATGATAGTTATTCATAATACTATCCGCCATTTCGCGGTAGCTGTCAAGGGTTTCCAGTGTCTGAATTACATGGTCATGAACATCCCGAAGGTAAACATTCACCTTATTTCCCACCAGTTCTGAATCTTCTCTGATCAGAGTACCAATAATATCACGAAGAGGTAAAATGTTTCTCTTCATGAAAGCCATTTCCTTTTTGAGATTATAAATCTGATTTTGATGTTCAGCCTTAGGGTCATTTAAAACATTGGCTTCCAGGGTTTCGAGTTTCTCTGTCAGTTTTTCAAGAAGTATGTAATAATGATCGACAATGAGATCAATCAGTGCATAAAGTAGATAATCGGACTCAAACTTTCTGATTCGGCTCGTCGCTTGTTTAATTCGCTCATGAATAGCTACAAAGATGTCCGTTTGATCCTGTTCCTGAAATGAGACCAAAAAGCTTTTGCCAAGGATAAGGCTGATTTGTTCTGCTTCTATTTCAAGGTTTTCTTCATCGAAATGAAGCATTTTAAGGACTACAAAAAGCTGATTTTCTTCCTCAAACAGTTCAATTTTGGGCTTTTGCGTAGTATTTAGTACGTCTTCCAGCAAGAGTGGATGTAGCTGATATTTCTTGCCAATATGCTCAATTACGGCCGGCTCATGAACTCCATCCACATCAAGCCAGCTGAGGCGGTCATTAAAATCGGGTTTAAGATCATCTAGCTGCTGAATCATGGCCAGATCACAGGTTTCCTGATTATAAACGGTAAGCTGAATAAGGGTCTTTTCAAAAACTTCCTTCCCGATATAGGTTAAGCTCCCGGGAGCTGCAAATGGCTTCTGTTTTGGCGTTTTGAGGCGATTTTTCTTTTTTCCCATCAGCAAAATAGTTTGTAAACCTGACTAAGATAGTTAGTTTCTGAAGAAGGTAAACAACCTTAATTGTAGAAACCAGAGTTGAAGTTGACCAGAAATACCTCTTTTGCACCTCGTGTAACAGCTGTATATAACCATCTCAAATAATCATGGTCAATCGTGTTATTTGGAATATACCCCTGATCCACAAAAACGGCCTCCCATTGCCCACCTTGTGATTTATGGCAGGTCAAAGCATAGGCGTATTTGACCTGAAGAGCGTTGAGATATTGATCAGCAGCAAGTAGTTCAGCCCTCTCTTTTTTTGATTTTACCCAGAAATAATCCTTCAAAACCGAGTCATAAAGCTGTTTATTTTCTTCTCTTGTGAGGTTGGGTGAATGTGAATTCAAAGTATCCAAAATGATCATGGAATCAAACTCCGGATCGTTTGGGTAATCCACCAGTTTCATACTAACATGCTGGAAACGAAAGCCGTGCATTTCTTCCTCCCGACCCAAATGAGTAACCTCAGCAAATTCGCCGTTGGCAATAAAACCTGCCTCTGAACCTTCTTCAATGACTGTATAATTGTTTTTCACAACCATCAGAATATCACCAATTTCAAGCTCGTTTTCTAAAGAATGAATGCGGTTTCGGATGTACTGATTATACTGTACCGCATTCTTATTTGAACGAGTAATTACCGTGCAGTTTTCCTGTCCATATTTATCATAAGCATACCGTAACCCATCTTCAATACGCTCTGAAGTCATTCGGTAAATATCCTTAAAAGCCTTTGTGTCAAATTTTACAACCGGTTTATCATCAGAAAGTGACTCTCTTATTTTGGTAGCATTGGCTAATATTCCAGAGTCTTTTTGTTGGCGGGTAACTTCCGTGAGTGAATGAACCATCACATCAGAAAAATACTGATTCGACAAATGCTCAGCATTTAAGGCCGGACTGTACTCCATACCAATCGGTGGCAGCTGAGCCTCGTCACCGATAATCATTAACTTATTTTCTTCTCCTTCAAAAACATATTCAATGAGGTCATGAAGAAGACTGTCTCGACCAAACTCCCTTCGATCGGCAATCATGGAAGCCTCATCAACAATGAACAAAGTGCCTTCATGATAGTTTTTTTGACGTTCAAAAACGAAGTTCCCAGAGTAACTATCTTCGGTCTGTTTGTAAATTTTTTTGTGAATGGTCTGAGCTTTTCTTTTCGAATAATTCGCCATCACTTTTGCTGCCCTTCCGGTAGGAGCAAGCAATACTGACTTCCAGCCAAATTTGGGCAGCACCTTGATTAAGGCACTCACAAAGGTGGTTTTCCCGGTACCTGCATAACCTTTAAGTACAAAGATATGGCGATCTTTATCTTCATTTTTTAGAAAATCATCCATCAGGCTAAACAACTTGGCTTGCCCAAAGGTGGGCTCGTGTTTAAACTTTTTAAGGAGTAATTGATATGGATTAATGATTTCTTCAGCCATTTTTAGGAATTCACTATAAACAGGTCGCCAAATACGCTAATTTTGATCGAAATAAGTAGAAAATGACAGACAACCTTCAACAGGAAATCGCCCGAAAGTACGGAAACAAAATACGGGTACGAGTTTGTGGTTGTCTGCTAAAAGATGGGAAGATCCTACTGCTTCGTCATGAAGGAATTGGGCCAAAAGGACATTATTGGAATGTCCCCGGAGGTCAACCCGAAAAAGGAGAATCATTGAAAAAGGCTCTTTTGAGAGAGTTTGAGGAAGAGACCCATTTAAATGTAAAAATTGGCGGGTTACTTTGCCAGAGAGAATTCATTCAGCCTCCTTTACATGCCATTGAGTTCTATTTTGAAGTCAGTTTTTTGGGCGGGGAAGCAAAACTTGGTTCAGATCCTGAAAACGTAGTAATCCTTAGTCAGCTTAAATGGTTTTCCGAAGCTGAATTTGAGCAAATTGACCCTGAAAGTAAACCTGATTTTTTAAAGGAATATATCCAGTTTGGTTAACGAAAACATGCATATTGAGGCCAGTTACTCGGTCAAAGACGATCGTTTTACCATTGAGCAAATACCTGATTCTCAATTACTCATAGAAATAAGCGATTCATTCTTACATTTTAGCATTGCCGACTCTCAGAATCGAATTGTCTGGCTTGAGGATTTCCCACTTTACCCGCAAAGTAAACTCAAGCGTATCCAACAATTGTTCAGTGATCATCCGTTACTGAGCGTGAGGTTCTGGAAAAAAATAAAAGTTCTGCTTCATAGCAGTAAAAAGTGTTTTGTTCCGGCTGATATCAATGAGGAACAAGCATCTCAAATTCTGCAAACTCTGTTCAAAAGTAAATTTGAAAGTGTCTTAATCTCAAAAACCAAGGAAGGCTCATTTGCTTTTGAAGCGGAAGAAGAGTTAACAACTTTTCTTCAGGAATTCTATCCGGAGAGGGAGCCTGAAATAGTTCTCGCTGAAAGTGAATTAGAAGAGAATACTTTGATTTTTCACCAGTTTGGTTTGAGTTTGTTTCTTTTCAACAGAGGAATGAACAGCTATTATGCATCGTCTTATGCTAATACCATTCCTATCCTAAAGGAAAAGGAGATTCAAAACTTCAAAGTCATTGGTGAGGTAACTGCTTATGCCTTAGAGTTCAAACAATTGGCAGCCCAGTTTTCTTCAGTAGCCTTGGCTGATAAAGTACCCGGACTTACTTTCTCTCAATATTTTCAGGAATGTCCCATACACCGCTATTATCTACTTTTTGCTGCCGCAAAGCCAAAATAAAGTAAAATGTCAACCAAATATAAATTAAGCGACCAGCAAGTGTCCACTTCATTTTCAGAAGAGTCCGTCATTTTAAACCATACTAAAGGCACATATTACAATCTCAATGAAGTAGGTACACTGATTTGGAATGTCCTTCAAAAACAGGAAGCTGATGCTCCTTTTCTAGCTGAAAAGGTGGCGGAGGAATATGACGTATCTGCACATGAATGCCTTCCTGATATTCAAAGTGTTCTAGATGATTTAGTGAATGAACAATTGGTTGAAAAAATACAATAAGCTCGGTATCAGAGAACGTCAAACACTAAAAAAGGCGATATTACAGCTTATTTGGGTTTATTTGAACCTACGTTTTCGCTCATTTGAGAACTTCAAAAAATGGTTCAAAAACTCCCTTAAAGATGAATCAATTCAAGATGACGAATTGCTTTCTGCCTCTATTTCAAAAGCCTCCATCATTTATCCGGGTATGTTCACCTGCCTTCCTCAGGCACTCGCTTTCAAAAAAATGAAAGGAAAAGCGTCTGAATATAAATTAGTTATTGGAGTACAGCCTGGAGTAGCAAAACTCGATGCCCATGCCTGGATTGAGAAAAAAGGCGAGGTTTTAATTGGCGACGTTCCTGATTTCAACTATTTACCTCTTTGGACATGGGAATAAATAGCACAACATATAAAGCATTCGGCCTCTGTATTCAAAGCGACCCAGACCTTTCAGATATGCTACCTATGATCTGCTCTGAAAAGGCAGATTTATTTATTTCTGAGACCACGATTCCGCCAAGATCATACGAAAAAACACAGGTTTTCAGAAAAGATACGCAGGCAGAAATCAATATAGATTCAGAAACGGTCCGCCTTCACTGGCCTTCAATTGCCACATTTGAAATAACTGAAGGGCAAGAAATTCGTTATCAATCTTATTGCGACGAGCCCCAAACGTTAAAACTTTTTCTTCTGAGTGAAGCTATAGGAATAGCTTTGTTTCAACTAGGCTTTTTCATGCTTCATGCCAGTGCAGTTAAAATTAAAAATAAGGCTCATCTTTTTTTGGGTGAACCCGGAGCTGGAAAGTCCACCATGGCCACTGCTTTTTGGCAGGCCGGATTTCCTGTTCTGACAGATGACCTGGTTGCTCTGAAAATTGAGCAAAATAACATTACTCTTCTACCCGCATTCCCTCAATTCAAAGTTTGGCAAAATGCCCTTGATGGTCTTAGAATTGATCTCAAAAATCTTAAACCATCTTTTGAGGGTCGTGACAAGTATTTGATAACCCAAGATTTCGAGAAATTTGAGAAAAAAGTCATCGATATTGCTCAAATCAACATTCTCAACCTTGAGGAGTCAGGCGATTTACCAACTTTCAAAGCTCCAATAGAGTTTTTGAAACATTTTCCTTTGCCAAATCAATTGCTATCCGGTGCTCTGATCAGAAGCCATTTCCAGGATTCCATTACCTTATCGAAAACGGTCAAAATCAATCTATTGAAACGCCCTGAGGGATTTGAAAACCTTAAACACTTTGTAGAGCAGTATGCGGCCCAATGCTAAAACGGAATTTCTGCTCGACAGCATTCGGGCCTATTTGCTAAAACAACCTTTAGCACATAACCACTTTGGGGCTTTACAAGACCCTGATCTGCTCAGGTTTATTAATTTTCATGGTTTGGAGCCTTTGGTTTTTCAAACGATAAAGAAATTTGATCTCAAACCACCCACTGCCTATGCTGATAAACTGGAAACTTTCGGTTTGAGCCAAGCTGCTATGAATCTGGTCCTTCAAACAGAGCTTTTAAAAATCAAACAGGCTTTTCATCAAAACCACATTCACATTGAGGACTTTAAGGGAATTCGTTTCAGTAACTTCCTTTACAATGAAAGTATAAGGGCCGGTGGAGATCTAGACTTGATTGTTGACAGAGTAAATCTGGTCAAAGCTTTAAATATTTTTAGAGACCTCGGATTTGATTTGAATGTTAAAAAACAAAGAAACAGTTTGGGAGAAGTTAGCTTTGAAGAATTAAGAGATGCTCATGGACAGGTTGAGCTCCCATTGATCAAAAATCAGACACACGTTGATTTACATTGGGGCCTGCATTATCCTTTTCTTCCATACAAAATGCCTTCAGACATCCTTTTTCATGATGATCTGGATGAAAAAGAGAAAATATTTTGGATTTTACTTACACACCATGGTGCTAAAGAGTTTTGGCTTCGACTTAAAAACCTAATGGATCTAGGTGCCTTCATTCTCAAAGTTGATGAAAATTTTGACTGGCTGACCACTGTAGGAAAGTGTAAAGAATTCGGGTATGATAGAGCCTTCAAAAATGGCCTTTATTTGATTGAGAAGAACCTCAAAATTGAACTCCCGAGAACGCTTACAAATAGTATTGGAAGTAGAAGTCATTCCTGTGAAAAACATGTTGTAAGTTTTTGGAACAAGGGAAATCACTGGGGAAAGTCTTTCCCGCGATTAGCTTATGAACAGATTCTTATAAAGTCTCAGGATCACGGCTTTAGCAAATGGAAATACCTTAAAAGGGTTTTTGAAGCCTATTCAGAGCCAAATCCCATTGAAAGCAAACGAATCATCAACTTCCCAAAGCGATTCAGAATCCTGAACTTTATGAGCAAAATTTTGTCTTATCTAATAGAAAAAACCTTCAGGCGTTAAGCTAGCTTTGTTTGCCTATGGCTTCCATAAAATTTGATTATAAAACCCAAATTCCGCTGTTACCCAATGAACCTGGGATATATAAATATTTTGATCATAAAGGGACCATAATTTACGTTGGAAAGGCCAAAAACCTCAAAAACAGAATAAGCAGCTATTTCTATAATTTTGATCGGGCCGATCGGAAAACGAAAAGACTGGTCATGAACATTCATAATCTGGAGTACACCGTTGTACACTCCGAATATGATGCTCTATTGCTTGAAAATAACATGATAAAGGAGCTTCAGCCGAAGTTCAACATCATGTTAAAAGATGATAAAAACTACCCTTACATCTGTGTAACCAACGAACGTTTCCCCAGACTCGTTAAAACCCGTCAGATAGACGACCGTAAAAAGGGTAAAATGTACGGACCATACGTGAATGTGAAGGCCATGCACGCCTTGCTGGATATGTTTACCCAGCTTTACACCATTCGTACTTGTAAATATGTACTATCAGAGGAAAACGTGGCCGCCCACAAGTTTAAACTCTGCCTTGAGTATCATATTGGCAATTGCCTTGGGCCCTGCGAGGGTTTGCAAGAAGAAAGCGATTACCTGAAAGAAATAGAACAGGTTCACCATATTTTGAAAGGGAACATTGCACCTGCAAAGGAGTATTTTCAAGAAAAAATGGAGGAAGCTGCAATCTCAATGGCTTTTGAGAAAGCTCATGAGTTCAAGCAAAAGCTGGAGTTTTTACAGAACTACCAGTCAAAAGCAACAGTAGTTAACCCCTCAATATCAGATGCTGACGTTTTTGGAATTCAATCAGATGCCGATGCAGCCTATATCTGCTATCTGAAGATTAGCAATGGTACGATTACACAAACACAAACTTTCGAGGTTAAAAAGAAATTGGAAGAACCCGATGACGAAATCCTTGAAAAGGTAATGTTTGAGGTGCGTCAGAAATACGAAAGTAAAGCCAAAGAAATCTTCAGTAATATTGAGCTGGATACCGACTTAAAAGCACAAGTAGTAGTCCCGAAAATTGGTGACAAAAAGAAGTTAATTGAGATGTCGCTTCGCAATATCATGTACTACAGGCATGAAAAAGCGGAGCGTGACGCCATTGCCAAAAGTGGAGCAACCAATAAGCGTGACCGTGTTCTGATCAAATTAAAGCAAGACCTACAGCTGAAAGAATTGCCCCGGCATATTGAGTGTTTTGATAACTCAAACATTCAGGGAACCAATCCCGTAAGTGCCATGGTGCTTTTCAGAAACGGTCAGCCGAGTAAAAAAGAATACCGGCATTATATCCCGAGAACGGTAACTGGGCCTGATGATTTCGGTACCATGAAAGAGGTGGTTTTCAGAAGATATAAAAGGCTACTTGAAGAAAAAGAAGACCTGCCTGATCTTATCGTAATTGATGGTGGAAAAGGACAGCTATCTGCGTCAGTTGAAGCACTGAAAGAGCTTGATTTATATGGAAAAATACCAATTATTGGTATTGCTAAAAGACTGGAAGAAATCTACTTCCCTGAGGATACACTCCCCCTCTATATTGATAAAAAATCGGAATCATTAAAATTGATTCAGAGGGCCCGTGATGAGGCTCACCGCTTCGGTATTACACATCACCGAAATCGAAGAAGTAAAGGATTTTTGATAAGCTCATTAGAAGGCATTCCCGGAATAGGGAAGCCCACGGCTACTAAAATTTTGAAGCACTTTAAAACCATCCAGAATATCAGAAACGCATCTGATGATGAGCTTATTGAAATTCTGGGTAAACACAAAACCAAAAAAATAAGAGACTTCTTAAAAGAAGCAGAGTAAAAACCCTCCTTTTGATTTACACCTAAATGTCTAAGAAAAACTCTGGAAAAGCAGGATAAAGAACTATTGCACCCCTAAAATCTCAATATCAAAAATCAGTGGAGAATTTTTAGGAATAGAACCTTGTTTCATGCTTCCGTAACCCAATGCTGAAGGGAAAATAATAGTGCCTTGCTCACCGGTTTTAAGCTGAGCCACTCCTTCGTCAAAACCACGAACTACCTGACCCGCTCCTAGTACAAAACTGAAACTTCCGCTATCAAACTCTTTGTCATTCAGTAAGCGACCAGCATAAGCTACAGTTACGTAGTTTCCTTTTGAAAGAGTTGTTCCGGAAGGGTTTTCTTTGGTAACAGCGACTCTCAGACCAGATGAGAAGCTCTCTGAAACCTGAAGATTCTTCGCCGCTATATATTGATCTATTTGTTCAATTTCTGTTCCGCTGAATTCACTTTTTTCGCAGGACAAAAAGGCTGTAAAACATAAAGACAAGAAAAGTAATCGTAGTTTATTCACTTGTAAAGTTTTTTTAGGACAAAGATGCCTGTTAAAACAAAAAGAGCAACCCTAGGGGCTGCTCTTTTACTATTCTTTTGCCAGAGAAAGATTAATATCTTCTTCCTCCACCGTAACCACCACGGTTACCACCGCCGCCAGAACGCTCACCTCTCGGCTCTGCTTTCTTCACAACGATAGTACGGCCATCCAGTTCAGATTCATTCAAAGCTTGAATTGCTTCAAGAGCCTCATCATCATTTTCCATTTCCACGAAACCAAACCCTTTAGATCTTCCTGTTTGGTTGTCCATAATAACTTTAGCAGAATCTACTGATCCAAACTCTTCAAATGCTTCTCTAAGACCTTCATCGTCTGTATTGAAGCTTAATTTTGCAACAAAAATGTTCATTAAATATAATAATTAGTAAAAAATGGAGAGCAGGACCTATTTGATAGGTTTAAAGGAAATTGATTCCAGAAATGCTATAAAACAAATAATACTCTTTACGGCGGCAAATGTACATTAATTAATAATAGGTTGTTAGAAAGTTTCATTTAATCATAATTTCTTAATGTAACTTTCATCACGTATTCCTTTTCAGGCAGTTATGATATTTGTTCTATCAAAAACAAAGGAAATAAAATGAACGTAAAAGAATTAATAGAGCAAAATAGAGGAACCATCGTTGATGTAAGAACGCTAGGTGAGTTTCAAGGTGGTCATGTAGCAGGTTCCAAAAATATTCCATTGAACGAAGTACCCTCAAGAGTTGAGGAGTTCAGATCATTGGAGGCACCAATTATCCTTTGCTGTGCATCGGGTAACAGAAGTGGTCAGGCCACAGGTTATCTGTCAGCTCAGGGAATAGAGTGCGTAAATGGCGGTAGCTGGTTAGATGTAAACTACTACCAGTCTCAATGTTTAAGTAACTGATAAGGTTAGGGTTGATATTCTGAGAGGTCGTTTCTTCTGGAAACGGCCTCTTTTTTTGTTCACAGTGTGACACATATCACTTTAAGGCTTGGTATAATACAATAATATTGTACAATACTTCAATATTTAAATCTTATCAAAGCCCTATGAAAAGTCATTATCAGGTGTTAGTTATTGGTGGCGGAACCGCTGGTATTATGGTTGCTGCTCAATTGAGAGAAAAAGACAGAAACTTAGAAATCGGACTCATTGAACCAGCCGACACCCATTATTATCAACCTGCCTGGACGCTGGTTGGAGCTGGTACTTACGATTTTAAAAGCACGGCACGCCCAATGAAATCCTTGATTCCTGCCGGAGTTGACTGGATTAAAGACTACGCAGAGGGTTTCGATCCTGAAAAAAATACGGTTAGCACAAAAAGCAGTGGAAATATCACCTACGATTACCTCGTAGTAGCCCCGGGACTTGTCTATGACCATTCGCTAATACCAGGTCTCGCCGAGGCTATTGATAAAGGTGTGGTTTGCAGTAACTATACTGATCCTGAACATACCTGGAAAGTTATCAAAAACTTCAAAGGTGGTACAGCCGTATTTACACAACCGGCGACACCCATAAAATGTGGAGGAGCTCCGCAAAAAATCATGTATCTGGCCGATGACCACTTCAGAAAGTCGGGTGTAAGAAGTAAAACTGATATCGTTTTCGCCACTCCTGGTACCACCATCTTTGCAGTACCTGAAATTAAGCAAACCTTAATGGAAGTGGTTGACAGAAAAGACATTAACCTTCGTTTCTTCCATAAATTGGTTGAGATAGATGCTGAAAAGCAAATTGCATGGTATGAGGTCACCAAAGAAGTAGAGACTGGCGGTTGTGTGGTTATTGAAGATTCAAAAACTGACAAAATTGACCAGAACATTCAGTACAATTATAAAGATGTCAAGGTTGAGGTAGAGGGTAATAGATTTGGTATTCATTATGATATGATGCACCTGGCTCCGCCACAAACTGCTCCTAAGTTTATTATGAACTCACCATTGGTAAATGATGCAAAGTGGCTCGATGTAGATCATAAAACCATGCAGCATAATAAGTTCAGAAATATCTTCGGACTAGGTGATGTGGCAGCTCTACCAACAGCAAAAACTGGTGCGGCTATCAGAAAGCAGGTTCCTATAGTGGTTGATAATGTGATGACCTTAATTGAGAGTGATAAAATTGGCGAAATGGCCTACAACGGTTACTCTTCATGTCCACTTGTTACTGGTTATGGTAAAATGGTCTTGGCTGAGTTTGATTATCAAAATAATTTCATACCCGATCCAAAACTTAAGCAGATGCTTATTTCAGACTCGTCAAAAGAGCATTGGCGTCTATGGATGTTGAAAAAATATATGCTCCCTTATCTGTATTGGAACAAAATGATGAAGGGTCAAAATGTTTAAATAAACCTCATACACTTCCTCAAACGGGCCAGACTTTACAGTCTGGCTTTTTTTCTGTCGTTTGCAGAATAGTATGCTTAGTTTTGTAAGAGAGCCTGAGAACTTAAGACTTGGTTTAATCAAACACGCTATAAATGAACCTTCACGTGATAGACGCCGGCAATTTCAAATTAGATGGCGGAGCTATGTTTGGGGTGGTACCCAAAACTTTATGGTCAAAAAAAATACCGGCCGATGACCTAAACCTCTGTAGCTGGAAAATGCGTTGCCTGCTTATCGAAGATGGTAACAGGCTCACACTCATTGATACCGGAATGGGCAACAAACAGTCCGAAAAGTGGCTTGGCTACTATTTCAGACATGGAGAGGGCGACTTAATTCCATCGATTAGAGAAAAAGGGTTTCATGAGAATCAGATAACCGACGTTATTCTTAGTCATCTTCATTTTGATCACGCCGGAGGGGCCGTTCAATGGATTGATCACAAAGACATACTCGAACTAACCTTTCCAAATGCCCGGTACTGGACACACTCTGATCACTGGAAATGGGCAACAAACCCTAACGACCGCGAAGCTGCCACATTTCTCAAAGAAAATATCATGCCCCTGAAGGAGCATGGAGCTCTTTATTTTACTGATGCAAACCAGAATGACTTACCACCGAATATTGAGTTTTTAATGGCTGACGGGCATACAGAAAAAATGCTGATGCCTTTGATCAATACCGGTAATCAAAAGGTACTTTTCATTGCTGATACCATACCCTCACACGCCCATATTCACATCCCTTGGGTTATGGGTTATGATGTCCGGCCACTCGAGACTATGAAGGAAAAAAAGTTAATTCTGGACCGATGTGTTCAAGAGAAATGGCTTTTGTACTTTGATCATGATCCTTTTTATGAGGTTTGTCAAATTGAAGAAACAGAAAAAGGCTATCGCCCCCTCAATGAAGGCACACTTCATCAACATTTAATTCAATAATATGTTTGTAGAGGCCATTGAAAAGGCAAAGCAATTTACCCGCCCTATTCACACCATAAGCAGGTTGTTTAAAAGCAAAGAGATTCTTCCGGGTGCTGCTACCCTGTTTTTTGTCAATGAAGAAGGCTATGCTCTTACCTGCAAACATGTTGTTAATTTACTTCTGCAAGCCGAGCAAATCAATAAACGTTTTAGCTTGATTAAGTCTGAAAAGCATGCCTCTGAGGGCGAGATTGAAAGAAAATATAAAATCAACAGGACTCAGCCGCTTCAATTAAAAAACACTTTTGTAGACTGCGTTGACAAATTACAAAGTTTCACAACTCATGTTCATCCAAAATACGATTTGGCCATCATCAAATTCAATGGTTTCGAGAAACTAATGGTGAACGAGTTTGCTGTTTTCAAAAAAGATGCAAATGAAATCAAACAAGGCAAGTTCTTGTGTCGCTTAGGTTATCCATTTCCTGAGTTCAATAATTTCAAATACAATGAAGCTCAGGATGATATTCAATGGACCAGCCAAGGGAATCGGCAATCTCCCAGCTTCCCTATCGAAGGAATGGTTACCCGGTTTCAGCTGGATCAGCAGCGTTTTAAATACGGAATAGAGTTAAGTACTCCCGGATTAAAAGGCCAAAGCGGTGGACCACTTTTCGATGAAAACGGAGTGGTTTGTGGCATGCAAAGCCGAACTAAGCATCTTCATTTGGGTTTTGACCTGGAAAATAAAGAGATTTTTGCCGCCGGTAAAAAGAAGAAAATCAATGATTATTCATTTATTCACCTCGGAGAATGTATCCACGTTGATGTTATCAAAGATTTTTTACGCCAACATCATGTAAGTTTTAACGAAACCTGATGAGGTGGTTCATCGTCATATTGGTTTGTTCCTGCAGTTTTGCCAAAGGGCAAACTTACCGTTATCTCGTCCGTTTCACCGATAAAGCTGGCTCACCATATTCGGTCAGTAACCCATCAGCCTTTTTATCTCAAAGAGCTATTGAAAGACGAGGGAAACAAGGAATTCAAGTCACTGAAAATGATTTCCCACCTAATACTAATTATTTAGATAGCCTAAAGTCCAAAGGTGTATTGGTTATCTACCCTACTCGTTGGCTGAACGGAGCTTTGATACAGGGCACCGAAGCTCAAAAAGACAGCATTCTTCAATTATCCTTTGTTAATGCGGTTGAATTTAACACGCCTCTGAAGCAGGTTAGAAAGGCCACAAGAGAAAGTAAATTTTCCATTGAAGAAACATCATCATTGAATTACGGCGATGCCTCCGCTCAGATCAACCTTCTAGGTGTTGATAGTATGCATAATGCTGGTTTTTACGGAGAAAATATGTTAGTCGCAGTCATGGACAATGGCTTTCTTAATGCCAACACAATTGATTGCCTTGACACACTTTTTAGCAAAAATCATGTTCTTGAAATTTACGATTTTGTTGATAAAGACAGTAGTGTTTTCTCCGATGGTGGTCACGGCACTAATGTTTTAAGCTGCATGGCTGGATATGTGCCAGGTTCATTAATAGCACCGGCATTCAGAGCTGACTATGTCCTTTTCAGAACAGAGGATGATTTTTCGGAATCTAAAGCTGAGGAAGTTTATTGGCTCATTGCCGCTGAACGTGCGGACAGCCTTGGCGTTGACGTCATCAATACATCCCTTGGCTATAGCACTTTTGATAACACTGCTGACAATTATTCCACTTCTGATATGGATGGAAACACCACCATCATCACCCGTGCGGCAGATTTAGCCGCTTCAAAAGGAATGGTCGTTGTAAATTCAGCAGGAAACTCTGGTGGTACTTCATGGAACATCATTACAGCTCCAGCTGATGGTGATTCGGTTTTAGCGGTAGGTGCAACAACCCGAACAGGTGAAATTGTTGGTTTCAGTTCGCGAGGTCCGGCAACCGACGGAGCCTTTAAACCAGACGTGATGGCTGTGGGTCGGCAAACAGCCCTCTGTTTTACCAATAACACCACAGGTACCAGTCAGGGAACATCTTTTTCCTCGCCACTAACGGCCGCCATGGTCACTGGTTTCTGGCAAAGCAGACCTTACCTTACAGCCTTCGAGGTTTTGGAAAGTATCCGAAAATCGGGTGACCAATATTTCACACCGGATAATGATTACGGTTATGGAATGGCGAATTTTGTCAGAGCTTATCATACAGCTGAGAGCAATTTCCCAATACGCTCTTTACAGGCTCTTGACTCTATCAAAAGTGTTGGCCTGCTTCCTTCATCAAAAGGGAAATTAAAGTTTTCTTTTGCCAATAATCTGGTAGGAAAAGAACTACGAATTAGCATTATTAACCTTCAATTGAAACAAACTATTCACCAAAATTCCTTTGTTTTAACATCCGAAAATCATGATGAAGAAATTGCAAGTAATGAAATCTTGCCAGGCGTCATTCTTCGCATTGAAAACGTCACAGAAGCAAAAACAGAAGCAATTTTCAGATTTTAATGACTTATAACAAAAAAATAGGATTGTGCCTATCCGGTGGCGGAGCCCGTGGTTTTGCTCATCTGGGCGTTCTTCAGGCCTTTGATGAATTAGAAATACCGATTGCCAAGATAAGTGGATCAAGTGCAGGTGCTTTTGCTGCCTTTTTTTATGCTGCGGGTTATTCGCCTTTTGAAAGTCTGGAAATCATCCAGAAAAGAAATTTTTGGAGTTATGCCGCTTTTAGGCCCGGAAAAATGGGTTTTATGTCCCTGGCCAAAACAAAGAATATTCTCGAGCAACTACATTCTAAAAACACGTTTGAAAGCTTACGAATTCCCGTTGCTGTCTGTGCCACCAATATCAGCAAGGGAAGAGCCGACTTTTTTACCCAAGGCAAGCTTTCAGAGCCCGTCATTGCCTCGGCCGCCGTTCCTGTAATTTTTAAGCCAGTGAAAATTAATGGGGATTTATACCTTGATGGTGGCTTAAGCAATAATTTACCTTTAGAACCTCTTGAAGACTGCAACTACAATATCGCCGTTAATGTTACGCCATTTCATCCAAGATTGCCGGTAAAATCCATGAAATCGGCAATTCTCAAAGCCGTTTATATTTCTTTGGATCAACAGACCCGTGAAAGAGCGGCTAAAGCCAACCTTATTATAGAACCCGAAGGAATTATGCGATTTGACGGTTTTAAACTGAAAGAGGCGGAACCATTATTTGAGACGGGCTATAAAACAGCCTTAAAAATCCTGAAAGAAGTGGATTGGTCGGCCATTTAATATCAATCGTCCGAATTATCCTCCGGCATTTCGCATCTTGGCATTAAAATGGATAATTTTGACTCTGGTATTACGTTTTTTAAAGCAAAAGCCACCTCGATTGTTTAACAAATTACTCCTTCTTTTTTCAGCTTTTGCTGTGGCATCCTGTTCACAGTTTAGCAATTCTCCTACCAGCAAGGCCTGGCATAATATGAATGCCAAGTTTAATGCTACCATAGATGCCCGTGATTATTACGACTATGCCATCCACAAGATCGACTCTGTTCAAATTGAAGACTACAGCAATATTCTTCCGATTTTACCGCGAATTGACTCGAATCAGACGGTAATCTCAAAACCAGAACTTGATGAAGTGATAAGGCTCACTTCCCTTGTAGCTGAGCGACACAGCAATTCAAAACATTTGGATAAGGCTTACTTATTATTGGGTAAAGCGAGGCTTTATAAACAAGACTTCATCAATGCCATTGAAGTTTTCAAATACCTCAATTCAAACCACAAAAGAGAGGAATATCAACATGCTGCACTGATCTGGCTGATGCGGGCCTACATGGAAAATAAAGATATGAACAAGGCTGATGCAGTGGCTCAGGAACTGGCCAAGCTTAACCTTTCAACCAGAAATAAGGCAGATTTTTATCAAATAAAGGCCTCTTTTCATCAAAAAAAGGGTGAAGAAGCTCTGGCCGTTGTTTTTTTGGAGGAAGCTCTCAAAAACATGAAGAAATCCACAAAAAAAGCAAGAGGTCATTTTATTGCAGGGCAGTTGTATGACAAACTCGGAAGAGGATCTCAGGCTAGAGAAAACTGGAAAAAAGTAGTCAAAAACAAACCTACTTATGAACTTGAATTCAACAGCGGAATAGAACTACTCATGCTCTCGAGCGATTTAGGAGCTAACGCCAATCTGAATTTTGCCAAAATGCTGGAGGATCGTAAAAACAGCGACCTCAAAGACAAGATTTATTTCAAAATGGGTGAGGTCAAAGCAGAGAAAGGTCGGTATAAGGAGGCTATTGAAGACTACACTCAATCCGTCAGACTGGCCACAGATAAAAATCAAAGAGCGAATGCCTACCTCAAAATCGCGGAAATTTATTACAGCCCACTTAGCGATTATGAAAATGCGGCGAAATATTATGACAGTACACTTCAGAACATGAGTCCTGTTATGCCGAATTTTGAGAAAGTGGAAGACAAAGCTCGCTCATTGGAGCAGTTTGTTCGCTATCAGAAAATATTGGCAACGGAAGACAGTTTACAGCAACTTGCAGCCATGAATCCTCTGGCCCTGGAGGAAAAAATTGAAAACATGATCAGGGCTGAAGAGGCAAAAGAGAAGCGTCTTTCAGAAGAAGCTGCCGCCCTACGTGAAGCCGAGGAAAGAAGGGCCGTTTCAGGAAACTCAGGTTCTTCAAACCCCAATGCCTGGTTTTTCTATGATCAGGTCAGGTTAACTAAAGCCCGTTCAGCCTTTATCAGAGAATGGGGAAACCGACCTCTGGAGGATGATTGGCGAAGGAAAGATAAAGAGGTGGGAAGTATCAGCTTTAAAGTTGAAAAGGGTATTGTGGGTGTTGATGACGTTGAGGAAGATCAGGAAGAACTAAAAAAGAAAGAAGAGGCCAGAAAACTGGCTGAATTTGAGTCAAAAAAACAAGCAATGTTGGGTAAAATACCAACAAGCCAACAGCAACTGGCGATTTCAAAAAGAAGGCAGGAAGAAGCTTATTATCAATTAGGGAAAATCTATCGACTACAATTTGAGGAAGAAGACAATGCCCGTAAGACATTTGTAACACTTCTTGAAAAATACCCCGATACTCAATATGAACAGGAAGTCCTTTATTTTCTGGCTTTGATGGATGTAAACTCCAAGCAGAATATCTGGAAGTCTCGTTTGATCGATAAATATCCGATGTCTAGCTACGCAAGGCAGCTAAAAAGAGGTGAAGTAGAAGTCAACGCTGATACCGAAAGCAACGCTGCCAAAGCTTACGAAGACCTTTTTAAAGATTACAGAGAGGGGAACTACCAGGTAGCCTTGAAAAAAGCAGAAAAGGCATTGTACGATTACACCGGCACAAGCATCGAAGACAAAATAGCGATGATGCGAATTATGATGCTGGCAAAAAATGGCCAGAACAACGCCTATCGAATTGCCCTAATGGATTTTATGAGAAGTTACCCTTCCAGTAATCTGAAACCCAGAGTCTCTGATATGCTAACAGCCCTAACCAAACAGAAGTGAAATGAATGAAGACGAAAAACCGCCCGTTCTCGGCAAATGGTCTAATATCTACTTGCTAGTCGCAGGGGTATTGGTGATTCTCATTATTCTTTTTCACCAGTTAACTCTAATCTATTCATGACCACCTTAGACTGGATTTTCCTATGTGGAACGCTCGGCTTTATAATTTTCTACGGAATTTATAAAAACCGTTCAAACTCCAATCTTGACGGCTTTTTTCTAGGTAATAAATCTTTACCCTGGTATCACGTAGGTCTTTCAGTTATGGCAACTCAGGCCAGTGCCATTACTTTTTTATCTGCTCCCGGCCAGGCTTTTACAGACGGCATGCGGTTCGTACAGTTCTATTTTGGCCTTCCACTGGCCATGATTGTGCTGAGTATTACGTTCATCCCTATTTTTCACCGTCTTAAAGTGTACACGGCTTATGAGTATCTTGAAAGTCGTTTTGACAGCAAAGTAAGAGTTTTCACTGCCTTACTTTTTTTGATTCAACGCGGCCTTTCTACCGGTATTTCCATTTATGCACCTTCCATTATTCTTTCCACCATTTTTGGATGGGATATTTTCTGGACCAATGCCTTGATGGGCGGCCTGGTTTTGACCTACACTCTTATTGGTGGAACCAAAGCCATCTCTTACACCCATATTCAGCAAATGTTGATCGTCACCTGTGCTATGGTCTTTGCGGGGTATATGGTGGTTCATCTTTTGCCACCGGATATTGGAGTGGCTGACGCAGTCCGTGTGGCGGGTAAAGCAGGAAAAGTTAATATTATTGACCTTGAATTTAATCCACAGGAGAAATACAACGTTTGGTCAGGTTTGCTGGCCGGTTTCTTTTTACAACTCTCCTATTTTGGTACAGACCAATCTCAGGTTGGCCGTTATTTAACGGCTAAAAGTATTACTCAAAGTCGGTTAGGACTTCTTTTTAATGGTTTGGTGAAAATTCCGATGCAGTTCGGGATTCTGTTTATCGGGGTTTTGGTCTTCGTTTTTTATCAATTCAATACAGCCCCTCTGTTCTTCAATCAGGTAGAAACCGAAAAGCTATTAGGAAGCGAATATGCTACTGAATACAGAATTCTGGAGACTGAGCACAATACAAACGCTGAACTGAAAAAAGCTGAAATGTATAAGCTTCATGAAGCTTTAGAAGCTGATGATGCCACGGCTGTTGAGAATTCTCAAAACGCTATTCTCTCTTTTGAAAACCGGTATAAAGAATTAAAATCTAAAGTCTCAGAGTTGATTGAGAAAAGTAACCCTGGTGGTGACTCCGGAGATGTCAATTATATTTTTCTTCGGTTTATTCTTGATCACCTGCCGCACGGCTTTATTGGATTGCTCATTGCAGTCATTTTTTCAGCCTCCATGGGTTCTGTGGCATCAGCCTATAACGCTCTCGCTGGAACAACAATGGTTGATGTTTTCAAGAAATCGAACAAAAGAATCAGGTCTGAATCATCGGAATTGATGATTTCTAAGCTCATTACCGTCTTCTGGGCGGTTTTCTGCATCGTGGTAGCATACTATGCCAATAAGCTTGGCAGCAGTATGATTGAATTAGTCAATGTTCTTGGTTCATGGTTTTATGGAATAATTTTGGGCATCTTTCTCGTGGCTTTTTATAACAAAAGTATTGGAGCCAAAGCTATACTTATCAGTGCCATAATCTCCCAGATTCTTATTATCGTCATTTGGAAAATTGAATTAGTGGCCTACCTTTGGCTGAACCCAATTGGTTGTGCATTGGTTTTTGCTTTTGCATGGCTCATTCAGTTGTTTACCAAAAAAGATGTTCGTGAAGAATAAGCAAATACTCATCATTGAGGATGATCAGCGTATCGCTGAAACCATTAGCAAAGGCTTGCAGGAACAAGGCATGACAACGCAGGTGGCCTACGATGGAAAAATTGGGGCCAAATATGCCTTAAGCGGTCAATTTGACCTTATTCTTCTTGATCTTAACCTGCCTCAACTGAACGGCTATCAGGTTGCGGAAATTGTTCGGAAAGAAAATACAGAAGTACCTATTCTGATGCTCACCGCCCTTGGTGAGACTGAAGACAAAGTTGAAGGTTTTGAAAAGGGAGCTGATGACTACTTGGTAAAACCGTTTGATTTCAGAGAGCTGTTAGTTCGGATAAAATCTCTCCTGAGAAGAAGCAAAAGTGCTCAGGAAGAAGAAAACCACATTGTTGAACTGGCAAACCTTAAAGTGGATTTCGACGCCAAACTAGTTTTCAGAGACGATCAACCTATCCAACTGACACCGAAAGAATTCGGCCTTTTAGAGTATTTGGTCAAAAATCAGGGAAAAGTAGTTTCGAAGGCTGAAATAGCTGAAGCCATCTGGGATCAGAATGCCAGCCAAAGCCTAAATGTTATCGAAGTATACATCAACTTCCTGAGGAAGAAAATCGATAAAGACTTTGAGCCCAAAGTTATCCATACCAAATCAGGTATGGGTTATGTAATGCGTGTGGAGTAAGTCATGCAAATCAGAACTAAAATAGCTATTCAGTTTACGCTAATTGTGGCCCTCATTCTGGCCCTTTTTTCAATTGCTATTTACTTACTTTCTGCAAACTACCGTCAAAAAGAGTTTTACAATAGCCTTAGAGACAGAGCATTAACTACGGCACGATTACTGATAAAAGAGCCACAAATTGACCGTCAGCTCCTTAAAGTTATTGACAGAAATACACTAACGACGCTCTATCCGGCTCAGGTACTGGTTTTTAATGATTCCAATCAGGTAGCTTACTATAATTATGAGGCTGACACCGTTTACTATAGCCCTGAACTCCTCAATCGAATACGTGAAAATCGCTATGTAGAAACTGCTTTTAGCGATAAAGAAGTGGTTGGTACTATGTATCAGGATACTCTCAGTCAGAACTTCGTGGTACTCGCTCAGGCAGAAGATGTGTATGGAAAACAAAAGCTTGAAAACATTAAAGACACCATGATAGTCGGATATCTTGGAGCAGTGCTTTTGACCATTTTGTCAGGTTTCTTCTTTGCAGGTTCATCCCTTAAACCCATCTCTGAGATGAATGAAGAAATTTCCAGAATCACGGCCAGCGACCTCCGTAGAAAGCTGGATACAGGGAATAATAAAGATGAGCTAGCCACTCTTGCAGTTAATTTTAACAAAATGCTCTCGAGGCTCGATCAGTCTTTTGAACTTCAGAAAAGCTTTGTTTCTAACGCTTCTCATGAGTTGAGAACCCCCCTGGCTGCTGTGAAAAGTGAGATACAGGTTGCCCTGCAAAAGGAGCGTACTCCTGAAGAATATAAAAATGTCTTAAAATCACTTTTATCTGATAATCAAAGACTTATACAACTAACCAATGGTCTACTACAATTGGCCAAATCTGAAAATAATAAAGAGGATGTACTGACCGAAAACGTTAGAATTGATGAAATTCTTTTCAAGATTCAGGAAGACACTATGCACAGTCAGCCCAAGTTTCAAGTGAATATTGACTACGAGGATATTCCGGAGGACATCAACTGGGTTACCGTTTTCGCTAAGCAAACCTTAATTCAAACCGTTTTTGGTAATCTTATTGATAATGCCTGCAAATATTCAGACAATCACCGGGCTGACGTGCGAATTAAGGCGAATAAAGACAATTGTATCGTATCTGTAAGTGATACAGGCATTGGTATTCCACATGATGAAATTGAAAATGTTTTTCAACCTTTCTACCGTACCAAAAACGCCACCCAGTACAAAGGTTCCGGTATTGGCCTTTCTATCTGTCACCGAATCGTCAAAATGCTTGATGGTAAAATTTCTGTTAAAAGTGAAGTGGGCAAAGGCAGCATGTTTATAGTGGTACTACCTCATGTTTAGGCTTTCTTAACAAATTCAATATTCCTTTTTAAACCCTGCAGCTTCGTCCTTTTGATTGGAGACTTTTTGAAAAGCTCTTTAAAGACTTCTTCTGTAATTTCCTCCCAGTCTTTTTTAGACATTTCGACTAAACCGTCCTTTAGCTCAAACTCCTCTATCTGATGTGGTTTTGAAAAACGATTCCATGGGCAAACATCCTGACAAATGTCACAACCAAAAATCCAGTTTTCCATTTTGCCTTTAGCCTCTTCAGGAATGGCATCTTTAAGCTCAATGGTGTAATAAGATATGCATTTGCTACCATCCACCACATAAGGCCCTGTAATGGCGTCTGTGGGACAAGCATCCAAACAAGCAGTGCATGTACCGCAGTAGTCTTTTACCGGCCCGTCAGGTTCCAGCTCCAGATCACAAATAATTTCTCCTAAAAAGAAAAAACTACCGCTTTGCCTGTTCAGCAAATTACTATGCTTACCTATCCATCCAAGGCCACTCTTTTCTGCCCAAACTTTATCCATGACAGGAGCTGAATCCGTAAAAATCCGACCCTCTACCGCACCTATTTCCTTGTGAATAAACGTAAAAAGCTGTTTTAGTTTATCTTTTACGACAAAATGATAATCAGTTCCGTATGCGTATTTTGAGATTTTAAAATCCTCCCCGCCCTCTGGCAATCGCTTTGAAGGATAATAATTGAGCATCACAGAGATCACTGATTTTGCCCCTGGCACCAGCTTGGTTGGATCTAAACGCTTATCAAAGTGATTGGCCATCCAGGCCATTTCTCCATGATAATTTCTCTTCAGCCAATCCTCGAGTCTTGGAGCCTGCTCTTCCAGGAAATCAGCCTTTGAAATACCACAGAAATCAAATCCAAGCTCTTTGGCTTTTGCCTTTATCAATTTACTGTATTGCGAAGCCCTGCTCATTGAGCGAAACTAGAAATCATTTAGCCAATAATGGGTAAAAAGTTGAGAAAAGTCGGAGTGCGTTTGATTAAGGGCAGTACATACTCTGATTTCGGTCATAAGTGTAAGAGTATATTTTGAAAAACTTTGTTATCAACAAAACAAAAGGACAATGAAAGATTTAACACAGGATTATATCCCGGAACTTCATAAAGATCATGTTGAATGGAAAAAGAAGCTTGCTTTCTATGACGATGAATTACGGATTTACACAAAACAACTGGCTGATATAAGTGCCAAAAATACCTCACACGATCTCAAAGTGATGGTGGAGAAATTTCAAAACCAATTTATCATTCAGAAAGATGAAATTGACAGATTGAATCACTTCATTAATGTGAATGAAGATGAACTTGAAAAAGAGGTTATCAGTAACCCGGTAGCCATAGAACACCGAAAAATGGATGACGATAAAACGCTCCGTGAGAGAATGGAAATCTTTGCTCCACTTTTTGAAGAACTGAAATCCGAATTTCAGGAGTTTGCCAGAAAGACTTTCTAAGTTAACTGTTGCTATATTATAAGCCTGCCTTCCGATGGAAGACAGGCTTTTTCTTTTTTAAGACACACTTACAGGACTTAACTTTCGTGACAAAAAAGTGGCAGCGAGAGACTCGATCGAAAAGCAATTCTGACATATTGACAGCCTTGAAGCCACTGGTTTAATTCTTGATTCTTCATTACTGCTTCATTAAACGTGAAAAACATGTCAAAAAAGAACAACACAGAAGAAATTAAGGAAGAATTGGCAGAAGAAAAGCTGACAACGGAAGAAACTGAAACCACGGATGAAGAGCTTTCAGAAGAGGAAAAGCTATCAGTAGAACTAGCAGAACAAAAAGATAAATTTATTCGTCTTTACTCTGAGTTTGAAAATTTCAGACGTCGCACAGCCAAGGAAAAAGTTGATATTGTCATGAATGCCTCTGAAGGCCTGATCAAAGAACTTCTTCCTGTTCTGGATGATTTTGAACGAGCTCAGCAGTCCTTTGAGAATGCAAAAGATATTGAAGCAATCAAAGAAGGAGTTGAGTTGGTTTATGGTAAACTCAAAAGAACTTTAGAAAACAAAGGTCTGAGGCCTATGGACTCAAAAGGCACTGATTTTGATGCCGAAGTTCACGAATGTATTACACAGTTTGATGGCGGTGAGGAACAAAAAGGGAAAGTAATTGACGTCGTGGAAAATGGTTACTACCTGAATGACAAAGTGGTGAGATACGCCAAAGTTGTGGTCGGAAGCTAATCACGAACAAAAAAATTACCGGCAGTAAGCCAAACAGGATTTAAAGACACATTATGTCACAAAAAAGAGATTATTATGAGGTTCTTGGTGTATCAAAAGGAGCCTCTGCTGAAGAACTGAAAAAAGCTTACCGAAAGCTCGCCATAAAATATCACCCGGATAAAAACCCGGGTGATGCCGAAGCTGAGAAAAAATTCAAAGAAATAGCGGAAGCATATTCTGTACTTTCTGATCCTCAGAAAAAGGCCAGATACGATCAGTATGGCCACGCCGGCATGGGTGGTGCAGGTGGTTTCGGGGGCCAGGGAGGTTTCACAATGGATGATATCTTCAGCCAGTTTGGTGATATTTTCGGCGATGATAGTCCATTCAGTAGTTTCTTTGGAGGCAGCCGTGGTGGTGGAGGCGGAAGAAGAGGAGTTAGAAAAGGCTCTGACCTCAGAATCAAGCTCAAAATGAGTCTTTCTGATGTAGCAAAAGGCCTCGAGAAAAAAATCAAAGTAAAACGATATACTTCTTGTAATACCTGTGGTGGAAACGGGGCCAAAAATGGCACCTCTTTAAATACCTGTGGAACTTGTAACGGCCAGGGGCAGGTCAGACGCGTTCAGCAAACCATGCTGGGTCAGATGGTTTCTACCAGCACCTGTCCTACCTGTAATGGAGAAGGGAAAACGGTCACTGAACGATGTGAAGCCTGTTTCGGTGAGGGCCGTCAGTTAACCGAGGATCAAATCCAAATTAAAATCCCGGCTGGTGTGGCTGAAGGTATGCAGCTGAGTATGAGCGGTAAAGGTAACGTACCTGTAAGAGGAGGCGTACCGGGTGATTTATTGATTGTAATAGAAGAAGAAGAACACCCTGACCTGAAGAGGGATGGAAATAATATCCTTTTTGATTTACCATTAAACTTCGTAGATGCCGTTTTAGGTAGTGAAGTTGAAGTTCCTACTGTTGACGGTAAAGTTAAAATCAAGGTGAAAAACGGCACACAAGCCGGAGAAGTCCTTCGTTTAAGAGGAAAAGGTTTGCCAAACCTTAACGGATATGGTACCGGAGATCAGTTGGTGCACATCAACATTTTCACCCCTACATCGGTAAGCTCAGAGGAAAAGAAAATTCTCGAAGATTTGAGAGAGTCTCCAAACTTTGAACCAAAGAAAGGAGCTAACAACAAATCAATTTTTGATAAAATGAAAGACTTCTTCCAATAGAACCGACATTTTTTTTAAAACACATAAAAGGCTGCCCATTGGGTAGCCTTTACTTTTTCGTAACCCATACTTTTCCTCCTTTTTCTTAAATTGTGGTATGTATGAGAGGAATCTAAAGCTTTATCGCCAAATCATTGACAAATGCCCAGAAATTAAACTCAAGGGTAAAACAATGCCTTACACCTCAGCCAATGGCCACATGTTTTCTCAATTAAACAAGGCTGGTGAAATTGGTTTCCGTTTTTCCGAAGAGGTCAAAGAGAAATACTTAGAGGAGCTTAGCACGGCAGTCTTCAAATCTTATGGTGCGATAATGAGAGGTTATATCATAATTCCGGTGAAGCTTTTGGAAGATATTGATACGGCAGCTCAACTGCTTCAGGAGAGTTATCAGTATGTAATGAATCTGCCTCCAAAATAAGAGGTGGCAACTAACCATTGCCCTTATTCTAAATTACAAAATTTGATCTCTATCAGGTTCGGTCAAGATTTCTTTTGAAAGATTGAAAGCTTCAAAATTGATGCTTAACTTAAGTACTGAACTACAAACGAGATACGTAAAGAGTAGAAGTATACATTATAGTTTATGTCTATATTTATATAAGAACAATCAATTTGATTGATAACCTATCTGGTAGGTATCTTTGTGGGTCTTCAAATAAGACAACCAGTTCGAAAATTGAGTATTCACAATAAACCCTTTGAAAAGGAAAAATCATGAAGGAATTAGCTAATGGAGATAGCTCCGCAAAATGTCCGGTAATGCATGGCAGCATGACGGAAACCGGTAAAAATGTAATGGATTGGTGGCCAAAATCTCTCAATCTTGACATCTTGAGCCAGCACGACACCAAAACCAACCCCCTTGGCGAAGATTTTGATTACGCCGAAGAATTAAAAAAGCTTGACGTAGAAGCCCTGAAAAAAGACATGCATGCCTTGATGACCGATAGTCAGGACTGGTGGCCAGCAGACTGGGGCCATTATGGTGGCTTGATGATCAGAATGGCATGGCACTCTGCAGGTTCATATCGTATCGCTGATGGGCGTGGTGGCGGCGGAACCGGAAACCTGCGTTTTGCCCCATTAAACTCATGGCCGGATAATGTGAGCTTGGATAAGGCGAAACGACTATTATGGCCAATCAAACAGAAATATGGTAATAAAGTAAGCTGGGCTGACCTCATTATTCTGGCAGGAACTATTGCCTATGAAAGCATGGGACTGAAGACATTTGGTTTTGCTTTTGGTAGAAAAGATATCTGGCATCCTGAGAAAGACACTTATTGGGGTGCAGAGAAAGAGTGGTTAGCCCCAAGTGATGGCCGTTATGAAAATGTGGACCAGCCAGACACCATGGAGAATCCGTTGGCCGCAGTTCAAATGGGCCTTATCTATGTAAACCCGGAAGGAGTAAACGGAAAGCCAAATCCTCAAAAAACGGCTGATCAGGTAAGAGAAACATTCAAAAGAATGGCTATGAATGATGAGGAAACTGCAGCCTTGACCGCAGGGGGGCATACTGTAGGAAAAACTCATGGTAATGGTGATGCCAGCTTACTGGGTGCTGACCCGGAAGGAGCAGATGTAGACCAGCAAGGTCTTGGTTGGGCTAATCCGACCAAATCAGGAAAAGGACGTTATGCCGTAACAAGTGGACTTGAAGGAGCCTGGACGACCAATCCAACCCAATGGGATGGTGGCTATTTCAGCATGCTTCTTGATCACGAATGGGAAATCAGAAAAAGTCCGGCGGGAGCTCAGCAATGGATGCCTGTTGATATCAAAGAAGAAGACATGCCTGTTGATGTGGAAGACCCAAGCATCAAAACTTATCCGATGATGACAGACGCTGACATGGCTATGAAAGTGGATCCTATCTATCGTGAGTACATGGAGAAGTTCAGAAATGACCATGCTTACTTCTCAGATACCTTTGCCCGTGCCTGGTTTAAATTGACTCACCGTGACATGGGACCGAAAGACAGATACTTTGGGCCTGATGTTCCGGCGGAAGATTTGGTTTGGCAAGATCCTGTGCCTGCCGGTAAAAAAGATTATGATGTAGCAGCAGTTAAAGCGAAAATCACTGCTTCAGGCTTGAGTGTTGCAGAAATGGTTTCGACGGCTTGGGACAGTGCACGTACGTATCGTGGTTCTGATATGCGTGGTGGAGCTAATGGTGCCAGAATACGCCTGGCCCCTCAGAAAGACTGGGAAGGAAACGAACCGGAAAAACTCGCCAAGGTCTTAGGTGTTTTGGAGCCAATAGCTGCTGAATTCGGAATTAGCGTGGCTGACGTTATCGTTTTGACTGGTAATATTGGTGTAGAACAGGCTGCGAAAAAAGCAGGCTTTGATATTGAAGTTCCGTTTGCTCCTGGTCGTGGAGATGCCACGGATGAAATGACAGACGCAGACTCATTTGCTCCACTGGAGCCAATCGCTGACGGTTTCAGAAACTGGTTGAAAAAAGATTATATCGTGACTCCGGAAGAACTGATGCTGGATCGTGCTCAGTTAATGGGTCTAACAGCTCCTGAAATGACCGTATTATTGGGAGGAATGAGAGCCATGGGTGCAAATTACGGTGGCTCCAGACACGGTGTGTTAACTGACAATGTAGGAGCACTGACCAATGATTTCTTTGTCAATTTGACAGATATGCGAAATAGTTGGAAGCCAGTAAATAATGGTTTGTACGAAATTCGTGATCGTAAAACTGATGAATTCAAATGGTCTGCAACAAGAATTGACCTTGTTTTCGGTTCAAACTCGATTTTGAGATCGTACTCAGAAGTTTATGCTCAAAGCGACAGCAAAGAGAAGTTCGTTAAAGATTTCGTTGCTGCCTGGGTTAAAGTGATGAATAATGATCGCTTTGATCTGAAATAAATTAGTAATACACTTAATGAAAAGCCCGGAATCATATGATTGCCGGGCTTTTTTTTGATCAAAATTCCCATTGAACCCTGAAGGTCAAATTTCTACCCAATTCATCGGCAAAATAGCGTTGTCTGTTCAGGTAATCACGATAGCTAACATCCAATAGATTCTCTCCCCTTATCGAAAAATGAAATGCATTTTTCTCTGTGCTCAAAGCCGTGTGAAACTCCATTTCAAAAAGATGATAAGTGGGGGGCGGATTTACAAAATCCAGACCTTCAATGTAGTTTTTTTGCTCAAAAACAGACTTTAACCTACCCGAGATACGGCTGTTTTTCAATCTTTGACCATCCGGCAAAGAAAGCGATATCTCATTGGACAAGTTATTTGGAGCCATAAAAACCAAAGGTATTCCATTCGATTGGTCTGTCCCTTTCAGTAAAGAGAGTTTTGAAACCAATCGCACTGACTCTACTGGCTCAAGGGATAATAAAGCATCAAAACCCCTAAAAAAAGCATCAGCTTGATCATAGTTAAACAATGGAAAAGCTCCCCGAATTGTCAATTCCGGTTCTGGTGCAGGTTTCAAATAAATATAATTACGGATACTTTGAGCATACCCCAGCAACTGTAAAAAGAGCTTATCATTCCAATTGATATCGAGTGAAGTGGTTGTTTTAAGAGATTTCTCTTTCTCCAGATTTTGGTTGCCAACTTCAAGGCTACTTACACCCTGATGTAATCCAAAACTATACAACTCGTTCACTGCAGGAGCTCTTTCAACATATCCGCCGTTTACAGATAGTTTAAGAACCCTTGAAGGGCTGTAAGCCAGACCACCAGCAAGGTTTACATTAGAAAATTGATGATTAAAGCGTTCAATTCTTCTGGGTAAGTCTCTTGAAATCGTTACCACATGAAGCTGATTTAAACTCAACCTCCCTCCTATTTCTGTCAATAGTTTGGCTTTCTCATTTTGAATAATCAGAAAGGCCTCTTCATCAAAACGGTTAAAGTCAGGAATCAGAGGTAAAATCCCTGTTTCCGGTTGATTCGTATTATCCGTATAAGCACCGTTCAGGCCTGTTCTGAGAAGTAATCCTTTTGAGAAGTTGCGTTCATAAAGAGCACTGGCCTGTTGATTAAACTGGATCAAACTGAGAGCCGGTGTGTCGCTGCGTCCGCTTCTCCTCACGTCAAACTCCTCTCTTTGATTCAGCTGAGCGGCATAAGTCAATGACACTTTTTGATTTCCAGCCCAGGCGTTTTCAGCCTCCAGTTTAGCTAAATGATGATGTACTCTTTGCCTCGGAGCCTCGATTTCATATGAAAAAACCTCCTCTGTGAAAAACGGGGTTTCTCTTTCAAAACTAAGGAGAAGGTCTGTGAGGTTACCGATATGTGCTCCACGTAAAATACCAATTGTAGAATTGAAGGTACTTGCATAAAGCTTCTTTTGCCAGGCTTTTGATTTACCAAACTCATAAAATAAAGAAGCATTTGATTCCTCTTTTCCTGTGTTATTGAGGAAATAATCGGGCGTATGTAAATCTCCTCCTTTTTTTAGCGTTCCATTAAACCTTATGGCCTTTTCTAAACCTCCCTGTTCCAGCTCCAGATTGACCGTAAACCCTCTGCCGTTAGTTTGATAAACATGATTAGTACTTCCATGAAGGTGAGGGTCTTCAGAAGTAGCTCCCGGCTCTATCAAAACCACACCGCCTAATGATGACCCCGGAAGAGCCAAAGCACCAACCCCTTTCACTACTGAAATATGATCAGCAGAAAACACATCAATCTCCGGGGCATGATCATTCCCCCATTGCTGACCAGCCTGAGCCACGCCATTGTTTAGCAAGGCAATTCTGTTACCATATAAACCATGAATTATGGGTTTTGAAATACCTGAACCCGTATTTAAAGTGCTGACTCCTGTAATTTCCTCAATAACCTTCGAAAGATCCTGATTACTCCTCTGACTAATTAAGTCTTTATCAATAGTACCGCTATTCTCAATAGTTTGATCAGAATGGCGGCCATGAACGAGCACTTCATCCATTAGCTCTTCGTGGTGATGCAAGTAAAGATTAAGAATTGTGTCTTTTTGGATGATCAGGTACTGTCTCAGTGGCTCACAGCTCACATGTGAGATACGGATGTGTGTGGTATCAGGACACAAGCCATCAAAGGCAAAATACCCATCAGCATCAGCAGAAGTACCTTTTTGAATATCTTCAAGGTATATAGAAGCAAAAGGTAACGGTTTACCCGTTACCTCATCTAGTGCTTGCCCATGAAGACTTATATTACAGTTATTTTGACTTAAACCTGCAAAAGGAATAAGTAAGAGCAGTAAGCTGATTTTATTGAATAGCGACATCAAAAGTAACCTCAATATCTGTTTCGCCTCCCGCATTTGTAATGTCTCCGTTAGCTACACCACTTGCGTCTTTGGCTGGTTCATGTCTCAAAGTTATCGTTAATTGTCCATTTGAAGTTGCTCCGGTAGTTAAAGTTGTATTAATACCTACAGGCTTTCCGTTGGCATCAGTATCTGCATAATCCACATTGGCATTTAAACCGGAAACAGAAAAGAAAAACTGGTGTTCATCACCTTCTTCTTCAACCTCCAGAGTGATATCTTCAGATTCAATTTCATTTAATAGTTTTAATGAACCGCTGTATGTTGTGTTCGATGTCAAAGTTCCTCCGCTAATTACCGGTACATTTCCGCCATCTCCGTCAAGATCCTGAAATTTGAGCTCAACCGGATTACCACCTCCATCCGGGGTCAGCGTATAGATCAATGTAGTAATAAGTTCTTCTTCATTTGGAATGATAGGATCGTCTTTCTCACAGGCAGTAAATGCGAAAGCAGCAAGTGTAATAAAAAATAGTTTTTTCATATTTCGGTTTATGATTATTAATGCAACACTGTTGCAAATATAAAAATGAAATTCAAATGCAACAATGTTGCAAATGCATTTTTTGACAAAAAAATACCCAATCAAAATGATCGGGTATTCTTACTCAAATTCTTTAAGCTTTATTGAATAGCTGCTGAGTGTTTATCATAAATAGCCCTGTACTCATTCGCCAAAGCCTGATCATCCCGTTCCGTGATGTTCACTATCATATTAAGATCACGCAGGTTCGATTGGATAAACTGCTGAACATTATCTGCCCCCCACTCACTAATATTACCTGATTTACTCTTATTGATAAAATAAGTTAACTCCTGATCTGCACGTTTGGCAATAACATCTGAAATAGCTTTTGCCTTCTCTGGTTTGTCAATAGCATAATAAAAAGTGGTAAAGTTAGCCGCCAGTTGATCATACGGAACAGCTTCATTTGGCATAACTTCAAGACAGCGATCAAGCACTTGCTCGGCTCTGTCACTATCGCCTTCTCTGACCAATTGATCTGCAAGACGAAGGAAGGCATACCTGGCTGTGATGATCGGTACTTTAAGGTATGTCTCTGAGTCGTAGTAAACATTAGGATTATCAAGGTTTCTCCAGGCAAACTCATTCATCACCTTATTATACATCACTTCAGTATTCACTACACCGTCTCGGGCACCCTGGATTTTCACAGGAGTCAGTCTGTAGGCATAACCTTCAAGCTGCATATGATCTTTTAGGTTGAGATAGGCACTTGGAGCAAGAGTACCTCCAAAATAAATCGGACGCTCCCAGTTATTTTGAGCGATGATGTCAAGAACCATCAAATCATTTTTCAATAGGTCACGTTCTCCGATTGACCAACGCATAATGCCGCTAAGACCAGCTTCATACTCTTCCGGCACAAACCCGGCAGCCTTAACCGCCTCAGGATCATACTCGAGAAAAAGATTAGAAGACGGCAGCGTATTGATCATTTCACCGGAAGAAACAGCCATTTGAATAGCTCTTTCATTATTTCTCACCAGACCCAGATATTGCTTCAGATTGATACCGGCTTTCACCTGCTCATTCGGGTTCTCTACAAATGGGATTTGATCATTAACGCCTTTTAATACCATATCTTTGGTAAAAGAGATAGGCAGAGCTTCAGACTCATACGTCTTACGCTTCATTTGATCTATGTACCAGTCGGTACCCAAAAGGCTGAGGTTACACACCCTAACATCGGTTCTTATCCCCTCCACTTCCTGAGCGTACCATAAAGGGAAAGTGTCATTATCACCACCTGTGAAAAGAATAGCGTTTGGTGCTACTGAATTTAAAAGGTTCTTCGCAAAGTCAACCTGATGAACACGATCAGAACGATCATGGCCGGCCCACGTTTGGGTCACCATTTGAACCGGTACCAAAAGGCCAACAACTGAAGCTAAAACTGACTTTGTGCTTCCGGCTTTGAGGAATTTCATGGCCCAGTCAGCAAGTCCCATCACACCTAGACCCGCCCACATGGCAAAAATGTAGAAAGAACCTACATAGATATAATCACGCTCTCTCGGTTCTACCGGAGGAGAATTCAGATAAACCACCAGACCCATACCCGTTAACAGGAAGAGTAAACCCATAACAATAAAGTCACGGTCTCTCTTGAAATACTGATAAAGCAAACCAATGATTCCAAGGATAATTGGCAGAGCGTAGAAATTAGTTCTTCCCCTGTTATTCTGTATTGAATCAGGCAATTCCGCATTGGATTCAAAAATATCTGTAGCTGACGAGCCCTCAATATCACTTGCCCGGCCCCAGAAATTCCAAAGGAAGTACCTCCAGTACATATGGCCCAGCTGATGACTGAACATAAACCTTAAATTATCTCCCATTTTCGGCACCTGAGTTTCATTCAAGCCCAGTTTACTTCTGTAAAGTCGTACGTGATTTGGATCTTGTGACCACACACGTGGCAGAAGCATTTCATTGGCCCAGGTATATTCCGGAGTATAGTCGTAAATCTCATAATTCTCCTCTCCCATCTTATAGCTTGGGGCACCACGGTCTATCGCGGTAAGTCTTGAAGAGAAAACAGGCCCGTACATCAGCGGTCGGCTACCGTATTGTTCTCTTTTAAGATAATAAGTAAACCCTAGAACATCGCTTGGGTCATTCTCATTAATCGGAGGATTGTAGTTTGAACGAATTAACGCAACGGTATAAGTAGAATAGCCTACAAGAATAAAGGCAAATGAAAGTAAGGCCGTATTCACCCATACCTTCCCTGTTTTAGCCGTACGAATTATTCCATACACCAAGGCTGCAATAAGAGCCAAAATGAAGAATATCATACCCGACCCAAAAGGCATACCGAGGGTATTCACAAAAAACTTATCAAAGGCAAAACTGAAAGATGGAATGCCGGTGATTACACCAACCATGACTACACCAAGGATTATCAGTCCAATAACAAAAGCGGATATACCACCTGCCCAGCTTACTTTCTTAGATTTCTTATAATAAATCCAAAGGCCTAAGGCCGGGATAGTAACAAGGTTCAAAAGGTGAACACCAATAGACAGACCAACAAGGTAAGCCACAAAAATGAGCCATTTATTAGCTGCAGCCTCATCTTCAATCAACTCCCATTTCAATACGGCCCATATTACTATTGCCGTAAAAAAGGACGACATGGCATAAACCTCAGCTTCAACTGCTGAAAACCAGAAAGAGTCTGACCAGGTATATACCAAAGAACCCACCATACTGGCTCCCATAACCATTATTATTTCTGAGCCATTTAGTTCAGAAGCTTTTTTGCCCACTATTTTTCTGGCCAGTAATGAGATGGACCAGAACATAAATAAGATAGTAAATGCACTGGCAAGAACCGAGAGCATATTGATCATCAAGGCGACATTCTCAACGTTTCCGCCCGCAAAAAGCGAGGCTAGCCGACCAAGTAATAGGAAAAAAGGAGCACCAGCCGGGTGTGGAACCTGTAGTTTATAAGCACAGGCAATGAACTCGCCACAGTCCCAAAAACTCGCCGTGGGTTCCACAGTCATTGTATAAGTTACCAAGGCTATCAGGAAAGCAACCCACCCGCCTATTGTGTTTAACTTCTTAAAATCCATATGAATTAGAATGATTGGATAATAGTTTATAATTGATTTTAGGGATATTTCGGTCAAAGTAACAAAATTCAGTCCAAAGGCTTTTCATGTCACTATTTAATAGTTGTTAAATCTTGAGCTGTTTACCAAGGTTTACATTTTTCTCAATTTGCTTCGTGATATGTAGAAAATGGTCCTGATTACTTACAAAATCAAGCTCGTTAACATCAATTTCAATCAGCTTTCCATGATCATATTTATCTGTAAACTGTTCATAAAGCTGATTCAGGCTATGAAGATAGTTTGGGTCGATTGTCGCCTCATAATCGCGACCACGAAGTTTTATTTGACTTACAAGTTTGGGAATATCTGCTTTTAGGTAAATCATCAAATCAGGCGGTGTGATAGCCTGCATGATAGTTTCAAATAGTGATCTGTACGTTTGAAAGTCTGTTTCATTCAAGTGACCTGATTCATACAAATTCTGAGCAAAGATGTAGGCGTCTTCATAGATGGTTCTATCCTGAATTATCGTCTGATCTTCTTTTGATTTTATCTTCAATACCTGCTCAAAACGACTATTGAGAAAGAAAACCTGGAGGTGAAACGACCATTTCTGCATATCGCTGTAGAAGGGAGCAAGGTAAGGATTTCCATCTACTGCCTCATAATACACCTCCCATCCATAATGTTCAGCAAGTTTCTCAGCTAATGTGGTTTTTCCGGCACCGATATTCCCGGTGATGGCAATATGCATAATTCAGAGCTTGTTTTTTTGCAAAAATAGGGCTTTTGCTGTCAGCAATCATAGAATTCCGTAAAGCCTTTTGTAATTTTGCAGCCCAAATCAGTTTGATAGTATGCAGGAGTTCAGCGTTTTATTGTACTACATCTATTCACCTATAGAAAATGTTGTGGAGTATCGGGACATACACCACCAATTTTGTCTTGATAATGAATTACTCGGGCGAATCATTGTGGCCCCCGAAGGTCTTAATGGTACGGTTTCAGGTACAAAAGAGAATTGCGAAGCTTACATGAAGTGGGTAAAGTCTGACCCTCGTTTTACAACTATTGACTTTAAAGTGGAAAAACATGAAGGCCACGCTTTCAAGAAGCTTTATGTGAGAATCAAGAAGGAAATCGTTCACTCTGAGTTACCGGTTGATCCAAGAATACAAACCGGAAAACACCTTGAACCTGCCGAATTCAAGCAAATGCTGAACGATGAGGACGTGGTGTTGGTTGACATGCGATCGAATTACGAACATAATGTTGGGCGTTTCAAAGGTGCCGTAACTTTTGACATGGAAAACCTTAGGGAGTTGCCTGATCATATGCATGAAATTGAGCATTTGAAAAATAAAAAGGTAATCACTTACTGCACGGGCGGAATAAAATGTGAAAAGGCGTCAGCATATTTGCTGCAGCAGGGTTTTGAAAATGTTTATCAGCTTCATGGTGGTATTATTAAATATGGTTTAGAGGAAGGTGGAGAGAACTTTGACGGAAAATGCTACGTATTTGATGGACGTTTAACAACGGATGTCAATAAAGTGAACCCTGAAGTAATTTCAACCTGCCATGTTTGTGGCGAAAAATGCGACCGGATGGTCAATTGTGCCAACCCCGAGTGCAACGAGCACATGCCCATGTGTGAAAAGTGTGGGGAAGAAATGGAAGGTGCCTGCTCTGCCGAATGTAAGGAGCATCCGAAAAAGCGACCTTATGACGGTACCGGATATTATCAAAAAGATAAAACCGGATACAAACCTGAAATTGCCGCCCGAACGAGAAAGAACACCAAAAAGCTCCATATCGTCGAAAAACTCGGTTTATGCGAATAAAATTTTAGCCTCCTGAAAACAGGGGGCTTTTATTTGTCAAATGGTTTACTCAATCTGAGTTTTCTTTAACTTTGACCAAAACCCTATAAACTATTTTCATGAAATACATTTTACTTCTTTTCTCTGTAGCAATCCTGGCCTCTTGCCAACCTGAAATTGCTGAAGTTGTTAACGTTGAAGGTGGCCAGATAGAAGGCTATACCAAAGACAATCTGCACATTTATAAAGGAATACCCTTTGCGGCACCACCCGTGGGTGATTTACGCTGGAAAGAGCCACAACCTCTGGAATCCTGGGATGGAATCAAAGAAACAAAAGCTTTTTCTGCGAGTCCATTTCAAAATAATCCGCAGCCGTTTTATTGCTGGTCGAAAGAGTTTATTGCTCCGCCAGAACCACTTTCTGAAGACTGTCTTTACCTGAATGTTTGGACAGGAGCTAAAAACACCGACGAAAAGCGACCTGTATTTGTTTGGATTTACGGAGGCGGGTTTAACTCAGGCTCTACCGCCTGCGACATTTATGATGGTGAAGAATATGCAAAGGACGGTGTTGTTTTCGTTAGTCTGAACTACCGAGTTGGCCCGCTAGGCTTTATGTCACATCCTGAACTTACTGAAGAACAGGGTGGTCATAGCGGTAATTATGGTTTGCTAGATCAGGTAGCTGGCCTGAAATGGGTACAGGAAAACATAGAAGCTTTCGGTGGAGATCCGGAGAATGTGACTATTGGGGGGCAATCTGCTGGATCAATGGCTGTTCATGCATTAATGGCTTCTCCATTAGCCAAAGGTTTATTCAATAAGGCCATAGCAATGAGTGGTGGATATGGAGCTGCTTTGAGGACATTTGCACAGGCTGATGCTGATGCTCTCGGTGTACAGCTACAGGAAGCCCTTGGAGCTGAAGACCTTGCAGACATGCGATCTATGTCTTCGGAACAAATTCAGGAAGCAGTTAGCAAAGTTCAGGGGAGATTTGCATTGGTTACCGATGGTTATATGTTACCTGAGGGGGCATATGAAAATAAGGCCAGTGTGGTTCCGGTACTAACTGGTTGGACAAAGGACGACGGTGGATTTTTGGCTGGGCCCCAAATGACACTGGAGCAATACACAAACAACATCAAAGAAAGATATTCCGAAAATGCAGACGAGTACCTGACAGTATTTAATGCGGAAACAGATGAAGATGCTGCAAAAATGCAAACACGAATCAGCACTCTCGGCTTTGCTGGTGTTCCTGCCAGAAAACTGGCATTGAGTAGCAATGAGCCTGTGTTTGTTTATGAGGTAGCACACGCACCTACTGATAAGCCTGATTTTCCACATTATGGTGCGTTTCACACCTCAGATGTACCCTATGCACTAAGGAATCTGCACACCTGGGACAGACCTTGGCAAGACCATGACATGAAAGTTCAGGAGGTTTTATCAAGTTATTATCTGAATTTCATTAAAACAGGCAACCCAAATGCTGAGGGCCTACCTGAATGGAAAAATTATACGGAAGACAATGGTTATGTCCAGGTTGTAGATAATGAGATCGCGGGGAGAGAAAATTATTATGCAAAAGAGTTTGAACTATTGACAAAATAAATCGACTCACACTTCATCAACATTCTGAAATTTTATAATACATGTCAAAACCACTTATTCTTGTTACCAATGACGATGGTATCACTTCTAAAGGTATTGCGTCTCTGATTTCTGTTGTAAAAGAAATAGGGGAAGTTTTTGTAGTAGCACCTGACAGCCCAAATTCAGGAATGGGTCATGCCATTACCGTTGACAGCACTATACATATCAAAAAATCAAATATTTTCGGTGATATTGACGCCTACGAATGTAGTGGTACACCGGCAGATTGTGTTAAGCTAGCCAAACATCACTTGCTTAAAGGCCGAAAAATTGACCTCGTTGTGAGTGGAGTTAATCATGGGCATAATGCTTCAATATCTGTTATTTATAGTGGAACAATGGCCGCGGCCAGAGAGGCTTCAATTGAAGGCATTTCTGCAGTTGGTTTCTCCATTGACGATTTTCATTACGACGCAGACTTCTCACACACCATGCCTTTTATCAGAAAAGTTTGTGAGGCAACTATCAAAAACGGTTTACCAAAGCATAGAGCTCTGAATGTCAATTTCCCGAAAAAATCAGAAGAGCCAATAAAAGGAATGAAAGTGGTGCGTCAGACTAACGGTTTTTGGAAAGAAGAGTTTGATGCCCGTGAGGATCCACACGGTCGCCCGTATTTCTGGATGGGTGGCGAGTTCATCAATCATGAACCTGAAAGTCAGGACACCGACGTATGGTGCATGGAAAACAATTATGTCGGTATAGTGCCTTGTAAAACAGACATGACTGACTATGAAGCCATTGAAACCTTAAAAGGCTGGAAGTTCTAAACCTCTCCTTTGAGAAAACGCTCGGCTTTCAAAAGCCCTGCTACACTCATTGAGTCCGTAATTTTGTTTTCCATGACCATTTGAATGGCTTCCGAAAGCTTGACCTTCTTTACAACTAACTGTTCGGTATCTTCAGGTTCTGCTTTACCTTGCTTAAGGTCTTTGGCCAAATAGATATAAGCCACTTCTTTACACACTGAATTTGAAGTGTGAATCTTACAGATCATTTCATAAGAGCCGGCTTCCATACCGGTTTCTTCTTTTAACTCTCTTTTAGCAGCATCTAACATATTTTCACCTTCGGGGCAACCACCTTCGGGTATTTCCCAGCTGTATTCTTCCAAAGGAAAGCGGTATTGACCTACCAGCCAAGTGTTGCCTTCTTCATCCACGGGAATTACCCCAATGGCAATATTCTTAAAATTAACCTGTCCGTATACCCCCGGATTTCCGTTTGGATTTAAGACATCTTTGTGCACAACCTCTATCCAGTTGTTGGCATAAACCACTTCTTCTCTGATCGTAGTCCAGGGATTTTTTTGCTCGTTCATATCTGCGAAAATAGGGTATTTTCTTAAGTTTAAGGGTCTGTATATATTTGTCCTCGGTTTCTTAGAAAAAACTTTTGAACAGTAATAAAAAAGCTATTGGAGTCTCCCTGATTGTGGGTCTGCTATTAATGGCCATCAAGTTTGTGGCCTATTATTTAACAGACTCAAAGGCAATTCTGACTGATGCTCTTGAATCTGTCGTTAATGTAGCTGCTGCAGCTTTTGCTTTCTATTCTATTTATCTGGCAAGTCAGCCAAAAGACCGAAATCATCCCTACGGGCATGGGAAAGTAGAATTTTTCTCCTCCGGCCTTGAAGGCACTTTGATTATTCTTGCCGGGTTACTCATGATTGGGCCGACAATTTATTCATTTTTTGTACCTAACGAAGTAAGTCACCTGAATGAAGGCATCTGGCTGGTGGCTATAACTATGGTTATTAATGCCGGTGTGGGACTTTACCTTATCAACATTGGCAAGAAAAATGACTCCATTGCCCTGCAGGCCGATGGCAAACACCTCATGGTGGATGCACTTAGTACTGTAATCCTGATCGCAGGTTTGTTTCTGGTCAAACTGACTCAAAAGACCTATATCGATGGCATTTTGGCCCTCATTCTAGCTGTAATTATCATCTATAACGGCTACCGGATTGTCAAAAAATCAATCAGTGGCCTGATGGATGAACTTGATGAAAAGACTTTTGTACAGCTTTTAGAAATCCTGAATAAAAACAGAGAGGACCGTTGGATAGATGTTCACAACCTTAGAGTCCAGAAATACGGACCTGACATTCATGTAGATTGTCACCTGACATTGCCTTATTATTTGAGCCTTGAAGATGCTCACGAGGAAGTCACCCGATTTGAACGGATGGTACAAAGCAATTATCCTTTTGAGGTTGAAATCTTCATACATAGTGACCCCTGTATACCCCAATGTTGTCACTATTGCATGATAAAGAATTGTAGTGTCAGAAAAGAGCAGTTTACTGGAAAAAAAATATGGACAGAAGAACGAATTTTGTCCAATGTAAAACATTTCGATTATTAATTTTAACCTTTGAACCTAACCCCGGAACTATCTATTGAAATAGAAATAATGAAGCCCTTTTATCAACTAATCACTTCAATTCTTTTTGGCAGCTTTATCGCTATCTCATGTGAGGGTGAGCTGAGCCCGCACAATGTTTTGACAGAAAATGAAAAGGCTCAGGGCTGGGAGCTGCTATTTGACGGTAAATCTATGCAGGGCTGGCATTTATATAATCGTGGTAAGGTACCTTCAGCCTGGTTTGTAAAAGATGGAGAATTAGGCTGTTATCCTTATACCATTGATGTTAAACACGGTGATCTTATTACTGATCGCCAATTCAAAAACTTTGAGCTAAAGTTTGACTGGAAAATCAGCAACAGAGGTAATAGTGGGGTTTTTATTAATGTACAGGAAGATCCGAAATATAAAGAATCATGGAACACAGGGCTTGAGTATCAAATACTGGATCATAAGCTCCTGGAAGAAGGCAACTTCTACAAAAACCCAACACGCTGGAGTGGAGCAGTATATGGATTCTGCTCATATGGAGAGGACCCTAAACCGAATCCTACAGGCGAATGGAATGAAGCCCGCATTCAACAAATGGACGGCCGCATTTCATTCTGGCTTAATGGCGAAATCTCCAGTGAGGTAGATATGAATGAACCAGACTGGACCGAAATGATAGCACACAGCGAATTCAAAGATTCCCCGGATTTCGGAAAGTTTGAAAAAGGGCATATTGGTCTTCAATATTGGTCAAATGGTGTTACTTTTAGAAATATTAAAATTTTAGAACTCTAATTTTGAGTTAAACAATCAAACTCTAATTTCAATCAATGAAGAAGTATTTACTCATTCTTTCTGCCCTCTTTTTTTCATTTCAATTAACAGCTCAAAGTGCGTGGACAAATCTCTCTGACGGCACCTTTGATCACTGGCATGTTTATAATCATCCTGGCGAACCTGTAAGTAGCAAATGGACAATCGATAAAGAGGGAGCTTTTGTTTTTGACCCAAACGGAAGCAGTGACTGGAATGTAAATGATATTGTTACCAACGAGGACTATGAAGATTTTGAGCTTCAGCTCGAGTGGAAAATCGGAAAAGGCGGCAATAGTGGAATTTTTTACGGTGTTATTGAAGACCAAAAATTGCATACTCCATACATGAGTGGCCCTGAAATTCAGGTACTTGATGATGAAAATCACCCTGATGCCAAACAGGGCAAGAATAATAACCGTAAAGGTGGCTCTCTGTATGACATGATTCCTTCTGCATCAGCCGCAAAACCTTATGATCAGTGGAATTCTGTAACCATCAAAAGAAAAGACAATATCATTACCATCTGGCAAAACGGAGTTTTGGCAGTCACCTATCCTACTTCTGGTGAAGGTTGGGATGCCATGGTAGAAAACAGCAAATTCAAAGGCTGGGAACACTTCGGAAAGTATTCTATCGGCAAAATCGGCTTACAAGACCACGGAAATGTAGTTTCTTTTAGAAATATCCGAATCAGAGAGCTGTAATATTATCTGGTTTAAAACAGAAGAGCGGGTCGTTTTACAACGATCCGCTCTTTTTATTTATGAAGTGTAATAGCGACTTAATATTTCATCCCATTTTGCCTCAAACCCACCATTTTGATAAACTCAGTTCGAGTATCCGTGTTATTAAACTCGCCTCCGTAAAAGGAAGTTACGGTAGATGATGTTTGATCGTTTATTCCTCTTGAAGAAACACACATATGGTCTGCATCCAGAATTACTGCGACGCTTTCTGTACCTAAAACAGTTTTAAGTGCTTCACCAATCTGAATGGTCATACGCTCCTGAACCTGAGGCCTTCTGGCAAAGTGATTGACAATCCGGTGTAATTTTGACAATCCTATAACATGTCCATTTGCGATATAAGCCACATGGGCTTTGCCCACGATAGGTACAAAGTGATGCTCACAGTTAGAGTGGAACATGATATCCCGCTCTACAAGCATGTCTTTGTACTTATAATGATTTTTAAAATGTGTCAGTGAAGGTAGATTTTTCGGATTTAGACCACTAAACAGCTCTTTCACGTACATTTTCGCCACTCTTCGCGGCGTCCCGTTCAGACTATCATCAGCAAGATCAAGACCCATGATGTGCATGATTTCTCGAAAATGCTCCTCAATTTTGGCCATTTTTGTTTCATCATCCATCTCAAAAGCATCAGGCCTTAATGGAGTATCAAAAATGTTAGAAGAAATATGGTCATCGCCAATCTCGTCCACTTTTCTATCATTATGCTGGGTACTCGACATAGTTTCTTTCAGTTTCATAGAGCCTGACACTTAAAGTCAACTCTGAATTGTTAATTGCTTTCTCTAATATTTCATAAATCACCACCACGATATTTTCTGCAGATGGATTTAAATTTTTGAACTCAGGCACATCGAGATTGAGATTTTTATGGTCAAAACGATCACAAACATGCTCATTGATAAGATCAGAGAGCATTTTCATATCATAAACGTAGCCCGTGGCCGGGTCAATTTCACCTGTAAGTTTCACCTCAAGGTTGTAGTTATGGCCGTGATAGTTCGGATTATTGCACTTCCCGAAAACTTCCTGATTTTTTTCATCAGACCATTCTGGGTTATGAAGCCTGTGAGCAGCATTGAAATGCTCTCTTCTGAATACAGCTACTTTTTTTCTCACTTGTTTTTCATTTTCCGATTCCTGATCCACGGTAAAGTTTGTACCCTACATCATGAAACCGACGAGTTTTGTTTGACTCAATTCGATAGGATTCGAAGGTATAACATTTTCAGAATTCAAATTGGTTCGGCTCCGCAAAACTTTTGTTTAAGTTTTTAATATAAAAAGTTAGACAAAATACTTTTAAAGCTTTTTTGAGCTACGAAATAATTTTAAACATCTGTTCGCGACTGATAAACCATAATTTTTTCTCAATTTAATTGCTGAAAATTAACCCTATGATTAAACGATATACCTTTCTACTGTTATCCGTCCTGCTGATAGCCTGCGAGAGTGATGCGTTGGTTAAACCCAATGAACTTCTGGGGCTTTGGAAAATTGGGTCTATTTATGTGGAATCTGACTTACACTCTATCAAAATTAGTGATGCATCAATAGCTCAAAACGGTTACAACAAACTTTGCTATGATTTCAAGGAGGATGGCACTTTCAACTTTGAAAGCAGTGCATATGCCTTTACAGGTCAATATTCTTATAATCGGGCATCTGGAAAAATTACAGTAGCAGACGAAGATTTTCAGCTAACATTCACTGTGTCAAAAGAAAAAGACAACCTGATTTTCCAATCGGCGGTAATAGATGCACAAGACGACCAGTTTAGTCTTGATAGTCCTCAGGCCTACTTATTTTTTGAAATGTTTTTTCTTCTCGATTACCATTGGGCTGGTCTCAAACCAGACTATCCTGAAAATGAAATGAGGTACAGAAACGTAAAATATATTTTTCATCGATAAGCCCTATTAAACCCTATGAACAGACGATCATTTATCTCAAAGACAGCCTCAGCAGCCGCTCTGCCTTACATTCCTTTCAAATTTAGTCAAAGGTCAGATTCTAAAATAAGACTTGGCTTTATCGGTACTGGTTTCAGAGGCCGCAGCCATGTGATGCAGGCCCTTTTCAGAGATGATGTTGAAATTCCGGCCATTTGCGATATTGATGCTGATGCAGTAAAAAGAACCCTTAAATTATTTGAAGACAAAGGAGTTAAAGCTCCACAAGTGTATACCGGAAATGACTACGCCTATAAAGAGCTTTGCAAAAAGGAAGATCTCGACGGTATTGTGATATCCACTCCATGGAGATGGCACGTACCTATGGCTGTTGACGGCATGAAAGCAGGTAAATATACTGCCGTAGAAGTATCAGCAACGGTAACTTTACAAGAATCATGGGACTTAGTCAATACCGCTGAAGAGACCGGCTCCCACTGTATGATTCTGGAAAACGTTTGTTACCGCCGTGATGTCATGACGGTTCTGAATATGATTCGGAAAGGAATGTTTGGAGAAATGCTCTATGCCCATTGTGGTTACCAGCATGACCTGAGAGATGTAAAATTCAATGACGGAAAAAACTATAACGGAGGTGGTGTTGAGTTCGGAGAAAAAGCTTTGGCCGAGGCTCGCTGGCGTACGCAACACTCCATTGACCGAAATGGAGACATCTACCCCACCCATGGTCTAGGTCCTGTGGCTCACTGGTTCGACATTAATCGTGGTAACAAGTTCAATTATCTGACTTCCATGGCAACTAAGGCCCGCGGACTGCACAAACACATTGTTGACCAGGCCGGCGAAGATCACCCGAATGCCAAAGTCAAATTTAAGTTGGGTGACATTGTAACAACAACCATTGCTTGCGAGAATGGCGAAAACATTGTACTCATTCATGACACAAACTCTCCAAGACCCTACTCACTGGGTTTTAGGGCACAAGGCACAGAAGGCGTTTGGATGCGGGATAACAATTCCATCTACCTTCAAAATGTTTCAGAAAAAGCTCACCGTTGGGAGTCTTTTGATGAATATGCCGAGAAATATGACCACCCTTTATGGAAAAAGCATGCCGAATCAGCCGAAAATGCAGGACATGGTGGAATTGACTTCTTTGTGCTTAGAGGTTTTATTGAGGCCATTAAAAATAAAGTAGCTCCTCCGATTGATGTTTACGATGCCGCTGTTTGGTCGGCCATCAGTCCTTTATCGGAGCTTTCTATTGCCCGTGGCAGCTCACCGGTAGAGATTCCTGATTTCACCCGGGGTGCCTGGAAAACAAACAAGCGAATTTTTGGATTAAACGACGATTATTAAACCCTAAGAAATATGAACAGAAGAGACTTTTTACGTAATACCGGTTTTGCCATTGGTGGCACTACATTGATTGCCAATCAGGCTTTAGCTTCCTTTTTTCAAACTTCAGCGGTGGCTGGTCCGCCCATTGGAGCCATCACCTATTCATTCAGAAGCATGGAAAGTGATCTGGATTCAGTGATTGCCTATTGCAAAACATGCGGCATGAATGCCATTGAATTGATGGGTGACCCCATTGAAAGTTTTGCCGGAGCACCTGAAAACCCAATTGATTTCAGAAAGGTTTTTGCCAACGGCAGAAGACCTTTCACCGATGAGGAAAGAAGCCAAATGGAGCAATACCGTAATGATTTAAGTAATTGGCGGACGACTGTTTCAATGGCCCCTTTTAAAAAGGCTGCTAAAAAACTCAAGAAAGCTGGTATAACAGTATATGCATTTAAACCCTCCACTTTTGGTGAAAACAATACCGATGCTGAAATCGAGTACGGCATGAAGGTGGCGAAAATTTTAGGTTCTCCTTCAGTTACTGTGGAGCTTCCAAGAAATTCAGAACAGTCGGCCAGACTGGGGAAATTTGGCGAAAAACATGGCGTATTTGTTGGCTACCACGCTCACCTTCAGGCTACTGATACACTATGGGATGAAGCGTTAGCTCAATCTCCATATAATACGTTGAATCTGGATTGCGGCCATTATATCGCAGCAGGTGGAGATAACACGACGGAAAGTTTGTTAAGACTGATCGAAAAGCATCATGACCGTATCAGCAGCATGCATCTTAAAGATCGCAAAAACAAAGAAAACGGAGGAGATAATGTGGCCTGGGGCACCGGCGATACACCGATTTGTGAGGTTTTGAACCTTTTGAAAGACAAAGGTTATAATATTCCGGTTTCTGTTGAGCTGGAATACCCGATTCCGGATGGCTCTGACGCCGTTCAGGAAGTGAAAAAATGTGTGGATTATGCCAAGGCATGTTTGAGTTAAACTCAGCGGGCTTCGGCTTTTTAGTTTTTCGCGTTGATGCTCAGTTCATTTTCCCTATTTTTGCCAAAATTTTAAGAATCCGAAGCAAAAATGGCGATTTACGAACATCAGACGATAGAGAAAAAGTGGCAGAAATATTGGGAAGACAACCAGACTTATAAGGTTGATATTGACCCTTCTAAACCCAAATTTTATGTGCTTGACATGTTCCCATATCCGTCTGGTGCCGGGCTTCATGTAGGTCACCCGCTAGGGTATATCGCCTCTGACATTTACGCCAGATACAAAAAGCTGAAAGGCTTTAATGTGCTGCATCCCATGGGCTTTGATTCCTTTGGTTTGCCGGCTGAGCAATACGCCATTCAAACCGGTCAGCACCCGGCCATTACGACGGAGAAAAATATTGAGACTTACATCAAACAGCTCAAAAACATTGGGTTTGGTTACGATTGGTCTCGAGAAATAAGAACATCTTCTCCAGAGTATTACAAATGGACGCAGTGGATTTTTATGCAGCTTTTCAATAGCTGGTATAATAAAGACACCGATAAAGCCGAAGATATTGAGACGCTGAAGGCTCTTTTCTCAAAAGGTGGCTCTGCTGCCGCAAACGCCGTTTGTGCTGATGATTTGCCTGAGTTTACAGCTGAGGAGTGGAACTCATTCTCAGAAGAAGAGCAATACAAAATCACTCTGGATTACCGGATGACTTATCTCTCTGATTCGGTGGTGAATTTCTGCCCTGAGCTGGGAATGGTACTTTCCAACGATGAGGTCAAAGATGGAGTCTCCGAGCGTGGCGGCTATCCGGTTATTCAAAAGAAAATGCGTCAGTGGATGATGCGTATTACGGCCTATTGTCACCGTCTGATTGATGGTCTTGATCAGGTTGACTGGTCACCTTCCCTAAAAGATCAGCAACGAAACTGGATCGGTCGTTCAAAAGGTGCTTCTGTGAAATTCCTATTGGAAAATGCAGTTGAACTTGAAGGCGAAACAGTGAATCATGTTGAAGTTTTCACCACTCGAGTTGACACCATTTACGGCGTAAGCTTTATGGTTTTAGCTCCGGAGAATGAATTGGTGGCTAAGATTACGACTGCTGAGCAAAAAAAGGCCATTGAATCTTACATCGCTGAAACTGCGAAAAAATCGGAGTTAGATCGTATGTCTGATGTCAAAACGGTTTCAGGAGCCTTCACAGGAGCTTACTGCGTACATCCTTTGACTGGTGAAAAAGTACCGGTATGGATTGCTGATTATGTATTGGCAGGTTATGGTACTGGAGCGGTAATGGCCGTGCCAAGTGGAGACCAGCGTGACTGGGCTTTTGCCACTCATTTTGATTTGCCGATTCCTGCCGTTTCTGATGCTCAGCAAAACCTTGAGGAGGCTGCCGATGATACCAAAGAAGGAATTTATCTGCACGGAATGATCGAGGGTAAAAACTATTCAGATGCTGTCAACACGTTGATTGAACATCTGGAAGCCAATAAAATTGGAAAAGGGAAAATTCAGTACAGACTTCGTGATGCCGTTTTCGCTCGTCAACGTTACTGGGGTGAGCCCGTGCCGGTGTATTTCAAAAACGATCTACCTTATCTGGTTGATCAAAAAGATCTACCGGTGGTATTACCTGAAATTGATGAATATAAACCGACCGAGAGCGGTGAGCCGCCACTGGGCCGTGCCAAAGACTGGAATTACCAGGGGCATGAATATGAGCTTTCCACCATGCCGGGTTGGGCGGGCAGTAGCTGGTATTGGTACCGTTATATGGACCCGCAAAATGAAAATGAATTTGCATCCAAAGAGGCTCTGGATTACTGGCAGGATGTCGACCTCTACCTTGGAGGTACAGAGCACGCTACCGGTCACCTTTTGTACAGCCGTTTCTGGAATAAATTCCTGAAAGACAGAGGTTTTGTAAAACAAGAGGAGTTTGCCAAAAAGCTGATCAATCAGGGAATGATTCAGGGCCGTTCAAGTTTTGTGTATCGTGTGAAAGATGCGGATAAGCCGACTTTTGTTTCCTACGGATTAAGAAAAGAGTACAATACCGCCAAGCTACATGTGGATGTCAATATTGTTGACAATGACATTCTGGATATTGAGCAATTCAAAGCCACCAGAAATGATATTGGAGATGATCCTCAGTTTATCCTGGAAAACGGGAAATACATCTGCGGTAGCGAGGTAGAGAAGATGTCCAAATCCAAGTTTAACGTGGTAAATCCAGACGATCTGGTTGAGCGTTACGGAGCCGACACTTTGCGTTTGTATGAGATGTTCCTCGGGCCATTGACAGAAGCAAAACCTTGGGATACCAAAGGCATTGAAGGCACTTCCCGCTTCCTGAAGAAACTTTGGAGACTGTTCTTTGATCAGGATCAAAACTCTTTGGTAACCGAAGTTGAACCGACGAAAGAAGAGTTGAAAGCCCTTCACAAGGCCATCAAAAAAGTTGGTGAAGACATTGAGAATTTCTCTTTCAATACTTCGGTAAGTACGTTTATGATTTGCGTGAATGAGCTTTCCGACCTGAAATGTCATAAAAAAGCCATTCTTGAGGCGTTGATGATCATACTTTCGCCTTATGCTCCGCACATTTCTGAAGAGCTTTGGCATCAACTAGGTAATGACAAAAGTGTTACTGAAGCTGCATTCCCTGAGTTTAATGCTGATTATCTGAAAGAAGACAGTATCACCTACCCTATTCAGATTGGTGGAAAAGTGAGAGTACAGTTGCAATTCCCGGCGGAAGCAACAAAGGAAGAAATCGAGAAAGAAGTTCTGGCCAACGCCGAAGTCATCAAATGGATGGATGGAAAGCCCCTTCGAAAAATCATCGTGGTGCCGAAGAGAATTGTGAACGTGGTGGTGTAGAAGTCTGAAATTTAGGAAGTCTATAAGTCTGGAAGTATAAAGTCTTTAAGTTGGTTTATTATCTGTTGGTCAACTTTCAAACTCTTTGACCTCTAAACTCTTTAACTTTCAGACTATTCAACTTTTTACTCTCCTATCATCAGATTGATGAAAAATGGCGAGTCATAACTAATGAGATCATTCTTTAAACGATAGCCAAGACGGACACCGACTGGTATGGGTAAAATATTCAGTGCTACCTGATCTGCCAACAACTCCATCCCCACAGAAGCAATGTTAGTCTTCGCCGTGGAGTTTCTTATTTCAGCGACATCATAAAAAAGATTTGCCCTAAGTCGACGGATATAAGTTATTCCGGGAATGCCCAAATCAGGATATAATAGTGGCAATTGATAGTTAAAAGCCAGTCGATTTACCTGTTCTAATCCACCTACGGCGAATCCTCGGGCTGAGCTAAAATTATCCGGAAACTGGTAGGTGTTTTCGAGACTTTCAAAGTGTGTGGCCGCTGTGATTCTGACGCCATGGTTCAGACTAACACCTGGCAAATAAACTGTACCTCCAAACCTGTACAGGCCCGCCATTCCCTGCTGCAAAGACTGACTGAATGTCCCACTTACAGAGGCTCCAAAACGTGATTGAAGGTTTTGGTATGCTCTTCTTCTGAGAACTGAGAAAGAGCCGTTCAGTTCGTACAGGCCAAAAGGATCATTCAGATAAGAATCAGGCCCTGTCTGTTGAAACGGTTGAATTCCTTTCCAAAAGGCTCCAAGGTTTGTACTGTAGGTAAAGTTATTCTTTACTGTTTCTAATGGAATTCTGATTCCTGCATGGGCTTCCTGTTCTTTGAATTCCAGCAATCGATTGCCCCTTGGAGCAGGCACACTTCGGTCTCTGAAATTATACCCCACCTGAATAACCGGGAAAAATGCTGCCAGAGAGTAATCGAAGCCATATTCGGTTTCTCCTTCGTTTAAAAAATAGGTGGTATTTAGATTTAGAGCCTGTGTACTGAGCAAATTATCCATTCGCACAAATCCTTCAGCCTGACTTAAACCTGGAAAACCTTGTCCTTCGGCCTGACTGAAGGCTGGCAAAATACCCCAGGAATGAAATCGCCATCCACCGATGATCGAATTGTATTTCTCAGGTTGATAGTTTTTATCAGGCAAATGATTCAGAATCAAATCATTTTCGGGCAGACCATTAACTGCCGAATAAATTTCCATGGATTTGGGAGAATGCGGTTGATACGGTTGAAGGCTCAATGGTGTCTTGGCCAGATTATTTCCTTTAACATGATAATCAGAGAAGATTAATTCTTGCCCATTCACAAAGGGAAAACCAGCTCCAATTTTGGCTGAGGTCACCTTTGAGATCCTTTTACTCCCATCTTTTGGCACAGCATAAATATTGTCAATTCCATCAAAACTAGCTCTAAAAAAAAGATGAGTGTCGGATTGAGAGGGCTCTATCATGACATGAGCATACTCTTCGGTCAGGTTACTAAAAGTTTTTGAATCAGTTCGGTAAGCCACAAACTTTTCTTTACCTTTTGATTTTAACGCGAGATAGACAACATTATCATCCATGCTGTCAAAAAGAGGATAGGCGACCTCATATCCTTCAGGTAAAAGAAACTCACTCAACTTGTCTTCCCTCTCTCTGTCATACAAATTAAGAGAATACCGCATTTGCATATCAAATTCGATAGTGAAGATTTTATCGGCTTCTGGACTTAAAGCAGCATAGAATAATCTTTTGCCATCAAGATGAATTGTCTTTTCATCTTTTTCAAAATCATATATAATGAGGCGTTGAAAGTCCTTGTTTTGATAATAGGGATCTTGTTTTATTTCAACCCAGGCCGCCTTGGAACCGGTATAGGAAACATAGGCATTAGAATTGTGTCCGATATCGGTCAACTTTTTCTCCTTACCTTCATGGATGGAGACCAGATGAGCTGTTTGTTTGTAGGAACTTTTTCTTGCAATGATTCGCCCTTTGAAGATATGAGGATAAGAATACTCTGTAACCGTTTTTTGAGGCTCAGTGAGATTTATTAATTTTGAAAACTCCCGACTTGAAAGCAATTCGGAATAGTTTGAGTTCAGCTCATCATAAGCTTTCCGGTAAAGTTGCTTCGGCCGCAGTCCCGTATTTTTTTTCAAAGCTCCGCTGAAAGGGTAGAAAATGCGGTCGAACTGGTTGGCGTCTCTCACCACTTTTGACCAGATATCATTACCAAACTCTTTACGGGCATAAAGGGCCATTTGATAGCCAAATGGATAATGGCTTGGCATTTGAGTTTTATACGAACCATGTCTGGCTTTAACATAACTAACCTTTTTATCAGCCTGTTGCAGAGCTCTTTGTTCAAACGTAAATGAGGGAAGGCGACCTCGACCCAGATCAGTAAAAACAGTCTCAGAAACTACTGCATCACCTTCGGCAAACCAATTAGGCGACGTCAAAAGTCTCATGGTTCCCCAACCAAATTGACCGGTAAGAATTCTACCCAATTTCGTTATTCCAACCAGCGTATTACTCGATTGTAAAACATGCCGATACTCATGAATAGCCAGCAGATCAGTCCAGTTATTTGTTCCGGTAATATTCCAATCGGCTATTCCAAGAGGATAAAATTCAGATCTGAAGGGGGCTGTAGCTACAAAACCATTGGCTTCCATGCTTTGCGTATGCAAGATAATGGGCACATTGATCACTTTTGAACCAATACTGGAGTTTTGCTTTTTGGCAATATCATCAACAATACTTGCCACCCTTTTGGCCTGATGTTCAATCCCTTCCGGATAAATAATGGTGGATTTTTCATTCTCTATTTTCTGCCAGTTTTGTCCCGGAGGGTTCAGGACTTCAACACTCTCCTGAGAAAACAACTTAACCGAGATAAGAATAAGGCCACAAAGAAGTAATTTGGTGACAAATTTTACACGAAACATAAATTGCATAAACTTAAAGCAAAGCCTGTTTATTGAAGTGAATATGAGATTTTTAATCCGCCCGTTGCTGCTAGTCTGCTTCTTTTTTTCGTGCAAAACAAGCCAGCTGCAACAGCCCGAACAATACACTAATTACGACAATAGTTTCCTCAAAGATGTTCAAATATCAATTCACAGAGGTGGTGGTTTTGAAGAGGGATGGCCGGAGAACAGTCTTGAGTCTTTCAAACATTATCATGAGGTTTTGCCAAAAGCTATGATTGAGTGTGACGTCAGAATGACCAAAGATAGTGTCCTCGTTTTAATGCATGATGAATCATTGGAAAGAACATCAACCGGTTCTGGCTTGGTGAGTGAAAAAACTTATAAAGAACTATCCGTTTTCTTCCTTAAAGACAATTTCGGGAATATAACCAGCTACAAGATCCCGACTTTCAATGAAGTACTGCAATGGGCAAATCAAGAAACCCCGCTTACCGTGGATATCAAAAGAAATATTCCCCATCAAAAGATCATCGAAGAAATAGAAACTTTGGATTCTTTTGGAAACTGCCTTCTAACTACCTACTCCTGGAGTGAGGTTTTGACTATCAATAACTTGTCAAAAAAAGCCGTCATTTCAGTAGGAATTCGCTCAATGGACGAATACCGATAATTTATCAGCACTGGTATTTCTGCAAACCGAATTGCCGCTTTTACAGGGACACAAAACCCGGACCGAAAACTTTTGAAACTTCTTAAAAGAAAAAGAATTCCTACCATACTAGGTACCTTGGGTAAATTAGATGCTTTGGCTGAATCTAAAAACAATGAGCCTTACATTAATTGGTATAAAAACGGCGTACAAATTTTTGCCACAGACAGACCTATAGAGGCTCAATTAACACTTAATAAGTATATTGCAAAGCAATGAAAAGAAACAGAAAATCATTGATTTCAGCTCTCGTACTTACTCTTTTGGCCTTTCAAAATGTTATGAGTCAGGGGAAGCTGAAGTCTGAAATAGAAAATGAAGTTGCCGAAATTGAGTCAAAAGTTATTCAATGGCGAAGAGATTTCCATGAACACCCGGAACTGGGCAATCAGGAAGTCAGAACAGCTGGCATTATTGCCAGGCATCTTAAATCTTTGGGGATAGAGGTTACGGAAGGCGTTGCCAAAACCGGGGTAGTTGGTCTTCTGAAAGGAGCAAAAGAGGGGCCCGTGATTGCCTTGAGGGCAGATATGGATGCTTTACCGGTGATTGAAAGAGTTGATTTGCCTTTTAAATCGGAGGTAAAAACCATATACAATGGCTCTGAGACCGGTGTGATGCACGCTTGTGGTCATGACAGCCACATGGCCATTCTCATGGGAACAGCTGAAATTCTGGCCAAACATAAAAATGAACTTAAAGGTACGGTCAAGTTTATCTTCCAGCCTGCCGAGGAAGGCGTTTTTGGAGAAGGTATCCGATTTGGAGCTGACCTGATGGTTGCAGAGGGTGTCCTGGAAAATCCAAAGGTAGATGTCGCTTTCGGTTTGCATATCAATTCGCAAACACCGGCCGGGCAAATTCATTACCGACCCGGCCCAACAATGGCCGGAGTTGATCAATTCTACATTACCGTAAAAGGAAAACAAACGCATGGAGCTTATCCATGGTCGGGTGTTGATCCTGTTTCAACAGCTTCTCAGATCGTTATGGGGCTGAATACCATAGTAAGCCGAAATGTCAAATTAATTGATCAACCAGCTGTTGTGAGCGTAGGTTCTATTCATGGTGGAAACCGACATAATATCATTCCTGAAGAGGTAAAATTGGTGGGAACCATCAGAACACTGGGAGTAGCACAAAGAGAACTGGTTCACCGAAGAATCAAAGAAATCGCTGAAAACATAGCAAAAAGTGCGGGAGCCACTGCCGAAGTTCTGATAGAACCCGGCTACCCGGTCACAGAAAATGACCCGGCTTTAACAACTCAAATGTTGCCAAGTTTAAAAGAAGCTGCAGGTGACCAGAATGTCGTTGAAAAATCAGTGGTTATGGGAGCGGAAGATTTCTCCTATTTTGCAAGAGAGGTACCAGGGTTGTTCTTTTTTCTTGGGGGAATGGCCCCTTCAATGAAGCCTGAAGAAGCTCCGGCACACCATACACCTGACTTCAGACTTGATGAGAGTGGTTTTGGGCTTGGAATTAAGGCATTTTGCTTTCTGGTTCTTGATTATCAAAACAAATAGAAAATGGCCGCAGAGGTTTTAAGAATATATGAGTCGGATCCTGATCCCTCAAAAATTGATCAGATCGTTAGATTATTAAAAGATGGTGGAATCATCATTTACCCGACGGATACCGTTTATGCCATGGGCTGTGATATTTATCAAAACCGGGCTGTCGAAAAATTAAGTCAGCTAAAAGGAATGAAAGCTCAGAAAAACAATTTCTCTATTGTATGTAGTGATTTGAGCGATATTGCCGATTACGCTAGGGTAAGTGATAAAGCCTTTAAAGTAATGAAAAAGGCATTCCCCGGGCCATTTACGTTCATTCTTCCGGCCACGAACAAATTACCAAAGTTGCTCCAATCCAATCGAAAAAATATTGGAATAAGAGTACCAGATCATCCAATCCCCCAGGCTATAGTCAATGCCTTAGGTAACCCAATTATCACTACTTCGGTCAAAGATGACGTTGATGATATTCTTGAATATCCGAATGATATTGAAATAATCATTGACCAAAATACACATAAAGCTGACCTCATTATTGATGGAGGTTGGAGTGGAATTACACCTTCCACGGTGGTGTCTTTTCTCGATGATTACCCGGAAGTAGTAAGAGAAGGACTAGGCGACTTAGATGATCTTTAAGTCGTCATTATCTTTTCTTAAAACTAAAACCTTTATCAAGACCCTCGGGTTTTTTATGTTTCCATCTTCTGTGGCTCCAAAGCCAATACTCCGGCTGATTGAGAATTTGATTCTCTAGTAACCGGGCATGTTTTTCCATGATATCTCCCTCGGGCTCCTCTTGGGGAGTGTGAGTTATTACCTTAAAATTGATTTCGTAATATCCCCGCTTAATTCTGCTGATAGCCGCAAAAAGAACGGGCATATTAAAAGTCCTGGCAATTTTCTCTGTACCTACAAAAAAGGAAGTATCCTGATTCAGAAAAGTAGTCCAATATGACTTGTCAGGTGGAGCCGACTGATCATTAGCGAGTGCAACGAGATAGGGCTCCTCAGAAGGTTTTCTGATCGCCTCCATGGTTTTATAGGTTGGATAAAGCTCTGTACCAAAACGAGCTCTGGAACGCCAAAAAAGCTGATTAAAATAAGGATTACTCATTTCTCTGAAAGGCCCTTTACCTCTGTGCTTTATCGCAAAATCAAGGGCCAGAGCCATCCACTCATAATTGCCGTAATGGCCCAGTGTGTACACTATATTTCTCCCTTCTTCATACCATTGATCGGCTATTTCAGGATTTCTGAAAACATACCTCCTTTTAAGTTCAGATTCGCTTATGGTAAAGAATTTGACCGTTTCCATAAAAAGGTCTGCCAGGTATCGGTAGAACTTCTTTTCAATTTCTCTTAACTCTTTCTCTGATTTATCAGGAAAAGAGTTTTGGAGGTTAGTAAAGACAACTTTTCTTCTGTAACCGGTCACATAATAGAGAAGGGGAAAAACCAGAATATCAGATAAAACATATAATACCGGAAATGGCAGATATGAAAAGAAATAGATAAAAGGTAAGGAAAGGTAGTAGGCGATAGCCTTCATCTAGTTTTGAGAATTAACGTAGTTATAGTAGTCTTCTTTGGTGTCAAGGTCAATGGCTCCGCCATTAAAATCAATAGAAACCAGTTCATTTTTATACTTCTTGAAAATTTGCCTTGCTCCCTGATCACCTTCAAGATTGAGTAATTCCTCAAAAAACGGCCTTTTGATTAACGCAGGCACGCCAATGGCATCGTTATACTTACTCGTTATGATATTAGCGTTAGTTGCTCTGGCTTTCTCAATCAAAGTTTTTAAAACAGATGAACTAACCTCGGGCATATCTGATGTTGTGATAATCACTGCTTCTATAGTTTTGGACAATAAGTAACTACCCACCATACCCATTTTGATCGAACCGGCCATGCCCGATTCCCACCTTGGATTATCTACAATATTGATAGGTAAGTCTTTCAAAACCGGAACGATTGCCTTTTTATGTGCACCTACTACCACCGTAACCGGATAGCACGAAGTATCTAAGGCTGAGTCAATTACATTTAGTAGTAATGATTTACCATTTACGTCGAGTAATTGTTTAGGAATTCCCATTCTTTTCGATTCTCCGGCTGCCAAAATTATGATTCCTACCTCCATCTGTTTATATTTGTTGCAAATTACGAGAAAATCTAAGGAGACAGATACTGTTTGCAGAGATTGATCGTTACAAAAACGTGCTTAACTAAAACATTTTTACCATGAATTTCTTCAAGAATTCCGCCATTCTGCGGGCTTTTCTTTTAGCAGTTACTTTTGTTGCAGTGTCTTGTGGAGGTGGAAATGATCCACAACCGGGAGGTGATTTTGAAATTTATCTGGACTTTTGGAATACCACCGGTCGAAACCCGGAAATAAGGTTTGATGAAATCAATACATCAAGAGAAATCAAAATTGACTTCAGCAAGACCTTTGAAGGACGTGCTGAGGGAAGCTCTTTTACAACCGTAGAGATTGATAACTTCAGAATTATTGATCAGAATCAAAACAACTATAATATCGAAAACATCACCGCTTACGAGCTTAGAGATGGAGCGTGGAAAAAAGATATTGAGTTTACCATGGACTTTACCCAGTCTGAAGACATTTCGGTTGTTTTAGTTCTTGACCGTTCTGAATCATTGGGCGAAGACTTCAGCACGATTAAACAATATGCCAACGATTTCATTGATAAGGTTTTTGATGACAGATCTGTAGTTCAAATGGGAGTTGTTGACTTTGCAGATGATGTAAGAAGTCATCCCTTAACTACCAATCGCGAGGATCTGAAAACCTATGTTAATGGTCTTACTCAAGGTAAATTCACCACCTTGTACGATGCTGTAGACCTTGGTATTGACATGCTTCAGGATTCTGATTCTCAAAGTAAGGTTCTGTTTGTGTTCACCGATGGTTCCGATAATAATTCTTCTCCAAACGTGAACGTTGACTACCTCCTGAACCGAATCAAATCGAATAAAGACTACACGATAAGTAGCTTTGCTATTGGTTTAGATGGTGATGGTGGTGTAGATCAGTCCATCCTGACAAAACTTTCTGGTAACGGTGGCTCAGCCAGTTTCCCTAAAACTATTGCTCAGGCAAAGGGCGTTTTTGAGAAATTCTCAAAAGTTATTTCAAATGTTTATAGCTTAGAATACCTCAGAAACCAACAGGTTATTCCAAGAAACACCCCGGCGAAACTTAAATTTGAGATACAAACAATTAGGTAATCAAAAGGATATTTATTCTAGCTCCTGTTCTGAGAACGGGAGCTTTTTTTTTGCCCTGTTGTTAATAGATTGATCAAATCACTATTATTGTAAATTGAGTAGAATAAGATAATACATGCAGTTAGATATAGAATTTTACCAGGAACGCTTCAGCGGTCTATTTGAACAAGGGCTTCTTGAAGAAATGCAAGAGGTAGGCAATTACATGGAAATGAAAGCCGGGGGCTATTTAATGCGACCGGGTGGTTACATTCGTTTTGCCCCAATCATATTAGAAGGTTCTGTAAAAATCATGCGTCAGGATAAAGATGGCAAAGAGGTTTTGCTTTACTATATCTCAGCCATGGACAGCTGTGCTATGTCTTTAACCTGCTGTGTACAAGACCGAACCAGTGAAATTATTGCTCAGGTGGAAGAAGATGTAAAACTCATTTCGCTACCCTACGAAAAAGTGGATGACTGGATCTGCCAGTACCCCAGCTGGAAACAATTCGTATTTAATACCTATCAGAAACGTTTTGAGGACATGCTTGAAACCATCGATTGCATCGCCTTTAATAAGCTTGATCAAAGACTATTGAGCCTCATCAAAAAGAAAATTGAGCTCACAGGAGGTTCACACATTTTGTACGCCACTCATGAAGAGTTAGCCAATGAGCTGGCAACCTCAAGAGAAGTGGTTTCCCGTTTGCTAAAGCAACTCGAAAAAATCGGAAAAGTTAAACTTTCACGTAACAAAGTTCAACTTTTATGACCTTCCTCATTTTACCCTGATTATGTAACTGATGTCACTTTAATGCATCGGGGGTAATCGCCAAATTTGTTCTACAAGCTCGCTGAAGAGCTTTGAAATGATTGTTTTATAACTAAAAACCTATTTCAAAAATGAAAGTAGAACAAATTTACACCGGCTGTTTAGCCGAAGCCGCTTACTATATCGAATCAGATGGTGAGGCAGCAATTATCGACCCACTTAGAGAGTCTGCTCCATATATCGAGAGAGCAAAAAAAGACAATGCCAAAATAAAGTATGTGCTAGAGACGCACTTCCACGCTGATTTCGTTTCCGGCCATATTGATCTTTCAAACAAAACAGGAGCCACTATTGTCTTTGGTCCTACTGCGGAACCGGGATATGCCGCTCATATTGCAGAAGATGGCGAAATTCTCACATTAGGAAATGTTAAAATCAAAGTCCTGCACACTCCTGGCCACACTATGGAATCAACATCATTCTTACTGATTGATGAAAATGGGGTTGAAAATGGAGTTTTTACAGGAGATGCCCTTTTTATTGGTGATGTAGGTCGCCCTGACCTGGCGGTGAAATCTGACCTCTCTCAGGAAGACCTTGCTGGACATTTATATGACAGCCTTCAGAACAAGATTCTTCCACTGCCGGATAGTGTAATAATTTATCCGGGCCATGGAGCCGGTTCTGCCTGTGGTAAAAACATGAGCAAAGAGACCACAGACACTCTAGGCAACCAGCGTAAATTTAACTATGCCCTTCAAGCCAATACAAAGGAGGAATTTGTAGAAAGCGTACTTGACGGACTGGTTGCTCCGCCACAATATTTCCCAAAAAATGCGGTGATGAACAAGATGGGGTATCAAAGTATTGATGAAGTACTTGAAAGAGGCTTACAAGCCCTGAGTCCCGAAGCTTTTGAGGCTGCTGCTGAAGAAACAGAAGCACTAATGCTTGACCTAAGAGACCCGGATAAATTCGCGACTGGCTTTATTCCAAACTCTATCAATATTGGCCTTGATGGTACTTTTGCCACCTGGGTAGGCACTTTGATTCCTGATTTGCAGCAAAAAATTCTTTTGATTGCTGAACCGGGTACCGAGGAAGAGGCCGTAACCAGATTATCAAGAGTTGGATATGATCACACCATTGGATTCCTTGATGGCGGAATTGATAGCTGGAAAAAGTCAGGCAAAGACATAGATTCCATCGAAACAATTGATGCAAATGACTTTGCCAAGCTTTTCTATTCGAATGAAAACCTTGATGTACTTGACATCAGAAGAAAGAGTGAATACGACTCAGAGCACATTATTGGTATTGAGAACTTCCCTCTTGATTTTATCAATCAGCATATGGCTGAACTTAAAAACAATAAGAAATATTACCTGCATTGTGCCGGAGGGTACAGATCGATGATTATGGCATCCATTCTGAAATCAAGAGGCTTTGACGAGGTAGTCAACATTAACGGAGGTTTCGCAGCCCTTAAAGGCACTAATAAATTTGACCTCACGCAGTATGTCGAACCCAAAACAATGCTTTAGACCTTTTTTTCTCTAATCCTGTATATTAAAAACGAGCTTGGTTTCAAGCTCGTTTTTTTATGACTTCATTTAAAAGTCTTCCGAAATGGTCTTAATCTTCAATAAATTCGAGAATGGCATAAGTGGAATTCAGGTTATCCACTGAAAGCCTGTAGGTATACTTCCCCTTAGCCAGAGGCTCCTCCCCTACATAGTCAATGGGTTGTATAGTGTATGCCTTACCTTTGATCTTGAATGACACAAAAGCATATCGGTAAGCCGAGTTGTATCGCATATATACAGACTTATCGAAAGAAGAAAGCTCACCATAATCATTCTCTCCGCCACCGGTATCCACGAAAATATCATTCATAACATACTCCGTGTCATTCCATATCCTGATCCTGACATCTCCTGTACCAAAATCAGGGTCCACATCATCACCCTTACATCCAAAGGCAAAAAGAACCAAAAGCGCTAATATCCCGACTCTCATAATCTAGCTGTATACATATCAAGACTCTCTAAAACTGAATTTAGTTTAAAAGGCTTGAAAATAGTTTTTGAACTTTATTTAACGGGCTTTAGTTTACTCTACTAAACCACTAGAGTACTATTTAAAACCACTGATATGTTAGAGAATATTTTAAAACCATGGCCCTGGTATGTTGCAGGGCCGGTTATTGGGCTCACCATTCCACTTCTACTCATCCTGGGAAACAAAACCTTCGGTATATCGAACAGCATGCGGCATTTCTGTGCCGCCGTGATTCCGGGTAAGGTTCCGTTTTTTCAATATGACTGGAAAAAAGAGCAATGGATATTCTTTTTTGCTTCCGGAATTATTATTGGGGCTTTTGTGGCTGTTAACTTTTTAAGTAACGGTGCCGATGTAGACCTTAATCCTCAAACCATCGCTGAGCTTAAAGCCCTCGGGGTTAATAATTTTAATGGGCTATTACCTTCTGACATTTTCACCCTAAGCGAGTTATTCTCACTGAAAGGCTTCTTCTTTATCATTTTAGGAGGCTTTTTAGTTGGCTTCGGTACCCGATATGCCGGTGGATGTACCTCGGGCCACGCCATTATGGGTTTGTCAAATCTCCAGTGGCCATCTTTGGTAGCAACCGTTTGTTTCATGATCGGTGGCTTTATGATGACCCATCTTTTCTTCCCATTCATCTTTAAACTGTTTTAATCATGCAGCACTCAGATATTACTGTTCAGGAAACCTCAAAATGGGAAAAAGAACACATCCCTGGTAATAAGTTACCTCATGAATATTCCAGATTTGAGCGTTTTATAGAGAATTTTAAATACATCATTGGTGGGCTCTTATTTGGTATAGTACTTATCAAAAGCGAAGTCATTTCCTGGTTTAGAATTCAGGAAATGTTCAGGTTTCAGAGCTTCCATATGTATGGCGTTATTGGTTCTGCAGTGCTTACAGGCATTATTTCCGTATGGCTTTTGAAGAAATTCAAAGTCAAAGCACTAAACGGTGAACAGATTAGTATAAGACCTAAAGAGTTCTCAAAGGGGCAAATCTTCGGAGGCCTGCTATTTGGTTTTGGCTGGGCTCTTACCGGAGCATGCCCGGGCCCTATTTATGCTCAAATTGGTGCAGGTTTCGTTACCACTGTGTTCACCCTTATTTCCGCAATAGCTGGAGTGTGGGTTTATGGCAGATTCCGTCACAAATTGCCTCATTAAGCAGATTTAGGTTTATCTTCGGGCCGTAAACAGAAAAGCCTTTGCCTCCCAAAATTCTTAGAACACTGTCCAACATTGTTTCAACTGTGGGTCACCCGGTTTTGTTGGTCAGTGTTTTTGTTATTCTGGTCAATTTTAAAGAATTCGGTAAAGAAAAAGCAATTGAGCTGACTTTGACCGCCCTCGGTGTTTTCGTTGTGCCAGTCGTATTGTACATCCTGTACAAAATGAAAAAAGGAGATTATCATAATTTCGATGTCTCTGAACGTAAAAAGCGTAATTCACTTTACCCGGTCATCATTGTTTTACAGCTAATTCTGGTGGGATACCTCTATTTTCAGGATTATTCCTGGATGGTCAAATCAGGGGTATGGGCCAGTATGGTTTTGACCATTGGTGGTTTTATCATAAACCAGAAACTCAAAGTTTCAATGCATACCACCGTTTCTTTTTTTATTGCCATTTTGCTGGTCAGCGTTGAAAATACCTATGCGTTTAGCATGCTGTTTTTTGCTATGGCAATAGCTTACAGCAGAGTTCAGCTGGGCAGACATACTTTCCCTGAAATTGTGGTTGGAACACTTTTAGGCTTATTTTCAGGTTTTGTTTTTCACTTCATTGTCTAATCAATTATGAAACAAATCATTCTACTCTTTTTGCTTCCTTTGCTCACAAAGGCACAGTTTTTCAAAAAAGAAGATGGACTTGCTCATACGTTTTCTATTGTAGCAATTGACACAGCAACAGGCGAAATGGGTGTTGGGGTGCAAAGTCATTGGTTTAGTGTCGGAAACGTAGTGGCATGGGCAAAATCAGGGGCCGGTGTTGTGGCTACCCAGTCATTTGTCAATAAGTCGTTCGGCCCAAAAGGCCTTTTAATGATGGAAAACGGACTTTCTGCAGTTGAAACCTTGAATACGCTTCTTACGGCGGACGAGGGGCGTGAGGTAAGACAGGTAGGCATGATTGACATTTATGGCAATGTGGCCACACATACCGGAACCAATTGCGTGGATTATGCAGGGCATATTACCGGAGAGAATTATTCGGTTCAGGCCAATATGATGCTCAACAAAACGGTACCTGAGGCTATGTCAAAAGCCTTTGAAGCCTCTAAAGGTCAGTCATTAGCCGAGCGGATTTTACTTGCCTTACAGGCTGCTCAGAACGAAGGAGGTGATATTCGTGGAAAACAATCGGCCGCTATTCGGGTAGTCAAAGTTGAAAGCACCGGTGAGCCATGGAACGATGATTATATCGTTGATTTAAGGGTAGATGATCATGAAAATCCAATTGTTGAAATAGCCAGACTTCTCAACGTTCAACGGGCTTACGAGTATATGAATGCGGGAGATTTGTACGTGGAAACCGGTGAGATGGAGAATGCTATGAAAGCCTATAATGCTGCTATGCAGATGTTCCCTGACAACTTAGAAATGCAATATTGGACGGCTATTACCCTTGCGAATAATGGTGATATTGAAAAGGCAGACAAAATGCTGAAAGAAGTCTATCAAAAAGATGAAAACTGGAGAGAACTAACTAAAAGACTCCCAAAAGTTAATTTGCTCAATGTTTCAGACGAAGCTTTTAATCAATTAACAAAATGATAGAATTCCACGCAGAAGACATTGATTTTGAACTGGATAACCCATCAAAAATTGAGAAATGGCTTGAAACTGTTGCTCAGAATGAGGGGTTCAAAATTGAGGAACTCAATTATATCTTTATGACCGATGAAGGTCTTTATGAAATCAATATGGAGTACCTCAATCATGACAACTACACAGATATCATCACCTTTGATAATTCTGAGGAAGAAGAAATCATTGAAGGCGATATTTTCATCAGCATTGAACGTGTTCGTGAAAACGCAGAGACCTATAATTCTCCTTTTGATACAGAATTAAGACGTGTTTTGGCTCATGGCCTGCTTCATCTATGTGGGTATAAAGATAAAACAGAAAAGGACGAAAAACGGATGCGGGAGATGGAGGAAAAGAGCCTGGCTTTATTTTAACCTGATTAAAGTTCCGGCAAATACATATTCTCATTCTTAATCTCTCCCATCACAAAAATGCTTTGGGTGCTGCCGATATTCTCCAGCGAGGCGAGTTTATTCATGATGAAACTTTGATATTCACGCATGTCTGAAACCACGACTTTGATGAGGAAGTCATAATCGCCTGAAATATTGAGGCATTCAGCCACCTCAGGCAATTCTGTAATTTCTTTGACGAACTTGGCTCCCGCTTTTTGCTCGTGCTCTTTGAGACGGATATTGCAAAGCACCATGAGGTCTTTCCCTACCTTTTCTCTGTCTATTACAGCCACATACTTTTTGATAACGCCCTCACTCTCAAGTCGTTTTACCCGCTCATAAACAGGAGTGGGAGAAAGGTTCAGGCGGCCGGCTAACTCCTTAGTTGTTAATTTGGCATCCTCCTGAAGATATTTCAGAATCAATCGGTCGGTTTCGTCGAACTTTGGCATAACACTATCTTTGCTTCAATTTTAGATAATTCACACAGCAAAACCAATATTTGGTAGATAATTTATCTGTTCTCTTTTAATAATACTTCGTTTTTTATCTTTTATCTTATCTTTGCCACGCATTATAAACGAAGCCAAAAGTATGCCCGATATCAAACAAGAACTGGAAAAAAGAATTTTAATTCTGGATGGTGCCATGGGTACCATGATCCAGCGATATCAACTTACTGACGAAGATTATCGCGGTGAGCGTTTCAAAGATTTCCCGCATGATGTGAAAGGAAATAATGATTTACTGTCGTTAACCAGACCTGATGTTATTCTTGCTATTCACAAAGAATACCTTGAAGCAGGTGCTGATATCATTGAGACCAACACTTTTAGTGCCAATTGGGTCTCAATGGAAGACTATAAAATGGAGCATCTTGTCAAAGAAATCAATTATGAAAGTGCTGTTTTGGCAAGAAAAGCTGCAGATGAATACACAGCAAAAAATCCAGATAAACCTCGTTTTGTTGGTGGTTCTATGGGACCAACAACAAAACTGGCTTCCCTTTCACCTGATGTAAATAATCCAGGTTATAGGGCCATTACGTTTGATCAGCTGGTAGACGCATTTAAAGAACAGGCCGAGGCCTTGATTGATGGTGGAGCTGATATCCTTATCATGGAAACTTCAACAGATACCTTGAACAGTAAAGCTTCCTTATATGCTGCTCAACTAATCATTGAAGAAAAAAGAAAAGAAAACCCTGATTTTGACATACCTGTGATGGTATCTGGTACTATCACCGATCAATCAGGAAGAACGTTAACAGGACAAACCACAGAGGCTTTTTATAATTCTTTGAAGCATGGCAATCTTTTGTCCATCGGCCTTAACTGTGCTCTGGGAGCCAGGGCAATGAAGCCCTATTTGGCAGAAATGTCACGGATTGCCAGCTGCTATGTCAGTGTTTATCCAAACGCTGGTCTGCCTAACGAAATGGGACAGTACGACGAATCGCCAGAGTACATGGGCGAGCAAATCAGAGAATTTCTGGAAGAAGACTATGTCAATATTCTGGGAGGCTGTTGTGGTACTACTCCAGCTCATATTGCTGAATTTGCTCGTATTGCCGCTGAATATAAACCGAGGGTAAAATCTCAACCTGAGCAACTACTTCGTTTGTCTGGTTTGGAGCCATTAACGTTAACCAAAGAACTTGGTTTTGTAAATGTGGGTGAAAGAACCAATGTTACCGGTTCCAAAAAATTCCTGAGATTGATCAAAAATGAGCAATTTGAAGAAGCCTTATCTGTTGCTTTAGATCAGGTAGAAGGTGGAGCCAATGTCATCGATGTCAACATGGATGAAGGTATGCTTGATGGCATAGAGAGCATGAAAACCTTCCTCAACTTGATGGCTTCGGAACCTGATATCAGCCGTATTCCTGTTATGGTAGATTCTTCTAAATGGGAGATTATTGAAGAAGGGTTGAAATGTGTTCAGGGAAAAGGAATTGTCAATTCCATTTCCTTAAAGGCCGGGGAAGAAGAGTTTATCCGTCAAGCCAATATTATTAAAAAATTCGGGGCCGCTGTAATTGTAATGGCCTTTGACGAAGACGGTCAGGCTGATAATACCCAACGCCGTATAGAAATAGCCAAAAAGTCTTACGACATTTTGGTAAATAAGGTCAATTTCCCACCTGAAGACATCATTTTTGACCTTAACATTTTCCCGGTAGCTACCGGAATTGAGGAGCACAAAATCAATGCAATTTCCTTTTTTGAAGCTACAAAATGGGTTCGGGAAAATCTTCCTCACGCTCATGTCAGCGGCGGGGTGAGTAATGTCTCCTTCTCATTCAGAGGTAATAATAAGGTAAGAGAAGCTATTCATACCGCATTTCTTTATCACGGAAGAAAAGCTGGTATGGACATGGGAATTGTAAACCCATCTATGCTCGAGGTTTACGATGATATTCCAAAAGATTTGCTCGAATTGGTTGAAGATGTTCTTCTCAATCGTAGAGACGATGCCACAGAAAGACTTCTGGACTTTGCAGAGGGCATTAAAGATCAGGGCGGAGCTACTGAAAAAGCTGTTCAGGAATGGCGTGGCCATTCGGTTGAAAAAAGAATTGAACATGCTTTGGTAAAAGGTATCGTTGAGTTTATTGATGAAGATGTAGAGGAAGCCCGTCAAAAATATCCGGAGCCATTACATGTTATTGAAGGTCCTTTAATGGACGGTATGAATGTGGTTGGTGATCTTTTTGGTAGCGGAAAAATGTTTCTCCCTCAGGTAGTAAAGTCTGCGAGAGTGATGAAAAAAGCTGTAGCTTACCTTCTACCTTACCTTGAAGCAGAAAAACTAAAAACTGGAAATACCGCGAAGAACAACGGTAAAATTTTACTGGCTACCGTCAAAGGAGACGTTCACGATATCGGTAAAAACATTGTAGGAGTAGTTTTAGCCTGTAATAATTTTGAAATTATAGATCTGGGTGTGATGGTGCCGGCCGAGAAAATCCTCGATGAGGCGGTCAAGCAAGAGGTTGACATGATTGGCTTGAGTGGCTTGATCACTCCATCGCTTGATGAAATGGTCTATGTGGCCAAAGAAATGGAAAAAAGAAGAATGAAAATTCCTTTATTGATCGGCGGAGCTACAACCTCCAGAGTACATACAGCGGTTAAAATCGATCCTTATTATAGTGGACCAGTAGTTCATGTATTGGATGCTTCAAAATCTGTTCCTGTTGCCAGTTCGTTGCTTAGTAAAGAGCAAAGCCAAAAATACATTACGGACAAAAAAGCTGAATACGAGAAATTCAGAGAGGATTATAACAGTCGCCAGACGACAAAAACTTATATAAGTATTGAAGAGGCCAGAGCGAATAAGACTCAAATTGACTGGCAGAATGAATCGATTACAAAACCTAAATTTCTGGGAACAAAGGTCTTTGAGCAGTATTCCCTCAAAGAAGTATCAGAATTTATAGACTGGACTCCGTTTTTCCAATCTTGGGATTTGCACGGAAAATATCCGCGTATTCTTGAGGATGAAGTTGTAGGCAAAGAAGCACAAAAACTGTTTGCAGATGCTCAAGCGATGTTGAAAAAAATCATCAGCGAGAAATGGTTTACCGCCAAGGCGGTCATTGGTTTCTGGCCCTCCAATGTTGACGACAAAGATACTCAACTGGTTTACGATTTTGAAGTGAATGATGAGGGGCACAGCACGAGCTGTTCATCCCTTGCCCATGACCATAAGATATATATCCCGAAAACTGACAAAGTTATTGGTCAATTTCATCACCTTCGTCAGCAAGGCAAAAAAGGCTCAAACCTTCCCAATATTTCTTTAGCAGATTTTACGGCACCGGTTTCTTCAGGGAAAACAGATTATTTAGGTGGATTTGCCGTAGGAATCTTCGGATCGGATGAAATAGCCAAAAAATACGAAGCTGAACATGACGATTATAATAGCATCATGGTAAAAGCCCTTGCTGATCGTTTTGCTGAAGCTTTCACAGAGCTATTGCATAGCAAAGTCAGAAAAGAGTACTGGGCTTATGCTGATGATGAAAATCTTGATAACGAAGAACTTATCAAAGAGAAATATCAGGGTATCAGACCGGCACCAGGTTACCCCGCCTGCCCTGATCATACGTTGAAAAGTGAGTTATTCAAGCTTCTTGATGCGGAAAATGCCATTGGCATTAAGCTAACCGAAAGTCTGGCCATGTTGCCTGTTTCAGCAGTTAGTGGCTTGTATTATGCTTACCCTGATAGCAAGTATTTTGGCTTGGGTAAGATCAGTAAAGACCAAATTGAAGATTACTGTAAACGGAAAGGCGTCAGCATCGAGGAAGCTGAAAAATGGTTATCGCCGGTGTTGAATTATTGACACCCCTGAGCTATTTCGGATTTGAACACCGTTCCTGACTGAGCTTCAAAACCAGACTCCATGGTAATACTTTGCCCGGCAAATAAACTTTGCTGAGCGGGAGTAGATAGCGTTTGACTTGTTTCAATCTTAGAAACACCGGAAACTATAGGAGTAATCGTATTTCCGGCTAAACTTAAGGTTTCTGGAATGGTTACCGTCATGTGAATCGTGTCAGTTCCTTTTGGATTTGTAACAGCGAGCGTCACGGTCTTATCGCCCGCTATATTAAATTGGTGCACGGGATTGTTTTCTGTCGAAAACTGCCCATCTCCAAAATCCCAAAGTATTGTTTCATGACCATTTTGGGACGTATTTGTAAAATGCACTTTCAATTTGCAACCATCATCAACTGAATTGGTAAAAGAAGCTATCGGGTTTTGCAAAGCAGGAAAAGTAACTTTATACATATTTCCGTTTTCCTGAATAACAAACATATCCGACCCGACCATAACCGCATCTGTTGGTCGATCAAAACCAGCCGCTAGTCTGGTCACAGAAACCTCATAATTGCCGCTTAAATTGGTATTGAATTTCACCTGACACAGGTCTGCACCTTCATCAACCGAATCAAGGTAGCCAAGACTACCCCCACCCGATGAATATGCCAGTACAAAACCAGACGCATTATACGGATAGGCCAGGGTACTATCTTTATCGAGATTGAAACCTAATGGAGACCGGTGACCAGTGAAAGTCGTAATAGTGCTGCTTTGCTCAAAAACTCCAGTAGTGGCATTTTTCACCCAGTTGGCATGTGGCCCAATATTTTTAATCGGTTCAACGAAAGTTACACCAGATGGCGGAGCCGGAAAAGTCGGATCATTATGGAAGATTCCGGGAAAGGCCAGATCATCTGGTAGTAATAAGTCCTGACTTGGATCATATCCAACAAACTGCTGAGGCGTGTTATTCCCTCCCATACGCCAGGGAAAGCCATAATGACTTCCTTCTTTCAAAAGATTTAATTCCTCCGGATCATCTCTATCGCCCATGTTCTCGACTCCGAAAAGTTCTCCTTTTGAATTAAGAGCTAAATCAAATTCGTTACGTACGCCTTCACAAAAAACATAACCTGAGTTCTGTAACCAGGTCTCATTATTCTGGAAATAAAGTCCGGAAGCGTTAATGGGAATTCTAAAAATCTTAGTTGTCAAAGGTTCTTCTCTCAAACCTGGATATAAACCACCGACGTCCTTTATCTCTCCATGATCTGTCCGTGATCCACTGGCGATAAACAGACTATCTTCTGTCTTATTCAAACAAATGGCACTAAAAGCATGATCAAATAAAGTTGTAGAGGATGCGTAGTATTCAGTACCCATAAGATAGGTATGAGCTCCCGTACTCCCATCTGGGTTTATGGCTATTTTAATCACCCTTCCTCTCCCCCTTTTATTAACATCATCGGCCTCATTGCCAACCATATAAATAGCTGAGTCAAAGTAGAGCAAACCCTGCATTCTATTAATTAAATGACTGGATGTCGGAACCAGTAGTTCCCGATATTGAGGAACACCGTTAACGAGTCTGATTCGGTAAATGTCTCCACCAAAAGTATTGGCATAAAACGTTTGACGGACGTCATCGAAAACAACTCGCACAGAATTGTTTTCAAAAGCACTAAAATAAGCTACCTGAATATCCGTACTCAGAGGCACCGGGGCGTTGTTTGTCTTTTTTTCCCCCAAGCTTCTTGAAAAGACATGAGAAGAAGGAATAGAATCAGAAGGGCTGCTCATTAGAGCTTTTAAACTTATTACTAGTAGTGTGAATTTCATGTCGGATCAGGTTTGTGGCTTCAATTTAAACATTCTGCTCCAACCACATCCTGATTTTATCCCTTAAAACCTGATTTATTTTAACGTACGATTCATTTGACCAGCCTGCCACATGGGGTGTAAGTACCACATTATCAAGGGAGCATAAATAGTTAAAAGTCTCTTTTTCAGAGGGAGATAGAGTTTTGAGTTTTTCATTTTCCAGAACATCAAGGCAAGCCCCGCGAACCCTTCCTGACTTCAGGGCATCGGCCAGATCAGAAAGAACCACTATTTCACCACGAGCAATATTACAGAAGTAGATATCCTTTTTGAAGGCATTGAAAAAGTCAGTATTGATCATTTTAAGAGTGTCTTTCGTCAACGGAATGTGAAGACTGACAACTTCTGCCTCTTCCTGAATTTTCTTTAAGGAAACTTCCTGAATCAAATGATTTCCAAAGCCATATTTATATTTATCATAGGCAAGAATTTTACAGCCAAAAGCAGAAAGGCGTTCAGCCGTAGCCTGTCCGTTATTTCCAAAACCGATGATGCCCACGGTTTTACCAAAAAGCTCTTCTCCCCTGTTCTTTTCCCGGTTCCATTGACTGCTTTTTACCTCCCTGCTAGCGATATTGATCTTGTGAAGTAAGCTCAAAAGCATCCCTATCAAGTGCTCAGCCACAGCCACCTTATTGGCTTCATTGGCTCCAAAAACATCCACACCAGCTGATTTGCAAGCCTCCAGATCAATGAGATCAAGCCCTGCACCTGCTCTTCCAATAAAGCGAAGTTTACCCGCATGCGATAAAAAATGCTTGTCGATTGTAAATTTTGATCTGATAAGTAGCCCTTCATAATCACCAACTTTTTCAAGTACTTCCTCAAAAGCAATATTAGGAAAATAGTCAACTTCAAGACCTAACTCTTCGGGCATATGCACAATGGATTCGTGCATTTCATCAACAATCAAAACTTTCATTACAGGGAGTTTTATGTAACTTTGGCAAAGTTATAGAAACCCCAAGAATACGCCCCATGGACAGCGATTTCCTTCCCAGAATTGGAATAACAACAGGAGACATCAACGGTATAGGACCAGAGGTCATTTTAAAAGCTTTAGAAAAGCAAAAAATAACGAAACTATGCACCCCTATTATTTACGGTTCAGGAAAACATCTGAGTAAATACAAATCAGAGTTAGGGTTTCATGACTGGCAGTTTTTTACCATTAACAACACCAAACAGGCTAACCGAAAAAAGTTTAATCTGGTCAATTGTTACGAAGGACCAAACTTTGAATTGACTTTGGGTGAGGTAAAAAAAGAAGCAGGTCAACTCGCTTTTCAAGCCTTAAAAAGAGCCACAGAAGATCTAAAAAGTGGTTACATTGAGGCTTTGGTAACTGCCCCGATTTCCAAAGACAATACTCAGGGAGAGGAATTTAATTTTCCAGGTCATACCGAGTTTCTGGCCCATGCTTTTGGAGTTGAAGATGTTTTGATGTTTCTGGTAAGCGAAGATTTAAGATTAGGTGTGGTTACCGGTCATATTCCACTGGAGCAGGTCAAAAAACAAATCAATAAAAAGAGCATCAGTAAGAAGCTGGATCTTATGAAGACCAGCCTTATCAATGATTTTGGAATTCAAAAACCGAAAATAGCCGTTTTGGGACTAAACCCTCATGCCGGTGAAAATGGTATGTTGGGCAAAGAAGAGGAGGAAATCATAGAACCTGTAGTCAATGAATATCGCTCAAAAGGTAATCTGTTTTTTGGCCCTTTCCCTACCGACGGCTTTTTTGCAACCCAGCAATGGAAACAATACGATGCTGTACTCGCTATGTACCATGATCAGGGACTGACTCCTTTCAAGATGCTAGCTTTTGACTCTGGTGTAAACTACACTGCCGGCCTTACGGGTGTTCGCACTTCACCTGATCACGGAACAGCCTTTGATCTTGCCGGAAAAAATGAAGCCAACCCCGGCTCTATGATGCAAGCCATTTTCGCAGCCATTGATATCTATAAAAATCGTAGATTGAATGAGGAACTAACCTCAAATGCCATCTCTCCGGTAGAGATCAAAAAAATCATCAAGGCTAATAAAGAGAAAAATTAAGTTCTCCTTCGTTCAAGTTGATATCCTGAATGGGGTTTCTAAGCTTCGTCAAGTCAATATTGGCCAACTGATTGTAAATAGCAGTGGTTTGTAAGAATTTATGACCTAAAATATATTGAAGCAGGTGAATGTCCATTCCAGCCTCCAAAGCATGGACTGCATACGAATGGCGTAAGGTATGAACCGTTGCGTTTTTATCAGAGAGCCCAGCCTTTTTTAGGGCTGATTGAAAAAACAACTGAACATTCCTTGAACTGTATGGAGTACCTTTTTCTCCGGGGAAAAGAATATCATCTGGTTTTTCCTTCACATAATACCTTTTGATGTAATCAATGATATTTGGAGCGAGAGATAGTTCTCTGTAATCCTTATGCCCTTTGTTCCAAATTTTGATGACTCCTTTGTTCAAATCCAGATCATTAACTTTTAGGTGAATAGCTTCACTAATTCTTAACCCAGTATTATAAATCAATAACAAGACCGCCTTGTGCTTAATATTCGTGACGGCATATAAGATTTTTTTGATTTCTTCTTTGGTGAGGATGTCCGGCAGTTTTTGCTCCTTCGCCTCTCCAGTGGACTTGATACCAAGCTTTCTGTTAAAAATTACTTCATAGAATAGTTTCAAAGCCTTTCCGGCCTGAATTGCCTCATTCTTATCCTTTTTTTCCGTTAACTCTTTGAGATAATTACCGATAAATTCATCGGTAATTTTAGACTGAGGCATGTCTCTCACCGCGTTATAGAACACGAAAATGGCATTTCTGTAAGCTACAACAGTCTGGCTATTGTACCTTCCGGACTTCATATATTCGGTGAAACGCTCTATCAGGTGGGTCATTACAATTTATTGGATTAGCTACTGCAAAGCTATAAAAGAGTCACTTTTGCAAAAAGTTATGATTCTAATTTATTTGCGAAATCTTCTTGAGCGGTTTTTACACTAAATTGAAGATGCCACATGCCACCCTCCGGTCCATGCAGCCTGAAAATTAAAACCGCCTGTAACCGCATCAATATCAAGAACTTCGCCCGCAAAGTATAAACCAGAATACTTGATGGATTGAAAGGTTTTTGGGTCAACTTCTTCTAAACTGATTCCGCCGGCAGTTACAAATTCATCCTTAAATGTGCTTTTACCATTTACCTCGAATGACATCTTTTTCAGTGATTCAGTAATTCTTTTGAAATGCTTTTTACCTGTCTCTGACCAGTTTTGATGCTCTGAAACCTGACTTTTATTACAAATGAATTCCCAAAATCGCTTTGATAGACCCAATGGAGTAAAGTTTCTGACTTTTTTCTTGGGATTAGAAGCTTGCTCAGTTTTTAGCTCGTTAATAATGTCACTTTCGGAAAACCGGGGTAACCAATCAACATTAATATCAAAACAATAATCTTTCTCAAAAAAAACTCTTGCACCAAATGCCGAGAGTTTTAAAACTCCTGGTCCGGACATACCCCAGTGAGTAATTAAGCCAGGCCCCCGGGACTGAAGACCTTTTGTTCTAACCACTATTTCAGGAAAGGGAGTACCAGTAAGACCTTGTAATGCCGAATCTTCAATATGAAATGTAAAGAGGGAAGGTACAGGCTCAATGATATCCAAACTCATTGCCTTAAGTCTTTCCCAAATGTGTTTGTCACTTCCTGTAGCAATCAAAAGTTTTGAAGTTCTTATTTCTTCATTCTCTAATCTGACCAACCATCCATCATCTGAATTCTCGAAATCCAATACTTTTGAAAGAAGTCTTAATTCTACCTTTTTCCTTCTGGCTTCATTCAGAAAACAGTCTATAATCGTCTGAGAAGAATCGGTATCAGGAAACATTCTACCATCACTTTCTTTTTTGATGGAAACTCCCCTTTGGTTAAACCAATCAATGGTTTGCTGAGGTCCAAATCGGCCAAAAGGTTCTAAAAGAAAGTCACTCCCTCTAGGGTAGTTTTCAACTAATTTTTGAGGATCAAAGCAAAAATGCGTGACATTACATCTTCCGCCACCGGAGACTTTTACCTTTTGAAGCGGCCTTTTGTTCTTTTCAAGAATCAGAACCTTACTGCCTTCAGGGGTATTGATGGCCGAAAAAAAACCTGCAGCTCCGCCACCTATGACGACTAAATCAAAACGATCTACTGATTGATGTATTGGTTTGATAATTCTTCGCGTTTCTTACGCAGCAAAGTAATTAACTTTTCTATTCCGTTCACAGATTTTCCGTATTCAAATGTCACCATATGCGATGGTTCTCCGGTTGTCATTCTATCGGTTATTTTAATGAATTCAGCTCCTCCATCGGCACAATCAGGGCAACCGTAGACTTCACTCAAAGAAGAAAACTCCTCAAAATCAAAGGCGTCGAGAATCTCCTGATGTTCTTTTTCGGTGAAAGAATCGTTAAACCTTTGAATCCCCGTTTCGTTAGCGGCTTGATAATCCTTGACCACGAACTCAATATCGGTTGAAGACGTATTGAAGATGATAGATTGATAGCAGTTTTCCAGACACTCTCCAAAACTAGTACCTGTTTCAATGACTAAATTCCCGGGATTGGTAATACTCTTTTCACAGGAAAACAGAGCTAATCCCGTCAGGAAAATAATGGATATATATCTTTTAATAAACTTCATATTTCTCAATTAACTCTTGTCGTTTCTGCCTTAATAATTCAATAATAGGCTCAATTTCTTTTACAGAACTTCCATACTCAAAAGTTACGCGATGCGTCTTTAAACCATCATTTATTTCTATAAACTCTGACCCCCCATCAGCACAATCCGGGCACCCATACACCTCTTCCAGAGCAAAAAAGGTCTCTAAATCAGGTATAGCCTCTTTGAGAGCTTCTAATTCAGCCATAGAGAACATATCCGTGTATATCGTTGTATCGGCCAAATCTGAGCCCCGGCTATCTCTGGAACGCACTTCCAGCTCCAAATAGGTGTCACCGGTATTAAGATTTAACGCCCTGTAGCAGGGACCTACACAAAAGCCAAAATTCTCTCCGCTGATGATCTGGACATCCACATTTTGAGGCTCTGGCTGATCTGTACAGGCCATGCCATAGATTGTGGAAAACAAAATGAAAACAGCCAATATTTTTCCTTTCATATTCTTCAAATTTGTCGTTCTACTGTACATACTTAATGCTTTTCAAACCATATTGGTTGGATTAAACAAATAAAATAACATGCTAAACAGTGCTCAACTCAGCTATATTACCGGCGAATTAAATGTCTCTTCTTCCTCAGCCACCAGCGTTATAAAGTTACTGGAGGAAGGTGCTACTGTTCCATTTATTGCCAGATACCGAAAAGAGCGTACCGGCGGCCTTGATGAAGTTCAGATTGCAGATATCAAAAAGCATTTTGAAAAGTTTCAGGAAGCGGATAAAAGAAGGGAAGCCATCTTAAAGAGTATTGAGGAACAGGGAAAACTAACCCCGGAACTTGAGAAGAAAATCAATGCCGCTCTGCATCTTAAAGAACTGGAGGACCTGTATCTGCCTTACAAACAGAAGAGAAAAACCAGAGGGGTTATTGCGATTGAAAAAGGCCTGGAGCCTTTAGCAAAGCGAATTTTTGAGCAAAAAGAAAGAGACCTCTCTCCTATTATAGGTCAATATATTAATGATCAGGTACCCAATGAAGAAGAAGCATTACAAGGGGCCCGGGATATTATGGCTGAATGGATCAATGAAAATCTGGAATCCAGAAACAGAATTCGACGTATTTACGAACGTGAATCCATTCTAAACTCAAAAGTCAAAAAAGGAAAAGAAACTGAAGGGCAGAAATACAAAGACTATTTTGAATTCAGTCAGAAACTTAAAGAAATACCATCACATCGCTTGTTAGCCATCAGGCGTGGTGAGCAGGAAGGTTTTCTGAAGGTTAATATTGAAATAGAGGACAAAAAGGCTATCAATGCACTTGACAGTCAGTACCTGCAAGGAATGCCCGCTTGTAAAGAACAGGTTGAAATGGCCATTGACGACTCTTTCAAACGTTTACTTAGCCCTTCAGTTGAAAATGAATTTGCCGGAATCAGTAAGGACATTGCTGACGAGGCAGCTATAGAGATTTTCGCAACCAACCTGCGTCAACTACTTCTGGCTGCTCCCTTAGGACAAAAACGAGTATTGGCTATTGATCCGGGATTTAGAACGGGCTGTAAGACAGTGGTCATTAACGAACTTGGAGACCTTTTGTATGATACCGTAATTTACCCGACTACCAAGAAAATGGAGGCAGAACAGGTTGTAAAAAAACTTGTCAAAGACTATAAGATTGATGCCGTGGCCATTGGGAACGGCACAGCCAGCAGAGAAACCGAACAGTTTATAAAAAGTATAAATCCTGAGGTCAAAAGTGGGATTTTTGTGGTTTCCGAGCAGGGAGCCTCTATTTATTCTGCATCAGCTGTGGCACGCGAGGAGTTCCCGGAAAAAGATGTCACTGTTCGTGGAGCTGTTTCTATTGGCCGTCGACTCAAAGATCCTTTAGCAGAGCTCGTTAAAATAGATCCGAAGTCTATTGGGGTTGGTCAATATCAGCATGATGTCAACCAAAAAATGCTCAAAGAAAGCCTTGATACCGTTGTAGAAAGCTGCGTAAACTCTGTAGGAGTTGAACTCAATACCGCCTCAAAACACCTTCTAAGTTATGTTTCAGGCCTTGGACCGGGACTTGCTCAAAACATTGTTGATTACCGAAGTAAAAACGGCAAATTCTCCAGCCGAAAAGATTTATTAAAAGTACCCAGACTCGGCGACAAGGCTTTTGAGCAGGCTGCAGGTTTTCTGCGAATCAGAGGAGCTAAAGATCCACTGGATAATACGGCAGTTCATCCCGAAAGATATGGTTTGGTAAAAAAAATGGCCAAGGACAAAGGAGTTACCGTTGAGAAGTTAATTGAAAACCAATCGTTGCGAAAAGAAATTAAGCTACAAAACTATGTTGATCATGAGGTTGGTTTACCAACACTAACCGACATTATGGAAGAACTTTCAAAGCCTGGCCGAGATCCGCGTGAGGAATTGGAAGCCTTTGAGTTTGGTAATGTTCATAAAATTGAAGACTTACATCAGGGAATGGTCTTGCCGGGTATAGTAACCAACATTACTGCATTTGGCTGTTTCGTTGATATCGGAGTCCATCAGGACGGACTCGTACATATTTCACATTTGGCTAATCGTTTTGTCAAAGACCCAAATGAAGTGGTAAAAGTGCATCAAAAAGTCAAAATTAAAGTGATGGAAGTAGATGCCGGCCGTAAGAGGATAGGGCTGAGTATGAAGGAGGTTTAAAAAGTAAAAAGCCCGAATGAGACTCATTCGGGCTTTTTAATATCTGTTTTCGAAGGTTTATACCAACATTCTGGCCGGATCCTCAAGCAATTGCTTCAAGGTTACCAGGAAAGCCGCACCTGTGGCACCATCTACCACTCTGTGATCACAAGTCATGGTGACTTTCATGATGTTCGTGGCATAAAACTCGCCGTTTTTCACAGCCACAGTTTCTTTGATACCACCTACCGAAAGAATACAAGATTCGTTTTTCGGATTATTGATAATTGAGGTAAACTGCTCAATACCAAACATTCCAAGGTTACTTACGGTGAAAGTATTACCCTCCCAGTCAGCTGGTTGAAGTTTTCCACTTTTGGCTTTTCCACCCAAGTCTTTGGTTGTCGCTGCTAAAGTAGAAAGTGGTAGTGTATCTGCAAATCTAATTACAGGAACCACAAGACCATCTTCAATGGCTACAGCCATTCCGATATGTACATGCTTATTTCTGCGAATATGATCATCCCTCCATGAAGAGTTAACATTCGGATGTTGACGTAGTGCCACACCACAAGCCTTAACCACAAGATCATTGAAAGAGATCTTAACCGGAGAAATCTCATTCATCGAAGCTCTGGCCTGCATAGCTTTATCCATGTTAATTTCCATGGTCAGCTGGAATGTCACAGCCGTTGACTGAGAATCTGTAAGACTTCTGGCGATAGCCTTTCTCATCTGAGTCAGTTTAATCTCCTCAGAAGATTCTGAGCCTGTTGGCATTGCCATGGCACCAGGAGCTGCCGCCGCCGGAGCCGCCGCAGGTACATAATTGTCAATGTCAACTTTGATGATTCTTCCACCCTCGCCGGAGCCATCAACTAAAGCAATATCAATTCCTTTTTCTTCAGCTAGTTTTTTAGCCAAAGGAGAGGCCAGTATTCTTCCTCCTGCAGACTTTGACGAACTTGCAGGAGCGGCTTCCTTCTTCTCAGCCGAAGGAGTTTCTTTCTTTGCTTCGGAAGCAGCAGCAGGTGCGGCTTCTTTTTTCTCTTCCTTGACAGGAGCAGCATCAGCCTGAGCTTCAGCTTTTAACAAAGTTTCAAAATCAGCCCCTTCTTCACCAATTACGGCTATTACTGAGTTCACCGGAACGGCTTCTCCCTCTTTCACACCGATATGAAGTAAAGTTCCCTCTTCATACGCTTCAAGCTCCATAGTAGCCTTATCGGTCTCTATTTCGGCAAGCATATCGCCACTTTCCACCTTATCCCCTACTTTCTTTAACCAGGCATGAATAACACCCTCTGTCATGGTATCACTCAAAAGAGGCATTTTTACCAATTGAGCTTTGATACCTGAAGTGTCTATCTTCTCAGATGATTGTGCAGGAGCAGCCTCGGCTGCTTCTTCTTTGGCAGGTGCAGCTTCTTCTTTAGTTCCGCTTCCTCCTTCACCGTCCAGAAGGCTTTTGTAGTCTTCTCCTTCTTCTCCTACTACAGCGATAATAGAGTTCACCGGCACGGCATCACCTTTCTCAACCCCAATGTAAAGGAGCGTTCCTTCATAATAAGACTCCATGTCCATGGTGGCCTTATCGGTTTCAACCTCAGCAAGAATATCACCTGAACTGATTTTATCTCCAACCTTCACATTCCATGCAGCGATTACGCCTTCTTCCATCGTATCGCTCATTTTGGGCATTCTGATTACCTCTGCCATAATAATTTTATAGGATTTCAAGTTTTCTTAAACAGGTTCCAAAAATAAGACATCATGCCCAAAACAGGCAGAATGCGGTCAAAAAAACCTTAATTTATTTTCAATACAGCCATAAACGCTTCTTGTGGCACTTCCACAGAGCCAATCTGACGCATACGTTTTTTCCCTTTCTTTTGCTTCTCTAAAAGCTTACGTTTTCTGGAGATATCACCACCATAACATTTGGCTGTAACGTCTTTACGCATTGCCCGAACCGTTTCACGAGCAATAACTTTAGCACCAATTGCAGCCTGAATCGCAATTTCAAATTGCTGCCTCGGTAGTAACTCTTTGAGTTTCTCACAAAGTTTTTTACCCCAATCATAGGCTTTATCACGGTGAACAATCGCCGATAAGGCATCCACAGGGTCTCCGTTCAAAAGAATATCCAGTTTAACAAGGTGTGATTCTCTGTATCCCGACAAACTATAATCAAGTGAAGCATAACCTCTGGAAATAGACTTTAGCTTATCAAAAAAGTCAAAAACGACTTCAGCCAAAGGGATATCAAAAGTAAGCTCAACCCTGTTTGAGGTCAGATAAACCTGATTTTTAATGACTCCCCGTTTATCCATACAAAGCGTAATGATTGGACCAACATATTCGGCCGCAGTAATGATCTGTGCATTGATAAAAGGCTCCTCCAGTTTTTGGATCAGGTTGGGATCCGGCATTTCTGATGGTGCAGATACCGGGATCACATCGCCACGTTTGTTCGTTATCAAAAATTTTACTGATGGTACGGTGGTTATCACCGTCATGTCAAACTCCCGCTCAAGCCTTTCCTGAACTATCTCCATATGAAGCATTCCCAGAAAACCACAACGGAAACCGAAGCCGAGAGCAGCCGATGTTTCAGGCTCCCATACCAATGAGGCGTCATTGAGCTGGAGTTTCTCCATACACTCTCTTAATTCCTCAAAATCAGTAGTGTCTACAGGATAAATACCCGCAAATACCATTGGCTTAACCTCCTCAAAACCTTTGATCATCTGAGGCGAAGATTTTGAAACATGCGTAATGGTATCACCTACTTTGACTTCCTTGGCCACTTTGATACCAGAAATCAGATATCCAACATCTCCGCATTCAATAACATCTTTCGGTTGCTTTTTGAGTTTCAAGCTCCCGATTTCATCAGCTTCATACTCTTTACCTGTAGCCATGAATTTAACTTTATCTCCTTTACGGATTGAGCCATTTTTCACCCGGAAAATAACTTCAATACCGCGATAAGAGTTAAATACAGAGTCAAAGATCAAACCTTGAAGTGGTGCTTCAGGGTCACCTTTTGGAGCCGGAACACGATTCACGATAGCTTCAAGAATATCTGTTATACCTATTCCCTCTTTGGCCGAGGCCAGAACGATATCGTCAGGATCGATTCCAATCAAATCCACCACCTGATCCTTCACTTCCTCAATCATAGCCCCGGGTAAATCAATTTTATTGATCACCGGAATAATCTCAAGATTATGCTCAAGAGCTAAAAACAAGTTACTTATTGTCTGAGCTTCAATCCCTTGAGCAGCATCCACAATCAAAAGAGCACCTTCACAAGCCGCAATTGAGCGAGAAACCTCGTAACTAAAATCTACGTGGCCAGGAGTATCAATCAGATTGAGGGTATATTTTTCATCATTGAAGAGATAATCCATTTGAATAGCATGGCTCTTTATGGTGATGCCTCGCTCACGCTCCAGATCCATATCATCAAGAAGCTGGGCCTGCATCTCACGCTGGGTTACAGTACCGGTAAACTCTAACAGCCTGTCGGCCAATGTACTTTTGCCATGATCTATATGTGCAATGATGCAAAAATTACGAATATTCTTCACTCAGAAGTCTAATTTTGAATGTTTAAAGCTGTGCAAAAATACCACAAATGCAGAGAAAAGAAGAACGCTTACCAAAATCTTTGATAGGCGATTTGGGCACCATAATTATCGTTAATCAGGTCGCCCTGATCTATACCGATATTGACCTTTAAAAAGGCATTTTTATTTTTTAACGGAATAGCCGCCTGCACCGCCATTGACATCTGATCTACCGGAGGAATTGGCGTAAACAGAGCACCATAATTTCGACTGTAAGAAACTCTACTTGTCAAATCAATGGAGTTTAGTCTGACATTGAGGCCTGCATATGCCGCGATGATTCTGTTATTATTGTAAAAGACGGCATCAGGGTAGCTTTGTTTTTCAGGTCTTATTTCCTCCTGGGGCACGAGGAGTGGTGTTCCTATAGTTTCACTCTCATACGCCCAGCCATCAATGTATTGCATATGATTGAAATAGTAGGTCTCGGTGCCGAAATAACGATCTGGCAAACCCAGTAACCTTGGCAAACCAGAACGGTATGAGCCCTGATTGGTGGTTCTCAAATACTCCAAAACTAAACGTTTGAAAACGGTACCCTCCCTTCTTGACTTTATTGCAACTCCATAAAGTCCATCATCCATATTGGTCAAGCTGGAGAATGTTTGACCCGTTTCAAAAATGTTTTGTTTGTAAACCAACAAATTCATACTCCCGAGGTTTATGTCTCCTCCGATGTCTATCTGACCAATATGATTTCCAAAACGATTCATTAGTTCGAAATCCCCATAGCCTGTGGTATCTTCGCGTAATGCTCTGAAAGGGAAAACAACCTGACCATACGTGAACCAATCTTCAGCAAAAGCCCCATCTGTAAAACGATCATCTCCCGGGCCACTTGGACCATATTTAGGCTCGCCTCCCCATTGAACATGGTGAAGCAATCCACCATAAACTCGTAGTCTTGATTTATCTGAGCCTATTCTTCCGTACAAAGCTTTTTGGTGTAAATAGTAATCTTTGACCGACACCTGATCACCAAACCAGCCATGGGAGTAATGACCTTTGAAACCTAGCCAGGGAACAAATAGCTTGGTGTATTCTGGTATGGCTATTCTCACCTGAGGAATTCCAAGAGAATTACCCGACCATGTGATTGACCCGCTGCTTAGTGTTGAATCCACCAAGCCAAGAACTTCTTTGAATCGCCCTCCGGAAATTACAAATGGTCCAAAATTCAGTTTCAAAAAAGCCTCAGGAATAATAATCATAGGCTTTTCTCCAACGACCGTGGCCAGATCCAAACAATAATCTGCATGAAAGAAGCCTACAGAAGTATCCGTCTTTGATTCAATCATTTGCCGAAAATAAAGCGAATTACCACTTTGAGGAACAGCTCCAAACTGATTGGCTTTTTGCCAAAACGGAATCTTATTATTGAGACTAAAAAACGAGCCGATTTCAAAACCGTAGTGAAACTTGTTTCTAACTTTAGAGCTATCAGGCTGACCATAGGCTTCCGTCCCCTTTACCAGGGATAGAATAAATAGTAGTAAGCATTGTAAACCTCTCATAAGTGTTAGATACACCTTATGAAGATAACAATTATTAAGCCATTAATAACCTGAGGCGATACGAAGCAATTGAGCGGTTGCAAATCCAGCATAGGTGCCAACGGCATAACCCAAAACCGAGAGGATAACACCTACTGAAATAAGAGCCGGGTGATAGGCGGCTGCCACTACTGAAGCCGAAGCCGCACCTCCAACATTTGCCTGTGAACCCACAGCCACAAAAAAGTAAGGTACTTTCAACAGTTTGCCTGCTGCCACTACAAAAAGTGCATGAATTATAATCCAGATAAAACCGACCAGAAAAAGATAAGGGTTATCTCTAACAGCCACGAGGTCCATCTGCATACCTATAGAAGCTATCAAAATATACAGGAATACCGTGGCAATTTTGCTGGCACCCACATGTTCAATTTCTCTGACTTTAGTCTGAGATAAAATTATACCAATCAAAGTCACAATGACGACGACCCAGAAGAAGCCTGAGGTTAAACTAAACTGAGAAAGCTCGGGGTAATTTGCCTCGATAAAGGGTGCAATAGCGTCTGATACCAAATAGGCAATAGCGGTTCCTCCAAAGCCCACCGCCAGAATTTTCATCAGATCTTCAAAAGCCGGTATTCTACTCTTTTTCTCAGCCTCACCCGCTAACTTTTCCTTAATCTCCTCAATGAGATCAGTGCCACCACCAAAAAAACGATTTAACTTTTCTTTATTAGCCACGCCTAATAGAAGTACGGCTAACCAACTTTCAGCAACAAGGATATCAACAGCCACAGATTGAGAAAAAAGAACCGCCGAAGGTTGAAAAACTTCTTTCAATGCTGTTTGATTTGCCCCGCCACCTATCCAGCTTCCGGCAACTGTTGAAAGCCCTTTCCATGTTTCAGCGTTAAAGCTTTCCGGGCTAATTAACTTTACCATTAGTACGGCCAAAGGACCACCTAAAACCACACCAAGAGTACCGGCTAAAAAGACTAAAACAGCTTTAAAGCCTAACTTTTTCAGCATGTGAATATCTAAACTAAGGGTAAAGAGAAGCAGACATGGAGGCAAAAAGTAACGACTAACCACCGGGTAAACCTGAGAGGTTTCTCCTGAAATGACACCTAGCGAATTCAAAGCTCCAGGAATAAAATAGCACAATAAGATGGGTGGGAAAAACTTGTAAAAGCCTTGCCAGGCCTTTCCTCCATACTTATTCGTTTGGAAAATGAAATACAGCAGGACTAACAATAGTCCAATAACAACAGCATCATTTTGAATCAGTGCTCCTTCGTGCATCCATCAGTTTTGTTTTTCCAAAGCTATATAAAAAAAACACACAGTCCCTATCAGAGACTGCGTGTCGCAATTACACTTCATCAACAAACTAAAAACCAAATAATATCTTTAGCTGCGTAAAAATAGGAATAAATTATTAATTGAGTCAACATTTTTTGCATTCGCTCTAGGCTAAAATGCATTTTTTGAATGATTCTAAGAGAAAACTCTTAAAATCTGAACTCAATACTTCCTTTATTGACCTACTTCTTTGCTGTGCTTTTGATATTGGCTTCTGCGATTTTTTTATCAGACAGCACACTTGGGCTGTTAAACATCAAATCTTCTCCTGAACCTGTTTTCGGGAATGCCATCACTTCTCTGATGCTGTTTTTCTTTTCCAAAATCATCATCAGTCTATCCACACCCCATGCTATACCACCATGCGGCGGTGCACCGTAGTGGAAGGCATCATACATATGTCCTACACTTTTCCGCATCTCTTCTTTGTCATAACCCATATTTTTATAGGTCGCTTCAAGAATTTCTGCTTTATGAGCTCTAACTGACCCTCCTCCTATCTCATAGCCATTAAGTACCATGTCATATTGCTGGGCAATAATACTTCCTACATCCTCTCCTTTGAGATGTTTCTCAATATCTTCCACTTTAGGCATTGAGAAAGGATTGTGTGTAAAAGTCCATCTACCTTCATCAGTCTTCTCAAAGAACGGGAAGTCAACAACCCAAGCCGGATGAAGCTCTTTTGGGTTAATCAGGTTGAGAATCTGACCTAACTCCTGCCTTACTGCATCCAAAGCCTTATTGGCAACGCTATACTCCGCTGCTGAGAAGAAAACAATGTCTCCAACTTTTGCCTCCGTGGCTTTGATAATGTTTTCACAAATGTCTTCACCAAGGAATTTAATGATCGGTGACTGCAATTCATCTTCATTAACAATGATATAGGCAAGCCCGCCCAATCCATGCTCCTGAGCAATTGATGTCAATTTCTCAATTTGTCCTTTAGAGAGACGTTTCTTTTGCAGATCACCTCCTACTTTGATACACTTTACAATTCCACCTTCCTCAATTGGTTTGGCAAAAACCTGGAATTCAGTTTCTTTTACAATTTCAGTGATGTCCTGCATTTCGAGACCGAATCGAAGGTCAGGTCTGTCGCAACCATACTTTTCCATGGCCTCATAGTAAGAAATCACTTTAAAAGGGAAGAGCCTCCACTTGTTTCCGTAGACTTTAGTGACAACTTCATTGAAAAGGCGGGTATTCACATCAATGATATCCTGCATGCTCACAAAGGCCATTTCAATATCAAGCTGCGTAAATTCAGGCTGTCTGTCTCCTCGACTATCTTCATCCCGAAAACAACGAGCGATCTGGAAATACTTTTCAAAACCACCCACCATCAGCATTTGCTTAAACTGCTGCGGGGCCTGAGGTAAAGTATAAAACTGACCAGGGAAATTACGGCTTGGAACGATAAACTCACGGGCTCCTTCGTCTGTTCCGGCCGTTAAAATCGGAGTTTCTACTTCTATAAACTCTTCTGAATCCAGTACATCTCTGATCAGCTTAATCACCTTATGTCGATTGATTATAGCTCTTCTGTTTTCTGCACTTCTATGATCCAGAAACTTATATTTGAAACGAACATTCTCACCAGTTTTTGCTGCCCTCTTGATTTCAAAAGGTAAAGTCTTAGAGGCATTCAAAACCTCTACCGATCGGGCATCTAATTCCAGTTCTCCCGTTTTTATGCCAGGATTGAAATCATCTTCAGCTCGTTTGATAATTTCACCTGTACACATAATCACCGACTCAGCTTTCAGGTGAGAAAGGTCATCGAGATTATCAAAATGAGCTCTATCCAACCTGATTTGAAGAACCTCATAACTGTTATCTCTGAGATCGACGAAGACCAGATCGCCGTGATCTCTGACACTTGCCACCCAACCTGCTACAGTTATTTCATTATTGAGAAGCTCCTGTGTAATTTGATTGTTTTTGTGGGTTCTATAAAGGTCTTTGACTACGATTTCTTTGAATCGCGAATCATCTTCTTCCACCACTTTCTTTGAAGAAGTCTGACCTTCTGACTTAGCTTTCTCCTGAGCAGCAGCCTTTTCAGGATTTAGGGCATCTAAAATTTTCTCACGAATAACTTTACCAGAAGCACCCTTTCCAATGATTTGAAGCACTTTACCAACAAGAATTCCGGCTTTACCCTGATTCCCCGCCTTAATCTCCTCCGCTATATCTCCATTCTCCTCAATAACTTTTTGAACACTATCATCTATCGAAGAATCAGAAATACTGTTCTCTTTAAAATAAGCTTGATAGTCAAATTGAGCATCATTCAGGTATGCATTGATAGCGTCCTGCAACAAGATAACTGTGATATTTCCACTTTTTAACTCGGCAAACATTTCGGTAAGAGCTGAAGGCTTTTCAATCTTCTCGTAATCCTCTGGTTTGAGGTTATTGAGTAAAGTTTTAGCAACGAAAGCCGTATCTTCCAACGCCGAATTGATCGCCAAAAACAAGTTTGAGCGGTCAGCATCTGAGGTAAAAAATTTAGCATCCTGCGGTCGAACGCCACCATTGATCAATGTACTTTCAATAGCAAAAGGTAACAAGCTATGATCAACTGCGATCTCCTCAATTTCTTTTCGGATATCAACAAAAGGAATATCCGGCTCTAAAGCATAGCGATAGTCGGCCGCAAATTCCTTTTTACGCATGGTTTTAGTTTGCTTCAATACCGCGTCAAAAAGCACCGTTGTTTGATCAGGTCTGAACTTGCCATTCTCCGTGTAATAGTTAAACTGCTTGGCCACTTCTTCTACCAAAGCCTCCATCATGAACTTGAAGGAGTTCAGGTTTTTGATTTCAGTTCTTGGGTTCAGGTCTTCTGTTCCTTTCTTCCGTAAGGAAACAGAAACGTCAGACTTGAATTCACCCTTCTCGAGGTTAGCTTCTGAGATATTCAGATTCTGAACGATTCTTTGAAGGTATTGTGCATATGTGGCGGCATCCTTGATATTACGGATGCAAGGCGTTGTAACTACCTCTATAAGTGGAACTCCACCTTTATTGAAGTCAACCAGCGTTTGTTTACGTTCGTGCATAAGCTTAGCCGCATCTTCTTCAATATGAACCTGCTCAATGTCTACTTTAAAAGTCGTTCCGTTATCACGGTAACACTCTACTGAGCCATCAGGAATGATGGGCCGCTGAAATTGAGTCAGCTGAAAGTTTTTCGGAAGATCAGGATACTCATAATGCTTTCTATCCCAGCAAATTACTTCATTGCTAAAACTGGAATTAACCGCCTTACCGAAATAAATGGCCTTTCTGATGGCCTCAGCATTTATAGCCGGCAAAACACCCATCTGACCAGTACACACAGAACAGATATTGGTATTGGGCTCTTCTGTCTCCTCATTTGGGCATGAACAGAAAAGCTTTGTTTTGGTATTAAGACGAATATGAGTCTCTAAACCAATAACGAGCTCAAGACCAGCCTCCTCTAATTGTTGTGATAATACTTCTATATCCATCTTTTACTGTAGGTCTTTTAAGAGGTTGGCAAATTGAAGAACCTTTTCCTCTCCATTTTTCGCAGCTGTAATCTGAATTCCCGTTTCTGTACCTGTTGGAGCGGTAAGTGTTGGTAAACCACCAAGACTAAATCCAACAGTGTAAGCATCTGACAAATACATGGCTAACGGGTCTTTCAGAGTTTCGCCTACATTAGGCACAGGCCCCAGCGTGACCGGAGAAAGCACGATATCTACGGCCTCAAACTCCTCGGCAAAACGATCATCAATTTCGTCCCTTACGGCTCTGGCTTTGTTATAAATCTCTTCAGAGTGCCCTTGAGAAAGCACTTGATTACCACCCACAATTCTCCTTTTGGTTTCCTCCGTGAAATTTTCTGAGCGGGTGAGGGCGTAGATTTCTTTCAGGTTTTCGGCCTCAGCCCGGTTACCATAATTGGTACCATCTAAACGGGCAAGGTTTGAGGCTGTTTCGGCCATAGCCAAAGTATAATAAGTGGAAACTAAGGTGTTCGTTTCAAAGAAATCAAGAGGTTTCACTTCAATACCCAGCTCCTTGAGTTTTTTCAATAAATCCTCAAAACTGCTCTTGAAGGAGGCATCTAAGGCTTTACTTTCAAGAAAACTTCTGTAATACCCTACTTTTAATTTCTTCGCAGCGGCCAGATCATTCACTTTTTCTTCTGAAACAGCTTCAGAAGCGTAGGTGGTTTGATCATGGTAATCTTTACCGCTAATGGTATTGAGGACAATCCGAATATCTTCAATCGTCCTCGCGATAGGCCCTACAACATCTGTTGATGAAGCGTAAGCCATAATTCCATAACGAGAAATACGACCGTAGGTAGGTTTTAGCCCATACACCTTATTGTATCCGGCAGGTTGCCGAATAGAGCCTCCCGTATCACCACCGATGGAGAATGTTGTATATTTTTTTGCAACGTTGACAGCACTTCCACCGCTACTTCCACCAGCTACCTTATTTTTATCCCAGGCATTCTTAGCTGCACCGAAAACCGTATTTTCAGTAGAACTTCCATGCCCGAAACTGTCACAGTTTTCTTTTACAATCGGTATTGCTCCGGCATCCAAAAGCTTTTGAATTGCAGTGGCGGTATAAGGCGAAATGTAATTTTTGAGAAAATCTGAGCTTGCTGAAGCCGGTTGGCCCTGAAGAAGATAAACATCCTTCAAACCAAAAGGAATTCCTTCAAGTAAACCTATCTTCTCACCTTTTTGAAGTTTGGCATCTACCGCTGCTGCTTTTTGCAAAGCATAGTCTTCCAGAAGGTAATTGGCTGTATTTTCTTTACTGCTTTTGAGCTCCTCAATTTTTGATTTTACCAAAGCAGTGCAAATTATTTTGCCCTGCACCAAATCATCATGAAGCTGACGAATATCTGAACTCATACTTATTCCTCAATAACTTTAGAAACCACCAAATAGCCGTCTTTTTGCTTTGGAAAGTTCTTTTTGATAATCTCCCTTTCTAATTCTGAGCTTTTGATTACCTCATCGGGGCGTAAATCGCTGACAGAAACCGCCGTAAAATGATTGGCTTGTCCATGCTCTACGGTAGCCTTCGCTTTTTTGATTACCTCAAAAAGCTGCTCTACCGCCTCTGACGACTTCGCACCTTTAATGCTGGAGAGCACCTCCAGCGTCATTGTTTTACTCATTGCTAACTAGCAGTTTAGGGCTTTAAGATGCCCCATTAGAATTCCTTATTTTCAGTTTTGGAGACAAAGGCCCCTCAAATGAGGCACAAAAGTAAAAAAGTACAGGGAAATAAGCACAGGAAATGCGAAATAGCCGTGGAAATATATTCACAGATCATTAAGATAATCAGGGATAAGAAACTTCTATCTTTGCCTTCATAACTGTTTTCCAAACAAGAAATAAATGAAAAAAGCCCTCATTATCGTTGCTATATTAATCGTACCTTTTCTCACAAAAGCTCAGGAAGGTGACGATAAACTCATCAAAGAATTGACCTCAAACCTAACCAGCGAAACACGAAGCGAACGCATGGTGGAAATAGGCAAACGTTTTCTCGGAAAACCATATTTAGGCCATACGCTAGAGAGCACTACTGAAAAGCTTATTTGTCGACTTGATGGCTTTGATTGTTATACTTATGTTGAAACTCTTTTAGCCCTCACTCATATTTCAGAATATGAGAACCCCACCTTGGCTGATTTTAGAGAAATGATGCAAAGATTGCGTTACCGCTATGGAGAAGTTGATGGCTATTCATCGCGTATCCATTACTTTTTCGACTGGACCAAACATGCCGAAGATATGGGGTTGGTTGAAGATCTTACCCCGGAATTAGGCACTAAAAAGCCTCTGAATATTAATTTTATGAGCACTCACCGTCAATACTATTCAGCCTTTAAGACCAATAACACGGTACTAGGGCAAATTAAAGTAATGGAGGCTGACCTGGCGGATTATGACTTTTATGAGATCAAACCTGAAAACCTGGATCAGGTAAAAGGCGAGATAAAAACGGGTGATATTATTGCTTTCACCTCCAATATTAAAGGTTTGGATGTCAACCACGAAGGTATTGCCTATTGGCAGAATGGGGAACTCCGCTTTATGCATGCCTCCTCAGAGTTAGAGAAAGTGGTAATTGCGGATGAAACGATTAAGAATTATATCAACAGAATTTCAAAACATGCCGGCCTGATGGTAGTGAGAGTACTATAAATCAGGAAAAATTATGAGATACCAACCTATCCCAAACTCATTATTCATTAAAAACAGGAAAAAGTTAGGAAGCCAGCTCAAAGATGGAGCTGTAGCCATTCTTTGTTCAAACGAAGTGCTCCCAACCAATGCTGACGGTGTTTTTGGTTTCAAACAAAATTCAGACTTGTTTTATCTCTGTGGTATTGATCAGGAGGAAACGTATCTAATTCTGCAACCAAATCATCCGGTGGAGAGCCACCGGGAGATTTTGTTTATTCGAGAAACGAACGACCATCTGAAAATCTGGGAAGGAGAAAAACTAAGTAAAGAACAGGCTCGTGAAATCAGTGGTATCGAAAAGGTATTGTGGTCGCATCAACTGGACGGCTACCTAAAAAGAACTTTGCCAGAAGCAAAGTCGATATATCTGAACGCCAACGAACACGATGGCAGAAATACTGAATTCAGGACCAAAAGTGAAGAATTCAACCAAAAGGTCATGGCGGCGTACCCGCTGTTTGAAGTCAACAGATTGGCCCCTATTCTAGGCGAATTAAGACTTATCAAAGAAAAAGAAGAGATTGACCAACTGAGAAAAGCTTTAGCGATTACAAAAAAAGGATTTCTTCGTTTAGCCGATAAAATCACGCCTGACATTCATGAATTTGAGCTGGAGGCCCATTTGACGCATGAGTTTTTGATCAATCGCTCCCGCGGGCATGCCTTCCCTCCTATCATGGCGTCCGGAAAAAATGCTTGCGTGCTTCATTATGTTACCAATAATGAAGTCTGTAAAGATGGCGACCTCATCCTTATGGATTTTGGGGCCGAATATGCCAACTATAACGCCGATATCACCCGCTGCCTGCCCGTCAATGGAAAATTCACAGAACGTCAAAAGCTGGTCTATAAGGCAGTCCTGAATGTCTTTCACTTTGCCAAAGAGCGGATAGTAGCCGGAAATACCATGGAAAAACTTCGGGAGGAAACGTCTCAAAAAATGGAGGCCGAATTGATCAAATTGGGTTTACTTAAAAAAGAGGATGTTGAAAAACAAAAGCCGGAAAGCCCTCTTTACCGCAAATACTTTCCACATAGCATTTCACATCATTTAGGGTTAGATGTTCATGATGTTGGTAGTCGATACGCTGTTTTTCAGCCCGGCATGGTGCTTACCTGCGAGCCGGGAATTTATATTGAGGAAGAGTGCCTGGGCGTTCGATTGGAAAATGATATTCTAATCACGGAGGATGGAAATGAAGACCTCTGTTCTGATATCCCGCTGGAAATTGGAGAAATTGAGGCTTTGTTTAAATCTGGGAAAATTTGATAAATAGGAAAATTGGTCCTTTGACAGGCTTAGGAACCGTCATCTTTGACTTCAGGAGTCTTTTGTCTTGAGTCTTAAATCTTTTAAAAAAAATGCGTGCAATAATTGATCTTGGTACTAATACCTTTCACCTTTTGATTGTAAACGACTCAAATGAAGCCATCTCCAAAACTTCTATTGCAGCTAAACTAGGCATGGGAGGCATTCAGCAGGGCATTATCACTCCAGAGGGGACTCAAAGGGGCATAAATGTTCTTAAGGAATTCAGAAATATCATTGATCAATATGCAATACCAGAGTATAGAATTTTTGCCTTTGGAACCTCTGCTTTGAGAAGTGCCTCCAACAGGAATGAAGTAATTGAAGCTTTCAAAAAAGAAGTGAATATTAAAGTGGAAGTCATCTCCGGCGACCGTGAAGCTGAGCTGATTTATAAAGGTGTAAGTCAGGCCGTAAAGGTTGAGAAAAACTCAGTAATTGTTGACATCGGTGGTGGTAGTGTGGAGTTTATCATTTGCAATGCAAAAGGACTGCTCTGGAAGCAAAGTTTTGAAATTGGTGGCCAGCGACTAATGGATATGTTTTTCCCAACCGATCCTATCCCAAACAGCTCTGTCAGTAAAATGGATGATTATTTCAGGGAAAAATTATTGCCTTTGGCCAATGCCTGCCATCAATATTCACCTGAAGTTCTCATAGGCTCTTCCGGCAGTTTTGATACATTGAATAATATGTATCATTTTGAGACCACCGGAAAGGGTACTCCTGAAAACAAAGTAGGTTTTGATTATCCTTTGGAGGCCTTCATTAGAGCCTATGAGCAGTTTTTGACCAAAAACCGTGCGGAACGAATGGCCATTCCCGGCATGGTAGAGCTGCGGGTAGATATGATAGTAGTAGCTTCTTGTTTGATTCGATATTTGATTCAAAATTTCAATCTTCGTGAGATCAAAATCTCAAAATATGCCATGAAAGAAGGCATCCTGGCCGTTACTCAATAAATGCACTGCAATTATCATTTCTTCAAAATGCTGGAAAAGCCTTTGAGCGATAAACTCAAAGGTAAAACCCTTCTGGCCTGTTTTAGTCAGGAAAAAGACGAGCTCATTCTGGGTTTTGGAAATCAGGAGGGTGATTTTTATATCAAATGCTCTGTTAAATCCACTTTTGGTGGGCTGTATTTCTCAGAGACTTTCCATCGTGCCAAACAAAACTCTGTTGATCTTTTTGAAGAGTTAATAGACCTGAACGTTTCAAAAATTTTCGTTTTCAAAAACGAGCGTGCCATTGCCATTGAGCTCGAAAATGACTTAGCACTGGTTTTGAAAATGTATGGTAACCGTTCCAATATTATTGCCTTCAATGGCAATGATGCCTTTGCCATCTTCAACAATAGACTTAAAGACGATCTTCAGTTAAAATACGCTGATTTTGCGAAGGAATTGAAACAATCGAAAGAGGCGTTCTTGAACCATGAAGGTAACCCCTCAAAACTTTTTCCTACCTGGGGCAAGTTGCCAAAAGCCTATTTTGAACAAAATAAAGAACAGAACATTGAAGCGAATTGGGGATTGGTCGAAAGTATCAATGAGCTTTTAAAAGCTGGCAAGTTCTACATCATTAATTTCAGGAATGAGCTTCACCTTTCATTACTCCGTTTCGGTGAGGTTATTAATGAGTACAAAGATCCTTTTTACGCTGCAAACAGTTTTTATGTTGAGAAGCAAAAAACGTCTCAGCTGGAAAATGAGAAGCGGTCTGCTCTCAAAAAACTTCAAAAAGAACTCAAAAACGCTGAAAATTATCTATCGAAAACTTCTCAAAGGCTCGATACTCTTTTAGAGGGCCCTGGCAATCAGGCCATCGGTCATTTGATCATGGCTTATTTACACGAAATTCCGAAGGAAAGCACTTTGGTGACATTAAATGACTTTCAAACCGGAAAACCACTGGAAATCAAATTGAAGAAAGACCTTTCGGCTCAAAAAAATGCTGAATTGTACTATCGAAAGGCTAAAAAAGAGAAGATTGAATTTGAGGTTTTAGAAAAGAATCTAAATTCAAAAGAACAGGAAATTGAGACCCTGAAAAGCCAAATCGAAACCATTGAAAAAACGGATTCATTGAAATCGCTGAGAAATCATGTTAAGAAAGAAGAAATAACTCAGAAAAAGTCAAAAATCCCGAAAGCTGAGGATTTGTTCAAAGTCTTTGAAATTGAAGGTTACAAAATCTGGATTGGGAAAAACGCGAAGAACAACGACCTGCTAACCCTCAAATACAGTCATAAAAATGATACCTGGTTACACGCCAAAGATGTTTCGGGGTCTCATGTGGTCATTAAAGAAATATCTGGTCAAAAAACACCAAAAAGAGTTTTGGAAACCGCGGCCGGACTGGCAGCTTGGTTCTCCAAGAAAAGAAATGACACCATGGTGCCAGTGGCCTACACTCCAAAAAAGTTTGTCCGGAAAATAAAAGGCACCCCTGATGGTGCCGTTATGGTTGAGAAAGAGGACGTTTTACTCATCGAGCCTATTGATCCCGCGATTCTAGTTGAGAACTAAGCCTTTTGAAGATCTATAGGTATAGAGAAAATTGACATTACCTATCGAATACAATTCGAGTTTTCCCTCACTGTTTCTAATGTAAACTTTATCAGCAGTAAACCGGAAAACGTCTCCGCTTTGAGCATTGGCCATGAGGTTGGTTAAATCCATCTTTTCTCCAGCAGTAATAGAAGAAACTTTTCTTCCGTGTCTGACAAGATCTGCTCTCAATTCAGTGAGTACAAGTTCGCCATCTTCTTCAGAAAAGGCTTTGATATTCAGCAAATTATCTTCTCCTGTAAGAAAGTCCCGGCCGGAAAGAATTTCGTTATTCGCCGTAATTTTCAATTGTAAATGAGAGGGATTGTAAACCGGAAGAATGGCGATTTCGCCCTGAGAATAGCCAGTCAAAATGACCAAGCCTAAAGTAATGGTTAGGAGTAATTTTTTAATGGAAAGCATATACGAAAGTGAGTTTCAGACAAAAAAAGACAATGTCTAAGATAAATCCTATATTTCATCGGAAATATTCTTGCAGGAAAAAGTATTTAGTCAATTTCCTGATAATAGGAGGCCAGTTTAAGCTTTGTGTATTACCTTTGATCTTCGATGTACAAATCGAAACCTCTTCACTAGGAAATGCCAAAAAATACCAATCTAAAGTCCGTTCTAATTATAGGTTCGGGACCGATCATTATCGGGCAAGCATGTGAGTTTGACTACTCCGGTTCGCAAGCAGCAAGATCATTAAGAGAAGAAGGAATTGAGGTGGCTTTGATTAATTCAAATCCGGCCACAATCATGACCGACCCGCTGAATGCTGACTATGTTTATCTGAAACCTCTGGAGAAAAAATACATTGAGGAAATTCTGCAGATTCATGTGGACATGGGCAAGCCAATTGATGCTGTTTTACCGACCATGGGAGGACAGACCGCTCTTAACCTTGCCATAGAATGTGACGAAGCCGGAATCTTCGAAAAGTTCAATACCAAAATGATTGGTGTTGACATTAATGCTATCGAAACCACCGAAGACCGCGAGAAATTCCGATTAAAAATGAAGGAAATCGGGGTGAGCGTTTGCGAAGGACGTACGGCGAAGTCGTTCTTAGAAGGAAAAGAAATCGCACAGGAAATTGGTTTCCCACTCGTAATCAGACCATCATTTACCATGGGTGGTTATGGTGGAGGCTTTGTAAACTCACCTGAAGAATTTGACAGAGCCCTGAATGCTGGCCTTCATGCTTCTCCTGTTCATGAAGTTTTGATAGAGCAATCTATCCTTGGCTGGAAAGAATATGAGCTTGAGCTCCTTAGAGACAACGTAGGAAACATCGTGATCATTTGTACCATCGAAAACTTCGATGCTATGGGCGTTCACACTGGTGACTCTATAACCGTTGCACCGGCTATGACGCTACCTGATACCATTTATCAGCGTATGCGTGATATGGCCATCAAAATGATGAATGGAATCGGGCAATTTGCCGGTGGATGTAATGTGCAGTTTGCCCTTAGCCCTGACGATGACACCATCATCGGTATTGAAATTAACCCGCGTGTAAGTAGATCATCGGCCCTGGCTTCAAAAGCCACGGGTTACCCGATTGCCAAAATCGCTGCTAAAATGGCGATAGGTTATAATCTTGATGAATTGATCAACCCAATTACGGGAAGCACTTCGGCGATGTTTGAGCCGGCGATTGACTATGTGATCGTAAAAGTACCGAGATGGAACTTTGCCAAGTTCAAAGGTGCTGACCAAAAGCTTGGTCTTCAGATGAAAGCCGTGGGAGAAGCCATGGGTATTGGAAGAAACTTCCAGGAAGCTCTCCAAAAAGCTTGTCAATCGCTTGAAATCGGAAGAAACGGTTTGGGTGCTGACGGCAAAGAACTGAAAGATCAGGCAGCTTTGAAAGAAAGCTTGGAGCACCCCTCGTGGGATCGTATGTTCCATATCTACGATGCTTTCAAGGCCGGATTGTCTTTCAATACGATTCAAAATTTATCGAAAATTGACAAGTGGTTCCTTCACCAGATTGAAGAATTGATTCATCTGGAAAAAGAAATTATGAAATATAAGCTGGAGGATATTCCGGCTGATCTGATGCTGGAAGCCAAACAAAAAGGCTATGCCGACCGTCAGATTGCTCACCTTGTTCACCGTCTGGAAAGCGAAGTGGCTGCTCAAAGACATGAATTAGGTATTAAAAGAGCGTACAAATGTGTAGATACTTGTGCCGCTGAGTTTGAGGCTCAAACGCCTTATTACTACAGCACATTTAACGTAAAACAGGAAAATCCGGATAATGAGTCTGAGGTTTCTGATAAGAAGAAGATTCTTGTCATCGGATCAGGTCCAAACCGTATTGGGCAGGGGATTGAATTCGACTACTCTTGTGTACACGGTGTTTTGGCCGCTAAAGAGTGTGGCTACGAAACCATTATGATCAACTGTAACCCTGAAACGGTTTCAACCGATCCGGATATTTCTGATAAACTTTACTTTGAGCCTGTTTTCTGGGAGCATGTGTATGACATCATTCAGCATGAAAAACCGGAAGGGGTGATTGTTCAGTTGGGAGGTCAAACAGCTCTTAAAATGGCGGAGAAACTGACAAAATACGGCATCAAAATCATCGGTACTTCATGGGAGGCTCTTGATTTGGCTGAAGATCGTGGTCGTTTCTCAGAGAAACTGGTGGAATTAGGCATTCCTTACCCGAAATTCACCACTGTAAGAACTTCTGACAAAGCCGTTGAGGTTTCAAAAGAACTTGGATTCCCGCTTTTGGTTAGACCATCCTACGTATTGGGTGGCCAAAGCATGAAAATTGTGATCAACGAGGATGAGCTGGAGCAACACGTCGTGCGAATTCTTAGCGAAATCCCGGATAATAATATTCTACTCGATCACTTTCTTGAAGGAGCGGTAGAGGCCGAAGCCGATGCCATCTGCGACGGGGAGGAAGCCTATATCATTGGTATTATGGAGCATATCGAGCCGGCGGGTATTCACTCGGGCGACTCGTACGCGGTTCTTCCGGCCTTTGATTTGAGTGAGAACGTTCTGGCTCAGATTGAAGACTATACCAAACGAATTGCGGTAGCCTTGGATACCAAAGGCTTGATCAATATCCAGTTTGCCATTAAAGATGAAATCGTATATGTGATCGAGGCCAACCCAAGAGCTTCACGTACTGTTCCATTCATCTGTAAAGCTTACCAGGAGCCGTATGTCAACTATGCGACTCAGGTGATGCTGGGCGAGAAAAAAGTCAAAGACTTTAATTTCCAGCCGGTAAAGAAAGGCTACGCCATCAAGATACCGGTGTTCTCTTTCCACAAATTCCCGAATGTAAACAAGGAGCTGGGACCAGAGATGAAATCAACTGGTGAAGGCATCTATTTCATCGATAATTTGAAAGATGAGTACTTCCTGAAGGTTTACAAGGAAAGAAATATGTATATGAGTCGTTAAGCTCGAAAGACATAAGATTTAAGATAAAAGACGTAAGACTGGCTGGTCTTGCGTCTTTTTTTATACCTTTTATTGAATTTAATTTATGTCCGCTGAGTCCATGACGGAGACTCTGTTAAGTTATGAACCAGAATGCAATCTACTGGTCGAGGTGTCTATTTCATTGATAATTTGACGGTTGAATACTTCCTGGGGGGTATATATGGACTGAAATATGTAAGCGAGCCGATAGTTTTCCCTTTTAATGGATTAGTTTTTGTAGTCTTAATTCTATAAAATGATAAATAACTTTGCCTCAAAAAAAGGAAATAAACTTTCTTGGAATGCCAAGAATAAATCCCAACTTATAACCCTCTAATATATGTCCTCAATCACAACAAAACTAAGCGTTTTACTTTCCTTAATATTTGTAATCTCATGTCAAACTGATGATAAGGTCAAGCCCTCTCAGCAGGAGCTACTGGAAAAGTGTGTAATTCTAAAATCCGAGCTTTATGATTATGAAACTTTATCTAGCTCTGAAATTAACTTTTATGATGACCTTCTTAACTTGGATTCAACAATTTTTTATCAGAACGGTATTACTTATCAAAGAGTTTATTTCAAAGACTATTCTGGTGACCAACTCAATTCAATTTTAGAAGTAGAAGACGGCAGAAATAGGTCACTTACGGAGTATAACTATCATAAAAATGGCCAAGTTCGAAGAAGTTTGGTCATTAATTACTTCACTTCTGAGTCTTCATTGGCTGAGTATGATGAGTCGGGAAATCAGACCTTACTTGAATTGGTCAGAAACAATCAGAAGAGCACTACCCGGAATGAGTATAACGAGGCTGGGAATATCTTAAAGAAAGAAATGCTTACCAACGACCAACTGACCCAACGCAGAACCCTTGAATATGATGACAATCAAAATCTCTTAAAAGAAATATGGTTCATTCCTCCGACCAATGTTACCGATATTTTAGTGTATAAATATGACTCTCTTACTCAGCTTATTTCCATAATGAATAACGATGCTCCTTTTCGTCATTTTGAATATAATTCAGAGGGTCTAAAAATTAAGGAGATCCGGTTTCAATCAAATGGAGTTAATGACTACTACACATATAATTATAGCAATGGATTCTTGACCAGCACTGATCTTTCAAACGATGATCAGAATTACAGGTTATACCAAGAATTTGAATATTTCTCCAACGGGGGGCTGAGTCATAGGAAAACGTATTCCTTCAGAAATGGTTCAAATAGTGTTTTGACTTCAGCATACTTTGACCAGAAAGGAAATCAATTGGAATATATTTTTTATAACAACGTCAATCAACCTCAGTTTTCTTACATAAGACAATTTTCATGTAAGATATTGTAAATGAACAATTAGGGATTGATTGAAGACTACGAACTATTCTTGAAAAATGTTTTGAAAGTAAGCTTTAATCCAGTAGCCTGAAGATTCTTAAACTTCAACGAAGCTGGAAATTTATAAGTTTAGCATATAAATATGAGTCGTCAGTCTTTTTGAAGACTTAAGATGAAGATTTATGACGCAAGACTTTTAATGATCTTGTGTCTTCCTTTGTAGTATCTCTGCTCCTTGAAGTCTTTTAGACTTCGAGGTAGGTGTCACTCTGTCTTCTGCCCGATATTGAATTTATTGCACCAAAGACAACTAGGTCGAAGTACCTTGAAACATATTCCTCAAAGTCCATAAAGCTATTCGAAGCAAGAATTCATTCAAAAGACGAAAGATATTAGTCTTCCGCCTTAAATCTTGAGTCTTTAAAACTACCCCTTCATCTCCTTCATCAAATCCGATAAAATACTCACCCACTTCTCCGTTTCGGCCCGGTCGGGATTGGTATCCCAGCTGTTTTCTTTGCCGGTGCCGCCCAGGTAGATACCATCTTTTCGGGTGATAAAGTAAGCTCCGTCGGTGGCGAGTTTGTAATTGACTTCTGTCTGTGGTACAAGACAGGCCAGCTGACCTGAGATGGGAAACACTTCTTTATCATTGAACACCTGTCCGGCTCCGAGCCCCATGCAGTTAACCACTACCTTTTGCTCCAGAGCATCAATGTCTTCCGGGGTTTTGATTTCTTTGATTTCCACCTTTCCGCCACGGATCATGAAGTTGTTCAGGTGAAAATTGAGGTAACTCGGAATGTTGAAAATCATATTGCTCCGGCGTCTCACATAATCGGCATTGAAAGGGTGATCTTTTTTGCCAAGTTCCCGCCATTCCGGTGCCAGACCTTTCAGATGGAAGACTTCAGAGCCTCCCGCTCGTCGGGTGCCTGAAGGGGCATTTTTTCTTACCTGGTATTCATCGCCCCAGGCCACAATATCATTCATGCCCAGCATCATCTGCATTCTTCTGAAAGAAAAACGTGTGGCATCCTGCCAGCGTGCTTCAAACTCAGGCGTGGCACTTTCGCGGTCGCAAACTCTGGAGGAGGGCGACCATGTACCAGTGGCCAGATTAGAGGTCACATTGGGTGGTACATCCTTGGTATAAATGGTGACCTTGAAGCCACTTTCCTGCAATAATGTGGCTGTAGCGATGCCAACCGTACCACAACCCAGCAGAGCGACTTCTTTGTATGGAGTGGTTTTCACCAGTTCGCGAGCCTGATTTCCGGTACCCCAGGAGAGCGACCAGCCACTGCCACCGTGACCATAATTATGAACGATGGTTTTAGAGCCAAGCATTTCTTTTTCCATTCGAGGGCCTGAGATTCGGAAAGGCCTGAGCCCCACAGTTTCTTTAATAATGCGGTCAGAGGAAAGTTTAAGTTTGGGAATGGCGGTAAAACCCCTATTGATATAAAAACTTTTGTCCCCGTATAGTTTCGGCCCGGTCACACAACTTTGAAGACCCTCGGTCGCTGCCAAAGCTCCGACCACACCCGCTTTCAGAAAGAAATTTCTTCTGTTCATTTGAATTCAATGTTTAAATTTTTTGAAAGAAATCCGGAGCGGTCGGTAATCAAGAAATCTTATTTTGCATAAATTTAAACATTCAGTTTATTCATAAACATTAATCAAAAAAAGATGAAATTTAATATTGCTAAAATTCAAATATACAGCATTCTATTAGTTAACACCTTCACAATCTCATTCCATAGCCAGGCCCAGGAACTCGAGTTAAAAGGGAATCCAAAATCCATTATCTCGTCAACGGCTTCAGTGCCATCTGACTATGCTGTTTTTTATACCAGCGGTTTCACGGCCGGTGCTCTGGATCCGACATTGGAAGATGGCAATTATGCCAAATACGGAAATACTGAAACGCAGGCCCTGAATATTCTGGAAAAAATCAAAACCACTTTAGCTGAAAGTGGCTATTCGTTGACTAATGTGTTCTCTATGCACGTTTTTGTAGCACCAGACACCCAAAGTGGTCAATATGATTTTGTAGGTTGGAATAATGCTTATAAACAGTATTTCGGCAACGAGGAAAATCCTTCAAAGCCCGTTCGGGCCACCGTTGGAGTAGCCACTTTGGTGAACCCCCACAAATTCATTGAGATCGAAGTCATCGCGGCAAAAAAACCGGATTAAATGGTAAATTAATGACGGCAAAGGACACCATTTAGGGCAATATTGTATTACTTCGCATTTAATCACGAACGATTGATTTCGTTCATTGAGCTCAACCAAACTCTATTGAATTAAATGCAGGTCAAAAAAGACATTGCTCCGCAAGACTTAAAAGGTCTATTGGTGGACTTCTGGACCTTGTCAGGTCAAAAAATCAAATCAATTGAACAGGAATATGACTCCTCAAAGGGAGCACCGGTTTTTACGGTGAACGGGAAATACAGCTCACGGGGATGGACCGAATGGACCGAGGGGTTTCAATATGGCTCCGCTCTTTTACAATTTGAGGCCACGGGCGACGAGGAGTTTCTCAACATCGGCCGGAAAAATACCCTGGAGAAAATGGCTCCGCATCTGACCCATATTGGGGTTCACGATCACGGTTTTAATAACATCAGCACCTACGGAAACCTTCTACGTTTTATGAAAGAAAGCCTGATTCCGCAGAACGACTGGGAGCAAAACTTCTATGAACTGGCCATTAAAAACAGTGGAGCTGTGCAGGCCTCCCGCTGGACAAAAACGGTGGATGGCGGTTACATCTACTCCTTCAATGGGCCTCATTCTTTGTTTGTAGACACCATTCGTTCGGTGAGGATTCTGATGCTTAGCCATCTGATGGGTCATAAATTGAAGGGGGAGAATGATGTCAGCATCAACCTGCTGGAAAGAGGCATCAAACATATACTATCCACCGCAAAATATAATGTATACTATGGCGAAGGCCGAGACTCTTACGATGTTTGGGGCCGCACCGCTCATGAATGCATTTTCAATACCAACGACGGAAACTTCAGGGCTCCTAATGCCCAGCAAGGTTTCAGCGGCTTTACCACCTGGACACGCGGTTTGGCCTGGGCCATTTGCGGATTTGCCGAGGAATTGGAATTAATGAGCCTATTGCCCAAAAGTGAATTTGAAGGCTTGATTTCCAAAAAAGAATTGATTGAAATCCTTAAAAAGGGAGCGAAAGCCACTTGTGATTTCTTCATTGAGAATACGGCTCTTGATGGCATAACCTACTGGGATACCGGGGCACCAAACATCCACAAGCTGGGTGATTATACCCAGGTCAAAGCCGATCCTTATAATGATTTTGAGCCCGTTGACAGCACAGCGGCCGCGATTGCAGCCCAGGGTTTGATTCGCTTAGGAAAGTATCTGAATGATGACAACTATATAAAAGCCGGACTGACCACCACGGAAAGTCTGCTTCAAGAGCCCTATCTCTCTACCGAAGATCATCATCAGGGTATTTTGCTGCACAGCATTTATCATCAGCCGAACGGCTGGGACAATATTCCGGAAGGACAGAAAATCGCCTGCCATGAAAGCAGCATGTGGGGCGACTACCATATACGTGAACTGGCCATTCAAGTGGGTCGGATGATCGAAAACAAACCTGATTATGCTTTTTATAACTGCCTTGACCAATACCGAAACCGATGAGTAAAAAAAATAAACCAAAATATACCCGGGTAGCCCAACTTAAGACTGACGAGCAACTTCTGGAACATTTAGAATCCATTGGTGCCGAATTGCCTTTCCGATCAGAAGTGGGATCAGGACCAGATTCTGTTTTTGCTAAAAAAATCAAGCTCAAATCGGGATCAGAAATAGGAAACAGCTTATGTATCCTGCCAATGGAAGGCTGGGACGGCACAACTGACGGTAAACCGAGTGCACATACCAAAAGACGCTGGAAGCATTTTGCGATCAGTGGAGCCAAGTTGTTATTCGGCTGCGAAGCGGTAGCCGTTAACCCTGAAGGACGGGCGAATCCCAATCAGCTCATGATCAATGAGGCCAATTTTCAGGATTTTGTGGAGCTTCATGATATGCTTCACACTGAACATGAAGCTCAGTTTGGCAACACTAATGATTTTATGGTTGGTCTTCAGCTCACGCACTCCGGACGTTTCTGTAAGCCCTTTCGTCAGGATAAAATGGAGCCAAAAATCCTTTATTACCATCCTGTTCTAAATGATAAACAGGGTCTTGGCGAAGACTATCCAATTTTGACTGATGAATACATCGATAATCTGATTCAGGACTATATCAAAGCCGCGGTACTGGTACAAAAGGCTGGTTTTGATTTTGTAGATATCAAACATTGCCATGGGTACCTGGGTCATGAATTCCTTTCGTCTTTTGACCGGCCAGGCAAATACGGTGGAAGTTTTGAAAACAGAACTCGTTTTTTAAGAGACATCGTGGCGGGTATCAAAGAGGCCGCTCCCGGATTGCAAATGGGAATTCGCCTGAGTGCATTTGACTGGATGCCGTTTAAGCCGGACGAAGAAGGCATGGGTGAACCATCAACCAGCGGAGAATACAACTATGCTTTCGGTGGAGCAAAAGATGGTCTTTCAGAAGACCTGAATGAAACCTTTGAATTCATCAGCCTGGCTCAGAGCCTGGGTATCGAATTGATTTGTGTGACCGGCGGAAGCCCTTATTATAACCCTCATATCATCAGACCTGCCCTCTTCCCTCCCTCTGATGGTTATTTGCCACCGGAGGATCCTTTCCTTGGTGTTGCTCGTCAGATTAAAGTGACGGCTCAGATCAAAGAGCAATTTCCTGAAATGGTGATTATTGGCTCGGCCTACTCCTACCTTCAGGAATGGCTGCCTAATGTGGCTCAGGCGGTATTGGAAGAAAAAAAAGCGGACATGATCGGTTTTGGACGCATGGTTTTGAGTTACCCGGAAATGCCGGCCGACATGTTGAACGGTGAAGTGGTAAAAAGAACCAAGATCTGCCGAACCTTCTCTGATTGTACCACCGGACCTCGAAACGCCATGATTTCTGGTTGTTTCCCATTGGATGCCTACTATAAAGAAATGCCTGAAGCGAAGAAGGTGAAGGAGATTAAGAGTGCGATGTGAGTTGGGAGGTCTGGGGTTAGAGGTCTGAAGTTGGAAGTCAGGTGTTTGATGTTTTGGAGGCGGATGACGGATGATCGATGACCGATGTTTTCAGTATGGTGTCTGGAAAGTTAGTCTTTTGTCTTACGTCTTAAATCTTTTGTCTTAAAAAAAATATGAAAAATAAAGTAGCCCTCGTAACGGGCGGAAGCAGAGGAATTGGGTTTGGAATCGCCACGGAGTTGGCCAAGGTAGGTTTTGACCTTACGATCAATGGTGTCAGAGATGAAGAATCCGCTCAGGAGGCTTTGAACTCACTGCAATCTCATGGCACTAAAGTTACTTATGCTCAGGGCAATATAGCTAAAGCTGAAGACAGAACTGCGATCATTGAAAAAGTATTGGCTGACCATGGTCGTTTAAACGTTTTGGTCAATAATGCCGGTGTTGCTCCAAAGGTCCGGAAAGACATGTTGGAGATTGAGGAAGAAGACTTCGACTATATGATGAATATCAATCAGAAAGGGACTTTCTTCTTAACTCAAAAAGCCGCCAAAGAGCTGATTAAACAAAAAGAAGGAAATGATGATTTTGAGGCTATGATTATCAATATCACCTCTATTTCAGCCAGAACAGCATCTACTCAACGTATCGAATACTGTATGGCTAAAGCCAGTTTGAGTATCATGAGTAGTTCTTTTGCGGTAAAAATGGCGGATTATGGAATCCCCGTTTACGAAGTGCAGCCTGGAGTTATAGAAACAGATATGACGACAGTAGTGAAAGACAAATACACTAAAATGGCCGAAGACGGCCTTGTTCTTGAAAAAAGAATGGGCAAGCCTGCTGATATCGGTAAAGTCGTGGCTTCTTTGGCAACCGGTGGCTTACCTTACTGTACAGGCCAGATTATTGTTCCTGACGGGGGGTTGGGTATTATGCGTTTGTAAAGGCATAGGATTAATTTCTTGATTAGTCATCAAATCTTTCAAACCGATAACCTTTGGTTTTCAGTTCATTAAGCAGATCAGGCAGACGCAGGTACAATTTGTCTGTTCTTTCTGGGTCGATACCCGGGTGAATGAGCAAATGAAAACCGTTCAATCCTCTCTCAGCTTCATAGTCAAGAATTCGATCATAAATCTCCTGTGAACTTTTGTAGTTGACCACATTTGGTGTTGTATAATCGGCATTGGAAGAAGTGCCGGGTGTGAAATTGACCAGTTCAACTCCGAAACTTTTTTTCAACAGATCATTTACTTGCCGGTTATACCATTCATAGGGAGGCATAAACAAGTTGGTAAAAATCCCCAATTTGTTCAGTCGTTTCAGGTTTCTTAAGTAATCGTGTTTTAGTTCTTTTCCTGAAACCAGCAGAGAGTCTCTTTTGACCCAATCGCAGTACAATAAATGCCGGTCTGAATGCGGCCCCACAAAATGCCCTTCAGCCATAATATCTTTAATCAGCCTTCGATGTTTTTGAACAAAAGTACCGGTCAGAAAAAAGCTTGCCTTCACTTTTTCTTCGTTGAGTGTTTTCATCACAAAAGGAAATCCTTCGTCAAAATCATGGCCTGTAAATATCAAATAGATGGCCTTTTGAGCTGTATCTGACCTATACCATGCCCCCTCCTTTTCGTAGAGTTTTTCTTGAGCAGAGACATTTACGCTAACCAGTAAAAAGATAAAAATCAATCTTCTCATCGGCCAGTATTTAAATAAGTCAGAAGCAAAATCAAATCTGCTGATCCGTCCATAGTAGGCTCATTGGTCGAATAATCAGCATAGTCGTCGTGATAGCGAATATGAGGCGGCTGATAATCTTTGTATTCATCTTCTTCAGACAACTGAATACCCAACATGCCGTCGTGAATGGTACTCCAAAGCGGGCCATCGACCAGACTTCCTTTTACCACTTGTTTGTTCAACACCCTGAAAGGCATGTGAACATCCAAGGGCCAGTCAGCGTTTTCCGGCAATCCTGTGATCATGGATGTCCCCCATGGATTCAATCCAAAAATCCAGTTGATTTGATTAAAAATAAGTTGCCTGAACTGGGTATCACCTGTCATTTCCTCATAAAGAATAGCTTGCGTGGCCACTGCGGCAGAAAGGTTATTGGAGCACCAAATAAAAAGATGCCCCACACCATATGGATTTCCTGCAGCTCTTTCCTGTACCTTCTTGAGATTTTGACGGTAATATTCGGCTGCTCTTTTTTTGTCTTTCCTATTACCTGTCTGCCAGAAAGCATAATGACCCATGTTCACAAAAGGGTACATTTCATAATGCGAGGCGGTATCTCTTTGCATCCAGGACCAATTACCTATTTCCTCTGCATATTTTCGAGCATCTTTAAGGTAAGTCTTTTGATTCGTTACCTTATAAAGCTCAGCAGCTGCCCATTCCATGTCGTCCGCCCAGGTATTTTCTTCATAGCGATACGGTGCCCCATAGCTATTGCCCTGCTGAAATCCTTCGTTCTCTTTTCCAAGTTGATAAACCTCCAAAGCTGCCAGAAGGCAACGTTTTGCAAAAATCCTGGTTTCATCAAATTGCTCAAAAGCTTGAAAACCTAAAGCTAAGGCAGCGGCTGTTCTACCTGCTAAATTGGCGTAGCCTGTCGCCTTGCTTTTGTATTTCCCCAGACCTTGCGGCCGACCCGTAGCGGCATAGACCGGTCGGTAGCCATTAGCACCCCAGCCGTAATCGGCATTGTCATTTTGAGGCATTTTGAAACCGTGATGATCCCTGTCATCAGCTACCTGATGATAAAGTACTTCCTTTTGAGGGTGTAGCCGAAGCAGCCATTCCAGTCCCCAACGGGCTTCATCCAAGACATCAGGGAGACCGTTCTCCCCTTTCAAACCATTAGAAAGGACCCGATCTTTAAACTGATTTGGGTATTTTAACCAAGCCTGAAGCATACGTGCCGTGGCATTAGAACCTGTTATCAAATATTTTAACTGATCACCGGCATCATGCCACCCACCACCAGCATCCACTAACGATGAGTCCGGAACCAGTCCGTAAAAACTAAGCCCATCTCTCTTATGGCAGGAATCCCCAAAATATGGATTGAAACCACAACGCTGAGTCTGCATAAAGCCAATGACATCTTCCTGCCAATCAGGAAAAAGACCTATCGTGAAGGGCTTAGATTGAAGACCAGAGTTCAACTCCTGAATAAAGTATTCACCTCCGTTTTGAAATTCATCAAAATGTATTTCAAAAGTGCGTTCAAATGGTTTCCAATTGGTTTTAGAATATGCTTTCAACTTAAGTTCAAAGCGGGAATCTGCAACAGATTTCAAAACAAAACGTCTTTCTGTTGAAAATTCTGAATCAAGAAATAATACCTTTTTACTGCCATCAGGAAGGTATCCGGCCAAATTTATCCTAAACTCCTGGGCGTCTGATCTGATGGCAATGAAAAAACAAAGAAGACTTAAAACAGAATACCTATATTTCATAAATAGTTTTGATGAAGCGATTTAATCAGATAAAAGTTTGATTCGGGAAACACCCTCAATATAATTTAAATAAGCTCTCATGAAGAAAATATACCTTTCATTTGTTCTCCTCACTGTTCTATTTCAATCTTGCAATACCACACCAGAAGAAACCAACCCTCTCGAACAACTAGCCAAAGAATATGTCAAAACCGGTCTTCTAATTGGTCAATATGACCCTGATTTTGTAGATGCATATTACGGGCCTGACAACCTGAAGCCAGCACCGGCAGAGTATGATTCTTTTCCGAAAGAAATGCTTTTGCATAAAGTAATTGGCCTTCAGTCAGGCTTTCAGGAATTTATCAAAAACTCCTCAGATGAAATTGAGGTTCAAAGAGCAAATTATATTTTGGCTCAACTTATAGCGGCTGAAGAAAGAATTCGAATCGTGGCCGGCGAAACCTCAGATTTTGATGAAGAATCAAAAAAGCTATTCGGCGTTTCGGCTCCCAATTTTGAAGAGAGTCATTTCCAGGAAATAATTAATGACCTTGAAAACACTCTGCCAGGTTCTGGCAGTTTGAAAGATCGGTTTGCTACTTTGAGTCAGCAGTTTGTAATTCCGCCCGCCAGACTGGATACAGTTTTAAGAGCTGCTATTGCTGAGGCTCGCAACCAAACGAAACTGCATTATCCAATTCCTGAAAATGAAAGTTTTAACCTTGAATATGTGGGTGACAAGGCTTGGAGCGGTTACAATTGGTACAAAGGAAATTACACCAGCCTGATACAAATCAATACTGATTTTCCCATTTCCATCGAGCGGGTTATTGATGTAGGAAGCCATGAAAGCTACCCCGGTCACCATGTTTATAATATGCTCCTGGAGGAAAACCTTTATAACGAAAAAGGCTACATAGAAACATCACTCTACCCGCTTTTTAGCCCACAATCGCTTATTGCTGAAGGGTCGGCAAATTACGGTATTCAACTGGCCTTTCCTGAAGAGGAAAAGATCGCCTTTTGTAAGGAGACTCTTTTACCATTGGCTGGTTTAGATACCACCGGAATTACCGCCTATTTTAAAGCTTTAGAAAGCGTTTCAAAACTTAATTATGCTGGCAATGAAGTTGCCAGAGGCATTTTAAATGGCAATATGACAGACGATGAGGGAATCGAGTTCCTCATCAAATATGGCTTCTATAGCCCCGACAAAGCGAAACAGAGAATTGCCTTTACCAGAAAATACCGCAGTTATGTCATCAACTACAACTACGGCAAAGACCTGATTGCCCAATACATCGACGGCAGAGCAGATACAAATGAAGGACGATGGAAAGCCTTCGGTGAATTGCTGAGCAAACAAGTTTTGCCGTTGAGGTTGATCAATGAGTAAGAATTTTGTCTAACTTTAAACTAATCACAGTTAGACATTGTTTCTATTTTGATCAACAGAAAACATCATGGCGAAAACGAAAAAATCAATTTTAGAACTTTATATGCAGTGGGTTTTAGAGCATGGCTCCGAGCCTGAGAGCGTATATAAGTTCTGTAAAGAAAATAAACTGACTGAAACTGAATTTTATCAGGAATATGGGTCACTAAAGGCCGTCGAAAAGAAAGTATTCACAACGTTTTTTGAAAAGACAATCGAACTCCTGGAGAAAAATGAAGAGTACCAACAATACGATTCACGAGAGAAACTTCTGAGTTTTTATTACACTTTCTTTGAGATTCTCACGGCTAACAGAAGTTATGTTTTAGCAGCTCTGCCAAAAAACATAAAAGAGTTCAACAAACTGGAGCAGTTAAAAGGTTTGAGGGAGCATTTCTCTAATTACACTCAGGAAATTTTTGCTGAGCAAATAAAGTCTGAGGCAAAACGGTTAGAAAAGTTTAAGTCAAACACCTTTCAGGAGGCCGCTTGGGCTCAGCTTTTGGTAGTGATGCGTTTCTGGGTCAATGATGAGTCAGCAGGCTTTGAAAAAACGGACATTTTCATTGAAAAGGCTATCATGGCTACTTTTGATTTGGTTGAAAACACACCAATCAAATCTGTGTTAGATCTTGGTAAATTTCTTTACAAAGAAGCCATCGCATAGCCATGAACACCATAGACAGTATACCTACCGGCAAAATCAGTCGGGCTGCCAAACTCGTCAAAACGGGAGTGAAAGTTGGAGGCAATTACCTCAAATACTACGGAGAAAAGCTGGTTAATCCTGAAGTCAACAGAGAAGCTTTGAATGAATCAAACGCCGAAGATATTTACGACGGACTGAAAAGCTTGAAGGGAAGTGCACTGAAAGCAGCTCAAATGCTAAGTATGGAGAAAAACCTTCTTCCAAATGCCTATGTTGAGAAATTTTCCTTGTCACAATTCTCCGTTCCGCCGCTTTCCGCCCCCTTGGTGAGAAAAACTTTTAGAAAATACTTTGGAAAAGAACCTTTGGATCTTTTTGACAAGTTTTCTGAAAACTCGGTAAATGCCGCAAGTATTGGTCAGGTTCATAAAGCTGAGAAAGATGGAAAAACTTTAGCAGTTAAAATTCAGTATCCTGGCGTTGCAGACAGTATTTCTTCTGACTTGGCAATTGTGAAACCGATCGCCATTCGCATGTTTAATCTTCAGGGTGCGGACAGTGAAAAGTACTTCAAAGAAGTGGAGTTGAAACTCAAAGAAGAAACTGATTACAAGCTGGAGATTAAACAAAGCCAGGAGATTGCTCAGGCCTGTAGTCATATCGCCAATCTGAGGTTTCCACAGTATTACGAAGAACTCTCAACTGATCGTATTCTGACCATGGATTGGATGCACGGCGTCCACTTATCAGAATGGACAAAAACCAATACAGACCCCGAAGCCGCCCGAAAAGTAGGACAGGTTTTGTGGGATTTTTATTTGTTTCAAATCCATGAGTTAAGAAAAGTACATGCAGACCCGCATCCTGGTAATTTCTTAATCAATGAAGAAAATGAGCTGATTGCCATTGATTTTGGCTGCATGAAAGAAATTCCTGACGATTTCTATGAACCGTATTTTGAACTGGCCAAAGCAGAAAACATCTCAGATCCTGAAAAATTACAGAAAGGACTGAAAGACTTGGAAATCATTAGAACAGATGACAGCCCTGAAGAAGCCAAATACTTTACGAAGCTATTCTCTGAAATGCTCAGTCTGTTTTCGAAGCCCTTCAATTCCGAGGTTTTTGACTTCTCAGATGATTCATTCTTCGCTGCCATTGCCGCCCTTGGTGAGAAATATGCCAAAAGTACTGAGCTCCGTAAAATGAATGGAAATAGAGGGAGTAAACATTTCTTATACATTAACCGTACTTTCTTCGGACTCTATAATCTATTACATGAGCTTAAAGCTGAAGTGAGGATCAATTCTTTTCAGCAATATCTTGAACCAGCTTAAAGGAGAATATGAATTATATCAGTAAAGAAGATCTAAAAGGTTTTGACCGTTTATTTCGGGCAAACCTGGTCAACTCGTGCTCTGGATATAAATCTGCGAATTTGATTGGCACATTGTCAGCAAAAGGTGTGGAAAATATCGGGACTTTTTCTTCTGTAACGCATCTTGGTTCCGACCCGGCTCTATTAGGTTTTATTCTCAGGCCGCCTACCGTGCCAAGACACACCTATGAGAATATCCTCAAGAGTAAGTATTACACTATAAATCACATCGCTGAATCTTTTTTGAGCGAGGCACACCACTGTTCTGCCAAATATGCAGAGGATATTTCTGAATTTGACAAAACAGGCTTGACCCCTAAATATCGTAATGACTGGCCAGCCCCTTTTGTCGCCGAAAGTCCTGTTCAGATTATGATGAAATATGTTGAGGAAATTCCGATAAAAGTCAACGGAACCATACTTATGATCGGAGAGATTCAGGGCATTTATGTCAAAGAAGAAATGCTACAAGATGACGGCTTTCTCCATTTAGAAGTTGGAGATGTCGCATCTATCAACGGACTAGACGCCTATGCTATACCCGAGATAAAGAAACGTTTCAACTATACCCGACCTGATCAACCCGTAACAGAAATGGTCTAAGGAGAAGGATACTCCAACCGACATGAAAAAGCCTCTTCCTGAAAAAATATGTCCTGTTTGCCAGCGGCCCTTCACCTGGAGAAAGAAATGGGAGAAAAACTGGGATGAGGTTAAATACTGTAGCAAACGCTGCAGTGGAGCAAGAAAATCAAAAGATGCAAACACTACGACTAATTCTGGGTGATCAAGTTAATAGCCAGCATTCCTGGTTTCAGGAAACCAATGAGCAGGTCACCTATTGTATGTTTGAGATGCGGCAGGAAACCGATTATGTGAGACATCATATTCAAAAAATCGTTGGCTTTTTTCTGGCCATGAGGTCCTTTGCAGAGCAATTAGAAAAAAATGGCCATAAAGTCATATACTATCAACTTGATCATCGTAAAAACACTCAAAGTCTCACAAAAAACCTCAAAAATCTCATTGGCGAAAACAGTATTCAGAAATTTGAATACTTACTTCCTGATGAATATCGGCTTGATGAAGAACTTAGGGCGTTTTGCGAAGAAATTGAAATTGAGTCTGAGGTCTTTGATACCGAGCATTTTTATACTTCCAGAAACGAACTGCAGGAGTTTTTTAAAGGAAAAAAGACTTACCTGATGGAGAATTTCTATCGTGCCATGCGAAAGAAACATGATGTTTTAATGAATGGTGATGAACCAGCTGGTGGAAAATGGAATTTTGACAAAAGCAATCAGAAAAAGTGGAAAAACCAGACCTTAATACCTGATCCTATACTATTCACAAAGGAGGTGAGCCACCTCAAAAAGCTGATTGACGAAGCTGGCATTGAAACCATCGGGCAGCTACCAAAAGATCAATTTCATTTCCCGGTAAGCCGAAAAGAGGCTTTAGAGCAGCTGGATTATTTCTGCGAAAAGCTTTTGATTCATTTCGGAGATTATCAGGATGCCATGCACACGGATAAGGCAATGCTTTATCACTCAGGTCTTTCATTTGCCATGAACCTGAAATTGATTTCAGCCCGTGAAGTAGTGGAAAGAATTGAGAAATATTATCTGAAACATCAGGATGAAATTGACATCTCTCAAGTAGAAGGTTTTATTCGTCAGGTGATTGGTTGGCGGGAGTACATGCGTGGCGTTTACTGGGCTCAGATGCCCGAATACGCTCAGAGGAATGAGCTGGAGAATCATGAGAAGCTTCCTGATTTTTATTGGACGGGTAAGACCAAAATGAATTGCCTGAGCAACTGCATTCAAAACTCTCTGAGAAATGCCTACGCTCATCACATTCAGCGATTAATGATCACCGGGAATTTTGCTTTGCTCACTTTCAGACACCCTGACGAAGTTGATGACTGGTATTTAGGAATTTACATTGACGCCATTCAATGGGTGCAGTTACCAAACACTCGTGGAATGAGCCAATGGGCCGATGGCGGCCTCCTCGCCACAAAACCCTACGTTTCCAGTGCCTCCTACATTCATAAGATGAGCAATTACTGCGATAGCTGCCATTACGATCATAAACAACGGACTGGCGAAAAGGCTTGTCCGTTCAACTCGCTCTACTGGAATTTCCTGGATGAAAAACGAAAATACTTCGAGAAAAATCCTCGTATGAGCATGATGCTCAGCCTTCTGGATAAAATTTCAAAAGATGAATTAAAAGCCATCAAAGCAAGAGCTGCAGATATTATTGAAAACACTGATGACTACTAAGCCAGCTGTAAATATCGTATGGTTCAAAAGAGACCTTAGGCTTACCGATAACGAGGCCATTCATCACGCTTTGCAGCAGCCGGAACCTGTACTATTTCTATATATTCTGGAGCCTTCTTTGGAGCAAGACGAACATTATAGCAAGCGGCACTGGGATTTTATCAAACAATCACTTAGTGACCTCAATGAAGAACTTAAAGAACAAGGAACAGCCGTTTTGACTGTCAAAGGTGAGGCCGCAGATGTTTTTGAGCGGCTCAATTCTAGTCTGCAAATCAACAAGGTATTCTCTCATCAGGAAACGGGCTTGAAAATCACTTTTGCTCGTGATCTTTATCTCAAAGATTGGTTTGAAAATCAAAATATAGCGTGGCTTGAGAATATCAACAACGGCGTTTTCAGAGGTCGGAAAAATAGAAAAGACTGGCGAAAAGACTGGTATACTTACATGAAAAGTGAGCTATTTGACTTTAAACCAGCTCAAGACCAGTTTATTTCAAAAGAATTTTTCAGTCAATTAGCATCAATTTTTGAACCCTTTCAACTTGAAAAAGAACCTTCAAAAAACTTTCAAAAAGGAGGGCGAAAAACGGCACTGAAATACCTGAACAGTTTTCTGGCCGACCGCTATAAAACGTACAATAAAAACATCTCAAAGCCCCTTCTTGCCCGGAAAAGCTGCAGCCGTCTGTCTCCGTATCTGGCTTGGGGCAATCTTAGCGTCAGAGAAGTTTGGCAGAAGGCAAAGGCTCTGGCGGAAAATGGTGGTAAAAAAAGGGATTTGAATGGTTTTACCTCCCGTTTACGATGGCAGGCTCATTTCATCCAGAAATTTGAAATGGAATGCGAAATGGAGTTTCGACCGGTCAATAAAGGCTTCAGAGAAATCGAAAAAGAGGTCAATCCCGCTTTTGTTGAGGCCTGGGAAACTGGTCAAACAGGATTTCCATTGATAGATGCCTGCATGCGATGTCTGAATGAAACGGGTTATCTCAATTTCAGAATGCGGGCTATGCTGGTCAGCTTTTTTACACATCATCTTTGGCAACCTTGGCAATTGGCCGCACCGCATCTGGCTCGCCAGTTTCTTGATTTTGAGCCCGGCATCCATTTCCCGCAAATTATCATGCAAGCGGGTGAAACAGGCATCAATACCGTTCGTATTTACAACCCGACTTTGAACAGCCGAAAGCATGATCCGGATGGTGAATTTATCAAGCAATGGGTACCTGAACTCGCCAAGGTTCCTTTGGAATACATTCACGCCCCCGAAGAAATGACGGCCATTGAAGCCGCAGATATAGGTTTTACTCTTGGCGAGGATTATCCTTACCCGATTATTGACCAAAAAATAACTAGAAAAAGAGCTAGCGATATTCTTTGGGGAATGCGGAAACAGAAGAAAGTAAAAACTGAATCAAAACGTATTTTGGAACGACACACTACACCAAGCCGACAGATATGGGACTAACCGAAAGAGAAACAGACCGAATCATTGAAATGGCCTGGGAAGACAGAACGCCCTTTGAAGCCATTGAATTTCAATTTGGCCTTGCCGAAAAAGAGGTCATTGAATTGATGAGAAAAGAGATGAAACAATCCAGTTTTAAAATGTGGCGAAAACGGGTAAGTGGACGAAAAACCAAGCATCAAAACCTGCGGTCTGAAGACACCAACCGCTTTAAAAGTAAGCTTCAACGAGACATCAGTGGCAATAAAATCTCAAAGAGATAGCCCACACATCTTCTAATTACCCCCTTTCTTCCAATTCTTTCGGGAAATAATCAAATTCTGGCTATTTTTATTCTACGCAAACCTATAGAAAGAATGCTTAGAATAAGCCTGATACTGGCCTTTGTTTTGTCTCTGTTTCCCAAGGGATTTGATTTTTTTGATGACGAAATTTCTCTTCCAAAATCTCCGGAGGAGGAGCTTAAAACCTTTCAGCTTGCCGATGGTTTCGATATCAAATTAGTAGCTGCCGAGCCACTTCTTGAAGACCCTGTTCTTGCAAAATTTGATGAAAAAGGTAGGCTCTGGGTAGTAGAAATGCGGGCTTTTATGAATGATATCGATGGTAGCAATGAAGATTCACCGATAGGCCGCGTCTCTTACCTTGAAGATAAAGACGGCGATGGCAAATTTGACAAGAGAACCACATACGCTGATAATCTTATTTTACCCAGGGGCATACAGTTTTTCCCGGACGGCGTCCTTATTGCTGAAAACATTCCTCTTTGGTTTTATGAAGATACCGATGGTGACGGAGTTTCTGACAAACGGACACTAGTAGATGCAGAATACGGTGGTGGTGGCCTACCCGAACACTCGGCCAATGGTCTTATTTTAGGCGACGATGGCTGGATATACAATGCCAAATCGAAATACAGGTATAAAAGAAACGGGAAAGAATGGCTCAAAGAAGAAACCGAATTCAGAGGGCAATGGGGAATTGACAAAGATGATTTAGGCCGACTCTATTATAATTACAACTGGTCGCAACTACATGCTGATCTGGTTCAGCCCAATCTTTTAAACAGAAACCCTCATTTTGAGGCTACTACCGGTATTGACCACGGTCTAACTATTGACCGAAGAGTTTTTCCCGCCAGGCCTAATCCGGCAATTAACAGAGGTTACATACCGGGTACATTAAATGAAGAAGGCAAACTGCTGGAATTTACATCGGCGTGCTCTCCTTTCGTTCAAAGAAGTCGGGGTGTTTTTCCCGATAACCTTTATAATAGTGTATTTGTCTGTGAACCAGCGGGTAATTTAGTAAAACTCAATCTGGTGAATTCCAACGGAAATTATCTGGAAGCCAAGAATGCCTTTAATGGCAAGGAATTCTTGGCTTCTACAGATGAGCGTTTCAGACCCGTCCATATCACGAGCGGCCCTGATGGAGCCATCTATATTGTCGATATGTATCGTGGAATAAATCAGCATGGGGCATATATGACTGAATATCTTAGAGAGCAAACGCTGAAAAGAGGTCTTGATAAATACGTACACTTGGGCCGCATCTGGAAAATAACACCCAAGAATTTTCAGGCTCTATCAAAAGCAGAATTATCAACCAATGACCCAAAAGGCTTAGTTGAACAACTTGAAAGTCCGTTTCAGTGGGCTCGTGAGCATTCAAAACGTCTTTTGATCCAAAACAAACTAACTCAAGATTTACCTGAATTGGAGAAAGTGGCATTACATGCAGAGCCATATGCTCAATTAGGTGCCCTGACGGTGATGGAAAACCTAGGAGTATTAAATCCGTCTCTTACACTCCAACTTCTCTCTAATGATGATAACGAAGACGTTAAGGCCCGTGCTCTTGCTCTAGCATCACGACATGACAATATCAATAAAAGTGAACTTAAAATAGGCCTGACTAAAGTACTTTCAGGCCGTATCAGTGATGCGTTGGCACTTCAAATGCTTCTGTCATCGGATCAGTTTGAAAAAGATGTTGCATTTAGAGCGATAGCTCAAATTATTTCAAACCAGGGAGAAGATGCCTTATTGAGAGATGCTGCACTGAGTGCCTCCGGCAACAGAGAGTTAGACCTCATTGATTACCTCATAACTCAACCCTCCTGGCAGAAAAATACGGACCATCAAAATATCTTTTTTGATCAATTGGGAGCAATTATTCTAAAAAGGAGAATTCCTGAAGAAGTCAATAAACTATTGAATATGATAGGTCAGAAAGACAATTGGCAAACTCAGGCCTTATTGACAGGTATGGCGTCTGAAGCTATGAGTTCTGAAGAAGAGCCATTGACTCTGACTTTCAAGCCTCAACTTTTGGAGCAAGGCACATTGGAAACTGAGCGATTAAGCAAAGCTCTTCACTGGCCAGAAAAACCGGTTGAACAAACTCAGGAGAAATCATCCTTTGTATTAGATGCAGAAGGTTTGAAACAATATAGTGCCGGAAGAAAAGCCTATTTGACCTATTGCACAGGTTGCCACGGAGCAAATGGTAAGGGAGTCAAACGGTTTGCTCCTCCGCTTTCAGGTTCAGAATGGGTTACAGGTGACGAGAGTCGTCTGGCTTTGATACTTCTTCATGGATTGGAGGGACCTTTGACCGTGAAAGGAACGCACTATGATGTACCGGATATTTTGCCCGTGATGCCTTCTCATTCTACGCTTAATGATGAGGATATAGCCAACATAATGACCTACATCCGAAATGAATGGGGCCACTCAGCAGCACCTGTAACCCGAAGAACAGTGGGAATGCTAAGAGTAAGATCACAAGGGAAAGTACAACCATGGACAGCCCGAGAGCTGATAACGCACACCGAAAAACTGAACGAACAGAAGTAAACTCAAGACTCTATTGAAATGCAAAACAATCATTTAGACCGCAGAAAATTTATCAAAAACACTTCTCTGGCTATGGCCGCTGCAGCGGCTTTTCCCGCTCTGTCTTCTTTCAATGTTAAGCCAAATACACTCGGAATTTCCGTCTGGTCTTATCATTTAAGAAACCGCAGGAATACGGAAGGAACAACAGCTCATCCTATTTTTGCCGGAGCTTATGATATGGCGAAACATTGTTACGATCTTGGTACCGGAGGAGCACAGGTTTTAGCCAATGGTTGGGATTCTGACTATGCAAAAAAAATGAGAAAACTTCAGGAAGATACCGGTATGTGGATTGAGGGGCAACTTCGGCTTCCAAAAACAGAAGGTGAAGTAGATCAATTTGAAAAAGATGTTCAAATGGCTAAAGAAGGTGGGGTTGATATTATTAGAACAGCCTGCCTGAGTGGAAGACGTTATATGACTTTTACTAATCTTGAAGACTGGAATCAGTTTAAAAAAGATTCGATGAAATCAATGAGACTGGCAGAGCCTGTAGCTCGAAAACATAAGGTAAAACTCGCCATTGAGAATCATAAAGACTGGACTGCGGATGAGATGGTGGCCGTTCTGAAACATTTTGACAGTGAGTGGCTAGGCTGTAATCTTGACACCGGAAATAACATTTCCTTTTTGGAAGACCCTTATGAAGTAGTAGAAAAGCTTGCTCCATACACCTTCACAACCCATTTTAAAGATATGGGGATAGAAGAATATGAGGATGGCTTTCTGTTATCTGAGGTTCCTTTTGGAGTGGGCTTTCTTGACCTAAACCGAATGACCATGGAACTCAGAAAGCATAATCCCAATGTTAAAATCAACTTAGAAATGATGACGAGAGATCCACTTCCTATTCCTTTTCTAACCGACCAATACTGGATTACTTTTGGAGATAGGCTTGGAAAAGACCTGGCGAAGAACTTAAGACTCATCAAAGAAAACTATAGTGAAAAGAAATTAGCCAGGGTTTCAGGTCAATCCTTTGCCGAACAACTAGCATTGGAAGAGGAAAATCAAATTGCGTGCTTGAATTACGCCAGAAAAGAGCTTGGTATTGTTTAATTTGCTCATTCAACCCATTTAAAAGAAACTCTCAAAAAGTATTTTAAAATATTATGTCAAAACTACCCGGAATTAAGCTATTCGATATGTCAGGGAAAACGGCCATCATCACTGGCGGCTCAAAAGGACTAGGCCTTGCTATGGCCGAAGCCATCGCCTCCGCAGGAGGAAACGTTTTTCTTGTCTCCCGTACCCAGGAGGAATGCGATTCGGCAGCCCAAAAAATTGAAGAAGCCTATGGTACAAAAGCTAAAGGATATGCCACCGATGTGACAGATCAAACCAAAACTGAAGCTATGGCTAAAGCTTGCATAGATTCTTTCGGAAGTATAGATGTCTTAATCAATTCAGCCGGAATCAACATTAGAGGGGCTATTGACGAGCTGAGTCTGAATGATTTCAAAAAAGTAATGGACATCAACGTAACGGGTACCTGGCTGGCCAGCAGGGCGGTCACACCCCATATGAAAAAACAGAAATCAGGTAAAATTATCAACCTCGCCAGTACTTTGGGTGTAGTCGGCCTTGCTAATCGCACCCCATACACGGCTTCAAAAGGAGCTGTGGTGAACATGACCAAAGCCCTCGCTTTAGAACTATCTCCATTCAATATTAACGTGAACGCCATCTGCCCAGGTCCTTTTCTTACAGAAATGAATGAACCCATCGCCGATACCGAAGAAGCGAAGAACTTTATCGTAGGTGCTACCTCATTAGGTCGATGGGGCAAACTGGAAGAAATTCAAGGTGCAGCTCTATTTCTTTCATCAGCAGCCAGTGATTATATGGTAGGCACAATTATGCCTGTTGATGGTGGCTGGGTAGCGAAATAAGGGTGAATATTATCAGAGCCAGACTCCAAACTTTATAAAGTTGATAATTCTCCTGAAAAAACTAGGGTTAAAATGGTTGCGAATAAAACGTTGAACGACGGGGTCCGGAGATATCTTTGAAGGCAGCTCTATCTTTTGGTAATCAGCAATTTCAACGTCATATTTTTTGGTTTTAATATTAAAGTTTGTTCCGGTCCCATCGGTTCCGATGTTGTTTAAAAGAGATTTTACAGGAATCAAACAGTAGGTATTTGTTTTATAATGATGATAGGTCCATCGTACTGCCCATGATTGGATTAACCCTTTTTGTTGTTTAACAAGCATTGGAACCTGATCTTTGCCGGCGTCTGCGAATTGTAAAACCTTAGACCTGTCCGAAATAAACTCATTAAATCCCCTTACCTCCCAATCGACCTGAGTCCATCGGTTACTCCACGTACCCCATCCCCATGAAGAGGCTCTCTTAACTAATGCAAATTCAACGTTCTCCAGCCCTAGCAGATTTAGCCCGTATGAATAACCAGAAACGGAAGAAATGCTCATATTCTCCTTATACTTTTCTAAAGCCTGATTCATAAAATCAAGAAAAAGAGGATGCACAATGATATCATCCTCTAACACAATCAGGGCTTTGTGTGAGGCAAATAAACGACTAAGATGGGTTATGATCGCTTTTGCCAATCCCATATTTTCAGCTGAATAAAAAGTATGTACGCGGGAAAAACCGTTTATTCCCGTAACTATACTTCTTACTTGTTCTATCTTGGGCAAATCTTCCGGCCTATTATGACGAGGGCCATCACAGATCACGTATAATTCACTGGCAGTCGCCAGCGAATTAGTTCTTAAACCATCAATGGTTTGACGAAGATGATCAGGCCTGTTAAAACAAAAAAGGACGATTGGAGCCGGCAATTCTATTAATTTTTAATCTTTGTACACTGACGAAGGGATGAATTCGGTCCAAAGATAATCATCTGTAAGCAGACAATAATGACAGTAATCAAAAGGCAAACAATAATCGGTACCCTTTGGGCCTATCTGGGAGTTTTGGTGGGTAGCGTCACTCAGGCCTATTTGATCCCAAATTACCTGACAACTGAAGAGAACGGCTTATTGGCTATGCTGATGAGCTGGATGATGATTTTTGTGTTATTGGCAAACCTCGGATTCACCTCGGCAGGTGTACGTTTTTTTGATCAATTCAGAGATAAAGAAAAGGGGAATAAAGGTTTTCTTTTTAACGCCCTTGTTGCACTTCTGCTCGGCTGCCTTTTAGTGACTTTTGTAGTCTGGGGATTACAAAAACAAATTCTGAGCTCAAATGCTGGTGACACTTCTCTGTTTGAGAAATATTATTTTGTCATTCTTCCGATAACATTCGCAACCGCAACTTTCAATATTTTTGACAATTATGCCAAAAGCCTGCACGACACCATTACCGGTAATTTTCTTAGCCAGTTTCTTCAGCGTTTTTTAGTACTTCTGGCCGTCGTATTTTACATCGCCAATTGGCTGGATACAAAGCTTTTTGTGGGAATATGGGCAGTGGCCATCTGTGTTCCGGCCGTACTGATGTTTTTTCATATTCATCGTATCGGGGCCTTGAATTTCAGACCTTCCTCCTTTCTGCTAAAAAGTAATTTCCTAAAACCGTTTCTTTCTTTTGCAGGCTTCAGCGTCGTAACCAGTTTATCTTCTATTGCCATTACAAAGCTTGACACACTAATGGTTTATGAATTTCTTGGTTTAAGTCAGACTGGTATTTACAACACCTGCCTGTTCTTTGGTAGCGTTATGACCATTTCCTATAACATCAGCCTCAAGGCATCCACAGCTATCGTTCTGACCGCAATGGAAGAGAATGATTTTGAGAAAGTGAAAGGTATTTTCCAAAAAAGCAGTATTACCCAGGTGTTCTTTGGTACCATACTCCTCGTTTTAGTATGGGTCAATGTGGATGTTTTATTTTCGTTTATCAAACCCGAATATTATGTCGGCAAATATGTTTTGTTAATTATTGGTATCGCAAAACTATATGACCTGGCATCCGGCCTCAATTCCCTGATCTTGGGTTATTCAAAATATTACAAACTTGATTCTTTGCTGGTGATCAGTTTTGTAGCAGTCTTGTACCTCCTGAATCATTTACTGATCCCTTCGTATGGTTTAAATGGGGCGGCATTTGCTGCTTTGATTGCTACGGTCTATTATAATACCTTTCGCAATATCCTGATCTGGAAGTTTTTCAAAATACATCCTTATTCCAAATCTTTACTGTTTATTCTGCTTACAGGTATCCTGGTTACAATTGTTGGGCTCTATTTACCCGATTTGACTATATATGATAATCTTGACAGATTCCTCTCTCTGATATATAAATGTTCAGTTACGGGTCTTCTCCTGATTTCATCGCTATACTTTCTTAACGTTTCGCGTGAAATTAATCAGATGATTAATGACGTTTTTGAGAAATTAAAGTCTCTTTTTTAGAATAAAAATTCCACAGCCAAGCTTGCAGCCTGCATTTGACTGAATCAATTCTTCGGTTAATTCCACATTTTTGTACAATTGATCCCTATCGTCAATATAGGAGAAAGATTGCAATTCGTATTGATAACGACTCAGGAGTAAATCAAGTAAGTACTGAATGGAGAATACGCGGTGAGCATTAAAATGGACACAGGATGGTCCTATTTGAGTCGAAAAATAGAACGTTCCGCCGGGTTCAAGCAATTCATACATCGAATCAAGCCCTTTAATATGGCCGTCCGGATCAATCGGGTCCCCATACCTACCCAGACCGAAATGCTCAATAGTGTGCAGACAGGAAAGTGAATCAGTGGAAGCCTTAAGTTGGGGCTGAGGTTTCATAAGGTCAGCCTGCACAAACTGGACATTGAAAATGGAGTTTTCCAGAGGACGGATATCCAGAATTTCAATTTCCCGAAAACTGGCTACATGGGCCACGAAACCGTCAATTCTGGAACCGATATCTACATGCCTGCGAGGATTGGCTCTGAAGACTTCATGAGCTACAAAAAGGTCCTGAAAAAAATAAACGCCACGGGCCTTTCCGCTTTGATCTGTCTTATCTGTCAGTATAGGATAGAGTTTGATTTTCCATTCACCTCTTTTTTTACTGAATTTGAAAAAATCACCCACATATGCCGGTGCATATCTTAAATTCTGGAAAAAGACCCCGGGTCTTATTCCCAGATAAGACAAAATTAGCAACACGACTTTCATTAGTTTGTTCATATCGATCTGAGCACTTATATCTCTATTACCTCCTTAATTGTTCCAATCTTTATTGCAGTCTCAGCAAAACTACTTTTCAGATTACATATTATTTTTTCAGCACCAGACAGAGCAAGAATATCCACATAGGCACCTATTATACCTTCTTCTGAATCTCTTGATAACTCTGTTTCCTGAGTAATTAATCGTTCTCCAAACTGATTCTGAAAAGTTGATTTCACAATCCTGTCATCTGTTGCTAAAAAGAACTTAACCTCTTTATTCTCCACTATTTCTTCGTGACATGCCTCTACAAATTCTTCTAAACCAGACTCTTTTATAATCGCTGAATGATCAGTCCTGCGGATGTGGACTCCTATATAAGACTCCGGCAAATTCAACCTATCTAATCCTTTTTTAACATTATCAGACGGAAGGAAACTTTTAAAGTTTGACGAATTTTGAAAGCCATAACAACTGGCAATAAGAATGCGTTTCTTTCCTTTGGTTAACCCATAAATTTCTTCAGGTTGCTTGTCTTTTATATCGTTATCCAGTAATACGAGGTCATAATAGAGTCTGAAAATAAACCTGTAGAGCTTTTCGAATTTTTGAACATAAATATGTTTGACCAGGTAAAGAAAGAAGTAATAGACCGCACCATCGACCAGATTTAGCATCTTTGGAAAGGGCTGAAAGATGGAATAAAAAGGGGCATTCAGCTCCCATTTTCTTAACCATATCAGATTCACCGGGGATATATCATTTTGCTCAGAAACCAAAAAAGCCGAGTCAATCACCCGCATTCTATTCCCCAACCCACCAAAAGGAAGAACCGTTAACTTCATCTATCTTTCAATATGGCTAAGTAATTTGCATAACTGAATATTTCATAGTGCTCAGAATACTGTTCAATATTCTGAAGCCCATCTCTCAACACCCGGTATAAAGAGTAATCTTTTTCCAGAAGTTCATAAAAGTCACGTAGAAAAACTCTGGGGGCTATTTGAGTACCGCCAAATTCGAATTGAATAAATTTGATTTTTCGGTTCTTCAGAAGTCTTTTTGCTCCTTTCAAAACGTCAAGGTCCGCCCCCTCCACATCGACTTTCAGAAAATGAATATATTCCAGATTTAATTTGTCAGCAAATAAATCGAGTGTCGTAATTTGAATCGTTTCATGATCCGTTTGAAGCTCTCCTGAAATATTTCGTTGAAAAACCGAAGCGATGGTAGATCCCGGTTGACTACTATAGAGAACTATTTGCTTTTCTTCATCTCCAAGACCTTTATTCACCTTGATAACTCTGGAATCTTTGATATTCGCCTCTAATTTCTGAAAAGTATCGGCAGCGGGTTCAAAGGAATATACCCGTCCTTTTTCAGATATTAGACTCAGGGCCATGTTAGCAAATTGGCCGACATTAGCTCCTGCATCGATTATTATGACCTCCGTATCTTCTGTCCCAGCCAATACTTTCTTCAGTACATTCTTTTCACCACTGCCTACCAGATTATAATTCATCCCTTTTAAAGAATAATGATACATTTTCCTGAATAGTACTTGCAGAAAACTTCGACCAAATAAGAATTTCATAAAAGAGCTAATTTCGAATGATAAAGAGAATAAAGCTCTTTAGCCACTGTTTCGTAACTATAAAAAGAAAGCTTATTTAAATTAGGCTCTATGAAAGCTTTCTTTTTTTCTAAATACAATTTGATTGCCGTCAAAAAATCATCTATTGAATTGACAAGAGCTCCATAACCAGTTTTTGCAATGATCGAACCTATTTCTCCAGTATCAAAACCAATTACAAAATTCCCACAAAAAGCAGCTTCTAATGCCGTATATGAGAATGATTCATTTGGGGATGTAGATAAAAATAGGTCAGCCAAGTTATAGATTTCGGCCATTTTATTTTCATCAGTTACCTTCCCAAAGTGAATGTATGACATTGGGAAATTGGCTAGGTCATAGCTTCGAAACTCCCCTGCAAAAAGAACTACAATGTCTTCATCGTAAAACTTTAGCTTTTCAATAATTTCAAGAAACAGATCAAAGCCCTTAAAATAGTTATCAATATATGCTGCTGTGAACAAAAGATAGGTTTTCTCTTCTTCTAAGCCCCATTTCTTTCTTAGTGATGACTTATCTTTTCTTTTAAAAATCGTAGAATTAATAGGATTTGGAACAGTACAAAATTTAGATTTTTTGAATAATGCACTCTTTGAAATCCTAACATTCATCCATTCACTTATACCTATGATATGTAGTTTTGAGGTATCCCATTTCTTTTTTTCCTGCAAAATTTTATGACTTAAATCTGTAGGATTGGGCTTTCTTAAAAATGCAGAACAATTACCACATTTGTTTTGATATTCATGGCATAAATTTGATTGATGGCAGCCACCGGTAAATGGCCACATATCATGAAAAGTCCAAAAAACTGGCTTATCCAATTCTAATATTTTACCTATGTTTTTAATGGATAGGAAGCCTAAATTAATCCAGTGTAAATGAAGTACATCTGCTTCTAGAACCCAGGAATGCCGACTAATATCAGTGCCAAATTTTGCGGTCGAAAATGCAAAACGACTTTGTTTTGATTTTTCATAAAGAAGAAAATCTGCTTTCTCAAGATAAAGTGAAAAATTTCCACCAACTGACTTAACACGTTCATTATCTGATTTTTTTATAAGGCAAAGTAGTTTTACTTCTATTGAGGTGATTTCATTCAATGCTTCCATCGTTCGTTTACAAGCTATGGCAGCACCTCCATAATCATCATAAGTATTAATCATTAATACTTTCATGAATTACATTTTCACCTTTTCTTTTCTTATCATGGAAATAAAAGCCAGCCCAAATAACACTATTAAACCCGCTGAAGCTGCAAGATCTATTTTCTCGCCAATCTCAACAGATTGAGGCTTGAATTCAAAGACTATTTCATGATTGCCAGCCGGTAGTTCTATTCCTCGCAAAAGGTAATTGACTTTTAAATGAGGGGTTTCAACACCGTCAACAAAGGATATCCAATCTCGATTTCCTCTATAGTAAACCTCTGAAAAAACAACAAAAGATACATTTGAATTGACACTTTTATAAACAAGTCTATTCGGTTCATAACTGATTAAAGATATAGAGGCATTTTCTGGAATCTGGTAATATTTAGAATCAGCACTAAAAGAGTTCTGGGTCACAGCTTTGTTCGCAACTATCATATTTCCAGTGATATCCAATTCCTCGTCAGCTGAATAAACTGCCTGAAGAGTATCTACAAACCATGCATTACCTAGTGCTCCATTGTTTATTTGAGCCTGAACGCCAGCTTCCGAATTATTGATGAAATATTTAGTATTCAACATATTGATCACCCCCATATTTAATCTTCCATCCTTTATCATTTGATTATCAACTAACTCCTGATATTTTTTCAACTTCGCTCCATGATAGCCTCCAAGAGATTTATGAAAATAGGAATCTCGAGCATCACTCATAAAATTCGTCGTAAGATTTAATACCCGAAAATTCGGGTCTTTATCTTCCAGTATTTGTAAATCTGCCGCGGTAGGCTCGAACACTCCAGGTTTTACCTTCAATTTTGAAACAAAATCTGAATTATTGAAATACCTTTTACCTACAGAAAACATATCAAATACTACTACAAGCAAAATAATAAAAGAGAAAAGTAAATCTTTGATCTTATTTTTTGAATAAAAATAAATCAATAAAACAGATAGAAAAATGAGCCCGATAGCTCTGTAAATATCCGAAAGAGCAAGACTGGCCCTATCACTTCTTAAGGCATTCAAAACCTGGCTGGCACCTTCCTCCCCAAAAGAAGGTTTAAGATTATTCATAAAGTCGACATCTCTAGTACCCACAAAATCGAGACTGAAATATCCTATCAGCATGAAAACCAGAAGAACTCCAGTACTCTTCATTAATGGCCTCTTCAACAAACTAAAATCAGTTCTTTCATCAATTATTTTGTTTAAACTAAAAGCAGCTCCCCAAACCAGCACAAAATGTGCAATGGTTAGAATTACACTAACCGCTCTGAATTTATTATATCCTGGCAGATGATCGAAAAGTAGGTAGTTCAAAGACGGGAAATTGCTACCCCAAGAAAGCATAAAAAGAAGAATCAATAACCCCAAGTGAACCCAACGCCAATTAGATTGAAGAATAAAAAGCCCTAAGACAAAAAGAAATATTACCACCACCCCTGAATATGCGGGGCCTGCAGTGCTACTTTGATCTCCATGATACAATGGCAAACTCGCGACAAATCTTTGAGCCGTCGCTCTATCAACACCTTTTGAAGTGATTAATCCAAAAGTCTCTGAATTCTCATCTAGCTCACCTACAGAGCTTCCGCCCATTAAGTTTGGTACCAATATGTTGATAGTTTCTGATATCCCATAACTCCATGAGAAGGCATACTCTTTATCCAAACCAGCTTTTCCTACAGTTGTTTTTGTAAGTTCAGATTTCCCTCTTATCGTTTCAGCAGAATATGAAATTGCACTCCATAGTCTTTGTGTATGCATACCAACACCAATTAACAAAGCAATTATAAAGGCAGAAATCATTTTCAAAAAAACTTGCGGTTTTTTGGACTTTAACTTGATAGCAAACTCATAAATTACATAAACCAAAATTACCAAAGTGAAATAATAGGTAATTTGTAAGTGATTAGCCTGTAACTCAAATCCAACAAAAAGTGCGGTTAGAAAAGCCCCAAAAAGGTATTTTTCTTTCAAAATCAAATGAACTCCTGCCAGTAACCCTGGCATATAGGCCAGTGCCAGAATCTTAGAAACGTGACCAGCTTCAGTAAAAACTAGATTGTATGTACCAAAAGCATAAGCAACAGATGCCGTTATACTGACCCAATTCTTAACTTTAATAACCCTCATAAAAAGGTAAAAGCAACACATCGAAATAAAAAACAAATTAACTGGAACAGGCAATAGATTGCTTAAAAAGCTACCCAAATTTGAGATCAAACTATATGAATAACCGCCTACAATCATGTACGCCGGCATACCTCCAAACATGGAGTTGGTCCACCAAGCCCATTCTCCCGTTTTCTCATGGAAATCTTGCAATTCTTTTGCAGCTCCGGAAGCCATATTGACATCATGCATAGACAGAACCTTGCCTTGAAGCAATGGACTGAAATAAATTAGACTTACCAGGAGGAAAGAGCCAAGGGCCAGAAGGATGGGCAATATCGCTTCTTTGGCGAAGATTTTTTTCATTTTAAAGTATTAGGAACTACGTTTAACACAACATTGCAATATAAATGCCAAGACTTAACTTTCTTTGCAAATATAGCTCATAAAGTTAGGCTAATACTTTTGATTTAAGAGAACATGGCCCTCATTACAATCATCACTATCACTTATAACGCTGAAAAAGTACTTGAAAGAACCCTTCAAAGTATAGCGAAACAGGAATGTAAGAATTTTGAATATCTCCTGATAGATGGCCAATCAAAAGATGGAACACTTCAGCTTGCAAATAAATACCGAGGCCTGATCACTTCCATAGTTTCCGAAAAAGATAATGGCATTTATGACGCGATGAATAAAGGCCTGGCTATGGCCAAAGGCGAATTTGTCTGGTTCATGAATGCCGGAGATGAAATAGCAGATGAAAGTACAATGTGTAAGATCATTGCAAATATTCATTCCGATTGCGACCTCATTTATGGGGATGCCTGGTTTGTAAATGAGTCGGGAGAAATCAGAGGAAAAAGATCTGATCTGACCCCACATAAACTAAAGGCAAATATGACTTGGAAAGACCTGAAATACGGAATGCTCGTTTGCCATCAAAGCCTGATTGTCAGAAGATCAATTGCACCAGCGTATATTGAAAACAACTTAAGTGCTGATATTGACTGGGAAATTAAAAGTTTTAAAAAGGCTAAAAAAGCAGTCTTCCTGAATTACCCAATTGCTAAATACCTCGAAGGAGGAATCTCAAATCAAAACTTGACAAAATCGCTTATTGACCGATACAATGTATTAAAAAACCATTTTGGATTTTTTCCAAACATCTATAATCATCTGGTTGTCCTTTTTCGTGGAATTTTCAAAATAGCACAAAACAGAGGTAAGTACTGGTAGAAAGACTACCCTTTTATCAAGTCCTTTTTTTCAAGCTTTTTTTCGCTGGTGAAACCTTCGCCATATTTTACACCGATTTTGTGACCCATTTCCCGGGATCTGGCTTCCACGAATTGAAGAAAGTCAGGCGAGGCGATATAACTTTCTGGTTCTGAACTATTTGGATCATAGAACTGACTACTAAAAGCTCGGATAGAAGCATCTTTAATATCCCAAAAATCCGAAACATCAACCACGAAATCAGGCTCAATATATCTGTCCTGTATATAATGATACACCTGATCGGGACGCCAGGCTTCCTGCTCTTCCCCTTTGTCGTCAATTGTTTTCACCATTCTCAGACCACTGTAGAAGCAGGCATCAGTGGCTAAAGATGACGCTCTGCCATGATCAGGGTGGCGATCTTCCAAGGCGTTAGCAAGAACAATATCCGGCTTGTATTTTCTAATGATTTTGATCAGCTCCATCTGGTGTTCTTCATCATTTTTGAAGAAACCATCTCTGAACCTCAGGTTTTCTCTAACCGCGAGGCCAAGAATTTTAGCCGATTCAGCAGCCTCCTGATCCCTTATTTCAGCTGAGCCTCTGGTTCCCAACTCTCCACGGGTAAAGTCTACAATTCCAACTTTGTAACCCATTTCCACGTGCTTAGCAATTGTACCGCTACAGCCGAGCTCCGCGTCGTCAGGATGCACAGCAATGACCAGAATATCTAATTTCAATGCCATCTTACTTGATTCGCAGTCGAGTGCCTACGTATAGTTTTTTATATGAACTGATTTTATTCAGGTTGCAGATTTCAGAAACCGTAGTCCCGTATGATCGGGCAATTTTGGTAAGATTATCGCCGGGTCTAACTCTATACCAAACTTTTTGAACAACTTCCTCCGGAATTTCCTCTTCAAAGTCGTCTTCAAACTCCTCCCCTTCCACTATATCCTGCTCAGGCTGGATATTGATAGACGCATCCACATCCTCAACGGCAACCCTCGGCGATTTACCTCTCAGATAATCATACATTTTAGAAGTCATTAAAAACTCCTGCATGCGAATTTGGGTAGAGTCTCTTGTAAACTTGAAGATATTCTCTGCATCAAAAGAATTACCCTCATAACGGGTTTCAAAATGAAGGTGAGATCCATAACTCCTTCCGGTATTTCCTCCAAGGCCTATTTCGTCTCCTGCATTTACACGCGTATTTTCAGGAAAGTGCAATTTTGACAAGTGACCGTAAACGGTTTCCAAGCCATTATAATGTCTTATAACAATACAGCGTCCAAAACCCGATTTGGTGCCGGAAATCCTAATTATTCCATCAAAAGCAGCATAAACCGGATCACCAGTTTCAAGATCAATATCTGTTCCTTTATGCCATCTTCTCCAACGGAATCCAAAATGAGACGTTACAGGGCAAGCGTCAAGAGGTGGTGCCCAGTAGCGACCTTTAGTAATATCATAAAGTTTCAGAGGAATAACATCGTTGAAAGTTCTGGGATTAATACCGTAGGGATTAACATAATGATTATCCCAAACAGAGAAATAACTGGCAATTTTTACCATTTCATCAGAACCGGGGAACCGAGCTTCTTCCTCGATTTCAACAATCATCAACTCCCCTTCGTCAATAGAACTGGTATCTTCATGAATATTCTCATTCAGGCTCCTTAAAGGCTCTATTTGAATCTCAGAGTCAGAAAACTTCTCCGTACCGGGAGCATTTGAAGGAATACTCGACTTTACCGTTTTTACTTCAAATGAGTTTTGAAACCGTAATTTTGGCTCTTCCTCAAATTGAAAATCAACCTCATTTTGAAAGGTATCAGCTTCCTGTTTTTCATCTGATGGAGATGATTCCTGCTTTTTCTGAAAAATTTTGGGAGCACGAATAATACTACCTCTCTCACGCTGAGCCATAACAAGCTGAGAGCCCAAAACAAAAATCAGTAAAGCAAGAATCTTTTTCATATCTCAATTATTCGTGTGCTGCCAGATAACGTTCAGCATCTAAGGCGGCCATACAACCGGTACCGGCTGCAGTAACGGCCTGACGATAAACTTTATCCATGGCGTCTCCGCTGGCAAAAACACCTTCTATATTCGTTTTTGAAGTTCCTTTTTCAACTTCAAGATATCCCGTTTCATCCATATCCAGGAAACCTTTGAAAATATCGGTATTGGGTTTGTGACCGATGGCAACAAAGAAGCCGGTTGCAGTGATCACAGATTCCTCCTTGGTCTGATTGTTTACCACTTTCACGCCGGTAACACCTTCATCTCCAAGTACTTCAACAGTCTCAGTATTGAATAAAATTTCAATATTTTCTGTCTTTCTAACTCGGCTCTCCATAATGGTAGAAGCTCTGAAGTGATCTTTGCGAACCAGCATAGTCACTTTATTACAAAGCTTTGAAAGGTAGTGAGCTTCTTCACAAGCGGTATCTCCTGCACCTACTACGACCACATCCTGCCCACGATAAAAGAACCCATCACACACAGCACAGGCTGACACGCCAAGTCCGTTTAAGCGTTGTTCAGATTCTATATTTAACCATTTGGCTGAAGCACCGGTAGCAATTATAACGGCCTTCGCTGTTATCTCGTGATTCTCGTCAACAATTACTTTGTGAGCTAAAGGAATGGAAAAGTCAACAGAGGTGGCCATTCCGTAACGGTTATCAAGCCCAAAACGCTCAGCCTGAGCTCTTAACTCTTCCATCATGGCTGGCCCTTGAATGCCTTCGGGGTAACCGGGGAAGTTTTCTACGTCATTAGTGATTGTTAGCTGGCCGCCTGGCTGGCTGCCCTGGTACATTACTGGTTTCAGGCCTGCTCTTCCTGCGTAAATAGCTGCTGTGTAGCCTGCAGGGCCTGAGCCGAGGATTAAGACCTCTACGGATTCGGTTGTCATTTATTAAAATTTTCTTCTTTAAACGCCTTGAAAGGCGGCAAAGTTCGCCAAATAATACAGCAATACCAAGGCCTCAAAAGTACCTGTTATCACAAAGAAACACGAGGATATGGCTTTAATAAATGTTAATTAGTAAAACCTTAATTCTATTCTTCTGTTTAGCTGTCGATTCTCGTCTGAGTTATTGGGCACTATTGGTTTAGTCTCTCCAAAACCTTTGGCCTCCAGATTCTTTTCATTCAGTCCTTCTTTAACCAAATAATCCACGACAGATTGTGCTCTTTTTTGAGACAACTCTTGATTGGAGTCGGGTGAGCCAATATCATCCGTATGGCCTGAAATTTCAACCTTCAAAGTTGGGTTTCTCCAAATCAATTCAGCGAGTTTACTGAGTTCAACCTGAGACTCTGATTTTAACTCCCAGCTGGCTTCATCAAAATATATATTGTTAAGAATCTCAGTTCTCTCTTTCTCTATCTTCTCGAGGGAAACATCCAGAATTTTGTTTTTCTTAGCAGAAGCCTTGTCAAGACTAAAAGACATACTTTTGAAAAAGTACTCTGGTTCTTCCACATAGAGAGCATAACTGCCAGATTGAGGCAAAACAGCCAAATAATCACCCTTTACATCGGCCCTGAAAGAAGATAAAGTTTCTCTGGTTTTGAGATCAACTAATTTGATATCCGCTTCAAGCGGCTGACCTGAAGCTAAATCAGTCACTTTACCTTTCAAATAGAAAGTAGGGCTAAACTTTTCGGTTAGCTCATCCGGCATTTTAAATTCATACAAGTCGATAGCTTCCCCGGATTCTTTTGAGTAATAAGCCGTTTTGCCATCAGCTGAGATAACCAGCGAAAATTGATCTTGTTCATCATTGACAGGGTATCCAAGGTTAAAAGGCTCCGTGAAGTTCCCTGACTCCTTATTGGTAAGGAATATATCATATCCACCTAAACCTGTATGACCATTACTGGCAAAGAAGATCGTAGTTGCGTTTGCATGCAAAAACGGAGAAACCTCGTCACGAATTGTATTAACTACCTTCCCAAGGTTCACGGCTTTAGACCAACTGTTCATATCATCTAAAGTTGATACATAAAGATCTTTCCCTCCCAAACCACCGAAACGGTTTGAAGAAAAAACCAAAACAGTCCCATCAGGTGAGAGGGCCGGTTGAGAATCCCATTCAGGTGAGTTGACATTTGGGCCAAGGTTTTCAGGAACCGACCAACCTTTTTCAGTAAACTTCGAGATATAAAGATCGCAACGACCAAAACCTTCTCTGCCCTCACAACTGGTAAATACCATGGTTTTACCATCGGCCGAAATTGAGCAGGTTCCCTCATTATAATCAGTATTGATAACTTTAGAGATGCTCTCAGGCTCGGTCCATTGATTATTCACCTTTTTTGAAATGTAAATATTCTCGTCACCATTTTGAGGCCTTGCCGTAAAGTAGATCATTTCGCCATCCGCAGTAAAGACCGGAAAGTATTGCATAGCTTTGAAATTAAGCACATCAGCCATTTTTTTAGGCTTTATCACCAGAGGATTTTCAAGTGCCTCCAGGGCAAACTCACTGGCAGCCATGTCTCGCTTCAACTGTGCATATGCCCTACTCCCCTCTTTGGTATTTTTCAGAGCCTTTTGGAAGTAGGCCATTGCTTTTTCATGGTTTTGCTCTTTCTGATATTGGGATGCCAAAAAGGTATAAGCTCTTACATATGAATTTGAGCCACCATCAAGTTCAACCACTTTTTCGAAGTTTTGGCGGGCACCACCGACATCACGCTGAGCATAAGAAATTTGCCCTAGAAGATAATAGGCCAGCGTATATTCAGCATCTCGTTCAATAGCTTTCTGAAGAAAAACCTTTGCCCCTGCAAGGTCTCTTTGTTTAAAGGACTCTTCAGCTTTTTTGTAAAAACTGACCGCTTTCCTGTCTTGAGCATATAAGGCCGAGATGTTCAAAACAATAGCAAAAACCGAAAATAAGAGTTTGTTTTTTAGTGGCATCCGTAAAGAAGGGTGTTGAAAATCAGCTTTGCCTTCAGGTAACCTAAGGCATATTTCAAATCAAATAAAAAACGCTTGATAAATGTTTTTATTTTTGTGTTACAATTACCGTACCCGAGTAAGATGCAGTATTACCTCTATTTTAAGGCACTTCACATTGTAGGATTTGTTTCGTGGTTTGCAGGCCTTTTCTATATCGTAAGAATCTTCGTTTATCATGCTGAAGCCGATGAAAAACCTGAGAACATCAGAGAAGAATGGAAAAGCCAATTTAACCTGATGGCACAGCGGGTTTATAAAATAATTATGAATCCGGCCATGATGATCACCTGGACTTTTGGCTTATTGATGCTAGGTTTTAATCATGGAATTTTACAACAGAACTGGATCAAAGTTAAACTGGTACTGCTGGTTCTGCTTACCGTTTATCATGTGTATTGTAAAACAATTATCAAAAAGCAGGAAAAAGGAGAAAAAACATACAACTCTTTTCAATTCAGACTTTTAAATGAACTTCCGACCTTATTTTTGATATCTATCGTACTTCTGGCAGTTTTGAAAGATGTCTTAAACTTTGTCTACCTTTTCTTTGGGATTATTGCCTTTGGAGCCCTACTCTATTTCATCGCCAAAGCGTATAAAAAGTCCAGAGAGCAATAAATAATTTTCAAATATTATTGAAAATATAATATTTTAGATAAATGACTAATATACAAGAAGCCACTTCTGAAAACGAACTCTCAAACGACATGCTAAAAGCTTTATGGCAGGTCAAAAAAGGGAATTGGGACAGGGCTCATGAAATTGCACAGTCTAATGAAGGTCAATTTGACTATGATCGCATACACGCTTACTTACATAGAGTGGAGGGTGATCTTTTCAATGCGAAATGGTGGTACAGGCAGCTCGGATTAGCATTTCCGTCAATTACATTAGATGAAGAGTGGGAGTTATTAGCAGATCAATACAGTTAATATTCTGCGAAAAGGCGTATCGTATAATCAAGCAATTCTGGACCCGCCGAATCACCATGCCCGGGAATAACTTTCTGCATTTTCGGATAGTGTTTTTTTACCTTCCTTACTGAAGAAGACCATGTTGATGTATTCGCATCTTCTAAATTCCCCTTACCTGCTCCATCACTTTTGATCAGACAACCACCAAAAAGAATCATATCAGGCTCATAATAGGCAACTATATTGTCACTGGTGTGGCCCTCTCCGGGATAAAACAAAGACAAACCTTTTAGTTTGAGCTTAGCTATATCGCGGTTAAAAGTATTCTTTGGCAGCTCCAGCTGTTTCTTCTCTGCCAATTTCTTTGTACGCTCATGAGCTATGGACTCAATTTCTTTGGCATGGCAGAGAGCAAGACCAGCAAGACAGTCGGCATGAAAATGTGTAGGAATAATAGCAGCAACCTTCAAACCCTTTTCATCCATTAAATATTTCAACAGTTCTCCTGTGGCTTCTTTTGTTGCCGGCGTATCAAAAATATAGGCCTTCTTCCCTTTTATTATGACCATTCCATTACAACCAACATTACCAAAATCATTGGTTTGAAGGTAGGAAAGATGAACGTAAGAATTATCACCTATTTGGTTTAGAGAAACCATTTCTCCTTTGAAAGCATATTGTGCAGGAGCCACTGCAGCCATCAAAATAAAGGCCAAAACAGCCGCTAGTTTTTTCAAAAGAAGGATAATTAAACGTTGAAATACTTTTTTGGAACGTAGAGCATACCAAAGCACTCGCCATGCTCTTTGCCTAAATGTTTGTGATGCACTTTGTGGGCTTTTCTTAAGCCAACCAAGTATGGATTTTTGATTTTATCAAACCACTTAAAGCGTTGGTGTATTAAAACGTCATGAATCAGAAAATAAGCCATCCCGTAAAACATAATTCCAAGACCTATGAATAACTTATAGTTTAAGACAGGTTCAACACCAAAGTACATCAGTAGCATACTCGGAACCGCAAAAATCAAAAAGAAGGCATCATTTTTCTCAAAAACACCTTGGTATTTGGGTTGATGATGGTCTTCATGCAGATACCATAGAAAACCATGCATTACAAATTTATGAGTACACCACGTAACGGCTTCCATCACTAAAAATGTGAGAACTGTAATACCGATATAGGTTAAAACTGTCATTCTTTCAATTAGTTTTTAATCTTTGACAAAATACGTGTTTGATAGCTTTGAGGCAATGAAGATGACCCAATTTCTTTTTTCAATAAAGCGTAATGGTTCCGGTAGGCATCTTTGTAATCAAAAAAAGAGGTAACATTGAGTTGAACCATAATCTGTAAATATCTGGCCTCTAAATCAACTGGATTTTCTCTTATATAATTCTCCAACATTTCCTTACCCCGCCTAAAATACTGAAACTGTTTATTGGGTCAATTAGTATATTCCACTTTTCGCAATATTGCCACGGCCAAGTAAGCTTCTGAAGACTTATATGAAGATTTTTCACACAAGGAAAGTTAACTATCTTCTCTTCCGTGGTCAGATAGTCATCTTTGTCTCTAATTTCAGCCATAGCCGAACAGTCATAAAAGGCAAGGCAGAAAGTTTAGAATCAAACATTAAATCAAGTTAAGCTTGTACCGGGCGATAGCCTTGAACATAATATATAACTTGATGGGATCTGAGATTCTTGTACGTTGAGTCATGATTCTGGTACAATCAAGCCTTTTCAACTTTCTAAGCAAACCCTGATAATAACGATAGGCAAGATAAACTCCTAAACGACTTTCAAGAGGCAATTTCACAACCCCTTTATAAGCTTCTGCAAAATCAGCTTCAATATCTGCGATGATCTCCTGTTTTGTGATATCATTCAAGTCTCTTCCAGTAAGATTCGGAAAATAGGAACGTCCCAGACCTTCAAGATCAGCGTTAAGATCCCGCAAGAAATTTACTTTTTGAAAAGCAGAACCCAAATGTTTTGCGAAGCCTTTTAATTCTTCAAAACGCTGATTATCGTTATTCACAAAAACCCTTAGACACATCAACCCTACCACATCAGCTGAGCCATAGATATAATCTTTATACGCCTCTTCTGAGGTATAATCATCAACAGAAAGGTCATAACGCATACTACGCATGAAATCCTCTACATATTCATAAAGCTCATAATTATGAACCACTTCCTGAAAGGAGTTCAGTATGGGATTCAAACTGATTTTTCGGTCTATCGCCTTTTGGTATTCTTCCTCGAATTCGTCAAGCAGCTTCTCCTGATCATAATCATGAAAGGTGTCAACAATTTCATCAGCATATCTTACAAAACCATAAATGGCATAAATAGCTGGCCTTATAGACCTCCCGAATAACTTAATGCCCAGAGAAAATGAAGTGCTGTAGGTGTTAGTAATCAACTTACTGCAGTCGTAACTCGAAGAATCAAATAACTTTTTCATAAATGGTATTTTAAGATTAGGTCACTAACTATCTTTCCTGAAATCAAAGAAGGGGGTACACCGGGTCCAGGAACAGTAAGCTGTCCTGTAAAGTACATATTTTTTAGCTTTTTACTTTTTAGTCTGGGTCTCAAAATATGCGTTTGCAATAATGTGTTTGCCAGACCGTAGGCATTTCCTCCGTATGAGTTGTATTCTGATTTGAAATCATTAATACAGAATGATTCCTTAAATAAGACGTGATCAGCCACTTTCTGATCTGTCAACCGCTCAATACGATCAAGAATGAGATCAAAGTATTTCTCTCTGATTTCTGGTGTATCTTCTATATCGGTTGCTAAGGGAATAAGAAAAATGCCAGCCTCCTGTCCTTCAGGAGCAGCATCGGCATCTGTCATGCTTGGGAAACTCGCATAGAAAAGAGGCTCATCAGGCCAACTTTTTGAGTCATAAATACATTCGGCATGTTTTTCAAAATCGGTGTCAAAAAATAGAGTATGATGCGTTAGATTTTGAAGTTTTTTATCAAAACCCACATAAAAAAGTAAAGCGGATGGTGCAAAGGTCTTTTTGGACCAATAATTCTGGCTGTATTGACGAAAAACTTCCGGCAATAATTGTTCAGTGTGATGATAATCAGCTCCACTTAGTAGAATATCACATTCAAAAGTGCCATTCGATGTCTTTACACTAACGACTTCATTTTGGCTGATATCAAAAGCTTTTACCTCACAACCTGTTTCTATTTTTACTCCAAGGTCTTTGGCCAGTTTGGTCATTCCCTCTACCACTTTGTACATACCACCTCTTGGGTGCCAGGTTCCCAGCTTAAGATCTGCATAGTTCATGAAGTTGTAGAAGGAAGGAGTGGTTGATGGTTTAGCCCCGAGAAATAAAACAGGAAATTCCAAGATTTGCTTAAGCTCAGGATGGTCAATGTAATTACCAACGTCTTTTTTTATTGTCTTTATAAATGAACCAAGCTTAAGAGCGGTTTTGGGAGTAACGATCTCCATCAAGCTTTCACCTGGTTGATATACGAGGTCTTTAATTGCTATGTTGTAGTTGTCTTCGGCAACATTCATGAACTTTTGAAGCTTTGGGCCGCTGCCTTTTTGTACCTCTTCAAAAGTTTGAAGCGTCTTCTCAAAATCTGCTGATACAGGGATACTGTACTTTTCACCAAAATAGATCTGATACCCCGGATCCAGCTGAATTAGTTCGTAATAATCGGAAACGGTTTTACCGAAGTCATTGAAAAATTTTTCAAAAACATCCGGCATCCAATAGAAAGTAGGACCAATGTCAAAAGTGAAGCCATCTTTTTTTAGTTGTCGGGCCCTTCCACCTACCTCTTTATTTTTCTCAACAACCGTAACCTCAAAGCCATATTTGGCCAGATACGAAGCTGCAGCTAACGAAGAAAAACCTGCACCTACTATGACTACTTTTTTTGACATAATGCTGATTTACGTTGGACAGTCAAATCTGGATTATTCTTTTTGTCTAACTTTTAACATGTTAAAGTTAGACAATATTTTAATAATACATGTATTTACATCTTTTATTTTAAATTCAATCAGTAAGAATTGTGAAGTAATAAACAGAAAATATCTGGAAATAGGAGTATCGGTCAAAAAGGAGAGGCTACAAAAAGTAAAACCCCGGAAATCACCGGGGCATACATCATCATAACAGTTTAAGGAAATCTAATTTTATTCTTACCAAATATTCTTTCTAAGCTAATTGGGGTTCAAAAGCATCTGCAACTGCACCATGAACAATTTCCCCGTTCACGACATTCAGACCTTTACTTAAACCCACGTTTTCTCTGCATGCTGTCTCCCAGCCTTTATTCGCCAATTGAATTACATATGGAAGAGTAGCATTTGTCAAGGCAATTGTTGAGGTGTATGGCACTGCTCCGGGCATGTTAGCAACACAGTAATGCACAATATCATCAATTATAAAAGTCGGCTCTTCATGAGTCGTTGGTCTACAGGTTTCTATACAACCTCCCTGATCAACTGCCACGTCAACCAGAACCGTTCCTGGCTTCATGCTTTTCAGCATTTCTTTTCGAATAAGACGCGGAGCTTTAGCTCCGGGAATGAGAACAGCACCTATAACTAGATCCGCACTCTGAATAGATTGAGCAATGTTATGCTCACTAGACATCATTGTCGTAACATTAGCCGGCATGATATCAGCCAAATAACGAAGACGCTGCAAATCAATGTCCATGATAGTCACATCCGCACCCAAACCAGCAGCCATTTTAGCGGCCTGAGTACCCACGATGCCACCGCCTAAAATCAAAACCTTACCTCTGGGAGTACCAGGAACACCACCAAGCAAAACACCCTTTCCTTTCAGTGGTTTTTCAAGGTATTTGGCTCCTTGTTGAACAGCCATTCGTCCGGCCACTTCAGACATGGGTATTAATAGAGGAAGAGAACCATCACTGGCTTCAACAGTCTCATACGCTATGCACACGGCACCACTCTTCACCATTGCCTCGGTGAGAGCTTGAGAACTGGCAAAATGAAAGTAAGTAAAAACGAGCTGATTTTTTCGAACGAGATTGTATTCCAATTCAATAGGCTCCTTGACCTTTAAGATCATTTCTGCCCTATCATAAACCTCCTGAATTGAATTACCAAGAGAAGCTCCAACAGAAAGATATTCTGAATCTTCGAAACCGCTTCCAGAGCCTGCACCTTTTTGGATAAGTACCTGGTGACCATTTTTAACAAGCTCGGCAACTCCGGCAGGAGTAAGAGCCACACGATTCTCGCTATTCTTTATTTCTGCCGGAACGCCTATGAGCATTGTCTTTACTTCAGGTGAAGTATATTGTATTGATGAAGTGTAACTGTGTGGCAAAGATAGAATTAAAAGAAATATTTTACTTACCAAGCCATTAATTCAGATTAATATTATTTTTGACCAACCATTAAAAGAATAAAATTCTATTTTGAGAACCTGAAGGGTAAACAAAAAGAGTATTCTCCTCCAAATAATATTTCAAACTATGGATCAAACGGACAGAAAAATTCTATCTCTACTCCAAAAGAATGCACAATACACCTATAAAGAAATCGCAGACAAAATAAACCTGACGCAGACTCCCGTTTTTGACAGAATAAAACGATTGGAAAAAGAAGGGGTTATTGAGAAGTATGTCACTATTCTGAACAAAGAAAAAGTGGGCAACTCACTAACTGTTTTTAATCAGGTTACCCTTACCAAACAAACTGTCGAAGTTTCCAAAGGTTTTGATGATGCAGTCAAAAAATTACCTGAAGTCGTGGAGTGCAGTTTCGTTTCAGGAGGGTTCGACTATTTGCTTAAGATTATCGTCCCCGATATGGAAACCTATCACAAGTTTCACCAGCTGAAGCTCTCCGTAATACCGGGGGTATCATTAATTAACAGCTATTTTGTAATGTCTGAAGTTAAAAGTACAACGGAGATTCCTATTTGAGCACTTTCTCCCCTGCTTCTACTGCTACAGTCAAAGTATTTTCCTGTGGTGGAACCGGACAAACGAAAGCCTCATTATAGGCACAATAAAAGTTATGGGCTTTATTAAAATCAATGAAGAGTTTATTTGTATTTGTTCGCTCTATGTTAATATAACGTCCCCCACCGTAGGTTCCCTTGTCATTAGTAGGATCCCTAAAAGGCAGTAGCAGAGTCTCTCCTTCATCATAGACAGTAACCTTTTGTTGCTCTCCATTCAGCTCAAAAGTAGCAGTACCGACCATATCAAGCTGCTCCTGAGAACCGTCAGTCATAAAAATCGTAAACCCCTTGCTTCCAATCACCTCTTCAAAATCAGCTGTTACATTGTAATCTTCATTGATTGGGTAATAATTGAAATCCGTAAAACCATCAATCCCGGCAATAGGAGATTCTTCCATGGAGAGCATAGTCTCTAGATAACCCTCCCGATCTTCCTGCATAATCTGCTCATAACTTTTCTGATTTTGAGTCAATGAATACACCGCAGCCACGAGAAAGACCAGGGCTACCCCCCACTTCACAAATTTATTTTTGAGCATACTTTCTAAACTTTTGGACAAAAATAAACATTATACCCTTTTAATTTGCGGCACACCAAAAAACGAAATCCAATGTTTACCGGGATTATAGAAAACATGGCCATTCTGAAGGACAAAAAGGCCAATGGCACCAATGTTAGTTTCACTTTTGAATCTACTATAGCAAATGAGCTCAAAGTAGATCAAAGTGTAGCCCATAATGGTGTTTGCCTTACCGTAGAATCGGTTGAAGGAAATTCTTATCAGGTGACCGCGATTGATGAAACCCTTAAAAGAACAAACCTCGGGCATCTTAACATTGGTGACAAAATAAACCTGGAAAGATGCATGAAGGCTGACGGTCGCTTTGACGGCCATATCGTTCAGGGTCATGTAGATCAAACAGGGATTCTAAAAAGTATTAAAAATGAGGGCGGCTCCTTTATTCTTTACTTTGAATATGACAACTCAACCGGTCATGTAACAGTAGAAAAAGGCTCAATTTGTGTTAATGGAATCAGTCTTACCGTTGTTGACTCCAATGATAATGGCTTCTCAGTAGCAATCATTCCTTACACCTGGGAAAACACTAACCTTGGATTATTAAAAGAAGGGGATTCTGTTAATCTGGAGTTTGATATACTGGGCAAATACATGCAAAAAATTCTGAGAGTAAAGCACTAAGATTTCCCTTTTAGAAGTTAACCTTTGCAGAATGCTTTGAAAAGCTATTAATTTGCTCAGAACCCAAAGATTTATGCCTAAACTAAGCACAAATTCAAAAACAGACCTCCTTACCCATATCGGAATTATTCTGGCCACGGCCTTAGTTCTGTTTTTTGCATTCTTCTTCATTTACTTACCATGGACAACCAACCATGGAGAATCAGTTCAAGTACCCGATTTGAAAGGACTTACCCTTGATGAAGTTGAATCTGTTCTGGATGACAATGATCTTAAATATGAAGTCAGCGATTCTACTTTTGTAATTGGCCAAAAGCCCCTGACAGTATTTTCTCATTACCCAAAACCGGAATCTCCTGTAAAAAAAGGACGGAAAATCTTTTTAACCATTATTACTGATCAGGTTCCAAAAGTAAGCATACCGAATGTAGTAGGCAGATCAGTCAACTCCGCCGCCAATTTACTCTCAAGTGTTGGTCTTCAGGTGGGTCAGACCGAGTTTATCCCGGCTATCGAGAAAAATACAGTTTTACGTTTAAAGTATGATGGTGCAGAGGTAAGCACGGGCAAGAGTGTCCCTAAAGGTTCTAAAATCACATTAGTGGCTGGCGATGGTTTTGGAAATACTACCGTGGCTGTACCTGACTTGACAGGTATGTCATATGATGAAGCTGACATTTTAGTAGCTGGCTCATCACTAAATATTGGAAATATCCTTTATGATAATGCCTCCGATCAACCACAAGGAACGGTGGTGAGACAAAGACCGGCGGCGGGCACTAACCTTCGAATAGGTGATGAAGTAAACATATGGTTATCAGGAAGTAATTAATAATAAAGATTTATGGAGAATAAAGATATAACAGCAGGAGAATTGAAAGATCTGCTTGACAGCGGAGCAGAGATTAACTTTATCGATGTCAGAAACCAGGACGAATACGATGAAGATAACCTTGGAGCCAAACTAATTCCATTAGGGGAGTTTGTAGAGAGAGTTGATGAGCTTGACGGCCTTCAGGATGAAGACATTTATATTCATTGCCGAAGCGGAGCTCGTAGCGGCCGGGCAAAAGATTATTTGGAAAGCCAGGGCTTTAATAAGGTTCATAATGTACTGGGAGGAATTATGGCGTTCCGAGCTCTTGACTAAAAAATCTTTATGAAATTCAAAGGCCTTTTCTAAGCATCGAAAAGGCTTTTTTATTTTCGCTCCTTAGAGTCAATTACAATGGTAACTGGCCCATCGTTGATCAAAGAGACTTTCATATCTGCTCCAAACTCACCGGTGGCTATTGGTTTGCCAATCAAACCACTGAGTTCTTCAATCATTTTTACGTATAACGGAATCGCAATTTCCGGCCTGGCTGCATCAATAAAAGACGGTCTGTTTCCTTTTTTTGTTGAAGCGTGAAGTGTGAATTGACTTATCAAAAGAATGTTACCGTCAACTTGATTAATATCAAGATTCATTTTCCCTTCAGAGTCTGAAAACAAACGCATTCCGGATATCTTTCTGGCAAGCCATTGAATATCTTCCTCGTCGTCTTCATGACCAATTCCGAGTAAAATCATGAAACCTAAATCAATTTCTCCAATTACACTGTTGTCAACTTTAACTGAAGCTTCTTTTACCCTTTGAATTACAGCAATCATAATAACCAGTTTGCAATTAAAAAGTAGGTTCCAATTCCCACCAAATCATTCGCAGTGGTAATGAAAGGGCCGGAAGCAACTGCCGGGTTAATTCCAAATTTATCTAATAAAAGCGGGGTAATTGTTCCCATAAAAGATGCCAGAAAAACAACCGAAAGAAGAGCGAGACAAACCACCCAAAAAAGTTGCGAATCTCCGGTTAGAAAAACATAGCCACCCGCTAACATACCTATAACCAGCCCGTTAACCAGTGCCACCTTAGCAATTTTCATCAACCTTTCCCCCAATCCAATGGCCAAGGCTGTTCGCTCAGCCAGACTTTGCACAATTAAAGAAGACGTCTGAATCCCAACATTACCGCCGGTAGAACCCATAATAGGAATAAACATGGCTAAGGCGGTCACCCGGGCTAATTGCCCCTCAAAACCTTTGATAACCGTAGCTGCCAGTAAACTACCAATTACCCCAACAACCAGCCAAGGCAACCGTGATTTTGCAAGCATCCAAACCGAATCATCTTCTTCTGCCTCACCGGTAATACCAGTAATCGCCTGAAAATCCTCTTCAGCACGATCAGTAATAAAATCAACAACGTCATCGATAGTAATTCGCCCCAGCAATCGCCCTGTGGTATTGACCACCGGAACGGCTTCAAGGTCATATCGCTGCATCACTTCTGCCACTTCTTCACCAGGTAATGTTGTCTCGACATAGACAATATCCTCCTGAACGACATTCTCTATTTTCGTATTTTTACGAGCCAGCACGATTTCTTTAAGAGCAACAATCCCTTTCAGCTTGTTATCCTTGTCTACCACATAAACCGCAAAAACTTTATCGACAGTTTCGGCCTGGTCTCTGATCTGCTCCACGCACTCGCTAACGGTCTGATCTTCATAGACTTTCACAAGTTCTTTTTGCATCAATCCACCAGCAACGTCTTCGGGATAGTGAAGTAGGTCAAGTATAAAACGAGCATGCTCGCGGTCTTCGAGAATAGCAATTACTCGTTCTCTGATTTCTATGGGTTGCTCATTCAGCAAATCCACGGCATCATCAGAGTCAAAAAGATTTACATATTTGGCAATTTCCTCAACATCAAACTGCTCTTTGATAAATCTCTTTCTATCATCAGAGTCTATACTAGATAGTACGTCAGCTCCTTTTTCTGTATCGAGGAATTGAAAAATATAATGAGCCTGAGGACCATCAAGTTCATATAGGATAGTAGCGATATCAGCCGGGTAAAGATTGACAATTTCATCAATGATTTTTTCCCGGTTTTGCTGGTCTATTGCTTCGATTATTTCATCCAGAAATTCTTTGGTAAGTTCAAAATTTGCCATAGCCAGTTTTTAAAGAATTTTTGCAAAGGTAATAAAAGGCTTTTGCCCTCATCATGAGCCAGACCGCTATTTTTCAAAAGAAAAGGGGTTTAGAGCCGAAACCCTAAACCCCATATTCGGTTATAGTTTGTTAAAAGAAGTCTATTGCGATTTTAGAAATGGAAGATCATGGCAGCACCAGCAGTCGTTTGGCTGTTAGTACCAGCACCATCTCCGTCAACTAACCAAGAACTGTTGTCACTTGGAGAGTAGCTATCCATACGAATTTCAGGCTTAAGCATTAGATGATCTGTGATGTTGATGTTGGCCGTCAGAGTCAAAGAAGTTACTGCAGCTCCAGCTCCATCACCATTGATAAGATAGATACCACCTTCAGAGTTATCAAAACGCTCAGCACGAAGACCAAGACCAAACTTGTCTGTGAAATCGCTGTTTAAGTAAAGAGCAGCACCCCACCAAGTCAAAGGATCAGCACTTCCGGCTTTTGCAGCACCGTAAGGAACAGCATTCAAACCTACAAGGAACTTGTCAGTCACCTGATAAGAAGTTGTAATATCAAACCAAGTATAAGTGAAAGGATCATCCTTAGTTCCTTCGTTAGTACCGAAGTAGTTTAGGTAAAGATCCCAGCCATCAGTTGGTGCCAGGTAAACCTGAGCCATAACACCTTTAGCAGCGTTATTGTCATCTTTGCTATCCAAACCGTTGTTTATTCCAACCATGAAAGCGAAACCATCAGAAGGAGCAACATCCAATTTAATTCCAGTATGGTAGAAAGGTCCATTACCGAATAGATTGGACAATGAATAGTTATAGTTCACTGGAGCATCTATAACTTCATAACCTACGTTTGTACCAAACTGACCAGCCGTTAATGAAACTTTATCAGTCATCGCCCAGCTTGCAAAAGCCTGCTTGATTGCAAGTGCAGTACCGGTTCCTCCAAGAGGACCAGAAACGTTACCGTAGTTCCCAAGGTCAGCATGGTTACCAAATACAAGGTCAATAACACCAGTCACCGGACCAGCTTCGTAAGTTGCCATCATTTGAGCCAAACCAACCTGGAATGAGTTTGCGTTGTGATCAAAAATTCTCTCGAAACCAGAAGCACCAAGGTTTGCACCTTGCCCTGACACACCATTAAAATTGGCAAAATAATAAGTATCAACATAGCCCGACAAAGTTAGAGGACTGTCAGAATCCTGAGCGGTAGCAGAAAAGGCAGCCATGATAGATAGTACGGCTAAATAAATCTTTTTCATTATTTTCTTTGGTTTAATTTACAGTTTTGTTTTGCACTCGATCCTGTGCAAATATTCGCCTTAAATACATATCAACCAAATTATATATTTTTATTTATCATTTTTGACGCATTTTCTTTTATTGATAAAAACTAATATAAGAATAGTGCAATTATTATTTATGCAGTATTTTATCCTTTATTTTTTATAATATTCAAAATTATATTTCTCAATGAAAATCATAGTCTGTAATCGACTTTTTGCGGTTTTATCATACTCCTTACAGCTGACCAAAAACAAAAAAAGGCGAGCCTATGGCTCGCCTTTTAATTAAAAGTTTTTTTAGTTATTTCGTACTGAAATCACCATATGCAGTCATGCCGTGCTCATGAAGATCAAGACCCTCAATTTCCTCTTCCTTAGACACTCTCAAACCTAAAGTAGCTTTCAAAGCGTAAAGAATAACGAAAGCAGTCACCAGACAGAACACAGCATATGCCGCCACCCCGATTAGCTGAGAAATGAACTGATCCATACCAGCCAGAGCTCCAAAAATACCCACGGCTAATGTACCCCAGATACCACAGATAAGGTGTACTGCGATAGCACCAACAGGATCATCAAGCTTCAATTTGTCAACGAATCCAACTGCCAATACTACTAATACACCAGCAATTACACCTATAATGATAGCGTCCATTGGCGACATTTGGTCAGCACCCGCGGTGATACCTACAAGACCTGCAAGAATACCGTTCAGGAACATAGTAAGGTCATACTTCTTGTAAAGAATCAGATCAAACACAAATGCACCAACACCACCTGCAGCAGCGGCAAGACAAGTTGTCACCAAAGTAAGTGACGTCAACTCAGGATCAGCAGAAAGAACTGAACCACCGTTAAATCCAAACCAGCCCAACCAAAGAATCAAAACACCGGCAGCGGCGAATGGCAAGCTATGTCCCGGAATTGGCTTAACAGATCCGTCTGTTCCATATTTACCGATTCTTGGCCCAAGTAGAGCAACGGCAACAACTGCAGCCCAACCACCTACGGAGTGAACGAGAGTAGAACCTGCGAAATCGTAGAATGGAGTCTCCATCATATCAAGGAAACCACCACCCCATTTCCATGAACCGGCGATTGGGTAAACGATACCTACATAAAGTATCGTGAAAATCATAAAGCTGCTAAGCTTAACACGCTCAGCTACCGCTCCCGATACAATAGTGGCAGCTGTAGCAGCGAACATTCCCTGGAAAAGGAAATCTGTCCACCATGTATAACCACCGTCAGCATAATCAGGTGTCATACCATTTTCAGGAGCAGCGATACCCCATCCGGCAAAACCAAAGAATCCTGAAGAACCCTCTTCGAAGCCAGGGTACATCATATTGAAACCACAAAGTGCATAAAGCAAAAGGCCAATAGTGATGATAAATACGTTTTTGAAAAGAATGTTTACAGTGTTTTTAGAACGGGTTAACCCGATCTCGAGGAAAGAAAAGCCAAGGTGCATAAAAAACACCAGACCCGTACAGATCATCATCCATACATTATTGGCGGTAAAGAGTCCGTTATCCATAACAATTAATTGGTTTAGTTTTAATACTTTTTTAGATACACTTCCTTAAAAAGACGAATAGAATCCGGGCCGGAGATCTTGTTTGGGATCAAGTACAAAGATTAATTGTCTGACCACCGACCATTCATCTGATTCACGATGCAAGTATATGGCAATAAAATATACAGACAAAATTTTCTTCTATTTTTTTTGACTTTACACAAATATTATTTTTATTAAATATAATTGCATTATTCTAAGTTTATCACGACAAAATACTCAAACAAAGCCCACAATGAGCACTTATTGATAATATATCAAGATTTATTTCCGCCTTATATTGATAACACACAATTTAATTTTGAATATTTTCCAGAAATATTTAATCGAAAAATATCACCAAAACCGTAGATAATTCCGAACCAAGGCCAAATTTTATTCTGAAGTCTATTCACAAAAAAAGCCGGGTCAATTGACCCGGCTTCAATTCCGTTGCTTTGATGTACTTGATTAGTTGATCGCAGGAGAGCCTTTTTCACTCGTACGAATCCTGTACGTCTCATTGATATCAGAAACGAAGATTTTTCCATCACCTACATTACCTGTGTAAGCAGCTTTTAAAATAGCTTCAATGGTTCTTTCTTCAAACTCGTCAGAGACTACAATAGAAACACATCTTCTCTGGATATCAGTAGTACTATAGCTGATAGTCCTGTAAACATGTCCTTCCTTTTCGTTGCCAACACCCGTTACATCCCAGTAGCTAAAGAAATTTACCTCAACGGCATGAAGTGCATCACGAACTTCAGAGAATTTTGATTTCCGAATAATGGCTTCAATTTTTTTCATGTTTCCTTCTTTTAATTTTGATAGAATTTTATTTTGCGTTTAAATCTAAAGAAAAAATTTTCGAATGTTCAAAATTACGATTTGCCAATTTTATTTCGATGCAGTTTTGAATTAAATAGTACAACTTTGACTCCTCAAAATACAATAGAACTCATTTATGTCAAAGAAGCATTATTTGTCAAAACGTACAAAGCGAACCAATCCAAAACACCCCATAATATATTCTCAAATTAATATCATTTCAAAATATAATTCTGTTTAGCATTTCAATATTGGCTTATCGCCAAATTTTATTCAGATTTCTAACATCAAAGAACGTTTCTTTTTAGGAATTAAACAAATTCTAACACAGGCACAAATGCCCTTTAAATTCAAAGAATACTTCGTTTAATACTAAAAAAGGTATCCCTGAATTGGATACCTTTTTAAGAGTCAATCAAAAATTTGCTGACCAAATAAAATATTGAAAGAAAATTTTTTCTTTAAATTCCTAAAACTTTCTTATTCACCTCTTCATCTGCCCCTGTCGCGGCAAAATCATCGAAAGCTCTGGTTACCACCTGTATTAAATGATCCTCTATAAACGGAGCACCTTCAGAAGCACCCTGATCAGAATCCTTGATACAGCACTCCCACTCTAAGACTGCCCAGCCATCGTAATCGTATTGAGAAAGTTTACTAAAAATTGACTTGAAATCAACCTGACCATCTCCTAATGAACGGAAACGACCAGCCCTGTCTGCCCAACCAGCATAACCTGAATAAACCCCTTGCTTACCAGTAGGATTAAACTCAGCATCTTTAACATGAAAAGCCTTGATTCTTTCATGATAGAAATCAATGAACTGTACATAATCTAAAGCCTGGAGCACAAAGTGTGAGGGGTCGTAGTTGATGTTAGCTCGGGAATGGCCATCAAGAGCATCCAGGAACATTTCAAACGTCGTTCCGTCAAAAACATCCTCTCCCGGGTGTAACTCATAACAATAATCTACACCATTTTCATCATAAACATCCAGAATTGGCTTCCATCTGGCAGCTAACTCTTTGAAAGCAGACTCTATCAAACCTGCAGGCCTCTGCGGCCAAGGATACAAAAATGGCCATGCCAAAGCTCCGGTGAATCCAACATGAGAAGTAAGGCCAAGATTTTTTGAAGCTATAGCCGCAAGTTTGCATTGCTCTATTGCCCATTCTCTCCTTGCCTGCTCATTGCCATGCACTTCTTTTGGAGCGAAAGCGTCATACATCATATTATATGTAGGGTGAGATGCCACCAACTGCCCCTGCAAGTGTGTGCTTAGCTCTGTAATTTCAAGACCTTTATCGGCAAGTTTCCCTTTAAGCTCATCACAATAGGTTTTTGACTCAGCCGCTTTCTTCAAATCAATGATGCGACCATCCCACGCAGGTAACTGAATACCTTTATAGCCTTTTCCAGCCATGTAATCAGCAATGGTATCCAATGAATTAAAAGGGGCCTCATCACCCATGAACTGTGCCAGGAAAATACCCGGTCCTTTTATACTTTTCATTTATCTATAGATTTAAGGTTGAAAAAAAATGCGGAGTTCTCAAGCTCCGCATTTGAAGTTTTATCTTACACTCTCACCCATTTCTGAGCTTTATGACTTTCAAGAATTCTTTCGCAAACCAGAAGTTCACGATATCCATCAGCGAAAGTCGGGAAGGTTGGATTCTCTGGTTGTTTACCAGCCTCTACGGCAGCATAAACTTCTTTGAATAATTGCTTTGAGGTATCCGGGAAACCTTCGTTATGCCCACCAGGGAAAGAAACTACAGATCCTACGGCAGGATCAACCAACGAAGGATCTTTCATCAAGACCTCATTTGCCTTTTCGCGATGACCCAGCCAAAGTTCGTTTGGCCTTTCAGAGTTGAAAGCAAAAGTTCTCTTTGATCCGGAAATCTCTACCTTCAACTGATTCTTGCGACCTGCAGAAACCTGAGATACCGTTACAGAACCTTTATTACCATTATCAAAACGTAATAACACGTTCGCGTGATCCTCTGTATTGATCTCAACTTCTGCATAATCATCAGGGCCAAGCTCCACGCCACTATAGGTCTCAATTCTTTTTAATGGCTTCTTTCTGGTTTTATGAACAGTGCTGAAATCAGCTAAAAGCTCAACCGTTTTTAGTCCTGTAACGTATTCAATGATGTCCATTAAGTGTGAACCGATATCAGCAATTGCACGTGAGTCCCCGGACTTATCAGGCTCAAGACGCCAGTTGTAGTCTGTGTCAAAATATAGCCAATCCTGAAGATACGAGCCAATTATTGAGAAGACATCGCCCAGTTCGCCTTTCTCACGCATCACCTTCATCTGACGTACCATCGGGTAATAGCGAAGATTAAAGTGAACGGCATTAACCAAACCACTTTTCGCCGCTATTTCAACCAACTCTTTGGCCTCAGGCAAGTCTTTAGACAATGGTTTTTCACAAACCACGTGTTTGCCGGCTTCCAAGGCAGCTTTAGATTGTGAGTAATGCAGAAAGTTAGGTGTACAAATGTGAACACACTTGATGTCATCCATTTTCAGCATTTCGTCAAAAGTGCAGCCAACGGCAATACCCAACTGTGCTGCCTTTTCTTCAGCCAACTCTTTTGTGATTTCAGCCAATGCTGCCACTTCGACATTTGGCAAACGTCTCAAGGCTTCAATATGGGCAGGTCCAATAAAACCTGTACCTACAACACCTACTTTAATTTTTTGCATGTTTTGTTGCTTATTTACTGTTATTGTTCAATTTCTTTCAGACGAAAGATTTAAGACTCAAGACCAATTCTATGTTAAACAAGGCCAAACACCCGTTTTCGGCCACCTGTCATACAGCATCTTAAATCTCAAATTTCGTCCACTTGTTCTTTTCGTCATTGGCCGATTTAACTACGGTTTGAATGAAGCCCATTCCACGAAGGCCATCTTCTACGCCAGGGAAATCATATACGTCCGGATCGTAACCATCCAAACTTGAAGCATTACCTAAACCGCCTGTTGCAGACTTATCGGCTGAAGCACCGTGTTTAGCTCTCAAAGCATAAGCAAAGTTTCTATAGATACTTGCGAATGTTTCAATATAACCCTCGGGGTGACCCGCTGGCTGCCTCGTATGTGCCTGGGCATGAGGAGAGAGATTACCGACTCCGGTTCTGATGATTCTTGAACCAGTATCCTGATTGGTCAATTCCAACGTATTTGGTTCCATCTGACTCCATTTCAGGCCACCTTTGGTTCCATATATTCGAATATTAAGATCATTTTCCTCTCCATGGCATATTTGTGAATTATGAAGAATACCTTTTGCTCCGTTATCAAAACGTAACAAAATATTGGCATCGTCATCCAGTTTCCTGCCTTCCACAAAAATCGTAAGATCAGCACAAAGCTCAGTGATTTGTAATCCTGTGATATATTCAGCGAGGTTTTCAGCGTGAGTACCGATATCTCCTACCCCACCGGCAGCTCCACATCTTTCCGGGTCGGTTCTCCAATCTGCTTGTTTTTGGCCTGTTGCCTCCAGCAATTCATATAACCAGCCTTGCGGATACTCCACAATTACTTTCCTGATATCACCGATCACACCGTTTTTGACCAATTGGCGAGCTTCTTTTACCATTGGGTAGGCCGTGTAATTGTGTGTGAGGGCAAACAGTTGACCAGATTTCTCCAGAATAACTTTTAATTCTTTGGCCTCCGCCATTGTCAGTGTAATGGGCTTGTCCATGACCACCGGAAAACCATTTTCCAAAGCACACTTTGCCGCAGGGAAATGAACATGGTTAGGAACTACGATAGATACGAAATCCATTCTTTCACCCTCGGGAAGCTCTTTTTCTTTGAGAATCATTTCTTCATAAGAGCCATAAACCCGGCTGGGATCCATATAAAGAGCTTCGCCTGTTTGTTTAGATTTTTCAGGGTTTGAGCTAAAAGCTCCACAAACCAACTCAATTTCTCCGTCAAGAGCAGCACCTCTTCTGTGGACCGCACCAATGAAGCCCTCCAATGAGCCTCCTATCATGCCCATTCTTATCTTTCTGTTCATTCTATATAGGTATTGTTAGGTTGAAATTTATCAGACGAATAGTCGCCATTCCATTTCGCAAATCGCTTAAATGGGGCATGAAATTAAACAGAAGCCTTGTTTCTTCCAAGAAGAAGATGCCCTGTTTGAGTAAAAGAGAAAAATCTATCTTTTTTTTAGAAAAAATTGTAAAAACCGAATTCAAGAATAAGCCCGAAAGTTTTTTGAACTATCGAAAAAATTTATCTTTACCGCCGAAATTATAACCCTAATCAAATCTCTAATGGTAAACGATAAAAGATTATTTCTGGCCAGTTGTTTTGCGTTGATTACAACGGCCTTCTCTTTCAGTATCAGTGCTGGTACTCTGAAGCAGCTTGGAACTGACCTTGGCTACACTGCCGAAAGACTTGGGTACATTAACTCTCTTTGGTTCTTTGGTTTCCCGATTGCCATGATCATCGGTGGACTTATTTACCATACTATTGGACCAAAGAAAATTATGCAGATCGCATTTTTCTCTCACTTCGTAGGTGCGGCACTTACATTGATTGCCATCTATTTTGTTTCATCTTCGAGTTATGTTTTGCTTTTGGCATCAAACCTTCTGATGGGAATAGGCTGTGGCTGTACTGAAGCCGCCTGTAATCCTATGATCGCTGATACTTATCAGGGAGAAACAAGGAATAAAATGCTAAACAGATTCCACATGTGGTTCCCCGGCGGAATCTTCGTAGGAGCTCTTCTTTCTGAGCTTATGACAAACATGGGCTTCTCATGGCAGAGCCAGTTCTGGTTAATTCCTATCCCTGCTTTAGTTTACGCTTACCTTTTCTACGGTCAAACTTTCCCGAAAGCAAGTGTGGAGCAGGCGAGTTCGCTTTCAGCTAATTTCAAAGCTATGCTTACTCCCCTTTTCATTTTCATTTTTGCTTGTATGGCGTTAACGGCGATCACAGAGTTTGGTCCTCAAAAATGGACAGGTTTAATCATGGAGAGCTCAGGAGCTAAACCAATGCTTATTCTTGCTCTTACTACAGGGCTGATGGCTGTTCTACGCTTCTTTGGAGGACCTGTAACAAATATTCTGGGACAAACTGGAGTTCTTCTTGGAGGTGCGATTATTGCTGCTTTGGGTATTTACCTTTTCAGTACGCAAACAGGAGCTATGGCTTACGTTGCCGCTATTTTCTTTGCGGTTGGTGTAGCGTTCTTCTGGCCGACAATGATCGGTTTTGTCGCTACTAATATCCCAAAAAGTGGTGCTTTGGGAATGTCAATTGTAGGCGGTGTAGGTATGTTCTCTACTGCCATTTTCCAACCAATTATTGGTGGATGGATTGATAGTGATATTGCGGAACAACAAGCCCTTGGTCTCTCAGGTGTTGACCTTGACTTAGCTGCAGGGCAGGCTACGCTTTCAACGATGACAACTTTCCCAATCATTTTGATTGTAGCTTTCACTATTCTTTTCTTCTGGCAGAGAGGAAAATCAGGAGAGGCGGTTGCTCACTAAGAAATCTTAAAATTCAAAAAAGCACCCCAATGGTAACATTGCGGGTGCTTTTATTTTTATGTCACAATGATTTACGCTGCAATAGACATTGGTAATACATTTGGAAAAATGTCCATTTACGAAAATGGCCACGAGACCGAATTCAAGAGAGGACGAACCAGTCAACTGTTAAAAGACTTAAAAAAAGTTAAGCCGGACGCCTTGATTGTATGTTCGGTGACTCTCAATTCTGAGGAATTACTCTCTAAGTTTAAAGACTTTGAACATACACTTTTTCTCAACAGAGATACCAGGATTCCTATAATTAATGGTTACGCAAGTCCTGACACTTTAGGGTACGATCGCCTTGCTGCGGCCGTTGGAGCACATTTCAGGTTTCCAGCCGAAGATTGCCTGATCATTGACATGGGCACGGCTCTTAAGATGGACTATATTGATAAAGAGGGTGTTTTCAAAGGTGGTTACATCTCTCCCGGACTGCAGATGCGTTTCAAAGCTTTACACACTTTCACAAAAAAATTGCCGTTGTTAGAGGCGGAAGAAATTCCTGAGCTAATTGGAAACACCACCGAGAGCTGTATCAAAAGTGGCGTGATAAACGGAATGGCCGCTGAAATAAACGGGATAATAAGTCGATATCTTGCAGAACATGATCTCAAGATTTTGATAAGTGGCGGAGATGCCGGCTTCTTTGAAAGTCAGATTAATTATCCGACCTTTGCGGCTTCAAATTTAGTTCTGGAAGGATTATACAGAATATTGATTCACAATGTTGAGAACAAAAAAAGTACTCTTTAGTTTTTTAAGCCTTATTCTATCTGCAACAGCTTTTGGCCAGGGTCAGGGCAACACTCCTTACTCCGTCTTTGGAATAGGTGAATTAGCCGAGCCAACCGCCGCTTCGCAAGAAATGATGGGGGGAACCGGAGCTTCATTTGCAAATGCTTTTTACATTAATCAGATTAATCCGGCCCTTTTGGTTAAAAACCGTGTTGCTTCGGGCTATAAATATGTTGCATTTAATGTAGGTTTCAGAGGTAATGCCAGAACAATAACTACCGAGAACCTTTCTCAAAGAGACTTCGGTTTCAATCTTGACAACCTTTCACTTACGGTACCAGTGACTACCAACTGGGCGATGGGAGCAAGTCTCAGACCTTACAGTATGGTTGATCATAAAACCAAATACGATGAGGCCATCATTGGTGCTGAAAATGAAGTTTACACTAAAGAAGTGTATAACACAGGTGGTATTTCAAGAGCTTCTTTCACAAACTCTTTCAGGATCTTCAATAGTCTTTATGTCGGATTAGAGGCCAACTATAATTTTGGAACGATTAACAAAGACAGTTCTTCCTACCTTTTTGGTAACGCATCAAATCAATTAAGAACCAATACACGCTATGCAATGAAAGGTGGCGGTTTGAAATTTGGAATGGCCTATCAACAAAAACTGAATGATAAGTGGCAAGTGAATATTGGAGGAGCTGTAGAGCGGTCTGCCGAACTTAAAGGCGATGTTCTCAGAACTTTCGGAAGCTATGCCGATGTCGGCAACGGCCCTTTCATCACTCGCGTTCCTGATACGTTAGCCTTAAATGATATTTCAGTAAAAACACCAACTCAGTATCGGGTAGGTATTAGCCTAGAAAGCCCTTTCAAATGGATCTTTGCGGCCGACTATCATACCACTAAATGGTCAACGGCTCAAAACCTGGATGCCTTGGCAGAAAGAATCAAAAATGACACGGAAGAATATAAATTCGGTCTGGAGTATCTCCCAAACTCTTCCTCTACAAGGTATCTTAGTCAGGTTTTTTATAGACTAGGTTATTCAACTTCGCAAACCGCCTATGTTATCAATGGAACCCGTATTAAGGACAACAAATTCTCAATGGGTGTCTCAGTGCCGATGGGCTACAGAAACCCAAGTTATGTCAACCTTGGTGTGGCCTTTGGTAACCGTGGAGTTATTACTAACAACCTAATCAGAGAAAATTACGTTAGATTATCAATAAGTGCTACTTTATTGAGCCCATGGTTCATTCAGCCGAGAATTGACTAATCAAAATGAAACGCTTTGTCTACTTGTTTATCGCCCTCAGTGTACTTTGGGCTTGTGAAGAGGAGGACGAAACCAAAGAGAACTTTGTCTACCTCGGGCCCGTCATGACCATTGATGACCTCAATGTGGCCTTCACAGATTCCGGCCGGGTCAGGGTAAAAATGTCTACGGCCAAACAGCTCAAAATGCAAAATGAAGACGAGGTATACCCAAAGGCTGTCTATGTCAATTTTATTGATGAAAATGCCGTAGAATATAGCTCATTACGGGGTGACAGCGGAAAATATGTTCAGAAAGAGAACAGGTACATTATCCAGGGAAACGTCTTCTTTTATAACCGCCAGGCTCAGCAGAGCCTTTCCACAAATGAATTGGTGTGGGATCCAAATAAAAAAATCATCTACACTGATAAGAAGGTTCAGGTTAATACTCCAAATGATCAAATTATCGGAAACGGAATGGAGGCTTCAGAAGACTTTAGCAGTTATAAGTTTACCGGAGGAATTACAGGCTATTTCCAGGTTGATTCGCTTGTTACGCAGCCAGATACGGCTCAATCAAGAGTTCTAGATTAGGGTGCACAATCTAGAAGGATTTCTTTGACTTCGTTAGCAGTAACCTTCTGAGGTTTACCAGCATATTTATCTTTCAAAAAAGTGACGAGTTGAGCAATATCTAAATCAAATAGCTCAGGATTTGGAGGCATAGCCTGCTTACTTTGAGCTTGGTCGGCCCTAATGCCATTTTTGATTAGACAAATCACCTGTGAGGTATTACCTAGTACGGCATTGCCTGCCAGGGCAGGATAAAGGTTACGGAGTCCTTCTCCTTTTTCGCCATGGCAATTGGCACATCGCTGTTTATATAGAATTTCACCATTGACAAGGTACTGCTCGTATTCCAGTTCTTCGGCACTGGTACAACCAGACAATAAAACTGAAACTATAAGTACTTTCAGACTATTCCTCATCTTCTTTGAGTAGTAATTCAATATCTCTAATCAGTTGGTTTACATCCTTCTCTACCGTGCCATCATATAAACCCCTGACCTGTTTCTTTTTATCCACCAAAATAAAAGCTCCGGAATGAATAAAACCTCCGGTTTCTTCAGCCGCAACTGTATCTTCGGCTGCGGTTACCATATAACTTTTCTCCCCTATCTCGTAAATGGCATCCTGATCACCAGTCACAAATTGCCATTTCCTGTCATTCACTCCTAAAGCCTCCGCATAATCTCTCAAAACAGACACTGAGTCATGATAAGGATCAATAGAATGCGACAATATTTTAACCTCGGGCTGATCCTGAAAGTGCTCATAAACTCTGATCATCTGAGATTTCATTACCGGGCAAATTGTGGGGCAAGAAGTAAAGAAGAAATCTGCTACATAAATACTATTCTCAAAGTCAACCTGAGAAATAGTATCACCGTATTGGTTTACAAAAGAGAAGTCAGGAATTTGATGAGGGATATTTTCGCCATTTTCACCAACCTTAACCGGGCCCAAAACCGGAAGTTCTGCTTCTTGAACATTACAGCTCCAAAGCGTGAAATAGGAAAAAGAAAGAATTAGAAGTTTATTCAGCTGCTTCATTTTCACTAATAAATTGTTCGGCCTTTTGCATGGCCTCATTTGTATGATCTCCGATGGAGGCTATTTCTTCTTTTAACCTTTCATAAAGCTCTAATTGGGAATTAGGGTCTTCGGTTTTTAAGCGGGCGTTGGCATAATTATCCATCCAGTTATACATATCGTCATTGGCCTTGGTAAGTTCAAAGGCTATTGAACGCCCTTTGGCCACACGCTCATCCTCTTCAGGAAGGTCCTTTATGAGCTCAAGTATGCTGGCCTTCACCTTTGGCAGTTTCATGCTCTTCGGCATTACAAGATCATGCCCTTCCAGTAATTCTTTATTGAGTGTTTCAAGTTTCTGATCGAGCTCTGAATTAGCCCCACCACAAGCTGTTAGAAACAGAATTGAGAATAGAAATACAATTACCCTTTTCATGTGTTTATTTTCTATTTATTTTCAAAGATCACGTGCGACTTCTGATGATTGAAATAATAATTCTCCTGCGTGATTAATGATTATTTCAATCATGTCGGTTTCATTTTATCAAAAGTTCATTTCCCGTCTAGATCGCATCCATAAGCTCAATGGCACTCTTTATTGAGCTTTCAGAAGGGTTATTACCGCCAATCATCTTCGCAATTTCAAGAATGCGTTCTTCCTGATTTAATTTTTTCATACTGCTGATGGTCCGCTCACTAGTATCAGCTTTGTAAACAAAGAAATGAGACGTACCCTTTCCGGCAATTTGATGCAGGTGGGTTATTGCTATCAATTGCAGATTCTTGCTCATTTCCCGCATCAGGTTACCCATCTTTACGGCTACTTCGCCCGAAATACCAGTATCTACCTCATCAAAAATCAAAGTGGGCATCGCGGCTTTTTCAGCCAGAATATATTTCAAGGCCAACATTAAACGCGAAAATTCACCTCCACTGGCTACCTTTTTCAGCGATTGAAGTTCAAAACCTTTATTTGCTGAAAACAAGAATTCCGCCTTATCCAATCCGTCAGCAGCAGGCTCTTTTTCAGTTAGCTGAACGGAGAATGCAGCATTCGGAATCCCCAGTTCTTTGAGAAGATTTACAACTTTATTCTGCATTTGAGGACTGATAGCCTCTCGCTTTTCCCTTAAATTTTGCCCCGCCTCTTCAAGCTCTTTTGTAGCTAACTCCAGGCTTTTCTTGAGCTTATTTAGCTTATTATCAAAGTCAAGAACGTTTTCTACTTTAACTGAAAGCTCTTTTTGAATTGTCAAAAGACTCTCAATATCCTGAACCTGATGTTTTTGCTGTAAGCGAAAAATTAAATCAAGCCGGTCTTTCAAAACCTGGATTTGTTCAGGATCATACTCTACCTTTTCTTCCTCAATACTCACCTCATCAGCAATATCAGAAAGCTCTACCTGAACGCTTTGCAAGCGTTTCTTCAAATCAGAATAAGCTGACGAATACTTTGAAATAGAATTCAGCTGAACATGGGCATCTTGTAAAGCAGAAATCAGTGACTGCTCAGGATGGTTTATAATGCCTGAAACCTGTGAAAGTTTCAGCTTAACTTCTTCGGCATTTTCAAGGACATCTAGTTTCTCTTCAGCCTCTTCCTGCTCACCTGCCTTAAGATTCGCTTCAGAGAGTTCTTCCAGTAAAAACGAATTATAATCAAACTCTTTTTGCAAAGCTTTAGACTCTGCTTCCAGCCTTTTCAGCTCATTTTGAGATTGAGCATAAACCCCATAGGCCTTTTCAAAAGCAGAAAGTTCATTTTGACTTTCAGCATACGCATCTAATAAATTCAGTTGATACGATGAATCTGCCAACATGATAGAATCGTGCTGCGAGTGCACATCAATCAAGCGATCGGCTAAATGCTTCAAAATATCCAGCGTAACAGGAGAGTCATTCACAAACGCTCTTGACTTTCCATTTGGAGCGATTTCACGCCGAATAAGGCAAGGGTTTTCGTAGTCGATACCGAGCGATTCAAACAATGACTGAAGTTTGTAATCTTCGATTTGAAATGTGCCCTCAACGACACATTTTTTTTCCTGATCAAAAAGAGCCTTCACGTCAGCTCTTTTACCCATAAGAAGGCCCAGAGCTCCAAGCATGATAGATTTACCGGCACCTGTTTCACCAGTTATAATATTCAACTCTGCATCAGGAGAAATCTCAAGCTGCTGAATCAACGCATAATTTTTAATCTGTAAATGGGCTAGCATCAGGAATTTTATGACCGGATGCAAAGCTAATCAGCAGGTATGGATAAGGCAAGGAGAAGCCGCCTTTGCTAAAGAGATTTTCATCAGGTTTCAGAAAGAAAAAAATCCGCAGAGAAAAGTTATCTCTGCGGATTCTACAATAAACCTTAACCCTAAACTATGAAAAAATAAATCTTAATTCTTAACTGATGTGGCGTCAGACACATTCGTAATTTTAAATTCTGTACGCCTGTTTTGCTGGTGCTTGCTTTCGCTACAATCTACCCCATCTGCACATTCATTGACCAGCATGGTTTCTCCAAAACCTGTGGCAATCATTCTTGAAGCCTCTATGCCTCTTTTGGTAAGAAAGTCTACCACTGACTGAGCCCTTTGTTCAGAAAGCTGCTGGTTAAAGTCAGCACTTGAGCGGCTATCTGTATGAGCTCTTAACTCGATTTGGATCTGTGGATACTTTTCAAGAACTGGTAAAACTGAGTTTAATAATTCCTTTCTTGCATCCCGGCGAATCGAGCTTTTACCATAATCGTAGTAAATGTTTTCGATTCTAAATATATCTCCTTCAGCAATCATGCCAAGATTTTGTTCATATGAAGTATTATCAACTTTTTTAGGCTTTACTTTACCCACTTTTTCAGTATTGGTAGCATAATTCCGCTTAACCGCTGAAACTACATATTTCCCCTTTTTGGTAGGCTGAAATTCGTATTTACCATCTTTTCCTGTTATCACAGTCTCAGTACTTCCGTCTTTTTCATTGGTCAGAATTACGGTAGCTCCGGCAATTGGCTCATTGGTTAACTCTGATCGAATAGTACCTTTTACAAGCGGCAATTGAGAAGGCTGCAGGTAAATTTTTATCTGAGCTCCCGATTCCTGATCGGTGATCATGGTCGCATAATTAACAGAGTTTGCTTCATAGCCTTCTTTGAAAGCTTTGAACTCAAAGTCAAGCCCTGTTGACATACACACATTGATCTCTCCCTGACCATCCGTAATATGTAAATCCTGATTGACGCCGGATTTAATCAATCTCACCTCGGCATCAGCCAACGGCTCCTCAGTATTGGCATCATATACCAGTATCTTTAACTCACGACACTTTCTGTTGAAAGCATAAATATTATCATCAGAATAACCTCTCAATCGGTTAGAAGAGAAAAAGCCACTTGAACGCTCGCCATTTGTTATCAAACCAAAATCGTCTTTTGAGGAGTTTATAGGTGCTCCTAAGTTCTCAGGAGTTCCCATGGCGTTGTCATCTTCAAGTTCAACAAAGAAGATATCAAGACCACCCAGACCCGCATGACCATTTGATGCGAAATACATGTGATTATTCTCATCAATGAACGGAAACATCTCATCACCTTCTGTGTTGATTTCACGTCCCATGTTAACAGGTACACCCCAGTTGCCGTTTTTATACTCTACCACGTAAAGATCAGTACCACCATACCCACCAGGCATGTCTGAAACAAAATACATTTTCGTATTCTCACGGTTCAACGCCGGATGACCGCACGAATATTCGTCTGAGTTAAACGGCAATTCCTCGATATGGTCCCACTCTTTGCCATTATTCTTTGCTGTATAAAGCTTCAGCATATTTATGCCGTCTTCAGATTTACGGGTTTTACCATTGATATGATTATTTCTGGTAAACACAATTTGATTCTCTGTATTGAAGAAAACCAGCGGACCCTCATGGTATTTTGAGTTCAGACGCTTACTGAACATCTCCATTTCTTCGAGCCTGCTCACCCCATTACTTTTCGGAGCACTCTGAACTTTTGCAGCTGAGGCTCCCGATGCCCCTACAACAATCGAAGAGGTATCAGGGTATTCAAACAAATCAAGAAAAGGTGTCTGATTATTCATAAATACCCGCTTTATGATACCATCATCATTTCTTGCTGAAACAAAAACGAGTCCTTTTCCGTGGTACATCGGGCTAAAATCAGCCTGAACGGAATTTAAGGCGTTTACATATTCAATGCGGTACAAAGATGAATCACGGTAGAAAGGTGATTTATCCATGTAGGCGACAGTAAAGTTTTTAGCCCTTAAATCAGAGGCCTGTTGCTCCCCATATTTGGAATAATAAAGTTGAGATTCTCTGTATTTTGAATTGGAAGCCAAAACCTGAGCAAAATATAAGAACTCCTTGCTGTCCAAGATACTCTCATGTTTCTCAAAGAGCTTACGATACACTCTTTCGGCATTTTTGAAATCCTGCAAATGTTTGTAACAGAAAGCAAGCTTAGAAAGAGCTTCCGGCAGATCTTCATCTTCTGGCTTAGCACTTTCTACAAAATCTTCATAATGTTTGAGGGCTTCCACATAACTCAACCTTTCCAGAGCCTTGTTCCCTGCACGTAATTGAGCAGAAGCATCAATACTGATCAGAAAGAAGATCAATATGCCGGTTAGCAATGAGCACGTTATTTTTAAGGTCTTGGTTAATCGCATTTTATTAGGAATAATGCACGTCATGATTAATTCAAAAGCCGTGCCAAACTCAAACCAAGTCCATACCCCAAGTACTCAATATTCACATTACCAAGACCTTAAACAATTTCTAATTTTAAAATTTGCAGAGTTTTTTTGCCTATTTTTACTTTTTCAGAAGCTCTCCTACCCACCAGCCAAACAATCACCTCATTTGAAACCAGCACCATTTGCTGCCTTTTTTCCGGGATAGAAACTTTCTCGTCAATCAGATAGTCAGAAACCAGCTTGCTACCTTTCATCCCGAAAGGTTGGAACCTGTCACCAAGTTGCCATTTCCTTAATAACAGTGGAAAATCAAGCTTATCAAAATCTAGAAAAGCTTTTTGCGGATCTTTTAAATCCTCTGAAGAAGGGTAATTCTGAACAACACTAACTTTCAACCGACCAGCCGGAGTTTCATACAGTCCCTTCTCATCTATCTCAGTAGAAAAATCAATAGAAAACCTTTTTATCTGAATCAAAAATTCATCTCGATCAGAAACCAACTCATAACTTTCAGACTCAAAAACAGCCCCCGTTTTATTTAATCCATCGACCAGTATTTTCTTTACCGTTTTGAAATCGAAATCAAACTCAGCGAAAAGTCGATAAACCAAAGCCTCATTCGTCTTTTCCAACAGAAGATCCTTTTTAACCGAAAATCCGAATGGTTCTTTCCTTAAAACTTGCTCTTTAAATTCCTCAAATTGGGTTTGGATAAACATGTTATCCATCGCAAATTTTTGAGCAGTTTCATCAAATGTTGTGAGTAAAGAGAGGTTTAATTCTTTAAGTTTTGGCACCACTTCATGTCTGATAAAGTTGCGTTTATATTTCCGAGAAGAATTGGAGCTATCCTCTCTCCATTTAATTTTTTTACCCTTGGCGTAGGCCATTACTTCAGCTTTTGAAGCGAACAGCAAAGGTCTTACGATATGACCATTCACCGGTAAAATCCCCTTCAAACCACTGATTCCCGTACCTCTGACCAGATTCAGCAGAGCGGTTTCCAGATGATCATCGGCGTGGTGAGCTGTAGCCAGTAAGTTTAAATTTTGTGTTTCGAGAAGTTCCTCGAACCAATGATAGCGTAATTGCCGTGCGATCATTTGTGTAGACATACCAGCTTCTTCTCCCTCTTTTTGAGTATCAAACTTCCGTGCATGAAACGGGATTTTTAATTTTTGACATGTATCCCTGACCAGATTTTCATCCGCATCGCTGTCTTTTCCGCGAAGCGAAAAATTAACGTGAGCTACTTCAAAATAATAAGGCAATTGAGAAAACAGGTCGAGCATAACCATAGAATCTACACCACCACTGATGGCTAAAAGCAGACGATTCTGCTCCTGAAGTTTAATCGTACTCTTAAGGTAAGTTAAAAATGATCTCAGCATCCGTTTCCTCGGTAGATTACCACAAAATTAAGCTAATTTTGCTGCAGAATACAGCATCAGTAATTAATGCCTCTACACCTCCGATATTTCATTTTCTTCATTTTCTGTTTAGCAAGTCTGGGGTCATTCGCCCAGCGACCGCTCAATGAGCCGGTTGATAAAGGCCCGAAATCAAAAATAGAACTCATTAAAGCAGATTCACTGGTTGGCGTCAATGGCTTTGATCCCAGGCGTACATTTTATGGACGTGTGCAGTTTTTTCATCGCGGTGTTTATCTGAACTGCCGAAAAGCAATCCACAACGCCGGCACTAATAATCTTGTGGCTTATGGAGAGATTTTGATCAATCAAGGTGATACACTAACCATAACTGGTGATACACTCTATTACGATGGCAATACCCGGCTAGCCAAAATTCAGGGCCGTAAGGTGATTCTCCAAGACGATGATATGACCATTCAGTCCAGACGAATGGAGTATGATCTGAATATTGATGAGGCTTATTATCCTGTACCAGGCATAATCCATCAAGATTCTGTAGTGCTGAGCAGCGACAGAGGCTATTATAACACCGAGTCGAAGATTTTTAAGTATATCGGAAACGTGGAAATTCTACACCCGGATTTTACACTGTGTACTGACACCCTTGATTATAATAGTGAAACCAAAAGAGCTGATTTTAATTCATACACTACTATTTATTCGCCTGACGGTAACCTTTCGGCTAACAAAGGCTATTATTTCACGGATACCAAAATTTCAAAATTCTACGGCCGGTCTTTCCTAGAAAACGAAGAATATACCCTCGCAGCCGATACTCTTGACTTTGACCTCTCCATCGAAGAAGGCTTCGGAAGAGGAAATGTTGAGTTCTTTAGTAAAACAGACAGCCTGATTCTAAATGGTACCTACGGGGAGAAACTATCCAGCAAAGGGTACACCAAAATTATGGGGAATACCCTGATGCGTTCAATTAGCGAGGGAGACACGCTCTACATGAGTGCCGACTATATTATTGCCTATAACTCTATCGACTCTGTTCTCCAATCTCCTGAAGATAGCCTTGTTTTACCTGACTCAATTCTAACTATTCCTACAGATTCGTTATTAAAAGCTCCTGTAACCAGTAAAAATGACACACTCCCCGTTTCTGGTGTAACCTCAACTGACAGTTTAGCAAAAAAAAGAGATGGTAGTAAAATGGAATTCATCATTGCCAATGGTAATGTCAAAATCTATCGGGATGACTTTCAATCGCTGTGCGATTCACTGAACTATAACCTGATTGACTCAACGATTTCTTTCATAGGCAACCCTATGATCTGGAGCACCGATAATCAGATGGAAGGTGATACCATTGAGGCATTCATGGTCAACAACAAGATCAATAAGATGTTTCTGAAACAAAATAGCTTCGTCATTGCTTCTGACTCAGTAGAAAACTACAATCAGATTAAGGGGCGTCAGATTGTCGCCTATTTTGACAGCCTGACCAATATTGAAACAGTAGTGGTAGACGGTAATGGAGAGAGCATCTATTTTGCCCTGGATGATTATAACAAACTGATTGGACTTAACCGGGTAGAGTGCAGTAAAATGCGTTTAAACTTTATTGATCGCAAAGTGAAAAGAATCGCCTTTATGGGCAACCCTGAATCAAAACTGATACCACCGAATGAAATAGGTGCACAACAAGTGAAGCTAGACAATTTTTCGTGGGAAATTGAACGTAAACCTTCAAAGAATGAGGTCATTGGCTCAAATTTTGCTCTACTAAATTCCGAGGAACAAATCCTTGACAACAGGGAATTGTAAAAATTATTGTTAAAATTTTAAAAAAATCGCTCTATCAATCAACCTTTTATGGGTTTTATACGTCTATTAAGAGTATATTTGAAAAAGTAACTAAAACAAACTGAATGATTGAAACTCTACCCAAGGAAAATGAACTCTAAAACCAACATTCTTTTTTCCTTTCTGGCCTTACTCTTTGTAAGCCTGGGTGTTTCCGCACAAACTCAATCTCGACTAAATATCGGACAAAATTCGGACGCTCCTAAAGTAGCGACAACAAAACCAGTTACTTCTCTTGTTGTGAGAAGAGATATGCCATCAGAAATCAGTGTTAACAAAAATTCAGCACTTACATCTTTTTACAGAGATCTTTTGCTTTCAAATACTCCTGAAAAAGCCAATGAGGCAAAGTCAACTTTTGTAAATGAACGACTAGCTGAAGACAGACTTTACGTTAGCGATGAGTTGAATGTATCAAATATCTACCCTAATCCGGCTAACGAGTACGCCACTCTTGATTACCGAATCAGAGGAAATCAAAAGGCTAAGGTTTCCTTTCTAAATATTTTAGGTGGAACGCTGACTGAGCAAGAGCTTGATCCGTTTGATACCAAACTGAGGGTTCAAACCAGAACTTGGGATAATGGCATCTATTTCTACCAGCTTATGGTAGACGGTAAAAAAGTGGCTACCAAAAAGCTTTTAGTTCGTCATAACTAGGCTTTGTTAATTCTCCTTAAAATTTGACTTCGGAGTAATTATACCTTAAGCATTGCGTTTTACTCTTACTTGCTTTTACTACCTTTGCCGAATGAATTTTAAAAAGCTGATTAAGCCTGCACTTATTCTTTTAACAGCCACCATATTTATGGCTTGTAATAAGGAATTCGCAAAACTTCAGAAGACCGGAACTACCGAAGCAAAATACAAGGCTGCTATCAAGTATTATAACGAGGCTGACTATTTCAGAGCCAACCTCTTATTTGATGAAATAGTACCATTGCTTAAAGGAGACTCCACTGCTGAAAAGGCACAGTTTTATAATGCTTACTGTAACTTCTATCAGCAGCAATACCAGCTTAGCTCATATTACTTCAAAACATTTTACAGCACCTACGCAAATAGTCCTTATGCAGAAGAGGCGTTCTATATGTATGCCTACAGCATGTTTAAAGATGCTCCTGCTTATAATCTGGATCAGGAAACTACACTGACCGCTATTGAGGCTCTTCAAACTTTTTTAAATACCTACCCGGGAAGCGACTACGCGGATAATTGTACCCAGAACCTGAAAGATTTAAGAGAGCGACTTGAGCGAAAAGCCTATGAAAAGGCCTTTTTGTACTACAAAACCAGTGGCGTTACTATTGCAAACTATAAAGCAGCGGTAATCACTATTGATAACTTCAGGCGTGATTTTCCTGATTCTAAGTATAATGAAGAGCTAGGTTATGTACAAGTAAAATCTCAATATGAACTGGCAGAGAACTCTTTCTTTAGAAAACAAAATGAGCGATATACCAAAACGCTTGAGCTTTACGAAGAGTTTGTAGATGACTATCCTGAAAGCAATTATCTTAAGGAACTGGTAAAAATCTACGACGATACACAGCAAAAGCTAAAAGAGGTTGTAGAGCAGGAAGAAGAAATAGAAAAACTAAGGCAAGAAAGTCTGGAGAAGAAGGAAGAGGCGGTAATTGGCAAAAATTAAAGTTCAGGCCTACAGTAGTTTAGCAATAAAAGTGTATTTTTGCACCTCAATTTAAATTCAATATCAAAGACATGGCAGTTAATCCTTCAATAATCACGAGAGATACCGACAAATTGGCGGCCAAAAGTGGTAATATGTATAAATCTGTTTTCATTGCTTCTCAAAGAGCTAAGCAGATTGCTACTTCTACTAAAGATGAGCTAACAAGTAAGCTTGCTGAATTTGCGTCAAACGTGGACAATCTTGAGGAAATCTTTGAAAACCGTGAGCAGATTGAAATCTCTAAATTTTATGAGCGTCAGCCTAAGCCTACAAGTGTTGCTTTGGAAGAGTTTATGAATGATGAGGTTTTGGTAAGAGATAAAACTCAGGAAACTCCATCAGCTGAAATTTAATATAAATTTCAAGCTCAAAAATATTTATGTGCCCGGAATTGAAATCAATCAGTTCCGGACTCTTTTTTGTTTCAAGCAAACCGAACATAAAAAACCCGAAGCATTTTAAAATACTTCGGGTTCTACTTTTATCTCTTTTAACTTCTCAGTTCTTGGAACTCTTTGGTGCAAGAATTACGGTCAAACGCTTTCCTTCCAATTTCGGAGGTGCTTCTGCCTTACCAATTTCCTCAAGTTCTTCTAAAAACTTAAACAAAAGCTCGTATCCTTTTTCTTTAAAAACAATCTGACGGCCATGAAAATGAACAAAAGCCTTCACTTTTGAACCCTCTTTCAAGAAGTTCTCAGCGTGCTTCAGCTTGAAATTAAAGTCGTGATCATCCGTATTAGGACCAAATCTAATTTCTTTGATTACCGTCTTTTGCTGCTTGGCCTTAAGCTCTTTTTGCTTCTTCTTTTGCTCGTACTTGAATTTAGAATAATCAAGAACCCGACAAACAGGTGGTTTTGAATTAGGTACGATTTCAATCAGGTCAAGCCCTTGTTCGGCAGCGATAGCCTTAGCTTTGTCAATCGAGTATACACCCTGCTCTACATTTTCTCCTACGAGCCTAACCTCAGGAACCCTGATTCTTTCGTTAATGCGGTGCTTATCTTCTTCTCTTGTAGGTCTTCTAAAATTTCTTCTAAAGTGTTTTGCCATTCAGCGTTTTTATTGTTTTTCTAAATTTGTCTTAAATAATACTAAATTCTTTTGAATTATCAAAAGTATACGAAAGCAGCTTTACTCACCAAACTTAGGTATATTTTTATTTATCTCTTTTCCGGCGTAGGCCACAAATTCCGCAATGGTCATTGCTCCTAAATCGCCTTCCCCTTTCTTACGAACAGAAACCTTACCTTCTTCCTTTTCTTTTTCGCCAAGAATTAACATCAGCGGCAATTTATTTACTTCGGCGTCCCTTATTTTACGACCAATCTTCTCATCTCTATGATCTACATAGCCTCTGATATCTTTATCCTGTAATTCAAGATAAACCTCATTGGCATAATCTTCATACTTTTCAGATATTGGCAAAATGGCGATTTGATCAGGCGATAACCATAACGGAAAGTTCCCGGCGGTATTTTCAATCAGTATCGCAATAAAACGTTCCATAGAGCCAAAAGGAGCTCTGTGAATCATTACCGGCCTGTGCTTTTGATTATCTGCACCTACGTATTCTAATTCAAATCTGTTTGGTAACTGGTAATCAACCTGTATAGTTCCAAGCTGCCACTTTCTTCCAAGAGCATCTTTAACCATAAAGTCAAGTTTAGGCCCGTAAAAAGCAGCTTCGCCATATTCGATAACGGTGCTAAGACCTTTTTCTTTGGCAGCGTTCATAATAGCGGCCTCGGCCTTATCCCAGTCTCCATCTGCCCCAATGTATTTAGAACGGTCTTCTTTACTTCGTAATGATATCTGAGCACTGTAATCTTCAAAGCCCAAAGACTTAAAGACATAAAGCACAAGGTCAATCACCTTCTTGAACTCATCCTCCACCTGATCATTTCTACAGAAAATGTGAGCGTCATCCTGAGTAAAACCTCTTACTCGTGTAAGACCATGTAGCTCACCGGATTGCTCATAACGGTAAACCGTCCCAAACTCTGCCAAACGTAAGGGAAGCTCTTTATAACTTCGCGGTCTGGTTTTAAAGATTTCGCAGTGATGCGGACAGTTCATGGGTTTTAACATAAACTCCTCATCTTCTTCTGGTGTCTTTATAGGTTGAAAAGAGTCTTCACCATATTTATCCCAGTGTCCTGAAGTTTCATAAAGCTTTTTACTTCCAATGTGCGGTGTTACCACCGGCAGATAACCAGCCTTTAACTGAGCTTTCTTAAGGAAATTCTCCAAACGCTCTCTAAGCATGGCACCTTTAGGCAACCATAATGGCAACCCCTTTCCTACTTTTTCAGAAAAAGCAAAGATCTCAAGCTCCTGACCCAGCTTTCTATGGTCACGTTTCTTGGCTTCTTCTACCATTTCAAGGTATTCCTTTAGTTCCTTCTGTTTGGGGAAAGTAACGCCATAAATACGCGTTAACTGCTTTTGGCTCTGATCACCCTTAAAATATGCTCCGGCTACATTTGTAATTTTAGCCGCCTTAATAAAACCTGTATTAGGAATGTGTGGCCCGCGACATAAGTCGGTAAAGTTTCCTTGAGAATAAAAAGTAATTGAGCCATCTTCAAGACCTTCTAAAAGGTCAAGTTTGTACTCATCGTTCTTCTCCTTAAAGTAAGCCACCGCCTCGGCTTTACTCATTGGCTGGCGAAAATAATCGTTTTTTTCGCGGGCGAGCTCGAGCATTTTGGCTTCTATTTTTCCAAAATCATCCTGAGATATGGTATGATCTCCAGTATCTACATCATAATAGAAACCATTTTCTACCGGTGGGCCTACCCAAAATTTAACACCGGGATACAAAGCCTCCAAAGCCTCAGCCATCAAGTGAGCAGACGAATGCCAGAATGTTGACTTACCGTCAGCATCTGACCAGGTAAGCAACTGAAGATCTGAATCTTCTTCGATTGGGCGATTGGCATCGACAACTGTACCATTCACTTTTGCCGAAAGTACGTTTCTGGCCAAACCCTCACTGATAGAAAGAGCTACATCCATAGCTGAAGTGCCCTTTTCAAATTCTTTCACACTCCCATCGGGAAGAGTAATATTGATCATATTATTTTTAATTCTTTAAATCTCAACGCTTCGATACACCCGCTCTAATACGGAAGAAACCCTGTCGTAAGCAGTTTGAATTTCAACGTCATCCGGAAAACGTGTTTTGCCTTTCAGGTACAATTCCTGTGCCTGTTTATACTGACCGAGACGCTCTAAACAAAAACCGGCACGAAAGTAAAAATTTTTTTTGTCAGGAGTAAGCTCAATCTGCTTTTCAAATGATTCAGCTGCCCGGGTAAAATTGCCATACTTTATGTAAAGCTCACCCAAATCAGCAAAAGCAGGCTCATCAATGTCAAGGGAGGTCACTTTTCTGTATGTGGCAATGGCACTATCTATCCGCCCCAAACGCTCCATTATTTTAGCCTGATTATAAAGCAGGCCAGGATAATTATTGTCAATTTCAAGTCCTTTTCGGTTGATTGCAAAAGCAGAATCTAGTCGACCCTCCATTTCCAAATAGCTTTTGGCCAACAAATAATAACCTTCTGATGATGGCGAATTAAGCTCAAAAGCATTTTTCAAGTATTGCTGAGCAGCAAGAGGGTTTTGTTGTTTTAAAAGTAAGCGGGCTTTTAGCAGAAGACTCTCCCTCCACTCCGGAGCAATAAATAGACTTTCTTTAAGGTACTCTTCAGCTTTTAATAAACTATCTTTTTTGAGATAAAGACCTGCTATAAACGAGTAAAACTCCGGGGTGTCATGCTCCATGGCTGAGGCTTCCTCTGCAGCTTGTAGGGCTTCTTCTTCCCTTTTAAGTTTAGAGAGCAATTCGGCTTTGAGAAAGAAGTATTCCGGATCACTGCTTTTCATTTGCAGGGCCCTTGTTATATATTTTAATCCACTTTCAGCATCACCTAATTCTTTGGAAATTTCGGCCAATTTATAATAATCACCGGCTTCGGCATCTCCTTCATCAGATAATTCTTTGAGATAAGCCAAAGTCTTCTGCAGTCGGCCCTCTCTGAAATTATCCGATAGTTTTGAAGGCACAGAATCTCCCTCCCGCTCATAAGAAGCACAGGAGAAAAGTATAAGCCAAAGGAATGAAATAGAAAAGATCAGCCTCATCTGATTGAATTAGGCCACAAAATTCCGAAAAAAAAGAACCGAAAAGAAGCTTTTATGAATATGCTTTGCATATCATCCGCCACTGGCAACTTTAGTTAAATAAATGATTTTTCTCACCTGAGCATTAGTGGATGGTGTACTTTCCTTTTTTCTTCCAAAAAGCCCTTTTCTTTTCTTTGCTTGTTGCTCTTTCAATAAATCATCACTTACTGAAACTGCTTCCACTTTGCTGCGAGCACCTTCAGCGATAAAATAGTTATCATACCAATATTTTACACCGTTATATGCCGGTATAGCCGAAAGCGATGAAGGTGCAAGATTTGTTCGGTTATCTTCTGAAAGTTTATACAACATTGGCTTGTTTCCAATGGCAAAATTATTTGTAGCCAAATCCCCTTTCAGGCAGTATGCTACAGCTCCTCTTTCATTAAAGGCTAATGCCGGCTCTACCTGAAAAGAGACATTATTGATATCTATACGGTTAGACTGTATTAAGTCTCCATTTTCTGTAAGCTCCAGTACAAAACCTAAAGGATAATGATACCCCCGAAAGACCTGACGGGTTGTAGTTCTTGAGTTACGGTTGCTGTAATAAGGGCTATATCTGTTATATCCCCTGGAATATGGGCTGTAACTATAATTAGGATCGTTTTCGGTAACAGTCTGAAATTGAGCCTTTATGAAGGTTCCACCAAAAAACACGCTTCCATTACCTTTTACAGGTTGATTAGCCATAAACTGATAGGAAGTCATTAGAGCCTGAAGGTCTTCCACTGACAATGATTGGCGTCCGCTTAAAACGGAGGAGAAAGAATATGTCTTCAATTGCTGTTCACCATTGAGATCGAATGCATAAATCCCTTTGTCGCCGGCATTTGATTGATAGGTACCTACGACCAATTTCTTATCACCATCCAGCCTGACTAAGCGGGCATCGATTGGAAACTTGCCCCCAGATTGCCTGATATTAGTTTTTGAGATAACATTACCAGCTGTGTCTAGCAGGGCATGAACGATGTAAGCATCCTTCACAAATTCACCTTTCTTCTTTTTTTCATTGGCATAACCTGTGGTTTTCACGGCCCATAGACTCTCAATAATATTTGACTCTGGCAGATATTCAAACAAGTTGACAGACACCTTCCCTGTAATGTCGCCTTGCTCTTTAAGAGCACCTAAATCATTTTTAAAATCATGGATAAAAAAGGCAGCACCTTTTTCGTTTGAACCGGCCATTACCACCTTGTCTCCAAGAAAAACGTAATCCTGATCAACAAAGAAGTCTCTCAACTCAAAACCATCCTGATCTACCTCTCCTGTGCTAAGGTCAAATTCGAAAACCTGATAGTACATCCCACTGGTCTCTGAGAACATTAAACTTATATGATCATCGGCAATGGTATAAGCTTTTGGCGGGTCTTCCGCATCAAGAAAAACTTCTTTCTCCCAGATTTTATTAAGGTCTTTGTCAAAACGAAACACCATAGCTTTGGTGACGTCTGATTTCACCAAAAAAACGAGGCCTTCTTCCTGCATAGGAATCATCATTTGCCAGGATGGCCGACCTACAACTTCTACTTCAACATTTTTATCAAGCTGAGCATAAAGCATTTGAGTAGCTAACAAAAACGCTAAAACAATTTTCCTCATGTGTTCTTAAATCTTATTCCTACTGACAGTCTTTTCAGACTTTTCGTGTGATTTGTATTCTTTCAAATTAAATCAGCCCTTTTTCAAGATGATATCAAATTCCTCTTTTTCAACCGGCTGAACCGAAAGTCGAGGAATACGAACCAAAGGCATACCTGATAAACGATCATCAGCCTTTATTTCTTGTAAAGTAACCGGTTTGTCAAGCTTTTTCTCTGGAACTAAATCCACAACAACCCAGCGGTCATCGTCAGTAGTAGGATCAGGGTAATGCTCCTGAACTACTTTGGCAATACCTACCACCTCTTTGGCACCTCCTGAATGATAAAAGAGTACAAGGTCGCCAGTTTGCATAGCCATCATGTGTTTTCTGGCGGCATAGTTTCTTACACCATCCCAGTGATCGCGACCAAGTTTTACGAAATCATCCCAGGAGTAAGCATCAGGCTCAGATTTGACTAACCAGTAATTCATAGATTCTAAGATTTTCTACTAAAATAATACAAACTTTATTGATCCGAAATGATAAGACCGTCTCCTATCTCAAAGACACCATCTTTCACTACCTCAGCGGTAATTCCTCCATGCCCCCGCATGGCATTATAACCTCCTTCACCAAGATTCTTTTCCATCCTGCTGCAAGGGTGACAGAGCCCTGTGAATCTAAGAATGGCAGAACCTAACTGAAAGGTTGTATCCTTCAATGACAAAAGATTCAGGCCTGAAACCACCACATTTCTACGGAGTAAAGCCGGGTCTATAGCTTTATCCATCAGTGAACTCACTGCATCAATGTGCTCCTTTTGGATTAAAGTAACCTGTCTTTTACGACTCTTGCCTTTGTAATGATCACCTTCCAGACCCTTTTCAGGTGTTACAGAAGCCCGATTAACCGCCTTAGGGGCATCAAAGTTTTTTTCTCTCAAACCTATCCACTCAACCTTACCCGATTTTGGGTAATTTTTCATCAACTGCTTTAATTCCATGTTTCTGAATCTTTTCAAATGATTTGCAAAAATCGGTTATTCCGCACTCTCCGCATTTAGGGTTTCGGGCCAGACAGGTATATCTTCCGTGCAAAATCAACCAATGGTGGGCCTTTGGGATCTGTTCATCTGTGAAGTTTTTAACCAACTCTTTCTCCACAGCCAATGGCGTTTTTGATTTTGGACTTACAAGCCCCAGACGATGAGAAACCCTGAAAACATGAGTATCAACTGCCATAGTAGGCAAATTGTGAATGACTGAGGCAATAACATTCGCAGTTTTGCGACCTACTCCAGGCAGTTTCACCAACTGATCAATTTCGCCCGGCACCACATTGTTAAATTCATCAATCAACATTTTACCAAGGCCTACCAAATGCTTTGCCTTATTGTTAGGATAAGAAATACTTCGGATGATCTGAAAAACTTCATCTGGGGTAGCCGATGCCAAAGCACTTGCTGTAGGGTACGCATCAAAAAGATAGGGTGTAACCATATTCACCCTCTTATCGGTACATTGAGCTGAAAGCACCACAGCAACGATCAACTCATAAGGATTTGTGTATTGAAGCTCAGTCTCAGGATTAGGCAGGTGCGTTGAGAAGTAATCTACTATACCAGTATACCGCTCTTGTTTTTTCATGAAGCAAAGCTACACCCGTTGATCAACAGAACAAATTTTGGACACTAAAGAGCGAAAACTGAATCTTTCATCTCAATTGCCCCAGCAATTGCATCCCAAAGCTCCAGGCGTTTTTGTAAAGCGAAACGGCCCGTTTCAAGCACTTCTTCCCATTTCTGCTCATCACCACCACATATTTCACTGATCATTTCAAGAGAAAGTGGCCCATGCTCATCACCATCAAGTTCTATATGGCGTTCGAGATAATATTTTAATTTCGGGAAAGCTGCTTCCTTTCCTGATTTGTTAAGAATCTCAAGGAACATATCAGGAATAACATCTTCTCTTCCAAAAGTAAAAGCAGAAGCTGTTTTATGAACTTCATTGGACTGAATTGTTTCAAAAGTGAAATTGAGAAAATTCTTTACAGCAACAGGCAAAGAACTTTGATCAATGATCGAAAGCACTTCATTCAAATCTGATATTTGACCCAAAAAATTGGAAATCATGGTGACATCTGCTCCTATTTCAGACATCGCAGAAATGTACATTTCAAAATGCGACTCAGGCTCACCGTTGACATTGAGGTCACTCTCTTCTCCATGAACAATCTCATTGATAAATCTTGCGATTTTGGGGTTGACTACGGGCTTCCAGGGCACTTCTGTACAGGTCAAATTCTGCTGTAACGATTTTAGCAGAGACATAAAATCCCAAACCGCGTAAACATGCCATTCCATAAAGGTTCTGATATCTTCGAGATCAGAAAGCTGTTGATATAATTTGTGATTTTTAAGGGCTTCTCTTAACTCTGACAGACCCAAGTCTATCCTAGAAATTCTATCCATGAATTGATTTTAGTTTTCTCAATTACGTTGATGAACAAAAAATGTATTTCGGGAGCTTTAATTATCTCACATTTTTTCTTCTGTTTCGCTCAAAATCTTCAAGTACAAAACCTCCGAGACCATCAAGGTTTGAGTAGTATGCCCTGCCTTTGTTCACTTCGGTAAAATCGCGAACAAACTGCTTCAGATAGGGGTCAGTAGCAATCATGAAGGTGGTGACCGGAATATTCATTCTTCTTGCCTGAGCTGCTATGGTGAGCGTTTTATTCACAATTTTACGATCAAGACCGAAGGCATTTTTGTAGTAATTTATACCCTCTTTCAGGCATGTGGGCTTGCCGTCAGTAATCATAAAGATTTGTTTATTCTTGGTCTTTCTTCTCCTCAATAGATCCATAGCCAACTCAAGACCTGCCACTGTATTGGTGTGGTATGGCCCTACTTCCAAATAAGGGATATCCTTCAGCTGAATCGTCCAGGCATCATTCCCAAAAACAAGGATATCCAGCGTATCCTTTGGGTATCTGGTTTTAATAAGCTCCGCCATAGCCAGAGCCACTTTTTTCGCGGGGGTTATTCGATCTTCTCCGTAAAGAATCATGGAGTGACTGATATCAATCATCAAAACTGTCGCTGTGTGCAGATTTCTTTCGGTTTCAATGACCTCAAGATCGTTTTCGGTCAATCTAAAATCATCTCCCAAACCACTATTCACCTGAGCATTTTTTAGGCTTTCAGTCATGCTGATCTGGTCAAGACTGTCTCCAAATTGGAAAGATCTTATATCCGGAGATTTTTCACCACCCTGACCTGTGTAGGGAGATTTATGATTCCCGTGAGTTTTACTTCTTTTAAGTTTACCGAAAATCTCGTCGAGACTGCTTTTACGGATACTCTTTTCAGACTTTGGCGTCATCATCATTCCTCCATCCTCACCCGGTTCTTCTTTGATATAGCCTTTATCTTTCAGATCCTGAATAAAGTCAGCCATGGCATAGGTGTCGGAAGTAAGGTTATACCTTCTATCAAGCTCACTCATGTAATCAAGTGCTTCTGCGACGTTACCGGCAAAAATCAGAAGCAACTGCTGAAAAATCTCAAACAATTTCTCAAAGTCTGCCCCACCCTTGACATCCGGAATGTATTCTGTAAACTTAAACCCTTTCAAAGCATCTCCATTTTTACTAACAAACAGACCTCTGGTACAGAAAGTTTATTTCAAACAGACAATCCTGACAACTCGTCAAAAAGTGATAATAACTTAGGATGGATATGCGATCGATAAACCAGAAATGAATCAAAGAAAAGATTCAAAAAAAAGCCCCCATTTCTGGAGGCTAGTGTACCCGGGGCCGGGGTCGAACCGGCACGATATTGCTATCATTGGTGTTTGAGACCAACGCGTCTACCAATTCCGCCACCCGGGCGTCTTTTACATTGGGAGTGCAAAAGTAGAAGAACGCTTAATAATCCCAAATACTTTCCTGTAATTTTTTACTCGTAACGTAAAGACTCTATCGGGTCTAGTTTGCTTGCTTTGTAGGCAGGATAAAAACCGGACAAAAGCCCTACACTGATACATACGATTAGTCCAACGATGATCCAGTCCCACGGAATAATAAAACTCGACTGATCAAACATCAATGAAGAAACAGTATTTCCTCCGATTATCCCAAGTAAAACACCTGCTGCACCGCCCAAAAGGCATATCACGATAGCCTCAATCAAAAACTGGAGCCTGATTTTTGACGGACTTGCACCCAAAGCTTTTCTCACTCCAATTTCACGGGTACGTTCGGTTACAGATACCATCATGATATTCATCAAAGCAATGGAAGCTCCAAGAAGTGTGATCACAGCAATCACCAAACCGCCCATTTGCATGGCACCGGTCACCTCTTCGGTTTCTCTAATTAAAGCATCTGCTCTTTCTACCATAAAACTGTCGTCCTCACCCACTTCATCTCCTCTGACTCTTCGCATCACCGCCGTCGCTTCTCCGATGGCTTCTTCTATATTTTCAACACTTGTTACCGATGTAGTTATCTCATAGGAGAATCTTCCTCGGGTATCAAATTCCCGACCGGTTGACAAAGGAATAAGAACCACCCGATCATCTCCCCCACCACTAAGGCTTCCTTTCTTCTGCAAAACCCCAACTACTTTATAGCGATTGCCCAGCATGGCAATCTCTTTATCAATTGGTGAGGTTTTTGGAAATAGTCTTGTGGCTAATTCGAAACCGATCACAGCTATATTGCTGGAAAGACTCATATCCGACTCATTGATATTTCTCCCGTTTTGAAGTTGATAGGCTTTTATTCCAATATAATCTGGATCTACGCCCACAACCTGGATATTCGGGTTTGATTTCTCAGACCCGTGTTTTACCTCCACCGCTCCTGAAACGGAAGTATACAAACTCACAACGGCCTCTTCCTGTTCTGTAAAAATTTGTTTGAATTGCTTGGCCTCTCTGTAAACTACCGGAGGCTTAGGTTTCTCCCGCATTCCCTGCCTTCTACCCTGACGCTGATCTACTACTATATCAAAGGTATTGGCACCAAGACCACTCATACTTTGATTCACATTATTTTGAATACCATCAACAGCCGTTAGTATACCTACCAGGGCTAGAATGCCTAAAGCAATGATAAGAGCTGTAATTATGGCCCGCAGAAGATTTCCTTGTATTGCCCGCAGGCCTTCAGCTATATTTTCGGTGAGATTCATGCCTTATGTCCGTCTGGAATAATCTTTGATTGATCGACTATGTGTTAAATAACACACTATTTCGAATCACTTTGAGTTATATTTACAAAATTCGACAGAGTAACGCCACCAAGCAAACCAATGAAACGAATCATCTTACCGCTTATCATATTTTTCAGCTTTTTGAGCCATGCTAAGGCAAATCAACTACTCATTCCAATGGATGACAGCCAGAAAGATCACCTGAAATCTTATGGGCTCGTCTACTGGATTTTGAGTAATTATGATACTGAGGTAGACTGGCTTTTGAATTACAGAGGTGGAAGTTTTATGGTTCCGGTTACTCAGGCCTATATAAATGAGTGCGTCATCAGAAACATCAGCTATGAGGTTATTTCAGATGCTGATGGTGCATCAATTATATCTTTTGTGAAAAACCCTGATGCCAATATGGATGCGGTAAAGCTTCAGAAGCCGCCCAAAATAGCTGTTTATACTCCTAAAAGCACTCAACCCTGGGATGACGCCGTCACAATGGCTCTAACCTATGCCGAAATAAAGTATGACAAAGTTTTTGATGAGGATGTGCTGGATGGCAAACTACCTGAATATGACTGGCTTCACCTTCACCACGAAGATTTTACCGGCCAGTTCGGCAAATTTATTCGTATGCGTGGTCAAAGCTGGTATCGTCAGCAAAAACTGGAGGCAGAAACCATTGCCGCCAAATACGGATATACTAAAGTGAGTCAGCTAAAACTCAGTGTTGTTAAAAAAATTCAGGAGTTTGTATTGGGTGGCGGGTATATGTTTGCCATGTGTAATGCTACAGATACCTATGATATTGCTCTGGCCGCTGAAGGACTTGATATTGTTGAAAGCCCCTATGATGGAGATGGTGCGGATGTAAATGCGGATAGCAAACTGGATTATTCTCAAACCTTCGCTTTCAAGGACTTTTCATTGGTTTATGACCCATACGTTGTGGAATTCTCCAATATTGATCATACAGGTCAGGAAAGAGGCCTTGTTCAACAAAACGATTATTTTAACCTCTTTGAATTCTCAGCTAAGTGGGATCCGGTACCAACTATGTTAACTCAAAACCATAAAAACCTGATCCAAGGTTTTATGGGGCAAACCACTGCTTACAAAAAGCACTTAATAAAGCCTGAAGTCGTTATTTTAGCTGAGAACAGAGAACAGGAAGAAGCAAGATATATTCACGGAACAGCCGGAAAAGGCTTTTGGACTTTTTACGGAGGCCATGATCCAGAAGATTATCAACACTATGTAGGCGAAGAGCCCACAGATTTGAATCTACATCCAAATTCTGCGGGCTATCGACTGATTCTTAATAATGTTCTTTTCCCTGCAGCCAAGAAAAAGAAACTGAAAACTTAAGCGTTCGCGTATTGTCTTTCAGACTCCAATTCCTGAGTTGACTCCGGCTCCGGATTAGTTTGATAATACAATTGGTAGACAAACCAGGATGCACCGATCAGGACAAGGTTCTTTACAATATATTGCCCTGTAAGCGTCAGGGTCATGAAACTTTGCCATGTGTCTCCTTCCAGGAGGGCCATCGGTAGAAAAGTACTGAACATGTGAAAGCACATCCCCCAGAATGCAATTCTGGTTAATCTTGGGGAAAGCCAAAACAGGCCTAAAGCACATTCAAAAACACCAAAGGCTGGTAAAAACACCTCGATAGGCATGAAACCTGCCAGTGTTTCATCAAAAAGCTTCGCCACCAGACCCTCGGCTGGTGAGGTTCCAATAATTTTCAAAAAGCCGAACCAGAAATAAACTACAAAAAGCGAAATTCGGTTAAACCATGTTGCTCTTTGAATTAAGGAGTTGATATGTTGAGTATTCATTTTATTCAATGTTTAAAGTCAAAATTAGATAAAGCTACTCTTGTTAAATATGAGCTTTCTCAGCTATAAATTAACTGATAGCGTAAGTACAACAGACCTGCCATCTGATGGCCAAATTCCGGGACCGGGATAGCCTGATGGCCTTTTTGTGAAATAACTGGTATCGAAAACATTGTTAACGCTGAGCCTTGCACCCAGAGTTTTGTTAAATTGTATTGAGCTGTTCCAGTCCATAATAGCATTTGAGGGGACTAGACCTACCGTTCCGTTTTCTACAAATTCCGTATTTAGCGGATCAGAATAGAATGAAGATGTAAAACTGTAAAGCAGAGTACTACTCCACTTTCCTCGAGTCAATGTTACACCGCTCCTTGAAATTACCTGAGGAACAGTCTGCAGCAAGTTACCATCAATAGAGACATTCCGGGTACCATCTGTCACCTGACCATTGAGATAAACCCCTCTCATTAAAGAAGTTGAATTAAACAGGGAAAGGTTAGTCTGTCTAATGAAACGTGTTCCAAAGCTGGCGTATGTCTCCAGCCCGTAGGTTATGCTGTTTCCGATATTTGTTCGATAAACGAAAGTTTCACCATTTTGCTGAATAACTTGTTTCCCCATTCTGTTGCGGTATAGCATTTCAAATAAATTCCCGCTAAATCTGACTTTACCATCAACACTTTTCCCCTGGAAGCCCAGTTCTGAAGTATGACCATGAGCATCTGAAAGGTTTTTATCTGCCTTTTCATATGGATTAGCAGGAATTATATCCGCAAATATCACCGGACGGTACGATTGTGACCAGCCACCATAAAAACGGGAACGCTCATTGATGTGATACTCAAAACTTACTCCCAAAAGTGGAAAATAATGGGAAATATCATTCGGTACTTCGTTCTCGGCATAATCTCTGATTCTTCCTCGCATTCGTGTTAATCCCTTCTCTACCCGAAGACCGGTATTAAGCGTAAGCTTATCCGACAGATTTACAGACTGCTCAGCAAAAACAGCAACGTTATCCGTGTAATAGTTTAAATCACGACCAAACCCAGCCTGAGTCACCTCATAAACCGCATCAAAATCTATTGCACTTACACCTTTCTGGCGGCGGTAGAGATTGTTTTTAATCAGTCTGACCCCGGTATTAACCTGAGCTCCCTTCCCAAAAAAGTCATAGGATTGACGATACAAAAACTCAGAAGTATACGAATGATAATTGTCTATATCTACCTGCCTTGCAGGCCAGTGTCCATCATCACCCTGAAAATCAGGAACTCCAGAGATACCAGTAAACTGAACGCTCTTTCGCTCACCTAAAACCGCTGAAGTTTGCCATTTTAACAATCCACCATTTTTCAGATTTACATAGACCTTAAACGAAGGGATGAAAATATCGGGTGAATAGAAGTTTCTGGTGCGAGTGCTTTGTCTTGGATTATTCAAATACTGAGTCTCAGTTAATGGCCCCGGAATGCCATAGGTATAGACAGAACGGGCCACTCCCCCTTCAAGTTTTACCCTGGAGCTGAGAGCATATTCCAGATTCAGGTATTCCGATTCGTAATTTGAGGATCCGTTATCTCTGAAACCATCGGAAACACGTTTTGAGAAATACGCATAGTATTGAAGTTTTCCCACCTTACCGCCAATGGCATTATAGGTACTTTTCAAGCCGAAAGAACCGATTGAATTGATTGATTCAAAACCAATTTTACGGGTAGAATCTCCTTTTTTTGAGATATAATTCAACATGCCACCAAACTGAGCACCGTATTGCAAAGCTCCGGTGCCATGAATCATTTCAATACGTTCAACGGACTCCATAGGCATACTGAAGTGAGAAGCCGGGTAACCGTACATATCAGAGTTGGTGATACTTCCATCAAGCCTTACATTGAACTCCCAACTTCGGTGAGGGTCTAGTCCTCGGGAAGAGATATTAACCTGATTGCCACTTCCATCCATGTCGTAAACAAAAATGCCGGGAATACGGGCAAAAATCTGACGGGCATTCTTCTGGGAAATATCAGCGTCAATATGTTTGAGATCAATCGCTTCAGTCTTTTTTCCTCGGATTAGATAATCCTGTTTTACAGGATCTAAATCCTGAACCTCAGGCAGTGTTTTTGATCTCACACTTACCTCAGAGAGTTGATTCACATCCGCATTAAGAGAAATAACACCCAAATCGGTCAATTCTCCCTCGTGCTTAAAACGTAAAGAAGTCGGAATTAAACCCACATGAGAAAGAATCAGCTCATATTCCCCGGCAGGAACATCTCTCAAAACAAACTGACCATTTTCTTTACTACTCGTCTTCTTCTTGAAAGATTTAATTAAAACTGTGGCTCCATTCACCGGTTCACCCTCCAATATAACTTTTCCCACAACTATACTCCTGTTTTGAGCACAAGCCACAGAAGATAATAGTACCGAAAGCAGAAGGAGGAGCCCCCAAAAAGAGGCTCCTCTATGACTATTGGTTATCGATAAGGTCATTTTTTCTCTTCGTCAAATTGAAAGACAACCCTACATTAATGAGGTAATCTGCGAAAGCGGCATCACCATTTCTTGGATTACCAGTCGCTATTTCTGTTTCCAGATCTGTTACACTTTGCGGTCTGTTACGATAAAGTGCAATAGGAACACTAACACTTAGCATGACTCTGTCTTTCATGTACATCAGACTTGGCTCAACAGAACCAACCATACCCGGACGACGAAAACCCTGATCACCTCCAATGACATCTTTCACCGGAATACCCTCAAAACGGCCACCTAATCCAAGACTCAAAGAAGGTTTGAAGAAAGAATAATTGAAACCAGCAGCTATGGAATACTGATCTGTCGCAGCCATAATGGCCTCATTTTGAAGAATCGGACTTAGCGTCTCTCTGTAGGTTCTGGTACCGTTTGTTTCTTTAGGATTAAACATGTAAAACCCAGAGCCATAGAAACTCAACCTTGTACCAATTTGCTTAAAAGCAAGGAAGCCAGTAGTCAAAGCCCAGCCGCCATCTCCAGGTTGAATTGACTGATCGACGGGTCTTTCTTCAGGAGAACCATTTTCACCCACATTATAAAATGTGCTCATGGCGTTATAATTACCTGTCGGCAATTTCAGACCAAGATTTAAGGATACATTGCCTGAATGAGCGGAGGTAACATCCTTCAGCCAGAAACCCATTCCCACCCGGGCGTCACCCAGTCCTTTTGAATAAGAATTATGTCGTTCGGTACGGCCATGTTCATATAATGAACTTCTGTCGTTATAAACAAATGGAAGAGTGGCCGTCAAATACGCCTTATTACTTAAACCATAATTCAGATTGATATCCAGGGAATGTGATTTATTGATCACCTCTGAGTTATTCGCCAGTCTATCCGGCTCTTCATGAGTGCCTCTGAAATGCCTGAATGACTTGAAATAACGATAGTTTGTACTCAGAATAGTGACACCTTTGCCAGTTTGCATAGAGGCATTTGGGTTTCCGCTACACGTTGAAAAGTGACGAATGGCTACGCAACCTTGTGCATTTGTATTCGTATTGTTGATCAGACTGATTGCCAAAAAGGCAATCATAATTATTGTAAAATTTTTCATTTTTCGTTTGATTATAATTCTCTAATAAGCTGATGGTTAACCCAGGAATAGCCCAGTTTGTGGTCCACCAAAAGCATGATCCTGTTCGCCGATTTCAGAAAATGAAACAGACGTATATAGATGACAGACATTTTCAGTCTTTCAACTCAAAAACAAAGGGGTTTTTAAGGAGAATTATGACAAACGTGGTGGTTGTGACACCAAACTTGTGAAGTCAAAAGAATAAAAATTGCAATAGTTAAACTCAGCACCATTCAAAGCAAAAAGGCTAAAGTCTGGATTCAACTCGGGATCGTTGTTTTTTAAGTATTTGGCCGAAACCCATTTCAAGACTGAAGTATTGGCAGGTTTTTCCTTATCCGAATTATTTTGATCAGGATCAACGTGGTCTGAAAGCAAGCTGAATATTTCTCTGGCGTTGCTATTTTTCACATACGTAAAATGCAGGGAGTCGTTTTGGTAATCACGGCTCACAAGGGTATAAAAAGCACCATTATGTTCCAGAAGACCTTCACTTTCTTTAGGCTCAACCCAATCAGACGAGTAAGGGAGAGCCATTCCAAGCTTTATTTCCAGGGTTTCAGGAGCTTCTTCCTGATCGGCGATTGAAGAGGTATGGATATTACTCTCCGCATCTAACCGTTTGGATAAAACCAGAGGATAGATGAAAAGCTGACAAACAAAGAGTGTCAACATTAAGAGTGATATGGTCTTGCGAATAGCCAAACTAAACTTCGTAAAACACAAAACTATAAATTAATAGAAGTAAGAACTAAAGCTTTTTTATGTTTTTAATCATGAAATACCGAATTTGGCACTAAATTTTAAATCCTATCAATAAATTACCGAAGATTGAACAGAGAACCACTAAAACAAGGATTTATCACCGCCCGATAAGAAAAAAGCGTTTAAAAACGCCTTGGAGTGATTTTTGTTCAGAGTACAATTCTAACCTCAAAGGATTATTTTTTACGAATGAAAGTCAAGAATTTAACCAATTTATTAGCCGTTTCTTCAATTGCTTTTATCAGCGGATGTAGTACACCTGATCCGATTGTTGAGGCTAACAACCTTGACCTGGAACTGGAACAACAGCTTACTCAATCCTCAGGAGGAATTGGGAAAGAGTATTACAGGTTACCTGAGAGCAATGATTTCAGCAACATTCCGCAGGATCCAAAGAATCCGCTAAGCACCGAAAAAGTTGAACTCGGCAAATTGCTTTATCACGAAACGGGTTTGGCTCAAAACCCGAAAAACCAAGCTGGTATGAACACGTATTCTTGTGCCAGCTGCCACCATGCTAAAGCAGGTTTTCAGGCTTGCATGCCTCAAGGTATGGGAGAAGGCGGTTCGGGTTTTGGTATTAATGGAGAATCAAGACATGTAAGCGAACAGTATGACATGAAAGATGTTGACGTTCAGCCGATCAGAACTCCTTCTGCCATGAACATTGCATACCAGACCAATGTTTTATGGAACGGTCAGTTTGGGGGTACCCATCTCAATATTGGTACAGAAGCGAGCTGGAAAGATAATGGTCACCCAACTGGTACCAACAGACTTGGCTTTGAGGGTATAGAAACTCAGGCTATCGCTGGTCGTGATGTTCATAGATTGGTCATTGACAAAATTTTCATGACCAATTACAGCACTTACAAAGATCTTTATCAAAAGGCTTTTGATCCGGCTAGTCTAAACGACCCCGTGAAATTAAAAAATAATGGTGCTCTCGCGATTGCGGCTTATGAAAGAACATTGCTTTCAAACCAGGCCCCTTTCCAAATGTGGCTAAAAGGTAATTATGGAGCCATGACAGACAACGAAAAAGAGGGTGCTAAACTGTTTTTTGGGAAAGGACAATGCTCGACTTGCCACAATGGCCCTTCGCTGGCCAATATGGAATTCCATGCCTTAGGAATGACCGATCTTACGACAGGTAGTTATGGGAATAACGAGGTAATTAATGTTACCGATGCGAACCCTGAACATAAAGGTCGCGGAGGCTTTACGGGAAGAGATGAGGATATGTACAAGTTCAAAGTACCTCAGCTATACAACCTGAAAGATTCTCCTTTTTATGGACATGGTGCTTCTTTTACAAGTGTAAAAGAAGTCATTCAATATAAAAATGCAGCGGTAGCACAGAACTCAAATGTACCTGTTGACAAACTTTCAAGTCAATTTAAACCTTTGGGACTTTCAGAAGTGGAAATTGATCAATTGACAGAATTTATTGACCACGCGTTACGGGACCCTAATCTGGATCGCTATGTGCCTGAACAACTGCCTACTGGTCTTGCTTTCCCTAATAATGACAATCAGTCAATTATTGACCTTGGTTTTTAATAAGATTTAGCAGAGCTTCCTCAAAGGGATCTATATCTTTTTGAAATTGCTCTTTTGAAATATCAACTTTAATATCAGGCTCCAAAAATAATTTTTGGGGCCTTTTTTGCAGGCCATGAACTACTTTATAGAAAGGGATTCGTAATTGAATTTTACTGTTCGGTAGTTTTGGAAGGTGAAAACTGCCGGCATAACTACCCCAGGTTGTACCAGCTGGTATAGTACCCAAAAAAGTAGCACGGTCCATGTCCTTCAAAAGGGCTATAGTAAAAACGGTAGCCGAGTAGCTGTTGGCATCCATGTAAACATAGAGCGGACCATCATAATGCCACTTATTTTCTTTTGGCTTCTTCCTCCTCTCGCTGGCATGATAACGGTAACCGTCTTCAGTTTTATTGAAGTAGATCGGAGCCATTAGCGGTGGTAGAATTGCTTGCACCGGAAACAACCTGAAATAGGCACTTTGCCTGAAAGCCATCGTATCTATCATTGCAAAAGGCTCTTTGGAAACATATTTAAGTATTTTTTTAACATTTGGGATATACCCACCACCATTCTGCCTTAAATCAAGCACAAGATGCTGCACACTGTCTTTGGCCACTTTCTTAAAGCTTTGGCGAAGCTTTCTTGTGAATTTCCCTTGAAAAACATCCAAAGGACCGCCTTTGTACGAAAATGAACTAATATCTATTTCTGAAACGGCTCTGGTACTATCGATTACCGAGTAATTAAGATTAACTCTGGCTTTATCAGGGTATCGTTGTAAAACCGTAGGAATTAGCTCCTTTCTTGTTAAGGTGGCTAATTTGTGAGTTTCCAACTCATTCAATGTGTCGTTTTTCACAACAACGGTAACACTATCCTTCAACGGATGTAATTTCCCGTAATAAGCATATAAACTCCTCGAGGCATATAAGCCTTTTGCCAGATCGTTATTATTATCCGTGCCCAGATATCCTTTGACCTCGTCAATAACTTCTTCAACAGGCTTGCCGTTAATTTCTTTGAGCGTCAGGCCTCTTTGCAGCGTTGAATCTGAGGAACCATTGTATTGAATCAAAAAACGACCCTCAACCTCTTGTAGTACAAAAGGCAAAACCTGCTGATGCGTTTTACTCCACTTTTTGCTGTGACGATATGAGGTATGTAAATCCTGAATTTCAGTGATTAGCGGAGCTATTCTCTTAAAAAAAGTAAGATACTCCACTTCGCTATCAAATGAGTTGTAGATGGATTGATAGATTTCAGCATAATGGCTACTATCCTGGTAAGCATAAAGACCAGGATGCACCTGAAGCATTCGTTTGTAAAGGAAGGCAACATCCTCTTTTGCTTGCTCTACACTAAGGTTTTTCTGAGCCGATGAAGCAAAAGGAAACAGAACCACAAAAATGAGAAAGAGTCTCTTCATTCTTTTTTTAAGAATCTTTTGAACTTAAACGTTCAAAGTAACGGAATCCATTCCTTTTAAAACCTGATTTCAGGATGCTTTTAATTATCTTTGCGGCTCAATTCATAAAGTTCTTTGTCGATAATGCTGAATAGAAGACTCATCAGAATAAGAGCAATGCAGGCTCTTTACGCCTACGAGCAATCCAGAAAAGCCAATTTACTACTGGCAGAGGACCTGATAAAAGAGACATTTTTACCCGACCTTAACTCCATGGAGGTGCAGGACAGACCCAAACTGAAAGGTTTGACCGAACTCAGCATTAAAGTACTTCACGAAGAACTGGCTATCGAAGAACAAACTGAAGATTTTGAGGCACCGGCTGCTGTCCAAAAAGCCGTTAAAGAGGCCAAAATTCTGTATAACAATAAGAATAAGCAGGATTTTGATCAAATGTCTCTGCGTGCCATCAGAGAAGCCGACAAGGTTTTTGTGGTTTACCTCAAAATGCTGAATCTGTATTTGGCCTTGGCCGAAATGGCTCAAAACGACCCCTCTCACGAAGGCAAAAGCAGGTTATCTGACAATAAACTTCTGAAAGAACTGGCTGAGCATAAAGAGTTTGAGATCCTTTCTCTCAAAGCTGAAGTCACCTGGAAAGACGAAAAAGACTTTGTCAAAGAAGCCTATCGAAAAGTACTGAAAGACAATGCCCGCTACCTGGAGTATTGTTCTAAAATCAACCATACCCTGGAGGATGAAATAGGGATATTGAAATATCTTGTCAAAAACATTTTCCTCAAAAATGACCTTGTAGGAGGCTATTTTGAACGCTATCACCTTTATTTCTCAGAGGATAAAGAAACACTGAGAGCCATGGTCTCGCACACTTTCCAAAACTATGATGAAGAGTATGGATTGGAAGTTGCTAAAGCAAACGAAGAATGGCAGGAAAGGAAAGACTTTCTTTCTAAGCTTTTCAAACAAAGTATTCAACGAGAAGACGAATTGAATGAGTACATTCTTCCAAAGCTAAAAAACTGGGAGTATGACCGCGTGGCTGATGCAGACAAAATTTTAATGCGAATGGCTTTGGTAGAGTTTATGGAGTTTCCTTCAATTCCGGTCAAAGTAACGATCAATGAGATCATAGAAATTGCTAAAAACTACAGTACACCCAAAAGCGGGACCTTCATGAATGGTGTATTGGATGCCCTTTCAAAAGAATTGGTAAAGTCGGGTGAAATAAGAAAATCCGGCCGTGGAATGCTGGATAATAAATAGGCGGTTTTATTGACGAATACGGCATTTTAAGATAATTTTAAGCCATAAAACAAAAACACAATGAGCAGATCAACAGGTTCTTTTTTCTCATTTCTGGCTGGTTTAGCAACCGGAGCAGTTTTAGGAATTTTATATGCCCCTGACAAAGGTGAAGTTACACGTGATAAATTGGGCGAGAAACTTGGGAAATACCGCGAACAATTAGAAGAGTTTATTGCTGAGTTAATAGAGCGAGGCGATGAAGTGGCTGTAGAAATGGCCGGAGGAGAAAACGTGGACAGCAAAGCCAAAGCTGAAGGTAAAAAAGTGGTAAACGAGGCCCGTCAAAAGGCTGAAAAATTACTTGAAGATGTTGAAAATCTAATGTCTCAAATTAAATCAAAAGCATAAATGAAGCGTATTTTAAGCATTCTGTTTTTGTCAGCATTGGCTATGAGCTGCAATAGTTCTGAATCAGAAACGCAGGGAGCCATGTCTGCCGCCGGGTTACAAAATGGAAAAATTGAATTTGAAGAAATGAGTCACGACTTTGGTGAAATCACTGAAGGTGAAGTGGTTTCCCATGCCTTCAAGTTTAAAAATACAGGTACAGACCCACTTGATATTATTTCAGTGAATGTAAGCTGTGGCTGTACGGTAGCCTCTAAGCCAATGGGCTCAGTGGGTGTTGGCCAGGAAGACGAAATAGTCATAGAATTTAATAGTAAGGGGAAGGTAGGAGAAAATCGTAAGTCTGTCGGTGTGATCACAAACGGCCAAGATGTACCTTCTACCCTTAATTTTACAGCCACGGTTAAACCGGCTGAAGCAGAATAACATTAATACAACCTTTAAACCCTAATACAATGGTATTATTACAAGCAGCCCCTGGTGGCGGCAATATGAGTTTCCTGATTCTGATGGTCGGGATGTTTGCGGTCATGTACTTTTTCATGATCAGACCACAGCAAAAAAAGCAGAAAGACCAGCAGAAAATGGTCTCTGAGCTTAAAGCCGGAGACGAAGTAGTTACAGCTGGTGGCCTTCATGGTAAAGTAGTGAGCACTGATGACACCACAGTAACCATAGCAGCCGGTGGAGGAGCTAAACTCACTTTTGAGAAGTCTGCTATCGCAAAAAAAGCATAATTAATCCTGCATGAAGAAAAACCTGCTCCGCAAGGGGCAGGTTTTCTTTTTACACGTCTATTAATTTTGTAATTTCAGACATTGAGTGAGTCCATTGTGAAACCTACAAGCAGAAGAACAAAAGCCGTTTCGTTGAAAGATGCCATTGATGGTTTTCTGGAATCTTTCAATTTACAAACCAAGTACAGTGAAACCCACCTCATTGTATCATGGGAAAAGCTTATGGGGAAGACAATCGCTTCTCGGACTGAAAAAATCTACATCAGAGACAACAAACTCTTTCTTAAGATCTCTTCCTCCCCTCTTCGCCAGGAACTAGTAATGGCGAAATCAAAGCTGATCAAACTTATCAATAAGGAAATGGGAAATTACCCCGTTGAAGACGTCATATTCTTTTAGGCCAATGCGTAAGGTTATCCTTTATTCTGCCCAAAGTCTTGATGGCTACATCGCCAAAAAAGATGGTAATATTGGCTGGCTTCATGACGAAAGGCTTACATTGGAAGGTCAGGATTATGGCTATGCTCAATTCTATGAGTCAATAGACACGGTACTTCAGGGGTACAGCACGTATAAACTTATTGAAGATATGGGAATTGAGAACCCATACGAAGGTAAAAAGAATTATGTGTTTAGCAGAAAAACAGGTTTGCTAAGCAATCAATCGACAACCTTCACGAACGAAAACCCAGCAAGTCTTGTCAAAAAACTTAAAGTAGAAGAAGGTAAAGACATTTGGCTAATCGGCGGCGGACAAATTAATGGCCTTTTACTTGAAGCAGAGCTGATTGATGAATTAATCCTTACGATAATACCCGTAACCCTTGGTGAGGGTATCCGGATTTTCGATACCAGCCAGCTTGAAAATTGGTTCAGGTTATTAAGCTGCAAGAGTTATGATAACGGGATGGTTCAGATGCATTTTGTGGCTTTATGATCTGGAAATATTTGATAACTTCACCTCATGGCATCCAAAAACAATAATGTAGAACAGGAAAGAAGCCGCGAAGACAGTGGTTTTGGTACAAGAGCCACCAGTACCACTGCTCGTCTTATTCGGTCTGATGGCAGTTTTAATGTCAGAAAACTGAATCAGTCTTTTGAGTCTCAGCTCAATATCTATCATAGGCTTATCAATATGCATTGGATAAGGTTTGGCTTGTTTATCCTACTGTTTTACTTTTTGCTCAATCTTCTATTTGCTGCTATTTATTATTACATCGGTGTGGAGCATCTTGAGGGTATTTCTACCAATCATGGCATGAATGCATTCTGGGAAGCTTTCTTCTTTTCAAGCCAGACCTTAACAACCGTTGGTTATGGAAAAATCAGTCCGGAAGGATATCTGACAAGTTTTGTAGCTGCTCTCGAGGCACTTATTGGACTAATGACCTTCGCCATTATGACAGGCCTTCTATATGGTCGATTTTCAAAGCCAAATCCTAGAATAAGGTATTCAGAGCGGGCATTAATTGCCCCTTATTTAGACATCACCGGCTTTATGTTTAGGATGGCCAATGAAAAAACAAACCAGCTGATGGATGTAGAGGTTAACATTATTTTCACTCGAAATGAAGAAGTTAAGGGCGAAATAAAACGGAAATATTATACCCTACCGCTGGAAAGAAATAAGATAAAGTATATGGCCACAGACTGGACTGTTGTACATCCCATTACCACTGATAGTATACTATTTAATGAAACTCCGGAAAGCCTGGAGGCCAGTGATGGCGAATTTATGATTTCGGTTCAGGCAACAAACGACACGATGTCTGACCCCGTTCATTCTCAAAAATCCTATATGTATAATGAGTTGGTTTGGGGAGCTAAATTCGTACCCTTATTGGAAGCCGTAAATGGCGAATACCGCATTGACCTCTCCAAAGTGGGTAAGTTTGAACTCTCTTCTCTAACTTAACCATTTATAGCTCTTTAATACTATAAATATATTTTATAGTCTTTTAAGGCTATAAATATGGTTTATAGGTTTTTAAACCTATATTTGTGGAGAGAAATTTAAGAACAGCATGCTTACAGCAGCAATTTCCGGGGATATCGTAGCCTACACCAGCCTGAATCAGGAAGGTCGACAACAATTAGAAAGTCAGGTCAGGCATCTTTTTTCTGACCTAGAAAAAGCCTTTTCGGCCTATTGCCGCCTTATCAAAGGAGACTATATCGAATGTATTTCTGAAAAACCTGAGCTTGGACTACGACTGGGCCTACTCCTAAAAACAGGCTTAAAAGCCACCGAAATTGATATTGATAAATACACGGAGGATAGCACAAGAAGTAAATACCTGAAAGAAATTGGGCTCCGAATTTCCATTGGTGTGGGTAATCTTGATGAATTTGACCGAGAAACCGGACGAGTTGATGGCGAAGCCATTTTCCTATCGGGCAGAGAAATCGCCAATCAGAAAACATTTAATAAAGATCGTATTGTCATCAAAAACTCGCTGTTTTTTGTCTCAGAAAATGAAAAATGGGAAAATCAGATAAGCCCTGTGATTGACCTGATAGACGCTTTGCTCAATAAAGCCACAGGAAAACAGTGTCAGGTCGTTTATTTCAAATTACTGGGCATGAGTGAAAAAGAGATTTCCAAAAAGCTCGGCGTCGCCCAGTCAGTAGTAAATCAACATTCAACTTCCGCAGGCTGGAATGCCATTGACAAAGCTGTTATTTACTTTGAAAACCTGATTCAATGACCATTACGTATTTTATACTGTCGCAACTGCTGGCTCACGTTCTTGCTGATTTCATTTTTCAGAATGACAGACTGGCGATAGATAAAAATACAAAAGGCTTTAAAAGTGGTTTTCTGGTCTGGCATGCTCTTATTGCTGCCGCCCTGGCCTGGCTACTTTTTCCTTCTTTCGCTTTTATACCTGGTGCACTGGGCATTGGCCTACTTCACTATCTGATAGACGGCTTTAAACCCCTTTGGTCCCAAAGGAAACATTTTGTAAAGCATGCCTTCTTTATTGATCAGTTTTTGCATTTGCTATGCATAGCCATAATTGGACTTATTTATCAATATTTCTGGCCCGATAAGCTTCTTTGGGCACTTTCCCCTGATATTTTAGCCCTTACCTTAGGTTTTGTTTTTGCTGCCAAGCCAACAAATGTTTACATCAGAGAGCTCTTCAAAATCTTTGAAATAGAAGCTACCGCTGATACCGATGAGCTACCCAAAGGTGGCCGACTTATAGGAACTCTTGAACGCTGGCTTGTCCTTATTTTTGTTTTGACTCAACACTTTGAGGCCATCGGTTTTTTGATTGCGGCCAAATCTATTTTAAGATATAAAGACACAGATACCCTTAAAACAGAATATGTTTTGATTGGTACTATGTTAAGCTTTGGCTCCGCCGTAGTCATTGGTCTCTATTTATTCTATCAAATTCTTTCCTGATATGACTGAAGTTTTCAAAACCCCACCTTTTTTAAAAGCCGGTGATACCATAGGGGTAGTTTCTGTAGCCTCAAAGCTTGATAGAGAGCGTTTTGAGCAGGGAAAAAGTATTGTTGAAGAAGAATTTGGCCTTAAAGTACAGGCTGGAGATCACATTTTTGATCATCATTTCAATTATGCCGGCGAAGACGAAGTCCGTTTGAAGGACCTCCAGCAAATGCTGGATAATACGAATATCAAAGCCATAATTGCTGGCAGAGGAGGATACGGAACCACCCGAATTATTGATCAGGTCGACTGGACTTCTTTCAAAAAAAATCCAAAATGGATGGTAGGTTTTTCTGACATTACAGCTCTTCATGCCAAAATACAATCTATTGGCTACCAAAGCATTCATGGCCCCATGATGGTTACAATGACCAACGAACAACTTTCTACAGATTCCTTAAAAAATGCTCTTTTCGGAGAGCCATTAGACTATATTGAAAGAGGCCACTCCTTCAACAGAGAAGGGAACTGCAAGGGGGCAATTATTGGTGGTAACCTTTGTCTGCTTGCCCATAATGTGGGTTCTTCAGCAGATCTTGATTTTGAGGGAAAAATCTTGTTTATCGAGGACATTGGAGAGTATTACTACAATATTGACCGAATGATGGTACAGCTTAAGCGAGCAGGAAAGCTTGAAAAACTTTCAGGATTAATTGTAGGCCAATTTTCAAATTCTAAAGAAAACAGCACACTTTTCGGAAAAACTGCAAATGAAATTGTTCAGGAACACACCGCTGAATATATTTACCCTGTTTGCTATGATTTCCCCATAGGTCATGAAGATGAAAACAGAGCCGTTCGTTGTGGAGAAGTCATGGAATTGAACGTTACTAAAAATCAGGTTAGTCTTAAAACCCAAACCCCTTATGTATAAAACATTCAGAATCATATCATTAGCCATTGCCGGCGGACTATTCCTATTTTCGGCCGTTGTTTTCTTTTTGCTAAGCAATCAGGTTATTACACCCGAGCGAACCAGCTCTATGGAAATTTTCAAGACAATGGTGCCCGTTGCCATCGTTCTGGGTATTGGAGCTTCTTATATGATTGGCAACAAGCTTCTCCGGAAAGCACAACAAGAGAAGGGCTTTAAAAATAAAATGGAAAAGTTTCAGAGCCTTTCAATTGTCAAACTGGCTTTGCTTGAGGCTCCCGGTTTACTGGCCGTTGCCGCAGCTCTTTTGACTGGTGAAATCCAGTTTTTGTTTATCGCATTAGCTCTGGTTATTGTCATGATCATCGGTATTCCGACCAAAGAGAAGCTGGCTACCCAATTAAAGCTAAGCCCTTCAGAAACCAACGAATTAATGAATTCATGAGTAGCGTGCTCCAAAAATTCTATGATGCGTTCATAGAGAAAGATGCTGAAGAGATGGTGGACAATTATCATCCCGATATCCGCTTTGAGGATCCGGCATTTGGTGTTTTGCACGGCAAAGATGCCGCAGATATGTGGAGAATGCTGTGCAAAAATGGTAAAGACCTACAAGTAACTTATGAGATTATTCAGGAAGATGAACACAAAGGTATTGTTCAATGGGAAGCCAAATACACCTTTAGTCGAACAGGCCGACAAGTCCATAATAAGGTTCTGGCCAAATTCAGAATCAGAAATGGGTTGATTATCAACCACGAAGACAGCTTTAATCTGAAAGTCTGGGCAAAACAGGCCATGGGTTTCACGGGATTAGTATTCGGCGGAACCGCTTTTTTCAAAGAAAAACTTCGAAAAAACACCCACAGGCTTCTGCGGAATTTCCAGCAGAAGAGTTTAAAATCGTAATCAAAGGCCCCGTTCAGGGGCTTTTACGTTTTTTAACATTTAATTTTAATCCCGGCTGCAACGTTTCTTCTCAACTACCCATCTACTCTCATAAACCACTCAACATGACATTCAAACCACTTGTGTATTATCAATTACCTTGCAATGCATAATACCTCTACCTTTGAACTGTCAAAAGCAAAAACTATTACTTACAAAAACAAAAATGAAAAAGCTATTACTCTTAACATTTACTGTTATGCTGTCGGCTATGGCCAAAGCACAACAAACCGGAACCGTAAAAGGTACAGTGCTCGACGAAAGCTCAGTAGCCATGCCTTTCAGCAACATCCTCTTGCTTAGCACATCAGATTCAAGCCTGGTTAAAGCCACGGCCTCTGATATGGATGGAGCATTTGCTTTAGAAGACCTGAAAATGGGCTCTTATTTTGTAAAAATCAGCATGGTGGGTTATCAGGATTTCAACTCGCCAAAATTTCAATTGAGCGATGCTCAACCTGACTTTCAGTTTCAACCTTTGAAACTACAACTCAATACCAATGAGCTGGCTGAAGTAACGGTTACGGCCAAGAAACCATTCATAGAGCAGCAAGTAGACCGCACAGTGGTCAATGTTGAAAATAGCATTGTATCCAGCGGAAATACGGCATTGGAAGTTTTAGAGAAAGCTCCGGGCGTGACTATTGATCGCCAAAACGACGCTTTGAAACTGAAAAACAAAAATGGCGTCCAAATTATGATTGATGGCCGTTTAAGCTATCTCTCAAATGAAGCTCTGATGCAAATGCTGAGCAATATGACCAGTGATCAGATTTCATCGATTGAAATAATTACTAACCCTTCTTCAAAGTACGATGCCTCAGGTAATTCAGGAATCATCAACATTAAATTGAAGAAAAATAAAGCCTTTGGTACCAACGGAACCTTCTCTGTATCGGTAGGTGATGCGTATATTCCGAACAGTACAGATGACCTTTACCGTGCCAGCTCAAACCTGAGCCTGAACCACAGAAATGAAAAGGTTAACGTTTTCGGCAACCTGAATGTGGGTAGAAATACTTGGTATAATGACAATACGCTGATCAGAAGCACCAATTTCGAAGGCCTGAGAAGTGAATTTGATCAGTCTTCAAAACGTTTTGGAAAAGGGTTTTATACCTCCGGAAAACTAGGTATGGACTATTTCGCCAGCGACAAAACCACCTTCGGTATTATGCTGGACGCCAATAACTGGAACGGGAGTATGGTCAACACCGGTCTTACTGAAATCTTGGAAATTAGTGAAGGAAATCAGGTTAGAAGTTCTTTAGAGCCATACTCAAATCGAGACATGGACAATTGGAATGTAACCGGAAACTTCAATATCAAACATAACTTCAACGATAAGGGCAAAGAAGTAACTTTTGATGCCGACTATAGTGGTTTCAGAAACTATGGTTTCCAGGCCTTTAACACAGCCTTCTATGATGCCGAAGGTCAATTGACTAATAATCTGATTCAACAAAACACCACTCCATCGGATATTGACATTTATGCCGCTAAAGTAGATTTCGTAATCCCGACCGAAAGCAAGGTTAAAATTGAGTTTGGAGCCAAAACAAGCTATGTAAAAACGGATAACAATTTCCTTTTTGAGGTACAGGAAGACGGCCGTTGGCTTGTTGACGATGGCAAAACCAACCACTTTGTGTACACTGAGTTTGTGAACGCGGCCTATTTCAATATTGGAAAGCAATGGGATAAAATTGGATTGCAAACAGGATTGAGAGCAGAACACACCACTTCTGAAGGGAATTCAATTACCCTTGATCAGGTGGTGCCAAGACAATACCTGAGTCTTTTCCCTACGATGTTTTTGAATCAGAAGATTAATGATAACAACTCACTCCGTTACTCTTATAGCCGTAGAATTGGTCGCCCTAATTATCAACAACTAAACCCGTTCCTTTTCTTCCTGGACCCTTACACTTTCCAGCGTGGAAACGAATACCTAAACCCACAGTTTACCGATAATCTGGAGTTGACTTATACGTTCAAAAATGCCATCAATCTTTCACTCGGCTATGCTCATACGAAAGACAATATGTTTGACATTATTGAGCAGGATGACCAAACCAGAATTACCTACCAGACAGAGAAAAACCTGGAAAAAGTTGAGAATTATTCAGCTAATTTATCTTTCCCTGTTCCTGTGACTAAGTGGTGGAACATGCACAATAACATCAGCGTATATTACGCAAGATTCAGAGATAGCAATGTAAGTGGTGGAGTACTTGACGTAGGTCAGGCAGCTTATAACTTCTACACAGGTAGTACATTCAGCTTGAAAAAAGGCTGGTCGGCCGAAGCAAATATGTGGTTTAACTCACCTCAGGCTTTAGGAATTATCAGAACCACCAAGCCGCAATATGCGGTAAATGTGGGAGCTCAGAAGTCATTCTGGGAGAAGAAAGGAAAGTTGAAACTGAACGTGAACGATCTTTTCCTTACCTCGTTTTTCGCCGGAGATATTGATTATCAAAATGTTGACTTGAAGGTAACCAACAGATGGACCAGTCGCAGAGCAACGCTGACCTTCACCTATAATTTTGGAAACCAAAACGTTAAAGCCAGCCGAAGAAGAAGTACTGCTACAGACGATCTGAAGCAAAGAGCCGGTGGCAACAACAACTAAGATTTCGCATACAGTTTATTAAGAGGTTTATTGGAAAGACACTCCTGCTGAGATCAGGGGTGTTTTTTTATGCCTTCAGTGCAAAATCAAGAGCCAGCTGTTCTGTAAAAGAAAAAGGCTCTCCTGATATCATAAATCCAACGTGACCACCTTTTTTAGGCATGAGTAATTCTACATTTAAAGGAGAATCATCAGGCAAAGCAAGACACTCCTGACCTAGAAAAGGATCATTTAAAGCCTGTACAATTTTAACAGGAACCCGGATGTTTTTCAATAAAGGTTTGGTAGAGGCTCTGGCGTAAAAATCGTGTGCACTTTTATAACCGTGCAATGGAGCGGTATAAGTCCCGTCGAAATCTTCAAAGTTTTTAATGCGGTCAAAATAACCCTCAAATTTGAGATGCGGATGATCAGGGAATAATTTTGATTTTGCCTCAATTTTAACCGCCAGTTTTTTAATAAAGCGGTTCATATAGAAGGTCTTCCCTGGCTTTTGCAATTCCAACACCGAAGAATAAATATCCAAGGGTACTGAAGCTACCATAGCCCCTGAAACTTCCTTTGGTAGTTTCTCCGGAAATTCACCCAGAAGTCTCAAAGTCAGGCTACCGCCCATACTGTAACCAGCCAGAAAAACTTCCTCATAACCGCCTTCGGCAATTGCATATTCAAGAACATATCGTAAGTCCTCCGCATCGCCATGATGATAAAAACGAGGAAGTCGGTTAAGCTCGCCGCTACAGCTTCGGGAGTTCCAGCCAAGGCCGTCGAAACCATGTTCTGAGAATAATTTGAGAAGCCCGGTCACATAATGTCTTGTGGAATCACCTTCAAGACCGTGGGTTACTATGACCAGCTTTTTACTACCGGTTTTGAGCCAGTCAAGATCAAGAAAATCTCCATCGGGTAACTCAATTCTTTCCCTTTCATAAGGAACAGGCACTTTCCGGAAAAGGCTTGGGTAAATGGTTTGAATGTGACCGTTAAACTGGTAAAAAGGCGGCTGAAACTGACTCATTGATAATAGCGATCAATATTCCTTTTGACTTTGAATAACCTGATAATGCCAAGAATCAACATGACCGGGAAAAGAGCAAGAAAAATTACTCCAAGCCATCTGAAGTCCTCAAAATAATCAAGCTTTAGGAAAGTCATTCCTGTAGCCAGAAAGACAAAAGCTGTTCTGAAATAAGCCAGAAAAGTACGTTCATTGGCCAGCTTAGTTCTTTCTATGGCCAGCCAATCCCGAAGAATGAGGTCTTTTTTCTCTTCCATGGGCTCAAAGTAAAGGTTTTTCGGAGGATTGAGAAAGTAAAATTGTGCTTCGTTAAAAGCGGGATAATTGAATATTCCTTCCTTGCAGCCCTGTTGCAGTGGTTTGGGCAATACTTTTGCCCTATCACTTTATAATACTATGGCTCACGATCATTCCCATACTCACGGACATTCTCATCACCACCATCATCATGGAACCGGAAATATTTCAACCGCCTTTTGGCTGAACATTAGTTTTACCATCATTGAAGTTATTGGTGGCTTTTTTACCAACTCGGTGGCTATTCTTTCCGATGCCCTGCATGATTTGGGCGATAGCCTGTCTTTGGGACTGGCCTGGTATTTCCAGAAAAAATCGGGCAAAAGAAGTGATTCCGTTTACACTTATGGATACGGTCGCTTTTCGCTTGTTGGTGCCTTAATTAATTCCATCATCCTGATTGTAGGCTCGGTTTATATGCTCACAGAGGCTATTCCGAGAATCCTGAATCCTGAAGAAAGTGATGCTCAGGGAATGTTCTGGCTGGCGATATTGGGAATTGTGGTCAACGGAGCAGCCGTTTTCAAACTAAAAAAAGGAGACAGCCTGAATGAGAGGGCCGTCATGCTACATCTTATGGAAGATGTGCTTGGTTGGGCAGCAGTTTTAATAGGAAGTATTATCATGTACTTCACCGGCTGGACCATCATTGATCCTTTGCTTTCAATAGGTATTACCGTTTTTATCTTATTTAATGTTTATGGCAACCTGAAGGGGGTATTCAGGGTAATTCTTCAGGGGACCCCGGAAGGAGTTAACATGGAGGAAGTCAAAGAAAAGGTCACAGGTTTAGAGGGTATCAAAGAGATTCACGACGTTCACCTTTGGACGGTGGATGGCCAGAAAAATATCATGAGCCTCCATGCCGTTTTAGAAGAGGGTTTTGAGACTGTCAAAATCAAAGATGAGATACGCCACGAACTTCAGCATCTTGAAATTGAGCACGTAACCATCGAAACCGAAAACGCTGATGAAGATTGTGGAATGGAAGAATGCTGCTGATTTTAAACCACTTAGGTATTTGAGATCAAATAGGTTTATTTTAGAACTTCAAAATTCTCCAGACTTTGATCAAAAACGGTAAACACTGCGGGGTAGCCTTTCGCAATGCGGCCAACTTTATGCTCCAACCCTACCGCTGTAGCTGGTCTTAACGTAGCCATTTCTATCGCCTCTGGAAGAGTAACGCCAACCTCCTCCACCATGTTCTTAACCGCCTCCCCTACTGAAATGGCAGATCCGGCCAGATTACCCTCTGAATTCACATATTCGCCATTTACAAGTTTGGCATCGAACTCTTCCCATTGAAACTCAAGTTTTTTCCTTCCCAGAAAAAGGGCATCAGAAATGATAAATAATTTCTCCCCCTTGGCTTTATATGCAGCTTTAACTGCTCCGTACTGAACATGTTTTCCATCAGGAATAATTGGAGCCCAAACTTTAGCATTTGAAAGAGCCGCCCCCACTAGACCTGGTTTACGATGGTGCAGCCCGCTCATGGCATTAAAAAGGTGTGTTACTAGTGTTACACCCTGTTCAAAACCAGTCTGAGCTTGGTCAAAAGTGGCATTAGAATGACCAAAAGAAATAGTAACACCCGCTGACTTTATTTTTTCAATTTGCTCAGCCGTAAACTGTTCCGGAGCGATGGTCCAGATCTGTATTACATTTTTGCCTGCCTCCAGAATTTCATCAATCTCCTGATCCGTCGGTTTTCTAACATATTTTGCCAGATGAGCTCCCCTTTTTTCAGGATTCAGAAAAGGGCCTTCCAAATGCAGACCCAAAACGCCAGACTCCTGATGATCTGCCATATACTTTTTCATGACGCCTATACCCTTCAGGATGTTCTCCTGTGAAGAAGTAATCAAGGTGGGTAAAACGTAGAAAGTCCCGGTTTTAACTGAAGATTGAAAGATATCTTCTATAGCTTCTGCACTATTACTTTCCGTCAAATAATACTCTTCTCCCCCATTGATATGCGTATCAAAAAAAGCAGCCGAAAGGCACTCCACATCAAAAGGAGCTTCGCAATCCTTGACTTCTAATACTTTTCCGTCTTTACAAACAATCTCTTTATTCTCAGCGACTTTGCCGTCATCATACAGGTACCGGCATTTGATATTTTTCATTAACATTCTACTATAATTGTACTCTTACTACTGAGGTATACCGCCCGAAAACTTTGGTGTCAAAAACCTGATCACCGAGCTTAACTTTAATAATTTCCTGCTTCAATGGATCATTCCATGCGTCATAAACCAAAATCAGAGCCTCAGTTTGTGCTTGGTTCATTTTGGCAGCAACTAAAGGCGTTTTTTTATACAGGGAAAAAGAAGGTAATCGCTGGTCATTTTGTGTAAAACGTTCTCCCTCTCGGGCCGAAGATACAAAGGTCCATTCTGTTTGAGCCTCAATAATATCTTTATTCATACTCACCGCCCATTTCCCGGCCTCCCACCGGTCGATGTTTTGATAATTCTGAATGGCATATTGTGAGGTCTGAACAGGTCCATATTTTGTTGGCACTTTCCGACCTTTCGTATCAAAAGCCTCGGTCATCCCCCCCAAATAAGTCTTATCATCTGAACGCCCCCAGGGTTCAGACCAGAGTTCGCCGCCATCACAAAAAGCAAAGGCCCAAACTGCGGCATTATGCATGGTTGAAGGAAAAACCATAGGCTTTATTCTGGTCATTAAGGGCTGACCATCAGCTCCACTAAACCATTTCTCTCCCAGATCAAAACCACCTACATATTCCTGATTATGCCACCACATCAGCACACTCGGTTTTCGAGGCTGAAATTTCTTGTTCATTATATGCTGCATCACAAAATGATGTACATAGCCGTAGTTTGTGGGGTAATTCAGATAACCGCCAATATAATTGAGATCAGCATTTTCTTTGAAAAAGGCATTGATTGTAAACGGACTTTGCTCATTTAATAGCCCGTACCACTGATCGAGGTTTCCTTTGAAATTCAAATCTTTGGTCAGGTTATACTTATAATTATTCCCTTCAATATTGACCCGGTTTAGCTCCATGAGTCCATGCGGCCAAATGGAAAGCGTTTTGTCAGGATAAGCCTCTTTCCACATTTTAAGGGTGCGTTGTAATTTGCCAATACCCTCTCCGTAAGGATTTCGTAAGGCTTCCCAATTCAGTACCAAATGTTTGACATTCTGATGGCGATCAATCACATAGGTCTTAAAATTGCGACGCAAAAGCTTTTCATCAACCTGATTTAACCATTCATTGACCTTATCCTGACTTACAGCATAGGCTGGTGGAGCTCCGCTTTTGTACAGCCACTCATCATAATCATAGGCAATACGGTTAGAGGGAGGGGTACTGAAACTGCCAGTAAGACGATAACCTTTTCTTAAAGCCAAATTTTGAAGATCCTCTGCCGCAAAAAAGTTAGTAGCTCCCCATTTGTTAGAAGGCAGACTGTAATCAGGGAAAGAATGAATAAACTGAGGCAAGTGAGATTCGAAATTATGTTGGTAACTCTCAGGCCTGAAAAAGTAAGTAAGGTTACCCTCTGTCCATTGCGTTCTTTTCTGTTCACCATCAGGCACATGGATATAGTGCTGTACAAAAGTACCCGCCTCCCAGGGTGGTAATTTCTTCATTTGAATAATCAATGGAGCGAAATCAAAACCTTTCATTTCCTCCATAGACTCATTTCTGAGCTTATTTTCCCGAACCTTTTGATAATGATCGGTTGACCAAAAAACTACCTTTTCTTCGTTGGTGGAAGGCAAAAAAGATGAATCCCAAAGCGGATCCTCAATTCTAAGTTCGTTTTGATTCTCAAAACGCAATACAGAAAGCTCCTGAGCTCTGTTCCCCTCATATTTCAGTTCACCTTTCACGGTGGCTTCCTGTTGATTAAGAGCTTCCGACGTCTTCCTGAGATTTGAGTCTTGAGGCAACTGCAAAACAGTCTTTTCAGATGAAACTTTCTCCGTGTTTTTGCAGGAGCAACTCATCAGAAAAAAGAAGAAAAAAATACTCAGGATAACTCTCATAGCAGAATTTGCGTGACTGCGAATTTTCGGTTTGTCAAATAAACGAATAAAGCCTGACGTGAAATTATACAAAAGCCAACGAAATAGATATAAACAGAAGGCACCTGTACGTCGTAAATTTGTGTATGGAAAATGAAGTTCAAATACCGGTTTTGGGAATGTCTTGTGCAGCCTGTGCCGGCAGCATCGAAAAGGTCTTAAGAGAAACACCAGGGGTAATTACCGCTGATGTAAACTATGCCAATGAAAAAGCCAGAGTCAAAATTGACCCGGATAAAACAAATCTGGAGCTGCTGAAAAAGCAGGTTCAGGCTATTGGTTACGACCTTTTTATCGAACAGGAAAACTCAGAAGAAAAGGCCGAAGAGATCAAATCAGAGAAAGTGCAAAAGGCGAAGTCCAATATGATTTGGGCCGGAATTTTCTCTGTGCCTTTGCTTATCGTGGGGATGTTCGGCATGCACTGGCCCTACTCTCAATACATCATGTTGGCCTTATCAACTCCCATTCTTTTTGTTTTCGGGAAACATTTCTTTATCAATGCCTGGAAACAAGCTAAGAATCGTTCAGTGAATATGGACACGCTGGTGGCTCTAAGTACCGGAATCGCCTATGTTTTTAGTCTTTTCAATACTTTTTCGCCAGCCTATTTTCTAGATCGAGGAATAGAAGCCCATGTCTATTATGAAGCGGCAGGCGTGGTCATTTTCTTTATTCTGATCGGAAAGTTTCTGGAAGAGAAAGCTAAAAGCGGAACCTCGGCTGCACTAAAAAAACTCATGTCTTTGCAGGCCAAAGAGGTTACCGTAATTCGTAATGGAGAAGAAGAAACTGTTCCATTGGAGGAATTGATTCAAGGAGATCTGGTCATCGTAAAGCCGGGAGAAAAGATACCCGTCGACGGAAAAGTTAAAAAGGGGGAATCGTATGTAGATGAAAGCAGTATCAGCGGCGAGCCGGTTCCGGTGTTGAAAGAAAAGAAATCGGAGGTCTTTGCCGGAACACTCAATCAGAACGGAAACCTGCGGATTTTGGCTCAGAAAATAGGAAAAGACACCTATCTCTCTCAAATTATCTCCAGTGTGGAAGCCGCTCAGGGCAGCAAGGCTCCTGTTCAGAAAATGGTCGATAAAGTTGCCTCTATTTTTGTGCCGGTTGTTCTACTCATCGCAGTACTGACCTTTGTGATTTGGCAGCTATTCGGGGGAGAGCATAAATTGGCCTTAGGCCTCGTTTCTACTTTGTCGGTTTTGGTGATTGCCTGCCCATGTGCTCTTGGTCTAGCCACACCAACGGCCATTATGGTGGGAGTTGGGAAAGCAGCCAATGCTGGTATTTTGGTCAAAGACGCCGAAAGTCTGGAAGCGGCCAAAGAAATTGATACCATCATTTTGGACAAAACAGGAACGATTACCGAAGGGAAACCCGGTCTCTCAGATATTGAGACCTACCATGACGATGCCAAAAGCATCTTAAAAAGTCTGGAAGCCCTCTCTGAGCACCCGTTGGCCAAGGCGATCACTTCTGCAATTGATACTGAAAAATTGGATGTGAGCTCTTTTGAATCAGTGACCGGAAAAGGAATAGAAGGTGTTATAGAAAACAAAACCTATTTAGTAGGTACACCTGAATTCATCGTTGAGTCTGGAGTGAGTTTTGATGAATCTCAAAAACACTTGGTTTCTCAATGGCAAAACGAAGGTAAAACGGTTATCCTTCTGGCTGAAAAACAAAAAACTCTTTTGGCGATAGCGGCCCTTCAGGACAAAGTCAAAGCCAACTCAAAAGAAGCCATACAGTTACTTCAACAAACAGGACATAAAGTAGTGATGCTGACCGGTGATAACGCCGGAACAGCCAAAGCTGTGGCTAATGAAGTCGGACTTGAACATTTCAAAGCCTCCTGCCTGCCAACAGACAAAAGTGATTTCATCAAAGAAGAACAAAAGGCTGGTCGAAAAGTAGCGATGGTGGGTGATGGCATCAATGACTCCGTTTCTCTGGCCCAGGCCGATCTTGGTATAGCCATGGGCTCAGGAGCTGACGTCTCTCTGGAAGTCGCCAAAATTGCGATTGTCTCTAACGACTTACTGAAAGTACCTCAGGCCTTGAAAATTGGAAAACAAACCATGCGAACGGTCAACCAAAACCTTTTCTGGGCCTTTATTTATAACGTGATCGGAATTCCGCTGGCAGCCGGACTGTTGTATCCCATAAACGGCTTTATGATTAACCCTATGATCGCCGGCGGAGCCATGGCCTTCAGCTCGGTGAGTGTGGTGTTGAATAGTTTGAGGTTGCGGGGAGCGTGATGTTGGGTGTTAGGTGTCTGATGTTGGGTGTCTGTTGTCAGGTGTTTGAGGTTGGAAGTCTTTGACCGATGACCGTTGACGCCTGCCTGTCGGCAGACAGGGATGACCGATGACAGATAGCCGAAATAAATTCTCCTCCTGGGAGGAGTGCCCAAAGGGCGAGGTGGGTACACTTGATAAAATAAAAAAAGTCTCTTGTCTTACGTCTTTTGTCTTAAATCTTATATCTTAAAAAAAATGAAACAACAATTTAAAACAAACATCAACTGCGGTAACTGTGTCAAAACCGTCACTCCATTTCTCAATAAACTGGAAGAAGTAGACGAGTGGAAAGTCGACACTGATAACCCCGATAAAATCCTCACCGTAGAAGGCGAAATCTTTACAGCCGAAGAAATCATCTCAGCTTTGAAAGAGGCGGGGTATGAGGGGGAGAAAATATAGGTTTTCTTTGTAGCCGTTACTTAACCGTTAATAACGGATACTTTAGAAATAGCATAACCACCTTATTTTAAGGAAAATACAAACATTATTCGTTATCAAACATATGTCCATGTATGCAGGGTATGTGCAATTGCATATATTCGTACGTTAGCAGCCACCTAAATAGACGACACAGATGATAACGAAATTAATGGTCATACAGAAAGTCAACGAAGACGGCAAAGTAGAAGTATTTCAAGTCACGTCAGACAACTTTCAATGGACTTTTGAAAACAGAAGAACTAAGATTGATAGTGACTCTGAGTTCTTTCCTTTTGGACTATTTGGAGACATTAATGTTTTGAAAAGACAGCCAGGGGCGGAAACCAGAACATACTCTAAGGAAAATGAAATTACTTTTTGTGATGATTATGGAGTCCCAGGTGGTACAGTAGTCGGAATTTTATTTCCTAAAAACTACATTCCCGACATCATCAAGTTTAAAGATAAACCGTTCATTCCTGTGGGCTTTGCAGGGCAGTTTTCTACTCGTCCACCCGGACAAATTCAGATATTATATAATCATTTAGAAAAAAGGTGCTCAATCATCTTTAATATTTACGACTATGTTTGTTTTGGCTTTAAATGTATCGCCAAAAAGATTAGTGAAGAAGAGTTTCCAAGAAATGAAAGTGTAATCGCAGATGACCTATTTGATATAACGCTCAGTAGAGAATTCTTAAATGTAGAAACTATATCAAATGAAGATTTGAAGCTAATTAATGAAACGCTTAATCAAACTGATATAACTGACCTTCATAAAACACTAAATGAATTATTGGACGCAGTTAAATCAGGACAAAAAGAAAAGAGCAAATCCTTATTGAACAGAATTGGCACTCTTTTAATGAATGGAACAGGAGTCGCTTCTAGTTTAACAACAATAGCCGACAGTTATAAAAGTGGCGGTGCGGCAGGACAATTCATTTCTCGAATAATTGAATACGTATCATTATAAAAAAGAAAAAGGCGTGCTGCTAACAATGGGTATAAAACATAGGGCAGATTGTGGTTTCGAAACGTTTTCGGCTCTTATCCAAGCTCGTTTCATGCGGACAATGAAGAGCTTTGAAATGCCCTAAGTTTCATACCCGAGACCGTTGGGTCTAATAATTTTCAAACAAACTAAAATGGAAGGTGGCAATAAGTAGTAATTCTCTATATCATTTTACAAATACTATAAAAAATCTCGAAGGCATAATCGAGAATGGATTTATGCCTCGGTATTCACTTGAAGACATTAAGATAAAACACATTCATCTCGAAATTCCATTTCCAATGGTATGCTTTTGTGATATACCATTGTCAAAAATATCTAAACATTTGGATGTTTATGGATATTATGGAGTCGGATTATCCATGAATTGGGCTGTTAAAAATAGATTAAACCCTATTTTTTATTTAGACTCAAATTCGCAATCAGCCCAAACAATTATGGATGTTATGATGAGATTGAATTCGTTAGGAAATGATTTGAAATTAGAGTTTACAACCGGAAGAAATGATGTTTTTTTCGAAATTAAACAGTTATTAAGGTATATAAAACCTTTCAGAGATGACTTTAAGCGGAAGGGCAAAATACTGAAGAATTATAAGTTCTATGATGAACGCGAATGGAGATATGTTTTATCCTATGAAGATAATTTTAATAGGCTCCAACTAGATTTTAAAAAATATACAAACAAGAAAATCCTCGAAACAGAAAATAAAATAATATCAGCTAAATCTCTAATTTTTGATGCTGGTGATGTAAACTATTTAATTGTAAAACATGACAATCAAATTCCCAGTTTGATTAAGTCAATAACAAAAATGGATAGATTTACGGACAATGAGAAAAGTACATTAATGACAAGGGTTATTTCTGCAGAGAGAATAAAAACAGATTTTTAAAACACCTAACAATGAATATAAATCATAGTGGCTTGCAGCACACCACGATTCATATTCGGTACGTTGAGGAACATTTGAAATAAACTACTGGAAAGTGTGAACTAATTGATACTTGTCGTAAAATGATGATATGAAATTCAATACAACCATACCGAAAAGTTTAAAACCGTTTTACCAAAAAGAGCTATTGGACTATCAGTCTGAATATTTGGAGGGGAACCTGAACCAAGCGTGGAAACATTTAGAGCGTGCCCACATCATCGGACAAAAATATCCGTATGCACATAGCTACGTTCATTGGAAGATGCTACAATTCGGATTTAAAATCAAAAGCGGAAAAGAGATACTCGGACAAATACCACGACTGATTTTTGGTGGAGTGAAGTCCTTCGTTGGAAAAATTCCTGTTGGAAATCCGGGCGGAGCCAATGTCCCGCCACTTAAACCTTTTCCTATTGAACCTGAATTAATGTCTATTTTTGAAAAAGCAGCAGTTTCCAGTCAATATTAATTACTGAAATGAACAAAACCATCTTCAAAATCAGTCAAATGGATTGCCCGTCAGAAGAAAACCTGATCAGGATGAAACTGGATGGTTTTGAGGGAGTAAAACAACTTGATTTTGATCTTGAAAAACGGAAACTGACTATTTATCATGAAGGCGAACCTGCACCACTTGAGGCGGCTATTCATGAACTAAACCTTGGAGACCAACCTCTTTCCACAGAAACCACTGAAGAAGGTAATTTTGAAGAGAATACCGAACAGAAAAAGCTTCTTTGGGCTGTTCTGGGAATCAATTTCGTTTTTTTCTTACTGGAAATGAGTACCGGTCTTCTTTCTAAATCTATGGGATTGGTGGCTGACAGCCTGGATATGCTCGCTGATAGTTTTGTGTATGGTCTGAGCTTATTTGCTGTTGGCGGCACATTGGTCAGAAAAAAGAAAATAGCCAAGCTAGCCGGTTACTTTCAGATCACATTGGCTTTGATTGGTTTTCTGGAGGTTTTGAGACGTTTTTGGGGTCAGGAAGAACTTCCCGATTTCAGTACGATGATTCTGGTTTCTGTGTTGGCCCTGATTGCAAACGGTGTCTGTCTGTATTTACTCCAAAAATCGAAAAGCAAAGAAGAAGCTCACATGAAAGCCAGCATGATTTTCACGTCCAATGATGTCATCATCAACCTTGGTGTGATAGTCGCTGGTTTACTGGTCAATTGGCTGCATTCAGCCGCTCCTGACCTCATCATTGGAACTATTGTTTTTATTCTTGTGATTCAGGGAGCCCGCCGGATTTTGAAATTGAGTAAGTGATAGAGTTTATCTCTTAATGCGGCTTCACATCTTTCTGACAGCAGTCCGGCAGACGATCATGAGCTTTTGGATCGGCTACTACCTCATCGGCATCATAGCCAATATTTGAGATCGCTTCTTTGATCTTTGTTGGGTCAGTACGTTTCGCATTGTACGCCACAGTTACCACTTTACTGTCAAGGTTGAGTTCCGCTTTTTCAATTCCTTTTGTCAGGCTCAGGTCTCTTTCAATACGCTTTTTGCACATTTTGCAGATAGCCGAAGTTTTGATTTTTACCACATCATCATATTGCCCGAGGCTTTGAGCCTCAGCCGAAAAGCTGAAAAGAATGGTTGCCAGTAAGATTGTTATTAACTTTTTCATTTTTCTATTTTTTATTGTCTGATAGGCTCCCTTCGACACCCTTCGACAGGCTCCCTTCGACAAGCTCAGGGTACCACAGGGCAAAGAAGGCATTTGGAGTCGTTTTTTTTGGAAATATTAAGGCATTAAGGGGTGAAGTAGATTAAGACTTCACCCCCTATTTTCTTTACTCAGCTGATGCCAACTCCAGGTCCATTTCGCAAACCGGGCATTTGCCAGCTTCGTCATAGGTTTTATCTCCTTCACAAGCCATAGGGCAGCTGTATTTCCCTTCTGCCATTTCAGTGGCCTCCATATCATGATGATCCATATCACCATGCTCGTGTATGTGTTCTTCGGCGGCAGTTTCCTGCGTTTCAGAATTGGTACAAGCCACAAAAGAGGCCATCAGAAGGGCCATCAGGCCAATTTTAATTTTGTTCATGTTTATCTTTTTAAATTTTATCCAATGCTTTCCGTTCACCTTTTTGTCTGAACTGACTGGGGGTGAGACCCGTCATTTTTTTGAATTGATTTGACAGATGAGCCACACTACTGTAATGCAAACGATCTGCAATTTCACTGATGCTTAACTCATTATAACTGATCAGTTCCTTCACCCGCTCCACTTTTTGGGCAATCAGAAAATGTTCGATCGTCTGCCCTTCTTTAGACGAGAAAAGTGTGCTGAGGGTTTTATAGTCCCTCCCTATTTCTTTCTCAATATAGGCCGAAACCGTATATTTCCGGAGGGCATCTTCCTGATTTCTGACAAGATCAATAATGACTGTTTTTAGGTTTTCAATCAGCTGCAATTCTTTGTCTTTCAATAACTCAAAACCCAGTGCCTTCAGTTTTTGCTCAAACAAAACGGATTGATCGGCAGAGAGCGGTGAACTCAAAATAACCCGCCCCATTTCTACACCACTAACATCGGCCTTTAACTGATTGAGTAATTCAGAGACCGTGAAAATACAGCGGTCGCAAACCATGTTTTTGATATGTAACTCTGTCATGCTCATCTGATCCTGAATCTTGCTCCTGCATAAACCATTCTTCCTAATACTGGTCCCCAAATTTGACCTGCGTCAAAAGCCTGATCAAAAGGATTTTGAGGATTAATAATTGGATTTGACTGTCTAAAATTAGTCAAATTTTCAACGCCTAAATAATACTCCCAATTCACGAAGTTCCGGCTAAGCTGCGTATTCAGGGTCACAAATCCATCAATCCTTTCATCACTTCCGGGCAGCCTTTGTTTACCACGGTATTGTAAGGTGGCATCGGCTTTCCATTTATTATAAGGCATGGCATAACCCACATTTAGCAACGCAAATGAACGAGGAACAAAAGGCTTATCCACTAAAAGAGTACCACCATCACCTGTTTTCATGGTTTGTTTCACATCCAGTAAACGCCAGGCCGCTTTTACCTCCCAACGATCAGAAGGCACCAAAATCAGCTCAGCCTGAGCACTGGTAGCGTAAGACTTGTCAAAGCTTTGATAAAATAGCAGAGAGCCCGGTGTTTCCATATCCATAATTTGCTGAGAAGTAAACAAACTATGGTAGGCATCAAGAATCAACGTGTTTTTGCCGAAGGATTGTATGATACTTCCCCCAAAATTCCAACTATATTCCGGCTGAATCGCATCCTGCAATTCCACTTTTCTTGAGCTCACCAATTTTCCATAATTCTCAGCAAGCGGGGTGGGTACCCGCATGCCTTTTCCTACGGACAATCGCATAACTGTAGATGAACCTAAATCCTGTTTCAGGTGCAGTCTCGGTGTAATTTGAAGACCAAACAGATTATGAGCGTCTGCTCTTAGACCGGCAACTAAAATCGTTTTATCAAGCTTATTATAGGTGTACTCAAAAAAGGCTCCAGGCACAATCTCATTACGATTCAATAACAGAGCATCTCCAAAATTATCAAAGGATTCATCGTATTGATCAGCCAGAAAACTCAGACCCGTTTTATAGGTATGTTGAGTATTACCAAAAATATCCTGATAGATGAGATTGGCATAAAACGAATTCTCTTTTGAGTCATAGTTATTCAAACCAAACTGCGAATTTCCGTCCAGAAAACTGGCATTCATGATGAGGCCTAATCCCCTGTAAGGGGTTTCAGGAAAAAGTATCGCTGTTTTGGAGAAAGCAGTAAACTTTTGTGTTTTGTTCAGGAATCTATAGCTGGATCTGGATAAAGCAGGATTAATGATTTCGCCACCCTCACGGTTTTCATTGAGATAGTTGATCCCCACCTGGCCCATGAACCGCTCTCCACTGTACTTCCAACGATTGAGCAGATTGATTTGATCATAAGTAGGCAAATCCATGAAGGAGTCTCCATTACGATCCACTTCATTTTTTAAGGCAGAAGCATGAGTTAATAAACCCACCGACCATTTATCGCTCAGTGTCTTAGCTGCGTTCAGGTTCAATTCTCCCCTACCCACCTCATTGACATAGGCATTGGCGTACAACCTTTCGGCAAGGTCTGGTTTCTGAAGCTCTACGTTAATAGCACCAGACATTGACTCATAACCATTGATTACGGAAGAAACTCCCTTAGCTACGTCAATCGACTGAATCCAGGTTCCCGGCACATAACTCAGGCCAAAGGGAATGCTGAGGCCCCGAACACCCGGCATATTTTCAATATTGGTTTGCACGTATTTACCAGCCAGCCCCATCATTTGAATCTGACGGGCACCAGTGATAGCATCGGCATAACTAACAGAAACCGAGGCATTGGTTTCAAAACTCTCAGATAGATTACAGCAAGCGGCCTTGGCCAGCTCCTTAGTTGTGATTATCTGAGTTTGCATTGGTGAAATTCGGTCGATGGCCGTCGAAGAACTTTTCACCACAACTTCGTCAAGATTCTGATTATCAGGACTTAGGTAAAAAGTAAAAGGACCATCGCCATGAGCCATAACGGAGTCAGTGACGTAGCCAATATAGCTGATAACCAACTGATGCTGGTGATTATTTCTCAGGATTTCGAATTCGCCATTTTCATCCGTGAAAGTGGCGTTTTGAGGATTTTGCACCCAACGAACACTAGCTCCGATTAGTGGTTCATCAGGTTTTTCAAGGATTTTCCCTGAAATCGTTTGTGCATTAAGCTGCCAAGCAAAAAGCAGCAGAAAAGAGGATATAATATATTTCATTGATTTTTAATTCACTTTCATTAAACCATTGATTAACAACAGAATAAAAATGAATTTTAAATCAAAAAGACGTCGTAAAGTAAATGAAGTGGCCTTTGTGGTAAAGGTGGTGGCCGAAGAAAGCTTTGAGAAAGCTCCTCTGAGACGACCAATACAAAACTAAATGAAGGATCAACGGTAGTGTTGATATAAACAACAGACTTTTGATCAACCTTCTTTAAAGCAAAACCAGCATTGGTATCAACTTTTTTCAGTTCAATATCTGTGTGGCAGCATTCTCCCTGCTTGAGTTGAGTACCTTCATAATCGCTTTCAATAATAAAAGCTTCGCCACAGCAGTCTTTGTCGTGACCGATATTCACGGTGGTTTCCTGCAGTACATCACAGGTATGCTCATAAAAAGCCAGCCCCATGCTACTGAACAAGATGTTCAGAGCCATAGCGAAAGAGAAAATACGAAGGAGCTGTTTCTTCATGTTACAAAGGTAACGAATCAGGTTGACAGATAGTTTACATCAATTTCCTCGCCATTTATAAAATTATCGGGATTTGGCACTGTGTTTGGAAATAACCAAACAGAGGTAATCGTTGTAGACACTGTACCAAAAAGCTTTCATGATCAAGCGGATTTTTCTTTTAATTTTTCTGGCTGTCGGCTACTCCGGCTTTGCTCAGTTTAAAGCAAAAATGAATGCTGAGACGGATTTTACGGCACGAAAAAGGCCTGTTTCCTTCTCGCACCAACCATTTCTATTATTGAAAGTAACCCCCACTGCCGTTTTAGGCAGAGATAATGTTTTACAATACGGCGTGGAGCTGGCACCACCTTTTGGTAAGTTCAGTTTTGGGTTTGATTATGGAACCGGGAAAAGTAGCTGGGGCTTTAATAAAGAGTACAAGGCTCAGTTTCCAGACCAGGAGACACGAATTATCAGAGGTGAAATCAGAGGTTATTTTTCTGACTGGTATCCATTTTATGCTTTGGACAAAAAACCTTTTGGCCGATATTATGCTCTGGAATATGTTCAGCGTGACCTTACTTACGGCTATACCCCTGACATCAATTTGTATTCAGGCATTACTATCCCTGCCGCCAACGCTTTAGATGTGGCCTGGAATGAGAAGGCTGTTCATGTGAAATTTGGCAATCACTTTATCGTTTCCCGATGGTTTTTTATTGACGCCTTTGCGGGAATTGGAGTTGGGCATTTCAGTGGCCAACCAGTTGACATGGAAATTGAAAAGGAGAAACTTCCCTTCAGCTTTAAAAAGCCGGAAAGAGACTTTAATACCACCGGCCTCTTTTTAAGTAAAACAGCCGGAATAAGATTTTGTTTACCGATATGACACGAAATCAAAAATATCAAAAGCCAGCCTACTGGGGAATAAAAGAACTCAGTATAGTTGCTTTGCTCAGTTTTTTCCTAAGTTCTTGCTGGGCACCCCGCTGCCCTATGGATACCTGTCGGTCGAAATACGAACATCGTCATGATGATCTGGTGAGTGGAGTGTTTTCACCACGTTTTGGTGTACCTCACAAAATGCATTTCCTATGGGATAAAGACAAAGGAGAGGAAAACCCTGATACCGAGTTTGTGCCAGGCTCTAACTCAGGCGGCAAAAAGAAAAAGCCGAAGAAAAGATATCCTTGGGAACGGTGGTAAGTACTATTTCACCGCAAAAGGTATTTCCTTGTCATAAATGGTAATAAACAACGGATAATTATCCCCCAGCTTGTTATACGCGGCGTTCTTAGCATTAAGACGATGCTTCGTCACTTTTATTTTCACTCTATAATCTCCCGGTTGAGTTAATTTGGCATTAAGGGCATAAGTCCTCTCCTCCCCGGGGTACATATTATTGTCAGATATCTTTTTAGCCTCAGGGTACCATTCCCACTCCTCTCCTATTCTGAAAGTATCTTTTACAAAAACAGCTCCTTTTGAATTAATGACACTTATTTCTGTTAAAATAAAACGCTCAGGATCACCAGAAGGCACTCTGTGACCAGCATTTTCATTTTTAACCATGAATTCAAAATTCAGACTGTCCTTAGCAGATAGTGTTTTAGTCAGAATCCTGGGATAAAACTCCAAGCCATTTTGAATCGTGGTTTGCACAGTATCAAATTTGGGTATACCTGAACCCGTAAACCAATGGCGGTGGCTTTTTCTGGCCTGATAACCCTCAACAAGTGGCCTCTCCACCTCTTGCATGTGGCAACTGATACAGTTTTTCTCTCCAAAATATGGGCCTGCCTTCCACTCATCTCCGGTCTCGAAAGTACAAGCCAGCGTCGGAGTAATGACAGCATTGGCATTATGGCAGCCAATGCACAAGCTCTCGTCAAGCACCGCCGGAGCTTTCTTTACGGGGTGCGGAGCCAACTCTGAGCCATTAGCCCCTATAATTTCGCCGTTCCTGACATGGCAACTGGCACAAGTGATGCCTTCCTCTCTGAGAATCGGATCAAAATGCGGATTCTTTTCTTTGACCGGTTGGTAGATGTCACCATTAATCAAACCAGTAACAATAAACTCCTGTTGGTTTTGCAGGGGAATATGGCAATTGATACACATGAAAGGGCTGCTTTCCTTTTTTAACTCGGCCTGAAACTGCAGATCAGTCCAAGCATGGGCATGAGTCGCCAATTTCCATTCTTTATAATGCTCTTTATGACAAACACCGCAATCTTCAGCTTTTAATGAAACCAGATTTTGCGGCACTTCCTGATGTGGGATGGGGGTATCCCATGAGTTCGTCAGCGGAGTTATCTCTCTCTTTTCATAAAAGAAAACGGCGTAAATCACAGCCGCCGCAAAAACAAGAACAGAAACAAGAATGAGTACTTTCTTTCCCAAAGTCAAATATTTTGTGAGATACAAGATTACAAAGGAAACAACAGCATTCAGGTAACAATTGTTACCACTGAGGTAAATTACTTCCTTTTCTTCTCAAAAAACAGATTCGGCATTTTGTCATCAGACTCTACTTTAATCGCCATCTGTGGGTCTACCACTCGCACGTCTATCACCGGCATTGTTGAACCAAAAGTCTTTGAATCAGAATTCTTGCTTACCAGATAGTCCTCTAACTGAAAAATTTCACTTTCCAGGACTGGTTTAGTGGAATAATGAATACCTGATTCATCTGAATATTGAATACTCTGGGCAAAAGCACCACAGCCTAAAAGGCCAAACAGAAGTGTCAATGTAGATTTCATAAAAGATTGATAGGTTATAAGAGTAACTATCACAAGTTAACCTATTCATCTGCCAGATCGAAGATTTTTAACATTTGAGTTGTGCAGACACAAAAAAGCCGTTCCAATAAATTGAAACGGCAGTCCTTAAGGTCTCTATTTGAATTATCAAAAATCCAACTTGCAATTCACCCAGTCGTCATCGAAACGGGTGCCGTATTGTTTGTAAAAAGAGATAGCTGATTCGTTCCAGTCCAGCACCTGCCACATCATACCTGTGCAGCTTTCTTCTTTGGCCTTGGCGATGGTGGCCTCAAAAAGTGCCTTACCTACACCTTTTCCACGGCATTCTTCATTGACAACGATATCTTCCAGATAGAGCCTCTTGCCTTTCCAGGTGGAGTAACGATTATAATAGATTGAAGTACCAACAATTTCACCGTCAAGTACTGCAACGAAAGACCCGAAAATGGGATGATCGCCAAAGCCATCAATCAGCATTTGCTCCTCGGTATTACTAACCTGATCGGCTGCTTTTTCATACTCTGCAAGTTCTTTAACCAGACGCATCATCGCCGGTATATCCTCTTTTTCTCCTTTTCTTATAATTAGATCCATTTCGGTTAGGTATTTAGTGCTTAATTAAATTGTACATAATGCTCCCATTTTTCCCATAGCTCCACCATGTCTTCGGGTAACTCTGAGTCAAACTGCATCCATTCTTTAGTTTGAGGGTGTTCAAAACCCAATGTTTTGGCGTGCAAAGCCTGCCGCGGCATGATTTGAAAGCAATTATCTACAAATTGCTTGTATTTAGAAAACATATTTCCTCTCAAAGCCTTATCTCCGCCATAGGTACTATCACCAAAAAGCGGATGACCCAGGTATTTCATATGAGCTCTGATTTGGTGCGTACGGCCGGTTTCCAGGTTACATTTAACCAAACTAACGTATCGTAATCTTTTGAGCACTTCGTAATGGGTCACGGCCGTTCTGCCATGGTCTCCTTCAGGGAAAACATCGGTAACCCGGCGGTCTTTAAAACCTCTTCCCAGATTCGCATCTATAGTGCCTTTATCTTCTTTAGGCTCACCCCAAACAACGGCATAATAGGTACGCTCGGTACTATGATCGGCAAACTGCCTGGCCAGATATTGCATGGCATATTCTGTTTTGGCAATCACCAAAAGCCCCGTTGTTCCCTTATCAATTCTATGAACCAGACCGGGCCGAATGGCCCCGTTTTTTGATGTCGGCAAATTGTCAAAATGATGCACCAGAGCATTTACAAGCGTTCCATTCCAGTTATTATAACCCGGATGCACTACCATATCTGCATCTTTATTGATGATCAAAACGGAGTCATCTTCATACATGATATTCAAAGGAATATCTTCCGGTAGAATTTCAGTAGGTTCTTTAGGTGGCTTAGCCACATATATATTGACGGTATCGCCAGGCTTTATTTTATAACTGGACTTTGCCGGCTTTCCATTCACCTTTACCGATTCGCTGTCAATGGCGTCCTGAATTTTATTTCTGGAATAATTGGAGTGATGCGTGATGAACTTATCAAGCCTTAAAGGATTTTGACCCGGATCAGCTTTGATAACGAGGTGCTCGTACATCTCATCATCTTCCTGATCAAAATCCTGCGTATTGTCGTCTGCCACTGTTTAGAAAATTCTTTGTGCAAAGGTCAATATTTAAGACTGTAAATAAAACTCAAATTGAGCCCCCAAAATTTTACAGGATTTACTTCCGAATACTCAGAAATAGAAAAATTTAAATTTTGACATATAAACATTTTTAGAATTTTAATTTTTCAAAACGAAATATTTACAAAATAAAACTGCTTTTCTAAATTTTGATGGAAACCAATGTTCAAAGATATGCGGTTAACATCAATTACAATCCTTCTCGTCTTCCTGGCAGAACCACTTTTAGCTCAGGGGGATAGCTATTTCATCAGGAAAGATCTTAGCTTTTTTGAAGCGGTGGAATCTGTGGCTTTCAATTTTACCAACCGGTCAAATAAAGAAGAACAGGAGCTGAAGTTTGATCAGCTAAAATCGAGTGTAAAGTCGAATGAGTCTTTTGCCGGCAGTCCTTATTTTCAGGGAGATTGGTACGACGGTCAGTTTAACCTCTCCGGCGGAAAAGTAATGAAAGGCCATATGGCACTGGACGTCAATAAAAATGTGCTATACGTCATTGAAAGTTCTTCAATGAAAATTTTGACTTTAAAGCCGCACTTGATTGAAATTAACGGCCATAGGCTTGAACGTTTGAACCATCAATATAAAGAAGCTGGTGATTATTATTTTGAACCCATTTACAGCAATAAAAAAATACAGATTTACAAAAGACACCATAAACAATTCACAGATTTAAAAGAAACCAAACTAAGTGCATATCAAGTGAACAGAAACATTCGATTTGATAGCGAGTATACTGATGATAATGAATTTTTTGTGGCCAGTAAAAACAAGCTGACCTACATCAGCAGCCGCAAGAAGTTCTATCAAATTATTGGCAAAAAGGCCCGAAACTATATTGAGCAAAACAACCTTGACCTGAATTTGGAGGCGGACATTCTTGATCTGGCTTATTCTTCAGAAAAGTGGTAGAAAAGTCTCAAATTTGAGACATGCAAGTCTCCGCCGTTGATTTCAGTTCATTTATCAATATTCCCACTCCCCTGAAACGCTTGTGCCATCCTCTTTTTGAGGAAAAAGAAGTGGAAGTTTGGCTTAAGGAAGACTATAAAACGCATGAGGCTGTTTCCGGCAATAAATTCAGAAAGTTAAAATATAACCTGATTGAAGCTCAGAATAAAGGCTTTGAAACACTCTTGACTTTTGGTGGAGCCTATTCAAACCATATCTACGCTGTAGCATCAGCAGCGAAAGAATTGGGTTTTAAGTCTATCGGAATTATCAGAGGTGATGAACTCAATGAGCACTCAAGCCCTACCCTTTCTTTTGCTTCTAAAATGGGTATGAAACTTCATTTCGTTAGCAGATCAGCCTACAGAGAAAAAGAGGAAGTCGTTCGAAAACTCGATGACAAATACTTTTTGATTCCTGAAGGTGGCAGCAATGAACTAGCTCTTAAAGGAGTTTCAGAGATGGTGGATGAAATTCTTAACGAAATTCAACCGACACACCTAATTACCGCCGCTGGAACGGGTGGCACTGCCGCCGGAATACTCTCAAATGAAAACTATAGAGGCGAATGCTGGGTGGTCCCTGTTCTGAAAAATGGAGGCTTTATTAAGCAGGAAATTGAGAGCTTACTTCATCAATCCGAAGATCGAATACAATTATTTACTGACTATCATTTTGGAGGCTACGGAAAATGGAATACCAAACTTTCAGATTTTATTGAAAGTTTTGAACATGACTTTAATATACCTCTTGACCCGGTTTATACGGGCAAGCTACTTTTTGCGGTCATGGATCTGATTCGTAAAGACCAATTCCCCCCGAACAGTAAACTGGTTGTTTACCATAGTGGCGGTCTTCAGGGGTCTCCAAAATATCACAAAATAAAATAGCTATTTAGGCCAAAAACACAAAAAGCCGACTTTTAAGGTCGGCTTTAAATCTGAATAACTCTCTCTATAAAATGTATTGACTAAGGTCTTTGTTCTGAACCAAACCGGCCAATCTTTCCTGTACCATTTTGTCGTCAATCACAATTTTGGCGTTAGGACCGATTTTATCTGGTACGTCAAAAAGAATTTCATTCAGTAAGTGACTCATTACCGTTTGTAGTCTTCTTGCTCCAATATTTTCCACTTCTGAGTTCGCCTCGAAAGCGATTCTGGCCAACTCCCTTAAAGCTTTCTCATTGAAGCTTAACTCCACATCTTCTGCCTCCATCATAGCGGTATATTGCTTCGTCAAAGCATTTTTGGGCTTGCTCAAAATCTGGAAGAAGTTCTCTTCTGTCAGCGATTCTAATTCCACACGGATTGGGAAACGCCCTTGAAGCTCAGGAATAAGGTCCGAAGGTTTGCTTACATGAAAAGCACCGGCAGCAATGAACAAGATATGATCGGTTTTGATGGTACCATGTTTGGTATTTACGGTTGAACCTTCAACAATGGGCAACAGATCACGCTGTACACCTTCCCTGCTCACATCAGCTCCGTTTTTACCTCCACTGGCAGCAATTTTGTCAATTTCATCGATGAAGATCATCCCAAGATTCTCAGCTTTCCAGATGGCTTCATCTTTTACCTCATCCATATCAATGAGCTTTGAAGATTCCTCTTCAATCAGGATTTTACGAGCCTCAGAAATCGGAAGTTTACGTTTCTTGTTCTTACGAGGCATCATGCCACCGATCATTTCCTGAATATTCATCATGGAAACGTCATCAATAGGTCCACCCATCACACCGATTGGGGCAGAATTTGAACTTTTCACATCAATCTCAATTTTCCGGTCTTCCAATTCGCCATTTTTCAATTTCTTCCGGAAAGACTCGCGGGTTCGTTCGTTGAGTTGCTCGTCTTCGGTTTGGCCGACCTCCTCAGGAATTCCAACCCTTGCCCGCTCCGCCTTTTTGGTAATTGGCGGAATAAGGATATCTAAAATAATATCTTCAACCGCCTGAGCAGCTTTAACCTGCACCTCTTCCTTTTTGGCCGTTTTTACCATATTGACAGATTGCTCCACCAAATCACGAACCATGCTTTCCACATCACGACCCACATAACCTACCTCAGTGAATTTCGAGGCTTCCACTTTGGTAAAAGGGGCATCAGCTACTTTAGCCAAACGCCTGGCAATCTCGGTTTTACCGACACCTGTAGAACCGATCATGAGAATGTTATTCGGGACGATTTCAGCCTTCATTTCTTCGGAGGCATTCATTCTACGCCAGCGGTTTCTTAAAGCAATAGCGACGTTTTTCTTGGCGTCCGTTTGGCCGATTATATATTTATCAAGCTCTTCTACAATTTGTTTTGGAGTAAGATTCTCTATGGTTTTCTTCATTCTAGTCTTTTTCAAAAATAATGGTCTTGCAAAGCAAGCGATCTCTAGTTAAACGCAATGACAGAAGGAAAGATTTCGCTTCTTCAGGCTGATTACTCCGATTTCGTCACTTTTTGAGACAAAACAGGTTTGCCTTTAGCGTCTATCAATCTAAAAATATATGAACCCGCCAATAAGGACTTGGTAGAAATGTAGGACTGACCGTTTTGCAAATTAAAACTCTTCATGATTTTGCCAGACATTCCAATAAGTTCTGCCTTGCTCACTGCCATATCCGTCTTAAAGTTCAAACGGTCTGAAAAAGGCACAGGATATACTTCAATTTCGAAATCTCGCTCAATAGCTAAAATAGAAACCTGAAGGGGTTCAGAGGTTTTACTTTCACAACCTAGTTCGTCTGTTATGTAAACAGCATATTCTCCTGTATTTCTGACAATGTAGAGGTTATCGTTGGTTGTTTCACTGTAGGCTCCATTGACTACCCAATGGTACTGTTTTCCAGGGATATTTGAAGTAACGAGATAGCCATCTTCAATCAGAAGTTCCGGTTGTTCCGGATTTTTCCTCAACAAACAGTTATCATCCGCATCCGCAATACCATCATCATCATCATCATCATCGCAGGCGTCTCCCAAGCCGTCTTTGTCAAAGTCAGTCTGACCCGGATTTGATGTGAGAGGGCAATTGTCAACCCCATCAGGAATGGCATCAAAATCTGTATCTTTTACACTCTTTCCTCCTATTCCTATAATCACCTGATCTGATTCTGAAACTTGATTAACATATTTAAAAACCAGAGTTGAAGTTTCGTTCAGAGAATTATAGTCAGCTTCTCTAAAATCAACTGAAGTAGTATTTGAGTTAAAACTGGCCAAAGGGATTTGCCCGTTTGAGGTCAGTTGTGAAACTTCAAGTGTACAGTTATGACAATCTAAAACAGGTGTATTATTGATATCAAAATGAATAAGCCCGGATAAATAGTAGGAACTGTCGATTACCGGATTTGGCAACTGATCTTCAATGGCCACATTATAAAAAGTAAGGGCTGGCGTACCTGTAAGATTTCTAATGAAAGGTCCTCCATAGGGTCTTCCCATTGGGTCAACATAGAACCCGGGAAGGTAAGTCAGCTGATTTGAAGGGAGACGGTTATAATACAGATAAATGGAATTCCCCACCGTTTCTAATGAATCAATAAAGCCCCAGTCTCTTCCCGCATAAAAGTGGTGCTTCATATAATTTACGTAATAGCCAAAGTCAACGCTATCAGGAACATATACCTCCTGATTGAAAATCAATTTTAGCCTGTGCTTTACTTTTTCGTCAACGAGTTTTTTCAAATCCGGAGTATGGTCTTTCTCCTTTCCCTTTTCAAAAGCAAGGAAACTATCAAACAGGCGTTCCGCCAAGATATTGTATCCCTTAAAACTGTAATGAAGACCGTCGTAGTCCCACCAAACAATACCGGTAGCGGGAATAACTGAGATATTATTGTATAAAGTCGACAAACTCCGTTTGTACTCTCTGAGCTCGGCTGCTTCCCATAAGGCATGAGAATTCATGATTCCAACCTGGAACACGTAAAAGCGATCTATTGAAGGAAAATCTTTCTCCACATTTTGTTTGAACAAATCAAAAAGCAATGGGTATTCTTTAACCGCTTCCGCACTGGCATTCGCTTCTGATTCTCCCTGAAAAAAAATAAATCCGCGGATTCTATCTACCGAACTCTTCAGGGTCCTTTTTAGCAGTAGTCCATAAGTTGTGTTCAGACTTTCAGGATCAGACTCCTCCCTATGCATTAAATAGCTTAGGCTTACTCCGCCTACCGCACCATTTATGATGAGTATGGGAATTTTTAGTTTTCTCGTGTAATCCAAACAAAACCTTTTCCCCAGCGTACCTATTTCCGGATAAGTACCGTCATGCCAACCGTCATTTTCGTGTGTCTCAGAAAAATAGTGAATATAATTTCGGGTAAACTTTTTTGAAATACTATCATTCAAAACCCAATACTGAGCATAAGAAACAGCATTTGACTGCCCGTAAAGAATAAAAGCGTCACCACATATCACTTTCTCAGCCCGTTTGATAAGAACGGAGTCAGCTCCGTTATACAACCAAAGCTCAAAGGCATATTCCTTCATCTGAGCCCTAATGGGGATTGAAAAATCAAAATTTTGTTCCTGGCTTATAGTTTTAGGATATGTAGAGAAAAGCTTTTTCTCTTCATAAAGCTTCACAACGGCTTGAGAGTACTCATCAGATTGCAACTCCCCGGAAACAGAAACAAAAGCCGTATCACTGTCATTACGGGTAAAAAGCTGCATATCTTCGGGGAAGTGCGTAAGATTCACCTGTGAAAATGAGGAAGCAGAAATAAGAAAAAGAAAAAAAGGAAAGTATCTGGCGATCAAATTAGTTTCTGGCATATGCACTACAAAAGTAGCGACCGCAGTTGAATAAGCCTGAATCAGGACCTTTTATCTCTTCACAAAACGCTGAGTCAACTTTTTCTGGCCATCTACTACCATAGTCATGATGTAAAGACCGTCATCCCATGAAGAAATATCAGCATTCAGTTCTCCGGTTTTACCTTCAAGAGCATAAACACTGACCAGTCTGCCACTCATATTAAAGACCATGATATCTGCAGTTTTACTTAAAGATGGCATCTCAAATTCTACATGTAGGTTATCCTGAACAGGATTTGGAAAAATTCTGGCTACTGTTACCACCTGATCGACAGTACCAGGCAGCATACTTGGATTCTTACAGTCACATACCTGAACATTAACAAACTGTCCTCTTTGTTCAGACACAATATCGCGTACCTCCGCCTTGACCAACTGGCTACTTCTATCGTTTCTCTTATCGACAAAAGCGACATAATAAGTACCAGACTCGGATGGTCTGAAAGAGCTTCCCTTTCCTATTCTTTTTTCGCCAAGTTCATCAGCATACCAGTAGGTTTTAACCTTTGGTTGAGGGTTTTCAACTTTCAGGTTTGGCATCATTTGACCAGGAGAGAAAAACTCCAAAGTAGACACCAGCTGCGGCTGTGGCAAAATGCCAACTTCACAGTTAGGTGCATTAATAATCTTGACATTTCGGCAATCGCCATTAATATCAGTGGAAACCAAAGTAACATTCGGCATAAATGACGGAACGTTCTCAATTAAGTAGCTCCCACCACCCAGAGATGTTACAAAACCAGCACTTGAAGTAAGTGGCAGAACATTCAACTTGCGAAGGAAGTTTGAGAGTATCGGATAATTTAGATTGGAAAGTGCGTAGAAAACCCGCTCTACCAGACTCCAGTTATCATTAACCAAATGAACCTGAATATTATAACTATCCACGTTTGTATTACAATAAACGGAATCCACGATAATTGGTGGCCCCTTACAGCCTTGTACAATAATAGGACAACAGGCATTATAAGTACAGGTGGCCGTTTGTTTTGTATACGTAAACTCACCGCTTTGCTTTATACTCAGTGAGCTATCCGGATTAATTTCAGCAATAGCCGGATTCGTAAACTCATTGATCTCTGAGAAATTACCAGCAGCATCTTTATAGTACCAGGTAAGCCCTCTGTAATCCTGAAGAGTTACTTTATAAACCTCATCTTTTTTGATTTCTATGGGTACTGTTACACAGCTTGTTTGAGCTGTAGGTAACGAGCTGTCCTGAGTAGAAATGGTCTGACCATACTTCAGATTTTCTCCGTTTGCCTTTGAAATAAAAGAAGTCAGATAAGAAAGTCCGTTTTTAGAAACACGGGCTCTGATTACCAGTTTTGGATTCGTTCCCACTTTTACATTTCCGACATCCCAGCTGCTGGTAATTGGCGAATAAGTACCAATGTCAGCATAGAAGTATATTATTTCCAGCGATTGAGAATAAAACTGTGAGACCTGGACATTAGTAGCGGCCTGATTGCTGGTGTTTTGTAAAACTGTGGTGAAAGTGACAATGTCACCAATTTGGGGAGAAGGGTTATCTACTCCCTGAATAACCTGCAACTCTGTATATTCAAGCTGCCTGGTATAATTAATATGAGAAAGGTGAATGGATTGGTCAGTGTAGCAGTCTTCGCCCTTGTTATAAAGTCGAATATTGTAAATTGTGTTGGCATCTGGATTTCCTAAGCCGGAAATGGTAACTCTGGTCTGGCCCGAATCTAGAGGAGAGGCCATCTCAAAATCAAAGTTTCTGTTGTCTTTCAGTATCTCATAATGTGTGGCATTGATGATACCTGAGATCTTAATTTCTCCATCATTTCTCCCATCTCCGCTTACATCCTTACCGGTTACACCATAAACCGGTACAGAGCACTTTACAACTAAATCATTTTCATAGTTCACCTGAGCCTTTGAGATCTGCGAGATCAAAAAAGCCGAAACTATAAAAAAAATGATTTTGGATGATCTGAAAAAGCTCATAGTGGCAGCTTTTTGCGGTTAATTAGGAAAAGATTAAATCTGATATTTTTTAAATCGTGGATTTCCAATAAAACCAGCCTGACCAAAAGGCCAGACTGGTATATTGATTATCATGCTTTTTTTATAGCCTACGCTAGAGGATCTTAGAAACACTTGCAGGTTCACAATACCCGCCAGGGCAATCACAATCCTTAGGTGCAAGATCAACTGTATCTTCGAAAGTACAGCCAAATTCGGTTTCAACCTGAACCGCATATGTCGTAGCCGAGCTTCCAACAGTTGGGTTCGTTAAACCTGAGGCGAAGACACCATCGTTGGTATCGACATTAAAACCAGTTTGTTGTGGTTCCGCCTGATTATTGATATCAAATGTAGGCCCTACTGTATATCGGATAGTATCACTATCACGGTAATCACTGATGTAAAGCTCTCCATTATTTAGTGGTGTCAAACCGTCACAAAGACCATTTACAGCTACAAGAGAGAAGACCGGAGTCGGGTTAACGATCACAATAAAGTCTTCAACCGGACCAGGACAGACCGTTGGGGAGGAGACTCCATCTGGGTGGTCATAACTCCAGACCTGGCTAACAATTCCGTACTCTGAACCAGCTTCTGTGGTAGTTGGTGTAGGAGCCGTAGTGACATCAACAACACCATCAAAAGTCCATAGTGTATCCTGATCAGATGGGCTCGTTGTACTCAATACAGACGGTGTAAACCAAGCCACATCATCAAGTGGAGTAGCGGTCTCATCCTGACAGTACTCCGGGTTAACCATAGTTGGTGCCTCAGGCACGTCTCTGATATACACATCTATTTGTGCTGTGAAGGACACGCAGTTTGTACTCAATGTTGAGTCAACCTGGCTCACATAATATGTCAACGTATCAATCAAGGCAGTACTTGGGGTTGGTGCTGCACCAGGGTCTCCCGGAACAGTTGTTGTATCCGTCCCAATCCACCAGATCAGACCGTAATCGTCATTTTCAGTGGTTTTACCTGCGGTAAGAGCAGGAACAGGATCAGTAAACTCACAATAGGCCAAGTCAGCAACCGTCGGAGGTTCAGGCAGTCCATTGATATTAATATTGAAACTTACCGTATCAGAAATACACCCATTGACATCCTCATTTTGAACTATGAACGGACCATAGGTGTCTGGTTGCGTATTATCAATGAAGTTATCCAATGCAGGGTCTCCGGTATATCGAGGTGCACCAGTCGTATCCTGATAATACCACACAAGGTTAGTCACGGCATATGGATAAGAATTGGTAGTAGAGTCAGTCACTTGGTTCACTACCGGGTCAACAGTATCAAACTGACAATACTCCGCATCTACTACCGTAGGTGCATCTGGTAAAGGGTATACAATTACATCAACTGTATCTTTCTTTTCACAATAGACAGGAGAAGAAATGGTGGTAAAGGTTTGAGAAACCTGAACAACGTACATTCCTGAGTCAGCATTGTAAACAACACTCGCAACACCTACGCTATCACCTGTCTGAGCTCTTGATGAGTCAGGAGCATGCCACCAGTTGAAAGTATAATCTGTAGGGTTCGGGTATTCAGATAGGTTAGCAACCGTAAGTTCTAACTGATCTCTTTCACATAGTGGAGAGTTGCTTGAAGCCACTGGCTTTTCAATGTCAAGAACCTGGAAAGTAAAATCAGCTGAATCACGACATGTTTCATGAAGATCATCCCAACCAACAATTTTGTAGTAATATGTACCCGCTGTATCAGCAAGGCCAGTCCAGTCAAAAACTGTAGTATCACCAGCGATGGCCACCATACTGGAAGGATCTGAACCATCCCACTGGTACCACTGGTACTGAACATCACCTCTGTCAATATCGTAATCTGTCAAAGGCGTGCCATCAACAGCCTGCTTTGAAGGAAAAGGCTCACCGTAGCAAATTGCTTCAGGAGTCAAATCAGGTAAATCAGGAATTACACCCGGTACAATTTCAATAGGACAACAAGGCTCGTCTGGTTGGCAATCATCAGTAGCACCATCTGTATAGTAATAACTAAACATGGCCGGCCCCAAAATGATCAAAGAATCTTTAGAAAGAGGAACAGAACCAATGTTTGGAACAGTAGTACCGCCCGGAATATCAGTCCAGTTGCTACCACCGTCAGTACTGTATTGCCAGGTAATGATATTAGCATCAAGACCAGAGAATTCAAAAGAGTAAGAATCAGTATCACACCAGTCCCATGGAGCAGAGATACACACTGAACCTTCGTCATCCTCATTCATTAAAATAGCATCTTCAGCAGGAGTTGAATCGTACTCATCTTCTGTATTGGTAACCGTTGATACCTCCGCCTGAATTTGGTAAATACCTCTGTCTGTTAAAGTATATTCCAGCGTTATACTCTTAGTTTCACCCGGAAGAATATCGCCAACAGTCCAGATATTTGATGGATCATCAAAAGTACCATCACCACTAACAGTTGAAGTGTATGTTAATCCACTAACTGCATCATAAACCGTAATTTGAACACCTGTTGCAGTTACTGTATTTACGTTAGTATTGGTATCAACGTTAGTTACGGCAATATTGATAGTTACTGTTTCGCCTGGTTCTACAGCATAACTTGGAGAACTGGTGATTGAAACAGCAAGGTCAGTATAGTCTGGTGTTTCTGACCAGTTTACTCTTGGGTGATTGTAAACGACATCTGTGTAACAACCATTTGGATACTGAGCTCTTACCACATAGTTAGTCCCGTTTTCGTCAGCAGGGTTCGCTAGTGTTTGTGAAAGGTACCCACCAATGGTATTTGTCTCCGTTGCTGTTGTCAGATTACTAAAAGCATTTGCCGGATTAGTTAAAGTACCTGAATAAGGTGTGGCTGAAGATAATTCAAACCCAACTAAAACTGAATCTGGAACACCTGAAATAATCATTTTACCATCGTTTACGCCTTCAGCCGATTGGTCAATGGACTGCACTGTAAAATCAATAGGTGTAGCACAGGGAGACTGCCCAAAGGAGACCGTTGCAGACATCATCAGCAGAACCATTGAGACGGCCGTGCTGAGTGCCCGAAATAGTCCCTCTCGAGGATTATTCCATTTTTTAATTAAATAATTGTTTTTCATGATAATCGAAAAATTTAACGTTCGTTTTACTTATTTATAGTAGTTATGTGATCCATCATATTTCTTACGAAAACTGCACTCTCTTTCCGATTCTCGCTTGAATCAATCAACTGAGGACAAAACGGAAGCTGCTTGTTGAAGAAATTCATTTTTACTTTTTGTTTTCCCGACAAGTCGAGGTACGGTTTACTTTTTGGTCTATTTTACTTTTTCAATCCTGGTTGGTTCGCAGTATGGGAAACAAACGTCGCACTGACGCTGATACTCAACTGTGTGATCAACCGGGCAGTTATCAAGGCTGTAAATTCTGACAGTATATGTTTCTGTCGCACCTGACGGGTTACCTACATCTTCATAGATTCTGCCGTCTTCAGGAATCACAGCCGGTACCGCTGGTATGGCGGTAGCCGCATTGTATGTACTACCCTGACTGAAGGAGTAGGTCTCGCCGGATCTGAACCCGTTTATCAAGATTACTCCGTTATTCAATGCTATTGCTCCTGCACATGTAGTGTTGATTGGAATTGCCTCTGCATTTGATAAGTCTCTTATCTCAGCCACTCCTCTTGATCTTTCAAAATTCTGGCAATCATTGGCATCTGTACAACTTACATAATAGTAGCTCGTAGCATTCAGTGAATCCGTCACAAATGTTGTGCCAAAGCCAATTGGATTAAGTGCGTCATAACTACTATACCAGCTCAACGTTCCTCCGGAACATCCTGATGCTGAAAAAGTTATTTCACCCGGACCACATAAAAATTGATCTGAAATATTTGGAGATGAAGGTGCTGCATTCACCACGACCGCAGCGGTATCAGAGCTTGAACAGCCATTGACATCTAAAACATTAACGGTATAGGTGCCCTGATAACTGGTAAGTCCGTTAGCTCTTATTGGGTTTTGATCAGTAGAAGAAAAACTATCCGGACCGCTCCAGTTATAGGTATCTCCCCCGCTCGAAATCAGCGTGATATCCTCGCCTTCACAGAAAATACCGCCGTTAGCAACTACCACCGGTAAAGGGTTTACAGTTATCGTTACGGTATCCTGATCAAAACAGCTATTGGTATCAGTGGCTGTAACTATATAGGTTGTAGTTACAGAAGGCGTCACAGCCTGAGCACTGCCATCTGAAAGACCGTTATCCCAGCTGTAAATAATTGGAGCATCTCCACCGGTACTAGAAGCCAATAAGTTCACCGTTACACCAATACATATAGTCGTATCCTGATTTACAGAAACAACTGGTGACGGATGATCAACCATGATGACTGATCCCAGATCTACAGGACATTCATCATTCTCCCATCTTACCCAAAGGTCATAGGTACCGGGAGCAAAATTGCTGTAAACAATGCTTCCTGAATTGTCGTTGACAGGCGTTTGGAAAGTGGTGCCGCCATCCCAGCTAAATTCCAGCTGACTACGGGTAGACTCATCAGGAAAACTAAATGTTATTGTACCGTTATCTATTGTACACGTGGGATCGGTGAAAGAAACTGCAACCACAGGAGCAGGACGGTCACTAATCGTCACTGAACCCAGGTCTTGAGGGCAGTAATCACCATCCCAACGTGCAAATAGTAGATAGGTACCTTCTGAAAGCGTATCAATACTGAATGAACCAAGGTCATCAGCTATATGATACGGATATGTCAAACCTCCATCGAGACTGAACTGAATTGAATCTCTGTTCGCCTCATCATTGAAGGTGAATGTTATTTGTCCGTTATTCGGAACACATAATGGGTCTGTTGATGTAACCGTTACATCTGGTAAATCATAGACCGTAAGTGTGTATTGAGTCGATGTAGCCTGATCGCAGCCAACTCCATTGGCATCAGCCAGAACTCTGTAAGTAAATTGACCAGGAACAGCCGTTGAAGGGGTGTATAATGTATCATTTTCTCCGATAATATCATTCCATGAAGTACCGTCAAATGACTGCCATTGGAAGGTAAATGGACCGATACCTTCCTGAGGATTCGCCTCAAAAACAACCGGTTCTCCTTCACAAATATTCAAAGCACTTGGAACCAGTTCAACCCTGACTTGCGGCTCAATTTCAACTACTGCAACGTCTGAGGTAGCCGTTCCACAACCATTACCCTGAGCTACCGCAATTACCCTGTAATAGAACACACCAGTATCTGCTGTTGACGGAATTAAACTTGTTCCGGTAGAATCTGTGATATCTGAGAATGAAACACCATCAGAAGCGTATTGCCATTGATAAGTAATAGTGCCTGTTCCTGAAATAGTATCTGCTTCAAGCTCAACAAAACCATCGGTACACACCATTGCGTTGTTGACTACTATCTCCACATCAAAGTTTGGCAGAACTTCAATCGCTGCCACCGCAGAACTAACGGTACCACAGCCCGGGCCATCAGAGGTTACCTCCACATAATAGTAGTACATACCCTCTACAGTAGGAGTAATAGTCAGAAGACTATCCGTATCAGTGGTAATCTCATTAAAAGGCCCGCCTGCACTGGTTGAGCTAAACCACTTGTAAGTGATATTTCCGGTTCCATTTGTGGTATCCGCCAGTAGTTCTACGGTACCTCCCAGACAAATGACATTACCATTAGCAGTTACATCAACTGAGAATACAGGAAGAACTTCTACGGTAGCCACATCTGAAGTAACCGTACCACATCCAGCTCCTGAGGCAGTAGCCTGAACCTGATAGTAAATTATCCCATCAGCGGCGGTAGAAGGGACATAAACCGAATCCGTTTCGCCGGAAATGGCAGTAAACGGACCACCTGAATTTGAAGAGCTAAACCATTGGTAAGTGATATTTCCCGTACCATTAACCGTATCTGCTTCAAGCTGTACTGCTCCGCCAATACATACAAGAGCATTATTTACTGTAACATCAACATCAAATACCGGAAGTACTTCCACCCTTGCTGTATCGGATTCAGCAGTTCCACAACCTTCTCCGTCTGAAGTGGCAATTACTTTATAATAATTCACTCCTTCGGAACTGGTATTCGGGAAAATACTACTACCAGTGCTGTCGGTCATTGTAGTGAAAGTGATGCCGTCTGCCGACTGATACCATTGGTAGCTTACTGTGCCGGTACCTGAATTAGTATCAGCTACAATTTCGACAAGACCTCCAATACAAACAATATTATCGTCAGCGGCAACATCAACCGAGAAGTTTGGTAACACTTCAACAGATGCCGTATCTGAATTCACAGATCCACAACCTGGCCCGCTGGCCGTAGCTTCGATAAAATAATAATGAATTCCTGCAGTAGTAGGTGTAACCGTCAAAGCAGAATCAGTTTGACCAACCATTTCAGTAAATGGTCCGGCAGGGTTTGTTGATTCAAACCATCTGTAAGTAACATCACCCGTCCCATTGGTGGTATCAGACACTAATTCCACCTCACCACCCAAACAGATAGTGCTGTTATTCAAGGTAACATCTACTGAAAACTCAGGCAATACCTGTACCGAAACTACTTCTGAAGTATCCATACCACACCCTGCACCGCTTGCTGTAGCCTCTATCTGGAAATAACGGATACCCGGGAAGCCCGTAGCTGGTGTGTAAGTGTCATTCACAGCCCCACTCAACAGAGTATAAGGGCCAGCTTCATTGGCTGAAACAAACCATTGATAGGTAATCGTACCAAAGCCGCTGATACTTTGACCTTCCAACTCTACCAATCCACCTATACAGACGACCGCATCATCAGTTACCAGATCTACAATAAATTCTGGCAGAACCTGAACCATGGCAGTATCAGAAGAGACTGTTCCGCAGCCTTCCCCAGAAGCTGTAGCCTGCACCTGATAGTACATAATACCTTCAGATGAGGTTGATGGGAACAGATTAACATTTGTACTGTCGGTAATCGGATTAAAAGTTACCGCGTCTGTAGAACTGAACCACTGATATGTGATTGTTCCGGTTCCGGAACTGGTATCAGCAACCAATTCTACCAAACCATCAGCACATACTAAACTGCTGTCAATTACAACATCAACAGAAAAATTAGGCAGTACTTCAACTCTCGCAGAATCGGATGGCGGATAGTTACAGCCATTCCCATCAGAATTCACAACCATGCGGTAGAATGAAACTCCTAAAGTTGAAGATGGCACAGTCAAATTTTGACTGGTTTCTCCGGCTAAATCCGTCCAGGGTGCATTCCCGCTGGCACTGGATTGCCATTGATAGGTAAGATTACCTGTTCCACCGGAAATCGTCGGTATAAGTGTTACAGTTCCGCTGGCACAAAGAGTGGTATCCGCAACATTGACAGAAACAAATGGATCAGAGACGACTGTGAACAAGACCGCATTAGACATCGCATCATTACAGTCAAACGTTAAGTCCTCAACAAAAACACGATAGTATCTGTCACCGGCAACATTCGTAGGTGGCATGTAAACTGAGTCTTTTTCGCCAACCACTTCCGTCCAGGTACCATTGGTATCTAAGGTGGTGAACCAGGTAAACTCAAAATTACCCGAGCCTCCAATGACATGAGCCGTGATGTCACCTACCCCGTCTATACAGACTGAATCTTCATCAATCGAGACGGTTAAAGTTGGCTGGTCTTCTACCTCCACCAAAACTGTATCTGTTACCGGACAACCCGCCGAGTCACGTGCGGTTACGATATACTCTGTAGTCACTGAAGGATTAACCAGAATAGATTGTGTTGTTTCTCCGGTACTCCATTCAAAAGTATAAGGTGATCCTCCGCCGGACGGAATCGACTCAAGGGTGAGGCTGCCACTACCAATACATTTAATCGTGTCCTCAGTTAGTGACATTTCCAGAGGTGGTACCAATATTTTGGTCAAACCGCTTGTCACAACACAACCCGGGCTATTAAATCCGTCTGAAGTAGTAGACAGAATAATTTGGTAGTCAACACCGCTAATTGCTGAAGGAACCGGAGTTGGCAATGAGAAGCTCACATCCATTACATTTGAATTGTAGGTTCCCTGCTGTACCGCCGAAACGTCAGTCCAGGTAAGACCATCGTCGGTGCTTTCCTGCCATTTATAGTACGTATATTCTTCAAGCTGATCAGTTATCGTGGCAGAAATCTGCTCGTTTAACCCACCTAAACAAGCGATCGTGGTACCACTCAACTCTATTTCCAGAGGACATTTACTTACGACGATATCATCAATAATCCAGTCATTTCCTCCACCACCAGGAGCATTATTCCGAATACTGAAGACTGCCTCACTAATGTTTCCGGTCTGGAAGGAGAATCCCACTTGAATCCACTCGCCGAAAACAGTGATATTACCAGTTGTATATTTTGAAACACCATCAATCAAAAAGGCAAGATTTGCCCTGATGCCGTTATAACCAGGTGCGTGCGTGTCTCTTATCCAGGCTGTGAAGTTATATTTTGAATTTGGGCAAAGATCTCCGATCTGTTGTTCTACAACTACATTTGGCTCATAGGAAGCGTTAACCACCATCATGTAGCCTCCGGTGTCTCCCGGCGTATGATCTTCCGGAAGGGTTTGCCATGAACCTCCGAAAATACCTCCACCCGGGTTTGAACTTCCATTACAATCCAGTTCATTGACAATAGTATAAAATCCGTCGTTCGGAGAGTTACAGTTCATGAATACATATCCATAACCTGTTTGCTCCTCCGGCAGCGGCGGGCCCTGAACATCAACACCTGAACCAAAATCACCATTCACAAACTTATTTCCTTCAGGACCTACCTCACAGAAGGTAGAAATTTGACACGGAGTCCCGGAATTTGGAACGGTAATAACCTGCTCTTTATAACAAAATGCACTGTTATATCGCTTCACACGAACATAGTAGGAGCCTGGCTGGAGGCTGTCGATGGTATTTGCGGGAGAAAGAGAAGAAACAGGAACATATTCCCTGTCTTGCAGACCAATCCAGCTCACTTCATCTGTCTCCGCAACACCTTGTAGCGTAATGGAACCATCGAAGGCAAAACATTCGGATGCCGCGGTAACACTACTTCCTGTAAAGAAGTTACCCCCGTTTGAGGTAAGAGTGATAATGACTGTTCTACAAATATTCTGGCTACTCCGATCTTTCACAAAAACCAAATGAGAACCTACACCAAGATTATTAATTCTACCTGTTGAAGTACTGTGGGTACTTCGTATCCAGTTGATGCCATCGATACTAACTTCAAACCTCCCGTTACCATAATCCTGAGCCAGAATATAACCGTCAGTAGCACCACAATTACTTGGATTAGTCGGTAACAGACCCAACCAGGTTCCACAAATACTACCACAATCGGTATTGATGACCAATTCAGTTGTGGCCGTTTCTGTACATCCGTTCGCTGCAGTGGCTGTGAGTGTGTAAATTCCATCCGAGCTCGGTGATGTTACAAATTTGGGAGACTGGGCATTACTGGTAAAACCATTCGGGCCATCCCATCGGTAAGCCACAGCATTATCCGCACTACCAAAAAGAATAGCCGTTGTATAAGCACAATGGATACCCGTAGTGGACGCCTGTACATTAAAAGGAGGCTGTAAAGCTTCTACTCTGACTTCGGAACGGGTCTGGCTTTCACAGGTGTAAATGATGCAGTCAGCATAATAATATTCCACATCACCGATGTTCATATACGGCGTGGTATAAGTGTTTCCAGTTGCTAAAACTGTATTGGTGTTATTGGTGGCGTACCAATTGATCGTCCCTACACAGCCTGACGCTGTAAGAGTAGCCGTTCCGGCACCGCAGATATTGACATCAGCAGCAGCTGGTGGATCAGGGAACGGGTGAACCGTTACAAAAGTGGTGGCCGTATTAGTACAGCCCAGACTACTTGTACCTGTTACAAGGTAACTTCCGGACATGGCCGGCGTAACGTTATTACGCCCCCAGGTTGAACCAGTCTTTGTAGCTCCGTCAGGCGATAGCCAGGAATATGACTGAGCTCCGGAGGCCGTAAGGTCAATCACATCTTCAACACAGACATCATTATTAGTTGCAAAAGCAATAACTGTTGGAAGAGGATTCACAGTTACATCTACGCTGTCAATATTCTGACAACCGTAAGCATCTGTCCCCTGTACATAGAACATGCCGGCATGAATATTCTGAATATTGGGTAAAGTGGCGTTTTGATCACCAGAGGCATAACCATCTGGACCAGACCATAAATAGGAGATTCCTCCGGAAGCACTCAAATTCAACGTTTCATTCAAACAAACGGGATTATTGCTTGAAGATGCAGAGATATTGGGCAGGTTTCTGATGGTGATATACAGGGTATCTGTATCCACACAAGAGGCTGAATCCGTCACTGTAAGGTAATAATACCCTGATCTTGAAGGAATAATTTTGGCTATTGCCGGGTTTTGGAGTGTTGAACTAAAACCTGCAGGACCCGACCATTGAAAGCTGTTACCTCCAAGACCACCAAGAACCACCGACTCCTGATCGCAATAAATTGAATCAGCTACAATCTGAGCATTAGGCTCAGATACCACAACCGAAAGTGTATCTCTGTTGACACAGGAATTAGTACCAGTTATTTCAAGTATATAATCACCGGAATTAACCGTCCCGACATTCGAAATTGAAGCCGTCTGAGCGGTTGAACTAAAACCATTGGGGCCTGACCAGCTGTAACTCTGACCAGTATTAGAAGCCAGACTTATGGTAGAACCGTAACAAACAATCTCGCTACCTGTTGCTTCTGCCAAGGTATAATTGACCACAACATTCACGGAATCTTTATTTACACAACCCTCTGCATCAGTCACTTCAACTACATAATACCCCTGCTCCAAGGTATCAATAGAACTCACGGATGCTCCTGAGGAAGAAGATGAAAATGCCTCAGGTCCTGTCCATGTATATGAAATTCCACCCGTGGCTGTTAATGAAAGGTCATCAAACTGACAAAGGGTTGATGAACCCGATATTGTAATCGTGGGCAAAGGATTCACAATAACCGCAAAAGTAGCCGTAGCCGTACATCCGCCTGGCTTTGAGACGGTTACCGAGTAGGTACCATCAGCTGCTGTGGAAGCATCGGCAATAAATGGTTCTTCTAATGTTGAAGAGAAACCATTCGGGCCTGTCCACGAATAATCTATCCAGTTTTCACCAGCCAGTTTCAGGGTATCGCCGGCACAAATTTCAGGTGTACCTGTGATCGTAGGTGAACTGGTCAGAATATTGACTTCTACCGTAGATGTAGCCGTACAACCCAGCGAGTTGGCCACAGTGAGTGTGTAAAAGCCTTCATTGGCTGTAGTAGCACTCGAAATTGTTGTGTTGGCTGTTCCGGACGAGAACCCTCCCGGCCCCAGCCATGAATAGCTAATTCCCCCACTTGAATTCAATTGAATGGAATTCCCGACGCAAACCGGCGAATTTGAACTTACTGTGAGAGCCGGCAAGGCCAGTGTAAGCGAAATGGTTGCTGTGGCAGAACATCCGGCGGCATTGAAAACAGTAACTGTATATATACCTGATTTGGCATTCGTAACATTAGTTACGGTAATATTTCCGCTGGTATTGGTCTCGCTGAACCCACCAGGCCCCACCCATTGGTAAGAGATACCTCCGGAAGCCGTAAGATTGGCATCGTCACCTGTGCAAACTTTTACCGTGTCCATTACAGATGCATTCGGCAAACTGAAAACCGTTATTTCCGTAGTTGCTGAAACAGGACAAGAAGAGGTAACATTACTGGTCACCGTATATGTCCCTTCCTTATTTGAGTTAATATTACTGATCAGTGGATTTTGCTGAGTAGAGCTGAAGCCGTTTGGTCCTGCCCAGGTAAAGGTGGTACCACCTCCGCTTACTGATAACTGTACACTTCCTCCGCTACATTCAGGGCCGTCATTTGAAGCCGTTATGGAAGAGCTCAGCACAATGACATTTGTGGTGGCTGTCGCCGAACATCCTGATCCGGATTGCGTCGCGGTCACAGTATAGACACCTGACTTTGAGATGGTCGCCAGACCGGCTGAAACTGAGGCTCCGGAAGAAGAAAAAGCATCAGGGCCGACCCAGCCGTAACTATTGCCACCCGTTGCATTTAAATTGATGGTCTGTCCCTCACAGAATGGTCCGGTATTGGAAGCCGTAGGGTTCATGGTGGATGTTACGGTCACATTGGTCGAATCTGAGTTGACACAACCGTTTACATCCACAACTTCAACTTTATACGACCCCGAATAGGTAACGTTTACCGGTGAGATCGTCGGATCCTTCACCGTATAGGTATTGTTTAATGGATCTGTCCACAAATAAGAGACAAAACCACTGTTTGAGGTCAGATTTAAAGTACCTCCACCACAAACCGGACTGTTACTGGACGGGAAAACTACTGGTAAATTATGAACCACCACCTGAACCGTGGCTGTTGCTGAACAACCGCTGGCATCTGTGGCGGTTACATTGTACACCGTACTCATGTTAGGAGTTACAGTTTTTGAAGCACCTGTCCCTAAACCACTTCCCCATGAATAATTTACCGGCGAAACTCCATTTTGAAGCGTGGCCGTCAACGTTGTACTTTCTCCAATACAAATCCCAAGGTCACCGGTCACATTCATCGTACCTCTTGATTGCAGAATGGTATAATCACCCAGATAGACCGGACATTCATCGTTATCCCATCGAACCCAAAGTGAATAGGTACCCGGTGCCTGACCTGAATAGGTAACAGAACCACTGTTATCAGGAACCTGAGCCAAGTAAGAACTCCCTCCGTTTAAACTAAACTCAAGTCCGCTTCTCCCACTTACGTCCGGAAAAGTAAAGGTGATTGCACCATCATTTAATCCACAGGTAGCCTCAGTCAGGCCGACGATAGCCTGAGGAACCTGCTCAACAAGAACCGCCACAGTAGCTGTGGCCGTGCAGCCATCATACTCGGCTGTAACCGTATAGATTCCTGTAGCCGATGTGGTTACATTCGGAATTGAAGGCGTCTCATTTGAACTTGTAAACCCATTTGGTCCTACCCAACTGTAGGTAGATCCTCCGGGAAGAGTTCCTGAGGTAAAATTCAAAGTTGCCCCGGCACATAATGGCCCGTTAGAGGTTGGATTTAAACCAACCAGATTACATTCGTTAATGATTAGTTCGGTCTCAAGCAAACCACAGACTTTCCCACCAGCTCCGTTGTCTTCATAGAGCGTGGTTGTAATGTAATAGGTTCCTTCCCCCCAGTTGTAAGGGTTGTTGTCATTCGGGCTACGGTAAGGTTGGGTGTTTTCAGTATTTGATGTATTTGCGTCTCCGGTAATATCGAAGGTTACACTTACACCATTATTATCATCAGAGCCGCTCAAACCATTCACGATAGCCTCCAGATTCCAGGAAGTTGGCAACTGATTGGAATAAATTGTTGCCCCTGCGGTAATGTCAATATCAGCTCCACCACCTAAATCATTTATAACGAGCTGACTCAGATCTTCACATTCATTATCATCTACACAGGAGATTGTGGCATTCCAGCCGCTGCCTTCTCCATTACTGTTTGATCTAAATCTGAAAGTCAAACAATTGTCTGAGGAAGTATAAACGTCGCCATCATGATTTTTATCAATTCTGGCTATCCTATCAGCATTTTGATCAATGCCGTCAAAAATCTCAAGACGATCTCTGTTTTGTGTATTAAAACTATTAAAAGTAAACCGAATGCGTTGACCATAGGGAGCACAGTAGGTCACGTAATAGTCTTCATTGGGCGAATAATCATTGAAGGGCCCACCGGTATCGTAAAAATTGCCTGAACAGGTTGGCGAAATTTCTTCGATAATAGAGACATCGTCAATGGCAAAGTCATTGCCTGAATTTCCTCCCTGATTGTTATGAATCGCGATCGTTTGAAAACCAGTGGTTGTGGCAACAAAAGTTACTTCCAATTGTGTCCATACACCATCAACAGCTTTAACAGTTGTTCCGACTTGAGAACCACCTACCGACCAGTATAACTCACCGGCATTAGAACCACCCCAAAAGTCACGAACCCATACCGAAAAAGTATAGGTTCGCCCGGCTTCCAGATAAAAGTTATTGTACCAAATTCGATGACCGGCCCAGCTGGCACCGTCCACGATCATCATATTGTTTCCCGGAGTATGGTCCCCAAAATTGGGTGCCCAGTTCCACTCATTGTTTGGATTGCTGGTTATCTCATGACTACCGCCACTACCGCCGTTTGAATAGTTGGTCGGTACATCTGAATTGTAACCCCTGTAAGTGTTATTGCTATCAAAGTCTCCGTTTTCTACAAGCTCTCTCTGAACGTTTTGCGAAAAGCTGTTTTGAGCAAAAAGGACGAATACAAACGCCAAAACCCTCCATAATGGAAGGCTATAAGTTACCGCTAGCGGACTATATATCTTTTGATCGTTTTTAATCACCTATCTTTTACTTCTTGAAAAGATCCTTGAACCAGAAAAACCGGCATCCTTGATCCGGAGAGTTAACTCCTGATCAGAGTAGTGAGCTCTGACTAATCAATTAAGATTCAATGACCGTGCCAAAAGAGTAAAATAGATAATTAAGAGGGGAGAAAGACTAAGTAAAGTACTGGCTACAAGACCTTCCCAATTTTGAGACCAAAGGCTCCACTAACAACCGGAACAGGTCGATCTTTTCGGGTGATAATAGTACCCAGGCTTCTAACATTGAAGGTGTTGATTTGGTCAGAAGCCTCCTCAAAAGGGTAGGTAAAAGAATTGTAAACAACTCTGAAACCGAGGCCTGCAAAAAGGTCAAGGTACCAATCGGTTTTGGCTGAGTACCCGGAGTTCAGCGGTATTTGATTACCAATTTTGAAATGGAAACCACCTACTGTCTTTTTCACCTTTCCCTCAACTTTTTCAAAATATTGGGGTTGACCGGCAATAGGCTGCCTGCCAACATTGAAATCTTCATTTTTGAAGACATGTTTCCCTAAAAAATCAAAAGCGTAGTACAATCCACTCGGTGGCGTGGTGTCGGGCTTTTTGAAATACTTTCGCCACTCGGCCCGTACCCTGAAAAGCTGATACCCTCCGAACTGTTCATAGTCTGCGAAATCATCCATAGCCAACCAAAGATTCGCGTCAGAATGGCCATACCCTGCCTCCAGCTGAAATGACCTGATTCCGTCCTTTGAATTTTCAAACGCCAGACTTATCCCGTTGTCGAGATCAAACACATGTAAAGGACTTACTTTTAACAATTTAAAAGAAGTGGTATCCTGCTGAGCAAAAGTGAATTGAGCAAGAACAAACAACAGAAAGAAGACAAATTTATTCACCTAATTGTATGGTACTTAAAAGTTGTAACTGATCCGTTTCATTAGTTGCGTACTGGCTTATTCCATTTTCTCCGGTAAGAATAAGTTTATTGCCAAAAGCAATAACATCAAAGGGCTTTACGTCCGTTTTATAATCTTCAAGCTGTGGAAACTCAGGATCAGTAATATCAAAAATTGCCATCCCGTTTTGCCCTTCACACACATAAAGTTTGTCCCCATCAGCGGCCAGCCCTTGCGGATTTTGCATCTGTACCGAGTTACGATGAATCGGGTTTGAAAAAGAGCTGATATCCAGAATATCAAGTTGATTCTGCCCCCACATGCATGGTGTTCCGTTTCTCAAAGTTACGTAGGCATGATTGCCTTGAGCCACTACCGGATCACAACTGGCGAAATGCTGATATTGTGATACATAATTTGGATTTTCAGGATTCTCCAAACCATAAATATGCATCCCCGTTCGGGTACCAATCAGTAGATGATTTCGGAAAGGAAAGATAGTTTCAGCAAAGGCATTCAGCGTAATCGACCCTTTAGGTAGAGTTTCAGCTCCGTTCAGCTGAAAAAACTTCAGATCATTTCCATTTACCGTGTAAAGAAAGTCATCAATGATCGTAAACCTTGCCAGACTTCCACCTCTGCCGGTGTTACCCGGAGCTCCCGATTCAAAACCGGAATCAGAATTTGCAAAACCCACATCGCCTGTACAGGACCACGCTGAAATAGCGACAAAAAGTAAAGCTAACTTCTTCATTATCTGTAACATTTAGGATCCTCAACATTATCCAAAACCCAATCAACCACATATCCCTTTGACGGATCAGGGCACACAAATTTTACCCCTTCCCTATCAGGGTACATCGGATACGGGAAAACATCTTTGGTTCGGTTCAACACTTTCATATTTTCAATGTCAGAAATATCAATAGTTACTAAATCCAGCCCATTGTCTACATAAAGAATATTATCCTTTAACTCCATATCCCTGTTCCCGGGCACAGCAATGAAATTCAGGCGTTTTGGTTTTCGGGAATCCCGGTTATCGAAAATATGAACACCCTGACCCGGCTCACTAATCAAAAGTGCGGTTTTGTAGATGTATATTTTACCGGATTTTTCAAGCTTTTTGGAAGGATCAAGCCTAACCTGACTCATTTCTTCATAGGATTTATAGACCGGTACATAAGCCTCGACGGTCTCATCAGCAAGACCGGCAGAAGTCTCACAGGCCTCAATGAACGGCAAGAATAAAAGAAATAGGTAGAGTTTTCGCATAATCCTGTAATCAGATTCAACAATTTACCCTCTCAAAATGAGATGATTAGCAGAAAGGTTGTATCATCAAACTATAAACTTATTTTAAGGTGAAACCCAAGGGCTATCCATAGAATTTTAAGACCTTTGCGGAGAATTTAGAGCTGTATGATTACTTTTTATCCGGGCCCATCAAAAATATACCCTCAGGTAAAAAAATACCTGAATGAGGCTTTTGATTCGGGGATTCTTCAAATGAATCACCGTAGTCCGGCTTTCATGGATTTGCTCAAAGAAACGATTGAGATCTTTAAAGAAAAGCAGGGCATCCCGTATGAATATGAGGTCTTTTTCACCTCCTCGGCAACTGAGGCCTGGGAGATTTTGGCTCAGTCGGTCATTGGTGGAAGAGTACAATTTTTATACAACGGAGCCTTTGGTAAAAAATGGTTTAAATATACGGTCACAAATCCGGCGGCAGAAGCCTCAACCGTTATCAGAGGTTCCAGATATAAACTGGATGAGACCATAGAAAAGGTAGAACTTGATCCTGACGCTAACTTTTACTGTGCAGTTCAAAACGAAACCAGTAATGGTACAGTAATTCAAAATCAGTTTATTGAGGTTTTACCTTCAAAAAGTTTAAGGTGCTTTGACATAACCTCATCATTAGGTGCTCAGAAAATTGACTTCACAGAAGGTGATTTCTGGTTGGCCTCGGTACAGAAAGGACTCGGTTTGCCCTCAGGAATGGGTATATTGATATGTTCGCCAAAAGGACTTAAGGAAGCCGAAAAAGTGAATGAAAGGAACCACTATAACAGCCTGAACTTCATTCGCGAGAACTTTAAAAAGTACCAAACAAACTACACGCCAAACATTCTCAATATTTTCCTTCTGAATGGAATATCTAAGGAAGTTGAGACGATTGAGCATATTGATCAAAAGCTTAAGCAAAGAGCGGCAGATCTCTATGCTTTCTTCGAGAAAGAAGGCTATTTTTCGTTAGTCAAAAATGAACTTTGCCGGTCGCAGTCAGTGTTGGCTTTTGAAATTAATCCTGCTCAACTCAGCAAACTCAAAAATAAAGCAAACGAACACGGTATTTTACTCGGCAACGGTTACGGAGAATGGAAAGAAAATTCTTTCCGAATAGCCAACTTCCCGGCCATCACCGATGAAGAAACCGAACAATTAAAAAACTTCATAAAACAAACTGCTCATGAAATTAGATCCTAAAGAAATCCTCTCCGTTTCCCTAATTCTATTTTCTATCATTGATATTCTGGGATCTATACCTATCATATTGAATATCAGGAAGAAAACCGGAGAAATTCATGCAGAACGCACTACCCTTGTATCAGGTTTACTGATGTTTGGTTACCTCTATCTGGGAACCCAGATTCTGGCTTTATTTGGTGTTGATGTTAGCTCTTTTGCAGTTGCTGGTGCTATTATTCTTTTACTGATGGGCTTTGAGATGATACTGGGTAGAGAAATCTTCAAACATAACCCCACCACGGGGGCCAGAAGCAGCTCTATTGTTCCGCTGGCTTTTCCTATTATTGCCGGTGCCGGTACTATGACCTCCCTCCTTTCTTTAAAGGCTGCCTATCATGTGGAGAGCATTATCATTGGTATTTTAATTAACCTTGTTTTGGTCTACGCTGTTTTAAAATCTTCGAAATGGCTCGAAAAGAAAATCAGTGCTGCTAGTATTGAGGTCTTACAAAAGGTTTTTGGTTTGATCCTTTTGGCCATCGCCATCAAACTTATAAAAGAGAACCTTTTTGTATTGGGCTAATAAACCTAATGGGTTTGCTTTTCAAGTTTGGTAACTCTTTCCTCCAGAAGCAGAAGCGTTTGTCTTTTATTCTCGATCTCTTCTGCTCGTTGAAGAATCTCGTTCTGAAGTTTACTCCAGGCTTCAGCAGTCGCACGAGCTACCTCATTTGGTAGATAACCTGGTCTCCCATTTTTATAGGTGACCAAAGAATTTGATTCTGAAACGGAACTTAGATCATATGAAAACGTCATGCCTCTTTTTGTGGCAAAAAGCATGGGTTCCAGTTCACAAATGTTGGCTACCTGAACCAGCCGTCCTTTATTTTTTTCCGGAACCGAACTTGATGGAGGGAAATTATTATAATTGCCTGTAGCAGAATCAAAACCTCCTCTGATACCTCCGTTGAAATATATTAGAATGTCATTATCACCAATCCTAAAGCTCCATTTATCAGAGCCCTGACTGGCGGGTTCTTCAAAGGCCATCGCATCTATACCCGCAAATTGCTGTTTAAGATGTAGATAAGCTTCAGGTGAGGTATTATGAATTCCTGCTCTGAATGTATCACCGTCCAGAGTTATTAAATCAACTGATTGAGTTGCGTCAAACTTGGTTAATTTAAACTTTCCTGTCACAACACCTGCATTGGCGGTGATTCCCCATGCATCCGAACTACCTTCATTTTTCATTTTAATAAATGATTCACCACCAGCGAATGCCTCTTCAAGATGTAACTGCGAAAACCCGGAATAACCTGAGGTGGAGTTTTGCTTTATAAATAATCGGGCATCACCCGGCACCTCATTAATCCCGATTTTACCGTTTTGATTCATCATTAAACCGCCTTCGCCGAGCTTACCTCTTAGTATGACAACGTCATTAACTCCGTTATAAGCAATACCAGCTTTATAGGTAAGATCACTGCCCGTTTCAATTCTGGAGTTTTCATCTGTCCCGGTTGAAAGAATGGATAACAAAGCCATACTTTCATTGGTGATTTTAGAGTCGCCAACGATCTCCAAATAGTTTTGAGCACTGAGATGACTCATTACAAAAAGACAAAGCAATAGACTTTTAAACTTCTTCATGATTAATTTCTATTTAGGGTTTCTTCTAGCTTAGCCAACCTGCTTTCAAGACTCTTTGTCTTTTGGTCTATTTCGATGAGCTGTTCCGACTGCTTTTCATAAAGAGCTTTCTGTTTTTTCAGAGCCGATAATGAGATTACGTTTAACTGTGAGTAATCAAGTAACAAATTCTCAGACCCCTCTGCCTGGTGGAAAAGCCCCGGCAAAACAGTTTCCATCTCTTTTAAATCCTCAGGATTTCTGAGATCAAATTGAGATATCGTATTCATAATTTCATCTTCAGAAGTACCACTGGCTTTTCTTAAATTTGAAGCGGAACTAACAGGCGGAACCGCCGTGTATGCCCCTGTAGCTGAAGAAATATAGGCCCTTAAGTCACCCTCAAACCTGAATTCCAAATCGTCGTCCTCTATTCGCAAACCCCACTTTTCTCCTCCTGTCTGGTCATCGTTTTCCAGGATAAGGGCATCTACATTGGCATCCACCTGCCTGATGTGTAAATAGGCTTCGGGCTCTGTTTGTCTTATCCCAACCCTAAAGAGATCTCCATCTAAAGAAAGAATATTTGCGAAGTCTGTCCCATCGTTATAGAAAAAGTTCAGCAAGGCACTTCCATCCTCACTTCGGGCGGCCATTGTCCATTGGGCTGTATTTCCCTCGTTTGTAAATTTTAATCTGGCAAAGTCAGAAGGACCTGTCTCCTGAAGCTCTAAATGTGCCGACCCGGATAAACCTGAAGTAGAATTGTGTTTGATAAATAACCGGGCATTAGCCGGTACAGAATTCAATCCGATCATCCCGGAATTATCAATGGTAAGGTGATTCGAAGTCAATTCAGGAGTGTGATTAATCTTGAACAAATCATCTCCCCCGCTATAGCCTGTTACTGCTTTGACAGTATTATCATCGCCAAAACCAACCCCTGCGGAGCCAGAAGGACTTTTTGACAATATCTCAAGCTTTGTGGTTCCTGTGTTTACAATTGAAGCATTGCCCCCGGCAACGTCTAAAAATTCCTGTGCATTAGAATCGAGAAACGAAAAGCTGAAAAGCAGAAGTACTAATTTAATTTTCATGGGATAATTGCCTGATGTTTAACAATTTAAATTCGGAGCTTTTGAGATAGCTTCCATTGAATCTTGTTTCAATGAATGAACTAAACAAAGTTCCGTATCCCACGAGAGGCATAACATAATGTAAATAGGTATTTTTTGACCGTTAAATTGAATTCCGTTAGTTCATCATGACAAATGCAATTCTGAAATTCAGTTTAATTAAAGTTGATGAAGGACTAGAACCCTTTACAGGAGTTTTTGAAAACAAAAAGTACTCTAAGTGCGAAGGTTTTAGATTTCAATACTCTCTCTTTCCACCTCCACAAAGTCAACTTTCCAGGTGTGGTCAGCTAAAAGGAAGACTTTGGCTAAGAATCGGTTAAAAGGAATTTTCCGTCCCCATTCTTCCGGGGAAACCATTGAGAGCATGTCAGTTCCATCCTTTCGTTCATATAGATAGTAGTGATGATTTATGACAGGTTCAAAACTCATCTGAGCATTATAAATGCGTTCTGAAACTTCTATACGGCTTTTGATGCCTTCAGCCTGTTTGTTAAGAAACTCCATTTGACGGTAAATCTTCTCCAACTGATCAAAAGTCTGCTGACGCATGGCCATTTGGGCTTTACCTTTGACCTTACCCATATCTTCAGGCCTGATTACCGCACCTCCGGCAGTATGAGCGTACTCCATAAGACCCGGATTTTCAGCGGCCTTAAAATCGTCAATTGGGTTTTCTTTAAACTCTTCAGAATTCATGATTCAAAACTCTTTAATGAGGATTTATTATCCAAATCAGATTCTGAAATGAGAGAATTTATCTTTTTCAGACACCTGTTTACAAAAAATCATCTTTTTCGGCGGGGTTTGCCACCATCGCCTCTGTTTTAACGTATCTGAAACATATATTGCAAAACAATCATTCAAAACGACTTAAAAATGGCAGAGTTAACTAAAGAAAAATCAGAAAAGAGCACGATTGATAGAAAGGACTTCATGAAGCAAATGGGTATTGGCTTTGGGGCTATCATGCTGATGAATTGCCTGCAAAGCTGTAGTGAAGGAGAAATTCCTGATCCTAATCCTAATCCCGGAGGTTCAACAGGAGTTGACTTCACTCTTGACCTGAATGCCGCTGCCAATAGCTCGTTGAAAACGCAAGGTGGCTTTTTGGTGGTAAGCTCAAGAAACATTATTGTGGCAAGGACCTTGAATGACACCTTCATCGCAGTTAGCTCTTCCTGCACCCATCAGGGTACAACGGTAAACTATCGTGCGAATACTAATGATTTTCGTTGCCCTAACCATGGTTCCGAATTTTCAAACACAGGTGCAGTGACCAATGGTCCGGCCACTTCAGCCCTAAAGAAGTACAACACTTCTTTTGACGAAACCGCCAATACGATCAGAATTTTCTCATAAATGATTTTTGTAAGCCAGGAGGGTGACATCATCAATTCGCAGCCCAATGACACCTATTTTCATGAAGTCAAAGAATTCATTCTTGAATGGCAAGGTGGGGTTGACCATTTAACAGTTAAAACCTCCGGCTCTACTGGTACACCGAAAGCAATTTCACTGAGCCGAAAGCAAATTTTAGCTTCAGTTCATCAAAGTCAAAAAGCTTTTTCTCTTAACGAGGAAAGCTTTTTTTTATGTAATCTATCCGTTCATTTCATAGCGGGCAAACTAATGATTATCAGAGCTTTGGAATTGAGAGCAGAACTCCTGATTGTTAAACCGGATGGAAACCTGAGTGATAACCTTGGCTCTTTCGGCTATATGATTGACCAAAAAAGGGGTAGGTGTTTTATGGCATTTGTACCCCTGCAATTGCAGAATTTACTGGAAGATTCACGGGGGTATAATCTTTTGGCTATGGCCGGAAGTATCATTATTGGTGGTGCTGCCGTTTCAGCACAACTGGAAAAGCAAATAAAAGAGATTTCATCTCCGGTCTATGCTACCTTTGGAATGACCGAAACGATCACTCATTTTGCCATAAAAAGGCTGAACGGAGACCAACCCGATGATTATTTCAGAGTACTTCAAGGCACAAAAATTAAACTTGATGAAGAGGGAAAGTTATGCGTCAAAAATGAATGCACTGATCAAAATTGGTTAATCACAAATGACTTAGCTGAAATCGTCAATAACGATCAGTTTCTTTTGAAAGGCCGGGCAGACAGAGTAATTAATAGCGGCGGGGTTAAACTTCACCTTGACGAAATCGAGCAAAGGATTGATAAAATTTTAAAACTCAAAATACCCTTCTTCTGTATTGGTTTACCTGATAACAAGTTGGGCGAAAAACTGGTTTTATTCATTGAGACCAGCCAAAAAGACCCAACCATTGTCAGCACTTTAAAAAGCAAAATGGCTAAATTTGAGGCTCCAAAAGAAGTTATTTTCCTAAAGGAATTTAAACTGACCATTACCGGCAAAACAGACAAACTCAAAACAGCTCATGCATATTCAGTTTCAGACGAATGAATTAACCCCCGCACCCTACGCACACGCCATTGAGATTCAACTGAAAGAAGAGGAAAACGAGCTAAAAGTCAATTTTGAAATCACCTATCTGGGCCGGGAGGAACTGGAACCCGATGAGATTTTCCAGGAAGGCTTTACTGAGAACGACGATCTTCAATGGAATGGGAAACTTGGCAAAAATTGGTTATCTCATTTTAAGAACTTTTCAAAGAAGCTTACTTTAACTTCAAAGGAAACGCTGGAGGAAGAAGAATTTTACTGGAATATCGCTCATGAAGGTAAAACCGGCTATCCTGCGAATGAGGAAGATGCCTTACAATTTACCCAAGAATTACAACAGGCCATTTTTGAAGCTACTGAAACTGAGGCTCCCCTACTGATCACCGTATTAAGAATTGATAAGCAAGAGCATCAGGAAATAAACTTTGAGGCCTCTTTTAAAAACAGAACCTTCCATAAGAATGTTGGCAAAGAATCATCTTCAAAAAAATGGGAAGAGTTAAATCCCTTTTTAAAAGATATTTTCTCAGGAGAATTCAGGCCTGACCAGGCCTTACAGAAAACTCCGAAAAAAACGGGTCTTTATATAAATCTGGGAGATGGACTCTGGTATGAGCTCGGTAAGAGCTACCTTATACAACCCTCCAAAGTCAAACAATATCTTGATTGATAAAGAATTTTTGACTCGGTTCGCTTATCCATTTTTTGAAGAATAATATGAACCAGCTTTTATTAATTGATCGTTCCGAAGATTTGAGTTTCTCCAGCGACTTCTGGCCACCTAAATAAAATTTGAAGTCGTTTGATACCATAAGTTTTTACCCCAGCCGGTCTATCTCTGCTTTCAATTGATTAACTAACCTTTTAGCTTCTGAAGGATCCGGCTTCATCTCAGGAGCCTGATATGAAATCACGGCCTGAGGTTTCCAAACGCTATGAATCTCAAGAGTGGGTAAATCAATTGTTGCCAAGTCCGCAACCTCGGGCGTAAGTACAAGAACCCCTCTGGTTCTTAGTTGATTGTAGACTCGCCTGTAAATTAGCCCCCCTTTTGTGACCAACAAATAACAATCACTATCCACAACTTCCTGAATATTTGGAAGCTTCTCTGCAACAAGGAGTGAACCCGCAATAGGAAAATCTTTTGTTGCTTCAAAAGCCACTAATTCACCTGCAAATTGCCTATTCACCGGAATCGACAAAAAGTCTTTCGCTTCACTACTGACATCAAAATCTGGGCTAGAGAACTGTTCAAACTGCTTTCCGCTCAGAATGGGAATTTTACCTAATGATGAAACGACCATTTCAGAAATTGGCTGTTCAAAAGTTTCCTCTTCAGACCTGTCCTTCCAGATTTCCTGCTGATCCGTACTTTGCAGCCAAAGTTTCTTTTCTGTGAGTTCCTCCACCTTTCTCCCGAAGTATTCCGCAATGATTTTCAGCTTGCTGTACGGAGGAATAGCTCTGCCACCTTCATAGGAGTCGATGGCCGCCCGGGTCATTCCCAGTTCAGTGCCAAGCTCTTTTTGTGTCAGGTCATCGAGTTTCCTCAGGAATTCAATATTTTCGGCAAGAGTACTGATAAGCAGGTCGGTTAAGCGACCTAAAATTAGAGAATCCCAAACAGAAAAATTTAAATTGCAGAAGAAAACATCAACAAAACCTATGCCCTCAAATAACCCTGACTTCAATTCTGTTTTTGAGAAACAAAAGGCTAAGTCGCTGGAACTAAGAAGTTCTAAAGCTTCTGAAAGGATTTCAAAAATCAAAGCCATAAAAAGTTGGGTCGAAAAGAATCAATCAGGCATCGCTGAGGCACTATATAAGGATTTCAGAAAGAGCGAAACCGAGGTAAAGATCAGCGAGATCATGCCCGTAATCAGCGAAGCCAGGTTTATCATTAAAAATCTGAAAGCCTGGATGGCTCCCAAATCCGTAAGTGTACCTCTTCTATTTCTTGGAACATCCAACAAGTTACTGGCTCAGCCGAAAGGTAATGCCCTTATCATTTCGCCTTGGAACTACCCTTTATTATTGGCTCTCAAACCTCTTATGGCAGCAATTTCCGCAGGTTGTACGGCCATCATCAAGCCATCAGAGCTCACGCCCAACACCTCTGACCTGCTCCACAGAATGATTGAAGAATTGTTCCCCGAAGATGAAGTTTGCGTTTTTACTGGAGGAGCAGAAATGGCCATTGCCTTGCAAAAACTCCCTTTCAATCATGTATTCTTTACCGGCAGCCCCACTGTAGGAAAACTGGTTATGAAAGCAGCCTCTGAACATTTGGCTTCAGTGACTTTAGAGTTGGGGGGTAAATCGCCATGTGTGGTGGATAGTGGTGTGAATCTTAAAGCGGCTGCAAAAAAAATTGCTTTTGGAAAATTTCTCAATGCAGGACAAACCTGTATTGCCCCTGACTATATTTTGGTCAAAGAAGACCTGAAAGAACCGTTTATTCAGACTCTGAAAGAGGCCTTTGAAAACCTTTCGGGAACGGATTACCGAAACAATAGTGACTTCTGCAGAATCATCAATGAAAAGCATTTTGAGCGAATTGATGACCTGATTGACAAAAGTGTACAAGAAGGTGCCAGCATAGTTTATGGTTCTAAAAGAGAACAATCAGATTGCTTTATCCCTCCTACTATACTGACCGATATTAACTTAAATATGCCCCTGATGGAAGAAGAGATTTTCGGGCCGGTATTACCGGTTTTGACGTATGAAAATTTTGATGAAGCCATCAACCTCATAAATCAGGGTGAAAAACCTTTGGCGATCTATATGTTTGGTGGTTCTTCAGCCACAAAAAAGGCCCTGGAGCAAAAAACGAGCTCAGGGCCGATAGTTCATAATGATTTTGGCATCCAGTTCATTTATCATGGCGTGCCTTTTGGTGGCATTAATAATTCAGGAATTGGTGTTAGTGGCGGTTATGAAGGCTTTCTGGAATTCAGTCATTTGAAACCTGTGATTAAGAATCACTTTAACCCCAGTTCCATTTTCTATCCCCCTTACACTCCGAAGGTGAAAAAACTCTTGAATTTCGCCATGAAATACCTTGCTTAATCCAGCGTCTCAATCACTAGATTGTGGTTTGTATAGATACAGATGTCAGCCGCAATGTGTAGGCCTTCTTCCACCATTTCTTTGGCTGACATTTCTTTCGCATGCTTTTTTAAAGCAACAGCCGCACTCTGGGCATACATACTTCCTGAACCTATGGCTGCAATCTGATGATCTGGCTCCAATACATCGCCGGTACCGGAAATCACCAGCATTTCATCAGCATTGGCCACAACCATCATTGCCTCAAGCTTTCTGAGATAGCGATCTGTACGCCAATCCTTGGCCAACTCAATTGCCGCCCTTTTCATATTACCACCATATGCACCCAGCTTTTCTTCAAATTTCTCAATTAGGGTAAACGCATCAGCTGTGCTACCTGCAAAACCAGCCAGAATTTTACCTCCTGCCAGTTTTCTTACCTTTCTTACATTTGATTTCGCCACGGTATTGCCCATGGTCGCCTGCCCGTCGGCTCCAAGAGCTACCTTGCCGTTATGTATGATACCGAGAACGGTCGTCGATTTTATCTTTGTCATTTTTTCGAATTTGAAGTAAAACAGCGGCACAAAATTATTAATTCCTCTAAATTTTGTAAGTTGCCTCGCACCCTATATAAAACACCTCTAATGAGTCACAGACCGCGAAAAAAGAAAAGGAAATGGTTAAAAAGAATAGTCGCAGTACTGGCTTCCCTTATTATTCTTTTTGCAGCAGCATTTGCTGTTTTCATGTACAAGGTCAAAAACGGGTTTCCCTATTTTGAGGAAAAAGCTCCGACAATTGAATTCCCTGAAAATCAAAAAAGAATATTGCTCTTTTCAAAAGCTAATGCCTTTGTGCATTCCGAAGGAATAGAAGCTGCCAAGCCAGCCTTTGAGAAGATTGCTGAGCAAAACAATTGGTTTTTATATCAGTTTGATGAAGGGGGCATTTTCAATGAAAAACAGCTAAAAGAGTTTGATCTCGTCATCTGGAACAATGTCAGTGGTAAAGTTTTGACTAATCAACAGAGGTCTGATTTTCAGCACTATATTGAAAATGGAGGAAGTTTTATGGGGCTTCATGCCGCCGGTGACGGTTCTCATCACTGGGATTGGTACACACAAAACCTCATCGGAGCCGATTTTTCACATCACCCAATAGAAAATCATATTCAGGAAGCGACTCTCCAATTGCAAAATATTACAGATAGTACATTTGTCACTCAGAATTTACCGAAGTCCATCAACCACGACGACGAATGGTACGTTTTTAATGAAACACCTGAGAAGGCTGGTTTTACTGTCTTGTTTCAAATGGATGGTGAAGCTATTGACCCCAGCGGAAATATGCTTTGGATAAAGAATAAGGGTTTTGGTATGGGCCCTGAACACCCTAATATATGGTTTAAAGAAATTGGTAAGGGAAAGACCTTTTATTCTGCTTTAGGCCATGACTCAGGAGCCTATGAAAATGAGGACTATGTGAGGGTTTTAGAAGAAATGATGAAGTGGCTGGTACAATGAATTTTGAAAATAAATCTGTCATAATAACAGGTGCTGCCCAAGGCATTGGTTTTGAGATGGCTAAAGAGTTGATAGAGAAAGGAGCCCGTGTGGTATTAAATGATGTTGACTCTAATCTGGGTCAACAGGCTCAGCGACAGTTGGGTGATCATTGTGTTTTTATACCCGGTGATGCGGGAGACTTAAAACTTATTGACCAATTAATTGATACTGCTTTTGAGACGTTCGGTACTTTAGACTTTGCTATTGCAAATGCCGGAATCACCACTTTTGGACCTTTTCTGGAATATCAGGAGGACGCTTTTCAGAAGTTGATAAACCTCAACATCAAAGGAACCTTCTTTTTATGTCAGCGAGTTGCCAAAGCTCTTATTGAGCAAAAGAAAAGAGGAAAAATCATTCTACTCTCCAGCACCACAGGTCAAAAGCCGCATGATGAACTCGAAGCCTATGGAATGACCAAAGCTGCGATTGCTTTTATGGCTAAATCATTGGGGACTCAATTAGCCCCCAAAGGCATCAACGTAAACTGCATTTCGCCTGGTGCCACCGCCACTGAAAGAACCATGAGCCAGCCAGACTATGAAGAAGGCTGGGATCGCATCATTCCTACACGGCGAATTTCCCGAACCACTGATATAGCTGCTGCCGCACTTTTTCTTCTTTCTGAGGGTGCTGACCAAATCACCGGGCAAAACATTATTGTGGATGGTGGCTGGGTAAATCTGGGACCAATGCCGGATGCTATTTAAATTTGAAGCCTCTCTTTTTGTACTTTAACAAGATAGCTTTGCTCTGGTGCCGGATGCCCTTACCGATTATCAAGCCTGACTTCACTTAATCACTTTTTACTTCTGCCAGCTCAAAGTTTTTTACGACTTTTGCACGAAAATTTGTTACAACAAACCTCCTAAATGGAAAAATTCGATAAAAATTACATCATAGGATTCGTTTTGCTCTTTCTAATGTATGGTGGGTACATGTACTTTTACCCCCCTACCACTCCTGAGCCTGTAACCGAAACCGCTGTTACCGAGCAGGCTGTAGAAGCTTCAGCACAAGCCGCTTCAACTCCTGCTCAGGCTGTTTTAGATACTGCAGCCATCAAGGCCAAATTTGGAGATTTCTCAGGTGCAGTGAGTGGCGAAGACAAAGAAATTGTCCTTGAAAACAAGGACCTCTTCGTAACATTGTCTTCAAAAGGCGGTGCCATCAAAAGAGTAGAACTGAAGGATCATAAGACATACGACAACTTCATCAATAATGAAGAGTCTGCGTTGGTTCTGATAGATGAAAATAGTTCAAAACTGGACCTGGAAGTTCAGACACCAACCGGTCCTCTAAACCTGACAGATCTTTATTTTCAAGTAAACTCAAACGATAACAAGTCAGCTGTTTTCAACCTGACTTTAGCAAATGGAGAAAGCATAGAGCAAACCTACACGCTTGCAGATGAAGGCTTTGCATTGGATTATGATCTGAATTTCAATGGCACATCCCGTTCTATTCAAAATCAGCCGATCAATGTTAAATGGGAAAACAAACTAAAAAAGCTTGAAAATGATCTCGAAGAAAACCGAAAAGCTGCTCAGATCAACTTCTACGAAACGGATGGAGATTTTGAAGATTATGGTTTAGGAAGCACAGGTGATATTGAAGAGACAGCAGAAGACAATGTAAACTGGTTTACGTTTAAGCAGAAATACTTTACAACCGGTTTGATCAGTGAAAATCAGGCTTTTCAAAATCTGGCGTTGGTTCTGAATACTCCTCAAAACGACACAACCATTGTTAAGGATGCGATTGTTACGGCTCAGTTACCAATGCAAAGTGCTAACAGCCTGAAGTTCTATTTTGGCCCGAATGAAATGAAAGAGCTCAAAGATGTGGCTCCGGACTTTCACAAAAACCTTTATTTGGGTTATGATATTGTAAAGCCAATTAACCGTTTTGTTTTTGTACCGCTATTTAACTGGCTTGAGAAATTCTTCTCCAACTACGGTTTCCTGATTATCGCGGTTGTGTTATTGATAAAAACAACCTTAACACCTCTGCTTTATAAATCTTACGTGAGCTCAGCCAAAATGAGAATTCTGGCTCCTGAAATTGCAGAGATTAAAGAGAAAGTAGGTGACGATCAGGTAAAACAGCAGCAGGAGACCATGAACCTGTACAAGCAGGTCGGGGTTAGTCCGCTGAGTGGCTGTGTCCCAATGCTTCTTCAGATGCCAATTTTGATGTCGGTCTTCTTCCTGTTCCCGAATATGGAGATGTTCCGTCAGAAAAGCTTCTTATGGGCAAGTGACCTTTCAACATATGATGCACCCATCAGCTGGGGGTTTGACCTTCCGGTAATTGGAAATCACCTGAGTTTGTTTGTGGTTTTGATGACCCTCTCAAGTTTGGCGTTTACCTATTATAACAATCAGATCACACCTTCTCAGCCGGGGCCAATTGACATGAAGAAGTTGTCATACATCTTCCCATTGGTCTTCTTTTTTGTTTTGAATAGCTTCCCTGCCGCTTTGAGTTTCTATTACCTGGTTTCTAACCTTGTTACTATTGCTCAACAGTTGATTGTAAGACGATTTGTGGACGAAGACAAAATCAGGAAGGTACTGGATGAAAACAAACGGAATTACGCCAGTAAACCGAAAAAGAAAAATAAGTTCTCGAGCTATCTGGAAAAACAACTTCAGGCTCAGGAAGAGGCCAACCGTCAAAAGGCCAAGGAACTGAAAGAGAAGAAGAAAAAGAGATAACAAAAGATGTTCTGTGTTTGATTGACACAGAACATTTTTGTTTTTTTACAGTTTCACATTACACGGCATCTATGCGATTTACTTATGTGCTTGCTTTTTTGGTGAGTTTTTCGGCCATTGGCCAGCTTACAGAAGAAGACTATTTGCTCAGATACAAAGAAGGAGTACAGGCTTATGCATCAGGCAACTCTGACAAAGCAATTGACCTTTTCACACCACTTACTTCACGAACTTACAATAACGCCGTAAGCCCATACGCTCTTTACTATTTTGCACTTGCTTCTATTGATCAAAATAAGAGCTATCAGGCAAGAGCTACGCTAAGAGACCTTTTTGCAAGATTTGAAACATGGGAGAAAATAGACGACGCATACTACTTATACGGCTATGCCAATTTCGTTGATAACTACTTTGGAGAAGGTCTTTCATACCTTGAAAGAATAACGTCATCAGGGCTTTCGGAGGATGTTCAAAAGCTAAAGCAAAAGTATATTCCGGGTATGGAGAATGTAACCTTGCTTAAAGAACTCAATGAGCAATTCCCGGCGGATAGATTGATTGCGGAGACGTTGGTAAAAAATATTCAGAAACGCTCTTATAACACCAGAAGCGATCTTGAACTCTCTGATTTACTGACTAACCGGTTTAATCTCAAAACAGATGAAAAGAAAAATGCTGCCGTAGAGAAAGACTTTGTTCGAGCCTACGATGATGAAGTAACGGACATCGGACTTCTTTTGCCGTTTGACCTTAATGACTTCAAGGTTTCGGAAGCTGCCTCTACAAAACGCTACGTTTTTGATCTTTACAGCGGCATGAAAATGGCCGAGAAAGAGCTAAATGATGAAAACATACGTGTACGAGTTTCTGGTTTCGACGTTGATCGCACTGCCGAAAGTGCAGAAAACTATCTCAAAGACCCTGATTTTAAGAAACTCGATATTCTGGTAGGCCCTTTATATGGCAGACCAAACAGAGTCATTGAAAGTTTTGCCGAGAAAAACAAAATCTACCAGGTTCACCCTATTTCAAATAACAGTGCTTTATTAGCCGACTCTGACGCTCGTTTCCTGTTGCAACCTTCAAATAAAACAATTGCTGAAGCTTCACTTGATTTTGTAGAGAGCCTTGAAAGGCCAAAGACGGTTAGCATCTTTCATGATGGCAGTCGCAATGATTCGCTAATGGCTAGTGTTTATGAAGCAACGGCAAAAGCCCGGGGTTTCACTGTTGAACAATCCGGAAGATTTACAGACGTTGAAAATATCAAGGAAATAGAGGATCTGGGTCATGTCTTCATTGCCGGAAATTCAGGTTTTGGCACAACCATGATGCGGGCACTGGCTCAGAAAAATATCAATAATGTTATTCTTTCTACAGCCTCTTCGTTCAATCTCGAAACAATAAGCAGAAGTAATCTAAGAAGAGAGCTTTATTTGGTTTATCCGGAGTTTGCTGATCCTCAGAGTCCGAATTTGAAAGAGTTCAAGAAGGCCTACATCGCTAAAATGAAAGCTCTTCCATCATACTACACTTATCTGGGCTATGATTTTGTGAAGTTTTATGGCCGTATGATGAAAGATGGAAAGGAAATTTTCAGGTTAAACATGGATGAAAGCCCGCGAATGGATGACCTTCTGCTTTCAGGGTTTGACTACTCTAATAAAAGTTCTGAAAATAAAAGTGTACCGATCGTGAAGTACAATCACGGTTTGTTTGAAATCGTAAATCAATAAATACTGTGGGAAAGAAGAGTGCAAAGTTATTTGCAAAGGCTCAAAACTATATTCCGGGTGGAGTAAACTCGCCGGTACGTGCATTTAAAGCCGTTGGCGGAAATCCATTATTTATCAAAAAAGCCAAAGGTGCCTATTTGATTGATGAAGATGACAATCAGTACATCGACATGATCAATTCATGGGGTCCAATGATACTGGGTCATGCCTTTGAGCCTGTGGAGAAGCAGGTAAGAAAAACTCTCAAAAACTCATTTTCCTTTGGAGCCCCAACTGCCCTTGAGGTAGATATGGCCAAAATCATCACAGAGATGGTTCCTTCTGTAGAAAAAGTACGCATGGTGAATTCAGGAACTGAAGCAACCATGTCTGCCATCAGAGTAGCCAGAGGCTATACCGGAAGAGACAAAATCATCAAATTTGAAGGATGTTATCACGGCCATGGCGACTCTTTCCTGATTTCTGCCGGTAGCGGAGCAATTACAATGGGGGAACCTGACAGCCCGGGCGTTACAAAAGGAACGGCAAAAGATACACTTTTAGCTCCATATAATGACCTTGAAGCGGTCAGAAAGCTTGTCGAAGCCAATAAAGGTGAAATTGCGGCTATCATTCTTGAACCGGTAGTTGGTAATATGGGCTGTGTACTTCCTGAAGATGGCTACCTTCAGGGACTTCGCGATATCTGTGATCAGGAAAAAATAGTCCTCATTTTTGATGAGGTCATGACTGGTTTCAGATTAGCACCTGGTGGTGCTCAGGAGCGTTTTGGCATCACTCCTGACATGACCACTCTCGGTAAAATTATTGGTGGCGGGATGCCCGTTGGTGCTTACGGTGGAAAAGCCGAGATCATGGAATTTGTGAGTCCGGCAGGGCCGGTTTATCAGGCGGGCACCTTATCTGGTAATCCTATGGCTATGGCAGCTGGTTATGCTATGCTCAAACATATTCAGGAAAACCCCAACTTGTACAAAAAGCTGGAAGAAACGGGTGAGGAAATCGTCTCAGGGATTAAGGACTCCCTCACTGAACTCGGCCTTGTTTATACCATGAATCATGTAGGCTCTATGTACAGCCTTTTCTTCACCAATCAAAAGGTGAAAGATCTGGAAACAGCGAAAAGCACGAATACTGAACTTTTCGGAAAGTACTTTCAGGCGATGTTAAAAAGAGGTATTTATCTGGCTCCTTCTCAATTCGAAAGTCTTTTCCTTTCTACCGCTTTAAAAAAGAAACATATCAAAGCCATTTTGAAAGCAAACCGGGAAAGTTTGGCGGAAATTCAATAAGATGCCGAAATACAGTGTCATAACCCCTGTTTACAACCGGCCGGATGAGGTTGACGAACTTCTTGAAAGTTTGGCAGCACAAACTTTTAAAGACTTTGAAGTCATCATTATTGAAGATGGCTCTACACAAAAGTGTGATGAAGTTTGTGCCAAATACCGGGGTACTTTAGACATTCATTATTATTTCAAAGAAAACAGCGGTCAGGGTTTTTCCAGAAACTTTGGTTTTGAGAAAGCCAACTCAGACTACTTTGTTCAGCTTGACTCAGACGCCATTTTACCTGAAACCTATTTTGAGGCTGTTGCTCAGGCCATCCATGAATACAAATGGGATGCCTTCGGTGGGCCGGATAAAGCTCATGTAGATTTCACCGCTATCCAAAAGGCAGTCAATTACGCAATGACTTCGGTTTTTACCACAGGAGGGATTCGCGGGAAAAAGAAAAATATGGGTGGTAAATACACACCCCGGAGCTTTAATTTCGGCTTAAGTAGAAAAGTTTGGGAAACCGTTGGTGGATACAAGATCACGAGACTCGGTGAAGATATTGAGTTTAGTCATCGAATAATTAAAGCTGGATTCAATGTCGGTTTTATTGAAGATGCTTTCATTTATCATAAAAGACGAACCTCCTTTCTGCAGTTTTTCAAACAGCTTCACTTTTTTGGCAGGGCCAGAATAAATATCACTCGTTTTTTCCCGGAGCAGCTAAAGCTAGTACATACTTTCCCGATGGTGTTTACACTCTTTATAATGAGTGTTCCGTTTACCTATGTATTTTACATGCCATTGTTCAATATTAGCTTTCTCATGCTTCTGGCTTATTTTACCTTATTGTTCATTGACTCATTACGATTAAGCAAATCAATCTGGGTAGCTATTTTGAGTGTTCCGGCCTGTTTTATTCAGCTATTTGCTTACGGGCTGGGTTTTATCGAAGAAGCCGGGAAAGGTTTCAGGCTGAAAGAATAATCTTCGAAAACAATACTCTTGTCATCAATTGACAGTTCAGAGAACATTTTTTTCTAAGTTCGGGTTTTAAAAGGGTTAATCAGTTTACATTGAAAGAAGAAAAGGTTAGCGGTAAGATCTTTGACCGGGCGGTTTTGAAACGCCTGATCACCTTTATTAGTCCGTATAAGGGTAAATTCACTCTTCTGGTAGTGATAATCCTGATAAGTGCAGGTCTTTCGCCCGCATTACCCCTCCTAATTAAGTATACCATTGACACGCCAATAAGTCAGGGCGATCAGCAGGGTTTGACCCGAATGCTGTTGATTATGATCGGTCTGCTTTTCGCGTCCTCCCTCCTCGCCTTTTTTAATACCTACCTGGCTGGATGGCTGGGGCAGAGCATCATTCGTGATATCAGGATTCAGTTGTATGAGAAAATAATGGGACTTAAACTCTCTTATTTTGATCAAACTCCCATAGGCAGGTTAGTTACGAGAACGATTTCTGATATTGAGACGCTCTCCAATGTTTTCAGTTCGGGCTTTGCCGCTATTGCCGGAGATATTCTTCAACTGGTTCTTATCATTTCGGTGATGTTTTATACCGACTGGAGGCTATCGCTAATCAGTTTGAGTACAATTCCGCTGATGCTTTTTGCGACCTATGTTTTCAAAGAGAAAATTAAAAAGTCGTTTAATCATGTACGAAACGCCGTTTCAAACCTTAACAGTTTTGTTCAGGAACAAATCACAGGAATGAGTCTGGTTCAGATTTTCAATTCTGAAGATATATCCTATAAGAAGTTCGTTGAAATCAATAAAAAGCATCGTCAGGCTAATATTCGATCTATTCTTTATTACTCCATCTATTACCCGGTGGCTGAAGTCATCTCTGCCTTAGGTACAGGTTTGGTAGTATGGTATGGTGCAAAACAGATCATTAACCCTGAAATGGATGTGACTTTCGGTACCATCACCGCATTCATCATGTTCATTAATCAGTTTTTCAGGCCTATCAGAATGATCGCTGACCGTGTGAACACACTACAAATGGGTATTGTAAGCACAGACCGTATCATTAAAGTACTGGATAGTGACGAAACCATTGAAAATAAGGGAACACGAAAAGACATTGTTAAAGGAGCTGTGGAATTTCAGGACGTTTCTTTCGCATATATTGATGACAACTATGTTTTAAAGGACATTTCTTTTAAGGTGAAAGAAGGAGAAACCATAGCCTTTGTTGGAGCCACCGGAGCCGGAAAAAGCTCAATCATAAACCTCCTCACCCGCTTCTATGAAATAAATAAAGGTAATATCCTTATCGATGGTATTGATATCAAAGACTTTGACAAGTATCATCTTCGTCAACAGATCGGCATGGTTTTGCAGGATGTTTTCCTCTTTTCTGATACCATAAGGAATAATATCACTTTAGGTGATACTTCTATTTCTGACGAGCAAATTGCCGAGGCGGCAAAAATGGTGGGAGTTCATAATTTCATTATGCAATTACCGGGCAACTACGACTATAATGTTATGGAGCGTGGCTCTACTCTTTCTGTTGGTCAGCGTCAATTGATCTCTTTTGTACGTGCTATGGTGCAAAACCCCAATATTATTGTTCTTGATGAAGCCACGTCCTCTGTAGACACCGAATCTGAGGAATTGATACAAAACGCCATTTCAAAATTAATGAAAGGCCGTACTGCAATAGTTATTGCTCACCGATTGAGCACTATCCAAAAAGCAGATAAGATACTGGTAGTCAACGCCGGACGTATTGTAGAAAGTGGGTCGCACGACGAGCTTCTCCGTCAGAATGGGCATTATGCTAACCTCTATGAAATGCAGTACCAGGAAAGTTTGGCACAATAGATGCTAGTAGATACTAAACTTTACAAAAACACCACCAGCAAATCATCGAATGGTATCGTAGCTAAAATCTTTTCATCCCTCGAAAAATGATTTTTGTCAAAATTTTCAGCTTTTTTTCTTGAAAAGTACCGTTCAATAAATTTTATGGCACAGCTTTTGGGATACCATTTGCGTAAAACAAAAGCTCATGAATAAAATCATAACCCAGCAAACAAAAACAATAGCCACAGTTTTCTTTTTACTGTCTGCTATGTTCGTACAAGCGGCAAACCCTTCAGTTTTGCCACTCTCAACATTCAATGCCAGGTATTCATTTAACGAAGGACTGGTAAAGATTAAAATCAACAGCCAATATGGTTTCCTAAACAAAGAGGGCTTGTTGGTGGTAGCTTGTAAATACCAATCAGCTTCAGACTTTAAAGACGGTTATGCCGTAGTGAAGGCTGATAATAAGTTTGGTATCATTAAACACAACGGCAACGTACTTGTCAGACCTCAATATGATCACATAGAGAACTTTCAGGGCGACCTTGCACTATTTAGAAAGGATAATAAGTTCGGTTATCTAAATAAAGAGGGTAAAGAGGTAATAGGAGCAAATTTTGATTTTGCCTTGGGATTTGAAGGTGACTATGCCGCCATCAAAAAGAATAACAAAACGGGTTATATCGATAAAAGTGGTAATGTGGTTGTAGAACCAAAATACGATTTTGGATTGAACTTCACTGAAGGAGTGGCACCTGTAAGTTTGGATGGTAAGTGGGGCTATATCAATGATAAAGGAGAACAGGTTATTGATTTCCAATATGATTTTGCTTCAAACTTTAGCGAAGGAATTGCCACAGTCAGATCAGAAGGTAAAGCTTACATGATAGATATTGAAGGACAAAAGATTACAAAAAAAGGCTTTGACAATATTTCAGAATTTAAAAATGGTCATGCACTTTTTAGTCTTGATGGGAAATTTGGAATTATCAACTCTAAGGGTAGAGTTAAAGTGGAAGGTTTCCAAAGACTAATGACTTCAAGCAATAACCTTTTTGCTTTCCAAAGAAACAACCTATGGGGCTTTATGGATGAAAACGGAAATGAAGTGATTACCCCAATATATGATCATGTGGGAGACTTTAATGAAGGTATGGCCTTGGTAAAACTCGGTGATAAGTTCGGTTTTATTAATGACAAAGGAGATGTAGCGGTACCGATTATCTACGATTCTGTAGATGGTTTTTCAGATGGACTGGCCGCTGCTAAAATTAATAATGTGTATTATTTCGTGAATGCGTTTGGCGAAGAATCTTTGGCTCTTGAAATGGACGTTGAGTCAAAGCCTGAACGTATTATCGTTCACGTAAATCAAAACAAAATGGTATTTCTAAATGGTCATTTAACGGCCTCAATCCGATAATAAATCGGATAGTTAGTAAAGATATAGTAGTAAAGTTTCAATTTGTCAGGATATCGGCTCAACATTGTTGAGCCTTTATTTTTTTACTGTCAGCTGGTTTCTGCCCCCCTTTTAAGGTTACTCCGGATATTAACAGGGTTTTCCCCTAAATTTGATCTACAGTATCAATAACCAAACTTTTCTTTATGACCGAAGACAAAGCCAATATCTTTAAAAGAATGACCCTTGGGGAAGCAATTCCAATGAACGACCCCGAATACGCACATATCGGTGCAGCCGTGAAGCGAACAATGGAGCTTTCGGCTAAATTAAATTCATCGACAAGTGTGGAGGAAGCACGTGACTTTTTGGGGCAAATTATCGGAGAAAAAGTCGACGACAGCACCACTGTTTTTATTCCGTTTTACACCAACATTGGTCTAAATATCAAGCTCGGCAAAAATGTATTTATCAATCACGCCTGCAGCTTTCTGGATTTGGGCGGTATTGAAATTGAGGATGAAGTGATGATAGGTCCTCGGGTGAACATTACCTCAGAAAATCACCCGGTTTCAGTAGCCGATCGTAAAACGTTGGTTCCCGGTAAAGTGACTATTAAGAAAAATGCATGGATAGGTGCCGGTGCTACTATTCTACCCGGCGTTACCGTTGGTGAAAATTCCATTGTGGCTGCCGGAGCATTAGTGAACAAAGATGTACCCTTTAATACCGTGGTGGGTGGAGTGCCTGCAAAGGTCTTGAAAAAGATTAGTTAGAATTCTACTTCTTAAATCGATACAAGTACGGAGCCTTATTTGACGCCCCTGTAAATTTCTTCTCCAACCGCTCCAGAATACCCAGCTGAAGCATTTTTCGCTGAAAATTATTCATGGGAAATTCCCTGTCATAAACGGCCTCATAGAGCTCCTGTACTTCCTTCATCGTAAAGGTTTCAGGGAGTAGATTAAAACCTATGAGCTTTTGATCAAGATTCTGACGAAGTGCCTCTAAAGCATAATTCAGAATCTCCTGGTGGTCATGCAGCATTTCCGGAATATCCTTTATGCCTCGCAACTCAAGCTTTTCATCCAGTTCTCCTTTCTGTGGATTTACCTTACTGATATCCACCAGAGCGTAAAACCCGATGCAGACGAATCGATCGGTGATCCAGTTGGCTGTAGATTCGTCATATTTATTAGTTAAATGGGCGTGCAGAATATCCCGATACTTACTTTCAAGAATACGGTTTTCATGTCCAAAGACCCTGAACTGCTCCAGGTAAATATCCTTTAAGCCGGTTCTTTGTTCCAGAATACGGCTGGCAGCAGCTTCAATGCTTTCGGTTCGAAGAATATGCCCACCGGGAAGATTCCATAAATTATCTCCGTAAATGCATTTGGCGATCAACACTTTTAATTCCTGCTCTTCATAGCCAAAAATGACACAGTCGATAGACAAGTTGGCTATGTAATTATGGGTCCCGAAATCACTCATACAAATGAAAAATACCTTTTATAACAGCCGCAAACTTAGGATTTGCAAATGGAATTTTAAAATTGCCATGTTTGCACTATATCAATATTAAGTTTAAAAATATTTTATTATCTTTTTTTGAGATAATAGATATTCTGCTTTCATTTGTGCGGAAATAAAAATTAAACCTTTTGACTATTGTGAAAAAATTACTCGCCTTTGGCCTGCTGTTATTCTTCAACCAGGTCGCCTTTAGCCAGGACTCATTGGCTATTATTCATTTATTGGAAAAAGAAGGAACAGCCTGGAGAAAAGGGGACGTTCAAGCCTTTAAAGACTGCTGGGCAGCCAGACCAAAGGGTCGAATTATCAATACTTCAGCGGACGGAACAACAAGTATCATCCCCTCTTCTTTTATGCAGAATCCACCTGCCAATATCATGGGAAATGGTGGTTTTTCAGTGCATTCAAATCACGATATGAGCTTCAGTGGCAATACGGCCTGGGTAAGTCATGACGAGGTTTCTATCAGCAAAGAAGGGAAAGAAACACTTTCTCGTGAGGTTCAGTTGATAGAAAAAATCGGTGGTGAATGGAAAATAGTTGGTCGTTCGGCACACTTTTATAATCGCCCTGAACCTAAAAAAGATACCACCAACTACTTCCACACCGTGGATATTACGGATGGGCATGTTGAAACAATATATTCCGTGGGTAAACACTTTGAAGCTCCTAACTGGCACCCGGATAATTACCTGATTCTGAATAGCTATGGTAAGCTTTACAAATTTGACCTGAAGACAAAAGATGTAAGTGTTATCAATTCAGATTTCGCCATTTATAATAATAACGACCACGGTATTTCACCAGATCTGAAATGGCTGGCCATCAGCAATGTGGACAGAAATGATCCATCACCAAAGCCTTACAAATCTAAGGTCTATGTGATGCCAATCAATGGAGGTGTACCCAAACAGGTCACTTCAGAGGTCATGTCTTTCTGGCATGGCTGGACCCCCGACAGCAAAACGCTGGCCTATTGCGGTGAGCGAAACGGAAACTACGATGTCTATTCCATCAGCATAGATGGAGGCCAGGAAAAAAGATTGACAGATACAGAAGGCCTGGATGATGGTCCTGATTATTCTCCGGATGGAAAATACATTTATTTCCATTCGTACAGAACAGGCCACATGCAAATCTGGCGTATGAATGCCGATGGTTCTGACCCAATACAATTAACGAACGACGAAAACTCCAACTGGTTTCCACACCCATCACCGGATGGAAAGTGGATTGCCTACATTGCTTATGTATCCGATGAAAAACAGTCGCACCCGTTTGGGAAACAAGTCAAGCTCCGTTTGATGAATCTTGAGTCAAAAGTAATCACTGATTTAACTCCTGTATTTTACGGTGGCCAGGGAACGTTTAATGTTCCATCCTGGAGTGCTGACAGCAAGAAAGTAGCTTTTGTGAGCTACTCCATTAATTAATAGTTCAACCTGAATTTTATAATCATAATGAAAAATAATAACTCGAATTCAAGACGTAAGTTTTTACAGCAGATTGGTGCCACAAGTCTGGTGGCAGCCGCTTCTCCGTTAAGTTCATTCGCAAATCAAGCCAAAGCAGAAGAAAGAATTCTTCGCTACGAAAAAGGTTTCAGTTCAAACGATACCGTTAGAATCGGTGTCATAGGTTATGGCGTTCAGGGGCACTTTGACCTGAGAACCGCTCTCAGAGTTCCTGGAGTTGAACTGGCCGGCATTTGTGATTTGTATACCGGTCGTATTCAAAATGCAAAGGAAGAACATGGCAATGACTTGTTTGTAACTACAAACTATAAAGACCTACTGGACAGGCCAGATATTGACGCTGTTCTCATTTGTACCACAGACGTTTGGCATGCCAGAATCGCCATTGACGCTTTGGCCAAAGGCAAACACGTGTACTGCGAGAAGCCAATGGTGTATAAAATTGAAGAGGGTTATCCGGTGATGGAAGCCGCCAAAAAATCAGGTAAGGTTTTTCAGGTAGGTAGTCAGCGGGTGAGTAGTATTGGCTATGCTAAGGCAAAAGAACTTTTAGCCGCCGGAGAGATTGGTGACCTCAATATGGTAAATGCGGTTTATGACCGTCAAAGCTCCATTGGTGCCTGGGAATATACCATCCCGGATGACGCCAGTGCTTTGACCACCAACTGGGATATGTTCATAGAGGCTACAGAGAGGATGGCCTTTGACGCCAAAAAATTCTTCTGGTGGAGAGCTTTCAAAGAAGTAGGTACCGGAGTAGCCGGCGATCTTTTCATTCATCTCCTCAGTGGTTCGCATTTAATTACAGGTTCTAAAGGACCTGAAAGCATTTACAGTACCGGTCAATTCAGTTATTGGAAAGACGGTCGAAACCTACCTGATGTGATGTCTGGTGTGATGCAATATCCGGACAGCCCTGAACACCAAGCTTATCAGTTGACACTCCAGGTGAACTTCATCAGCGGTACAGGTGGTCAGGAAGTGATTCGACTGGTGGGTTCTGAAGGAACCATTGACGTGATCGGAAATGACATTACGGTGAAACACAGCCTGATGCCTGAAGCTCCTGGTTTCGGTGGCTATGATTCACTGTTTACTTTCTCAAAAGACATGCGGGAGAAAATGCAGAAGGAATACGACGCGAAATGGACTACCGCCCAACGGAAAAGACCAACAAAGGAAGATATCGTTTTCAAGGCTCCTCAAGGTTACAGCGATCATTTAGATCACTTTACCAATTTCTTTGATGCTATCAGAGATGGTAAGCCTGTCACAGAAGATGCCGAGTTCGGTTTCAGAGCAGCAGCCCCTGCTTTGGCTTGTAATGAGAGTTACTTTACTAAAGAGATCATAAACTGGGATCCGGTGAAGATGAAGTTGGTGTAATCAACATCGTATACGAATAACCTTTTGAGCTGACCACCTCTTTTTCAGAACCGAAGAGGTGGTCATTTTCTTTAAGCATAGCGAATCGTGTACAATTGAACCTTGAAATCAACAGAAAAGTAGTTTCTCCTACCGAAATCAATTTCAGGACTATTTTCCCTAAATTCGTTATTCAAATTTCATTGTCAATGGCTGAATATACATTAAAGATCAACGGCAAGTCTTATACAACCAATGCCCCGGAAGACATGCCCTTACTTTGGGTACTGAGAGACCTTCTTGAATTAAGAGGCACTAAATTTGGCTGCGGAGCTGGCCTCTGCGGAGCCTGCACAGTCCATTTGGAAGGTGCTGCTATTCGCTCTTGTAGTTTTCCTGTTTCCGCCGTTGGAAGTCAGGCAATCACCACCATAGAAGGTCTTTCCGAAAACGGGGACCATCCCTTGCAAAAGGCCTGGCAGGAACATGGAGTACCGCAATGCGGTTATTGCCAGACCGGCCAGATCATGAACGCAGCAGCCCTGCTGAAACAAAATCCGAAACCTTCAGAAACAGAAGTGGAAAAAGCCATGCAGGGTAACCTTTGCCGATGCGGCACCTATACCCGTATCAAATCTGCCATTTTAAGTGTATCCAACGATTAATCTTCAACCCATGAAATACGCAAAAGATAATATTCAGGAGATAAAAGCCGATGTTTTTAAGCCCAGCCGCCGGGATTTCCTCAAAGCCGGAAGTTTACTTTCAGGCGGACTGGCTCTGGGAGTTAGTTTCTGGAGCTGCGATTCCAAAGGAGCCAAAACGGCCTTATTTGAGCCCAACGTCTATCTCACAATAGGTACCGACGGCATAGTCACTATCATGGCCCACCGTACCGAAATGGGTCAGGGAATCAGAACCTCCCTCCCACTCGTTTTAGCGGATGAATTAGGAGCCGACTGGGAGAAAGTGAATATCGAACAGGCTTTGGCGGACGAAAAATACGGAGATCAAAACACGGACGGTTCGTACTCTATTCGTATGTTTTATAAACCTTTCCGCGAAGCCGGTGCTACAGCCAGACAAATGCTGGTGCGTGCAGCAGCCGCCAAATGGAAGGTCAACGAAGACGAATGCAGCACGGCAAAAAGTGAGGTTTTACACACCGCCAGTGGCAAATCCATAAGCTTTGGCGAACTGGTAGAAGATGCCTCAAAATTGGAAGTTCCTGAAGCCTCTGAAATTCAACTCAAAGCAGTAGAAGATTTTGAGCTGATCGGTAAAGCGACACCAATTGTTGACGGTCATAACATCGCCTCGGGTAAGGCCGTGTATGGTATTGACGCCGCAGTGGAAGGAATGAAAATCGCAGTTGTGAAGCGTTGCCCCGTAGTTGGTGGCTCGGTAGTTTCTTTTGATGCCGAAAAAGCGAAAGCTATTCCAGGGGTTCTGGAGGTGATTGAAATTAAAGGGCCCGGTTTGCCGGCCACATTGAGCAAACCGCTTAGTGGCGTGGCCGTTATCGCTGAAAATACATGGGCGGCCATAAAAGGTCGCGAAGCCCTGGAAGTGGAATGGGACTTAGGCCCCAATGCCACATACGACTCTGATCAACAAATAGCAGAATTAAAGGAATCCGTTAAAAAGAAAGGAACAGACCGCCGCGTCAGAGGTAATTTTACTCAGGCCAAAGCCTCAGCCAAAAAAGTAATAGAACATACTTATGTAGCCCCGCATTTGGCCCACGCCACCATGGAGCCACCGGCGGCACTCGCTGTAGTGAAAGACGGCAAATGTGAAGTATGGGCACCCACCCAAAATCCTCAGGGAGCCAGAGATGTTTTGGCAGAAGAATTGGGTATGGAAAAAGGCAATATCACCATCCATGTCACCCTATTAGGCGGTGGTTTTGGCCGTAAATCAAAACCCGATTTCATTGTGGAAGCCGCTCTGTTGGCCAAGGAATCCGGTTACCCGGTCAAAGTCACCTGGACCCGTGAAGACGATATTCATCATGATTATTTCCACGCCTTGAGTGTGCAGCGGGTGGTGGCAACCATTGACAGCCAAAACAAGCTTTCCGGCTGGAATCATCATATTGCCTACCCTTCCATTTCGGCAACTACCGATACTTCCGTACTACAGCCAAGTGTAGGTGAAATGATGTTGGGAGCCATTGATTTCGCTTATCAGGTACCGGCCATTCAGATAGAAACGCATGATGCCAAATCGCACCTGCGGGTCGGTTGGCTGCGTTCGGTACGGAATATCCCTCAGGCCTATGCCATCTGCACTATGCTGGATGAAGTCGCTGAAGCCAGAGGAATGGATCCTGTGCAAAACATTCTGGACCTTTTAGGCGAAGACCAGAATCTGACCTTTGCGGAAGAAATCACCGACGGCGGTTATCCTAACTACGGCGAAAGCATTGAAGATTACCCCTGGGAAACAGCCCGTATGAAAGCGGTGATCAAAAAAGTAGCGGAAGACGCCAATTGGGGCCGAAAACTGCCTTCCGGCTCAGCTCTGGGTTTTGCCGCTCACAAAAGCTTCCTGACTTATGTGGCCTGCATCGTTGAGGTCAAAGTGAATGGAAGTAGCGTGGAGATTCCGAATGTCTATTATGCTTTGGATTGCGGCACAGGTGTCAATACCGACCGTATTAAATCGCAGTTTGAAGGTGGGGCACAGTTTGCGGCCAGTTTTGCTCTGAAAAGTGCCATTACGTTTAAGGAAGGCCGTGTAGTACAGAATAATTTCGACGGCTACGAAATCATCCGCATGCCGGAATCCCCGAAAAACATTCACGTACACATCATGGAAAGCACCGCCAAACCCACCGGGGTAGGTGAGCCACCGGTACCGCCTTTCGCCCCGGCCCTGGCCAATGCCATCTATGCCGCCACAGGTAAACGGATTTATGAGATGCCGATGAAGTGGTGAGTTTTGGGTTGCTGATATTTGTATAACCGCCAAAGACGCGGGGACTTTGTGGGTCAATCCTTGTAGAGAAGGGACATTGATGGGCAAGAGTAACAATATGTAAATTGAGCTTCTTAATGGATTACTTTATTTGCTATTTCCAAAAGCACAGAGTAACCTCGGTTCTTAATATCAAGTAGAGTACAAAACGGAATTTCTATTTGATTCCCTTTTAGTATTGGAGTGAACATCTGTTCACTTGTAATCATTATGGACTGAACAGAATAACCTTCAAGATCAACTTTGTAGTTATCTCCAATTGTTTTTAGATTTTCCTTTATCCAGGTATCTCTTTTGAGATGCTTTTCTATGTAGTGATCTCCATCATAAAACTTATTGTACTCGCCGACCATTTCCATAATGTTTCTTGACTCTGCGATGCTTTTACACTCCAAACTTAAAATCACTTTATTTTGATTATCAATGACTAGTACGTCAATGTCGCCTTTAGTAATTTTTGAATATAGAGGTGAATGTTCATCAATTGGAACTTCTGTATCAATTATTAAATGTTGCTTTTGATTAAGTATACTAGTTATATTTTTTAATAACCTTTTATCCCTTTGTTTCACTAATTTGCCTAAGTATTTGCTCATTTTCCCGTTTGTAATGGTTCGAAATCTATTTGTTTCGAACTGTTCTTGATAATAAAGTCGGCTAGTCAGCAATTGCTTGGTTCCCCAGAAAAAAGTTACATCCGAGTTAACAGGATTTTCAACTTGAATCAACGGCTTTCTTAGTAATGAAAGTCGCCTATTAAATCTCCAAGGCATAATATCATAGAACTTATGATCTTTTGGAAGTCGGTCGACAGTCCCCCTTTGAGTTAAGCTCAAATATTCTAAAGCAAAATTGATTTCGTTTTCAGAAATTGCTGAATCATGTTTCTTCAAATTTTCATACAAATCGGTTTTGTCAAATTCGCAATAACCAGAATTTTGAGCTAAACCGATTTCGACAAATCCATCAATTATTAGGCATAGTTTTGTAAAGGATATGTTATAATCGTATTCAAAAGCTAAATCCAACCCATTGGGAAGAGGATTACTTTTAGTATTTTGAAACATTGGAAAAGAATGTTGAAAATTATCCAATGCATCATTGACTCTCTCTTGAGACTTTATCTTTCTATATTGCAAAGTTAGCTTTTGGAATTCTTTACTAGTTCCTATTCGTTTTGAAGGAAGTATGCCAATATTTTCCTTGTAAAAGTCGAAATGAACCTGATCTAATAATGACGACCATTCAGTAATTTGATTCATAATAGCGATCAATTCATCTATGTCGGTCATCGAAGGGTTTCGATATCCTGAATGAGGCTCCGCAGCCAAATGCTCAATCAGACACCTAAGAGCAATTGCCGTTTTGTCAATGTTCCCTAATAACTCTTCCAGCTCCTTCTCAGATTCCGAATCCATGAAACCACATGCTAATTTCGTGGGTATCTCAAAGGCAATTTGATTTCTCCTTAAAAGAACAGCCTCGTTGAACCGAATTAGTTTTCTTAGCAAAACGCTATAGTCAAAAACCTTAATTCGCTCTCTTAACAAGGGTAAAAGAGCTGTTTGAACTACATTATTTAAAAGACTTAGTTTTTCATTTTTGTTTTCAATTTCTCCAATTGGAGGGCAATTTTCACCCAATAGATCAGTAAGCTTGTCTAAAATGTTATTAATGTCAAAACTCTGTAATAACCTTAAACCAGTAACATTTGTTGGATCTCTTAATAAATTCTCACTCCCAAATGAAGTAGTGAATATTTTCTTTTGTCCTGGAGGAGCTACTTTACGAACAATTGAAGTGATATCGAGTTTAACATCATTTCCATTTATACTCATCAATTTAATTATTGAGACTAATAGTACCTCGACCAATTTTGCTTCTCCTAAATTATCAGGTCCGTAAGCATAGTGGACGAATTGGAAAGGAATTGTTAATGTAACTGAATCTTCGGTAACGCTTGGTTTAAAATCTTTAGCCGCTAGCTCATCTCTACTTATTTTTTCAATATCTCCTATAAATAGCTTCCAATCTTCAACTTTGAAGAAGAAGTTTAATGGTCTATCTTCTATTAACGCTAGTTTTTCAGATAGGAAAGGAGCCAATTCAGTTAACCAAAATGCTATCGTATCAGTTAAACCGTGGGCAATTGAGCTGACTTCTTTTGGATAAGTTTTATCCTCAGCTTGTACCCACACAGGTTGGTTAAAATTTGGTACTAGTAGTAGATATTTAAAGCCAAGTGCAAAGTATACCTTCTCAGATCTATTCTTTCTTCGAACATTTACGATTACTATCTTCCCATCAAGATTGTAATATTCAGAATGTTCATCTTTTAACTGCCTGTAATTAATTCGCCAGTCCACTGCGGTACCAGGAGCAATGATCAATCCATTGATTGGATAGTCACCGGAATAGAAACTGTGATCGTTATCCACATATGTTTTGTACTCGTCTAGAAAAGAGACTGAATTAAACATAAAACCATTTAAAAGCATTGACATTTTCAAACTCGCAAATTTCCATAAGTCAAGAGCGTCTGCCAGCTTCAAAGAATTTAGAATAAGTAGTTCAGGTAATGGAATACTCAGTTGAATATCAGCTTCACTTTTCTCAATGAGATTAAACTTATCTTGGCCATATACTGGAATTATGGCGATTTCAAATATCTTAAGTTGTTCAGTATTATCTTTTGTTGATAGTTTTCCCCGAAATTTGGCTATGTGTTCAACTTTATTGTTTCCTTCAGTTTCAAGATAAATATAAGCGAACTTGTCACTATCAAATTGAAAGAAACTTGCCAGTTGATCATCTCCAATATTTACACCTCGGGCATCTCCTTTGAGAAACCCCATCTTTCTCAATGCTTTTTGAACATCCCTCCAACAGTGTAAATTATAGAGTTTTAAGAGCCTATGATTAAGGCCAAATTCATCTGCATATTTCCATATATAATTTGTCAGAGAGTAGCTTAAGTTCGTCGGAGAGATTAAATAATACTCGCCTTCAATTTCAATGAAAGGTCTATCAACAAAAATGTTTTCTTGATTCTTCTCATCTAAACTAAAGCTAAATCGGTCTAGAATTTCTGGAATAATGGGCGAGGTATTACTAAAGGATGGAAGGTTTAAGTTTGAGAGTTTTAGATAATCCCGAGTTTTATTCAGGGAGTCATTATCCGGGACTATCAATTCTGTTGAATCTGATTGAATAAACTCATATCTCGCAATTCCGTTTTGCCTTGCAATCTCATTAGAACATTCCAGTATAAATTGAGTCACCTTAGAAACAAAGTCTTTGAACTCTGGAAAATCGTCAAAATCTTGACCTAGGAAAATTACCTGCAATACTTGTTGCAGCACAAAGCTTCCATATTCTGTTATACCTGGAAAGATTAAATAATCACCACCATAAAAAGTAATCAAGTCGATAAAACAGTTTTCAGCTGGATCCTCCTTGGAGTTTAAAGGATAGTGACCCTTTAGTATTTTTGAGATTTCCGTAGCGAAAATCTGTTTTGAACCACGTTTACGATCTTTCAAAGCATCATTCATAGCTCCTTCAACTCTAACAATTTTATCCTGATTTTGTGGAACAAGAGTTATTGCAGCCATCCCAGTAAGTACTGAAACAGGATCGTAATTGTCAAAATGATTGCTAGGTGATTTTTCCTGTGTCACCTTATCAATGCAACATTTTTTAAATTTCTTACCAGAGCCGCATGGACAGGGGTCATTTCTTTTCGTTTTCATTAAGTTTCAAAGTGAATTTCAATGAAGTTAATAAGTTTAATCTGAAGATACTTTCCACGCTTCTTATTTACAGTCGTTCTTCCAGCTCTCCTTAATCATTTGACCAGACGCTCTGCAAAGGTTCCACCTTTGCAGGGGTCTTGGGCAAGCTTTAGCCGCTTTCAACTATACTTTTGAAAATCAGTTAATGATATACTCCGCTGATTTTCATTCCTCCGGGTGAAACCCGGAAACTGCCACAACGAAGGTGAAACCTTCGTAGAGCACTGGGCATGGACTCAAGTCCGAAATCGCCAATCTCAAATCCGAGATCGTAGAGTTTGCGTTTCAATTCGGGGAAAACAAATTCAAATTCCTGGATTTTAAATTCAAATTCGTCGATATCAAATACGAAATCGTGGAATTCACGTTTCATTTCGGCAATATCAAACGCCAAATCATGGAATTTGAATTCAAATTCGCCGATATCAAATACGAAATCGTGGAATTCACGTTTCATTTCGGCAATATCAAACGCAAATTCCCCGAATTTGAATTCATAGTTGAGGAATTGGGGACTTTAGCCTTCTAATCATTTCTTTCATTCCCGGCTTAGGTGCCGAACGCTGCAAAACCTGATCCCGATAACCGCCAGGATTGTGATTGAAAAGAATTTTCGTTTTAAATTGAATGATTCTACTCCTTTTAGACAGAGAAACAGGCATGAACTTAAAGCTTGGAACCGGATGAAGTAAGCTAAAAACGCACCTGAGAAGGCCAGACCAATGAAATTAACGGAATCACAATATAGTGCAATCAGTAAGGTCACTGAATATATCCATGAGAGAAAGGATAAGTACATGGATATGACAGAAATGATTCTGAGTCAATCGAATATTGACAAGGGCGTTTTCGAAGCGTATCGTAAAAATGTGATTGAGTACTCACAAATTGCTTTGCATTTTCATCCTGACCGCATTTTCTCCAAAGACACCAACGTTATTGAGGGTATGTTACAATCCGACATATACAAAAACCAGTTTGAGACGAGTATTTCTTCAGGCAGTGTTTCTGCTTTTACAGGAGGTCACCGTGATAACTGGGAAAAGGAAATTTTCAAAGAAGCTTATCAATTCGCAAAGCCTTCGGAGCGTCCGAAATATGGTTCTCTAAATTTAACATTGAGAGAAGATGGACCTTCACCAAGATTTGGTTCGTGTTATTTTTTAGTCAGACCGGAAGTAAAGAAAAGAGCCACTTTTTCCTATGGAGACACCTACGATTTACCTCAGGAATTAGGAACGATTGACAGCTTTGAATTAATAAATGCCTCATTATAAAAGGACTTGTTTATACGGGGATCGGCTTTAGGAGAGACGGATACCAATGTCAATGATTTCTTGCAATTAGTGAACAGAATCCTTCCTCAGGCAAAGGACAAAAAACACTTCAGGAAAAGATCACAAAACCTTGATTTTTATATTGAGGCACAGGTTCATGGGGATATATCTCTCGATAGAGATATTGATAGCCTTGTGGTTGATTATTCCTATTGGGGAACGGATATCGCCATTCAAATAGAAAATCTGTGTGATAAATATGCTATCGGGCTCATATGGAATTCTGGATTGGAATTAGAGGTTGCTGAATTCCCAAATAACTTCAGAGGTCCAGAAGTCCCCACATACGCCAGTAAGTTTGGCATGTATGGGAAGCTGAATGCTTATTTAATCGGCAAAGCATCAAAGCAAATGAGTAAAGAGCATGATGATTTGCAGATGTTGAAATATTTATGGCATTGTATTGTAAGGTTTGGAAAGGAAATAAAAATGCCGGCCTCGGGTGATCATTCTTAATTCTGCCCTGCAAAGGTTCCACCTTTACAGGGGCGTCAGGAGAGTTTTACTCGCTGAGATCTTTTCTGTAATAGGTAGTTCTTGCTGTCTCAATTCAATATAAAACTTCCGCCGCCGGGTGGAACTCGGCTATCGCAGCTACGACGGTGGAACCTTCGTAAAGCATAGTACTTTGCTGGAATTCTCAGGAATTCCTGGCAGCCGTCAGTTTAGTCTCTGTTTGATGTTTTTTACATAATGACTTTTTTAAATCAAGTCCTATTTATTCTAGTAAGAAATTAATTCAAAAATCATCAAGCCTTCGTAAACGGCAATGACCATACGTTCAAACTATCCACCCAGAGATAGAGCTTTCCGTTTTCAATTTTGTAAGTGTAATAGGCTGGTTTGGCGTTTGGAAGAAACAGTTTGATTTGACCTTCTTCTATGATCCAGTTCCAGTCGTATGAGTTGCCAGCTACTACTTGTTTTGCAGTTCCGTTTTCATTGAAAGTCCAGCTTTGATAAGTATCACCTTCCCCAAAATACCAGGTACCAAAAAGATTGGGGTCTAATTCTGAGTATTCCAGCGAGAACCACTTAAATCCCAGCCAGTCGTACCCAGACTCACCCGTTAGCTTACCCACCACATTCACACCTATGATGGTTTCCTTGTTTTCATCTAGTGTCACGTTTCCATCTGTAATTCTCTTAAAATCAGAGTCATAATAGTAGGCTCCCAGTCTTCCCGAGAAATTTGGAGTAGTGTTATAAGCAAGTTTGATATTCTTTGCATTGACTACTATCTTCTGTTCTTTGCTTCTCACTAGTTCCACGTCCTTTTCATTCTTAATTACCAGCTCCAGGGTCTTATTGGCGTAATCATTGACATGCAAATTGCCGCTGAGATAGTAGCCGTAGTATTGTTCCAGCTGATCATAGGGCAGAATAGCGGTTTTTGAAGCATAGGTAATGATATCATAGGCTGCACCATAACCGTTTGCAATGGCCTCTGCGTCTGATCCGCTGTTATAGGGGTCAAAACTTCCGGTAGTATTTGCTTTGAAATTGATGATTCTGGCGGTGTGTGCCGGGTAGTTTGGATCGTAAACAAATAGTTGGTTTTCGTCAATGGCATATACCACCATGGCATGGCCGCCGGTGCCTCCGCTTTGACCTATACCTACATATTGTGGCTCAGCTGTTACAGCCATACTGTAGGCGAAACAACGATAAGTAATGGCATCATCCAGCCCCTCTAACCAAAAATCGGAATACCACTGATAGAAAAACCGGGCGTATAAGTTTTGGGCAGCATTTGAGAAAATGATTCCATTGACGTCATCTTGCCAAAACTCTGGAGTAGAGTTTCCCGGGTTCTGGTCATTATCAGCTTTGGCGTAAAGTCCACCACCTTTTGTGCCAAAAGCATACATGGCAGTTAGGGACATACCTGCACAGATGCCTTCGGGATTATATGCTGTGCCCCAGTTGACAAAAGGCCAGCCATCTACTTCGGGTTTGAACCCGGTGAAGATTTTATCAGGAAGTAAAGCCAGTTTTACTTTGGAAATAAACATATCACTGAAATGAGAAGTAGATATGGTAAGTTCATCAGTACGGTAGCGTGTCGTAGGTATGCCTTCCAGTTTCCCCGTTTCAGGCGAATAATAAAACGCCATCATGAATTCATCATCTGCCACGGGTTCTGAAATTGGAATTACGATTTCATAAAAGGTAGGCGAGTCTGTATTCTGTGGCACGGCATGAATACTGATCAGGGCACTGACAGGATTTATAAGTTCTCCAAAACTGTGCGAGGTGATTTCTGCAGCAGAAATGCTGATTTGAGAGGGAGCAGGGCCACTTTGCCGAATACTCATACCTTCTAAGGAAACCGAAGAACCCTGACTACCTATAGTTACCTTTCCAGTGGCGGGAAGTGTGAGGTCTAACAAACCGACTTGAGCTCCTGTAACTAATTCGCCTGTAACAGGTTCTGCAGTCTTAGGGTCTTTTTCGAAATTGAAAAGAGAACAGCTTTGAATGGAAATGGTCAGGAGTGCCAGTACTCCAATTTTTATAGTGGTTTTCATTGATATAGCCTTTAGGTTGACTAAGCTGAGAAAACCATCTGAGAATGAACAGGGAGTTGGTCAAAGGAAGATGTGACTTTGCTCAGGATTTTTGGAGTGTAAATGAATAAAAATGCTGATTGCGGCAAGTAATCTGTACCAAAGTATATTAGCCTTCCATAGTGATCCATTTCCTTTACAATCCGCTCTGCAATGGTTCCAATTTTGCAGGAGCGTCAGGCGAGTTTTACTCGCTGAGATCAGTCCTCTAAAAATCTGCCCTTGCCCTCAATTCTGTGTGACAATCCTCCTCCAGGTGAAACCCGGGTATCGCAGTAACTAAGGTGGAACCTTCGTAGAGCACTTTTATTGGCTGAGATAATCAAGAAGCCTGGCGGCATCGCGGCTTGGTCACAAACCCTGGGGGCGGTAAACCCTTCCTCTACTATAAACCCTTCGTCTTCATCTGCTCTGCAAAGGTTCCACCTTTGCAGGGGCGATAAGCGAGTTTTACTCGCTGAGATTAATCCTGCAAAAAGGAGTTCTTATAACTTAAATCCTATATGCGATACTTCCTCCACCGGGCAAAACCTGGCTTTCGCGGCAACGCTGGTGGAACCTTCTTAGAGCACTCTAATTGGCTGAAATTATCAGAAAGCCTTAGCAGCCTCGTGGCTTGGTCACAGACCCTGCGGCCGGTGAACCCTCGCCCCTACTACAAACCCTTAGTCTTCACCTCCCAGTCTTTTCTTTGACACAAACCACAATCCTCTCCTACAAAGTAAATTTTAGATTCAGTTTGGCCTTTTAACTGCCAGTTCAACCAGGCAATAGTTGGTAAAACAAACTCACCACCATGTGATTCGCGATAAGTGCCGCCATGACCATCAGGGTAATTGGCCAAAACCATAGGAATATGATTTACAAGTTTAAAATTCTCCTCTGCATTTGGGTAGGCGATGTCTTTTTCGCCACCAATCAGATACAGGGCGGGCACTTTTATCTTTTGAAGATCATCCATGCTCAGAGCAGGCAACGTGGCTCTTAATTGCTCCGGTGGCGGGCTGGCCAAAATGCCGCTGTTCAATACAATGGTTGTTTTCACTCGTAGGTCAAAAGACGCCTCAATGGCCTGAAGTCCTCCGCAAGAATGACCCATGGTAGCCACGTTTTTGGTATCTAGTTTCTGATAATAAGCACTGCCTGAAGTTCCATTTTCTTTGATAGCCCAGTCCAGAGCCTCAATTAGCTTTTCGGTCTTGGTAAACTCACGCACAGAGGTCAGCGAATCATCCAGAAAATACTCAAATGGCCCCACAGCAAGTACCAAATAGCCCTGAGAGGCAATCTCATTCAGGTAGTTCTGATAACCTTCTGAATTGTTCATGCAGCCGCCATTTCCAAACAAAACGATGGGTAGAGGTGCTGACGAACTCATTTCTGCCGGTCGGTAGATGGTATGACCTTTGAGATTTTCATCAGAAGTAATGATGGCTTTGTGAGCTCCCTGACCTCCGTTTTCAACGGTCAATTCAGTCTGAGCTGAAACAGCAATGGATAAACTAAAAAAGAAGGAGACTAATATTTTTTTCATCGATTCAAAATCCAAGGTGAGTAAGCCAAAGTAAAAAAGAATCTTTCCAGCTATCTGAGGTATTTTCATTTCCTTCAAAAGGGAACGGGCCGCCGCCTTCGGCATAGATGTGCAGCTCGGCGGAGCCACCGGCGGCTTTCCATTCTTTAAATAAGCCCAAGCAGCCTGCGGCCACATTCATGTGGCCTGCCTCTACCGCAATAAAAAGCGGCATGGTGGGCTGAGGCACCACCACTTCATTCAAGGCCGGGCCGTAAATGGAAGCGATAAAATCAGGCAGATGCTCTGGTCGGGTTATGGAATTGAGAATAACGCCACCGCCGGCAGAAAAACCCATAACACCTACTTTCTCAGGGTCGATATGCCAGTCGACCGAATTTTCACGGATCATTTGTATCGCCTTTTTGAGATCATCGCCCGCCATCGTCGCCACCATATCTCCTTTTTCACCGGGAGCGGGATTGGCATTGCCTTTTTTGAATTTTTCAAATTCATGCACCTTTACCCGAGGCATATTCTCCATTGAAAACGGCGGGTCATTGAACTCTCCGGGAATTTTATCGCTGTTCAGCCTATATTTCAAAAAGATGACAGCGATACCTTTTTCATTGAGCCAATCAGCAATATGCATAAAACCACGCCCCACAAAAAGCTGTCGCATTCCTCCACCGGGAAGCACCACCACGGCCGTACCGGTACTCTTTTCTGCCTTCGGCAAATAAACCTGTATCTCAGGATTCACCACATCGGTATATGAAAGCAGGCTACCGTCCTTGTCGAGATTTCGCTGCTCCTCAAAATTCCAGTTTTCGCTGCCGGGAGCCGGTCCGTTATACAGACGGTAGATTTGCTGAGCTTCAGCCTGCCCGATTAGCAACAGAAAGAAAAGGGATAAAAAGTGTTTCATAGCTTATGCTTCCTTCGTTCCCTGAGCCTGTCGAAGGGAAAGAAGGGAAAGGTCGTTAATTTATTAATTCAATATCAATTCGGCGATTAAGGTGATCAGCCCGTCCATCAGGTTTTATGGCTTCAGCTATAGTATGGACTTCCGGCTGATAGCCCAATTGCTCAAAAATGGTTTTGAGTTTATCTGCTCGTCTTTTTAGGGTAATATCTTTCTCAATCATCACCTCAGCATTAGAGAGCAATACTGCCCCTTTTGAAATCCTGATTTTGACTTTCTTCAGTCCGTAAATCTTTGCAATTCGGTCGGCCTCGTCAATGATTCCTGAACGGTGATAGGTCAGAAAATCGCTATCAAAATCCATGTAAATACTAAAATGCCGGGTGCTGTCCTCAAATTGTGGTCGTAAGGCTCTAGGCAATGGCGGCGGTGGTTTCACTCCGGGTGTTGCGGGCAAAATGGTATTGCATTCCAAGCTCAATTCGGGTAAAACGGAGATCACGACGTCCTCGAGAAAAAGACCTCCGCAGTATTGAAGATCTTCATTAACCGTCCCTTCCACCAGCACTTTGTGTTTCAGCTGTGGTGGGTAAAACACGGAAGAAGTTCGACCCTGTTGTCCCAAATAATAAGTCTCTCCCTCATATTCAGCCAGCCAACAGGGCAAAGTTTCCGAATCTTTGACAACCGGACAAGCCACAAAAACACGACGATTTTCAGGTGGTGTTTGCTGAGCAAAAACAGAACCACAGACAAGGAGGCTGAGAATAAGAAGTAATGTCTGTCTCATAATACACTTAAAAAATTGACCAAATCCGTTTTCTCCTGCTCCTTTAGTTTCATATCAAAACGGCGGTCGTAATAGTCAACCAGCTCCAGTAAAGTAGCTGCCGAGCCGTTCACAAAATACGGGGCACGGGCCGAAAGTCCCCTGAACTGCTGCATGGTGATGGCACCGATATCAGTGCATTTGCCCGTAGCCAGGGCCCGACCGGGATCAGTGGTGTAAATCACCCTGCCCAAATATGGGTGGGCCGGGGCGTCTTCTTTACAAGTACATTTAAAAACCGGCAATTCCGACTCCTCCATGGCCATCACATTATCCGTCCAGGTGGGATAATTGGTGGTGCCCAAATCCACCCAGCCGGGGGCAATGTCCATGCCAGTCATCTGACCATTGTGGCAGGTGGAACAGCTGCGTCGAATAGGATTCGCCAGTCCGATACTGTTGATATGCGTCACATCCCTGATCCAGAATTCACGGAACATAAAAATATCATTACCACGAGCCACTGAGCGTCTGAATTCCTTTTGTTCTTCCGTTAAGTCTTTAGTTTGCTCTGAATCCGTCAGCCATTCATTAAAATAATGGAAAATGGGGCTCTCAGATCTGTTGCCCAAAATATGGACAGGACTATTTTTCATGGCTAAAGGACCAAGACCTTCGGGTTTACCATTGACCACCAACGGATTGCCCCAACGATCATGGCTTTGAGCCATAAACAGGTTATTTTCAAAATCAACGAGCTGATTTAACTCCTCTGGAGTGAGGCCATTCACTCCTTCCATATGCCCGAAATAGGCATCCAAAGCCTGCTCTTTTTGCGTGTAAAAGCGACTATCCGCCAGCATGTTCATGCCTACGGTCTTTCCGGTTTCAGGGTCGGTGGCGGCTAAAATACCTGTTTTGATATTAAAGCGGGGGTCTGGCGACATCACGTAGGTCATGTTAGCCACCGGTCGGGGTCTTCTATAAACTGATATTTTCGGATTGGAGCTATACAGTCCCAAATCAGGATCAAGGTTAACTCCTGTGGGATCAGAGACCACTTCAATGGTAAATTCAGGCTCTACCGGCAGACCCTGATCTTCTTTGACCGGCCAGGGCAAAGCCACACGGAAAAGGCCTCGGTTGAGTAAAAGTGAATGCGATTCTCTCAAATGTTGAGGCAACTTGGGATTATCAGAACCATCAATGGCAGCAAAAACGGGATCTTTGCCTTGTGTTTGTTCCCATCGCTCGTTCAACGTTTCTACCGAAAGACTCATACCGTTTTTCGGCTGATGGCAGGTGACACAGGCACGGCCGTTGGTTCCCAGAGGCTCAAAGAAAGGATGTTTTTTCGTTTCCAACTCTCCCAAAGCATTGACAAAGCCCAATTTCCCGCCGGGATTCTCAATTTCAAAAGCAACAGGAAGCGTTTCACCGGAACCCGCCTCTATCCAATCCACCTCCGTAAAGGTGATAAAGGAAAACAGCAGTGCGGAAACAAGTAGAAGGACGTATTTCATAATACTTTCCAGACAACGATTCTAACATAACCCTGCCCGGTAGGGATACCTTTGCAAACGAAAAGAGCATTATTAAGCCAATCGTATCGACTATCGGCCGGTGCCTCAAATTTCGGTGCAGCTCTGAAATAGACTTTTGACCAATCGATGGGCTCACCGGCCTTCAAGGCAGCCATCACTTCAGGGTTACGATAAACCAGACCTACATTACGGATATGAATCAAAACGCCATCATCGGTCTTGATACTGTAAATGGCTTCTATCTCTGTTCGGCTTCCGGTTTCATTGACAAACTGATAATCAGCACCGCCGGCAAGCACATCGCCTTTCATGTTTGGTCCTTCAAACGTTCCGCCAGTGATAGGAATAATACGTCTCTCGCCATGAGTCGTTTGACCGACTATCATGGTAGGGTCGGTGGTGACTTTGAGTTCACAAACAAACTCAAGGCCGGGTGGATCAACCTGCTGAGCAAAAGTCAGAGAGGTATATACAAAGGCAAAAAAGATAGTCAGTTGTATTTTCAATTTCATAGGGTTAAAGGGGTTGGGATACGACAAATCAAAGTTTCTTTGGCAGAACCTTTTATTCGTACACCTCCACCGAATCCAGCTCAGGAGTTCCTCCGCTGTTTCCGCAACCGGCTGCTGTGTATATTTTACCGTTGATGAGAGCCGCCCCGGTGCCATGTCGTCCACGGTTCAGACTAGACAATTTCTTCCATTGCCCTGTTTCAGGATCAAAGGCTTCCACTTCATTATGAGCTTGCTTTTGAACACCACTTTCGCCACCGATAATGAGCAATTGCTGATCCATCACCACAGCAGATGCACCTGCTCTTTGGGTAGGGATATTTGAGCTCGCAGGCAAGGTTTCCCAGCTATTGTTTGCTATATCATAGACGTCCACCACGGCTTCTGTTAAATCCAGAAACTTCCCGATTTTTCCGGAAGTACGTCTGCCGCCCGCCACGTAGATTTTACCATCAATTACCCCAATACTTACATGATCCCGGGCATTAGGAGCATCGGCAAGCTTTTGCCAGCTTTGGGTTTCCGGATTAAAGACATCCACCCAGGTAACGTGCCCGTCCCAATGGCCATCCAAAGCTCCGCCAACAAAGTATAATTTATCATCATACACCACACAGCCGGCAGCCCCTCTCAGGCGATCTTTAGGTAAAGACGGACCTTCTCGCCAGGTATCTGAATCAACATTATAAATGTACATATGCTCAATAGGCGTCTCATGAGGAAACAATTGAGTCCCCGTAAACGCCGCAGCCACGTAGATTTCATTATCATAGGCCACGGCCTGAAAGTGGTGGAATTCTATAGGCGTATCAGCCCCTTTGGTCCAGGTTTGGGTTTTTGTATCCAGAATTTCTACCGGTTTAATACCCCGGCCACCGAGCAAAAACACTTTATCGCCCACAGAAACCAAAGAGGCCTCGTGTCTTTTGGTACAGCTGGTAGAAAGGTCTAAGGTCTCCCATTGCTGGGCCTGAACCCGAGTAAAAAAGCTGAAACTGATAAATAGAGTCAGAAATCTAACAAATTTCATAGGGTAAGGTTATTAATAAATCGAAAGGCTTAAGGCCAGAAAAATATTGGTAACACAAGGTTAAAGAATTCTGATGAGGAACACGAATAAGACAGACCTGAAAGACTCAAAAAGAGGAAGAATTGAAATCAAAATGAGACAGCAGAGACAGCGGGACCCAAAAATCCCAAATACGTCAGCAAGGACCATCTAAATCCACTATTAGACCATCTTGATTTACTTTAGTACAAAGGATCCTTTGAGGTTATTCAATACCAAAATCAATGCATTCAGACCTCATTTCCGCGGTCCTAGAACTATTGATTTTTACCTATTTAGGCTTTTTCAAACCTCTCCGAATAATGACCTCTCCACAAGTTTTGGTATTGAGTCTTTTGTTACGCAATTTGTTACGCAACGGGCACAACAAAAAGGAGTTACATTTCTGTAACTCCTTCATTTTTAAGAGCCTCCTGTCGGGATCGAACCAACGACCTACTGATTACAAGTCAGTTGCTCTACCAGCTGAGCTAAGGAGGCTTTTTCACAGTTTCAAACTACAATTTTGATGCCGTTTTGAAATTGTGATGCAAAAGTATAAGCTCAGAATAACAATGCAAACCTTTTACTTAAAAAAATTAATGCGAGTTATCCACAGCTTTCTCTTCATTCTGTGGCAGCTCTAATCAGATCAATCTTATCCTTGATCTTAACCGCCTCATCCTCAGCTTTACTGATTTTCTTCTCATATTCAGCTTTGATTTTCTCTGCACCTTTTGAACGACCAAAGAACTCAATGTTTGTTTTCAGCTGATTGATTTCATCTTCAAGGGATTTCAGCTTTCTTCTCAAATCATTTTCCTGACGATGCATCGCTTTCGGATTACCACCGGTTTTAAGGGTAACATCAACTTCATTTTTCAAAAGCAGTTTATCTTTTTCGTCTTTATCGATTTCAGTCGTATTTACCACATAAGAGTTGATGGCATCTACAAAACGTTTCTGAATCTTCTTCATGTCCTTTCTGGGCACAAATCCGATCTCATTAAATTGCTTTTTGTACTCCGGCAGTTTAGATAAGTCTGTATCCTTTTCTTTGACCTCTTTCTCTATAGACGCACACAAATCTTGTTTAGCCTTGAGGTTTTCCTCGTATTCTTTCTGCTGCTCGGCACTTCCGGCTCTTTTCAGATCAAAAAATGCATCACAAGCTTTTTTAAATCTTTTGTAAATACTGTCTTTTTGCTTTTGAGGTACATGACCAACGCCTTTCCATTCCTTTTGAAGCTGAATCACCCGGTTGGTATTATCGGCGGAAACGTCACCCTCTTTTACAAGATCTTCCACCTCTTTACATAACTTCTCTTTGGCCTCAAGGTTAACCTTCCGCTCTGCTTCAAGTTCGTTAAAGAAGTTCGACTTAGCTTTAAAGAAACCCTTCAAAGCTCCCCAAAAAGCCTTACTTGTATCTTTTGCTTTATCACGAGGCATCGGGCCTTTCAGCTTATTCCATTGTTCCTGAATCTCAAGAACCTCCTTGGTTTTGGCGTTCCAGTCATTAATCCGGTCACTCGCGAATTCAACATAAGGCTTTAGTTTTTCAACCAGCGAGGCTTTAGCGGTATAAATTTCCTCCATGAGCTTCTGCCCCTCAGTATCCTGAGCTCTTTTTTTATCATAAATGACATCAAACGCAGCCTTCATTCGCTCCCAGAGCTTCTCCTGCTCAGCTCTTGGCCCCGGTCCGGTATGTTTGTACTCATTCAGGTGCTCATTGGCCATTTTCATGATAGAACCAGTCAGCTCCTGATTTGCCAGGCTTTTGGCAATCTCCTCAACCTTCTCTACAAAACCTTCCCGAACTTCCAGGTTTTTCTTTCTGTCAAGCTCTTTCAGTTCATTCTGAATACTTCTGATGTCAAAATAACGATCAAGCAAAGCATTATAAGCAGACCAAAGGGCTCCATTATGCGGTGAGCTCACATTGCCGGCATCACGCCACTCATTCTGTATGGCCTTAAATGCTTCCCAGTTTTCTTTTGAGCCTCCTTTTTCTTCCTGATCTACAACCTCTCTGAGGCGATCAAGTAATTTGGTTTTTCGCTCAAAATAATCCTCGCGAAGAGCGTCATACTTTTTGTAGAAATCACGTCTTTCATCTCTGATCTGAATCATCAAAGACTCGAAACGAATATCGTAATTATCGTTTTTGTAAGCGAAACCATCGTCAGAACCGTTGGCTTTGATATAGGCTTCTTTGGCCTCGTCTACCTCTGAACCGTGAATTTCATCATAGGCACTTCTGATATCCTTATATACTGCGTCAATATTACGAACGTCATTAATATTGACGGTTGATTTTTTGATAGCATCGGCCATGCGTTCTGCCAAAGCTACAAAGTCCTTTTTATCGTAACCGTCAACATCTATGTCATCCGAAGAGAAATGCTCTGCAGTATCATCTTCCAGTTCCTCAATATCCTCACCGGAAGCTTCTTCTTTACCTTTATCTTCTTCAGCAGATTCTACGGAAGCAACTTCCGGCTCTTTTTCCACTACAGATTCAACCTTTGTTGGTTCTTCTGAGAAAGCTTCAACAAGGACAGATTCTTCTGTTTCCTCCCCTTCTATAACCTCCGGTTCCGGAGTAGCTTCTTTTTCTTTAGGCACCTCCTCTTCTTTTTTCTCAACTGACGGCTCTTCTGCCTTTTCTTCTACAGCCTGGTTTTCTCCACCATTTACAGCCTCATTAATCACGCCTTCTTTACCTTTTGTCTCTTCAGGCATATTAGCCAGCTCGTCTTTGTTCTCTTCGTTTACGTTCATTTCTTAAGTTTTAATCAATCCGAAAAAAATCGGCTCCGACCCACCGGAGTTGTTTTCACCAGAATCTTGGTTCTATATTTGGGCTGCAATTTATTAATAATACGCCGAAATGACAGAAATGGTTGGAATGAAGAATAAAGATGAACAACTCTCTGGGATGAGGGTCAATTACACCAAAGGACAACTTCTGGAATCTGAAGCGGGAATGGAGCCATTTGCTCTATTTCATCAATGGATGCAAGAGGCCAAAGAAAGCGAGGTAAAAGAACCCAATGCTTTTACACTTTCAACCATTAAAAATCAAAAGCCATCTGCCAGAATTCTCCTTTTAAAGGGTCTTGATGACGCGGGGTTTGTATTTTTCTCCAATTATCTCAGCCATAAAGGTGAAGAAATGGCTCAAAACCCCGTGGCTGCTATAACTTTCTTTTGGGATCATATGGAACGTCAGGTGAGGATTGAAGGCCAAATTGAAAAAGTATCGGAAGAAGAGTCTATCCAATATTTCAATAGTCGCCCCCGAGGTAGCCAAATCGGAGCCTGGGTGAGTAATCAAAGCTCGGTTATACATTCAAGAGCGGTTCTGGAAGAAAAAAATGCACTACTGGAGGAGAAATTCAGGGAAGTCAACCCTATTCCGAAACCACCTTATTGGGGCGGTTACAGGTTATTGCCTGAGAGCATAGAGTTTTGGCAGGGTCGACCAAGTCGTCTTCATGACCGTTTGATTTATACGAAGAAAGAAAATTACTGGATAAGAGAGCGACTCAGCCCATGATCAGCCTCTACTAATATTATCAAGTAAAATGGCCGTGGCCACGCCGGCATTAAGTGATTCTGCTTTTCCGAAAGAAGGTATTGTTATTTTTCGAGTGATCAGGCTTTCCAGTTGCCGATCAATACCATGCGATTCAGAACCTATCACTAACACACCCGATTCCGGAAATTGATGCCTGTGCACGTTTTCACCGTTCAGGTAGGCTCCGTAAACAGGCAAACTGCATTGCTCCAAAAATGAAGAAATATCTGCATAATAAGGAGTAATTCGACTGAACGAACCCATGGTAGAGCTGATTACTTTTGGATTATAAAACTCCACCGTGTTTTCTGAACACACAATATGCTTAACACCATACCAATCGGCTGTTCTAATAATTGTACCAAGATTTCCGGGATCATTGATTTGGTCTAAGACAAGTATCCAGCCTTTGACATTGAGGTCAGGAGGTATATTTTCTTTCATTTTGACCACTAATACGCCAAAGCTATTTGACCTGAAGGAGCTCACCTTTGATATTTCATCTGCTTTACAGATTGTTACATTCAACTTTAAGCCTAAACTTTCCGAGGCTTCTGCTGTCAGGAAAGCCTCATCGATCTCAAAATCAGAATTCAGAAGCTCGTGGATCGATTTTTGCCCCTCGACCAGAAAAACACCATATTGATTACGGTATTTTTTATTATGCAATGATTGAATGTATTTTTGCTTTTGTTTACTAAGGCCAATCACTTTTTTAGCACTTTAACGTTATCAAAATAAAGCTTTCTTTTTCTATCAGGAGGTATTGAAAACATCTATCAACTACATATTGCTGCTGGCCTTTAGCATCACAGCCTTTTCCTGCAGTCGCCAGATTCAGCTCAAAGAAAACGAATACCTTTTAGCAGAACAAGATTTCAGTGGCAACTCGGCCATTCATAGCGAAGATTTGGCTGACCTTATACCCTTAGAACAGCGACCAAACAGCAAGCCGCTAAATCTTCCATTTATACAATTCACTCCAAGGGTTTGGATGTACAATTTTGGTTTGAATACCTATGATTCTACAAAACAAGCTCAGAAATTACTCAATGCCGAACGTCAATTAGCCCAATACCCGACAGAATATACCGGAAATCAAAAAACTGAAAGGGCGAAAACTAAGCTTAAACGCAAAACGAGCAGACTTGAAGAGAATATTGAAAAGGAAAACGGATGGTTTTGGAGAAATATAGGCGAACCTCAAACGGTTCTCAGTGAGGAGGACATGAAAGAAACCTCAGGGCGAATTGAGCGTTACCTCAAAGATATCGGATATAGAGATGCCTCAGTTGCTTATGATCTGGACACTCTGATCACGACTGAAAAATATAAATTAACCTATGAAATAAAAGAAGGCCGGGGCTATAGAATAGATACCGTTTTTTACGACATCCCCGACCGAAAACTGGACAGCCTTATTACAGCCCATAAGGATGAAAGAAGAATAAAAACCGGAGATCTTTTTGATATTCGTAAAGTTCAGGCCGAAAAAGCCCGACTTGAACTTTTAGCCAAGGAAAACGGATACTTTGAGTTTTTAAGTCAATATATCGAGCATGAAGCTTTCAATCATTCTTATGATTTGCAGAAGTTCGAAGAGGAAAAACACGGAAACCTGAGAATAATGGTTTTAAACCCGCCGGGGAATGCGAGACACAAAAGCTATCGGGTTAGTGAGGTTATTTTCAAAGGATTTGACCCTTATAATACAGACGTCAATGTTTCCGCGGATACCACTGTCATCAATGGCGTTAAGTATATTACGCTGAATAAAAGCCTCAATGAAAGACTCCTGGATAATAAAGTCACCACCCGCCCGGGCGAGCTTTATGACGTCAGTTCAGTTTCTGAAACACAAAGGCAAATCGGACTTTTAAATCAGTTCTCTTTCGCGAGCTCACAGGTTTTCCCGATCAACGACGATGAAGTAACACTTGAGTATTTCGCCCCTCAAATGCCAAAGTACTCCTTTAGCACCGGTCCTGGTTTAAACCACGTTTATAACAGTGGCTCCAGCTTCCTAGGCTTTGGTGTACCGGTAACATTGACAGCCAGAAACTGGACGAAAAGACTTGAACTTTTTGAGGCTAGCGGCCGAATTTTCAGAGAAGGGCAGCCTTCCCCCTTGGGTACAACAGACGTGAGAGGTAGCTGGGAAATAGGCACTAACCTGAGTGTAACTTATCCGAATATCAGTTTTTTCGGTAAAGACATTGAGAAACTCAAACTGAAAAACCCAAGATCTCAATTCGGAGCCGGATTTAATTATTCTGAGCCCTTTTGGGGTAATCGATTAAACTTCAGATTAACCAGCACTTACCGCTGGCAGCCTTCCAGACATACCACCATCATTTTTTCTCCACTTGACGCTAACCTGATTAATACCAACTACAACCTGAATGACCCGGCCGGCAAAAGTTTCTATGATGAATTGGTCAACCAAGCCAATCTGGGAAATAATATCAAAACCACTTTTGACCCACAATTTGTAAGCAGCATCAACGGATCTTACGTTTATAACGACCAAAATTTACAGGAACCCTACGGAAGCTCAAAGTTCCTGAGAATCAGTATCGAATCCGGCGGAACCTTGCTTAATCTTTCTCAAAATAAGGATCAGATTGGTTTTATCGAGAAGCTGTTTCCTTTACGGTCTGACTTCAATTCACCCGATACCGTCAGAAAGTATTTCAGGTTTATCAAGCTTAATGTGGACTACCGCAGATACGTTAATCTGGCTCCAAGCAGCAGTCTCGCATATCGCCTGAATTTTGGCGTAGCCAACCCCTACGGAAACAAATCCTTGCCCTATGAAAAGAACTTTTTTGTAGGAGGTAGTAACTCAGTTAGAGCCTGGTCACCCAGAGCTTTGGGGGTTGGCTCAGCTTTTCCGGATACAGCAAGTGGAAACATTATTCCTCAGGCTGGAGATATCTTACTGGAAGGAAGCCTTGAAGTCCGTAAGAAAGTAGCCCGTTTCTTCGGGGATATACAACTGGCAGCTTTTGTGGATGCAGGTAACATCTGGAAATGGCATCAAATCAATACTCCTGCGAAGTTTGATAAGGCTAATTTTGATTTCAAACGCTTCTACAAAGAATTTGCAGTGGGTACCGGTTTTGGTATCCGGTACGACCTCTCCTATTTCCAGTTCAGATTTGACTGGGGTATAAAAGTCATGGACCCTTCAAGAGATGAAGGTGACCGTTTTGTCCTCGATGAGTTCCGTTTTAAACGACAAATAACAAACGCTGAAGGTAATACGGTAAATAACCCTTACCGGCTTAACTTCAATTTGGGTATAGGATATCCTTTCTAAACCAAAAAAAAGCCCTTCCAGAACCGAAAGGGCTTAATTAATCAGGAAGCCACTAATCTGATTTTAGGTTTTCTCAAGTGCACCCTTTCATCAGGCTTAAACTGAACAAACCATCTGAAAACCTCTTCTAAAGAGCGGGTATGCAGAGAATAATAGATGTACTGTCCCTTCTTTTTAGCTTTGATAAGATTGGCCTGCTTGAGCAGATCAAGGTGATGAGAAATACTTGGTTTCGAGATGTTAAACTCCCCGGCAATATCGCCGGCAGATTTTTCGCCTTGCTTCAAAAGCTCCATAATAGAGCGTCGGGTGTCATCATTCAAGGCTTTGAATGTAGTCGTTATCATTTTAAGGAAAGCATTAATTAGTTCAACAAATATCGAATTAGATATTGAATAATACAAATGCGACTTAAAAGCGTTTTGCAAAGCATCTAAAAAGCATGATAATTCAAAAGATTAGCAAAGCAGAAGACCTATAATTCCTATATTTGCAGCCGTTTGCTTTTCAGGGCTAAAAATGTGAATCAGCTACCCAAAATGGCATGATTCTTTTAAAGCTCATATATATTCTAAACGCTAAGAATGAAGGTTTTAAAATTTGGCGGCACTTCTGTCGGTACGGTTGAAAGCATCAACCAGGTCATTGAGATCATCCAAAACAATGTAAAAGAAGGGCACAGTATGGCTGTGGTTTTCTCGGCTATGGGTGGAGTAACCAACCGTTTCATTGAAATAGGCAAAATGGCGGCCAGTGGCGATACTGAGTATTCAGAGCACCTTCATTCTGTAGAAGAAAGGCATTTCAATGCCATTCGTGGACTCATAGGAGTAAAACAACAAAGCAGCTTGATCGCCAAAATCAAGGTCATTTTCAACGAAATTGAAGATTTGTTGAGAGGAATCTCGCTGATCAGAGACATTTCTCCGCGAACGATGGACCTGCTTTTGAGTTTTGGAGAAAGACTCTCCACCACCATCATTTCGGCGACGCTGAATGCCAGAGGCACAGAGGCCAGCTTTATTGATGCCCGTGAGGTCATTAAAACAGACAGCAATTTCAATAACGCAAACGTCAATTTCGAGGTTACAGACGCCAACATTCAAAAAATGGCGAATGAGAACTCCGGAGTTCTTTGTGTAACGGGTTTTGTAGCTACAAACGATCTTGGCGTTACTACAACATTAGGAAGAGGTGGTTCAGACTATACGGCTTCCATTATTGGAGCTGCTTTAAACGCAGATCTTATAGAAATCTGGACAGATGTAAACGGAATGATGACTTCTGACCCAAGAAAAGTCAAAAAAGCCTTTACCATTCCTCAGATTTCCTATGCCGAGGCGATGGAGCTTTCGCATTTCGGGGCAAAGGTGATTTATCCACCTTCCCTTACACCGGCTTTTCAAAAGCAGATTCCGGTCAAAGTTTTAAATACGTTCAATGCTGAGCACCCCGGCACTACAGTTTCATCACACAGTGGCAGCACGGCGTACTCTATAACCGGCATTTCATCTATTGATGATATCAGCCTTGTGAATTTGCAAGGGAATGGAATGATTGGCGTTGCCGGTGTTTCGGCGAAACTTTTCAGCCTGTTGGCTGCAAACCATATTTCTGTGATCCTGATCTCTCAGGCTTCATCTGAGCATTCCATTTGTTTTGCCATTAACCCGACGGACGCTGAGCGGGTGAAAGATTTAATCGAAGAAGGTTTTGAGCAGGAAATCGCCGCCGGTGACATCGATAAAGTCGTAGTTCAGGAGCACCTTTCCATCATTGCTGTTGTAGGCGAAGGCATGAAATCAAGTTCAGGCACTTCAGGGAAACTATTCTCTGTTCTCGGAAGAAACGGCATCAATGTAGTTGCCGTGGCACAGGGCTCTTCTGAGCTGAATATCTCTGTGGTGATCAGCAAAAAAGATATCAGCAAGGCCCTAAATGCTATTCACGAACGCTTCTTTGAGGTCGATGGCTTTACCCTTAATGTATTTATTGTTGGACCGACGGGCCTGATCGGCAAAACGCTTTTGAGTCAAATCAATAAGCAGTCAGCCTATCTCAAAGCCAATAATAATCTCAATATCAAAATTACCGGCCTCATCAACAGTCGCCAGATGGTGATTAACGAAGAAGGTATTGAGCTAGGCTCGTGGAAAGAGGAATTAGTGAAAGGTGAAAAGGCCAACCTGAGCGAATTTATCTCAGATGTTAAAGAACTCAACCTCGCCAACTCTGTTTTCATTGACTCTACAGCCAATAAAGACATCGTACAGCATTATAAAGGCATTCTGCAAAGCAACATCTCCATCATTACCCCAAATAAAGTTGCAAATAGCAGCACACAGGAGGCTTATGATGAACTGAAGACCACAGCCCGAAGACATAACGTTCAGTTTCTCTACGAAACCAACGTGGGAGCCGGCTTACCGATTATCAATACGCTTCAGGGATTGATTAACAGCGGTGATGAAATTCATCAGATAGAGGCTGTACTTTCAGGCACGTTGGCCTTTATTTTCAATAATTTTGAAGCTGGTCAAAGCTTTGTAGACGTAGTTAAGGAAGCAAAAGCTCAAGGCTTTACCGAACCTGACCCGCGTGAAGATTTGAGTGGAATGGACGTGGCTCGTAAGATTTTGATTCTCGCCCGCGAGTCCGGTTTAAAACTGGAGCCGGAGGATGTAAAAATCGAGCCATTATTGAATGACGACAGTGTCAAAGCCGCTTCTGTGGAGGATTTTTATGTCGAGCTGGCAAAAGATAACAGTCGTTTTGAGAGCCTGATCAATGAAGCCAAAGAACGTGGTGAGGTATTGAGGTACATTGCCCGTTTAAAAGACGGAAAAGCATCGATTGGTCTTGAGGCCATCGGCAGAGCTCACCCATTCTTCAATCTGGCTGGTTCTGAGAACATTATTGCTTTTACAACAGAGCGTTACAGAACAAATCCTTTGGTGGTAAAAGGACCGGGAGCTGGTGCTGAGGTAACAGCCATGGGCGTCTTTGCTGATATCATCAGCCTGAGCTCCATGCTGAAATAAATTGTATTCAAAAAGAAATAAAAACTTGGCCGAAAGTATAAGAATATTTGCCCCTGCTACTGTAGCGAACGTCGCCTGCGGTTTTGATATTTTCGGCCTGGCCGTTGATAATCCCGGTGATGAGGTAGTTCTCACCAAAAGAGATGACGACCAAATCGTTATCACCGAAATTACCGGAGATGAGGGCAAACTGACCAAAGATCCTGAGAAAAACACCGTAAGCGTTCCTATTCTTCGATATTTAGAAAAACTTGGAATTAAGCAGGGTTTTGACATCAAACTCCATAAGAAAATGCCTCTTGGTAGCGGCTTGGGCAGTAGTTCAGCCAGCTCGGTAGCCGGTGTTTTTGGAGCCAATAAATTATTGGGCGAACCAATGGCCACAGGTGAGCTTCTTCCGTTTAGCATGGAAGGCGAGCGTGTAGCCTGTGGTGCGGCTCATGCCGATAACGTGGCCCCAGCCCTACTTGGTGGTTTTGTGATCATCCGAAGTTATGAACCACTTGATTTTGTCAAAATCAATACGCCTGAGAACCTTTACGTTTCCATTGTACACCCTGATATTGAGGTCAATACCAAAGACGCCCGCATCATCTTAAAGCAGGAGGCTATCCTCAAAAAAATCATCGCTCAAACGGGTAATGTGGCTGGCTTAGTGGTTGGATTAATGACCGATGATTATCCTTTAATAGGTCGCTCGATGACCGACTATCTGATTGAGCCCAACCGCTCTATCCTGATTCCTTATTTCAATGAAGTAAAGGAAACGGCGATCTCTAACGGAGCTTTGGGAGCCAGTATTTCAGGTGCGGGTCCATCAATTTTTGCTTTTAGCGAGGGCAAAGAAACGGCCGAAAAAGTCGGACAGGCGATGAAAAAGGTTTTCAATCAGGGTGAAATTGACACCAATCTTTTTGTCTCAAAAATCAATCAGAGCGGTCCACGTATTCTAGATTAAATTCTTTTCAAATGATCTTCAGAGATGCTCTTTCCGGTGATTTTACCAGCATTGCAGCTCTGCATACCCGAAGCTGGCGAGAGCACTACAGTGGCATTTTCGATGAGGATTATTTTGGTAAAGCCATTGAAAAAGACCGCTTAAACGTCTGGAAAGAGCGATTCTCAAAAGGTAATTCACTGAGAAAGGTTATCCTTGTTGAGGAAAACAATGAGCTTGTGGCTTTTGCGTGCACCTTTCTAGATCATGACCCTCAAAACGGAGCTTTGCTGGATAATCTCCACGTCCGAAGTGACTTTCATGGACGGGGACTTGGCCTTCAGCTCATGCAACAAAGTTTTGATTGGGTAAAATCACAGCGACCTGAACAATCGCTCTACCTTAGTGTTCTTTCAGAAAACAAAGCCTCAAAACAATTCTATCTGAATTTAGGCGGGAAAGTCATTGATACCCACTTTGAAAAATCACAGGCCGGGAATGAAGTGGAAGTGGATGTTTTACTCTGGGAGGATAGGCCCCAGCGGATAGCCTAATTCTTATTAATCAGCTTCATCAATTTATGGCTGATCCACACGGAGCCAGTCCCAATAACTGCCCCAACCAAAGCATCAGAAGGATAATGCTCACCAGAGCGTACCCGGGCATAAGCCACGGCTCCGGCATAGCCAAATGAAGGCACAGCTACATACCATTTCGGGAAAGTATGGGTCAGTGAAGTGGCGGAAGCAAAGGCAACAGCTGCACTGCCGGATGGCATAGAGTATCCATCCTTTCTTCTAACTGGAATTATTAAGGAATTAGTGATAAAAGGACGCTCAAGCTTGATGCTGTTTTTCATGATATAACCGGCTCCGTAGGAACCCAGAACAGCTATGGCAGATTCAAGACCTCTACGTTTCAAGGTTTGATCATCACGAATAAAACCAACTAACAAAAGTGAAGCCGGTGTAGCCACAGCCACGTAATCAGCGGATTGACTCAAATGAAAATTGAATTCGTCGAAGGCCGTATTCCGGTTGGTATTTATATCAAGTACCATTCGTTCATCAAGACTTTGGGCCTTTGCCCAAAAGCCAGTCAGAAGCATAAATGGCAGGAGAAATCGCATATTATGCCAGGAAGCCTTCGTCTTTCATAGCTTTTTCTAGTAGTTCACCCAAGCCTTTTGAAGCTTCTACTAATGGTAGTCGCAAGCGGGCATCGCATAGTCCTCTGATTGCACAGACTTTCTTGATACCAACTGGGTTTGACTCTCTGTACAACAGATCATCAAAAATGAGGAAGCGTCTTTGATAGGCCGCTGCCTTTTCAAAGTCTCCATTCAGAGCTGCCCAGGTCATCTCATGAAACTCTTTCGGGAAGCCGTTGGCAATCACGGAAATTACACCCTGATAGCCCATAGAAACCTGAGGTGTTACCAAATTATCATCGCCTGAAAGCAGGATAAAGTCTTTTGGCACAGAATAGGTTAATGTCATTGCCTGCTCCAGGGAGCTGGTAGCATCTTTTAAGGCGATAATATTCGGGTGTTTTGCCAGATGAAGAATGGTCTCCAAAGACAACGAAGTGACCGTTCTTCCTGGTACGTTATATAGAATCACAGGAACCGGAGAAGCATCCGCAATGGCTTCAAAGTGGGCTATTAGGCCCGCCTGAGGTGGCTTATTATAATACGGGCAAACACTTAATAGAGCTTCTACACCCTCAAAGTCGGTATTCTTAATGTGCTCAATAACGGCGGCCGTATTATTCCCACCGGCACCATAAACTAAAGGAAGGTTTTTGGGATTATTGGCCTTAACAAAAGCCAGAAGCTCAGCCTTTTCAGCAGCTGTTGTCGTTGCCGATTCTCCCGTGGTACCATTAACCACCAAGTAATCACAACCTTCGTTTGAAATAAAATCGATGACCTTTTTGAGGCCATCAAAATCAATACTCAGGTCTTCATTAAATGGCGTGATTAATGCAGCTCCTACTCCTTTTAGTTTTGTACTCATAGATTTCCTTTCCTTTGAAAACAGGCTGCAAAATACGGCAATTAATTGCACTTTTTAAAGGAGGCAGACTTCAATTTTGACACACAGACCAATTAATTACAGCCACCAATCTTTGCTTCGAAAACTGCATTTTCTACTTTAAATCCAGGATTCATTTCCACCTTCATACCGGCATCGTAGGTTACATTTCCACCAGTGATTTGATTCGTTGCCTGAATGAGACCAGGGGCGGTGGAATTACTGGTTTGATAGACCAAAGTACCTGATGAAATATCATTGGAAGCACTCACTAGTGAAGTGCTTGTCGGACAAGGAGGGGCAATCACCGTGACTGGTTTTGTATTTGAACTGAAAAGCATACAAGAACCCGACTGATAAAATTTGGACTCGGAATTACCATTATAAGTAGCTGGGTTAAAAGCATTTTCATAAAGAAGGCCTTTTATTGAAAAGTTGCCGCCCCCCAGACTGGTAAAGTTAGAAGTCGACGAAATGGCCGCGGCTTTTCCAGTACTATTATTAAAGGCTACATAAGTATAGCTGAAGCCAGCGGGAGTGTTTCCTACATTATAAATTTCTCCCGGTCCACTTATGGTAGCATTTAGAGCAGTCTCATCACCAAATACCCTGTAAAAAGCAACCCAGTAGTCTGTACAGGCATTCAATGTTAACGAATAAGAACCGGACCAGCTAACCGCCCCAGAACCGTTTGAACCTAAAAAAGAAGAACAAGAAAACGTTGATGAGTTATAAATGGAAGATACAGTAGTTGAAGCCGAAGATGAGCCAGTTGTTCCTGCCCCAATGGTATACTCTCCGGTAGTAGCCACACGAATTTTGACAACAATAGCATTTAATGACCAGGCCAGATGGCAAGCTGTTTTAGTCTGATCCGTATAGACATACATTCCTTTACTTGACGGTCCCGGAAATCCATTTGTTAGAGGAGAATTCAGTTTATCTCCGGTAAAATTACCCAGCCCCATATTCAAAGCTCCATTTCCTGAAGTACTCGTTAAAGCATTAGGAGGACAAATAAAATTGGTAACGGCAGAGCAGGCTGAAGTAATCGTCAAATTTGCATTATTGACATCAAACCATTCATAACCATTTCCTCCGAGGCTGGAGATCTTAATTCTTGCTTTGGTAGTGGCTGGAAAATTACCTGGAATTGTGACTGAGGCCGAACCGTCATTAGGTGTAGATGCCAATAGTTCTATTGGATAATCATAACCATCAACAGACATGGAAATTTTAACATTTGCTGACAAAGCTTGAGTACCGTTTACAGCCCATGCGACCGCAAAAGAGCTTCCGGCTGCTATGGTTGAAGTGGTACTATGACTAGTTATCTCAAAAGGACCCGTATTGCTGACAGTCACCACCAAAGCTTCGGAGTCAAGACCACCACCAGAAGGCTGATTGTCACGAACAGTGAACCGGAAATTCATGGTTCTGGCGACTTGCGGCAAATCTTCACCTTCATTATCCGCAGGATTATTAGCATTATTCAGAATGAAATTTATATCAGGAAAAACCCTCGATGGGCTGCTACTTATCTTACTTCTGAAAAGCGGTGCAGAGGCAGCACTGTTTACAGCAGGGTAACCTCCCGTCCCGTTTATACTACTTCCTAATGCTCCCTGGTCATTCGAGGTGGCGACGTCAATTTGCTCCCATGCGTAGCTAAGGTTGGCAGCAGCATCATTGTCTGAGCCAGATCCGGTAAGTCGAAAGGGTGTCCCTTTAGGAATTGTGGCATTAGATCCTACCGTGGCTACAGGTGGCGTATTGCCAGTAGCTGAGGTTGTGAAACAGTTGCTCACTCCACTCATTTTTGTAAAAATTTGATCAAGACTTTTCACATGAAAGTAAGATTCATTGTTTGGGCTTGTAAGAACATAACTTGACAGTGTGCCACTGGAATTGTTTGAACAATTATTTCCATAAGCCATGAGGGTAGATCCACTTCCAGGTTCTACGGCTGTAGTGCTACTCCAGCCCGAGGTACAAAATGTGGGACTTGAACTGGAACCTCCGATTGCATTATAGGTATGCCAGGCATTGAACTGGTGCCCTACTTCATGAGCAAAAATACCGACAATTAGTCCAAGAGATGCGGCAGAGTTAAACTCTGTCCAGCCTGCAGATTTGGAATTATCTACACACGGGGATCCACCTCCAGTTCCTCGTGCTCCACCTGAGCTTATAACATTAAATGTATGCCCCATGTCATATTCGTTATAAGAAAGAACTCCGGGGTTCATGGAATCAAAACCATTCTGAGAATCATTGGCTGAACCAAAATTAGGATTTACTGAAAATGGATCAGTAGCAGCATTTGTAAATATTAGACTAAGGTCTGTCGTTTTTGCTATCAAAGAAAACTGGGTGGAAGCTTCTACCTCATAAATGAGATTTGTCGCATTCATGATGGCAATAATTTTATCCCTAGCTGCTGTCTGTGATCCCAATGCTGAGGTCATCTCTCCCGTGGCAGCTCCTGCGAACCTGTAACTTCGCATCTGGCTTCCTATTGGAAAAGCCCCCGTACTTAATATTTTCCCATTTTCATTGGTAAACTTTTGTGGTTCGGGTTCCTCCGCGTTGCATTCACCACGACCGGAATCATTAATATTATAAAGAACAAAAGTGTCGGTCTTTTTATCTATCGGTTCAATAAGAAAATAAGCGTTATTAGATCTGATAATTCCCGTCAAACCAGTTGGTGTAATGCTTAATCTAATCAGGGAAAGCCCGTCTGCAGTTTCTCCGGTCAGAGTAATGATTTCTTCGGGCTGACTTTCCATGATATGGCTGCTTTTCATCTTATACGGAACCAGGGAACCGTCAGGCAAAGGGAGATTCATAGAAAAAAAAGAGCCGGTTTCAGCAGTATTAAACTGTGTTTTCAGTTGTTGCACATCCAACTGAAATTGAGTGCCTGAAGGAAGGTCTTGGGCTATTGAAACATTAGAAAAGGCTAAGGCTACGCCAAGCCATAGAAGGTTAAGGGTTTTCATGGAAAACGGAATTAAGGATTGAAGCTGAGTCTAATATAAGAAATCCGACGGAATTACGCAGACACCAATGCCTCAAACTCCTCCTCTGAAATCATTTTTACACCTAATTTTTCAGCTTTAGCCAGTTTTGACGGGCCTGCGGATTCTCCAACAATGAGGTAAGTCAATTTTTTGGATAAGCTCTTCACAAATTTCCCCCCATTGGCCGCAATTTTTTGTTCAAGTTCTTCGCGACTGTAATTTTTGAACGTACCCGTATAAAGTAGAGTCATCCCTTCGAGGGCATTGCCTTCCACTTCCTTCACCACATTTTGGGCTTCCAACTGTAAACCGGCAACTTTAAGTTTTTCAATGAACCTGAGGTTGTCTTCATCCTTGAAGAAGTCGATTATACTTTGAGCTACTTTTTCACCAACATCCGGCACAGCAATTAACTGCTCAAAAGTGGCGTTCTGCAAGGTCTCAATGTTCATGAAATAATCAGCCAGTTTCTCTCCGGTAGTTTGACCTACAAAACGAATCCCGATACCAAAAAGAACTTTGGAAAAAGGCTGATTTTTTGAGGCTTCAATACCTTTTAAGATATTCTCAACCGTCTTTTCTTTGAAAGAAACTTTACGGGCTTTGCCTGTCAGTTCGTCAACATGTACTTTTTCAAGACCTAAGAGTTGGTCAAAAGTGAGACTGTACAAATCAGCTGCATCCTCTATGAGACCATTCTCAATCAAAATCTCAATTTTACCCTCACCCAGACTATCGATATCAAGGGCTTTCCGCTGAATAAAATGCTCTATTCTTCCCTTAATTTGAGGTGGACAGCCCTTTTCATTGGGGCAAACCCAAGCAGCCTCACCTTCATTTCTGATCAATTCAGTATGGCATGCCGGGCAGTTTTTAACGAACTCCACTTTCTGCCTGAACAGTTCGTTTGATGACCGTTGCTCATCTACCGCGGTAATTTTAGGAATAATCTCACCAGCCTTCTCCACAAAAACATAGTCACCGATGGAAATACCAAGTCGTTCAATTTCATCTGCATTGTGAAGCGTGGCACGTTTGACGGTGGTCATAGAAAGAATTACCGGCTCAAGCTCGGCTACAGGAGTCACAGCTCCGGTACGACCTACCTGATAAGTCACTCCGAGTAATTTGGTGGATTTAGACTCGGCCTTGTATTTGTAAGCAATGGCCCACCTTGGGCTTTTGGCGGTAAAACCAAGTTCTTCACGCTGTGCATAATCATTGATTTTGATCACGATGCCATCAGTGGCACAAGGTAAACTATGGCGTTTATCAGACCACTCATTGATATAGGAAATCGCCTCCTCAATTGTTGAAACTTTTTTCCATGAGTCAGAGACATTGAAACCCGCTTTTTTCAATGCCAGCAGGCTCTCTTCATGGGTTTTGAAATGATCGTCTTCACTTAAGTATTGATAAACATAACAATCCAAATCTCGCGAAGCTACGACAGCAGAATCCTGCATTTTGAAAGTTCCGGCTGCAGAGTTTCGGGGATTCGCCAGTGGCTCTTTGCCTTCAGCAATTAAATCTTCATTGATTCTCTCAAAAACTTTGGTCGGCATAAAACCTTCGCCCCTGATCTCAAATTGAGCCCCTAAACCCAACTTCTCTGCTTGTTTTGAAGTTTTTAAAGGAAGACTTCTGATGGTTTTTACGTTGGTGGTAATATCATCGCCCTGTGTTCCATCTCCACGGGTTACCCCCTTTCTCAAATAACCGTCTTCATAGGTCATCGAAAGTGAAATCCCGTCAAATTTTATTTCACAGATATACTCGTAGGGCCTGTCGGTCAGGACTTTTTTGATGCGTTCATCCCATTCGAGCAATTCCTCTTCACTGTAAGTGTTTGACAGCGAGAGCATGGGGTATTTATGAACAACAGTTGGAAACTCCTTAGTAATGGTTCCTCCTACGCGATGTGTTGGTGAATCCTCTCTTTTGAGATCGGGATGCTCATTTTCAAGCTTTTCAAGCTCTTTTAAAAGTAGATCAAACTCCTGATCAGAGATTTCAGAAATAGCCTCCTGATAGTATTTCTGATTATAATGATTGAGTTGATCAGTAAGCTGATTGATTCTTTCGGAAGAGGTCATTGTCTAATAGTTTTGTCAAAACTATTGAGAGCAAAGGTCATATGCAATGACTGTCAAGCTAAAAAAGCCAATTAGTCATTTCGATTTCAACAATAATCGGTTTCTCAGGCAAACATCCTTACCATCTCCTGCATACGTCTGCGACTTACTTTATATCGTTCGCCGTTTTTCAGAATCACAAACACGCCATCAGAACTATTATCCAGTTTTTTGACATATTCTTTATTCACCATCAGGCCCTTGCGAGGCACAACGAAAGAATCAGTTTCTTCCAGCTGTTGCACATAATGTTTTAAGGTAAAGGCGGTAAGAAAGTTTTTATTCTCTGCCAGGTGGATTTTAGTGTAGTTACCGAATTCACTCTTAAAATAGTTAATGTTTTTATAGGCTACTTTTCTTTTTCCATAGTCAAAAGTGATGGTATTGGCTGTAGATGTTGAAGTTTTCATGCTATTGAATGTTTAATGTTTGACAAAGATCACAACGGACACTTTTATTTTTTAGAGCACTATTTCGGTATTTCAATGGCTACAAATACTGAGAATGCCTTAGGTATTTTTTCGGGTTGTGGTTTTAACACGCTTCAAACATAGAAAACGATTTCAGAGCATACCGGAGAATTGTGTGGATGGTATAGTTTTCTGTGTATATGGGAAATTTCATTCTATCAAATGGCCGGAAACTGCCTGCAATTGGCTATTACCCTGTTTAAAACAGAATTGTCTAAGCTCAATGTGCAGAGTCAGAACTAAAAAACAATTTTGAGAAATAATAATCTCTTGCCTTTCACTTAAGACTTTTGAGCTTTCCGAAGTTTAATTGCCTCGCAAATTCCTATTTTTGCACAAAACATCAGAAAATACATGCCTGTCATATCCCCTTCATTATTAGCAGCCGATTTTGCGAACCTTCAACGTGATATTGAAATGGTCAATGCCTCAGAAGCGGACTGGTTTCATATTGATGTGATGGATGGTGTGTTTGTTCCTAATATCTCTTTCGGGATGCCTGTAATTCAGGCTATTGCTAAACATGCTCAAAAACCACTGGATGTTCATCTGATGATTGTTCAGCCCGAGCGATATATCGAGGAGTTTGCTAAACTGGGTGCCGAAATCATTACCGTGCATCAGGAAGCCAGTATTCATTTGCACCGTACTCTAGCCCAGATTAAAGAAGCGGGCTGCAAAGCAGGTGTTGTTCTCAATCCCTCCACTCCGGTGTCTGTTTTGGAAGATGTTCTTGCCGACTGTTACATGGTACTCCTAATGTCAGTCAATCCTGGTTATGGAGGTCAGAAGTTTATTCCTCAAACCTTGGAGAAAGTCAGAAAACTCAAAGCTATGATTCAGACGAAGGGTTTGAATACGCTTATTGAGATAGATGGTGGAGTCAATCAGGAAACAGGCAAACAACTCGTAGGAGCCGGAGCCGATGTTTTAGTGGCGGGAAGCTATGTTTTTGGAGCAGAAAATCCTGAAGCGAAAATTTCGGGTTTGAAGCAGCTTTAATTCTTTTTTGGAGAAAGGTTAAAGGTTGAACGGAAGAAGGAGTATCTGGGCTCGTGAAACCTGGAAATTCAACAATTTGAGTAATCTTATTAGGTCTTAAGCTTTCCCTCTCAAACAATTCTGTCCTTATTTTCGCTCACGAAAGCTGCCCATCCTGATTTTCCACTATTATTACCTGTGAGAGCCTTGGTTTTTCCATGCATATAATGGCAAACAGCCACTCCTAAAGCATCGGTGGCATCGTTAAACTTTCCATCCAGAGTTTGATTGAAAAGCCGCTCCAGCATATATGCTACTTGCTCTTTACTGGCATTTCCGTTTCCGGTTACGCTTTGTTTTACCTTTTTTGGCAGATATTCCACAATAGGCACTTCCCTCGCCAAAGCGGCCGCCATAGCCACCCCTTGAGCCCGACCCAATTTTAACATGGATTGCACATTCTTAGCATAAAAAGGGGCCTCTATGGCCATTTCGTCAGGCAAAAACTCCTCAACAATTCCGCTGATTCGTTCATAGATTTTCTTAAGCTTTAGCTCATGAGAGCCGAGCTTCTCCAATCTCAATACTCCATATTGAACTATCCGAAGTTGATTCCCCGTAACACCGACCAAACCATAGCCCATAATGCGGGTTCCGGGGTCAATTCCTAAAATAATTTTCTCCGTTTTTGACATCAGCATAAAGGTAAGGCTTTTTAAAGTGTACCAAACCGGCCGCATTCACTAAATTTGATTTCAAAACAGGCAAAATTGAGCTATTTCGCAACATTACTGATCGCACTTTATGGCACCTTTTGCTTTGTTTTGCTGTACCAATGGTGGGCCTGGCCAGATTTCAGACCGCTCAATTTCATTGAAAAACGTCGAAGACTGACCGTTATCATTCCTGTCAGAAACGAGGCTGCAAATATTGAGAATTTACTCAAAGACCTCAATTCTCAGACTCTCAACAAATGGCTTTTTGAAGTCATTATTGCAGATGACGATAGCACCGATAATACTGTAGAAATCGTCAAAAAGCTGCAAAGCACATTATCTATAGACCTAAAAATAAACCAATTACCTCCTCGCTATCAAAACACCTCACCAAAAAAACGAGCGATCACTGAAACGATGAAAATGGCTTCGGGCGAAATCATTGTCTGTACTGATGGTGATTGTCGTGTGGGTGCAAACTGGTTAATGAGTATCTCAAATTATTTTGAGGCGAAACAGCCGGTGTTTTTGAGCAGCCCTGTTTACTTTCTCAGCCCTCATAATGAGTTGACTTTCTTTCAAAGAATATGGGTTCGTTTGCAGCAAATTGAATTTGCCAGTCTTATAGTTTCCGGTGCCGTATCTATCAAAATGGGCTACCCTAATATGTGCAGTGGAGCTAATATTGCCTACCAAAAGAGTGCCTTTAAGGAAGTACGAGGTTTCGAAGGAAACGAACACATTGCCAGTGGTGATGATGAATTTCTGATGCACAAAATGGCAAAAGAGTTCAAAGGAAGAGTGCATTACCTGAAATCAAAAGAAGCCATTGTTCTCACCAATGCACTGTCTGATCTTAAAAGTTTTTATTATCAACGAAAACGCTGGGCGGGCAAATGGTCTCATTACACTTCATTTGCCCCTAAAGCCATGGCAGCTTTTATCTTTCTTTGTAATACCGCCTTAGTTTATGCCTTTGTTACCGGTAACTTTTATCTGGCTTTTATAAAATTATGGCCTGAATTCCTTTTTCTTGGAGGCCTGTTGTTATTTTTCAAAAGTGCCTCAAACCTTATTCTGGTGCCGTTCCTCCAGGTGATCTACCCTTTTTATGTTTTGTTTTTTGGGCTAAGTTCGCTTGATAAAAAAACCTACACCTGGAAAAACAGAAAGCTCAAATGATACCACACAAAACACCTTTAATTCTTCAGAAGCTTTACCCCGATCTCACCTGGAAGAAAACGGAAAAAGTTTGCCTGACTTTTGATGATGGTCCTATCCCCGAGGTGACAGACTTTGTACTTAAGACATTAAACGATTTTAAGATCAAAGCCACCTTTTTCTGTATCGGGGATAACATTAAGAAACATCCTGATATATTTCAAAGAGTAATTTCAGAAGGCCATTCTGTAGGTAATCATACTATGCATCATGTCAATGGCTGGCAAACCACCAATGACCTTTATTTAAAAGAAGTTAAAGGTTGCGACGAAGTGATCCAGTTAAATCACTCGAAGACCACAAAAAAGTTATTCAGGCCTCCTTATGGCAGAATCAGGAGAAAAGTTATCAGCGAACTTACAACTGAGTTTGACATCATTATGTGGACTGCCCTTTCCAAGGATTACGATCAAAGCATTTCGCCCGAAAAATGTCTGGAAGAAACTCTGAAGGCCACTGAACCCGGTTCCATAATTCTTTTCCATGATAGCCTCAAAGCCCGAAAAAATCTTGAATATGTGCTCCCTAGATACCTGGAGGCTATTTATGATCGTTTTGAGTTTGATAAGCTATAGCAACTTATATTTTATCTTACTTTCCTTATATTTACTAGCAAAGTAATATGATCTATGGAAAGCATTATTTCTTATTTTGAAACTATTCCTTCTTCGCATCGAAGTCTAATTTTAGTCGGGGGAATAACCCTCTTTTGGCTTATTGAGAGTGCTGTACCTCTGTTTACTTTTAAATACAAAAAATGGCAGCACGCGGGCCTGAATATCTTTTTTACGCTAACCACAATCGTCATCAATTTTGCTTTAGCCTTTATCCTTCTCAAAACAGCTGACTGGACTGTCGAGAATGATTTCGGTATTCTTCAATGGATTCCTGAATTACCACTTTGGGCTTATGCTCTGATAGGTTTGCTTTTGCTTGACCTCATTGGAGCCTATCTTGTACACTGGGCCGAGCACAAGGTAAAATGGATGTGGCGTTTCCATCTAATTCATCATACAGACACCTGGATTGACACCACATCTGCTAACAGACATCACCCCGGAGAAAGTGTTTTCAGATTCGCTTTCACGACTCTCGGAGTATTGCTAGTAGGTACGCCCATGTGGCTCGTTTTTATGTACCAGAGTATTTCTGTGTTACTTTCTCAGTTTAATCATGCCAATATTTCACTTCCTAAATGGCTTGATAAATTGATTAGCTATGTGATCATTTCGCCGGATATGCATAAGGTACATCATCATTATGTTTTGCCGTATACAAATTCAAACTACGGCAATATTTTCTCGATTTGGGATAGGCTTTTTGGTACGTATATGACACTAAACCGTGATAAACTGGTTTATGGCATTGATACACATATGGATGAAATTGAAAACAATAGAATACCTAACCTCTTAAAAATTCCTTTTCAGGAATACCGACAACCGTCGGATGAGAGTCTCATGGCTATAAAGATGAAGGAAAAAGTCGTTGTGTAAAGTAAGCAGGAAGGCTACTCTGGAAACATTGAAGAGGTGTTTCTGGATTGTGCCTCAAAGGTAGGCACTGATCATAACGTAAAACAACTGTGGATTTCCTCAGTTTTAATCTATAGATTAGCTATACAAAACCACTACGTTTGAATGCAGCAAAGAATTAATAACTACTCCAGCAGCCTTTCCACCATTCTTACCGATTTAACCGCGGATTCCAGAAGTCCCCGAAATAAGGAGCTGAGCAAGAAATTTTTCCGATTCCCGGAGGAAGCTATTTTTATCTATTCTTTCATCGAAGATCGGATTGTTTACGCTGACGGGTGGCCCGAGGTTTTGGGGTATGGTAATGAGGAAATGAACATGCACCTCTACATTGCCATAACCACTGAAGAATTTGCAAGTTTCACTAATGAGCTTAATCAGCAGGCTTTGCAATACATTGCAATTCAATCAGAGGATCTGGAACTTCACGGTTACTCCATGCAACTCAAAAAATATCATAAAGACGGACGGGAGGTTCCTCTGGTGGCCAATGTCAATGTCTTTAAGACACTTGATGGAAAAATAACAGAAATCATTTGCCGCTCAATGATCAACCGAAATCTGAAATTCGGAAAGGTAATGCAGTATTCTACCTATGGCCCAAAAAAGGATAATTTTGAAGATAAACTCAACAAAGACCTTTTCAGTAACCTAACCATTTCATTAAAAGAAAAGGAAACCGTTGGCCTATTGGCTCAAGGTAAAAGTTATAAGCAGATTGCCGCGGAGCAAAATGTAACTATTTCAGCAATTGAAAAGAGAATTGCTCCACTTTTTAAGCGATTTGATGTCAATGGCGTAGCTCACCTGATCAGCTTTTGTCATGAAAATTATTTGATTGATTAAATGTCAGGAGCCCTCTCTAAGCCAATTCTGAACTTTCTCCTCCCATTTCGCCTGACCCGCCCTGTCAAGATTATGCCTTGACTCATCATCATACTGTTGCTGAAGCTTATTCATCTCTCTGAAAGATTGTAAATATTCATACTGAATCATACTACTGAGATCATCCATAGTATTTGCTTCAATCTTTTTTAACTTTTCAATAAGCCTGTCCATCACAACTTTAGTGATATCAAAATGGAGTTGCTCATGTCTTAAAGCTGAAGAATTCAAACTCCCCGATTTAACCCAGCTTTGGCTGGGAATCATAAACACCTGAGGCTTAATAATCGCTACAAGTTTACGATTACGGATCGTTAGTTTGGTGCCAATTCCAATACTCGGAAAAATGGCAGCAGCAAATTTTGAGGCCATCGGCGGTCTTCCTTTGAAATCATTCCAGGTTACCTTCCGGGAAAAATAATGAACGGTATCACCTCTATTTTGAGTAGAAAAAGGCTCAATAATGATTTCAGAACCGGTATTGAAAAGCTCAAGGCGATTGACAGAATTTGCAACATAGCCATTCAAGTATTCGATACAGGAGACCCACATTTGTCTCAATAGAGGCTCATAAGCCAGCTCATGAGCAGTACCCAAAGAGCGATTATACCTGTTGCTACTTCGTGGCGAACAGAGTTCAAGGGTATCTTGCTCCAGCACACCAAAAACCTTTAGCTTCATTTCTGAGTAGCCATCAATGAGCCCATTGCTATTTCTTTTTTCGCTGAAGGCCAGCACCTCAATTTTAATAATTAAAGGAACGCCATTGCGATTTTGCCTGAAACCTTGGCGGGTATTATTGAGGAAAGCATTTTCAGTCCCACCGTCAATCAGTAGATCAGTCAAAGATTGATTTCTTAAAAACACCTTACCCAGAAAATATTGAGAAACACGTTCGTCTTGAACAGCCGCAATGTAATAATCCTCAGCCTCAAAGCTGTACACCTCAGATTTTAGCTGAAGCGACACCTGCGAAAACGCAGGAAAGCAAAAACATAGAAGAAACAGTATTCTCAAGGTCAAACTGGCTGATCAACAATGAAATTAACGAGCAATCAACAAAAAACTGTCTTTTTTACAACCAACTTTTAAAAGGTCCCGTGTAAGTCACACAAAAGCTATTTTAAACGTTAAAATTTCAGAAAACCCGTTTACAAATCCATCATCACCGAGTTTCACGAAGGTTTTCTGATAAAAGTGTAACAATCTTAAGAGTTTTACGTCTATTTTATTGAAAATCGATTGACATCCTTTTTTTACTTTTGTGTCTATCGTTGTTTTTTGCCCACAGGAAAAATGCTAAAAAAAATAATCTTCCTCTTACTGGTCATACCTGCCACATTTGCACAAGAGGTATTATGGGCAGACAAGGTTCTTGAGGTTTCCTCTGAGCATACTGATCAATTCTACAGTCCTAAAAACCGGGCTATTCAACTTCTTGGCAAACCGAGTATTTATCCACAAATGACAGAAACCCCTTGTGCATGGCAACCTAACGGGTCTGATTTTGGTGAAGATTACGTCAAGGTAGGTTTTGAAAAAGCAATTAACATAAGGCAAGTTGCAGTCATAGAGAACTGGAACCCCGGTGCTGTAGCCCGTATTTTTGGCTATGACGAAGCAGGTCAGGAGTACCTGCTTTATCAAAGTAAAGGTAATGTCCCCAATGCCAGAAAGAGGTTTTGGCGAGTTAATGTAGATGAACCGCCGGCAGAAAAAATTAATGCGATCAAGCTTTTAATTAATCACAGAATCTCAAAGGGGTTAAAACAATATGATGCCATCGCCATTTCTGATTCAGATAAACCTATTGAGTTCGAAATAAATTTGGCCAACGACATACCAAAGGGTTTGAAAAAGCAAAACCTTGGCGATATAGTCAATTCTGCTTACGGTGAGGTTGCTCCCATTATTACTCCAGATGGGCAAACGCTATACTTTACACGTCTCGATCATCCCGAAAACCTGAAAACAAAAAAAAATGACGACGGTCCTGTTGGGCAAGACATCTGGTTTTCAAAATTGAACGATACAGGTCATTGGAACAGGCCTGAAAACATAGGAAAACCGATCAATAATGAATTAGATAATGCCGCTGCCACCGCCTCAGCCGATGGCAATTCGCTCTTCATTCTAAACGTTTATCACCCCAGCGGCAAATTATTGGCAGGTCTCTCAAAAACCCGTTTCTCAGGCAATAGTTGGAGTATGCCCGAGAAAGTTGAAATCAATAATTTTCAGGCTATCGGCGAGCGAAATCCTATAACCAATCTTACTGAAATCCGCACCGAATACGCCATCAGCCATGACGAAAAAGTTTTAATTATGGGTTTGCAGAGAAGTCAGACATTTGGTGGCAAAGACCTATATGTCAGCTTTCTGGAAGCCAATGGAAGTTACTCCACTCCGGTAAACATGGGTAATGTAATCAATACCGCCGATAATGAAGGATCACCATTTCTTTCGGCGGATATGAAAACACTGTATTTCAATAGCAAAGGACATCCGGGCTATGGGGAAGCAGATATTTTTGTTAGTCGAAGACTTGACGATACCTGGACAAACTGGTCAGAACCACTAAATCTTGGCCCACAGATTAACTCCTCAAAATGGGATGGTTATTTTTCAATACCGGCTTCCGGAGATTACGCCTATCTAAGCTCAAAAGACAATTCAATCGGAGGAGAAGACATTTTCAAAATTGAACTATTTGAGTCAATTAAGCCGGAGGCAATGGTCATTGTCAAAGGCCGTATTTTTGATGCCTCTACAGGTGATGGAGTGAATTTGCCTTTGCAAATTGTCGCTCGAAATGACAGCATAAGCAAGTCAAATATTGACCTCAAATTCAATCGTGAAACCGGCGAATATTCCGCAATGATACCGGCAGGCAGCGTTTATGATTTTGATCTTGACAAAGATGGTTACATGGAAATAGAAGATTCACTTGACCTCGCGGCTATTACTGATTACAAAGAAATTATTAAAGACTTTGAGATGATACCTCTCAAGGCGGGTTATAATATGATCCTGAAAAATGTAAACTTTGATCAGGGTCTTTATGATATCCGGCCGGAGTCTTTTGCCGAAGTCGACAAATTGATCAAGCTTATGAAACAGTACCCTGATATGGAGATACTTTTGGAGGGATACACCGATAATCAGGGAGACTTTACACTAAACGTGCAGTTGGCAGAAAACCGGGTGAACGCTGTCAGGGATTATATGGTAAAACGTGGTCAGATTGATGAGACAAGAATAGAAACCAAATCATGGGGGCCCATGCGGCCAGTCTCCAGCAATGCCACCCCAGAGCTTCGTCAGAAAAACCGACGCGTAGAGTTTACCATTCTCAAAATGTGATTAGCTTTGCCTGCATCTTAATCAAAAGCCTCCAAGAAGACCTCTCCTGAATGAACCTCCTCTGTCAAAAAAATCAATATCTGGCTTTACTGTTTTTGATGCTGGTGGGTTTTGTTCTTCGATTTCATGGCATTGACAAATTCGGAATAGCCGGCGATGAAAAATATAGCCTTTTTGTAAGTCAATTCACTGCATACCAAGGCAATAACCAAAAAGACTCTGTTAGAAAGCCCAATGGTGAGTCTTTTACGGCTCAAGAGTTTTGGTCACCAAAAGGCACTGATGGGTTCTATGATGCCATCGCCAGAGTAGACACCGGAAACGGAGCTTTTTTCACATACCTACTTCACTGGTGGACAAAACTCTTCGGAGTATCAGATATGTCTTTGAGAATGCTGCCATTGATATTCACACTGGCTATTGTGCCATTGATATTTTTCTTTGTCAAAGAACATTTCGGCAGTTCAAATCTGGCATTAATAACGGCTGGTTTAGCGACTATTTCGCCATTTTATATTTCGTATGCCCAGGTAGCGAGAAATTATGGTGTCTTATTTTTCTTTGCCCTTCTGGCTACCCATTGGTTTCTAAAGCTTTTGAAGGCAGAGTTTAAGTCTTCCCAATGGTGGTTGCTTATTTTGGGTTACGGTTTTGCCGCAGCTATTTGCGAGTTAAATCACCTATCCACCATCTCTCTTTTCTTTATTCATTTTATTTTTCTCATCATTTATTACAGAAAATGGCCCCAATTCATCGGATACGCACTCGCCATGGTCATTCCCTTTCTGACTGTGATTTGGTGGTTAAATACCGAAGGCGGTGCTTATATTTTTGAGTATGTCAGTAATTCGGTAAGAGTTTATAATGAGAAAGCTGAGGCCTCACCGTATGAATTCTTATCCAAAACGAGCTTCTCAAGTGTTGTTCTACAAATTAGACATGTCATTTCGGCCCTATTTATTCAAATTGACGGCTTCTACAACCACGTTAACGGCAAGAAGCTTGGAGTCATAGCCTTTGCTGTTTTAGTCGGCAATTTTCTCGTTTGGAGAACTTCAATAAAAGTAAATTTAAAACATACCATTGGCCTTATTTCCTTTTTGGGCCTCATAGCTTTAAGCAGAGGGCAACAACTTTTCCTTCCTGTTTTTATTCTTAATACCGGGCTCTCAATCATAGGGCTATGGTATTTATTGAAGTCTTCGGACAAAAAAGAATTCGTCGTTTTCATTCTTCTTCTATCCCTGATTCCGATTGTTTTCTTAGCTCTTTACGCAATTCAGGATGACAATACCTTCCGGGTAATAACCCGATACGCAGGTTTTGCATATGCTTTCTGTCTGATTTTGACGGTTCATATTTATAAGACTTTGTTAGATCAAAAATTGAGCTGGAAGCCTTGGGTTTGGGCAGGCATACTCTTGCAAGTTATTTATGTCGGGGTATTGATCTCAAAAGTCTATACGGACACCCAACCGAGATATTTTTCTGATTACCCAATTCCAAGAGAAGAGAACCCCTACCCTATAATTGCAGATAAAATAGTAGAAATGGCGGCTGACGGTGATACAGTCGTTCATCCGTCAGATTCATTTTATTTGGAAGATGGCGAACAAATACCAAGTGTAATTGACGCCCAACTGGTGAATTTTTATTTGCCTAAGGACAATACTACACCTCAAAAAATAGACACTCAGGAAAAAGATAAAGTGTACCTTAGAAAAAGTGATGGTAGTCAAATTCTGTTGTTTGATTTCAAAGGTGACCACTACCGCTATTAATGACTGAAAAATCTAAAAATATTGCCTTTTATCTTCTTACTGGCTTACTGGTATTAAGCTCATTTTGGTCAATTTACAAATACGGAGTAGATGTACCTCACTGGGATGATCACGCCGTGAGAAACTTTGTTGACGGTTTTCAGCTGAAAAGCTTTTTTGAAATTTTCAGCTTTCATAACGAACACCGAATCGGTGTTACCAGAATAGCCGCACTGAATACAGATTGGGTTGCCGGTCGCCTCAATTACAAGGCGTTGATGTACACCGGTCAGCTGGCTCTGGTTGGTCTTCTGGGTATTTATATTTACCTCAAAGAACGGTTTAAGTTCCCGGCTCTATTGCTTTTCATAATTGCCCTCTTCATTTTCAATAACAGCACTTTTGAAAACAGTCTTTGGGCTATGGCCGGGATGCAAAACCATTGGGTTCTTTTCCTTTCTGTCGGCTCCCTTCTTTTGTTGATCAAAAGTCAGTTTACAGAAGAGGGGCAAAAGCTCTGGTTCGTACTATCGGTTCTGAGCTCTTTTCTGGCCATGTATTCGTCAGCCAATGGCCTGCTGACAGCCCCTATTGGTCTTTTGCTTCTTTTCTTTATTGGCAAACGTAAACCGATGCTCATTTGGCTTGCCATTCATGTTGTTCTCGTAGCCACCTATTTTATTGGCTTCCAGAGCTTCGGGATGAGTAAAAGGCCGCATCTTGAAGATTTCTTCCTTAATCTTTTCGCTCTGGCGGGTTCTTTGGCTACACCAATAGCCAATATCAACAGTCCGATGGGTTTAACGCAAATCATTGGATTGATCAATATTATTCTCGCCGTTTGGCTGTTCTTTAAGCTATTGTTCAGAAAAAATAATCAAACAGAATTTCTCAGCTATATAGCCCTGACCAGTTTTTATTTGGGTACTATGGTATTAATCTCGGTAAGTCGAAGTGATTATGAGAGACAAGTTTTATTGACTAGCAAGTATAAAGTCTACTCGCTCTTGCTTCTGGCCAACACTCTTTTCTTTTGGATCAAAAAGGAGAAGATAGAAGCCATAAATAAGTCCTTTGCGATTATTTTGGTATCTGGTCTTCTGGTTTTTCTGAATCTTCAGTTTTCGTTTCTGGATGACCTTAAAGCAACCTTTAGAGAAAGGATGGCCGATCAGACAAACCTTCAATTACTGGGCGTGCCCTACTTACCTGAGAATAATGCTTTGACAGAAGCAATCTTGAAAGAAAGCTTTATCACAGACGCTTCAAAGATTGATAGCATCGCACTTCAAAAAGAGAGCATTGACTTTTTTGAAAATGACCTGAGATCTGAATCTGAAAATTTTGTTCTAGCCAAAGGACCAACGCCAAATCAATTGGTCCCTGTTAATCCTGACTATGTTTTCTTTAAGTCGCAATCTAAAGGCACGGCTCAATTATTTCTTTACAACTTCCCTTCTGATATTTACCAACTCCACTACCTGGAACTCACAGATGGAAAGGTGAAGATCTATAATGCTCAAAAAACAATTCGAATTGAGGGGGTTCCGTACGAATCTGCTCCAAAAAACTGGTAATGTCAGATAAAACCGGATATATAAAATCACTTGACGGGCTCCGCTTTCTGGCGGTAACACTAGTATTGGCAGACCATTGGTCAGGTGATCAGCTCGGTTTTCCGGCATCTTATCTAGGGGTTTGCATGTTTTTTGTCCTGAGTGGTTTTCTGATCACCCGTATTCTTTTGAAAGCAAAAGAGAAGGACGCCATCGCCGGTAAAGGTCATGGGTTCTCTCTTCGTCAGTTTTACATTCGCCGAACTATCCGCATTTTCCCAGTATACTATCTAACGTTGGCTGTACTGTTCATTTTGAATATTGAACCCGTAAGAAGTAAGATTGGCTGGTTGGCGAGTTATATGAGCAATAACTACATTGCCTTTCATGCAAGCTGGCTGGGCTCAGTGGACCACCTTTGGTCTTTAGCTGTTGAGGAGCAGTTTTACCTCTTTTTCCCGTTTGTCATCTTATTTCTACCTCTGAAAAATCTACAAAAAACGATGTATTTCCTCATTGCTTTGGCTGTAGCGTTGAGAGCTTACTTCTTTTTTTCGGGTCAAAGCTGGATTAGACCTTATGTTTTAATGCCAGCCTGTTTAGATGCTTTTGCTGCCGGCGGTTTACTGGCTTTCTGGAAGTACTATCAAATGACCAACTGGCTCAAACACTTTGAAAAGCCTCTGAATTTGTTCCTGGGAGTTATGCAATACGCTTTCTGTGTATTGCTCATCAAAAAACTCGGAGGTGGTCATAATGAGGTTTCAGTCATCTTCCTTCGTCTTTCTGAAACCATTCTTTCATTGACTTTGATTGGCTTTTTAATTGCCCCACCTAAACGTGTTCTTAAATCGTTTTTTGAATGGAGTCCACTGGTTTACATTGGCAAAATCAGTTACGGTATTTACATCTTGCACAATTTTATTTATAACGAGTACCACCCGATAAAATGGAGCCCGGTTGTTAAAATACTTCATCGTTTTGAAGAGTCAGGCAATGCCATGTTGAATTCTGTTCCTTTCAAAATCATCTTTCTTTACCTGATTGTGGTGGTACTAGCCTCACTCTCGTGGTTTCTTTTTGAAAAGCCGATCAATAAACTCAAAAACAGGTTTGGGTATTGAAAAGACATTTTCCATCCATATTTTTAGTTTAGCTTTGAGTTCATTTAAAAATAAATCAAACTAAAAAATGACCTATCAGGAGGCGATTGAGCAAATTTACCGAAGCACTAAAAAGCTTAAAGAAAAAGGTAAACCTGCTGCTTATATTCCTGAACTGTCTCAAATTGACCCGTCCAAATTCGGTGTTCACATTTGCCCTTTGAAAGAGCCTTCATTTGGTATTGGAGATTACCAAACAAGGTTCTCAATTCAGAGTATTGCCAAGGTATTTTCCTTAAGTCTTGCTTACAAATTAAAGGGCGAAAAAATCTGGGAAAGGGTTGGTGTAGAACCTTCAGGCACCAAATTCAATTCATTAGTACAGCTCGAAAGCGATAATGGTATTCCCAGAAACCCATTCATTAATGCCGGGGCACTAGTAATTGCCGACATTCTGGTATCTGGGCTTAAAAACCCAAAAGCTGAGCTTTTAGAATTTGTCAAAAGCATGTCACCTTCTGATAATATATCCTATTCGCCGGTGGTGGAGGCCTCTGAGAAATCTGTTGGATACCGAAATGTAGCTTTATGCAACTTCCTGAAATCGCTTGGTAATATTGAAAATCAGCCGGAAGAAGTTCTGGATTTCTATTTTACCCTATGCTCACTTGAAACAGATTGCCAGACACTTTCCAGTTTATTTTTACCCCTGGCCTATGATGGAATTGCCCCGCATTCCAACGAGAAAATCATCCCTAACAGCTATTCAAAAAGAATAAACGCCATTATGCAAACCTGTGGTTTCTACGACGAATCTGGGGAATTCGCATTCAGAGTTGGGCTTCCGGGCAAAAGTGGTGTAGGAGGAGGAATAGCGGCGGTTCACCCCGACAAATACAGCATCGCTGTTTGGAGCCCAGGCCTCAATACCAAAGGAAACTCCTATAAAGGCATGAAGTTTCTCGAGGAATTCACTACCCTTACTGAGCTTTCGATCTTCTGAGATCTGGCGATCATCTATTTGGATTGGAAAGCCTATGGGTGAAAAGTCTTTTCCCGATTGATTTCCCTATTTTTAATTTCAATCAACCCTACCCCTTCATGAAATTTAAGCAAATCATACTTTTTGTTCTTTTCCAAAGTATCCTGAGTGTTTCAGTCGCACAGGAACCTGTTGAAATCAACGTAGACTTTTCCTCAAAGATTGGAGAAATGAAGCCGATATGGGCTTGGTGGGGCTATGATGAGCCCAACTATACCTACATGAAAGACGGCCAGAAGCTGCTAACTGAAATAGCTGCTCTAAGTCCCGTACCTGTTTACGTCAGAGCACATAGCTTGCTCGTTACCGATGAAGGCCCAAGAGCAGCTTTAAAATGGGGATCTACCAACGTTTACACTGAAGATGAAAAAGGCAACCCGATTTATAACTGGACGGTTATTGATCAGATATTTGACACCTATATTAATAGAGGCATGAAGCCTTTCGCTCAGATTGGCTTTATGCCCAAAGCACTTTCCATCAAACCTGAACCCTACCGCCATTTCTGGAAACCTGGTGCCAAATACGAGGAAATTTATCGTGGCTGGGCATATCCGCCAAAGGATTATGAGAAATGGGCTGAGCTGGTTTTTCAATGGGTAAAACACTCTATTGATCGTTATGGTAAAGAAGAGGTGGAAAGCTGGTATTGGGAGGTTTGGAACGAGCCAAACATTGGATACTGGCAAGGCACCACAGAAGAATACATCAAATTATATGATTATGCCGCTGATGCAGTGAAAAGAGCTCTCCCAACTGCGAGAATTGGAGGGCCAGAGGGTACCGGGCCTGGCTGGGATAAAGCGGCAGAGTTTCTCACAACCTTTTTAGACCATGCCAAAAATGGGACAAATTATGCCACCGGGAAGAAAGGCACGCCTCTTGATTTCATCACTTTTCATGCAAAAGGAAGTCCAAAACTGGTTGATGGTGTGGTGCAAATGAACATGGGTGCCCAGTTGAATGACATTGAAAAAGGTTTTGAAATTGTGGCTTCTTATCCCGAATTCAAAAATTTACCCATCATCATCGGAGAGTCTGACCCTGAGGGCTGTGCGGCTTGTTCAGAAGCTGATTACCCCCATAATGCCTACCGAAATGGCACTATGTATTCAAGCTACACCGCTGCGGCCTTTGCCCGTAAATTTGAATTGGCTGACCGATATGGCGTGAATCTCGTAGGGGCTGTCACCTGGGGATTTGAATTTGAAAACCAAGCCTGGTATGCTGGCTTCAGAGATATGGCGACGAATGGTGTTGACAAGCCGGTCTTAAACGTATTCCGAATGTTCGGAATGATGAGCGGGCAAAGAGTGAAAGTCAGTGGACAACTGAACCATAACCATGAAACGATTATCAAAAATGGAGTCAAAGGCGATAAAAATGACATTAATGCTTTGGCCGCTATGGATAAAAATTCGGCCACGGTAATGCTTTGGAATTATCATGACATCAATGAGAAAATGGGAGAAACCAGCTCGGTAAAGCTTAGTCTGGCAGTCTTACCTAAAAACAAACTTTTGGTTCAACACTTTTCCGTAGATCAGGAACACAGTAATTCTTATAATGTTTGGCTGAATATGGGTTCTCCTCAAAATCCAACAGCCAGCCAAATTAAAGAACTGGAGAAGGCAGGCCAACTGAAAATGGCCGGCTCGCCCTTTTGGATCAATTGCAGATCAAAGTGAATTTGATCTGCAATTGGATATTGAAAGACAAGGGGTCTCCTTGCTAAAAATAAGCTGGTAAATATAAAGGCCTCCGGTTGGGAGGCCTTTAGCTTGAGTCATTTATAAAGCTAAATTCTTACTCCAGACTTCCAGCAACATCTTCTGTTGGTCAGTCGGATTTACCATTTTTCTGATTTGAATCTTCATTCCTTCCCGGGTATAATTAAGACCAATTTTATTGAGGTATTCCTGATGTGGAAGTGGCTCTGAATTCTGAATATAATCATGAATAAAGTCTCCGATTTCTGGATAGGTCATCTTCACCAAATCATCGAAAAAAGTCTTTTCTGAGAATGGATTTCCCTTTCCATATTTATCAACCAGTTCCAGCATTACTTCTCTCAGGCCACGTGTACCATTTGAAAGCTCCAGCAATCTGATATCTAAATAACCTGCCACCAATGAGCCTTTGTAGTAAATGTTGCCGTATTGCTTGGCACCTTCCTGGGTGAAGGATCGGGCTGCAAGTTCACTCAGGCTCCTGCTTTTGTCAAAATAGTTTTCATTGACCAGAATTTTCTGAGCAATGGAGTTTTTTACGTATTCATCAAACGAAGTGACACCTCCGCGATAAAGCAAAATATTAGAAGCCCACTCGGTAACACCTTCATACAGCCAAAGGTGCTCTGACGGCGTTGGCTCCACAAAATTGAAGGACTCAATAATCTCAGAGTGGATATTTAAAGGAGTTACAATATGAAAGAACTCATGGGACGCAATATCGGTCACCTGCTTCATATATTGCTCGGTAGGTTCCTGCTCGCCTAAAACATATTCGGAGCTGTAAGAATGCTCCCAGGCTCCTGTAGTTCCGCTTGGGTTCGGTAAAAAGTAGTAAAGAAAAGTGTAACGATCTACAGGTAGTTTTACCAAAAACTTTTGAGAAGCCTGTAGCATATCTTTCATATTGGTCAGCAGCGACTCAGAATCAAATTTCCCCTGTTCTGAGTAGGTAAAAATCCTTACAGGTGTATCAGCTACCTTGGTCTCAGCCCTGGTCAGGTTACCTGAAAGAATGGGTGAATCAACTGCGTGATCAAAAGATTCGGCCAGAAAATACTCACCTTCCTGCTCTAAAGCCGTACCCGTCATCCATTCTGGGTTTCCTATGACTTTTATTTTCAAAGGCTCACTTTGATTACCCTGAAAATAGCCCATAACAGTGTGGGCATTAATAAGGGTATGATCATTTTCAATACTACTACCACACATCATATACACGGGATAACTGCTTACCTGCGTGTCAAAAGTTTCGGCAACCTGATAATGAATAGATTTCACTTTATGCGGCTTGCTGATTTCATACTGGTTAGGAGCCATGAAGGTAGTTTTAATCTCTTTGCCTTTCTTATTCAAAGCCTTAAAGCCGGAAACAAAACGACCAATATTTTGCGTTTGATAAGTTCCCGGAGCTGTGGCGGCAAACTGGAATACTTTTGTCGTTTTCGGCAATTCTTGTCGCACATCAATGAAAACCTGAAATGTATCAGTGTTTTGAGTAACATCAATGGTATAAGTCAATGATTGACCCATTGCCTGAGATACAGTGACCGCCAGAAAAAGCAGAAATAAATTTTTCATTTTCGTTTTTAGTCTTTTGTTTTCGTGTAATTGGCGGCAAAGATAAGCCCATTTTCGATGGATGAGACCCTTTTTTCTACCTTTCGTTGCAAACAATGGCTGGAAAATTGCGTTAGTAAACCGAAACCCCTGTTGACTGTTTTATCAATATGACAAAGCAAAACTTCTCCATATTTCTGAAAGGTCTGCTTACCTTTTTCCTTTTCAATACTCTTAACAAAAGCCTGGCTTCAGAGCCATTTAGAGCCGATGAGAAAGACCCTTACTTACTGTCAAGTTTCTCCCATGAGAAGGAACTGGAAAACCTTTTGGCAGTTCCTTCTCAGTCTAAATTCGCCGAGGATTTTGAAACAGAATTCGGGGAAAATTTTGACACTGGAACCCAATACGAGGCCCTCAAAACAACCAACGTGGATGAATGGGAAATGAAACTCTTTGAGCAGAGAAATAAGCAAATGGAGTTCTTTAAATCTTATAAGGACTTTAACAGTTTCTCAGAAGAGTTTATTGACCTTGTCACGGCCAATATCAATTATAATTACTGGCATTTGCTTTTGGCCTATTCTATCAACAGAAGCAATGATAATACCGCCCAGTTAACCGTCACATCGCTTCCTGCAATCATGACGGAGCCTATTGATCCTTCAAAAATTGACAATGACAAACGACTGATTTCAAAAAGTTATCGTGAGTTCCTCCCCTATTTCGTCATTTATTTTAACTCCAAAGAAAATCGTTTTAAGAAGTATACCGATGGTGTTAAAAGTATTACAGACAAGGCTGACTTTGCTGAAAAATACCTTAGCGGAGAGGTTTTTGACTATACCATGACCCGTCTTTTGGAGAAAAACCATCAAATGCTGAGTACAAGTGCTTTCAGAATATGGGCAAGTCATATTTACTGTGAAAACCTGCAACGCTATTTAACGGACAACTACTTTGACAAAGTAGCAGAGGCTGAAGCCAGCCGGGCAGATCAGAAAAAGGAAATCAGCGAAAACAAGAACAAATCTGGTTTGCCGAATATCATGGACCTTGCTGATGAAAGCTTCACTTTTGAGAAGTATAAAGGTAAGGTAGTTTATGTTGATTTTTGGGCCAGTTGGTGTGGACCATGCCGTCAGGAGTTTCCGTACAGCAAAGCCATGCATGAAGGCTTAACAGCCAAACAAAAGAAAGAGATAGTTTTCCTCTACATCTCCATTGATCAGGATTTAGAAAAATGGAAAGCTGCTGTGGAGAAACTTGGTCTAAAAGATTTTGGTGAAAACGGACACTCTTTTGAAGTATCAGGCAGGTATCAGGTAAAAAGTATTCCTCGTTACATGATTATTAACAAAAATGGAGAAATAGTAAATATGAATGCTCCCCGCCCCAGCAGCCCTGAAACTTTGCCAAAGCTATTAGAGTTATTGTAAAACATCCGTTAATTTTACTTCCGAATAAGACTTCAACATGTTAAAAATAATATTTATCGTTTTTCTAGTCATTGCTTTTGTACCTCCGGTAAGGAAATTCCTTTTCTGGCTGGTGGTGGGCAGATCAATGGTAAATGAACAGAAAAAATACAATCAACAGAGCCAGAAACAAAACCGAAAAGACGGTGATATCAATGTAGATTATGTACCTAAAAATGCTAAAGGTCATGATTACCGTGGAGGAGAATATGTTGATTACGAAGAAGTTGAAGATTGAAACCCACGCCTAAGCAATGCTTAAGAAATTCTTTAAAGTTACTGCACTTCCTCCTTACGTTGATTTTGCCATTTTTATTTTGAGAGTTGGTATCTCCATCTTGATGATAACTCATGGCTGGGCTAAGCTTGAAAGAGCAATAGGTGGCAACTGGGGTTTCGCTGACCCTATCGGTGTTGGAGAAAAAACGTCTTTGCTTTTAACCATTTTCTCAGAACTTATCTGCTCAATTCTTGTCCTGCTAGGTTTATTTACCCGCCCGGCACTTTTCTTCCTTATTTTCACCATGTGCGTTGTAGTCTTTATGGTAAAATTGGGAGATGGCATTGGTGAAATGGAGAAAGGTTTACTTTTTCTTATTCCTTATTTGTCTTTGTTCATCTGGGGACCGGGTCGTTATTCTCTCGACTATTATATATTTGGCAAAACCAGAAAATCTGTTCGAAATTAGATCAGTTCAGCCAGGGCCTTCTTAATGGCATTTTTGACTATTGACAAATCATTCACTCCCTCAAAGCCGCTGAACCCGCAGGAGATCCTTGTTTCATTATCCAGATCAATAGGTTGGCCACCCTCCCATCCCATTAAATCGGGTAGTTCAATACCAAAATCTTTATAGTTAATTTCGCCGGCAAAAACGGCCTTTTCATATTCACCTGTTTTCATTCCTGTGATCCAAACCTGAGAGGCTTTTCGGTAAGCAATATCATAGAAACTCCGACCTCTCACCTTATCATCACCCCAAATTTTGCCATAGATCATCCCCGTTTCATCAATGATGCAGGCGGCCACATTCCCGTCGGAAATTGACCAGTCCACTTCACTATTTCTGAACTTTGGAATTTCACTTGAGATGATCTCAAAAGCTCTCTCAACAACTTCTTTCAATTTTGACTGATTCATTTTTTATTCGGGTCTTAATTCGATACCTGAGAAAGAAAACACATTCTGATTAAACTTAGCCTTTGGGCTCTTTGGCACAAAATACAAGTCGTGAACTCCCTTGACCTGCTGTATAGGAACATTAATCACCTGAGAACGGCCCTGAAAATATTCAGCAGCTCCAACCTCCATCCGTTGCAGCTGCTCCTGATAGATTTTGCGGTGAGGCTCCTTGCCAATACCTTCCACGTCCTCTCCCACGTCTATTTGTCTTATTTCAGCTTCACCAATTTTTCTTCCTTCCGGGTTATCCACTCGTATTTCAAGTATTCCACCCGCACTTGAGGTTCGGTTTGAAGCCTGAACCAACAGATCGACACTTCCAATTCCACTCAAATCAATACCTTCAAAACCAATAAAAGACTGATCTCCAAAGAACTGTAAGACGTGAGTTGGTGTATCAACGTTTTCGGTATTTTTTGAAAAATCATGTTTTTGAGGATCGAGAAAGGGGTATTTCAAGAATGAAATAGATTCTGTGCTAATCGAAGGTACTTTTTTAGCTCCTTCATCGGTATATGCGGCCCTGATAACATACCCACCGAAACCACTTTCAAGATTCGGAATTTTAGTTTCAAACTCACCTGACACAGGAGCAGAAACCTCCTCAAGTTCAGGTTCTGAAAAACTTAGAATATACCGAACCATTGCTTCAGCATCACTCTCCGAAAGTTGTGGATGAGCTGCCATTGCATGATCTCCCCAAACACCCTGACCACCGGAAATAACCTTCGCGGCCAGTTTTTGAGTTGCTCCGGCCTGCGATTGATATCTTTCAGCCACCTGTTCATAAGATGGGCCAATTGATTTCTCTTTTGGTAAGTGACATGATCCGCAATCGCTTTTTGAGATGAGTTTATACCCTGTATTGAAACGTGCCCGGATATCAGCCGTGGCATAATTTGAAGAAATTTCAATGGGGTCAAATGTCTCCGGCATATAATCAATATTGACCGCAACCTGGGAAGGTAATATTTCGGAAAAATCAAGACTACCGTCTTCAGCATCTTTTACCAACACTTCATATTTGACCTTCTCATCTGGGAAATAGAAGCTTTTGTTACCCTCGAGAATTTCAGTTTTAACTTCTGGAGCCGTATTACCTGCTTTAATATCAAGCTGTTCTGTAGTCAAAACACCGTGACTGTCTTCCACCTCAAGTTGGACTTTGTAAACACCAGGTTTGGTAAACTGGTAATTCATTTCATCCATTTCACCAGTACGGGACTTGACTTCTTTCCCTTCAAGAGAGATTTTCCAATGATTAATGATATCATCACCATCAGGATCAAAAGAACCGACCGAAGAAAAGTTAACTTCAAGCGGCAAGGCACCATTTTGCCTATCGGCCTGAAGCTTGACCACTGGTGGACGGTTACCGGCGTTATACTCAATTTTAAACAAACCGGAATTCTCCGCAGCACCAAACCAGTTGGTTCCGTATTTCAAAAAATATAAATCTCCATCAGGTCCAAAAGCCATATCAATTAGGCTGCTAAAGTTTTCTTTGGGTAGAAAACGCTCCATTGAGACATAGTCTGAATTTTCGTCCATAGTGACCGACATGATCCAGCCTCGCATAAAGTCGGCAATAAGAAGCTTCCCTTCATAGTAATCTGGCCAGAGTCTTGCCTCTTTGTCAAAATCATCCTGATGATAAACAGCTACTCCCGTAGCACTTCGACCGGAAACTCCAAGCAATGGGAATTTCTCGGAAATATCGTAAGGATACCAAATAAAAGCAGGTGTTGGTGGGGGTAGCTTTTTCAATCCTGTATTATTGGGAGAGTTATTTAAAGGCCCCTCTAGGCTGAACAATTCCCCCTTTTCCTTTGTCTCAAAGTTCAAATCGCGGTAAGGCTCATTATTGCCCGCGAAGTAAGGCCAGCCAAAGAACCCGGCCTTTTTTGCCTGATTAAACTCATCGTATCCCGCAGGCCCCATTTCCGTACTTTTAGGGGCATCTGGCCCAACTTCTCCCCAATACAAATAACCTGTATGCGAGTCAATGGCAGGTCGCCATGGATTTCGGGAGCCTTTCGTATAAATTTCTGGTTTCGTCTTCGGTGTTCCCGGAGTAAATAGGTTACCTTCTGGTATTTCATAGCTACCGTCAGGCATGGGTTTAATTCTCAAAACGGACCCTCTGAGATCATTGGTATTCCCCGCTCCCCTCTGATCGTCCCAAGGCTCCCGGCCTGACCTTTCGTCGAGAGGGGCATAACCACCTGAACCACCATTACTGGTATTATTACCAACGGTTAAATATAGATTTCCGGACGGATCAAAGACCATTCCCCCACCTGTGTGGCAGCATTCCTGCCGCTGAACCGGAAATTCCAGAATAACTTTCTCAGAACCTTCAACCAATTGATCATCCACAAAATCCCAACGGGTCAGCATATGTTTGGGCTCCGATGGGTGAGAATAAAAAAGATAAAGCCAATGGTTCTCCTCAAAATTCGGATCAGCAACAATCCCCATCAAGCCCTCTTCGGCTTCTCTTTCCTTACCCTCGGTATTGACATACTTTGTGTTGCAATCAATTATTCCAACCGTAAAAACATCTTCAAGAGCCGGGTCGTAAAGCTTCAAAGCTCCTTTTCGCTCAATAAATAAGACTTTTCCTCCCGGGATAAAAGTCAGCTCCATCGGTTCATCAAAATCAGTAGCCAACTTTTTTACACTGAAACGAGATTCATCAGGTTTTTGAGCTAAAACTACACCTACACAAAAGACCAAAAGACAGAGAGTCAGCAATAATTTTAAGGAATTCATTAGGGTTTAATTGTACTTTAGGTAAGATACATAAGTCAATTAATCAGACCAACTATCCTTAGATTTCAAGGCCAAAAAAGGAGATGAATGCAGCGAAGGCCGAACATTTTCTACATTTTGCAATAGAAATAAACTCGAATTCTATGAAACTCCTTTCTTTGTTTTTTCTGATCCTTCTGGTAGCTCCCGCTAAAGCCCAGTTTGATCAATCTTTGGCAGACAGTGTAGGAGCCGATGAGTACGGTATGAGAACCTACGTGATGGCTTTTTTGAAAAGAGGGCCTAACCGAGACAGATCAAAGGAAGAATCAGCCAGATTACAACGAGCTCATTTAGACAATATTGGCCGTTTGGCTGAAGAGGGTAAGCTTGTAATGGCGGGCCCGTTTTTTGCTTCCCCGGAAGATGATCTCAGAGGCATATACATTTTTGATGTAGATAGCATTGAAGAGGCTCAGGCTTTGACAGAAACTGATCCTGCTATTCAGGCCGGAAGCTTAGTGATGGAATTAAAGAAATGGTATGGTTCGGCAGCTTTGAAACTTATGCTTCCACTTTCTAAAATGGTCACTAAAAAGGATATTTAAGACCAGACAAATTGATTTCTAACATTGTGATAATCCACCATTTCCATTGAAATTGTCCCGAAAGAGAAATCAATTTCAAGGCGAATGGGAACTCTATTGGCATCATCTGAAACGAAAATACGAATGGCATCATCACCTTGGAAAAGTTTGTTAGGTGGTAAAACCGGATTAAGTTTTAGTACTTTTATTTTACCAAAGCGGGTTTTTACGTAGTCATCTCCTACGTATTTAACTGACATATTATAAAGCTCATCGTCAAAAAACATCGGGGCCTTTACCGTTTTCCCTTTGCCGATGTCGGAAAAATCCACAGTTCTGAGATAGTAATAACCGGAAACCACGTCCTGAACATACTTTGGAACATTGTAGACCTCTACTTTCTCTTTTTCTTCCTTTTTGACAACATTCCGATTGTGATCAAAGGTAAAGGTCTGGTCGCGGGCAAAATTATTCTCCCGGGCACTGTAAATAAATTTATGAGGAATAATGGCTGTGGTGTCAATGTAGGAGCGATAGGTGTTTGAAACCTTCCAAAGGCTTGCCATTCCGGCTGTTTTACCTAGAACATTTACCCGATAGCAAGGTCTGTTATTGACTTTGAAAATCTTATCATGAACCTGAACATTAGCCTGCCCCACTGTGATAAAACCGTATTTCACTTTGTAAGTGTATTCTTCACCGGCCTGAAAGCTATGATTTTCAACTGATCGGTAACGATCAGCCACAAAACCAACACTGGCAGTTAAAAATAAACCTAAAATGACAAATACTGATTTCTTCATTTCCCGATACTGCTGTATTTCTTTTTCAGCTCCTCCAAATAAGCCTTAAAATTATGATTAAATTTTGATTCCAGTTCTACTTTAAACTCCGACTGCTTCGCCTGATAGGTTTTGAACGAAGTAAACGATGCGTTATTCACCGTACCCCGTCCCTGATAAGTAAAGCCCCTCCCCGCCGGATAGATTTTTTCTGCCGCCACCATTATACTATCAATAAGGTCGAACTTCAATCGGTTCTTATTATTAGACTCCATTTCTGGTGTAAAGGTTTGAAATAAGCTATCTAATCTTATGGCTCCTGACAGCATATGCTGAGAAAAAGCCTCATTTAGTTGCTTCGATTCCTCATAATCCTGATAGACCCAGGAGCTATCACCATACTTTGATTTGAGAAATAATTTGGCTCCCTCATCACCTACGAAATCAGCAAGGTTTTCGTTGAACTCGAGATCGTTTTTTACAAAGAGTGTTCCGTGTGTCAATTCATGAATAATCAAGGCAGCAAGATTTCCGGGCGATTTAGTAAGCATAGAACTTAAAATAGGATCATCAAGATAACCGAGTGTACTCCAGGCTGAAACCTCTCCTACCCTGATATCATAACCTTCTTTCTTTAACTCTTTAACTTCCTTCTCTACCTTGGCCTTCTCAAAATGTCCCTTATAGGCAAACTCTCCAATAATGGGGAATTCCCACTTTTTTGGCTCAAGACTATATGGAGGGCAGGCCGTGATCACCCAAAGAATAGGTTCTCCCTTCTGATCATAAAAGCTTTCATAGCTTCCACTAGGTTTCAAACCCAGTGAATCAACCGTAAACTTTTTTATCTCCTGTATAAGTTCAATCTTAGATTTCAGAGAGTCAGGAAAGCTTGGATTTTCCATGACCTCAGAGATGCGTTCAGTATTAAAAATAATGTTCAACTGCCCCCGCAACTGACTGATTCCGTAGTTTACGGCATTAAAGTTCACCGCGTAGAAAATGGTTAAAATCGCAACGAATAAACCTAAAGTGGAAAGGAAAACTTTCTTCATGTGATAACAAAAAAAAGAGTGGGCATAACCCACTCTTCAAACGTAATCAAATTCAAAATATTAATCTTCCTTCTGCAATTCTTTCTCCATAAGAGCATCTGAATTTCCGGAAACCGTTTCTTTGATTTTAGCCTCAAGAGCATCCATCAATTCCGGTGTATCTCTTATCAGATTCTTGACTGAATCTCTACCCTGACCTAATCGATCTTCGCCATAGGAGAACCAGGAACCAGATTTTTTAACCACATCAAGGTCAACAGCAAGATCAAGAACCTCACCAGCTTTGGAGACACCCTCGCCATACATGATATCAAACTCTACGACTTTAAACGGAGGAGCCACCTTGTTTTTCACAACTTTTACACGTGTACGGTTACCCACCACCTCTGCATTACTATCCTTAATCTGACCAATTCGACGAATATCCAGACGAACTGAAGCATAAAACTTAAGGGCATTACCGCCAGTAGTGGTCTCCGGAGAGCCAAACATAACGCCGATTTTATCACGAAGCTGGTTGATGAAAATACAAGTACAGCCTGTTTTATTAATGGTACCAGTTAATTTTCTCAAAGCCTGTGACATCAAACGAGCCTGAAGACCCATTTTACTATCACCCATATCTCCTTCCAGTTCTGCCTTCGGCACAAGTGCGGCAACGGAGTCAATCACACAAATATCAATTGCTCCTGAAGAGATCAAATGCTCGGCAATTTCAAGAGCCTGTTCACCATAATCAGGTTGAGAGATTAATAGGTTTGCCGTATCAATTCCAAGTTTTTCGGCATAAAGACGATCAAAGGCATGCTCAGCATCAACAATAGCCGCAATACCACCTTTTTTCTGAGCTTCAGCGATAGCGTGCATCGCCAAAGTGGTTTTACCCGAAGATTCAGGCCCGTAAATTTCAACGATTCTTCCGCGAGGGAAACCTCCTACTCCAAGAGCCAGATCAAGGCCAAGCGAGCCGGTTGATATAGTAGGTACATCCTGAACATTGGCATCACTTAAACGCATAACGGTTCCTTTTCCGAATGCCTTGTCTAATTTGTCGATGGTTGTCTGGAGTATTTTTAGTTTTTCTTTATTCTCTTCTGCCATGGTAAAAATGTTAGCGTTTTAGGGAATTGTTTTTTCTGCGAACAAAGATATTGTATCATAGCAAATTTTACTAGCAATAAACCGCTAAGAATTTTAGCAATGCTTTTTTATCTTCGAAACGCCGCTTTAGAAGATTCGACGAAAATTAATCAGAATCAACTTTAAAGGACTACAACTAACATAAAGTGTATGCTCAAAACTTTAGCACGCCTTAGGAGCTAGAACTAACTGTTTCAATAAATTTAAGATCTTTGCGTTTGAGAATGAATACAAAGCTATTTAAATGCGTAACACTATTTTAATTCTGGCCATTGCCGCGTTAATCGGCGTCTTCACTAATCCTCCTCTGGAGAAACATCAGAAAGCCATTCAGGAGAAAGTTGAAAACCTCAAAGAGATTGATGAAGATATCGATGGCGATGATCTTAAGAAAATCGGTGCATTATTGGGTGAAGCCATTGGTTTGAATACAATGGAAAAATATCTTAATAACAATGTGCGTATTGAGGACTTGAAAGTCTGCTCATTAACACAGTTAAAAATCAATGGCGATTATAAAACTGTGGGAATTGGAGCCTTCGGCAAGATTTTCCTCTTTGATGATATGAAGACTTTTGTAGAAGAAAAGGCTGAAGAATTAAAAGATAAAACCAACGGCTAAACTGAGTTTTTCTATCTTTGCGGTTTATATAAAAACAGACGCTGTAAAGTAGTATGCTCATATCTTATAACGCCCTAAAGAGCCTTATTGATTTTCCGCAAAACCCTGAAGAGCTTTCCGCACTTCTTACTTCTACCGGGCTTGAGGTAGAAGGCCTGAATGAGGTTTTGCCCGTGCCAGGTGGCCTAGCGGGGCTTGTGATCGGAGAGGTCAAAACTTGTGAACCACATCCAAATGCAGATAAACTAAAGTGTACCACTGTTGATGTAGGGGGCGGCGAATTGCTGAGTATCGTTTGCGGAGCACCAAATGTGGCCGCAGGTCAGAAAGTGATTGTAGCTACTGTAGGCACAACACTTTACCCAACAGAGGGCGATTCTTTTCAGATCAAGAAATCGAAAATCAGAGGTGAAGTTTCTGAAGGGATGATTTGTGCTGAAGATGAAATCGGCTTGGGCCAATCGCATGCTGGTATCATGGTTTTAGATACCAATAAACCAAATGGAACACCCGCAGCTGACTACTTCAATCTCAAAACAGATTACTGCATTGAAATAGGTCTTACTCCGAATAGAGCTGACGCCGCCTCTCATTTTGGTGTGGCCAGAGATATCAGAGCTATTACGAACAAAGGGATCACCTTACCGGCCGTTGATAGTTTCAGCACCGGAACTGCAGAAAATACGATAAAACTTAAGGTAGAAAATACGGAGGCTTGTCCACGTTTTTGTGGTTTGGAAATCAGAGGAGTTGTAGTCAAAGAGTCGCCGCAATGGCTGAAAGACTTCCTGGGCACAATCGGAGTCAACAGTATTAACAATCTGGTTGATATCAGTAACTATATCTGTCATTATCTGGGACAACCGATGCACATTTTTGATGCTGATAAAATAAGAGGTCAGGAAATCATTGTGAAGGCCCCTCAAAAAGGAACCAAAATCAAAACACTGGATGGTCTTGAACGTGAATTAAACGGGAACGACCTGGCCATTTGCGATGCAGAAGGACCAATCGGAATTGCCGGTGTTTTTGGAGGTGAGGATTCAGGGGTAACTGAAGAAACGACAAATGTTTTCCTTGAAGTTGCCTATTTCAACCCTGACTGGGTCAGAGGTACAGCCACCCGTCACAGCCTGAAGACTGACGCCAGTTTCAGGTATGAAAGAGGGACTGATCCGAATATGCCTCCTTATGCCATTAAGTCAGCAGCATTACTAGTGAAAGAACTCGCAGGTGGTGAATTCTGCAAAGAGTTGTTTGAGAATTATCCGGTAGAAATCAAAAACCAGGAGGTCAAGGTCAAATTCAAAAACATTGACCGATTACTTGGCAAGCAACTCCCAAAAGGTTTGATTATTGACATTCTTCAAAAACTTGATATTTCAGTTGAGGCTCAAACAGAAGAAGGTCTCACGCTCTCAGTTCCTCCGTATCGTGTTGATGTGACCCGGGAGGCAGACGTAGTTGAAGAGATTTTAAGAATTTATGGTTTTGACAATATTGAATTGAGTGAAAACCTTTCTTCCGATTATCTATCAGACTTCCCGAAAGTTGAACCAGATTTACAACGTCTCAAAGTTTCGGAGCTTTTGGCCGGAAACGGTTTCTTTGAGGTTCAAAACCTTTCGATTGTAAAGCCTTCTCAAAATGCCGTTTTAGGCGATGCAGAGGAAACACAGGTTAAGCTTCTCAATCCGTTAACCGAAGACCTCTCTGTAATGAGAAACAGCCTCCTGTTCTCTGGCTTGCAAACTCTGGCGTACAACATTAACAGAAGAAGCAAAGACCTGAAAATCTATGAGTTCGGAAGAGTTTACGGTAAAAAGGTCAACGAAAACGGTACAAAATACTTCGACAAACAGGTACTAGGCCTCTGGATCACAGGAAATGCCGAAGCCGAAAGCTGGCAGGTGAAAAGCACAAAGGCCACGTTCTTTGACCTTAAAAATGCCTTGACAAAAGTTTTGGCAGGCATGAAATTAAATGGTCTCACCACTGATGAAGCAGTAGAAGCTCGTTTTGAATATGGCATAAACTATAAACTGAATAATAAGATCATCGCCGTGGCAGGAAAAGTCAAAAGTTCGCATCTTAAATATTCAGGAGTTAAACAGGACGTTTTCTACGCAGAGGTAGATTGGGAATATGCGTTAAAGAAATACACTCCTGAAGTTAGCTTTGTTGAAATTCCTAAGTTTCCGGCCGTGCGTAGAGACCTCTCTCTGGTGCTGAATAAAGAAGTGGGTTTTGACCAGATTAAAAATGTCGCCGAGCAAACAGAAAGGAAATTGCTCACAGGGGTTAATGTTTTCGACATTTACGAAGGAGAAAATCTTGGTGCAGGTAAAAAATCATACTCGGTAAGCTTTACTCTACAAGATCCAAACAAGACACTCAATGACAAGGCCATTGACAAAACAATGAGCCGGCTTATACAGGTTTTTGAGTCAGACTTGGGAGCGGAAATCAGAAGATAATGGCAAAGAAACACGCTGCTTTTGAGCAAGAAAATGCCCGCATGTTTGCCAGTCTTGAGAAAGTGGCCGGCAAGGTGGAGCAGCGTATATCTTCTGTAAAAACGCTTGAACAGGAAAATCGCGGCCTGAAATTTGAAATTGATAATTTAAAAGAGGAAAAAGAGAAGTTGAAACGTCAGCTTTCTGTCCTCAAAAAAGATAAAGATTCGGCTGAAAAGAAAGCCCGGATCCTCGATGCTCTGGAAGAGCAAAATTTTACTATTAAGAATAAAATTGCTAAGATTGTATCGGATATTGATAGTGAGGAGATAAGTGAGATTGACGTAAGAGAATTGATCCAGATGATGATAGGCGAAATAGATGAATGCATTCGCCTGTTACAAAAATAAATAAACGCTTTTCTAACCATGGAGGCAGAAAAAGTCAAAGCCAATATCAAGGTTAACGGTGAAAACATCCCGTTAATAGTGGCCAAAAATGACGAGCCTTTCTTTAGAGAAGCAGCCATTAAAATAAACGAAAAACTAGCTGAGCTTCAAAACAAATACGGAGCTTCAGCAAGTTCGGAGGTTTTGATCACCACAGTGGCCATAGAGGCCATGGTAGATGCCTTGCAGGCTTTTGATAATTACCAAAGGCTACAGCATGAAATTAGTGATCGGCTTCAGCAGATTAATGGCCGTTTGGACTCTTAATTCTCTCCACTGAGCGTTTTTCTCCCGTATTAGTATTCCGACAAAATCACTTAATAAACAAAACGATGTCAGAATATGTAATGCTAGCTGTAGGAATCCTCGCGGGATTGGCTATTGGCTATTTTCTGGGGCAGTCGCTCCTGAAAAAGAAAGTGCAAAACCACGAACAGGAAGCACAAAAAGAAGCAGAAAGAATACTCAAAGAAGCTAATGACCGTGCCGAAAGTATAAAAAGAGACCGCAAACTAGAGGCAAAAGAGCATTTCCTGAAACTCAAATCTGAGTTTGAAGACGATACTTCTAAAAAGAAAAATATCATTATCCAAAACGAGCAGAAAGTAAAGCAGATGCAAAATCAGGCTGCTCAACTGCTGGAAAAGAACAAACGAGAGGAGAATGAACTTAACACTCTCAAACAAAAGCTCACTTCTCAATTAGATGCTGCTAGCAAACGAAAAGAGGAAGCCGAAAAAATGCTGGCTGACCAGGTATCTCAACTGGAGAAAATCTCAGGATTGTCGGCTGAACAGGCTAAAGAGCAACTGATGGACGCCCTGAAAGCCGAAGCTGAATCTAACGCTTCTTCTTATGTCAAGAACAGTATCGAAGAAGCTAAAATGACGGCGACGAAAGAGGCTAAGAAAATCGTCATTCAGACGATTCAAAGAACCGCTGCCGAGCAGGCCATTGAAAACTGTGTTTCTGTTTTCAATATTGAGAGTGACGAAATTAAGGGTAAAATCATTGGTAGAGAAGGCCGTAACATTCGTGCTCTTGAAGCAGCCACAGGTGCTGAAATCATTGTGGATGATACTCCCGAAGCGATCGTAATTTCAAGCTTTGACCCGGTTAGAAGAGAGGTAACCCGCCTGGCTCTTCATAGATTGGTTCAAGATGGACGTATTCACCCGGCGAGAATTGAGGAAGTAGTTAACAAAACCCGAAAAGAAATCGATAACGAGATTATCGAAATCGGAGAACGAACTGTTCTTGATCTTGGTATCCACGGCCTCCACCCTGAGCTGATTAAGATGGTGGGCCGTATGCGTTTCAGATCATCTTATGGTCAGAACCTTCTTCAGCACTCCAGAGAAGTAGCAAAACTTTGTGCTACCATGGCCGCAGAAATGGGCTTCAATGTCAAGCTGGCCAAGCGTGCCGGTCTGCTACATGATATCGGAAAAGTGTATCAGGAAGAATCTGACCTGCCACACGCTATTCTTGGAATGGAACTGGCTAAGAAATACAAAGAGAACCCTGATGTATGTAACGCCATCGGTGCTCACCATGATGAAATCGAGATGACAGCCATGATTTCTCCGGTTATTCAGGTTTGCGATGCGATCAGCGGTTCCAGACCAGGTGCTCGCCGCGAAATGATGAACTCATACGTGCAGCGTCTTCAAGATCTTGAAGATCTGGCCTTAAATTTTGATGGTGTTGAAAAATGCTACGCCATTCAGGCCGGTAGAGAGTTAAGGGTTATTGTGGATGCCGAAAACACCACTGATGAGGCCGCTGGGATGCTATCGCATAACATCTCTCAGAAAATTGAGAAAGAAATGCAGTATCCTGGTCAAATTAAGGTGACGGTCATAAGAGAGATGAGATCAGTGGCCTACGCAAAATAGACTATTGAAAATAGAATTCAGAAACGCTTCAAGGGAACTTGAGGCGTTTTTTTTATTCTATCAGGCCATAAAATTAAAATCTAAATCGTTTAGTCTTGAGTCTTATGTCTCTTGTCTTATATATTCTTTAATTGTTAACAGAATCATAAAGAGAAAGTATTTTAACTTACTGAGTCAACCTTTCGGGATTCACGTACATCTAAAAGTCATAATCAGATTTTAAAACCTAAAATATCAATACGCTATGAAAAAGTTACTTTTTATATTCTCCGCCATTATTATCGGTTTTAGCTCTTGCCGTGGCCCTCAGGGTTTTGACGGCCCTCCAGGTCCACAAGGTGCACCCGGAGCAGATGGCGGTCTTGTTTATGCTTCGGCCATTGAATTAATAGTTGATTTTACACCAGCGAATGATTTCACCATTGTTGAAGGATTTGGCTTTGATGTTTTCCCGGCAGACGTTCCATTGGTTTACATTCTGTGGGATCAATTGGATGACGGAACAGAAGTTTGGAGACCTGTTCCTCAAAATGCCTATCTTGATAATGGCATCTTAACGTATAACTACGATTTCACTCAGGATGATTTCTCTTTATTTCTCGACGGAACAGTTCCTGATTTCTCAACCCTGGACCCGGTTTACTTAAATGAGCAGGTTTTCAGAGTCGTAGTAGTACCAAGTGAGTTTTTGGAGACGGCACGTTTGAAATCTAAGTCATATGAGAGTATAGTTGAAACTTTCGGAATCAAAGAAGAAGATTTTATAAAAAGAGATTTGAGATAGTCTTGACCCAAACTTCCGGGACGGTCGCTTTCAAACGAAGGCGACCGTTTTGGCATTTAATCCCTACTTTTGAAATGCTATGAAAAAACTTTACTTCCTCCTTCTTCTCTCCGTTTATACCCACGCACAGGATTCCTCCACCCTACCTTTTATAATCATCAATACTGAAGGCAGAGAAATTGTGGACGAGCCCAAAATAATGGCTACCATGAAAATTATTGATAACGGCCCGGATGCTGAAAATCAATTAACAGACCTACCTGCATACGAAGGTTTTATCGGTATTGAGTTCAGAGGGTCTTCTTCGCAGATGTTTCCCAAAAAGCCGTTTGGACTTGAAACCTGGGACGCCAATGGAGAAGACCTTAAAGTACCTCTTTTCGGATGGCCTGAAGAGAGTGATTGGATACTCTTTGCTTCATACAATGAAAAAAGTCTGATGCACAATGTGCTGACCATGAATATAGCTGAACAAATGGGCATGTACGCCAGCCGTGCAAAATATGTGGAACTATACCTCAATGAAAGCTATCAGGGTGTATATATTTTCATGGAAAAAATCAAAAGGGATAAAGGCAGGGTTGATATTTCGAAACTCACAGAGGATGAAGAAAGTGGAGATGACCTGACTGGCGGATACATCATCAAAATTGATAAAACTACTGGAAGTAATGAGGGCTCCTGGTTCTCTGAATTCCCAAATAACGGGCCTTTCACACAGCAGACCGAATTCCTTTATGAATACCCAAAAGACATTAATACAACACAAAAAGGTTATATCAGAGAGTTTGTACGAGATTTTGAAAACGCTCTTATGTCTGACGATTTCACAAATCCGGTTAATGGGTATCGGAAGTACATTGATGTAGAAACTTTTATCGATGTCACTTTACTCAATGAGCTTTCAAAAAATGTGGATGCATATAGAATCAGTACTTTTTTATACAAAGATAAAGACAGTAAAGACGGGCGTCTGAAGATGGGTCCGCCCTGGGATTATGATATTTCCTATGGCAATGCAGACTACTGCGAAGGGTGGTTATTTTCGGGTTTTTCTTATGATTTTAATAAAGTGTGCCCAAATGACAATTGGCTGGTCCCATTTTGGTGGAAAAGGTTCTTAGCTGACCCTCTTTTTATAGCTCAGATGCGAGACAGGTATGATGAATTAAGGAGCAATGGCATTTTTAAGGAGGAAAACCTAATGAACCTTATTGATAGTCTTGCTTCTGAAATACGTGTACCTCAACAACGGAATTTTAACCAATGGCCTATCATTGGCACATATGTTTGGCCCTCGCCAAGGCCCATAGCACAAAGCTGGCAAGGCGAAGTGGATGAACTCAAAACCTGGCTCTCGAACCGTCTTAAATGGCTTGATGAAAACCTACCAACGGAACTACAAGTACTCTCCAGCACTCCTGAACTTAGTTTCTCCGTTAAAGCTTATCCGAATCCCTTTATTAATTCTTTGACCTTAAATATTGAAAGTCTAACAGATGATAAAGCCGATCTGAAGCTTTTTGATTTAAACGGAAAGCCCATTGAACATCAACAGTACCCGATACATAAGGGTCAAAACGTAATCAATGTGAATTTTGAGAACCGAAACCAGCACACCGAAATTGAACTATTGAAAATAAAGATTGGATCGCAGGAAATAGTTCAGAGACTTATCCGGCATTAATTAGTCCTTGATCATAATGCAGTGGGGTATGCCATCCTCAATATAGTCCTCACCTATTTCTTTGAATCCAAATTTGCTGTAAAAAGATGTCAGGTATTTCTGTGCTCCTATTTTGACAGAGACAGGTCCAAAATTCTTTTTCAGAGTCTCTATTGAAACTTCAAGTAGTTCAATCCCATACTGACTCTTTCGGGTTTTACCGTGGGTCAAAATTCGACCAATAGATTGATAGCCTTTGTAATATTGATCTGTATCAAAAAGCCGACTATAGGCTCTGAGAACGCCGTCTTCATCTCTTCCCAATAGATGAAGAGAAATCTGATCTTTGAAGTCCATATCTTGAAAGACACAATTTTGCTCAACAACAAAAACCTCAGTTCTTAAAGCCAGCAATTCGTAGAGATCATCTTTTGAAAGTTCATCCCAACTTTTGGCAGACCAAAGCAATTTTCTCTTCATAACTAAAATTCAATCCACGAATTGAACCCCTTCCCGTAAGCTAATATCACCTGAAAAGCAATCCATTATTTGCCAAACAATGACAAATCAGATCAATCTCAACAATAATCGTTTTATGTCTAAGTGCATAATCACAAACACTTCAGAGATATGATTTCCATTAAGACTTTTCATCTTCATGCTCCATCTCTAAAGCCAGCCTAAGGCTGGTATTTATCTCAAAACCAAGAATAATAATTAAAGCAATGAGATATATCCAAACCATTAGACCAATTAAGGTGCCGATGGATCCGTATAGCTTATTATAACTATTGAAATTACTTAGATAGTAGGAAAAGCCATTTGTGGCGAGAATACACAAAATACTTGAGAAAAATGCTCCTATATTGAAGAAACGAATCTTTTTGTCAATCGCCGGAGCAAAGTAATACAGGCTGCTAATACCTAGAAAAAAGATGAGAAAAATTGAAAGGTACCGAAGGATCTGAATCATGTAGAAGTTGAAATCTTCGCTCATCCAACCGAGATCAAAAAGGTAAGTAATCAAAAACTTCCCGATGATCAAGACCACAATTGCCGACAGCATAACTACCACTAAACTAAATGTAAGAAGCAATGCAATTGCCCTGGCCTTTAAATAACTCCTTCTCTGCCGGTCATCTTCAAGTGCGATATTAAATGCCCGCATCAAGGCCATCATGCCATTGGTAGCGGCATACATGGCAAACAGAAAACCGAAAGAAAGTACATCTACCCTTCGCCTGCTCACGATATCCTGAATGGTATTTGCAGCAGTATTATATATACCCCCCGGCAGAATACTCTCAAGAAAGTCCATAATCTGAACATCAAGGTTTCTGATAGGGATGTAGGGGATCAATGTAAAAAGAAAAATCACCGATGGGAATATTGCCAGAAGTAGCGAAAATGAAACGGCCGCAGCCCGCTGATCAATATCAAAAGTGATGATTTTTTTCCAAAGAATACTGAGGACGTGATAAAGAGAAACAGTGGTATCCCAAAGATAGACGCTTCGTAAGAACCGCTCTAACTGCTTTACCCAGCCTATTTCTCTGAATTTCATTCTTCAAAGTATGGTTTCAGGGCATCTTTCACCACCTGCGGTGTTTCTATGACTTTTTGCCTTGCAACATCCATAAAAACCAAGGTGGTTTCACCCTTATGAATCAATTTCTGATCCTCGTTAAAGATTTCGTACTCAAAAATGACTCTTTTCTGCGGCATTTGTCTTAGAAACAGTCTGATATTCAACATATCGTCATATTTCGCAGGAGCCATATACCTGGAGTTATTTTGAACCACCGGCATAATAACACCCTCATCTTCCATGTCGCGATAACGAATACCCAGAGCTCGTAGCGACTCCACGCGGGCTATTTCATACAACTTTGAGTAATGACCGTAATACATAAAACCCATTTTATCGGTATCGGCATATCTTACACGGTACGGGGTGTCAAAAGTGTACATTAACGAATTCCTCTTTGATTTAAAGCCGTATGAAAGCGGCGGGCATTGGCATTATGCTCGGCCAGAGTAGCTGCGAAATTGTGGTAACCTGAAAAGTCTTCTTTGGCACAAAAATACAGGTAGTTATGATCCTCAAAGTTCAATACAGCGTCTATGGCTCTTTTTTCAGGAAGAGCTATTGGGCCCGGAGGTAAGCCTTTGACCTTATACGTATTATATGGTGAATCAATACTGAGGTGTTTATTAAGAATTCTTTTCAATGCGAAATCGCCAACCGCAAACTTTACGGTAGGATCAGCCTGCAGCGGAATTCCGTTTTTAATTCGATTCACATAAACACCAGCTACTCTAGGTTGTTCATCGCCTTTATTCGTTTCGCTCTGCACTATGCTCGCCATTGTACTCACCTGAACAGGAGTCATCCCGGTAGTTTCAGCCTTGTTTAGTCTCTCTGCCGTCCAGAATTTATCGTACTCAAATTTCATCCGATCAAGGAATTCATCTTCTGAGAGTGTCCACCACATAAAATAGGTATCTGGCAGAAACATACTCATGATTTCCTCGGTACTGAAACCATACTTTTCGCAAACTTCAGGCTCATTCAATTTTGACAAAAGAACCTCTTTATCAATAGCCAGATTTGCTGCAAGCTTTTCTGCAAGCTCGCTTTTCAGACGGATATTATTGAAAGTAAGCTTGACCTCATCCTGATCACCTGATCTCAATTTGGAAATGATCGATTTATTTGAGGCATTAGGTTCTATTTCATATCGACCGGGCTTTACCGCATCACGGTACTCCATGAATTTACTCAAAAAGCCAAAGCTAATCTGGTCATGAATAAGCTCATGTTTATTGAGGCTATCAAGAACGGTTTCGTAAGTCGCTCCTTTTGGAATATATAAAACAGCTGTTTCTTCACCGTCAACATTAATATTGGGACTTTTTACCACTTGCCAGAAGTAGAAAGCAAAAGTGGCGATCAGCGTAGATACGATCACCAGAGCATAGGCCAATATTTTATTTTTACGCATTGATTTGTTGAATTATTTCATCGAGGGTGTAATGATTCTGGTCACCCGTTGCCATGTTTTTTAAACTGTATTTCTGCATTTTTATTTCTTCAGACCCCACCACTAAAACAAAAGGTATCCCTTTTTTGTTGGCGTAGTCGAATTGCTTTTTCAATTTAGCATCAGTTGGGTATAACTCAGAGGCTATTCCCGCAGATCTGAGTTTTGAAAGGATCGGCAGACAAGCCTTTTGAGATTCTGAATCGAAATTAATCAGTAATACTCTCGTACTTTGCGAAGCATCCTCCGGGAAAAGATTCAGCTCATCCAGCACATCATAGATTCGATCAACTCCAAAGGAAATACCTACTCCACTTAAATCAGGCAATCCGAATGTACCGGTAAGGTTATCATAACGCCCACCACCCGAGATACTCCCAATCTGAACACCATTGGCTTTCACCTCAAATATCGCTCCTGTATAATAACTTAAACCACGAGCGAGAGTCGCGTCAAACATCAATTTTGGATTTTCAAGTCCAAACCCGTTGACCAATTCCAAAACTTCTTCTATTTCTTCAATGCCTTTTTGACCAATTCCCGAATCCTTCAACCAGTCTTTTAAAGTGGCTACTGTTTCATGAATATCATCCGTCAATGAGAACAGTGTTTGCAAGTTCGCAATTGAAGAATTTTCAAAACCTCTCTCAGAGAGCTCAGCTTCAACTTTTTCCTTTCCTATTTTATCCAGTTTATCAATGGCAACACAAAGCTCAGACTCGCGACCGGGAGCTCCAATAGCTTCGGCAATACCTGTCAAAACCTTTCGGTTGTTCATTTTTACAGTAAAGTCTTTCAATTGCAGGGCACCGAAAACTTCATGAAGCATCAGAATGATCTCGGCTTCACATAGCAAAGAATCAGTTCCTACCACATCAGCATCACACTGATAAAATTCACGATAACGACCACGCTGAGGACGATCTGCACGCCAAACCGGTTGTACTTGAAAACGCTTGAACGGCATAGCTAAATCATGGCGATTCATGGCCACAAAACGGGCAAAAGGGACGGTAAGATCATACCTTAATCCTTTTTCTGCCACTTTGGGGAGAACAGTCTTTGTTCCTTCTTCCAGATCACCAGGTTTAACCTTTTTGAGAAAGTCACCCGAGTTTAATATTTTGAACAGAAGCTGATCGCCTTCATCACCATATTTCCCCATTAAAACAGAGAGGTTTTCAATAGCAGGCGTTTCTAATGGAAGAAAACCAAACTTCTTAAAAACAAACTTAATAGTATCAAGAATATAGGTGCGTTTGGCCATTATTTCAGGGCCAAAATCGCGGGTACCTCTGGCTAAACTTGGTTTTGACATAGGTTTCAGTTCAAATTGAGCCACAAAAGTAAGGTTATTCTTGGTTTAACATTGATTATTCTAAAGAGAATCCCTACCTTTGCACCTCGTTTTCGAGAAAGACAGAATTAAGATTAAATACTAGGACAATGGCAGTTACAAGATTAAAAAGAAAAGGTCGTAAAAACAGAGCCGTAGCAAACAACAAACAAGCTGCAATTAAGCGACTTACTCAAAAGCCTGAAATTAAAAAGGTAGACGCTGAGGAGCTAAAAGCTGAGTTTTCTAAATAAGAAAATCGACTAAAGAAATTATATAAAAGCCCCAAACGTATGTTTGAGGCTTTTTCTGTTTCTAATCGTTTTTCTTCTTCTTTTTCTGAAACCCTCCCCGGTTTCTACGGGCTATTCGGATAGCATCAAGCTGTGAACGGTAACGAAGCCCTGATCCACAAAACCATAAACCACCCAGCAAGAGTACAATACCAACAAAAGCATGTAACTTGGCATGAATATGGTGAGTCATTTCTTCGCCGGTAATGGCCAAAATAAGAGCACCCAGTGCTACCAGAACAAAGCCTAAAGCTGTATTGAGTTTAAATTTTTGCGTTAATTTTAGTTTTTGATACCAGCTTCTCCGCTGTTTTTGCTCTTGCATTTTAATCGTGTTTACTAATTTTGATTTTTAAAAGTTTACTGCCGACCTAATAAGAATGAAAAAAATCATCAGCCTACTGATCAGATTTGTCCCAAGAAAATACCTTCAGTTATTCAGCCACATTCCGTTGAAAATTTATGCCGGCTTTATGAGGGGAGATGCGGTGGAATGCACCGTTTGTAATGGTAAATTTAAAAAATTTCTACCGTACGGCAGGTTAGAGCCAAGAGAGAATGCACTTTGTCCGTCTTGTTTATCACTGGAAAGACACCGATTGATGTATCTCTATTTGAGAAAGAAAACCAGTTTTTTTGAGAAAAAAGCAAAGGTTTTGCACGTAGCACCGGAGTATTGCTTCATTGATCGTTTTGAGCAATTACCAAACCTTGAATACATCACTGCCGACATAGAATCACCGTTGGCCAAAGTCAAAATGGACATCGAAAAGATTCAGTTTCCTGATAATTCTTTTGATGTTATTTTCTGCAATCACGTTCTGGAGCATGTCGAGCACTTTGATGTGGCTACCAAAGAACTTTACAGAGTATTAAAACCCGGCGGATATGCCATCATGCAGTCCCCGCAAGATATGAACCTTCCTCATACCATTTCTGACCCCACGATCTCTGATCCCAAGGAACGAGAAAGGGTTTTCAAACAATCGGATCATCTCCGTCTCTTTGGGCAAGACTACGGACAAGAACTCGCCAAAGCAGGCTTCAAAGTAAAAGAGGACGATTTTGTCCATGAAATTGACCTGGAGCTAGCAAAGCGTTATGCTCTTCCAATGGAAGAAATTGTCTATTTCTGCGAAAAAGAATAGGTTAAAATTAAGGACAGATTGCTCTGAGCACCTTTCATTTCCATAAAATCAAAACCAGAAAGGTCAAAAAGCGTATATTTAAAATATGGCAGAAAACACTTCATCAAGCACTAACCTGGCCGTTCTGATAGATGGCGACAATATTCCATCATCTCACATTAAAGAGATGATGGAAGAGATTACAAAATACGGCAACCCCACCATCAAAAGAATTTATGGTGACTGGACTAAGCCGCACCTCGCTCGTTGGAAAAACCTACTTCTGGAGAACGCCATTACACCAATTCAGCAATACGGATACACCACGGGCAAAAACGCCACAGACTCGGCTATGATAATTGATGCCATGGACATCCTCTATTCTGGCAAAGTTGAAGGTTTTTGTTTGGTTTCAAGCGATAGTGATTTTACGCGATTGGCCACAAGACTTAGGGAGGCCGGCATGCTGGTAATAGGTATTGGTGAAAAGAAAACACCCAACCCTTTTATAGTAGCTTGTGACCGTTTTATCTATGTGGAAATTTTGAAGAATAACTCCTCAAAACAGGAAGCCGAGGCTGACAAAGACGACTCCAAATCAAGTATTGATAAAATCACTCAAAAAGAGATAAAACTGATCAAAAGTACCATCGAGGATGTCTCTGACGAAGACGGCTGGGCCTTTCTGGGTGACGTCGGCAATCTGCTTCAGAAAAAGCAACCAAATTTTGACTCCAGAAACTACGGTTTCCCAAAACTCACTCCTCTTATTAAGTCAATTGGAATGTTTGAGCTTGAGCTTCGCGATAACCCCAGAAGCAAAAATAAACTGATCTACGTTAAGGTAAAAGAGCAGCCAAAATCAAAAAACCGACAAAAAACAAAATCGAATTCCTGACAGGCGTCAATAATTCAGAGATTTGTTTTCTAATTATCACATGAGTAAGTTCAATCCACAAAAAAGAAAATGAATGTATCTCAATAGACGAAATGCTATTAAACTTGGCGGAGCCAGCCTACTGGCTGTTAGCCTTCCAGGCCTGACTTTTGGCAAAAATGATGAAATAATCATTGGCCATAACTCCCACCAATACAGAGTAAATATGAACTGGGGAATGCTGGAAGCTGGCAAAAATCCGGTTAATAACTGCCACGAGCTAGTCGAAGATAGTCAGGGCCGAATTATTCTCCTGACCGATGAAACCAAAAACAACGTACTCATCTACAGTAAAAAAGGAAAATTACTGGAAAGCTGGGGCACCTCTTACCCAGGAGCACACGGATTAACTATTGGTGGTGAAAGCAAAGATCAGTTTCTTTTGATTGCAGACAATACCAGACATCAGGTCATTAAAACCGACCTGAAGGGGAATGTCATTTTCAAAATTGAATACCCAAAGGAGACTGGAGAATATCTTCACCCCGGGCAGTTTGTACCTACTGAAACGGCCATTGATCCTTTAAACGGAGATATTTATGTAGTAGATGGCTACGGCCTCAACTTTGTGATGGTTTATGATGAAAACGGAAAATTCCTAAGGCACTTCGGAGGAAAAGGAAAAGAAAACGAGCAGTTCAGGTGTAATCATGGGGTTCTTTTTGATCAAAGAAATGGAAAGGACGATGAAATCCTGATTACATCAAGACAGGACAATTGCTGGAAGAAATTCAATCGACAGGGAAAATACCTTGGGGCCATTGAAATGCCCGGAAGTTTTATCTGCCGACCCGTTCAACAAGGAGAGAATCTTTACGGAGCGGTATATCGCTCAGGTTCTGAAGCAAACGAGTTTTCAGGTTTTATTCAGGTGGTGGACAAGGATGATAAGGTCATCAGCAGTCCTGGTGGAAGCGGGCCGGTTTATTCAAATGGAAAATTGGAAGAGCAAGCCAAAGATGACCCGGCAAACGTATTTATGCATCCTCATGATGTTTATGTTGATTCTGATGAAAACATTTATGTTGCACAGTGGGCCTCCAAAAAGACGTATCCAATCAAATTGGAGAGAGTTTAATCTCATTTTTGAGAAATAAGAAACTCAGAATTAATTTAGTAAATACTGATTAAAACTTAAGACGATGAAATTTGGAAGTGTACCAAATCCGGAATTAATTGATTTTACTTTGCCTCCTGACAATCTGGGAACTGCCAAAGTGTTATCAAAGGGAAACGGAACTTTTGAAGCCTACGTAGGTTGTGCGAAATGGAACAGAACCGATCTTAAGAATTTCTATCCAAGAGGTACTAAAGATGAATTGATCTATTATTCCCGGCAGTTTAATTCCATTGAGCTCAATGCTACTTTTTACAGGAGCCCATCTGGTCAGCAGGTAGTAGTCTGGCATGATAAAACACCTGAAGGCTTTAAATTTTTCCCAAAAATTCCGAGTTATATCAGTCACATAAAAAGACTGAATGACGTTCAGGACGCTGTTACTGAATTCCTGGATGCCATTAGTCATTTTCAGGATAAACTGGAGATGATATTTCTTCAGCTTCATGACAACTTTTCGGCTAAAAACATGGACAGACTGGTCAACTTTATTCAAAACTGGCCTAAAGGCATGCCTTTAGCTATAGAACTGAGAAGTCAGGATTGGTTTGATGATCCCGTGGTGGCTGAGTCACTTTACAAGCTATTTGAAGAAAATAGCATAACAAATATTATTACCGATACAGCTGGAAGAAGGGACCTACTTCATATGCGTTTAACCACTCCTGTAGCTTTTATCAGATACGTTGGTGCCAACCATGCCTCTGATTATCCCAGACTTGATGACTGGCTCGAAAGAATTGCCTTATGGAAATCACAAGGATTGGAGAAACTCTATCTCTTTGTTCATCAAAATCTTGAATTGGAGTCACCCTTACTCTCAAAATACTTCATCGAAAAAATGAATGATCAGCTTGGAACTAATCTAAAGGTTCCTCAACCTGGAGAAGTTTTGGATGGTTTGTTTTAGTCTATGAAAATCAATCTGCATTTAATTATCAACTTTGGACGTTTTAAAGTATCCGAGACATTGCTTGAGCCATAATTCTATAGATTTAAATTGGTGTAAAGCCATGATACCACAACTGTCTTCTGGTGGTATCATTTCGTGCAGCCTATTAGATTTGAAGAAGAATTGAGACTATTACCAAATACATTTGAGTTCCCGTTTTCGAATTGCATGAGGTTAAAACTCTGGTCCGAAAAGAATATCACCTTCCTAAATAAAGGATTACGTACTCCGATAGACGGTGGTTGGAGCAGCCTGAGCTTTGGCGTAGATAGTCATGTCAGCTATGGTAACGTGATCTGGCACAGATACGGCGTAAGCGATAGCATCGGCAATATCAGTGGCTGTTAGCGGTTCAAAACCTTCATAAACTTTTTTGGCACGCTCCTTATCGCCTTTGAATCTGACTTCAGAAAACTCAGTCTCTACTGCCCCAGGGGCAATATTGGTCACTTTGATGCCATCTTTAGTGTGGTCTAATCGAATCCCCTCGCTGATAGCCTCTACCGCTTTTTTGGTAGCACAATAGACCGTTCCGTTAGCATAGGTTTGTTTCCCTGCCACTGAACTGATGTTGATCACATGACCTCCACCGTTTTGAATCATAGAAGGTATTACGGCCTTACTGACGTATAATAGTCCATTGACATTAGAACCCAGCATAGCATCCCAGTCCTCTGTTTCGCCATCGGCCAGAGAGCCGAACCCATGAGCGTTACCAGCGTTATTCACCAGAATATCAATTTTTTCAAAATCCTCAGGGATAGAATCTATAGCATTTATCACCTCCTCTTTATTACTGACATCAAAAGTCAGAATTGTACTTTTTACATTGAGTTTGCTTTGCAATTCCTGAAGCTTCTCAATTCTTCTACCACAAAGAATAAGCTGAATCCCCATTTTGTCAAAGGCAAGTGCTGTAGCCCGACCAATTCCTGAAGATGCTCCCGTGACAAGTGCTGTTTTCATGTGTTTATTTTCTATTTATTATCAAAAGTCACATTCTTCCCCTGCCAACCACAGGCAGGTTTGATGATCGAATTAATCATTCCCCGTATGATTAATGATTACTTCAATCATATCGGTTTCATACGTGACTTTTTCTTTCAAAGCTAAAAAGTATCTGAAGCTAATGCCAGTTGATCACACCGAAAAGATATGCTAGCCCTGAATAATTTTGCGGTATTGCTCCGTTTTATCCGGGTCAAGGCTCGAAAGTAGTAAAAAGGCTTTCTGACGTTCTGCGGGACTCCCGTAGGAGAAAATATTGATAAACTCCGGTGCTTTGGCATCAAAAAAAGCATTGATAAACACCGAATTAGGTCTCAGCGTTGAAATATTTTGAACCACCTCCAGAAACTTCAAAGTTTCGTTTCTACCCTTTTCAGGGTCGCGACCGAAGTCATCCAGCACCAGGCGATGATAACGATAAAACTCTTCTCTTAATCTTGAAAACTGCTGATTCTGCATATTCTCAACCATCCAGTAGCGGTTTCGTTGGGATTTGTCGTTTTGAGACCACCCCGGCCCCATATTTTGAGCCAGTTGCAGAAGGTTAAACAATCGCTGGATATAAGGGGAACCTCCAAGCTTACTAAAGGAATCATAATCAACCGCAAGGGCAATCAGACTGTAATAGGCTGCAAGACCTGTAATGTTGCTATTGAAAGATTGCTCATTATAAACCATTTGACGTTCTGCAGGCTGAAATGAGAAATTAAAACTCTGGTCAACATATTGAAAAGTCACCGAATTATAATCTGTTCCATAAACCGGTCGGGCCACCTGAAAACGAGCGTTTCCGGTGAAAACATTTTGTGTACCGGATTGCATCAGATTGATCGTCAGCTGACACTCTATTTTCTCCTTTTGATTGAAAATATCATTACTCCAGCGAGTATTGTTCATGAATTGCTGAATAGCCGACTCCATCTCTTTGAAAATGCCTGGCTGGTACTGAATGGTAGATTGCATCTGCTGGTAGTTTATTTCTACACGGGCATCCAGTTCTTGTGAAAATACATTCACAGATAGCCCCATGAATATCAGTATACCAATAAATTTCAAAGTCAGTTTGAGACCTCTCTTCTCAGAAGGCAACGATTCATTCAATATCATTTCTTTAAAATCTTTTCAATTTCGGCCAGAATATCAACGGCCACTTCATCTTTGGTTTTTAGGCTGTGTTCAATGACCTCACCATTCCGATGCACAACGGTAATTTTATTGGTATCATAACGAAAGCCGGCTCCACTATCTTGTAAGGAATTCAATACAATCATATCCAAATTCTTCTTCTCCAGCTTTCTCAAAGCATTCTCCCGGGCGTTATCTGTCTCTAAAGCAAAACCAACAGCGATTTGGTCTCTATTTTTCAACTTACCGAGAGTGCCGGCAATATCAGGTGTTCTTTTGAGAGAAATGGCCAGATCATCGTCAGATTTTTTCAACTTCTTATCAGAAACCTTTTCAGGGGTATAATCAGCCACCGCCGCCACGTAAACAATGATTTCGGCAGCTCCAAACAGCTCTTTAGTTTGAGCAAACATCTCCTGAGCGGATTTGACCTTGAAAACCTCAACACCCTGGGGCTTCTCAATATTTACCGGCCCGCTGACAACCTGCACATTTGCCCCTGCATTTCTGAAAGCCTTTGCGATGGCATAACCCATCTTACCCGAAGAGTGATTGCTAATAAAACGAACAGGATCTATGGCCTCCTGAGTAGGGCCCGAGGTTATCAAAACCCGTTTGTCTTTGAAACGGGAAGAACCTATAAAAAAGGTGGGAAAAAGATCAATTATATGCTCAGGTTCAGCAAGCCTCCCCTGCCCTACTAATCCACTTGCCAGCTCTCCACTTTCAGCTTCAATAATTTGATTTCCATAGGATTTCAACTTTGACAGATTCTCCCGGGTGCTACCGTGCTGATACATATCTAAATCCATGGCAGGAGCAAAAACAACCGGACATTTGGCAGACAAATACGTTGCAACTAACAAGTTATCGCAAATACCATGAGCACACTTGGCAAGTGTATTCGCAGATGCCGGTGCAATAAGTATCAGATCAGCCCAAAGGCCGAGATCAACATGGTTATTCCATTCTCCGTTACTGCCTTTTGTAAAATCACTCAAAACGGGGTTCTTGGACAAGGTAGCCAGCGTTAGTGGCGAAATGAAGTCTTTGGCAGCTTCTGTCATTATTACTTTTACCTCTGCACCTTCTTTTACCAGTAATCTGACGAGAAAGGCAGCTTTATAAGCAGATATACTTCCACTTACCCCCAGAAGAATTTTTTTATTGCTCAGCAATGGATTGACTTTTATAGATCAAAACAAAATTAGGACTTTCACAGGCTATTCCAATAATCATGCTGAATGTGTAACTAAAAAGAAGAAGGGGCTTCTTCTTCATTTCCTCTTTATAAAAAAATCGGTAGTTTTAATGCGTTTGATTCAACCCTTAGCCATTTCATAAACCTCTTTTGATGAAAAAACTCTTCTCTAATCTAACTTTCTGGGTTCTAACTGCAATCGCTTCAGGAGCACTTCTCGGTCACTTTTTCCCTGAAAAAGGCATAGAAATGAAAGTTTTGGGCGACAAGTTTATTTGGCTGGTCAAACTTTTCATCCTTCCTATTATTTTCCTAACCATTTCTCTTGGTATTAGCGGAATGGGCGATTTAAAGAAAGTAGGAAAAGTGGGTGGAAAGGCTCTTATCTATTTTGAGGTGGTAACCACATTTGCCCTCATAATCGGAATTTTTGTGGCGAATCTTTTTCAACCGGGCAAAGGGGTAATTGCCCAGGGTTCCGGTGATGTCTCTAAATATGCAGAGGGTGCCAATCAGTTTAGCTGGATGGCTTTTTTCTCTGAAAACAAAACCATTCAGGTTCTATTGTTCTCTATTCTTTTTGGTGTTTTTCTGAGCAAATACTCTAAAAGTAAACCGATTACAGACATCTTGACCAAGATTTCAAAAGTGGTATTCAAGGCATTACATTGGGTCATGCTACTGGCTCCAATTGGAGCCTTTGGCGGAATGGCCTACACTATTGGAAAACACGGAATTGCCTCGCTGATTCCTCTGGGAAAACTTATGATTTCTGTTTATGCCACTATGGCCTTGTTCATTTTTGTGGTATTGCATTACATCCTCAAATATTATAATGTCAGCCTTTGGAAATACCTGAAATACATAAGAGAGGAGCTCCTGATTGTACTGGGAACTTCTTCTTCAGAGGCTGCTTTACCTTCTTTGATGGAAAAGCTAGAACGAATGGGTTGCTCAAAACCCGTAGTAGGACTTGTCGTGCCAGCTGGCTACAGTTTTAATCTGGATGGCACCACCATTTATTTGTCTATGGCCACTCTTTTTCTTTCACAGGTTTATGGCATTCAGTTATCATTAGAACAGGTTTTGACAGTTATAGGAATATTGATGGTTACCTCAAAAGGAGCTGCAGGGGTAACCGGAAGTGGTTTTGTAGTACTCGCTTCTACACTATCAGCACTAAAGGTTATCCCTATTGAAGGCCTTGCTCTTTTGCTGGGGGTTGACCGCTTTATGTCGGAGGCCAGAGCTATAACCAACTTTATTGGAAACGGCGTGGCTACCATTTGGTTAGCTAATAATGAACAGGAATTTGACAGATCAAAAATGACCTATGCTTTTGGGCATGTAGATGAAACAGAAGACATTTTGAAAGACAATTTCGGCATCAATGAAAAAGATAGTTAACGGGCTCTTCACTTTACTGATTCTTTTGCTTCTGTGTCTAGGATTTATTCTTAAAGAATCTGGTGTTTTTAGAAAAATTGCACCTCATTTTGACGGGACAGCAGAAGAAATCAACTCACCCGAAGGTATTGAAGATTTAACCATCGATCATTCGAACGGAGACATATATTTAGCTGCGACAGATCGACGCGATTCTGAAAAAACAGGAGCTATTTATAAAGCCAACACACATCAGAAAGACCTCAATCTGATTGATATCTCAAAAGAATTTCCGGATACCGAATTCAGACCTCATGGAATATCATTGCTCAAAAAACATGGCAAAATCTACCTTTTTGTGGTCAATCACAGAAATAAAGAGCATGTGATAACAAGACTCGATTATGTAAATGATAGCCTGACAGGTTTTCGTGAGTTCAGAGACCCTCTGATGATTTCGCCAAACGATATTCTGGCCATTGATACAGCTACCTTTTATTTCTCTAATGATCATAGTTTACCAAAAGGTACAGAGAGAACAATCAAAGATTTCATGCTTGACAAAAATGGTTTTGTGGTACTTTACGATCAGGATAAAGCCGAAAAAGTAACTCAAAATATGGCCTATGCAAACGGAATCAACATCTCGCCCGATGAGCAATATGTATATGTTTCGGCTACTACTGAGAAAAAGATTTTTGTTTATCGGAAAGACCCTAAAAACCATACTTTAGAGTTCATAGATGAGCATAATACCGGCACAGGTGTCGATAATATTGAAATTGACCAATATGGAAATTTGATTGTGGGAGCACACCCCAAAATGCTTAAGTTTTTGGGGCATGCCCAACAGCCCGAAAACCGAAGCCCCTCGCAGATTCTTAAAATCGTTTATCTCCCTGAAACTGACTATAAATTTCTTCAGGAAGAGCTATATCTCAATAATGGAGACCCACTATCTGGTTCAAGTGTAGGAGCCTATTTTGAGAAGAAAGATGGTACCAATGATTTATTTATCGGTTCTGTTTTTGAATCAAAAATATTGAGATTGCATAGGAATTTGTAAAGTTTCATGCTCAGGCTTTTAACACTTCTTCTCCTCACTTTTTCAGCCAGTCTGGAGGCTCAAAACTATCAGGCACGGTTCTTTGATGTCAAAGATGGGCTTATTTCAGATATCTGCTACACAGTTTTTCAGGATAGTCAAGGCTTTATTTGGGTGGGAACCAATGCCGGTGTCAGTCGGTATAACGGTACCGAATTCATCAATTTTGATCAGGACGACGGCCTCCCGGCCTATTCAGTTTATCAGATTTACGAAGACAGCCAGGGCCGAATTTGGTTTTTGACAGACACGGGCACCTCGGTATTCTACCAAAATGGTAAGTTTCATAATCCTGAAAACACTCCATACCTTAAAGAAATGAGTACGGAGTCATATCGCTATGGTTTTCTGGAGGATAAATTGGGACAGATTTGGATTGGGAGTTTCAATAATGGCATTCGGGTTTTAAAACCTGATAAAAAGGTTTTCATTGATGAAGATGAAAGCAGTTTTAGCGGGAGAAACAGAACGCTACAATTTTACCAACATAATGACGATGAAGTACTTAGTATAAATGCCAACTCCATTTTCTGTTATGATATCAATTCATTGAAAATTAAATGGACCGAGCAAATTTTCACAGAATCAGCCTCCGTTATAAGAACTGCAAAACTTTCAGAATCAATTATTTTTATACAAAGTCAATCAGAAAGACTGTGGTTTGATGTAGGTACCCGAAAGGTGCTTAAAAGGGCTGGGGTTGAGCCTATAATCGAGTTTATCTTTTTTTCCGAGAATATTGAGAATGTCCATTATGTAGGCTCCCGAGATGGTCTTTTTGAACTCAAAGAGTACGACATTTCTCCTTCAAACCGATTCTCAGACCTTAAAGGAAAGGCTATTAGCACGGTCATCAAAGACAATAATGGTAACTTCTGGGCCAGCACGCTTAAATCTGGGCTGGTGAAGCTTTCTGACTACCCTTTTGTGTTTGATAACGCCCGACAGGGATTGTATTTGAAAAGATTTTTTGCCAGCGGCAATGTTTTTGAAGGCTACTTTAATGGCTCTCATAAATTCATAAAAAAAGGAGGCAAAACCCAAACCATTAAGAATTATGTTCCGCCAAATTCCCGCCCCTTAGAAGCCATTGAACTAACTGAGAAACAATATATTGTTTTCAATGAAAACTATGTCACTTATTACGAGAATGGTCAATCTTTCCAAAGACCATTCGCTGCTAAGGCAGTCATATATGACAAAGAAAACGGCGAAATGCTGGTAGGGCAAAGTAGGGGAATCAGCCGAATTCAGGCAGAAAATTTCATCAGAGATTTAAAGTCAAAGGATATCACACAATTTGGCCTTTCAATTTCTATCAACACCGGCGTGGAAGAATACACCAATTGCATACTTCCAGTAAATGGCGGCTTTTTAGTCGGCACGCGGTCAGGGTTATTCAGGGTAACTAATAAAAAGGCTGAAAAGCTGAGCATCCCACATGAAATCGAGGATTTAAATATCATGAAAATTTTACCGCAGGCTAACGGCAATATTTATCTGATCAGTTATGGAAAAGGCGTTTTTGATGTCAATCTGGAAACCAAAACATTTCGGCAAATCAGTGAAAAAGACGGACTCTCCAATAATTATTTGCACAATGCCATCATTGATCGGGACTCCACACTTTGGGTTCTGACGAAGCTCGGCGTCAGTCAAATAAAAAATAACGATAACGGGTTTGAAATACTCAATTATGGGGAGAATGAAGGTTTGATGAACACCTACATTCAATTCCTGTATGAAGAGGGCGGCCTTCTCAAGTTTTGCTCTCTGGATGGTGAATACATCACAAATACCTTCGATTTACAGGCTTATCACCAGAAAAAACCAAAGGTTTTTCTCAGTAAAATCGAGGGTTTTGATAATTCACAAAGAGACTTCAAAGTCGGCCGTAATCTGTATTTTCAGTTTGAAACCCTTTCCTTAGAGTTTGGTGACGATCTCTCTACAGTTTACCGAATCATCGAAGGGGATAAAAGAACTGAGTGGTTTCCTTTCAAGAAACGCCTGCCGGTCAATGCTTCAGAAAAAGCGAATTTGATTCTTCAGGTGAGGGCCATCACCAGAGAAAACCTGAGTTCTGAGATATTAGAAATTCCAATTAGTATTCGCCCGGAGTGGTACCGATCAGACTGGTTCAGCCTTTTGATAATTGGTCTCTTTTCTTTGATGGTTTTCTATCTGTTCAAAAAAGGAACTCTTAAGCTCGAAAGCGAAAGCCTGATCAAAACCTGGGAAAAACTAAGAAACCTCAAAGATCTCCAACTAGGGCAAACTCAAATGATTATTAAAGCCACTGATGGTAGTTTTGTTAAGTTACCCGAAAGTCAGATTTATCGGATTTCCGCCTCAGGTAATTATGCAGAATACATTACTCAAAATGGAAAGTTCTTAAGCCGAATTACCATGAAAGAGCTGGAGAAAGAATTGAGCCATAGCTCAAAACTCAAAAGAATTCATCGTTCGCACTTTGTAAATACCGACCACATTGAAAAAGTATACCAAAACAACCTGTTGGTACAAGGTGACGAAATCCCTGTTGGTCATAAATACGCCGATCTCTTAATTGATTTGAAAGGGAAGGTTAAAATTTTGAAATAGGCCAATTATTTTCGTCCCTGATCTACCCATTTTTATCCCAAAACATTATTTAAGATGGCCAAAGCGACAATTATTACAGGCATTTTCATCACAAAGGCCAATCCGGAATAATTGGCAAATATCACCTACATCTACATTTGTAACTGTTGATTAAACGCAAATTATTTACTTATCAACTTTACAAAAATGAAAACTGTCAATATTATCAGAAAGAAAAACTTCTACGCCTCAGACATCATCCTTCTTAAAAGTGACGCTAACTATACCCACATTTACTTTAGAAACGGAAAGCAAATGACCGTGGCTAAAACGTTGAAGCAGATGGAGCCAAAGTTTACTGAGCTCGGTTTCATCAGAACACACAAATCTTTTATTGTGAATCCATCCCATATTTTGAGGTATTATGACGTGGAGTCGGAAATTCACCTGACTAAAAACCTTACTGCAGCGGTTTCGCGACGCCGGAAAGATGCCTTTGAACAGGTGCTGCATGGGTAGCTTCACGGCTTCCGTCTACCCTCGTTTGTTTTTTTTAGAGTCAAACTCGTTAAAAGAAAAACACATCCCTAAATTGCGGCATCAACGTTGAAACTATGCCTCAAAAGCCAAACCTGAAAGAAGATGCCCTCCGATACCACGAAGAGGGCCGTCCGGGAAAAATTGAAGTTATCCCCACTAAAGCATACTCAAACCAAAGAGATCTTTCTCTGGCTTATTCTCCCGGTGTGGCCGAGCCTTGTCTCGCCATCGCCGAAGACCCTGAGAAAGTTTATAATTATACAGCAAAAGGCAACCTTGTGGCTGTTATAAGCAACGGAACTGCCGTTTTAGGCCTTGGTGATATTGGACCTGAAGCAGGTAAACCGGTGATGGAAGGTAAAGGTCTGCTTTTCAAAATATATGCAGACATCGATGTTTTTGACATTGAGTTAAACACTAAAGATGTTGATGAGTTTGTCCGTACGGTCAAAATTCTCGAGCCAACTTTTGGTGGAGTTAATCTTGAAGATATTTCTGCTCCGGCTTGTTTTGAAATTGAGGAACGCCTCAAAGAAGAATTGAACATTCCGGTGATGCATGATGATCAGCATGGTACGGCCATTATCTCAGCAGCTGCTTTAAAAAATGCCTTGGAATTGGTCAAGAAAGACATTGCGAAGGTCCGAATAATTGTCAATGGTGCCGGAGCGTCTGCCATTTCATGCACTCGTTTGTATATGGCTCTGGGTGCTAAAAAGGAGAATATTTTCATGTTCGACTCCACTGGTCTTATTCATCCTTCAAGAGGAAATTTGAGCGGCAAAAAGCCCGAGTTTGTCAATGGTAATTTACCTGCTGAAACTACGCTGGAAGAAGGATTGAAAGGTGCAGATGTTTTCATTGGATTGTCTAAAGGAAATATTTTGACCGGAGAAATGGTAAAAACGATGGCCAAAGACTGTATCGTTTTTGCGATGGCGAACCCCACACCCGAAATCAGTTATGAGGAGGCTACTGCAGCCAGAAAAGACATCATCATGGCTACTGGTCGATCAGATTACCCTAATCAGGTTAACAACGTCCTTGGTTTCCCATACATTTTCAGAGGTGCTTTAGATGTAAGGTCCAAGGTGATTAACGAAGAAATGAAAATGGCCGCCGTACTTGCTCTTGCAGATTTGGCTAAAAAGCAGGTTCCGGATCTGGTCAATATGGCCTATGGGGAGGATAACCTGAGTTTTGGCAGAAATTACATTATCCCAAAACCAGTAGACCCCCGATTGCTAACTGCTGTGGCTCCTGCTGTGGCAAAAGCAGCCATGGATACCGGTGTAGCCAAAAGTCCGATCAAAAACTGGGATGAATATGACATACAGCTCGGTAAAAGGCTTGGGCAAGACAATAGTCTACTCAAAATCATTCACAACAAGGCACGAAAAAATGCCAAACGTGTGGTATTTGCGGATGCTGAAAATCTTAGCGTGCTTAAAGCTGCTCAGGAAGTTCGTGATGAGCGAATGGCAATTCCTATTTTACTGGGCAATGAAAAAAGAATACAAAAGCTTATTGAGAACAACGGCCTTAATATCAGCGAATTGGAGATCATTGACCCAATGAAAACCTCTAAGGACACCATGCGGGAGTTTGGCAACCTTTTCTACGAGAAGCGTAAACGCAAAGGCTTTACCTACTCTGAGGCACATAACATCATGAAACGCCGCTCATATTTCGGTGCGATGATGGTTGAAACGGGTCAGGCCGACGCTATGATTGGTGGTTTGAGTCATAATTACCCGGATACCATCAGACCGGCACTTCAAATCATCGGTAAACAACCCGGTGTTAAGAAGGTAAGCGGTATGTATATTTTGATGAGTCGCTTCGGTCCTTTATTTCTTGCAGATACAACCATCAATTTTGACCCGGACAGCAATGATTTGGTAGAAATTGCTGAGTTAGCTGCTGAGGAAGTTAAGAAATTCAATATTGAGCCAAGAATCTCTTTTGTAACATACTCGAACTTTGGTTCGGTACCCAACGGACCTGCTCCAATGAAAATGAGAGAAGCGGTAGGTATTTTGAATAAAAAACACCCTGAAATGATTGTAGATGGTGAAATGCAGGCTCACCTGGCTTTTGACACAGAACTCTTAAAGGCCAATCACCCATTTAGTAAACTGGCAGAGAAAGGTGCCAATACTTTCATTTTCCCCAACTTATCTTCGGCCAACATCGCCTATAACATGGTGAAAGAGATTGCGAACATTGAGAAAATCGGGCCAATCGTTTTAGGACTTAGAAAGCCCGTACAGGTTCTTCAAATGGGAGCTTCGGTTCGTGAAATTGTTAATATGGTAAGCCTTGCGGTTGTAGACGCTCAGCGGGCTCATTAAATGTCAAATATGACTTTTACAGAATATCTGATTTCAAAAAAAATAGACGGTTCAGCCTTTCAGAAGGCTGAACCCGAACGATTTGACGAATGGCAGAAAGTTTTTGAGCAGGTTCATCCTGAAAGCTTTACGGCTCAGAAAAAGTTTCTGATTAACCCCACGAGAAGGAAGTATACTTTAGCTGAGACTCAGGACTCAAAAAAGTAGCGAACAATAGCCACCAGACCTATTAAAAGAATAAGCCAAAGGGCAATTTTTCGGAAATTCTCCTGAGAAATTTGGGTCAGCATTCTTTTGCCAATATAGGTTCCCACAAAAGAAATCACGAGTAGAATTGGTGCTTTATAAAGCATATCCTTTGTGATGTATCCCTGAGCCAGGTAAACGAAGAAACGACTACCATCTACTCCAAAATCAATCAATGCTGAAGTAGCCAAAAAAGTAGCTTTTGGCACATCAAATGAAGCCAAAGTAAGTCCGCGAACTGCCCCTCCTGTCCCTAAAAAACCGGCCGCAAATCCTGAAAGACCTCCACCGAATATGGAGTTCCCCGCGGTTTGTTTCAATACAAAATTAGGTTTAATAAGAAGAAAAAGTGAGAAGCTGAAGAGAAAGAGACCAAGGATTAGTCCGCCAAGGCCTCCACTAAGAAATTGTGAGAAATAGGCCCCGATAATCACCATTGCAATACTCGGTAAACCAATCAATAAAAATATCCTACGGTCAATCCCCTTAAAAAAGAGGACTATTTTAGAGATATTGCTAAACAGGTGATAAAAAGCTGTAAGCCCTAGGACAGCCTGAAAATCATAGAAAAAGCCGGCCATAGGAACAAAAAAAACTGAGGAGCCAAAGCCTCCGACCGTGCCCAGCACCTCTGCCAAAAGCGTAAGAAAGTAAAAAAGGATTTCAGGAAGTAGCATTCAGGGGTTTTCTATTTTGAAAGCTAAGATGAAAAAATAAACCTGAAACCGTTAATTTCGCTAACACTTATTCTCATCAAACCCAATGAGATAACCATTAACCCAAAAGATGAAGTCACTACTTCTGATATCTCTTCTTCTTTCAGCCCAAGTGGTGGCCGCACAGCAAGTAAGTACCAAAGAACAAAGTCTTTTCAAGCTTGCACTGGAGAGCAAATATGGATATCAACCCGCAAATTTAAGATACATTAATCTTACCGAAACGATTGACAGCACACAGTTGAAATCATGGGTAAAGCGTGTTCAAGATGCTCCAAAGCCGGAGTCGTTTTTATCTTTCCTGGAGCCTGATTTTCCCGAATTTACTCAAAGCTTGAAATACCGTTTTCACCCGGAATATAAACGTTTGAATGAATTTCAGAATTTCTTTCGGTGGGTTCAGCGATTTGACGCCAGTAAGTTTGTTTTGATCAATGTGGCCTCAGGAGAATTGACACTTTATGAAAATAATCTTCCGGAGCTAAGAATGCGGGTAATTACCGGTACCAGATCACATAAGACTCCACTGATGGCAACAGTAGCAGATGCCGCTGTAGTCTATCCTTACTGGACCCCAACCAGAAATATAGCGGTCAATGAGATACTTCCAAAGGTAAAGGAGGATATCCGTTACCTTGAAAGAAATAGCTTTGAAGTACTTGATGCCGATAGAAAGGAAATTGACCCTAACTCTGTGGATTGGCAAAGCCTGAATAAGGATAATTTCAATCTCACTTTCAGGCAATCTACGGGATGTGATAATGCCCTAGGTTTACTGAAAATAAACATTCAAAACCCCTATTCAGTATATATGCATGACACGCCTCATACTGAGGCCAGTCAGTCGCTTTTCGACCGCGAAAAACGATTTTTTAGCCATGGATGTATTCGTCTTCAAAAGCCCCTTGAACTGGCTCAAAAGCTTGACCCTGTAGAATCTATTAATCAAAACCTAATGGACTATTGCGTAAAAAACGAGAGCCCGAAAACCATCGAATTGAAAGAACCAATCCCCGTTTTTATCCTCTACTTTACCAATTATATTGATGAAAATGGAGAGTGGAAGACGGTGGAAGATTATTACAAGCTCCGCTAAAACCTGACCTTCATCATATTTCAGGTTGAGCATTTTCAGTCAATTTCCGCTTTACCGAGGGCAACTTTGTGATGTTAAAATTACTTTATGCCAGAAGTACAGGAAGCGGTCTTATGTCATCACTGCGGTGAGGAGTGCAAAAATGAAGATCTGATCATTGAGGACAAGCATTTTTGCTGCGTCGGCTGTAAAACGGTTTTTGAATTGCTTCAGGAAAACGACCTCTGCGGTTATTATGATCTTGAGCAGCATGCAGGAGTGAGTCTGAAAAGCAAAAACCACGAAGGCAAGTTCGATTACCTGCAAAACCCGGATATTGAAGCCGCTATTCTGGATTTCAAATCTGAAAAGCTTCATAAAGTAACCCTTTTTTTACCTGCCGTACATTGTAGCTCCTGCGTTTGGTTACTGGAGAACTTCCATAAAATCAGAGCCGGAGTGTTGCATAGCAGACTTAACTTTATCAAAAAAGAGCTAAGCCTGACGTATGACCCCACCAATGTCAGCCTGAAGGAAATTGTGGAATTACTGGCCACGCTTGGTTATGAGCCATTGATCTCACTGGAAAATACGGTCGCCAAAGATCAAACGAGAACAAAGAAATCCAACCGACTCCTTCGGCAGATAGCGGTTACGGGGTTTTGCACCGGTAACATCATGCTTCTGAGTTTCCCGGAGTATTTCAAGCTGGACTTACAAAACGATGTGGACGCCCAGTATCAAAAGTTTTTCCTTTATCTCAATGTCATTTTAGCCCTGCCGGTCTATTTCTACGGAGCGGCGGATTATATAAAAGGTGCCTGGGTTTCGCTCAAAGAAGTCTGGAAAAGAAATACTACCACTCTTAGCGTAGACATCCCGATAGCACTCGGCGTAACAGCCTTGTTTATCAGAAGCTTATACGAAACATTGATTAACGGGGCCGGAGCCTACTGGGATAGTATGGCCGGGCTTGTGTTTTTGCTCTTGTTGGGCAAATGGGTACAGAAAAAGACCTTTGACTACCTCTCTTTTGAGCGAAATTACAAGAGTTATTTCCCTCTGGCCGTGGAGGTCAAAAACAAAGATCATTTTGACTATAAAAACGTGGATGATCTCCGAAAAGGGGACATCATTCGCATTCATAATAATGAGCTCATTCCCGCTGACGCTCAGCTGGCTGATGGCAAGGCGTTTATTGATTACAGTTTTGTGACCGGTGAAAGCGAGCCGGTTTCTATCCGGAATAATGAGGTCATTTATGCCGGTGGGCGTCAGAAGGGCCAGAATATTGAGCTGGTAGTCACCAAAGAAGTCTCAAAAAGCTATCTCACGCAACTTTGGAATCAGGCAAATTTCAAAGAAGAAAAAGAGGTAGCTAACACCAAACTGGCCGACGATTTCAGCAAATATTTCACCTATATCACGCTGGCAATTTCGTTCCTAACAGCCATCTATTGGGCTGTGGTGAATCCGGAAACGGCCTGGCCGGCTTTTACGGCGGTATTAATGGTGGCCTGCCCATGTGCTCTTACCCTCTCAATGCCCTTTACGATGGGAACGGTGATGGGGATTTTTGGGAAGAATAAGTTCTATGTCAAAAATCAGAACGTGATTCAAAAGCTGACTGAAATTAAACACATCGTTTTTGACAAAACAGGTACTCTGACCAAGAATAACGACTACCGAGAACTGACCTACAAAGGCGAATCGCTTAGCGAGAAAGAGCAAAGTCTTTTCAAAAGTTTGGCTCTCAACTCCACTCACCCTGTGAGTAAGTTGGTCGCATCGCATTTTGATAAATCAGAAGAATTGATTTTCGATGAAATCAGTGAAATGGAAGGAGCTGGAATTCTAGGCTATATAGACTCTCAAAAAGTACAAATTGGAAATGCTCATTTCCTTGGGGTTCCTCAACATCAACTGGATAAAGAGGCCCGTGTTTACCTTAAAATCGGAGATACGGTAAAAGGTTGTTTGAAAACCAGACCGGTTTTCAGAGAAGGTTTTGAAGGGGTTATTGCAAAGCTCAAAAACTCGTTCAATCTCTATCTGCTTTCCGGTGATAAATCAACCGACAAAGCTCAGCTGAGTGAGTACCTGGCCGAAGATCATTTACATTTTGAGCAAAAACCGGAAGATAAGCTTCACTTTATTAAGACTTTGCAAGATAGCAAAGAGCCCGTATTGATGGTCGGTGACGGACTAAATGATGCCGGAGCCCTCCGTCAGAGTGATCTTGGCATTGCCCTTTCCGAAAATACGCAGGCTTTTACTCCTGCCTCAGATGCTATTCTGGATGCCAATAAATTTTCTGAATTATCGAATTTCATTGAGTTCAGCAGAAAATCAGTCAATATCGTTAAGCTCAGTTTTCTACTCTCTTTGGTTTATAATTTCATTTGTATCAGTTGGGCTGTTTCAGGAACTTTATCGCCGGTGGTTGCAGCTATATTTATGCCTTTGAGTAGCATTTCCGTGGTTTTATTTGCCGTCATCATTACCTATTTTTCAGCCCGAAAGTCCAACCTCTTAACTTGATTTTGTCATGTCAATAATCATTTTACTCGTTATCGCAGCATTGATTTTCGCCGGAGGGTTTCTTGCAGCCTTCTTCTGGGCTACAGACGACGGCCAGTTTGACGACACCGCCACCCCCGCCATTCGAATTTTGAATGATGATACGGTAGAGAAGTCGAAGAGTTAAGATAAAAGATGTAAGACATAAGATTAAAGACCGATTATCGGAGAACTAATTTCCCAATTCTCCTTTCATCTAATTTCCCGCTCAGCGACCAATAGCACGCGGATTATACGGTTACCACAGGTTTTCACGAATTTCATATTCCAAACCTCTCCTATTCCAACTTCGGTCATCAGTCATCCGACACCTAACGCCAAACCTCTAACTTCAAACCTCCGAACCCAAACCTCCGACCTCAAACACAACACCAGTCATCGGTCACACGTCACCCGTCATCAAGCACCCGACACCAAACTTCTGACATCTGACACCAAACATCCGACCTCAAAAACAAACTCTGATCATTATCAGCTTATTGACCTGCGGGCCTCATGTTTTGCATCATGTCGCCATTTTACTTTAGCATGGTAAAACAATACGATCATGAGAAAAATCAACCAAACCAAACGTCTGATCAACACTGCCAAAGTGCTGAGAGACAGAAAAAGTGAGCTGGAACAGGCTCAGAATGAGGTGGAGTACTTCTTAGACGTACTGAATGATCTGAAAACCAAAACAATCGGTGATAGCCAGAAAAGTCTGAAAGTTGCCCGTTTTGTACAGGAGTTTCATCATTTCCAACGTCTCATTAAAAGGCTACTTCAGGAAGACAATGACCTGCACCATGACATCGCTGAAGATGCTCAGGAAAAGGCCATGGTAGATACCGAAACTTTCGGGGATGTACGCTATTTCAAAAGCGAAATGAAGGACTTTGAAAAGAACTATAAGGAGTACAAATACAAGTTCAGAACCTTCGTGGCAGACTTCGATTATCTGAGCGACAAAGTCGCATGATTTCGATCATATTTTGCATAGGCATTCCTCATGTTTAAGCCTTTTGGCTGGCTCTACTTTTACATCGTTTTAGAAATAAATACCTCTAAATATGCACTTTTTACGAAAACCTCTTTTATCAGCACAATCTGAGAACAGCGGTGGCAATCTTGAAGGCTTTTACTACGACAATAAAATTGTCAAAGCTTTCTTAATTGCCACTGTTGCTTTTGGTATTGTCGGTATGTTGGCTGGTCTTACCGCAGCCATCCAGTTGTTCTTACCAGCAGCTAATTTCAATTTACCTTATACCACATTTGGTAGATTAAGACCATTGCACACTAACGCCATCATCTTTGCCTTTGTCGGTAACGGGATGTTCGCCGGTGTCTATTATTCATTACCCCGTCTTACTAAAGCCGCGGTTTTTAGCAAAACGTTGAGCTGGATTCACTTCTGGGGCTGGCAGTTAATCATTCTTGCAGCGGCAATTACTCTGCCTTTGGGTATGACTACCTCGAAAGAGTACGCTGAGCTGGAGTGGCCTATTGACATCGCCATTGCTTTGATCTGGGTGGTTTTCACCATCAATCTCATAGGAACTATCATTAAACGTCGCGAGCGTCATATGTACGTGGCCTTATGGTTCTACATTGCTACGGCGGTTACCATTGCCATGCTTCACATTGTGAATTCATTGGAGATTCCAATCAGCATGACTAAGAGTTACTCGCTTTATGCTGGTGTACAGGATGCCCTTGTACAATGGTGGTACGGTCATAACGCGGTGGCGTTCTTCCTCACCACACCGATTCTGGGTCTGATGTATTACTTCCTGCCAAAAGCAGCTAACAGACCGGTATACTCTTACAAACTTTCGATTATTCACTTCTGGTCTTTGATTTTCATTTATATCTGGGCCGGCCCTCACCACTTACTTTACACTGCTTTGCCTGACTGGGCTCAAAGTTTGGGTACTGTATTCTCTATCATGCTGATTGCTCCTTCCTGGGGTGGTATGCTAAACGGTCTTTTGACTCTGAGAGGTGCGTGGGACAGAGTTCGTGAAAATCCTGTATTGAAATTCTTTGTAGTGGCCGTTACCGCTTATGGTATGAGTACGTTTGAAGGCCCGATGCTTTCATTGAAAAACGTAAACGCTATTTCACACTATACCGACTGGACAGTAGCTCACGTACACATTGGTGGTCTTGGCTGGAACGGTTTCATGACCTTCGGTATGTTGTACTTCCTGATCCCGAGAATGTGGAAAACCAAACTTTACTCCACAAAACTGGCGAACACCCACTTCTGGATTGCGACTTTGGGAATTCTATTCTATGCCCTTCCAATGTACTGGGCAGGTTTCACACAGTCACTCATGTGGAAAGAGTTTGAAGCCGACGGTTTCTTAGCTTATCCGAACTTCCTTGAAACTGTAACTCAGATTATCCCGATGTACGTCATGCGTGCCATTGGTGGAACCATGTACCTGGTTGGTGCTTTAATTATGGTGTATAACCTTCTGAAAACTGCCGGTAGCGGTGAGTTTATGGCTGAAGAATACGCTGAAGCCCCTGCTCTTGAGAAAAATGTAAGAGTCAGCGGTGGCCACTGGCACTCTGTTTTGGAGAGAAAGCCTGTTCTATTCACAGTACTTGCATTTGTTGCGGTAGCTATTGGTGGTATCATTGAGTTTGTGCCTACATGGGTTGTTGACTCTAATATTCCAACGATTGAGGCAGTAAAACCATACACACCACTTGAATTGGAAGGTCGTGATATCTATATCAGAGAAGGTTGTAATAACTGTCACTCGCAGATGATTCGTCCGTTCAGATCTGAAACTGAGCGTTACGGCGAATACTCAAAAGCTGGAGAATTTGTTTACGACCACCCACACCTGTTCGGTTCAAAACGTACCGGTCCCGATCTTCACCGATTGGGTGGTAAGTACCCTGATAGCTGGCACTTTAATCACATGTTAGAGCCGGCAAGTATGTCTCCAGGCTCAATTATGCCATCCTACCCTTGGTTGATTGACGATGAGTACACCACTGAGCAGATCGCGGCAAAAATAAACGCCATGCGTACACTGGGTGTACCATACGAAGAAGGTTACGAAGAAGAAGCTGCAGAAGACATGATGCAGCAGGCTTCTGAAATAACCGGAAGATTGGAAGAAGCAGGAATTGAAGTAAGTGAGAACAAGGAGATTGTTGCTCTGATTGCCTACCTGCAACGATTAGGAACAGATATCAAAGGTCAAAACTAGTATCAATTATGTTTAAGAATTATTTATCCGGAATAGAGGGTGTAAGTGTTTACCCCGTTATCTCGCTGACCATATTTGTTGTATTCTTTATACTTCTTGGATTCTTTGTCTTCAAAGCAGATAAAAGGTACATCAATCACATGGAGAATCTTCCACTGGAAGAAGGTGAAAAACTATAGAAACGAATGACGGCGGGGGCTGTCAAAGTCCCTGCCTATTCTATCAAAGGACCAATTCAAACCTTAAAAAAATGGACTTAAATTTTCAAAATGGTGAAGAACTCTTCCAGTTTATTCTGTTAGGAATTCTGATATTCTTTACGCTGATCTTACTGATTGTAGTTCTCAATATATTCATGACCCTGAAAGCCGTTCTGAATGAAAAAGCCGGTATTAAAACCGAACCTTTCACATTGAACAATTTCTGGGACAGATTCAACAGCCTTAAGCCAATGTCTGAAGAAAAAGACATTTTGCTTGATCATGACTACGATGGCATCAAGGAACTTGATAACCACCTGCCGCCTTGGTGGTTGGGTATGTTCTATGGTGGTATAGTGTTCGGTGTGGTTTACTTATTAAATTATCACGTATGGCACTGGAGCCCTCTACAGGCAGAAGAATATGAAATAGCAATGGCAGAGGCCGCTGAAATAAAAGCTGCCGGTTCAGACGTGGCAGTGAGTAGTATTGACGAAAATAATGTGGAGTTATTAACCGCCACTGCTGACCTCGAGACCGGGGAGCTTATTTATACAGGAAACTGTGCCGTATGCCACGGTGCTGCCGGCGAAGGTGGTGTGGGCCCTAATCTGACCGATGAATACTGGCTACATGGGGGAAGTATAAGCGATATTTACAAAACCATTGTACACGGTGTACCTGAAAAAGGGATGATCGCTTGGGAAGGAACGCTAAAGCCAAAAGATATTCAACAGGTAAGTAGCTTTATCAAAACGCTGGAAGGTTCAAACCCTCCAAATGGTAAGGCCCCTCAGGGTGAAATCTACACTCCTGAAGAAGCCCCGGCTACTGATGCGGCTGAAGAGGCTCCGGCTGAAGAGCTTGCATCAGTTGAATAAATACCAAATAATCTTACGAGGGGGCACTTTTGCTCCCTCGTTTTCTCTTTCCTGAAGGGACTTTTATCACCAAAAAAATTAACCTCCATCCTTAATTTAGAAGCATAGAAAAGAGGCCTTAAAAGCCGTTTCAAATCAAACTAAAAACCAAAAAATGGCAACTGAATTTACGTACGACGAGCTTTACGAAGACGAGGAAGGTGGTTTTAGAGACAGTATTGCCACTGTTGATGAAAAAGGTAAAAGAATATGGTTATATCCTAAAAAGCCGAAAGGTGCTTTTTACAATAAAAGGCTGCTGGCTACACTGGCCTTTCTCGCTATTTTTATTTCCGGGCCATTCACTAAAATAGGTGGCCAGCCTTTGCTGATGATGAATATTTTTGAAAGAAAGTTCGTCATTTTCGGCAGATTATTTCTCCCACAAGACTTTGTACTATTTGGTTTAGGCATGATCACCTTCGTGGTTTTCATTGCCTTGTTTACAGCTACTTTTGGCCGTATTTGGTGCGGATGGCTTTGCCCGCAAACGGTCTTTATGGAAATGATTTTCCGCCCGATTGAAAACTGGTTAGAAGGCGATGGCCGCAAGCAGCAAAAGTTTGACCAGAAAAAATGGGATTTTGACAAAGCCTGGAGAAAGACGTTGAAGCATGCTATTTTCATTGTCTTCTCTATTTTCATTGCTCACATCACTATGGCCTATTTGATAGGTATTGAGAATGTGAAAGAACTAATTACCAGCCCTCCTTCAGAAAACTGGGCAGGTTTTATCGGTCTGGTCGTGTTTACAGGTGCTTTCTATTTTGTTTTTGCAAAACTGAGAGAGCAAGTGTGTATCGCTATCTGCCCTTATGGCCGTCTGCAAGGTGTTTTGGTAAATAAAGATACCGTTAACGTCATGTATGATAACAAACGTGGTGAGCCACGTGGCAGAATCAGCAAGAACGCCACGGAAGAGGAACTTTCAGCACAAGGTGATTGCATTGATTGCAAGCTATGCATTCAGGTTTGCCCTACCGGAATTGATATTAGAAATGGTGTTCAGCTGGAGTGTGTCAATTGTACGGCCTGTATTGATGCCTGCGATGAGGTGATGGAAAAGGTCAACAAGCCTAAAGGACTTATCAGATACGCCTCACTAGAATCCGTAGAGAAAGGAGTTCCTTTTAAACTTCCAATTCGTTCATGGGCTTATTCAGCGGTTTTATTACTGCTAATTGGTATTGAGACAGCCTTTTTGATGGCCAGAGCAGATATTGAAACAACTGTAATGCGTGTTCCTGGTCAATTGTACCAGAAGACCGACCGGGGTACCATTACCAACCTGTACAATGCTCAGATGGTGAATAAGTCTCAGGAAGAGATGAACCTCAAACTTGCTCTGGATGCTGATATCTCAGAAAACTGGACCTTGAATGTGGTAGGGGCTAATGAAGACGGTTTGATTAATCTCAAACCAGAGGCAAAAACAGAGGTGGTTTTCTTCATTGAAATGCCTGAAGGTGATGTAAAACAACGTTCCACTGAGCTGAAATTAAGGGTGTTGGATGGAGAAGAAGAAGTAGAGAATGTCAAAACGAACTTCTTTGGCCCAGCCAAATAATGAGGTTCGCCGATTTTGAAAATAGAATTGAGAAAAAAAATAAATAACACTGAAAGAAGTCAAAAGTCTTCGATCTTTTGTCTTCCATCTTAAATCTTGAAAATATGGATTGGGGAAAGAAAATTACGATCGCTTACAGCAGCTTTGTTGTCTTCATGGTAGGCCTTGTTTACCTCTGCATTCAGCAAAAAGACATCTTTCTGGTGACACCGGATTATTATAAAGAAGAACTGGCTTATCAGGAGAAGATTGACGCCATGAATAATGTGGATGCTCTATCTACTGATGTCAATGTTGACTACACTGAACAAGGCCTTCTGGTGAAATTTCCGGAGGAAGTTCTGGGTTCAAAAGGGCAAGCCACTTTATACAGACCTTCCAATGCTGGCAAAGACATTCATTTGCCTTTTCAATTGACTCAAAATACCGTTTTGCCTATTTCAACAGCAAAACTCGACAAAGGGCTATGGGTACTGAAACTCAACTGGGAGCAGGACAATAAACAATACTATCTCGAGCAAAAGCTAACGCTTTAATCTGATGATCTGGACGGCATTTTTTATGGGTTTGGTGGGCAGCCTGCACTGTGCGGGTATGTGTGGTCCCTTGACTCTTCTGTTGCCGCATGACCAGAAAACCACAAAGTTTATCGCGGGCAGAATTCTTTATAATCTTGGCCGAATCGGAACCTACGCTTTATTAGGGTTTGCGGTGGGCCTGATCGGGCAGGAGTCTGCCCTGTTTATCTCAAAAAATGCACTTTCTATAACTATGGGAGTGCTTATTCTATTGTTCCTTTTTCTGCCTGATAAATGGCTCAGTGGTTTTAAAGTTTATCAATATCTGGCGGGTTTCACCAACAAACTAAAGGCCGGTTTCAAGCGAAACTTCAACCAAAACTTTTACAGCGGCCAGCTGGTTTTTGGTTTCCTTAATGGTCTTTTGCCTTGCGGCCTCGTTTATGCCGCTTTGGCCGGAGCGTTTATTCAACTTGAAGTTTTGCAGGGAGCGGCTTTTATGGCTCTTTTTGGCTTGGGCACACTGCCCATGATGCTCAGCATCTCGTTAGGTAGTGGTTGGTTGAAAAAACATTTTTCAGGCCAGATCAGAAAAGTCATTCCTGTCACCTATGCTCTACTGGCCGTTTGGCTAATCTATAGGGGTGTATACACCCACGGCCCTACTCTTCATGGTGCCGAGGCTGGAGAGATGGTGGAATGTGTAACCGAGTAATCGGTAAACGATCAGACGAAAGTTAGATGGCTTAAACTCTTCAATTCAATCCTCTTTCGGCTTGTAAAGTATAATCACCTGGACCAAAACAGCCATCAAAACCAAAAAGATGATTTCAATTTTAGTGAAAAGGTTTATGGTCTCAAACGTTCGTTCGCTAAGAGCCATTTCACGTTTGCCTTCACGAAGTTGAATTTTAGTAAGGTCAGCTAAATTTGCTTTTACAATTTCCATACTTCTCCTAAGCTTTTGATTATTAGCCATCTCTGCAACAGAAACCTCCTTTTCATGATTCTGCAGATCAGTTAGATGCAATTTGAGATCATCAAAAACGCGTTGTTCGGTTGGTGTAATTTTAGTTTGTTCATATCTGCTGATCAAGGCATTGAGATTTTCATTAATGGCTGGGTTGCGTTGCATAAAGAAGTCGCTATCAGAGGTTCTGATCGCTATCTCTTTTTCATGTACCAGAGTTGATATTTCAAAAATAAGGTCGTTAGCCACTATACGATCCTCGTAAATAGTAACAACTGAGTTTCTAATGCGGTTATAATTACCACGATCTACCAGATTAGTGGTAAGTACCACTACAAAAATTAAGAGGATGCCCAGCACCCATTTTACTTTTTCAAATAAGGTCATATTCGTTTAGATTTATTGATGAGAGTGTAGTTAAATATATAAAACAAACTCAATAATTTGTTGAATTATATCAAGTTTTGGAAAAGTGATAGAGGAGTGGAAATTTAATAAAGTTTTGCATCCTGGCCAATCAGAAAATGTTTCGTCCTTTCTTTGAAGATTCGTCAGAATGTTTCATGAAACCTCGCAGTTTTCTCGCTATAATTGTTTTATGAGATTTCTTCTAATCATCTTATTATTTGTAAGAATAACCTTCGCCCAGCACACCGATGTTCTGATCATCGGTGCAGGAGCCAGTGGTACCATGGCAGCCATTCAGGCAGCTCGTTCAGGTGTAAAAGTGATGCTCATCGAAGAAACTCCGTGGCCTGGCGGCATGCTGACATCTGCAGGTGTGAGTGCCATCGACGGCAATTATAAGCTTCCCAGCGGCTTATGGCACGAATTCAGATTGGCCTTGGAAGAACACTATGGTGGAACTGACTCGCTGAAAACAGGTTGGGTAAGCAATGTACTTTTTGAACCGCAGGTGGCGGCTCAAATTCTGACAAAAATGCTCAAAGAAGCAGATGTGAAAGTTCATTTAAACACTTCTGTTAAATCCCTGAAAAAACTGGATAATGGCTGGCGGGTCAAAACTGATTCGAATGTGTGGATTGAAACAAAAATATTGATTGACGCCTCTGAACTTGGAGATATTTTGCCCAAAGCCAAAATCCCTTATGACATTGGTATGGACAGCCGATATGTTACTGGAGAGGAGATTGCTCCCAAGCAGGCTAACGATATTATTCAGGTCCTTACCTATGTTGCTATTTTAAAAGATTATGGAGAGGGAGCGAATAAGACGATTGAGAAGCCAAAGCATTTTGACCCAACACCCTTTCTCTGTACCTGCGAGGGCCAATGCGACCCGGACACCATCTCAAGAACTCTCTGGCCTTGCGAACAGATGCTGAATTATGGCAAATTGCCCAATGGGTATTATATGATCAACTGGCCGATTTACGGGAATGACTTTTATCTGAACCTCATAGAGGTAAACCCTACGAGGAGAGAAAAGATGCTGGAGAAGGCCAAAAATCATACGCTGTCTTACGTGTATTACATGCAGCATTATCTGGGTTTTAGTCATTTGGGCCTCGCCGATGATGTTTATCCAACCAGAGATCAACTTCCATTTATCCCCTATCACCGGGAATCCAGAAGAATGCATGGTAAGGTTCGATTTGATCTGAATGATCTTGCGAAACCTTTTGAGCAGCCGGATGTCCTTTATCGAACAGGGATCGCTGTTGGCGATTATCCGGTGGATCATCATCATGCGGCCTATCCCAATGCTCAAGAATTACCCGATCTGCATTTTTATCCCGTCCCTTCCTACTCGCTTCCTCTGGGGACATTGATCCCTGAAAAAGCGAAAAATTTCATTGTGGCTGAAAAGTCGATTTCGGTCACCAATCTTGTCAATGGGACCACCCGACTACAGCCTGTTTGTATGTTACTGGGGCAGGCTGCCGGAGCCCTTGCTGCTCTTTCGGTACAGCAAAACAAGAGTCCAGAAGAAATAGAAGTTCGGGATGTCCAGGATGAACTTTTGAAAGCCAAAGCCTACCTGATGCCATATCGCGATGTAATGCCTGATCACCCATATTTTGAGGCAATTCAGCGTATTGGTGCTACCGGAATTTTACGGGGCAAAGGAGAAACCATAGGCTGGGAGAATGTCACCCGCTTTTTTCCGGATTCCACCGTAAATGTTTCGGAATTGACAAATAACCTTAAGGATTTCAACATTGAATTGACATCTGATAATAAAGAACTTACTCTTAAAGAAGCTCAGCAAATTGCCCTTAAACTTAAAGGTAAATCAAGAGAATTGTTGCTCACTAATTCAGCAGCAGAATCTAAAATTACCAGAGCCGAATTTGCCTATCTTTTAGATCAAATGGCTGACCCGTTTCATCAGTTTCAAGTGGATCTACAAGGTTTCCTGATTTCGGAATAACGACTTTATTCTCAAAATCAATAAATTCGGTAGACATTTAATCGAACTCCTGCTTTACACTTGCCATGAATAAGACTTTGATAGTACTGCTTCTCAGCCTGATTATTCCATTTACGGGTTTTCCGCAGAAACAAGTCCCCTATAAACAAGTAGATACCACAAGATTATTTCTAGAGGTTTACATGCCAAAAGATTTAAACCCACTTCAAAAATACCCGGCAATAATCTTCTTTTTTGGTGGTGGATGGAATGGAGGTTCAACCGCCCAATTTGAACCACAGGCCCGGTATTTTTCCGAAAGAGGACTCGTCAGCTTTCTGGTCGACTACCGGGTAAAAAGTCGAAATAACACATCTCCGTTTGAGTCCCTGAAAGATGCCAAATCTGCCATTCGGTTTATCCGGGAACATGCTGATGAATTCCATATTGACCCGACCAAAATCATTGCCTCAGGCGGTTCAGCCGGAGGGCATCTGGCCGCAGCTTCGGCCACAATTACTGATTATAATGACCCTAACGATAATCTTTCGGTAAGCTGCATTCCACAGGCACTGGTACTATTTAACCCGGTCATTGATAATGGCCCCGGTGGCTACGGTTACGAAAGAATTGATGAAGCCTACAAAAGCTTTTCGCCCTTACATAATTTAAAAAGTGGTGCACCCCCTACCATCTTTTTTCTAGGCACCAGTGATCACCTGATACCTGTGGAGACGGGTAAATATTACCAAAAAGTGATGGAGCAGGTCAATAGCCGATGTGACCTTCATCTCTATGAGGATCAAAAACATGGTTTCTTCAATTACAGAAATTTTGAGTTCTACAAAGATACCTTGACGAAAGCAGACCAGTTTCTGCAGTCCCTTGGTTATTTGGAGGAAACCCCGGTAGTTAAAATTGAGTGAGTTATCTTCCAACTTCTTATGTCAATAATCGTCATGAAATTTTTTATTTGAAGCAGGATTCTTAAAATGCACTAAATTAAAAGTACTTCAAAAATGCCCTATCAACCCAACGAAGCCCGATACGACAAAATGATTTACAACCGCTGCGGAAACAGCGGCCTGAAACTGCCTGCCATTTCATTGGGGCTTTGGCATAATTTCGGTGACGACACACCGCATGCCCGTAAGGTGGAGATGTGCACCACGGCCTTTGATCTGGGCATCACGCATTTTGATCTGGCCAATAACTACGGACCTCCTCCCGGCAGTGCTGAAAAAGCCTTTGGACGTATTCTGAAAGAGGAATTTAACGGACTTCGGGATGAACTAATCATCTCATCCAAAGCCGGTTATCTGATGTGGCCAGGCCCGTATGGCGAGTGGGGCAGCCGGAAATACGTGATTTCCAGCTGTGAGCAATCCCTCAAACGCATGGGCATTGATTACGTGGATATTTTCTACTCGCATCGTTTTGATCCTAACACGCCGCTGGAAGAAACCATGATAGCTTTGGACCAACTGGTTCGCTCAGGCAAAGCACTTTACGTGGGCATTTCATCGTATAATTCGCAACGTACCCGTGAAACTTACGAGATCCTGAAATCGCTGGGCACACCATTTATCATTCACCAGCCCAGTTACTCCATGCTAAACCGCTGGGTGGAAACCGACGGACTGCTGGATACGCTGGAAGAAACGGGCGTAGGTTCCATCGTATTTTCACCGCTGGCACAGGGTATGCTTACCAACAAATACCTGAAAGACATCCCCGAAGACAGTCGAGCCAGCCAGGGAAAATCACTGTTGGATGGTTTCCTGAGTGATGAAAATCTGAGTCGAATCAGAAGTCTTAACGAAATAGCCGCCAAACGAAATCAAACCCTAGCCCAAATGGCCATCGCATGGACTCTGAGAAAAGACCGTGTCACCTCCGCCCTCATAGGAGCCAGCAAAGCACAGCAGATCATCGACTGCGTAGGCGCTCTCGATAACCTGGAGTTCTCGAACACCGAACTACAGGAAATTGACAAATATGCTCAGGATGGTGGGATTAATTTGTGGAAGCGGTCTTCGGATGGGTAACGATTGAAAAGCTAATATCACCCCTGGAGGGGTTTTTTAGATTTGACCTATAAAATAACCTCACTTCACCAAATAACTCCCATACCCTCCACCCGGCAGGGTATCTTTCAGGGCCCTGGCTCCTATTCTGATCTGAAAATCGATGGGTTGCTCAGCTGGATTTAGAATGAGGATGGCGATTTTACCGTCGGGACGTTGGTAGGCCACAGTTCGCAGGCTCATGGTTTCATTGCTGGCGATGCGTACCGAGCCGGCAGTTACTATTTTGCTGGCATGGGCTACAATGTAGTAAGCCGGGTTTTTCGTGATTTTTTGTCCGTCAATGGCAAGGGCTCCCAGACAGGCCGTGCAGCCGCCGGGTGTATGTGGTTCTTGTTTGGCGTCGGCGGCCAGGTTCCATTGCAATACCGTTTTGCAGCCGTTTTTCACGGCATCCATCATCAGAGTTTCCGCGTGCCAGGCCAGATCTCCTTTCAGGTTTCCGGGGGCACCTATCCACTGCTCAGTAAAGAAAAGAGCTTTTTCCGGATAGGCTTCTTTTACATCGCGGATGGCTTCCGTACGACCGCCGTAAAGATGAAAAGCAGCACCATACACATATTTAGCAGCTGCAGTATCGGCATAAATGGTAAGTGGGTAATCGGGCCGGTCGGCATTATGATCATAGACAAGTAACTTGGTTTTGAGATTGGTCTTCGCCAAGGCAGGCCCCAGGTTTTCACGAATAAATTTCGCCTGATCATAGGCATACATCAGAAGACTGGGATTATTTCCCGGGTGCAGTGGCTCGTTTTGAATAGTGAGGTATTCGATGTCGATTCCTCGTTTTTGCATTTCCTGCAAATAGGTAATCAGGTATTGGGCATAGGCCTCAAAATACTCCGGTTTCAGTGAGCCTCCTTTGGAATTATCGTTTGTTTTCATCCATGCCGGGGGCGACCAGGGCGAAGCCATCAACTTCAGTTTCGGCTGTATTTTCAGAATGTCTCTCAAAACCGGAATCATATGTTTTTCATCCTCAGCCAGACCAAAAGGTGTATTCTCACTCTCCTGATAAGAAAAAACGTGATCATCCAGATCAGAAGCTCCGACAGAAACACGAAGGAAATTGATAGAAACTTCCTGCTCTCCATTTCCAAAAAGGTGCAGCAGCAACTCTTTCCGAGCTTTTGGCGAAAGTTGATCAATCAACATAGCCGAACCTCCCGTCAAGGTAAATCCAAACCCATCCATCTCCTGAAACTTGCGATCCGGATTGACAAAAACGGTGGGTAAATCGGTATCCTCCGCATTGACAAACTCACCCCTAAAGTTTTGTTTTTCAAATAAGACCGAGCCATCGGTGACCGTGAGCCATTTTTCGGTTTTTTGAGCCATGGAAAGAATGGGCAGAAGGAGGAAAATGACGAGGTATTTCATACAGGATGTTATCTATTGCCGCAAAACTAGAATATAAATTATCAACATTCTAAACTCCGTACAGTATTACAGATTCAAGCACTAATTTTGTAAGCTCACTATGGCTTCAGATCACAAATACTACATTGTCAATAAGCCCTACAAAATGCTCTCCCAGTTTATTAAACCTGTGGAAGGCAATAAACTATTGGCCGATCTGGACTTTGACTTCCCCGAAGGCACTCACGCTATCGGAAGACTTGATAGTGAATCAGAGGGCTTGTTGATTCTTACCACAAATAAACGTGTCACAAAACTGCTTTATGGAAGCAAAGAGCCACACCGGCGTACCTATTTGGTTAAAGTGCAGGGGATTGTTTCTGAAAAGACATTGGAAAGACTTCGTACGGGAGTACCTATAAGAATACGAGGTGGCGGACATTTGTGGACCACCACCCCTTGCGAAGTAGACCTTTGCGAAGCACCTGAAAATTTGCCGGAAATACCCGAAAGGCTTTACCATAATGCAGGAAGCTCCTGGCTGAAAATTACATTAACAGAAGGTAAATACCGTCAGGTTCGAAAAATGGTCATGGCAGTCAATCACCGATGTAAACGTCTTATCCGTGTCTCCATAGATGATTTGGAATTGGGTGATTTGGCAAGTGGGCAAGTCAAAGAGTTGGATGAAGTTGAGTTTTTCAAGTTGCTGAGTATAAAACAAACTTAAAGATTCTCTATTTCATCCTTCTATTTCCAAGGTTCACTCCGGTTTGATACCGGTTCACTCCAAATCGCTTTCGCTGAATAGTACACCTGACCTACCTTAGCATCAAATAAACACTTAATAACATGAGCAGAAAATACAGTATTATCGGTGGTGGCACTTTAATTGGAATGGGAATTGGCTTTTTTTTGAGAGACATACACCCAATGGCTTTTACAGCTTGTATGTTTATCGGGATGGGAATTGGTTTGGTGGCCTCTACCTTCCTTAAGAACAAGGATTGAGCCCAATCATATTATTCTTTTCAGACTCTCATTAACTTGACAAAAATCTAATTCAATGGAAAACGAACATTACGACAAAAGTAGCTGGGCAGTGGGTGGTGGCACCATGCTTGGTTTAGGCATAGGCTTCTTTTTTCTTCAAACCAATATCATGGCATTTGTAGGCTGCATCCTTGGAGGCATAGGACTTGGCCTCATCATGGCGGCAGTACTTTCTAAATGGAAATAACTTTGATTGCCCTCCAAGGGTGTAAATTTCCAGTATGGTAAACAAAATACATCAAATAGATCCCGTCTTTTTGATTACATTAACTTCAATGTACCGGAAACTTTAAGGCGAAACCATTTTTTGGTGATCCCATTTCATTGATTCTAACCTGTTTTCAAATGAGGTAATTCGTCAATGACTATAAGATCTTTTAAGGCCTAAAGAGGAAAATAGACCATAGAAGCGATGGCAGCTTGCAAAAGCTCTTGAAGTGATCGAGCATGAACTAGAATAAGTATTCAATTCACTTTTTGTGCTGTTACCTCATAGTCAGGATCACGAACCGTTAACGATTGAACTAATCCGTCATTCATTTCAAAAGAGATTTTCACCGATGGGGCTCCATTGTAAATGAAAAGGTTCTCCCCTACTTTATAAATTGAGCCACCAAATCCGCCCAGGGGGGCAAGTGAAAGTAATTTCTGCATATTGATTTTTACAGAGAAACCCTCATCCTTTCCTTCACCATATCTATAATCTCCCAGATAAAGCTTTTGCTCTTCTTCGGTAACATTGAGATAATTCGGGCCATTGGCGTCTCCCAGGCTTTCCAAATAATCGACCAATTGGTTAGCCTTGTCAAACTCTTTGGTGGTCATTTGATCCTTATTTCTGAGTCCTGTTTTGGCATGCCGTAATAAACTGATTCCATGTGGTCCGGTAGTTCTTTGAAGACCGGGACTAAATTCTATCATTGATTTAACCACCTCAAAAGCTCCAAGCATGGCAAAGCTGAAGATATTCGGTCGTGCACCTTTAGAAATCAAATATTCAGCAATATCTCGACGCCCCACATGTGAAGCAGCCCCTAATGCAGACTCAAAATCTCCAAAACGCCACTCCCATGTAGCTACGGCCAGTTCAGGACGTTTGTCAACGAGCATCTTAACCTTATCAAAATCAAAATGTGAAGCACCGACCACTTCCGAAACCAAATCAGGTTCCAAATTTGGATAGTGCACAGATAGTGGCTCGGGATCGAGGATTTTACTACTCAAATGAGGCAAGAAGCCTAATCCAGGTAAGGCAAAGCCAGCAAGAGAGGTTTTCAACAGATTTCGACGTGAAAACGCAGTATGATCCATAGACTTTTATCGGGTAAAGTCTAAAGTTAACCATTAATGCAAAAAGACTTATCCCTCAAAAAAGATGGTTTTCAAATAATGAGATTTCCGAAAACCTTTTCAGATTCTACAAAACTTACTTCCTGATGAGACACTAGTTCAGACCTGAAAACCGAGGATTTACAATACTATTGTTCACAGATCCGAAGGTATAATTCAGACCAAAAGAGGTGAAATAAGCAAAGGAAGTAGGCAGTTGCTGTCCACCAAGAAGAATTTCTTCGCTGCTACTCTCGGTTTTTGCCAGCGAGATTTGATCCTTAATTTGAGAACCCGACCCATAAAAGCGAAGGGATACTCCCTGAAATACCCGCCAACTGAGCTCAAGCTCTAAACTCAATCTATATTTATCCGGGTCATCAATGTACTGGTAGCCATTTAACTCGGCTGAGAAATTACCCCAGGGCTGTGTGTAACCTAAAATGCTGGTCAATTGGTGATAAGGTTTTCCTTCCTGTACCAAATCGTAGATTGTTGGTTCTATATAATCAAGTCGACGATAACCGGCTTGATAAATCCAGCGGAACTGCTTTTTATTGAAATCTTCAATAGGAAAAATTGAATACTCAATTGCCGGTGCCAAACTATTTGAAAACTGAATATTAGAGTAAACGCTATGAAAACCCCTCATTAAACCTCCTAAACTCCAATTTTTGGCAAAAGAAGTCACATAAAGCGTGCTGAAACCATAACTGTTTACTTTGGCCACTTCCTTTTCTCCGTCAAGGGTTACCTCATTGGTATTTTGATTTAAGTAAGTGTAAAAACTATACTTTGATTTATCAGTGGTACGTCCACCACGTACATTGGTATTTAATCTGACCTCGCTTCTGTTACTTTCACCTGAAAACCGCCCGGAACCTCCAATCCCGAATATCCAGTTATTCCACGGGTCTTTTTCCTCTTCTTCTGTAGATTTATTATCAGTTTCTGCTAATTTGGGAAATGATACTTTAACATCTTTTACCATCTCTGTGCCACCCACATAGTGCAGTAGTCCCTGGCTAACTTTTGATAAAACAATCTTACGTGCAATAGCTTCAGTATCATTCTGACTTGTCTCAAACTCAATCAGGAAATCGTCACCCTCCCGTTCTTTTTGTCCGATAAAGTTAATCTGATAGTTTCGCCCTCCTCCGGCGTTACCCTGATCTGTAATTAGAATCTGGACATCAGCCAAGCCTTGATCACGAGTGAAAGTAAAGTAGTCAAGCTCCGTAAGAAGATAGGTTTGAAAGCATCGAGCCTGTTGACAATTAATAAAAAGCTTAGGTTTTTCTGTTTGAGCTTGTGTTTTGAAAGTTAAAAACGCAAACAACAGCAACAGAAATTGCACGTGTTTATTCATGGTAAGACGAAGTGTTTCAATTCAACATACGAAGGTATGAAGCACAGTTACACTATCGAAACGAAGTAGATGAATCGTACAATATTGTCCTATGACTTGGGAAATAAGTCAAAAAAAGTCCATACAAGATGACGAAATTAGCCCCAAATCATCTTGGCGATAAAAATCAGAATGAAACAGGAAACCCCCACAATTCCTGTGGCAACCGTATGAATTCGGTACCCTTGTGAGATATTCATCCCGGTCATTTGAGTCACAAGCCAAAAGAAACTATCACTAACATGAGAAACCACAGCAGAACCAGCCCCGATGGCTAAAACCGCCAGTGCCTTAGAAACTTCCGTATCAAGACCCAGCTGAGGAAGCATCGGCGTAATAATTGAGGCCGTGGTAATCATTGCTACCGTAGATGAACCCTGAGCCGTTTTTAGAGCAGAAGAAATTATAAATGGCAGCAAAATACCAACGGGATAATCAGCCAGAGCATTTCCTATAACATCACCAAGTCCGGCATTTTGAAGAACTTTACCAAAAACACCACCGGCACCGGTAATCATCACAATGGATGCTGAGTCCAGCAGGGCCTTCCCTAACCAACCTTCAGACGAAATCATACTTTGCTGAAGCTTACGGGGTAGCAGAAATGCAAGCAAAAGACCTATAATCAAAGCAATAACCGGAGTTCCTACAAAATCAATTAGCGTTTTAAGTTGTCCATCGCCGATATAACTGCCAAAATCATTAACCGACTTGAGTACAATCAGAAGCAAAGGAATTATCACCGGAAGCAGCGATTTCATAAATGAAGGAGCTGTTTTCAGCTTTTCATCGAAGTCGGCGTTATCATCTCCCAACTCAGGCTCAATCCATGTTTTAGAGGCATATTTCTTGGCAAATATGATGGGAGGAATTAATGCAATCAAGCTGATCACTGCCCCAAACATGATGACAAGGCCAAGATCTGCCCCAATTATACTGGCCGTAGCAATGGGCCCCGGAGTTGGCGGCACCATAGTATGGGTTGCCATAAGGCCGGTAGCCAGACAAACAGTGGTTACGGTCAATGAAAGCCCGGCTTTTTTCGTCAAAGCCTTGTTCAATGAGTTCAAAATCACGAAGCCGCTGTCACCAAAAACCGGAATTGAAATTAACCAACCCGTCAACGACATAGCTTCAGGAACACGCTTCTTGCCAATGAGTTTTAACATACCATTTGCCAGACGTACAGCTCCTCCCGTATGCTCCAGAAAGGAACCGATCATGACCCCAATAATAATCACCAAACCAATACTGCCCAGAGTTTTACCAAAGCCTTCATTGATGCTTTCAATTAGCGTTTGAGTATCTACTCCGGCTGCTAGGCCAAACAGGATAGCCACAAAAATGAGAGCCAGAAAAGGGTGAAGTTTAAATCGGGTGGTACTTAGTACAATGAGAGCTACTGCAAGCAGCAATAAGAGAATCAGCATGTTTTATAGATTAGGGTTGATCCCGTGAATTAATGAAAAACAACGCTCAATTCCTAAAGGCAGGCCTCGCAAAAGCTGACAGGAAAAACAAAGGGTAGAATTTTGACTACAAAAGCTTGATCTCTACCCTTCTGCTCAGTTTTCGAGCAGCTTAAAATGCTTTTTCAGGTTCATAAAAGATCTTTGGAAATCCAAGCTTCTTTTGTAATCACATCAGGATAAAGAAATAATTGATTGAGCAAATTAAAATGTTTCTTGAATCATGAGTCAAAATCCTCTATTCTAACTCAGAAGCGTTTTTTGCGTAGTATTCAGTAATCACTTTTTCTGCCTGCTTATGTTGGGGGCAAAACTTATCTCTGGACGGTCGATCTTGCGGCTTATCCGGAAACCATTTCCACAAATAGCCGCCGGCAAACCAGGGCTTTTGCCAAACCTCTTCATACAGTGAACGATAAGCAGAAGCCTGAAGTGCCTCATTATCAGGCAAGGAATAATCAGTTTCCCATGGTTTCTCAGTTGAAAAATCACAGCTTCGGTAGCCGTACTCGGTGAATAAAATTGGCTTCTGAACTTCAGCAGCAAAACGATCCATTTGCTTTAAATGCTTTCGCCAACCCTTCTTTAGCTCTTCGTAATCGGGGTGTTTTTCATCCGATAAAGGAAAGTAGCCATCGATGCCCACGAAGTCGAGCTGATTCCAGAAAGGCACTTCCTCAAAACAGTCCCAGTTTTCAGCATAGGTCAGTTTGCCTTTGTAAACCTTTTTTACCGCCCTAATAAGAGCCGGAAAAAAATCAGGCCTTTCTCTGACCATACTTTCCATTTCAGTGGCAATACAAAAGACCTCCACATGAAAAACCTCAGCAATCCGGGCATATTGAAGAATATACTCAGCGAATGTTCTCTCAAAAGCATTCCATTCTTCCTCAGTTTCTAAAGTAAAATCACCGGTGTAAGTACCTCTTTGAACCCATATATGAGGCTTCATCATAACCTTAAAACCACTTTTCCGGGCTAGCTCCAGACACTTTTTCACCCCATCAGGCCGTTCCCCCCACCACTGATGCCTCTCAGAATCCTCAGCTCCTTCTCTGACAAAATGTAACTCGGTATCTTCAGATCCTACAAAACCATAGGGCATGAAAGAGACCCATTCGGCATTAACACGTTTCACGTTTTCAAATGACGATTGCTCCAGAGGGTTTCTTGGGGCTACAAAAGAGACCCCTGTATGCTTTTCACCTTTATAAACAAAAGGCTCTGGCCGGCTGCGGTTTAGAAAATAAGCTGCCAGCAAAATAGCTATTACCCCCGAAGTCAGTAGTTTTGTTTTCATTCTAATTTCAAGTTAGGTATTTTAAATGCAAGAAGAAAAACTACAGGACGCACGCAAATTTAAACGTTGGAAAGAGAAACTCGTTGAAAATAATCTGAAGATCAATGGTGTAGAGGAAGTTTATACCCGACGCAATCATAATGGAGAGGTACTTTTTTCAACACTTATGCTGGATGCCGTAACTCCTGAAGGTCATAAAATACCTCCTATTTGCTTCCTTAAGGGAGATGTCGTGTGTATTTTGGTTTGTCTGATTGATGCCGAAACAAAAGAGAAGTATCTTCTGCTGGTAAGGCAAAGAAGAATTGCTTCCGGTGAACTTACTTTTGAACACCCGGCAGGTATGGTAGACGGGACTAAAACCACCTTTCAAATCTGCGTTCAGGAGGTTTTTGAGGAAACAGGTATTCATATTACTGAAGACCAGCTCCTTGATCTTTCAAAAGGCAAGCCCTATTACCCAAGTACAGGCACCAGTGATGAAGCGATGTTCTTTTTCGCCTGTGAACTTGAGATGACAAAGGCAGAAATTGAAGCTTTCGAGAATCAACGGCACGGCACCAATGAGGAACATGAATTCATAACCACTCATGTACTATCCTTTCAGAAAGCACATCAGCTAATTAATAATACCAACGGACTCTTACTGAACTACTTATACCTCAAAGAAGTGGGAGACTTCGAACTTATGAGCCAATTAAGTCTTTAGGCTATTCTGGCTTTTGGTTCTTTTTATCACTAAAAAGTGAAATTAAAACGGCAGCTACAAGAATTAAACAAACCAGGCCGAAGATACCCATCATAAAAATACCATTGCCGTAAGAAACGAGCGTAACAAATGCTTTTGCCATATGTGAGACTTTGATTTTGACACCAAGCCATTATTTACACTTGTAAGTAAACAAGATAAAAGTCACACAAACAAGACGTTTTCCTAGGAATATGAGTACACTCATATCAATGTTTAAGACGAGCCCGTTTTAAACCTTCTCGGATTAATCTTCCTTTACAAACTTGAAGGCTTTTGAATAGTCTTCGGTGATCAATTTGAGGATATAAACACCTGTGGAGAATTCAGAAATCTTGTTATTAAGACCTCTCTTAAGCTGCTTCCACTGCCCTTCATTTTGAGCTAAAAAACGGCCGTGGCTATCAAATAATTGATACTTTAGAAAGCTCTCGTCCAGCAGGTCTTCTCCTCTGATATTGATTTCATCTCTGACCGGATTTGGACTTAAACTCAGAACAGGCTCTGGTTCCGGCTCTTGTTCACAACTAGGCTCAATGAAGTGTGAATACGTACTTCCGAGCCCTTCACCATCAACAATCCGAAGTTTAATTTCATAAAAATATTGCTGTTCGTCACATGGAATTGGTGCAAGATAGATCTCCGCCTGCTCAGTTTTGTATGAGGTAATCAAATGGGTATGATCTTCATGATGAAGCACCACAGACCACTCATAGAAAAGCTCTTCGTCCGGATTATGGTTCTCTACCACAGCACTCGCATTCAAGGTAAGACCATCTTCGTTATAGAAAGACTCAATATCATCAACCGAAGTAGATTGAATATCAGGTGGGAAGTTATTGACATACACTTTGAAGCGTTTAACAGTCGACTTTCCCTGTTCATCGGTAATCGTAATTTTCGGTGAAAAGGTCTGTTGTATGTTACTTCGGTATTCAAACGTTTCAAAATTATTAGGGCTGGTAAATGTATTACCAAAATCCCACTCAAAGGTTAAAGGACCACCTTCGGGGTCCGAAGATTGGCGGGCATCTAAATAAACCACAAGCGGGGAGTCTCCATAAATAGGCCCCACACTTGCATTTGTCACCGGCGGGTAATTCGGGTTCTCCTCGTTATACAAATGCCTGACTTCATTGATATCCGGGTAAAATAGATTCACGTAATAAATACTTCCGTCTGTAGGGTCTTCAGCAAAGCAGGTTGGGTGTATTCCGTCTACAATTTTCTCTACCTGGAATGGGATATCCCTGAAATCGAATTTGAAGAAACGAATCCAGCCCATATAATCACCGTGTAAATACGTCCCTTCATATCCCGGAAAATGATCTGTGCTAAGCCATAACCCTCCGATCGATGAATTACCGGTAAAGTTTTCACCTATGAATTCAGGCGACCCTACTCCATAAGCCTCACCATCCACAAAAACCTGAGCTCTGTCTCCACGCCATTCCAAAATAGGTGGTAAAGGATTCGAAGGCTGATATGTAGGATCATCAAACCATTCGGTATCAAAACTGATTCCTTCAAGATATGGCCAGCCAAAGTTTTGCCCCCCTTCCGTGATAACATTCACCTCTTCACGACTGGCCCAGCCTACATCTCCCACATAAAGAGTTCCGGGATCGCCATCGGCCGGATCACTGCTTCCTGTACCGGGCTTCACTGAAAAGCGAAAAGGATTTCTGAGTCCGTATGCCCATATTCGAGAAGCCGCAGAAGCGGGTGCTTCACGATTGTAGAAGGGATTTGATTCATAACCATCGCCGGTTTCAGAATTGATTCTCAATAACTTTCCATTGAGTGAGTTGAGGTATTGGGCTCTGTAAGGTCCGATATTTTGATCTTCAGTGATAATCCCCTCCTCAATAGGCAAAATAGCCAATTCATAGTAAAATGCATCTCCATTTTGGAATGGAGGATTTTTGGCAATTGCTACATCACCGACCGTCACCAGCAGGCTTCCGTCAGAACCAAAAACCAGTGAGCCAACACCGTGATTATCCATGAGAATAGGGATGCCGTTATCATAGCGATCACCTAAAATTATCTTTCTGGAACCCTCTGCAACCCGGCCTGAATCAAGGGTGTATCTGGTTATACGACCAATGGTAGCTGAAAACTGATCATTCTTTGAAGGATCATAACTTTCGGAGTTTTTGAAAAACAGGTAATTCCTATCAACGGTGTATAGTAAATACATATACCCATTTTCTGAGAAGTTGGGATCAAGCACCATCCCGTTTAAACCATGATCAAGATAGCTGTAAACCTCCTCATTAAGATCAAGAAGAAGACTCTTTTCTCCGTTCTTTTTGTCTACCGTATATACTCGTCCTGGCTTTTCCCAAACGTATAATTGCCCGGTTTTGTCAAAAGCGAGCCCTGTTGGTGTATCCCAACCATCAGAAAGTAACTCATCAACAAAACCCGGAGGCTGGGCAGAGAGACAAAAAGGCAAAAGGAATAAGGAAAACAGTAAGCGTGTGATTCTACTTTTGAACTTCATAAATGGCTTTTTCTAGTCAATTGACTCTACAAAAGAAAGCAGAATTTTGGCGATCTGAAAGATATAGAAGATCAAAGATTAGAGCAGTTAAAACTAATTCGTAATTTGTTAGACCATTGATATGCACATGAAAAAAACAGCATTCCTATTTTTTGCTTCACTCTTTTTCTCCTTTGCAAAGGCTCAGAATTATGATGTTTTGACGGATATTGTAGAACGTAACCCTGAGTACAAAATTGAAGAATACTTTGAAATCAAAAACAACAGCCAGGGAGAGCCCGAGCTCATCAAGGTGGAGAAATCAATACTTAACGGATCAGCCAAAGAAAAAAGAATCTACTATAAAGGAACACCGTATTTCAATAATCAACAATGGACAAGAGCTATAGTGAAGTTACCGGGACAAATTCCTTTGGAAGGTTTCGTAAGCTATAATCAGGTCTTTCAGCGACTCTACTTTAAAAATCATGGTGGTTTCGGGGCCGGCACACTTATACAGCCTGAGTATTTTGAATTGGATTCTCTGACATTCACTTCATATCCAGAATACGATTTGTTGAGTTATGGCTTTTACACTTTTACGGGATTTGAGAAAAACGGATTTTCCCTGCTTCAAAGACATGACAAATTGCAGCATAATAACTCCAGCCATGAACTGCAGGGATACATTGTAGACAAGGATAAGTATGCAGGCATTTTTTCTCAGAACCCTTCCTTTTATTTAATCAATGGCAAGAAAACTTTAAAAGTGGAATCCAAAGGCTATTTTATTAAGCAATTCACCAAAGACAAAAAAGCAGTAAAGCAGTTTGTAAAGGATCAAAAAATCAATTTCAAAGAAGAGACAGATGTTATAAAATTTCTGGAATTTCTGATGTAATCAAACCTTAGATCCTAATCAATCTCTTCAAGATTTCAACACTTTGTTCGATCTCGCTTTCATTTGATGAAGCAAAGCCCATTCGGGTCGCATTGATTTTTTGACCGGAAGCGTCAAACTGAGCTCCATCCTGAAAATACAGATCATTTAAATGAGCTTTCTGTGATAACTCCGGGATATCTATTTTTTCATCAAAAAGGCCCCAAACAGACATTCCCCCCTCAGGTTTTTTGAATGATAAAACAGACGACAATTCGCTCTCAAGCAAAGAGCTGAAATAGTCTCTCCGCTGTTCATAAATACGTTTATTTTTCTTCAAAGACCGCTGAATCAATCCTAGTTGCATTAATTCTGAGATGGCCAGTTCCAGAATAGTATCACCCTGCCTATCAACTAAGCGTCGGATTCTGGCCAGTAAATCGACCTGATCATTGTGAGCTACCAGATAGCCTACCCGAAACACAGGTGAAATGGCCTTGGTAAATGAGCCGGTGTAAAAAACGTAGTCGCCATGCTCTGCTGACGCCAGCGGCATGAGCGGGTGGCTACTGTAATGGAAATCATAATCGTAATCGTCCTCGAAGACGTAGAAACCATATTGACGAGCCAACTGAATCAACTTCACCCGCCTGTAAGCCGGCATTATAACAGTGGTGGGGTATTGATGGTGCGGTGTGATGTACAAAACACTGATATCGTTGACTTTACATAGTTCTTCAAGATGGTCGGTGTCCAAGCCCTCTTCATCTATTTTTACTTTAATCAGTTGGGCTCCGTGGTGAATGAAATTCACATTGGCAGACTCCCAATTCAGTTCAGGAACGGCCACTTTCTGACCTTGTTTTACAAATCCCTGAATAAACAAGTACAAAGCCTGTGTAACCCCACGGGTAATCAAAATCTGATCTTTGCTAATTTTCATTCCGCGACTCGAGTTCAGGTACTCCGCCAAAACTTCACGTAAAAAGCTATTTCCAAGGGTTTCACCGTAGGCATATTTCAAAAAAATATTACCCTGATTCATTGCTGTTTTGTATGCTCTGAGTAACTCTGCCGAAGGAGCCAGGCGTGGGTCAGGTAAACCGTCGTCTAATCTGAATTTCTCTGTAGTAAGCCTTAGTTTCCGACTCAAAGTATCCGGTACTTTTGGCAATGTTGCCCAGTTACCCACAGTCTTCTCTTTTTGAAAATCAGCAGGTAAAATTTCAATTTTTGCAGCTACATAAGTTCCTCTTCCCGGAAGCGTTTCTAGCCAGCCACCAAGAACCAATTCATCTATGGCCGCAATCACCGTTTTGCGATGTAAACCCCATAAATCCGCCAGTTTTCTGGTACCCGGCAGCTTCGTTTCAGCCGGAAGCACGCCTTCTCTGATTTGCTCAATGAGTTGATCTGCCAATTGTCTAAAAATCGGTTTATCAGACTCCCTGTCTACTTGAATAAGGTTTTGAAACATACCGGACTATCACTTTTAAACTTATTGGACTACCTGGACCATCCGGCAAACATCTACTTTTGAATCACAAATTCAAAATGTATGAGTAGAAAAACGAAAAGAACGACACCAAGCCGCATGGCCAATCAAAGGGCACATTATTCAGATGAAAACATCTATGAAATTCTTGATGAAGCTCTTTTTTGTACCATAAGCTATGCTGAAGACAACCAACCCTTTAGTATTCCGCAGTCTTTCGTTAGAATAGACAATTACATTTATTTACACGCTTCTGTGGGTTCTCATTTTGTCAGAAAGCTAACAGATGGCCGCCCGGTGTGTATTACCGTCATGCTGGCCGATGAATTGGTAGTGGCTAAAACGGCATTTCATCATTCTGTGAATTACAGGTCTGTTGTCATTTTTGCCAAAGGTGAAGAAATCAATGACATCGAAAAGAAATACGAAGCCTTCAAAGTTTTAACGGAGAAGATGGTGCCCGGCAGTTGGGATTATCTAAAGCCAATGTCTCAGTCAGAGGTCAACAAGACCACTGCAATACGTTTTTCTCTCGATGAGGCTTCCGCCAAAATTCGTCGGGGAGCCCCAAGCCATGAGGAAGATGAGATGGATTTACCTATCTGGACAGGACTGATACCTATCAAACCACTACGTCACCAGCCCTTGCCAGACGAACATGGAGCAAAAATACCTTTGCCTGATCACCTTAAATATTAATTTTAAGGCATGAAAGAGCACCACTATCATATCACTACAGAGTGGACAGGCAACACAGGAGAAGGCACCATTAGCTATAAAAGTTATGAGAGGTCTCACCTTCTCAAAGTAGATGATAAAACTGTCATTGAACTGAGTTCAGATCCGGCTTTCAGAGGTGATCCGGCAAAACATAATCCTGAAGAGCTTTTTCTGGCCTCTTTATCCTCTTGTCATATGTTATGGTATTTGCACTTTTGCTCTGTAAATGGTATCACGGTTACCAGCTACCTTGACAAGGCGGAAGGCCTTATGGAAGAAGAGAAAAGTGGAAAAGGACGTTTCAAAACAGTTTTACTCAAGCCTCAAATAAGTATAAGGGAACCTGAGAAACTCGATCTTGCCTTAGAATTACATCATAAGGCAAACGAGTTTTGTTTCATTGCTAATTCCTGCAATTTTGAGGTAAAACACGAACCAAGAATTCGGGTAGAGCCATAAGATTTGAGTATTTTCAGGATAAATTTCAATCTTATGAGTCCTGATCAAATCTTTCAATTGGTGAATACCATTGCTCTTCTGAGTTGGATTATTCTACTATTATTTCCATTCAAAGAATGGTCAAAAAAGCTACTTCTCGGTATAATAATCTCAGGTTTTGCTCTTTTATATGGCTTCCTGGCTTTTACACATTTCTCGGTTGATACGTTTGAGAGTTTTGGCGAATTGAGCCAGTTAGCTCAGCTTAATGCTGACCCCATGAACGTAGTCATTGGCTGGATACATTATCTGGCGTTTGACCTTTTAGCCGGCCTCTACATCACAAAAAACGCTGAAGAACTTGGACTTAACCGCTATCTACTCATTCCATGTCAGCTTTTCACTTTTATTATGGGGCCTTTAGGAGTTTTACTTTACCTGATTTTGAGATTCGCTTATACTAAAAAGTGGCTACATGCTGTCTAGATAAAGATTTTAGCAATTCTTCCTCCTCCCTCTATTCTCGCTATTTTTAACCCATTTTGCATTCAAAAAAGAATGTCTTACTGCAAATTCTGCCTTGATCTTCCCCCGGATAATCATCATCGTATTTATCATGATTTTCATTACGGACACCCAATTGAGAATGACGACGAGCTTTTTGAACGACTTGTTTTAGAAATCAATCAGGCTGGTCTTTCATGGGATACCATCTTGAGAAAACAGGAGAATTTCAAAAAGGCTTTTGATGATTTCAGTATTGAAAAAGTAGCGGCCTACGAAGAAAATGAACGTGAGCGGTTGTTGAATGATGCGGGTATCATTCGAAATAAACTTAAAGTAAATGCTGCCATCTACAATGCTCAGCAAATTCTGGAGCTTCGGAAGGAGTATGGAAGCTTAAAAGCATGGATTCTACATCATTACCCATTGACCAAAGAAGAATGGGTTAAACTTTTCAAAAAGAATTTCAAATTTGTCGGTGGTGAGATCGTCAATGAATTTCTGCAAAGTAGCGGCTATCTACCTACACCACATGATAAAGACTGCCCTGTTTATAAGGAAATTGAAGGTTTGAAAAGGAGGTTCTTTGAGTGATTATGATTTGGCCTCGAGAAACCAATTGTTTCAAATTCACTAAATTGACCTAAAACTTTGATCAAATGGCTAAAGCAGATCTAAAAACAAAAGAAAACGAAGCCTCAGTTCTGGATTTTCTAAACAGCGTTGAAAACGAAACCAGACGTCAGGATAGCCTCATCGTCATGAAATGGATGGAAGAAATCACCGGCCTGCCGCCTAAAATGTGGGGGCCAAGCATCGTGGGTTTTGGCACTTACCACTACAAATATGACAGTGGCCGGGAGGGCGATATGCTCAAAATAGGTTTCTCTCCTCGCAAAGCAGCCCTGACCGTTTATATCATGCCAGGTTTTCTGCGATACGAGGAACTGATGGGAAGTTTAGGAAAATACAAAACCGGAAAATCTTGTCTTTACATTAAGAAATTGACCGATGTCAACGAGAGCGTTTTAAAAGAACTTTGTCAAGAAAGCTGGGCTTACATGAACGAGAAATATGGCTAACAACGGCCGTTTAGAAGTTTTGAGTATTGAGAAGCGGAAAGAAGTATTCCTCAAAATATTCACTTTGAGCCTCGTATGTATTAGATAAATCTAAAATAGAAAAAGGCCGGAGATTCCTCCCCAGCCTTTTCCTCTTCACAAGTCTTTGAAAATCAGATCAATTTCCAACCATCACGATATTGACGACCAACGAACTTATTGGCTTCATCGTAATTGGTGATTTTCATATTATCACCATCCCAAATTAGCTTTTTGCGGCCTGCAAATTGACGACCTCTACCTTCGCCACCCGTGCTTTCCTGATAACTTCTAATGGCCAGATTACCCATTATAACTGTTTCTGTAAGAGGACCAGAGTAATCAAAAGAGGAAGTCAAACTTTTATGCTCCTTGCTATTGAAACCAGCCTTAACGGCCTCAACCCAGCTCGTCTGATGACCGTATTCAGGTAAAGAAGTATTTTTCAAACCTCCTGTATAACCTTCCGGCATTTCCAAAATCTCACCAGTGTTCAGGTAAACCTTAGGTATTAGACCATAGGTTCCACAAGTCATTACACCTTTTTCACCCATCATCATTACTCCGTTAGCCGAATCGTTATCCCCAATTGGGTGATCCGCCGGGATAATATCCGGATGGAACGGTCTTATTCCTCCATCTGACCAAATCATCTTTACCTCACTATTATTGGCCGCTGTCTTTGGAAACTTAACCTGAACATGCGAGGAAGGCGGGCAACCTTCAGGAATGTACTCGGCCACCCAATCCTGTAAAAAGACCTGCCCAACACTACATTCAACCTCAGTTGGATAACCCAATTCAAGTACTCTGAAAGGTGGATCAATCAGGTGGCAGCCCATGTCACCAAGAGCACCTGTACCGAAATTCCACCATCCACGCCATTTAAACGGATGGTAAAGAGGATCATAATCCACATATTCTGCAGGCCCAAGCCATGTATCCCAGTTTTTGGAAGACATAGTTTCTGGTAATTCATGCTTTCCCTTCGGCATAGGTATACCCTGTGGCCATACCGGGCGATTGGTCCAGATATGTACTTCATTAACCTTACCTATGGTTCCTTTTTTAAACCACTCAATCATCTGCTGCTGGCCGGGGTTTGATGCTCCCTGATTCCCCATTTGGGAAACCACTTTGTACTTACGGGCACCTTCTGTCAGCATCCTGGCCTCATAAATATTATGGGTCAAAGGCTTTTGAACGTAAACGTGTATACCATTTTGCATAGCCGTCATGGCCGCTACTCCGTGGTTATGATCGGGAGTAGAAATGGTAACGGCATCAATATCCTTCTGCTGATCAAATAGCTCTCTGAAATCACGATAAATCTTAGCCTTCGGGAATTTATCAACAGCTCGCCGAGCCTGATTAAGGTCTACATCACATAGTGCCACAACATTCTCCGAACCGTTATTCCAAGCATTAACAATATCGCCGTAGCCCTTGCCTCCGGCTCCGATAGAAGCCAGATTTAATTTATCACTGGGGGCCTTATAGCCTTTACCCAGTACATGCCGGGGCACTATCATAAATGAACCGGCGGCTAATGCACCGGATTTAATAAAATCTCTGCGATTTGATTTTTTGTTCATAGACTTTCAATAGGTTTTACTGTTTCACAATTTTGTAGCTTTTAGCCGAATTTCCAATCAAAAGCTGTAAAACGTACTGCCCGGCATTGAGCTTCTCCATTTTTCTACTTAGCTTTTTCTCAATCTCAGATTGAAAACCATTGACAAAAAGTAGCGAAGTCCCTTTGCTGTCACTTAACCAGGCATTCACTTTTTGATTTGGGCTCATTCTAATTCGCAAACCTCCGGTAGTTGGATTAGGGTAAATGATTAGAGAATCTTCCTTTTCAACAGGCGTTAGTACATCATTTAGCATAAACCTGCTCAAAACAGGAAGATGGTCCGAGGTATTATCAGGGTATTCCTCAATCCCTACGAAGGGCAATTGCAAGATTGTTCCGTCTTGGATATAATCACTAAAAAGCTCATTGGAAATCGTAATATGGTCAATGACATCATTGTATCCGATGTATGATTTGTGGCCTGCTTTACTCAATTCAGCGGTTAGTACTTTCCATTGACTTTCATCATTAACAAAAGGCTGGTAAGTAGAGCCTGACTGGCCGCTCACCACCGTTTCGTCCACATCATCATTATAATCACCTGCTATAATTACAGATGCATTAGAGTAATACTCATCAAGGCTATCTTTAAGCACCTCAATATCAATTTTCCGCATATCATAAACCAGGTCTTTTTCATCTCCACTGCGATTAGCCCTGGCATGAATCCCAATAATATGAAGTCTTCTTTTGACTCCGTCAATATCAACCTCACATTCAAAAAGTGCCGGAAGGCGACCACTTGCCCAGAAGCGTTCAAAAGTATCCGGGTAACCGGAAATTGGAGGCACATTTCTTAACAGCGGTTTCAGTTCTAACCTACTTACCGTCTTATTTTTATAAACGAAACAAACCCGCTGAGCCTGATCAGGCTCACCTCCACCCGATACCGCAGGAGAACATTCGCCGGAATATTCACCTAAAAAAGAAACCAGAGAAGAGAACTTATTGAGGTCAGTAATTTCTTCAAGAACATAAATGTCCGCGTCTATTTCTTGCATGACTTTGATGGCATTTTGTAATTGCAGTTCATCGTCTTCCGGGCCGTTTGATGGACTACCAAACCATTCGAGATTCCAGGTGGCGAGGTCAAATGTATATTCTTTGGAAATATTTAATGGGTCTGATGGAATTTCACCAACACTTTCTATGTCATCCTTCATTCGCGGATAAAGCTGATATTGGCTTCTGAATTGACCAATAATACCCGTAAAGGCATTTGAACCCTGAGGTTTCATATGCCCGTCAATATTTGTTTTTGACCAGATTCTGGCTGTGCCAGAGATCCCATCTTGCCGGAAATTTTCATTGGTATTGGGTAAAAAGACAAAGTCCTGATCATTGAGTTCAAGCTCACGAACCGTTACTAATCGGCCTTGGTTTTGTTCTGCATTTTGCCAAGAAATATCCATTGGCTGTACCACCTTACGGTCATAAAGTTCTATGGTATTGGTGCTATCCCAGACCAAAATTGGCTCCTCGTATACTTCTGACAACAATCCGTAAAAAGCGACAGAGTCACCAATTTGAAAGCTATAATCTCCCTGCAAGCGAATCCCTGAGGTTTCATCTTGCAAATAGTTAAAACCCGGAAACTCATTGGCTGAGGCGGTTACCCTACCAGCGACTTTAACCTGAGCATTGGGCAATAATTCTTTCGCTGACAAGACCGGCAAACTACCATTACTTCTAAGCTTGTAAATCTTTATTAAAGTCTGAAAACGAGCAAACTCCTCCCCATTTTGATTATCAACAACGAAATCGACCTGATCGGAACCGACTGCCGTATCCACGGGGAAAGTCTGAATGTAGAAGGTCTCAAAGTAGTTACCATCCTCAGATTTAAAGTGAAGCTGATCAAACCAATCCTCTTTATCTATTGAGAATTTTACCACATCTGTAGATGGAGACCAGAAGAAAAGAGAAGACTCCGAAGAGTAACCTGAAAGAGCGAGCTCAAAAACACTCTCCTTTTCTGCTTCTCCTGAAAAGCTATACAACGAAGGCGGAAACACCAGCTCAATTTTCTCCTCTTTTTTAAGTTCAGTCACTTCAGTCCAGGTACCTGCCACTCTGATTTCATCAATCATCAAGGTTGCTGCTTTTGAGGAGGAACCCTGCCTTAAAGCTACAGAGCCCAGATCTGAAGTATCATTCTCACCGTCAGCAGCTTTGGCAATTGAAATCGTTTCAGTGCTTGTTGGTTCAGCATGTACAAAAATCTCTACTTCATCGTCAGTACCTGAAGTATTGAAAAAAGTGTACTTCAAGATTAACTGATAGGTTTTGTTCAGATCATAAACCTGTGCACTGTAGTTTGGAGAGTTTGAGGATTTACTAACGCCAAACTGCATTCCGTCACCTGAACTTTTAACAAAAACACGACCTCTGAAGTTAGTCCCTAAACTCTCAGGCCCGAGATGGAAAAAGTATTCGCCATCATCTGAAGCAGATTGTACATTGACCAAAAACGAAGCATAAACAACTCCCTTGTTTTGAGGAGAAAATGTGTGATGAACATCCTGACCTCCACCATTCATCAGAATACCACCATCATTTGCGAAAGCCCCAAAAGAAAGTCCTTCTCCGGTTTGCAAGGGATTAGAACCTCCTCCACTGTGTTCAGTCCAACCAAAGCCGGTTACCGACTGACCAGATGGGTAAGAAAATGATTCAGAAAAGAATTGTGAGAAGGCAGATGGACCTGTGAAGAGTAGGAAAAGAAGTAAGTTTTTCAAAAATGTTGATGTTTGAGCCTACAAAAATCGAAAAACTAATCTGTTCTCCGAAGGACTCTCCGCCTTTCTAATACAAAAAAGAGGAGCCCGACATTCAGACTCCTCTTTCTTAAAAAGATGTATTTACTATTCCACCTTCATCAACCCTTGCATTAGCCTCCAGTGCCCAGGGAAAGTACAGATGTACGGATAATCTCCTTTAACAGCAGGAGCCTTAAACCTTAGCCTGAAAGTTTCATCCGGATTTACCAATGGTGTTGAAAACAGAATTTCAGACATTGAAGGTGTATAGTTTCGCTCGGCACCACGGGCATCCTGAGCCATGATGTCTGCCGCTTCACCCACCTTTTCTGTAGAGTTTGGTTGAATAATAAGTAGGTTATGCTGCATAGCATCAGGGTTTTCAAAAACCAATTCAACCATTTCGCCTGCTTTAACGGTAAACTCTGTGAGGTCATATTTCATGGCTTCACGCACCGCTTTGATAGTTACCACTTTTACATTTTCATCGGTTTTTTGAGGTTCTATCACTTTCCAGGCGAGCAGTACATTTTGCAAATTTTCATTGGCAGTACTACCAAGACTCTTTAAGTAAGTCATATTCACAGGACTCATTTCTATGTCTTTTCGGCGGAAATTCCAGCCATCGGCAATAGCTCTGTAAATGGCATTTTTACCCTGAACACCCAATCTCTGGGCTTCTTTGATGATAGGGGTTAGCTCATCAATAGAAACTGCTGAAGCATATGACCTCACTGCTCTTTCTAAGGCAAAAGCCTCTGTATTCGAAGGTTGACTGAAAGAGAATGTTTTACGATAGCTGTTATTCCTGTAATTGCTTTCGTTTACTTCGTTTACATTATTCAGGTCAATATTGAGAGAGTAATCTCCGGCAATATCAGATGAAAAACGGATGTTCCCTCTCCATGGACCATTCATCGTCTGATCAATAGAAACCGTTTCACCTGATTTAATTCCATCTTTAAAATTTCGGCTTGTTAAGGTTTCAACCTGCCCCATACCTTCAAAACGTAGGTCAAAAGGAACAAAAACACCGGCCGGTACGTCCTCTGAGCCGATATTGGTTACCTCTACCGTATAAGCTACCCTCTCTCTGACTACAGGGTTTTCAGGAGACATTTTTACATCGCTTATGATCAAATCAATACCCTTCGACTTCTTAAGATTTTGTTCTGAGGAACTTGTCATAGTATGACCGCTATGATCCATAGAAGAATGATTCGTCATCTGAGCCGACTCCTGCTTAGAAAGCAATTGTTTCATCAGCTTGCCATCGTTTGCCGTCAGTACCACCGAGTAGGCATCTGGTAGCCAACGATCACTTACATCTTTAGAGTTTTGAAGCTTTTGGAGAAAGACTGCCTCAGCCTCATCATTTAAATCTCCCTGAGAAAGAACAAGCAAGGCATTCATTACTACAAGAGGCTCCTGATCGTACAGCAAATTATATTTCAAAACCAGATCAATATTACGGGCGGCCATAGCATCAGACTCAAAACCCTGTTCTTGCATCACTTTTAAGGCATTTTTCCGAACATCGGCATTGCTGTGTCTTAAGCCTGTTTCAATGATCTCCTGACTGGCCTCACCGAGGCCTTGCAAAGTCCAAAGGGCATGAATAGCCGGAGCATTGATGCCAATCTCATCACTTTCCTGATTTTTGAGCAATTTAATCAAGGCCGGAACTGCATCTTTTTGGCCTCTTTGAAGGATCAATCGCTGAGCCTGCATTCGCCAGAACATATTGTCGTTTTCCAGGGCTTTCAACAAGTCATTAGGATTGTTCATTGACAACACGACAGGCTCATAATCAGCGGCATCCTTATAACCAACACGGTAAATTCTTCCATGCGTGTAGTCTCTCAAATCGGTCTCATAGGCATTCCCTGATCCCATTTCAAAACCATCTGGTTTTGGGTTATGCTGAATAATAAAGCTGTACCAGTCAGCTACCCAAACAGCCCCATCCGGCCCAACCTGAGCAAACACCGGTGAGAACCATTCATCTGCCCCGGCCATCAGATTGAAGGCTTGTTTGTCACTAAAGTCCGTGCCGTTTTTAACGATATGATTACGGTGCAAAACATGACCGGTAGGCTCAGAAACAAAAGCAATTTGATTCCAATACTCCTTCGGGAAAGAACGGGCTGTATAAAAATCATGGCCTGAAGCCGCTGTAAATCCACCAAAAACATCAACCTGACGCACTTTTGGAGTAATAGGCGTCATATTTTTATGAGTATCAGTTCCACGGCTCCCGTTATTGGTGCGGTTAGCGGCATTGAAAAACTGATTCGGGATCGCCAGATACCAACCATGCGAGTTATTGGCCGTTGAAGCAAAAATATCGTTGGTTTCATTAAAGGCCATTCCCCAGGTATTATTTGAGGTACTGGTCATCCATTGTAAATCACTGCCATCAGCTTTAAACCTGAATAGTGCATTCCCAAACCGAAGCGTATCGCCGTTCCCATCAACTCCCTGATATCCAGAGTAGCCGACACTCCCCCATATCCAGTTATCAAAACCATATTTAAGGTTTGAGGGACCCGCATGAGTATCATAAGTACCAAATCCGGAGTAAAGTGTCTTTTTAACATCCGCTTTATTATCGCCATTGGTATCCTCAAAAAAGAGAATATCAGGTGCCTGTGTTACCACCAAACCCCCATTGGCAAAGACCATCCCTGTCGGAATACTCATTCCGTCCGCAAAACGGGTAAACTTATCGGCTTTCCCATCTTTATCGGTGTCTTCACACATCAGAATGTAATCACCACCGCCTTCGGGCTTTCTTTCATTGGGATAGTCTTTGGTGATGAGCACGTAAAGTCTACCTTTTTCATCCCAAGTCATAGCAATAGGATGCATAACATCCGGCTCGGCCGCGAAAAGTTCAAGATCAAACTCTACCGGAACCTGAATATGCTTCATTGATTCTTCCGGACTAAGCGGAAGCTGTTGCAATTGTTCCCCAGGCCGTCTTTCGTAATTTGGCAGTTGAGCTACGCGGTACTCAAAAGGTTTGACATTTCTCGCTTGAAAGGCGGCCTTGGCCTCATCATTAACTGACCAAACAATCGCATTAAAAAGTAATTGCTGGAAACCTTCGTCTGACCAGGTCCGATCATCATGACCGTAGGCCGTATAAAAGACTTTGCCTTTGCCATGGGTTCGGGTCCAGGTATACGGTTCCGTTTTTTCATTCGGTTTATCGTTTCGCTGATCAGCTTTGATCTCACGAACAGCCAAAATATTATTATCCGATTGCAAACGAGTATGCAAATAGGTCTCGTCAAAAACGTTGAAAGACTTCAGACCTTTCATGATAGGATGATTTGGCTGCACGGTCTGAGTTTGAATAGAGTCCATCGTATGTCGCCAGAACTGCCCTCCCACCAGTTTTACAAAATCCGGTGAATTTCTAAAACAATAAGATGCACAGTGAATGGGTAAAAATCCTTTACCAGAGGCCACAAAATCCAACAAGGCTTTCTCGGCGGCCTTATCAATGACATCGATATTCGCATACAGCATTAGGGCATCATACTGATTCAGATTTTCTGAATTCAGATCAGAAAGTTTATCGGTATACGTAAAATTAATCCCCTGTGGTCCTAAAGCAGCCATCAAGGTTGGAAGGCGATCAATGGGCTTGTGGTGCCCGTCATCCCCTAAAAATAAAACTTCCAACCTTCGGCCACTTTGTGCCATGGCAAAGGAGGAAATCAATAGTAAAAACAACGTTATTTTTCTCATTTTCAATAGGTTTTCAAATTCCAATCAATCAGGCTTCAGCGGCAAAATCAGGAAGGTAAAGTCGCTCCCCGCCTTGTAAGGCGGATTCATGAGCCAAAATTCCGACAGAGGTCCAATTCGCCGATTGAACCGCATTTGGGAACGGATCGCGATCCTCTTTTAAAGCCATAATAAACTCATGAGCCATATGAGGATGCGAACCACCATGGCCACCACCTTGGGCAAAACTCAAATGCGTATTCTCGGCAATATCATAAACACCTTTAGTGGTGAAATCCTGTATGCCTTCAGGCAATAAATGAGCGTAATCAGGTACTTTGACTTTCTCAGGGATTTCCGGTTCAGGTTTCTTGGCGGTATGTAAAACATGCTCCTCGTCTTCAATCAAAGTCCACTCAAAAGATTTTTTTGAGCCATAAACTTCAAAGCTCTCCCGATACTGACGAGCCACATCAAAAAGCGAACGATAAACATATGCACTCAGATCTGAATCTTTGAATTTAATATGAGCCGACTCCACTGCAAACGGAGAATTATGAATATCGGCCAACTCTTTTCTTATTGTTCCTGAGCCAAAACAAGAAACATATTCGGCCTCCAATTTCAGTAAACCAGTGACAGGCCCTACACAGTGAGTGGCATAATGCATCGGTGGCAAGCCCGGCCAGTAATCTGGCCAACCATCCATATCCTGTTGATGAGAAGCCTTTAAGAATTGTACTCTCCCAAGTTCTCCTTTTTCGTATAACTCTTTCACATACAGAAACTCACGGGCATAAACCACGGTTTCCATCATCATATACTTTTTACCGGTTTCTTTGCATGCTTTTACGATTTTCATGCAGTCTTCCACACTAGTTGCCATAGGAACAGTACAAGCTACATGCTTTCCCGCATAGAGTCCTTTTAACGTTTGCTCTGCATGATTCGGAATGGGTGAATTGATATGCACCGCATCAATATTCGGATCTTTCAAAAGCTCATCATAATCGGTATAGCGTACATCGATATTGAACGCATCACCAATCGCATTCATTTTCTCTGCATTTCGCTGACAAATTGCGTACATATTGGCGTCAGGGTGACGCTGATAAATAGGAATAAATTCAGCACCAAAACCAAGGCCCACAATAGCCACATTAATAGGTTTGTTCATTTTATATTTCTTTAAAGGGTTTATTCAATTTCTAAATGTTTATTTTGACTTATTCAACTGTCAGTTCGAGCGGAGCCGAGAACCTCATTCAAGCAACTTGTTCAGGTACACATAACTATCCTTCACCAATTGCTCCTCACTTTCAAACATTTGACGCCAGATATGGGCCGCTGAAAGTTTCTGACTGAAAGCCTCAACGGATATGACACCTTGATAATCAATGCCTTTCAGAGCGTCGACAATTTCCGGAAAATCAATATGCCCTGCTCCCAAAGTTCCACGGTCATTTTCCGAAAGCTGAACATGAACCAGCCTTTTGCCGATTTTCTTAATCGCCTCAGCAAGGTCTTTTTCTTCAATATTCGCATGAAAAGTATCAAACATCATCTGGCAATTCGGATGATCTACCAGATCAATGAGCTCCAAGGTTTCATCGGTACAAGTGCATAAATAGCTCTCAAATCGATTAAGATATTCCAACCCCAGCATGACTCCACTTTTTTGGCCATGCTCAGCTAAATGCCAGAGGTTTTCTGCTGCCCATTTTTTCTCTTCGTTAGTAGCCGGTTCACTGGTAAAGACTCCCAAAGCTGAATGATATGGACCTATAAACAGTTCGGCTTCCAGAAAATTGGCGACATCGATAACTCCCTTGTTAAACTCTAAAGCCATTTTTCGCACATCGGGGTCTTTGTCAATTGAGTTCAGGTCTGGTCCATTAATGGTTTCGGCCACCACGTTTAGTCCAAGTTCATCCAGTCTTTTTTTCCAGTTTTTCCATTGAGAAATATCGGCATTCATGATAGGTATCTCCACCGTATCATAGCCCGTTTCCTTTATGAGATTAAGAACTGGCAAGAGATCTTCTGTCATCTCTACCCCCCAGAGCAGGAGGTTAATTCCACGTTTGTTTGTCATTATTAAGGGTCGAATTCTATATGTGTTAAATATACACGATTATATAATAACAGCTATGCTTATGAAAGTGTCATTGGTCTATTAACTTTTATATCTTGTCAACAAGTTAATCAGCTCTTTGATTAGCATTGTATAAATTGGAAAATCATTCTACCCAAAAAACAACAAAATATGATCAAATGGGGAATTATCGGAGTTGGTGATGTGTGTGAAATAAAAAGCGGACCAGCCCTCCAAAATGCAGAGGGTTCTGAGTTAGTCGCTGTCATGCGACGGACCGGCTACCTGGCTGAAGACTTTGCAAAAAGACATGGAGTGCCTAAATGGTATGACAAAGCTGAAGACCTTATTAACGACGCTGAAATCAATGCAGTTTATATTGCCACCCCTCCGGATGGACATGCTCCCTACGCAAAAATGGTTGCTGAAGCAGGCAAAACTGTTTATGTAGAGAAACCCATGGCCAGGAGTCATGAAGAATGCCTCACAATGGTGGAAGCCTGCGAAAAAGCCGGCGTCAAGCTTTTTGTAGCTTACTACCGAAGAGCCCTTCCTAATTTTTTGAAAATCAAAGAACTGATTGACTCAAATACCATTGGAGATATTCGCTTTATTGACATCAAAGTACATAAATCACTCAAACCGGATATTGTTGGCCAAAGCGAAAACCTTGACAACTGGCGAACCAAACCTGATGTAGCCGGAGCAGGATACTTTTATGACCTGGCCTCCCATCAGCTTGATTATTTTGACTTTTTATTTGGGCACGTCGTAAAAGCTAATGGAATAGCCAAAAACTTTGGGGGACTATACTCAGCAGAAGACACCACTCTGGGCACTTTTGAGTTTGAAAACGGTGTATTAGGTATGGGAAGTTGGTGCTTCGCAACAGACGTAGACTCGGAACTTGAAAAAACAACGATCTACGGGTCTAAAGGCCGAATCGAATTTAGCTTCTTCACGGGTTCTGATGTCTTTTTATTTCAGGAAAACGCAAAGGTCGAGAAATTCTCTTTTGAAATGCCAAAACATATTCAGCAGCCCTTAATTCAAGGTATGGTTGATGAACTAAATGGTTTAAATAACCGATGCCCCTCAACAGGAATCAGCGGAGCAAGAACCAACAAAGTTCTAGAAGAAATTTGCGTAAGAGTTGATAAATAGCTGAGTCTCAGCCAATCTCACCTTTACGCCTTAACCACTTCTACATCAGCTTCTTGAAGAGAACTTCCATAGGCAGGACACTGCTTTTTGCTACAAGAGGCAAAAGCCACAGAAGTTAGAATAAATAGGATCGCAATTTTAAGTTTCATCTTAATAGTTAAGTCTTTTGGTAGCTAACTGTTCAAAAAACGAACCAAAAATAAGGATATTTTATTTTTGACTCTCAATACCCGACTTTGAGAGACTAAAATATCCCAGATTAATTAGTCAAGCTTTAGCTTTTCAGCCTTTTTTCGTTTTGAACGATAACCCAATATTTTCATCATTGACTCGGCATCCTGCTCTTCTGCAAAAAGCTCTGTAGTCAGGTTACCCTCTTCATCTTGGCCCACCAAAACGTGCTTGGTAGCCGGTATTAGACAATGCTGAATGCCACCGTAGCCGCCGAGGGACTCCTGATAAGCTCCTGTATGGAAGAAACCGATATACTGATCGTCTATTTCTTCATCAAACATCGGTAGGTAAAGGTCTTCTGAATGAGCCTCTGTATTATAGTAATCGGCAGAATCACAGGTTAAGCCACCAAGATTCACCTTGGTATATGGCAGACCCCAATTATTGACCGGCAACATGATGTATTTTTGCCCAATCCCCCATGAATCAGGCAATTGGGTAATAAAAGAACCATCGATCATGTACCAAAACTCACGATCATTCTGCTGTTTGATGTCAATTACTTTGTAAAGCGTTGCACCGCTTTCACCAACAGTATAGCTACCAAATTCAGTGTAAATATTTGGAACAGGAACGTTGTTTTTATTGCAGATCCATTGAATGTTTTCAATGATTTCGTCAATCATGGCCTGATAGTCATAATTGAAAACTACCGAGGTTTGAATTGGCATTCCTCCACCGATATCAATACTGTCTAGTTCAGGACAAATCTTCTTCATTTCGCAATATTTAAACATAAAGCGAGTAAGCTCTGACCAGTAATAAGCCGTGTCTTTAATCCCTGAATTGATGAAAAAGTGAAGCATTTTAAGCTTAAAACGCTTATTTGGCTTTATTTTCTCCAAATAGATCTCATCGACATCTTTATATCTGATCCCTAATCTTGATGTATAGAAAGGGAAATTAGGCTCTTCATCTGTTGCTATTCGAATAGCTATCTGAACCTGTTCGGCCTTATCTACGTGCTCCAGATAATGGTCTATTTCGTCAAGATTATCCAGACAGGGAATGAGGTTCTCAAAACCATCATTCAGCATTTCTGAAATGTACTCAAGATACTGTGGCCGCTTATGACCATTACAAATGATATATGTGCTTTTACTTATTTTACCTTCTTCATGCAGGGCTTTAATAATAGGCATATCAAAGGCTGAAGAAGTCTCCAGGTGAATACCATTTTTTAAAGCTTCATCAAGAACAAACTTGAAGTGCGATGATTTTGTGCAATAGCAATACGTATATGTTCCCTTATAATTGTACTTTTTGATCGCATTTCTGAACATCATTCTGGCATTCTCTATATGCTCAGTAATTTTAGGTAAGTAAGTGATTTTCAGAGGTGTGCCATATTTTTCAATAATTGGCATCAAGGGTACATTATTGAACAGCAAACTATTATTTTCATCAATACCGAATTCTCTGGTTGGGAACTCAAAAGTTTGCTGAATAAGGTCAATATATCTCTTCATTAATCTGTCGCGGGTTCAGAAACCCTGTATTTCAAATGGTGAGTTGGCTTTAGCACTCAAAAAAACAACGTGCAAATGTGCAGATAAATTCAGAAATTGCAATCCATTTAAAGCTCCACTAGAGCATTTTTTTTAAGCAATTCAGGTCGAACATTTACATGTCAAACAGCCCTCAGAAAGTTCACTTCATCGCAATTGGCGGTGCCGTTATGCATAATCTGGCACTTGCTCTCCATCAAAAAGGCTATCAGGTCACCGGATCAGACGACGAAATTTATGATCCTGCCAAAAGCAGACTTCAATCTGCCGGTATCTTACCTGACAATATAGGCTGGAACGAGGAAAATATCAAGGAGGACCTTGATGCCGTGATTTTGGGTATGCACGCCAGAAAAGAAAACCCTGAATTACTCAAAGCTCAAAAGCTGGGTCTGAAAATCTATTCTTTCCCGGAGTATGTTTACGAGCAAAGTAAAGAAAAGCAACGAATAGTGATTGCCGGTAGTCATGGAAAAACATCTATCACCAGCATTATACTTCATGTTTTAAAATACTACAATCGTAACTTCGACTATCTGGTAGGTGCACAGATTGAAGGATTTGATCTGATGGTTAAGTTATCAGATGATGCCCCTACCATCATTATAGAAGGAGATGAATACCTCTCATCTGCATTAGAGATGAGATCTAAGTTTTTGTTCTATCATCCGCATATCGCCCTTTTCTCCGGCATCGCCTGGGATCACTTTAATGTCTTTCCCAAGTTTGAGGATTATGTAAAGGCATTTGAAGAACTGGCTGATGGCCTGCCAAAAGCCGGAGCTATCATTTTTGATGAAACCGATAATATGGTGGATGTCATTTGTGAAAAAGAACGCGAGGATGTCAACAAAGTCCCTTATAAAGCTCACCCATATGAGGTCAAAAACGGAGTTTCTTATCTTCTAACGGACAATGGAAAAGTGCCTCTAAAGATTTTTGGAGAGCACAATATGAAAAACCTGAATGGTGCAAAGAAGATATTAGAACGACTGGCCATTACCGAAGAAATGTTCTACGAGGCTATCCAGAGCTTCAGTGGTGCGGCCAAGAGACTTGAAAAGCTTGGCGAAAATAAGTACACCCAAATATTCCGTGATTTTGCTCACGCACCTTCAAAAGTAGAAGCGACCACCAAGGCGGGCAAAGAGCTACAGCCTGAGCGTCAACTTATTGCCTGCTACGAGTTACATACTTACAGTAGCCTAAACAAGGATTTCCTGCCTCATTACGCTGAAAAACTGGATGCCGCAGATAGAGCTGTAGTGTTTTACAGCCCACATACACTGGAGATCAAAAAGATGCCAGCGATCTCAAAAGATGAAATAAAAAAGGCTTTTGGTCGTGATGATATTGAGGTATTTACAACCGCTGAAGAGCTTGACAGCTTCCTGAAAAGTCAAAATTGGTACAACAGTAATTTACTCCTTATGTCATCCGGGACTTTCGGAGGAACCGACCTTAGCCAACTGGCGAAAGAGATTCTTGAAATGCCCGTTGATATACCAGAGGGAGAAAAAACTGCGGTAAAGAATAAAAAGAGCTCTAAACTCAGAGGAATTTTCAAACGCAAAAAATAAACCCATGGCCTATAACGAGGAACTTGCCCAACGAATCAGAGAACGTCTTGAAAACGTGGAAAACGTTGAAGAAAAGAAAATGATGGGTGGTCTGGCGTTTATGGTCAATGACAAAATGTGCGTCGGCGTCATCAAGGATGAAATGATGTGTCGTATTGATCCGGTCGATATTCCTAATGCCTTAGAACGCCCCGGCTCCCGCCCAATGGATTTCACCGGCAGGCCAATGAAAAGCTTCATTCAGGTAGATGAAATCGGTCTTCAGAAAAACGCTGATTTTGATTTCTGGATAAACCTATGCCTTGATTTTAATCCCAGAGCAAAGGCTTCGAAGAAGAAAAAGTGAATCCAGAGATACCGTTCAACGTTCTCTTAATCACCCAGAAAACGTTGTGTAACATCCTCAGCTGTTATCCAATTCAAACAAGCATGGTCTTCACGCAGGCAGGGCTTATTTCCATAGACTGAGCACGGTCGGCATGGGAGTTCATCTGTTGAAACCTCAACGATTTCATGTTTTTGTGCACCATAAGGGCCAAAACCTGCATTAGTATGTGTGGCACCCCAAATTGACACCGTTTTAACGCCTGCCAGTGCCGCCAGGTGCATATTACTGCTATCCATACAAATCATGACATCTAAAGCTGAAATCATGGCCAACTGATCTTTCATGCTGTATGAAATACCAACAACAAGAGAATTTGGGAAATCAACCGAAAGCTGCCTAAGCTGATAAAGTTCCTCATCTCCGCCACCAAAAAGAAAAATGTAATAACTCCTGGGAATCTGCTCCATTACCTTTCTGATGTTCTCTTTGGGCCAAATTTTCCCCTTGTGCTGAGCAAAAGGTGCGATTCCAATCCAAGATGTTTCCTTTTCAAAAAAGGGTTTTGGCAGGTTTTTGAAATAGTTTTTAGATGCCTTACTATCAAATTCAAACTCAATTCCGGCCTGCTTAAGTACTTCAGCGTACCGTTCAGTAGAATGAGTTAGTTGCACTCTTTTTTTATTCTTACCTACAGTCAAATCCTTCTTATCCGCCCTACCCTTGTCCAGCGTAAAAGATTTTAAGGGTGTGAGAAAAAACTTTAACAAACCCGATCTCAGGTTTTGATGTAGATCCAGAACTCCTTCCATTTGATAGGTCTTTTTGAGTCTTTTAGCCAAACGAAAAATTCCAATGAGACCTTTGAATTGTTTGTCTACATCAGCATCAATAATCTGAATTTGATCATATCCATCAAAAAAGGCCTTAAATCTTGGCCGTGTCAGGACCAGAAATTTGACGTCCGGATTTTGCTCACACGCCTGCACTAAAACAGGTAGGGTAAGTAAAACATCACCCATCGCTGAAAACCGAATGACAAGGAAAGTTCTCACCGATCAGACTTTGCTTTTATATAGTTCAGGGTTAAGGCTGGGATCATTATACATTTTCATCTGCTTATACATTTTCATATACTTATCCCCTCTGCTGAGGTCAAGCATGAGTTCGTTAAAACAGATGGAAAGGTCATTTTCCTGCTGAAGCAAAACCTCTAACTTGGCCGCAGCCTTGTCACGGTGTTCAGTATCTGCATCTTTACGCTCAGCCTGCTCCATAAAATGATAAATCTTCAGCTCCAGAATAGAGAGCCTGTCGAGCAACCAGCCCGGCGTCTCAGAATTCATTCGTGCATTTTCTGACCGATCGACCTCTGAGAAAACTTTATAGAAAAGCTCATCTATGTCCTCCACCTTATCAGTTCGGTTTTGATTTGACGCATCAATTTTACGCTTGGTCAACACGAATTCTTCAGTAGAAATATCATCTCTTCTGATGATGTCTTCAAGGTGCCACTGAACCGTGTCAATCCAGTTTTTGACATATAATAAACCCTCAAAAGAATTCTGGTCAAAAGGGTTTGTCAATGAAGCATTCACATGATCCTGCAAATGGTAATCATCAATGGCTTTTCTGAAAATAGAAATGATTTCTTTGGCTGAAAGTAGATTCATGGAGCAAATTTAGCTGGAATTAGGGAACATTCTGTTTCCTACGAACTTCATTCGTCAAAAAATAAGAGGCATTCTGAAATTCATTTATGAAGGATAAACCCACTCCCCTCTGTAATCTCTTCGTAAAAGCTTGTTAGCATCCACATCACCTACTACCATGTCCTTTTCATCGTCCCAGATGATACTTCTTCCAAGATCATTAGAGAGCATCCCCAACAAAGACATATTAGTCGCATATCTACCATGCTTAATATCAGCATGAGGTATTTTTCCGGACTCAATACTTTTTATTAAATCAGCCCATACTAATTTGATGTTTTGACCATCCGGCAGGTCTAATTGAGGGTCTTCATGAATTATTGAAGCATTTTTACTCTGTGGGTAGAAGGTCCAGCCACCGTGCCATCCCATATGAAAAGTACCCTCAGTTCCATGAAAATAAGCTCCTACATTCTCCCCCTGCTGCACAGGCCGCTTATTATTGATACTGTGCTCCCAGAAACAGATAAAACTCTCAAACTCATAGGTCACCAATTGATTTTCGGGCACATCCTGAATATTATCTCTGGACTTTTTAGTGCTGGTTGAGAAAATCTTTTTTGGAGCATTTTCTTCCGTCCACCATAAAATCTGATCAAACCAATGCGGAGCCCAATCGCCCAAGGTTCCGTTTGCAAAGTTACGCTGCCTTCTCCATGCCCTTGGGTGAATATCTGAGTGGTAAGGAATTAACTTAGCCGGGCCACAGTACATATCCCAGTCCATCCCGTCAGGTAATGGTTCGCTTGGTTTTTGTTCTCCAAAGCCTTGAGCATAATTCACAAACGCCCTCACCTCGCTGATGTGACCTACTTTACCACTTCTAAGAAACTCCATCCCGCTGACATTATGCGGCGAGTAACGGCGGTGAAAATCCACAATACACATTTTGCCGGTATCTCTGGCCGTTTTGAGAATTGCAGAGCCTTCTTTTATGGTATGTCCTATCGGCTTTTCAAGAAAAACATGAGCTCCATTTTTCATCGCCTCTATCGCAATCAGAGCATGCCAGTGATCAGGCGTGGCATTGATCACAATATCCGGTTTAGTATTTTTGATGCATTCTCTAAAATCTTTGAATACTTTCGGCTGGTCACTTGTCCAGGTCTTGAGTTCGTTTTGGCAGGTCTTAATTTGAGTTTCATCCACATCACATAGAGCCACCACATTTGAGACTCCGGAAGCCACAGCTTCACGAAGAATATTGGTACCCCACCAGCCACAACCGATGAGAGCAACCTTATATTTGGATTGATTTGCAAAGGTGATAAAGGGTCTTGAGATAATTCCGGCTGTAGCCAGAGCAGAAGTTTTTATAAAATCTTGTCTGTTCATATTAAATTGGGTTGAAATCTGAAATTAATAATTTTGCCGTTAAGGCAATTGCCCCAGATACTTTTTATCAGCAATACCATAGTTTTGAATTCGTTTTGTATCCAGCTAAAAACCCTTGATGAAGTGTAAACTTTTACTGTTTGTTTTTTTTATCACCACAGGCTCGATGGCCCAGCAGATAACCTTCAGCGGTTATATCAGGGAGTCAGGCAGTCAGGAGCTACTCCCGGGAGTTAGTGTTTACCTCGCAAATCAAACCGCTGGTGTCAGCAGCAATCACTACGGTTTTTTCTCTCTAACTATTCCTAAACAAGACACGGTATCCTTGATTTTTTCATTTGTTGGATACGGAAAACTGGAACTCAGAAAGTCAGCAACTACAAATCAGGAATTCAACATAACCCTTGAACCTGCCAATACACTCAAAGAAGTCGTAGTAAATGCTGAAAGGGAAAGCCAAAGAATTTCTGATGACATTCAAATGTCAAGCATTCAACTACCGGTTTCGCAGGTCAAAAAGATTCCAGCTTTTTTGGGTGAGAAAGATGTATTAAAAGTGCTTCAGCTGATGCCTGGTGTTCAAAAAGGAACTGAAGGCCAGGCCGGAATTTACGTTCGTGGAGGCGGGCCAGATCAAAATCTCCTCATTCTTGATGACGCTACAGTTTATAATGCTAATCACCTTTTCGGCTTCTTTTCAGTATTTAATGGCGATGCCTTGAAGAGTGTTGAACTCATCAAAGGTGGTTTTCCCTCCCGTTACGGCGGCCGGCTTTCCAGCGTGATTGACATGCAAATGAAAGATGGTAATAAAGAAAAGTTAAGCGGAGAAGGCGGAATTGGCCTGATCTCCTCACGCCTAACTTTAGAAGGACCTTTGGGTAAAAGAAAGAAAGGGTCTTTCCTTTTGTCAGGCAGAAGAACTTATCTGGATATTCTGGCCAAACCATTCATTGAGCGGGCTATTGAAAATGAAGGTGGAGAAGGCTCTGCAGGTTATTTCTTCCAGGATTTAAACCTCAAATTCAATTACGATTTCAGTCAGAAAGACAAAATATATCTTAGTGGATTCTTCGGTAAAGACAAGTTTAATCTGAATACCTTGGATGAATCTTTTGAAGAAATCGCCGGGTTACAATGGGCCAATAAAACAGGGACGTTACGTTGGAATCACCTTTACAATCCAAAATTATTTTCAAATACCTCTCTCATTTTCAGCAACTTCAATTTTGGGATTAATAATGAACTTATTGAATACGATGAGGATGGAAACAACGTCTCAGATTTCAGCTTGGATTACTCCTCCGGAATCGATGATCTCGGTATAAAAACAGACTTCGACTTTTACCCCAATGCTAATCATGAAATCAAGTTTGGCCTGCAGTTTACCCGCCATATTTTTAGTCCTACAGCCTTTGTGATTAATGGGACTGAGGGCGAGGGTAATATCAACGTTAAACCTGACCGCCTCAAATCATTGGAATCGGGTATTTATGCTGAAGATGTTTGGACTATCAATACAAAGGCAAAACTCAATTTTGGACTTCGTTACTCCAATTTCAACACGGACTCAAAGAATTACGGCCGGCTAGAACCACGTATTTCAATAGCCTATAAAATGGCACCAGACCTTTCGCTAAAAGGATCATACGCAGTCATGAATCAATACATTCACCTGTTGACCAATACCGGCATTGGCCTTCCGACAGATTTATGGGTACCTACCACGGATAGAGTAGCACCACAACGCTCAGAGCAGGTGGCCATTGGCTTAGCCAAAGATCTGGGTAATACTGGTTTCAACCTGAGCCTTGAGGGCTACTACAAAGACATGAAAAACATCATCAGTTATAAAGAAGGGGCTTCCTTTCTTGAACTTGATGGCAATACCAATTCCTTTAATGACTGGCAGGACAATATCACTTCTGGTCGTGGTAATTCTTATGGTTCAGAGTTTCTGCTGCACAAAAAGACCGGACGATTCTCAGGATGGGCTGGCTACACTTTATCCTGGACAAACTGGCAGTTTGAAGAATTAAACAATGGTAAAAAGTTCTTCCCGAAATACGACCGACGCCATGATATCTCTTTGGTCGGTATATATGAAGTCAATGAACGCATTTCATTATCTGGGGTATGGGTGTACGGTACCGGTAACGCCCTTACCATGCCTTTGGCAAGCTTTAGAATAAGAATACCTACGGCCAACCTCAATAACGACATTAACCGAAACATTTTGCCGCAATACTCTGATTATGGAGAGAGAAACTCTTTCAGAGCCGAATCTTACCATCGTCTGGATTTAAGCATTCAGTTTCACAAAAAGAAAAGAAGGCATGAAAGAACCTGGGAGTTTGGGGTAGTCAATGCCTACAACAGAAGAAACCCATTTTTCTATCAGACCGAGATTCAAACTGACGCCATCAAAGGTGAACGTACAGTTCTGAAGAGGATTTCGCTATTCCCGATTATTCCATCTTTCACCTATAATTTTAAGTTTTGAGATGAGAAGAAGCCTCCTATATATATTACTCAGCAGCCTTTTCTTCTCTTCCTGCGAAAAGTTTATTGAGACGATACCGGGCGATAAGCTTTCAGGCTATAAGCCCAAACTCGTAGTTTCTTCAGCTATATCACCGGACGAGGAAATCATAGAAGTTTATGTCGGGGAATCTGTTCCGGTTTTTGAGTACAATCAAAACTTAACCCAATCGTATTATGTCAACGCATTAGGAGATACCACCCAACTGGGCTCAGATTTTGTTGGTATCAGTAATGCGGAAGTAAAGCTTCTGGGCCAAAACGGTGAAATTAGCTTCACTTTTGACCCCAACTCCTACACTTACCGCTTTATTCAGGATGTTGAAGCTCCTTTTCTGAACCCCGGTGAACATTATCAATTAACAGTGAAAGCCAACGGTAAAACAGTTACCGCCCAAACCACTATTCCTAATGCCGTTCCAAATATTGAAGAGGTTAAAATGAAGGTGATCAAACGAAATTTTGGAGAAGATAATCGGTATTTGATTCCTTCGTTCACGGTGAATTGGAAAGACTTAACTGAAGCTGGTAATTATTACATCGTTAGGGGCTCTGCCACCGGTACAGATACCCTCTTTTTTAATTTTGCCGGAAATTCTTCAATTCCTTCAAACGCAGTTCCGGTTGAAAATGGATGGTACAAAATACCGACCAATACGCTCTATAATCTGTATTTTGGCAATTCACTTGCCGGTGATTTTCTGAATCAGGTGGATTTCTCAAAAACAGCGGAGTTGTACCTCCAAACCTCAAAATATAACGGAAGTAATTACGAAGATGTATCTCCGGTTTTGGAGACATTGACCGTAAAACTCCTCAATATTGATGAATCCTATGCAAAATTTGAAGATTCGAGATTAAAACAGAATGACGGAAACCCGTTTGTGGAGCCTACTCCCCTTTACAGTAATATCATCGGAGGTCTCGGTTTTTTTGGTTCATTCAGAAGTTCAACAGCCGCTTTCAAAATTAATGAAAACGAATTTCTGATTCCTCAATAAGAAAAGGAACCAGCATCCTGCTGATTTGTTAGTTTTATAGTCAAAACATAAACCCCGAAATGCCCTATAATTTTGATAAGCCCACCCAAAGAAGAGGAAGCGGCAGCGTGAAATGGGATATGAAGCCCGAAAACATTCTCCCCATGTGGGTAGCGGATATGGACTTTGAAAGTCCTGATGAAATAAAAAATGCTTTGCAAGACCTTGTTGATCACCAGATCTATGGCTATGCCTGGCCACCTGATGAGCTTTTTGAGATTATTATAGATCGGCTTTCAAAAAGACACCAATGGCAAATCAAAAAAGAATGGATCGTTCTGTTATCCGGCCTTGTTCCCGGCCTTCATGCTTCAGCAAGAATTTTGGAAGACAAACCTGCAGTAATGACATCCACGCCTGTCTACTTCCACTTATTTAAAGCGGCGGGCTCAGCGGGGAATGAAACCATTGAAGTGCCTTTTGATCTTTCAAATGGCGGCTGCAAGATGGATTTTAAATCGATGCAAAAGAAAATCACTCCTCAAACAGGAATGTATATGCTTTGTAATCCGCAAAACCCCATCGGTCGCGTTTTTGATAAAGAAGAGCTTCTTGAGCTATCCGATTTTTGTTTGAAAAATGATCTCATTCTCGTTTCCGATGAAATTCATTGCGATCTTATTCTTGATGAATCAAAAGAGCATATCTCCGTTGCGTCTCTCAATAAGGAAATTGAAAATCAGTCAATTACACTTTTGGCACCTAGTAAAACCTGGAACATTGCCGGTTTGGGAGGCTCGTTTGCCGTAATCCCAAATCCTGAAATCAGAGAGAAGTTTGAAAAGGCCTGTTTTGGTATTATGCCGCATATGAACAACTGGCAGATACGATCAGTGATGGCAGCCTATAAGTACGGAGAACCATGGCGGAAAGAATTGATTAAATACCTTAAAGCCAATCATGATTATTTACTTAAAGAGGTCAATAATATTCCTGGCTTATCAATGGAACCATGCGAAGCGACCTATTTGGCCTGGATAGCCTGTGATAAAGAAAATCCGGAAGAATATCTATTGAAATACGGACTTGGTGTTTCAGGAGCTCATCAGTTCAAGGGAAAAGGCTATTTTAGACTCAATTTCGGAACCCAAAGAGCAAATCTGGAGAAAGCAATTGGAATACTAAAAAAAGCTTTTTCGTGATTGGTGATTGAAGATAAAATATGCTTTCTTCCTATTCAACGAAACGTACGAATTTTAAACTTTAGAACTTCCAGACTTTAAGACTTACAACATGAAATACCTACAATTTAATAACGGCGACAAAATACCTTCACTTGGTCTTGGTACCTGGAAATCAAAACCCGGAGAGGTTTATGAAGCTGTTAGAGAAGCAATTCGAATTGGTTACACGCATTTTGACTGTGCCCATGTTTATGGCAATGAAGAGGAGATTGGTCAGGCTTTTACAGATGCCTTTGCCGCAGGTGAAACCAGCAGGGATAAAATATTCGTTACCTCAAAATTGTGGAATAACAGGCATCGGACGGAGCAGGTAAAGCCGGCTTTGGAGTTGACTTTAAAGAACCTTCAGCTTGATTATCTGGATTTATACCTGATTCACTGGCCGGTGGTTTTGAAAGATGACAGTATGTACCCTCAAACGGCCGAAGATTTGGTAAGCCTGCAAACAACTCCACTGGAAGACACCTGGAAAGGAATGATCGCGGTTAAAGAAACAGGATTGACAAAACATATTGGTGTAAGCAATTTTTCTCCGGCAAAAATCAAAAAAGTGGAAGGAGCAACCGGGGTAAGACCCGAGATGAATCAGGTAGAAAGCCACCTTTTTCACCAGCAAAACGAGCTTAAAACATTCTGTGATCAAAGCGGAATCCTGTTCACGGCCTATTCACCGTTGGGCTCTGCTGACAGGCCAGCCAACAGAATCGCTGATAATGAACCCAGGCTATTTGATAATGAGACTATAAAGAAAATAGCGGAAGAAGTTGATGCCAGTCCGGCTCAGGTAATGCTTGCCTGGGCAGTAAACCGAGGTACTTCGGTAATTCCTAAGTCGGTAAATCCTGAAAGATTAAAACAAAATCTGGCTGCCGCGGATATTGATTTATCTGAAGACCAAATGAATGAACTGGCCAAAGTCAATAAAGATTACCGATATATTAAAGGTGACTTCTGGTGCATTGAAGGGTCAGACTATTCTTTGGAAAGTCTTTGGGGCTAGATAATCCTGAGAGCCCTCTCTATCCTGACTGGGCTCTCAAATCCAATTCGTTATTTCAATAATTGATACGTCACAAAAGCCGCCAAATAGGCTAGTGCAGTCATGTAGCCTAACTGAATCATTGGCCATTTCCAGCCTTTGGTTTCTCTATAAACAACAGCTAAGGTACTCATACACATCATGGCAAAAACATAGAAAACAAGCAATGATGCAGAGGTCGCAATATCAAAGCGGGCTTTTCCCGTTTCAGGATTCATCTCCTTTTTTAATCGGGCCTTTATAGTTCGCTCATCATCCGCAGAAGAACCAATGCTGTAAATCGTGCTCATGGTACCAACAAACACCTCACGGGCAGCAAAAGAAGTGATCAAAGCGATTCCGATTTTCCAGTCGTAACCCAACGGCTTAATTACCGGCTCTATGAACCGACCGAAATGACCAGCATAAGAGTTTTCAAGCTTATACGAAGCAATTTCATTCTCAAGTTGAACATCGTCAAGGCCACTAAATTGAGTACTCACTATTTCTTCAGCCTTATTAAAATCTTCACCCGGACCATATGATGATAAAACCCATAAGACAATAGAAATAGCTAAAATCACACGTCCGGCCTCAAAAACAAAGGTTTTCACCTTTTCATAGACTGTATAAAAAACCTGACTCCAGCGTGGTCGTTTATAAGTAGGCAGCTCCATTACAAAATAGCTACGTTCCTTTGATTTGAGAATCAGTTTCATCAACCAACCTGAAATCAAGGCTGAAAAGAAACCCAAAAGATACAGGCCCATCAATAGCAAACCTTGCAATCCAAAAACGCCAAGAACCTTTTGTTCAGGCACCACCAAGGCAATAATGATAGTGTAGATAGGTAAACGAGCCGCACAACTCATCAGAGGTGTAACCATTATAGTAATAAGCCTATCTTTCCAGTTTCCTATAGTACGGGCCGACATAATCGCCGGAACCGCACAGGCCATTCCACTAATAAGTGGTACCACACTTCTGCCACTCATTCCGAAACGGCGTATCAGGCGATCCATTAAGACTACCACTCTTGACATATAACCCGACTCCTCTAAAATACTGATCAGGATAAACAGAAAAGCGATTTGAGGAATAAAAATGAGCACCCCTCCTACACCGGCGATAACTCCATCCAGTAATAAATCCGTCAGTTTTGATTCCGGTAAGAGTGAACTAAGCCAACCTGTCAATTCGCCAATTCCGGCATCAATCCAATCTTGCGGATATGAAGCCAAAGCAAAAACTGCTTGAAAAAGAAGAAAAAGGACACCAATAAAAATAACGTAGCCCCAAACCGTATGAAGTAAAACGCGGTCAATTTTTTCAGTTACCGTTTCTTTTTTAACTCCGGTAGTTCGGACGGCTTCGGCAAGTGTTCCCCCAATATCAGCGTATCGTTTTATGGTATCATTTGACTGAAAGCGATCAGGGTCAAAGCTGTTTGCTTTAGCCAGTTGCTGGAGTTCCTTTTGCTTTTCAAAACCTAAAAATGCCAGTTTTTGAGACTGGGCGAGATATTGAAGAGCCAGATATGAGTTTTTAATGTCATACTCCTCTTTGACTTTATCAGCCAGTAAAGAATATTCCTCATCCAGAATGCTAACATTATGATGATACTCCCGCTTCTCTAATTGCTTAAAAATAGCCAGTTTCAGTCCTTCCAGACCAATTCCTTCACGAGCGTTAATTTCCACCACCGGTACTCCTAAAAGAGACGCCATTTTCATGGAATTAACCTCAATACCAAGATCCAAAGCCGAATCCAGCATATTAAGAGCCAATATACATGGTATATTGAGATCACTCACCTGCTCAAAAAGCAACATGTTTCTTTTCAGGTTAGTGGCATCTACCACCACCACAGCGAGGTCAGGATAATCGGGACTATCAGGATTGGCAAGCACTTCAAGTACTACCTGTTCGTCCAATGATCCGGGATAAATACTATAGGTACCGGGGAAATCGATGATTTCAACTTCTACGTTACTTTTGATTTTGCAAAAACCAATTTTCTTATCGACTGTTACTCCGGGGAAATTGCCAATTTTCTGACGTAGACCTGTAAGCTGATTAAAAAGGGAAGATTTTCCTGAATTGGGATTACCTAACAAAGCTACTTTCATGCACCGAAATACCCTTCAGGGGTTTAGTTTAGACTAGTTTTACTTCTATAGTTTCCGCCTCAGACTTACGAAGCGTCAGATGATAATCACCATCTAAACTGATACACACCGGGCAGCCTAAAGGAGCATGGCAATCTACTTTTATCTCAGCACCTGGTGCAAAACCAAGCTCCATTAATCGAAGAGATAAAGGGATATCGTGAAAACCAATGACTTCAGCTTTACTGCCTTTCGGTATATCTGCCAGTGTTAGATGTGTCTCTGTCACCAATTTAGAATTAGTTTAAATTAAACACAAAGGTATCAGAAAACGTTCTACCTCAAAATGATTTCAATCAGTATCTGAAAGATTTTCAATTTTCAGGAATCCAGAATTTCCTTGGCCAGAAAATTCTTAAGTTGATCAGCCCCATTCACTACTTTCAGAACCTTACCGTTTTTGCCGATAACCACATGAGTCGGATAGGCCGTAACTCTTAATTCTGACTCCATAAAACCCTCTGGTACAGAAGCAGTTTCATAAAGAAACTCTCTTTTCGACAGAAAGTTTCTCAATTTACCTTCATCGTCAAATGCCAAACTCAGAAATGTCATATCTCCACGACTTTCGTACTTTTTCACCATTTCATTGAGTTCGGGCATTTCCTCAATGCATTGATGACAAGCCACAAACCAACATTTCACAATGAGGTATTTGCCTTTTGGGTCTGATAGTTGATGCTCTTGACCTTCCAGAGTTTTAATTGGTGAGTCCGTCAAAGTCAGCCCCTCCATTCGGTAATGATGAAGATAGTCTTTGCTTTGCCACATGATCGTATTGAAAATATCTTCCTGAAGTTTCTCTTGAGGTTTATACAACTGATATTTCAATTCCCCGGGTAATTTCATCGGAAGAAACCTACTGGTCGTCAATACTTCTAGAAAATCACTTTTTGACATTTCATTGCCCAAAGAATCCAAAGCTAAAAAATCAGAAGAAAGGTTGATGCTATCGTTATAATAAACCCACCAAGTCATAAAATCCTGACTTTGATGCTCAAAAGTCTCAAGAACTTCAACTTTTTGAGTTGATTCTTTGCAGGCAGAATTGAGGAGAATTATAGCTGAAGCAATTGTAAGAAAATGACGCATGGCAGTATTTAAGATATTCACAGATTCAACCTGGCTTATAGTATCTGAATAGACCCTTTGAGAAGGATTAAAGTTTTGTAGCACTTTCATCTAAAATTAGCCCTAATCCATCCAAAATCATATTCTGTTTTAAGATAATTATGTAACTAGCGACTTCGTTTATTAAAACACTATAACCTGAATAAACTTAACATGAAAAAAAGTCTTTTTGCTAAGGTATTAGCAGTTGTCTTGATGCTCTCAATGAGCTCTTCGGTGTTTGCCCAGAAAAAATGGGGCGGCATGACCCTTTACACGGTCAGAAATGAAATGGGCAAAGACCCTAAACAAACTCTTAAAGAAGTAGCTGATCTGGGATATAAGTACATTGAAGCCGTTGATTACAAAGACGGTAAATTCTACGGATTAACTCCAGCAGAATTCAAATCTTACACCAAGAGCCTTGGTCTTACGCCAATTAGCATTCACATGGGTTCTATGACCGTTGATAATGCTGACCAACTGGCTGATGATGTAAAAGCGGCTGGTTTCGAGTATTTCATCGCTCCTGTTCCTCCAATGGGAATGTTCACTTTTGATCGTGAAACAAGATCACTTGCCATGACAGATGATGTGGAAGGTCTTACAGAGGTTTTAAATACTATTGCCCGCAAGGTGAGTGCAAAAGGTCTTAAGTTTCTCTATCACAACCACAATTTTGAGTTTGTAGAAAACAAAAATGGAATTGTACCGATTGATTACATGCTAGAGAACCTTGACCCTAAGTATGTTAATTTCCAGATGGATCTTTACTGGGTAACTAAGGCTGGTGCAGATCCTGTTGAGTATTTCACCAGATACCCAGGTCGTTTCAAAATCTGGCACGTAAAGGATATGGATGACGAAGGTCGTTTCGCTCCAGTCGGACAAGGAAACATCGATTTCGGCAAAATTCTGGCGAACAGAAAGCTTTCAGGAATGAAGTATTATATCGTAGAGCAAGATCAGGTTTTTGACGGAATGACTCCAATGGAAGCCATCAAACTTAGCCGTGAGGGTTTGATCAAGTTTGGTTTTAAGTAAGCTTAAATCCTCTAATACAAAGAAAACCTCGAAGGTCTTAAAGATCTTCGAGGTTTTCTTTTACAAGTAGCAAACGTATTTCCTGGAAGACATGTCAAAGGCAGGCCGGTGCTCCGATCTGACCTCCTAAAGACCAGCTTTCTCCTTAAAACCTTCTATCAATTTCACATACTCAGCAACCTCAATAAGAGTTTGTTCTTCACTCCAACCAAGTTCTTTCTGAAGTATTGGTGCAATTCTTTCAGCCGCCTTTATGCTTCCCTCCCAGTCTGAAATCTCAAGCCGAATTCTTCTGGAAAGAAAATCCCGAAGCTTGGTAACCATTTCGTTTCTGAGAGTGTAAACAACCTCAGCTTTAAGGAATGGGTAACCTTCAATAATCGGATTTGAATAGTCCTTGCTTTCGCTGAAGAGCTTCAAAACTTCCTCAGCCTGATCGCCATACTTATCCAATAAATGGGTGACTTGTTCCTCTGAAATTCCGGTTTCCAATGCCTTTTTTGAGAATTCAATCGCATTGAAGTCTTTTTGCTGAGCTCCTACTAAAACGTGGGAGTCAGTTTGACAAGGCACAGAGTTCCTCAAAAGTTCAGCGGCATAATCGACTGTATCTTTGGCCATAACCCGGTAGGTGGTCCATTTACCTCCCAAAAGGCTGATAAGTCCCGAGTTTTGATCATATTCTACCTCGTGATCACGTAATAAACTCTTCGTATCTTTTCGATTTGAACTTTTAGGAGCAAGCAGTGGTCTGATTCCTGCAAAACCCGCTTTAATATCCGCCCTTTGAGGCATTTTCTCAATGAAAGGTTCGAGCGTTTCCAGTAAATAATCCACCTCCTGCTCCTCCAAAACCGGTTCATTGGCTAAATCATGGTATGCTGTATCCGTGGTGCCCACCATCACTTCGTCGTCTAATGGTTTCACAAAAACGACGCGTCCGTCTTTGGTCTCTGGAATAAGCATAGCATCCTTACTCTGCAAATAGGAAGACGGAAAAACGATATGCACACCTTTTGCAGGTCGCATACGAAGCTCCTCTGCCGGGTCAGCCATTAATCGTACATGATCTGCATAAGGACCAGTACAATTGACAAAAAGTTTCGCCGAAATTGAGAACTCTTGATTCGAAATCAAATCCGAAACAACGGCCTTGTGAATTTTCCCTGAGGCGTTCTTTCGAAACTTCTTCAGTTCTACATAATTGGCAGCTGCTGCCCCTTCTTTTACGGCCGACTGTACCATAGCGACGGTGAATCTTGAATCATCAAACTGCCCGTCGTAATACATAATAGAGCTATGAAGACTTCGGGTCAGGCCGGGAATACGCTGAAATGTTTCCTTTTTATTGAGCCATTTGGCCTTTGGCATTCCATCATCTCCGGCTATTAGACCATAAATTTTCAAACCAATAGAGTAGTAAAGACCCTCAAACCAGGAAAATACAGGAGTGATTAAAGCCAAAGGCTTGGCCAAATGGGGAGCTAATTTCAGCAAGGTTTTACGTTCATGTAAGCCATGATTTACCTGTTTTAACTGAGCAAAATCTAATTTTTTGAAAGCTTGTTCTAAATACCGAACACCTCCATGAATGAGTTTGGTTGATCTTGAGGAAGTCTCTGAGCAGAAGTCACTTCGGTCTATCAGAGCAACTTTAAAACCTCTCAGAGTAGCATCCAGAGTTACTCCGGAGCCGCTGGCTCCGGCCCCGATAACACAGATATCAAATTCCTCTGTTCTAAGTCTGTCAAGATTTTCCGGTCGCTTCATTTTAATTTCTGTATCTGATTGGCCTATTGCAAAAGCTTGTTTGGACACCTTTATCTATCCACTTACGACTGTGCATCCATCGGTAATGCAAACCTCAAAATGTTCTGCCTCAAAACCAAACTGATCTTTATATGCTTTAGTCACATCGCATATTATTTCCCGTGCCTTGGACTTGTCAATTAAATTAATCGTGCATCCACCAAAACCACCTCCCATCATTCTGGCTCCAAAAACACCGGTTTTGTCTCTGACAAGGTTCACAAGAAAATCAAGTTCGGTACAGCTCACTTCGTAATCCTGACTCAGGCCGTCATGCGTTTCATACATCAATTCACCGAAGCGAATCAGGTTTTGATTATTCAAAGCATCCGTCGCCTCCATCATTCTTCTGGTTTCTGAGGTTACGAAAAAGCATCGTTTATAAACGTCTTCCGTCATTTCCGATTTGGCGGCATTCACATCATCAGAAGTGGCGTCTCTTAAACTAAGAATGTCCGGATTTCTTTGCTTTAAAACCTCTACACCTCTCTCACACTCTTCTCTTCTCTTATTGTAGGCTGAATCAGCCAGATTATGTTTCACCCCTGTATTGAACAACACAACAGACACCTCGTCAAAGGAAAAAGGGAGATATTCGTGTGAAAGAGATCTACAATCAAGCTTGATTAAATGCTCTGATTTACCAAAAAGGGAAGCATACATATCCATTATGCCACATTTTACACCGGCAAAATTATGCTCTGCCAATTGGGCAATTTTCGCCAATTGAAGACGGCTAAGGCCTAATTCAAACATTTGGTTTAGAGCAAAACCCATCCCACTTTCAATGGCCGCAGAAGAGGACATTCCGGCACCAAGAGGTACGTCTCCTCCAAATGCGAGGTCAAAACCGTTAGTAATCTGAGCTCCCCGCTCCAAAAGTTCATTGATTACTCCAATCAAAAAATTAGCCCAGGCTTTTTTCGATTTTTTTAGATTTTGAAGGTCTAGGTTTATTTCATCATTTAAGTCTACAGCATAAAGTCTGATTTGGTCATCTTCCCGAGGCTTTAAAGAAAAATAAATAGCCTTGTCTATTGCTGCTGGCAACACAAAACCATCATTATAATCTGTATGCTCCCCAATAAGATTGATACGACCTGGAGCTTTAACTTGTAAAGTGGGTGTGGCATTGAATTTCTCCTGAAATGATTTAGCGATTAGTGAGGCGTTCATTGTAAAATTCTGATTCAATAGGATCAGGTTCCTTTTGCAAGGATGAGAAATAATTAATGGTCAAAAATACAAAAAAACTATGCCGACAACATCAGCATAGTTTCTTATTGTCTACCTAAATTTTAACCTTAAACTTTATCAGGATACTCCCGATGAAAAGCGTAAGATTGGCCTAATACAAAGCTAAGAAAAGCCTACTTTATTCTGTCTAATAAATTATTCATAAAATACCATTACGGAGAATGCAAATGTTTGCATAGGCCTTATTATGCTTCAGACCTTGTTGTGCAATCTTTTGCACATCATCATAAAAAGATCGTTATTGAAGAAAATTTACAGTAATGCAAAAGAGTCCGGCCACCTTAAAAGCCATAGCTGAGCAACTCAGAGTTTCAGTGAGCACTGTCTCACGAGCTCTCAATGATCATCCTAGAATTAGCGAAAAAACCAAAAGTAGAGTAAAAGAACTCGCTGAAAAATTGCATTATGTTCCTAACCCGGCGGCCTTATTACTTAAGAAGAATAAAACGTACACCATCGGGGTCTTGCTTCCTTTCCTCAAAGAAGAGTTTTTTTCACTGGCTATCTCGGCAATTGAGGACACTCTGATGCCAGAGGACTACCATGTACTGATTAGTCAATCCAGAGATAGCCTGGAGCGGGAGAAGAAAATGATAGAATCCTTTATTGCCAGTAGAGTGGATGGTCTTATTGCCTCGGTATCAGCAGAAACAAACCATTACGGGCACTTCAAGGCTCTTGAAGAATATGGTATCCCGGTGGTATTCTTTGACAGAGTACCTCGTAATATTAAATGCCACAAGGTCCGTAATAGTGTTACACAGGGAGCTAAAGAAGCCATGCGATTTTTGGTAAACAAAGGAGTTACTAAAATTGGACTAATTAATGGCCCCGGCAATCTGGAAGTTTCTGGCGAGCGACTAAATGGGTATCTGGAAGCAGCCATGGAATTCGGTATTGATGCCCGACAGCATTATATCAAATCGGGTAATCTTACCCGTGAGGAGACGGAGCAATGTATGATGGAGTTACTGGCTCTTGAAGACCGACCGCAAGCTGTACTTACTTTTAATGATTATGTGGCCCTTTATGCGATGTCGGCTTGCAGGAAGGCCGGTGTAGAGCCAAACAAAGATATCCTCTTTGTAAGCTTCGCAAACCTGCCAATTACCAGTTTTCTTGAAAACCCACCCATTGCCTCGGTTGAGCAGTTTGCCTCTAAAATGGGAGCTCAGGCGGCAAACTTGCTTCTCAAGTGCCTTCAGAATCAAGAGTCAGAGCTTGACTATCAAGAAATTATTATCAAAACCGAATTAATAATTCACTAAACATTTTCTTTCTTCTTACGGTAAAGCCTGAGAGCATAATAACTGCTGGCCGCAAATAAAAGTAAACCCAAGACCCCCACTTTCCAAAGATTCGGATTTGCCTTTGGTTCGGTATAAGGTTGGATAATTTCTAGCAACTGATCGGCCTTAATATTGGTCATAATTTGAGTTGAGCCACCTGTCCAGTAAACTTTCAATGTGTCAATCGTCTGAATATCACCCAAACCAAAGTGAGCAATGGACGAGTTTTGAGAAATATGACTTGAACCTCCTCCATCAATTTCCTTTATAAATATTTTGCCACCGGCTATCAATTGAACTTTCGAACCAAAACCATCTGCTTCAGCATTTGTGCCTTTGAGTTTAACTTTTAACCAATGTCCAGAGACACTATCATTTCTGTAAACTCTGGTCATTGACTCCATGGGATAATTGTCATAAACCGGTTTTTGGCTCACCACAATAATATCCATGTCACCATCATTTTCAAGGTCAAAAATGGCTGAGCCTCGCCCTATTTCGTAGCCATTTAACCCCTTTTCACGAGCATGATCCTCAAAACGCCCACCCAGATTTTCAAAATAGTAATTGGCCATGGGTACGCAATTAGGATTGAGATCCCCATTAGAGACAAAAAGATCAAGGTCTCCGTCATGATCAAAATCAGCCCAGTTAGCCCCCCAACTGATAGAGACGAAATCCATTCCCAGTTCTTTATCCATCTTTTTGAAGGGTTTCCCAGCTCCCTGATTGACCACAAACTGATTGAAACGGATGTTGGTCATATAATAGTCCATCAGGCCATCATTATTGTAATCGCCTGCCGCCGAGCCCATGGCATTGATCCTCAAATTAATATCAAGTTCTTTAGCAACATTCTTAAAGTTCTTTTCGGGATAATTATTCTGCAGGAGAAGATTAGGCGTTCGCTTGTAGCCAAAATCATGATTGACCAGCAAATCCTGGTCTCCATCGTTATCAAAATCAGTAAAAAGACCACCAAAGCCAAAGCCTTTCATGTCCAGGCCATAATCGGCATAAACGTCTTTAAAATAGTTGCCTTTAACATTCAGTAGAAGATTACCTTCTGCAATTTGATTCGCACCTACCACCGTGGCATCATTGATTTCACTCAATTCACCTTCAAATTGATTGAAATAATTAGCGATGTAAACATCAGGCCAGCCGTCTCCGTTGAAATCACCCACATTTGCACCTGTACTGAAAGTGTTGATTTTATCAAGATCAAAATCCTCCGTAACGTCCTCAAAAACTCCACCTTCTTTTCCAAGAAAAAGTAGGTTTATAGCTCTTGGAATTACCTTTTTCTCATTTCTGCTAGTGATGGTAGTGACTAACAAATCACGAAAACCATCTTTATTGAAATCAGCTGAAACTACTCCCTGAGTAACAAAGTCGCGTGTTCGCTCCAGACCGCTACCCACAAAAACGTTTTTAAAAGTACCATCACCCTGATTTTGGTAAAGGGCATCATCATTCATGCCCCCGGTGATATATAGGTCTTCAAAGCCATCCTTATTGAAGTCAAAAACGCACACACCACCACCAAACATCCCCTCATAAACCCTAAATTGATGATTTATGCCTGTTAATTGAGTAACATCTGTAAATGCCTTCTGGGCCCTATTAGCTAGAGGAAGCAAAAAAAGGAGCAGTATGATGAATAATCTGGTTCTCATTTTTTCCATTTCAAGTTATTCACATGTCCCGCAATTTTTCGGCCTTCTTCCAGACCAACTTCATTATCCTGAGGAGTATGAATTCCTCCATAAAAACGCGAATCAGCCGTCTCTTTGGCCACAGACCAGAAATCGTTGAAAGTACGAGGTACAAAATCAACATCACGTACATGGTCACGCTCCCGATTGACGTGTGAACTGTCTGTAAACGTAAACGGATCATACAGATCTTCCATTACAGTAGCCATTGCCCCGGCATTTATGGCATGACCTGACGGAAAAGCTGGAAAAGGCGGATCCGGCCAGAAGGACTCCCAACTTTCATCAATATTGGCCGGAATAAAGGTATTTGGCCGTTCAGAAAAGAAATGATATTTCCATTTCCAACAGTTTCTAAAAGCGTCAGCGACAGCCATACCGACACGAGCATAAGTCTCAGCAGCTTTTATCAATGGTACGTTATAATGTTCAACGGCTTTAGTCGCTACATAAAATGAATGACCAGGTGGCGTGAAGGTGTCATCAGGGTCATCGCCCCACCATATGGCCACTTCCTTATCTTCCTGAGTCAGCTCCAAATCCTTTTCATAAACGGCCAGATACTGATTATAATAATCTGAGCCTTTTGATGGATCATAGGGAATCATATAAGGCGTGGCCAGACTGTCATTTTCTTTCAAAAATGTTCGATTTTCGCCCCAATAAGGATGTAAAGGATGATGACTGAACGACTGGGCATATAGGGGTGGTTTCCAGGAGCCAGGGAAATCAGGATGCTCAAGTTCTTTATCAAAATTATGAAGGTAAGCACGATGACCACCGTCTGTTTTTGACCATTCGTAAATGGCGGCTGCGATTTTTTGGCCAAAAGCCTTGGATCGTTCAATAATAGCTTTGTCCTCAGTATGATCAGTCAATCTCTTCTCAATCAAAGCCTCCAACGAGTCAATTTTGAGTTTATTAGCATCAGAGGTTTGCATATAAATACCTTTCAATATTTCAGCCTGGCCGGCATTGAAAGATGCTGCCCAGTTATACTCAAGACCATCCTCAGGTTTTGGCAATTCCGGCAATCCATTTAACTGAGGCTGAACAGATTGATAATCAGGGTAACCTGGCACTACCGACTCATACATAGTAAGCCCTATATAACCAATGGCTCTGGAGGCATAGGTTGGAGAATTAGCCGGCGTGTACTGGGTCAAATACAAAGTCATTTTGGCCCAAGAAACCGCTACATCATTTTCAGAAATTGGCTCGGACTTATCCTGACAAGATATGGTCGCTAAGAAAGCCACCAACAAGGTTATTAGATTAAATATTTTGTTGTTTCTCAATGTTCTTATACGCTTTGAGCGACTTTCCGTTGATTCCCAAAATTAAATAATCCTTCAATAAAACCGAGGATCTCACATCTCCACGCACACTAAAACCTGAATCCGATTGACTGGCGTATTCAAAACCACCTTTTCCATCACCCCTTAGCAAAACACCGTAATTAGCATCAAACTTTCCAAAACGGAGTTTAGTATGGCTATTATTACCAAATAAAAGAATATCCTGATCTCCGTCTTTATCAGCATCAAGAACCTGAATCGAATATACTGGTGAGTATTGAGCCTGTGCAGGCAAAGTTACTTTGGAGAAGGTCCCACCCTTTTGGTTCAAAAAGATGGCAGTTTCCATGAAGTTGGCCGCGAGATGACCTGCTTTTTCAATTTGAGTTGTGGTTAAGAACTTATCAAGTCCTACGGTAGAGTAACTTTCAAAAGTATTAAACTGAGTCTTGAATTTCGGAATTTGATTAACCAGCTCATCTCTGGTTAAGTACGGATAGCTTTTCCCTTGAACATAAAAATTGAAAATAGGATCAATTGATCCGTTTTCATCAAAATCATCAAAGTACAGTTCCAAAGGCTCCTTTTTACTCGCCTTAAATTGAGTGTTCAAACCCATATTTCCAGCAATTATATCGGGTAAGCCATCTTTGTTCAGGTCTGCGATTTCAAAAGTATTCCACCAGCCTTTTAGTTCTTTACCGAAATATTTTTGGGTCTGATTCTCTAGTTTGCCAGCCTTTAACTCAAACACAGAAAGTGGCATCCATTCTCCCGCCAGAATGAGTTCTTTACTTCCATCAGCATTTAAATCCGCCCATTGAGCTGTTGACACCATACCTATGTAGCCGAGTTCCTGATTAAAATCGAGTGTTTTATCGGTAAAACTTCCCTTGCCGTCATTAATCAAAATATAAGATCGAGGACTTTCAGGGTACCCACCGGGAATCACCCTTCCTCCCACAAAGAGATCTTGTGCACCATCTCCATTGATATCTGAAAAAGCCACGGCACCGGTAGAGGTAAGCATCTCCGGTAAACCGGAGGATTTCGTGAAATTACCTTTTCCGTCATTCAGGTATAGACGATCCTGCAAAACTTTATCATCTTTTTTGAAATCATGGTAGCCTCCACCGCCAACATAGAGATCAAAATCTCCGTCGCCATCTACATCAGCAAATGCAGCAATATCATCAGAAGAACTTGCATCCGCCTTAAATGAGTCTGAATTTGAGGTAAAACCGCCGGAAGCGTTCTGGTAAAAGATAGTGGAACTTTGCCCGGCATTTCCTCCGACAAAAATATCTTCAAGGCCATCACCGTTCACATCAGCTTTGGCTAATGAAGGGCCGGAAAATGAAAGTTCATTAATCAAAAGCGACTGCCTGTCATAGTCGCGAATAGTTCTGTTTTGATGCTCAAAAGACGGAGCCTTTACCTCGTCAAAAAGCCTCTGGCTATCCTTTTCTCCTTTAACTTTTTCTGAAGCATTTTTATAATCCAGTTCTATAACCTGATTAGCTTTCACCGAAGCCAATCGCTGTGTTTTCCCATCTGGCCATTGCACCATGAGTTCGTCAATCTGCTTCTGGTCACCCAGACCAAAAATCAATTCCTTTGACATGGTTGAAAGGTAACCTCTGTATGGATTTTGCTCAAGTCTTTGCATACCAGCCGAAGACCTGATTTCCACTGCCGCACCAAGGCCGTCAGGATTCTTTTCTGAGCCTTTGAATTTTATTTTGAGATAGTTTGACTTTGACTCATTTTTAAAAACAAAAGCCGCTTTATTAATATTATTGACCACCAAATCAAGATCTCCGTCGTTGTCAAGGTCAGTGTAGGCCGCTCCATTGCTATTGGCCACCTCACCAACTCCCCACTCAGCGGTTTTGTTGGTAAAACCTTTTCCATTTTGGTTTTCAAAGGCATAGTTGACAACATTAGAAGAGGGCATTTGCTTAATTATTTCAAGAACGTCTTCTCGTTGAAGTCTACCCTTTTCCTTTACAAAATCATCCATGTATTTGATGAAGTCGAGGTTGGTATAGTCTCTGAAATAGCCATTTGATATGAACAGATCTTTAAAGCCGTCATTATTATAGTCAGCCAGTAAAGCAGACCAACTCCAGTCAGTGTTAGATACACCCATTTGCTGGCCTATTTCACTAAAAGTACCGTCTCCATTATTCTGCTGAAGCATGTTTCTCATATATTGATAATAGAAACCGCTTCTTAAGTTGAGGTCAAATTTATTCCAGTTGTCAGGAGCCAGAAGAAGCTTTTGACGTTTATTATCCTCAGGTAGCATGTCAAGGGTGAAAATGTCGGTCAGGCCATCATTATTATAATCCGCGACATCATTTCCCATGGAGAACTGACTGGTGTGTCTGAGACTTTCTTCTAATTGGTTCTTGAATTTACCTCCTCCCAGATTGAGATATAAATAATCAGGAACGGAGTAGTCATTTGAGACATAAAAATCAGGGAGACCATCCTGATTAAAATCAGAAATTCCAAGGCCTAAACCATAGCTTAAAGCAGAGCCATTAATTCCACTTTGAGTGGTAACGTCTTTAAAAAGACCTTCATCATTTCTGTAGTAACGAAGGCCCATTTCAGGATCATCTTTGGCCATCAATTGACGGGTACCTGCTTCATTTAAAATCGGGAGATTTTTAGGATTGTGATTGAGTAGCAGCATATCCAAATCACCATCGAGGTCAGCATCAAAAAAGTAGGCCTGATTACTGTAGCCAGCACTGGCGAGTCCGTACTCTTCGGCTGCTTCTTTAAATTGGGGAACCCCCTGATCATTATTACCCTGATTAACAAATAGCTGATTGACCCGTTTATGAGGTGGCAGAGCCCCTGAGTAGCAGAGGTATATGTCCATTTTGCCATCCGCATTGATATCCACAACCGAAACCCCGGTTTTCCACGGCCCTGGCCTTCCGCTGACACCGGCGATTCCCGTTATGTCCTGGAAGCGAAAATCGCCGTTGTTTTGATACAACTTATTTTCACTCATGTTTGCAGTAAAGTAGAGATCGTCAAGGCCATCTCCATTAAAATCTGCCGCCGCTACTCCCCCGCCATTATAGAAATACTCATACATCAATATATTCGTATTCAGGCCTTCGGTCAGGGAGTTTTGGAAATTAATATTGGTGTGTGTCGGGTATAATAGCGTAAATAGTTTTTCTCCTTCATCTGTGTTTTTTTCAGATCCGCCTCCGGACCTGTCACAAGAAGAAAGGCCACTCAAAAAGAGGAAAAGAAAAAAGGGAGTTATGATACTTAAGGGCTTTTGCATATAGCTCTAAAAGTAAAAAAATCTATCCCAATTTTCAGGGATAGATTTTTCTATTTCAAAATGATTTTGACAAATTTTAGTATCCCGGGTTTTGCACCAACAGGTTGTTTCTGTTTACCTCATCACGAGTCAAAACACGATAATACATTTTGTCATCCCATTTACGGGATTCGTTGGTTGTTTCATCTACCACCGTGTATGTATAATTATACACTTCAGGGTCATACCTGTATGGCGAATGAGCTGTAGCACCCGGCTTCAAAGTAGCCTTGACATCAATGGCTTTGATACCTCGACCAAGGGTTTCAGGGGCAATCATCCAACGACGGGCATCATGATAACGATGCTCTTCATAGGCCAATTCTACACGTCTTTCATTTATAATACGAGCCCAAAGGTCTGCTCCGCTATCATTGATAGCCGGCATACCTGCTCTGAATCTAATCTTGTTAATCCACTCTCTAGCCGAAGCTTCATCGCCTGTTTTAAAGGCGGCCTCCGCATAAGAAAGAGCCATTTCTGTAACTCTGATAAACGGCCATGGAATCACCTGAGCGTTAGACTGATTGTCAGCCAAAGCCGGATCAGCATCAATAAACTTATGAGTATAATAATGTGTACGGGTACCGTTCCAGTCTTCAATAACTGATTTACGGGTATCTATACCATTAATTACACCACCATTCCCATCATCGTAGAAACCAGTCTGAATTTGATTTACCGGGTCAAGCGGAGCCACATCGGCAGGTCTTGGCTTCCAGTCTGCTCCATCAAAAAGAACAGTTGCATAAAAACGTGGGTCACGGTTTTGGTATGGAGCCGAGGCGTGCTCGCCGTTATTCCAGTCAAAAGACGAACCATCCATCATTTCATAGTCATCAACCAATTGCTGAATCGGAGTATTTCCGGCCCAGTTATGATAACCGTTTGGTCCGTTATTGATACCATAGTGAATACCACCCAAAGGCCAATTATCTTCCTGAGTGTACAATGGAGTGTGCGTACGCTCAAAGATCAACTCTGCTTCTGCGGCAGGGTCACCGATTGCAGAACGACCACCCATAGCGATTGACTTATAGTTTGAACGTCCTTCACTCTCTGAAACAGGAGCTGACAAATCCAGCTTATAGCCAGGAAGTTCATCCAAAACAGCTTTAGCTGCATTTTTTGCAGCATTATAACGAGTTGTCTGATCACCAGAAGTGTAAGCTACAAGAGCGATATCAGAATAACCAGCCAGCGTTGAGCTATTCGCCTGAGCCTTACCAGCATCGTGCAAGTCACTAGCTGCATAAAGCAATACTCTTGCTTTCAAAGCCATTGCAGCTAATCTTGAAGCACGTCCCGGAATTCTTGACTTGCCGTCCAAAAGAGAAGCGGCCTTGTCAAGGTCAGCAACAATGAAATTCACGCACTCTTCATAAGTGTTTCTGGCAATACTATAATCTTCATCCAAACCATAAGGTCTGTCGATGATTGGGATACCACCATAAAAACGCAATAACTGCTGATAGTAATACGCTCTCAAGAAGTGAGCTTCACCCATCAGACGGTCTTTCAGACCCTGATCATCAAAGGATGCATCAGGAAGGTTCTGAATAGCCGTATTGGCTTGACGAATGGCAAGATACATATTGCCCCACTCATACGTTCCCGAAACCCAGGCAACGTTATTTGGACTCTCAGTACCTTCAGTAAAGGTATTGATATTACGACCAGAGTGGGTAAACATGGCCTCATCAGTGTAAGCCGCCAAGGCTTGCTCCTCAAAACCACCATATCCCAAAAAGGAATAAATATTAAAAATAAACGCTTCAGCCAAAGGACCGTCAGCCCAGGTAGCATCACTCGATATTTTATCTAAAGGCCGCGTATTCAGGAACTCCGTATCACATGAGAAACTCACGACAAACAGAGCTACTAATAAGCCTATTTTTTGTTTTATTTTCTTCATTCTTAATACGATTTAGAAAGTTAAAGTTAAGCCTGTATTAATCACTCTACTTTGCGGATAATACTGACCGCTACCTGACTCAAATTCAGGATCAAACACTTTCTGCTTAGCAAATGTGAACACATTCAAGCCATTCACGTACAAACGTACATTTCCAATTCCAGCCTTCTCAAGCACTGTGTTTGGCAAGGTATAACCCAACTCAATGTTTTTCAGACGGATATAATCTTTGCTGAACAGATAGTATGTATTGTTTCCATAGTTACCACCGGTATAGTAGGTATCACCTCTACTTGCTAAACGCGGGCTTGTAGCACTTGGATTGTCAATTGACCAACGGTTCTCGTAGTCATATCTCAAATAGTTTCCAATATCACCTGACTCTGTCTGAACTCTGATAGCCGCACCCATTGCACCTTGCAAAAGAATAGCCAGATCAAAATTCTTGTAGTTCAGATCAAAAGTAGCTCCATAGTTGAAGGTAGGAGTTGTATTCTTATCATAACGAACAGCATCATCTCCATCAATTTTACCATCATTATTATAATCTACAAACTTCATATCACCTGGAAGCAATTGAGAAGTCACTGCACTGTAATCGATGTTATTGGCATCAATATCAGCTACGCTTTGGAAAACACCATCAGATAGATAAACCAACGGAGCACCAATAGGGTTACCCTCCTGTCTTTGATAGTCTGGTGCACCAGGAACCTCATCCATAAAGATGATCTTGTTCTTGGCATAGCCACCATTTACACCTGCACGGAAACGAAGGTCTCTTCTTGTGCTACCATTATAACCCAGAGCAAATTCAAATCCTCTGTTTTCTACTTTACCTGCGTTTACAGGAGGTAGAAGAGAACTGATACCAGAAGAAGCTGGTGTTGAACCTGTTTTCTGAATCAAAATCTGGTCACGCTTATTCACAAAGTACTCTAAAGTAAGGTCGAGCTTATTATTCAGGAATCCTGCATCTAAACCTACGTTTAAATTATTCGCTCTTTCCCATGTAAAGTTAGGGTTAGCTAAAACCGTTTCACGAAGAGTATTTACTACTGCATTATTGATCGGATACTGACCAAAACCATAAGTAGATAAGAACGCATACTCCTGAAGCTGACCATTGTAGAATACCTGATCATTACCCATCTGGCCGAAAGACCCTCTTAACTTCATGAAATCTACTCCGCTTACGTTAAAGAAGTCTTCTTCAGAGATGTTGTAACCAACCAAAACTCCCGGGAAGAAACCGAATCTACCTGACTCAGGGAAGATATAAGAGCCATCATAACGCCAGATAAACTCAGCAAGATATTTCTCTTTGAAGTTATACTGAGCACGACCATAGTAACCTAAACGAGCTCTTTCGTATGCACTACCACCTGTCTGCTGACCTTCTGTTCCACCAGCGAAAATCTGATCAATTGCAGAAGAGATATAGTTTCTTCTGTATGCTGAGAAGTTTTCACCCTGGAATGTCTCACGAGTAACACCCGCTAACATATTAAGGTTATGAATACCACTGTTAAATGATTTATCATAGCTCAACATCGCTGTAGCGTTAGTATTCAATGTCGACTCAAAACGCTGACGAAGACGTGGATCAGTGAAGTTTGAGCGAATTGCACCTTCAAGAACAGGTAAACCATCAGCACCAACAGTTTCACCATCCCATTTCCATAATTTCCATGGAGTTTCAAAGGTCTTGGTAGTACGGTTGGTTTTGTCAATAGCACCAGAAAGTGTCAGTTTCAAACCATCAATCCATGGGTTGGTGATATTAATGGCACCTTGAGCCTGTGTATAATCTGTAGGATCATCTACATAACCTGTAGCGTTTGTAGTAACCGCATAAGGGTTTTGCCCATTTTCAATATCAGGACCTGGCTCACCCGTAGGCCAGACAGCCGGCTCGTTAGGACGACCACGCATCAACATACGGAAGATAGCTCCGGCACCCACAGTTGGGAATTTACGTTGCTCTCTTCTGACCAAGACACCTAAACTTGTGTTTATGTACTTATTGATATTGGCATCCAGATTTGTTCTGAAATTATACTGATTGTACTTGGTCGCTGAATTATTGTAGATCGCTTCCTGATTCACAATACCCATTGAAGCCATATAGCGAATACTCTCTGCACCACCAGAAATCTGAAGATTGTGACGTCCCTGTGGAGCCCAGTCTCTGAAAGTATCATCATACCAGTCAGTATCAGGGTAGAACCACGGATCACTGTTACCAGTGCGATAACGCTCAACTAAATCAGACGGGTAACGAGAGTTAATGGTAGAAACACCAGCTGTCGGTGAATCATAGGTCCCTGTTGACTGAATTGATTGCCATGCATTTCCCCACTCATCTACCGGTACAGTTTTATAAATCGGTAGCTCATTCATAATACTCATGTACTCATAAGCATTAGACATTTGAGGGATAGTTCCTGGCTGAGAAAAACCTTGGTTAAAATCGTAAGAGATTGTCGGCTTGCCTGACTTACCTCTTTTAGTAGTAATCAAAATCGCTCCATTCGCCGCTCTGGCACCGTAAATTGCTGCAGAGGCATCTTTCAAAACAGAGATAGACTCAATGTCTTTCGGGTTTAAACGACCAAGTCCACCAGCTCTGTCAGGAATACCATCAATTACGATCAAAGGCTCACTGTTACCCAGTGTGTTATTACCTCTGATACGAACTCTGGCTCCATCATAACCTGGCTCACCGCTTGTCTGGATCACAACAAGACCCGGCAAACGACCAGCAAGAGAGTTTGACATGTCAACCGCAGGTGACTTAACAATTTCAGTACCTTTAATAGCTGTAACCGCACCGGTAACAGTTACTTTCTTTTGAGTACCATAACCAACAACCACTACCTCTTCAAGCGTGCCTGAATCAGGAGCAAGAGAAGCATTAATTACGGTTTGAGACCCAACGGTTACTTCCTGACTTTCGTAACCAACAAAAGAGAAAACGAGTACAGAGTTCGCCCCTTCAACAGTGAGCGTGTACTTTCCATCTACATCAGTTACGGCTCCATTAGTAGTTCCTTTTTCGGTAACGTTAACACCAGGCATTCCAATACCTGATTCGTCAGTTACCGTTCCGGAAATACGCTGAGCAGCCTTAACCTGCAGAACAAACAGCATAAGACAAAGGACAGACAATAAACTTTTAGAAAACGATTTCCTGCTAGAATACTGTGGTATGCCTTTGTCTACTTTCCAAAAAGTAGATCTTTTTGTCATACAACAAATAGTTTAAGGTGAATATTCTTTAAAGCAGACCGTTTAGGTAGTATTAGGTTGATGCAAATGTAAAAACAATAACTGCATATACTGCATTAAAAGAATATCTTTTATTGAAATTTCTGGATATTTGCTGTGATTGCAAATACGAACCTTGAACACTCTTTGCTAACGCAATCCATATACGTAATTTTTTCAACCCTAACTATCAATCATTTCAACCCGAACCCATTGACATGAAGAATTTCAAAATCCTTTCAGTTTTACTCCTATTTTTAATTGCTTTTACCAACTGTAAAGAAAACCCGAAGGAAAGTGAAAACTGGATTTCTCTTTTTAATGGAAAAGACCTTACCGGCTGGGATATTAAAATCTCCGGACATGAGCTTAACGATAATTATAACAACACATTTATTGTAGAGGATAGCATCATTAAGGTCAACTATGCCGAGTACGATACCTTCACTCATGAGTTTGGTCACCTTTATTACAATAAGCCATTCTCGCACTACCGGCTAAAAATGGAATATCGGATTTTTGGAGAACTCACACCTGGGAGTCCTTATTATGCTGAGGCAAATAGCGGCATTATGTTACATTCGCAATCAGCCGCCAGTCAGGAGTTGAATCAGAACTTCCCGGCTTCCATCGAATTTCAGTTTCTTTCCAGAATTGACTCATCGGATCGTGCCACAGGCAACCTTGCCAATCCAGGAACTCATGTTGTGAAAGACGGGAAACTTTGGACTGACCATATGATGTATGCTGATGGGCCGACCTTTGAAGACCAATGGGTAAGTATTGAAGCCGTGGTTTTAGGTGACTCCATAGTTCATCATATTGTAGAAGGCGATACTGTATTAACCTACACAAAACCTCAAATTGGAGGGTGGGAGCAGGAAGATGAAACGCAGTGGGTTGAGGATAAAACATGGTATATTGAAAACCTTGGCAAACCATTAAAAGAAGGATACATTGCCTTACAGGCTGAAGGTCACCCCGTTTGGTTCAGAAATATTAAACTCCTTGACCTTAGTCATCAGTACAAGAAATAGACGGTTCTGAATATGAGATAAATCAGCCTCTTGAGTTGGAGTTTTTTAGACAAAAGGGTATGTCACGAAGCTTTTTGACTGTAACTTTGCCTTCCCGCATTGAGTCGGGGAAGATCGATGAGAGAAATATTGGCTTTATTGCAGAAAGACATCACCCTTGAATGGCGAAATAAGTACGCTTTCAATGGTATGATTCTCTATCTGGTCTCTACTGTTTTCATCTGTTTTCTAAGTTTTCGTATTAAGGCTAACAGTCTGAGCCCGGTCGTTTGGAATACACTTTTCTGGATAATTATCTTATTTACAGCCATAAACGCAATGGCTAAGAGTTTTGCTCAGGAGAACCAAAACAGACAAGCTTACTATTTTACGCTTGCCAGCCCGGAGGCCATTATCATCTCGAAACTTATTTATAATTTCATCCTGATGCTTTTTCTGGCGGTGGTGGGCTTTGGTATTTATCTGGCTTTTCTTCAAAATCCTGTTCAGGATATGCCAATGTACATCTTATCGGTGGTTTTGGGAGCTTTGGGATTTTCGGGAACTTTAACCCTTATCTCGGGCATTGCTTCGAAAGCTGAAAATACAACTTCAATAATGGCCTTGTTGAGTTTCCCCATCATTATTCCCATGTTGCTGATGCTCATGAGGCTTTCAAAAAACGCTATGGACGGGCTGGCATTCAGTGTCAGTCAGGACGAAATATTAACTTTGTTGGGCCTTGATGCCATAGTTCTGGCTCTTAGTTTTATTCTTTTCCCGTTTTTATGGAGAAGCTAAACGTTTGATTCATCAAAAAAATGACACTAAAAAATACATGGTGGAAAATTCTGGGAGCCATTCTTCTGGTATATGTCTCTATAATGGGTCTTGCGGGTGAGGTTCCTCGCCAGCCCATTCTCAATGAAACCATCAGAAACGTTTATTTCCACGTACCCATGTGGTTTTCAATGATGACTTTGATGACGATTTCGGTCTGGAGATCAATTCAGTATTTGCGAACCGGAGACATCATACGTGACCAGCAGGCCATCGCTTTTGCCAGTACAGCATTTTATCTGGGAATTTTGGGTTTCATCACTGGTGCCATCTGGGGCAAATTCACCTGGGGCTCTGCCTTACCGGCCGACCCAAAACTCATTGCCGTAGAAGTAGGTTTGCTCATTTATGCCGCCTATTTCATTTTGAGAGGCTCTTTTGAGGATGAACAGAAAAAAGCGAGACTCTCAGCGGTTTACAACATTTTTGCCTTTGCAGCTTTTATGCCACTCGTTTGGATTTTACCTCGTGTTACAGATTCGCTTCACCCTGGTAACGGAGGCAACCCTGCTTTCGGAAAGTACGACATGGACAATCAAATGCGAATGGTTTTCTACCCCGCTGTTATCGGGTGGGTTTTAGTAGGCATCTGGGTAGCCTCTTTAAAGGCCAGAATTATCAAATTGGAATACAATAAACTGAATCAATAATGTCTCTTGATCTTATTTTATCAATATTACTTCAATCTGACGTGGTAATGGCTGACGGCCTTCGTCAGGATGGAAAATTCTGGGTGGTTATCGCTGTCGTGGCGGTGGTAACTTTAGGAATTTTACTCTATTTATTTTTGTTAGACAAACGAGTTAGCAAACTGGAAAAACAATGAAGAAATCACATATAATTGCTCTGGCGGTTATAGCCGTGGCTGTTGCCATGATCATATCAACCGTTGGTGACGCCAGCACCTACTCTGATTTTGGTGAAGCAAAAAGAATGGCTGAAGATGGTAATTCAAATGCCGTTCATGTCGTGGGAGAGCTCAAAAAAGACGGAATGGGAAACATTACTGGAATGGTTTACGAGCCTTCAGTTGATCCTAACCGTTTTGAATTTATGATGATTGATTCCCTTCAGAATGAATCCAAAGTTGTTTTCAACAAGCCGAAACCTCAGGATTTGGAGCGTTCTGAAAAGGTAGTGGTTGTGGGGTCAATGAACCTTGAGAACCAATACTTTGAAGCTGAGCAAATTCTACTGAAATGCCCTTCAAAATACAATAATGAAGGATTAGAAGTGGAAGAAACAGCAATGATTGAAAACGAATAATGATTCCAACCAAAACCAAAGAGATCAATACTCTCCAGACATTGAAGCAATTGATGACCGGACAGTTCCCTTTTGCTCTTTGGCGGTTACCGAATCAAAAAGATATAAATCTTGTCCTCTCCTCCAATCAGGAACAAAAAGTATTCAAAACTGACCTTGAAGAGCTTCCGGGTGGTTTTCTGATGACTCCCTTTGAGGATTCGGAAGCGTCTCATTTTATTCTGGCAGATTTATGGGTTCAGCTCACAAGTCTAAATGAGCAGACACCGGAGAAAGTACTAACCTTTATTGAGGAGGAACTTGGGCTCGTCATAACTGAAAATCAGACGCCTTCAAAAAGCAAACCTGAAGTTAAAATCAACTTTCTGTCTGAGGCAGGAGAACAAAGAGCTTTTGAAGAACTTGTGGAGAGGGCTGTAACTAAAATTGAGGAAACTGATTCTTTCCAGAAAGTAGTTCTTTCGAGGAAAAAAGAAATTGACATTCCTGAAAATTTTGACGCCCTTGAGCACTTCAGGTCAATTTGTCAAAAGTATGCCTCTCTGTTTTGCTCATTGGTTTACTTGCCTCAGGAAAATCAAATATGGATAGGAGCATCTCCGGAGATTCTTGTAACTCAGGACGATCAGGGCATTTTTGAAACTATGGCTCTTGCCGGCACTCAATCAGCTTACGACCAGAATGGTGAGCTGATTTCTTGCAGTGAGGCTCTTTGGCGTCAGAAAGAAATTGAAGAACAGGCGTTGGTTAGTCGATACATCATCAATTGCTTCAAGAAAATAAGAGTGCGTGAGTTTGATGAAATAGGCCCTAAAACTATTCAGGCCGGAAACCTGATGCATCTACAAACCACTTTCAAAGTGGATTCTCACAAAATTAACTTTCCACAGATAGCTTCAGTCATGCTTGAGCTACTGCACCCAACCTCCGCTGTTTGTGGTATGCCGAAAGAAGAGGCCTTAGGGTTTATTAAAGAAAATGAACCATACAATCGCGGCCTTTATAGTGGATACCTTGGGCCGGTCAACTTAAATCAAAGAACCACTCTCTTCGTAAATCTTAGAAGTTTATGTATTGCTGATCATAAAATCAGCCTCTTCGGCGGCTGCGGAATCACCGCCGACTCTGTTCCTGAAAAAGAATGGAAAGAGACAGAAATGAAATTAAAAACCATTATAGGTTAAGGAGCATTTTTCATACTCAGGCTAATCATTGCTTCATTTTCAGTTTTTTTTTGTATCATTATAAAACATTTGATTTGGGTGCAACTATTTGAATATAGTTGTCTAAAAATCAAAGGCTTACGCAAATTCCTATATTAAACCAAACAAGTTTAACAGATGTATTCAGGCTGTCAATCTGAAAAGAAAAAAAATGTTTGGCACGGTTAATGATCAAGCATAAACAACTATCCTGATATACTTTGAAGAAACTTGACTTACGATGCAAAAATTAACTTTCAGCCAATCCCTCCAGCAGCGTCTTTCGCCGCAACAGATTCAGTTCATTAAACTGTTACAAATCCCTACTGCCGAGCTGGACCAAAGAATCGAAGAAGAACTTGAAATTAACCCTGCCCTTGAAGAAGGAAAAGAAATGCAGGAGAAAAACAAGGAAGACGATTACTCTGATGACAGCTATGATGACAAAGACGACTATGGTGATGATTTCAGTGACTACGAAAGTCTTGATTCAAGCGAGCGGTTTGACGTTAAAGAATATATGAACCAGGATGATTATTCTGGTTACAAAATGTACAGCGATGGATGGGATGAAGATCGTGAAGTTATGCCGGTGGTTTCTATTAGCAGTTTAATGGAATCACTCGAGCAGCAACTCGGATTTCTGAAACTGAATGAAAAACAAGAAAGTATTGGCAAACAGCTGATCGGTAGTATTGATGACGACGGCTATATTAGAAGACCTGTCCGCTCCATTTGTAATGATCTGGCTTTCAGTCAGAACCTTTATGTGAGTGAGGAAGAGGTTGAGGACGTACTTCACAAAGTTCAGAAATTTGAACCAGCTGGTATTGGTGCACGTGACTTGAAGGAGTGCCTGAGCCTACAGTTGGAAAGAATGAAATGTCACACTCAGGAGTGCCTGTATGCCATCGATATTATTGAGAATTATTTTGAGGAGTTTACTAAAAAACACTTTGAGGTAATTCGTAAAAAGCTAGGGACAGATCAGGAAACGCTTAAAGATGCTATTGACCTGATTACCCGATTAAACCCAAAACCAGGTGGAATTTCAGGTAACGAAGGCACAGCCAAGTACCTGATGCCTGACTTCATTGTTACCTCAGAAAACAACAAGCTTGAAATCATTCTTAATTCAAAGAATGCACCGGAGCTAAGGGTTAGCAGATCATTTTCAGAAATGCTTGACACCTATGACAAAAGCGACAAAAAGAATAAAGAAGTTAAAGAAACAGTCACTTTTGTAAAGCAGAAATTAAATGCAGCAAAATGGTTTATAGATGCTATTAAGCAGCGTCAGCAAACTTTACTCAAGACCATGGAAGCTATCGTTAAATATCAGGAAGAGTTCTTCCAGGATGGCGATGAGAGCAAGCTTAAGCCGATGATTTTGAAGGATATAGCTGAGAAGATTGACATGGATATCTCTACTGTATCAAGAGTTGCTAACAGCAAAGCCGTTCAGACAGATTTCGGTATTTATCCGCTTAAATATTTCTTCTCAGAGGGTATCTCTACAGAATCCGGCGAAGATGCATCAAGCCGTGAGGTTAAGAATATTCTGAAAGAGCTAATTGATTCAGAACCTAAGCACGCCCCACTTTCTGATGATAAGCTGGAGAAGCAATTGAAAAAGCGTGGCTATAAGATTGCCAGAAGAACAGTGGCAAAATACCGTGAGCAGTTAAACATACCCGTTGCCCGCCTTCGGAAACAATTGTAATCAAAACATTACCTTAGAGGAGTTTCTGATGCTATATTTGCGTCAGAAACTCTTTTTTTTTGAGCCAAAAGACAGCAGCTTATATTTCTTATCTTTTTTACCCGGGGCTCATACCCACCTACCTGCTGGCTGTTTTGTATTTCGTGGCACCATATCTTGTTTCTATTGAGGGCTACCCTACTGTTGCTAAGCTTCTACTGCTATTTTTTGTTCTCTTGTACACTTTCATTTTTCCGTCATTAATGGTCTACTGGCTGTATAAAAGAGGTCAAATAAAGAGTCTTACAATGGAAGAACCCAAAGAGCGAAGAATCCCCTATCTGATAACGGTGGTAAGCTCCGGTTTTCTGGCTTATTTCTTCGCTCAGAAATCGAGTATGCTTTTGCCTTCTGCACTAATTATCGGGCTCATTACTTTGGTTATTGCCCTTGTAGCCGTCATAAACCTGAAATGGAAAATTTCAGCTCATTCGGCAGCTATCGGCGGGGTTATCGGAGCATTCTTCACCCTCAGAATTCATTATGACGAGTCTTTATTAAGTGTACCTTTTTTTACGGCTCTGTTTATTGGTGGCCTGGTACTCTCAGCTCGTTTAAAACTCAACGCTCACACGCCCTTGCAAATAGCAGCAGGCTTTCTGCTGGGTCTTTTCATTAGTATATTTGGCGTCTTTTATATTTAGATATGACTATAACCATCGGAACCCGGGGAAGTAAACTCGCACTTTGGCAGGCTTATTACATTGAGGAAAAACTCAAAGAAGCCGGTGCCCAGGTAGAGATAAAAATCATCCATACCAAAGGGGATAAAATTCTGGATCGCTCACTTTCAAAAATCGGGAGCAAAGGTGTTTTTACAGAGGAGCTGGAAGATCAGCTTCGCTCAGGTGAAATCGATATAGCCGTCCACAGTGCCAAAGACCTTCAATCATCACTTGACGAAGATTTCGAAATCATTGCTTTTACAGAGCGTGAAGAAGTTAATGACGTTTTGGTGAGTCATAAAGAGCTCAACATGGAGTCCTCTTTTACAGTAGGCACCTCCAGCACACGTCGTGTAGCCATGCTGAAAGCCTTTTACCCTCATATCAATATTGTGGATATGCGTGGCAACCTGCAAACTCGGATTGGTAAAATGGAAGCAGGAGACTGTGATGCCTTGTTGCTTGCCTACGCCGGTGTCCACCGCATGGGCTATCATGATAAAATCAAAGAGAAACTACCTGTTAAACGTTTTACACCTGCGGTAGGACAAGGCTCCGTGGCTGTAGAATCAAGTGTCAATCTTGATAAGGAAAAGCGTGAATTGATCATCCATGCCTGTAACCATCCGTTAACAGAGATATGCCTGAGGGCTGAAAGAAGTTTTCTGAAAGAAATCAATGGAGGCTGTAGCATTCCCGTATTCGGATATTGCAATTGGTTTGATGATTATCTGCTTGAACTCAATGCGGGGATTGTGAGCCTGGACGGCAAAAAGATTATTCGGGTAAGCACTTTGCTTGATGATCCTGAACAGCTGGGCATAGATACGGCCAAAAAACTGATGGATCAGGGTGGAAAAGAAATACTCAAGGAAATCAGGAACCAACTAAATTCAGCTTTATGAAGAACAGAGTCACAGGAATAGGCGGTATTTTCTTCAAATCAAAAGACAGAAAAGGCCTGATGGAATGGTACCAGAAACACCTCGGCATTGCCATGGAAGAATGGGGAGCCGTCTTCCAATGGGATACCCCTGAAAATCCGGCAGGTAATAAATACACGGCTTTTAGCATTTTTGATGATAAAGGCGATTATATGAAGCCTTCAAATGTTGACTTTATGATCAACTTTCAGGTTGAAAATCTGGACGAACTTCTCACAACACTTGAAAAGGAAGGAGTAGAGGTTATGTCAGAAAGAGAAAACTCCGACTTTGGCAATTTCGGATGGATTATTGACCCGGAAGGGCGAAAGATTGAACTTTGGGAACCGCCAAAAAAATAAGCACTATGACCAGACTGCTTCTGCTAATACTTTTAAGCACATCTGTTTTTGCACAGAAGAAGAGCAAAAAAGACTATCTGATTACCATTGAAACATCAAAGGGAACCATGCATGCCGTTCTTTTTGATGATACGCCAAAACACAAAGCAAATTTTCTCAAACTGACAGAATCCGGATTTTATCAGGATTTACTTTTTCACAGAATCGTGAATGAGTTTATGATACAGGGGGGAGATCCGGACTCTAAGAATGCCAGAAAAGGAGCAAGACTGGGAGCCGGAGGTAGTAACCTACCGAAAGTTCCCTATGAATTCACCGCGAAGCATGTGCATACAAAAGGAGCGTTGGCAGCGGCAAGGACGAACAATCCAAGAAAAGAATCCAGTGGTTGCCAGTTTTACATTGTTACCGGAAAAAAATACGAAGAGCAACAACTGAAAGCAATTGAAGCACGACAAGTCAGCGGGAACACCCCTCGGATAGAACTTGAATACACTCCTGAACAATACAAGGCTTACCAAACTATCGGTGGAACACCCTTCCTTGATAATAATTACACTGTTTTTGGAGAAATCATCCAAGGAATTGAGGTGGCCGAAACCATAGAAAAAATGGAGACTGATGGTGCAGAAAGACCTCTGGAAGATGTTAAAATGAACATCTCTGCCAAAAGAATGAGTAAGAAAAAGATTTCGAATTTATACGGATACGCCTACCCAGAATGAAGAAAATTTTAATCACAGGCTCAAACGGACTTCTTGGTCAAAAACTGGTAGAACTTCTCAAAAATGAAGGAAAATCAGAGATTATTGCTACCGCCAGAGGAGAAAACCGTCTGCCTTATACCGATGGTTACACCTTCAAAAAAATGGATATCACCGACCGGGAAGAAGTTTTGTCTGTTATAAAAGCAGCCAAACCGGATGTGGTTATCAATACTGCGGCCATGACCAACGTGGACCAGTGTGAGTCTGACAAAGACAACTGCTGGGCACAGAATGTTACGGCTGTTGAATATCTGATTGAAGCCTGCAAAGCAAGCGATTCATTTCTTCTCCATCTCTCCACTGATTTTATTTTTGATGGAACTGAGGGCCCCTACAAAGAAGAAGCCGAAGCCAATCCATTAAGTTTTTACGGCTGGAGCAAGTGGGCCGGCGAAAAGCTGATCCTCCATTCTGATATCAAATGGGCCATTGCCCGTACTGTTTTAGTCTATGGAATTGCTCATGATATGAGCAGGTCAAATATCATCCTTTGGGTGAAAAAATCGCTGGAAGAAGGCAAAAAAATCAATGTGGTTACCGATCAATGGCGAACTCCAACACTTGCTGAGGATCTGGCTAAAGGCTGTGCACTCATTGCCGAAAAAGAGGCTGCGGGCATATTCAATATCTCAGGCGAACAGCTTTTGAACCCGTATCAAATGGCCAATTTGACTGCCGATTTCTTTAACCTGGACAAAACGCTTATTGCTGAGGCCACGGCAGCTACTTTCTCACAACCCGCCAAAAGACCGCCAAAAACAGGTTTTGATATTTCAAAAGCCAAAAAGGTATTGGGTTACCAACCAAAAAGTTTTCAGGAAGGGATTGCCCTGCTGGCAGAGCAAATCAAAAAGTAATTTGCTATTTTGGGCTTCTTATGAAAAAAGAAGCCTTCATTACTTTAGTACTGCTCGTATTCACGAGTCAGGTTTTTTCTCAGTACACCAAAGACGACAGTCTGATGGGCGTCATTACGCCTGAAAGAACCTGGTGGGATTTGAAATATTATGATCTTGATGTTGAGGTAGACATTGAAAATAAATTTTTCAAAGGTTCCAATGTCATCCTTTTTCAAGCCTTAGAAGAGGGTTCTGTCATGCAGATCGATCTTCAGCCTCCGATGAAAATTACGGACGTCTCTCAGGCAGATTTGGTTTTGAAGTTCAATAAAGTTGCTAAGAATACTTATCATATCTTTTTTAATGAACCTATAGTCAAAGGACAGTTAAGTGCCATTAAAATTTATTTTGAGGGGCAGCCGCATGAGGCTAAAAATGCTCCCTGGGATGGCGGAGTGGTTTTCACCCGAGACAGTAATGGAAAACCGTTTGTAGCCACGGCAAATCAAGGGATAGGTGCCAGTATTTGGTGGCCTTGCAAAGACCACCCGGCAGATGAAGTGGATAGTCTGCAAATCAGAGTAACTGTTCCTGATGAACTATGGAATATTTCTAACGGTCAGATGCGTGATATGCAGCTCTCCGGTGACGGAAAAAGAAGTACCACCTGGTTTGTTAATAACCCTATCAATAACTACGGGGTCAACATTAACATTGGCAACTACGTCAGCTGGAAAGATGTTTATCAAGGAGAAAAAGGGCCTCTGGATGTTTCATTCTATGTTTTAGAACAAGACCTCCCAAAAGCCAAAGCTCAGTTTACTGATGCCTATCGTACACTGGAAGCACTCGAACACTGGTTTGGCCCCTACCCTTTTTATGAAGATGGCTACAAATTGGTACAAGTGCCCTATCTGGGAATGGAACACCAGAGCTCTGTTACTTACGGTAATGGCTTTAGCAATGGTTATAAAGGAACTGACCTCTCCGGCACCGGTTGGGGTCTGAAATGGGATTTCATCATCGTTCACGAAAGCGGTCATGAATGGTTTGCCAATAATATTACCAACAAAGACAAAGCCGATATGTGGATCCATGAAGGATTCACCAATTACTCCGAAAATCTGTTTACAGAATACTTTTATGGCAAAGAAGCCGGAGCAGAATATGTCAGAGGCACCCGCAGGCTAATTCAAAATGACCGCCCGATTATAGGAGATTATAAAGTAAGTCAATCCGGTTCCTCTGATATGTATTACAAAGGTGGCAATATGCTGCATACTATACGTCAGATCATCAATGACGATGAAAAATGGAGAAGTATATTGAGAGGTCTCAATAAAGACTTCTATCACCAAACCGTTACCACGGCTCAGGTTGAAAATTATATCAGTGAAAAAAGCGGAATTGATCTCAGTAAGGTCTTTGACCAATATTTGAGAACAACTAAAATTCCGAAACTGGTCTTAACTCAAAAAGGTAAAAAAATAAAATACCATTGGGAGAATGTAGTTTCCGGTTTTTCAATGCCTGTTGATATCAAGGTCAATGGAGAAACTAAGAGAATATGCCCCACCAGGAAGCCGCAAAAAATAAAAGTCTCCGGCCTGATAGTGGACGAAGACTTTTATATAGAAACCAGTTGGAGATCAGAAGGCTAGTACATCCGGCAGATATTTAGCCGCTAAATCTTCATAATATGGCTTCAATGCCCTGGCATCAGGAGGGGTAGGCACTTTTGAGTATAAATCATACGGGTTAAATTTATCAACCCATTTGAACATCTCATGGTCGTGTTTGCTCATTAAGTGATCATAAGCATTTTCGCGATGCTGCGGATAGAAGGAATGATATCGAAGCATGTACAAACCTTCTTCCGGTAGATAATCTTTCATGATCTGGTAAATATACTCATCATGTCCCCAGCTCATTTTTACATTATCAAGTCCGCAGTTGGCCTCATAAACACCATATTTTGTATTGTATCTTTCATCTTTGCTATCAGGATTGTCCTCAAAGAACTCAGGATATACAATCTTGTCAGAATGCTTACAGCCGACAGGAAAAGTATCACCTACCACTGCCCATTGCGGTTCACCGAAAAGACAAAGAACCTTGCCTAAATCGTGCAGAAAACCCGTGAGGACAAACCAATCAGGATGACCGTCAGCTCTGATGGCCTCTGAGGTTTGCAAAAGGTGTTGAAACTGGTCCAGATCGGTATCAGGGTCACTGTCATCTACAAGAGTATTGAGAAAGTCAACAGCCTCCCAGATTGACATTTTTCGTTTGTTGAATTGCAAAAACTCCGCTTCTTTCTCCTTTACAAAATCATAGGTTTGATACTTATGATTGAGTCGGTAAAACTCACGAACGGTATTCTGACGCTCAGAATCCACGTAGTTTCTGTAATCTTCTTTCGCCTTTACTTCAGGCTCAGGATATCTTTTCAGCAGATCATCTTCCCAGTGATCAAGATCCTGCAATGGATTCTTTTCAAAATCGCTCATAGGTTATTGAATGTTTTGACAAAATTAGGATAAAAGTATGTATATCAGCAATGTAAGCACCACCAAAATTAATCCGACAGTTTTGACATGCGGCCACTGAGGGCTGTCATCTTTTTGAATATCTACCACCACCTTATCCGTCGGCATCAGTCTTGAAATAATGATCATGACAAGAAAGTTGAGTACAAACTCAATTCCCCAGATATGGACAAAATGTATGTCAACTTCAAAAACAAAAGTGGTAAGCAAATAGAAAATAAGTCCGACAAGAAGGCCTGCCTTAGCACCATTCGCATTGATTTGTTTCACAAAAAGCCCGGCAAACATAATAGAAGCTATGGGTATAAAGAATATCCCATTTAACTGCTGGAGCATTTGATACAGGCCATCCGGAGCCCCGGCCACGAGTGGGGCAGCTGCGATAGAAAAAACAGCAAGAATAAGAGCCACCCACTTTCCGGCTCTAACCATTTTTTTCTGATCGGCTTTTTTTGCGAAATATGGTTTATACAAGTCAATGCAGAAGATAGTACTGGCAGAATTGAGCACTGAATTAAAAGTACTCAAAACAGCCCCGAGAATAACAGCGGCAAAGAAGCCGGTAAGTCCGGCTGGTAAAACTCTTTTGACCAGAACCGGATAAATTAAATCAGGATTTTCAAAGAATTGATCGCCGTATAGATGAAAAGCTACCAAACCCGGCAAAACAATAATGACCGGCACAAAAAGCTTGAGAACACCGGTGTAGATGAGACCTTTTTGGGCCTCAACAAGGTTTTTGGCTCCAAAAGCCCGCTGAATGATCGATTGATTCATCCCCCAGAAGTACAATTGATTAATCATTAAACCGGTGAAAAGGGTTGAAAAGGGTAATACAGTCTCAGGTCCTCCTATCATATTAAATTTCTCAGGGTTTGAGCTGTAGACGATCTTTAAACCCTGCCAGGCACTACCGGCATCCACTTGTTTCAGAGCCAAATAGGTGATCAAAAGCCCCCCTAGAAACAGACCGATACCGTTTAACGTATCCGAAAAAGCGACAGCTTTGAGCCCTCCAAAAATGGCGTAAAGTGAACCAATGCCTCCAATGGCCAATACGGTATACCAAAGCCCCTCCGTTTTGCTGATGTTCAATTGAGATGAAACTTCAAAAATTCCTTCAATATTCAGGGCTCCTGTATATAAAACAATGGGTAACAGAGTCACGACAAAAGAGATCATCAAAAAAGCTGCTACCAATGTTCGGGTGAGTTTGTCAAAGCGGTTTTCGAGGTACTCCGGAATAGTTGTGAGGCCCATTCTTATGTATTTGGGAATAAACCAGATGGCTGCTATCACCAGTGCGACCGCAGATGTCACCTCCCAGGCCATTACCAGAATTCCGTTTTTATAGGCGTTCCCATTCATTCCAATGAGATGCTCTGTTGAAATATTGGTCAGTAGCATTGAGCCAGCAATGATAGGTCCTGTGAGGCTTTTGCCTGCTAGAAAATAACCTTTCTCGGTTCCGAGATTTTCTTTGCGGAGCTTGTACCAGACGTAGATAATTACGGCCAGCGTAAAGGCTAAAAAGCCCAGAATAGTATTGGTCATAGGTATAGGGTTGTACCCGAAAGTAGAGAAGTTTTGAGAGATTGCAAAGCAGAGGATGGATTCGTACTAAAACCGATCAAAAGACGATAATTTATTGCTCTGGAAAAATGATAAAAGGCCACCTCAAACGGTAGCCTTTACTTTACTTTTTCTAAAAATGCCTAAACCTCAGACCTATCAAAATCGGTGTAATCCTATAGTTTAATCTTTATCCCAGCTCCTCCTGCAAGTGTTCTGCTTCTAACAGGCAAATCTACCACTGGAGTGTCCAGCACCCGGCTAAAACCGTGAGTGTAACGGGCTTCTGTAAAAGCCACGATTTTCTTAGCAACAGGTAATTCAAAGCCTAGTGCGGCCACACCACTAAACTCAAAAGGCTTGTAAAAGTTCTCATTAATATTCGCTGTTACCGGAAAGATATCTAAGACTTTGATACGCATATCAGCATCAGCTAAATAGCCAACAGACGGGCCAAGAGCCAGATAATAATGAGCGGCCTCTTTATCGCCAATATGAAATTTGGCTAAAACCGGCATCTCTACATAATGTGATCTGAAATTGACCTTCCCGTTTACTGGAATATCAACCCCAAGAAATTCTCCGCCAACAATAATACCTTCTCTTACCGCAAAACCTTTTTGTATATAAGATAGCTCAGGTTGAACAGAGAAATGGCTACTGACCGGTATTTCGACGAAGACTGCTCCGCCAGCTGCAGGCATAAATCTAAATTCTGGTGTAATGTTTTCGATGAGATCAAAACGTGTAAATGTTGAGCCCGTAATGGCACCTCTTACTCCAATTGAGGTTTGGCCAACAGCTCCGAAACTCAAGGCAATTAAAACAAGTGATAATAGCTTTTTCATATCTATTGATTTATTCTTTTTGTTAGTTCTGTTTCTTGGATGCGGACAAAGCTCTCAGGGTTTTCAGGGCGATTGTTAAGGCATCGTTAAGAGAAAAAATGCAGCAATAAATTATCCTTGTATATTTGCCTCTTAACTCTTTGATTTCGAGATGACCCATTCAGATAAGCGAGCTTATTTTTTCAAGATTGACACTACGGTTAAACGGGTAAGAAACTATCTTCAAAAGCAGCTTAATCAGGAAGGAATTGATCTAACTGTTGATCAATGGGTTGTTTTAGATCACCTTTACCCCTCTCCGGGAATTTCACAAAATGACCTGGCACAGGCCACAGCCAAAGACGCTCCCACGACTACGCGAATTCTGGATATTCTCATCAAAAAAGGTTTAATAGAACGCCAGATGGCTAAGCTGGATCGCCGGAAATCAATGCTATTTCTCACCGATGCCGGCAAAGAAATGCATACCCGTGCTTTCCCCATAGTAGCCGAGGTGAGAACCAAAGCCTGGGGCCGCCTCTCTGATGAAGATTTTACAGAGCTCGTCCGTATTATGGATACCATTTACGGGAATCTGGAAATTGTGTGATCCAAGTTTAAGAGTTTTTAAGTCTGAAAGTTGAGAAGTTTCTAATTCGTGGCAGGTAGATACACGGTTAAACGGACTTGACTGGTTTATGTAGTTCTAAGTTTAAGAGTTTTTAAGTTTGAGAATTTGGAAGTTTTAGGAGTCTGGTGTCAAGCTTCTCCACTATTTTAAGTCGGGAAAAAATATATTCCCTGAACACAAAACTTTTTAACTAACAGACTTATAAATTTTCAAACTTCCTCACCCGTTTGCTCAAGCCATAAAAAATCACGTTTTTCGGTCTTTCTAAAACTCAACCCTTTACTGAAATGCCTTTAGTTATTGCCCTTCTGGGGATTTTGGCTTTGATTCTCCTCATTGCCGTCGTAAAATTAGACACCTTCCTTTCTTTCATTATTGTTTCCATCGGTATTGGGCTGGTCAGTGGTCTCGATGTCATTGAGATCGGCAAGGCCATTCAAGGCGGCGTGGGTGGAACACTCGGTGATTTGACTCTGATTGTAGGTTTTGGTGCCATGCTCGGTAAACTCGTGGCTGAAAGCGGAGCAGCACATAAAATCACGGATGCTCTTATTGGCATGATGGGTAAGAAAAACCTGCAATGGGGCCTCGCTATCGCGGGTTTTGTGATTGGTATTCCGCTGTTTTACAATGCCGGTTTTATCATCGTGATTCCGTTAATTTTTGCCGTGGCTCAGGCTTCCGGTTATAATATGCTTTACGTAGGTATCCCGATGCTGGCCTCGCTTTCTGTAGCTCACGGCTACCTGCCTCCTCACCCATCGCCGGCGGCTATTGCTTCTCAGTTGAATGCCGATTTGGGTAAAACTTTGATTTACGGCCTAATTGTCTCTATCCCTGCTATCGCCATTGCAGGACCTATTTTTGGAAAAACCTTAAAGAATTTCGATGTCAATCCTGATCCTTCGTTTTTTGGTTTTAAGACGGTCAATAAAGACAATCAACCGGGGCTTGGCATCAGTCTTTTGGTGGCTTTGATGCCAGTAATTTTACTTTCGGCGTTTTCAGTAATCAAAGGCAATTTCCCGGATAATGCCATTGTCAAACTTTTGGCTGAACCGTATTTCGGCATGTTGCTCTCCGTATTTTTTGCCGTTTACTTTTTAGGAATGAGACAAGGTCGCACGCTGGAAGACATCTCAAAATCGCTGGCAGAATCTTTCAAAGACATTTCGGTGATTCTACTGATCATCGCCGGTGCTGGGGCATTGAAAGAAATCCTTTCTGCTACGGGCACCTCCACATACATTGGTGAAATGCTGCAAGGTGTAAACATCAACCCGCTAGTTTTAGGCTGGGCTACGGCTGCGTTTATTCGTGTGTGTGTAGGCTCGGCAACGGTCTCGGGCCTGACGGCTGTAGGTATACTAGCCCCTCTTTTTGCCTCAAACCCTGACTTTCAACCTGAACTCATGGTATTAGCTATCGGTAGCGGAAGCCTTATCATGGGCCATATGAATGACGGCGGTTTCTGGCTTTTCAAAGAATACTTTAACCTCTCAATTAAAGACACTCTCCGCACCTGGACAGTAATGGAAACCCTTGTTTCTGTGATTGGATTGATTGGGGTTTTGGTTTTGAGCTGGGTGGTTTAAATTTAAAAAAGTACATCCTATCAAACATTTGGGCCTTAGCCTTTGTACTAAGAAGAGGTTCTCAACTCTCGCTCGAACTGACAACTAATAAAAGCTAAAAAGCTTTAATCTTACCGTCAGTTCGAGCTGAGTCTAGAACAGTCAGGCTCACCCATTACAAAAGAGGTAATGGCCAAACTAACTCTGCCCACGATATCAATACTTTACTTTAGTAGTGCCAACTTTTTGAAACCAACCACACATTCAATATTTTGCAAAGAAAAACCACTAGCACATTGACTTTCAAAAGAACCACCCTTCTTCTCATTTTTCTATTTCTTACCATCCAATCTTCTTTTGCTCAGCTTTTTAAAGAGCTTTCTCAACATGATTTAGAGATTGATTTTGAGGTTTTGCTCAAGAGTGTTGAGGCTCACCCAGATCCGTACACACATATTTCAGAGGAAGAATTTTTAAAGAAAGCAGAAGAAATCAAGGCTACTTTTGACCAGCCTCATACCAAGCTCGACTTCTACAGAGAAGCTGCTTCCATGATCGCTTTAATCAAAGACGGGCATAGCTCTGTGCGACTTCCGGAAATGTGGGTAAACACCGCAAGAAAAGAGGTGGGGGCTTTTCCGCTAAAGGTTCATCTAACCAATGACAATCAACTTTATATCATTAAGAATTACGGCACTCAGGAGATTCCGGAAGGAGCTAAAATTCTGGCTATAAACGGAATAAGCGTAGATAGCTTTCTCAATAGAATTGATCCCTACATTTCATACGAGCTAACGCCTTTCAGAAATACGTTGATTGATAATTCTTTTGAGAGTTTTCTTTATGCAGCCTTTGATCACTCAGCAGATACTGAGCTGGAGTATTTTGTAGAACGGCCTGAAAAGGTGAGTGTTAAGAATATGGATTACCGCGAATGGAAAAAGGCCGTGAAAGAAAACAGAAAAGACCGTGAACTTAAGCTCAGTACCAGTGAGCCGTATAACTATGAGAAAATTGCTGATGGAATCGGCCTCATCAGCATATTCGCTTTCCGGGTACCAGATTATAACTCCTATCAGGTATTTCTGGCTCAAACATTTAGCAAAATCAGAAGAGATGAAATTCACTCTCTGATCATTGATATCAGAGGAAATTATGGCGGCTGGCCAAAGGTTTCGTCAGGGCTTTTTCATTATATCACTGAGAATCATTTCAAAACAATGGCTCAAACCAGTCAGAAAATCAGTGATACCTACCGAAACAAACTTCTTGAACTTGACCCCGCTTTACCAAATTACTACTTTTTGAGTGGCGGCAGGCATTATTTAGACATGAATGCCTTACTACGAAATCCTATCGGCAGTTTTGCAGATGAGACCCTGGTCTATAATGAATCTCCACAGACAGAAATTGAAGAATTTAAAGGTCAAACCTACCTTCTAACCAATCGTGATTCTTACTCAGCTGCCTCTTGTTTTGCCTCTACTTTTCAATGTTACCAGATGGGCCTGATTATTGGCGAAGAGACGGGCGGCACTAAAATCTTCAGAGCCAACCCTATCTACATAGAACTTAACCGGTCAGGTCTGGCAGTGGGTATGTCAACCTCAAAGGATTATACCACTTGTTACGGAGACGAGTTTGAAGGAGTTCAGCCTCACGTTCAATATACCCCCACTATTTTACAGCTGATTTCAGGTCGTGATACACAGCTGGATTATGCCGTGTATCTTATCAGAAAACTTAAAAGAGAGGCTGAAAAGCAGGCTGGGCAGACGAACTAGAACAATATGATCTAACCCATAATTCGTTAAGGATCAACTACAAATTCGCCTTTGGTAATGGTACCTTTCTCAAGGATCATAGTCTTTCTGACCCGCATGGGGCCTGTGAAGTTGTATTCATCCTGTTCTTTAATGATCACTGAATTCTTCGGGTATTCATCAAGCTAAAAGAAAACTAATATTACTCCAAGTGTTGCAACTCAAGTTTTGCGGAGATAAAAGTTGTGTTTGAATTTTTATTAAGTCGAACCTCTTAAAGAATCAACTTAAAAACCACCATTGATCTATTCATTTTAGGGGTAGGTTTTGTTGAGTTTGAAAAGCCTTTCAAGCCATGTATCTTACTGAAAACAAACCCTTTTTGAAATGAAAAACTTCTCCCGCCGAAACTGGATCAAAGGTATTTCTGCCGGCGTGGCTTCTTTGGCCTTAAGTGAAAAGGCAAATGCCGGTAAACCAGAAAAGTTAAATCACAGCAAAGCCCTGATTGACCCAAAAGATGATCTTAAAATCACAAAACTTGAGATCATCCCCGTGCATACGCTCCGTACCATTTTCGTAAAAATGTATACTAACGCAGGCATTATTGGTTTGGGAGAAGGAACAGTTGAAGGTCGCATACCCACAACCATGGCCGCCATACAGGAACTTGAGAAATATCTGATTGGCAAAGACCCCAGACTAGTGGCTCATCACTGGCAGGCTATTTATCGTCATGCCTTTTACAGGGGCGGCATAATACTGACCTCCGCTTTATCTGCGGTGGATATCGCGATGTGGGATATCAAAGGAAAGGCCTTGGGAGTACCCATATATGAGCTTTTGGGTGGACTCACCCGAGACCGAATCAGAGTCTATGGCCAGGCCCAAACACCCGAAGGTGCAAAGAAAGTTATGGCAGAGGGCTACACTTCAATGAAAGTAGGGGTTACATCAAGCCGTGGTCGCCTTTCACGATATGCAGAAAGCCCTGATTTTATTCAGGGTATTGAAGAAAACATTGCGGCTATTCGTGAGGTGATAGGGCCAAAGGTGGATATGGGGATTGAGCTTCATGGCGACCATCAGCCACAAACCTCAATGCTAATCATCAAGGCTTTGGAAAAATTTCAACCTTGGTTCTATGAAGAACCGATACAGTTTCAAAATTTGCCACTGATGGCCGAAATGTCAAAAAAGACGCATATACCTTTTGCAACAGGTGAAAGAATGGTCACTAAATGGCAGTTTAGAGAATTACTCGAACTCAAAGCAGCCTCTCTTTTGCAGCCGGACATAACCCACTGCGGCGGCATAACAGAGCTCAAATCGATAGCAACTCTGGCTGAAGCACATTACGCTGGAATGTTGCCACATGCTAAAGAAGGAATGATAGGAGCCGTGGCTTCTATGCATGTGGCAGCCTCTATCCCTAATTTTCTTTGCCATGAGCTTCCGAGTCTTCAGGCCGCCCCTGACGATGGAGTAGAACGCAGCTACTTAGGCAAAAGTTATATTACCAAACCGCTAACAATGAATAATGGCGAAATCATGGTAAAAGGTAATTTTGACGGACCGGGCCTTGGCCTTGAATTGGATGAAAACATTTTTGAGAATGAACGGAATGTTCCTGAATGGGAATTCCCTGAAATGTGGGATAAGGACGGCTCTGTTCTGGATCATTAAATATTCCATTGTTTGTCTTCCAGCAAATACAAAATGATCTCATGATTTACTTGACGGAACAATGATTTTGAGAAAGTAATCCGGAGATATAGTGACTACTACAGACATAAAATTTTCTCAATTCCCGCCGAACCCCTTCCCACTTAAAATTGTAATCAATGGTATCCTAAAGCCAGAATTAAAATGCTCACCGAAATTATCACAAAAATCCTTTTCCTCGTTGCTGTTATTGACCCCCTTGGCTCTGTTCCTGTCTATCTGGAAGCAACAAAGCAATTGGATCAGAAACATAAGACAAAAGTGGCTATCAGAGCTTCAATCGTTGCCTTTTTCATTCTACTGTTCTTCATTGTGGTGGGTCAGATTATCCTTGAAGGTATGGAAGTAACCCTTGATGCCTTTCAGATTTCAGGTGGAGTTATTCTCTTTTTGTTTGCCTTGACCATGATCTTTGGTGATGGCAAGCCAGAATCCGAAAAAATGATGATTTCTGATTATAAACATGTCACCATATTTCCTGTAGCCATACCTTCAATAGCCTCTCCGGGGGCAATAATGGCTGTCGTCTTATTAACCGATAATCATCTGTACACTATTGATCAACAAGCTATTACTACTGTACTAGTAATGGTGGTAGTCGCTATCACCATGTTAATCCTTTTGGGGGCAAACTTTGTTCAAAAAAGAATTGGTGAATACGGCATTACAGTCATTAGTAAAATTATGGGGTTAATTCTGGCCTCCTACGCAGTACAAAGTATCCTTAGCGGATTGAGAGGCTTTTTTACCATTCTGGAATAGTGCCCGCCTTTGAATCTAAATTCAAAAAAAGTCAATTTTAAGGTCCTATCTTTACAAGACTTACAAAACGATTGTCTTTACGAATCAAATGAAAAAATACCTTATTACCGACTTTGAAGACCTCTTAGACACTGGGAAAACCTGCATGGTGACAGATAAAATAACTGTTGAAGGCATGAAAGTGGGCTTTATGTATCGCGAAATGCCGGATGATGAAAACGACTCAGGCTGGCGGTTTATGTCAGGTACAGAAGATGAGAATTACATGGCAGACCCTGAGAATACTCTGGTCTGTGATATTAATGTGGTGGCGAATTATGATAAAGCCATAATTCCAATGATTAAAAAGCCAATAGGCTCTGAATGGGAAAGGGCCGAAGGGCAGGACTACTTCAGACGACTCAGGGATTAATCATATGAAAAGAGAGCAATATGAGCGAAATGATCATCCTTACCTCCTACACCTACCCTCATGAGGCTCAGGTAGCGAAACTAAAACTGGATGCTGAAGGCATCCACTCCTACCTTAAAGACGAGCTTACCGTTCAGGCTCAGCACTTTTTAAGCCCGGCATTCGGGGGTGTTAAACTCATGGTAAAACAGGAAGATCTGGAACTGGCCAAAAAACACCTCAATGAAGCCGGATTAATTCAAAAACCGGAAGGCCCTATCTGCCCAAATTGTAGTTCAGAAAACATAGAAAAAGAAAAGAAAACGGGCGTCGCTCTTTTGTTATCAAAATTGTTTCTGGGATTACCATTCTCCTTCACCAAAGAAAGGTTTGGCTGCTTAAACTGTGGGCAAGACTGGAAAAACTGACACTTTACTACCTGTATACGAAAGACTTATTCCATTTTTTTGATTTAACTTTCAGCCTTATTTTGACCGTAACCCACTACCAAAACAAATGCCAATTCAGAATGTACCGGAAGTGTTCCTGAATCAGGATACGCCTAAACCGGAAATTTTGGTCTATGATTTCAAGATGAGTAATGATGTCTTCAAGACCAAGGTAAATCTTAGCCAGCATATGTTTAGTTTTCTTCAAAATGGAAGAAAAGAAATACACTTTGCTGATTCATCGGTTATGGTAGACATGGGTCAGTCTCTTCTTGTTAAAAAAGGAAATTGGCTCTGGTCAGAAATGCTGGTGGAGAATTCTGATTTATACTACTGTAAACTCTTGTTCTTCTCTGATAAGCAACTGCGAAACTTTCTGGATAAAACTTGTATTAAGAAAAGACCTTCCCGACGATCAGAGGCTTATTTTATTATAGAGAATGACTTATACATTCACTCTTACCTTAATTCACTATCAGCAATTAATTCATCAGCAACTACGCGTGCTCATGACATGAATTCGGTAAAACTGGAAGAACTCTTACTTTACCTTCTCAATAAATATGATAAAAAGTTCGAGGACTACCTGTTCTCTTTAATATCACCACACACCTCAGACTTCAGCAGGGTAATTGAGCAAAACATCTTCGCAAACCTCAAAATAGAAGAACTGGCATTTTTATGCCATATGAGTCTTTCCACTTTCAAAAGACATTTTTTTAATGAGTACGGTGTGGCTCCCGGAAAATATTTTCAGGATCAAAGGCTACAAAGGGCCAAAGCTATTCTTGAAGAAGGCAAACTAAAATCCACTGATATTTATCTGGACTTTGGATATAAAAACTTATCAAACTTTAGTGCGGCTTTCAAAAAGAAATTTGGCTACAGCCCAAACCAGCTTAAGAAACCATAGTCACTTTGAACCTTTTTCATAAGCTATTGGCCAATTTCAGTAAGTTATTTCAGCTAACCAAGAATTATCTTTGGCACAGGTTATCTAAAATGTCGTTTGACATTTCGCTGTAAGTCCACACGAAAATCTTGAGTATAGCCCTGATAACATTTAGTGTAATAGAAAACGGGGCTTTCTGATAGTCCCCTTTTCTGCCGAGAAGTCCATTATAATTTTTCAGGAAGCGGTCATTTAATGACTGCTTTTTTTATGCATTTGCTATTCCCCTGAACGCAAAAACTTATTTCCCGCCATTGTTTACTTGTGTAAAGCATGATCACCCGGAACATCAATTCCGTCGAAAACCTTTCTAGAAGTCCAAGGCTCTTCTTGAGTCGTCCAGAAATCATGATCGGCATTCAGACCCAATGGAAGAAAAATATTAGCACAGAGGTACAGGCTTCCTGTTGTGATATAAAAGTCAGCGATTTCCGGCTGATATCCGCAGACTCCGATATTCAGCCAGCCCTGGTCATTATAAGTGTCAGGGCAAGCCAGAGTTTTTTCCAGCACAGCTGTTAGGGCCGACCTCACCTGTGAAGGTGATATTGAAGACGGCAGTTTCTCTCTGAGAGCGGCATCGGCTAAATGCTGGAAAGCTCCTCCTCGGTAAACAATTGACCGGCCATATAGCGGATATGAACCATCTGGAGCAATGCTTCTTTCCTGAATCTGAGCATATCTTTGCCCCATTTCGGTAATTTTTTCAGTTTGCTTATCATATCGCCGGGTCTTTTTGCTCATTACCTCCACAATAGCCGACAGATACGGATGAATAACATAACTGTTATAGTAGTCCATAGCGAAACTGTTCCCGTCTGAAAAAAGGCCATCTCCCACACTCCAGTGCTCTGTAAATTCCCGGATTCCGTATTCAATTCTTACCGGATCATAGGTCAGCTCATTTTGAGCATAAAAAGCTTCAATCATGGCTGAAAAAAGGATCCAATTACTGTAGACCGGCACGATATGCTGGGATTGGTTGAGAGCGGCAACCGTCATGGCTTTTGTTTCCTGATCGAGGTTCTCCCAAATCCATGGGCAGCGAACCAGTCCTAATGCAAAAAAAGAAGCGTCCACCAATGGTTGACCACCATCCCACAGCAAATAATCTTTTGCCTTAGGGTTAACGGCATTCCTGATTCCGGCCAAAGTCCATTGTTTATACTTTTCCCTCAAAGTGATCTCTTTTTCAGAGCCACCTTCGCTCATGAGCCAGGGGGATATGCCTGAGATTGTTCTACCAACGGCTTCAAGGTAGGCTACCTGTTTTCGTGAATCCGGGTTATCAATATGTGCTGAAAGCTCAACAGGCATTTGGGCTTTGAGCTGATCTTGTGCCAGATTTTCAAGAACCGGCCGGGCCACTTTGTCTAATTCTTCAACCCATCGATCACGAATGGTTTGAGCATTTAGCTGAGTTACAAGAAAAAAAGAAACGAGTAAAAATTTCAGGTTCATGGTAAAGGTTTAGGATTTAAAATTATCATTGCCATTTAACGCCAGAGCTCAGGTAATAATTTAGCATACAAAAGCTGACGCCAGGTTTTCCATTCATGAGCTCCGCCTTTTTCATCATAGTATTCGTATTTAATCCCATGATTATCAAAAGCTTTTGTTAAAGCAAACACCCTTTCACCCATGCGGTTTGTGGCCTCCAAAGGTCCCTGACCCACAAGCAGATAATCTACTTTTTCATTCGCCGCGGGATCATTCAAAAAGTCCTTTAAGGTCTCTTCTGCCTCGGCATCACCGGCACTCATGATTCCGAACGAGCCAAAAGTATCGAGGTTTCTGAGACCAATGATCATGCTATGTCGGCCACCCATAGAGAGTCCACTCAGTGCCCGACCATGCTTGTTTTCTATGGTGCTGTAATTGGAATCCACAAATGGGATAATGTGCTCCTTCAAGTCTCTTTCAAAAAGATCAAAAGTAAGGTTAACATGATCAGGATGCATCCTGTGTAACAGCTGATTATTGGGTACCACAATCAGCATGGGCTCAACTTTTCCATCAGCCAGAAGGTTATCCATGATAAAATTAGCACGACCTTCTATCATCCAATTCTGAGCTAATTCTCCGCTTCCACCAGCGAGATAAAGCACAGGATATTCATTAGCCGCATCATATCCTGGTGGAGTATAGACAAACAGTTCACGTGTACCATTGGTTACATCAGAATGATAAAAATGACGGGTGACACTTCCGTGAGGCACGTTCTTGATATCAAAGTACTGAGGTTCATTACCATGTACATAAAGCTTACTGTAGGGAGGCTGGTTAGCCATACCTACAAAACTGTTATTCGGATCCGGGGCAGTCACACCGTCCACCTTCAAGCGGTAGATATAAATGTCCGGTTCAAGCGGACCAAGTTTCACTTCCCAAATACCTTCATCTTGAAGAGATAATTCACGCTCCCCACCGGGTAAACCAACTACCGAAACCGAGCTGGCTTCAGGTGCTTTGAGTTTGATGGTTACCGTACGATCATCATGCACCAGCGGCGATACCACACCAGCACTGTAGGGAATCGGGATATCGAGCGTTTTCCGGTGAGGCCTCCAGTCAATGTTTACCTGCTCTTGCTGAGCAAAAATATTGGTACCAAAAGACAAAAAAGCGATCAAGAAAAACTGTTTTCTATGCATAGGGTTGATTTTTCAGGTTTAAATTATTGAATAAATCCCTGAATTACGCTTCAAAAAGACGAATGCGGGCAAAACTTCTTTCATTGACCTAAAACCTCAGACTTTTAGAAACTGAATCGCAATTTGACAAGACAACCTTAAAAAACAGGCCCGCCGTCGACGCTTTCCTTTGCTGAACCATCCATTGTTTCCAAAAGAGACAATACTTCTTAGCTTTGTAACTCAATTAAACCTATTAAACCTATGAAAAAACAAGCTCTCGGTATTCTGGGACTTTTCCTTTCGTTCACTTTGCTGTTTACAGCATGTAATTCTTCAACGGAGTCTGAGCAGACAGCTGAAGAAACTTCAGATTATAAAATATCTCTGGCCCAATGGTCACTTCATAAAAGCTTCTTTGGTGATGCTTTAAATGGTAACTGGGCTGAATTCGGAAGACTATTGATGGAGTCTCCTGATTCATTGCTTCAGGGCGAACTTGACCCTAACGATTTTCCATCTATTGCTAAAGAAATGGGTTTTAACACCATTGAACTGGTGAACACTTTCTATTTCAGCAAAGCTAATGACACTGAATTCTGGGAAGGTTTCAAAGCCAAATGTGATGAAGCAGGAGTTGAAGTTGGCCTTATCATGTGTGATGCCCTGGGCAACCTTGGTAATGCAGATTCAGTAGAGAGAATGAAGACCGTTGAAAACCATTACCCTTGGATTGATATTGCTGCTATGTTAGGAGCTCACACTATTCGTGTCAATGCTGCCGGTGAAGGTACAGCTGAAGAAGTAGCAACGAATGCTGCAGATGGTTTGGCAAAACTTGCTACCTATGCTGCTGAAAAAGGCATTAATGTAGTGGTCGAAAACCACGGAGGATACAGCTCAAACGGCGAATGGCTTGCCGGTGTGATGGAAGCCGTTGACATGGAAAACGTAGGCACTCTGCCAGATTTTGGTAATTTTTGTATTGAAAGAACTCCGGATGGCTGTGCCAATGAGTACGATATGTACAAAGGTATTACTGAGCTTATGCCTCACGCTATCGGCGTTTCAGCTAAAACGCACAATTTCGATGAGAACGGAAATGAGACTGACAAAGACTTCGTAAGAATCATGAACATTGTTAAAGATTCTGGTTTTAAGGGTACCATTGGTGTCGAGTATGAAGGTAACGGTATGACTGAAAAAGAAGGAATCCTGGCGACCAAAGCTCTTTTAGAGAAGGTGATCGCAGAATTATAATTCTGACCCACAAAATACTTCTTAAAGCCCGGCGAAAATCGCCGGGCTTTTGTTTTAACCGATGGAGAGAACAAATACACTCAGGCCACGATTATTAACTAGTTTTGCAAAATGGTAAAATCAACGGCTGAAATCCTTCAAAAATTAGGAATAAAAGAGCTCAATCAAATGCAATTGGCCACTCAAGAGGCCTTAGAGAAGCATGAAGAGGTCATTTTGCTCTCCCCTACCGGCACTGGCAAAACGCTGGCCTTTCTTCTTCCCTTGCTTGGTAAACTAAATTTAGACGAAGAGAAAATACAGGCCCTGATCATTGTACCCTCTCGTGAGCTGGCCATTCAGATAGAAACAATTTTGCGAGAAATTGGAAGTGGTTTTAAAGTAAATGCCGTTTACGGTGGTCGGGCAGGCAGCAAGGATAAAATCGACTTGCAGCATACCCCTCAAATTCTTATCGGCACTCCTGGCCGGGTGGCTGATCATATCCGTCGCGAAAATATTGAAACCTTTGATATTCAAACCCTTGTCCTGGATGAATTTGATAAGTCACTTGAAATCGGCTTTGAGAAGGAAATGAGAGAGATAACAGAAGCCCTGCCAAGGGCAAAACGGAAAATCCTGACTTCGGCGACTCAAAAGGTAGGCATTCCTTCCTTTTTGCATCTCAATCACCCTTTTCAACTGGATTTTACCGCCGAAAAATCGAAAAATCTTGACATTAAAGTAATTGAAACCAAAGAGGATCAAAAACTTAAGGATTTGGTACGGCTTCTTTCCCAAATTGGTCAAGGCAGAGGAATTATTTTTTGCAATTTCAAGGATAGTATTCAGGAAGTCAGTGCGTTTCTGGAAGGCCATCAAATTCAGCATTCTTTATTCTACGGAGGGCTTGAGCAAATTGACCGGGAACGTGCTCTTATCAGATTCAGAAACGGGAGCAGTCCTTACCTTTTAGCTACTGATCTGGCTGCCCGAGGAATTGATGTGCCTGAGATTGACTCTATCATTCATTATGAAATTCCTTTCAAAAAAGAAGAGTTTACCCACCGAAATGGCCGAACGGCAAGAATGCACGCTGATGGCGTCGCTTATATCTTGAATTCTAAAAACCGTAACCTGCCCGACTTCATTCAGGATTTTGAGACAGAGGACCTAAAGCCTATTTCCCTCCCAATCCCTGTAAGTACATGGGAAACTCTTTTTATCTCAGGAGGCCGTAAAGACAAAATTTCAAAAGGCGATATCGCGGGTCTTTTCTTAAAGCAAGGAGGGCTCAGTAATGAGGAATTAGGTCATATAGAGCTCAAAAAAGACTGTGCATTTGTTGCCGTTCATAAGGAAAAAGCCTCAGTTATTATAGATAAACTTAACAACTCCAGACTGAAGAAAAAGAAGGTCAGAATTAGCATTCTTGAAAACCAATGAACTATTCTTCACTTTTGACCATACACTCCTGGTTTAGATGGGCGGTCTTAATTAGCTTAATTATCACTATTGGCCGTGCCTGGTTTGGCCGGAGGAATAAATTAACCTTTACAACTTTTGACAATAAACTTCGCCACATGACGGCAACTATTTGCCATATTCAGCTGATGCTGGGTTTTTGGTTATACTTCATAAGTCCCATTGTCACTTATTTCCTGAATAATTTTGGCGAAGCGGTTCATCTCAGAGAAATCCGTTTTTTCGGGATGGAGCATATTACGGTTATGATCTTTGCCATTCTCGTCATTACGATTGGCTCCATGAAAGCCAAAAGAAAACACGCGGATAGAGAAAAATTCAACACAATTTACGTTTGGTATAGTATAGGCCTCCTTCTAATTCTGAGTTCTATTCCATGGTCGTTTTTGCCATTAACCAGCAGGCCGCTTTTGAGAGTCTTTTAACTTTTTTAGTAGCTAGACAAACCCCGCAGTCTCTATTTATTCTCTTTGGCACACCTATGAAGAAATCTTGATTCGGAATTAAGTTCCTCAAAAAAGGCACTTCAATTCCACCCCTTAGAGCCGCCTTCCAATTTCTGGAAATTCCCAGAACCATCCATTTAATTTTAATCAGATTTAAACAACTGTCTACCAAATACTTAATGCCTTAAAATTGAAATATCAAGTTTGTGGCAATCCAATTGCAAACCATTGAATGGTTGTGAATTGAAGAGTATAAACATGAAGTACGCATTTATTTTAATTGCCTTGATAGGCATTAAATTTACAGAAGTTGATGGACAAAATTATACCTACATGGGCACTTATGACTCCCAAGGTGTACCGGATTATCTGACTACAAGCGACCTGCTAAGTACCAGCTTTCTTTCGATGGTAAACGCATCCCTACCAGAGAGTTACCCTGTCCCCAACTATAACCCCCAATACATTAGTTCAGGAGTAGCCACTAACATTGATGTAGAGGAAACGACCGATGTCTGGGTGACATTTGTGGCTGAAGGGGCAGGTTTCAAAAACTCTTTAGGCTTTTATACCTATCCGACAGGAAACCCTCCCCCAACCATTGACATTTCTAATCTCAATATCATTTTCCCGAACGCTTCAGCGATCGGAAGTGGTGGAGGATTAACGGCCGGAGACAAAGTAAATCTGGGCACTTTCACCCCTGGCACTTCAATTGGCTGGGTACTGATAGCCAATGGATGGAACAGCACTACACAGCTGGTTGGTTGGGGTAACTCAAGACTTTTTTCAAACATTCAGTATAATCCGGAACCTCTTGAATATCAACGTTACCATAATGTTCTGCTATTTGATGAGGAAACCAAAAGAATTATTCTTGGTTTTGAGGATATACGAAGAGATTACAGTAGCTGTGATCACGATTTTAATGATGCCATTTTCTTTGTTACTACTTCAAGTCAGGAAGCTGTTGATGTCAGCAATATCAATATTACTACAAAAGTCAGAACCTCAGTAAGCTCAGGTAATGATGGAGGCTTAGAAAGTAACGGCTCTCTAGCTGAAAAAATCGCTAAAAGAAATATTAAGAGAGAACTGCTGGAAGAAAAGAAAGATTTCAGCCGGCCATCTACCATGAAGGCCTTCGTCAAAAACAAAATATCATCAGCAGGCGAATTAGAATTCATACCACCAGTACTAGGTCCTGATAGCACAATGGCCTATATAACCACTCCTGAAGACCTGATAGATATTACAAATGCAACCGACGTTTTTAGCGTTGACTACTTTAAAAACACTGAACGCAAAGCGGTTTGTTTGATTACCAAAACTGAAGAAGAGGCATACCAGCATAATAAAGCCATCTGCGACAGAGTGGCTGGCTCTTCGGTGATTGATTCAAAACAAATCAGAATATCAGGTCAATACCCTTGTACATTATTTACCGTTGAAAAACCAAACGGAGATCTTGAGTACTCCTTAAATTTTACGTTCAGGAAAATCAATGACAGCACTTATCAATTTGAATCACACTGGAGTCCGGAAGACTACCCTATAGGTTATGAATACTACAATATTCAGGTTTGGGCTATTGAGCCTTCATTTTCTTTCTTTCTGGCCGAAGCAAGTATTGAAAACCTTTTAAAAAAGTTTTGGATCGAAGAAGAAGCCGGATATAGTTCTTCACCTACAATTTTAATGAGATCTGGTGAATACAAACAGGGAAAACTGCGGCTGGATATAAAAAACACCAATAAAGTTAAAGAAACGGTAAAACTTTGGGGCTCTTACCGAGAATACGAGAATGGCCCCCAGCTGCCTTACGAAACGAACCTTGTATTGGATGGCTCTCTTTTTCAAAGCTTTGAAATCAGTAAATCCGGGATTTTTGACGCCGGACTGTTTATCGAAGAAGAAGGTATTGAAGATAAAGATGCCATTTATCTGGCTGATGGTGCATGGGTAGCGAATTATGAACCTGAAAATGTGGCCGAAACCTCTCTTAAAGTTCATTATCAAAGTGCCCTTAACGAAACCGAATCGAAAAAGTATTATGTTGAAAGAGGTATAACCGCCAGTGGCCAGGTCAAGAACTACTATTCAGCCCACCGTCCGTTAAGACTCGGACTAAGACCAGTGGATCTGACGGCTTACAGCTACCTTCAATTCACCGGAACCAGATCGTCCACACTTGAAATAGTACTGAGCAAAGAGTCTGTCGAAAACTGGAATCACCAGGCCAGAGCTTTTATCACACTTACAGAAAACACGAAAAGGTTTCAGTTAAAGCTTTGCGATTTTAAGGATATTAATGGAAACGGAATTGACCTTTCAGACATTCAGGCCATCACATTTTCAGTTATTAGTGATAATGTCAACTTTAAAAATTTTGATTTCGACCTGAATCAAATTGCATTTAGTCAAACCGGGGCATGTGACCATACTCAACTGATTAAAAGTGCTTCAAATACAGAAGAAATGTATCAGGCCTCAGGGTATATCCAGGCAGAAAACGTCAATCATACTAATTCAAGAGTTATACTAACTGCGGGTAATGCAATAGAATTTTTGCCGGGTTTCAGTACTGAAGATGGAGCTGTAGTGAAGGCAGAAATAAACGATTGTTCCAACTAAAAAACCTCCTTTTAAGAATGCACAAATTGAGAAAAAACGAGCCAAACGAGATCATTTACTTAAAAGCAGACTCTAACTACACCATATTTGAGTTTACCAATGGCGAAAAAGATATTTCGGGGTTTACATTGAAGCATCACCAGGAAAAACCTGAACTAAAAGGATTTTTAAGAGTAAACCGAGCTTATCTCCTGAATCCAAAATACATTGATCGGATCATCAAACAAGATAGCACTTTTGACATTCGACTCTCCGACGGAACAAAAACGAAGGTATCAAGAAGAAGATTACAGACGATTATACCCCGGGCAGAGAAATACAGTTTATTTGGGTAATCATACTAATGCGGAGTAATCTTATCTCTTCATTATCAAACAGGGCATTTTTTGTTTGCTTCCACAGGATAATCCAACACGAATTAAAAAAATACTCAGATGAGTCATATATTCGCACGAACTAACCTATCAATGGATTCCACTTATGAATCATCTCTTCTGCCGAACGATAATAAGCCTGACTTTTCTTGTTGTTGGATTTATCGCAAACGCTCAATTTGACTCCGATCAATTTACCGACAGTAAAGGCACAGAACTAAAATACAGAATATTATATCCTGAGAATTACGATGCGTCTGAACAGTATCCATTGGTTCTTTTTCTTCACGGTGCGGGCGAAAGAGGAGATGACAACGTTTCTCAATTAAAAAACGGAGCCATGAAGGTCTTCGAGAAACTTCAAAAAAATCATCCCTGCATTGTGATTGCACCGCAATGTCCTAAAGATAATTACTGGTCATCAGTCAAATTTGAAAGAACCAAATATCCGCTTGATCTTGACTTCAATTACGACTACAACGAAAAAGAGTCTCTTCATGCGGCAATTGAACTTGTAAACTCCTTTGTAAAGTCAAAAAAAGCAGATAAAAAGAGAATTTACATAACTGGCCTTTCTATGGGAGGTATGGGTACTTTTGAAGCCGTCGCCCGATACCCAAAACTCTTTGCTGCTGCAATGCCCATTTGTGGTGGAGCTGATTTAAGCAGCTACGGAAAGAAGCAAGCCAGGGTGCCGTTTTATATTTTCCACGGCTCAGAAGATGGCGTGGTTCCGGTAAAACATTCTCAGGAGGCCTATGCAAAACTTCAGGAACTAGGGGCGAATGTCATCTATAAGGAGTACCCAAACGTCAATCATAATAGCTGGGATAATACATTCGGGGAGAAAGACTACCCCGGCTGGATGTTTCAGTTTACCAAATAATCAGATATGCTTTTAGACCAGATTTTCGATAAGTACGCAGACCGGCTACCAGAACCTCCAAAACCAAAGGGAGTCTATAAACCCATGATCGTTACAGGTAACATGGCCTTTGTCAGTGGACATGGTCCTGTAAACCCTCCGGGTAGCGATAATGAGCTCATTTGCGGACGAATAGGAATTGCCGTTTCACAGGAATATGGCAAAGATGCCGCCTTACAAACTGGTTTGGCCATTTTAGCAACTCTTCGGGCACATCTCGGTAGTCTTTCAAAGGTGAAGAGAGTAATTAAAGTTCTGGGTATGGTAAATGCCGATGCTGACTTTGAGAATCATCCATACGTTATTAATGGCTGCAGTGAGCTTTTTGAAGAAGTGTGGGGTAATGAAAATGGAGTGGGATCAAGATCCGCTGTTGGGTTTGGGTCTTTACCCCAGAATATTACGGTTGAGATTGAAGCACAGTTTGAGCTTTATTAGGCAAAATATAGTTTAAAAGGCGGACTACAGCTTCTGAATATCATTATCAAGTGGTCACCGAATTTTGTACTAAATTTGCTCAGCATCATTCCAAAGAAAAGAACCATACATGAAGATTATCAAGGTAGGCTCAGGCGTAGTTAACCAAACTCCAATGGATTGGCGACAGAATCTCAGGAACTGTCTCGATGTCATAGAGGAAGCCAGAGTTGAAAACGTGAGTGTACTTTGTTTGCCTGAGTTAGCACTAACGGGCTATGGTTGTGAAGATGCTTTTTACTCGCCGGATCTGAGAAAGCAGGCTTTGGAGTCTCTATTTGAGCTTCTTGATTACACTGCTGATATGGTGGTTTGTGTGGGGCTGCCACTTGAAATTGACAATAAACTCTTCAATACGGCCTGCCTTATTGCGAATAAGCAAATTCTTGGTTTTACTTGTAAACAGCATTTACCAAATTACGGACTCTTCTATGAGGACCGCTGGTTTCAACGCTGGCCCGGGGGAGTTAAATCAGAAGTGAATCTGAAGAATATCTCCTACCCCGTTGGCGATTTAATTTTTGAATTGGATGGTCTGAAAATTGGCATTGAGATTTGCGAAGATGCCTGGGTACCGGGCAGACCGGCAGATCGACATTTTGCCAAGGGAGCAGACATCATTTTGAATCCAAGTGCCTCGCCGTTTGAGTTTTTCAAATTTCAGACTCGCGAAAATCTGATTATTGAGTCTTCAAGAAGTCATGCCTGCACCTATGTTTATGCCAATTTATTGGGCAACGAATCCGGCCGATTAATTTTTGATGGTGATGCTCAGATAGCCAATAATGGGGTATTATTAGAAAGTAGCCCCCGTTTTAGTTATGCAAATCATACCTTAACCACAGCGGTTATTGATACCGATGTGGCTTTGGTAGATGCGGTCAAAATCAAATCAAAGGCTACCCTGGTGAACAACCTGATCAAATCAAACTTTATTTTCCCAACAGATGTAGAGGTGAGTTACCATGTGGCCGACCTTGAGCCTTTTGAAAGAGGTGGTTATCTCAAAGAAGAAGAATTTGCCCGGGCCGTTTGTTTGGGTCTGTTTGATTATCTGAGAAAATCAAGGTCTCAGGGTTTTACCATTTCACTTTCAGGCGGGGCCGATTCAAGTGCATGCACGGCTCTCTGCGGCTTGATGATTCGTTTGGCAGATGAAAGTATTGGTTTTGAAAATACAAAAAAGAAGCTGAGTCATATCTCAAAAATTGCCAAAGCAAAAACTGAAGAAGCGATGGCTCATGAGATCATACATACCATATATCAAGGCTCAGAAAACAGCTCTGACGAAACCCGAAACTCGGCAAAGGCACTGGCAGAATCAATGGGTGCCCAGTTTTTTGATGTCAAAATCAATGGCATAGTTGAGCAATATACTGAGATGATTGAGGCTCAGATTCATCGCAAGCTGAGCTGGGAGACCGACGACATACCTTTACAAAATATACAAGCCAGAGTGCGTGCTCCAGGTGTTTGGCTTCTTACCAATTTGACAGGCCATCTACTTTTAGCCACCTCAAATCGTTCTGAAGTGGCCGTTGGTTACGCCACAATGGATGGTGATACAGCGGGCAGCATCAGTCCAATCGCCGGAATAGATAAACATTGGTTGCGTCAATGGTTGATATGGCTCGAGAAAACCGGTTGTGAAGTCAAAGGCAAGCATATCAAAATTGAAGGTTTAAAATACGTAAATGCTTTGCACCCTACTGCTGAGCTTCGTCCTAAAGAGTACGATCAAACCGACGAAAAAGACCTGATGCCCTACGAGGTTCTTGATGCCATTGAAAAGGTGGCCATTAAAGACAAGAAATCTCCAATCGAAGCCATGAAATACATGGAAGTGCTTTTCCATGAGCAATATTCAAAAGAGCACCTCGGCGGTTACGTAAAACGTTTCTATCAATTATGGAGTCGTAACCAGTGGAAACGTGAACGATATGCTCCATCTTTCCATCTGGATAATCGAAATCTGGATCCAAGAAGCTGGTGTCGTTTCCCAATTCTTAGTGGTGGCTTTACCAAAGAGTTGGAAGAATTGGACGACTATCTTTCGGGTAAAAACAGACCAACTAAAACGAAAATTGGTTTTCGGCAAAAAGGCTAGTTTCTAATTTTGAGACTTGCCTTGATTGGATAATGATCAGAACCTTTGAGCTCGTTAAAGGTTTTGAAGTTTAGTACTTCAAATTTATCCGAGTCAAAAAAGATATTATCAATTCTGATGAAACTGGGTAGCTTGTGATAGGTAAAACCAAATCCAAAACCGGCTTCTTCAAATGCATTTGCCAGCTCTTTTCTAACTCGGCCATAGGCATACCCATATGGCAATTCATTAAAATCACCGGCCAAAATAACAGGATAAGGACTTTCCTTTATTAATTCCTCCACCTGGTCTACCTGAAGAGCACGATCCTCAAAACCAGATTTAAGTTGGCTCAGAATATTACGTGCTTCCTGTTTCCGTTTAATTTCATCCGCCGTAATCGCCTTTTGAACCCGTATACCCATAGATTTAAACTGCAGGTTAAACACCCTGACAGTATCCTCTTTGACCTTTATATCTGTTATCAGGACACCATTATTATTGATTTTCCATGAAATCTCCTTTTTGGCTACAATCGGATATTTTGAAAAAGTGGCAAGGCCTACAGCACCAAATTCACTTTTCGGGTCAATTTCAGAGTGCATATACGTGAAATGCTTATTCACTTTTTTCAGGCGATCAAAGGTATCAAAAAGGGGTTCCTGAGGGCTGTTCATTATTTCCTGAAAGCATTTTATATCAGCCCTGAGAGTGTCAAGGTCATTGCTAATTCTTGCAGCCAAGGCTTTTCCATCATCTGACCTATCTGCATGATTCAGATACATCACGTTATAGCTCATCACTGAAAGCCTTTGATCGCCCAGCTCTGTTTCAGAGCGAAGAGAGAACTTAAGTGTTCGTTCCATCAGTGGGTACCCAATAATGAGTACCACCAGTGACACCACAAATTTCCACGAACGTGAAAAAGCATACGTAAAGAGAAAAAAAAGATTTATGGCAAAGGCAAACGGAATTGAGAGCATTAGAAAACCACCAAGCCAATGTCTTATATCTGCAGCATAAGAAATCTGAAATACCAGAAGGGCATACAGAGCTGCCAGAAAATTCAGCAGAAAGAAAAACTTGGTGATAAAATCTCTTAAAAATCGCACAGTAAAAAAGAATGCACGCCGAAAGATAGAATTAAAATACCGGACTCTTTCTGCCAGTTTATCATTAGTTTAAATTTGAAGACAAAACTTGGGCAAAACCAAATATTAGACTAATTTTGCAGAAGAATTGGAGTGTTAAGGAGGGCGTCAATCCTCCTTTTTTGTTACACAACATTTCGTTTATTACCATTTTGGCAATGATCACAGCAGAGCAAATTACCGGAATTATTGATGGCATTATTGCCGACTCTAAATTCTATCTTGTTGATTTAAAGGTAAGTACCTCGAAAATCAAACAGAAGATTACGGTATTAGTTGACACTGACGAAGGTATCCTGATTGATGAATGCTCGACCATCAGCAGGCAGCTTGGTGAACTTCTGGATGAAGAAATTGACAATGCATACACGCTTGAAGTTTCTTCTCCCGGTATTGACCATCCGCTAAAACTTTCAAGGCAGTTCGTTAAAAACATCGGACGCACGCTTAAAGTGATTCAAAAAGATGGTACTGAAGTAAAAGGTGAACTTGTAAATGCAAGCGAAAATGTATTTACCATTCAGCCTGACAAAAAGAAGAAAGAAAAAACAAAACCCGAGCCTGTAGAGCTTGGATATGATGAGATAAAAGAAGCCGTAGTTCAGGTTTCTTTCAAGTAAATAGAAACGAAACAGACAAATCGTATGCACAGTGGAGATTTAGTTGCTTCATTTGCGGAGTTTGCCCGCGAAAAGAACATTGATAGACCTACCATGATTTCTATCCTGGAAGAGGTACTTAGAACAATGATTCGTAAGAAATTTGACGACGACAGTAACTTTGATATCATTCTGAACGCCGAAAATGGTGACCTTGAAATGTGGCGTACTCGTGAAATTGTGGACGACAATTCAGAGGACATCTGGGATTTTGACAAAATTCCATTGGCGGAAGCGAAGAAAATTGAACCTGACTTTGAGATAGGCGAAGAAGTAGCTGAAGAAATTAAGCTTGAAGACTTCGGTCGCAGAGTAGTTCAGACAGCACGTCAAACATTAATTCAAAAGGTTAAAGACCTCGAGAAAGAAATGTTGTATGACCTTTACAAAGATCAGGTTGGTGAGCTTATTACCGTTGAGGTTTATCAAATTCTTGGTCGTGAGGTGATTTGTCTTGATCAGGATGGCAATGAGCTTTCTTTGCCAAAATTTGAGCAAATCCCTAAAGATCGTTTCAGGAAAGGAAACAGTATTCGCTGTGTGGTTCACAAGGCGGAACTAAATAATGGTAATCCACGTGTTCTATTGTCGAGAACTTCTCCGGTATTCCTTGAGAGACTTTTTGAGCTTGAGATTCCTGAGATTCTCGACGGTTTAATTTCTGTGAAAAAAATCGTTCGTGAGCCGGGTGACAGAGCTAAAGTAGCAGTTGAGTCATTTGATGACAGAATTGACCCTGTGGGAGCTTGTGTGGGTATGAAGGGTAGCAGAATTCACAGTATTGTTCGTGAATTGGAAAACGAGAACATTGACGTTATTCAATGGACTGATAATATGCCACTTCTAATTTCTCGTGCACTAAGCCCGGCAAAAATCAGCTCGGTTCAGATTGACGAAAACGGAGAAAGAGCATCAGTATTCCTTAAGCCTGATCAGGTGTCTTTGGCAATTGGTCGTGGTGGTTTAAATATTAAACTCGCCAGCAGACTGATAGGAATGGAACTTGACGTCTTCCGCGATATTGAACAGGATTTCATCGAAGAAGATGTTGACTTGATGGAATTCACTGACGAAATTGACGAGTGGATTCTTCAGGAGCTTCATAAAATTGGCCTTGACACAGCAAAATCAGTGCTTGCTTTGACTAAAGAAGAGCTTGTAAGAAGAACTGAACTTGAAGAAGAAACTGTGACGGATGTATTGGACATCCTGAACAAAGAGTTTGAATAGAATCAATATATTAGTAGATACCAAATCCAATAAAAAGAATCGGATAACCAAGATATATGGCAGAAACAACTGAGATGCGATTGAACCTTGTGGCAAGGAAACTGAACGTGAGCTGGACTCAGGTTGTAGATACCCTTGTGAATAAGGGTCATGAAATAGACCGCAAACCAAACGCCAAAATTGGATCGGACCTGCTCGAGGTTCTTGAAAAAGAATACGACACTAACGTCTTATTGGGAGCAGCCCCAGCGGCTGCATCACCTTCTGAAAAGCCAAAAACACATAGCTCTGATGAAGATATTCTTTATTTCAGAGAAGAGCCTGAGGTTAAAAAAGAAGAAAAAGCTCCAGAGCGGGTTAAATTCGAACACAACATAACCGGGCCAAAAGTTGTCGGAAAAATTGATCTGGACAAGAAGCCAGCTCCGAAATCAATTGAACCTGAGGAGGAAAAGCCTGAAGTAAAGGCAGAAACTCCTGCTCCTGAACCGGTTCAGGAATCTAAGCCAGCTCCAGCACCTGAAGAAGTTAAGGTAGAAGAGCCCGTAAAAGAACAAGCTGCTCCTAAAGCCGAAGAAGCCAAATCTGAAGCACCGAAAGCTGAGGAGAAGGAAGAGGTTAAAGAGCCTGTAAAAGAAGAGAAGGCTGAAGCTAAAGCTGAGGCTCCAAAAGAAGAAAAGAAGGAAGAAGCCAAGGAGCCCGAAAATCAACTTATTAAGGCTAAAGGAGATAAACTTGCCGGCCTTAAAGTACTCGGCAAAATCGAATTGCCGGTTGAAAAGAAACCGGAGTCTAAAGAAGACCGAAAGAAAAGAAAAAGGAAAAGAGTTAGCCGTCTGGGTAACCTTACCGACATCACCGATCAGCAATATTTCAAAAAGAAAGAAAGCGAAGGTGGCGGTGGCGGAAGAAGCCAGAACCAGAAGGGTAATAATAAGAACAAAGGAAAAGGTCCTGCTAAAGGACAAAAAGAAGAGCTTACTCAGGAAGATATCAAAGACAGCATCAAGGCTACAATGGCCAAGATGAAGGCCAAAGGTCCTGATTTTGGTGCAAAACACAGAAGAGAGAAACGTAGAACCCGTGCGGAACAGGCAGAGCTTGACGAAGCAAGAGTTAATGAAGAAAGCACAATTCTTAAAGTAACAGAGTTTATATCTGCCTCTGAATTAGCTTCCATGATGGATGTTTCTGTCAATGACGTTATCTCAACTTGCATGCAATTAGGCATGTTCGTTTCTATCAATCAACGTCTTGATGCTGAATCAATTCAGTTGATAGCGATGGAATACAATTATGAGGTTGAGTTTATCTCTGCTGAAGAGGAAATTCAGGCAGACAACCTTGAAATTGTAGATGACGAGGAAGACCTGAAGCCGCGTGCTCCTATCGTTACGATCATGGGTCACGTTGACCACGGTAAGACATCCTTACTTGACTACATCAGAACTACAAAAGTTGCCAGTGGTGAGGCTGGTGGAATCACCCAGCACATTGGTGCCTACAACGTAGAAGTTCAGGAAGGTGAAAATAAAGGCAAGTCCGTAACTTTCCTTGATACACCGGGTCACGAAGCCTTTACCGCTATGCGTGCTCGTGGAGCCAAGGTAACTGATGTGGTTATTATTGTAATTTCTGCAGACGACTCAGTGATGCCTCAAACGCGTGAGGCCATTAACCACGCCAAAAATGCTAATGTGCCTATCGTATTTGCTCTGAACAAAATCGATAAGCCGGGTGCCAACCCTGATAAAATCAGAGAAGATCTTTCAAAAGAGAATATTCTTGTGGAATCATGGGGTGGTAAGTACCAGGAGCAGGAAGTTTCAGCGAAGACCGGAATTGGTATTGACGAACTTCTTGACAAAGTACTTCTGGAAGCTGAATTGCTTGAGTTGACAGCTAACCCTGACAGAAAAGCTAATGGGGCTGTAATCGAAGCCTCTCTCGACAAAGGAAGAGGTTATGTTTCAACCATTCTGGTAGAAGCAGGTACTTTGAACGTAGGCGACATCATTCTTGCCGGTCAATATTTCGGTCGTGTAAGAGCCATGATCAACGATGTAGGTGAGCGAATCAAAACCGCAGGTCCATCAACTCCGGTTCAAATTCTTGGTTTACCAGGAGCTCCTCAGGCGGGTGATAAGTTTAATGTAATGGAGTCTGACCGTGAGGCCAGAGAAATCGCCAACAAACGTGAACAAATCATTCGTGAGCAAAGTATCAGAGCCAAACGTCACATCACACTAGATGAGATTGGTAGAAGAAAGGCAATAGGTTCATTTAAAGAACTCAGTGTCATAGTGAAAGGTGACGTGGATGGTTCAGTAGAAGCTCTCTCTGATTCCCTTCTTAAACTTTCAACTGACGAAGTTCAGGTGAAAATTATTCACAAAGGGGTAGGACAAATTTCTGAGTCTGATGTTCTTTTGGCCAGTGCCGCAGATGCGATTATTCTAGGTTTCCAGGTGAGACCTTCCGCAAATGCACGAAGAATTGCTGATACAGAAGAAATTGAAATAAGACTGTACTCAGTCATCTACGATGCCATCAATGAGATCAAAGATGCTATGGAAGGTCTGTTAGCACCGACCGAAGAAGAAGTAATTACTGGTAATATCGAAGTAAGAGAAATCTTCAAGATCTCTAAAATCGGAACAATCGCCGGTAGCTACGTACTCGATGGCTATGTGAAACGTCAGAATAGCGTTCGAGTGATTCGTGAAGGTATTGTTTTGCATGACGGGAAGATTGCTCAACTTAAACGTTTCAAAGACGATGTAGGCGAAGTGAGAGCCGGATATGAGTGCGGTATTAATATTGAGAAATTCAATGACCTTCAGGTTGGAGATATCATTGAATCTTACGAAATCCGTGAGATTAAACGCTCGCTGAAATAAACTTTAAAAAGGCTGTCTCAAAAACAGTCTTTTTAAATGTTCATTTTTTTCAATTATTTCTGAACTTTTAATACAAACAAACATTTGCAAAAGCTAATTATAAGCAGTTAATTTGCTGTACATAAACGTGCTATGCTAATAATTAATCCAGATGCTGAGGCTTACTGCGAAGCCTTAAGTGACTCTGAACCTGCTGTTTTACAGGAAATAAACAGAGACACGCATGCCAATGTAATGCAGCCAAGAATGCTTTCCGGCCATTTTCAAGGTCGCCTTTTGTCAATGATCTCTCATTTGATAAAGCCAGAATTTATTCTTGAAATCGGAACCTACACGGGGTATTCTGCCATTTGTTTGGCCGAAGGCCTGAAGAAAAACGGACGCCTTCTTACCATTGACTATAATGAGGAGATTGAAACTTTGGCAAATGCCAACATTTCGAAAGCGGGGTTGACTGATCAAATAGAATTGAGAATTGGAAAAGCTGCAGAAATTATTCCCGAGATAGAAACTCCAATTGACCTCGTCTTTATAGACGCTGACAAACTGAATTATGGTCTCTATTATGACTTGGTCATCGATAAAGTACGTAGCGGAGGCCTGATATTGAGTGACAATGTCTTGTGGGATGGAAAAGTCTTTGACTCCACTCAAAATGACAAAAAAACAAAGTACTTACGTGAATTCAATCAAAAAGTTAAGAATGACACCAGAACTGAAAAAATCCTTCTCCCATTCCGGGACGGACTTTTTGTTACCAGAAAAAAATAGAATTATGAAAAGATTGACTGCTTTCCTCATCACTTTTATTTCGTTCACTGCCTTAGGTCAATCACAATACAGCCTGCCTGAGGCTCCTTCAAGAGTAGAATTTGCTAATGTCATAGTCAGTCTTGATGATCAGACGAAAAGCAAAGTTGACAATCTTATTCTCAATTTACTCACACCGGAAAACTCTTATCTGGACGCTAAATTGGAAAGAATGCAATGGTATTTTCCAATCATTGAATCCATTTTAGAAGAAGAGGGTGTACCTGATGACCTAAAATATCTGGCGGTTCAGGAAAGTAATCTTATGCCCGATGCTTTGTCAAGTTCAGGAGCTGTGGGTTTCTGGCAATTTAAGGAGCCTACTGCTGCTGAATTAGGTCTTAAAATGAATCGCGAAGTAGATGAAAGAAAGTACATTTTTGAAAGTACCCGTGCTGCCGCCAAGTACTTCAAAAAGAATAATATTATCTTCAAAAACTGGCTCTCCTGTATTTATGCATACAATCAGGGGCCCACTGGTGCCGGAAAGGAAATTCCTGATAACTGGTCTTACGCCAGTGAAGTAAAATTTGACAAAAACACACCAGAATATTTAATAAAGGCTCTTGCTCACCGAATTGCCTTTGAGTATCGCTTAAACCGTCTTAAAAATTCACCAAGAAAACTTGTTATCTACCCTACTCATTCAAAATCACTGGCTGAAATTGCGGTAGAGCTTACGGTCGATTTAAGCGAATTGAGAAGTTATAATGCATGGCTGTATGCTCCGGCTATACCGGCAGGCACTAATTATAACGTGGTTGTTCCTGTAAATGCCGAAAGAGCTGACGAAGTTATGCTCAAAATTAACCAACGTCAAGATCTCACAATTACCGATAAGGGTTACCCGATTCTAAGAAGAATTACGGCTACAACTACTTCTGATGATGAACCTATTTTATATGAAATTAATGGCAAGGCCGGAATTTTAGCTCAGCCGGGTGATGAAGCAGCTCAGCTGGCAAAAAAAGGGAGAGTTCCTCTAAAAGAATTTTTGAAGTTTAATGACCTTACAGACCGGGATATGATTAAAACCGGGAAGGTTTATTACCTTCAAAAGAAAGGAAACAAGGCCCCTGTCGAGTTCCATACCGCAGGTCTTGATCAATCTTTTTGGGATGTTTCTCAGATGTATGGAATTAGACTGAAGAAGGTTTTAAAATATAACAGATTGAAGACTGTTGAGCAGCTTCAACCTGGCCGGGTAGTTTGGATTCAGGGTAAAAGACCTAAAAACAAGCCTGTCGAAATTATAAAACAAGCTCTTCCTCAAGAGGAAAACAAGCCTGATCTTCCGATCGCTTCAAGCTATGAAAGGCAAAAAGAGGTCAATGAGATGCCTTTAGATAAGCCAAATCTGAATACCGAAAAGCCGGCAGTTATGAAGCCTACTCCTACTGTTGAGAAAAATGAAGAAGAGGGTTTCATTGAGGAAGAAAAACCAGTGGTCACGAAAATGGAGACCACTCCAAAGGAGTCTAAAAAAGTAGTTGTCAAACCGCAACCAGAAACAACGACAAAAGCTGCCTCAATGGGTACAACTCACCGAGTTCAGCAGGGTGAAACTTTATTTTCACTTGCCAGAAAGTACGGTCTAAGTGTTGAAGAGTTGAGAAACTTGAATAATATGACCTCATCTTCTGTCTTGCAATATGACCAGGAGTTAATCGTAAGTGCCGACCCAAAGTCGCAGCAAACAACCATCAGTCGTTCAGTTTCCAGTCAAGCGGTAGAACCTAGTCCATCACGGGCTGAATATCATACGGTAAGCAGAGGACAAACCTTATACTCCATATCAAAGTTATATGGAACTACAGTTTCCAGTATTCAGCGATGGAACAGTCTTTCCGGAACAGATATTTCTGTAGGCCAACGTCTGAAAGTATCTGATGGTGGTAATAGTCAACCAGCAACATCAGCCTTTAGCTATACTGTGAAAAAAGGAGATACGCTTTTCAGTATTGCTAAACGAAATGATATCAGTGTGGCCCAGCTAAAATCACTCAATAACCTGAGCAGTAACACGATTAGTGTAGGACAGGTTTTAAAGGTAAGATAACAGCCATATTTCCAAATAATATGAAAGGTCAGCTTAGTTTTAGGCTGACCTCTTTATTTTTGTACCATGATATTGATTGATGATACAGTCATAAGTGACGATATTAAAGAGAAGCATTTTGTATGCGACCTTGAGAAATGCAAAGGAGCCTGCTGCGTAGAGGGCGACCTGGGAGCTCCTTTAGAAGAAGTCGAGTTACCGATTCTTCAGGAAATTTACCCATTGGTCAAACCTTATTTAAGCCCTGAAGGAATCAAAGCAATTGAGGAACAAGGTGAATACGTATATGACGACGAAGATGATTATAGCACACCTACGATCAATGGCCGTGAATGTGCTTATGCCATCTATGATGATAAAGGAATTTTGAAATGCGGGATTGAACAAGCCTATATTGACAAAAAAATTGATTTTCAAAAGCCAATTTCCTGTCACCTTTACCCTATTAGAATTACCAAGTATGAAAATTATCATGCCCTGAATTACGATCAATGGAGTATCTGCAGTGATGCCTGTACTCTCGGAGAAAAGCTTGGTGTTCCAGTATACAAATTTCTTAAAGTACCTCTCCAGAAAGCCTATGGAGAAGAGTGGTACCAACAATTGGTAGAAGAAATTGAAGGAGAATAAATTCGAAGATATCTATGACGTGGTGAAACTCATCCCCAAGGGAAAAGTATCATCTTATGGAGCCATAGCAGAGTACCTCGGTTCAAAAGGCGGGGCTCGTTTAGTGGGTTGGGCCATGAATGCACTTCATCATCGTAAAGATGTTCCGGCTCACAGGGTGGTTAACCGCAAGGGAGTCCTGACGGGTAAAAATGCTTTTGAAACACCATCCACCATGCAACAACTTCTTGAAAAAGAAGGACTTACCATAAAAGAAGATCAAATCCAGGACTTTGAAGCCCATTACTGGGAGCCCGTGAAAGAGCTGCTTTAAGGAATATTCCAGCCATAATCTTTCTTCTAAATTGTACTCTGTAATTAGAATATTAGATTTTTTTATAGAAAATTATAAAATTATAGTTTTCTATTGTAGATTTGACCCAAATAATATTCTGAAACAAATTAAAGCATGGCACAAGGTAAACTAGACGTAATTGATCACAAACTTTTAGAAATTCTTCAGGCAAACGGAAAAATCACGAATGCCCAACTTTCGAAAGATGTCGGTCTCTCCCCAGCTCCTACCCTTGAACGTGTCAAAAAGCTTGAACAATCCGGAATTATTCAGAGCTATCATGCCCAGGTAAATCGCGAGAAAGTAGGCTTAGGTGTTCTGACATATGTACAGGTTACTTTGAAAGGCCATCAAAAAACCATCATTGAAGCGTTTACAAATAAAATCAATCAGGTTCCGGAAATTATTGAGTGTCATCACGTTACCGGCCAGTGTGATTTCTTACTGAAAGTTATTGCGAAGGATATTAATCACTACCAACAGTTGATCATGGATACGATTAATGAAATTGAGGTGGTTTCCAGCACACAAACAATGGTAATTCTTCAAACCATTAAAAACAGCAAGGTTCTTCCGGTTCCTTAAAATCAGGATTGTTTTCTGATTAGCTTTTTCAACTCCTGCGACTTTTCTTTTGCGGTTTTGTAGCTACTCGATTTCCTGTTTTTCTGATCGAGTATCAGATCAAAATATGACTTGGCCTTTTCATAATTCTTTTGATCCATTTCAATGTTACCGAGAGCCAAAAGAGAGCTAAGTGAGTAACCTGCATCCTCAGAATCATTTGATTGAGCAAATTCCACACATTTCTGGTAATAGAATTTAGCGGTTTCCTTATCTCTTTTATAATTATTGTAAATAAAGCCAAGTATGTAGGCTCCATATCGGCCTTCGTTATCACCATATCCGGGCTTTCCTGCAGTAATATTATCCAGTAATTCGCGGGCAAAAACTTCTGATTCCTGCATTCTGCCCAAGGCAAAACTACTTCTTGCCGCATAACGATGAAAAAAGGAATTATCAGGATAAATACTGTGCATCATACTCGACATTCTAAGGGCCTTCCTGTTTTGGCCTTCCATAGCATAGATTTGAACAAGAAAGTAACGTGCCTCCATTCGCGTGTAAAACGCATTCTGACTGACATTTTCCAGTTGAGCGATACCCAGTTGCTTGTCTCCCTTCCTGAAAAAAGTAAGAAGAGGTTTAAGCGACTTATAGTTCTCATGAATCCATTTAGAATAGAAATTATACAAGCCATCACCAAAAAGTAACTCGGGATTTATATTTTCATCCCCTCTGCTTTTCTCAAGATACTTCAAGGCCTGTTTTCCTGCCCAGGCAGATTTCACCCAGTTTTCGCGTTCAGCATATAAACGGCCTTTGAAAGCATAAGCTGCAGCGATGAAAAAAGCTGCTTCTTTGCTCCCTCCGTTAGCATCAAGCATATCCTCTGCAAGATCAATGGTTTCATCCATGTGACCATGAATACTTTTATCGTATCTCTCAATTCCTGTGTCTGGCACAATTTTCCACCAATCACTGAGACCAAGCAAGAAATGGCCAATAGGGTGATTTGGATATTTCACCAATAGCCATTTGAACTCGCGGTCTGCCTCATAAAATTTGAAGTTGTACATATTATTGATGGCCGCAGTGGTTTCAATCTGAATTTTGCGATCCATCAAAAGTTCTTTCACCGGCTCATCATCAGAACCAAACCATGAAAAAAGCTGACCAAAAGCTGTGCTCTGCATTATGAGAACCAGGCAAGTGATGAAGATATTTCTATTCATAAAGGATCTAATTGCCCCAAATTTACGACCTTTCCATTCTAAAAAACGGTTTTCTGCCATACTCCTATGATAACGATCAAAGACAAAAAGTTTGTGTCTCTGATACCAAAAGATGTTTTAGAGTCAAGGATTGAAATATTGGCTCAACAACTGAACAAAGAATTTAAAGGTAAAAATCCACTGCTCATCGGTATTTTGAATGGCTCTTTCATGTTTTTGTCTGAACTAAGCAAACATCTGGACTTTCAATGTGAAATTAGTTTTGTCAAGGTTAAATCATATGAAAATATGCATTCAAGTGGATTGGTTACAGAGTTAATCGGTCTGACGGAGAATATTGAAAACCGTGATGTCATCATTGTTGAGGATATTGTCGATACCGGGCTTACACTAAATCGTATTTTGCCTGATTTTGATAAAAAGAAACCTAACTCTATTAAAATAGTCACTATGCTTTTTAAAGAATCTGCTTTTAAGGGGAATTACAGGCCAGATTTTAAAGCTTTTGTGATTGATGATGTGTTTGTAGCTGGCTATGGATTAGATTATAATGGCTATGGGCGAAATCTTAATCAAATTGTAAAAGTGTCTGATTGATTTACAAAATCAATTACGTTTTCATTACTGAAGGCTCTATTTTCATCACGAACCAAAAGCCTGAAAATGAAAGCCAATATTTTACTCATCATTCTGTTTACTGTTTCACTCTCTTTCTATTCAGTTGGTCAGAATGCCCTGATGACTCCTGATGCTGTCAAAATCCCATCAAAAACAACCGCTGAAATGAACGCCATATCAAGTCCTATAGATGGTATGGTCGTTTATAACACCAGTACCTCAAGCTTATGGTACTACAATTCGACATGGTCTGAGCTGGGGCCAAACACCGATTCTCAGGTGGTAGATCAACTAAGCTTGGTTGGCACAACGCTCCATTTATCACTTTCGGGAGACGGACAAGCACCAAAAACAGTGAATTTAAGTAGCTTATCCGGTGGTGGTGGAGGCTCTGCAAACTATTTACCGGTAAGGGCATATGTAAGTTCCGCTAACTATGGCCCCAGATTTAATATTTTCAGTACTTCATACTCTGCTTCCATTGAGTCAAGTGAAATGCCTTTACCGTTTAGCGGTACTATTTCGAAACTTTCCGCTTCATGTTCCAGAACATTGGATAGCGGCTCTGAGGTAACGATGGAAGTGATGGTAAACGGAAGTGCGGTTTTGTCTTTGGTTATTGACAACGCCGATGGAACTTCAGTGGTTACCAACACAGGATCCGTGGCAATTACAGAAGGTCAGAAAATAACACTAAGATCGGCCGAAACAGGAGGTGTACATCCAGGGGCCAACACCTGGTGCTCAGGTTTTATAACTATCGATTGATTTCGGTAAACCTGTTAATTTTGATCTTGACCAGAGAAGGCTTCAGATACTTCTCAGAGGTAAAAGCAGTTAAAGAGAGATTCTCAATTTTGAGAGAAATCTGACGGAAAGCTCCGTAATCAACAATGCCTCCGATCTCGGCTTCAATCCCTTCATTAGAAAAAAGCTCAATATCTTCAGGCCTTATTAACACCTTTAAATCAGAAGACTTCAGTTTCAATATCATATTTGCTTCTTTCGCTTCGACAATATTAAACTCTCCCGTTAAGCCTGCTTCATATTGAGAATTCGGATGTCTGTAGATTTGAACCGGATCATCCAATTGAGAAATTTTCCCGTCTTTTAATATAGCCAACTGATTGGCTGTTCCAAAAACATCGGAAATGTCGTGAGTCACGAAAATGCAGGCCATTTTTTCTTCTCGAACGATGTCTTTTATGGCTTTCTTCAATTCTTTTTTTCTTCCATAATCCAGATTACTAAAAGGTTCGTCAAGCAGCAGTAATGCAGGTTCATCAGCCAGAGCCCTGGCAATAGAAGCCCGTTGTTGCTCACCCTCTGAAGACTGCCGGGGTAACTGATCAGCCACTTTTTGAAGACCTGTCAATTTGAGTAAATGATTAACCCTTTCTTTGCGATACTCTGAATTGTATTTGCGAAGCTCATAATCAATATTCTCCCTCAGTGAATGATTTGGAAAAAGCGGATTATCCTGCCGAACCATTTTTATAGAAGGGTGACCAGGAATTAGCTTTTCAGAGGGTGAAGGAATCGGCTCTCCTTCGATCAAAAGAGTGCCTTTATCCGGATCAAGAAAACCGGCAATCAGTTTAAGAAGAGTAGATTTACCCGAACCACTTTCACCTAAAACAGCCAAAACCTCTTCAGAACCCAGTTCAAAGGATATGCTTCGAATAATCTTTTTAGCATTAATGCTATATTGCAATTTGTCGACTTTGAGAGTGTTTGCCAAAGTGAAAAGATTAAAAAGTTCGTTCAATAATACTTATTTCAAATCCGATGTCTTAAGTTTAAGTTCAATTCCTGACGAAAAAGAAGACCCTTTTAAACCTATGTTAGATCAATATGGCAAACAGACGAAATGTCTGGTGGCTTTAGACTCAATTATTTTCGGATTTGATGGCTCAAAACTAAAGCTATTACTTGTAAAAAGGGGAATTGAAGAAAGCAAAAACATTTGGTCATTAATGGGTGGTTGGTTACAGCCCAATGAAAGCCTTGACGAAGCCGCTATCCGCGTTCTTAAAGATTTAACAGGCCTTGAGAATATTTATCTGGAACAACTCTCTGTATTTGGGAGACCTGATCGAGATCCAATAGAAAGAACTGTTTCCGTAACTTATTTTGCATTGATTAATTCAACCGACTATGAGAATTTTGATTCCGGAAGTTATCACGCAGAGTGGTTTGATTTAGATCAGCATCCTGAATTACTTTTTGACCATCAGGAAATGGTGGACAATGCAATCTCCAGATTAAGAAATAAGGCAGCATTTCATCCCGTGGGCTTTGAGCTACTTCCTTCCAAATTCACAATCCCACAGCTTCAAAAGCTCTATGAAGCGATTTTTGATACCGAGTTTGACAAAAGAAACTTTAGCCGTAGAATCCTTGCAAGCGGCCTTTTGACCAAACTGGACGAAAAACAGAAAGGCTTCTCAAAAAAAGGAGCTTTCCTCTATGAACTAAATTCTCAAAACACGGTAAAAGCCGCCAGTTCCAATCTCTATTTTGTTCCCAGTATCGATAGAATTGTGTAGTCATCGGAATTTTCTGCAGCCTCTAGTTGCTTACTTTGGTGACTTGCACGGGTACACAAATAACTGTGCATTCCTCCGGAAGATAGGTAATCATAATATTGGCCGTATCTGACAACCCGGTTTGTACTTCAATAAGCAGGTAGGAGATTACATCAGGATCTCCAATAAACCCTCCAAACGGATCAAAGGAAATAATTCCGGTCAAAGAGTTATACACCCATTCACCCTGCCCGGCTACTACCAAAGTATCTTGAAGGCCAGGTGTTAAAAGGTCAATATCCACTTGAACATCCGAAAGAGAAATTATTGTTGAACCATCACTTAAGCTATCGTTAGCTATGATGTTCAGATAAACTTTTGTCCCGAACCTGTTATCCAATGAGCTGTCATTAACGGCAACTGGTGGCTCTTCGGTGTACGTGATCGTGATCGTTGCGGTGCTATCCAATCCGGTCGCATTCTCAATCAAGGTGTAAATGATTGGTGTTGGATCGGTCGTGAAGCCTGCCTCAGGATTGAAGGTTACTTCACCTGTCAGCGTATCGTAATCATATCTTCCTTCTCCCGGCACAATCAGGCTATCCTGAATTCCAGGGGTGGCTGGATCAATATCCACAGTAATGTCTGTCAGGTCAACGATGTTCGTGCCATCAGACAG
>NZ_LGTQ01000004.1 GCF_001306455.1 Jiulongibacter sediminis | reverse complement strand
TCATCATCCACTGCTACTGGTGGCTCTTCGGTGTACGTGATCGTGATCGTTGCGGTGCTGTCAAGACTTGTCGCGTTCTCAATCAGCGTGTACGTGATTGGTGCTGGATCAGTCGTGAAGCCTGCCTCAGGATTGAAGGTCACTTCCCCTGTCAGCGTATCGTAATCATATCTACCTTCTCCCGGCACAATCAGGCTATCCTGAATACCCGGAGTCGATGGATCAAGATCCACAGTAATGTCTGTCAAGTCTAAGATGTTTGTTCCATCACTAAGACTGTCGTTGGCGATGATGTTCAAGGTTACGTCGATACCTAC
>NZ_LGTQ01000030.1 GCF_001306455.1 Jiulongibacter sediminis | reverse complement strand
AGCTGCTATAAGTCAAATGATGGAGCCATTGATCTCGAGGTTTCAGGCGGATCAGGCCATTATAATTACAGTTGGTCAAATTCTGCGACTACAGAAGATTTAAGTGGTCTGGCAGCTGGAACGTATTCCGTCACTGTAACTGATGATAATAACTGTACAGCTACGGCCTCTGTTGAGATTACTCAACCTGACACCTTAATTGCTACCATCACCTCCTCCAAAAAACTCAGCTGTGATGAAGCCGGAGATGGAGAAATTGATCTGGCCGTTTCAGGAGGTACTGAAAATTATTCTTACAGCTGGTCTAATTCGGCCACCACTCA
>NZ_LGTQ01000003.1 GCF_001306455.1 Jiulongibacter sediminis | reverse complement strand
GCGATGATGTTCAAGGTTACATCGATACCTACTACATTATCAAGATCTTCATCATTCACTGCCACTGGTGGCTCTTCGGTGTACGTGATCGTGATCGTTGCCATGCTATCCAGCCCTGTTGAATTCTCAATCAGGGTATAAATGATTGGCGTTGGATCAGTCGTAAAACCGGCCTCCGGATTGAAGGTTACTTCCCCAGTCAGCGTATCGTAATCATATCTTCCTTCTCCCGGCACAATCAGGCTATCCTGAATACCTGGAGTGGATGGATCAAGATCAATAGTAATGTCTGTCAGGTCAACGATGTTCGTGCCATCACTCAGACTGTCGTTGGCTATGATGTTCAAGGTTACATCGATACCTACAATGTTATCGTTTGATTCATCATCCACTGCTACTGGTGGCTCTTCGGTGTACGTGATCGTGATCGTTGCGGTGCTGTCCAGTCCTGTCGCATTCTCAATCAAGGTATACATGATTGGTGTTGGATCAGTCGTAAAACCGGCCTCAGGATTGAAGGTCACTTCCCCTGTCAGCGTATCGTAATCATATCTACCTTCTCCCGGCACAATCAGGCTATCCTGAATGCCTGGTGTAGCTGGATCAAGATCCACAGTGATGTCTGTCAGGTCTACGATGTTCGTGCCATCACTCAGACTGTCGTTGGCGATGATGTTCAAGGTTACATCGACACCTACAATGTTATCGTTTGATTCATCATTCACTGCCACTGGTGGCTCTTCGGTGTACGTGATCGTGATCGTTGCCGTGCTATCCAGTCCTGTCGCATTCTCAATCAAGGTATACATGATTGGTGTTGGATCAGTCGTAAAACCGGCCTCAGGATTGAAGGTCACTTCCCCAGTCAGCGTATCGTAATCATATCTACCTTCTCCCGGCACAATCAGGCTATCCTGAATACCCGGAGTGGATGGATCAAGATCCACAGTAATGTCTGTCAAGTCTAAGATGTTTGTTCCATCACTAAGACTGTCGTTGGCGATGATGTTCAAGGTTACGTCGATACCTACTACATTATCAAGATCTTCATCATTCACTGCCACTGGTGGCTCTTCGGTGTACGTGATCGTGATCGTTGCCGTGCTATCCAGTCCGGTCGCATTCTCAATCAAGGTGTACATG
>NZ_LGTQ01000029.1 GCF_001306455.1 Jiulongibacter sediminis | reverse complement strand
CTTGAAATAGAGCGTGATACAGCATGTGGTGATTTGCCATACATAACCCATGCGAAGACGCTGAGCAGTATCACAGACCTTGGTGACAATACCTTTAGCGTACTATATGAAATAGAGGTTAAAAACCTTGGAGGAGCGGTTTCAAGTTATACTCTTGAAGATGCTGGTTCATTTGAAGATGATATTACTATAATTGATGGTGGCTACAGTTCACCTGAAATAGGAGCCTATGCGTTCACAGGCAATCCGTTCCCACTAACGATCACCAGCGGTAATACGATTGCTGCAGGTGCTACTGAGACTTACCAATTGCAAGTGAAAGTAGCGATTGATCTGACTGACGGTCAGGTTGGGGATGATGTATACACCGCTTGTGGTGAAACGAGCACGACGACAGAATACT
>NZ_LGTQ01000028.1 GCF_001306455.1 Jiulongibacter sediminis | reverse complement strand
AAAAAAAAATAAAACTTCTTAACTTATTTAATATAAGGACATTACACCCAATTCTTACTTGAGAGTATATTCATCAAGCGGGAGAAAAAAAGATCAAAAAAAAGACAATCCTGAAGCATAACTATCTATACTTCAGGCTTATACAATTTCACTTAATCAAAAACTTCTATTAATTCACCTTCATAACCTGTACCGGCACACAAATTAGAATGCAATCTTCCGGCAAATAAGTGATTACAATCTCCGCAGTATCTGACAAACCTGTCTGATTTTCAATCAGTTGATAAGTGATAGCATCTGGATTTCCATTAAAGCCAACTTCAGGTTCAAAGCTAACATCACCTGTTGCCGGATTATAAGTCCAGTCACCTTGACCTGGAACATTCAACGCATTTTGAATTCCTGGCATAGAAAGGTCAATATCAACTGTAATATCACCTAAGGAATTAATCAATGTACCATCACTGAGACTATCATCTGCCACAATCGTTAAATAGACGGTAGTACCAAAAAGATTATTCAGTGAGCTATCGTTTACGGCTACCGGTGGTTCCTCCATGTAGGTAATTGTGATTATTGCCGAGCTATCCAGTCCTGTCGAATTCTCAATCAAAGT
>NZ_LGTQ01000027.1 GCF_001306455.1 Jiulongibacter sediminis | reverse complement strand
AACACTGAACGTGTAGGCCCTTTTTGGATAACGCAAAAAGACACCTACTCAGTGTCCATGCTATGCTTGTTAGCGTCGAAACCAAAAGCAAGCGAGGTTATGAGTAAATGTCCCAATACGATCCTACACTGTCCGTCCTTGGAATACCAGACCATAATATCAAAGTTGCCTTTGTTCGTCATGAATATCGCGGCAACGGGGTACGTCGCCGCCAGTATCATGTGATTGATGCCGAGCTGACTTACCGGTTAACCCGGTGCCCACTGTGTGGCTTTGAGGCCTTGCACCCTAACGGGTTTTACACGGCCCACGTGCGCGTCCTCAACGGGGTTGAAATGCCGACAGTCATTGACTTGCACAAGCAACGATGGCGCTGTCATAACTGTTACCACACAGTCAGTGCCAAGACGCCACTCGTGCAACCCAACCACACGATCGCCGCTCACATGACAGAGCGAATCATGAAGTTAGCGCATGAACGGTTGCCAGTCAAAACCATCGC
>NZ_LGTQ01000026.1 GCF_001306455.1 Jiulongibacter sediminis | reverse complement strand
TGACATTTCCCATTGAATGGTCAGAACTCCTTTTCCACCTGAAGGGCTGGTCACACTTTGGATAGTTGGCGGGTTGTATCCTGAGCAATTGATGCCCGAGACACCCGAGACTTCACCTGCCTCCAGAACAGGATAGCCGGTTATGGTTATTTCAGCCACCAGACTCGAGCAAACTCCACTCTGGCATACCACAGAATAATTTTCAGTCGACACAGGCTTTACAATAATCGAGGTAGTTGTTTCTGAAGTACTCCAAAGTAAATCTCCAGTACAACCAGAGGCGGTTAAAACAGTCGAATCCCCAAAACAAATTTCTGTTAATGTTGACTCAATCGATGGAGCCGCTATTCCCGGGTTCACTATGACCTCAACTGAGTCTTTAACAACCTTATCACAGCCGGAAGCCGAACAAGTGGCGACATACCAGACACTTATTGTCGGACTCGCCTCAAAACTCGCTACAGTTTCACCGGTATTCCAGGTTAAACTGGCCTGACACCCTGTGGCTGAGACGGTAATAGTTTCTCCTTCACAGATTGTGCCCTTACTAGCCGAAATAGCAACATTTAATTTCGGAGCAATAACCACTTCCACAGCTGCAGATGTGGCCTTATTACAGTTGGTGAGCTCACAGTCATAAATGGCCCGGTAGTACACCGAAATATGGCTTCCGGTGGTATTCTCAACCCCGGATATGGCTTGAGTAAAAG
>NZ_LGTQ01000025.1 GCF_001306455.1 Jiulongibacter sediminis | reverse complement strand
GTCACTGTCAATAGTGGTGGCTCATTGACAACTACACTTGCGGTGGCCGTACAACCATTTACATCTGTAACAGTTACGCTGTATGTATCTGCGACCAATCCAGAAATATCCTGGGTTGTTGCACCATTACTCCAAGAGTAACTAATCGGCTCGGTTGCATTTGAAACTGTAAGGTCAATGCTTCCATTAGACTCACCGAAACAATTCACATCTGTAGCCACTAAAGCAGCCGTGGTAGTACAAGGAATAACCGGTTCGTTATCCTCATCATCTTCACCATCTGTATCAACAGACTGATCATTTGGATTTGTATCTTCTGTACCTATAAGTCCATCGCCGTCAGGGTCAATACCGCTTTCCGGATCTGAATCAGGATCGTACTGATCAGCCGCTGTAATTTCTGCCAGATTATCAAATTCTACTCCTTCCTCAGGATAAAGAACTACAGCCTTGAAAGTAAGCAGAGGAATAGCATCATTTGGAATATTCAAACCAGACCATACAATGGTATCGTTTGAGAATATGCCACCGCCACTTATATCATGAATATTCAGGTAGCCGTTTGGCACGTAATCTTTAACCTGTACACCTGAACCGTCATTAGGACCAGCATTTCTAACCTCTATAGTGAAGACTACCGTATCACCAACATTTGGTGTCGGGTCATTTACCGTTTTCACTAAGCTCAAGTCTGCTACTTGAGGTAGTACCGGCTCGTCATCTGCATCGTCCTCATCGTCCGGGTCAATTCCGGTGTCGTTCGGATTATTATCCTCTGAACCGATCAGACCATCACCGTCGGTATCTGCATTATTCGTAGGATCACTGTCTGAATCATATTGATCCACTTCCGTAATCTTAGCTACGTTATTGTATTCAACACCTGATAATGGTGCCAGTACAACTGCGTCAAATGTCAATGTTTCAGTCGCTCCTGAAGCAATGGTTGCCACACTCCAGCTGATCGTGCTACCTGATTGTACGCCTGCATCACTGATATTGCTGATCGTGCCATAACCGTTCGGTAAAGAATCAACTACGACTACATTCGTCGCTGCATCAGGACCATCATTCTTCACATTGATTGTGAACGTTACCACATCACCTACATTCGGTGTGCCGTCATTCACCAACTTCACTAAGCTCAGGTCTGCTACCTGAGGTAGTACCGGCTCATTATCTTCATCATCTTCACCATCCGTATCAACACTTTGGTCGTTTGGATTTGTATCTTCAGTACCAATTAAACCATCGTTATCAGGATCAAGACCGGAATCCGGGCTAGAGTCAGGATCAAATGGATAGGCATCCGTTATCTCAGCGAGGTTATCATATTCTACTCCTTCCGTAGGTGCCAAAACAACCGCATCAAAAGTCAATATAGGAATGGCATCTGTAGGTACTGTCAAACCAGACCAAACTATTGTATCATTCGCATAGACTCCTGAATTGCTGATGTTATGAATATTGGAATAACCATTTGGCAAATAATCGCTAACCTCAACTCCTGTTGCATCATTCGGCCCAGCATTTCTTACTTCAATGAAGAACCTCACAGTATCACCGACATTTGGTCTCGGATCACTTACTGTTTTCACAAGGCTTAAGTCTGAGATCAATAAATAACCTGCATCTAATCGTGGATCATGTTCGCCACTGATTAGAGTTACTGTTTCTGTAGAACCAGTTGTAAGATTAGCATCGGAATCTTTATTAATATCGGTGAGATCTGTATTGAAACCACCAACATTTGGAGTCGTAAGCCCTGCAGTTGGATCACCATTTACAGTGGCCATCAATGGGAAGGTTACATAGTAGTCTCCCGGCTGAAG
>NZ_LGTQ01000024.1 GCF_001306455.1 Jiulongibacter sediminis | reverse complement strand
TAGTAACTGTTTCATGTGCTCCTTGTTTGAACCAAAGTTGCTTCGTTATTTCAATCGAAATGAATGAATGTATGTGAAGACGGGCAGTGCGGCTGTGAAGAGGTATTTTTTGTTAGTAAATCAATACCCAATGGCCATCCAATGTACCTCAGGGTAATTTGACCCTGTACTGAATACTTCTGTACCGCCAATTTCAAAGTCTGCATACGTGCTTTTGACAATTTTAGCTGGCTTATTGGATGCTAAGGTATTATTTACCGTTTCTACCACGGTAGCTGTTAGACTCAATAGCTTTGAAAAAGAAATGGGAAAATTGACCTTCTTGATGTTATTATTCTCATAAGTGGTTCTGCCCCATTGAATAATAATTGAGCCCATGCGGGCAAAGCCGGTGGGTGAGGTGTTTTGCTGGTACCAGCTAACCGCTCTTAAAGTGCCATTCACAGTGAGGTCGGCTTCAGGAGTAGCCGTATTAATTCCTACCTTGAGACCTTTATTTGAGTAGATATGTTGCTCATCTACAGTCCAGCCTGACTCTGAGATTTTGGCGTTTGGAAGATGTGGTTTTACGGCTTTAAGAACAGTAGGGCTGGCTTCTTCAAATCCACAATTTTTTGTCCACTGGGTTCCGTCATACATATCGAGACAGTAATCGTCTGTATTCAAAATCATCAATCCGGCTACAGGATTTGGTATGGTATCTCGGGCCTCGGTAGTAAGACGCGGAATTCTGACTCCCTGGGTACTACTCTCCAGTTTCATAAAATCCTGCCCATACTGAGCTATAGTACTTCCCACCCCAAAAAGAGAGAGGGAGAGAGTAAGAATTAAAGATAAAATTGTTTTCATGGCTATATTCCGATGGCTATCCATCTGACTTTAGATTGTGTATCGTTGGAAAACACCTGGGTTCCTCCTATTGAAAACGAGCTGTTGGTTAACTGACCTATCTTGACCGGCACGTTAGCACCTGATCCAGTATTGCTGACAGCGTCCACAACAGCGTTCACTACCGGAGTTTGTGTAAAAACGGAAGGAAAAGTTATCACCTGATAAGTATTATTGGTGTAGCTGGCTTCTCCCCATTGCACTAAAACTCCCGCCATTCTGGCGTAGCCATTCTGACCATGCATCTGATCAAGCCAGGCATTGGCTTTGAGTGTTCCGCCTACATCTAATTTAGCCGTAGGATACTCATTATCTACACCCACATTTCCACTGTTGATACTGGAGAGGGTATCATGAGAAACACGCCAGGCAAGGGTGTTAAATTCCCGGTCGTCACTCGGCCGAAGTACACTTCTATACTCACCTGCCGCTACTTCAGTATAACCGCAGTTAATGATCCAGTTAGACCCGTTATATATGTTCAGGCAATCATTATCAGCATTTATGATCATCAATCCCTCCACAGGATTGACCATCTGATTTCGCTGTTCCGTGGTAATCCTGGGTACTTCCCAGCCACTGGTTTTGCTGTTCATTTCCACAAGGGCCGAAGGGTTTGAAGGGTCAATTAGAACTGACTGTGCCCTGCAATAAACGCCAACAAAAAGTAAAAGAATAATGAGCTTCTGCATTGATTTAATTGGGTTTACCTACGGCTATCCACCGTACTTTTGAAACAGCGTCTCCACTAAAACCTTTGGTTCCGGCTATGTTAAAACTAGAGGGCGAGGTCCCGACCAATTTAACCGGTGCATTGGCCCCTGAGCCGTTATTGGCTTCACTATGCAGGTTTGCGGTTACTGAATAAAGTGTTTGAAAAGGAGTTGGGAAAACCACATTTTGAATGTTATTGGTAGAATAACTGGCTGTTCCCCATTGTAATAACACACCAGCCATGTTTACGAAGCCGTTCTCTGTGAGTTGTTCAGAGAACCAGTTGTCCACTTTCAATGAACCGTTAACATCCAAAGTGGCCAGAGGTTCAGAAGTTCCTATGCCTATATGCTGACTATCTGTTTGTAATACATTGTTTTGCCTATTCCAAATAGTGGTATTAATGTTTTGAGCTTCATTTACCTCTGTACTGTGCCGGTATTTCTTTTTGTGATAAACATAAAAAGGCCCTCCACCCATGTAGGCTTTATCACCTATAACACTTACCGAATGCTCTGTAGAAATGTAATGAATCCCTGTTGTGGCTATCTCTGTCCATTCGTTTATGTTAGGGTCATATTCCCATAAATCATAGCGTTTAGATCCCGGGTCATTAGTCCTATTACCAAACCCTCCATAGATTTTGCCATTCATGCTGAAACCAAGGGCATATAAACGACCCTTATCTAAACTCAAAGACGACCGGAAGGACCAGCTATCACTCACCGGATCATATTCATATAAATTGGACGAATAAATTTCTCCAAATCCTGATTTCAGGGCACCAAAAATGGTATAACCCTTGCCATTAAGGGAGCAAGTAGCTGCAGAATAAATAGGAACATAAAAGTCAGTTAACCTCTTCCAGGAATCGGCTATGGGGTTATATTCATAGAAATCCTTTAGAAAGATGTAGTCATTGTTAATTGTATTGGTAGTAAAACCTCCTAGCACATAGGCTTTATTATTAATTACAAAAGAAGAGGCAAAAGCCCGGGACTGTGGACAGGAAGCTTTTGGGGTCCAGGTATCCGTAGCAGGGTTATAGGCCCATAGACGCTGTGTATGGAGATTCTTTGAAGGATCGACTTCCCAGAGGCCAAGGATATATCCTGTATTTCCAATTTGAAAACCTTGAGTAACGGAAGTCGGGGGTGCCATCGGTGTTGGAAAAGAGTCTGCTATACTCCATGTATCTGTCTTCGGGTAGTAAACTGAATGAAACCCTGAACCGGTATTTATAAAATGAACGGCTGAATCAAAAACAAAAGTCACATTTGTTTGATACTGGTATAAGTCATTATCAATCAGCTTCCAGCTCTCTTCTTCCAGAAAATTGGAATCAATTTCAGCTTGGGGAATCTTTAAACCAAAATGGTCAATCCATCCAAGTCCAAGTATTTCCAGAGAGCCCTGGGTTTCGTTAAAAATCTGCGTTCCAGATGGTGGGCCGGGCATGGCATCCCTTTCGGTTTCTGTCATTCGGGGAATAAGAATCCCCTGATGATCACTTTTAACATCCAACAAAAGGGAAGGTTCGCCGGTAT
>NZ_LGTQ01000023.1 GCF_001306455.1 Jiulongibacter sediminis | reverse complement strand
CGAGCCACCACTATTGACAGTGAATCACTCTACAGTAGATGTCACTTGTTATTCGGGGTCCGATGGAAGCATCACTGTAACACCTTCAGGTGGAAACCCTGGTTACACGTATTCCTGGAGTACGGGAGCAACAAGTCAGACAATACAGAACTTGTCTGCTGGTACATATTCTGTAACAGTAACAGACTCCAAAGGTTGTACGGCTACAGTAAGTGCGACAGTAGGTCAGCCTGATCCTGTAGTGGGTAATGCTAATGTAAATTCTCCGGTTTGTAAAGGTTCTACAATCAACCTTACAGCAACAGGAGGAACTACATATTCATGGACTGGCCCGAATAGCTTCTCATCATTGGAGCAAAATCCTTCAATAACCAATGCTGTTGAAGCAAATGCCGGAACTTACACGGTTACAATTTCAGATGCCAAGGGTTGTACAGCTACTGCATCGGTTGAAGTTAAGATTACTTCTATTCCTGAGTTTGACGATATTGAGGATGAGGTATGTGTAGGAGAAACATTGACGTTGATAGGTCCAAATTATGGAGCTGGTTATACTTATAACTGGAGTGGTCCAAATGGCTTCTCAGTTAATAGTCGAACTATGGAAATTCCAAATGTTCAGCAGGTTAATGCAGGTATTTATACCTTAACTGTGAATTATCAGAATTGTTCAATTGAGGGATACGCAGATATTAAAGTTCTGCCTAATCCTCCTGCTCCTGAAATAGCTATCGATGGTCCTGAAATCATTTGTACTCTCGGGTACGTAATATTGAAGGCAAGTAACTGTTCGGGAGTTGTGACATGGTCTACAAATCAAACCGGATCACAAATTAATGTGACTCAGGAAGGTGAATACTATGCAACTTGTACCGTGAACGGTTGTACAAGTGTTAATTCAGATACAATAACCATAGAGAAAGGTAACGTTCCGACAAAACCTGTGATCTCAGCTGATCGTACGATTTGCTGTGACGGAGAAAAGGCAACGTTGACTGTTTCTCAGTGTAATGGGGATATACTTTGGAGTACGGGTGCAACAACATCTCAGATTGTTGTTTCCGTGGCCGGAACTTATACAGTAACATGTACAAATGCATGTGGTACAAGTCAAGCTTCTCAACCTATTGAAATATATACCGGATTTACTCCGACAGTACCGGTAATTTCAGTTGAAAACTCTGATCTATGTACCTATGACTACGCTGTTCTTAAAGCAACGAATTGTAATGGTACGGTGGTTTGGAGCAACGGAGAAACCGGTGATATAATTCAGGTAACGGTTGCCGGTATTTATACGGCTCACTGTAACACAATCTGTGGCAACTCTGATAAATCAAATGAGGTTGAAGTTACTTCAGGTAACCCTCCAACACCACCAGTGATTGTATGTAGTCAGACAAACTTATGTGACGGAGCCACAGCGGTTCTTTCAGCTTCAAACTGTAATGGCACTGTGAAGTGGAGTACGGGAGAAGAAGGAGCGAGCATAACAGTATCAACTGCTGGAACGTACACTGCTGTATGTTATAACCTTTGCGGAACTTCAGCGGTAAGTAATACATTGACGATAACAGTTGGTACAACGCCAACAGCACCTACAATTGTTTCTAATAAAACGCAGGTGTGTGGTGATGAAAAAGCGACGTTGACAGCTAGCAATTGTTCAGGTACAGTGACTTGGAGCACAGGTATAAATGGTACAACGATTCAGGTAGGAGCCGGAACATACACAGCGACGTGTAGCAACAGTTGTGGCACATCAGGAACCAGCAATACGATTACGATAAACACTGGCAACCCACCATCTTCTCCATCGATAAGCACAGACAGGACAGTATGTTGTGATGGTGAGAAGGCAACGTTGACAGCTACGGGCTGTAACGGTACGATCACCTGGAGTACCGGAGCAACCGGAGCGAGTATTCAGGTAGATCAATCAGGGACTTACACGGCAACGTGTACGAATGATTGCGGAACAAGTAGCTCATCGAATACAGTGACAATTCAGAAGGTTCCTGCACCGACAGTCCCTGTGATCAGTACAAACAAAACAGAGCTATGTAACGGAGCAAGTGCGACGTTGACAGCTACGAATTGTAATGGTACTGTGAAATGGAGTACAGGAGTTGAAGGTAATAGCCTGACGGTGACAACATCCGGAACATACACAGCGGTATGTTATAATGTTTGTGCGACTTCAGCGGTTAGTAACAGTATCACGATCACAATCGGCAGCACACCAAATGCACCTACAATTGCGTCTAACAAGACACAGGTATGTGGTGATGAGAAAGCGACGCTTACAGCAACGAATTGTACAGGAACAGTAACATGGAGCACGGGAGCTACTGGATCTACAATCCAGGTAGGAGCCGGAACATACACTGCTACTTGTAGCAACAGTTGTGGTACATCAGGAGTCAGCAATACGATTACGATAAACACTGGCAACCCACCATCTTCTCCATCGATAAGCACAGACAGGACGGTATGTTGTGATGGTGAGAAGGCAACGTTGACAGCTACGGGTTGTAACGGTACGATTACTTGGAGTACCGGAGCAACCGGAGCGAGCATTCAGGTTGATCAATCAGGGACTTACACAGCGACGTGTACGAATGATTGTGGAACGAGCAGCTCATCGAATACAGTGACAATTCAGAAGGTTCCTGCACCGACAGTCCCTGTGATCAGTACAAACAAAACAGAGCTATGTAACGGAGCAAGTGCGACGTTGACAGCTACGAACTGTAATGGTACTGTGAAATGGAGTACAGGAGTTGAAGGTAATAGCCTGACGGTGACA
>NZ_LGTQ01000022.1 GCF_001306455.1 Jiulongibacter sediminis | reverse complement strand
CAATACGGTAACGATTGGTCAGGGTAACCCGCCAACAGCACCTACAATTGCATCGAATAAGACGCAGGTATGTGGTGATGAGAAGGCGACGTTGACAGCTAGCAATTGTTCAGGTACAGTGACTTGGAGCACAGGTATAAATGGTACAACAATTCAGGTAGGAGCCGGAACATACACTGCTACTTGTAGCAACAGTTGTGGTACATCAGGAGTCAGCAATACGATTACGATAAACACTGGCAACCCACCATCTTCTCCATCGATAAGCACAGACAGGACGGTATGTTGTGATGGTGAGAAGGCAACGTTGACAGCTACGGGTTGTAACGGTACGATTACTTGGAGTACCGGAGCAACCGGAGCGAGCATTCAGGTTGATCAATCAGGGACTTACACAGCGACGTGTACGAATGATTGTGGAACGAGCAGCTCATCGAATACAGTGACAAT
>NZ_LGTQ01000021.1 GCF_001306455.1 Jiulongibacter sediminis | reverse complement strand
TCCGTCACTTAGGCTGTCGTTAGCGATGATATTGAGTGTCACATCCGTGCCAACAACATTATCAAGGTCTTCATCATCAACCGCTACCGGTGGCTCTTCCACGTAAGTGATGGTGATCGTTGCCGTGCTGTCAAGTCCTGTCGCGTTCTCAATCAAGGTATAATTGATCGGAGTTGGATCAGTTGTGAAGCCAGCTTCCGGTGTAAACGTCACCTCACCTGTCAGTGTATCGTAATCATAACGACCCTCACCGGCGACAATCAGGCTATCCTGAATGCCTGGGGTTGATGGATCCAAATCAACTGTCACTTCGGCTACGCTCAGTGTTAGAACAGGAGTTCCATCAGACAAGCTGTCGTTAGCGATGATGTTCAAGGTTACATCTGTTCCAACAACATTATCAAGGTCTTCGTCATCAACCGCTACCGGTGGCTCTTCCACGTAAGTGATCGTAATCGTTGCCGTACTGTCAAGTCCTGTCGCGTTCTCAATCAAAGTATAATTAATTGGAGTCGGATCAGTTGTAAAGCCAGCTTCCGGTGTAAACGTCACCTCGCCTGTCAATGTATCGTAGTCGTATCTACCCTCACCCGCTACAATCAGGCTATCCTGAATGCCTGGGGTTGATGGATCCAAATCAACTGTCACTTCGGCTACGCTCAGTGTTAGAACAGGAGTTCCATCAGACAAGCTGTCGTTAGCGATGATGTTCAAGGTTACATCTGTTCCAACAACATTATCAAGGTCTTCGTCATCAACCGCTACCGGTGGCTCTTCCACGTAAGTGATCGTAATCGTTGCCGTACTGTCAAGTCCTGTCGCGTTCTCAATCAAAGTATAATTAATTGGAGTCGGATCAGTTGTAAAGCCAGCTTCCGGTGTAAACGTCACCTCACCTGTCAATGTATCATAGTCGTATCTACCTTCACCCGCTACTATCAGGCTATCCTGAATGCCCGGAGTACTTGGATCCAAATCAATCGTGATATCTGTGATGTCAACGATGTTCGTTCCGTCACTTAGGCTGTCGTTAGTGATGATGTTCAAGGTTACATCTGTTCCAACAACATTATCAAGGTCTTCGTCATCTACCGCTACAGGTGGCTCTTCCATGTAAGTGATGGTGATCGTCGCCGTGCTGTCAAGTCCTGTCGCGTTCTCAATCAAGGTATAATTGATCGGAGTCGGATCAGTCGTGAAGCCAGCTTCCGGTGTAAACGTCACCTCACCTGTCAGTGAATTGTAGTCGTATCTACCTTCACCCGCTACAATCAGACTATCCTGAATGCCCGGAGTAATTGGATCCAAATCAATCGTGATATCCGTGATGTCAACGATGTTCGTTCTATCAGACAAGCTGTCGTTAGTGATGATATTGAGTATTACATCTGTTCCAACAACATTATCAAGGTCTTCATCATCAACCGCTACCGGTGGCTCTTCCACGTAAGTGATGGTGATTGTTGCCGTGCTATCAAGACCTGTCGCGTTCTCAATCAAAGTATAATTGATCGGAGTCGGATCAGTTGTAAAGCCAGCTTCCGGTGTAAACGTCACCTCGCCTGTCAGTGTATCGTAATCATAACGACCCTCACCGGCTACAATCAGGCTATCCTGAATGCCCGGAGTTGATGGATTAAGGTCAATTGTCACCTCATTGACCAGTGGGTTTGTTCCATCTGAAAGTGTATCATTGATTATGATATTGACCAAAGCATCATTTCCTACAACATTATTCAATGAGCTGTCATTGACCGCTACAACATCCTGACCTATTTCAAGAATCTCTGAGGCTGTTGGATCAACTAAAACTCCGGATAGAGGAGTACCGGTTGCTGTAGCCGTATTCAGGATATCAAGGCCGTTATCAACATCAGTTGCAGAAACCACATACTCTGACGTCCATATTACTTGCTGACCAGAAGCCAAGGTATCAACCACGTTGTCAAGACCATTATCTGTTCCAGTCGTGCTAAGCAAAGCAATTGGACCAAGAGGGTTTGTGCCTGAATGAACGTCTGATAGAGAAACATTAACAATAGTTACATTTCCCACGTTTTGGGCAACGTAGGTATATGTAATAATCTGGCCTTCATAAACATCCGTAGTATCATCAGCTTCCTTAGTCAATGTCAATTGTGGTGCCGAATCAATGACTGTTGCTGCTGTATCGCTCTCCGGTGTTGGTAGCTCGGTTGTTGTTACCACCGCTACGTTCACAAGGTCTGTTCCTGCATCGATATCAGCTTGCGTCACATCGTAAGAGATCGTGTACGTCCAGGTCTCTGTAGTATCAAGGATGCCGTTGGCGTTGATGCTCTCAGTGACTGCTGATAGTGTTCCTACTGTACCATTTGGAAGCGTATCGCTCACCACTACGCCGGTCAGGCTTTGGTTACCATCGTTGGTGATTACAATCGTGTAATCAATTGTACCTGGAGTCGTCACTGGGCTTTCGCCGCCGGTCTGTGTCTTCACAATCGTCAGACTTGGAGTCTGCGTGATCGCTGTCGCGGCTGTATCTGATTCTGGTGTTGGTAGCTCGGTTGTTGTTACCACCGCTACGTTTACCAGATCTGTTCCTGCGTCAATATCTGCTTGTGTTACAGCATAGCTGATCGTGTACGTCCAGGTTTCTGTCGTATCAAGAATGCCGTTGGCGTTGATGCTCTCGGTTACTGCTGATAGTGTACCGATGGTACCGTTTGGAAGCGTGTCGCTCACCACTACGACGGTCAGGCTTTGGTTACCGTCGTTGGTAATTACGATGGTGTAATCAATTGTACCTGGTGTTGTGATCGGGCTCTCGCCGCCGGTCTGCGTTTTGGTTATCGTCAGACTTGGGTTTTGAGTGATTGCTGTCGCTGCTGTATCGCTCTCCGGTGTTGGTAGCTCGGTTGTTGTCACCACTGCTACGTTCACCAGGTCTTCTCCTGCGTCGATATCTGCTTGCGTTACAGCGTAAGAGATGGTATACGTCCAGGTCTCTGTCGTATCAAGGATGCCGTTAGCGTTGATGCTCTCGGTTACTGCTGATAATGTTCCTACCGTACCGTTTGGAAGCGTATCGCTTACCACCACACCCGTCAGGCTTTGGTTACCGTCGTTGGTGATTACGATCGTATAATCAATTGTACCTGGTGTTGTGATCGGACTCTCGCCGCCGGTCTGCGTTTTGGTTATCGTCAGACTTGGAGTCTGCGTGATTGCTGTTGCGGCTGTATCGCTCTCCGGTGTTGGTAGTTCGGTTGTTGTTACTACCGCTACGTTCACAAGGTCTGTTCCTGCGTCAATATCAGCTTGTGTTACAACATAAGAGATAGTGTACGTCCACGTTTCTGTGGTATCAAGGATGCCGTTTGCGTTGATGCTCTCGGTTACTGCGGATAGTGTTCCTACTGTTCCATTTGGAAGCGTATCGCTTACCACCACGCCCGTCAGGCTTTGGTTACCGTCGTTGGTAATTACGATGGTGTAATCAATTGTACCTGGTGTTGTGATCGGGCTCTCGCCGCCGGTCTGCGTTTTGGTTATCGTCAGACTTGGGTTTTGAGTGATTGCTGTCGCTGCTGTATCGCTCTCCGGTGTTGGTAGCTCGGTTGTTGTCACCACTGCTACGTTCACCAGGTCTTCTCCTGCGTCGATATCTGCTTGCGTTACAGCGTAAGAGATGGTATACGTCCAGGTCTCTGTCGTATCAAGGATGCCGTTAGCGTTGATGCTCTCGGTTACTGCTGATAATGTTCCTACCGTACCGTTTGGAAGCGTATCGCTTACCACCACACCCGTCAGGCTTTGGTTACCGTCGTTGGTGATTACGATCGTGTAATCAATTGTACCTGGTGTTGTGATCGGGCTCTCGCCGCCGGTCTGCGTTTTGGTTATCGTCAGACTTGGAGTCTGCGTGATTGCTGTCGCGGCCGTATCGCTCTCCGGTGTTGGCAGCTCAGTCGTTGTTACCACCGCTACGTTCACAAGGTCTTCTCCTGCATCGATGTCTGCTTGTGTTACGTTATAGCTGATCGTGTAGGTCCAGGTCTCGTTGGTGTCCAA
>NZ_LGTQ01000020.1 GCF_001306455.1 Jiulongibacter sediminis | reverse complement strand
TTTGAAAATTTTCAAAGAGGCTTTTTTGTACCTTCGAATTTCCCTCAAAGACCAATTCATGAATTATTTGATCGTCGACCTCAATATCACACTCAATGGCCATAAGTTGGGTTTTGTACAGGAGACGATGAATTTTCTGGCTCTTCATCATGCGGATAGCGAGCATGAGTTCCATTTTCTGGTAAATGAGCCACTCAAAAAGTCGGACTCGAATAAATTCCAGGTACATTATCCCGGAAAATCCTACCAGGCAAAGTTTGATAAATATTCGGGGCTGAAGAAATATAAAGAACAGTGGCAATACATCGCTGTCAAAGCTGGTCAGCTTGATATTCATAAGGTGGTATTAATGGAGTTTGACCTTTATCAGGCCGCTATCGGTTTTGATAAAGACACTGCTTTCGACATCTCAGGAATATGGTTTAGACCCTATTTCAGGCAAAAGGCAATCGGCTTGACTCTTTTTGAAAAGGTAAAGTTCAATATCCGAAGAGTTCAAAAAAAAGGTCTTTTAAAATCATCACTGAGAAACTCCAGATTAAAAAAGATTTTCATTCTGAACGACCAGAAAACGGTGGATTTTATGAATGAAAGAGAGGGAGATCGATTCGCTTACCTGGCTGATCCTGTTTTTGACTATCCCTGTTATAAGCTGACCAATATTCGGGATAAGTACCTTATAAAGGATGATCGCTTGATTTTTCTCATTTTCGGGTACATGGATGAGCGTAAAAACGTGGTTAATGTTCTTAAAGCCATTGAGAAACTCTCCAAAACCGAACAGGAAAAAATATGTTTAATGCTCATTGGTAAAACTGCAGAGCACTATGAGGCTACATTGCTTGAGGCCATTGAAAAACATAACTCAGAAATTCAACTGTTTCATATTGATGAGTTCGTGGATAATTGTGAAATGGAAGCTTTGTTTTCACAATGTGATCTGGTTTTAAGAATGAACATTAATTTCTTCGCAAGCAGCGGAATTATAGGCCTGGCAGCCAAGTATGATAAGCCATCTTTGGTTTCTGACTATGGAATTGTAGCTGAGCTTACTGAAAAATATGAAATGGGCAGATTAGTTGACCCCTTGAAAGTTGACCAGATAAAGGAGCTTTTCAGCAGTTTTGTCAAGGAGCCAGATTCCTGGAAAATCGATGGGTCTGCCTATTACAGAGACCATAATACAAGGGCTTTTGTAGAAAACTTATTGCAACTCAATTAAGTCAGAGACAATAGCTTCATTGGCCTTTTCCAGCCATAAATACTGCCCTTCACAACTCCAATGGGTATCTCCTAAGGCATAAGCCTTCTCTCCCATCTTTTCGAAATCTGTGTAAACATCAATAACAAATGCCTCAAGATCGGGATGGTTTTGGATTCGACTGATCAACTCGTTATAAACACCGAGGTCTCTGCCTAAAATACTGGTTTTATTAGGGATTATACTCAATACTACTCTATCAAAACCCTTTGACAAATAATATTCACTGGTTTGATTGACATTTCTAACCAGAGTGTCAATTTCCTTTTCACCTATGGTGTCAAACGCAGAACTTATTCCCTTTTTTGAAGGTAAATGATACAAAAGGTGCTCCTCAGAAGCATTCAGTTTCACACCTTCATCCACTCGCTCAAAAACCTTCTGATTTAATAAAGCTTTCCACTCCCTGATTCTCATGGTAAAATCGTAACCAAAAAGCACTGTGCTATGCAATTCTGTGGAATATGGCATTTTTAAATCAACAATCCAGTCAAACAAACCTGACTCTTTCTGTACCGTTTTTTCAAAAGAAACACCCAGCCATTGCTCTCCAAATCGCTCTCTGAAATGTCGCTCAACTGTTTCAATAATTAGGACATTTTGATCGTCATCGGATAAGTCGACAAAAGTCTGCTGATCAACCCTAATTTTGCTGAATTTCTCAACCACAAAATCATCAGCAGCCATTCTGCCATCTTCTGTAAAGCTATCCCCTGCCAACACCAGATGTAATCCATCAGTTTTTTGAGGCTTGATATTTTCACATTGGGGTTTCTCAGATTTAAACTTTGGCAAGTTCGCCATCCGGTATAAATCACCGTAGCGGTAATCGTCTTTGACCAAACCCTTATCTGCCATCCAATTAGCTGTTTGTGGCGAACAGCCGAGAAACCAGAGGAACCCGAAGAAGACAAGTGTTATGTATTTCACGATTCTCAAAACTGAAAATAGATAAACTGATTGGTAGTAAAGACACCCAGAAAGTAGCAGGCAATTAACAATGCGGCAAACTTCACATAAAAGACTGGAGTTTTCTGAGTATCAATATGTTTAACATAGATTTCTTTGAGCATCAAAAGGCCAATCAATCCTACTGAGAACCACATTTCAGTACTATTCAAAGGGCTTGTCAAACCTGTATATGTCGACGGAGAAAAGATTCTTATCAGAACAGTTTTAGCATCACTCAAACCTCTTGCCCTGAAAAACACCCAACTCAAAGTAACCAAACTGAAGGTGATCAATATCTGAAGTTTGTCTGCCCAAAAGCCTGAAGGCAATTCAATATTCAAATACTTCTTTCGCATCATGGCCAAAATGAGATAAATACCGTGAAGAGAACCCCAAATCACGAAAGTCCAGGCTGCTCCGTGCCAAAGACCACTGACCATGAAAACGATGAAATAATTGAGGTAATGCCGATACTCACCCACTCGACTCCCACCGAGTGGTATATATAAATAATCTTTAAACCAAGTTGACAGCGATATATGCCACCTACGCCAAAACTCCGAAATGGATTTTGAAATATAAGGCACATCAAAGTTCTCCATCAGGTTAAAGCCCATCAGACGTGCAGCTCCAATGGCGATATCTGAATACCCTGAAAAATCGCAGTAAATCTGAAAGGAATAAAATAGAGTAGCGACCAACAGTGTTGAGCCGCTTTGCTCAGCTGGATTTGCATAAGCATAATCGACCATCAAAGCGAGCCGGTCGGCAATGACTACCTTCTTGAACATCCCCCAGGCGATTCGGATTAAACCTTGTTTGATGTTCTCAAAATTGTATTTGAAATAGGTATGAAACTGGTGCAACAGATTTTGAGGTCTCTCAATTGGCCCCGCCACCAGCTGCGGATAAAACATCACATAGAGTGAGTAAATAATAAAATCCTTCTCCGGTTTCTGGTTTTTCCGATACACCTCAATTGTGTAGCTCATGGCCTGAAAAGTATGAAAAGAGAGACCAATGGGGAGCTCGAGGGGGTAATTGGGAATTGGATTTTCAATACCCATTAAGCCAAGTGCAAAGCCAATGTTTTGATTGATGAAATTGAAATACTTAAAGGCCGCTAAAAAGCCAATATTCGCTACAAGACTTAACCCTAAATACCATTTTCGCCGTTTCCCTTCAGCCTTGTCAATCAAAAAAGCGGCGAAATAATCAACCAGAATCGTTACCCCTAGAATGAGAATGTAAACCGGCTTAAAGGCCATGTAAAAATAACAGCTGGCCAGTAGAAGCAACCATACCCGCCCACGATGCCGAAGCATGTAGTACAAAATGGAAACTACAATAAAGAAGAAAACAAACTGAACAGAGTTAAAGAGCATAAATGCCTTTGGCTGCGATGGGTTAAAATGCTGCCAAAAATAGGAAGAATTTGTGGAGAAGAGGGAAGGTGAACGTGGGAACTTTGGAGTTGAGGAATTGGATAACCGGGAAGTTGGAGCGTTAAAAAATAAAGAAAGGTGAATGGAACCAAAAGAAAGAAGAGTTGTTCTAAAAAGTCTTTTGTCTTCCGTCTTTCCACAGGACTCTGCGAGAAATCTTAACGGCTTCGTAACTTGCAGCCGAAATGATACATCAGCAAGAACCTATTTGTGCATTAGCTACTGCTCCGGGCATCGGAGCTATCGCAGTTATCAGAGTTTCTGGTTTTGGAGCCATTGAAGCCACAGATGCGATATTTAAAGGAAAACTGCTAGCCAAAGCTGAGTCACATACAGCTAATTTTGGTCTTATTCAGGATGGAGACAAGATCATTGATGAAGTGCTGGTTACGGTTTTTAAGTCGCCCAGGTCATTCACTAAAGAAGACTCCACGGAGATTTCCTGCCATGGTAGCCCATTCATCGTCAAAGAAATTCTCAAGCTTTTGATGAGGAATGGTTGTAGAATGGCCAAACCGGGAGAGTTTACTCAAAGAGCCTTCGTAAATGGACAATTTGATTTGGTTCAGGCTGAAGCCGTGGCCGATTTGATAGAAGCCGATAATGCTGCTTCTCATCAGTTAGCCATAGACCAGCTTCGCGGTGGATTTTCATCTCAATTGAAAAACCTTCGGGAAGAACTCATTCATTTTGCTTCAATGGTAGAGCTGGAGCTCGATTTTGGTGAGGAAGATGTGGAGTTTGCGGATAGAGATGATCTGAAAAAGCTGATTCAGGATTTACAAAATACCTTGGTTCCGTTAATTGAATCATACGATTCTGGAAATGTGCTGAAAGAGGGTATTCCGGTAGCTATTATCGGGCAACCTAATGTGGGTAAATCAACCTTACTCAATGCTCTTTTAAAAGAAGAAAAGGCCATTGTCACTGATATTGCCGGCACCACCCGTGATGCCATTGAAGATATCATGGTAGTCAAAGGAATCAAGTTTCGTTTTATTGACACTGCCGGTATTCGGGAGACCATAGATACAGTGGAAACTATTGGAATTGAGAAATCAAAAAATGCTCTTCAAAAAGCCAGAATCGTCCTTTTCCTTTATGCCGAAAAAGCAGAAAGAGATTTTCTTGCCCTTCAATTTGAGGAGTTGGTCAAAGACAAAAAGGTGCTTTGGATTAAAAACAAAGCTGATATTTCAGAGCAAATAGCAGAGCAATCGGATTTATTAATTTCGGCCAAAAACAATCTGGGCATATCCGAATTAGAAGATAAGCTCTTTCAACTCGCTTCTGAAAACCAACAGGGAGACACTGTTCTTACCAACCTACGTCATTACGAACTTCTGGTAAAAACCAACGAATCCTTAAACGATGTACTAAACGGCCTTTCAATGAGTATCACCGGCGATTTCTTGGCCCAAGACATCAGGATGGCTCTTCATTACCTAGGCGAGCTTACCGGTACCATTACAACAGATGATTTGCTTGCTAACATCTTCGGGAAGTTTTGCATCGGGAAGTAACAACC
>NZ_LGTQ01000002.1 GCF_001306455.1 Jiulongibacter sediminis | reverse complement strand
TCGTAATCATATCTACCTTCTCCTGGCACAATCAGGCTATCCTGAATACCTGGAGTCGATGGATCAAGATCCACCGTCACTTCGGCTACGCTCAGTGTTAATACAGAAGTGCCATCAGACAAGCTATCGTTAGCGATGATGTTCAAGGTTACATCGATACCTACTACATTATCAAGATCTTCATCATTCACTGCCACTGGTGGCTCTTCGGTGTACGTGATCGTGATCGTTGCCATGCTATCCAGCCCTGTTGAATTCTCAATCAGGGTATACATGATTGGCGTTGGATCAGTCGTAAAACCGGCCTCCGGATTGAAGGTTACTTCCCCAGTCAGCGTATCGTAATCATATCTTCCTTCTCCCGGCACAATCAGGCTATCCTGAATACCTGGAGTGGATGGATCAAGATCAATAGTAATGTCTGTCAGGTCAACGATGTTCGTGCCATCACTCAGACTGTCGTTGGCTATGATGTTCAAGGTTACATCGGCACCTACCGTATTGTCCGGACTTTCGTCGTTAATAGCCATCGGTGGTTCCTCCGATACAATTAAACTTAGGAGATCGTAGTCATCTTCTGAGCTCAACCAGTTGTTCGGTGAACTATCCGGATCAAACTGATCAGCATCTGTAACTTCACTAATTGTGGTATACTCAATACCCGGGCCCGTAGAAGCCATTTTAGTTTCATAACTGAAAATCAAGCTATCACCCGGTGCTAATGTTATGCCTGTCCATCGAATGGTATCATTGACCAAAATACCACCTGAATTGATGTTAACAATATTTGTAAAACCATTAGGCACAATATTTTGAAGAGAGACAGAGGTCGCAGTGTCAGGTCCATCATTTTTTAATGTCACATAAATGGTCACAATATCTCTTACAAAAACATTGGTATCACTTGCCGAAATTTCAATACTTAAATCTGCCAACTGAGGCGTTAGTGTCCGGTTGGTGATATTATTCAAGGTATCCGGATCTTCTTCGTTACCCGTAATAATCGCCACATTATTATAATCTCCTGAGCTTAATACCCTTGCTGAAATCACAAGAGATTGGGTATCTCCGAGAATCAGACTATCCATGGTCCAGTTTGGAGAACTCCAAATACCCTTTGATGGCGATGCATTAACGAAGGTATAGCCAGATGGCAAAATATCAGATACGGTAATACCCGTTGCCGTGCTTGGACCAAGGTTAATGGCTTGAATTGTAAAGTTGACGGTATCTCCAATATTCGGTTTAATATCATTAACCAGTTTTTCAACCTTGAGGTCGGCTACCGGAATTGGATAGGTAATCGCCGTTGAATCATTATCATCAGGGAATGGATCGGGCTGACTACCAGTAATGATTGCCGTATTACTGTATGGACCACTGGCATTTACTGTTGCGGTCAACTGCAAAGTTTCAGAGGCCCCATTGGCCATATTTCCGATATTCCAGGTTGGATAAACCCAGGTACCTGCAGACATAGAAACATCTGTCAACGTATAACCAGCAGGCAAAACATCAGACACTTCAACGCCGGTTGCATCTAAAGGGCCATTATTTTGAGCCTCTATGCTAAATATTACTGACTCTCCGACTTTCGGTGTTGCTGTATTTACCGTTTTGACAATGGCAAGATCAGCAACAGCCAATCCGAAGTTATTTTGGCATTCACCTTCCCCAGAAGCCGTAAATGAAGCTGTATGAACTCCATTGGGACTCGGTAGCGGATTTGTCAAACTATATCCTGAAGGGATAGGTTGAGCCAGTCTGACAACATAGCTTTTCGGTACAGGGACCTGATAATTGATCCGAACATTATCAAAATAAACTATATCCGTGGAATCCATAGAAGCATTTCCGGAACTGATGAAACGGATCGTAGTCACCGAAGACATGTAATCCGAGATATCATATGAAGCGGATCCGGACTGTAATCCATCTCCCCCTGTTAACCTTTTTAAGGTCGTCCAACCCGAAGGAAGAGTTGAAGAGGCAACCTGAACGTCCACATAATCTCCGGCTTGCAAATCAAGCCCCGATTCCACAAAATTGAAAGAAAGGTTTGCCGATATAGCCGAAGATAAATCGGCCGTTCTGTATGCTCCTTTTTGATTTCCGGGTACTGAAGCAATCTTTAATCCATTGGCACTCGTAATTCGAATACTGTTTTGAGAGAAAGTACCAAAGTCACCGATTTTAGTCCAAGAATTTGAAGCCCAACTTGTAGAGCCATTCGTCTGATTAGCGACTTCATTGACATTAAACTGATCCAGATAATTAAGCGTAACAGATGGTGGATCAATCAGGAATGAATAGGCTCCGTTTGCATCAGAAGTCTCTGTAGCCAATTTAGCTTCTCCCCCATCAATGATTCCATTTCCGTTATCGTCACTGTATAGATCTACGTCTACACCATTAAACCCGGATTCACTTATATTATAGACTCCGTTATTATTATCATCGAGATAAACAGAACCTCTAATCTCATTTTTAAAAGGTGTGCTCGCACAGACAATTGTAACCGTTACCAGAGCGGTATCGCAAACTGAGGGATCATGCAGACTACAGACCGTGTATTGGAATTGATCAACACCCATAAATCCAGGATTTGGGGTATAGGTAACAGTTCCATCAGTATTGGCCACCACTGTACCGTTTGCCGGTTGAATTGGAAGTCCTGTGGTACTTACTGTAGACGGAGAAGGTGTTCCAACCACATCATTGGTTAGCACTTCAATATCCACCGGTACATCCATTTCAGCCGTTTTTGTATCATTGCTGGCTACCAGATTAGCCAAAACGCCCAGATAATTATCTTTATCACAGGTTCCAAGAACAAGGAAACTGGAGGTTTGCGTATTCAAAGCCGCAGAAGAGAAAGCTCCATTGGTATTGCTTGGATCAACTTTGGCGATATAACAAACCGGCGGGTTTTTCCAGAAAATTAACTCAACATTGTCGATCCAGAAATAATCATTGGTTGCCGTAGAACCGTTAGTTACAAACTGGAGAACATTTGGTCCGTTTGAATTATAACTTGTCAATGGAATCACCACGTTGGTGTAATTTATGTCGGTACCCACAGAGCCACCATCATTCATCACAAACTCTGTGTTCCCGTTCAGTGAAACCGTAACCGCTTCACCTTGTCGGTTTAACGACTGTCTTCTGTAACTGAATTTCAGTTTCGCTCCATAAGCATCATCAAAGCTAAAGGTTCTTGAGATCGCATTTGTCGGGCCTGAAAGTCTTATAGCATTACCCATCCCACCACTAGATGCGTCGTTCATCACTCTGATGTCTCCAGTGATCACTCCGTTATCATCACCGGTTTCTGTCCAGTTATTGTCCCAGTTTAAACCACCGTCATTACCCGTAAAACCGGCAATCGGATCAAAATTATCACGGGCATTATTACCGTTTTCGGTACTGAAAGAATAGTTACCAGACAGGTCAGAAAGTGTAGATTCAACCAATCCTTCACCCGGGTCAATTATTCCGTTACAGTTGGCATCCACAAATAAATCAACCTTAACTCCGGCAGCACCAGCTTCTCCATCATACACCCCGTTATCAGGATAGTTTTCAATGAAAACTTTACCCTTCATGAGGTTTTCATTTGGATTTGCCAAACAGTCAGAAATTCGAATCTTAACAAGTGCGACATCACAAACTCCTGAATATTCCTGAGAGCAAAGTCTGTATTCAAATTCGTCTTCTCCCTGAAAACCAGGATTCGGAGTATAGGTAACTGTCCCGTCAGGATTCACGGTAACCGTACCGTTGGAAGGTTGCAGTAAGCCTACTGTTGTAACGGATGAAACATCCGGTGTACATAAAAAGCCGTAATCATTACTCTGAATATCCACAATTACCGGAGTATCCGGTTCAGTATCCTTCACGTCGTCATTAGCAATAATCAGCTGAGCAAGACAACGAGGCTCAAGAACGTAACCAACATCCATAGCGGGTGAGCCGGGAGGAGCACCATTCGGGTTAAGTCCCCATACGGCCGCAATATTAGTTCCGTCACAGGTATAAACCGCCAATCCGGTCTGATCATTATCCGAGCCATCCAGGATCTTATACGATTGTAATGCATTGATCGGAATGGCAAGGTCATAAGGTGTTCCGCATGGACTCGTAGTGGCTGATGTTCCGGAAAGGTCTCCATCAAATTTTACGTAAATAGTGGTGGCCGTTGGTGCCGTAACCCAAACAGGGTTGTAATTGGCTGAACCATTATTACTTCCTGGTGCCCAGGCTATACTGGCGAATGTGGACAATCCACCTTCAGGAAGCATATTGAAAGACCAGTCATAGCTACTTCCTGCTGAATCAGCGTCAAAAACAGCAATCGCGGTATAAGCTTCTCCATTTCTACTGGCGAATCTGTAACCCTGTGATTGGTTCATATTCAGGTAGGTCTTTCCCTTTGCCGGAATAATGAAATTACCGCTGGCACCCGTACCCGAAGTCCAGTCTACTGTAATAGGATTCGCCAGGTTGTTTGTAAAGAATCCATACACCGGTGCTGAAGACAAGGTGGTGTGGGCAGGTGAGATGTATACATCTTCATAAAAGTTACCCGGATATAAAGGCATGTTACGAGTTCCATAATGGTCAATGCCCCCAAATACCATGTCAACTCCGAAGTTTTTGGTCGAAGTCAATGAAGCTCCTGACTTGATATCGTTTGCCTGATTAATGTCAGTTGCCAAATTCCCAGGGTAAGATCGCGTTCCATCATAAAACCAGACTTCTCCTTCCATCAGCAGTGGCGAAGAAATATCTACGTTTCCATCGGCATCGTAATCCAGATTAATCACGGTACTATCCTCTGAAGCCCTGGCAAATAAACCTGTGTAATGAAAAGCAGAGGTTCCACCGAGAGTATTATCCTCTCCAAAAGGAACGATAAAGAACTGCCCAAAACGGTTCAGGTCAACAACGTTTGTTTTGACATTTTGAACGTCAAATGTATTACTACCCGTGGCATTTCCAGCGTCACCGGAAATTTTGGACACTGCTATATCATTGGAGCTTAGGATTTTATCCTTCCCGTCAAAAAACAGTTTTGAAGGGTCTCTCGGATTATAAACAAACTGATTATCTATAAATATATATCCCCCAGCCGGAATAATGTCGGAAGGGTATCCGGGAGCATATCCGTTTTCAATAATACCGTCACCCCATATTTCTGTAGATTCCTGTAGAGGGATGGAAATATCATCTTCGTAACCATCTTCCCAGTGATCATAAGTGATAATGTTGCCGGGGTATGGTATTTTAATACTGACTATCGATCTGACCGTATCACTCAGATAATCAACGTCGGCTGCTGCAAGCAATGAATTTCTCAGGAAGACATCATCTTCAGGGAAAGGAAGATAGAACGTCTTGCTCTTAGACGCTTCAGAACAAGGATCATTAAGGGCTTCAAAAATTTCCAAGTTAACGGTTGCCACATCACAACACACACCGTTTTCTGAGGAACATACGGAATAGCTGAATTGATCTGTACCAAAATAGTTACCGTTAGGCAGGTAAGTTATTACCCCATCGGCATCAATCTGTACGAAACCGAAAGTTGGCTGAGCCGTTATCGTAATCGATAATGGATTTACCGCACCTGAATCATTGGCCAATACCGGGATTATAATAGGAGTACCTGCATTTCCGGAAGCCACATCATCGTTTGCATTGACGTTTGTAGTATTCACACTATGGGAACTGGACCGTGGCCCGTTACAACCTGTCGCCGTTGCTGTAATAATTGATGTCCCTGTCCAACCAGCGGGAAAGGTTACCTCACTTGTTGAGGTGTTTATAGTAAGACCAGCTGATTTACTCGCTGCATCCAAATCATAGCTCATTCCTGTTGAATTGGTTGAATTTGCGGTAAAAAATTCGGTCGTTGCTCCCTGACATCTTACAGAAGTGGCCCCTAAAACAAATACAGGAGTACCTACTGTAGGTGTAACTGTTACAGTATGAGTAGCTGATTTGGGCCCGTTGCAACCCTGTGCAGTCGCTGTAATAACCGTGGTACCACTCCAAGCGGCGACGAAAATCACGCGTCCGGTTAAGGAGTCAATCTTGTTCCCTCCAGCCTTGCTGAAGTTATCGAGCTTATATTTTAATGAAGTCGCATTATTTACATTTGCCACGTAAAATATGGAATCCGCACCCTGACATCTTATTGAAGTGGCCCCTGATACAAAAACCGGAGTAGTAACAGAAGGTTTAACCTCAACCACGTGAGTAGCCGTTGTGGGGCCATTGCAACCAAAAGCTGTGGCAGTAATCGTACTGTAACCTGTCCAGCCAGCTGTAAAAGTCACCGCTCCGGTGGAAGAATTGATTGAATTACCTGCAGAAAGGCTGGCTGCGTCTAGTGCGTAGGTTATACTTGTAGAGTAAGTCGCAGTAGCAGAATAGGTCACCACACCACTACCCTGACATCTCTCCGTACTATCTCCTGCAGCAAATACAGGAGTCTGGACATCCTGAAGAGCATTGATTGTAACACTCACTGAGGCCGTACAGGCATTTGCATCCATTACTGTAACTGTATAAGACCCTGAACTCAGATTTGATCTGTCCTGACCATTGTCAGTTCCTGCAAGGTCTGACCAATCGTAGGTGTATGGGCTAACACCACCAGTAACCGAAATATCAATAATACCGGAATTATCTCCGGAGCATAAACCACTGGTTTGAGAAGCAATACTTAAAGCCAACAGGTCAGGCTCTGAGATAGTGATGTTTAACGGAGCAGTTGAACAACCGTTCGCATCGGTAACCACCACCGAGTAATTTCCGGCAGTTATATTCGATCTGTCCTCGATATTATTACTTCCTGAAAGGTCAGTCCAGTTATAGGTGTAAGGAGCCGTGCCCCCTCCCGCTGTAATTTCAATGGCACCATTATTACCTCCGTTACAAAGAATATCCGTTTTTGAATCCAAGCTTACTGTTAGAGCAGCAGCCGGTTCATTGATCGTAATAGGAATGGGAGCAGTGGTACAACCACTGAGGTTTCTTACGGTTACTGTATAAGTACCAGCTGGCAAGTTTGACCTGTCTGACGGATTATTGGATCCATTGATATCATCCCAATCGTAGCGATATACACCAAGACCACCTGAAGCTGTTAAATCAATTGCACCAGTGCTGTTGCCGAAACATACTACATCTGTTGTTGTATAGCTTACACTTAATGAAGATGGTTCATCAATAGTTGCACTATTGGTAGCTGTACAACCGTTCGCATCCGTAATGGTTACACTATAAGTACCCGGAACAAGTCCACTCAGGTCCTGAGTTGTCGCCCCGGTGTTCCAGACATAAGTATATGGAGAAGTTCCTCCTGAAACGGTCAGATCAATAGCTCCGTCATTTCCGCCGTTACAACTTACGTCAGTTATAATGGTTGAACTACCTAATTGTGAAGGTTCAGAAACCGTGATGGAAGCTGTGTTTTGACAACCTGTAGAATCTGAAACAGTTACAGAATAGGCTCCCGCCACAAGGTTACTTAAATCCTGTGTGGTATCACCGGTGTTCCAGGAATACGAAAATGGACTTACTCCTCCTGTGAGACTTAAGTCAATTGATCCGGAGCTATCTCCAAAACAGGCTACATCTGTGGTGACATAAGAAATAGTAATTCCTGAAGCCGGTTGAGAAATGGTAGTACTTGCCGTACTGGCACACCCATTTGCATCAGTAATAGTCACACTGTATGTACCCGCTGGAAGACCAGTAATATCTTGTGTAGTTTCGGCATTGCTCCAGGCATACGTGTATGGCCCGGTTCCTCCGGAAACACTGAGATCTATAGCCCCCGTGCTATTTCCAAAGCATAGTACATCCGTTTGTGTTAAACTATTGGTTAGGGCAGAGGCTGGTTCCGTAATAGTGGTACTCGCTGTACTGGTACACCCATTGGCATCGGTAATCGTTACACTGTAGGTGCCGGCAGAAAGACCGGAAATATCCTGCGTGGTTTCGGCATTGCTCCAGGCATAGGTATACGGCCCGGTGCCTCCGGAAACACTGAGATCAATGGCTCCCGTGCTATTTCCAAAACACAATACATCCGTTTGTGTAAAGCTATTGGTCAGGGCTGCAGGTTCCGTAATAGTGGTACTCGCTGTACTGGTACACCCATTGGCATCGGTAATGGTTACACTGTAGGTGCCGGCAGAAAGACCGGAAATATCCTGCGTGGTTTCGGCATTGCTCCAGACATAGGTATACGGCCCGGTGCCTCCTGAAACACTGAG
>NZ_LGTQ01000019.1 GCF_001306455.1 Jiulongibacter sediminis | reverse complement strand
GGATAAAGTTCATAGACTTATTGTAATATATAGACGGACCTCGAGTTAATAGGACTTTTTTGAAATAGTTATTTACTATGGAGAGTTTGATCCTGGCTCAGGATGAACGCTAGCGGCAGGCTTAATACATGCAAGTCGAGGGGTAGAGGGATTGCTTGCAAGACCTTGAGACCGGCGAACGGGTGCGTAACGCGTATGCAACCTACCTTTATCAGGGGGATAGCCCAGAGAAATTTGGATTAATACCGCATAATAAGAGTCATGGCATCATGATTTTTTGAAAGATTTATTGGATAGAGATGGGCATGCGTAGGATTAGCTAGTTGGTGAGGTAACGGCTCACCAAGGCGACGATCCTTAGGGGCTCTGAGAGGAGTAACCCCCACACTGGTACTGAGATACGGACCAGACTCCTACGGGAGGCAGCAGTAGGGAATATTGGACAATGGGCGGAAGCCTGATCCAGCCATGCCGCGTGCAGGAAGACGGCCCTCTGGGTTGTAAACTGCTTTTATATGGGAAGAAAATGGCTTTGCGAAGCAAATTGACGGTACCATAGGAATAAGCCACGGCTAACTACGTGCCAGCAGCCGCGGTAATACGTAGGTGGCGAGCGTTATCCGGATTTATTGGGTTTAAAGGGTGCGTAGGCGGCTTTTTAAGTCGGTGGTGAAAGGTAGCAGCTTAACTGTTTTACATGCCATCGATACTGAAGAGCTTGAGTTATCAGAAGGCAGGCGGAATTTCTGGTGTAGCGGTGAAATGCATAGATACCAGAAGGAACACCTATTGCGAAGGCAGCTTGCTGCAGATAAACTGACGCTGATGCACGAAAGCGTGGGGAGCGAACAGGATTAGATACCCTGGTAGTCCACGCCGTAAACGATGATTACTAGTTGTTGGCGATATACAGTCAGTGACCAAGGGAAACCGATAAGTAATCCACCTGGGGAGTACGCCGGCAACGGTGAAACTCAAAGGAATTGACGGGGGTCCGCACAAGCGGTGGAGCATGTGGTTTAATTCGATGATACGCGAGGAACCTTACCTAGGCTAGAATGTGAGCGAATGTTCTAGAGATAGATCAGTCAGCAATGACGCGAAACAAGGTGCTGCATGGCCGTCGTCAGTTCGTGCCGTGAGGTGTTGGGTTAAGTCCCGCAACGAACGCAACCCCTATAGTCTGTTGCCAGCATTTCGGATGGGGACTCAGACTAGACTGCCTACGCAAGTAGAGAGGAAGGAGGGGACGACGTCAGGTCATCATGGCCCTTACGCCTAGGGCGACACACGTGCTACAATGGCAGATACAGAGTGTAGCGAGCTAGCAATAGCAAGCCAATCACAAAAAGTCTGTCACAGTTCGGATTGGGGTCTGCAACTCGACCCTATGAAGCTGGAATCGCTAGTAATCGCATATCAGCCATGATGCGGTGAATACGTTCCCGGACCTTGTACACACCGCCCGTCAAGCCATGGAAGTTGGGTAGACCTGAAGCGGAAGATTAAAGACTTCGTTAGGGTAGAACCAGTAACTGGGGCTAAGTCGTAACAAGGTAGCCGTACCGGAAGGTGTGGCTGGAACACCTCCTTTTTAGAGATATTCCGATCTAATCGGAAGAAAAAAGAGAGAAAAGTTCTTACGACGCTGAAAGAGATTTCAGCAAACGATACAGCAATGTATCAAAGAGGTACCGTCTATATATTCAATGAGTCGACATTTAAAGGAAGAGGCGAGCAGAACGGGCCTGTAGCTCAGGTGGTTAGAGCGTTACACTGATAATGTAAAGGTCCCTGGTTCGAGTCCAGGCAGGCCCACTTTCAGTTAGCAAGAATGCGAATTGAGAACTGGAAACTGCCGACTTAGACGACGGGGGATTAGCTCAGCTGGCTAGAGCACCTGCCTTGCACGCAGGGGGTCATCGGTTCGACTCCGATATCCTCCACTTTTTAAAAGATTACAACGTAAAGTAGTTGTGATTACGATTTCCGGAGATTGTAGTAAAGGACGATCAAGGTCCAAAGCCGAAGGCTGATAGCCGAAAGCAGAAGACCGAAATCTGGAAGTAAGAGTTCATTGACATGATGTAAGAAAGACTGAGAAGAGAGAATTATTAAGAAGAGCTACGTAAGGGCGTACGGCGGATGCCTAGGGTCTCAGAGGCGAAGAAGGACGTGATAAGCTGCGATAAGCAACGGGGAACAGCACATATGTATTGATCCGTTGATTTCCGAATGGGGCAACCCTCTCATCTGAAGGATGAGAATCTATACTAAGTATAGAAGCGAACGAAGGGAACTGAAACATCTAAGTACCTTTAGGAGAAGAAAACAACAGTGATTCCGCAAGTAGTGGCGAGCGAACGCGGAGTAGCCCAAACCGTTGATGTTACGGCATTAGCGGGGTTATAGGACTGCATTTAGGATTGTCTTTAAACTTGAATCACTTGGGAAAGTGAGCCGTAGAGCGTGAGAGCCGCGTAAAGGTAAACAGAGACATGACGAGCAGTATCCTGAGTAGGTGGGGACCGGTGAAATCCCCTCTGAATTCGGCAGCACCATCTGCCAAGGCTAAATACTCCTGAGACACCGATAGAGAACTAGTACCGTGAGGGAAAGGTGAAAAGCACGGGGAATACCCGGGTGAAATAGAACCTGAAACCGTACGCTTACAAGCGGTCGGAGCCCCCTGAGGGGTGACGGCGTGCCTTTTGCATAATGATCCTACGAGTTATGGTATCCGGCCAGGTTAAGTACTTAAGGTACGAAGCCGAAGCGAAAGCGAGTTTTAACAGAGCGTTAAGTCGGGTGCTATAGACGCGAAACCTAGTGATCTACCCATGGTCAGGTTGAAGGTTGGGTAAGACCAATTGGAGGACCGAACCGGTAAACGTTGAAAAGTTTTCGGATGAACTGTGGGTAGGGGTGAAAGGCTAATCAAACTAGGAAATAGCTCGTACTCCCCGAAATGTTTTTAGGAACAGCGTCGGTGTTGAGTCTTATCGAGGTAGAGCTACCAATTGGATGCGGGGGAGTCACATCCTACCAAATTCAGATGAACTCCGAATGCGATAAGATATAACCGGCAGTGAGGGCTCGGGTGCTAAGGTCCGAGTCCAAGAGGGAAAGAACCCAGATCTACAGCTAAGGTCTCTAAATCTATACTAAGTTGAACAAAGGAAGTCTGACTGCAGAGACAGCCAGGATGTTTGCTTGGAAGCAGCAATCATTTAAAGAGTGCGTAACAGCTCACTGGTCGAGCGGGGCGGGCATCGATAATAAACGGGCATAAAGTATAGTACCGAAGCTTAGAAATTGTATTTATACAATTGGTAGGGGAGCATTCTCATTGCGGCGAATGTGTGTGGTAATGCATGCTGGAGCGATGAGAAAAGCAAATGTAGGAATAAGTAGCGATAATGAATGTGAGAAACATTCACACCGAAAGACTAAGGTTTCCTCCGCTATGCTAATCAACGGAGGGTTAGTCGGATCCTAAGGATAATGCGAGAGCAGAGGCCGATGGGAACAATGTTAATATTCATTGACCTGTATTTATTGCGACACGGGGACGGATTTTCAAGCTTTGCACGTACTGACGGAATAGTGCGTTGAGCGGCGGCTTAGGCTAAAGCGAGCAGGGGGAGAAGGTTCCAAGAAAAGCCGTTAAGCTTCAGATGAATACAGACCGTACCGTAAACCGACACAGGTAGTCGAGGCGAGAAGCCTAAGGTGCTCGAGTGATTCATGGCTAAGGAATTAGGCAAATTCACCCTGTAACTTCGGGATAAGGGGAGCCAGTACAATAAAGTGCTGGCCGCAGAGAAATGGCCCAGGCGACTGTTTAGCAAAAACACATGGCTATGCGAAGATTAATGTCGACGTATATGGCCTGACACCTGCCCGGTGCTGGAAGGTTAAGAGGGGGGCTTAGCGTAAGCGAAGGTCTGAATCGAAGCCCCAGTAAACGGCGGCCGTAACTATAACGGTCCTAAGGTAGCGAAATTCCTTGTCGGGTAAGTTCCGACCTGCACGAATGGTGTAACGATCTGGGCACTGTCTCAGCCATGAGCTCGGCGAAATTGTAGTGACGGTGAAGATGCCGTCTACCCGCCACGGGACGGAAAGACCCCGTGAACCTTTACTATAGCTTAGCATTGGGACTGGGTACTTGATGTGTAGGATAGGTGGGAGACTGTGATCCGGCGTCGCCAGGCGTCGGTTAGTCGTTGTTGAAATACCACCCTTTAATTATCTGGTTCCTAACCCCTTGAAGGGGAACATTGCTTGGTGGGTAGTTTGACTGGGGTGGTCGCCTCCAAAAGTGTAACGGAGGCTTTCAAAGGTTCCCTCAGCACGCTTGGTAACCGTGCGTTGAGTGCAATAGCAAAAGGGAGCTTGACTGAGAGACCTACAAGTCGATCAGGGTCGAAAGACGGATATAGTGATCCGGTGGTTCTGTATGGAAGGGCCATCGCTCAAAGGATAAAAGGTACTCCGGGGATAACAGGCTGATCTCCCCCAAGAGCTCATATCGACGGGGAGGTTTGGCACCTCGATGTCGGCTCGTCACATCCTGGGGCTGGAGAAGGTCCCAAGGGTTGGGCTGTTCGCCCATTAAAGTGGCACGCGAGCTGGGTTCAGAACGTCGTGAGACAGTTCGGTCCCTATCTGTGGTGGGCGTAGGAAGTTTGAGAGGCTCTGATTTTAGTACGAGAGGACCGAATTGGACATACCGCTGGTGTATCTGTTGTCTTGCCAAGGGCACGGCAGAGTAGCTACGTATGGACGGGATAAACGCTGAAAGCATCTAAGTGTGAAACCCACCTCAAGATGAGACTTCCATAGAGGAACGTTGGAGATGACGACGTAGATAGGCTACAGGTGAAAGTGCAGTAATGTATGCAGCCGAGTAGTACTAATGAACCGAAAGCTCTTCATATTTTTAATTTCACTTCACAGTTTTTCTTCATCACAATGTTTTGCTTGCAAAGCATTAATGTCAAGATATTTATTGGTTCTGGCCGAAAGCACATCGCTGTAAGCCGATAGCCAAATTAAGACCTTGTTGGTGTTAATAGGGCGGGTGATCACCTCTTCCCATTCCGAACAGAGAAGTTAAGCCCCGCACCGCCGATGGTACTTGGGTCAAACCTGGGAGAGTAGGTAAATGCCACAATTTTATTTAAAAGACCTCAATGGAAACGTTGAGGTCTTTTTGCGTTTAAA
>NZ_LGTQ01000018.1 GCF_001306455.1 Jiulongibacter sediminis | reverse complement strand
GTTTTGCCATTATCACAATGATAATTGCCGCCTCATTTGTACAACTCATGCTTTTGAGTATTTTATTAGGACTTGGTACAGCAGTGGTCTATCCAACCTTCCTTGCTGCCATTGCAGATTACACCCATCCTGAGCAACGTGCCAATAGTATCGGTGTATTTAGATTATGGCGTGATCTGGGCTATGCAATTGGAGCAATTATAACGGGTATTATAGCAGACATTTGGGGTATTTTACCTTCAATAGGTCTTATTGGTTCTCTAACTATAGTTTCATCATTTATCTTACTCTTCAGGATGAATACAAGTCTTGAAAAGGAAGATATAATTAACTGAATCTATTATAAAACTGTATTCCCAACCACGCCCATGTGCTTCCAGTAGGTTCAATGAATTCGTTTGTACATCACTCTTTTCATTCACCCACTTCCTGCAACATGACAGAAAGTGGCATGAAAGCCCAGCCCTGTGATAGCCTACCCAAGTTTCAGTTGCGTTCAACTAATCACTTTTAATATGTCCAGGTAATCGTAAAGACCTTCGGTAAATAATTGGCCGAATACAACTACTCCCAATCCATCCGTTGTAATCTAACAGCATTAAGTATTGCTAATAATGCTACTCCCACATCGGCAAAAACTGCTTCCCACATTGTGGCTAAGCCGCCTGCACCTAAAATGAGAACAATAATCTTAATCCCGAAGGCGAAAAAAATATTTTGCCAAATGATTCTTTGAGTAGATTTAGCAATTTTTATTCCTGTTACTACTTTTGAAGGTTGGTCTGTTTGTATGATTACATCTGCCGTTTCAATGGCTACATCACTTCCCATTGCTCCCATAGCGATACCTACGTCACTTGCTGCTAATACAGGAGCATCATTGATCCCATCCCCTATAAATGCTACTGTTTTTTTGGAGTCTTCTTTGAGTAGCTCTACTTCATTCAATTTATCTTCTGGTAGCAAACCGCCTTTTGCTATTGAAATACCAAGTACAGTGGCTACCTTTTGCGTAATGCTATTCTTATCGCCAGATAACATCATTATATAATTTATACCAGCTCTTTTAAATGCTTCAATAGTTTCTTTAGCATCTTCTTTTATTTCATCAGCAATGGTTACAAAACCAGCAAACTCTCCATCTACTCCAATCAATACATTTGATTCTACTATTTCTTCAATTTCATACGGAGTATTAATATTGAACTGCTGCATCAATTTGTGATTGCCAACTACTACGTTTTTCCCTTCAACTAAACCCGTCAACCCCTTTCCTGCTATTTCTTTAATTTCAGTAGCTTCTTTTACTGGAACGCCTGATTGATATTCCATAATTGCTTTCGCTATAGGGTGAGTAGATTTAGACTCAATAGCTAAGAGTAGTGGCACTAAAGATTCCTCAGTCCATTTGCCAAAAGTTTTGATCTGGCTGATTTTGAAAACACCTTTGGTAACGGTACCTGTTTTATCCATTACCATTGTATTCACTTCTTTTAGCTTATCCATGTAGGTTGCTCCTTTGAAGAGTATTCCGTTTTTAGAAGCTGCTCCAAGACCACCGAAATAACCCAACGGGATTGAAATAACTAAAGCACAAGGGCATGAAATAACTAAGAAAATCAATGCTCTATATAACCAATCTTGAAATACATAATCTTCTACAAAAAAGTACGGAAGAAAACAGACTGCAATAGCTAAATAGAATACAATTGGTGTATATACTTTTGCCAATCTTCTGATAAGCAATTCTGTCTTTGCTTTTTTGGAAGTGGCATTTTGTACCAGCTCTAATATTTTCGCTACTGAACTATCGTTAAAAAGTTTAGTGGTTTTGATTTCAATTACACCTTCCATATTTATAGAACCCGCTAAGACATTCTCATTCTGTAAAATACTTTGTGGTTTACTTTCACCAGTTAGAGCTGCCGTATTAAGGCTCGCCTTTTCTGAAAGCAATACTCCGTCTAACGGTACTTTTTCCCCAACTTTTACTTGTATTGATTCGCCAACATTTACAGTATTTGGATTGACTTCAACGAGGGAGTCATTTCTAAATACACTGGCGATTTTGGGTCTAACATCCAAAAGAGCTTTGATATTATCTTTAGCTCTTCTTACTGCTGCACTTTGAAATAATTCTCCAACTGCATAAAATAACATTACTGCCACTCCTTCGGGATATTCACCAATAGCAAAAGCACCTATTGTAGCAATACTCATTAGGAAAAACTCAGTAAAAACCTCTCCCTTACTAAGTGCTGAAATAGCTTCTTTAATTACAGGAAAGCCAACAGGAATATAAGCGACACCATACCAAACTACTCTAATCCATTCTTTGAAAAAAGTTACATCAAAATAGTCAAGGATAATTCCAGCTATTAACAAAATAAAACTGATTATGGCAGGCAGATATGCTTTCCATCCATCAAGAGAATGGCTATGCGTCTGGTCGTGCGAATGATCGTGACCATCGTCTTCGCTATGCTCGGCTTTTAATAATGGCGGTGGCGACTTTGCATCTATTTTTTCTTCTAATGAACAGCAGACTGGTTTGCCGTTACTATCATATTGGTGTTTGTGTTTTTTATCTATCATTGTTGTTTATTTTAAAGTTAGCCATCTGTTTACTTTGGTTAGATACTCAGTGTATTGATTGCCAAATTCCTTTTTGAGAAATTCCTCTTCTAATCTGATTTGCGTATTGATACTAACAGTAGAAAGGGCTATGATTAATAATGTAAAAGCATTAGGCAGCACTAAAAACAAACCAATATTGGCGATCATAATACCTAAAAAAATGGGATTTCGAGAAAAGGCAAAAAAACCATTTGTTACCAATACTGTTTTGTTTTCTTCATCTATACCGATACGCCAAGACTCTCTCATATTTCCTTGTGCAAACCATACAAATAGCAATGAGATTATGAGCAAAATCCAACCGACATATACGAAGTATTCGTTTTTTAAAAACCAAAAAGGCATTAGAAACTTGTGCCACCTGGGGAAAAAGGCATATATGACAACTACAAGTAACTCAAGTAATGAAATAAAGCCAAAGACTTTCCCATTGTAGCCGTGGGCATCATCTCCTTTATTGAAGGTTAGTGGGTTAACATTGGTTTGCTTCCAAAGTAGATAAGATCTAAGAAAGAAGATTAAGAAAAAGTATATGAGTAAAAAAATAAATAAATACATAGTTGTAAATTTTAATCTTCGTGTTCTAATTCTCCTGCTTTAGATTGTGCATACACATAGTAGGCACCCTTCGTGACAATTTGCATTCCTTCCGGGATTTCGTCTATTAATTTTACAGACGCGTAGCCATTTTCTTTAGAGCCTTGAATTATATTGATTTTTACAAATTCTATTTCGTTATCATTTGCCTTTTCATTCGCTACATAGATAAAGCTATTGGCTCCATCATTGATAATCGCATCTTCAGGAAGAGCCGAAGATTCTACATTCGTGAGAAATATTTTTGCATTTAAAAATAGGTCTTTTAAAAATAGTGGCTTTATGCCATCTAAATGGCCATGAACACGAACTGTTTTAGTGTCGGAATTAAACTCTTTACCAATCACATCAACTCTGCCATAATAAATGGTTTGACCAAGGGCTGGAACGGTATAACTGATTTTTTGTCCTTTTTTTATACTAGCAATATCTTTTTCAAATACATCCAATTCTAAATGCAAATGTTCCGAAGAAATAATATCCATCAATGAAACGGAGGACTGGGCATACATTCCATTGTGAAAATTGATTTTGGAAATATAGCCACTCATAGGAGCTACAATTGCTATCTTTTGTCTGATGTTACTTGGCGTCAGGTCAGAAGTGGATATACCTAAAAATGAAAGCTGCTTAGCAAGACCTTGAGTTTTTGCCTCCAATACAGCCACTTCTGCTTGTGCATTTTGTAGATTTTTGATAACTCCCGCATTGGATTCTACTAATGATCTCTGGCGTTCAGCTTCCAAAAGCTTTAAATTGAGTTGTGCCTTAGCTTCTAAGTAATCTTGTTGGGTAATAATAAATTCTGTGTTCTCCAAATAGGCTATTATCGCTCCTTTTTTGATATAATCACCTTCTACAAACTTTTTAGTGCCTTTGATTATGCCGTTGGTTTTGGCAGAAACGGAAGAAAGTGCATTTGGAGGTAATCCCAAACTACCTGTTGCATTTACAAAATCGTTTACTTTAATGGTAGATAAATCTCCAAGTTCTAAACCAATGGTATTGGCTTGTTCTTTTGTAAGGTGTACGCCTTCCTCAGAGCTGTGATTGTTGCCTTCTTCCTCTGTTTGAGTAGCTTTGCTTACCTCTTGATTTGTATCACTTTCTTGGTTTTTCTTACTTCCGCATGAAGTAAGCACCATACTAAAGGCAAGCATAAAAACTGCGATGATAAATTTTATATATTTCATTTTTAAATTCTTTATTGATTAGTAAGAAATTGATAATCTGCTACGGCCTTATTGTAGGCTATTATTTGCTCCAAGTAATTTTTATTATTGGAAGCCATTAATTGTAGGGTGTTTAAGAGTTCTAAATAAGAAATTTCACCTGCCTGATAATTCAGCTGGCTCATTCTCACAATTTCAGGATTAATCCTCTCTATTTGTTCCTTATAAAAATCTACACCCGCTTTGTATAGGCTTATAGAGTTTTGTATTTCTAATTGATTTCCTTTCAAAGAAATTAATTTACTTTGGTATTGATAGTTGCCTATTTCCACTTGCGTTTTTTGTGCATAAATTCTTTTCTTAACTTGATGATTAAATAAAGGAATAGATACACCCATCTGGAAGGCATTTAAAAAGCCTCCTTGATTAAATAATTGTGGAGCATAGCCAAAATTAAAGTTTGGTTTTAATTCAGACCTCAATACCTCTATCTTGGCAGCTTCAATAGCCACTTCCTGCTTATTCTGTAATAAAAGAGGATTAGACTCAAAATCTGTTTGAGAAGTATAAATGGCCACAGAAAGGCTATTTTCTGTGGTAAGAGGCTCGTCGGCATTTAATAATATTTGGAAACGTTTGTTTAAGTTCGCAATTTCAATTTTCACCTGGTTTGAAAGCAACTCATATTCTTTCCATTTCGATTGAAGCGTAAGTACTTCAATATGATTTGCAGCTCCAGATTGCTCTCTTACTATGGCTTTCCTATGGTATTCGTTGTATGTAGCAACTAACGTATCATATAGACTTACCAGCTCTTTTTTATACTGAATATCATAATACAGTTGCTTTACCTTCCATTTGAGTTCATTGACAGTAATCTCTTTTTGTGTATCGCTTTGGCTCGAATAGGCATCTTGCAATTTATTCTGTGCCTTGGTAACACTTGGACTTGGAAAGTTCTGTACTATACCAATTTGATTTACTTGCTGACCAAATTGAGTATCAAACAAGCCATCTCCTTGATAAGAAATATCCGTTGAACCTAAATTGTATTTTAAGTTTTGCAGTGATTGATTTTTCTCTACGTTCAGTGTGGCAGCTTTTATATTGGGGTGATTAGTCAATGCTATTGAAATAGCACTATCTAAATCGATTGGTTTATTTTGGGCTTGTGTTGAGAAGGAGAAACCAAATATCAAGAGTAAGGCTAAAGCACCGCCTTTAGAAAAATTAATTCCTTTGGACTTTCGATCGCTCCATTTTTCTAACCAATAGTATAGAATAGGCAATATGACCAACGTTAAAAAAGTAGCCGTTATCAAACCACCAATGACTACTGTAGCCAAAGGTCTTTGTACTTCTGCACCACCAGAGGTAGAAATAGCCATTGGGAGAAAGCCCATTGAAGCTACTGCTGCTGTCATTATTACGGGTCTTAATCGTACTCTTGTACCAGTAATTATTCTATCTTTTATATCTGTCATACCTTCTTTTTTGAGTTGATTGAAATAACCGATAAGGACAATCCCGTTTAATACTGCCACACCAAAAAGAGCTATGAAACCGATACCTGCGGATATACTGAAAGGCAGTCCTCTAAGTTGTAAAGCCCATATTCCACCAATGGCAGATAAAGGAATGGCTGTAAAAATCAACGCTGCTTGAGCCAATGAACCAAAAGTAAAATACAATAGGATAAATATGAGAGCCAGTGCCATAGGCAGGGCAATTGAAAGTCGTGCATTGGCAGCTTTGAGGTTTTCAAACTGCCCACCATAATTAAAATAGTAACCTGAAGGTAATTTCACATTGGCATCTAATTCGGTTTGGATTTTCACAACTAACGTTTCTACGTCCGTATTTCCTACATTTACGCCAATGACTATTCTACGATTGGTGTTTTCTCTGGAAACTTGCATGGGTGCATCTACCAAGTCAATGTCGGCAACACTACTTAATGGTACTTGAGTGCCATTCTTGAGGGTAATGAAAAGGTATTTTACATCCTCAATTCCGGTTCTATTTTGTTCATTCAATCTAATTACTAAATCAAATCGCTTTTCTCCCTCATATATAACTCCTGCTTTTTCACCTGCAAAAGCTGACCTAATGACCTGATTCACTTCTTTAACATGTAAACCATACTGTGCCATTTTATCATATTTATAATTGATGATTATTTGGGGCATACCCACTGTTTGTTCAACATTCACAGTTCCGACACCTTCAATTTTCTTTATGATTTTCTCAGCTTCCGATGCTATTTGAAACATCATATCCAAGTTATCTCCGTACAGTTTAACAGCTATGTCGGCTTTTGTACCTGTCATTAGTTCATTAAAACGCATCTGAATAGGCTGCGAAAATTCATAACCAACGCCTGGTATTGACGACAGCGACTTTTCTATTTTCTTAAACATATCTGTTCTTGAGCTTGCGGAAGTCCATTCCGATTTTGGTTTCATTACCAACACATAATCTCCAATTTCTACGGGCATAGGGTCTGTTGGGATTTCTGCTGAACCAATATTGGCTACTACATCCGTGATTTCAGGAAACTCTTTTAAGAGTTTTTTCTGAATCATTTTGGAGGTTTCAACACTCTGAGAAAGTGAACTACCCGGTGGTAGAATATGCTGCATAGCCAAGTCGCCTTCTTCTAATGTAGGTATAAACTCCCCACCCATTCTGCTGAACACAAATAGACTTATCAGAAAAACTACCATCGTAGCACTTACAAATACTGTCTTAAAACGAAGTGCTGAATTGAGTAATGGTGTATAGCCTCTTTGAAAAAATGCAATAATTTTATCTGCATAGGATTCTTTATTCACTACTTTTTTCTTGAGCACCAAGGCAGCCATCATTGGCACATAGGTTAAGGATAAAATCAATGCTCCTACAATGGCAAGCATTACTGTCTGAGCCATAGGCTTAAACATTTTGCCTTCAATACCCACTAAAGCTAATATTGGTATATAGACCATTAGAATAATAATTTCGCCAAAGGCAGCCGAACTTCTTATTTTTTGAGAAGAGGTAATCACTTCACTATCCATATCAGATTGGGATAATAGTTTGCCTGCCTTACTGACTTGCAATCGGTGAACTATGGCCTCCACTATAATTACTGCACCATCTACAATAAGCCCGAAATCAATCGCTCCTAAACTCATTAAGTTAGCCGAGATACCTAATAAGTTCATCATTGAAACAGCAAAGAGCATAGCCAATGGAATGACGGAAGCTACGATTAGTCCTGCTCGCCAATTTCCTAATAGTAAGACTAAAATGAATATGACAATTAAGCCACCTTCAATGAGGTTCTTTTTTACGGTACCTATGGCAGTACTTACTAATTTGTCTCTTACCAAATAGGGTTCAATAACTACTCCTTCGGGCAATGATTTTTGGATTTGAATTACTCGCTCTTTTACCAACTCCGTTACTTGTGCAGAATTTGCTCCTTTGAACATCATTACCTTACCACCAACGACTTCTGCTCCATCTCTAACTAATGCTCCGTATCGAGGAGCTTTTCCATATTGAACAGTAGCAACATCTTTTACTAAGACTGGAATATTACCTGCATCACTGACTACAATATTTCCTATGTCGTCTAAAGATTTGGCTAAACCTTCTGAACGGATATAGTATGCATTTGAGCTTTTTTCTATGTATGCTCCGCCGGTATTTTCATTACTCTTTTCTAAGGCTGAAAATATATCTGTAATGCTTATACCTAAAGATTTCAGAAGATTAGGATTTACTGCTACTTCATATTGTTTCAGAAAGCCACCCATTGAGTTAACCTCTGCTACACCTTCTATGCCCAAAAGCTGTCGGGTAACTATCCAATCTTGAATACTTCTAAGCTCTGTTGACGAATATTTGTCTTCAAATCCTTCTTCTGGTCGGACCACATATTGATAAATTTCTCCTAAGCCGGTTGAAAGCGGTGCCATTTCAGGAGTGCCCAGACTATTAGGAATATCTTCTTCAGCTTCTCTTAGCTTTTCGTTAACCAACTGTCGAGCCAAGTAAATATCATAATCTTCTTCAAAGACTACAGTTACTACGGATAAGCCAAAACGAGAGATAGACCGTATTTCTTCTGTCTTTTGCAAACTCTGTACGGCAAGCTCTACAGGAGTAGTAATAAATTGCTCTACTTCTTGGGTAGCCAGATTAGGTGAAATGGTAATGATCTGTACTTGATTATTCGTTATATCAGGAACAGCATCTATGGGTAACTGTTTGAGAGAAAATAATCCCCAAACTATGAGGGCTGCTACAATAAGCCCTACAACAAACTTATTCCTTACCGAATAAGCGATAATATTATCGAACATTAATATTTGATTTTTATAAAATAGTTAAACCTTGACTATGATTGAAAAGGGCATAGTAGCCCCTTGAATGTGGTTTAACTATGGGCTGGCGGGTGCCAAACTCCTTCGCTGTAATCAAAGGAATAATCAAATGTGTAATGAAAAAGGTATTCTGTTGAAATAACCGCTCTCGCCTGCACCAAAGATTGCAAAGTAGGCATTGTAATCATAGTGCCACAACAAGCACATACACAAAACGGTGTGCAACTATCTTGGTGGTCTGAATGATTATGGTCGTGGTCCGTAGCAGATACCTCAGTGTTTGAAGAATGGGAAGTTTGGGGCATACCATCTGTACACGGCACTACAGATAGTGCCATAAAATAAATACTTAATATGAATGCCAAAAGTCTCATTTCTGGTTTCAAAGGTAAGACATGTTCTCTGCAACCCATTTGCAAAGTTTAACGATTGCAATTTTCACATAGACCTTTAATAACCATATTGGCTTGTTGCATTTTGAAGTTTTTAGGAAGTTCAATTTGAGGAATATTCTGATTGGTAAGGCAGAAGGTGTTTTGGCAGTTGGTGCAATGGAAATGATAATGTTGGTCAATGGTTTCACATTCGCAACTTTCTAAGCACAGAGCATATTTTAATTGCTTTGTGCCATCATCTATGGTGTGAACGAGCTTATTTTTCTCAAAGGTTTTAAGTGTTCTGTATAGTGTGGACTTATCAGCACTTTCAAAGGCGTTTTCTATACTTTGCAAAGAAATAGTATGGTCTTGCTCCATCAAATATTGAAGAACAAGGATTCGCATTGCAGTAGGTTTTATATCCCTATGATTGAGTCTATTTTCTATTTTTTCATTCATCATAAAAATCAAAAATTCTTTTTCTCCAAAACAATGGCTTTCTTTTGAATTACGGCATACTTTTACGCCTTTTGTGTAACATTTATTTGCCTAAGTTTTATTTATTTGGATACTTCTTCCCCCTATTTTTTTTAGTTAAATAATAATTTAAACAACTTTTCGGATCCTATCTGCTTTATCATCTACAATAATCGAAACCTAAAGCAGCATATCGCGAAACGCATTCTCTACAGTATTTTTTAGAATGTAGTTATTCATTGTAACTACCTAAATCCGTATTGCAATAATGGATACCTCGCATTCACCCACTTCCCGCCTCCCTCGGCAAACGTAGCCTGAAAGTCCAGCCGCCTGCTAACCCGCCCAGCCTACACCAACCTTTTCTTCTGCATACCAACACGCGGTTATAAGGTCTCGCCTTCGGGTTCGTCTTTTGTTTCGTCAGGCATATAAAAAAGGGTAAAGCAAGCGGCTAAATCTTGTGACTAAATGAAACTCTGTCAATCATCCGCCCTTTTTTATACCCTTCGTCAGGCAGGCTACCGGCTGTGCGGTGGCTCATCTGTTAACCGCCGTCTCAGTTGCCTTCCTTCACACAGCCGTACCCTTGTCTCCGCTCGTTCCCTCTGGCCACCCCAAACCCCTGTTTATAGGTCGCCTTTCGGCAATTTAATTTATGGGGTGCCCAGCCTCTCGCATCTGTTTATGCTCGCCTGCGTTGTCGCTGCGGGCTGGTTCGGGCTGTCATGTTTTTTGCCTTTCTCCAATGTGCTTCAGTAGCTGGATAGATTTTTACCTAGAAGCAGCTTTCGTCTTACCAGCCACTTCTGGCACCGCACACAGGCGTAGCTCAGCCGCTACACCTGCCTTTCCCTCGCTCAGCAAAAAAACACGCCAGCCCGGCCGTAAACGGGAGGTCGCCACCCACACTTAGGTGTTCCTGTGTCTCCCCCCCTTGCTCCGCTCGCAGACGGCTCGCTTTGCTACGCCGGGGTTAACCCGTAGCAGTTCGATTAAAGTTAATTTTTAAGAATAAAAGAAGGGCAAAGATGGGCGGCAGCTCAGGCCATTGCTCATAATGAACTGTAAAGGTCAGGCCCTTCGGGTTTTGGATGAAAACTTTTGACATGTCTTTTAGTCAGCTTTTGCTTTCAAAACTTTTCAACCAAAAACCTTGACAGCCCATTTCACCTGCCGCCCCTCCTGAAGCCTTTCTTTTTTTCTTGTTTTTTCTTTGTCAAAAAAATATAAGCGGAGCCAAGCGTAGCCAACATTTCAAATTTTAATGCCCTACGTGTATGCAATTCACAGCCAAAACTTACTCACCTGGTCAACTCATTCATCCCTTCAATTTCTTCGTTCTCTCCAAAGGATTAAATAGTGGAAAGCTCATTTCTGAACCTTGCCCCAATTGTTACCAGATTATTTGCCTCACTTCAGAAGACAAAGAGACATTAGAACTCCTCAGTTTTTGCCTGTGGCAGTCAAAAGTCTTTTATAAGGATTTAGTGGGGTCAGTAATTCCCTTTCTAAGAATTGGAGATTTAAGGAAGGCTCTTCACGAAGCCATTGAACACTCAAAGAATAAACCAGAAATCCATCAATTATCCGGCAATATTCAAAAGCTCAATGAACTGGAGGAGCAATACCGGCCTTAGTAAAAGTAATTCTTATCAAGTAAGTTTTTTTATCCGATCGCCCACTCTATGTTTTATCTTTGTAAATTAAATTTCGTAAATCTTTACACAAAAGATTGTTACTCTATTATTCATGTAAAAGGATTAAACTTCTTTTTCGGCTAACAGCAATTTATTTTTTGTTGAATAGGCGGACATTTTACACTTCCATAACTGCAATAAACACAACAGTCACCTTTCTGTGGTCTTAGGACTGTTGTGCATTTTTCACATTCGTAAAAGTACTGACAAGCGTCAGTCGGCATTGTTTCTTCTTTCTTGTGTCCGCAGTTAGGGCAAGTGATTGTTGATTGTAATATGACTTCCATTCTATTCCTCCTTTTTGTCTGTTACTGAATATCCTGTTCCGTTAATGGCTGTTTCAATTTCGGCTATGTTCGTTTTCGAGTTGTCAAATTCTACGATTGCGTTTCCATTCTCGTATGAAGCAGTTGATTTGATTATTCCTGAAAGTTTGTTCACTTCGTGGTTTACGTGTTCTTCGCATCCCGCACATGTCATTCCGCTGATTGTAAATTCAACGGTCTGTACATTTGATTTGTCAACAACGATTACTTGTTTTTCTGCCCTGGGGTAGAAAATATGAGCATAGTAAGGAAAGGCAAGCATTACAATTGCAAATGCTGTTACAATTCCTAAAAACATTTTACTCTGAATGAACTTTGGCTTTTCTTCAATTTCACAATCACAGTCAATTTCCCTTTTCGGTTTAAGTTTTTGATACCAAGCAAAGCCAAGTACCAAAATTGTTAGTCCAATAAAATATGGGCGGAAAGATTCAAGCCACGAAAAAGATGAAGCAATTCCGCTTGTTCCTGCAATGAGTGCCAAAACTGGCGTAATACAACATAGAGAAGCAGCGAATGCCGTTAAAATTCCTGCTCCGATTAGTTTATTGTCCTTTTTCATATTGTCTCCAAAATTTTGTTTTCGTCAAGTATTTTGAAAAACGGTTCAAGCAAGTTTTTGTATTCGTTGGTCAGCGAGTAGAAAATGGTTTGTGCTTGTCTTTCAGTTTCAATGAGTTTTCGGTCTTTTAGTTTTCGTAGGTGTTGAGAAATTGAAGAAATAGTCATTCCAAGAATGTCGCTTAAATCGCAAACACAAAGTTGCTTTTCTTCATAAAGCAGGAACAGGATTTTTAATCTGACATTGTTACCCGCCAATTCAAGTCCATTCGATAAATAGTCAAACGAACTGTTGAGTTCTGAAACTCGGTCTTTACAACGGTTTATTTGTTTAATGTCCGCTTGTTGTCTAATGCAAGAATTGATTTCCATAAGCACAAATTTATCAAATTATTTTATTCAAGCAATTGCTTAAATACGCAATTAATCATGTAGTCGAATAACTTTCATTCCTCCACTTTAAAATATGACAAACTGCCTCATTATAAAATTCATATGCTAAGGTAGTAAGGCAGGCAAACCCACTAGGCCAACCTTTCCTAAAACATAAAAAAGACTACGGCATAAACACCAATCAACCCCTCAGGCCCTCATTTATTCCGTTTCCTTTTTTCTGTTTTAACTGCCTTACAGAGAGATGCATATAAATTTTATAATTATGAGTCGTCGTAAACCTATTTCTCTCAGCTGCAGTTCAGCTTCTTGTCCTTCTCACACCGTTCCCGCTTCAGATTTTGTGGCGGTCAGTCCTTATGCTTACCAGCGTCATATGCGTAAAGCTAATCGCATTAAGCCTCATAAGCGTGGGGTTCGCGTTTATCGTATCCCCTGTGGTTGTAGCCTTTGGGTTTATCAGTCAGGTGAGCGTTTTCTTTCAGCATTGCCCTTTTAGGGCTTTGCTGATTTCCTCAAAAATCAAAGTTTAGGGAACTTAGGAAATCTAGGATTGCTCGGAAATGGACAATAAAAAACCCTGTCGATTGACAGGGCCTTTCAAAACCAAGAAGAACTTATGTTTACAAACCGCTCACCGCAACGATGGACAAGGCATTGTGAGCACCATTTTTCAATGGATACATCTCTCCATTTACTTCTTGGTAAAACTCGATTCCGAATACCAGAAACAGCGGGTGAGTGCTGTTTGCTGTTACCGTATTGGTCAGTGTTACTGCAGCCGCCGGAGGGTTCGTCCATGGAAGTACCGCACTCTCCTGAAGATCGACGGTAAAGGTTTCATTCTCGAAATCTACCTCAGCTCCACCAGATACAAACTTGAAATGCGTTGCACCACCTGGAGCAGCAATCATTTGAGCAGGCTTAAAACTTGGAATGCTTACTTCCAATGTGCCTGCCACCCGGTCAATTGCACTGGAATAAGGGGCATAAATGGTATTTCCGAGCTTTCCATTAGCATTAAACTCGAAACCAGTCAGCAATTCAGCTTCGCCGTCAATCACGTTTCTTTCGCCTCTGGTGTTCGTGGCATCCGCCTGAATCACTTTTACCATAGTAGAGGTTAGACGGCTCACCATTCGTCTGTCTGAAGCGTTTTGAAGAAGAACTCTCAGAGAGTTACGCAGTAATTTTCCGGCTTTACCGGCTCTCCCAAACTCAGCTCCATTTTCACGAGTCCGCTGAAAATTCGGATCATTTGCAATTCTGTCGGCATCCACGCCGCCTTTTTCGCGGGCAAGATAGCCATCCTGTGTTTTGTAGAAAGTAATACCTCCGATAGTACCATCTAACTTGATAAGACCCTTTTGTCGTGCCATTTTACTAGATATTTATTTGGTTTGATATAAAGATACTCTTTGTATATCAGTCGTTTAAAACCCTCAAACCATCCCTGCCGAAATTGCCGTACTTTGCCGAAATACACCAACTATTCAACCCGATTTATTTCTTATCTTTGCAATACCTCATTCATATTTGATTCGACTCAACGGTATGGATGGAGTATTATTTTTTGAAATACTGTAATGAAAAGATTGTGTATTTATCCGAAAGACATTCAGATAATCACAGGTAGAAGTGAAAGGTACGGTCGCTCACTCATCCAAAAGATGAAGGAGCACTTCCAAAAAGAAGCCCACCAGATGATAACTATTCAAGAGTTTTGTCAGTATTTGGGTTTACAAGAAGAAGCCGTTACAAGCCAAATTCACTAGGCCATACGCCAAATCACTGAACCTGAGAGCAGCTTTCAACACACTTTTCCAAACAGGTTTCTTTCTCTTCTTTAGCTATATTTAGCTTTGTTTCAAGCACTTTCGTTGCCTATTTGTTGCCAAAATCTTGTAACTAGTTGATAATCATCAATTGATTACTTTTTGTATCGG
>NZ_LGTQ01000017.1 GCF_001306455.1 Jiulongibacter sediminis | reverse complement strand
TTTTGCATCGGGAAGTAACAACCTTTCTCTTTCTTTCTAACTACCTGTTTTTCTTTACTTTACAACAATATATACTACTCATATTTGTTGCCCATTTGCTCTTATTTGTATATATTTGTTGCTGTAGTGTTGCCCGAGCATCACATTTGTTGCCCATAAGGGCATATAATAGAATAGGGTGAAATCATGCAACATAACACAACATATTACTACTTATCACCACATTTCGCTACAAATGAGCAGCAACATACAAGTTCCCAAAATATGCCAGCATTGCGGCATTACCTTCGTTGCCAGAACGACAGTCACACGCTTTTGTTCTCATAAATGTTCCCAAAGAAACTATAAGAAAAGAGCCCGTGAAGCCAAGGTCGGAAAGACGCTGGAAGAAACACATGAAATTTTAGCGACCTCCTCACCTACTTCAGAAACACCCTTAAACAAGGAATATCTAAGTATGTCTGAAGTTGCGGCCCTTTTGGGAGTAAGCCGTTGGACAATAAACCGTATGCTTCACCGTGGTCAGCTAAATATGAAACAAGTGGGCAGAAAGAAGATAATTCCACGAAGCCAGTTAGATGCCTTTTTCCAATAAACATAAATTAATCACACATGAAAGTCACTTTACGCCAAAGAAAGAAAGCCAATAAAATCACCTTGTACCTGGATTACTACGAGAAAGGTAACAGAGAGTACGAATATCTGGGTTTATACCTCACACCTGAGCCAGAAAAGGGTTCCTTGTCAAAGGCCCAGAAAGACGAGAATCGTAAAATTCTTGAACTTGCTGAAAGCATCAGATCAAAACGCCATCTTGAGATTCAGAATAATATCTATGGTTTTAGAGACAAGGAGAAACTGAAAGGCAGCTTTTTATCCTACTTTGCCGCACTCACTGAGAAAAAAAGGAACAGCAATGGTAACTATGGAAATTGGGATAGTGTAAAGAAGCATCTGAAGATCTATTGCCCAAAGGACATTACTTTTGAACGTATTGATAAAGACTGGGTGCAAGGTTTCAAAGATTACCTGGACTATGAAGCCGAAAGCAAAAATTCTGTTGATGGTCTTTCCCTAAATTCAAAATACTCTTACTTCAATAAACTGAGAGCGGCTCTTAAACAAGCAGTAAAGGACGGTCTCTTAAATAATAATCCTGCTAACAGAGTTGAACCCTTTCCACAAGACGAAACACATAGGGAGTTTTTGACGCTTGACGAGGTCAAAAGAATGGCCAATGCCCACTGTAAAAATGAAACCCTGAAGAGAATGTTTCTTTTTTCATGCCTTACCGGTTTACGCTGGGGAGATATTGAAAAGCTTCAATGGCAGGAAATTCAGCATTCGAAGGAGCTTGGTTATTACATCCGTTTCCGCATGGCGAAAACTAACGGCGTAGAAACTCAACCCATTTCAGATGAAGCCCGCCAACTATTGGGAGAAGAGAAAGAAGGTAAATCAAAAATATTCACCGGCTTTAAATACGGCAACTGGAATAAAACTCTGTTACGCGATTGGCTCGATGAAGCCGGAATTTCAAAACACATTACGTTTCACTGTGCCCGTCATACCTATGCCACTTTGCAATTAACGCTAGGTACCGATATTTACACCGTTTCAAAGCTTCTTGGCCATAAAAATCTCTCCACAACTGAGATTTACGCCAAAGTAATCAATGAGAAGAAAATCGAAGCCGCCAACAAAATAAACATAGGTCTGTAATGGAATTGAAAATATTCAATCAAATTCTGTTTGGCTCATTGAAGCCCTGGAACTTTAAGATTCAAAATCAACGGGATTGGGCAGAGAACTATAATAAGGCCCGTCAAGCTTCTGAAAATTACAGCCTGAGTCTCAAAGATGCCTTTTATATCCTACTAAGGGAATACCCGAACGTATATTCCGGCATAGAAAATGAAATCCCTAACCACATATCTTTAAGCCCATTATTCTATTCAGAAAACCTCTCTCCGGTTTCCTTAGAAGATCAATTCTATGAACTACTAATAAACTTGGAGGTAAAACGAGTTTTAAACACCTTCAATGAATTTTCAGAAGGCTTTTCAAACGACATTGACGGTATTTTTCAAGTTGAAAAATTTCTAACAAACTTAAAAAGCTGTTTAGTACAAACTCATGAAAACCTATCTGAAGTCGAGGACTTTGACAATAAAGAACTTTCCGAGAAGGTACTTATTTTCATGTACAACAAGCTCCTGGTCCTGTTTTTTGATACCCAAATTCGATATCATCAATACAATAGAAGCCCTCTGAGCCTTGAGGACTTCTACATTCAAGAACTTGGTACGCTCAAACCTGAACATGCTGTTATTCATCCAACCCTTGAATATTTCTATAATAAAATTGAAACCGCCCTTGAGCTGAAAAGTACAGATCAACTCGAAAAGCTTATTCAGGAGTTAAATGATAATCCCGAAATAGAATCCGCAATTGAAAACGCCATATTTTTAATTCAGGAATACATTACTGTTGACGAGTGCTTTAATGAAGAGTATACTTCTGCCAAATTCACGGAACATAAGTCAATTCTTGAATCAGACATTTCTCAAAAAATCTATGGAATTGAACGCGTATCACTCATTGAATCTCATTTAGAAACTTTTAAATCTTTTAATTCGCCCAGTTCTATTCCTGGTAAATTAAAACATTGGCTTGAGCAGCAAAAGGTTATATATAGTCACAACCCGGCAAATACCTTTCCTGTTACTACAAAAACTGAAGAAGCGGTTACTCTCCAAGATAAACCAATGCCTGTGGCTACAAAAGATATAAACGCATTAAAAGAAATAGCATATAAGCATCTGGCTTTTTTTAAAGGCACCAATGAGTACAATTCAAAAATCATGAAAGACTCAGATCATGACATACTCATGGATTGGGTATATGAATTAATCGAGACGGAAAAAGTACCTTTCATTGCTCCGCCTTTGAAACAAATAAACCTAACTAACAATATGATTAGGTACACCTTCTATCTGATTCACAAAGAATTGTATGGTACACAGAAGATAAATATCGCCTGGATAGACTTTATCCATAAGGCATTTACACAATTTCAAGGTACTGAAACCTCTACCACAAAAACTAAATTCTCTACGAAACCTGCTAAATACGAGGCCATTAGAAAAGCCATGACAGGGTAATATCGGTAACATCTCGTTACCTCAAGTCTACCTTTCCTTTACCGGGTTCTTTTGCTGCTGTTGTTTGATTTATTCATTTTTTAACACAGTAGCAAAATGACACAAGATGCTTTAATTCTTGACAAGCTCACAGAAATAGCAGACAAGCTATCTGAGCAAAACATTCTTCAAAAGGCCGTATTAAACCTAAATGAGGCCAGTAAGTATTTGGACATTAGTCCTTCTCACCTCTATAAGCTAACCTCCACCAGGCAGATACCTCATTTCTGCCCGCAGGGTAAGAAACTCTATTTCAAACGCGATGAGCTAGACCAATGGCTTCAGCGTAACCGTCAGGCATCCGCCGACGAGATAGAGAAGATGGCGGCTGACTATGTCATCAAAAACAAAAGGAAGTAATCAACTAAAACAATCCACTGATGGCATCTAGTACCATATTTAAAGGCTTTTCTACACCGATTGAAAACAAATCCTTGCTCCTTTTAAGTAAACGAGTAGGCACCGATGAATTTAAAGAAACTGTTGAAGAGGTTCGCAGACTAAAAGAGTTGGGCCAGATTGAAGAGGCTCAAAAGCTAAAGCAATCCTTACTTGCCTTCACACCTTCTGCTACATTCAAAGGCAGACGGTTAATGGCTGAAATCGACCATTACAGCGGTTTTGTTCATCTTGACTTTGACAAAATTCCTGAGAATCAGCTAACTATTGCCATTGATAAAATTACTCAGGACCTACATACCTTTTGGTGCTTCCGTAGCCCGGGAGGCGATGGCCTTAAAGTCTTTGTTCAGGTAGATTCTGGTCAGGAACATCATGACATCGCCTATCTGCAAGTGCAGGAATACTATGAAAAATTAACTGGCCTTCCTGCCGATGAAAAATGCAAAGACATTACTCGCCTATGTTTCTTCAGCTATGACCCGGATATGTACCGAAACATTAGCAATCAAAAATTTGAGGTAAAAAGACCTTTGCAAATAATTGAGACGGTTGAAAAAAGTACACCTCCACCAGTTACAACCACCGAAAAGCCTTCTCACATACTGGAAGAGCTCTTTCGAAGTCAAGTCAATTTCACAAACCAAAAATCATCATATACTCATGGATCTCGTAATAATTTTATTTATCTGTTGGCTTCAAATTGTAACCGGGTGGGAATCCCCCTTGAAGTCTGCCTGGACTTATCTAAAAACCAGTTTGACCTCCCGCATAAGGAAATGGAGACATCTGTAAGGAGTGCTTATAATCACCATTCCGCTGAGTTTGGCAACTTTGCAAAGCTTGCAAACAAGCAAATTGATAACTCTTCTCCCCTACCAGATGAGCAGGAAGACTATCTAAAATCTACCCCAACGTTACCTGATGACATATTTGACAAATTGCCGGATATTCTAAGGGTAGGCTCAGAAGTATTCCAGGATAAAAGACAAAGGGATGTATTCTTAACCTCCGCACTTTCTATTCTCAGCGGCTGCTTGCCTGGTATTTATGGTTATTATTCAGGCGAAAAAGTCTTTCCCCATCTCTATACTTTTGTTATTGCCCCTGCAGCCAGCGGTAAAGGTGTGCTAAAGAATGCCAAAAGACTTGGCGATAAATACCATGAGAGGGTATTATCCGAAAGTACAAAAGCTCAAACCTTATTTGAAGACGAGCTTACCATGTATAAAGAGGCTTTGAGAAATAGAAAGAAAGGCGAAGCTCCACCCACTAAACCCAACGAACCGAAGTTTAGATTGGTCTTTATACCTGCCGATAGCAGCTCTTCCAGAATGATAGACCACCTTCAAAAAAACGGTGGCGAAGGTATCATCTGTGAAACAGAAGCAGATACTATGAGCGGCACTAAAAAGCAAGATTGGGGCGATTACTCACCAGTAATTCGTGCGGGATTCCACCATGAAAAAATAACACTCTCCAGAAAAACCAATAACGAATACATTGAGATCAAAGAACCTCGTTTAGCCATTTGTCTTTCTGGTACACCGGCCCAGGTCCCACGTCTAATTTCTTCAGCAGAAGACGGGCTTTTCAGCAGGTTTTTATTCTATGCCTTTAAAAATGACTTGCACTGGCTTGACCCCTCCCCTTTTAGCAGAAAATTTATTCTTACAGACCACTTCGAAGGCTTGTCTGAGAAAGTATTGCAAATGGTGGACTTTCTTTCAGTTCAAGATACTGAAATAGAAATGAGCCAAGACCAATGGCAAGCACTAAACTCATCATTCGCAAAGCATTTATATCAAGTTGGACTATATACTGGGGAAGAAGCCGCATCCATTGTTTTCAGATTGGGTTTAATCGCTTTTAGAATAGTTATGATTTTTACGGCTCTGAGAAAATTTGAAAACGGTGAGTTTTCAAAAAATCTAGTCTGCACTGATGAAGACGTTCAAATAGCTCTTGATATCTGCCAGGTCTATTTGCAGCACAGCCTTTTGATGTTTAGTAATTTACCCGGTAGTAATCAAGAAACCTCATTCAAACCAGGGGATAGCAAACGAAAATTCTTTGAAGCCTTACCACAAAACTTTACCAGACAAGAGGCTCAAACATTGGGTAAAACCTTCTCATTGGGAGTACGCACAATTGATCAGATTTTAAGAAATGCCTTGGGTAAGGATTTGAGAAAGGTAAAGTCTGGGGTTTATGAGAGAATAACTTCGAATAATTCTTATTCGTAGATGAACTATATCTATTAATTATCGCCCTCTTTCTTTTTTCATTTATCTTTGAAAAACTCAGCTCAATTTAACAAAGCTATATGCCCACCCTAAACTGGATAGGAAAAGAAAAAGTAGTCAATCACCACCGCGATGTCCCCTTTAAAGTTCTAGAACATCAATATGGCTTTACGGCCGGGAAGGGAGAATCACCAGAATCTACTAATAGCGGGAACATGATTATTCATGGCGATAACCTGGAAGCACTGAAAGCTCTTCTTCCTAAATATGAGGGCAAAGTTAATTGCATTTACATAGACCCACCATACAATACGGGCAATGAAGGTTGGGTGTACAACGATAATGTAAACGACCCGAAGATTCTCAAATGGCTGGGCGATGTTGTTGGTAAAGAAGGCGAAGACTTATCTCGACATGATAAGTGGCTCTGCATGATGTACCCGAGAATCAAACTTCTCCATCAATTATTGGCAAAAGATGGTGCTATCTTTATTTCCATTGATGATAATGAGCAAGGCCATTTAAGACTATTATGTGACGAGATTTTTGGAGGAGGAAACTTTCTTGGTAATATATGTTGGCAAAAAAAACAATCTCCCCAAAATGATGCCATTAATTTTTCAGATATGCATGATTTTGTTTTAGTCTATGCCAAAAGAACAAAGCAAAATCGAGTGGATTTAAATGGGTTCAATAGAAATCTAATACCAAAATCTGAAAAACAACTTTCACGTTATAAAAATCCAGATAATGACCCAAGAGGGCCCTGGGTCTCAAATGATTGTACAAGTAATAAAACGAGAAATGAAAGGCCAAACCTTTATTATCCCATCACAAACCCAAATTCAAATATCGAGATATTCCCTCCTGAGACTACCGTGTGGAGGTATGACATGATAACTTTTAATAAGTTGCTAAAGGAAGATCGCATTTATTTCGGCAAAGACGGAAAATCATTTCCTAGGTTAAAATTATTTCTCTCTGATGTAGCCGATGGAGTTGTTCCGACAACACTTTGGCTAAGAGATTTCGCCGGTGACAATCAACTTGGCAGAAGGGTATTTAGGAATATTTTCAAAGACATTGAAAGTGATTTTTCCACTCCGAAACCCCCACTTTTAATTTCTAGAATATTACAAATTGCCTCAACAAAAAATTCAATAATTCTAGACTCTTTCGCTGGTTCTGGAACAACTGCACAAGCAGTACTGGAGCTTAATAAAAAAGACGGAGGAAATAGAAAGTATATTCTGGTAGAGATGGAAGACTATGCCAATGACATCACAGCCGAGCGTGTTAAAAGAGTGATAAATGGCTATGGTGAAGGAAATAAAGCAGTGGAAGGCACTGGCGGTGCTTTTGATTATTATCAACTTGGCTTGCCTCTTTTCATTGGAGAAAATAAGGAGTTCCTGAATGAGAACGTCGGAGTAGACAAAATCAAAGAGTATATCTGGTACAGTGAGACCCGGTCATCTTTTGAGAAAACCACCAATGGACATGAATTTCATTTGGGTGATAAAAATCAAACTGCCTACTATTTCTATTATGAAATAGATAAAATCACCACTCTTGATCTTGATTTCTTATCCGGCATTACCGCAAAGGCAGAGCAGTACATCATATATGCTGATAACTGCCTGATTAATAAAGACTTTTTAGCCTCTCATAATATTGTTTTCAAAAAAATCCCTCGTGACATTAGCCGCTTCTAACCATGGAATTAAAAAGTTACCAACGCCTTGTCATTGAAAATCTGGAAAGCTTTCTGGACTACATTCAGAAAACTAACAGAATTGATAAAGCCTTTAATCAATTTTGGGAAGATAAGTGGGGGCCTTACGAGCCGTTGACCAAAAAGGGGATGGCTCCTTACAAAAACAATATCCCCGATGTACCCCATGTCTGTATTAAAGTACCCACTGCCGGTGGTAAGACTTTCATAGCGTGTAACGCTCTTCAGACTATTTTTTCTGCCTATGATGAAAAGTTGCCAAAAGCGGTAGTTTGGCTGGTACCCTGGAGTAATCTGCTAGATCAAACCATTTCAAACCTTAGTAATCCAGACCACCCCTACCGGCAAAAGCTAAATACCCTTTTTAATCACCGTGTAGAAATCTATTCTAAAACCGAACTACAGCAGGGTTCTAATTTCAACCCTACTGTTGTCAATGATCAGCTGTCTATTTTCGTCATGTCTTTTGCAAGCTTGCGAGCCAGAAAAAAAGAAGACCGCAAAGCCTATCAGGAAAATGGTCAACTGGCCGCCTTTGCAGATCAATATACTGACCGGTCTCAATTATTAGATGATATTGATGATACGGCTTTAATTAATGTCATAAGAAGCTTGCAACCGGTAGTCATAGTAGATGAAAGCCACAATGCTGAGAGTGATCTCAGTATTGATATGCTGAATAATCTTAACCCCTCTTTCATTCTTGACTTAACCGCTACGCCTAAGAATAACAGTAACATCATCAGTTATGTACCGGCCATAGAGCTAAAAAAAGAGCACATGGTTAAATTACCGGTCATCGTGTATAATCATCATGATAAAACAGAGGTAATTACCAGTGCCTTGCACCTACAAAAGAAACTTGAAAATCTGGCTATTCAACAGGAAAAGGCAGGAGGTAAATACATCAGACCCATTGTCTTGTTTCAGGCTCAGCCCAGAACCAATGAAGACAATACCACTTTTGATAAACTGAAACAGCAACTTCTGAAGGTAGGGATTCCAGAGGAGCAGATAAAAATAAAAACAGCAGAAAAAGATGAGCTGAAGGGGATTGACCTAATCTCCAAAGATTGTCAAGTAAGGTTTATTATCACCATCAATGCACTAAAAGAAGGTTGGGATTGCCCCTTTGCCTATATCCTGGCTTCATTGGCAGATAAATCTTCTGCGGTGGATGTGGAGCAGATTTTAGGTCGTGTATTACGTCAGCCTTATGTTTCTAAACAGGCAACTCCCCTACTGAATGTCTCCTATGTATTGACGGCCTCGGCAAAATTCAACGAGACCTTAGAGAAAATTGTAAACGGCCTTCAAAATGCAGGGTTCAGTGAGCGTGATTACCGTCAATCTGACAAAATGCCAGAGGAGGTAAAAATAGAGGCTATACAGCAAACCATGGAACAGTTTCTATTCCCCGAGCAAACCGAACAAGAAGATGAAATAGAAATAGAGCGTATCTCACTACCTGAAGATAATGATTCAGCAGAAGATTCAGAATCCACCATCGATCAAATTATATCTATGGCAGAAACCGAAAATGAAGCCATGGAATCAGAAATCCAAAGGTCTCTGAAATCAAATCCAGAAACTACACTATTATCAGAAATGGCAGATAAGGCGAATTATTACAGAATGCTTGATTCTAAAAAGGAACAGGCTCAAAATATCAGGCTACATCAATTCATGATTAAAGCCAACCTTAATACCATTTTTGGGATTGAAGAACTACCATTAAATCAGGAATCACTCCTCACCAATTTCCAGCTCTCAAATGAGGATATCAAAATAGATTTTGACCAGTTTAGCTCAGACCTTTATAAGGTAGATTTAGAAGAAGGCAACCAAAATCAATTCACTCCCAAATTCAGGAAAATAGAAGACCCAAACTTTAAAGATCCGATGATTGACCTGATATTGGCATCACCAAAATCTAATCAGATCAAGACGGTTTCTACTCAACTAATGCATCTTATCGGAAACATGTATCCTATTCCTGATCAGGAAATCAGAAAATACATTACCCGCATTATAGAGAGTCTCAATGCAGAACAAATCCATGATGTATTAATAAGAAAGCTTTCATATACAGAAAAGATTAAGGCCAAAATAAAGAGTCATGCTGATGCTTATGCAGAACAGCGTTTTAATGATCTTCTTAAAACAAATCAAATTTATCATCTCCCTGTTTGGCGATTCCCAGATGTCATTATTCCTGGTCGCCTGGGCCCCTCCATCGCAAATTCCTTATATGAAAAAGAAGCTGCTATGGACTCTAATTTTGAAACCTCAGTCATTATGGATATTGCTTCTTTGCCAAACATTGCCTTTTGGCATCGTAATCTTGGCAGAGGAAAAGGATTTGCCATAAATGGCTATAAATCAAATCACTATCCCGATTTTATAGTAGTCACTAATTCTGGCAATATAATCCTACTTGAAACTAAAGGAGATGATAGAGATAATCCAGACAGTGCCGCTAAAAGACGCCTTGGTGAAAAGTGGGCAAATATTGGAGGGGCTACTTATCACTACTTTATGGTATATGATACCATTTCACCAGAAGGTGCTTATAATAGAAACAAAGCCAAAGAATTGATTTCAATATTATAAATTTCACTTATAAGTAAAATAATATACTTTTGCACAACCAAAACAGAATATGAAATGGAAACTAGTCATGCTGGAGGAATACAGTGGAAACCACGCCTCTGTATATTCTGTTATACTAAATGAAGAGAATGGCACGTTATATGAGAACTTTATTGAAGAAAACTTAACTTCATTTAAAAGTGAAATACAGGACATTCATAAGAGACTAGTCACCATTGGCACGAAAACGGGTGCAAGAGAAGGATTCTTTAAACGCTATGAAGGTAAACCAGGCGATGGTGTTTGTGCCCTTTTTGATAAGCCAAATAGCAAACTAAGATTATACTGTATTAGGATTGGGAATGATATTGTAATTCTTGGGGGCGGTGGTCCAAAATCAAAGAAAATCAAAGCTCTTCAGGAAGATAAAAAACTAACAAAAGAGAATGCCATAATAAAAAAAGTATCAGCCCAACTCACCGAATTAATAAAACAAAAAGACATCAGGTATAGTACCGATGGTCTGAAACTGGAAGGCCAATTGGAATTTGATGACGAAGAACAATAGACAACATGAAAAAATACAAAAGCAGTCTTTTAGAAGAACTCTCAGCGGAGATTCATCCCTTAGAGCAGAAAAAGACTGATGCCAAAATGATACTGGCAGCCAAAATTGAAGATGCCATGAAGGCTAAAGGTTGGAACAGAACTCAGCTAATGAACGCAACAGGTCAGAAAAACCTTTCAATGATTACAAAGTGGCTTTCTGGCACTCATAATTTTACAACCGAAACTCTGGTGATCATTGGCCAAGCTTTAGGGATAAATCTATTGAATATTCAAATAGAGGAAACAAAGCCAAAACACTACTATGGGTTTGCCACAGGTGAGATTTCTCCGAAAGGCCATCATCAAGCAGGATCAATAATCTGGGCTAATCTCTCCCATTCGACTGAAACAATTTCGAGCAAAGTTCAATTACCAGCTGAAGCATAATGGCAGAACAAATAAACTTTCAAATAAAAGCTATCGAAACACTGGAGCTTTCAATCAATCAATTTGATGGCGAGATACCGGAAGAAATGCAGGTAGGTTATAACTATGAACTGCAACATAACATCAATGTAGAGCATCAGGTAACAGCCGTTGTTTGTACCCTAAAAATTTCGGATCAGAAAAGTAAAAAGACTTTTGGTCGCCTAAAAGTGGCTTGTATCTATCATATTGTGGATATAGAAAAGTATTTATCTGAGGACAAAAAGACGGTTCTATTTCCAGAGGGTTTTAATATTACCCTAAACTCAATTACCCTTTCCACCGTTAGAGGCATAGCCTACGCAAGGTTTCAAGGCACTTATTTGCAGAATGCAATATTGCCTATAATCGACCCTAAAAGTTTTGTTTTAGGCGATCCTCAATAATTTGTAACTTTTTGTTTTCAAAAAGCACTATCAATGGAAACCCTCCTACTAAATAACCAAACATACAGATACCACGAATACACCTTAGAAAAAGATTTTGAAAAGGTCATAGTAGAAAACGCTCTTCATGTTTTCGGTGAGAAAACCATTTACATTGACATCAAAAAAAGAATTGGAGATAGCATCTTAACCATTCCAGATGGCTATTTGATTGACTTCACTTTTCCAGAAGATCCGCGGCTATACATTATTGAAAATGAAATTTCCAGCCATGATCCATATAAGCACATAGGTAGCCAACTATTGAAGTTTGCGATTTCCTACAAAGCCAGCGGTCGTAAAATCAAATCCTTTTTACTTGAGCATCTAATAGAAAACCCTTCTTCCCTTAAAAAGGCAGAGAGTGGTCTTTTAGAAGCAGGTTACAGGAATATTGATGCGTTCCTTGAGAATATCATATTTGAAAAACCAGTGGCAGCCATCGTAGTTATTGACAAAGCTACCGACGAATTAGAAAATGTGCTGAGTCAATTGTCTATGCAGACGGCCATTATAGAGTTCCAATCCTTTTTATTCGGCTCAGAACTCATTCACAAATTCACGCCTTTTAATGCTGAAATAAATGAGGTCGTGGACAGAACCACCAGAGTCACTTCATTTTCACTCAGCCCTAAAGACTTGGATACTGTAATAGTACCTGCTAAAGAAGAAGGTTTTGAAAGGGTGTTTATAGGTGAAAACCGTTGGCATGAAATCCGTATTGGCCCGGCCATGCTGGAACGCATTAAATACATAGCCGCCTATCAGGTAGCCCCTGTCTCTGCTATTACACATATTGCAGAAGTAGCTTCTATTGAAAGATGGAAAGACACCAATAAATACGTCCTCAACTTTAAAGAACCTGCCAAAGAAATAGGCCCAATAGAACTAGATGGTAAAGGTCTTGCACCTCAGGCACCACGATATACTTCTTATGAACGCCTTATAAAAGCAACGAAACTTTCACAAATCTTTTAATTCCATCAATATGAACCAACAGCTACAAATCAACATAATCCCGCTAAATCCCAAAGAAGAAGAACTCACATTCCATTTCCTGACCCACAAACCGGATCATGAAACCTACTCCCCAATTCATAAAAATGATATTGGAGATCAGCTTTTTGAAGTTGTTAACGAAAGTGATCTGGAGCATGGCAATTGGCTTTATACCAACTTCGGTGAACCTCAGGAAGGCTCTATCGCACTCAAACTGAATTTAAAAGAGCATCCATATTTTGCACTTCACTATTTCCGTCATGTTCTTCGGGAGCATTTTAGAAATGGAGCTGCCATCATGCACCGCAATTTCACAAAAGACATAGAGTTATGGTATGAGGCCAAGGAGCAAAACAACCAGAAATATACCTTGTATTATAAGTTTACATTAAAAGTACAGCACGCTTATATTACAGAAGGCCCTGAGCTTGTTTTCTCTTTTGATGGCACCAGTAAAGTATTAAAGAAAAGTCTGGCTGAGATAAAAAACTTCAATACCCGACTTTATCATTGGATAGCCTATAAAAGTCGTTTGTATGAATACAATTACATGCCTGAAGAAATCAAGAATGACTTACAGAATGCTTATCCGGTGCTCTCCAATACATTAAAACCTTTTTTTGAGATTGCTTTCGATTCTCCCGATCTCAGAAATCGCTACCCAAAGTACAAGAGAAATCTTGACGGTTTTGCAGTAAAATATTTGTCGCATCCACACCTTAAAGAGGTATTGGGTATAATTCCAAAAATGACCTCAATTGAAGAAGAGGGGCAAATTGATAAAATCTCAGACCTTTCTTATGACCTGGAATATGGGAAAGATCGTTTTGGCAACAGATACACCGGCCGTGACCCCAAGAAAGATTTTAAAAAATACAAGGCTTACCGGCCAGTGCCACCACCCAATACAGTTAAGTTCTTTTTCATCTACCAGAAAAATCAGAAGAACACGGCTGTTAAAACACTATATAATTTCCTAAAAGATGGATATAAGCATGACCGCTGGCCATTTCCACCGATGGAGGAATACATCAGTCAGCCATTTCAGCTTGATCTGGATGCTAATATTGAATTTGAAAACATTGACACCGCTTTTGAGACTATCAGAAAGGCAGTAAGAACATTGAACAAGGAGCCCGAGACCCGTTACATGGCTTTATTTGTTAACCCTGTTCTCAAATTATCTCAAAATACTGATCATGTAAACATTTATTACCGAATTAAAGAGGTTTTGCTTAGAGAAGAAATTGCTTCGCAGGTAATTAAGGCGGAACATTTGTGGCAAAATGGTAAACCAAACGATTTCTTCAATGCTTTCTTACCACATATTGAAGTCGCTATGTTAGCAAAGTTGGGCGGTATACCCTGGCGTCTTAAAAGACCTTCTACCAATGAGTTAATAGTAGGCGTAGGAGCCTTCTACAATATAGACCGTAAAACCAGATTTGTTGGCTCGGCTTTTTGCTTCAATAATGAAGGTATTTTCAAAGGATTTGAGTGTTTCAAATCTACAGACGAAATCGCCCTGGCAGGTTCTATACGCGAAGCGGTAGGTAAGTTTATTGCAGCAAACTATCAGGCCGATAGACTCATCATTCACTTTTACAAAGCAATATCCAAAAACGAGCTTAGGCCAATAATGGCTACATTAAAAGCCTTAGGTCTGCCTATTCCGGTAATCATTATCACCATCAACAAAACAGAAAGTGCAGATGTAATAGGATTCGATACTTTGTCACCAAACCTGATGCCCCAGTGTGGAACTTATATAAAAGTTGGTAGAAATCAATACCTGCTTTATTGTAATACACGCTATGGTGCAAACTCTAATCCATCAGCCAAAGAATATCATTTCCCAATCAAACTTTCTATTTCCTGCACTACAGAAGACTATTTCAAAGACCCGGAAGTCATAAAAACTCTTATAGATCAGGTTTATCAATTCAGCAGAATGTACTGGAAAAGCACCGACCAGCAGAGCCTTCCAGTAACCATAAAGTACCCTGCAATGGTGGCCAAAATATATCCTTATTTTAAAGACCCTAAGCTTCCTGAGTTTGGTAAAGAGACGCTTTGGTTTTTGTAAGCTTGCAAACTTTGCAATGTTGCAAATCTGCAATAGTTCGCAAATTTTGTCGCTCTTAAAAAAAGAAAGGCTCGGTTCATTACGCCCGAGCCTTTCCCGCTACTAAATCCACACAACTTTGATTAAAGATATAAATTATCCTGAAAATAAATGCAGTGAAATAAAATTTCCAGTTTTGTATTGCTTGGTTATTAGGTCTCGCCTTCGGGTTCGCCTTTTGTTTCGTCAGGCATAAAAATGCTTTTAAAAAACACGAAGGCTATCTTACCTCTGAAACTGGCAATTTTATAAACAAGAAATGAATTAATTGACCAGGTATATCAATTCAGTCACATGTACTGGAAATCGGTTAGCCAATAGAATCTTGAATATTCCGGTTACTATCAAATACCCCGAAATGGTAGCCGAAATTTTTTCTAATTTCGAAGGCTCAGAAATCCCGGAGTTTGGGAAGAGTAATTTGTGGTTTTTGTGAGCTTACTAATGCATGTTAACAATTCATTAGCTATTCATAAATTTGATTACTCACTTTGGATTTAGTATTTTTGTTTTAATGAGATTCTCAGCAGCAAATATTCTAGCTATAGTTTCTTTACTTCTGATAGGAAGTTTTTCCATACCGGCGTACGCATGTGGGAAGAGCATGGAGAAGAAAGAAATGAAATGCTGCATGAAGTCTGATTCCAAATCCGGTCATGCTGATCAGAAATGCTGCTGTAGTTCAGAATCCGCTAGTGAGCATTCTGATAATCAAAATCATGATGATGGCTGTGGAGATAATTGTCCAGACTCTGGTTGTCATTGCTCTTCCTTTAACCATATAGCCGGTATTTATTCACTTACTGAGGAGCTAATTGAAACAGAAATTTCGATTTCCTTTACTACTCAATTTCCAGAGGTGAATTCATCACCTAAAGCCGCTTTTATTTCTTTCTGGCAACCTCCTAAAATAGGTTAATTAAAATTTCGTGGGATAACTGTGCTCACACGTTTCCAGTCAATTTTGGAGACATTTATTAATCTATTTTATAACACTTTGGATTTTATTCCAAAGTCAAACTCATATTCATTATGAAATCCGGAAAGATTTTTTCAACAGCACTTATTGTGCTTCTAATAAACTCTATTTCTTTATCATTTGCTTTTTCAGAACTATCAGAAACTCCTTTAAAGCAGGTTTATCTCAGCTATTTTGAACTTAAAAACACTCTGGTAAACAGTGATAAGACAGAAAGTTCATCTAAGGCAGAAGTATTACTTTCATCATTTGACCAGGTTGATATGAAGACACTTTCTCATGAATCACACATGGTGTGGATGAAAGTATTACCTGTATTGAAAAAGACAACCTCTGCCATAAATTCTTCAAAATCTATTGAGGAACAACGAAGCCATTTTTCTAAATTATCCGACAATCTGTACATAATACTTAAATCGGATAAACAGGCTCAAAAGACCTATTATCAATTTTGTCCGATGGCAAATGATGGTAAGGGAGCCAATTGGCTTAGCGAATTCTCAGCCGTAAAGAACCCCTACTTTGGTTCTTCTATGTTGACCTGCGGAAAGACAAAAGAAACCTTAAATTAGTAGGTACCCCCTACCCTGAAAGAAGAGTATGGAAAGGGCTGAGTTTCTCCGTAAACTTGGTTTTGGCTCGCTTATGGTTGCAGCAGGCCAAAGCCTCATTTCATGTATGCATGGAATGGATATGAATGTAGTGCCTTCGCAATTAGATGAAGGTCAGTTTCTTAATAAGCTCCCGGTTCCGGAGACCATTTACAGTGGTTCTGAATTATTGGCTCAAAATGCCATATCTAAACTGGATGCAATAAAAGAATCCAATGTACTCGGGTATCATGCTGGAATCTTAGGTCCTACAATTAGAGTTAGGTCTCAGGATTTGTTTTCGCTAAAGTTTCGAAATGGCCTTTCAGAGAAAACCAACATACACTGGCATGGTCTTTTAACGCCAGACACAATGGATGGCGGCCCAGACCTACGGATTAATGCCAATGCTGAATTTGAATATAATTTCAAAATAAATCAGGGTACAGGTACAAACTGGTATCACCCACATATTCATCAAAATACTGCCAGACAGGTTGTCAATGGTTTGGCCGGCCTGTTTATTGTTGAAAGTGATTTAGAAAATCAGCTGAATCTACCTCATGGAGATTTTGAGATTCCAATTGTCATTCAAGATAAATTAATTTCATCAGACGGGAACATAATTTATAATCCTGATATGATGCAAACCATGACTGGATATTTGGGTGACACCCTGCTGGTGAATGGTATAAAAAGTCCGTTCATTGAAGTCAGTCAAAACCTTTATCGTCTTAGGGTTCTTAATGGCTCTAATGCCAGAATCTACAACTTAACTTTAAGCACAGAATCCACTTTCCATATCATTGGTGCAGATAGCAGTCTTCTTGAAATTCCTGTAGAAGTGAAGTCAGTTTTACTTGCTCCCGGCGAAAGGCTTGATCTTTTAGTAAACTTCAATTCCGCAAGCGTAGGCGAAAGGATCTTTCTCAGAAGCGAAACGTTCTCTGGAATGGGTGATGCTCAAGGTAGCCAGGCTTTCAATATATTACAATTCAAGGTCACCAGTGGGGTTAAAATGGAGTTTAGTATCCCGGAAAAGCTCTTAACCTTATCTAATATCGGAGCAGAAACAGCTCTAAGAACTTTCAAATTTACAATGACGATGGGCTCTATGAATGCCATGCATAGAATCAATGGCAAATCATACAACATGAATCGCATTGATGAAACAGTAAAACACCTCGATACAGAAATTTGGGAGTTTGATAATTCTTCAGGAGATGAGCCTCATCCCATGCATATCCATGGCGTACAGTTTAAAATAGTCAGTAGAACGGGCAAACAAAATACAATACAACCTCATGAGAGAGGTCTTAAAGACACTGTTTTGGTAGGACCAGGAGAAAAGGTCCAGGTAAAAATGAAATTTGAGCTGAAGGGCAAGTTTGTCTTTCATTGTCATAATCTGGAGCATGAAGATGATGGCATGATGCTCAATTTTCAAGTCTCATAAACCATTTGAGCTATGTTAAATAAGATAATTAAGTATTTCCTTTATAATAAATTAGTTACACTCCTTCTACTGTTGCTTGTCATCGGATGGGGTGTAATCACTTCCCCCTTTGGTTGGAAAATTAGTTTTTTACCATCTGACCCCGTGCCGGTAGATGCGATTCCTGACATTGGAGAGAACCAACAGATTGTGTTTACGCAATGGATGGGGCGTTCACCGCAGGATATTGAAGACCAGATTACTTATCCGCTTACCACCTCTCTTTTAGGAATTTCGGGGGTTAAGTCAATCCGAAGCTCGTCTATTTTTGGGGTGTCCAGCATCTATATCATTTTCAATGAAGACGTTGATTTTTATTGGTCCCGCTCCCGAATATTAGAAAAGCTGAATTCTTTACCGTCTAATCTTCTTCCTGAAGGCGTTCAGCCTGCCCTTGGGCCCGATGCCACCGCTTTAGGTCAGGTATATTGGTATACTTTAGAGGGGCGTGATAAGACAGGGAAGCCCACAGGTGGCTGGGATTTGCATGAGATTCGTTCGGTTCAGGATTTTTACGTAAAGTATGGTCTGAACGCTGTGGAGGGGGTTTCTGAGGTAGCATCGATAGGTGGCTATGTGCAGGAGTATCAAATCGATGTAAACCCGGACGCCATGCGAGCTTATGGCATACCCTTGCACAAAGTGATGCAGGCGGTTAGAGAATCTAACAGGGATGTGGGTGCGAAAACCATTGAAATTAACCGGGCCGAATACCTTGTTAGAGGATTGGGTTATATCCGTTCAGTAGAGGACCTGGAAAAAGCCGTGGTAGCAGTAAACCAAAACGTCCCTATTCGAGTCAAAGACATTGGGGTAGTGACACTGGGACCAGCCACCAGAAGAGGGCTTTTAGACAAAGACGGTGCCGAAGTGGTAGGAGGAGTGGTAGTCGCAAAGTATGGGTCCAACCCTCTAGAGGTTATTAATTCCGTTAAAGAAAAAATAGGCGAAATTTCCAGCGGTCTGCCTAAAAAGACTCTTTCTAATGGTGTAGAGAGCCAATTGACCATCGTTCCATTTTATGACCGCACTCAGCTCATAGAAGAGACTTTGGGGACATTGGAAGAGGCACTCTCTCTTGAAGTTTTAATCAGTCTCCTTGTAGTCATTGTCATGGTGCTGAACCTCCGGGCTTCCTTGTTGATTTCAAGTTTGTTGCCCATTGCTATTCTGATGGTCTTCATAGCCATGCGTTATTTTCATGTAGATGCCAATATCGTCGCTCTTTCCGGAATTGCGATTGCCATTGGCACTATGGTGGATTTGGGCATTGTACTTTCTGAAAATGTCCTGAAAAAAATGGAGGAAGCTCCGCCAGGCCAACCCTTAATTGCCACGGTTTATCAGGGAGCGGCAGAAGTAAGCTCTGCCATTGTTACAGCCGTAGCTACTACTGTGGTGAGTTTTGTTCCCGTATTTACCTTACAGGCCGCCGAAGGTAAACTCTTTACACCGCTGGCCTATACCAAAACCTTTGCACTAATAGCAGCATTGCTTGTGGCTTTGCTACTACTTCCCAGCTTTGCCCATTGGTTTTTTGGTGTTAAAATTAACAATGAACGTCTTAAGAAGTACGGAACTATTTCCCTACTTCCGATAGGTCTCATCGCCCTTATCTTTGGGTATCTTCTTCCAGGAAGTATTCTGATTCTGTTCAGCTTGTTGGGAATCGCCAAAACCTACCTGGCTTCAAAAAGTTTTGCACAGTCTTCAGTATGGACCTTCATTTTTAAGCATGGCGAACTTCTGGTAACGCTCATTGCGGTGGTATGGCTTTTAGCCAAATTTTGGTTGCCGCTGGGAGCCGGCACGTCGCTTTTTGTCAATTTCATTTTCGTGGCGATTATGGTTGGGGTAGTTCTGGCCATTTTCCTTCTTTTGGAGAAATACTACGTACCCATTTTAAGCTGGTGTCTGGAACATAAAAAGAGTTTTCTTTTAATTCCTTCTTTCCTGATTTTTCTTGGGGCAAATATATGGTTAGGTTTTGACAGCATCTTTGGGTTCATTGCCACAGGTTTTGAGCAAGTCAAGGTAGATGTTCGCAAAACAGCAGTTTGGTCTGGCATGAGCCACGCTTTCCCGGGAATGGGCAAGGAGTTTATGCCTTCTCTGAATGAAGGAAGTTTTCTCTTGATGCCAACCTCAATGCCCCATGCCGGGGTGGAGCAAAACCGTCAGGTAGTTCAGCAATTGGACATGCTTCTGGCTAACATCCCGGAAGTTGACCTGGCCGTAGGAAAAATGGGAAGAGCAGAAACCGCTCTGGATCCGGCTCCGATTTCCATGTACGAAAACATCATCAATTATAAACCGGAATTTGCTGTAAATACCAAGGGGCACAGAGTACGGTTTCGTGTTGATGAATACAATAATTTTATTAGCTCACAAGGAGATACTTTATCAAATGAGGATGCTCTGCAGCAAGGCATTTCACCTTCCGATTTGATTATTGACCCCAAAGGAGAATACTTTAGAAACTGGAGGGAGCAAATCAAATCCAGTGACGACATCTGGAACGAGATAGTTCGGGTAACAAAAATCCCGGGCGTTACCTCTGCCCCACGACTTCAGCCCATTGAAACCCGTTTGGTGATGCTTCAAACTGGCATGAGAGCCCCGATGGGTATAAAAGTATATGGGCCCGATCTTCAAACTATTGAAGGTTTTGGATTGCAGCTCGAGAACGTATTGAAGGAAGTACCTTCTGTCAAACAGGAAGCCGTTTTTGCCGACCGGATTGTGGGCAAGCCCTACATTCATATGAATATAAACCGGGAGGCCATTTCTAGGTACGGCCTCACCATCGAAGATGTTCAAAGAACCATAGAAACGGCTATTGGTGGTATGCAAATCACCTCAACGGTTGAAGGCAGGGAGAGATTCCCGGTACGGGTAAGGTATCCCAGAGAACTCCGGGATGACCCCGGCAATCTTAAAAAAATATATATTCCTACTCCTACCAGCGTGCAGGTTCCACTGGGAGACCTCGTAGAGATAGCTTACGTGCAAGGTGCCCAAATGATAAAAAGTGAAAATACTTTTTTGGTGGGTTACGTGCTGCTCGATAAAAAAGAAGGTTTTGCTGAGGTGGATGTTGTAGAAGCCGCTCAAGCTCATATCGAAGAAAAAATACAGAATGGCGAACTGGTCGTTCCTGCAGGAGTAAGTTTTAAATTTTCTGGGAGTTATGAAAACCAGCTTCGGGCTGAAAAACGCTTATCTATTATAGTGCCTCTCGTTCTGGGCATCGTATTCCTGATTTTATACTTCCAGTTTAAATCAGTTTCCAGCTCATTGATGGTCTTTACTGGCATTTCAGTGGCCTTTTGTGGAGGTTTCATCATGCTATGGTTATGGGGGCAGAGTTGGTTTATGGATTTTGCCTTTTTTGGTGTGAACATCCGAGACCTTTTCCAAATGCACACGGTCAACCTAAGTGTGGCTGTTTGGGTAGGTTTTATTGCCCTGTTCGGAATTTCCACAGACGATGGGGTGCTCATGGGAACCTACCTCACCCAAAGTTTCGAGGAAAATAAATACAGCAATCTAAAAGAGCTACGCCATGCTGTGGTATTAGGTGGCCAGCGACGCATAAAAGCATGTACTATGACCACCACGACCACCATCATTGCCTTGCTGCCCATTTTTACATCAACCGGTAAAGGGGCTGATATCATGATACCTATGGCAATTCCGGCCTTTGGTGGAATGATAATCGATATAACCTCATATTTCATCTTGCCCGTTCTTTTTTCAATTCGGGAAGAGCGAAAATTAAAAAAACTGAACGCATGAAAAAGTTAATCTATCGTTATATGTTCCTCCTTACAGTGGTTATACCTGTACATGGGCAGACTTTGGAGGAATACCTGCTTATGGCTGCTGAAAACAACCCTGATATACAGGCAGCCCACAGTGAGTTTAATGCTGCTTTACAGAGGATTGCACAGGTAAATGCATTACCTGACCCTACAGTTTCCCTTGGGGTTTTTGTAAGCCCTATCGAAACCAGAGTGGGAGCACAAAGAGCCAGGCTCTCGCTAAATCAGATGTTTCCCTGGTTCGGTACCCTGAAAGCCCGGGAGGAAGCAGCAGGATTAATGGCTCAAGCCAAGTTTGGCGAAATCAATGTGCTTAAGAATGACCTGTTTCTGGCCCTAAAGCAAAATTATTTTCCTCTTGCCGAAATCAAGGAGCACATTCGTATCAGTGAGGAAAATCTGGAAATCCTGCAAACCTATAAGCTGCTTAGCACGGCCAAATATTCCAATGGAAAGGTTCCATTGTCCGATGTGCTTCGGGTTGATATTATGATTGAAAACCTTCGTACAGAAATTTCTTTGCTGAGAGAAAACATTAAGCCTTACGAAGTAAACATAAACCGGCTTTTGAACAGAAGCGATTCATTAAGTATTCACATTGAACCACGGTTTACACAAGGCTTGACAGGAATAGATTCTGAACCCATCGAAGATTTAGTGGACAGGAACCCTTCCTTGCTTCTGGTCGATGCAAAAATTGAGGCGGAAAAGGCCAATGAGAATTTGGCTAAATTGAGATATAAGCCAAATCTGGGAGTTGGACTGGACTATGCCATGATTTCCAAAAGAAAAGAGGTAGAAATGGCTCAAAATGGCAAAGATGTATTGATGCCCATGGTTTCAATTAGCTTACCTATTTTCAAAAAGAAAAATGCCGCCTACGTCGAAGAATCCAAACTGATGCAAATGTCCCTATCCCAAAAGCGGGAGGGTATCGAAAACAAACTCAAAGGCAGTTACGCCATGGCGTTCTTTGAACTGGAAAAGGCTTTGGAATTATTTCAGCACTACCAAAACCAAATTGAAAAGAACCAACGTATCCAAAATCTCCTTTACACGGCTTATGCCAATTCCGGGGAAAATTTTGAGGAGGTATTGAGAATTCAACAAGAGACTTTGCGATATGAGATGGCCAAAGCCTCTGCAACGAAAAACTATTATCTGAGTTTGGCAAAATTGGAGTCCTTAACAGCCAGTGATTTATAAAGTAACCATAATAGATATACGATTATGAACCATATTTTGAACATCAAAAAGTTCGCTTTGGCAGTAGGAATGGCCGCTGCCGTTTTTTACATGGGATCTGCCTTGCTCATGCTCATTGCAGGAAAAGAAGGCACCGTAAAATTCTATAATGCATTGCTTCACGGGATGGACACCTCCAGCTTTATTCGGATGGACGTACCCATAACGGATTCCCTTCTTGGGGTACTATTGGCTATTATTCTTGGAGCTGTGATTTTAGATGGAAAACAGAAAAAAATGTTGAGTTGACATGAAAATTATCAAAGCATCTGGCGAAAGTGCCGTTTTCGATGAAAGCAAACTTCTTCGATCATTACTTCGGGCAGGGGCCAGTGAGTCCTTAGCAAAGGAACTTTTGGTCGAGATAAGAGATAGCCTATATGAAGGGGTCAGCACCACCGAAATTTATAAAAAGGCCTTTGGTCTTTTAAGAAAGAGGGCCCGGCCCTCTGCGGCACGCTACAAATTGAAAAAGGCTATCATGGAGTTAGGGGAGACAGGTTATCCCTTCGAAAAGTTCGTAGGTGCTCTTTTAGCTGCAGAAGGGTTTAGCACGCAAGTAGGAGTTATTGTGAAAGGGGCTTGTGTATCGCATGAAGTGGATGTCATTGCAGAGAAGGATAATCGCCATTTTATGTGCGAATGCAAGTTTCATAGGTTGCAGAACCGTCGCTGCGATGTAAAAATCCCTCTTTATATCCATTCACGGTTTAAGGATGTGGAAGAACAATGGCTTAAGAAACCCGGCCATGAAGCCAAATTTCATCAGGGCTGGATTTTCACGAATACCCGTTTTACATCAGATGCCACGCAGTATGCCGCATGTGCCGGAATGCAACTGATTAGCTGGGACTATCCCGAAGGCAATGCCATTAGGGATAGGGTTGACAGAACCGGTATTCACCCGATTACCTGCTTAACTACACTAACCCCTGCGGAGAAAAAAGTATTGATCGAGAAAGATATCATAACCGTAAAGAACCTTTCTGAGAATTCCAGTTGGCTTACTGAAATAGGTATAAAAAGCCTAAGGTTAAAGAAGGTAACAGAAGAGATATCTCAGCTTAGAAACTCAGATTTATCAAAACAAATAAATGTTTAAATATTAAATAAAATCAAAATGAAAAAAACAATTCTAACTATCGCTTTTGTGGCCACAGTTCTATTCTCATCCTCTTTGGTTCTGAGCTCTTGCGGCAATACAAGTTCAAGTGAAGACACGCATGAACACATGGAAGGGGATCAACATGGTGATATGGATCATAGTAATATGAATCATGGAGATATGGAAATGGCAGATGCCACTTATGCTTGCCCTATGCATCCGGAGATTACCGGAGTAAAAGGAGATAAATGTTCCATTTGCAATATGGATCTGGAGGAAGTGGAAACAGAAGAATAAGTTTAAACGAAGATCGGGAAGCTTCCCGATCTTCTTAAAATAAAGAATACAATGGAAGCAAAACACGAACACCATCAGCACCAACATTCGGCAGAAGATATGCCAAATGAACATGAACACCATCATTCGGCTCAAAACCCAGCTCATGGAGAGCACGGTCACGACCACCATAAAATGATGATTGAGGATTTCAAAAGGAGATTTTGGGTTTCCCTGTCATTGACTATACCTGTTTTGCTTCTATCACCCATGATTCAGGAGTGGCTAGGGGTAAACTGGGGTTTTACTTTTGACCGTTACCTCCTTTTTATCCTTTCGTCGCTCATATATTTCTATGGAGGATGGCCCTTCCTGAAGGGTTTGTTCAGTGAACTAAAGAGCAAAAAGCCCGGCATGATGACGCTGATCGCCATAGCCATTTCGGCCGCTTATTTCTACAGTGTGGCTGTGGTTTTTGGATTAAAGGGGAAAACTTTTTTTTGGGAATTGGCCACCCTGATAGATGTCATGCTGGTGGGTCATTGGCTCGAAATGAGGTCTGTGCTCGGAGCCAGCAAGGCTTTGGAGGCACTGGCAGAGCTAATGCCAAATGAAGCAAACCTAGTTCATGGCGACCATGTCATGAAAGTGAGGGTCTCGGAACTCAAACATGGGGATGTCATTTTAATAAAACCAGGAGAAAAGGTACCAGCAGATGGGCTAATTACTGAAGGCCAAACCGACATCAACGAAAGTATGCTTACCGGAGAAAGTAAGCCAGTGTCAAAAAGTACGGGTGATTTAGCTATCGGAGGTGCCATCAATGGCAATGGGGCTATTCGGGTTCAGGTAGAAGGCATTGGAAAGGAAACCTATTTGTCGAAGGTTATCGACATGGTAAAGTCTGCTCAGCAGCAGAAATCTAAAACTCAACGCCTGGCAGATGTGGCGGCCAAATGGCTAACAGTCATTGCTTTAGTAGTGGGGTTCGGGACTTTCTTTGTTTGGCTTTCCTTAGGCCAGGAATTTTCTTTCGCCCTGGAAAGAATGGTTACCGTCATGGTGATTTGTTGTCCACATGCCTTGGGCCTGGCGGTGCCATTAGTTGCGGCTATTTCTACCAGCGTATCGGCAAAAAATGGTCTGTTAATCAGGAACCGTACTGCGTTTGAAAACTCCCGCAAAATTTCTACCATCGTATTTGACAAGACAGGAACCTTGACAAAAGGGTCTCACGAAGTTAAACGTATAGTGAGCCTTTCTGACAAATACGACCAAAGAGCTTTACTGACCTATACTGCGGCGGTAGAGAGTCTTTCAGAGCATCATATTTCTAAGGGGCTAGCCAAAAAAGCGAAGGAGGAAAAATTAGACTTGCCTGAGGCGTCTGATTTTGAGTATCATGCCGGAATAGGCGTAAGTGGGACAGTTAATGGTAAGAAAGTGCAATCAGGCGGTGGAGTATTAATCAAGAATTTGGAAATCAAGTTACCTGAAGAGGAAGAAGAGGTAGAAACAAAAGTTTATACTCTTATTGACGGGGAACTTATAGGCTACATCAGTTTTGTGGACCAAATTAGAGAAACTTCTTACGATGCCATTAAAAGGCTTCAGGATAACGGCATAAAATGTTCGCTACTAACAGGAGATAACGAAAAAGTGGCGGCTTACGTGGCCGAAGAACTTGGTTTAGACAATTACATGGCCCAGGTTTTACCAAACCAAAAGCAGGACAAAATAAAGGAATTGCAAAACGCAGGTGAATTTGTGGCCATGACCGGAGACGGTGTCAATGATGCCCCGGCGTTGGCTCAGTCTGATGTGGGTATTGCCATAGGTTCAGGCACAGATGTGGCCGCCGAAACAGCGGATATCGTACTGGTTAATAGTGACCCCAAGGATATTGCTAACCTGATTTTGTTTGGAAAAGCAACGCATAAGAAAATGGTACAAAATCTGGTTTGGGCCACCGGCTATAATATAATAGCCCTTCCATTGGCCACCGGCTTCATACCCGGCCTTATCATAAGTCCGGCTTTTGGGGCTGCTTTGATGAGTATTAGTACCATCATCTGTGCAGTAAATGCACAATTGCTCAAAAAGGAAATGCAATGAGACAAAACAGAATTATTAATAAGATGAAATTACCGAATCGAAAAACTCTTCTTTTAGTCCTTTCCACCTTATTGGTAGGTCTATTTATGGGATGGCTCCTCTTTAGGAGTACCAAAGAGGAAGCTGCTCTGAATCAACATTCGACCGCGTCGGATGGCGTCATCTGGACTTGCTCCATGCACCCACAGATAAGGCAGGGCGAACCTGGACAGTGCCCGATTTGTGGCATGAACCTTATACCGCTTGATGACGGTGCGGAAGGCCAGGACAATCCAATGGAAGTAAGAATGTCTCCAACTGCCATGCAATTAGCCAGTGTGCAAACGGATATTATCCGAAAAGGAAAGGCCGTAAAAGAGCTTCGCTTATCTGGCAAAGTTCAGGTGGATGAAAGAACACTTTCCAGGCAGACGTCACACCTGACCGGCAGAGTGGAGAAGTTGTATATCAACACGACCGGCGAATTTGTACCTAAGGGGAAAGTCATTGCCGAAGTTTATTCGCCCGAATTGGTCACCGCTCAGGAAGAACTCTTCGAAGCACAAAAGATGAAGGACTTACAGCCCGCTCTGTTTGCTGCTTCAAAAGAAAGACTAAAAAACTGGAAACTAACAGACGAACAGATAAATAGGATTCTGGAGGCCGGGAAACCAACGGAAACCTTCCCCATTCTTTCAGACATTAATGGGGTGGTAACTAATAAAAAAGTCCAATTGGGCGATTATGTACAAAGAGGTTCATTGCTCTTCGAGGTGGCCAATTTATCACAAGTTTGGGTTTTGTTTGATATTTATGAAAGTGATCTAACCTGGGTAAAAACAGGTGATCTGGTAGAATATACAGTTCAAGCCCTACCCGGACAAAAATTCTCAGGAAGAATTAGCTTTATCGACCCGCTCATTAATCCGGCAACAAGGGTAGCCAAGGCCAGAATTGTGGTAAGTAACCTTGGCAATAAGTTAAAGCCGGAAATGTTTGTAAGTGGCATTATCAAAAGCCAATCTGTTGGTAGCAAGGCAGACTTAATAGTGCCCAAGTCGGCCGTTATGTGGACGGGGGATCGTTCTGTGGTATATGTGAAAACCATGAATGAACAAGGGCTGAACTTTCAAATGAGAGAGGTTTTGCTAGGCCCTTCACTGGGAAGCTCGTATTTAGTTACAGATGGTTTAAATGAAGGCGAAGAAATAGTAACCTATGGCACATTCAGCATAGATGCTGCGGCTCAGCTCGCCGGAAAGCCAAGCATGATGAATCCTTCTGGTGGTGCAGCTATGACAGGGCATAATCATGGCGGAATGACGGCTGAAAATACCTCAGCAAACATACAACACAGTTCTCATTCTAAAAGTGTTGTAATTGGTTCCAAAGCAAAAATGGAGTTAAAGCTGATGTTAGATAGCTATATTAAACTGAAAAACGCTTTGACAGATGACAACCTGAAAAATGCAATTTCAATGGCCAAGGAAATGAGTACGGCTCTAGGCAAAGTGAACATGGGGGTATTTAAAGGAGAAGCCCATATCATTTGGATGAAGCACAGCAGTGTACTGGAACTTGAACTTCAAAAAGCCAATAAAGCCAATGAAATAGGAAAGATGCGTGAATCGTTCAAAAGCATTTCTGATCAAATGGTACTATTGGTTAAATCTTTCGGCTCAATTGACGGCACCCTGTATATTGATTACTGCCCTATGGCAAACAACAATCAAGGAGCTGAATGGCTCAGTAAGGAAAAGGATATTAAAAACCCCTACTTCGGAGCTTCGATGCTGACATGTGGAGAAGTGAGACAAGAATTCAATTAATAAGTCTGTAAAAATGAAAAACTGCTGCCAAACAGAGAGTCAGGCCTCACCTTCCAAACTTATGATTTGGGTAAAGAGAATTATTTGGTTCTCTATTGCTGTGATTCTTCTTATGGTTCTAATAGATCAATTTAGCAATTAATAAAATCTTAAAACATGAATATCAAACGCATATCGGTTTTTTCTCTAGCTGTTTCAGGAAGTTTAATTCTAGCTAGCTGTGGAAATAGTAGCAATACAGAAAACCATAATGACATGAGTCATGAACACCACGAAGGCATGGAACATGACCACAGTTCTCATCAGCACTCTGAATCAAATGAAAGGAATGTTTCTTCAAATTCAGGTGAGTTAAAGGGTGATTTAACCCAAATTTTAAACGCCTACTTTGAAATGAATAACCATTTGATAAAGGATGACGCTTCGGGAGCTCAGAAAAGTGGTGAACAATTAGAGCAAGCACTTCAATCGTTTAAAGCAACCAATTTATCCGAAGAAGAACAAAAAGAGGTAAACGAAATATTGGAAAGTGCGATTGAAAACGCCCAACATATTGCTAAAAGCGAAATTGATCATCAAAGGGAGCATTTGGTCTCACTAAGTACCGATATAAAAGACCTTATTGCCATTATTGGTACTACACAGAAACTCTATGAAGATTATTGTCCAATGGCTAATAACAATGAAGGAGCTATTTGGATCAGTCAAACAGAAGAAATCAATAATCCTTACATGGGAAGTAGCATGCCAGCATGCGGAAAAGTGAAAAAGGTGATTGAGTAGATGAAGAAAATACTTAAGAGAACATTAGTTGGTTTATTGGTAGTATTAGTCGGGATACAATTTATCCCGACTGATACCAACCAACAAGATGGTATCCCTGAAATAGATATCAGGTATGTTTATGGCGTGCCTGAGAAAGTCATAAAGGTACTGGAAACATCATGTTACGACTGCCACAGTAATAATAACAATTATCCATGGTACAGTAAGGTTCAACCTGTGAGACTACTTATGGATAAACACATACGTGAAGGAAAGAAAGAATTGAATTTTAGTGAATTTGGTAGCTATTCTGAAAGAAGAAAACGGAATAAAATGCGTGCAATTACAGAGCAAATTGAAAAGAGTAAAATGCCATTACCCTCATATTTACCAATGCACGAAGAAGCAAAATTGTCTAAAACTGACAAGGAAATATTAGACAATTTTTTAAATGATATAAGAAAAGAATAAAATATGAAAAAGTTACAAATACTGTGTATTTGCCTGACATGGTTAACTGTTCAACCGCTTTTTGCTCAAAATTTATTTGAGAAATCGGTGGAAGGAAATGTAGATGATCTTCCAATAAGAGAGCACACCATTACTATTTCTAAGCAGAAAGTAAACCTGGCAGGTAAAGAGGTGATGGGAATGACCATTAATGGCGGTATTCCAGGGCCGACTTTAAATTTTACGGAAGGGGAATATGCCGTAATCTACGTGAAAAATGAAATGGAAGAAGAAACTTCTGTTCATTGGCATGGTTTGTTACTGCCTAATTTTTATGATGGTGTTCCATATCTTAACACTCCTCCTATTGCTCCGGGAGAAACTCAGAAATACGAGTTTCCCATTAAGCAGTCTGGGACCTACTGGTATCATTCACATACAATGCTTCAGGAACAGAGTGGTGTGTATGGTTCAATTGTGATTCAGCCTAAAGAAAAGAAAAAATCCTATGATCATGAATTGGTGATGCTTCTCTCAGATTGGACGAATGAAAAACCAATGAATGTCTTACGAAACCTGAAGAGAGGAAATGAATGGTACAACGTAAAAAAAGGAACTGCTACCCCATTGAATCAAGTAATTTCCCGAGGTGCACTTGGAGCACAGATGAATTTTTGGAAACAAAGAATGGAAAGTGCGGATATCGCTGATGTTTACTATCCTGCTTTTCTAATTAACGGAAAGAATAGCCATGAATACAACGAGTACAAACCAGGCGAAAAAGTAAGACTAAGAATAATTAATGGAGCGGCATCTACCCAGTTTTGGATGACTTTTGGAGGTGGAAATCCAACCTTAATATCAGCAGATGGATTAGATGTAGTACCTGTAAAGAAAAACAAGTCTTTTATTGCCATTGCAGAAACTTACGACTTTGAAGTAACCATTCCCGAAAGTGGTAAAATCGAGTTTCTCATAACTGCCCAAGACGGTTCTGGTACTGCTTCAGCTTATTTAGGTACAGGTGATGTACTAGCAGCTCCTTCAGTTCTCAGACCTGATAAAATCGGGATGATGAAACAAATGGCTTCAATGGACATGCGTATGGGTGCACCAGCATTAAAATTTAGACCTAAAAAAGATAATCCTCATGAGCTGATGAACAATTGGGGAATGCAGATGGACATGTACAAAGAAAAACATTCAATGACTAACCCTTCCTCAAACGGTCACGCAGATCATATGCAGATGGATGATCATTCAATGGCTAAAACTCCATCAATTAGTCATGGAGATCATATGCAAATGGAAAACATGGCCCCAGATTCAACAAGTATGGCCTCTATGCTCATGGATAAACGAGAAGAATCTATGGGTGATATGGAGATGGGAGCTATGAATATGTTCGCAGAATACAATTATGACGACTTAAAATCTCCTGAAAAGTCTTCTTACGACAAGAACCTTCCAGTAAAAGAGATTTTATTAAACCTAACTGGAAATATGAATAGATACATCTGGAGTATGAATGGAATTCCTCTTTCAGAAACAGATAATATCAAGATTAATGAAGGAGAAGTAACAAGAATCACCTTTAATAACCTCACCATGATGCACCACCCTATGCACTTACACGGTCACTTTTTCAGAGTTATTAATAAAAATGGTGACTACTCTCCATTAAAGCATACGGTGAATGTACCTCCAATGCAAAAAGTGACTATTGAGTTTTATGGCAATGAATATGGTGATTGGATCTTTCACTGTCACGTCCTATATCACATGATGGGTGGCATGGCCAGAGTAATGAGTTATGGAACTCCTCCTGACAAAAGAATGAAACCATATCCCGTTTCTAAACTAATTCACGAGACCAATAAGTTTTACTCTTGGGGTACACTCGATTTGGGTTCGCATATGGGAGGGTTAAACTTGACTACTTCCAACATTAGAAACCAATTCAATTTAGGAGTTGAATACGGATGGAATCAGAATTTGGAGGCGGAATTCACCTACGAGTACTACCTCTATGACTACTTTAGAATATTTGGAGGTGTGAATGTCGAAAATAGCACAAGAAACAGTTTAGACAATATTAATCCTACTGCTATTGTGGGAGTTCGTTGGTTTTCTCCATACATGTTTGATGTAGATTTCAGAATTGATAATGAGCTCAGACCTAGATTAGGAATAGGTAGATCAGTAATGCTCTTTCCAAAGTTCTCCATATTTGGTTATTACGAATACCAATTTGAAGCTAAACGGAAGAACAATCCAGAAAATAAAATTACTTATTCACAGGAAATTGTTTGGAACACAGGAGCTCAATACCTGTTGTCAAGAAATTTTTCTTTAACAGCTAGCTACGATAATCGTTTCGGTGCTGGTGGCGGTTTATCAATTAGATTTTAAAATCCAATTGATAAAAAATTTTCACTTTCTAAAGTTATGTCTTTGTAATCTTCATATAAATATTCAAACTATTCTTTCATTGCTTGTAAAAATAGCTATTTATGCCTAATGACGATCCGATTGCTCGTTTACTTAAAGCTTTCAATGATATACAAAATTTAAGCCCGGAGGTTGAGTACAAGTTTGCCGAATTGTGTAAAAGTATTGAAGTAAAGAAACATCAAAACCTTCAGTCAATTGGTCAAACGTGTAGAACTATTTATTTTGTGAACGAAGGAGCGGCTAGAATTTACTATTACAAGGAGGACAAAGACGTGACCGAATACTTTGCTTTTGAAAACGATTTGATCATTAGAGCCGAAAGCCTGTTCACAGGTAAACCAAGTCATAAAGCAATTCAGACATTGAAGGATACCTCTTTTATTGCTATTCCTGCACCCCCTCTCTTTGAACTATTTGATCAATATCATGACTTGGAACGTCTATTCAGAAAGCTTTTAGAAAAATCCTATGTTGAGACTATTAATAGGCTGGAAAGTTTACAGTTTCAAACAGCGGAAGAACGATACCAGACACTTATGACCAAATCGCCGGTGGTAGTTAGGGAAATACCTTTAAAGCACATTGCCTCCTATTTAGGTATTACACAGGTAAGTCTGAGCAGAATAAGAGCAACCATCACCTGATTATTTAACATTTGTAAAAGGAATTGATTCTGACAACTATGTCCTTTGTTTTAACAAAATTTCAATAAGATGGAACAAAGTGAGATCAATACCAATACATTAAGAGCATGGCTGGATACAGGCAAAAAAGTAAACATTCTGGATGTCAGGCCAATGAATGAAAGAGAGGAATGGAAAATTCCTGGTAGTATTCACATAGATGCCTATGACGAACTGAAAAAGAAGAATCCTGAGGCATTAAAGTTGGTTGACTTTGACAAATCAATTCCTGTGGTCACAGTCTGTGCGGGAGGAAAAACCAGCTTAATAGCAGCCGAAATGCTTCATAATTCAGGATATGAAACCTACAACCTGCAAGGAGGCATGAAAGGTTGGAGCCTTTCATGGAACACTGCTTCAATAGTCTTTGATGATTTTGAAGTCATACAATTTAGACGTACGGGTAAAGGGTGTCTTTCTTACATAATCGTTTCGGAGCAGAAAGCCATGGTGATTGATGCCTCTTTGCCCGTAGAGACTTATCAGGAATTTCTGGATCATAAAGCACTTACACTTAAATATGTTGCAGATACGCACATTCACGCAGACCACCTCAGTAGAACAAAGGAATTGGCTGAAAAGTATGGGATTAGACCTTCACTTCCATCCAATGACAAACTAAATTATCCCTTCAAGGATATTGTAGATGGACAAGATTTAAGCATTGGCAACATAAAGGTTAAAGCCATTCACACGCCCGGCCATACTTTGGAAAGCACCTGTTATTTGATCAATGATAAAGTGCTGTTAACCGGAGATACGCTGTTTACCAATGGTGTAGGAAGACCAGACTTAAAAGCTGACAAAGAAGAAGCGGTGAAGAAAGCAACATTACTTTTTCATTCCATTCAAAAGATCATAAGATTAGACCAATCAATAATCGTAATGCCAGGTCACACCAGCCAGCCCGTAGAATTTGATAATCAACCAATACAATCTACACTGACACAGATAGTTAAAAACACGCCATTGCTCAAAGAAAGTGAGCAGGAGTTTGTTCAGTCTTTGCTGAAAAGGATTCCCAACCCTCCAGAAAACTATCTAAAGATTGTGGAGAAGAACCTTATAGGAGATTTTACAGATGTAAATCCTATTGATCTGGAGGCAGGTGCTAATCGTTGTGCTATATCGTAAAAGCCATGGAAGTTAAATTGGGTCTAAAAGAGAACTGGAAGCAGTTCACATTATTAGTCATTATCAATGCCTTTGTGGGCGGTATGGTAGGCTTGGAACGTACCATTCTTCCTCAGATAGCGGAGGCAGATTTCGGCATAGCTGCCAAAACTGCAATATTATCATTTATTGTAGTCTTCGGAATCTCGAAAGCAATTACTAACTATTACACAGGAGCATTTGCCAATAGGATAGGTCGTAAAAACTTATTAGTAATTGGTTGGTTAATTGGACTGCCTGTTCCACTTATTCTGATCTATGCTACAGACTGGAACTGGATAATTGCCGCTAATATGCTCTTGGGTATCAATCAGGGATTAACATGGTCTAGTACTGTGGTAATGAAAATTGATCTCGTAGGTAGTAAAAATAGAGGTCTTGCGATGGGCATCAATGAATCAGCCGGGTATTTAGCGGTTGGTATCGTGGCCTTTCTTACCGGCTGGATGGCGTCAGAATATGGGCTTCGTCCATATCCTTTTTATTTGGGAATCGCTTTTGCTATAGTAGGTATAATGTCAAGTTATTTTCTTGTAAAAGATACTGTTCACCATGTCAACTCCGAAATAAATGCAAGCCAAATCAAGAAACT
>NZ_LGTQ01000016.1 GCF_001306455.1 Jiulongibacter sediminis | reverse complement strand
TTGTGATCCCACCAGGAATCGAACCTGGATCTAGAGTTTAGGAAACTCCTATTCTATCCGTTGAACTATGGGACCAATGGCAGGCAGGTATCCATTGAATTACGGGGTCTTGTGGTACAAAAATAATCAACCCTCGCTTTCTTCCCAATTTACTTCACCCTGCCAGTCGTAAAGCGGGTTCTGTTTAGGGTCCCAGTTCGGATAAATGTCAAAGTGTTTTTCACCTAAGGTTTTGAGTAGAATTGACCTCAATTCGGCAATATTTTCTTTTTCTGTTGCCGAAAGGAAAACTACATTTTCGGTGTTTTTACTCAAATAGCTCGACTTCAAACGGGCAAGATTTTTCTGGAGGTCTTCTTCGGTGGCCAAGTGGTCATCCAGTCCTTCTTCTGATTCTGGTTGATACAAATCAAGCTTATTGAAAACCAAAATTGTAGGCTTGTCTGAGGCTCCAATATCCGTCAATGTTTGATTCACCACATCAATGTGTTCTTCAAAAGAGGGGTGTGAAATATCAACTACATGTAATAGAATATCCGCTTCTCTAATCTCGTCAAGAGTAGATTTGAAAGACTCAATAAGCGTTGTTGGCAACTTCCGGATAAAACCAACGGTATCGGTCAATAGAAAAGGAATATTACCCAGCACTAATTTTCTAACAGTCGAGTCAATGGTCGCAAAAAGCTTGTTTTCTGCAAAAACATCAGCTTTGGCGAGAACCTGCATCAGCGTTGATTTTCCAACGTTCGTATAACCGACAAGAGCCACACGAACCAGTCTGTTCCGCTCTTTTCTGCGTGTCATAGATTGCTTATCTATTTTCTCCAGTTTCTTTTTCAGGAAAGTGATACGATCTCTTACGATACGTTTATCGGTTTCCAGCTCTTTCTCACCCGGGCCACGCATACCCACACCACCTTTTTGTTTACTGAGGTGAGTCCACATTCTGGTGAGTCGCGGGTAAAGGTATTGGTATTGGGCTAACTCTACCTGTTTTTTTGCCTGATCTGTTTTAGCTCTTTGAGAGAAGATGTTCAAAATTAGCAAGCTCCTGTCCAGTACTTTAATATCTTTAAAGTTGGCTTCAAGGTTTCTTACCTGAGAAGGAGAAAGGTCATCATCAAAAATGATCGCATCCACCGGGTTTATGTCAATCCAGGTTCTGATTTCCTCTAATTTTCCTTTACCCACAAAAGTCTTATTGTCAGGCGTCGGTAGTCGCTGCTCAAAAACTTTCATCGTCTTGAGGCCGGCAGTTTTAGCAAGAAAGGCAAGTTCATCTAGGTACTCTTCGGTCTTTTCTTTATTCTGATTCTGACTAATAAGACCTACCAAAACACATTTTTCTTTCTTTTTGGAAGTTGATATTAAAGGAGTATTCAGCAAATTGGTTTTGTTTTAATTTTGATTGATTTTGGGCTCGTGCCAAAATTACAATATCAAATTAGATTTCTATTAAGCAAAACAGGTAAACCGCTGGTTGTCAAGTAGAAATATTTTTTGAGTTTTTTGATAAAAAATGCTTCAGTTACTTTGGCACAGTATTCGTAACCATGGTGAGCGTAACGGAATTAATCATTGATTAGTTTTGTTTGAAGCACAAAAATGTTTTACTTGAAAAAAAGAAAACGTTGCAAATTCAAAAGGTAGTACATACATTTGTCCTCCTTGCACCACGCACTAAAGACATTTGAACTTTACAAGTTCATAAAGATTTAATCCGCAGTTGACGTCACGCAAGTCGTGACTACACATGGATTATTAGGAAAGCACGTAAGTCGGAATCCCTGTCACTAAAATTGAGGCAGGGATTTTTCATTTTTATCCCATTCCGGATTCTATTCTGCAGTTCATTTGAAACTCTCTCCTCTTTATGACTAGTTTTGCAGCCCATGTCAAACAAGATTTCCAAAAATATTGAGATCAAAAACAGGAAAGCCTCTTTTGAGTATCAGTTTATCGATACTTATACGGCCGGAATTGTTTTAAAAGGAACTGAAATTAAGTCAATTAGAATGGGCAAAGTCAACATCTCTGACGCCTATTGCTATTTTGATGATGGAGAGCTTTACATCAAGAACCTCAATATTTCTGCCTATGATTACGGCACACACTATAATCATGATCCGCTTCGCGACCGTAAGCTTCTACTTCAAAAGAAGGAGCTCAAAAAACTGGAGGCAAAACTCAAGGATGTTGGTCTTACGGTAATTCCTACTAAGATCTACGTGAACGATAGTGGACTTGCTAAAATCAATATTGCTCTGGCGAAAGGAAAAAAACTTTACGATAAGAGAGAGAGCATAAAAGCAAAAGACATAGAAAGGCAGGAAAGCAGACGCTTTTAACAATTACTTAATCTTCTTGGTATTACTGTTTTTACTTGAGAATCAGTATATTCGGCCTGAATATAACCAATTCTATGGGTCGGAAAGTCTTAGTGTTAAATGCAGATTATACAGCCATTAGTGTCTGTACGGTCCCTAAAGCATTTTTACTGGTCTATCTTAAAAAGGCTGAATTACTCAAAGATGACGAGGCCGGAAGCTTGAGAACAGTTTCTGCCACTTACCCATTACCGGCAGTTATTAAGCTACACCACTACGTTAATGTCCCTTACAAAAGCGTAGTTCTTAATCGTCAGAATATTTTCAAACGGGATGGTAACAAATGTGTTTACTGTGGCAATAGCCGTGAGCTAACCCTTGATCATGTCATTCCTAAATCTCGTGGTGGTAAAACCAACTGGGACAACCTAGTTGCGGCCTGCCGCCGATGTAACAGCCGAAAAGGACACTTTACTCCTGAAGAGGCTGAGATGCCATTGGCTGTAAAGCCTTTCAAGCCTACTTTCGTTACTTTTCTGAGAGACTTTTCGGGCAATACCAGCGAAACCTGGGCTCCTTATCTCAGCCGCTCGCAGTCTGCCTAGTTATTTCAATCTACTTATTGGTAATTCGGTACTCTTTCCGTACTTTTGCAGTCCTTTTTAGGAAGGGTGTTTTTTGTTCAATTAAATTCCTGAATCTTTAGCCTGGCTTCAGGACGTATAAAAGGGCTGTTTATCAAATATTTATGACAAATCAAGAATTTCCTGAATTTGATTGGGAGAGAGTCTCAAAAAAAGGAATCGGCGGAGGTTATTCTGCTGCTGAAAAACAAGAGCTTGCAAAAGCTTATGAAGAAACACTAACAACTATCGAAGAAAAAGATGTTGTTGATGCTACCGTAGTAGGTGTTTCTGATCGTGAAGTATTACTAAACATTGGTTTCAAATCTGACGGTATCGTTTCCAGATCTGAATTCCGTGATCTTCCTAACCTTAAAATCGGTGATACCGTTGAGGTATTCATTGAAAAGCAAGAGGATGCATTAGGTCAGTTGGTAATCTCTCGTAAAAAGGCCAGAATCCTTACGGCTTGGAGCAATATTGAGAAGGCGTTTGAAGAAGATACTATTCTTAACGCTTTTGTTAAGCGTCGTACTAAGGGTGGTCTAATCGTTGATATTCATGGAATTGAGGCGTTCTTGCCAGGTTCTCAGATTGACGTTAAGCCGATCCGCGACTTCGATATCTTTGTAAACAAAGAAATGGAGGTTAAAGTAGTGAAAATCAATCACGCTAACGATAACGTGGTGGTTTCTCACAAAGTATTAATTGAGAAAGATCTTGAAAAACAACGTCAGCAAATCCTTACGAACCTTGAGAAAGGTCAGGTACTTGAGGGTGTTGTTAAAAATATCACAAACTTCGGTGTGTTCATCGATCTTGGTGGTGTTGATGGCTTGTTGCACATCACTGACATCAGCTGGGGCCGTGTTAATCACCCGAACGAAATTCTTAACCTTGACGACAAGATCAACGTGGTTGTTCTTGATTTCGACGAGGACAAGAAGCGTATTTCTCTTGGTATGAAGCAGCTTGAGGCTCATCCTTGGGATTCACTTGCCGCTGATCTTGAGGTTAACTCTAAGGTTAAAGGTAAGATTGTAAACATTGCTGATTACGGTGCTTTCCTTGAAATCACTCCGGGTGTTGAAGGTTTGATCCACGTTTCAGAAATGTCATGGTCTCAGCACCTTCGCAATCCGTCTGATTTCCTTCAGATTGGAGACGAAATCGAGGCCGTTGTTCTTACAATGGACAAAGAAGAGCGTAAAATGTCTCTTGGCATCAAGCAGTTGACTGAAGATCCTTGGACGAAGCAAGACTTGTTAAGCAAATATGCTGTTGGTACAAAACATAAAGGTACTGTTCGTAACCTTACAAACTTCGGTCTTTTCCTTGAGCTTGAAGAAGGTATCGATGGTCTTGTTCACGTTTCTGACCTTTCATGGACTAAGAAAATCAAGCATCCGTCTGATTTCGTTAAGATTGGAGACGAGCTTGAGGTAGTTGTTCTTGAGCTTGACGGTGAGAACAGAAGACTTGCTCTTAGCCACAAGCACATGGAAGAAAATCCATGGGATGCATTTGAAGGAACTTTCGGGGTAGGCACTACTCACGAGTGTACAATCATTTCAAAAGCTGATAAAGTAGCTACACTCGAATTGCCTTACGGTATCGAGGGTTCTGCTGTATTGAAGCAGTTAGGTAAGGAAGATGGCACTCTTGCTGAAGTAGGAGAGAAGCTTCCTTTCGTAGTAATGGAGTTTAGTAAAGATGAGAGAAAGATTGTTCTTTCTCACACTAAAACATGGGATGGCTCTGAAGTAGAAGAAGCTCCTAAGAAAAAGTCTTCCGGTAAGGCAGCAGCCAAGGCTGCAAGTCAGCCTGCTGAGAAGTCTACTTTAGGTGATCTTGACGCTCTTGCTGCTTTGAAAGCAGAAATGGAGGCTCCTAAGAAAAAATAATCATCGGTTAATTTAACCGCTGAAAAAACCAAATTAAAGACCGGAATTTTTATTCCGGTCTTTATTAAAATTCTTCAGAAAGCTTTTGGGGTTTGGCACTACAATTGTAGTTTTGCTTCCCGAAATCGAGAGTTTTTTCAACTCAGGTTTTGAAGGAAAAATGGTCCCGTGACCGAGAGGCTAGGTAGTGGTCTGCAAAACCATGTACAGCGGTTCGAATCCGCTCGGGACCTCTTCAGGTAAAGCATTTTTTGGTAACGCTTTTGCTTTAGTTATCTTATTTAAATACCATTTGATATCCTACTAAAACGGTAGTTTTTCAAATGGTATTTTTGTTTATAACTTGCTTAAAATGTGGGCTTTAAATATCTATTTGAAATCATTCTAAATTGGTGAGCCCTATCGAAAAAATCAAAATACTTTTTTGACGGAACTTTTTCCATAACTAGATTTGCAACTCAAAAAAAGTATCTATTCACAATAGAGATATGTACAAATCGCATATAAGACCTTTTCTACTTTTACTTTTTTCTCTTTCAACGCTTAGTTTATCATTCGGCCAGGGTTCTGCTGATGGCGATCCGGTAGCAGGTGAGAAGTTATTCAATAATAACTGTGCTCAGTGTCATGCTTATGATGCTGCCGTTGTGGTAGGTCCGGGTTTGAAGGGGATTGAAGAAAGAAGAGATTATGATTGGCTTAAAGCCTGGATTCAAAACCCTGCTGCTGTTATTGCCAGCGGTGATGATTATGCTGTTGAACTTTATGAAAAGTACAACAAAACTCAGATGACTGCTTTTCAAAGCTTCGGCGATGAAGAGATCTCGGCTATTCTGGCTTATGTAAAGCAGGCTAATGAAGCCGCCCCTGCCGCTGCTGAAGCAGATGGTGGTGCTGCGGTAGCTGCTGCTGGTGATTCAGGAAACGGTAAAGTATTCAACGTGATTCTGGTCGCTTTGCTTGTGATCATGGGTCTTGTTCTTCTTGCTTTATTGGCTGTTTTGAATCTGTTGAACCAGCTGAACAAAGGAGATAGTGAAGTAATCGACACCAGAGGTATTGGTCAGAGAGTTAATGATGGTCTACGTTCTGTTTTTCAGAATGCTACAGTTAGAAATGCAATAATTGTACTTTTTCTTCTATTTGGTGCCAAAGCGACGTTTGATGGTTTGTATGGTATAGGTGTTCATCAGGGTTATGCTCCTACACAGCCGATTCCGTTCTCTCACAAACTTCACGCTGGTGAGATGGAAATTAGCTGTGCTTATTGTCATACAGGAGTATATAAAGGAAAGCAGGCCGGTATTCCGTCAGCGAGTATTTGTATGAACTGCCATAATACCATTAAGCAAGGTTCTCCAAACATTCAGAAAATCTATGCGGCTATTGAGAATGATCAACCGATTGAATGGGTAAGAGTTCATAACCTTCCCGATCTTGCATATTTCAATCACTCTCAGCACACTGCTGTTGCTGGTTTGGATTGTGAGAACTGTCACGGTGAAATTCCTCAGATGGAAGTAGTTCAGCAAAGACATTCTTTGACCATGGGATGGTGTATTGACTGTCATAGAGAAACTGATGTTAACTCAAAAGGGAATGCTTATTACGACGCTCTTCTCGAAGCTCATAATGCAGCCTCTTCTGAGAATATGAAGGTTGAAGATATCGGAGGCCTTGAGTGTGCCAGATGTCATTATTAATAACGAATTCAAAGTAAATATCCTTTAGGGAAAATATAATACGAATGGAAAATACTACTAAAAAGTATTGGAAAGGAATTGAGGAGTACAGGAATGATATTGAGGTAGTGAAAAATGCCGAAAAGGAATTCAATTTAGAAGACCTTGATGGCGGAACTCACCGAAGAGACTTCCTGAAAATGTTAGGTTTTGGTGTTACGGCGGTATCACTTGCAGCTTGCGATGCTCCTGTTAGAAAAACCATCCCTTACCTTAATAAGCCGGAGTCTGTAGAGCCAGGTGTTCCTAATTATTTCGCAACAACCTATGCCGAGGGCGGAGAATTTTGCAGTGTTCTTGTAAAGACTGTTGAAGGACGTCCTATCAAAATCGAAGGAAACAAGCTTTCTTCAATTACCAACGGTGGTGTAAGTGCTCGTGTTCATGCTTCCGTTCTTTCATTATATGATAACGAGAAACTAAAGGGACCTCAAAAAGAAGGTAAAGACATTAGCTGGGAAGATTTGGATAAAGAGGTTATGGCTGGTCTGTCATCCGCTTCAAACATCAGAATCGTTTCTTCAAGTGTGTTTTCTCCAACCACCAAAAAGGTAGTTGCTGATTTTACTTCGAAATATCCTTCAGCCGTTCATGTAACTTATGATGCTAATTCAGCATCAGGAATCATTGAAGCTAATGAGGCTTCTTTTGGAAAGGCTGCTATTCCTTCGTATAATTTTGATAAAGCCAATGTCATCGTGGGTGTTAACTGCGATTTTCTTGGTACATGGCTTTCGCCAGTTGAGTTTGCCGGACAATGGGCAAAAGGAAGAAAGCTAACCAGTGGTAAGGATGGTAAGCATACTATGTCTCGTCATTATCAGTTCGAGACCGGCCTTACAACAACTGGTGCTTCTGCCGATTATAGAGGTATGATTAAGCCTTCACAAGAAGGAGCATTGTTGGTAGCTCTTTACAATAAACTTGCTGGCAACACCATCGGTAATTCAGCGTTCAGTGATGAGTTGCTTGACAAGTGCGTTGCTGATCTTAAAGCGGCTTCGGGTTCTGCCCTCGTCGTTTCAGGTTCAAATGACAAGGCAATTCAAACTGTTGTCAACGGTATCAACAGTTTACTTGGAAGCTACGGCAATACCATCAGTTTTGCTAAAACATTAAACAATCGTCAGGGAACAAGTGCTGAAGTAGCACAGTTTGTTTCTGATTTGAATGGGGGTAAAGTGGATGCGGTTATCTTTATGGATGCCAATCCGGTTTACAGTCACCCACAAGGTGCTAAAATTGCTGAGTCTTTAGCAAAGGTAAAGACTTCAGTGTCTTTTGCTGACAGAGCTGACGAGACAGCGGCTATTTGTAAATTTATTGCCCCTGCTCCTCATTATCTGGAGTCTTGGGGTGATGTTGAGCCTAAAACCGGCTCTTACTCACTTCAACAGCCTACAATTTCTTTGATATATAACACTCGTCAGGCTCAATCAAGCCTTTTGGCTTGGGCCGGTCTGGATAGTGATTATCATAAATACCTTAAGTCTAACTGGAAATCGAATATCCTAAGTGGTAAGTCTTGGGTTTCTGTTCTTCATGATGGAGTATATGATTCAGGTGCCTCTTCTGATGGTACTGTTTCATTCGCAGGTGATTTGGGTGCTGCAGCGGCTTCAATTGCGTCATCAAAAGATGGTGGTCTTGAAATAGCAGTATTTGAATCTGTGGCTATCGGAACTGGAAATCAGGCAAATAATCCTTGGCTTCAGGAAGTTCCGGATCCTATATCTAAGGTTACTTGGGAAAATACCCTGGCGGTTTCTCAAAAAACGGCTAATGAATTAGGTCTTGAAAAAGGAGACTGGGCGAAACTTTCAGCTGGTGGATATGAAATTGAATTGCCTGTATTGATTCAACCGGGTCAGGCTCACAGCACGGTTTCAGTAGCTATGGGCTACGGCCGTACAGCCGCTGGTAAAGCTGGTAATGTTGGTGCGAATGCCAATCCGTTTACAAATGGTGTGAATTGGACTGGCGGTGCTTCAATTGAAAAAACGAAATCAGGTTACACCCTTGCTCAAACACAAACTCATGAAACAGTTATGGGCCGATCGGCTGTGGTTCAGGAGTCAGTTTTAAGTGAGTACGTAAAAGATAATAAGGCTGGTCGTTTCGAGCCAATGATTGAGACGTCTGAAGGTGCCGTTAAACCTTACACCATTACCTTATGGAATGGTCACGAGAAAAAGAACCATAGCTGGGGAATGGTCATTGACCTTAACACCTGTACGGGATGTGCCGCTTGTTTAGTTTCTTGTCAGGCAGAAAATAACGTAGCTGTTGTAGGTAAAAAAGAGGTGGTTAGAGCTCGCGAGATGCACTGGATCCGTCTTGACAGATATTACAGCACAGATGCAGATACTGAGTATCAGATTAACCCAAGTCATCTGGAGAAAATGGAGCATGCTTCAGAAAATCCGGAGGTGGTTATTCAGCCAATGATGTGTCAGCATTGTAGTAATGCACCTTGTGAAACGGTTTGTCCGGTGTTGGCAACAACACATAGTTCAGAAGGTCTTAACCAGATGACATACAACAGATGTGTGGGTACGAGATATTGTGCAAACAACTGTCCTTACAAAGTTCGTCGTTTCAACTGGTGGAAGTACTATGAGAATGATCAGTTTGACTATAACATGAATAATGAACTGGGCAGGATGGTTCTTAACCCAGATGTTACAGTTCGTTCAAGAGGGGTTATTGAGAAGTGTTCAATGTGTGTTCAGCGTATTCAGGCTGGCAAACTCACAGCGAAGAAAGAGAAGCGTCGCCCGGTAGATGGTGAGATTGAAACAGCATGTTCGCAGTCTTGTCCTACAGGAGCTATCTTATTCGGTGATATGCTTGATCCTAATTCAAGAATCTCCAAGGCCCTGGAGGTTGAGAAAGAGGGAAGAGCATTCCACGTTCTCGAAGAAATTAACGTTCAGCCGCAAATCAGCTATCTGACAAAAATCAGAAACAAAGATTTGGTAGATTCAAAGGCTCCAGGTATGCATAGTGCAACTGAGCATCATGAAGAAGAGGCTCATGCCGAAGAAGAGCATAACGGATAAGAAAAAAGAATTTAAACTAAACATAAAAGGCTAAAAGCGTAGCAATTATGCAAGTAGTTTCGCCAATAAGAGAAAAATTAGTTACAGGTGGTAAGACCTACCACGATGTTACTGAAGACATCAGCAGGCAGGTTGAAGGGCCTGTAACCAAAGAATGGAAAGTTGTCTTTGGTATTTCCTTAATCGTTTTGCTTTACGGTGCCTACTGGGTTTACCAAACATGGTGGAATGGTCTTGGTAACTGGGGTCTTAACAAGACAGTAGGTTGGGCATGGGATATCACTAACTTCGTTTGGTGGGTAGGTATTGGTCATGCCGGTACATTGATTTCAGCCATCCTTTTGTTATTCCGTCAGAAATGGAGAACATCAATCAACCGTGCGGCAGAAGCCATGACGATTTTCGCGGTACTTTGTGCGGGAACATTTATTTTCCTTCACATGGGGCGTCCGTGGTTAGCTTATTGGGCATTACCACTTCCAAATACTTTTGGTTCTCTTTGGGTTAACTTTAACTCTCCTCTCGTTTGGGACGTTTTCGCGATCTCTACCTACCTTTCAGTTTCGTTACTTTTCTGGTATATCGGTTTGATTCCTGACTTAGCAACTATCAGAGACAGAGCAACTGGTATCAGAAAAACAATTTACGGAGCTCTATCAATGGGTTGGACAGGTGGAGCAAGAGCTTGGGCGAGATACGAAGATGTTTCTTTGATTCTTGCAGGTCTTTCTACACCTCTTGTACTTTCAGTACACACCATTGTATCCTTTGACTTCGCAACCTCGGTAATACCGGGATGGCACACCACCATCTTCCCTCCTTATTTCGTTGCAGGTGCAATTTTCTCTGGTTTCGCTATGGTTCAAAACCTGATGTTGATCACGAGAGTTGTTTACAAGCTTGAAGATTACATCACAATGGAGCACATCTCCTTAATGAATAAGATCATTACAGTAACTGGTTCAATTGTGGGTGTTGCTTATATCACAGAGTTCTTTATTGCTGCCTATTCAGGAGTTCAGTATGAAAGCTACGCATTCATCAACAGAGCAACCGGTCCTCTTTGGTGGTCATATGCTGCTATGATGACCTGTAACGTATTGTCTCCTCAGATTTTCTGGTTTAAAAAATTGAGAGAGAACATTGTTGTTTCGTTCGTAATCGCTGTGGTTGTAAACATCGGTATGTGGTTTGAACGTTTTGTAATTATTGTGACTTCATTGCACAGAGATTATCTGCCTTCAAGCTGGACGTACTTTACCCCTCGTATGGGTGATATTGGTGACTATTTATTCACCTTCGGTTTCTTCTTTGTTTGTTTCTTATTATTTGCCAAATACCTTCCTGTAATCAACATGGCAGAGGTTAAGGCGGTTTTGAAATCATCTTCAGAGAAATCAGAAAAATAAGGTTTAGAAAGTTAATTTTATAAGTCAATAATGGCACATAAAAAATACATATTAGGGGTATTTGATGACGAAGAAGAGGTGATGCACGCGGTGTCTGATGTACGCGGACAGGGTGTTAAAATTCACGAAGTTTACTCGCCATTCCCTATTCATGGTCTTGATCAGGCCTTAGGTTATCCAAGAGCTCGTATGGGTGTTCCAGCTTTCCTTTTTGGGATTACCGGGACAACACTGGCCTTTTTATTAACTTTTTGGACTTTAGGTTGGGACTGGCCAATGAATATTGGTGGTAAGAACTTTATTCCGTTCCCTACGAACATTCCTATTGTTTTCGAATTAACTGTTCTTTTGGCCTCTTACGGTATGTCTTTCGTTTTCTTCGGAATGGAAGGATTGAGTCCGGTAGCCAAGCCGGTCATTTTTGATAAGCGTATTACAGATGACAAGTTTGTAATGGCAATCGAATTGAGTAAAAACAGTGCTTCAGAAAAGGAGATTGCAGATGCTTTGAAAGGCTCAGGTGCTTCTGAAGTTAATATTAAAGAGATATAAACAGAAGAGATGAATATTTTGAAAAATAGAATTTCGCTTTTTTCAGCAGTTGCTTTAGGCTTTCTTCTGGTTTCATGTAATGATCCGGAAAGTACAGGTTGGGAGTACGCCCCCAATATGTATAACTCAAGAGCTTATGAAGCTCAGACTCAATGGAGAGCTAACGAAGTAAATCCAAATGGGATGAACATGCGTGAGCCTGTAGAGGGTACTGTAGCAAGAAGAAACTACAACACCTCTTTTGTTCAGGAAGATGGTACGGTGTTAAATGATCTTATGATTTACAACACTCATGCCGATAGCCTTGAATGGGCTGCTGCTAATTTAAGTAACCCTATTCCTTGGTCTGAGGAAGTAGAAGACGAAGGGAAGGTGCTTTATCAAAGAAACTGTCAGCATTGTCATGGTGCAAAGGGTGCTGGTGATGGTAAAGTGGCTGCAATTTACAAGGGTGTGCCAAACTACTCTTCTGACGCCTTGAGCTCTATCAGTGGTGGCCATATTTATCACGTGATTACACATGGAAAGGGTAGAATGTGGCCTCATGCTGCACAGGTTCTTCCAGAAGAGAGATGGAAAATTGTACATTATGTACAACGTTTACAATTGGGTAGCTAAAGTTTAAAATAAATCTTCCTTTACCGGAAAAAGATATACAAGAATAAAGAGATGGCTCACAAGCACGAAATAACTTCTGTTGAAGAAACATTTGACTTCTCTCCCGAGCTGAAGAAGAAATTCCTTATCGGGGGAGTAATTGGCCTGGTTTTAATAGCAATTGGAGCATTTTTAATAAACGCTGGTATCTGGGGTCCTGAAGGCTTTGCTGGTGGTGCTCATGAAGCTGCTGCTCACGGAGCAGAGGCCGCTGGCCACGGTGCTGAAGCTGCCGGCCATGGTGAAGAGCACGGTTCAGGTGCAACTTTACTGACCAGAATCATTGCTAATATTTGGATGAACTCTGTTTATTTCCTGGGTATTTCTGTAATCGGGGTATTCTTTATCTCCTATAATTACGTCGCCAAAGCTGGATGGTACACTTCATTTAAGAGAGTTCCTGAGGCTTTTCCGGCATTTATGATTATACCGGCCGCAATTATCCTTGTTTTATTCCTGGTGCCATCGACAAGACATATGATCATGCACTGGACGCATGATGGTATCATGGACCCTGCAAGTCATCATTACGACAAAATTATTGCAAGTAAAGAATGGTGGTTAAATATGCCCTTCTACATCGTGAGATTGGTGGTGTATTTCGTTGTGTGGTATTATCTGTGGACACAGATTCGTAAGAACTCTTTACTTGAGGACGCTCATGGAGATATTGAGTATTACCATAAAAGCAGACTTTATGCGAAATACTTCTTGGTATTCTTTGCCGTAACAAGTTCTACAGTAGCTTGGGATTTGTCAATGGCTATTGATACACACTGGTTCAGTACTATGTTCGGATGGTATCACTTGGCCAGTTGGCATGTGGCAGGTTTGGCAGCGATCATGCTGGTCGTTTTGACGCTGAAATCTAAAGGATACTTGTCAGGTGTAAATGATTCTGCACTTCAGGATTTGGGTAAACTAATGTTTGGTTTCTCAATTTTCTGGACTTATGTATGGTTCGACCAGTATTTATTGATTTTCTACGCTAACCTTCCAGAAGAAACTATCTATTTCAGAGAAAGAATTAGTGGATACGGCGGTAGATATTTCGCTCCTTTCATGATCAGCTTAGTGTTGAACTTCATTTTCCCTTTGCTTGTTTTAATGGCGAGAGGTTCAAAAAGGAATTATACACTATTGAAGTTAGCTTCTTGGGCGATTTTGATTGGTCACTGGTTTGATTTCTACCAAATGCACATGCCTGGTATCGCTAAAGATCAGGGTGGTATTGGCCTGATAGAGTGGGGTACTACAGCAGTATTTGTTTGCGGGTTCGCTTATGTTGTTCTGAATCAATTGAGTAAGGCAAATATGTACGCTAAGAATCACCCGTTCATTGAAGAAAGTTTACATCACGATATTTAATAGGAAGCAACATTCTATAGCTTAAAGAATTAGAAAAGATGACACTTATTATTGGAATTTTAGCTCTGTTATTTCTGGTATTGACCGTTTTGGTGATTGGAAAGACGCAGGATTTGCTCAAGAGTGTAAAGGGCGTAAAAGAAGTCGAGGACGATTCTGAAGTAGATGGTGCAAACGATTGGAATGCACTTGGATTGATGGTATTCTGGGTATTGAGTGTAGTTGGAGTTGTATGGTCTTTCCTGGATGCTAAGAAAGATTTTCTACCTGAGGCTTCATCACCACATGGTCGCGAAACTGACTATTGGTTCTGGGTTTCAATGGCAGTTATTACAGTAGCTTTTTTCATTGTAAATACTCTTCTGTTTTATTTCCCTTTGAGATACAAGTATAACAAAAACAGAAAGGCTACATTCTATCCTCACAATAATAAATTGGAGGTCATATGGACTGTGATTCCGGCATTAGTAATGGCTGGTTTGGTATTTACTGGTTTGAGAGTATGGAACAGAGTAATGGATGATGCTCCTGAGGACGCTGAAGTAATTGAAATAATGGGTCGTCAGTTTGCCTGGGCTGTTCGTTACCCTGGTGTAGATGATAACGAACTTGGTAATTACGACTACCGTCTTATGGATGATGCCGCAGGTAATAACTTCGGTATTGACTTTACGGATCCGAATTCTTTTGATGATTTTACGAATGGTACAGAAATGCACATCCCAAAGGGTAAGCCTGTATTATTGAAAATCAGAGCAAGAGACGTTTTGCACTCTGTTTTTATTCCTCACATGAGAGTTAAAATGGATGCCGTACCAGGTATGCCCACTAAATTTTGGTTTGTGGCTGACAAGTCAACTGAAGACATGCGTGCCGAATTGAACAATCCTGATTTCAACTACGAGATTGCTTGTACTGAGATTTGTGGTCGTAGCCACTTTGGTATGAAGTTACTTTTAGTAGTTGATGAACCAGAGGAATATGAGGCATGGAAGAAAGAGCAGCAGCCTTTCCTTTCACTTAACCCTGGATTCGTGGAGAAAGTACCTGATAACCTTAAGGCTCGTGCTTTGAAATATGTGGAAACGGAGGATGCTGAAGTAGCAATGGTTACAGAAGAGGTTGAGGTAGTTGAATAATTTTGCAAAAAAGAAAAAAAAGATAAGAAGTATATGGCAACGGTAGCAGCAGCACATTCAGATCACGCTCATGATGAGCACCATGATCTGGGTTTCATTAGATCTTATATATTTTCAGAAGACCACAAAGTAATTGCTAAGCAATACCTTATTTCAGGTATAATTTGGGCTATCATTGGTGGTTTAATGTCATTGGTTTTCCGTCTTCAATTAGGATTCCCTGACATGGATTTGTCTTGGTTAAAGCCAATCTTAGGGGAGTGGGTTAATGAGTCTGGTAAGTTGGATGCTAACTTCTATCTGGCTTTAGTAACCATGCACGGTACCATCATGGTTTTCTTTGTATTGACAGCAGGTTTGAGCGGTACATTCTCAAATTTCCTGATTCCATTACAGATAGGTGCAAGAGACATGGCATCGGGCTTTATGAATATGTTATCATACTGGTTTTTCTTTATCTCCAGTGTGATTATGTTCTGGTCTATTTTCATTGAAACAGGTCCTGCGGGAGGTGGTTGGGTGATTTATCCGCCTTTAAGTGCTTTAGCAGAAGCAAACCCTGGTTCAGGTACAGGAATGACTTTATGGTTGGTTTCGATGGCCTTGTTTATTGTATCATCTTTATTGGGTGGTATCAATTATGTAACAACTGTCATCAACCTGAGAACAAAAGGGATGACCTTTGATAAGATGCCACTGACAATTTGGGCGTTTACGTTTACCGCAATTTTGGGTATTCTTTCGTTCCCTGTATTGTTATCGGCTGCATTATTATTGATTTTTGACAGAAGCTTCGGTACAAGTTTCTACTTGTCTGATATCTATATTAACGGTCAGGCTCTTCCGAATCAGGGAGGTAGTCCGATTTTGTTCCAACACTTATTCTGGTTCCTTGGGCACCCTGAAGTGTACATCGTTATCCTTCCTGCTCTTGGTTTAACATCAGAGATTATCGCCACCAATTCTCGTAAACCAATCTTTGGTTACAAAGCGATGATTTTCTCAATGGCTGGTATCATGTTCCTGGCATTTATTGTGTGGGCTCACCACATGTTTATGACAGGTATGAATCCTTTCCTTGGATCCGTATTCATGTTATTGACCTTAATTATTGCGGTGCCTTCTGCGGTTAAAGCCTTTAACTATATTACCACTTTGTGGAAAGGTAATATAGTGTTTACCCCAGCTATGCTTTTTGCAATTGGTTTGGTTTCTTTCTTTGTATCGGGTGGTTTAACAGGAATTATCCTTGGTAATTCAGCATTGGACATTCAGCTTCATGATACTTACTTCGTGGTTGCTCACTTCCACCTTGTGATGGGATCTGCTGCTTTCTTCGGAATGATTGCTGGTGTTTATCACTGGTTCCCGAAAATGTTTGGGAAAATGATGAACAAAACTCTTGGATACGTTCACTTCTGGGCATCTATCATTGGTGTTTATCTGGTTTTCTTCCCTATGCACTACATCGGTATAGCTGGTTTTCCAAGAAGATATTATCAATGGTCTGGATTTGAGGCATTCAATACGTATGCTGATCTGAATGCATTCATTTCTGTTGCGGCCATTTTGACTTTTGGTGCACAGTTGATCTTCGTCTTTAACTTCATTTATTCAATTTTCTGGGGTAAGAAAGCGTCTGCTAACCCTTGGAAATCTAATACATTGGAGTGGACGACACCGGTTAATCCTGGTCATGGCAACTGGCCGGGTGAGATTCCAACAGTTTACAGATGGCCTTATGACTACAGTAAACCAGGAAGCGAATCAGATTTCATTCCTCAAAATATTCCATTCTCCGCAACTCCTGAGTCAAACTTACCGGAGGAGAATGAGTTGATCGAGGAGGAGAAGGATATAGAAAACATTGAGTACAATTATAACATTCCGGACTAAGGTTTCGGATCTATAAGGTACGATGATAACAAGTACGAAGTATGTGACTTATTGTGCCTCATGCTTCGTACTTTTTTGTTGAGAGATGTATAAGAAACTCGCTTTTATAACTATTGGAGCTGTTTTCTTCCTGATTTTGGTTGGAGGAATTGTCAGAGCTACCGGTTCCGGAATGGGTTGCCCAGATTGGCCAAAGTGTTTTGGTTCATGGGTTCCACCTACAGATGCGAGCCAACTGCCAGATGATTATAAAGAAATCTTTGGTGCAAAACTCAAAGGTGAGGTAGAATTCAATGTCTTTAAAACCTGGACGGAGTACATCAATAGGTTAGCAGGAGTTCTTATAGGTTTTTTGATTTTTGGAACTTTGTTAGCGGCAGTGAAGGAGTACAAAGGAAAAGACAACAAGGTCATTTTATATTCAGGCTTGGCTTTCATTCTTGTAGCATTTGAAGGTTGGTTGGGTTCCAAAGTTGTTTCAATGGAGTTAAGTCCGGCCATGGTTACAGTACATATGCTGCTGGCTATATTGGTCGTTTTTATGCTGATTATGGCTCTTTTGAGAGCGTATTCTTTTGAAGGATTGAAGCTGGGAGGTGTCGATGGTTCGAAATCAGATAGTTTCATCTTGGGTATTTTGCTGGCCTTAAGTACAGGTCAGTTGATTTTGGGGACACAGGTTCGGGAAATGATAGACGAGGCTTACTTGTCTGGATTGGCGAGAGAATTGTGGATTTCAACTTTAGATGGAAAATATTACACCCATATCGGGTTGGCAACAGTTTTATTAGCTCTTAATAGTTGGTATTTCATGAGCCGGAGAAATGAGGCTGAATATAGTGAAGGGAGCTTTTTGAGGTGGATGCTGGTTTTGGTCGTTGGTGAATTTCTGATTGGAGTATTTCTGGGACTGTTTAATATGCCGGCTTTTGGACAACCAATCCATCTGACTTTAGGTACAATGATCATAGCAGTGCAGTTTACTTTGCTCATGCTAAAACGAGAGGAAGCGATTTAATGGAGGCGATTGTAAATAAATATACTTTTTCAGAAAAGCTAAGGGCTTATTTTGACCTTACTAAATTCAGGCTATCAAGTACTGTAGTATTCTCAGGGGCTGTTGGCTTCATTATGGGAAGTGCGGCTTTAAACTATGGTCTTTTGGCTTTATTTGCTGTTGCGGCATTTCTGACTACCGCAGCCGCTAATATTGTAAATCAAATCATTGAGAAGGATCTTGATGTTTTGATGAAAAGAACATCTTCCCGACCACTTCCTTCAGGGCGATTATCTATAAACGAAGCTGTGATATTTGGAGCGATATGTTTGTTGGTTTCGCAGTTTATTTTGGCCTATTTCTTCAATATGAAAGCCATGGGCATTGCTCTCCTTTCTTTTGTTTTATATGGGTTTGTTTACACCCCGTTAAAAAGAAAAGGTCCAATTGCTGTTGCAGTTGGGGCCTTGCCAGGTGCGTTTCCTCCAATGATTGGCTGGTTGGCGACGACAAATCAATTTGGATTAGAGCCCGGAATACTTTTCGCAATTCAATTTTTCTGGCAGTTTCCACATTTCTGGGCCATTGCATGGGTATTGGATGAAGATTATAAGAAAGCAGGTTTTAAACTATTGCCATCAAGCGGTGGACGTGATTTGAATTCGGCTATTCAGATAATGATTTATACGGTAGTGTTATTACCACTTTGCTGGGTGCCTTTTTATCTGGGTATGACAGGTATTCATTCGGCAATGTTTGCCATGCTACTAGGTGTTCTCTTTTTAGTTCAAACGTTCCATTTGATGAGAAGAGTTGATAAGAAGGCAGCATTACAATTGATGTTTGGCTCTTTCATCTATTTACCTTTTGTACAAATTGCTTACTTAATTGATAAATTATGACGGCAGAAAATAATATTACAGAAAATGTAAAGCCGGTGTTGAGCATCAATAAATGGAAATTTATTACCTGGCTTTTCATTATTACCATTGTGATGCTTTTTGCATCTCAAACGTCGGCCTATTTAGTAAGAAGGGCAGAAGGGAACTGGACAGAGTTTGAGATGCCGTCTATATTTTACTGGAGCACTTCGGTGTTGATCGTTAGTAGTGTATTGATGTTTTTGGCTCAAAGAGCGGCTAAGTCTGACGATTTTGGCAAGCTCAAGACATACATTGCTGGTGCTTTCGGCTTTGGGACGGCTTTTTTAGTAATGCAGTATATTGGCTGGACACAGCTTCAGGAAACCGGAATTTACCTCAAAGGAAATCCCTCTGGGTCGTTCCTTTACATTTTGACCGGCTTGCATGCATTTCACCTGATTAGTGGATTGGTCGTTTTGATTTTCGCCCTGGTGGCCGCTTTTAGAACAAGGATTCATTCAAAGAATTTGATACAAATAGAGGTTTGTTCAACATACTGGCATTTTTTGGACATCCTTTGGGTGTATCTGTTTGTGTTTTTATTGTATTTCAGATAATTTTTTAACCATCAAGTCGATTTCAAGGCATTTCTGTAAAAGATGTTTAAATTTGCCCTGATATCGTAATCTTATTTACCGTTTATGGCAACAACACATGCTTCTTCTACTCCTGACCATTTGATCTGGAAAGGCGGAGTTCAACCTATGAAAGTGGGATATGGTAAGCTGATGATGTGGATTTTCCTCCTATCAGACACATTTACCTTCTCAGCTCTACTGATCTCTTATGGTCTTGTAAGATTTAGCTTTCCAAGTTTTCAGGATGCTAATCCGGGTAGTTCAATTAACGATTTTACGTTTTCTCAAACCTGGTGGCCTACGCCTGAAAGAGTATTTGAGGCCGTACCATTCTTACATGGAGTAAGTGCTCCACTGGTATTCGTTGGTATCATGACCTTTATCTTAATCTTTAGTTCAGTTACAATGGTACTGGCGGTAGAAGCGGGACACAGAAGAGATAAGGCTGATGTTGAGAAGTGGATGCTTTGGACAATTCTTGGTGGTTTTACTTTTCTTGGTTCTCAGGCATGGGAGTGGTCTCACTTCATTCACGGAACAGGGGGTGGTGGAGCCAATCTTGTTTTTAACGAGTATGGTCCTGCGGCATTCGCAGACTTCTTTTTCTTTATTACCGGATTCCACGGTACGCACGTATTTTCTGGTGTTATTCTGAATATCCTTATTTTTTATAACACGGTAAACGGAGTTTACGAAAAAAGAGGTCATTATGAAATGATTGAAAAGGTAGGTCTTTACTGGCACTTTGTAGATCTGGTGTGGGTATTCGTTTTTACCTTCTTCTACCTTGTTTAATTAAAATTACTTAAGAAATTATATCATGGCAGCTCATATAGAAAATACTACAGGAGAAAGACAAAAACCACAAACCAAGGCTTTGTGGAGAGTATTCTGGATTCTTCTTATCGTTACTGCGGTTGAATTCGTTATTGCATTCACCATTTCTGCGGATTCGGATTTTGGGAAATGGTTTAAGATCGGAACTTTCATTATTCTGACATTTGTAAAGTCGTTCTATATTGTAGGTACATTTATGCACCTTAAGGATGAGGTGAAATCGCTGATTTGGTCTATCGTTTTACCGGTCATTTTTGTGATTTGGTTTTTGGTAGCCCTTGTTCTTTTTGAAGGTGGTTATATAGGTACAGTAAGATAATATGTCGAAAAGACTTTTAAAGGCCGGGATACTAATCGCAGTATTAGTACTTCCGGCTTTTGTATTTATATTCCTCAATGTTTTCGGTGAAAACAGGTTTGATTTGCCTTATTACTTTCCTGAATTAAATGAATCAGGTAGGCCTCAGGTAGTTTCAGGTGATACTGTATATCATAAGGTTCCCGATTTTACTTTGATAAATCAAAATAATCAGGAAATAGCATTGAAAGACTTGAGTGATATTAAGATTGCAAATTTCTTTTTCACTCGTTGTGGTACTATTTGTCCAGTAATGAATAGCAATATAGCCCGCGTACAGAATCAGTTTGATCATACGGGTCAGGTGAGTTTTATTTCTATTTCCATTGATCCGGAACATGATTCTGTAATGGTTTTGAAAGACTATGCGGCCACTTTTGACGCGTTAGAATCTAACTGGAACTTTTTAACCGGTAAAAAGGATTACATATACGGTCTGGCCATTAAAGGTTTTAAACTTCCTGTTTCTGATGCCTCGGTGTATGATCCTGAAATAACCAATATTGATGATGCTTTCATCCATTCAGAAAAGGCTCTCCTTTTGGATAAGGATAATTACATCAGAGGTATTTATGACTCCACTAGTAAGCCTGATATGGAACGATTAAACGTGGAAATTAAAGTTTTGCTTGACAGTTACGAAAAGCAGTAAATACATCATCAACAATTACATATTCAATGAAAGAGAAAGACTCTTCAATGAGAACCATCAATATCATTTCGGTGGTAATTCCTGTGGCTGTTGCGGTTCTCCTGGGAATAAGAACTAAACCTGACCTGGGGGAATGGACTAAAATACTACCTCATTTAAATGCAGTAATTAACTCGCTGACGGCTCTGCTTTTGATTGTAGGATTCTATTTTATCAGGAATCAGAAAAGAGAAGCTCACCGCTGGGTAATGACAACAGCCTTTATTTTAGGAGGGGTGTTTTTAATTTCTTACGTTTTGTATCATTTAACTAATCCTTCTACGAGTTTTGGTGGAGAGGGTGCTGTGAAGTACGTGTATTACTTCATTCTGATTTCCCATATACTTCTATCTCTGGTGGTACTTCCTTTAGTTCTTAGAGCATTTTATTTTGCTTTGAAAGCTGATTATCAGAGGCATAAAAAATTAGTTAAATTTGCATATCCAATCTGGTTATACGTTTCTATAACAGGTGTGATCGCTTATTTAATGATATCTCCGTACTATGCATAAGTCAATATTTAAAAAAGTACTTTTTTTGACGGCCTTGGTTGTGCTTTTGGCTTTGGGTGATTCTATGGCTCAATGTGCAATGTGCAGAGCTACTGTGGGTAGTAATCTGAGTGAGGGTAGAGGTGTTATAGGTACCGGCCTTAATTTTGGGATATTATATCTTCTGTTGACTCCATACCTGCTCGTTGGTGGATTATTCTTCTTCTGGTTCAGAGCAAGCAAAAAAGAGCTTGCAAAGAAGCTCTCTCTTTCAAATCGTTTGAATCAAATCTACAGTAAATAGGATCGGAATTTTAAGCGGTTTTATTAACGATCTCCTTGATATCACTGATAATTTTATCTGCAAGGTTATCTGCCGTGGTTTCAAACTCAGACTCTGCGTATATTCTTACGATCGGTTCTGTGTTTGATTTTCTCAATTGCACCCATTCTTTTTCAAACAGAATTTTAATCCCATCCTGAAGGTCAATGGGGTATTTCTTGTATTTAACGGTGATCTGTTCAAGGATATGGTCAACGTCCATAGATGGGTCCAGATCAATCTTTTTCTTGGCAATAAAATAGTTGGGGTATGTTTTTCTTAAAAAGCCCACAGGCTTATTGAAATGAGCTAAATGAGACAAAAACAGGGCCACTCCTACAAGTGCATCCCTTCCGTAGTGAAGTTCTGGGTAAATAATACCTCCGTTACCTTCACCGCCAATCACAGCACCTACTTCCTTCATTTTATTCACCACATTTACTTCGCCAACGGCTGAAGCAAAGTATTCGCCGCCATGTTTCTCAGTAATGTCTTTTAATGCCAGGGTGGAGGAGAGGTTAGAAACCGTTTTGGCTCCTTTGGGAGTTTTAGAAAGAATGTAGTCTGCCACAGCCACCAAAGTGTATTCCTCTCCGAAAAGCTCACCGTTTTCATTGACAAAGGCCAGTCTGTCCACATCTGGGTCAACAACTATACCTAAATCAAAATCACCTTTCTCCATTTCGTTTGAAATGTGAGTCAGATGTTTTGCCAATGGTTCAGGGTTATGAGCAAAATGACCATTTGGCTCTTCATTAAGTACTTTTATTGAAGTAACTCCCAATGCTCTTAGCAATTCTGGAATTGCAAAAGCACCGGAGGAATTGATACCATCAACAACGATAGAGAAATCAGCTTTTTTGATGGCATCTACATCTACCAAAGCAAGGTTTTTGATATCCTCAATATGCTTTTGTAGATGGGTGTCATCCTTCCGGTACGAGCCCAGCTTTTTAACATCTTCAAATTGGAAGTCTTCCTGATCAGCGATGGAGAGTAATAGTTTTGCATCCTCTGCTGAAATAAACTCTCCTACTTCATTTAAAAGTTTAAGAGCATTCCATTGGATTGGGTTGTGACTTGCTGTGAGAATAATCCCACCAGCTGCATTTTCCTTTGGCACCGCCACCTCAACAGTAGGTGTAGTCGATAATCCGAGGTCAATTACTTCAAACCCTTGTGCAATTAAGGTGTTGGTTACTAATCCCGAAATCATTTCTCCGGAGATACGGGCATCTCTACCAATTACTATAGTATTTTTTTGAGGGTTAGATTTTCTGAGGAAGCTGCCGAAAGCTGCAGTGTATTTCACAACATCAATCGGGCTCAAAGTTTCAGATGGTTTACCACCGATGGTGCCGCGAATACCGGAAATAGACTTAATTAATGTCACTGGATTGGGATTAAGTTTGAAAGGCAAAAATAACTTCTTTTACCTTCTTTCAGAAGAATAATGGTACAATTGATCATTACTATTTATTCACAAAAAAAGACATTCGGGATACCCAAATGCCTTTCCAAGACGAAAATACTTTAACCTATGATTAGTTCACCTGGTGAACGATTAATCCATTATTAATAATAAGTGTCAAAAGAACACTTTACCAAATGTATTTAAAACAAATGGAATTCGGAAAAGAAGTCGACGAATTATAAAAAAAAGCCCCTGCTTCTCAGAAGCAGGGGCGATTAATTAGTCTACGTATTCACGTTTCCGGTTCTCGATGAGTATCCGTTCCTGAGCGGCCTCAACTTCTTTCTTGGAAGCGACCATCAGGTTTTGATAATTTCTTCGACCAGTACCAGCTGGAATCAGGTGACCAACGATTACGTTCTCTTTCAAGCCTTCCAGAGTATCTTCTTTACCCTGAACAGAAGCATGTGAAAGAACTTTAGTTGTTTCCTGGAACGATGCCGCTGAGAAAACTGATTCAGTTCCCAGTGAGGCGGTAGTAATACCCTGAAGGATTATTTGAGAAACTGCCGGTTTCGCATCACGAATTTCCATTTGCTTCAAATCTTCTCTCTTCAATCTACCATTCTCATCTCTGAACTCACGGTTTGTCAACATCTGACCCGGCTTGTAAAGCTGAGAATCACCAGCGTCAACTACCACTTTCATATCCATGATTCTGTCATTCTCTTCGCGGAACTTCCACTTATCAACAGCTTGCATTTCAAGGAAGTTGGTATCACCGGCATCAATGATATCTACTTTCTGCATCATTTGACGTACAATTACCTCAATGTGTTTATCAGAAAGTTTCACACCCTGCTGACGGTATACAGCTTGAGTTTCATCTACCAAATACTCCTGAACTGCGGTTGGTCCTTTAATTCTAAGGATATCTGCCGGAGTGATTGCACCATCAGAAAGCGGCTCACCTGCTTTGGTGTAGTCACCTTCCTGAACAAGGATTAGCTTAGAAAGCGAAACCATGTATTTCATCTTAGTACCATCTTTCGCTTCAACGAATACCTCACGGTTACCACGCTTAATACCACCGTATGAAACCACACCGTCGATCTCAGAAACAACAGCAGGGTTAGATGGGTTACGGGCTTCGAAAAGCTCAGTTACACGCGGAAGACCACCGGTAATATCGGCGTTCATATTCACTGCACGAGGGATTTTCGCAAGAACGTGACCAGCTTTAACTTTCTGGCCATTTTCTACCATCAGACGGGCACCTACAGGTAAGTTATATGACTTTTCGTCATCTTTCTTGCCTTTGATCACCACAGCAGGGTTCTTGGTTTTATCTTTCGTATCAGTAATTACCTTGTCTTTGAAACCGGTTTGCTCATCAGACTCTTCACGGAAAGTAATACCCTCTTCAATGGCATCGTACTCGATAGAACCATCCATTTCAGAGATGATTACGGCGTTGAACTGATCCCACTGGCAAATCATATCGCCTTTTTCAAGCTTCTGACCATCTTTGATATGAAGGTGTGCACCGTAAGGGATAATGTTTGTGATCAAGATCTGATTAGTTTCAGGATCTACGATTCTAACTTCACCTCTACGACCTAGAACTGTAGTGACAGGGTTACCTTCCTTATCGGTTGTATCAATTGTTCTAACCTGATCAAAGCTTGCGATACCGCCAAATTTGGCTTTGATGTTGGCATCAACTGAAACGTTCATCGCAGTCCCACCCGTGTGGAACGTACGAAGTGTCAGCTGTGTACCCGGCTCACCGATTGACTGAGAAGCAATTACACCTACTGCCTCACCAACTTCGGTCATTCTATTGGTAGAAAGGTTTCTACCATAACATTTCGCACATACACCTTTTTTAGTTTCACAAGTCAAAGCTGAACGAATTTCAACTGAATCAACCGAAGAGTTCTCAATGATTTCAGCGATTTCTTCAGTGATTTCTTCACCAGCCTTAGCAAGAACTTCCTTCGTCACGTGGTCAACCACATCACTTACGGCAGTTCTACCAAGAATTCTCTCAGATAATGGCTCAATGATATCTTCATTCTCTTTCAACGCAGAAACAGTAATACCTCTTAGAGTTTCACAGTCTACCTCGTTAACCACAACATCTTGTGCCACGTCATGAAGACGACGGGTAAGGTAACCCGCATCCGCTGTTTTAAGGGCGGTATCTGCAAGACCTTTACGTGCACCGTGTGTAGAGATAAAGTACTCAAGAACATCAAGACCTTCTTTGAAGTTAGAAAGAATTGGGTTCTCAATGATTTCTCCTACTGAACCTGCGATGTTTTTCTGTGGTTTAGCCATCAGACCTCTCATTCCACCAAGCTGACGAATTTGCTCCTTAGAACCACGGGCTCCGGAGTGCATCATCATATATACTGAGTTAAAGCCCTGATCGGTATTTTCCAACTGGTCAAGAAGCGTTTCTCTCAATCTGGTGTTTACACGGGTCCAGATATCGATGATCTGGTTATAACGCTCACGCTCGGTGATAATACCAAACATGTAATTGCTTTGTACTTCTTCTACCTCGCCACGGGCATTCTCAATCAGACTCTGTTTTTCTTCAGGAATCATGATGTCACCCAAACCAATAGAAAGACCACCGGTGTAGGCTGATTGGAAACCAAGAGTTTTGATCTCATCAAGGAAAGCTGCCGTACGGGCAAAGCTCACCTCTTTGATCACCTGACCAATAATGGTCTGCAGTTTTTTCTTGGTCAATAGCTCATTGATATAACCTACTTCTTCCGGAACGTATTGGTTGAATAGAATTCTACCCGCTACGGTTTCAATAACTTTATCTTCAAGCTCACCAGCTTCATTTTTGACTTTAACCTTACACTTAATGTAGGCATGTTTTGAAACTACACCTTCGTTAAGGGCGATGATTACCTCTTCCGGAGAGTAGAAGGTCATTCCTTCACCGGCAATTTTCTCATTTTCTGTAGACTTCTTACCTTTTGTTACATAGTAAAGGCCAAGAACCATGTCCTGAGAAGGTACGGTAATAGGAGCACCGTTCGCAGGGTTAAGAATGTTATGAGAAGAAAGCATCAAAATAGAAGCTTCCATTACGGCTTCATGACCTAATGGTACGTGAACGGCCATCTGGTCACCGTCAAAGTCAGCGTTAAACGCTGTACATACTAACGGGTGAAGTTGAATTGCCTTACCTTCAACCAATTTTGGTTGGAAAGCCTGGATACCCAAACGGTGAAGAGTAGGAGCACGGTTTAGCAATACAGGGTGTCCTTTCAATACATTTTCAAGGATATCCCATACCACCGCGTCTTTACGGTCAACGATTTTCTTCGCAGACTTCACAGTTTTCACAATACCTCTCTCAATCAACTTACGGATAATGAAAGGTTTGAAAAGTTCAGCAGCCATTCCTTTAGGAAGACCACACTCGTGAAGTTTAAGCTCTGGACCTACTACGATAACCGAACGACCAGAGTAGTCAACACGCTTACCCAATAGGTTTTGACGGAAACGACCCTGCTTACCTTTCAGCATATCTGAAAGTGATTTCAATGCACGGTTTCCATCAGATCTTACGGCGTTAACTTTTCTTGAGTTATCAAAAAGTGAATCAACTGCTTCCTGAAGCATACGCTTCTCGTTTCTTAGAATTACTTCGGGAGCTTTGATCTCAAGAAGTCTTTTCAGACGGTTGTTTCTGATGATTACACGTCTGTAAAGGTCATTCAAGTCAGAAGTTGCAAAACGACCACCATCCAAAGGAACAAGTGGACGAAGCTCTGGTGGAATAACCGGTACCATTTTGATCACCATCCACTCAGGGCGGTTTTCAATACGGGTATTCGCATCACGGAAAGCCTCTACAATTCTCAAACGTTTCAAAGCCTCAGCTTTTCTTTGCTGAGAAGTATCAGTAGCTGCCTGATGACGAAGCTGGTATGAAAGCTCATCCAGGTTTAATCTCGCCAATAGCATTTCAAGAGCTTCAGCACCCATTTTTGCGATGAACTTTTGAGGATCATCGTCAGGGAGCATTTGGTTTTCTCTTGGAAGCTTATCTACGGTATCAAGATATTCTTCTTCGGTAAGGTAGTCCATGTATGCAAGACCATCTTCCTCTTTGATACCTGGTTGAATAACCACATAACGCTCGTAATAAATAATTTGATCAAGCTTCTTAGAAGAAAGGCCTAATAGGTAACCAATCTTGTTCGGAAGGCTTTTGAAATACCAGATATGAGCTACAGGAACCACCAATTCGATGTGTCCCATACGCTCTCTACGAACTTTCTTTTCGGTAACTTCCACACCACAACGGTCGCAGATGATACCTTTATAGCGAATACGCTTATATTTTCCACAGTGACATTCCCAGTCTTTGGTCGGGCCGAAAGTACGCTCACAGAAAAGACCGCCCATTTCAGGCTTGTACGTTCTGTAGTTAATAGTTTCCGGCTGCGTAACCTCACCATAAGAGCTCTCCAGAATTGATTCCGGCGAAGCAAGACTTATGGTTATGCTGTTAAAGTCGCTGTTGAGTTTTTTGTTTTTCTTTAAAGACATTTTCTATATGTTTTAATGAAAATGATTCAAAAATTATTTCAAGGTGATTTCAAGAGCCAAGCCTCTCAATTCATGTACAAGTACATTGAATGATTCTGGGATACTTGGTTTCGGAAGGTTTTCTCCTTTCACAATAGCCTCATAGGCTTTCGCACGACCAATCACGTCATCAGACTTCACAGTCAGAATCTCGCGAAGGATATGCGATGCACCAAAGGCCTCAAGTGCCCAAACCTCCATCTCACCAAAACGCTGACCACCAAACTGAGCTTTACCACCCAATGGCTGCTGTGTAATCAATGAGTATGGTCCGATAGAACGGGCGTGCATCTTGTCATCAACCAGGTGACCTAGTTTCAGCATGTAGATAATACCTACTGTAACTTTCTGGTCAAACTTCTCACCGGTTAAACCGTTGTAAAGCTCTGTACGACCAAATTCTGGTAAGCCGGCTTCAGTTAATTCAGCAGAAACCTCATCAGCAGAAGCACCATCAAAGATTGGCGTAGCATACTTTCTTCCTAGTTTTCTACCGGCCCAGCCTAATACAGTTTCGTATAGCTGACCGATGTTCATACGGGAAGGTACACCAAGCGGGTTAAGAACGATGTCTACAGTAGAGCCGTCTTCAAGGAATGGCATGTCTTCGTCACGAACGATTTTCGCAACCACACCTTTGTTACCGTGACGACCGGCCATCTTATCACCCACTTTAAGTTTACGCTTCTTAGCGATGTAAACTTTGGCCAGTTTTACAATACCTGCAGGTAGTTCATCACCAACTTCCAGGACAAAACGCTCACGCTTAAATTCACCCATTATTTCACTACGCTTGCTCAGATAGTTTTTCACAAGTCTGATCAGCATGGCGTTGGTATGGTCGTCCTTAGTCCAGCCTTCAAGAAGGATATCACCCAAAAGGTTTGACTCTTCAGGCACACTATAGGTACTTTCGTCAACGTATGGGTTTTTCTCCGGGAATAGGTTGTTTGTAATGTTTGACTTGTTGAATTTCACTCCTTTAGAGATCAACTCATCACCAAACTTATGCTTCACACCCTGAGAAGTTTTGCCAGAAAGAATGTTCACCATCTTGTCGATCATGATTTCTTTCAATTCAGAAAGGTTTTTGCTGTGAGATTTCAACAACAATTTCACCTCTTCTTTATGCTTGGCTCTTTCTTCTTTGCTTGGTCTTGAGAATAGTTTGGTGTCAATCACCATACCTCTTAATGACGGAGAAGCTTTCTTAGAAGCATCTTTCACATCACCGGCTTTATCACCGAAGATAGCACGAAGAAGTTTCTCTTCAGGTGTTGGATCAGACTCACCTTTTGGAGTGATCTTACCAATAAGGATATCACCTTCTTTGATGAATGTACCCGTTCTTACGATACCGTTTTCATCAAGGTTTTTAACCGCGTCTTCTGATACGTTTGGTATCTCAGCAGTTAGCTCTTCCTGTCCACGTTTAGTGTCTCTAACCTCAAGGTCAAACTCTTCAATGTGAATTGAAGTAAAGATATCGTCTCTTACTACTCTTTCAGAGATTACGATCGCATCCTCAAAGTTATAACCCTGCCATGGCATGAAGGCTACCATCATGTTTCTACCTAGGGCAAGTTCACCGCCTTGAGTAGCGTAACCTTCTACAAGTACCTGACCTTTCTTCACTCTGTCGCCTTTGGCAACAATCGGTCTTAGGTTAATACAAGTATCCTGGTTAGTTCTACGGAACTTGATAAGTGAGTATTCCTTCTGGCTGGTATTGAAGTTAACCATTACGTCCTCTTCAGTCCAGTCGTAATTAACAACGATTTTGTTGGCGTCAACATAATCAATTGTTCCTTCACCTTCAGCCACAACCATTGTACGGGAATCACGTGCAATACGGCTCTCAAGACCAGTACCTACAATAGGTGCCTCTGGACGAAGCAATGGAACTGCTTGACGCTGCATGTTTGAACCCATCAGGGCACGGTTGGCATCATCATGCTCAAGAAAAGGAATAATGGAGGCCGCAACAGACACAATCTGGTTTGGAGCGATATCCATATAGTCAATTTCTTTAGGATCTTTCAGAGGGAAGTCACCTTCGAAACGACATTTCAATGAGTCAGTGGTAAAGGCACCATTCTCCTTCACATCAGGAGTAGCCATGGCAATGTTTTTACCATCTTCAGATTCAGCAGTTAAATACTCGACTTCACCTGAAAGTTTACCATCAACAATTTTATTATACGGGGTCTCAATGAAGCCCATTGAGTTAATCTTGGCATAAGTACAAAGAGAAGAGATCAAACCAATGTTTGGACCTTCAGGAGTCTCAATAGTACAAAGACGACCGTAGTGCGTATAGTGAACGTCACGAACCTCAAAACCTGCTCTTTCTCTTGAAAGACCTCCAGGCCCAAGAGCTGACATTCTTCTTTTATGCGTAATCTCAGCCAGTGGATTCGTTTGATCCATGAACTGTGAAAGCTGGTTAGTACCAAAGAACGAGTTGATTACTGAAGACAAAGTACGGGCGTTGATCAGATCAACCGGCTTAAAGTCTTCGTTATCTCTAACGTTCATTCTTTCTTTGATGGTACGAGCCATACGGGCAAGGCCTACGCCAAACTGGCTTGAAAGCTGCTCACCTACTGTACGTACACGTCTGTTAGAAAGGTGGTCAATATCATCGACAACCGCCTTGGCATTGATCAAAGTGATCAGATACTTTACGATACGAATGATATCTTCAGTAGTCAATACACGCTTAGAAAGCTCAGTGTCTAACTTAAGTTTGGTGTTAACTCTGTAACGACCAACTTCACCTAAATCATAACGTTTCTCAGAGAAGAACAGACCCTGGATAATTTCACGGGCTGTAGCCTCATCAGGAGCCTCGGTATTTCTCAATTGACGGTAAATCTGCTCTACCGCTTCTTTTTCTGAGTTTGAGCTATCTTTCTGAAGTGTATTATAAATGATATTATAATCAGCAAGGTTTGCATCTTCACGGTGCAAAATCACTGACTTAGAATCGGTATCAAGGATCAGGTCAATGTCCTCATCAGTAATGATAGAGTCACGCTCCATAATGACCTCGTTTCTGTCAATAGAAACTACCTCACCGGTATCTTCATCCACGAAATCCTCAGTCCATGTTTTCAAAACACGGGCAGCAAGCTTACGGCCAACTGCTTTTTTAAGGTCTTTCTTGGTAGCCTTAATCTCTTCGGATAATTCGAAAAGGTTAAGGATGTCTTTATCAGTACCAAAACCAATAGAACGAAGCAATGTGGTTACCGGGAATTTCTTCTTACGGTCGATGTACGCATACATCACATTGTTTACGTCGGTTGAGAATTCAATCCATGATCCTTTCATTGGGATAACACGGGCTGAATAAAGCTTGGTACCATTAGTGTGCTTACTCATTGAAAAGAACACACCCGGTGATCTGTGAAGCTGAGAAACGATAACACGCTCAGCACCATTGATGACGAACGAACCTCTTTCAGTCATGTAAGGAATGTTTCCAAGGAAAACTTCCTGCTCCATGGTTTCGAAATCCTCATTGTCTTCGTCATTACAAAGCAATCTTAGCTTTGCTTTCAGAGGAACTGAGTAGGTTAGTCCTCTGTCTATACACTCATCAATTGAGTATTTTGGGGGGTCAACTGTGTAGTCAACGAATTCTAAAACAAAGTTCTCACGCGAGTCTGCAATCGGGAAATTGTCCATGAACACCTTGTAGAGGCCTTCGGCACGGCGGCTTTCAGCGGGTGTGTCGATTTGGAAAAACTCCTGGAATGATTGAAGCTGAATGTCCAGAAAGTCTGGATATTCTAAAGCGGGATGAACACTGGCAAAAGTCTTCCTTCCGGTTTCTGTCAAATTCAAGGCTTTAAATCGTTTAAAAAGTGAATAATTTAAATTACTTGAGCTTATCTGGCCTGCCGCCTGATAATCCAAAAAACTCGAGGTGAAGCCAAATCAAGTCCCTGTGCAACTGTCCCACGAAAAACAGAAGTGTATCGGACTAAATTTTTTACGGATCAGAACTGTAACGTCCTAATATTCTTTAAGTTGTGTTTTTTGAGTAGTGGGTCTTTTATTTACAGCAAAAGACTCGACCGATTTTCATTTGAAAACCGGACCGAGTCTGATGTGTTTTTATGCTTATAGCTTAAGCTAGCTCTACTTCAGCACCAGCTTCTTCAAGCTGCTTCTTCAAAGCTTCAGCTTCGTCTTTAGCGATACCTTCTTTAACAGCCTTAGGAGCACCGTCAACTAGTTCTTTAGCTTCTTTAAGACCAAGACCAGCAAGATCTTTAACAAGCTTAACTACCTGAAGTTTGCTTCCACCAGCAGCTTTAAGGATTACGTCAAAAGTTGACTTCTCTTCAGCAGCAGGGGCATCACCACCAGCAGCAGGACCAGCCATCATAACAGCTCCACCAGCAGCAGGCTCAATACCGTACTCATCTTTAAGAATGTCTGCTAACTCTTTAACTTCCTTAACAGTTAGGTTAACTAATTGCTCAGCAAAATCTTTTAAATCTGCCATTATTGTAAAATTTTAAATAGTTTTAATTTGATTAATAAAAATTAGGCGGCTTCTTTCTCTGAAAGAGTTTTAAGAATACCAGCCAGGTTGCTGCCTCCACTCTGCAGACCACCAATAACGGTTTTGGCAGGAGATTGAAGCAACATGATCACATCGCCAATAAGCTCAGTCTTAGATTTCAGTTTCGCAAGGTTATCCAACTCGCCATGACCGATAAATAGGTCACTTTCGATTGATGCACCTTTCAGCTTAATTGAATCTTTGTTGTCCTTTAAAAAGTCCTGAATAAGTTTAGCGGCATCTTTCCCTGACTCAGGGTGAAACATGATACCTGAAAAACCTTTCAGTACTGACTCTTTGAATGGCGTGTAATCAGCTTCGAGTGTTTCAAGAGCTTTCTCGATCAGCGTATTTTTTACCACTTTGTACTCTATACCTCTTTCAAAACAAAGTCTTCTCAACTTGTTTGTTTTGGCTACAGACATGCCACTGGCATCTGTAATATAGAAGTACGGGTTATTGGCAAACTTTTCAGCCAAATCCTGAATAACAGCTCCTTTTTGTTCTTTATTCATGATTGCAATCCTTTAATAGAGGTTCTGTCAATCTTAATACCCGGACTCATTGTGCTAGACAATGTGATTCCTTTCATGTAGGTACCTTTTGCAGAAGATGGTTTTAATTTGATGATCGTTTGGATCAACTCATTCGCGTTACCAAGGATCTGCTCAGCACTGAAAGAAACTTTACCCACACCAGCGTGAACGATACCAGTTTTATCAACTTTAAAGTCGATTTTACCAGCTTTCACATCCTTAACTGCTTCACCTACATTAGGAGTTACAGTACCTGCTTTAGGGTTTGGCATAAGGCCTCTAGGGCCTAATACTCTACCCAGACGGCCAAGCTTGGCCATTACAGCAGGCATAGTGATGATCACGTCAATGTCTGTCCAGCCCTTCTCAATTTTTGAGATGTAGTCATCAAGGCCAACGTGGTCAGCTCCGGCATCTTTAGCTTCCTGCTCCTTATCAGGAGTACAAAGCACTAATACCTTAACGTCTTTACCCGTTCCGTGAGGAAGAGCAACAACGCCACGAACCATTTGGTCGGCTTTACGAGGGTCTACACCCAAACGAATATCCAAATCAACTGAAGCGTCAAATTTTGTGTAAGAAATCTCTTTCAAAATTTCGGCAGCTTCTGATAAGGAGTACTCCTTTGAAGGGTCGTACTTTTCAAGAGCCTCTTTTCTTTTTTTACTAATTCTTGCCATAAGAAAATGTTGGTAATAACGTCACGCTCAAGGCGTGACTCCCATGTTAATTGTTTAATACTAAAACGGTCTTTCGCCTTTGATTCTTAAGCCCATATTTGCTGCACTACCAGCTACCATTTTCATGGCAGACTCAATGGTGAAACAGTTCAAGTCAGGCATTTTCGTTTCAGCAATTGTCTTCACCTGATCCCAAGTAACGGAACCAACTTTAGCACGGTTTGGCTGATCTGAACCTTTCTTAACTTTCGCTGCATCCAATAATAGTACGGCAGTAGGAGGGGTCTTAATTACGAAATCAAATGATTTGTCGGTATAGTATGTTACTAAAACCGGAACCACTTGTCCCATTTTATCTTGAGTTCTGGCATTAAACTGCTTACAGAACTCCATAATATTAATACCCTTAGAACCTAGGGCAGGACCAATCGGAGGTGCTGGGTTGGCCTGGCCACCCTTTGCCTGCAATTTTAAGTATCCTGCGATTTCTTTCGCCATTGTTTATACTATTTTAATGATGAGAAATACGAAATGACGAACCACAAAATGTTTTAACTAATCTAGTCACAATCAATTAGTTAAATGGCAAATTGCTCATTCGTTTCTCCATAAAATCAATCTGTTCTCAGGGGAAGCCTAACAGTTACTTTTTCAAGAAAACTGACAAGAAATAAATTGACTTTACGCCATCTCAAAAAACTAGGTTTTCAGAAACGGACTGCAAAGGTAGAATAATTCTCCGGAATTGACAATAAGTCTTTGAAAATAAAATGAATACAGAAGAGTCTGAAAGAAAAAAGCCTGCTCTTTTCAGAACAGGCTTTCATAACAAGTTTATCTTGAGATTACGATAGCTTTTCTACCTGAAGATAGCTCAATTCTACCGGAGTGCTTCTTCCAAAAATCTTAACACTTACATTTAGTTTCTTCTTGTCTTCAAAGACTTCTTCCACACTTCCTTCGAAAGTGGAGAATGGTCCGTCAATCACTTTGACAGATTCGCCAACTGCGAACGAAATATTAGAATCAATCGTCTCTTCCTCTTCTTCATTTTGAACACCAAGGAATCTGTTGATTTCTGATTGACGAAGGGGTTCAGGTTCAATCGATGAGTTACCATCTTTACGCAAAAATCCAATAACACCAGGCAAGCTTTTTACCATGTGCATTACCTCACCATTGTTGAGGTCTGCCTGGATAAGCATGTAGCCTGGGAGATAGTTCTTTTCACGAACTCTCTTTTTGCCGTTTCTGATTTCAACTATTTTTTCCGACGGAATCAGAACCTGAGGGATAAAGTCAGTGAGGTTTTCTCTGGCTGCTTCATTCTCAATGTAGTTTTTGATCTTTTTTTCCTGACCAGAAACCGCTCTGATTACGTACCAATTTAACTCGCTCATGTCTTAGAAGGATTGATACAGTAGCTTAAGGCCATTGTCTATAAGGAAGTCAATAGCTCCCACCACAAGTGCGAAAATTACTGAGGCAACTAATACCAATGTGGCACTGGACTGTAGTTCGCTGAATTTTGGCCAGGTTACCTCTTTGGTAATCTCGTGCCAAGACTCTTTAATAAACTTTTGTAATTTATCCATGATAATAGATTAAAAGCACGGGCACAAGGATTCGAACCCTGATCAACGGTTTTGGAGACCGCTATTCTACCATTGAACTATGCCCGTGTATAAAAAAAGATACTCCTTGTGAGGAGCATTCAGGGCTGCAAAAATAGGTATAAAATTATTATTTGCAAATCACTTTTGCTTTTTATAATAAATCAGGCGATAGGTGAAGCCAATGCTGAGAAGGCAAAGAATTGAGCCGGCCAGAAAAGGAGCACCCGGGAAGTAAACGGCGTTTTCTTTATTGGTAAAATGGCCAAATAACCAAAGCATTAAAGGTTGACCAATGATAGCAGCGAGGGCAACAACGGAGGTGAGAGCACCTTGTAACTCTCCTTGCTCGGTATCTGGGACCTCATTTGAAATAAGACCCTGAAAAGCAGGATTTGAAAGTCCACTTAATGCAAAAGGAACCATGATCACATACATCATCCATCCCTCAGTTACTATCGAGAATGCAAACTGGCCTATTACATTGATAATTAGTCCAAGAAATAGAGCCTTTACCTGCCCAATTTTTGGAATAATAACCCGAATGAGACCACCCTGAACGATAGCGATCATTAAACCAACAAAACCAAGAGAAAGCCCAATCTGTAACTCAGACCACTGGAACTTCTCAATAGTATAAAATGACCATACAGCCTGTGGAGCATAGCCCGCGATATAGACTAAAAACAAAGAAGCTACTAAACTCAACACTAACGGATATCGACTGAGGTTTTTTAAAGAACCAAATGGGTTAGCCCTTTTCCAGTTAAACTTTCTTCGTTTTTCAATGGGTAATGATTCGGGTAAAATCAAGTATCCATAGAACCAGTTTAGAATAGAAAGAACAGCTGAAGCAAAGAAAGGAACCCTTGGGCCAAATGAACCAAGCAGACCACCAATTGTAGGACCGATGATAAAGCCCAAACCAAAAGCAGCTCCAATCATACCAAAATTTTGGGACCTCTTTTCCGCAGGGCTGATATCTGCGATGTAGGCATTTGCTGTGGTGAAACTGGCACCTAAAATTCCTGAAATGGCTCGCCCGAGAAAAAGCCAGCTAATGGTCGGGGCCAAAGCTTGAAACAGTGAGTCAATAGCGAAACCTAAAAGGGTTATCAAGAGGATTTTACGTCGTCCATACTGGTCGCTTAGTCCCCCGATAACCGGAGAAAAGAAGAACTGCATAACTGCATAAAGCAAAACCAGCCAAAGGGCATATTGACTTGCCTCACTAGTGGAGCCACCTGTCAAATCCTTGATCAGAGCCGGGATGATCGGTATTACGATTCCGATACCGATTACGTCGATCAGAACTGTAATAAAGATGAAAATGATGGCTGCGTTCTTCGAAGATTTCATGCTTTGAAACACAAAAAAAGCACTCCTGTGAAGGAGTGCTTTTGTATATGAATAATTCTAAAATTACTCGATAATTTCAGTAACCTGACCAGCACCTACTGTACGGCCACCTTCTCTGATCGCGAAACGAAGACCTTTGTCCATCGCTACAGCGTTGATAAGAGTTACTTCGATAGTTACGTTATCACCTGGCATAACCATTTCTACGTTTTCCGGTAGCATGATTTCACCTGTAACGTCAGTAGTTCTTAGGTAGAACTGAGGACGATACTTGTTGAAGAATGGAGTGTGACGACCACCTTCTTCTTTTGATAGTACGTAAACTTCAGCCTTGAATTTGCTGTGAGGCTTCACAGAACCAGGCTTACAGATTACCATACCACGTTTGATATCGGTTTTCTCAATACCTCTAAGAAGTAGACCTACGTTATCACCAGCCTCACCTCTGTCAAGGATCTTACGGAACATTTCCACACCAGTTACGGTAGACTTAAGGTTCTCAGCACCCATACCAAGGATGTCTACTGCTTCACCAGAGTTAATTACACCAGTCTCGATACGACCAGTTGCAACTGTACCACGACCTGTGATTGAGAATACATCTTCAACAGGCATTAGGAATGGCTTATCAGTAGCTCTTTCAGGAAGTGGAATGAAGCTGTCAACAGCATCCATTAGTTCTTCGATAGTTTTTACCCACTTCTCTTCACCGTTCAAGCCACCAAGAGCAGAACCTTGAATTACAGGGATGTTATCACCATCAAATTTATAGAATGACAATAGTTCACGAATCTCCATTTCTACTAGTTCAAGTAGTTCAGGATCATCAACCATGTCAACTTTGTTCATGAAAACAACAAGCTGAGGTACACCTACCTGACGAGCAAGAAGGATGTGCTCGCGAGTCTGAGGCATTGGACCATCAGTAGCGGCAACAACAAGAATAGCACCGTCCATCTGAGCAGCACCTGTTACCATGTTTTTAACGTAGTCGGCGTGACCCGGACAGTCTACGTGAGCATAGTGACGATTTGCTGTCTGATACTCCACGTGAGAGGTATTGATAGTGATACCACGCTCTTTTTCTTCTGGTGCGTTGTCAATTGAAGAGAAATCTCTCAACTCAGAAAGACCTTTTTGTGCAAGAACAGTTGTAATTGCAGCTGTCAAAGTAGTCTTACCGTGGTCAACGTGACCGATAGTACCAATATTTACGTGGGGTTTACTACGGTCAAAATTTGCTTTTGCCATATTATTATAAAATTAAATTGTATAAAATTTCAAAAATAAAAATTCAAACGATTTTCCGGAAACTCAAAAAAGCCCCGAAAAGGCCTCGAATCTCAAATACTAAGCAGAGCCTTCGAGCAGATTTGAACTGCCGACCTCTTCCTTACCAAGGAAGTGCTCTACCCCTGAGCTACGAAGGCTTAAATTGAGCGGGCGACGAGGTTCGAACCCGCGACCTACAGCTTGGAAGGCTGTCGCTCTACCAACTGAGCTACGCCCGCATTCAATGTAATACATCCATTAAGATGAGTGGGGGCGGATGGATTCGAACCACCGTAGGCGTAAGCCAGCAGATTTACAGTCTGCCCCATTTGGCCACTCTGGTACACCCCCAATTACTCAGTATTTCTATTCAAAGAACTTCTCCCCCGAAAAAGGAGTTGCAAAAGTATGGCGTTTTTTTGTTTTGGCAAAATTACCCCAAAAAAAACTTCATCTTTTTTCAGATGAAGTTTTTTGATCTTAAAAACTCTTTGTTTTCAAGTCATACTCTTAGAGTCTTAAGCCAGCACTAAAGGCTTGTAAATCATTGACGTTTGTCTGATTTGACCGGAAAGTTTTGGTGAGGTCATATCTAAAAAATAGTGTCAATCCATTCTTTCGGCCAAGCTCCGCGGTGAGGCCATATGGAACGTTATTGAAACCATATGTCGATTTATTCTTCTCTTTGTTGCCGTTGGTATCTTTTGTTTTGGTGTAACTTCCAATTCTGTATCCTATATATCCCCCAACTCCGAACTTAAACTTGTCTTCTTTGAAGCCGAGGTTGAGCAAAACAGGAAAATTGAGGTAGGGCATCACAAGCTTTGACTTTGAGGTTGAAAAATCAGCATCATCGAAACGTACCTGCTCATTATTATAATAGGCAGTTTTACTATTCTCAAACATAAAATTATACCAGGCAATTTCCGGCCCATAACTTAATGCGAGGTCCGCAGATTTTCCACGAAGTAAAGTGGCGTTTTTACGGAATGACAAAGCTACATATCTTGAACGCCATGTTCTAAGTTCTGGGAATGTTGAATTGCCAGATGAGGCGTTGACAAAATTATTCAGACCGATATAAAACCCGAAGTCACTTTTCGAAAAGAAGCGTTTCGGTTTTTCTTCACGCTTTTGATTTTGTTGTTTGTCCCAGTCATTACCTGAGTTCCATTGATCAGGTTCCCTTTCATTTGATATAGGGGGCTCTTGATAATCATCGACTATAGTTGTGTCCTTGGCTCTATTGAGAAGCGGCTGTTTTGTTACAATCTGAATTCTCTGACCGGATTGAGATATCAATAGCAAAGTGTCTTTCTTTCCATTATCTTCTCCTAACAAAACCAGAGCTTTTTCTCTTTCGGTGGTATCTATTCCAAGTTCTTTAAGAACTTCGTTAAGATCCATGGATACCGGTAAGTCTATTTCCTTTTCACCTGTACTTATGACAGTGATTCTTTTATTGACTTTTTTATCAGAAAACTCAATTATTGTAGTATCTCTTTTGATCTCTGCCCGGGCGGCAAAGGTGCATAAAAAGACCAGGGTGGCAAGTACAAAGTTTTTCATTAGTTAAATGATGGTTTACTATTTAGAGAGTTTGTCTTTGAGCCAGTTTACTTTTTGCCTAAGCTCCATTGCTTCATGTCCAATAAAGGTATCCTCGTTATACGCCACCTCTATGTGTTCATCTATTTTATCGAGAGCTATTTTCTCCCCGTGTTTGAAGTGTTTAATCTCGGTGAACACTTTACTGATGAAAGTCTTATCAATACCCATTTTATCTTCACCAATCTCAGTGGCTTCCGCCATGCTTATGGGTGAGTCTTCATTGATTTCAGGCAGGTATATTTTTTCTTCTTTTTCAAAGTCTGAGGCTACTATAATAATGGTTTCACCAGCAGCCTTTGTGAAAATCCCGTCTTTAATTTTATCATTCCGACTCGCTTCCTGTTTTTCTTTCCTCACTGACGACTCAAGGGCAAGAGTGAGTTCGTCAGGAATACGTTCATCAAGTTCTAAAACACCAGTGGCTGATACCATTGGTTGAATTTTACGGGCCTGATTTAATTCCTCGTTAGAAATCTCATGAACCTGTTCAACTTTTTTTACAGAGTTTTTCTTTGTCGGACTTTCGGTGTCCTGTGGAAAGGATGCTAATTGTTTGGAGAATTCCTCATTAATCAACTCAGGCTCAGAAGTAAGTTCAATATTTGGCTTATCAGCAGTTTTTTCAACAGCCGCCGGGGCATTTGTTGCCATGTTTTGAGTTTTGTGATCAAGGCTGTCATAATTATAGGTATAAAATGACCAACCCAGACCTAGAATCAGTGCAATAGAGGCTGCCGCTGCGAAATAGGGCCTCCAAACGACAAATCCGCCTTTTTTCTGTTCTTCCTTTTCCTCTAAATGCTCAAGAAATCGCTTTCTGAGGTCATCAGATGAAGAAGCTTCAAAGTCTTTGAGCTGCCGATTAAATAAGTCATCAATAGGATGTTTTTTCATTTTACTTATCGATGTCATTTTAAGGTTTGTCTTAATTCATTGTCTAGTCCGGCGAGCTTTTCCTGAAGAAGAGCTCTTGCCCGGCTTAATTGAGACTTTGATGTGCCTTCAGAGATACCCAGTTGCGTTGCAATTTCGGCATGGCTGTAACCCTCAATGGCGTACAGGTTAAAAACTGTTCTGTAGCCCTGAGGGAGACTCTGAATCATCTTCATCAAGTCTTCCCGCTCCAGTGATGTAGTCTCGTTCGTCTTAAAATTCGATGCCGAGACCTCGTCCATATCAACTTCAATGTTCTTTACAGAACGCAGTTTCATCAGGGCCTCATTCACCATTATGCGTTTTATCCAACCCTCAAAACTGCCGTTAAAGCTAAACTGGCCAATTTTGTCAAAGATTTTCATAAAGCCCTGAATCATTACATCTTCCGCCAACATTTTATCACCGAGATAACGTTGGCAGATGGCCAGCATTAATCCGGAATAGCGGTCATATAATAAGGTTTGGGCTTTTCTATCACCCTGTTTGATTGCTTTGGCGAGTTCATACTCTGAATCAAACAGCGATAAAATCTTTGTCATAAATCGCCGGTTTCACTGACTAGATGCAGACATGGTTCGATATGGTTGCATTCTAAAGCCAAATAAGATCAAAATTCTTTTTGGTTCGTCAAAATATGTTTTAAATTAATCAATAGATAATGTTTAAAGTGCTCTGAAAAGGCTTATATCGTGCAGGTTAATACAAGATTAGCTCCTTTGGCACGTTTATTGAATTCGAAACTACTACCTAAGTGTACGTGCAAAATGAAAAGAGTAATTTCCATCCTGTTAATAAGTGTGATGCTGCATTCGGTAGTATACGCTCAACAATCTAAAAACAGTCAGGTGGAGTTCTACAAAGGCTCCTATGACAATTTCCTCAGAAAAGCTCAGCAGCTAAGCAAGCCGGTTTTAATCGAATTCTGGGCAAGTTGGTGCGGTCCATGTAAAAAAATGGAGGCTGAAACTTACAGTGATGCCAATCTTGCAGATTTCGTAAATAAAAACTTTCTGGTTTATCGGATTGATATTGATTCTAATGAAGGAATGGAGATTGTTGAAAAGTTTGGAATCAAGGTTTTTCCAACAGTATTGGTCGCCGATTACCGTGGTAAGGAAATTGCTCAGCTTTCAGGTTTTTACAGTGCTAAGTATTTTGAGAACTCACTGGAAAAGCTAAATGATGAACATTTTTTATATCATGATAACGAATACAAAGATTACGCTTCAAACTAAATAGCTTTCCTAAAATACGAATTGAAAGGCCGGTGCAAATGCTGCATCGGCTTTTTTGTTTAAGGAATTTCAGGACGACCTTGATATGAAAAAAGCCTGACAATCAAATGATTGACAGGCTTTTAGATGCTCCTCCTCTTGGGCTCGAACCAAGGACCCTCTGATTAACAGTCAGATGCTCTAACCAACTGAGCTAAGGAGGAATATTTCCTCGACTTGAAATCGAGTTGCAAAAGTATAAGAAGTGGATATATCCGGCAAATATTTCATGAAAAAATATCGATAAAATTTGTCGATATTTTTAGGCTCCGACCTTACAGTCTCTGCATCAGCTTTTTAGTCATTTCGTTTTTCCAGCTAGTAAAGTCACCTGCAAGAATATGTTCACGAGCTTGCTTCACCAGCCATAAATAAAAAGCAAGATTATGAATACTGGCGATCTGAGCTCCCAGCATTTCCTGACATTTGATCAGATGTTTTAGATATGCTTTTGAGTAAAAATTGCTGGCATAATTATCTAACCCCGGGTCAATCGGACTAAAATCATCTTTCCACTTTTTATTCCGGATATTGATAATGCCTTCGGTAGTAAAAAGCATTCCATTGCGGGCGTTTCGGGTTGGCATAACACAGTCAAACATATCAGTACCCAGAGCAATGGCCTCAAGAATATTGGCCGGAGTGCCTACACCCATTAAGTAGCGTGGTTTTTCTTCTGGCAGTATATTATTGACCACCTCCAGCATTTCATACATATCTTCGGCTGGCTCACCTACTGAAAGACCTCCAATGGCATTACCTGCCTGATTTTGCTCGGCAATAAATTCTGCTGAAGCTTTTCTTAAGTCTTTATAAACGCTTCCCTGAACAATCGGGAAAAGGGCTTGCGAATAACCATATTTGCCTTCCGTTTCATTAAAGCGGTTGATACATCTTTTTAGCCAGCGATGTGTCAGATGCATCGAGTTTTCTGCGTAATCATATTCACAAGGGTAGGGAGGGCATTCGTCAAAAGCCATAATAATATCTGCCCCGATAGTACGCTGAATATCCATCACATTTTCCGGGGTAAACAGGTGTTTTGAGCCATCAATATGAGAGTTGAATTTGACCCCCTCTTCAGTAATTTTTCTGATTTCTTTGAGTGAAAAAACCTGATATCCACCGCTGTCGGTTAAGATTGGTCCATCCCAGCCATTGAATTTATGAAGTCCACCAGTCTGCTGAATAATTTCAAGGCCTGGCCTCAGATACAAATGGTAGGTATTTCCGAGAATAATCTGAGCTTTTATATCGTCTTTTAGTTCTCTTTGGTGAACACCCTTAACCGTACCTGCGGTACCAACGGGCATAAAAATGGGAGTTAAAATTTCACCATGATCAGTAATGATTTTACCCGCCCGAGCCTTAGAACCGGCATCTTTTGTTGTTAGCTCAAATTTCATCCGGCAAAATTATGCTTTAATCTGCCCACATAAAATTTAAGTTTCAATGAATACGTATATTTGGCCAAATTTAAACACCACTATTTAAGTGATTTGGGAGTATGTGATTCCTGCCATCTTCGGAGTGGCCATTTTGGTTCAGTGTATTTATCTGCTTTTTGTTTTTACGGCTCTGATACGGCATAAAAATAAAGAGGAAGAGCCTGAAAATTTTCCCGGAGTTTCAGTGGTGATAGCCGCATGGAATGAGCTTTATAATCTACAGGAATTGCTCCCAATGCTTGATTCTCAGGATTACCTCGATTTTGAGATTATTGTCGTGGACGACCGCTCATCTGACGGAACTTACGACTATCTACGCACTAATGAAGGTAATTTCAAAAATGTGCAGTTTGTCCACGTGAAGGCTTTGCCTGAGCACTTTACGGCAAAAAAATATGCTGTTACCATGGGGATTAAGAAAGCCACAAAAGAGCTGGTTTTATTAACTGATGCTGATTGCAGACCAAACTCTGATCAATGGATCAGGAAAATGGCCTTACAAAATTCTGATGGGGCCGATGTAGTACTTGGTTTCTCCCCCTATTATAAGTATCCCGGGGTGCTCAATGCCTTTATCCGGTATGAAACTCTTCAAACGGCCATTCAGTATCTATCTTTTGCAAAGTCGGGTTTCCCGTTTATGGGTGTTGGAAGAAACCTGATGTACAAACGGGAAAACTTCTGGAAAGTCAATGGTTTTACCACTCACCTCGGTCTTCTGAGTGGTGACGACGATCTGCTTGTTAATGCCATGGCCAACCGTCAAAATACCGGAATAAGTACTGATCCTGATACTTATATGTACTCAGAGCCAAAACTGACCTATAAAGATTGGGTCACTCAAAAAAGGAGGCATTTATCGGTGGGTAAACGTTATAAATTCAGAGATAAACTGACCATTGGTTTGCTTTGGTTTAGTTTCATCTTTTCATGGCTTTTTGTTGTGCCCGCATTTTTCGCAGGTCCGGAGTGGTTTATTTTACCTGAATGGCTTAAAGTAACCAATGAGTGGTTAGAACCTTACGGTTTTGAGCAATACACACCTTATTCTAACTGGATGCGTGTTATAACCGGAGTCTTTTTGGGTTGGCAGTTTTTACGTTGGCTCATCCTTTATTTGTGTAACAAAAAGCTCAGTTTCACAGTGAACTCATGGAAATTACCCTACCTTGATTTTCTCTATCTATGGTATTTACTGATCTTTGGGATTGTAACGGTTTTCTCAAACCCGAAAAAAATTAAGTGGCGTTAGGCATGGATATCATTCTCAAATATTTCCCGGGTATTACGGATCATCAAAAAGACAAGTTTGCTCAGCTTCAGGAGTTATACGGTATCTGGAATTCTCAGATCAACGTGATCTCAAGAAAAGATATTGACACCCTTTATGAGCGTCACGTGCTTCATTCGCTGGGCATTGCAAAAGTCCATCAATTTGCCCCGGGCTCAAAAATTCTGGACGTTGGTACTGGTGGAGGTTTTCCTGGAATTCCTTTAGCTATCATGTTTCCTGATAGTTCATTTCATTTGGTCGATTCCATCGGCAAAAAAATTAAGGTGGTAAATGAGGTTTCTACGGCTATTGGTTTGACAAACCTAACCTCTCAGCACGAAAGGGCCGAAAAGGTTAAAGGCAAATACGATTTTGTGGTGAGCCGGGCGGTAACCCGTATGAAGCCGTTTATCCAGTGGATTCATAATAAATTTGAGGATAGATCAATCAATTCGATTGATAATGGCATTTTATATCTCAAAGGCGGGGACCTGGACGAAGAGCTGAATGAAACCAAGAGGCCGTACCAACTCAATGAACTCTCAAACTTTTTTGAAGAGGAGTTTTTTGAGACAAAAAAGGTGGTTTATATGCCTTTTAAAGAAACCTTTTTCCTGGACAACAATCCCCGAAATTTCACTTTTTGACGATCTCCTTTCAAGGAATCACCATCTTCTCTCTCATTGTTGGGACGCTTTTGTTTTATTTTGAATAAAACCCTTATTGAAATGAAACAAATGAAAGCACTACTAACATTGGCTTTGATAGCCATTTGTACTCTCCAACTGCAGGCTCAGGAGATTGGAATTATTATGGGCACTGCCCGGGATTATATGCGTTCCGAGGGTGTAGAGTCCACCTTAATAAAACTCAAAAACATGGGCATAAAGTATCTGGAAGGTGGCGGAGCTAGGGGTATGTCTCGTGAAGAATACAAGGCTTTGCTGGATAAACATGGACTTCAGGTGATGGCTATGGGTACCGGTTTTGAAAATCTTGAAAAACCGGAAGAAGTGGCCAAGCACATTGATAATGTTAAATTCTACGGTGCCAAGTATGCTGTCTGTTATTGGATTCCTCATAAAGGTGATGATTTCACCTTTGAGGATATGAAAAAGGGAATCAGAGTCTTTAATGCTGCGGGGAAACAATTCGCTGAAGCCGGCATAGAATTCCTTTATCATGCTCATGGATATGAATTCAGACCTTACGACGGGCCGGGTACTATGTTTGATTATATGATGGAAAACTTGGACCAAAGGTATGTAAATCTGGAGATGGATGTTTTCTGGATGCGTAATCCAGGGCAAAATCCGGCCAAACTAATGCGTAAATATCCTGGCAGGGTTAAGGTAACTCATCTGAAAGATAGGATGCACGGGTCAATCGATAATCTGAACGGAAGACAGGATAAAGAGAGAAATGTGGTACTGGGAGATGGAGACGTAAATATTGCGGAGGTGATGAAGGCGGCTCGTGAAACAGGCGTTCAATATCATTTTATTGAGGATGAGTCGGCCAGAACCGGGGTTCAACTGCCCATGCATCTTGCTTTTTTGCGTACACTTGATTTGAATTCAAAAGCTTTGGATCAGTCTGTTTTGCAATTTCACGAGGCTCTGGTGAAACCGGATTCCATGGCACTGACTTATTTGACGGCAGAGGAACTTACGTATGGCCACTCCAGTGGAGTCATTGAAGACAAAGATGCCTTCAGAAATAACTTGCTGACCGGACAGACCAATTTTACCAGAATTGATTTTACTGATCAGGAAATTACCATAAAAGGAGATGTCGCCTGGGTAAGAGGAGTTATGGACGCCGATTTGTTAAGTGGTCAGAATACCTCGAATATTAAACTAAAAATACTTTACGTCTGGACCAAAGACAGCGGGATCTGGAAGCTTCTGGCCAGACAGGCGGTGAGGTAATTTAGTTAACAACTTTCATAGGTTTTTCAGGTAATAGCCGAGGGTTATATTGATAACCCTCGGCTACCTGTATCATGGAGATTCTAACTCGGGTTGGGAAAAACTTTTCGTGATCCTTTCTTTTGTGGGCGTGCCCCTGGCCTCCACTTTCATCTTTTATAACAAGGTCCATTTGCTTGATGCCTTCAGTCCAGATGATGGATTGGTTCTCCCAGAAATCATGCATGCTTACGTCCTTCTCAAAAACACCTTCGCTGGTGAATAAGTCAGTAGACGTACAGCCATAACCATTGTCTTGTCCCCGATTTGGGATATAGCAAATGGTCCATTTAGTAGGCTCATTTCCCATGGGCTTTTCAATCACGTCTATTCTGATATGAACCAGACCGTCTCTGAAATTAACAGGGGAAGTCCAATCAACAGGGCGATTTGGATTGATTAAATGATTTTTGACATAGAAGTGAGATTTGCTGGGGCTGGAGTTTTCAGCATCCGACTTAGAGTATGAAAACTCAACGTCAAATAAGGTAAACTGACTTTTTCTATCTGCTAATTCCTGAGCGAAGGCTTGGGGAAAAAGAAGTATATAAAAAGGTAAAAAGTAGAGGACAACTTGTTTCAAATGGCTTTCTATTGATACTTCAAATTAGAGAAAAGAAGATCAAAAAGGGAGGCAATTGTCTCCCTTTTTGTAATAACTACTGTGCTATTTCAACTCCCAGTTCTTTTAATAATTTCAAACTATTGGCCTTTACTGCAGCCGGCGGGTTTAGTGAAAGTGATTTTTTTAGATTTGCGATAGCTTTGTCTTTCATTCCTGCCTGTTTGTAACCTTCACCCAAGCTGTCAAATACGTTAGCATTGCTTGGGTTATTTTTTGCATTTAGCTCAAAGACCTCAATGGCTTTATCAAAATTCTTTTGACCAAGTAGCTGGTAACCAAGGGTGTTTAACTGGGCCATATTAGCCATTGAAATTGCCTCATCAAGAGCCTTGTCGGCCTCTCCGGTATCACCTTTAGCTTTTAGTATGGCTGATTTTGTCACCAGGTTTTGAAATGTTTTCTGACTGAAAAAGTTGCCGGCAATAGCGGCATTGATCCATTGCTCTGCCTGATCGATTTCTCCAGCTCGTAAAGCATATCCGGCAGCCTGTTCCCAGCTTTGGCGTGAAAAACCAACTTGACTTCTGAGGTCATCCTTTATTCGTGAAATAACCAAATCAGTGGTTGGTACTTCTATCTGAACCGGAATTTGCTTTTCGGACCAAAATAAGGCGAGTGTCGTCTTGTCGTTTCCAACCGAAATAAATTCATAAGTAAGCATTTCGTGGTGTGGTGCTTCTTCTGACATAACTTCTACTCTCAAGGCATCTTCAGCTTCATTATAGAAGTAACTGCCCCACGAACTTGAATTATTGCTAAAGATGACAGTGAATGAACCATCTTCTTTTGGAATCATATGCAGACCGTAAGTGCCCGACTTAAGCTCTTTGCCTTCCACTTTCACATCAGCCGGAAAATAAATGGTAGTATTTTCGTTTGCCCCCGCACGCCAGGGAATTTCAGCGGCAGTCCCGAAATTATTGGGCGAAAGACCATACGGCACCAGATTGCCCCAAACTACCCTATCCTTCACCTGAGGTCTGGAGTACTCTACAACAATGTCGGTGATGCCTACCCTCTGCATCACTTTGGCTCGTGGGCTTCCTTGTGGGAGATAGTTTAATTGGGCGATTGCTCCTGTAGAAAGAAGAAGCATGGTGAATAGGAATAAAGTTTCTTTTTTGAAAATCATGATGATTAGGGGTTTAATTGAAATGAATAGAGGACAGGTTTTTGTTTTGGACGTTGCATTTAGAATTGAATGCTAATCGGTTGAAAGAAAGGGAAATAAGCGTTAGTAAATACACCGAAAAAATAGGTAAATTGTACTTTCAAATTCTGTGCTATTTATTCACAAGGCAAGAAATGTAGACTCTCTTGTTTGAAATTTAAATCGGCTAAAATCCTGTTTTTGACCACTTTAGGTTAAAAAAATTGAAATAAAGAGTGGGTTTGTGGACGAATTGGCCTCATTATTGTCTTTTGTTTAGAAACTTAAGATTTCCTAATGATGAATAACCTTACAAAACTGACTTCAATTGTACTCATCGGTGCAGCCGCTCTGACTTCTTGTAATTCTGATAACGGCTCAACCGATATTGTAAATACAAGCTCCTCCGCGGCTACGACAACACCAAGCCAACCGATTGATTTGAGTGCTACGACAGCCTCAAATTCTGCCGAACTCGCAGTTCAGCCCGTTTCTACTCCAACTCAAAGAACCTCTGTAGGTACGGTTAAACACCCACCTACCAAATTGGGTAATCTCATGAATCTTGGGGCCCAGAGGTCGACATTTACAACAGCTTCTTCTGGTCTGAATCCAGCTCATGGAATGCCAGGTCATGATTGTAGCCTACCTGTGGGTGCCCCTTTAAACTCAGGAGCGGCGGTACAAACTCAGCCTGTACAGCCGGTGGCACAACAATCAGCCGCTTTGACCAATATTGCTCAGCCTGCAGCTCTACCGCAGCCTAATTCCAAGGCTAATCAGAATGTCAAGCTAAATCCTGCTCATGGTCAACCGGGTCATGATTGTAGCGTGGCTGTTGGAGCTCCTTTACCTTCAAGTGGCACTACTGCATCGAATGTCAAGATCAATCCTGCACATGGTCAGCCGGGTCATGATTGTAGTGTGGCAGTAGGGGCACCATTACCAAGCTGAAACTGAAAAGTCAATAGTTTTCATTATTTTCAGGAGGTAAAACCCTTAATGAAAACTATGCTAATAGAAACAAATAGACGGACCTTCATAAAGAAAGCCGGCCTTTCAATGGCCGGCTTTTACTATTTCCCCCACCTGATGCGTAAGCCGGCTCCCTCAGATACGGTTAGAGTGGCTCTCATCGGCATTAATGGAATGGGATTAAATCACCTCCGTTGGTTTGCAGGTATCACAGAGGTGGAAATTGCTGCCCTTTGTGATGTGGATGAGAATCATCTGAAAAAAGCTGCTGAAACGCTTAAAGAAATTCGCCCGGATGCGAAACCAAAACTATTCACTGATTTCAGAAGAATTCTTGATGATCCTGAAATTGATGCCATCAGCTGTGCCACACCAGATCATTGGCATGCTCAGGTGGCTATTATGGCTTTCCAGGCTAGTAAAGATGTATATGGTGAAAAACCATTATCCTATACTTTGAGAGAAGGTGAGCTGATGTTTGAGGCCATGAAAGCCAATAATCGTATTTTTCAATTGGGGACTCAAATACATGCCGGTGATAATTATCATCGGGTTGCTGAACTCATTCAGGCCGGCGTTATCGGCAAAGTGCATAATGTTAAACTTTGGAAAACCGGAAGTCCACCAGTTTTTGAGAAAGCCACTTATCAGGACGTACCGAAGGAACTCAACTGGGATTTCTGGCAAGGTCCGGCTCCTGAGCGGAGGTATCACCCCGAAAGGTGTCATGTTTCCTATCGTTACTTCTTAGATTATTCAGGGGGCATTTTTCAAGATTTCTGGTGCCATATTGCTGATATTGTTTGGTGGAGTATTAACCCTCAAAAATTGGAGAGTATTTCGGCAACAGGTTCTAAATCTGCCGGTATTGGTGATACACCCGATAGTATAAATATTGAGTATAAATTCAAAAAGCTAGACTTAAGCTGGAGTTCTGAAATTCCTGATGTGCCGGGTGCAGGTACAAAACATATCGGAGCTTTTTTTACCGGAGACAAAGGAACAATGTTGGCCGATTACAGCAGTCGTGAAATCAGAATTGATGGAGAAGTCTTGAAGGATATCGAGGATATCCCAAAAACAATTCTTCGTTCACCAGGGCATCAGCAAAACTTTATCGACTGTGTAAAAACCCGACAACAACCGGAGAGCAATCTGGCCTATGCCAAAGAAATGACTAAGCCCATGCACCTGGGTCTTATCTCTTGGAAACTGGGCAGGCCATTGGCTTGGAATTATAAAAAGAACGAATTCAAAGGAGATATCGAAGCAAACAATTTGCTTTTCAGGCCATATCGGGATGGGTACAATTGGATTGGGGCCTAGGTTTAGTTTTCAGTGTGCAAGTAGAAGTATGGTCTTCAACCTTAAAACTCAGAATTTCTGCAGGTCTATGGCTTTGACTGTCATGGGCCTAAGTATAGCTCGGTCATAGGTTATCAGTCATTCAGTCAGCTAATAACATTGACGTCGGATATCCATCACCGAACATTTGACAATAAAAAAACCTTCTCGGGAAACCGAGAAGGTTCTGTTAAGACTTTTAAGTCGATCTTACACTCTGAAGTGAGAGAATGCCTTGTTGGCATCCGCCATTCTATGTGTATCGTCTTTCTTCTTCACTGCGGCACCTTCGCCTTTTGAGGCAGCGATGATTTCACCTGCAAGACGCTCAGTAATGGTCTTCTCACCACGCTTACGAGCGTAGCTGATAAGCCATTTCATACCTAATGACTGACGTCTTTCGGCACGAACTTCGATAGGCACCTGGAAAGTAGCACCACCAACACGACGGCTTTTTACTTCTACAGATGGGCTAACATTGTTAAGAGCTTTTTTCCAGGTCTCAAGACCATTTTCTTCGGTACGCTTCTCTACTAATTCAAGAGCTCCGTAGAAGATGCTGTAAGCAAGGCTTTTCTTTCCTTGAAGCATCAGATTGTTTACGAATTTCGTTACAGTAGTATCTCTGAACTTAGGATCAGGCAGTACGTAACGCTTCGGTGGTTTTCTTTTTCTCATCTTTCTGTTTTTTTAATGAGGTTTCGTTTTTGAAAAACTAATTCACACCACGCTGGCGTGGCATTACTTCCCTGTATATATCTTAAACGGAGGCGAACCTCCTACTAAAATCTATAACAATGGGAATTACTTAGCAGCGACTTTAGGTCTCTTAGCACCATACTTAGAGCGACCTTGCTGACGGTTAGCCACACCTGCTGTATCCAATGCACCACGAACGATGTGATAACGTACACCCGGAAGATCCTTAATTCTACCGCCTCTGATCAATACGATCGAGTGCTCTTGTAGGTTATGACCTTCACCCGGAATGTAAGCGTTCACTTCTTTCTGGTTTGTAAGGCGAACACGAGCTACTTTTCTCAAAGCCGAGTTTGGCTTCTTAGGAGTAGTCGTATAAACACGAGTACAAACCCCACGACGCTGCGGGCAAGAATCCAATGCAGGAGATTTCGACTTACTTTTAAGCTGCTCTCTTCCTTTTCTTACTAATTGCTGTATAGTAGGCATTGTAAATTGTTAAAAATGTTTACTTTATTTATACGTCCCCAAAAAGGGAGTGCAAAGGTAAGCGAAATGTTTTGAAAATAAAACCCTGATTCTGAACAAAATAATTGAGCACAAATAACCCCTTATTTGTCCAGATAAATTAATCGAATCTGGTTAGGTAATAAGAAAGAAACTCAAGAATTCCCTTGAGAATTTTATTCAGCTCTACCCTGCCCAATTCTCCCTATCCAAACTACGGTATTGAATGGCCTCGGCCAGCTGTTCGTTTCTGATCTCTTCAGTGCCAGCTAAATCCGCGATAGTTCGGCTTACTTTTAAGATGCGGTCATAAGCACGGGCAGAGAGCCCCAGGCGTTCCATGGCTTTTTTGAGAAGAGCTTTTCCAGCTTCGTCTATCCGGCAGATTTCTTTGACCATCTCCGGCGGCATCATGGCGTTACTATGAATATTGGAATAGCCTTTAAAACGTTCAATCTGAACTTCACGGGCTGCCACCACTCTTTTTCTAATCTCCTCTGAGCTTTCATTTTTTCGGGTGGATGATATTTGATCAAAACTCACGGGAGTTACCTCTACATGTAAATCTATACGGTCTAAAAGCGGTCCTGAGACTTTGTTGAGGTATTTCTCAACGGCACCCGGTGGGCAGGTGCATTCTTTTTCCGGATGGTTATAATATCCGCAAGGGCATGGATTCATGCTGGCAATTAGCATAAAGCTGGAAGGAAACTCCACCGAAAGCCGTGTCCTGGAAATACTCACCTTTCGCTCCTCAAGCGGCTGTCGCATCACTTCCAGAACCGTTCGTTTAAATTCGGGTAGCTCATCCAAAAAAAGGACGCCGTTATGAGCCAATGAGATTTCGCCGGGCTGAGGGAAACTTCCGCCACCAACCAAGGCGGCGTCGCTAATGGTATGATGCGGATTCCTAAATGGCCTTCTGGAGATGAGAGAAGCCCGCTCACCTAATTTTCCGGCTACCGAGTGAATCTTGGTGGTTTCCAAAGCTTCAGTCAGCGTAAGTGGAGGTAAAATAGATGGTAGTCGCTTGGCCAGCATGGTTTTTCCGGCACCGGGAGGGCCTATCATGATGGCATTATGACCGCCTGCTGCGGCTATCTCTAACGATCGTTTGATATTTTCTTGTCCCTGCACATGTGAGAAATCGGCTTCATAATCATTGATGGTATGATAGAAGATATCTCGGGTATCGGTCACTAAAGGGGCAATGTTAATTTTACCAGTCAGGTAATCAACGGCCTCACTTAAAGATTCTACACCTATGATTTCAACATCATTTACAATTGACGCTTCGCTTGCATTTTCTTTCGGCAGAATAAATCCTTTTTTGCCCTGTTTTCTGGCTTCAATGGCTATTGGCAATACTCCTTTTATGGGTCTTAGACTACCATCCAGAGCCAATTCTCCAAGAATTACATATTCAGAAATATCTTTGGCATAGGTAACACCACAGGCAATGGTTGTCAGGCAGAGGGCAATAGGTAAATCATAAGAAGAGCCCTCTTTTCGGATATCTGCTGGTGCCAGGTTAATGACAGTTTTCTTTCTGTCTTGCGTGTAACCCTCATTTTTAAGAGCCGCATCTATTCGTTGTAAACTTTCTTTAACGGCATTATCAGGTAAGCCAACCACACTGGTTCCGGCTCCTTTGATAAGGCTTATTTCTACGGTAATAAGTGTGGCGTCAACACCATAAACGGCGGCACCAAAAGTTGTTGCGAGCATTTTCTATTAAATCAAATTAGGTGGAACTTACCATCGCCATTTTTTACCCAGAATTAGTTCTTCTTTGAGGTTCTGAGCAATCAGATAATCTCTGGTTTCTTCAGCGTTTTTGTGTTTTGGTAAAGATTTGGCATTGGCCAATGCATACAGCATCATAGATACGTACTTGACATTATTTTCAATTTCAGATTTATTGATCAGGTCGAATGAATCACAGTCGGCATGATAGCAATTTAATACGTCTTCCGTCAATTTCCCTGAAGGCACACAAACAGGAACGCCTGCAAGCATAAAATACTCATGATCGCTGTGCAGGCCTGCATGGTTACTATTGTTGTTCCCATATTCCCCGAACATTTCTGAGATTATGTCACCGGTCTCATCAATCATTGTCTTTAATTCATCATTGCCAAAAGCATTGAATCCGCTACAATTATTTAGCATGTCAAGATTAATCATGAGGCCGATATTTTGCAGTTCTTTATGCTCAATGGCATGATTTACATAGGCCTTAGAGCCCAGAAGACCTTGCTCTTCTCCCATGAAAAAGGCGAACTCTATTGGTCGCTTTGTTTTGAGTTTTAACTCCGAGAATACTCTGGCAATATCGAGAATTGAGAATGCTCCGAGTCCATTATCCACGGCTCCCTGAGCCAAATCCCAGGAGTCAAGATGGGCCCCAATCACAATTTTCTCTGAAGCATTTTTGGCTTTATCGTTATGGATTGCCCTGACATTCCTGGCCTTTACCGGTCTGAAAAAGTTGAGCATATCAATATCCGCAGTGATATTCTTTTCATCATAGATCCAATGACGAATGTTTCTGCCACTATCATATGAAATACAAATGGCAGGAATATCAATCAATTCCCCTGTCACGGAGGCCGTGCCCGTCAACAGGACATCTCCTTTAACTTTATTGATTAAAATAACTGCCACAGCTCCATGCTTTATAGCCAATGCTGTTTTCTCTGACCGGTGAAGGTTTTTCTTGCCTTGGTTTTTACTGGATCTGACATCTACATTGAACATAGCAACTTTGCCATTTAGATCAACGGCAACTTTCTCAAAATCTTCATAAAGTCCGTCTCCACAGTCAACAATTTTTGCCCTTACATGGGCCGCTTTTGGAGAGTGCCCTAGCGAAACAGCATCTACTTCTCTGAAGTTATCACTGTTGTCAGGCACAATAACCAAATCGAGTTTTCCACGGCTCCAAGAATTGACTTCAAAAGGCTGGAAGTCAGTATTTGAGTACCCATAGCTTTTTAAAGTATTCGCGATAAAATCTTCTGCTTTCTTACCATTTTCTGATCCGGTGAGGCGATGACCTATTTGCTGAGTGGCTAGTTTTAGGTTTTCAAAAGCGTTGCTTTTACGATCGACATTTTTGTTGATCGCTTTAAAAGTGGATTCAGTCTTTCCTCCAAAATTCTGAAAAGAGCTTAGAAGAATTAAACTCAGAAAACCGAAAATGGATAGAAATTTGGTCATTCACTGAAATTTTATGTGAGCTTAAAATTAAGACTATTCGGGGAATACCATGAAAACAGGATCATCTTTAACTATTGCTTTCGGAGAAAATGTGTAGAAATGGGGAATTTGATGCCCTTGTTGTTGCTCTTTATTTTGGTTTTGAGATATTTGACTAAGGAATGGCTTTTTACTTTGCAGTTACCTAAAAACCATAGGATGGAGCAGACACGATAAGAAAATTGAAAGAGAAGGGCTTTGAGTTGTTTTCGGAAATGTATCCATTAATTCAGGGGGCTAAAAAATAGGATTTGTTTTGCTATCAATCCCTTAAAAAATGCTTAATTTACTATATAATTGAGTTCTGCGGAACTAACTTTACGAGTTGAAAGAGGAATATCTTTAAAATACATCAATTACACATGAAAAAAGGTTTATTCGCCCTCATCGCAATTTTATCACTGGCGAGCTACAATGTTCAAGCACAACAGGACACCTGTAAGGTATGTAAACCGTTTCCTTGGGAAATAGGAATACCACTAGGTCTGACACAATATTTCGGAGATGTTCACTGTAGTATGCCATATGCAGCCGGTAATCGAATTGTTTCTGGTGTTTTTGCCAGACGCCATCTCAGCGACTATTTCGCTGTTCGTCCGCAAGTTTTGGTTGGTGGGTTAGCCGGAAACGACTTTTCTCAGCCTGACGGCTACTGGGACTACAGAGGTCTTAAATTTAAAACACCTTTAGTAGAGGCGTCCTTACTTGGCGAAATTTACCCTTTTCAGGAAAGAAAGTTTACTTGTGATGGGTTAACGAGAAAAACGCTTGCTCCGTACCTCTTTGGTGGAATCGGGGTTACGTACACCAATCCAACCGTTGAAGTTCAGCCAGGTACTGCATTTCCTCCACTACCTAGAGACTTACAGGCTGATCAGGATAATTTGCAAAAATGGGCAGCGGTAATTCCGTTTGGTTTAGGTGTAAAGTGGAATCTGGCTGAAAGATTTGCATTGGGTCTTGAAGGTGGATACAGATATTCTCTATCTGATTACCTCGATGGTATTAGTATGGCGGCAAATGATCAGAGAAATGATGGTTATTTTCTTGGCTTGCTTACCGGTTCTTATCGTTTTGGCGACAAAGACACTGACAAAGACGGGACGGTTGACAAATGTGATGCCTGTGTAAACACTCCTGGTCTTCGTAAGTTTCAAGGCTGCCCTGACACAGATGGTGATGGAATTCCTGATCAAATGGATGAGTGCCCTACTTTAGCGGGTCCTGCTTCGTTAATGGGTTGTCCTGATTCTGACGGTGACGGTATTGCAGATAAAGATGATGAATGTCCAACGCTATATGGTTTAGCTTCTTTGAATGGCTGCCCGGACAGAGATGGTGACGGTGTGGCTGATAAGGACGATGAGTGTCCTGATTTAGCAGGTGTAGTGGAACTGAACGGCTGCCCTGATACTGATGGAGATGGTATTGCTGATAAAGATGATCAATGTCCGAACTCTCCGGGCCCTGCTTCTACAAACGGCTGTCCTGATAAAGATGGAGATGGTGTTGCAGATACTGATGATGACTGTATAAATGTAGCGGGAGACGCTGACAATGGCTGCCCTGATTCAGATGGTGATGGCGTTCCAGACAACAAAGATCTTTGTCCTGATATCCCAGGTTTGATTTCAAACGATGGCTGTCCTGAAGGTTATGTTAACGGTGAAGCTCCTTTCATGGGTTACAAAACGGAAAGTGGTTGTGAGATATCTGCTGCTGAACTTGACGAATTGAATTATGCTGCACAGCAAGTTGAGTTTTACAGTGGTACCAACAAAATTCGCCCAACATCTTACAAGTCTCTTCAGAGAGTTTGCGATTTGTTATCAAGATGCCCGGATGCTTCAATTCACGTAAACGCCTACAACGATGGAGCAGCTACATCAGCGAATGTGAGATTGGCAAAGCTTAGAGCATGTGCCCTATACACTTATTTCTTACAGAAAAAGTGTTTGACTAAATCTCGCGTTTCTTATGACGGTTTTGGAGATGAAGATACTTCAACTTACTACACTAATGCAGATGGTAAGCGTACCGGAACCAGAATTGAGTTTATTTTGAGATAAGCTGATATAAACATCAAATATTGAAAAGCCTGCCTAGATTATTCTAGGCAGGCTTTTTTTAGTGTACAGCTTCAATTTTAATTTAAAGCTCAGGGAAGTCTGAGGGTTTTGACTCTCTCATTATTGAGTATCCGGCATCAAAAATGTCATCAACATTCGGCTTAGTAAAGTAATCACCGTCTGAGCCATAAGGTGGGCGGTGTTCTTTAGCCGATATGGTAAGTGGTTTGCTATCAAGGTACATATAACCGTTTTGATGCTCTATAATTTGCTGCATCATATATGCCGAAGTACCTCCAGGCATATCTTCATCTGCAAAAATAATACGGTTAGTTTTCTTCAAGGAATCAAGAATAACTCCATGAAGGTCAAAAGGAAGAAGAGTTTGAACGTCTATCACTTCCGCCTGAATACCATATTTTGCCAGTTCTTGTGCTGCTGAGAGTACAATATTGCACATGGAGCCATAGGTTACGATAGTTACATCTTTCCCTTCTTTTAAAATATCTGGTCTGCCGAGAGGTACACAGATATCTCCAAGATTTTCAGGAAGTTTCTCTTTAAGTCTGTAAGAGTTTAGCGGCTCTATCATCAGTGCCGGGTCCTCGCCTTTTAATATGGTGTTGTACAAGCCAGAAGCCTGAACAAAGTTTCTTGGACAAAGAATATGCATTCCACGGAGTGAATTGATCATTACTGCCAATGGTGAGCCCGAGTGCCAGATGCCTTCCAGGCGGTGGCCTCTTGTTCTGACAATAACCGGAGCCTGCTGCTGGCCGAAGGTTCTATATCTTAGACTGGCCAGATCGTCAGTTAATACTGAAAGGCAATAATAGATATAATCAAAGTATTGAACTTCAACAATGGGCTTTAAGCCTCTCATGGCTGCACCAATACCTTGACCGATGATTGTATCTTCCCTTATCCCGGTATCATCGATTCGTAAAGAACCAAATTTAACCTGAAGGCCAGCAAAACCCTGGTTAACGTCACCAATATTACCGACATCTTCGCCAAGAGCAAAAACCCTTTTATCTCTTTCAAAAAGCTGGTCAAAATACTTATTGATGATCTGATAACCACTAAGAACTTCCGGTTCTTTAGAGTAAACGGGTTTAACTTCTTTAACTTTCAGCGGTGAATTATCAAACTCGCTGTAAAGATGACTATGATATTCGATTTGCGTTTGCTTCTCAATTTTTTGAAGAAAAACTCTGACTTTAGGCGAAACCGGGTTTTTATCTTTCGATAAAATTCTCAAAAGTTGTTTTGCGGCACTCGTCGCATCCTTTCTAATGGCCGATTTACCTTTGAGTTCTTTTTTGAGGTTTTTTATGACCGCTTTTTTCTTGCTGAATCCGGCAGCCTCATCCAGTAATTTTACAACCTCGTCAATATCTTTGTTTACAAAGCTTTTATAGGCTTCCCATGCTTCATGTCTGGCAGACTTGGCGGTTTCTTTGGCCTCTTGTTCGATTTCCTCCAGCTGGTTTTCTTCTGCTATTTTTTCTTCAAGAATCCACTCTCTGAACTTTAGGTTGCAGTCCATTTCGTTTTCCCACTCCAGCCTCTCTTTTGACTTATACCGTTCATGAGATCCACTTGCAGAATGTCCCTGAGGTTGCGTTAATTCATAGACGTGAATCAGACACGGAATGTGTTGGTCACGGGATAAACGGGCAGCTTTTTGGTAGGCTTCAATTAGAGCCACATAATCCCATCCTTTGACTTTTATGATTTCAAAACCTTCTTTTTCCTCATCCCTTTGAAAACCTGAAAGAGCTTCAGAAATGCTTCCTTTGGTCGTTTGGTATTCCGTAGGAACAGAGATGCCGTAGCCGTCATCCCATACTGAAAAAATTACCGGAATTTGGAGTACACCTGCGGCGTTGATAGCTTCAAAGAACTTTCCCTGCGAAGTAGAAGCATCTCCAATTGTGCTGAAACAAATTTCATTTCCATTTTTAGAGAAATTGTCACTGCCTTTTAGCTCAGGGTTATTGCGGTAAAGTTTAGACGCAAAACCTAAACCAACGCTTCTCGGAATTTGCCCTGCCGTGGATGAAACATCCATGACATGATTATAAAGTTGAGTTTGGTTTAACCAGTTTCCTTTCTCATCAACCCACGCATTCCCATAGTGGGCGTTCATAGATCTACCACCTGAAAAAATATCATATTTGAGGTCAGCATGAGCATAAAGTTGAGAGAAAAGCTGAGTCCAGGTAAGGCCACCTAAGGCGGCTACCAGCGTTTGATCACGATAATAACCTGATCTGAAGTCTCCCTTTCTGAAGACTTTTGACATGGCTATCTGAGCTACCTCTTTACCATCTCCGAAAATACCAAATTTGGCCCTGCCCATGAAAACGTCTTTTCTGCCAAGCAGACTGACTTCACGACTCTCAACCGCTAGCCGGTAATCAGCAAGAATTTCTTTAGTGTCCACGATAAAACCACTTGATAAAGAGGGCTTTGTTGCGTATTCGCTCATACTTTAGGAATATTATTCGGTCTTAGTCGCAATAAGGGTATTTTCAACTGCAAAGATACCAGTTTATATTGAACCTTTCAATGAAAGCTTTGATCTCATTTACAGGTTTTAGGCGTGTTAAGAACCTGTTAAGAATTTGTACCAGGCTTAGTTTGGTTGTTTATTTGTATTGCTAGTTTGTAATTAATTTGTTCATAAAACTAAATAAGACAAGAAATGAAAAGAGTATTATTCACCTTCGTAGCAGTGTTATTTTTCGCCGTGGCATCCCATGCTCAGGGTGTTTTAAAGTTTGAAACTGAGTCTCATGATTTCGGTACCTTGGCTGAAGGCCCTGTGGCTACTTATTCTTTCAAATTGACTAACACCGGTACTGCACCTGTCGTTATCTCCAGAGCAATGGCCTCTTGCGGATGTACCACTCCAGAGTGGAGCAAAGACCCAATCATGCCGGGTGCTACCAGCGAAATTAAAGTAGGATACAACACTTCAGGCCGTCCTGGTGCTTTCAAGAAAACTATCACAGTAACCAGCAATGCTGAGAATTCAACAGTTATTTTGAGAATCAACGGTACTGTAACTCCTAAGTCTTCTAAATAAGACGAATATAGAAATTCTGAAAAGCCGCTGTGCCAACGCATAGCGGCTTTTTTGTGTTTAGTCAGAAACAGAGTGTTTCTATTTCAAAAAAATGGCACAAATTGCAGCCCCAAATACAGAATTTGAATGACAATCTTAGAAAAGATCAATCAGCATAAGCGAGAAGAAGTATTTACATCGAAGTCGATAACTTCAGTAGATGAACTGAGAAGCAGCAAATATTTTGACCGTAAATGCAATTCTTTGAAGGCCTCACTTATGGCCGAGGGCTCGTCGGGTATTATTGCAGAGTTCAAACGAAAATCTCCGTCAAAAGGGGAGATAAACCCAAATGTGGATGTGGAGGAAGTGACAGCCGGTTATGCCCTTTCCGGAGCTGCAGGTGTAAGTGTTTTGACTGATAAAGCGTTTTTCGGTGGTTCAAAAAATGATTTGATAAAGGCCCGTAGTAAAAACCCGGATATACCTCTTCTTAGAAAGGATTTTATGATTGACCCATATCAGGTTTGTGAAGCCAAAGCCTGGGGGGCAGATGTTGTTTTATTAATTGCCGCCTCTTTAACACCTGAAAAAATAAATGAGTTGGGTGCTAAAGCCCATGAACTAGGCATGGAGGTACTACTTGAAGTTCATAACGAAGAGGAGCTGATTTCTAGTCCGATGGAATATGTCGATATTGTTGGTGTCAATAACAGAAATCTTAAAAACTTTAATGAAAGTAACTTCAAGGCATCACTTGACTTGTCTTCTCTCATTCCTACAGATAAAGTTAAAATCTCTGAAAGTTGCATTAATGACCCTTCTGTAATCAAAGATTTAAGGAAGTCGGGATATCAGGGTTTTCTGATCGGAGAGTCTTTCATGAAAACCAAAGACCCCGCGGCGGCGTTATCAACCTACATTATAGAAAGTAAGGGGTAGATGAAACTACTATGGAAAGTCTGTGGAATGCGTGATGAGCAAAACATCAAAGATGTAGCTGCTCTTCAGCCGGACTTCATGGGTTTTATCTTTTTTAAAAAGTCGAAACGGTTTGTTGGAGATGATTTCGATGCTCAATCTCTCCATTCTATTCTATCGAAAACAAAAAAAGTCGGTGTCTTTGTCAACGAAGACCCCGAAGTTGTCAGGTCAATTGTATCTAAGTATAAACTTGATTTCGTTCAGCTTCATGGCCACGAATCTGCGGAAGAATGTAATTCTCTGAAAGAAAGCGGTATTGGAGTGTTCAAGGCATTCGCTGTTGACGAAGATTTTGATTTTTCAATATTAAACGAGTACCAGGGAAAAGTTGACTACTTCCTCTTTGATACCAAAGCCAAAGGAGGTTTTGGTGGGCATGGGATCACTTTTGACTGGTCACTTCTTGAGCAATATTCGCTCAAGACTCCATTTTTATTGGCGGGTGGTATTGATTTGAGAAATATCCCGGAAGTAAAAGAACTGAATCATAAGATGCTGGCTGGGATTGATGTCAACAGCAAATTTGAAATTGAGCCAGCTTTTAAAAACATTGAAATGCTCCGGGATCTCAAGGGTCAGTTGAAATTGTTTTAGTTTAAATCTCAACGCTTTTGGCTCTGATTCCCTATTTTTACCCTTCGTTTAGAAACACCTATTAATTAATGCTGCAGATTGAGAACTCGGCTTTTGCCGTTGATGAAAGAGGGTATTACGGAAATTTTGGTGGAGCCTGGATTCCTGAGATGCTATATCCTAATGTAGAAGAGCTTCGTCAGAATTATCTGGATATTATCTACACTGAAGATTTTCAGGCAGAATTTAATCAGTTGCTGACTGATTATGTTGGTCGGCCAACACCTCTTTATCTCGCCAATCGACTTTCTGAGGAATATAATACTACCATCTATCTCAAAAGAGAGGACCTCTGCCATACCGGAGCTCATAAGGTTAATAATACCATAGGTCAGATTTTACTGGCCAAGAGATTAGGCAAAAACAAGATCGTCGCTGAGACTGGAGCCGGTCAGCACGGCGTAGCCACTGCTACGGTTTGTGCACTTATGGGAATTGAGTGTATTGTATACATGGGCGAGGTGGATATAGAAAGGCAGGCACCGAATGTGGCAAGAATGAAAATGCTTGGTGCTACTGTAGTTCCGGCCAAAAGCGGTTCGCGAACTTTGAAAGATGCTACTAACGAGGCCATGCGTCATTGGATTAATAATCCTGTTGATACTCATTATATAATAGGTTCTGTTGTAGGGCCACACCCGTACCCGGATATGGTCGCTCGTTTTCAGTCAGTCATTTCAGAAGAAATCAGGAAGCAGCTTTTTGAGAAAACCGGATCTGAGAATCCTGATTATGTCGTTGCTTGCGTAGGTGGAGGATCCAATGCTGCAGGTACCTATTTTCATTATTTAGATGAGCCTTCTGTAAAGATCATTGCTGCTGAGGCTGCCGGGCATGGGGTAAAAACTGATAAATCCGCTGCCACTACCTTTCTGGGGAAGCCGGGAGTTTTACATGGGAGTAAAAGCCTGATGATGCAAACCCTTGACGGGCAGGTCGTGGAGCCTCATTCTATTTCGGCAGGTCTTGATTATCCGGGAATAGGCCCTTTGCACGCTCATCTTTGGGAGTCTGGCCGGGCTACTTTTTATGGAATAACTGATGACGAGGCCATGAAGGCAGGCATGAAACTCTCCAAGTTAGAAGGTATTATTCCAGCCATTGAATCATCTCATGCACTTGCTGCCTTGGATTACCTGAAACCGGGATCTGATGAAACGGTCGTAATCAGCTTATCGGGTAGGGGTGATAAGGATCTGGCAACTTACATGAAGTATTTATAACCCTATAATCTAATAGAAATGAAAAAAATAATGGTTTTGGCTATGGTCGCTTTAATTACGGCCTGTGCCTCAAATGAAGAAAGTACTATGGCAACAGAAGATACAGCGGTGGCCGAAGTAGAAGAGAGCTCCCCGAAATTACGTCATGTCGTGATGTTCAAATTCAAAGATGAAAGCACAGATGAAGATATTCAATCGGTGGTTGATGCCTTTGCTAACCTTCCGAACGAAATACCCGAGATCAAAGGCTTTGAATGGGGAATTAATAATAGTCCTGAAGGCTTAAACGAAGGGCTAACGCATTGTTTTACCTTGACGTTTGATAGTGAGGAGGGGCGTGCCGTGTATTTGCCACACCCGGCTCACAAGGCTTTTGGCGAAATTCTTGGGCCACACCTTGATAAAGTAACAGTGGTTGATTATTGGACACAGGATTAATCTACACAAATAGGAAAAGTACAGAACACGATTTGCTCAACGGAGCGAAGTTAAAAGATGAACAGACTGGAAAAGCTTTTCATTGAAAAGCCCAAAGACATACTTAATATATATTTCACGGCGGGTTTCCCGGGAATAGAGGACACCATGCCTCTGCTGAGGGCTATTGAAAAGGCCGGTGCCGATATCGCCGAGATTGGTATTCCGTTTTCCGATCCTGTTGCAGACGGAGAGACTATTCAAAAAGCCAATACTCAGGCACTGGATAATGGAATGACGGTGGAGTTGCTTTTTTCTCAACTAAAGGAAATGCGGAATGAGATCAAAATTCCTATTATCCTCATGGGAGATGTCAATCCGCTGATACAGTATGGGCTTGAGCCTTTTTGTAAGAAATGCCAGGAGGTAGGTGTCGATGGACTTATTCTTCCTAATCTACCGATGGATGAATACCTATTAGAGTTCAAACCGGTTTTTGAGAAATATGGCCTTTTCAATATTTTCCTGATTACACCTCAAACATCAGAAGATCGTATCCGGAGAATAGATGAAAACTCTGCAGGCTTTATCTATATGGTGTCTTCGGCCAGTACCACGGGTTCTACCTCTGGTATTACAGATGAAATGCGAGACTATTTTGATAGGGTGGATCAAATGAAACTGAAAAATCCGAGGTTAATCGGTTTTGGTATTAAAGATCATTCTACTTTCACCGAGGCCAGTCATTATGCAAATGGAGCAATCATTGGTTCTGCTTTTATAAGGGCTATTAAGGATTCGGAGTTTCCGGCAGAGGCTGGGTCAGAATATATAAAGTCTGTGCTCGGTTAATCATCTTTAGACCTTCTAATGTTAAAAAAGCTTTGAGTGAAATAGCTCAGAGCTTTTTTATTTTCAACAAATCAGAAACTTCCCGGAGGACATTAAATCTGTTCATTAATTGTACTATTCAAAGAATAAGTAGGTGTGACAAAAATATTTCAAAACTGCTTTTATTGATAATAAGGAACTTAGCAGTTTAGTGTCAAAAAACTTTGAAATGGGGCTTGTGCATTACAAAATGATTCTACTATCTTTGCACTCCCAATTCAGAAAAGAGGCGGGGTTTAGTTCAAAGACATGTTGAGATGAAGAAAAAATAAATTAAATTTTTTCGCGATTTGTTTTGTAGTTAAAAATTAATCTTTCATCTTTGCAGCCCGTTTGGAAATAACGACTGAAATAAGCCAACGGTTAAGACATAAAATCAGTCACTTGCTCTGATAAATTTCAGGGATAAAGTTCATAGACTTATTG
>NZ_LGTQ01000015.1 GCF_001306455.1 Jiulongibacter sediminis | reverse complement strand
CGCGATCGGCTTCGATTCCTGTCGGGGCTACAACCAAATAAGCTAAATTATTGTTTATCAATTATTTAGTATAGGAATTTTGTTAATGGTAACAGTAAGTGTAACAGTGAATATAATTTCTTAAATTTTGGAGTCAACCGAACTGTCAATTTAAGAAAACTACAGCCTCTACCCTAAGTAGAAATTAATTTAAGGCTCAACTGTTTTAGTTGCGGCTTGATAAAAGTGAAATGAAATTTAAATCTGTGGTATTACCTTGGGTACTACCATTGGAACTACAGCTGTAATTTATCAACTTCTTAAGCCGCATGAGGCATAATAGCTTCCGGTACATTGGTGTCCACCCTATTGCTCATAATTCCATCAAGAGCTCTGTATGCGATCAGGCTTTCGTCATCCGGGTAACTGTCCATCAATCTTGCCATTTCGTCTTGGGTGAGGTCATCATGTAGCCAAATGTCTCTGATATCCGGGTCATCAATGATTAATGGCATCCGTTTGCCATCGTTGTGAATTTCAGATAATAGTGGACTTGCATCTGTTGTTAAAATTGAAACAGTTCCATTGCAATAGATTCCGCCCAATGTTAATAGTGGTTCTATTTTGCTTTTGATATACCAGCTTTCCGTCTTTTGTACTTTACTCGCTGGACCTTCTAAACCTGCAACTCCACGATCTCTTGGCTCAAAGAAACCAGATACAATAACCAAACATCTGTTTTTCCAATAAGACCGGTATGAGGGTTTCCCAAACAGCTCATCATTTCTTGCATTGAGTGTGTTTGCTTTCCACGTCTTCGGGTCTTTTACCCAATGTGGCATTAACCCCCATTTGTACATGTCAATGACTGACTCTCCCTCTTCTGGCCTAATAACCGGAATATGAGGCTTAGTAAAACCATTCAGATGATAAGATACTTTGTAAAGGTCATTATTGTAGTCCCTGTTATATCCCGGAATGTCAAAGTAATCTACAAAATCATCAAACAAAGGAGTGGTTTCAGAGATATGGTAACACATGAGCTATTATGTTATGTTTTCAAATTGAAATTAAGGCATTGATCAGTAATTTTCAAATAGTCTTGGTAGTCAAGCCTTTACTCGGATAACATCACTGAGCCTTGTGGTGTAGTACGGGGATAGCTTCTCCTGTCTCATTTTGAAGGTTCGCCCTTGGTTTTGACTGGCCAGTTTGACCTTTTTCATGCCTAGTCTTGCATTCAGTCCGTCAATTACTTGCATAGCTGGTTGATGAATCGGATTTGTGTTGCCGAAGAGGCAAACCTGTTTGTTTTGTTCAGGAGTCAGATTCATAACCATTACCCCGGCCTTTTTGTACTCATATCCTTCTCTGTAGATTTTTCTTAGACCCATTTCAGCGAACTCAGCTAGTTCAATACTTGAGTTTGAAGGAAAGGGCAATTGCATGGTCAGGTTGTTTCTGTACTGTGGTAAATCCCTCCTGAACGGATTTGTCAATACAAAAACCATCATCGTATTACAGCATGAGTTTTGATTTCTTAGTTTCTCAGCACAGGTTACGGCAAATGTTGAAACCCTTTCTCGGATAAGTCCGAAGTCCTTGATGTTCTTTTCAAAACTACGGGTGACTGCAATGTTTTGCTTTGGCTGAATTTCTTCCATGGATAAACATGGGATTCCTTGAAGCTCCTTTTGAAGCCTTAACCCAACAATACTCATTGTATTCTTCACCCATGATGAGTTCATTTCGCTGAAGTCATAAGCTGTATGAATCGCTAGATTTTTGAGCCTCTTTTCGTGTTGAGCCCCAATCCCCCAAACATCACCAACCTTGAGCCATTTTAAGGCTTTTATCCTCTTCTCTTCCGAGTCAATACAGTACACATTTCCAGACAGACCCGGATACTTTTTTGCGACTTTATTAGCAACTTTTGCAAGGGCTTTTGTAGGAGCGAAACCTATGCTAATGGGTATGCCTGTGCCTTTGGTAACCTTCTCTCTGATTTCACTACCATAGGTAGAAAGGTCATATTTCTCAAAACCTTTGAAGTGCAGAAAAGCCTCGTCAATACTGTATATTTCAATTTCAGGAGCAAACTCTCCAAGCATGGACATTACCCTATTGCTCATGTCACCATACAAGGCATAATTACTGGAAAACACATGAACCTTATTTTGAAGAAAGGTCTGTTCAAACTCAAAAGCAGGTGCTCCCATTGGAATTCCAATGGCCTTTGCCTCATCACTTCTGGCGATCACACATCCGTCGTTATTGCTGAGTACTACAATCGGTTTTCCATTTAGTTCGGGCCTGAATAACCGTTCACAGCTGGCATAGAAGTTATTGCAATCAATAAGTGCGTACATGTTTTTGAATCGAGTAGGTGAGAATGCCCCAGATTTGGAAATCATTTTCTTTAGTGACCTTGATGGGTTTGAACAATGGGTTTTGGGGCATCAACCAAATTACGTCTTTCTCTATCTTTAGTTTCTTCAGTGTAAACTCTCCATCCAAAAAGCAGACAGCGATATTCCCATCCTTGGCAGGCAGAGATTTATCAATGATCAGAATGTCCTTATCAGAGATACCAGCACCAATCATTGACTCTCCGTTTGTTATTGCTACAAATGTTGTTGAAGGATTCTTTATCAACTCAGCATTGAGATCAATCTTGTTTTCCAGAAAGTCTGTAGCCGGGGAAGGGAATCCGGCATTGACAGGACTACCAACCAGTGGTAAAAGCAAAGCTTCACTTTCATCCAGGGCATAGATACAGACCTCCCGCCCTTGTATTATATTATTCATAAATTCACTCTTTTGCTCAAAAGTATTGAGCGGCGTTGAGTCTCTCCAAGGATGATTTTCAATTGCTAATACCTTCCGCAGAAATGGCACTGCTGAGGAGATCACTTTTATAGCCCTTTTGGTTAATCACGATAAAGGTTAACCAAACAACAATTCCATAAGTGTTTCATTATCTAATATTTGATATAGAAAATAACGCAATTTGGCCAAGGGGTGTTGACAGCTGGATTTTGATTTCAGAGCTTTGTGATCATAAATGTTTCGCCTCAACTATGATTACACATGACAAGCAAAGCCATCCCCTTTTCACCCTTTCAATAGGGCAATTTGAATCTTTGATGAAGGATTTAATCGATGAATCAGCTTCACGATCCAAGAAGTTTGATTCCGACCCTAAAAACGAAGAAGCGGAATATATGAATGGCAGGAAAGCTGCGGTATATCTGAATATATCAGTTCCAACTTTAACGAAGCTTAGTAGGGAAAAGAAGATACCCGTATACCGTATTTCAGAGAGTCGGGTTCTATATGCCAAAAGTGACCTGGATGCTTTTGTAAGGTCGTCGAAAGAGCTTTAAAACTATTTTAAATAACTTCTAAGTGCTTATAAGCACTTAATCTACTTTTAAATATCCACAGAAATATGAGACGACATCAAAACTGCCTGGTTTGTAAAAAGGAACTAACCGGACGAAGTGATCAAAAGTATTGTTCCAAAAAGTGTAGGGATACAAAGAACAATGAAAACTACCTAAATCGTAATACCGTACTACGCAAACGTATTACCGAGATCAAGCAAAACAAGAAATTACTCGATGAAATGTACCGTTTGATTGGAGAAAAACCTGTACCCGCAAACCTTTTCCCTGATCATCTATTTAAAGAGAGCTACACAGGAACAACGAAAGATGGAAACATTCATATTGCAGAATTTGAAATTCGAGCTTTAAACAATGGCATGTTACAAATCCATAAACATAAACTACAATGAAAAGAATGAGTATTACAGAATGGTATGACGCTAAAATACCTCAAGCCATACAGGTTAGAAAAACGTACTACCCGAACTACGACTACCGGCAATATGTCCAAAAGAAGTCACGTACGAATTGCTTTTGGATGTTATCAACTTTTGCGTTGCTGGGTATATTAATCATAGTACTTTGGGATAAGGTGGAATCGCTTATTCGGAAGGTGGTAGTACGCTGGTATGACCCTGGTACTACCGAAAATAAAACAACTTTGAAAAAGGATGGCTTGGGCAACAATCACATAACCAATAGAAAACCGACACTTTAGATTCGCATCTTCAAAAAATGACTCTCTGGAATCAATCCATGTACTACCATCGGCATTACGGCAGTCATCAACTGTACTACCGTCTGGGATGATTCTATACAGCTTTCATTCTTATGCCTAAATCGATCTTTGTTGAGATGAGAACCTTGCAACCAGAATTGGCTACCTTACTGGAATACTTTGGTTATACAACGGTAATATCATAAGAATTTCTAGAAATCTACATCAATTTTTGCAGAGAAAGCTTTATTAGAAAATACTATGTTGACTTCTGAAGTCACTAAATTTCGAAAGGAGACTACTCCTAGTCAAACAAGATAAAGCCTTGATTCAGGATGGCAAATCAAAACTTCACGTCAAAATATATTACAAAAATATTGAGAATTCAACATTTATTCTTCTGTATTTTTGCTTTAAAGTCACTTGAATGAAAAGAAAATACCGAATCGTAAAATATATCATCTACAAGGAAACTCTGATAAATCATAGAGAGCATCTATGGACTTTCTTAGGAGGTTTCATTGGTATTGGCCTGGTGGGATTACTAAGCGATTTACTTTTTTTAAATCAAGACACTCTCTTTCTAATTGGTTCTTTCGGAGCAACAGCTGTGCTTCTTTACGGACTAATAAACAGCCCCCTCGCTCAGCCTCGGAATCTGGTAGGCGGCCACTTGTTAAGTGCTTTTGTGGGTGTTACAATACAGAAAATAATCCCGGGAGAGATAATTTGGCTGGAAGCCGCAATTGCCGTATCCACAGCCATTGTTATAATGCAGATAACAAAAACTCTTCATCCACCAGGCGGTGCTACTGCACTGATAGCCATTATAGGCTCTGAAAAAATCAAATCGTTAGGTTATTGGTACGTCCTTAATCCCGTGTTTTCAGGCGTTATGATTCTATTGGGCGTTGCTCTTCTGTTTAATAACATAACAACACATCGCAGCTACCCCGTAAACCAGAATTGGTTCAAAGTATGGAAAAGGAAATATTACTAAATCACAATTTTGAAAGTTAACATTCTATACTTTAATCTCTTTTTAGGTTCAAGATAAATATCCAAGTGCCGTAAAAGAAATACCTTTCCAACAGCGGAGAACGGGCGATCGCGATCTTTTAAAATGCTTTAAAACACGTGCATACTTCCAAATTCTTCAACTCCCGCCATACTGAGCTAGAAGTAACCTTAAAACGTTTTAGACGAACTGTGCCTCTATTAGGGTAGTTGTATTTTGCTGGTTATTAATACTTTAGGATTCACGAAAATGAAATTATGAGCATAAAAGGTTGGTCCGAAGCTACACTTCCTTAATTCATGTACGTTAGAAAAACGTACTAAGCAAACTATGACTACCTTACAATATGTCCAAAAGAAGTCCCGTACGAATAGCTTCTGGATGTTTACAACTGTTGCGTTGTTGAGCGTTTTAATCGTAGTACTTTGGGATATGGTAGAAGCATTTATTCAGAAGATGGTAGTACGCTCGCTTGACTCAGGTACTACCGAAAATGAGACAACTTTAAAAGATGAAGGTTTGGACGAGATGGGCATAACTAATAGGTAACCAACTCTTTATAACCATTCCTCCATAGAGCAACCCTAGGTAATACCATGAGGTACTACGGTAGTCATGAACGGTATTACGCTCTTGGCTTACTTTAAATCGACTTCTTCTTTATTCAATTGGCCTTTATTGAGTTGGAATCAGCGTAGTCAAATTTGACTACAGTTTTGTACTACAGCGGTAGGACCGCTGGTAATACCTTGAAAATTGTTAAGAATATAATCCCCCTTAGCGGAGAAAAATAAAGTTGATTCTTAAAACTAGTTCTGATAATGATGAGAGTGTAATCCTTGATCTGACCTTGACCCTAATTTGACAAATTTGAAGGAGTTAATGATATTATCTTCACCAATGAGGGGAACTAGTATCTTCCAAAATATAAACTTATAAGCATTTGATTAAATGATACTTAAGAGCTAACATAAAAGGTTTAGACGAGTATTTTTCGGAAAATTATTTTGCCTTATGTGTTAAAGATTTCCAAAAAATTGTAACACAGCAATTTCTAAGATAACATGGTCAGATTGACGTTAAAAGATTTTTAGCAATTATCCTTGATAATTTAGTTTCCCTATAAACTTTGGAGGTACTCATCTAAGTCCCTCTGGGAGTAAACTTTTCTTCCTTCTGAAACCTGATAAGCATTAAATCGACTTCTGATTTTTCTAAAAGTGGGAGGAGTGATTTTTAGATACTTACAAGCTTCAGTCTGATTCAGGTATTTGGATTTCTCTTTGTTCTTGGATGGGGATGAACTTTGCACTTCTCTTACCGATATTTGAATTAACTCTTTTAATTCACTAAGCTCAATATTCAACAAATGTATCTCTTTCATGGCACTTTCTATTTGCCATAAAACAAGAGAATTGATATTGTAAGGGAGTCCGTTTTGTACTTTTTTGTACTTTTTTTCACCTTTTTTATACCCTTACTCCATTTGGCAATGATCTATCATTTATGAAAATCCTCCGAAAAACAAGATTGAAAAAAGTACCTTTGACCCTTGTTTCAATACGGTTGTGATAGTAACCCAACTATAAGCTGATTTAATCAGAAAACCCTTATTTATGATAATACCTATTAAATAACTCCATATTACAAGAGTCATTTTAACTTTCATCTTACGAATTGCTTTCAAATGAAAAGAAGGAGTACTACCGACCGGTGCTAGTGTTTATTCTGTTGGCTATCCGATTTCAAGTACAAACGACTGAATTGATGTACCTTGTCAATTAATTCCCTTACTGTTTTAACCGGTAAGTAACTCTTTCTCTATACAGAATTTAGAAAGCTTAAACGTGAAGGGATAATCTTCCTGATTTTTATAAGCTTTTACATGCCTGCCGTAACAAAAGACCGGGCCGCAGGCGAGATCGCTTAACCTACCGAATTTACCATACCTAATTATAATTGACGGTTTAAACTTTTTTGTGAATCATAACAGGCTTATGGGTTACCACAGGCTTGATGTTTACCTGATCAACACTTCTGGCCGGTAAATCCACTAAATACCGATACATATTCATACAAGTCGTACTTTGATCCCCAAAGGCTTACCTTTGAATCACAAAACAGAGCGAGGAGGAGACTTCTTCTTTCCTTACTTTTTTACAGGGCTCCATCTACGGCAACAGCCCAGAAGAAAAACGGCGTCATGGGTGTGCTTAAAGGCTCTCTCACCACCGAGCCTCTGGCCTATGCTACCCTACTTCTGTAAAAGCAAAATTCTGCCAATATGTGACGGGAGAAGTTTCTGATGATAAAGGAATTTTCAGCTTTGAGGGCCTCAATCAGGACAAATACTTCATAGCTTTTAGAGGAGGTAGGTTATAAAACCAAATACATCTAGGTTTCTTGCCAGAATCTGGCAGAGGGACTTGATCTAGCGGCTATCAGTCTGGTAGCTGCTGGAGTCTGTCACCATCACCGGTCTTAAACCGAATGTGATAGCAACACTGGAAATGCAGTAGGCGAAATTACCGTGTGGGGCTCCAAAGGTTTTTTGATACTCGTAAATGACAAACCCACCCAGATAGATGCCGCCACCATCCTGAGCCAGATACCAGTCAATACCATCGAAAAAATTGAGATGATCACCGCCCCTTCTGACCGTTACGATGCCGATGGCAAAGCGGGAATCATCAATATTGTCACTAAAAAAGGAAGCATAGACGGGATTTCACTCAGCACCAACCTGCAGTATGGCCTCCCTCGCATCAAAGAGTATTTTAACGCCGAAGAGCCTCAACGCTACGGTGCCGATGTTTCTTTAAACTACCGGAAAAACAAGCTGGATCTGGGTCTGGCACTCAACTATCTCCGAAACGATATTGCTGGTCGAAGAGTGGGCGATGTCAATACCACCATTGGTGATATTTTTACAAGTTTCCCCAGCGAGGGCGAACGCAGCCTTAAACGGGAAAACTACGGTTTCAGGGCTCCGGCTACCTATTACCTCAACGATAAAAATGAGCTGAACGCCGGAGCCTATCTGGGCCACCGCGACCAGTACCGCCTCGCAGATATTTATTACAACAACACCAAAACCGATCTGAACAATAATACGGTAATTGGTCAAAGTCAGTATTTTAACTCCAATCTGGTATTAAAAAGCGGCACATTTAAGGTGTTTAACCTGGACTACCTACATCGTTTTGACGAAACCTCCAGCCTGAGTCTCTCTGCTCTCTACGAAAACGCCCTGATAGAAGGCTGGACCAAAAACCGAAATCTGACTATTGACAATTTCAATGATACGCTGCAATACACGCTCAATAACGGATACAACCCCTTAAAGGCCTTTCGGGCAAAAATCGATTACGAAAAAACGGTAGTGCATGGTAAGCTGTCTGTCGGTTATCAGTTAAGAAATCAGCTGCAGGATAGGGCGTTTGATTACTTGGAAAAAGAGGAAAATGACGAGGCTTTTGTTGTGTATCCAGAGTTTACAGGGTCAATTTCAGTGCTTAACCGCATTCATGGACTATATCCCCAATATGCCGGGCAGGTAAATAAACTGAAGTTTTCAGGTAGGCTACGTTTCGAAAATGCCTATCGTAGGTTTAGTGATGACCGGGGTGGCGAGCCTTTTGAACTGCCGCTTTCAAACCTGTTTCCCTCCGCAAGTTTACGTTACAACTTTAGCGACACCTGGGCTTTAAAAGCAGCATACAGTAGACGGGTGCAGCGGTCAACCAATAACGAATTAAACCCCTACCCGGAGCGTGAACATAGCGAAACGCTGGAACAGGGTGATCCCCGCATTCGCCCCGAGTTTATCGGTCTGTATGAGGTGGGTTTAAGTAAAGATTTCAAAAAGGCAACCTTTTACTGGAACATCTACCACCAGAACATCCAGGATATTGTAAACCGGGTAAACAGTGTGTACAATGACACCATCCTGAACCGCATTTATACCAATGCGGGCAGGGCCAAACTGACTGGATCAGACCTTGGAGCTACCCTTTCCCCGATCAAAAACCTGAAGGCGTTTCTTGGAGGAAACATCTACAATCTGGAGATACGAGGATTTTTGTTTGAAAATGCGTTGGAAGTGAGTAGTAGGGGCTGGGTGTACGCGGTCTACTCCAACATCAGCTATCAGATCACAACAAAAGCCAGTTTAACCTGAGTTATCTGTCAAAAAGAAATAAGGCACAGGGAGAAGTCTCTCGGTTTTACCAGCCCAATATTTCCATTAAAAAGGGCTTTCTTGATAACCGCCTGAGTGCTTCACTGCTTTGGCAGAATATATCTTTTTGACTGAAGGGTGTAAACGAAAAACGAGTTACCACTGAGGCAGGGATTTTTACACCACCACCAATTACATACAGGAAACCAATATTTTACTACTAAACCTAAGCTACAATTTCAATAAACGTGACAAAGCGACCAGGCTGCCCGCCAGTGAGTTTGGGGAGAAGGAGTTTTAGGAATTGCTTTTTTCTTCTGAAACATAGGTATGAAATATGAGGGAGAGACCAAACTAAACCCCCAGGGTAAGCTGTCAGACCTCAAACTCCCAGCCCTTCAAAAAGTAACACTGCAAAACATACCCATCACCGAAGGACCGTTTAAAAGGTACTAAATTGATTGATTATTCCTGTGCAGAGCCTTTTTATTCCTGCTTGGTTAATATAAAATAAAACCACTCATCACTGAATACCCAATCTCACCTTAAACCCCCCAAAACGCTAAAAGCTCCAGCTCAAAGTCAGATCAAATGACCTTCCTGGTGCGTAAAGCTGACCTGTTCCCAGGGCACGGCTCAGATGCTCGTAATAGGTTGTATTCAGGAGATTATTTGCCGCTGCCCTTACCCGTACATTTTTGAGAATGTGGTAACCCGCAGATATGCTGAAAAGATCGAATCTGGGAGTAACCATCTCGCCATAATTGACATCAATACGGTCTTGCTTCCAAACATGGCGGTAATGAGTGGCTACCTGTAGTTTATTTTCAATCAAGCTGAGCCTAAGCGAGTACCGCAGGTCTGCCGGGGCGGTTTCCGGCAGGGGAACGTCTTCTGTAACGTTTTGAGCATTGGTGTAGGCAAAAGCCAGTTCATGGCTAAGCCAGGCAGTAAGAGAATGCTCTATACGGGTTTCAATTCCTTTTTTCACGGCTTTGTTAATATTCACAAACCGACGAACTCCAGGACTGTTTGCAATTCTTGGGGTGAGCTCAGGGTCGATACGGGAATTGATATAGTTCTGGATGTAAGAGTAAAAAACATCTGCACTTACCGTGATTCTTTTGCTTTTGTATTCCAGTGTCAGATCCGCCTGATTATTCGTTTCTGGTTTCAGTCCGGGGTCTCCCACCAGTTCGTAAGAATCTCTGCCGATGGCAAAAAAGTTTATATACCGTTCAGAAAGCCCCGGTGCCCGCAGTGCCCGGGCAGCCCACAGACCAATCGTAAATCCCTTAGGCAGATTATACAATCCACCGGCAGACAGGCTGGCAATGGGTTTAAAGCCCGATTGACTAACTGTGACATTGGCAAATTCAGGACTGGTATTCCGGATGGCCCCTTCGTTAAGCTCCATTCTTCCAGAGAACACCAATCGCAGGAAATCGCGATTAATCTGGTATTCTGAAAAGAGACTATAACGACGAATACTGCTATTTTGCCAGGGGTCATCCGTCATTGACCTACCCATATTGGGACCCATCAGAAAAGTACGTGTTCGCAGGCCTCTGGCATATTCAGTACGGTGATCAACACCTGTAAAAAGAGCATTTTTCCCAAAGAGCATTTTAGCCTCTGATCTAAACCCGTAATTCTGTGTGAAGGCATCGGTGCTGGCATCCATCATTCGGGGAGTCAGGTTTTTCAGCAGATTATCCATCAGGTGGTTTACCTCAGAGTAGTAGGCAGTGGTTTGCACAGACTTCAGAGCAGAGCCCTTGAACAGAATACGGTGCTCGGCATTATACATGCGGGTGTCGTCATTGCGGAGGTCCATCATCAAAGCCGCAAAATCTGTGTTTTTGGCCAGGTTTCGTAAAGCAGAAAGTTTGAGTGTCTGGGTCTTCCCTAATTTCAGTCCCAGATTACCTCCATAGCTGGCCCGGTTAAAATCTGCCTGAATTACGTTTCCATTTCCAGCTTTGTAATCATTTCCTTTTGACCAGGAACCAAACAACTCCAGAAGATGATTTTTCCCGCTGTTTCCTATCATGGCTTCAGAGCGAGCGGCGTTCAGGTTGGTTTCATACGAAAGCGATGCCCGGCCATAGATTTCATTTTCAGTATGGAATGCAAGCGGAGCAGAAACGAAATTGATAGTTGCTCCCAGGCCATTGCCATATCTCAACGCATATGGCCCTTTAATGATCTCAATTTTATCGGTCATATTCGGGGCCACCTGTGAGGTAGGCGGATCCATGCGGTTTGGGCAGGCGGCAGTGGCTCCCTGAGCTCCATTCATGACCACATTAATCTGGTCATATTTAAAGCCTCGGAGAACTGGGTCAAAGCCATAGCCCCCACTTTTCCGGATTCCGGCAATGGCCGGATCAGCACTAAGCAGAGAGCCGGCATCATGAGCCAGTTTATCCTGGTGTTCCAGTTTGTGGCTTTGAACCTCGTCCTTTTTGGGCCGTAAAGCTATGACAGAAGAAGGGAAAAGCTCGCGGGTTTGACTGGGCCTGTAAAACGTGCCACCCTTTTGAATTTCATCGGTTTGCAGGCACCATTGACCGTAGTTAAGGTGGCTCAGGCATAGGTTTTGCCCTGGTTGCCCCGTGAGGTTAATCCGGCCCTCGGCATCAGCATGACCTTGCCTGCCGGCGTATTGATAGGTGGCAAAGGCAATAGGCTCTCCGGTTTCGGTATCTTTTAGTTGAATTTGCTGTGAAAAGGCCACAGCACTGCTAAACAGAAGGGCAAATAATAGCCCTGCCGTTATCTGGGTATGATTTTTCATTTTGAGAAGGAATTTGAATGACTAAAAAAAAGATGTTTTTTAGCCAAAGGCAGGTGGATGAAAATACTCACCATAAACCTCAAAATGATAGGTAGAATGAAAAGCCGGAAACTGCACCTGTTTACGAAAAACCGGCCAGAGTGTAAACTCAAAAAAGGTCTCCTTTTGAATACTTTCTACCGTCAGGAGTGAATTCAAAAGCCTGAGCGACTCTTTTTCGCTTTCTTTTTCCTGACTTTCCTTTATCTTTTGTGCCAGGTAGCATTTACCATCGCAGTGAAGGGCCGGTTTGTCTTTATTGACACAGTATTTCTCAATTATAAACTCTTTTCTAAACTCATATTTGAGATAAAGCAAAGGAGTGAAAAGTACTTTCATTGAAAATACAATCAGTGATATTATTGAAAATAACCTTTTCACTCCCGTGTTTTTTAGCGAATAATTATTGCGGAATAATGACTTTATCTACCACATGAACCCAGCCATTTGAGGCTTTTACCGAGCCCAGTATTTTGGCTCCGTCTACCAGAACCTCGTCACCATTTACTGTGAAAGTGACGTTAGTACCATCCACCATCCCCATGGTCTGTCCATCCTGGAAAAAGTCTGCGGATAATGCAGAGGTCATGACATGGTGCTGAAGGATATTTTCAAGCTGAGACTTATTCTCCGGTTGCAGCAGGCTTTCCACAGTTCCATGTGGGAGTGCATCAAAGGCCGCATTGGTAGGAGCAAAAACAGTAAATGGCCCCGCATTTGCCAGAGATGTAGTGAGGTCTGCAGCTTTAATGGCCGTAACAAGCGTGGTATGGTCTGGTGAACCAACAGCGACTTTAACCACATCGGGGTCAGAGACATCATCCTGAACCGCCTCCTGACCACCCACCTGGGTAGTAGAAGCAGCCGAGGTAGAGCTTTCAGAAGAGCCGGAGTTTTGGCAGGAATAAAAACCGACCGCAAGTGCAAGGGTAATAACTAAGGTTTTCATTTTATATCAGGTTTTGTTTACAAATCTTTTCGGATAAAAATCTTTAGAGCTGCCAGAACCGGCCATATAAACCAGAGTAGCAGGGCCACCAGGGCGAAGAATAAGCCATAAGTAGAGCCAAAGAAATCTTTAAATAGAGCCCCTGTAAGACCTAGAATGGCAGAGACATCCATTTCTACCAACACCAGAATTCGGGCTAGGTCAATCGGGTTTAAAAAGGCAAAGCCCATGGTGGCAAAATCCAGAGGGTAATCGCTGAATATCAGATAAATGAGCAACACCAGACCGTCATAAAGCAGAGCAAAGAAAAACCACAATGCCAGGGTAATGCCAATACCTTTGGCTTTATCTGCTGTTAGCATCACCGCCAGAAATGAAAGGGAAACAAATACCAGACTGAGCAGGGTGCCGGTCAAAATAAGTCGTAAACCTGCCTCACCACCCCCATAAGCCATTACCGGTAGTCCCACACCTATCAAAAAGGCCAGAATCATCGATAGAGCAATACCGAGATATTGACTCAGAAAAATACTTCTTCTGCCAATGGGCTGGGTAGCCAGCAATTCAGTAAACTCAGTGGCATTGTATAGGTAAATGGTAGGAAACACCAGACATACCAGAGGTACCACAATAAGATTAAGACTAAGCAGGCTCAGAACAGCCTTTTCAGGATTAATTTCAAAGCCGAAAAATGCCCAGCTGAGAATTGCCAGCAGTACCGTATAGCCGATGACAAAGCGGTTTTTAAGGATATCAATCAGAATATATTTAAGAATCTTTATCATGATACAAGGGTTTTTTGAACACGGAAATTGAACCGGAGACGAAGCATCAAAACGGCCATGACAAGTACAAAGCCCAGGAAGGCAAGCCCGCTGAAAAGGCCCGACCATTTTCTGACCACAGGTATTTGATACATATCAGCCATAATTCGGCACAGATTTGAAAGGTTTAAGAGAACCAGAGCCACATACATAGCATTGTGAAAGGGCTTGCCCTGAACACCAAGAATCGCCGGGAAAATGATAGGGCCATGAGCCAGAATCATGTTTAGAATAAACCCGGCAAAAAAGCTGTGCACTACCGCATCATAATGCCAGGGGCTTTTTGAGGGGAGAGCACTTAACAGTGCAAAAAGTAAGAGCCAAACGTATCCGGCCGTAAGACTTACTCCCAGATATTTATAAAAGCCACGTTTTGGGTAAACAACTTTGATAAGATCATTTTTCAATAGCCAAAGGGCCACAGCAGCAAAGCCCAAAGAAGCGGGTAAGGCAGAAAAAAAGTGATATAATGCCGTGCCGACCACGGCTACGCCGGCGGCAATATAAAGTATCCAAAACTGACGTCTGCTCACCGGCAAAAAGCTGCTGAGATGTAGACGCTCACCAATAATGGTAAAAAGGAAAGATAAGAACCAGGCAGCCATGGCCATTGGGTAAGAGTATAACCAGTAAAAAACACCGAGGGCCAGCAGCTGAAACAGAGCCCCAATTACCAGAAAGAGGTTTCCTTTATGATTGTGATTCAGGTAGATACTGATAGAAATGAGCAGATACCCCAATGCTCCTGTCAACAGTAAAATCAGGGCTGCTGAGGGTTCACCCAGAAGGAAAGTCGGCAGTGAGAGACCCATAAGAAGTGGAGCCGCCCAGGCAATTTTTTTCTTAAATGCGACCACACGTTCCAGGCTGATGAGTGTACCCAGAAAACCGCCGGTCATAAAGATACCGTGATACATTGCCAGATGTGAGACCGCGAGCGGACCATTCCACCCGATTCTGAAGAGGCCGGCCAGAATTCCCAAAACAGCAGTCAGCAGGGCTAAAGGCAATATGATAAAAACAAGGTTTTTCATGCCACTTGCAGTATATCAGAGGAGGTCATTTCTTTTTTTTTCATCAAAATAGCTATCACCCGACTGAGGTTATTCTGACCGTAGTCAGCTTTCAAATCAGTGATTGAACGATCTACATGAACGCGACCATCCTGCAGATACACCAGTCGCTCTGTGAGTTCTTCCAGATCAGAAAGAATGTGCGAGGTGATGAGCAATAGTTTTCCTTTGGTGTTTTCCAGCCTGATTTTATTTTTCAGTATCTCGCAGGCCAGAGGATCCAGACCGGCCGTGGGTTCATCCAGCACCAGCACCGGCGGGTTAAAGTAAAAGGCCAGAGCTGCCGCCACTTTTTGTTTGGTACCACCACTCAGGCTTGACAGGTACTTATCCTTGATGGTTTCGAGTTCAAATGCCTCGTATAGATCCAGATCGTACTGACCGTTTGCCTGACGAATCTCCTTCATCATGTCAAAAAGCTGGGAAATCCGCAGGTTTGAAGGAAACTTACTGATCTGCGGCATATATCCGATTTGTGAACGGTAATCAGAGGTTTTTGACACATCTTCATCATTCATCAGCAGACGGCCTTCATCCGGTAGAACCATGCCTAGAAGAATCTTCAGCAAGGTGGTTTTACCACTACCATTTGGTCCTACTATAGCCACTGCTTCTCCCCGGTTAAACCTCAGGTTTATGCCGTTTAGCACTTGTAATTTTCCGAAAGCCTTCGATATATTTTCAAAAGTGATCATACAATATTTGGGGTCATTTGTGGTGTTAAATCCTTGACATTTTCCGGGGTGAACGTGGGGAAAACCTTCTCAATTCTATCGAGTAGCGTGGCGGTCAAACTTCTGAAAAGCATCATCGCCTCGGGAATTCTTCCCACCAGTCTTGAAAAGAGGCTTACCGGCCGGAAGGCGTAATCTCCGAAACCGTCCTTATCAAGGTCGTAGCCGTCGTATTTGTCCCAGAAATTACTGTTAAACGCATAGTTAACGGCGTTGCCATTGGTCTCAATGTCAAAGCTATTGTTAAGAAAATCATTGTATTGGCAGATTACGTTTTCGCAGTTTGCTTGAATACGAATGGCTGTGCCGTTATTGCCGAAAACATTCTTTTCAAACCCGATGCGGTTGCAGCCTTCCATCACCACGCCTATGGTATTGTAGTCAAAGGTGTTCTGGCTGATGTGGCTGTCTGTGATATCTTTGAGAAGGATGCCGTAGGCGGCCCCTCCCCAGTTCCTGATAAATTTATTTCGGGTCATTTCTACGTTTCTGGAGTACATGACAGCTACTCCGGCTCCGTTATGTTCAAAAACGTTATCCCGATAGGCGTTTTGATGTGAAAACATGAAATGAAGCCCGTATCTCATATTGGCAAAGCTATTATTATGCTCTACCTGACTATTGGTGACAAACTCAAAATAGTATCCGTCACGATGGCCACTCACCCGGTTTTCGGTAATGAATAAGCTGTCACATTTCCAGGCATGAATTCCGTTTCCGGTATTCTGTTCATTCAAGGGGCTGCCTTCAATGATATTTCCGGTAGCCAGACATTGATTACTAGCCGAAAAGTAAATACCGAAAAATCCTTGTTTGATGATATTTTCAATGATCTGCACATTGCGGGCTTCCAGCACTTTTATAGCTGCCCAGTCAATGGTGCTGCTTGATCCTACATTTTGAACTGTAAGCCCTTTAATCAGTACATTATTGGCTTTTACGGTGATTATCTCACCTTTGTTTTGTCCGTCAAGAATAGCTCCCGGTTCTCCTATCAGTTCTATTGACGAAGTAATCTCGAGATGATTTATCAGATAAACACCCTTTTTGACTTTGATAATATCTCCATCCTTCGCCTCTTCGACTGCCTGCCTGAGTGCGGTAACATCCGTTACCGTCAGCTCTTTGGCCTGTACCACCATAACGGGCAGCAGAATGAAGAAGACGAGGTATTTCAAAACATTTCCCATAGCTCATTCCAGTTTAGTTCGGGCTCCTGAGCCCATTCTTCCGGGATTTTACTTTTAAAAGCTGCGGTATTGCCCTGCATAGGACTTCTTAGGTTTTCATGGTGTATGTAGCGGGCATTTGCAGCGTCAATCCACTGGTCGGTAGCATATTCATTAACCAGTACAAAGGCGTAGTCTTCCACCTGCTGCTCTTCCATTTTCATGTACTTTATCATACACGAGATATCGTCAAATTTGTAGGATCGCCCTTTGGTGTTGACCAGTTCAGCAGCAAAGCCGGGCTCCATGATGGTCATTTTACAAAATTGGCAGGGGTCTTTTGCATATTCCACTTGCTCAGGCGATACGGAACATTGCGTTAATACCACCCCCAGAAAAATCAAGCATATTCTTTTCATGACTTTCTGTATTTAAATTCATAAATCACGGTACCAATAAGAATGAGGCCTAATGCCACCACAATCCATCCGCCACTGGCAGGTACCGAGTAGGCTCCAAAATTCAGCAGCTCTTTGTAACCAATTACAGGTGGTTGATATGACATTCCGGGTACTTTAATGGCCGCGTCATCAGCCAGGTTATGGCCGTATTCGTATCCCCATTTATAGAAGTCTACCAAAGCTGCAATACCAAACGCAATAAGAAGAATGAGATAACTAAGCAGCCATTTACGGGTTCTGAAGAAGCTCACCAGAAGACCATAAGCAATGATACCACTCATGATCCAGGGCAGGATATCAAACTCGGGGAACATCTCTTCCTTAATATGAGCCATGCCTATGTAATGGTTGAGTCCGTTGATGATCTCTACCTGACCGCTCAGCTTGTCAAGCCAAATAAACATAGACAGGCCTTCAGGGTACTGTGGTGCCCATAGGTCAATTCTCCAGATAGGAAGAATATAGGTAAGAAGAAGTGCGAGGGTTCCGAGCAGTACCAGTAAGCCTGATATTTTACTTATCTTTTTCATGTGTTTGTTTCTTAATTATTTCAATGGTCACATGCGACCGTTACGGAGTAAGAGAATCACTTTGGAATCTGGATACTCCCCAGCGGCTTCATTGGAATAAGTATTTTTGGGGATAAAGGCGACGGCCTGTACACCGCCGCCTTTTTTAGAATTATTTGGCTTTGTTTTCGACCTGCGTCATGGCAGATTTACCTACATGCCAGGCCAGAGGCACATTGCTACCTGCTGGAGATACTCGGATATAACCTTGCATTTCCTGGTGGAGGGCAGAGCAGAAATCAGTACAATAGAACGGTACAATTCCCACTTTCTCAGGCACCCACTTCAGGGTGGCGGTTTCACCCGGCATTACCAGAATTTCAGCGTTATTAGCTTTTCTTATTGCAAAACCATGGGGTACGTCCCAGTCTTGCTCCAGGTTAGTAACATGGAAATACACCACATCACCCAGTTTTACCCCTTCAATATTATCCGGAGCAAAGTGCGAACGGCTTGATGTCATGTAAACGTGTACCTCTTTACCTTTACGCTCCACACGCGTTTCTTTCTCGCCTTTTGCTGCATACGGGTGTCCATTTTTCTCCAATTCATAGATTTTCTTAATGTTATCTTTAATCAGAGCTGCCGGAATAGCCTCTGCATAGTGCGGCTCACCGATGGTAGGGAAATCAAGCAGAAGTTTCATTTTATCACCGGAAATGTCATACAACTGAGCGGAGTGTGTAAGCTCAGGGCCTGTAGGCAGATACCTGTCTTTGGTGATTTTGTTATATGCGATCACATATTTACCATGAGGCTTGGTGGTCGGGCCTCCGGGTACGGAAAGGTGACCGATTGAATAGTATGTTGGCACGCGATCAAGCACTTCCAGATTTTCAATGTTCCACTTCACTATTTCGGATGATACAAACATGGAGGTGTACGCATTTCCATTGGCGTCAAACTCGGTATGAAGAGGTCCGAGACCTGGCTTCTGAAGTTCTCCGTATAGAGCGGCATCGTAGTTTACTACCGGAATACCTTCAAACTCACCGTCAAAATTTTTGTCTTTGATAGCTTTCTGCAATTTCTCAAAACTAAATACCGGAACCACCGCTGCCAGCTTACCAGAGCCGATGATATACTTTCCTGTTGGGTCCACATCACAGCCATGCGGCGATTTAGGACAAGGAATAAAGTACAACATATCCGGGCAGTCGGCCGGGTCAAGCGTCATTACCTCATTGATTATCTCTGAAGTAGCTGAGTGTGTTTCTTCATTCCAGTAATTATGAGCGTGCTTTCCGGGAGCCATTTTGCCCTTTCCGGCAGCAAGGTACTCTTCAGCTTTTTTCCAGTTAATGGCCAGAATAAAGTCTTTATCTTTTTGGCTGGCGTTTACCTCCAGCAGGGTATTGGCTTGCTCTGTATTGTATGAAGAGAAGAAAATCCAGTCTTTTGAAGGACCTTTTCCACCACGGGCCAGGTCATAGTCAATCCCAGGAGTTTTTAACTGAAACTTGATAGCCATTTTACCGGTCTCTTTGTCAATACTTACAAAAGAGAGGTACCCTTTAAAATTCTGTTTGTAGCTGTCAATAGGCACGTCACCTACGTTATCCGGCGGTACGGCAAAGCGGGTACCGGCTACGGCATATTCAGTATTAAACGTAATAAAAGGCGAACTGTGATTCCCGGCGGAATTAGGAAGCTCTATAATCTCCTCAGTTTTAAAGGTTGACAGGCTGATACGGGCTATCCGTGGTGTGTTATTACCATTGATAAAAGCCCATCGGCCATCGTGTTCTCCATTTGTAATAGACAGAGCCGGGTGGTGGGCATCATCCCAGGGTATAAAACCATTTGAGGTATTGAGCATTGGTTTTGTTTCTTCGCTATAGCCCCAGCCATTTTCACCGTTTTGAGAAAAAACAGGGATAATTTTCAGGGTTCTGCCAGATGGAAGACCTACAATTGAGACCTGGCCGTTAAAACCACCGGAAACAATATTATAGAACTCGTCATGCGTTCCCGGTGCTACATATACCTTCTGTGCGGCGTCACCGGCAATCAGATTGCCTCCAGCGGCTCCCTGACCAGAGGGCTTACAGCTAAATACACTGGCGGCGATTGCCAGCCCTAGTGTCCCTTCTAGAATATATTTGAATTTCATGATTTATTTTGTTTGAGTTAATAGTCTATTCTTCACCGTCATTTTTACGCATGAATTCCAGAATACTGCGGGCATCATCTGAAGTCACATTCTGGTTTGGCATACGTACGAGACATTCCTCCAGCATTTTCTGAGCTTCGGGGTCGCTTTCCAGCATCATGTCCACGTTGGTTATCATATTAATGATCCATTCAGGCTCTCTTTTTTGTGTTACACCGGCCCAGCCCGGGCCCACCAGCCGCTCTTCTGTGAGCCTGTGGCAGGAGGAACACTTCATATCGTAAATCCCTTCACCCGTTTCGACCATTGCGGCATCCAGCGGATTTGTCAATTCCACTGCACTTACTTCAGTGCCGTGTACTTCTTCCTGTTTTAATAGAACCGAATCGTCAGTTTCAGGGCTTTCTGCCCGCTGCTGAGCACCCCCACAGGCCATCAGTAGCATCGAAATTGGAATAATTAATTTTCTCATGATTGTCTATCTGTTTTATAGATTGTGGAAACAAATGTCGGTTTCAGCCTTTCCCGAATTCATGACTAGCCCAGTTTAGTGATATGAGAGATATCATAATAAAGAATAAAAGACCCTTTTATCTTTAATTAAAATTTAAATCAATAAAAATGAACATAGAAGAAACATTAGTAGGTGACTGGGTAAAGGAGCGACCTCTCAGCTCACAGATTTTCCAAAAACTCAATATAGATTACTGCTGCGGTGGTAAGCGTACTATAAAAGAAGCCTGCGAAACCTCAGGTATTGATAGCCATATGTTGGTAAATCAGCTGGCAGGCCTCGAAAGAAAGTCGGCCACAGTGCCGGGACTTGACTTTAACGCCATGAGCCTGTCATTTCTTTCAGACTATATATATGAAGTACATCACAAGTATTTGTATGAAAAGTTACCGGAAATTGATGGCCTTGTAAACAAGGTTACTGCTAAACATGGCGAAAAGTACAGCTGGCTGGCGGAGTTGTCACAGCTTTTCGCTGCCTTAAAAAATGATTTGGAAGGCCACCTGCCGAAAGAAGAAGAGATACTGTTTCCATATATTAAGGAAATGGAACAGAATAGTCTGAGTCACAGACCTCCTTTTCAGACCATACAAAACCCACTGGCAGTAATGAATGCAGAGCACGATGAGGCCGGCGAAATTCTGCACCGCCTGAGAGTGATTACCTCTGATTATACACCACCAGAGGATGCCTGCAACTCGCATCTGGCTATGCTTGCGATGCTTAAGGACCTGGATGATAACCTTATTCAGCACATTCATCTGGAAAACAATATCCTTTTTCCAAAGGCTGAAAAAATGGAAAGTGAGCAAATAGCTTTAATTTAAGGTCGAAATAGAAAGAAAGTAGAATGATTTCCAAAACCTGCGGATATGCCATACGGGCCATTGTTTTGCTCAACGAGCATCCCGGAGAGAAGCTGGGGGTAGTCCAGATTGCAGAGCAGCTGGGCATCCCCCAGCATTTTCTAAGTAAAGTTCTTAAGGATTTGGCAAAACATCAGCTCATTAGCTCAGTGAAAGGCCCTCATGGCGGGTATTTCAGTAACCAAACCACACCTAATGCCTCGCTTATTGATATTATTCATGTCATAGATGGACTGGGAGTGCTAAACAAATGCTTTCTGGGAAAAGACAGGTGTAGCCAAACTAACCCCTGCCCTTTGCACAATGAATTTGAAAAAAGTAGACAATACCTTTTTGAGGTCTTCAGAAATCGAACTATTAGCCAGCTGAATTTAAGCGATGCACATAATCTGATCTGAATTCCTGATTACTCAAGTTTCCCCGCGGACATCCGCAACGCTATCACCAAAGCCGAAAGTGCTGTAAGTGCACCTATACCAACTAGAGAGCTGTCAAGACCAAAGAAATCTGCCAAAAAACCGGTGAGAATAGCACCTACAGCATAACCTATATCACGCCAGAGTCTAAAAACACCCAGACTCTCTGCCCGTTGCTCAGGATGGGTGTAGTCTGCAATGGCGGCAAGGAATGTAGGATAGACCACTGCTGTACCAAGCCCTAATAGAATACTCAAAAGTGCGAATTGTACAAATGAGGCGGCAAATATCATTGTGATAATGGCAAAACCTTGAACCAGCATACCCCAAAAAAGCATTGATTTTTTTACCCAAATATCTGCGAGCTTACCTGTTATCAATTGGCCCAAGCCCCATACTATAGGATATATAGCTACTATGGTTCCAATCTCGGAAAGAGTAAATTTTTTGCTGGCTAAAAGAATTGGAAACAGTCCCCAAATCATCCCATCATTCAGATTATTGACCAACCCTGCCTGAGTAATAGAACCAAGGTTTGGGTTTGTCCAAGTGGTCTCACGAAATACATTTTTTAGTTTCTTGATTTGGCTTGCATTGATTTCAGAGTTGACATGATGAACGGTATCTTTTACAAGAAAATAGCTTGATAGGAGACCCAATACTACAAACCCGATTCCTAAATAAAACGGATATGGACGAAGCCCATATTCTGATGCCATCCAGCCGGTAAGAAAGGCCACGATACCAACGGCTAAATACCCGGCTGATTCATTGATACCCATCGCAAGACCTCTATTTTTATCGCCCACCAAATCAATCTTCATTACTACTGTACTGGACCATGTGAGTCCTTGATTGATTCCCAATAAAATATTAGCTGCAATTATCCAATTCCAATTTGTAGCATAGATTAGGATAAGTGGAACAGGAAGCCCGACTAACCAACCAATAACTAATAAGTTCTTTCGCCCAATCCTATTGGCAAAAGCACCAGTGTAATAGTTGGTAATGGCTTTGGATATTCCGAATACCACAATAAAGGAAAGGATAGCAGATTTGGCAGCTATGCCAAAATCGGCTTCTGCAATCTGTGGCAGAATGGTTCGTTCCAAGCCTATCATGCCGCCAACAAAGCCATTGATAATGACTAGTAATGTGAATTGCTTCCAATTTTCTCTCAAACCTAATTCAACCATAAAGACCTTTTGTCAATAAGGCAAAGTACAGGTTTTCATTAGGCGATTCCTTTTACAAATGTTAAATAATCAGGGCGTTGCAGCTCGGATTCTACTGAGGCTGACTTGTGTTATGCCAAGAAATGAGGCGATGTATTTAAGGGGGATTTTTCTGACAACTTCGGGAGAATGTTGTAACAACAAATTATATCTTTCTACAGCTGAATTGAATTGCAGGCTTTCCAATCTGTTGACAGTGTCCACATAAGAACGTTCCACAATTTTTCTAAAAAGCCGCTCGATATCATGAAAGCGGTCAAAAAGAAGGAAAAGTTGCTCAGCCGGAATAGCAATGAAAATCGTATCATTAATTGCTTGTATGGCCTTATGACTTGGCATTGAAGCAAAGAGACTTTCAGCTCTGATTATCAAGTCGTTTTCAAAGGCAAAGAACTCGGTCACCTCTTTACCATCTTTGTAATAATAGATTCTTGCAGTCCCCTCTTTAACGAAATAAATGGTTTTGCACGTTTGGCCAATTGATTGAAGGTCTTTATTCTTGTTTATTCGAACGGTAGTACAAAGGCCAGCTATTGCGTTTTTTGCCTCTAAGCCAAGCGGCTGAATACCATTTAAGTGTTCAAGAAACTGATATACAGATTCGTTGTTTCTCATGATAAAAGGATTTTTTAACAACAGTGATCAGTACAACTTAAGGATTTTGTCCTCACCTTTTCAAAAGCTTCTTTGCCTTCTTTGAAAGCATATCAGGCAATGCCAAGGCTTCCTAATGCATCTACATAAGGAATCTTGAATAAAGCGTACAGAGCACTGGAGCCAAGTAAAATGAAGGATAAGTAAAAACACGTTTTGGTACAATTGGCGTCAGAGATGATTGGTTCGCTATTTAAGGCTTGACCTACTTTTAATTTTTGTCTGTACAAAATGTACATGGTTAGAATTGAAATCAATGAAATAATGATACCTACAAGGGTAGATTCAGGTTTGGCCTGATACATGACAGATAGTATTGCACCCAAAATGAGCCCTGCCACTAAAAGATAAAAAGCTGAGCCGGTTATTTTCAAAGCTGTAATCTCAAACTGATCCCGGTTTTCCACCGGATGTTTTTTCATCCTGAAAATCATATGAGCAATGCCAATACCGGAAAGTACTTCCACAAAACTATCTACTCCAAATCCAAATAGAGCTAAGGTTTCATCGGAGGCACCATAAAAAGTAGAAATTACGCCTTCAGCGAGATTATAAATGATGGTTATTGCTGCTAAAAAAAGAGCTATATTTTGATTTTTTAAGGTATTATTTGTCACAATGGAACTCAATTTTTGATAAATCAAAGTTCTTAAATTTTGGTGCCATTTGTAAGCGGATATAGTTTTATAGTTAGGCTATGTAATTTTCAAATAACCTATTTGTTATCTCGATTATGATTCTTAAATTTAGTCAAAGTTGTGTGGATTTAGTAGCGGGAAAGGCTCTGGCGTATTGAACCGAGCCTTTCTTTTTATAAGAACCACAAATTACTCTTCCCAAATTCGGGTATTTCTGAGCCTTCGAAATTGGAGAATATTTCAACAACCATTTCAGGGTACTTGATATTAACTGATAGATTCTGTTGATCGACGAATTGGCAGTTTCACAAGTAAAAGATAGCTATTGTGTGTATGTGTTGTGTGTTCCATTTACATTAGGTGTATTATTAAAAAGCAGAAACTTCCCATAACCTAAGGAGTAGATGTGCCGCTCCTATACTTTAATTCCGACTATTTTATTCAACTTCACACCTTGCATAGTGTTTGTTATTTCTCGTTTTCTTTTAAAAATAAATCTAGGTCATTCTTCAGATATACCTTCCGCCCCTCTGAAACCTGATAAGCTTTAAACCGGCTTCTGATTTTTCTAAACGTTGGAGGAGAGATTTTTAAATACTCACAAGCTTCTTTTTGGTTCAGGATTTTCGATTTTCCGGCATCCTCAGAAGAAGTGGAACTCAACACTTCTCGTACTGATGATTGAATTAATTCTTTAAGTTCACTAAGCTCTATATTCAATAACTGTATCTCTTTCATGGCATTCTAATTTGCCATAAAACAAGTTGATTGACTTTTTAAGCGTGTCCAAATTGAGCCTTTTTGTCCTATTTAGGCTTTTTTGTCCTCTTTACGTCACCATTTGGCCATTGCGAGTTTTCGATCTCTATCGGCAATTTTGATGTATCGCTGAAAACTCGCAAGGTCTTTATGACCCGTCATGGATTGTATAACCGGAATAGGAACTCCCTTTTGAATCATGATAGTCACAAAACTTCTTCTGCCCACGTGAGACGCTAGAAGAGAATACCTTTTAGCTGTTTCTTCATACCTTTTCCCTCCTTGAAAAGTAACTACAATTTCATCTTCATCAAGACCAGCCAATTCTCCAACTTCTTTGATATACTGATTTAGTTTTTGTTGCGAAATTTTAGGCAACTTATAATCATACTTTTCAAGAATAGCTTTCGAGTATTTGTTCAACGGAATTTCAAGATCAGTACTGGTTTTAATAGCATTAAAGTAGATGGTTTCATCTTTGATATTCGCCTTCTTTAGATTTTGGATATCCGATTCGCGTAAGCCAGTAGCACATCCAAAAACAAACAAATCCCTGACTTTTTCCAAACGTTCGTTTTTAGAGAAGTCATATTCCCATAATTGAGCTACCTCATCCTCATTTAAAGCTATTTTGGTAGAGGGCTTACTCTCTAACATTTTCATTTTAGCCAAGTCGGCCACATCGAAAAGATCAAAATTGGCACAATACCTCATAAAGGTTTTAAGCGTTTTCAATCTCTTATTTACAGTATCATTCTTTTGACCCTTTTCTCTTAGGAGCCAGTTTTTGAACCCGTCGTAAAAATTGTAGTCCAACTTTGAAATGTCAAAATCCCTTCCTTTTCTAAACTCAAGAATTTGATTCTTTAAGACACGATAACTCTTTGTTGTACCATTACCATACTCCATGGACTTAGAGGCGTAAAACTTATCAAATAAACCTGTAAAATTGCTTGGTACTTTTTCCTCAGGTTTCAGTTCATCTGTTATTGAATCAAAACTTACCTCCTCTCCGTTTACCTCTTTCTGAAAGATAATTTCCTTAATCTCCTGATGCTTTTTTTCGAGGATGAGGTTAATCTGTTTGTGATCATGACTACCCGTAAGACGCTTAACCTTTTGCCCTTTCGCATCCCAATTTTCCTTTTCTATTCTTTGACCTGTCGAGAATAATTTCACGTCACTTTTAATACATACCTGTACATAAATTCCAAGCTTCCCTCCCCTATTCTTGCTGTCTGGTCGCAGCCTTAATTTTGTAGTCGCCATCTCCTTTCAATTAACTGTTACAAATATAAAGTGTAACAGTAAGTGTAACAGCAAAATGAGAGAAAATAGTGAAAAATGGTATACTACCTATTCATAAAACAGCCCCGAAATGACATATAGGGCGATATAGATGAAAATACATAAAAAAGGTTCGATTCCTGTCGGGGCTACTCCTAAACTCTTGATTCAGGCGGGCGGCGTTCCGCTTCGATTCCTGGTGGGATCACAAATAAAAACCCGGCAGGCAGGGAATAGAATTTTCCTAAACTTTAGAACAGGCGGGCCGCGATCGGCTTCGATTCCTGTCAGGGCTACTACTAGACTGTCGGACGGTGTTTCACTTCGATTTTTTTGCTGAGGCAACCCTCAAACGAAACTCCTACTTTACTATCCAATCAATCGGTTTTCCAATCTCATGCCCGTTTTGATAGTCCTGCCCAAGTAGTTTCGCAACTGTAGCTGAAATTTCATTCTGGTAATTTTGATGATTTTGACTAAGCTCGCCAATGGCCGGTGTGTCTGGCCCAATGGCCGCAAACCAAATGGAACGGCAATCCTCTACTTTTTCGCCATGGCTGGTCCACTGGCTTTTGATTTTATCACCACGACCATGATCTGTGACCATTATGATCGTTGTTTTGTCTTTAAATTCAGGGGTTGACTGACAGTACTCCCAAAGCTGCGAAATGTAATTATCAATGGTATTAATGGCATAAAGGTATTCCCGATACTTGGCCTCATGAGCAAATTCATCCGTTTCATCAAAGGCCAAATAGAGCATTTTGGGAGCCTTATTTTTCAGATAATCAAATGCCCGATAAAAGGTAAGGAAATCAAACCGTCCGCTCGCCAGGCTCGGCACTGAGTGCTCTATCTGATCCAGTAAATGCTCTTCCGGCGAATTGGTTACCGGATTAAACGTACCTGCCGCACTCACATAAACTCCACTCCTTTTATCATTAATGATGTAGGGGAATACATCCCAGGTACAAAACGCAGCTACTTTGCCTGCCGCTTCAGCCTGTTGGTTCAGGAACTCCAATACCGTTGTATTATGGTTATAGTTCTTGTCGTTTGAGTTTACTTTGGGATCTGGATAACCTGTTAAAATTTCGTTATATCCCGGATAGGAAAAGCCATAAGGGTTTTTGATGTCAACCTTGCTTCCAAGAACCCGGTTGCCCGCTATGACTCCCTGATTTTGAACTGTTCCCCACAGAAAAGGCATTAGCTTCTCTCTTCTTTCCACAGGTGAAGCATCCCAAAATCGCTCATTCGTTCGATCGATCGTTTCTGTATACTCAGGATTATTCAGGATAGACGAATCTGCACCACTGAAAACCTCCTGCCAACGGACACCATCCAGGGTTATTAAGATGACGTTCTCAGTTTTCTGAGCAAAAGCAATTCCTGAAAGCAAGAAAAACAGGATAGATAATTTTAATTTCATTGTATTCAATTGATACTCCAATTTCTACAATTTTTTAATGTAAGCTACCTCATACCAGGATTAAGTTTGGGTTAAATCCGTAAAATCAGACGGTCCGATATTCCTTTTTCCTTACATTTAGTAGGTCTAAATTCAAAGTATTATGTCAAGTCAAAACAGAAGGTCTTTTATCAAAAATGCAACAGCCCTTACCATGTTGGGTGTACTTCCCGGCAAAGGCCTTTTCGATTTTGCACAATGGTCAGCACAAAAGGGGCTTTTGAGAATTATTATCGGTTCAGACTCCCATTACGGTCAGCCCAATACAGCTTTTGAGGAGATGACAAGCACCTTTGTCAATAAGGCAAACCGTTTCGCCCAATCTCACCCTTGCGATTTCTGTGTGATTAATGGCGACCTGATCCATGACGACCCCAAATGGATGCCTGAGGTCAAGAGTGTGTATGACGGCCTGGACATCCCCTATTATGTCACCAAAGGAAATCATGACAGAGTAAGTGATCGCCGCTGGGAAGAAATCTGGCAAATGCCGACCAATCTGAGTTTTGTCAAAAAGAAAACCGGGTTCATTCTGGCCAATACTTCAAATGAAAAAGGTGAATACCTGATGCCTGATCTTGCCTGGTTGAAAAAACAGCTCGATCAATTCTCAAATCTCAAAACCGTGGTGCTGATTATTCATATACCACAGGCCAGCTGGACCGCAAACGGGATTGACTCACCTGAATTTTTCAACCTATTGGGGCAATACAATAATATCAAAGCTGTTTTTCATGGTCACGAGCATGATCAGGACGGTGTGCGGGTACATCAAGACATCCCATATATTTTCGATTCGCATATCGGCGGCAGCTGGGGGACTGATTACTGTGGCTTCAGAGTCCTTGAAATTTCAAAAAAAGGTGAGCTCCTGACCTATTTAATGAACCCGGATGAGGAGAAGGGGAGGGAGGAATTGTAAATGAAAATCATCAGCAAACTTCACTGAATAATCCCAGATGCCCCTTAATTAAAGCATCTTCCGCTGAAAGAAAACCGAATTGATTGGTCTTTAGAAGCAATTTTGCGGCACTGAAATAGGCCTGCTTAAGGGCAGAACCAGAAATAAACAAAACTTCGTCAGTTGATTGTTGCAACTCCTTTAACTCAGAACCAATGAGTAAACCACTGAGGTACTCAAAATTATCTTTCGTAGGTTTACCATGTAAAACTGAAGCTGTTCTTGCGTGGAATGCCGAATTGAGAAGATTTTCCTGAGCTCCTTTTAAAACGCCCTCTTTAAATGCCTCCGTTTCTGAATTTGAGGAGTTTTCAACAGTGTTTTGCAAGACACTCTTAGATGAAAGCAACTCAAAAAACTCGCCGGTCATGTAGGTTTTAAAATTTCTCACCTTCCCGTTTTTAATAGTTACATGTTTTGAGTGAGTCCCTGGTAATACAAGAGTCTTATCGGAAGAATCCAACGCATAAGCCCCCAGAATCAGGGTTTCTTCACCCCGCATGATATCGTTCTCTGTTTGAAGCCCTGAGAAAAGCCAGACTTCTCGAGAGGTACCGGGCAGCAAGTCCTTCTCAAAAATCAATTGAGGACGCCTTAAATCAAAGGGCGTTTGTCCATAAGGCAATTCCTTATAACCAATCGAAGAAGAAGCCATGCCACTAATCAGCACCGGTGCATTTTCCGGAAAAGACGAATTGAGTTTTGAAATTTTATCGGATAAGATATTGAGATAAAAAGGCTTTCGATCAATCTTCATTGCCCTTCTTTGCCATTCGTCATATGTTTCTCTGATACCAATATTCTCTTCAAAGGTTTCCAGAACCTCCCCGGTTTTGGTTTCCACCACCCTTAATCGAAAATTGCTGGTTCCCCAATCGCAACTGATAAAATGACTCATAGATGCTTCAAATAAGTTCGAAATTTAAAGGTTCTCTCTGAGTAAAACGATTTTTATGATTCAAAGGAATTAATACTTTTGATCTGTAAACCTTCACCATAACATGAAATACCTAACTCTACTCTTTCTTATGGCTTCTACTTTGACTTCGGCCTTAGGCCAGAATATACCTGATGTTCCTGAATTGGAATACATCTGTGAATTGCGTGTCAAACTTGACCCGCCCATCACTGTTGGTCAGACTCCACGCGGACTTCGTAGAATAATCCCAATTATCGGAGGAACTGTAGAAGGGCCGAACATTAAAGGAACAATCATCAGCGGTGGTGCCGACTGGCAGTTCATCCGTGAAGATGGTGTAGCTGAGCTTGAAGCCCATTATCAATTCACCACAGATGACGGTGTTACCATTTACATCAAAAACGACGCTATGCGAGTGGCAAGTCCGGAGGTGGCGGCTAAAATCGCTAAAGGCATTCCGGTGGAACCTTCTGAATACTATTTCAAAGGCCGTCCCAAAATGGAAGCTCCTGAAGGAAAATATCATTGGATGAACAATACCATGTTCATTTGCCAGGGCGTGAAAAACCCTCTTGACGTATCCATTTTTGTATGGAGAGTGAAATAAAATCACGGATTCCCAATCTCAGGCCTTCTGACTTTGACCAATATATCTTTGGCAATTGGAAGCCTGAGACGGGCTCTTTCTACGAGAAATTTCATATTGAGCGAATCGAACGGTATAAGGAACATCTCAATCTGCCCGTTCTTCCGCACCGACGGTCAGTCTATTTCTTTCTTTTTGTAAGCTGCGGTTGGTCTGTACGAAGTAAAGGTCTCACCGAATATACCATTCCAGAGAATCATTTTTTCTGCCTTCCCCCAGATCAGATCACGGCCCTTACAAGCATAAGTGAAGACATTGAAGGATTCTACTGTCATTTCCGTGCTGATATTTTTAATCATCCGCTATTGCAAAAAGACTTATGTCGCCAATTTAATTTCTGGAGAATCTCCGGAAATCCTCTCGTAAAGATTCATTCGCCAGAAAACTTTAAAGATCAGCTGCTTCGCCTTGAAACAGAATACCGTAAAGCTGAAGGCAATCGTTTTGAGTTGATCCCCTTGTATCTGGCAAGTCTTTTCAAAGAAATGGAGTTAGAGAACCCCGGACAGGTAGAGAATCAGCCATCGGCTGCCTCTCAATTAACAGGTGCATATAAAGACCTCCTTTCTGAACAAATTCACATGATCCATTCCGTTCAGATGGCTGCCGAGCTATTGCATATCTCTCCAAATCACCTCAATAAATCAGTTAAAAAAGTGACGGGTAAAACCGCACAAAATCTACTGGATGAAATGAAAGTGCTCGAAGCCAGGGTTCTTTTACGACAAACCGCCATACCCGTTCAGGAAATTGCCGCTTATTTAGGAAAATTAGACCTCAGTTCTTTTTCAAGGCATTTCAAAAAATGGACAGGAATGAGTCCAAAAGAGTATAGAAAATCATCTTTTTGATTGATTTTGCATACAATAACTTTTGTTTAGACAATTCGATTCGGTATTTTTTATGGTATTTTGTGCAATAAAATCACCCTATAATACCAATAGGTCTATTGAATATGTCAGAATCAATTCTTGTCACCGAAAGGACAGGTACAACTCTCCTTCTGAAGCTGAACAGGCCTCAAAAAAGAAATGCCGTCAATGACGATCTCATACTCGCTATTGAAAAGGCTATTGATGCATTTAAAGCCGAAACTAAAGTCATCATTATCCATGCCGAAGGTGAGCATTTCTCAGCCGGGCTTGACCTATCTGAGCTTAAAGAAAGAAACTCGAAAGAAGGTCTTGAACATTCGAGAATGTGGCACAGGGTAATGGATAAAATACAGTTTGGAGCCATTCCAGTTATTGCGGTATTGAAAGGAGCCTGCGTAGGCGGCGGTCTTGAAATAGCCACAGCTTCCCATATTCGGATTGCTGAAGAATCTGCTTTTTATGCTCTTCCGGAAGGAATGCGGGGAATCTTCGTCGGTGGAGGAGGCTCACTCCGGATTCCGAAACTTATTGGTACAGCGGCTATGACCGATATGATGCTGACTGGTCGGGTGCTGAATGCGGATGAAGGCTATGAAAAAGGCCTTACACAATACCTTGTTGAAAATGGGAAAGGACTTAAAAAAGCCATGGAAATGGCAGAAAGAATGGCTCAGAACGCCGAAATGACCACTTATGCCGTGCTTCAGGTTCTACCAAAAATTCAGGAAGCATCACATCAGGAGGCCTCTATGATGGAATCACTGACTGCAGCCCTTGCACAGGACAGCCCTGAGGCCAAAAAACGATTACGTGATTTTCTGGAAGGCAAAGCGAAGAAAGTAGGAGAGTGATAATTGGAGAATTGGAAATTCTGAAAAACGACCAATTCACCAATCGTCCAATTCTGAAGTCAACTAATTCTCCGGTTATCCAATTCCCAATTAACCAATCACTAAAAATGTACAAAAAGGTAAATTTCGGGCCAACAAAGACTTCCGTTGAAAAACGGAAAGACGGTTCTATTCTTTATCGTAATCTTCAGCCACTCCGTGCCTACCCAAATGAAGTCACCTTTTTTCTGGATCAATGGTCAACCGAAAAGCCGGATCATGTTTTTCTGGCTCAGCGAGATTCCGACGGAGAATGGGAAAAACTAACCTACAGCGAGGCTAATCTTAAGGCAACGGCTATTGCTCAGTACTTTCTTCAGAAAGGTTTTGGAGACGAAAGTACTGTGATGCTGCTGTCTGAAAATTCAATTTCAAACGCTTTGGTGGTTCTTGGTGCGTTAAAAGCTGGTTTAACCTATGCACATATTTCTCCTGCATATTCCTTAAAATCTGATTCTCTTGAAAAGCTTGACTATTGTGTGGAGCAGCTCAAACCGGACTTCGTTTTTGCCGAAGACGCCGAAAAATATAGTAACGCCTTGAAGAGCATTCAGAAACAACTTCCTGAGGTCTCGGTCATTTGCCAGAGAAATAGTCCGGGAGTCAATTTGTCAGAGCTTTTGAAAATCTCAAACCGTCAAAATCTGCCTAAAAAAGATAACCCAATTGCTAAAATATTATTCACCTCCGGCTCCACAGGCTCTCCGAAAGGGGTGATCATTCATCACAGCATGTGGTCAGCCAGTTTAACTCAAATTACCCAATGCCTTCCTTTTATGGCAGACAATCCACCCGTATTTGTGGACTGGCTTCCCTGGCACCATACTTTTGGGGGGAATCATAATTTCGGATTGACTTTGATGCATGGAGGCACTCTTTATATCGATGAGGGCATTCCAAGTCCATCTGGCATTGAAACAACTGTAAAAAACCTAAAGGGTATTTCTCCGACAGCCTATTTCAATGTACCCAAAGGATTTGAAATGTTATTGGATTACCTCGAGGAAGATACTGAATTGTCGAAAACCTTTTTCAAAAACCTGGAGATGCTGTTTTACGCCGGTGCCGGTCTCGCTCAACCCATTTGGGATCGGTGGGAGGCCCTGGCCATTAAAACTATTGAAATGAAAATCCCGATCATTTCAGGACTTGGCTGTACCGAAGCAGGGCCATCAGCCATGTTTGCCAATTGGCCGGGAGCATTTTCCGGCTGTTTGGGTGTACCTGTGGCCGGCCTTGACGTCAAACTCACACCGGTTAATGATAAACTGGAAGCTCGTTATAAGGGGCCGAATATAACCGCAGGTTACTGGAAAGCACCAGAAGTGAATAAAGACAGTTTTGATGAGGAAGGCTATTATAAGACCGGTGATGCTGTTCGATTTCTTGACGAAGAAAATCCAGACTTGGGTCTCCTCTTTGATGGGCGAATCAAAGAAGATTTTAAGCTGTCCAGCGGAACCTGGGTAAGCGTTGGTGTTATCCGTCAGAAGCTAATGTCCATGGGTGACCCTATCATTCATGATATTGTCTTAACCGGTTTGAATGAAAACTTCATTGGAGCATTAGTATTTGTTAATCATTCGGCCTGCGAAAAGTTGGAAGGCAGGAAACTGGCCTATGAAGAACTGCTGTCCGCCGAAAAAGTCAATGCTTTTATTGATCAAACAATGGAACTCTTCAATGGTCAATCCAAAGGCTCTTCCACGAAAATTGTTAAGTATAGCATCGCCCCGGAGGCCCCTGATGCATTGGCCGGCGAAATCACCGACAAGGGGTCAATCAACCAAAACAAGATCCTCAAAAAACATGATACCTTTATTGCTGAAACTTTTTATTCCTAAGCTATGAAGATTGAAAATAGAGTATTCATCATCACCGGAGGTGCCTCAGGGCTGGGTCGGGCAACGGCCGAAGCCATCCTTGAAAAAGGTGGGAACGTTTGCCTCATTGACATCAAAACCGAAGAAGGTGAGGCCTTTGCTTCTGAAAATGCTGAGCATATTTTGTTTCAAAAAGCAGATGTCAGAAGTGAGGAAGAGGTGCAAAAAGCCGTTGATGAAACCCTCAAAAAGTTCGGTCGTATTGACGGCCTCGTGAATTGTGCCGGTATTGGCCCACCTAAAAGAGTAGTGGGCAAAGAGGGTCCGCATCCTCTCGATTTCTTTAAAAATGTCGTGGACATTAACCTCGTCGGCACTTTCAATTGTATCCGTCTGGTGGTGAACGAGATTCAGCATAATGAACCGGGCGAAAGCGGAGAACGGGGAGTTATCATTAATACAGCCTCAGTAGCAGCCTTTGACGGGCAGATCGGTCAGGCTGCCTATTCGGCCTCCAAGGGTGGTATTGTGGCCATGACCCTGCCGATAGCCCGCGAATTTGCCCGAATGGGAGTTCGTGTGAACACCATAGCACCGGGAATTTTTGAAACCCCATTGCTGGCAGGCCTTTCTCCGGAAGTTCAGGAATCCCTTGGACAGCAGGTGCCGTTTCCACAGCGATTGGGCAAACCTTCTGAATATGCACAATTGGCCATTCAGATCATTGAGAACCAAATGCTGAATGCAGAAACCATTCGTTTAGACGGAGCCATTCGAATGGCTGCCAAATAATGTTAATTTACTTAACCTATGAAAAAAATAATACTCTTTTTACTGCTGGCCGCCCTAAGTGGCTTTGCCCAAAACAGTGCTAAAATTGACACTGGTCAAATCAACGGGGCTGACTTTAAAATCCTTTTTCCAGAAAACTGGAAAGGCAAGTTATTAATGTATGCCCATGGCTATGAGTTTATGGGAACCCAGCCACGCCAAAGCAAAAGTCCTGACTGGCCACAACGTATGAAGCCCTTTCTGGATCGTGGATTTGCAGTGGCTGCCTCAGACTATGCTCATCAAGGTCTTGCTCTGGCCCAGGGGGTTGATGATACTGAAGTTTTGAGACAATATTTTGTGGCTAAGTATGGTCAGCCTGACAGTACTTTGATCGCCGGACATTCCATGGGTGGCGGAATCACCATTGCTACGCTTGAAAACTTCGGACAGTTTTATCAGGGAGGTATGCCTATGTGCCCGCTTGCAGGAAGAATGTACTTACAAACCCGAAAAGAGTTTGATCTGATCGCTACTTTCAATGTCCTTTTCCCAGGTCATATGCCTTCGTTAAAAGAAATCCTGACCTTTAAACCGGACGCAAAACCAGCTGATATGCGAACTGCTTTCGGAAAAGCTATGAGTATTCAGAAAGCAATTTTTGAGAAAGATTCGTTAGCCGTGGTCGCCTTTGCAAAGCATTTTGATCTGAAATCAACGGACGTACCTTTTGCCTTAGCTTTCGGGGAAAACGTATTGAGAGATGTGGTTCAAAAATCAGGGGGAAACCCATATGACAATACCAATACCCTGTATGGTCGATTTGAGGACAATATGATGATGAATCAAAAAGTGGAACGAATAGCAGCTACAGTTGGTCAGGCTGCAAAATTCTCAAAGTACGATCGTACCGGTGATATTGATAAGCCAGCTCTGGTTTTGCACACTATGTACGACCAACTCATACCAGCTGACTATGCCATAATACCATATGAAAATCTCATTCAGCAAAACGGTCGGCAGGAACATTATGTCGTCAAATATACCAATGGACAAGGTCATTGTAATTTTACTGAAACTCAAACAGGCAAGGCCTTTGATGAGCTGAGAAACTGGGTACATACCGGAAAAAGAGCAACACCGGGGTATATAGAATAAGGCTGATGAAACATACTTTTGATATCTCTGATAAACCCATGTCAGCTTACCAATGGCTGATGGTCGCGATTTGTTTTATTCTCAATTTCAATGATGGGATTGATGTTCTTCTGGTCTCATTTTCGAGCACTGAGATCATAGAACAATGGAACCTTAGTAAGACAGAAATGGGCTATATTTTTAGTGCCGGACTTGCAGGAATGACACTAGGAGCTTTTTTGATCGCACCATTAGCCGATCGTTTCGGTCGCCGAAGGGTTTTTCTGTTTTCAGTTGCCATGATTGCCGCAGGAATGTTAGGTGTAGGCCTCATCAACGATTATAAAGTCATGCTACTTTTAAGAATTCTGACCGGATTGGGCATTGGGGGAATTTTACCTACCATGGCGGCAACGGCAGCAGAATTTTCGAACCAAAAATTTCGGGATTTCAATGTTGGACTGGTACAGGCCGGCTGGCCCGTGGGTGCTATTCTGACGGGCCTTTTGAGTGCACGGTATATTCCTGAATATGGCTGGCAAATGGCCTTTCTGGTATCGGGTATTATTGCTTGTCTGATGTGGTTACTGGTTTTCTTTTTCATGTCTGACTCTCCAGAGTTTTTGCTCAATAACCGGGATGAAAACACACTGACAAAACTCAATGTTTTGATGAAACGTATGCAGCAACCCAACCTTCAAACCCTTCCTGAAGTTAACCTCGAACGTGAAAAAGTAAGTGTCAAAACCCTTTTCTCAAACGTTTACCGAAGCAATACCTTAAAAGTATGGCTTGGTGCTTTCTTTGGTTTCATGACGCTTTACACCCTGATGAGCTGGGTGCCTACCATCGCTAATGACTCAGGAATGCCTTTCAAACTGGCCACTTATGTTGGAATCATGCTGAATATTGGTGCGGCACTGGGCTCGTCTTCCATTGGAGCTTTTGGAAGTAAAGTCGGTATGCGGCAGGCAATGCTTTCATTCCTGGTAGTTGCCTTTTTTATCATGCAGATTTACGCCTTTTCTTCTCCTGGTCCCATGCTCATTTTTATTCTTGTTCTGTTCATTGGTTTCTTTGTACAGGGTGGATTTAATGGCATCTGGCCTACTTTAGCCCGTATATATGACGCCAATATCAGAACCACCGGAGTAGGTTATACTGTAGGAATCGGTCGCTTTGGTGCTATTCTGGGCCCATGGCTTTTTGGCTTTCTTTCTGACTCTGGTCTGGGTATTGAAATGCTTTTTATTCTCTTTTCTATTCCGCTATTGCTGATGGGCCTTTGCATTTGGTCTTTAAAATCTGAGAAACTATGAAAGCAGCCCTCATCACTGCCCCCGGCCAAATGGAAATTCGGGAAACCGAAAAGCCATCACCAAAGTCGGACGAAATTTTGATCAGACTCAGTCAGGTTAGTATCTGTGGTTCTGATCTCTCTGTTTTTCATGGGCATCGGCCCATAGACTACCCTCATATTGCCGGACACGAGGCGGTGGGTTTTGTTGAAGCCATTGGCTCAATGGTTCAAAATCACAAGATCGGTGATCGGGTAGTTGTGGAACCAAACATCCCCTGCGGTCAATGCCGTCCCTGCCGAAAAGGCAAAGCCATTCATTGCGACCAAAAAAGAGTCATAGGGCTCAATCAACCCGGTTGTTTTGCTGAATATGTCTGTGTACCGGCGGAGTTCTGCTGGAAAATTCCGGAAAACATTTCTGAAACCAATGCGGCCTTGATCGAGCCTGTATCCGTGGCCTATCATGCCTTGGCTGTAGCCAAAACAAACCCGGAGCAGAAAATTGCTATCCTTGGACTTGGAGGTATAGGCCTTTTGCTTTGCTATCTGGCTCGAAAAATGGGCTATGAGGTTTGGGTTAACGACCTGATGGACTTCAAAAAAGAACTTGCCAGGCAAATGGGGGCTCACATTATTGAGGCCTCCGGCTCCACAGAAGAGCAGATTACAGCCTTACAAAAAGCATGGAATGAAGCTGATATTGACGTGGTTTTTGAATGTGCCGGCTCTGCGGTAACACCAACTATTGCTATTGCAGCAGCTCCAAAAGGTTCTCAGGTCGTTCTCCTTGGTCTTTCTGATAAGCCCTCAGAATTTCAGGCTCTGCATGTTGTCAGAAATGGCATTCAGATTACTCCGTCGCTTATTTATGATCATCCGGATGATTTCAAAGCCGTTCTACAACTAATGGCCGATGAGAAAATTGACCCGTCATACCTTGCATCTAAAATGACTACCTTAGATGAGCTTCCAATGGTAATGAAAAACTTTAACGAAGAAAAACACTGCAAAATAGCTGTTAAGATATGATTGATATCGACAAAATTACTGCCATTGATGTGCATACTCATGCTGAAGTGAGTTGCTGTCAGCCGCATGACGATTTCAGGCCTGAGTTGGATGAGGCTTTCGCCAAATATTTCAAATCAGACAAGCGACCTACCATGCAGGAAACCGCTGATTTCTACCGCGATCAGAACATGGCTTTGGTGATGTTCACCATCGACTCTGAGCATGAGGTAGGTAAAAAGCGAATCCCGAATATTGAAGTGGCCCAATGTGCACTCAAAAATGATGATATAATGCTGGCTTTTGCGAGTATTGATCCACACAAAGGTCGAATGGGAGCCCGTGAAGCACGCGATTTGATAGAAAATTATGGCGTTAAAGGTTTTAAATTTCATCCGACAGTTCAGGGTTTTTACCCTCAGGATAAAATGGCCTATCATCTTTATGAAGTGATCGCCGAATATGAATTACCCATGCTTTTTCATTCAGGCCATTCTGGTTTTGGTTCTGGTGTCAGAGGGGGAGGCGGCTTGCGTTTAGAGTATTCGAATCCAATGCATTTAGATAACGTAGCAATTGATTTCCCGGATTGCCCCATCATTATTGCTCACCCCAGCTGGCCATGGCAGGACGAGGCCCTTTCTGTAGCTATGCATAAACCAAACGTGTACATTGACCTCAGTGGGTGGTCGCCCAAATATTTCCCGAAACAGCTGATTCAATACGCCAATACGCTTTTAAAAGACAGAATGCTTTTCGGTACTGATTTCCCGCTGATCACCCCGGAACGATGGATGCGTGATTTTGCTGAAGCCGGGTTTAAGGAAGAAGTCAAACCTTTGATTCTGAAAGAAAATGCCATCAGAATGCTCGGACTGAAATAAAACCTTTCCTTATCAACCTGTCATTAACCTCTTGAAATACCTGATAAAGATGAAACTGATTTACACTCTGCCATTTTTACTTCTCTTGTTTATGGCTAAAGCTCAAAATACTCCAATACCCGGCCCCGTTGAATCCTCAAAAGCATGGATTGACCTTGATTATGTAGGTGATAATCATATTGGACACAAACTCGATATTTTTCTTCCGAAAGAAGGCAAAGGCCCTTTCCCGGTGATCGTGACAGTGTATGGAAGTGCCTGGTTCTCGAACTCCTCCAAATCACAATGTTTTTTGAATGATTTCGGTCAAACCCTTTTACGAAATGGCTATGCCGTAGTGAGTGTCAATCACCGCTCCAGCCGTGATGCCATTTGGCCCGCTCAAATTCATGATATAAAGGCTGCCATAAGATACATTCGGGCAAATGCAGACCAGTTTTCATTGGATACCCGTTTTCTGGGAATCTCCGGATACTCTTCAGGCGGTCATCTTTCTACTATGGCGGGGGTAACAAGTGGTTTGGAAGAATTTGTTTTGGGAGGTTTGGAAATTTCATTGGATAACAAAATCGGAAAACACCCTGAAATGGATAGTTCGGTAGATGCTGTTGTCGACTGGTTTGGTCCTACAGATTTCCTGATCATGGATAGCTGTGGAAGCAGTTTTAGCCATGACGGTGCCGATTCACCCGAATCTACTCTGGTGGGTGGCCCAATCCAGGAAAATAAAGCCAAAGTGGCATTGGCAAACCCAATTAGCTATGTCAAAAAAGAGAACCCGCCAATGCTCATTTTTCATGGTACGGCTGATCCGCTGGTTCCTCACTGTGAAAGTGAGAAATTATATGAAGCTCAGCAGAAAGCCGGGGCAGTTAGCCGACTGGTCATCGTACCCGAAGGGGGTCATGGACCAGGGGTGATGATAGAAAAGTATTACGATGAAATGGTTGCGTTTTTTAACCAACAAAAAAGTAAAAATTTGACCCGTTAATACATTAAACAGAGAGTAAAAGACAGTCCATTCAATTCATTTTCTCATATTGAGACACAAAACTGAGCAGGCTGAAAAAGGCCTCTCAAAACCCTAACGAAATAAAAATGACTCAATCCGTTAAAGCCCTTCTTGATGAAGGTAAACTTAGCCTTTTACAGATAGGAACCATTCTGGTTTGCTGGTACATGAATATGCTGGATGGCATGGATGTATTGGTGATTTCATACACAGCACCCGCTATCTCAAAAGCTTGGGAAATAGGACCCGAGGCCCTAGGAGTGGTTTTCAGTGCCGGTCTATTTGGGATGACTATAGGCACCTTACTTATTGCACCCTATGCTGATAAGATCGGGCGTAAAAACATGATATTACTAAGTGCAGTCATGATGGGTTTCGGGATTTATATGACGGCCTACGCACCGGACATTAACAGCCTTATGATTTACCGTTTTGTGAGTGGACTCGGAATTGGCTGTATGCTCGCAAGTACTGCCGCATTGACAGCAGAATATACCTCTGATAAGAACAGAGACTTTTGGGTAAGCTTTGTTATTTCGGGCTACCCGATTGGTGCCGTAATCTCAGGCTTGGTGGCTGCCAAAGTTATTCCGAACGAAGGATGGGAAGCCATGTTTCTCTATGCCGGGGTTGCCTCAATGACAGCTATTCCTTTGGTCATCTTCTTTTTGTCTGAATCTATTCATTTTTACCTGACGACGCACCCCAAAAACGCTCTGGAGAAGGTCAATAAAATCATAGCCAAACTGGGAGGCAATGCTTTAACAGAATTGCCTGAAAAGCCGGCAAAACAGGCTGCGATACCGGTGGATAAACTCCTCAAAGGCAAATACAAAAAACCAACCATCGAGCTTTGGATCGCCCTCTTTATGGCCTTTGCGGCACTTTATTTCATGACCAGCTGGATTCCTAAACTAGCCACTGAAGCAGGCCTATCACTCGAACTCGCCATCTATGCAGGTACCGTTTTTAATGTTGGAGCCTTTTTCGGGATTGTCACCCAGGGTTATTTTTCCAGCAAGTATGGATTGAAAAAGACCATCGGGGTTATTCTGATATTTACAGCCGTACTTATGTCTTGTTTTGGCTTCTTTGTGGGCTCTGATATTATCCTTTTTGTGTTTGGAATGCTAGGCTTCGGTATTCAGGGAGGCTTTGTGGGCTTGTATGCTTTTGCCGCTCGCATGTACCCTTCAGAATTCAAAACGACCGGAATTGGCTGGTCTATGGGTTCAGGCCGAATGGGGGCTATTTTTGGACCAATGCTTGCCGGAGTGTTCATCGGTATGGGGCTAAGTATCGGAGCTAATTTTCTCATTTTTGCTATTCCGGCATTGATAGCAGGCATTATGACCTGGATCAATAGCTCTGAAGATGTGAGCTAAACCGAAATGATTGAACAGAATTGAAAACTTACTCATGAAACGATTTCTTCTACTTCTTTTTTTACCGCTTTCAGCCATTTGCCAAAACGGCAAAGTGGTCAGTTTTATTCTTGAATCAAAAGCCCTGATCAACGAGGGCGGTGAAAACCCAAACAGGAAATGCTCGGTTTATCTGCCACCCGGCTATGACGAAAGCAATGAACGATACCCTGTGGTATATTACCTCCATGGCTTCACGGGTACAGATAGTATTTATCCGATGATGAAAAACGTACTTGACGCCGCCATCAATAAGAAAAAGATCAGACCTTACATTTTGGTGATCTCTGATCAAAACACCCTTTTTCAAGGCAGTTTTTATAGTAAATCAAGTTATATCGGAGACTGGGATGCCTTTACCGCAAAAGAACTGGTCAACTATATGGACAGTCATTTCAAGACCATTCCCGACCGGAAAAGCCGCGGTATTGGCGGACACAGTATGGGAGGCTACGGAGCCATCAAAGTGGGGATGCTCCATCCTGAAACATTTAGTGTCATGTATGGAATGAGCCCGGGTCTGATGGCTTTTGTTAAAGAATTCGGTCCGAACAGCAGATCATTCAAAGAGCTTCAGGAGGTTAAAACGGTGGAAGAGTTACGTAAAACCTATTACCCTAAAGTCTTGGTTGCCGTAGGAAGAGCCTGGTCGCCAAACCCAAACAAACCACCATTCTATTGTGACATGCCTTTCACGTATGAAGGTGATTCAATGATTGTTCACCAGGACATTTTAGAAAAATGGCATGCCAATATGCCTGTGGAAATGGTCAATGAATATGCGGATAATTTAAGAAAATATACTGCTATAAAGCTCGACTGGGGGAGAAATGATGCCCCTCGTTTTCCGCAGCAAAATATGCTGTTTAGCGTTCGGCTGGAGAATCTCGGAATCAATCATTATGCTGAAGAATATATTGGTGACCATATCAATAAAATTTGGACTATGGACGGTCGGGTGCTGAATGCTATGCTTCCTTTTTTTGATGATTACCTGGAGTTTTGATAACGATGAATGTTTAATGATGAACTATAAATGCTGTTAAAGTGATAAGTAGAATATCTTATCCATCATCACTCATATCTCATCACATTTAGTTTGTAAACTATTGAAATAAAATGTTGGCACTTCTTGGCTTTGCAATCATTCTCATTTTTCTGATTCTAATTATCAGCAAGAAGGTTTCTGTTATTGTAGCCCTGGTTTTAACGCCTGTAATCATAGCTCTCATCGCTGGCTTTAAGCCATTGGAGATTGGTCAGTATTCTTTGGAGGGTATAAAACAGGTTGCTCCCACGGGTATTTTACTGATGTTCGCTGTGCTATATTTTGCCACCATGCTTGATGCCGGCTTATTTGACCCTGTGATTTCATTCATCATTCGTTCGGTCAAAGGCGATCCTTTGAAGGTTATTTTGGGTACAGCTATTTTATCCATGATCGTTCATTTAGATGGTGATGGTACAGCCACTTTCATGATTGTTCTCTCCGCTTTCCTTCCCATTTACAAAGCATTGAAGATAAACAAACTTGTACTGCCGGGTATTGTTGCCATGAGTGTGGGCCCTATTCATTTAGTTCCTTGGTCGGGTACTTCTGCACGGGCCCTTTCGGTTCTGGAAACAGACAGCGTTCATCTATTTACTCCAAACCTTCCGGCCATTGGTGCAGGTATTTTATGGGTGTTATTCGTGGCCTGGTACTGGGGAATGCGGGAACGTAAAAAACTGGGAGTTATCGACTTTGAATACAACCATAAGGAAGAGCTGACGACAGATCAAAAAGAACTTCGCAGGCCCAAATTGATACTGATCAATGCAATTTTGACCGTTTTGCTGATTGTTTCATTGATGGAAGGTTGGATTCCGGCCCCGGTTCTATTTGTCATCGCTTCCATGTTAGTTTTGCAAATCAACTATCCGAAACTCGCTGATCAGAAGAAGGTTCTACGCAGCCATGGAAATAACATTTTCCTGGTTTCAAGTCTGATTTTTGCGGCCGGAATCTTCTCCGGTATTTTGAACGGTTCGGGTATGATTGATGCCATGGCTACGTCTCTTGTTCAGTTAATCCCAGATGAACAATCCAATTTTCTGCCCGTTCTTACCGCAATCACCAGCATGCCGGCCAGTTTATTATTTACACCTGATGCCTATTATTTCGGGGTTTTGCCCGTATTATCAGAGTCTGCCTCTCAATTAAATATGGATACCATTCAAATGGGTCGGGCGGCCTTATTGGGTCAAATGACTGTGGGTTTTCCACTAAGTCCCCTTACAGCTTCCACTTTTCTACTTATTGGCCTGGCAGAAGTAGAGCTGGGTGATCATCAGCGTCATACTTTTTTGTGGGCCTGGGGTACTACCATCGTGATGGCCATTGTTGCAGTTTTGACTGGTTCATTGAGTATATGAAAGATCAAATACGTATTGGTTGTGGAGCAGGGTTCTCAGGCGATCGGCTTGAACCGGCCGTCGTTTTAGCCGACAAAGCCGAACTCGATTATCTGGTATTAGAATGCCTGGCCGAAAGAACGATTGCTTTGGCTCAAAAAAGAAAACTTGACAATCCAGAGTTAGGTTATGATCCTTTGCTGGAAAGGCGAATAAGCTCTCTTCTACCCCATTTGGTCAAAAACAATATCACATTGATAACGAACATGGGAGCTGCGAATCCCATTTCCGCCGCGAAAAAGGTAAAAAAATTAGCCCAAAATGCCGGGTTCGATATCAAGGTGGCCGCCGTTTTCGGTGATGATGTTCTGGATCAATTGACCGGTGATGAAATCACATTAGAAACCAAAAAACCGATTAAGGAATCCGGGCCCATAGTTTCGGCTAACGCCTATCTTGGAGTGGAAGGAATTCTGGAGGCCTTGAAGCAGAAAGCACAAATCATTATAACAGGACGGGTAGCTGACCCTTCTTTATTTCTTGCTCCGATGATGTTTGAGTTTGGGTGGACAAAAGCCGATTCGGACTTATTGGGCAAAGGAACCGTCATCGGTCATTTACTGGAATGTGCCGGGCAATTAACCGGTGGTTATTATATGGATATGGGCAGAAAACAAATTCCTGATCCTGCAAATCTCGGGCACCCTTTTGCCAAAATTACAAAAGAAGGAACCGCCACTTTTTCAAAAGTGAAAGGCACCGGCGGAAGACTAAGCTGTATGACTGCAAAAGAGCAATTGCTTTATGAAGTAGTAAATCCTTATGCCTATCAAACTCCTGACGTAACCGCTGACTTCAGCACCGTTTCTTTTGAGGAAATTTCAGAAAACGTAATTGGTTTTCATGGTGGTGGAGGCACCGCTGCTTCTGAGACTCTGAAAGTCAGCGTGGGTTACCGTGCCTATTATCTGGGCGAAGGTGAGATTTCCTACACAGGTTTTGATGCTTTGGAAAGAGCTCAGTTGGCGGCTGACATTATTGAGAAGCGTCTCAAAGATAAGGTCAGTGAAATTCGGGTTGATTATATTGGTCAGAACTCCATTCATAAAGGCCAAACCGCCGAATTTTCACCTTCCGAAATTCGCCTAAGAATAGCCGCAAATTGTGAAACACCAGAACAGGCAAGACTAGTGGGCGAAGAAGTGGAAGCTCTCTATACCAATGGCCCAGCTGGTGGTGGTGGGGTCAAAAAATACAGCAAAGAGGTAATCGGGATACATTCTATTTTGATGGACCGAAACCAGGTGAACCCTCAAATTGAAATCTTTTAGCCCATGAAACTCTACGAAATAGCCCATAGCCGTGCCGGAGATAAAGGCAATATCTCCACTCTCTCATTGATTCCTTTTGAGGAAAAAGATTTCGGTTTGCTCTGCGAAAAAATAACGCCCGAAGCTGTAAAGAACCATCTCAAAGAACATTTGAAAGGCTCTGTTACCCGTTATGAATTAGAAGGCATTTCAGCTTTACTCTTTGTCTGTGAAGATGCGTTGGCAGGTGGAGTTACCACTTCATTGGCACTAGACGCCCATGGTAAGTGCCTGAGCTCTGCCCTCTTAGAAATGGAAATAGAAGAAAAATGACCAATCAGGAACCCGAAATTCTTTGGAAGCCCGATACCCGAACGATTGAAGAATCCAATCTGAGCACATATCTCAACTGGCTAGAGGAAAACCGAGATTTAAGTTTTCAGGATTATGATGCTCTCTGGAAATGGTCAGTCAACAATGTCCCTGCCTTTTGGGAAAGTTTGGTTGACTACTTTGAAATTCAATTTCATACTCCTCCACAGAATACACTCTCTGATGACCCAATGCCCAGGGTAAGGTGGTTTGAAGGGGCTACTTTAAACTACACTGAGCATATTTTCAGAAATAAAAACGCAGAGAACCCCGCAATCATTTATTTGGATGAAAGGCACACAACCACTGAAACTTCATGGACCGAGCTTGAGAAACAAGTAGCCTCTTTGGCCCACTGGTTGGTTAAAGCCGGAGTAAAAAAAGGAGACCGGGTAGCAGCTTACCTTCCCAATATTCCAGAAGCCACAGCAGCTATGCTAGCTACCGCCGCAGTCGGGGCCATCTGGACCTCCACTTCACCAGATTTTGGAGCAGATAGTGTTATTGACCGTTTTCAACAAACTGAACCTAAGGTTCTGATCGCCGCAGCTCGCTATTCGTACAATGGAAAGGAATTTGACCGGTCAGAGGTTATTGAACATTTGAAAAAGAACCTCCCGACCGTTGAGTCCCTCATTATGATTGACGATTCATCAGCCGAAAAAGATTCAGTCAATTGGTCGGATATCATGAGAAAAAATGCCGGCCAAAACATACCCTACACCTATGTGGATTTCATGCATCCCATCTGGATTTTGTATAGTTCAGGCACAACAGGAAAGCCAAAAGCTATTACACATTCACAGGGTGGAATTTTGCTGGAACATCTCAAATACCTTCATTTTCATAATGACCTGAAACCCGGCGAACGCTATTTCTGGTTCAGCACAACGGGTTGGATGATGTGGAACTTTGTACAAGGCGTGCTTTTGCTGGGAGGTACCATAGTTTTGTATAATGGTAGTCCCTCGTACCCTGATCTTGGTGTCCTTTGGAGGCTGATTGACTCTGCGAAAATTGCACATTTTGGCACTTCTGCTCCCTTTATTCTCGCCTGTAAAAAGGCAGGCATTTCTCCTAAAAGTCTGGCCGGATTAAACAGTCTACGCTCCCTAAGTTCTACCGGTGCACCTTTACCATCTGAAGGTTTTCAATGGCTAAAAGAAGAAGTGAAAGACCCGCTATGGACGATTTCTATGAGCGGTGGAACTGACCTATGCACTGCCTTTGTCGGTGGAGTGCCTGCCGTACCCGTTTATCTCGGTGAAATTCAGCGAGCTTGTCTCGGTGCATCAGTTGACGCTTTTAATGAAAGGGGCGAACCGCTTAGAAATGAGGAAGGTGAAATGGTTTTGACAAAACCGATGCCATCCATGCCTGTCTTTTTTTGGGGCGATGAAAGCTTTGAAAAATACACAGAAAGTTACTTTGAAATGTTTCCAAATATCTGGCGACATGGCGACTGGCTGACTATTACCGATAGAAAAACATTGATCATCTCAGGCCGCTCTGACGCCACTCTGAACCGGAACGGCATAAGAATTGGGACTGCCGAAATTTATCGAGTGATTGATCAAATTTCACAAGTTGAAGAAAGCCTTATTGTCAATATTGAGAAGAAAAACGGAGAGCATTTTATGCCCTTGTTCGTCAAAATGAGGAAGGGTCAGGAGTTCAACCAAAACGTGGAAGAACAAATCAATACAGGACTTCGCAAAGCGTATTCTCCACGCCATGTACCTGATACCATTATCGCCGTAAATGACATCCCCTTCACACTCAGTGGTAAAAAAATGGAGGCTCCGGTCAAAAAAATTCTGATGGGCATACCCCCTGAAAAGGCGGTCAATTTAGGCAGCATGCGAAACCCGGAGTCCGTCACAGAGTTTGTGACCTTAGGGGAGGGTAGATTGAAAGAAATTCTGAAATCAAATTGATTTGATTTAGTATCTAGGATCTTTTCTTTAAAACAAACCTAAAGGCAACAAACTGGAATGGCTCCTACGAAAAACACTATTTACTCTTACATCAAAAAGTCGATATTCAGTATTCCTTTTCTATAAATATTAGCCTGAAGCAACTGCATTGGATTTAAAATCAGTACTTTTGCTGCACGAAAATCATGACGACCAAAAAGTCATTGTTTAACCTCTTAAAACCACTTATCCTTGAATAATTCAATTTTTTCAAAAGGACTCAAACTGTTCTTTTTATTCCTAGTTTGTTTATCAGGCTATGCCCAAGACCAGTCACTTGCACCCGAAAAGCCGAAATGGGAGTTTCATGGAAACATGCAATTGAATAATAATGGAATTTCTCCGGTGCCTGCCTTCAGCTTAGGGCGACCAGCCTTGATGAACACTTTCTATATCAAAAAAGGAAACTTCACTTTTTCACCGGAATACAACTTTTCGTTAGATGCCCGGCCATGGGTTTTGAATCAATGGGTGAGATACCGAATTAATCAAAACCAGGTGTATTACGGCCTCGGGGCTAATTTCTCTCAGTTTTACAGCCGAACCGATTCTGAAGTGAATGGCAAAAAACACGTGGAGCAGTCGATGGATCGCTACATGGCTTTTGAGGCACTTGTGGGTTCTCAGGTATCAGAAAAAATGGGGGTTCGGATGGTCTATTGGTTCAGCACCGCTCTTGACCCATCAGGAGTATCCAGTGGACATTTCGCTATGGCCAGCGTTCCTCTCGGGCCTTTTGGCTCTCCACAGAAAATACATGCCAGAATAACCCCAAACCTATTTTATATCAATAATACCATCCCGTTCAAGGGCTGGTTTACCTCGGCAATAGGAAGCCTTCACGCGGGCAAATTGCCGCTAAGTTTGTTTGGGCAGGTGGTTGTACCTTTTCAGCCGGATGATGTTTCTAAATTCAACTGGAATTTTGGCTTAAACTATACTTTTTAGGCCAGGGGAGTGTAGACGATACTGAGAAAGTACTCGTCAAGACGAACCTCTAACTCTTTGAGAGCAAAGGCCAAAAGACTAATTTAGGGTTACCAAATCTCAACCCTGAATGACAAAAAACACGGCCCTATTGGCCCTCCTTGGCCTAACCTTTTTTCAATGTTCCACCGATACCGACTGGCAAAGCCAAAATCAGGAGCTGATTGAAAAATATAACCTTCAAACAACTTCTGTAAACCTACCTGAGAACGGAATCCCACTTTTGACTGAACCCGGGCAGGTTTTGACCAAAAATCAACAGCAAAGTTTTGAACTCGCCGAGGGCATTAATGCAACTCTGTTCTATGGAAACGGAGCTATGACAGCCAGACTCAATCTGGAACCTGGCTCGGGAATTAATGGAGATACACTTCCCGCTGATCGCTTCCTTTTTGTGCTGGCAGGCTCTGTTACAATGCAAATCAATGATCAAAATGAGGAGCTAGCTGCCAAAGCCCGGGAAGAGCAAGATGGTACTCATGGCGGCATGCCGGTCACTCCGTTTGTATATCAAAAAAAGGGTAGTCTGAATCAATTTACTGCCGGAGAAAACGGGGCAAAATTGCTTGAAATCTATGCCCCGGTAAGGGCCGATTACCTCGCTAAATCCGGGGTGACTGATGTTCCTCAGGAGGTTCGTGCAGAAAACACCGTTGAGCCTTCGGTTCAACCGAATTTCGTCTATGATTTATACGATATTCCGCTCAGCGTGATCTCCGAAACCATCAATGCCCGCATCATTTCCGGTGAAACTATTCAAGTTGGATTTACCCAAATTGATCCTCTTAGCGAAATTCCACCGATCGCCGACCCGGTGGAAAAGCTGGAACTGGCACTACGTGGCAACGCCTCGTTAATGACTCTGGGTAAAAACCGTAAGCTTGAAAAAGAGGACGTTCTCTACCTGCCGCCAAATATGGTTCATGGGGTTACCACAGACTCCTTCGGCCTGGATGTTCTTGAAGTTATATGGCCTGCTCAGGAAGGTATTCAATCCAGAATTGCTGATGCCCAAAAGGCCTTTCATGAGATAATCCCGGAAGATGCTGAAGCCGAACTGTTGATCGACGGCTCAAAAACAAAGCCCACTCTCATTTTCACTGAAGGGCCGAAATGGATGAATGGCAAAGTCTATTTTTCCAATATGTTCTTTGATCAAAACTTTGGGGCTTCGCCTCAAAAAAGCTCTACCATTGAGATGGATCCCGATGGGCATTACCACGCCATTACTCAAGGGAAAATGCAGACCAACGGCCTATACCCCTACAAAAACGGCAACCTGATTGTTTGTGATATGATGGGGCACCGGGTGGTGGAAATGAGCACAACAGGAAAAGTGATTCAGGTATTGGCTAACGAATATAACGGCAAGCCCATCGACGGACCGAACGATGTGATCACCGATAAAAAGGGAGGCTTTTATTTCACTGACCCGCAGTTTACCATGGAACCCGAGAAATTTCAACCCGGACGGGCGGTGTATTATGTCAATGCTGATAGAGAAGTGATCAGAATCACCGAACCCAATGAATTTGCCATGCCAAACGGGATTCTGCTTTCGCCGGATGGCAAAACGCTTTATATCAATAACTGTTACGACGATGAAAGCTGGTTCCCGGTGAACAGCGAGAAGGAAAACTACGTCTGGGCCTATGATGTCAATGAAGACGGAACCATCCGTAACGGACGGCAATTTGCCAAACTTCTACTCCCCGAAAATGTACTGAACCGAAAAGGAAAGTCATCCAGTGCAGACGGAATGGCCATTGACACCGAAGGTAATATCTATGTGGCCACTTACATGGGCGTTCAAATCTTCAATAATCAGGGAGTATTTATGGGCATCATTAACCTCCCCACTTTCCCAGTAAGTTTGTGTTTTGGTGAAGAGAACATGAAGACGCTTTTTATCACCAGTTTTGATAAAATCTATAAGATTAGGACAAAGAAGGCAGGGTATATTAACTATTTATAAATTTGGTTAGAGTTTGTCCGAAGGGAACTGTGGCCAGAAGTCAAACCCGATAAGTTTCGGGGATTTTGAAATTTTTGGATCAAAAAAGATGAAAAAAACACTTCTGGTGGTTCTCGAAAATAGCGAAATAGACGCTACTACCCCACTGAATCTCATCGACAATACTATTACTGGTAACTAAGAAATAAAGAATGAATTACATATATGAAAAAGGTAATGACCTAGTATTAAAATGTGTAGATGACATAAGTGAAGAAAATTGGATTAAAAAACAATTCGCGGACCGAAATTTAGCTAAAATCAGAAAAGCTTTCAATTTTAAAAAATCCGATATTATTGATCAGCGAGAACTTGATGCAGGTGAGGAAGAAATGGATGGCTTTGAATATAATTTTAGAATTGGTACTAAAGTCGGAAGTTATTACAAACTAAGTAAAAGTGTATTCGGAATTGAAAATGATATATACATCAAAGTCGGTTCCGATTTCACAATGAAACACTTTGTAACAACTAATAATGCTTCTGTCATAAAGCGACTTGATGACTTAATTATAGAACCTTTATACATTGGAGGAGATGAAAGTGGGAATGGTAAGATCCCATCTAAAGAGTACAATGAACTATTAAAACTATTACCGAATGGTTATGAGGTAAAACTATATTCAAATGCTCGAATAGAAAGTACTCTATCAAATTTCTTGGAAACAAAAGAAAGTTCTACGACTAAATTTAATAACTACCTAAATAAAAAACTTGAACAACTAAACAATCCAGATTTAGCGAAACTTTTTGATGAATATGAAATACAGAAATTGAATACAATTCTTGAGCATTTAGAAGACATGCTTAAAAGCGAGAGAAAATATTCTGAAAAACAATGGCAAGATCAAATTCTGAATATTTTAATTCTGCTCTTCCCAAAGTATATCGCGGTATTTAAGGAAGTCAAATTCAAAGATATATACTCCGGTAAAACGAGAAGACTTGATTATGTTCTTGTTGATTATTTAGGCCATATAGATATTATCGAGATAAAGAAGCCAATGGAATCAGCAATGATATCGAATAGTCATTATAGAGATAATCACATTCCCAAGAGAGAGCTATCAGGAACCATAATGCAGATAGAAAAGTACATTTACTATCTCAATAAGTGGGGAAAAAAAGGAGAGGATGAACTTACCAAAGAGTATAAAAATTGCTTGCCGAAAGGAATGAAAATAAGAATAACAAACCCAAATGGACTAATAGTTATGGGTCGAGAAAACAACTTAACTATTGAACAGTTAAGTGATTTAGAAATTATTAAGAGAAAATATAAAAACGTTATTGATATCATCTCGTATGATGATCTAATTAAAAGAATAAAAATTACAATTGAACAAATGTCAAAAGTTTAGCTACCAGTAAAATATAAGAGCTTCCTAACATCACTACTCAAATTATCTCGAAACCTAAGATACCGGTAAGTCTTTACCACCAACCTACCTCAAATCATCCCCCATCACATCATAACCACGCCATTTGAACTTTTTGGCCGAGATTGAAGTATCAGCACAGACTATTCACTTAAACACCAGCAAGACAAAATCAAGCATTGATTACCGAAGGGCCGATGAGCTTTCTATTATTTCTCCCCATAATGAAATAACAAAGCCATGATATTCTCCAAGTCAGCGTCTTCGTCGTTGCATAGCAGCACTACACCAAGGCCAGTATCTCGATCGAAATACATTTCTGTTGTCACTCCCATCTCGCCACCGCTATGACCAAGGTATTTCTTGCCGTTGATGGTTTCGTAATAAAAAGAAAGGCATTGCTCTGTGCTGCCAAACTGGAATTTTTTCATCTCTGCCATACTGGAAGCTGAAAGTATCTGATGGCCCTGAAAGGTTCCATCCTGAATGATTGCCCGTAAGAAAATGGAAAGATCATGAAGACTGCTTCTAAGTCCGCCATTCGGATAATCGGGGAAGGTATAGTGTGGATTAGCACGGTTCGTTTCGCTTGAATACGGTATAGCCAACTCATTGAGAGGTGTTTTCGCCAACCGCCACTCGGTTTTGCTCATACTCAAGACCTCAAAAATGTGCTGTTTACAATACTCGTCGAAAGGCATTTGAGTGATTCGCTGCACCAAATAACCAAGTAAGGCACTTCCCAAATTGCTGTAGTCCTCCGCCGTTCCCGGTTCTATATTTGAAAAGTTGTTTTTCGAATAATAAAGGCCGTTTTCCGTGAAGGTTTCTTCAAAAAACGTTTCCAGAGTCATAGGACAATCTGTACCATAGCAGTACAAATCCAAACCACTCTGATACCGGTCAGAAATGCTGGACATATGGCTGAGCAGCATTCGGTATGTTATTTTGGAATCAGGAAATTTGGGGTTTCGCAGTGGAAAAGGCAGATAAGCCATGATGTCATCATCAAGGTGTATTCGTTTTTGCTCAACCAACTGCATGATCGCCACCGCTGTAATAGTCTTTGACACAGAAGCGAGAAGATATCTCGTCTGATCTGTGGCGGGTACTTTATTCTCTTTGTCGGCAAAGCCCCAGGCACTACTGATTAATATCTCCTCGTTTCTGACCAGTGAATAAGCAACAGAACTTAGTCCGTTTCTTTCAGCCTCGCCCTGAATTTTCTGTTGAAGTTCTTCCAGAGAATTGGTCTCAAGATCAATTTCTGGCTGACAGGCCATTAACCCGTTGAAGAATAGAAAGACAAGAAGTATGTTTTTCATCATGGGAATAAAAACGCTATAAATTAGAAATTATTCCCTTGTTGTAGATTGAGATAAAATGGTTGACTATGTCAACGCTGGTCATCCCCCATCACATCATACCCACGCCATTTGAATTTTTTAGCGAGGCCTGAGGCGGCTGGCCAGGCGATTTGATGCTGGTCGCTGGCTACCCATTTACGGCGGTTTTCTTCAGTGTCAAACTCAATCTGAATCTGGTAATTATATTCCGTAGGCTCGGCTTCGATGCCTTTGGCCACCTCCTCTGGGAAAAGTCTGAGCAGTTTTGAGCTCATATACCCGTCTTGAACAATCATGGCTGGTACATATATGGAATAATACATTTTCTCAAACTCTTCGGCATTGGTCGGCTCAACGACAAATTCCATTTGAAGAGCCATAGATTTTGGTTTTACCAAAGGCTCTTGGATGGCCATTCCGCTTTCTTTTGCAGCCGCAATACCAATCACCAATATCTGTAAATCATTGCTTCCGATATTTTTGAAACTCAGGTCTTCGCCCAATTCTCCGTAAAAAGCATCATCTGTTTTAAATGCAGCGGTTTGTCCGTTTGTACTCAGTGTTCCTGAGCCATTGACGACGTAATAAACCTCCTGAAATCCTTCCAGTTTCCGGGAGTCAATTGCCTCACCAACCGGAATGATCAGATGATCTACATGGTGCCAGTCTGTGCGAAAAACCTGCGGACCAAGCACCTGAAGCGAGTGGCTGCTCCGAGGTTTTGGGCCAAACCTTGGGGGCGTTGCCGGGATTTCTTTCTTTTCTAAACTGGCAGAAACGAAAGTGGGAATTGCCTCCAAAGATGCTCCCTGCCGGGTATCGCCCAGGTCAAACGCATCGCCCTGACCTTTGACCTCACTTACGGCATAATTCAGCCATTTGAGAGGCTTATTGGTATGATTATAAATGGCATGAGAATCCCCCCTTTTGCAGGGCACCAGAGCCGGCCCTTTAATTTTTGAGGTTCTGCCATTGATGGTAAACTCAGCCTCACCGTCCAGAATCACATACATTTCTTCAATAGTATGATGAAAATGATGTCCTATACCCGATTTCGGATCAATAGTACCGCTGTGCAAATAGAGAAAATTTGTGGCCAGATCATACCTCCCAATTAACTCCGTAAAACCCATTTGACCCGCACCCGCATGTACGCCGGTGAGTTTTCGGTAATCAGCGGGATCATTATGAGTTATCCTTTCCTGAAGCGTTTGGGCTTTGACCGAAACGATTAAGAAGAATGTCAGAAGGCTGGATACTAAATATTTCATACGTCAATAGGTTATAGTTGAACAGCTTAGGGTTTCTTATTGGGCAAAGTATAAACGACATAGCCTTTGGGCAAAGCCCCCGGCTTTTTGGAGTGATCATAGCTATCAGGCGTAAAACTGGAGGCAGCGTTAATGACCAGATATTGCTTGCCATTGACCGTGTACATACTCGGCTGGGCATTGGTCTCATGACTTAGGGTGGTTTGCCAAAGAATCTCCCCGTTTTCTGAATCAAAAGCATAGACTTTCCCGCCCTTTCCGTTGGCAAAAACTATCCCGGTTGAGGTGACGATCATCCCTTTTCGGGCAGTGCCATTCTGAGCTCCCACAGATGGATCGCCCTGCGTATAAAGTGAGTCCTCCCCAAAAGGCTGTTTCCAGAGCATTTTACCTGTATTTAAATCATAGGCCATGATATAAGACCATGGCGGCTTCACCAGGGCCGTCCACTCAATATCGTAGCTGCTGGTGTAGCGTACATCAGGATGCTCAGTGCCTTCGGGATAATCAGCCATTGGGGCAGCACGTTTGCCATCATCCTCAATGGGTGCCCCGCCAGAGGCCACTACAGGCCCTTCAGGGTCTACGTACTCATCGCTTCGAGCACCAAAATTGAAACGTCTTGGATTACCTCCCAGCAAGCGATAAAGAGCATTGAGGGTTTCCTCATCCACGTGCGTAAAGCCCGGCATTTGCCCGCGTCCATTTAAGATAATCTCCTTAAACTCGCTGTATAGATACTGGTCGCCAACGTTTTTCAATGTCGGGCCTACAGAGCCTTCCATATTAGGCCCATGGCAAGTTTGACAGGTTTTGTCGTAAAAGGTTTTGGCTTTTGTTCGGTCATTGGTTGAAAGCTCAATCTTCGGAGGTTCCACCTTACTCAATTTATAGACAGAGGCACAAGTTTGTGACATGATATACATGATGCCCTTATGTGGGTCTGCCGCCGTATTTCCATAGTTAGCCCCGCCCAGAGCACCAGGCATCATAACAGTCTCATACTCGCTGGAAGGCGGTACGTATAAGCCAGTCTTTGCCTTGCTGAGGCGATCTATCCAGTAATTTCTTGTTTCTTCTGAAAAATGAGGATTGAGAATTTCCGGAGTCACTTCGTGATAGGTGAATGAAGGGATTTCGGTAGGGATTGGCTGTGTAGGCCACGCTTCTTCACCCTCCATTTCGCTTTTTGGGAAAGGCTTTTCTTCAATATCAAAAAGAGGTTCGCCGGTGACCCGGTCAAAGACGAAAAGAAAACCATGCTTGGTGGCAACAGCTACAGCATCCACTTCTTTTCCTTTTCGGTTAACAGTCATAAGCTGCGGTGCCGGTGAAAGGTCATAGTCCCAGAGATCATGATGAACGGTTTGATAATGCCAGATTCGTTCGCCAGTTCGAGCGTCTACAGCCACCAGCGAATTCCCGAAAAGATTGCTTCCAAGACGGTCTACCCCGTAAAAATCGAAAGTTGGTGAGCCAATAGGAAGGTAAGCGATGCCCCTCTCGGTATCTACAGAAATCTCACTCCAAACATTTGCTCCGCCGGCGTATTTATAAGCATCTTTCGGCCAGGTATCATAACCAAACTCTCCGGGATGTGGAATGGTATGGAAAATCCATTCCATTTTTCCGGTCACTACATTATAAGCCCTCACATGGCCTGGCGGGGAGAAATAGTTTTCGCCGGGAGCGGAACCCAGAATCACCAAATCTTCAAAAATAACTCCGGGCATCATGCTTTGTATACGGCGGATAGACGCCGGATCACGATCAAGTCCCTCTTTTAAATCCACGTAGCCGTTATTGCCAAAGGTCAAAATGGACTTCCCTGTCATGGCATCTATGGACTGCAGCGTGTTATTGATTGTAAAAATGAGGCGGCGGTCTTTGCCATCTTTGCTTTGCCAGTAATTAATACCTCTTCGGGTAATGCCTCTCAGGTTAGAATGAATCCAGATTTCTTTACCGGTTACCGCATTTATGGCCGATAGCGACGAGTTTTTACCATAAACATACATGATGGTATCCACCACAATGGGGCTGAAGAAATTGAAGACGTCATCTGAGGTTTCATACACCCAGGCGACTTCCAGACCGGCAACATTCTCTTTGGTAATTTCGGAGGCTTCAAAGTAGCGGGATTGCTCAGGACTACCTCCGTAGTGTGTCCATGTATTATTGGTCTGGTTCTTTTTACAACTGATAGAAGCAAAGAGAATACCACAGACCAGCACCAGATGGTATTTAGATTTTATCATTTCTTCAGGGTTGAATTTTTAGTTGCTACCGACCTCTTTCTTCCTTGTTAGAACAAAAGAATTTTAAGTGTCGAAATAACAACTAAAGTAAATCTACAGAAAGCAAGACCAAAGAGAAAGCGGAATAGGTCAAAAGACAGATTAAAGAAATCACTACTGATTTTTTGACGTCAAAGACTCATGAAACGGATTGCAAAACTCAATTTTAGGCCGTGAAATTATCATTCTTTGATTTTTGTCCTGCCCATTATCACCAGACCTCACCAAAATATTTGGTTTATATGAAGGCCAAAGGAGATAGCGAGCAGATTAAAAAAATTAAATGTAATATTTTTTGTTACATTTAAAATTCCGTTACCTTTGCGGCGTAATGAACAACACCAGATTTGCCACGGCCCTTCATATCCTGACCCTTCTTGCTGACAGCAATGAAGAATGGATAAGCTCTGAGTGGATCGCAAGTAGCATTAATGTGAATCCCGTGGTGGTTCGGCGTGAGCTGAGTGTTCTCAACGAAGCCGGGCTGGTATTAAGCCGAAAGGGGAAAGCAGGAGGCTCTGCTCTGGCGAAGAATAGTAGTGACATTACGCTGGACAGCATTTACCGGGCTGTCAAAAACTCGGAGGTTCTGGGGAAACGAAATGAGAAAACCAATCCCCAATGCCCAATTGGTAAAGAAATTAATGCAAAACTCGATGGTCTTTTTTCAAGTATTGATGATTCAGTGATAAGAGAGCTTCAGGGAAGAACTCTCGAAAGTTTCGTTGCTGAGTTTCATTGATATTTTTTTAGGCCAAAATGTAACATATTTTATTACAATTAATTAACAGACAAAATGAAAATTGGAATTGCCGGTGCTACCGGTCAACTTGGATCTTTAGTTTTAGAGCAATTGAAAAGCAGAACAGAAGCCGGCAACCTTGTGGCTCTTGTCCGCTCTCCGGAGAAAGTAGAGGGAATTGAGGCCAGAGCTTTTGACTATGAAAAACCTGAGACTTTGGCTGCTGCCCTAGAGGGTATTGAAACGCTTCTTTTGATCTCCGGAAATGAAATCGGAAAAAGAGCTTCGCAGCACGAAAACGTTATCAAAGCTGCTCAAAAAGCAGGTATTCAGTGGATTGTTTACACTAGTATTCTGAAAGCTGATACCACCACTATCAGCCTTGGCGGGGAGCACCTTATTACCGAGAAACTTTTGAAAGAATCAGGTATTGAGCATACGATTCTTAGAAACGGCTGGTATACTGAAAATTACACGGGCTCTATTCAGGGAGCCTTACAGGCAGGAGCTTTTGTAGGCAGTGCCGGAGAGGGCAAAATTGCTTCAGCAGCCAGAAAAGACTTTGCAGAAGCCGCCGCAGTAGTCTTAACAGATACAAAACACAAAGGGAAAGTGTACGAACTGGCCGGAGATGAAGCTTACACCCTTTACGAACTGGCCGCTGAAATTTCAAAGCAAAGCGGAAAAACCATTCCATACCAAAACCTGCCCGAGCAGGAGTATAGCAAAATTCTGAAAGGAATCGGCATCCCTGATGTTTTTGCCGATGGTCTGGCCAGCTGGGATGTGAGTGCTTCTCGAGGCGACCTTTACGACGACAGCCATACGCTTTCATCACTAATCGGTCATTCGACTACCTCTTTAGAAAGTGCCGTTAAAACGGCTCTAAATTAATGAATTTGACCCCGCAGTTGAAGTCTGCGGGGTCAAGCTTTTTACTCCTATCTAAACTGCTTTGTGAGCAGAATGAGTCAAAGTTATGAGACTCATCATAAGCGAGGCTCTGATTTAAGAATAGCTTGTCATAGCTAATCTTAACAGCCATGATGCGGTTTATTCTACTTCTGCTGTTTTCTACTCACCTGATGGCTCAGGGAGATAGCATTGGGGTGAATCAAAGGACTTCGGGTTTATTTAGGGTGACTACCCAAGATCAGGAGCTGAAACATTATTTTGACAGTAAAGCCAAACAGCAGTTGCGTGCTTTTCGTAATGGTTTCTTTTATGGTCTGACCTGCGAAGTTTATCTTATGGCCTTGCCGGAAGAAATAAGTAAATGGGATCGGGATAATATGTTTAGCCTGCCGCATCTGGTGGATCATTATCGCGAAACGTTCAGCAATCCTCCGGTCATTGATCACGACGTTTGGTATGTGAATTATCTGGGGCATCCCTATCAGGGAGCGTTTTATTATAACTCCATCAGAAGCCAGGGCGGGACTGTACTGGCCTCTTCAGTGAATGCATTTCTACAAACCATCATCTGGGAATATCTCTGGGAAGGAGGCCGCGAAAGACCAAGTATTCAAGACCTCACGGTAACGCCACTCAGCGGTATTGTTTTGGGAGAACTTAGTCATAAAGCCAGCATGGCCATGGCCAGAAACGGTTACAGTTTCCCCGAAAAGGTGCTGGTTACTCTTATCGACCCTTCATTCTTACTCAACGGCAACTTTAAAACCGCGAGACACTTAAGACCTAATCTCTGATCGTAAAACTATACTGGCCCGAGCCTAACGGAAGTACGAAATACTGACCACTACGACTTAAACCATCCCAATCCCGGATAGAGCGACTAGCTTCCTTAATCTGCGTAATTGAACTCGCTTTGAGGTAAAGGTTAGCAGTGGTATTAGCCGGAACTGTAAAATCGTAGCTGGTCTCATTCCCCTCTACTGCCCACTTGCTTTCAATTCGGCCATACATCGAATCATAATAGCCTTCAGCGTGGGTGATCTGACCTGTAGGATCAGGTGTTGGTTTTAACACAAAATGCTTAAAACCAGACTCATCAGGACTCCTTTGAATACCCAGTGAATAATTATACATCCATGCCGCCACAGCCCCGAAAGAATAATGATTGAAGGAATTCATACTGTTATTGCCTCCAAACCCATTCTCAACGGTATAGCTGTTCAGTCGCTCCCAAATGGTGGTAGCCCCATTAACTACAGAATAAAGCCATGACGGATACTGCTTGTTCACTAAAAGCTGATAGGCCAGATCATCCCGACTGTTTTGAGAAAGTGCTTCACTGATAGAAGCTGTACCAATAAACCCTGTCATCAACGAATTTTCAGGTCTCTCAACACCGAGATCATCAGTATTCTTACGGGTAATGGTTTCACTTAAATACCTAATGGCATAAGGTTTATTACGGGTGTTGAAAATATCAAGAGCCAAAGGAATGGCATAAGAGGCCTGTGTATCTATCAGCTCGCCTTTATCTGTAGTATTATCGCCTCTACTCTCACCTGGAGGTCCCATGAATCCTGTTCTCACACCTGATTTTACCGTCCTTCGCGTTCTTGAACTAACATAAACCTCATTGAAAGTCTCTTTGATTTCCTCGCTTCGCTGTTTGAAAGCTATGGCTTCCTGACTTTTTCCAAGAGCCTCAGCCATTTGACTCATAATATCTAAATCATAGGCGAAATAGGCCATCCAGAACAAGGTATTATCATTTTTGTTACCTTCCGGGCTCAGCCAATCACCCAGCGGACCTTCATTGAGAATTCCTTCATCATTAACTCTGGTTTCCAGAAATGCGATATACTTTTTCATGGCAGGGTAATGTTGCTCCAGCAATTGCTTATCTCCATACTGACGGTATGTCTCCCAAGCCACCACAATACCGGCACTGCCCCAAAGTGTTCCTCCAAAACCACCGCCAACGGGAGCTACGTCTGTAAAACGACCACTCTCTGGCTGTAAATCACGCATAGCCATCATATGCTTTCTCAAAAACATATTGGCATCACATAAGTACGTTGCAGCCTTTGAGAACACTGAAATGTCTCCACTCCAGCCCATTCTTTCATTACGCTGAGCACAGTCCGTTGGGATAGAAAGGAAGTTACTCCGCAAAGACCAGGTGATATTCTCCCACAATTTGTTCACCAAAGGGTCACTGGTGGAATATTCTGAGGCCAGCTCATCTACAGAACTGATGACCAGACCCTCAACGGCATCCACAGGAAGGGCATTGTCAATTCCCGTAATCTCAATAAAACGATAACCATGGAAAGTGAAACGCGGCTCAATAATCTCGTCACCACCCTTCAAAATGTATTGATCCTGAGCCAAGGCAGCACGAATATTCTCCATCATCACCATGCCTTCATTTCCTTTATATTCGTCAAGATCAGGATAAAGCACTTCTGCAAAACGCATATTGATAACCTGGCCTTTCTGGCCGTTTTTGATATGAATCCTTGGTACACCCACCATATTTTGACCCATATCGTACACAAAGACTTTCGGCCTTGGCTCTTCCACTTTCTGAGCCGTCAACGTAAGTACATGTTTGGCACCCTCTCCATATTGACCAATCAATTCAAAGTCATCATAATTGAAATTAACCTTTCCACCTCTTGACGGGAACTCGCCCATGTAAGCTGTGCCCTTCAATGGTACCTCTACAGCCGTTTTCCACCCGGAATCATCATAGTTGGCTGAGGCCCAACCTTCAATTGACGTCTCTTTTGAGGCATCATAAACCTCACCCTGAAAGAAAGAACCAACTCTGATTGGCCCATCCGTGAAGAGTTTCCAGTTTTTATCATTAGAAGTAATCACCTGCTCAGACCCGTCTTCATAAGTAATCACCATTTTAGCAAGAAGTGACTGTCTATCTCCAAAGAAGTTCCAGCTTTCGCCACTGTAAGTGATATTCCCGCTCCACCAGCCTTCAGAAAGCCAGGCTCCCAGGGCATTACTCTCACCTGATTTCAGCCTATCAGTGACATCGAAAGTCTGATACATATGGTGTTTATTGTACTGCGTCAGGCCGGGATTGAAATAGTCTTCGCTCACCTTTTCTCCATTAAGATAGAGATCATAAATACCTCTGGCAGTCGCGTATATTCTGGCTTTTTTGATTTTAGCAGTCTTCGTCTGAAAAGCTGTACGCAGCATTGGCGTTGCATTTTGACTTGGGTTTGCTGTCACCAAAGTGCCTTCGTCTACCCGATAAACTCCTTTTTTGATTTTCAATTCAGAGAATAGAGCCTCGCCCTTTTCCGGAGCATCGGCAAAAAGGGTATTTCCCGGGAAACGGAAGTTTTTGATTTCAATATTGGAGAAATAGGCCTTTTGACCTTCGCCTGTTTTCAAACCTATATCCGCCAGCATCGGAAAACTAATGAAGTTATTTCCTTTGCCGACAGGATTAAGATTCAATCCTGGCTGACCATAAGGACCTTCTGCTTTGAAAGAGGCATCCTCAACTTTATTTTCAGGCGTTTGCCCGTCAATATAAAACTCAAAAACTCCAAAGTTACATTCAGCATAGATCGTATGCTTTTCATATTTGTTGGTGGCATTGATCAGGTTTTCAGGAACGGAAATCTTTTGAAAAGGAACATCAGCCTTATCGCCATTTTCATAACCCACACGATAAACATTCAATTGAGCTGGTGAACCATTTCCCAAGCCGGAGATATCTAGCTCCAGAGCAATATAGCTCTGGTTTCTATCCTTTTGAACTGCCATTAAATTGAGGTATTGATTAGCCAGTCGGCTATCATTTGCTCCAAAAAGAAAAGAAGCTTTGGTCGAACTGCTCTTTTCATCAAGCTGAACATCAAAATTGAGCTTGAAAACAGAGAGATAATGCGAATAGAAGTTCAAATCCTCATCACCGCCGCCGATCCACCGGGCACCTGACCAGGCTTGTTCTGATGGATTCATCAAACCGGTTTCAAACCAGGAGCTACCTTCAGCAGTTGTGTCATTGCTTCCCCAGACTTTAACTGACCAACTGTAACGCGTAGTCGGCTTAAGGGCCTCCCCTTCATATTGAATGGCATGTGCCAGACCTGAACTCACTTTTTCAGAATCCCAAACGATGACCCCAGCTTCGTTTTTAACGGTCAATTGATAGGCTAACTGCTCCGCATTTCTCACTTCGCCGTCGGCCTTCATTTGCCATGAAAATTGAGGCGTTTCCAGATCAGTTCCCAAAGGAGTTGTCGTATAATTGACCTGAAGGTTTTGAAGTGAAAACTGAGCGAGTAAGCTCTGTGAAACAGCAAAAAAGATGGCTAAACACGCGGAGAATTTGAATTTCATAGGTATCGGTTATTGGATCGTAAATCTAGTAGAATTCAATGATTTGGCTGGCATGGACTATCCTTTTCATCAAACTGATGATATCAATATCTTTTGATCGTATCGAAAGATATTATTGTTTAGTAAACAAAGATATCTTTGTCAAGTAGCAAAACCACCCTAAACTCATGTCCGGAATTATTGAAGAACTCCTCCAGAGTATCGGAAAAGAAAGTTTATTAACAGCCGAAGAAGCTGCCAACCGACCAGCCAGTCTCTGGCTTTCAAATGATAACCTCAATTGCAAAGCTCTTTTAAGACCTGCAAATACTCAGGAGGTTTCAAAAGCTCTGAAAATCTGTAATGATCATGGTCAAACCGTAGTACCACACGGTGGACTAACCGGAGTAGCCAGAGGTGAAAAAACCGGACCGGAAGACATTGCCATCAGTCTGGAACGGATGAATAGCATTGAGGAAATTAACCTTCAAAACAAAACGGTGACTGTGCAGGCGGGAGTTATCCTTCAGGATTTGCAAAATGCTGTCGCCGATAAAGGCCTTCTTTTTCCGCTGGATTTAGGATCGAAAGGTAGCTGCATGATCGGAGGGAATATCTCAACCAATGCCGGCGGACTTCAGGCTTTGCGTTATGGGGTGACTCGCCAACTTGTTTTGGGTTTAGAAGTTGTCATGGCCGATGGAACAATCATCAGTTCTATGAATAAAATGCTGAAAAATAATGCCGGTTACGACCTTAAACAACTTTTTATCGGCTCTGAGGGTACGTTGGGAATTATCACTCGTGCCGTACTCAAACTTGAGGATGCTCCGAAAAGTAGAAATACGGCAATGGTGGCTTTGAAAAGCTTCAACCACGCTGTTGATTTTCTAAACCGATCAAAACGTGATCTGAATTCCACACTTACCACTTATGAGATATTCTGGAATGATTATTACCGCCTCATGACCACTCCACCATCAGAATACAAGCCTCCGCTCGCTCAGGATTACCCCTTTTATGTATTAATGGAAACGCTGGGCCAGGATGAAAAATCAGACGAAGAACGATTTCATCAACATTTGGAGTCATGTCTCACCGAAGGTGTAATCGAAGACGCCTCACCGGCCACATCGCATCAGGAGTTTACCAACTTATGGGGAATTCGTGAGAAAGTGGAGCTCATTTTTCAAATCCATCAACCGGTTTTCCTTTTTGATGTAAGTCTGCCTATCTCGGAGATGGAAAATTATATTTCCTCGATTGAAAAGCAGTACCGATCAGAGTGGGACGAAGTTCATTTCTATGCCTATGGCCATATGGGTGACGGAAACCTACATATGTATGTCTGCTGCGGCGAGAACGATCACAAAACAAGGCATCGGGTGGAAGAAATCGCCTTTGAACCCTTAAAAGCCATCGGTGGCTCTGTTACAGCCGAACATGGCCTGGGGCTTGAGAAAAAACCATGGGTTCATTACTGCCGGACACCCGAAGAGCTGGCTCTGATGAGGACCTTGAAAAATGCTCTGGATCCAAAGGGAATTCTGAACAGAGGTAAAGTGATCTCAGAAACATTCCCTACTTTTAAACACCAAAATTGACCTATTGATGATGAAGAAACTTCTTGCTTTGAGCCTTTTAACTTTCAGTGCCTTCGGGCAACAAATTATTCCGCTTGATCACAAGCCTGTTCCCGGGGTATCCTATGAAAACCCTGAAAAACAGTTTTATTCTGAAGCCTGGCAAACGCAGGTAGTCACCAATGTATCCAAACCGGTTCTGATGGTTTATGAACCTGAAGAGGGAAAGAAGAATGGCACCTCAGTCATTATTGCTCCGGGAGGTGGTCTTTATGGACTCAGCATTAACAGCGAGGGAATAGATGTCGCCAAATGGCTGAATGAAAAAGGAATAACGGCCTTTGTACTTAAATACAGATTAGTACCAACCGGTGAAGATGGGTCCACCGAAATTGGAGTCGAGATGAGAAATAGTCCGGGTACCCTTTTCCGTAAAGTTGCTGAAGTTCTCCCCTACTCTGTGAATGATGGTTTAACCGCAATTGGTTACGTCAGAACTCATGCTAAGGAGATGGGAATTGATCCCGGGAAAATTGGCTTTATGGGCTTTTCTGCCGGTGGAGCAGTGACCATGGGTGTAGCCTATAATTACACAAAAGACAGCCGACCCGATTTCCTGGTACCGGTGTATGCCTGGACAACCGCCCAGCCTGTACGAACCGCCCCTCAGGATGGCCCTCCAATGCTATTGGTTTGTGCCACCGATGACGGCTTAGGACTTGCTGCAGGAACAATCGATATTTATAATTCCTGGTATACACAAAATCTCACCGTCGGCCTGCATCTCTATTCCAAAGGTGACCATGGCTTTGGAATGAAAAAACAAGGGCTGCCATCTGATCACTGGATTGAACGTTTCTACGATTGGGCCGTCACTGAAAAAATCGTGAGCGAGTGATTTTTAAAACTTTCGTTCTAAGTTCTATTGCTCTCCTTGGCTGCCTATTAGACAGTAATGCTCAGGATGAACTTCCCTTAGAAAAGAATGCCGTTTCTTTTCAAATCATGGGAGGTACTGCTCTTGCCGGATTTGTTTATGAACGTTCGGTAACCGAGCACTTATCTGTTGAAGCCGGTGCGGGTTGGATTAGCGGAATGGCTGGTCTGAAATATTTTCCTTTCAAAATGAAAACAAAAAAACTCTTACCTTCGATAGGAGTTCAGGCATCTGCTTCTCCTCTGTATTCAGACTGTGAGCTTTGTTTTGGTGGCGATGGACTTTTACTTTACTTACCAGTCGGGCTTTCCTACTTTGGACAAAAGGGACTCAATCTCGGAATTGATGGAGGCTATGCAACAGTTTTTGAAGGAGGGTTTCTTTATGGAAGCCTAAAGATTGGTAAACGATTCTGAGATGGGGAATTGACTTTAACTTACGTTCAGAATCCTCATTCCTTCCGAACCGATTCTCCTTTTCGTTTCTTCTGTAATATACCGTTGCTGATCTATCTGCTGCGGCTGATCCAAAGCACAGAAATAGCTATGAATACTTCTGCGATCCCGATCTGTCAGATTCTGTGTACCTCCGTGCCATACATGGGAGTTGAAAATAAATACTGAACCCGCCGGAGCCGTAATTTTTATTTCATCAGGATGTGGAGCAAATGGATCTTCCAATAACTCACCCGGTAAATTCTTTGAATGATGGGTGCCCGGCACAATGCGTGTAGGACCGTTCAGCTCTGTGAAGTCATCCAACAGCCAGATGCTGTTGCACACTTTATATTCTCCTTTTGGAACGGAGTTGCCGAAATCGACGTGAAGCTTTTGCAATCCTTTTCCAGGCTTGGCGGCCCGGTAATTCAAAGAAGACAGTTTAAAGCCACTGCTCAAAACAGCACCTACTCCGGCCAAAACTCTTGGATGTGTATAGAAAATATCAAAGACTTCACCCTTATTAACCAAATCAGCCAAACGATCAGCTCCCTCTTCTTTGGGGTGACGAATGTATTTAGAATCCATGAGTTCAGCCCCGGCAGTTTCGCCTTCCTGCTCTCTGAGCTCATCTAAGCGTTCATTGATCTTTTTAACCTCCTCAGCTGAGAGCAAGACTCCCAGATCAAGGTATCCGTTCGCTTCCAGAAAAGCTGTTTCTTCAGGGTTAAGTATCATAGGGTTGAATTTGAGTTAAGCAATTTAGATCAATTCTCAGAATTTTCGGATACGATTACTTTGGTATCGGAAACAAAAAAATCCCCCACCTGAAAAGGCGAGGGATTCTAAGTACATCATTAAGTTGCCTATTTTTTATCGGCCGTCACATCGAACATACCCATCAACTTACCTTCCAGTGAAGTGTCTCCCGCTTTCATCAATTCCACGTTGAGGTCGTAGTTCATCATATTGAAATAGATCGTAACGCTGCCATCGGTTTCTTCCACGTTATCAAGGGCCACTTCATCCATTCCAGCATCTTCAGGGATGATACTTCCGGTCAACTGACCATCTTTACGCTCCAGATGAAGGGTCATTTTGGCATCGCCCTGCGGAGTACCTTTGATCATCATATCCCAGTCGCCCGAGAAGAAATCCGCTTTTTCAATGACACGTTCAGAAGTCACATCAAACATGCCCATCATTTTTCCCGCAAGTGTTACATCATCTTCTTTTACCAGCTCCACATTGAGATCATAGTTCATCATTTTGAAATAGATGGTTACACTGGCGTCCGTTTCTTCCACATTATCCAGGGCTACAGGCTCCACACCATCCATATCAGGGGCTATTGTACCAGACAATTTTCCGTTTTCTCTAACCAATGTCAGTAACATATTTGCATCACCCTGAGGAGTGCCAACGATAGTGGTGTTCCATTTACCGACGAAGAAATCATCATAAGACGACGGAGCAGCAGCACCCACCGCTTCTCCTTCTTCCAGCATTTTGAACTCAGCACCCATCATAATGAAGAGCGAACCTTCAGCTCCCGGATTACTAAATACCACGCAAAGATCCTGAAGTTTTGAGGCTTCCTCAGCCGAAACTGAAACAGGTACCATGAACGCTTTCGGAGCAAAACCTCCGCCATCCCACGGTTCTATGAATTCTGACTGACCAATCAACTTCCCTTTAGGGCCACCCAGACGCAACTGGATTTTTCCTCCTTTGGTGTTCAGACGGGCTACCGGAGCGGTAATAAGAAACTCTATGCCTTTGATGCCACCCAAATCAATCTGGTTCATCATGACATTGGCTCCTGATTTTGAAATGATAGAGAGCTTATTTCCTCCGAAAGACATTTTGTTAATGTCTTCAAAGCTATCAAAATCATGCGGCCCGATTTTCGAATTTCTCAACACGAACGTTTGCTCAGAACGCAATGAAGGCATTCCGTTTGCACCCTGGTCTTCATACGAAGCCCGAACAATATAAACACCTGCACCGGTATCGTTAGGTTTTACTTTTGCGGCATATGTCCCTTTCACAGGAAGTGTTTCGACCTTTGTCTGATTGGCAATGTTCAGAATGTATTTTACCATTTCAGAAGCATCTTCCTTGGTAATTTGCGGGTGGGCAGACATCGCCATTTCACCCCAATTTCCACCACCGCCATTGATGATTTTAGCTGTCAGCATTTCCAACGCTTTACTATCACCTTTGTATTTTTTTGAAACCTCTGTATAGCTTGGTCCAATCGATTTGTCATCAACTTTATGACAGGCCAAACAGTCGCTACCGTCAATCAGCTTTCTACCTTTTGCATAAGCAGCACTGGCATCAGCGGAACGGTGCCCACGGGCAATCTCCACTTTATCAAAACCTTCAGCCAAATAATCAATGTTTACCGCCACTTGATCAGCATTAATGCCTTCTCCCAGTTTGCCGTCTTCTTTATCGCTTACTTTGATATCGTAATTGAACGTTCTGTTCGGTGCAAAGAAGCTTTTGTTGCTTCCCGGCATTTCCAGTGTCAATACCGGAGGCTCGTTACCGGCCACCACTTCAGTACTTTGAGAAATTTTACCACCATTGCCATCGTTTACGGTCAAATTAACTGTATAAACGCCAATGTCTTTCAAACTCAATTCAGCAGTTTGTCCTTTGATAGAAGAGGCAAAATCATCACCAGTGATTGTCCATTCATAAGCCAGTTCGTCTCCGTCAGGATCGGTAGTGCCTTCAGCACTCAGAGCCAATTTGAAAGGCACAGCACCGCCATCGGCATTTTTGTTCATCACCACTTTCGGCATTCTGTTGCCACCGTTGTATTCGATGCGAATCAAACGGGCATCGTCATTGGCACTGAACCAACCAGAGCCATACTCCAGCATGTATAAATCGCCATTATCAGCAAATTCCATATCCATCGGATTGCTGAATTTATAACTTGGCATAAAAGGCTCCATGGACTTATACTTACCATTCTCGTCGAAAGAAACCGCCATGATCCAGCCTCTCATCCATTCGTAAATGAAGTGCTTGCCATCGTAATACTCAGGGAAAGCTCCTTCAGCACCTTTGAACATATCTTTATAGTACACCGGGCCAGCCATAGGGTTACAACCACCGGCACCTACCAACGGGAATTCCTCGCTTTTATCATAGGTGTACCAAACCATGGCTTCCTGAGCCTGTGGTAATTTGATCAAACCTGTGTTATTCGGTGAAGTGTTCATAGGATTCAAATAATCCCATTTCTCACCCGAGGTATTGGTGGCAAAATCAAACTTATTATACGCTTTGTTGTCGCCTACAAAATGCGGCCATCCATAGTTACCGGCTGAGAACGCCTGACCAAATTCGCAGGTACCGGCAGCACCACGATTAGGGTCCGCTGCATTTGCATCTGGTCCTACATCTCCCCAGTAAAGGGCTCCGGTTTTCTTATCAACGGCAATTCTGTACGGGTTACGATGGCCCATGGTAAAGATTTCAGGACGGGTTTTGTCCATGCCTTTCGGGAAAAGGTTGCCCTCAGGAATGGTGTATGAACCATCAGCCTGCGGCGTAATTCTCAAAATTTTACCTCTTAAATCATTGGTATTTGCAGATGATTTCTGAGCATCCCAAGGCGAACGACCCGGTCTTTCATCACTCGGACTAAAGCCATTAGAAGCATGTGGGTTGGTATTATCACCAGTTGAAAGGAACAAGTTTCCGTTGGCATCCCAATCGATAGATCCACCGGTGTGGCAGCATTGCTCACGCTGTGTTTCCACTTTCAGCATCTGCACTTCAGAGTTAAGATCAAGCTCGTCACCTTTCATAGTGAAACGCGACAGCACATTGTATGAACCCTCCAATGAAGAATAATACATGTAGATCCAATTGTTCTTCGCGAAGTTTGGATCCTTGCTTAAACCTAAAAGACCATCCTCGGCCACAGACTCCTTGCCCTCGGCATCTACATACTTTAAGCTTACCGGAATGTCTGCAATATTTGTCAACTCAGCCGTTGAGTTTTTGTACAATTTCACCTGTCCTTTTCTTTGAATGAAAAGCACTCTGTCATCATCCAAAACGGCGATTTCCACCGGCTCATCCAGTTTGTCTTTCAAAACCACCTTCGTGAAACGGTTTTCTTCAGGCTTAGCCTTTGAGAAATCAATCACATTCGGCTGATCACCACCGGTTACATAACGTAAACCTTCCCAAAGGTGGGTAAGGAAAAGTGGCTCGCCGAACGTTTCGTCTGTATGACCCATGGCCGTATAAAACGCCCGGCCACCCTGAAACTCATGGTACCAGCTCATCGGGTGATTATCACCGTTTGTACCTCCACGGTAGGTTGTCTCATCAATTTTCAGAACAACATTGATGTCGTCAGAGATATTCTTGAAGCTATAAAACTCATCGGTACGTTCAAAAGACTCCGGCATGTGGGCTGTCAGGGCATTTTTCTCCGTCACAAAAAAGCGACCTTTTTGTACGTTGTCCGGGTTGGGGTGATCTTGAAACCAGGCACCAGCCAGCATATTGTACCAGGGCCAGTCGTACTCCGTATCAGTAGCGGCGTGTACTCCTACATAACCACCGCCGGCCTGAATGTACCGCTCAAAACTCACCTGCTGCTCGCCATTGAGCACATCGCCGGTGGTGTTTAGAAAAAGAACGGCATTAAATTTCTTCAGATTGGCTTCTGAAAACTGGGAAGCATCTTCGGTAAAACTTACCGTAAAACCCTTCTCAGAAGCCATTTTCTTTAAAGCAGCCTGACCGGCTTCAATGGAAGCATGACGGAAAGCCGCCGTTTTGCTGAAAACCAGAACGTTGATACCGCTCTGAGCAAAACTCACCTGAAAAGCCAGCAGAAAAGCCAGCATCACAGACATGATGTTGATTTTTTTCATATTTAGATAGGTCTATCGTAATTAAAGAGGAACAAAAATAGTGGGAATATTTTTATTGTCTACTTTATAGACAATAAAATTTCGTCTAACTTTATATTTGGAAAGTTCAATACCATGAACGGCGTGTTCACAGGATGAATGAACCCTAAGACCTCTATATAAAAAAGTAATGAATCAATTTAACCCTGAGCAGTATATCCCGCAGCTCTCGATAGACAGCGTCATCTTCGGCTACAGGAAGAAGCAGCTGCATGTGCTGATCTCAAAAATGAATTTCGGGCATAACATATATACTCTGCCCGGAGGTTTTATCTCGCAGGATCAGGGCATTGACGAGGCGGCCCTGCAAATTCTCAAAGAGCGGACAGGGCTTAAGGATATCTTTCTGGAACAATACAAGACCTTCGGCCCGGCCGACCGGAAAAACAACCCGATTCTGGATGTCCTTGATCAGGATAAGCCCACTCCGATGCCCGATGAACAGGCGGCTGTCGAATGGTTTTCTAAACGCTTTATTTCTATTGGTTACTATGCCTTGGTTGACATCAATAAAGTAAAACCACAAAAAACAGATCTGGATGAAAGCGTGGATTGGCTGCCTATCGAAAGCCTACCTTCTCTTATCATGGATCATAACCAAATGGTGCAGGAAGCTCTGGAAACCCTTCGGCGAAATCTGGATGAAAAGCTCATCGGCTTCAATCTACTACCCGAAACATTCACCATGCGTGAGCTGCAAGAACTCTACGAGGCCGTGTACGACAAAGCCTTCGCACGCAATAATTTTCAGAAAAAAATGCTCAGCCTGGAAGTGCTGGAACGACTGGAAAAGAAATTTACCGGTGCAGCCAACAAGGCTCCTTATTTGTACCGGTTTAGGAGGTAGGGGGGGATTAACGGTGAGCGTATGGTGCCGTCAGGATTGTGGGCTATAAACCTATCCATTTACCACCCAAATTGATGTGGCTGACACTCCTCAAAAACTTCTAGCGATTCAAACAGACTCCGCCTCCGTTCAACACAGGCCTATCGCAGGGCTAATCGCCATAGCTATTCAGCCTTTAATGTTAACATTAGTGTTTTTTTCTTTTTGAGTTTCTCAATATACGATTCAACCTTTTTTAAATAATCATCCTCTATGCTGCTAATGAAGGAAATGTAACCGGATACTTGGTTTAGATTAATTTCTTTACCATTTATGATGTACTGATGCAGCTCGGCTCGAAGTTGTTTTTTTAATTCACTGCTAACCTTTGGTTTACCGCTATTTATATAGACACCTGTAATTGACATTTTTCCTTTCCCTGATAAGTACCTTGTCTTCTTTTTGTTGATGTTAAACCCGTTAGTGTATAGTAAGTGACTAACGAATTTGTATACGTATTGCAATGAATTCTTATTGTCAGAAGAAAATGTTAAATCATCTGCATATCTTGAATAGTTTACCATCTCAGAATTACAATACTTCATTATTTCATCATCAATCCCCTTGAAAACTAAATTTGATAAAGCTGGAGAAGTTGGTGCTCCTTGCGGTAGAGATCTTTTGTATGTGCAGAGTTTCGCCATTTTTAGAGCAAAATCCTTATCATAATATATTTCATACAGAACTTCAAAAACCTTTTTCTGCGAAATTGAAGGAAAGAAATCTTTAATGTCAATTGTCAATAGGTATTTGTTTTTCATATGAAAAAGAGCGTTCCTCTTTATTCCTCTTTTAGGCACAAAACCATTAACCCTTTTATTTACTTCAACCTTATTTAAGTATTTCTTTAAAAAAAATCTTTGAATAGCTTTTAAATTGGCGTTAGGGCAGTCAATAACTCGTTTCTCTCCCTTCTTCTTTTTTGGAATGTAAAAAGTATTGTAGCTGGCATCAGAAAATGTGACATAATTCTCTATGGCACTTTTAGTTAGTCCAATTTCTAATATGAAGTTCTCAAACTTTTTCATCTCGATTAAAATGGATAAGGAGGCTTTTACTTAGATAAAGTTAGTTTTGAAAACTCTAACGTTTTCAAAATCTAAGTTTATTGTATAAATGTAAGTTGAGACCAGAAAGACGAAACGTCATTCTATTAATGGCTACTTTAATGCTAAAAGCTTTAACTCCTTATCCATAATTTTCTTTTTCCTCTTACTTCGGTTATTAATTATTTGTAATCTTATTTTATTAAAGTCATTTACTATAGCGAGCTTTGGAATTAATTCCTCATATACATACTGATGCCCTTCTGTTGTTAAACCGAATGCCTCGGAAAAATCAGATTTGATATCCTTCTCTATTCTATTTTTTTGGATTAAAATTTGAATTGAGGCATCAATAAATTTCATTTTTATTTTTTCATCTTCTTTTTCAGACGTGAACTCATTAAGTTTTTCAATAATTCCATCCTTGGAAAGAGGTTGAAATATTGAAATTAGATAAAATATGTATCTAGATAAATTAAAGATATTCGCTAAATCATAGGAGTGTTTTTTCTCATATCGCTTCTTAGAAATACTTTCAATTAATTCTTCCAATATTTCTGATTCACGGCCTTTGTGAAAAAATACAAGGTTTTTAGGGTTGTTCTTTTTGATTAAATCAAGAGGTCCTAAATTGATGAAGCTTTTGGCGTTCCGATATTTAAAATCATTGATGGCAATTATTTTTGGAAGCAGCTTCTTATTAACAGTAAACGCTCCTATTTCTGCTAATGTTCCTTGGCCTTCAAGGGGAATTATTATCAAATCAACATATTTTGCTAGTTCATCTTCAAGTTCTAGTAAGTTATCGTCCTTTCGATTTAGCAGTGTTGCAAAAATGAATTCTGGGTACACAACATTGAACCTGGCATGTTTTTGAAATTCTGAATTAAGTAAATATCTAAATGAATCAGTTCTTCCAGTGTCTGCTCCACATAAAAAAATATTAAGCGTAGAGTCAACATCTCTTTTGTAGAGGTTGTTGTAAATCTTTTTCGCTATGCCTATTTCTTTATTCATTTTTCATTAATGCCAACGAGGTCCAGAATACATTCCAGTTTCTAAGCAAATTTGCATATATCCAACTTCAAAGACCAAGTTAATGCCTGAGTTTAAATTTACAGTCAAATTGTAAGCACTTTCTAAGTTTATGAGTTCAGATTAAGACCTTATGTTAGCTGCCTTTTCTTTGATTTAGTAGGTCAGACCTCTGTGAGGTCTGACCCTATTCACCATTTACTCATACAATGGCCTACCCTTCGGTTCTCAGCCATCGGACGAGGTGTTAGAAGTACATTTTCTATCCATCTGCGGGTTGGTCATCTGAATTCTTCGTATCTTTTGAACATCTGAAAAACGAGTCCCCTTTCCCTCGGAAAACGCTCATCATCAACAAGAACAAAAGAGTACTTCATGACCAACCATACCGTCAAGGTTTATCCTTCTAAAACCAATCTTCTGAAAGAAGAGCAGTTGGCCTGGAAACTGGCCGCCATGACCACCGACCTCACGCCCATCGATGCAGAAGTCACCGAAATGGTGATCAACCGCATCATCGATAATGCTTCAGTAGCCATCGCTTCAGTCAATCGCACACCCGTCGTCAACGCCCGTGAACAAGCTCTGGCCCATTCCAGAACCGGGAACGGAGCCAACATTTTTGGCACCTCAAACAAGACCCGCGTCCATGCCGAATGGGCTGCCTGGGCCAATTGTGTAGCCGTGCGTGAGCTGGACTATCACGATACTTTTCTGGCAGCTGATTATTCGCATCCGGCGGATAGCATTCCGGCTGTTTTAGCCGTGGCCCAGCAGATGGGCAAAGGCGGAGCCGAAGTTTTAAGGGGCATCGTGGCGGCTTATGAAGTGCATGTGAACCTGGTGAAAGGCATCTGCCTGCATGAGCATAAAATTGATCACGTGGCCCACCTTGCTCCGGCCCAGGCGGCAGGGGTTTGTGCCTTGCTTGGCCTCGATACAGAGACCACCTATCAGGCCATTCAGCAGGCTTTGCATACCAGTATCAGCACGCGTCAATCCCGCAAAGGAGAGATCTCCAGCTGGAAAGCCTACGTACCCGCTCATGGAGCTAAACTGGCCATTGAAGCGGTGGACAGAGCCATGCGAGGTGAGAAAAGTCCGTCGCCGATCTACGAGGGAGAGGACTCTGTGATCGCCTGGATTTTGGATGGTCCCGAAGCGAACTATACGGTACCCTTACCAGATCACGGAGAGTCCAAACGAGCCATTCTGGAAACCTATACCAAGGAGCATTCCGCCGAATATCAGTCGCAGGCCCTGATTGACCTGGCGTTCCGGATGCGGGAAAGGATTGCGGATTTTGAGGCCATCGAAAGTATTTTGATTGAGACCTCCCACCATACGCATTATGTGATCGGCACAGGTTCAAAAGACCCTCAGAAATTTGATCCGAAAAGCTCCCGGGAAACGCTTGATCACAGCATCATGTATATTTTCACAGTGGCTCTGCAGGATGGCTTCTGGCACCACGTGAAATCCTATGCCCCTGAACGGACGAACCGAAAAGATACTGTTGACCTATGGCATAAAGTGAGCACGGTGGAGAAAGAAAAGTGGACGAAACTGTACCACGACCCGGACCCCGACAAAAAGGCTTTCGGCGGAAAAGTGATCATCACCCTGAAAGACGGAACAATCATCGAAGACGAACTGGAAAGAGCCAATGCCCACCCTGCCGGTGCCCGGCCTTTTGTGAGAAAAAACTATATCCAAAAGTTTGATATGCTTACGGAGGGCATCATCACTTCGGCAGAAAGAAACCGTTTTCTGGAACTGGTCAGTCGCCTCCCCGAGCTTTCGCCGCAGGAAATCCAGCAGCTCAATGTGGAAGTGCCTGAAGGCTATTTAGTAAAAACTCAACAAAAAGGAATTTTCGGATGATCAACTCAACAATAACCGCCACAGAAAAACGGAAAGTGCTTGCAGAAGGCCTGGCCTCCGGCAAACTCCTGAAATTCCCCGGAGCCTACAATGCTTTGGTGGCCATGATCATTGAGCAGCTGGGTTTTGATGGTATTTATATTTCAGGAGCCGTTATGTCGAACTCGCTCGGCTTGCCAGATATTGGCTTTACCACCTTGACGGAAGTATCTCAAATTGCTTCGCAAATCGCCCGGGTGAGTTCTTTGCCGGCCATTGTGGATGTGGATACCGGGTTTGGCGAAACCATGAATGTAGCCCGCACCATAATGGAAATGGAACGGCTGGGACTGGCCGGTTGTCATCTGGAAGACCAGACCAACCCTAAACGCTGCGGGCATCTGGATCACAAGACCATAGTTCCGATGGAAGAAATGATCAAAAAAGTGAAAACGGCGGCTGAAGCCAAAACAGATCCCAACTTCATCGTGATGGCCCGTACAGATGCCCGGGCCAGTGAAGGACTTGATGGGGCCATCAACCGGGCCAAAGCCTATGTAGATGCCGGAGCCGACATGATTTTCCCGGAAGCCATGTATTCAGAAACCGATTTTGAGCAGATGCGTAAAGCCATCTCCGTGCCTATTCTGGCGAATATGACGGAATTCGGGAAATCTGAACTACTGACGGCCAAACAACTGGAAAACCTGGGCGTGAATATGGTCATCTACCCTGTGACTACGCAGCGACTGGCCATGAAAGCGGTATCTGATGGTCTTAAAACCATTTTGGATGAGGGCACACAAGAGAGCCTCTTACCCAACATGCAAACCCGAAAAGAGCTGTATGAGGTGCTGCGGTATGAAGATTATGACGCCTTCGACAGCTCGATTTACAACTTTAACCTCGAATGATATGGAACAAGTATTCAAAGGTTTAGCTGGAGTGACGGTTGATACCTCTGCCATTTCCAAAGTAATGCCCGAAACCAACTCACTCACCTACCGGGGCTATGCTGTGGAGGAACTTTGTGAGTACCGTGACTTTTTAGATGTCGCTTATTTGCTAGTGCATGGCGAACTCCCCGATAAGACCCAAAAAGAAAAGTTCATGGCAGCAGAGCAAGCAAAGCGAGGACTTTCCAAGGAAGTGTTAAACTGCCTGCAGTCCTTGCCGACTCACGCCCATCCCATGGACAGTCTGCGAACGGGAATAAGTATATTCGGCTGTGAAGACGAACGAATCTGGGACAACAGCCACGATACCAATCTGGATAAATACCTGAGTCTTCTGGCCAATATCCCGTGTATGATCGCGGCGTCTTACCGGCACAAAATCGGTAAATTGTATATCAGGCCTGACCGCACCCTTAGTTTCTCTGAAAACTTTTTTCACATGTGTTTCGGTGAAGTACCGGCTCCGGAAGTGATCAAGGCTTTTGATGTTTCTTTGATTTTGTATGCCGAACATAGTTTCAATGCTTCCACCTTCACAGCCCGGGTGATCACCTCCACCACCTCTGATATTTACTCGGCCGTTACGGGGGCCATCGGTGCCCTGAAAGGTCCGCTGCATGGCGGTGCCAATGAAATGGTAATGCACATGCTCAAGGAAATTGACCAACCCGGGCAAGCCGAAGAATGGATGCTGACCGCTCTTCAAGAGAAACGGAAAATCATGGGTTTTGGTCACCGCGTTTACAAAAACGGAGACTCCAGAGTACCCACCATGAAAAAGTATGCCCGGAAAATGGCTGATTTTGTGGGTGAGAAAAAGTGGATTGAAATTTCTGATATCCTCGAAAAGGTCATGCTCAGAGAAAAAAACATTTACCCAAACCTGGATTTCCCAGCCGGGCCTGCCTATTATATGATGGGCTTTGAAATTGAGATGTTCACGCCCATTTTTGTGATGAGTCGCGTCGCTGGCTGGACGGCCAATATCCTGGAACAGAATGCGAACAATAAGCTTATCCGGCCGCTGAGTTCTTATAATGGAGTTCCGCAGAGGAAGGTACTTCCCTTCTAAAAAAATCCTGCCACGACTAAACTCAGGAGAATTCGGTCGTGGCAGGTTTATACTTCGGCAGTAGGAAGAAGGTTTGATTTTATTCCTCGTCCTTCATGGCCTTCCAGTTCTTCACGATGCCATCCAGAATTTCTTCTGTAACACCCCAAACTTTGCCCTCTACAGCCAGTGGCATGAAATCGTCAATGTATTTCTGACTGATCGTCTCATTGTCTCCGTACTGCTCACGAAGAGCATCCAGTGTAGTGTGCATCTCTTTGCGAATGTCGGCATAAGCCGGGTCATCATAATAATTATGCTGCTCGTTCGGATCCTTTTTGCGATCAATTAACTCCCAGTAATTCTGATCAAAATAGTAGTGGATCAGTTTATAATCCTTGGTAACGGCTGCATAATGACGATTTACATTATGCTCTGACGGATGCTCATAATAATGATAATACACCGCGTCTCTGTCCCAGTTCTCCAAATCTCCTGTCAATACCGGCATCATGCTTTTTCCTTGCATATCGGCTGGCTGCTCTACACCGGCTACATCCAGGAACGTTTCAGCGAAGTCAAGGTTCTGAACCAGTTCATCCGAAGTTGTTCCTGCTTTGATTCTGTTTGGCCATGAAACCAAAAGTGGAGTTTTAAAGCTTTCATCATAAATGAATCGCTTATCAAACCAGCCATGCTCGCCAAGGTAGAAACCCTGATCTGAGGTGTAAACAATAATGGTATTGTCCATCAGATCATTTTCTTCCAGGTAATCCAACACTCGGCCTACATTTTCGTCTACCGATTTGATGGTTCCCAGATAATCCTGCATATAAACCTGGTAACGCCAACGGGTAAGATCTTCCAATGTCATATTCGGGTAACGCTCTTTGAGGTCTTCACTTCTCTTTTTGTAGAAGGCGTCAAAATTAGCCTTTTGAGAGGAGTCCAGTCGGCCGTAGGCGTAATCAAAGCCTTGCTTATCAAACCCTATTTCATCAACTCCCATTTCATCCATAGTCTCCGGATAGATCTTCAGATCGCGGGCCCAGCCCATATTGCCACTAATATTCATTTCAGCTACTTTCGCCGCAGGCATTCCTTCATGATCATCAAAAAGCGTTTCTGGCTCGGGGAAAGTTTTATTCATATACTCTTCCATATGACGTTCAGCCATGTACCAAGAGCGGTGCGGAGCCTTGTGCAAATACATCAACATAAAAGGCTTTTCCGCCTCACGTTCATTGCTAAGCCAGTCTAGGGTCATGTCGGTGATGATATCAGTCACGTAACCATTGACTTTAATTTCACCTTCATTTTTGGTGATGAAATCAGGGTTATAATAAGAGCCTTGTCCAGGTAAAATTTTAAACTGGTCGAAGCCTTTGGGATTATTACCAAAATGCAGTTTACCAAACATGGCCGTCTGGTAGCCGGCTTCCTGAAGCAATTGCGGGAACGTCACATTCGTGGTATCAAACGGGTTGACATTATCCACTTTGCCGTTCAGGTGAGAGTGCTTACCAGTCAGAATGGTGGCCCTGGAAGGGGCACAAATGGAATTGGTCACACTGGCATTGGTAAATAACATGCCTCGCTCTGCAATGCGGTCAATGTTTGGAGTTTCAATCAACTTATTATCATAAGCTGAGATCGCCTGATAAGCATGATCGTCAGACATAATGAAAACGATATTCGGTCTTTCGCTTTTTTTATCGGACTCACAGGAAGTAGAAAGACCCAGGGCCAATAGAGAGAACAGGGCCAACATCCCTTTTTGCAAGGGTAATAAATTATTCATTCAGGTAAATAAGGTTAAAGAGTAAATGGTAATCGTGCCCAATTTACTGATTAATTAGGGAAACCTGAGTTGAAATTTTCGTAAGGAATGTCTGTCAATCAGGCACAACCGTAATAATGACCCTTTTATAACTCGTCAATTTCGGCTGTCCCGTATCAGAAACCTCCAGAACCATGTGAATGGTAGATGGTTTGGCTACTTGGGGAGCCGTAAATGTTAACGTCTCCTTTTCGGTTTGAATTAAAGGAACAAAACCCTTGTAAGTACCCGCCTCCTCAAACTGCCACCAGTGAGCCTTGGTTCTGGGGAAATTCTTTTTGGCCATTTCTTCAAAGGTCTCGCGGGTGCCTCCGTGCTGCTGATAAATGGGACCGTACTTCCGCCATAACTCATCAAAATCCAATGGATCTGGATCACTGAATTCACCTTCCAACGTGACAGTATGACCAGATTTTACAGTTATGTTTTGCTCTCCTTTGATATTGACAACCGGTGCGTGATTGGCTTTTGAAAACTCATCTGTTTCACACCATTTCAGTCGGGCCTGATAATCGCTGTTAACATGTTCCACCCATCGCGTATACGAACCTTTATTGGCATCACGATACACATTTTTAAAGCCATCCACTTTATAAAATAGACCTCCCCAACCTCCAAAAGTGGGATCTTCAAAAGACCGAAGGCCGTTAGGTATGGAATAAAAGAAAGAGGGGGAATCGCCTTCGCTGATGTATGTCTGTGGGTAAAGTTTACCCAAATGCCCTTTGCCGTTTGTCAGATTTTCCGTTACAAAAGCCGTGGAATTGTTCTGACTACCGTAATCCCAGGTTCCGCTGAAATGGTAAGAAATGAGCATGGTGACCTCCGGGTGAAATTGCTCAATATAAGACCCCGCCCCATCCTGATACCAGATATTATACATGACCGCCTTTTTAACTGCTTTTTCATACTGATCGGGGTATACCCGCTTTAGCTTTTCAAAAGCTTTGGCAGCTGTATTTCCACCACCCCAGGCCTGAATGAAGACCGGGCCGGGTTTAGAGTCCAACAAAACTTCTACAATCTTATCCGACCCCGGTGTATCTGGCCATTGAGATGGGTCAATCTGCGGTTTCATTCCGGGAACACGCATTGGTGACCGGTTGTCAACAACAATGTGTGAAGAATCCTCATCACCAACATAGCATAAAGCCCGGAGCTCGGCCGCTGTTGGGTAATTTTTGGCATGTTTAGTTAGGTTCGGGTAGTCTTTTTCGTAGGCATCCAGCTGATTTTCAAGCCAGGGTTCCACGCTGTGACCGTTTCTTTGATACACCGAGTTTGATTCAATGATGGCTTCAATATCAAATTCATTGGCATACAATAAGAACCGAATCATGGAGCTTTGGTCGTCTACTTCGCCGTCTGTCATGACAATGATTCTGGGTCTGGCTTCCTGAGAAAAGCATTCCCGGCCAAGTACTATTCCGACGAGTAAAAAAAGGTACTTCATGTTATTCTAATTTAATTTTTCATTCCAGCACTAATTAATGCCTCTATTTGCGGTAAAATTTGAATTTCCAGCTTATCCCCTCGCTGTTTAAATGTTTTCAGCTCCTTCAACCATTCTTCGCTCTGTTCTCTGGACGAATTGGATTTCAATGATTTTAGTCCAATTTCCGTAACCTTTGACAAACGATCTGCATAAATAGCAAACTCTTTAGGATTAGGGGCTTTTGTGATCAGTTGAGTTATTTTAGAAGATGCCAAATTCCATTCTTCTAGCTGATTTAATAGACGTACTTTTACCAAATCATCTCTGTTTTGAAGATATTCTTCCACGTTTGTCTTAAAAACCCAGGCTTCTTTATAATCGCAGGCCACAAGATCTTCTATGGCCACGAGTGGCACACTTTGGTATTTTTTGCTTTCAGCCGCTACAAACTGAGAAAGCAATCTTCCATAACCTCTTGCAGGAGCCAGTGCCGTTAAGACCTTCAAAGCTGCCGAGATATCTTGTCCGTTTGCCAATGCAGATAACATTCTCTCAGAATTCAATTTGTGATTAAGGCCATTTTCTTCCAATTTATCTTCCAGAATGAATAGCCTGCGATACATCTCATCAACATCATTGACAGACTCCGGAGACCACAGACGCTCAGCCACAGCGGCTGTTCTGGGCCAGGCTCTGGTTTCAAAACCATTTTCATCTACCAGCTCAGACCATAGAGCGGCCTCGCCACCTAAGATATTCGGGTGCACTTCCTTTGGGATATTGGGGTTGTTATAATGTGCCTTTGCCTCCAGAAAATAATCCAGGTAAAATCCCTTTGAAATCAAAACCTTGTTTCCTTTTTGGGCTATTTCCATGGCATTTGGTCTGTTGGCACCTATGGCTCCCCATTGTTGTACGATAACCTCTTTTGATAAATCAGCATTATAAAGCTCTTCCCAGCCAATGGTTGTTTTATGGTGCTTGCTCAAAATTTCATGCATTCTTTCCACAAAATAGGCCTGAAGTTCTTCAGCATTTTCAAAGCCTTTTTGTTTCATAAAGGCAGCTATTTTCGGATTTTCAAGCCAGGCAAGTCCGTTATTTTCATCAGCACCAATATGCATGTACGGCGAAGGAAACAAGGAGCTCATTTCTTCAATAAACTGATCCAAAAATTTAAATGTGGATTCTTTGCTGGGGTCTAAAGTGGGTAAGGCCGATTTCATAATCACCTGCATGGCTTCCTGCATGGAAGCTCCTTCTTTTACTTTATACCGATGGCCGGGTTCATAAGGACCGGGAGCACTGGCCAGCTCTGGGTAGCCCGCAAACCAACTTGTGCTGTGCCCGGGCAGGTCAAATTCAGGATAGACCATTATTCCTCTTTCTTTGGCATAGGTCACCAGATCTTTAATCTCTTCCTGTGTATAGAATTGCCCTTTTGATCCTTTTTCATGAAGTTTAGGAAACACTTTTGATTCTACCCTAAACCCTTCATCATCGGTGAGGTGAAGATGTAACACATTAAGCTTTACCACCGCCATAGCATCGATATTTCTTTTCAGAATATCCATTGGGATAAAATGACGGGAAACATCGAGCATCATACCTCGCCATCCAAAACGAGGAGAATCTTTGATTTCGACGGCAGGAAAGTAAAAGCCTACGGAATCTGTTGCTACTAATTGAAGCAGTGATTCTAAACCAAAGAGGGCTCCGGATGTAGTAGGAGCAGAAAGATGTACACCGTTGTCCGTGATACTTAATTGATACGATTCATCAAGTCCAATTCCCGGTTCTACCTTCTGATCAACCTTAATTTGAAGTGATGAAGACGAAAGAGACTGATTTAATTCAATTTTCTCCTGCTTAAAATAAGCAAGCGTATTACGGTTAATCCTTTGCAAAAAGCGATTTGCAGCTTCCTCTAAAATATCATCATCTTTTTGTCCGGTCAGATTAACGGTAAATTCTGAGGTAATCCTGAATTGACCGGCGTTAATTTCAACACTTTTTGGCCAGGGCATCAATGTCAAATTTGCTGACGATTGCTGTGCAGAAACTTTACAAAAAGCAAGTAGAGAGAAAATCAAAAAGTACTTTTTCATCAGATAGCTATTTAACAATTACCCGCACTCGATCCAAATTCTGAATCTTCGCAAAATGAGAATCTGGATTCCCGTTTCTATTTGCTTTTACTCGAACAGTCACGAAATAGGTTCCGGATTTATCAAAGACGTGGCTTTTCTTAATAACCAGCTTTTCTTTAAATTTCTTAAGGATTCTTGTCTCTGGATAATAATTTTCGTTTGCGTCAAAATCCCAATCTATCTGAACAATCTTGCCCATACCAGCTGGTACCTCTACCACGGCTTGAAGTTTTACTTTTTCTCCGGCTTTGACCTCTACCTTTTTCATTCCACCTACCGTAAGTGAAACAGTCTGCTGAATTCCCTTACGTTCTTGAGCCAACTTTGGCGTAATTACCTGACCATCCACGATTTCATACTGAGTACTTGCGGCAGGACTTATGCCTTTTTCTACCCAAGAAGAGAGATCTCTCAAAGCCTGATGCAATACCCCAATATAACCCACAGCCCGGGTAGGGTCACCCAATTGATCTTGCTGGTCTCCATGCAAGGCGTGCTCTGTATACCAAAGCCTGAAATTTTTATCGGCTTTATCGCCTAAATGTTCCTTTACCCTCGATCTGTACCAGTCGCACTGCCATGGAAAAGCCTCCCTGTCCATTAAAGAGCCAAGAAGAATCATTTTGCCTTCAAACTTCCCCGTAGGCAAAGAACCGGCAGCTCCCATAGTAAACATAGGCCCAAGTAACATGGGTCTTTGCGGATAAATAGGTTTTCCATCTTTATCTCTGAATTGATCCCAAACTTTATATTCAGGCCCAGGCACCTGATGTCTGTGGTACGACTGAACCGCCAGAAAATTTGAATTATCTACTCTTACTTCATCCCCGGGTTTAATTTTTGCCAAAATCTCTGCAGAATTGGTAGGAGCCAGCACCACTTTATTGCCAGTAATGGTTTCTACCTGTAGTCTTTGACCCTTGGCTTCACCACTATTGATGAATAAATCGCCGCCCAAAAAATCTATTTCAGGTAACAGATCAGTTATTTCAAAAGCAACGGGCACTCCGGCTCCACTACCGCCGGCAGCTTTCCAGGCCAAATCCGCACTGCCACGATCTGCATCAGAAATTGGCTGCTTTATTCCAAGTTGCACCGCTTCATCAATGGCTATTGGCTTCAGTAATTTAGAATCTTTCTGTAATCGAGCACCTTCAAAATATTCAGGATGATCATAACCAAGATAACCTGGCTTGTTCCAGAAATCCTGTGTGAAATAGGCGTTATCTGCCATTACTACGCCATTATACAACACAAGGAAACCATGAATACCCATGTTTTTGTAATCGTACCAGGAGTTAGGTGGAAAACCCATTTTCGTCACTTCCTCTAAAGCCGTTTTTTCCTGATCAGTAAGACCTGCATACATATCTCCACTTCCACCCGCATCCATGGCGTCATTGATCTGATCAAATTTATCTTTGAGAACTCTCATGGCCTGCATTCTGGCCGTAAACACATTGGGAATGGCCATGGGAGAACCCAATACAAAAGGTACTACACCGTCCCAAACACCTTTTGTGTTTTCAAAACCACCAATGGTCCGATACGCACCTCCACTACCTCCAAAAGCATAACCGTAAGGTCTGCCACCTCCAAAAATTTCCTGTGCCACTATTCTTGAAAACTGTGCAGAAGCCGCATTGGCCCGGTAGGCACCAATCGTTGCGTCATTCGCCATCGGATTTGAAAAATCAGTAGGCCCTCCTCCATTAGTCTCTATAAAGTATGCTCCGCTTTCATTGGCAAAGCCGATTGAATTCAGTTCTCCTGTTCCAAATTGTGCAAGATTTTCGTTGTCCGGGAAGGGTGTAACGTATTGAAAAAATCTTCCCTCATATTGTTCCTTTGAGGGGAAATAGAAAGAAAACCGTGTACCTGTACCCTCAAAACCACCATGAACGTAACGATGGGGTGACGGTATGGACCGCTGTTCGTCTATGTCTATATAGGGCTTGGTTAAAAGAGGGTCTGTTGTAGAAAATTGCTCTGACAAACGCTTGCTCATGCTAAGCAAACTATTTTGAGCATAAACAGATGAACTTTCGAGAGCCAATACTACGGCCGCAAGTCCAAACAATTTCTGAGTAAAAAATTTCATTGATCTCATTATACTATCGGTTTTCTTATTCTTCATCTGTTTTATCCCATCCGGTCATATACAATGGAACTATGTCAAACATTTTATCCATTGAGCCGGGAGTCTTGTCTGTCCATTGGGTATGGATGATAGCTTCTGATGACTTCATGACAAATCTTTCAATGAAGGAGTCAATTTCAGGGAAATTGTATTGAAGCGGCTTTAAGGCCACTATATGGTCAGCTCCTACTTCTTCAAATAGCCAATGTGCCCAACCAGCTTGTTCAAATTGACGATGCAAATAAAGTGAGCCGGCGAAAAGCGTATTATCTACTTTCTTTGAATCAAAACTTACCAATTGATCTAAAGAGCCATGCATGAGCAGCATAGGGCAAGGCTTTCTTTTCCAGTTAAGGGTATCTTCCTGGACTATTACATTACCGGCGTGAGAAATCACTCCGGCATAATTAAAATCTGCAGGAAGACCAGAAGCTACAGAATTTTCAGAGCAGATAGCATACTCAGCAGTAAGACAGGCAATTGCCCCAGCACTTCCACCTGAAATCATGATTTTCTGTGTATCAATATTCCACTCTTCGGCTTTCGATAAAATGAATTTTGTGACATCCAATAAATCTTCAGTACCCATGGAAACAGCATTGTTTATAGCTGTCATGTCTGGCTGTTGATTTCCGGCAAGACCCAATCTGTAATTGATGGAGATGGAAACAAAGCCTTGTTCGGCAAAGTGCTTATTGTATTTAATTTGAAGGGCATTTTTGCTGCTCCCCATGGCAAATCCCCCGCCATGCACGTAAATCATGACTGGTCTTTTGTGGTCAGCAGGAACAGAGGAGACGTATTTATCCAGCTTCAGCTCAAGTCCTTCTTCAGATTTATAGACCAAAGTTTCTTTTTGAATAGTTTTCTGAGCAAAGGTTTGATTTAGTGTCAGCCCTTGTAAAGTCAGAAATAAGAGATATATACTTCTTTTCATTGCTAAATAAATGTCATTTTTCAATGACAAATTTAAACAATATTTTATTGTATACTTTAATATACATTATAAATTATTTTAAAATATAATTACCTTTGACGTGTCATCTAAAAAGAGCTTTTTTTGCAGTAAACCCATATAAACAGGCCATTTTGGAAAACAGTAAATTTATTAACCAGGTCAGCATCGACTGCGTCATTTTTGGATTTGAAGAAAACGAGCTAAAGGTGCTTATCCCAAAAATTAATTTTTCGGGTGATTTCTATGCCTTGCCAAGTGGTTTCATTTATCAGGAAGAAGACATTGAAAATGCAGCTAAACGGATTTTAGAAGAGAGAACTGGTCTGAAAGAAATTTACATGGAGCAGTTTAAAGTTTTTGGCAAAGCCAACCGCAAGAGGCAGGAATTCATGGATGAGCTGATTTCCAAAAATTACATTGACAATATTGAAGAAGTTAAAAAGAACCCCGGTTATGCCTGGTTTACCAATCGATTCATTTCCATTGGCTACTATGCCCTTGTGAATATTAAAGATGTAAAACCGCGACTTTCTGCTATTGACCAGTCATTTCAGTGGTATAATATCGATCAAGCTCCAGAGCTTATCATGGATCATCCTGAAGTTCTCAAAGAAGCTTTAAAAGCACTAAGGGAGGATATTGACACCAAGTTCAATGTTTTTCATCTGCTTCCCGAAAAGTTTACCATGAGAGAGGTGCAAGATGCCTACGAAACCATTTTTGAAAAAGAATTTGTCAGAACCAACTTCCAGAAAAAAATCCTCTCCATGGATGTGCTCGAGCGGTTGGAAAAGAAATTTACGGGAGCCAAAAATAAGGCTCCGTATTTATATCGTTTGAAATCTGAATAGCTATTTCAGTGATACCTTATTCTCACCGGATGTCATTCGGACACTTTTGTGGTTCCAAAGAAATTCTCCTGTAACCCCTTGGGGTAAGCTTAAAATTGCCTGCCCTTTATCCAGATCGTAATCGACTGAAATCATTCCTTTGGGATGTGGCATTTTCCCGGCAATCTTTTTCAAGTCACCCAAATGTGGTTCAAAGACAATTTTTTCAAAGCCGGGAGCTCCACTCTTTATCCCGAGAATTGTTCTGTAAAATTCAATATTCGGGCTGGCCCCCCAGGCATGGCAGTCTGATCGGGTAGTGTTGGCATCCGTATCTTCTCCCCAGGTGGTGAGCCCGATATCCATATGACTTCTCCAGATATCAAGCCATGCCAGGTATTCATTTCCAAAGCCGGCTTTAGTAAGGGCCAGATGAACATAATATTTGAAATAAATAGAAGCCTGCTCCAGCAACTCCTCGTTTTTGAGTTTCATTGCCAGGTCAGCAGTCAGGTTCTGATCAATTAGACCAGACAGAATGGCCATAGCATTGGCATGTTGAGAAAATATATCTTTCTCGGGTGTATCAGCAATCAGCCCCTTTTCCTGGTCCCAATACTTTGATACAATCATCTTTTTCAGGTCGTCTGCCCTTCTTTCATAGAGCTGACTCAATTCCTGCAAGCCGATTTGCTTCTCCAAATCAGCAGCATACTGATAGGCCAGCAATAGCTGCAAATCCAACACCGAAGAACTTCCATCTTTTCCTAAAGGAGGCATACCACGTTTCCAGTGATCAGCCCAGTCTACGAAAAACCAGTTTGGCAGATTTTTTACAGAGCCATCCACATCTCTGTATTGCTCAAAATAAGACAAAACTTCTCGCGTGCCCCCAAGTTTTTGCTTCACAAATTGCAGGTCATCACCATAATAGAGATAATCATGCAGCATGCCAATGTACCAAAGTGAGAAGGTGGGAATAATCTGTGAATTTTCTGTTGGATACCGGCTGCGGGTAAGTCCATCTATCATTCGGGAGCGATCCATCAGGTCAAGGGCATTTCTGACGAGTCGCTGGTCACCCGTCGTATAAAGTGTTACCATTCCCTGAATTCGTGTATCTCCGATGTATTGCAACTGCTCGTAGTATGGGCAGTCCATATAGGTTTCATTGGCACAAAGACGAGCTGTTCGCCAACCGATCTTTAACATTTCGTGCATTTCCTGATTGTCAATCGTCAACTCATCTTTTCGCTCAAACGGGTAACCGGTAAACGTGCTATAAATGTCATGAATCGTTAAAGGTGAATTCTCTGTTTTAACTTTAAGCTCAATATACCTGAAGGTGCGGTAAGCCAATGTTGTAAACTCCTGATTTAATTGCCCGTTAGAGATAAGAACATCCCGACGGCCCACCATTTTTTTGCCGTCTGTCTCGTTTCGATTCCCTTTATTGTTTCCCTGATAAAGGGCTTCAGCATACATCAGGTCTATCCTTGCATTATTTCCTCCGCTGAAATGTAACGAAGGGTAAGCGTTGGTCAAAAAAGACTGATCAATGAGCAAACGAGCTTCCGTATTTGCCGGAATCACAAGTGTTCCGTTTTTCTTCGGGAATCCATCGGGAACTGGCACACCGGAAGACTCAGCAATTCGTTCAAAACGTTGAGGAGTAAGCTCCATTTGAGGGATGTAAGATGGAATTAACCGCCAGGAGTTCCCACCGTCTAAACCAACCGTAAACTTTGGAATTCCGGGGTTTCCCAAGCGGGCTGAAGACCAATCTTCATCATTAAAACCGTTCTTTTCCCATCCTTGTAGATGAGAGCTCATCATAATTTTTTCCCCCGGGCCAGCCACATAGTAGCCTTTGGCAGTGGAGGTTTCGAAAGGGCCATTTCTATTCCAATGATTAACCAGAACAGGTTCATAGCTCAAATCCTGAATGCATTTCCAGCTTTTATCAGTGTTCACTGCAGATGAATTTTCGGAAGAGCCCTGAATGATCAAACCCGTTTCATGGCTAATCTGAAATTCCGGCTTATAATCTGCTTCATTCCAGACCTTTACAGACACAAGGTTCGACCCTTCTTGCAGATAAGCTGCTAAATCAAGGATATCAAAATTCCAGTTGAACAAATCACTTTTGGCCGGACCCGTGCCCACCCACTGACCATTCACAAACAATTTGTAACGATTATCAGCTGAAATAAAAACCGGAAAACTTTCGGGTTTTTCATTGAGCACAAAGGACTTTCTGAAGATATAAACCCCATAGGCCGAATTGTCGGTTTCAGGTACTGAAATCCATTTGGCCGGCCAGGCTTTTTGTAAGAATTCAGCAGGTATTTGCTGACCCCTGATGTTCGTAAAAAAGAAAAGGAAGAACACAGAAAAGAGACTGGTTCTCCGGGTCAATGTATATTTAAGCATAAGGTTTCAATAGGGTAATACGAAGCAAGTTAGACATAATACTGAAAAAAGAGGTCGAAGTTCGACCTCTTGAAATTCATCATCCGGCTTCTACTGATTTAACAAAGAACCCATCTTTTTTCGGATAAAATTGGCTGCATATTTCGGTGCCAAACGGTAGAGTTTGTCAAGAAATCCGGCGTCTGGCCCCACAGTAACTCTGAACTGATTTTCCTCCATCCCTTTGATAATGATTTCAGCCGCCTTTTGAGCTGGCAATGCTTTAAACTTTGAATTCTCAGCCTGCTCAGCAGAGGGTGCTTTCAAACCTGAATTTTCGGAAATATTGGTTTGGATCGCCCCAGGAAAAACCACGGTTACTTTGACATTGGTCTTGGCCAGTTCTGAATACAAACCTTCAGTCAATAACTTAATTGCCGCCTTGGAAGCTCCATAAATTGTTTGCCCGGGAACGGGTAAAAAGCCACCCATACTGGAAATGTTGACAAGATGACCTTCAGGTCTTTTCAACAAATGAGGAAGAAACGCTTTTATAAAATAAACAGGACCGTAAAAATTGACATTCATCACCCGTTCTATATCCGATAACTCCAGCTCATTCACCATAATGAATTTCTGAATAATGCCAGCATTATTGATCAGGCCATCGACCTGACCAAAATGACCGATCACTTCTGCTGGCAAAGCATCCACTTTCTCCTTATTGGTGATATCCAGCACAAAACCTTTAAAACGGGAGTCATCCACACCGCCAAGCCTTTGTGTCTCAGCCAACGCATCGGGGTGAATATCAACACCTGCTACATTTGCTCCTTTTTTCAACAAGAGAAGGGCCATTTCGCGGCCCATTCCGCTTCCGGCACCAGTAAGTAAAATGGTCTTTTGGTTTACTATCATCCGTTTTTAAATTTTATCGATGGTCACAAATAGGACACTTCTGGCTGGCAAACTCATAGCACCTCCCTTCACTTTCTGACCTTTTAATTCGGGTACTTCGATACCATTGACAAGGTTTAGTTCTGTACCGTTCAGTTTGACCTTTTTGGTTAATAATTCCTCTGCGGTCAATAGGTATTTTTTGCCTCTGCCCGGCAAATTAACCGTAGCCTCTTCTTCTGTAGTATTAAGAATGAGCAGCGTTCTGCCGTTCTCATTTCCCTTTATATTATGAACAAACATATCAACGCCCAGGCTAAGAGTACCGGCATCATAAACTTCGGTGCCCATCAATTCTCCCCACAATAAAGCGGCCCAATAATTAGGACGAGGCTCATGGGTATCGTGTTCAAGCAAAGCATATTCACTTCTGGCGAGTGTATTATGCATCACACTTTGAACACCCATTTTAGCAAGTCGGCCGAGCTGCTCCAGATACCTGAAAACATCAACATATGTCGCCGCTAAAGGGTCTCCGCCGCAGGCTGCTTCAGCCGTTTCATTAAGCCAGATGGGTGCTCCAGGGGTATATTCATCTCTGGACTCAAGGTAAAAACGAAGACCTTTTTCGGTCTTGCTGAGCCAGTCTTCAGTCAGAACACTTTCCGGGGTTTGATTACCTCCGCAGCGTTTTGAAACACCTCCGTAATAGTGATAGGTGAAAACCTCAAACGGTTTCTCCGGCAATTTTGACATAAGCTCATCCGTTGGCAGGTCGAACTCAATTCCTGCTGAATTGCCTGTGGTCAATACCCCACCTTCTCCCACAGCTCCCGGACCTGAGATTTCCATCTCAGGATAATATGACTTAACAAACTTTGAGAAAGTATTAAAATCCCGGGCATACCAGCTTGCATTATATCCTTTGGGTGCACTCCCATGGCTTGCCAGAGTTGGTTCATTAAACATTTCGGCTGAAGTAATTTCCCCATCAATTGATTTTGTATAATCAATCAAAGCCTTCACCTGATCTGTCTTGTAGCTCCCATCGGCATTATGCATCCCATCACTTATTGGAAATGAAGTGACCAGCTTGCCATCCACAGCTTTTACATAATCAATAACACCTTTCCACTGAGCTCGTGTCAAAATGTTATTAAATCCTTCCGGAGCACTCTGCATTACTGGTTCATCATTATTCTGAAAATAGACGTCATTGGCCCAGGTACCACTCACTCTCACATAGGCAGGACCCAGAGCTTTCGCCAGATTTCTTAACTTTTGTTCATACAAATTGATCGGCTCAATTTTCCATTTCAGGGCAGCAAAACCGGTTTTTCCAGAGTGCTTCATGACAGAATCAAGCAGATGATAAGGCACCCAAAAGTCTCCTCCTATCACCTCACACATTTCAATATTATAGGATTGATACCGCTCATCTACTGAACCAATATGAGGCATGGTTTTGAGATCAATGGATTGCGAAAAAGCACTCTGAAGTGCAAAAAACAGAAGGCCTGAAAGAGCAACTTTGAATTTCATCTTTTTAGAATTTACCGTTAGGGTTTATTTCGCCACTCTTCGAGCTTTGGCATCGAACATATCCATCAGACTGCCTGAAAGCTTATTGTCGTCCACTTTTTCAAGCATTACACTCACATCATAACCCTGAGCAGAGAAGAAAATTTCTATAGAACTTTCCTCTTCGTTAATGTCTGTAATCATGATTTCGTCTCCTTCCTGACCCATAGGTGTTAAATTCCCGATAAGGGTGTCGTCATTTCTGCTTAATGACATCAGCATCTTCGCATCTCCGTTTGGTGTACCAATAAACTCAAGCTCCCAGTCGCCGGCAAAAAAATCCTCTGCCTCTTTGATACGCTCTGCTTCTGCATTAAACATATCCGACAAATCACCCTCCAAATGATCTTCATCCACCTTTTTTAAGTTCAGAACGAGATCATAGCCCTGAGCAAAAAAGTCAATGGCAATACTGGTCTCAGTTTCCTCCACATCACGGATTTGAATGGGCTCAGACTCCGTGGTGCTGGTCAATGTCCCGGTCAACATATCACCTTCGCGGTACAAATCAGCAATGATCTCAATATCTCCCTGAGGGGTATCATGTACGTTTACAGTCCATTCACCAACGAAGAAATCAAGCTCGATTATTCGCTCGGCTTTGGCATCAAACATATCCATCATAGATCCCTCCAGATGGTCATCATCTACCTTTTTTAAACTTAAAACTAAGTCATAGCCCTGTGCAAAAAAGGCGATATCGATGGCATCCTGCTTTTCCTCAATTTCTGTAATCGTGATTAAGCTTTCAGCAGCATCAGTTTCTAAAGTACCTGTGAGTTCACCGTCTACTCTTTTCAGGTCAGCTGTGATGTTGACATCTCCCTGAGGTGTACCGAAAACATTAATATTCCATTTACCGGCAAAGAAGTCATCTGAATCATCTGAAATCTGGCCAATGGCCGATAGCGATAGACAAAAAAGAAGGAAGGTTGTTATTTTTTTCATTTCAAATAGGTTAAAGTGTTTATAACTAGTCAGAATTGGTAAAGCAATATAAATAAGATTACTCACACTTTCTGAACACCTCAAACTTAAACAGAATTCTATTGTCTACAAAGTAGACAATAGAATTTGGCCTTTTTACTACCTGTTTTGGTCAACAAACTAACAGCAAATAGCTAAATCTGTAGAAACACTATTCTCTCCCGTTTGTATATTGCCAGATAACTGACCGATTTTCATTCCTAACCTTAATCATCAACTCGTCATGTCAGAGAAGTCAACAAGAAGAAATTTTCTCCAAAAAATAGGAGCTACCACCTTGGTATCAGCCGCCACTCCGCTTGCCTCTTTGGCTGCTGCCCATAAAGCGGAGGAACGCATGCTCTTCTATGAGCGTAAAATAAGCTCAGCAGATAAAATACGGGTGGGTGTAATTGGTTATGGAGTTCAGGGTCATATTGACCTCAATACAGCTCTCAAAGTTCCCGGAGTGGAGCTGGCCGGCATTTGCGATCTTTACACAGGCCGAATTCAAAACGCTCTGGAAACCCACGGTAAGGATCTTTTTGTTACCCGAAATTACAAAGACCTTCTTGACAGATCAGATATCGACGCTGTCATTATCGCCACTACCGACATCTGGCACTATCAAATGATATTAGATGCTTTGGCCAAAGGCAAACATGTATATGTTGAAAAGCCAATGGTGTATAAAATTGGTCAGGGTAAAGCAGTTATTGATGCCCAGAACAAATCAGGCAAAGTTCTTATGGTAGGGAGTCAGCGGGTAAGTAGTATTGGTTATGCCAAAGCAAAAGAACTTTTGGCCGCAGGCGAAATCGGGAATCTGAATATGGTCAATGCTGTGTATGACCGTCAAAGTTCCATCGGAGCCTGGGAGTATACGATCCCAAAAGACGCAAGTCCTGAAACGCTGGACTGGGAAACCTTCATTGAAGCCACTAATAAACTGGCCTATGACCCGAAAAAGTTTTTCTGGTGGAGAGCCTTCAAAGAAGTCGGTACGGGTGTAGCCGGCGACCTTTTTATTCACCTCCTAAGTGGAACTCATTTTATCACCAATTCACTGGGTCCAGAAAGCATCTACAGTACAGGTCAATTAAGCTATTGGAAAGACGGCCGAAACCTGCCTGATGTGATGTCCGGCGTAATGCAATATCCTGACTCTCCAGAGCACCCTTCATTTCAGATGACCCTACAGGTGAACTTTGTTAGTGGTACCGGAGGACAACACGCCTTAAAATTTGTGGGATCTGAGGGTGTTATTGATATACAGGGAAACAACCTGAAGGTTACCCACAGTATTATGCCTGAAGCTCCGGGCTTTGGTGGCTATGATTCCGTTTTCACCTTCTCTGAAAAACTACAAAAAGAAATGCAGGCCGAGTACGATGCAAAATGGACAGAAGCCCAGAAAAGGCGTCCGGAGAAAGAAGATATCGTATTCAAAGTACCGCAAGGTTACAGCGATCACCTTGATCACTTCACAAACTTCTTTGACGCCGTAAGAACAGGAGGCAAAGTCGTGGAAGATGCAACTTTTGGTTTCAGGGCTGCGGCTCCGTCACTGTCCTGCAATGAGAGTTATCTTCAAAAGAAAATCATTCATTGGGACCCTGTGAAAATGAAATTAAAATCCTGACTTCAATAGGGAGTATAGTGAGAGGCAGCCTTCGCAAAAGGCTGCCTCTTTTTTTGACCTTACCTTACTGTATCACTACAGAACCGGAGGAGCACTATCATGATATTTTAAAACATAAAGTCAAATATTACAGTCAAATCCTGTTTTCTTAGTATTATTGTCTCCTCGTAAGACATTAACCTATGATCACAAGAAGAAATTTTATAAAAACAGCTGGTTTGGCTACTGCCGCAGCATTAACACCTATGGATCAAGTTCTGGCCATGCTGAAGAAAGAAAATAAATTGGGAATTCAGCTTTTTTCAATTCCAAAATTATTGTCTGAAGACTTCCTTGGCGGCATAAAACTATTACAGTCTTTAGGATATAAAGAGCTCGAACTCTATGGCCCTTTCCCTTTCAGTGCTGAGAGTAATCTGAAGAGTTGGGCTGAAGCAGGTAAAATGCTTGGATTCTCCGGTTCCGGATATTTCGGTAGAACAGCCAAAGAAGTTAAAAAGGTATTGGACGACCACGGTTTAAGTACTCCCGGAACGCATACCGATTTAGACACACTCGAGAACCATATGGATAAGCTTGGTGAAGCTTCGGCCATTATGGGACATCAATACGTTACACTTCCGGCTATTCCGGATGATCGAAGAAAAACATTAGACGATTATAAGCGAATGGCTGAGACCTTTAATAAGATTGGAGCTTCAGCCAAGGAAAACGGGGTTAAATTTGGTTATCATAATCATGGGTATGGAATCAAACCATGGGAAAATGACATAGTGCCACTCGAAATATTACTGGAAGGCACAGACCCTGATCTGGTCTTTTTTGAAATGGATATTTTCTGGACAACCTGTGGTGGTGCAGACCCAATTGAGTATCTGACCAAATACCCGAACCGTTACAAAATGCTTCATTTGAAAGATATGACGGAGAAAAAAGAATTTGCCGGTGACGGTGGAGGAATGAATGAATGGTTAGGGATGTTCCCGCTCATGGCTTCTGCCGGCGATGGAGTACTTGACCTTGTCGGTATTGTCAATAAAGCGAAAGAGGTCGGCGTTGAACATTTCTTTGTAGAACAGGATATGGTAGCCAACCCGGAAGTTGCTCTTGACCGGAGTGCAAAGTTTTTAAACCCTAAATTATAACCTGTGCGGAGATGCCTGCTTCGGTGGGCTTCTCCCCTTTTCACTTATTTGCCATTGTCAGGGCCTTCCTTTTAAAAGGCAACCAAGGTGACTCTATTCTCAAGAAAACATATTGATTTCCTTCTTCATGAGGTTTCAGACCTTCCGGAATTACTGAAGGAAGAGTACTTTTCAGGCCATGACCGGGAAACTGCCGACATGGTACTCGATACCGCCTTTGAGATTGCTCAAAAAGAAATTGAACCCCATTTTGTTGATTCAGACCAGAAAGAGGCCAATTACGAAAATGGCGAAGTAAAGGTACATCCCGGAGTACATGGCTTTGTCAAAAGTCAGGCTGAGAGCGGGTTGCTTTCTGCAACTTTTCCGGAAGAAGTTGGAGGCTCTCAACTTCCGGAATCTGTGGCCGGTGCCGCTGCTTTTATTGAACTTTGCCACAGCAACAGTTTCCCCATGTACACCGACCTCCTCTCGGGCTGTGTGAAACTGATCAATTCTTTCGGAACCACTGAACAAAAGGAAACCTATATTTCGAAAATGCTTACCGCCAATTGGATGGGCACCATGTGCCTTACTGAACCACAGGCCGGAAGCTCACTGGCAGAAATCAACACTAAGGCCACTCCTCAAAACGATGGCACTTACAAAATAGACGGACAGAAAATCTTTATTTCAGCGGGTGACCATGACATTACCGAGAATATCATTCATCTCGTACTAGCCCGAATTGATGGAGCTCCGGCCGGGGCAAAGGGCATTTCGCTATTCATTGTTCCCAAGAACAACCCGAAGAACTGTTCTGAATCAAACGATGTAAAAACGATCGGGCTTTTTCATAAAATGGGACAGAAAGCCACTCCGGCTGTGCATCTCGCTTTTGGGGCTGAGGGCAAATGCACGGGCTATCTTTTGGGAAAACCCAATCAGGGCCTTCCCCAAATGTTCAAAATGATGAATTCGTCGAGGTTGGGAGTTGGTCTTACCGGGTTGGCTCTTTCTTCAGCTGCTTATTATACTTCAAATCAATACGCTCATGAGCGTAAGCAGGGGCGTATACCGGGTGGGAACGAGAATGTGCTGATTGCAGAGCACCCTGATGTGAAGCGAATGTTGCTAAAGCAAAAAGCCATTCATGAGGGAGGACTGGCTCTGTTTATTCAGGTTTACAGTTACCTCGACTGGCAAAAAGCCGGCAAAGAGATAGAGAAATATGCAGCTCTTACAGAACTCCTCACTCCCGTCTGTAAATTTTACGGCTCTGATCAGGGTTACCACTCTGTTAACGAAGGACTTCAGGTACTCGGTGGTTATGGATATACCTCTGATTTTCCTCTGGAACAAATGGCTCGTGATGTTCGCATTTTAAGCATTTATGAAGGAACCAACGGTATTCAGGCTCAGGCTGTACTTGGCCGACAGGTGCAGGTTAACGGTGGAGCCCCTTTTCAGTTATTGCGGGCAGAAATTGAGAAAACACTTAGTCATTTAAATGACTCCTGTCTTTTCAAAAGAGATTTTGAGACGTCTTTTAAGAAACTCCAACAGGTAACCTCCACTTTGCTGAGCAAACAAAACCCAACAGAGCTCTTGGCTGATGCCACACTCTATACTGAATTTCTCAGCCTCATTTGTGTCGGCTGGCAATGGCTTAAAATGAGTCTGGCCACTGAACAAATGGATACGGAATTCAACGAGTCATTTAAGCAAACCATAGGTTATTTCTTCAGGTACGAGTTCACGAAGTGCTTATATTTGAGCGAAATTCTTCTAAAAGAGAACAAAATCACAGTTTAAGATCAATGAAAATTATAATTGCCGGTGCAGGCATCGGGGGGCTCACCGCGGCCCTGAGTCTACATGAAGCGGGATTTGAAGTGAAGGTTTTTGAGTCTGTCAAAGAAATTAAACCACTCGGCGTAGGCATTAACACGCTCCCTCATTGTGTAAGGGTTCTGACGAATTTAGGGCTGCAGGAAAAAATTGCCGAATGGGCCGTTGAAACCAGCGACCTGGTGTATTTTAACCGCTTCGGGCAGCAATTTTGGTCTGAGCCCCGTGGCCGGAATGCCGGACTGAAGTGGCCGCAATTTTCTCTTCACCGGGGTCAGCTTCAAATGCTTTTGTTTGATGAAACACTGGAAAGATTGGGAGAAAACTCCATTCAGGTTAATCACCATTTGAGCCTATTTGAGCAGGATGAAAATGGTGTGACAGCCTACTTTGAAGATAAAGATACCGGTGAAATTGTACACACTGAAAAGGCAGATCTTTTGATTGGTGCCGATGGTATCAACTCGGTGGTAAGAAAACAACTTTACCCCAACGAAGGCCCGCCGGTATATTCTGAGAATGTGCTTTACCGTGGCACCACACGAATGAAACCTTTTCTGAATGGCCGATCAATGGTCATGATTGGTAGCCTGAAGCAAAAAATGGTAGCCTACCCAATCAGCAAGCCGGATGAAAATGGTGAGGTATTGATGAACTGGGTGGGTAACCTGAAAGAAGGCAAATCAAAACTTACCGCCCGGGACTGGAATCGCCGTGCTGATCAAGAAAGATTGGTAGAAACGTATAAAAACTGGGTTTTCGACTGGGTGGATGTAAAGAAAATGGTGGAGGATGCCGACGGAGTTTATGAATTCCCAATGTCTGACAGAAATCCGCTGGAGCAATGGTCTTTTGGCCGCGTTACGCTATTGGGAGATGCAGCACACCCCATGTACCCAATCGGCTCAAACGGTGCTTCACAGGCCATACTGGATGCCGAGTACATCGTAGAATGTCTTCAAAATGAAGAAAATGTGACAGAAGCTCTAAAAGCATACGATGCCGAGAGAAGACCGGCTACCTCAAAAGTGGTACTCCAAAACCGCAAAAAAGGACCGGATGAAATCATGGATATGATGGAAGAATGGTACCCAAAAGGTTTCAAACCCGAGGAAGTACCTCACGAAAAACTCAAAGCCGTCATGGATAATTATCGGAAAGTGGCAGGCTTTGACAAAGAAACGCTAAACTCAAAGGCATAAAACAAAAGAGGCCGCCCTTCAAAAAGGCGGCCTCTTTCTAATTGATTTTGCTTAGTTTACTTCTTCCAGCTCTTTGAGCTCTTGAATAACCTTCAACGATTCTTTCAGGGCTTTCAGGTGAGAGTGCAGCAGAAGTCGCTCCTTCACTTCGATAAAGTCTTCATTTGCCAACATAGAGTCATAGGCTCCGATAATCACATTTTCGCCAAACTCACAGCTGGATAGTAAAGCCTCTCTGTTCTTGTTGGTCACAGCGGTCTTGATATCAATCCATGTTTTGTGTACATCAGAAAGGAAAGAGTTCTCTGAATCTGTAACCTCCCCGCCTCCTGCGGCAATCACCAAATCTAACTCTGCTTTGGCCTCCTCACTAAAAGATGCCATGCTCTTAAACATTTTTCGTAAACCGAAATCTTCAAGATCAGTTTCTTTAATGACTTTTCTGAAGCCATCAATTCTATCCTGATGAAGTTCTGCTAGTGTTTGAAAACCGTTTATTATTTCTTGCTTTTTCATATTATTAATTTTTTGTTCACCTATTTTGGTAAAAAGGCCATTCCAGTAAACAGGAGACACATTTTGAGCCATGATTGTAGATTTTATTCGACATTATTTCACCAGTTTCCACAACCCGCCTGATTGAGTTTTTGGACGGACCAATCTTCGGAAAATGTGTGGAATGTATAATGAATGTGGTCAAAGTTCCACACTTCTACATGTAATGCTTCGGAATGTTCTTTTAAGAATCGCGGTCATTAGAAAATAGACTACAGTATTATGACAGCAAATGTTAAGACTAATGAAGCCATTTTAATTCAGGGATTGAAAGCACGAAAAAGCGAGAGCTTTGATTACCTATTATCCAATTACAGCTACTCCATCAAAGCTATTATTGCAGGATACCTTAAAAACGAGCAGGATCAGGAAGATCTTCTTCAGGAGGTATGGCTAAAAATCTGGAAAGGAATTCATAAGTATAATGAGCATAAAGCAGGTCTTTACTGTTGGATGGCTACCATAGCCCGCAACCTGTGCATTGATACTCTCCGCAAATTTAAAACCCGAAAAGTAGAGGGTAAGAGAGAGCTGGAAACTTTGGAGAATACATCTTACTTCTCAACTATGCAGAGAGATGAATTAATTGGCGTTGAAGAATTGCTGGGAGATATGAAAGAGAAAGAATTACCTGTGGCAAAACTTTTCTTTTTTGAAGGATACACTCACAATGAAATCTCTGAAGAGCTGGATATCCCCGTAGGAACCTCAAAATCGAGGCTAAGAAGCGGCTTAAACAGTATACGTAGATATACACCGGAACTTTGCCTCAGCAGAAGAGCTTAGATACTCTTTAATTCTTCAAAGAATTTAAAATGCCGCCTTTCATTAAAGGCGGCATTTTTTTATCATCCCAATGTCTTCAACAAAAAGAAACCGGAGATAAATACGCTGTCCTGCAAGATTTCGCTGTACACTAATTATTATTCGCATTGGTCAAATCTCTACGACTTATTCCCAGACCATACTATTCTACAAGTGACAGGTATGAAAAAAAGGCCACGGTATATAACCGTGACCTTTATCTATTTGAGATACAACTATGAATTATTGTTATCTCGCCGATTCTGTTCTCATTTGATTCCCTGGAATTATCAGAACATCCACACGTCTGTTTCTATCTCTTCCTTCAGGATAGTAATTGAAGAAATCAGGATACTTTTCACCGTAGGATTGAACAAAGAGTCTGTCTTTATCTACACCTAATTTCGTCATATAGTTTGCTACCACTGCAGCCCTCACATACCCTAATTTGTCATTAAAGTCGGCCGAACCGATGGCATCAGTTCTACCAAAAAAGACGGCATATGTTTCAGGGTTGTTCTTTAAACTGAATGCTAAATCTCTTGCCGCATTTTCCATCTCATTAGTCATACGGTATTGACCAGATTTATACATGTCACCTCTGTCAAATGAGACCAAAACTCCCTGACCCATCTGAAGTACGGTGGCTTCGTCTGCAAGATTTTTGGAAATCTTCTCCCCGAGATAATCCATTTCAGAGGTCAGCTCCCAGTCTTTCATACCCTCCATAGAATATTTCAGGACAGTATCTGCCAACGGGTAATTCAGCTGTTTCAGCTCTCCGGTTGATAAAACTCCGTCGTAATCGACTACATTATTTGTTGATGTGCATGCTACCATTGATACGGCAACAGCAGTTGATAAAATTATTGTTGTTAACTTTTTCATAATATAACTTGTTGTTTTACAGCTATATACAAAAAAGACATTCCATACCCCAGCAGCTCAATGCCGTGGTATCAGCTCCACATCTTGTGTAAAAACCCCTATACCCCTCACCAAAACCGCAGATAGGAAGGAATCTTAAAGCGACCTTTACGCAAACCTGCGTTTTGCCAATGAAATTCTTTCATTTCATAATAATTATTGGTGCGGTCAGGCAATGAAGAGTCAAATGCATGTAAAGCGAAAGCCAACCAACCAATGAGTAAGAACAGTACGAGTATAGATAGTAACATAGCTTTTAATTTTTTGAGTGTGATTTAAAAGGTAGTTCCCCTGAAAAAGCCCGAAGAACTGTAGAACAATTTACTCAAACTCCACATCATAAAAATACTTTCGCCACTATTTTAAAATATAACCTGCTGAATTAGTGAATATTACAAGAAGTGTAAATCAGGAATGATCCTTTTGAATAAGTGGGTATTATCAACGTAAAACTGAAACAAATGAGGGCCAGATTAAAAAAGGAAAACTTACCCGGAGTACTTATTGCGGTATCTCTTATTGTTCTTGTTTTAGTCTACCTTAAATCTATTCTTATTCCCTTGATTCTTGCTCTTTTGCTCTCTGTGGCGGTTGCACCAGCGGTAAATTGGCTAAAAAGCAAAGGGTGGAATAAAATAGTCGCCAGCTTTACCGGTATTGCACTGGTAGCTCTCATCTTCTCTTTTCTGTCATATCTGATCATTTCAGAATTAGGTGAATTTAATGACAGACAAGACCAGATTATGAACAAAATGGCCCATTACAATAACTTACTAATTGAAAAGTTCAGAGGTAACCGTATCGGAGAAAGTCTGGTCAGAATTTATAAAAAAGAGGTTACCACTGAGGAATATTTAACCGAGTTTTTCGAAAACTCATCCGGTTCATTACAAGCTTCATTTGACTTCATTGTCAATGTGGCACTAATCCCGATCTACATGTTTTTCTTTCTGGTCTATTCTGATTTTTTCATTTTCGGAATCAGGAGGATGTTCAAAGATTTTGACACCAGTAATTATATCAAACTTATTGACAGCTCGAAAAGAGCAATACAGTCATATTTTCAGGGATTTGTAAAAGTAACATTGATACTGGCCGTCCTAAACTGCATAGGCCTATATATCATAGGTGTTGAAAATGCTCTCTTTTATGGAGTCTTTGCCGCTTTGCTATGTATAATTCCTTATATCGGAATTTTCATAGGCTCACTTTTACCAGCATTCATGGCCCTAATCACACTTGATTCACCATGGTATGCCGTGGCTGTGATCGGCTGGATGTCCTTTGTACAGTTTTTAGAGGGTAATTTCATAACACCATTTGTTGTTGGCGACAAAGTCAAAATAAACCCTTTTATGGTCTTGATTTTTCTGCTTATCGCAGGAAAAATCTGGGGTATTCCGGGTTTAGTGGTGGCTGTGCCTATGGCAGCAGTATTCAAACAAATCTGTGAGCATGTGCCTTTCCTGGCTCCTTTGGGCTCACTAATGCATAGTTTTCCGGAAGATCCGGAAAAGACAAAAAATAAACGACTTCGTGTTAGCGAGGTATCAACTTAAATTTACAATTATGAAAGAAGCAAAAAACGAAAAACAGTTAATCCCGATCAGAAAGATCATACTTTATACCGTAATAATAGGAGTAGGCCTAATGCTCATTGCTCTGGCCTCAGGTGTATTTACGATTGGTACTGACAATGCCGAAACACCTTATGTAGACGAGGCATCAGCGGTTATGGAGTAAAAACTTTTACATTCGTAAAGAATATAAGAAAAGCATGTCTTTATCAGACATGCTTTTTCTATACCCCATAAAGGAAAAAGAGAGCTCAGAAAGCTCTCTTTTTACCCAACTTGTATTAACCCCTTAACCGTTAAACTTTTATTTGTGCAGCCATTTGATTTAGCTGCCTGAACTTCTCTCTTATTTCCTTATTACCTGATTTTTTTCTGGGCCGAATCACGGGCTTTCTAATAGCTTCTCTTACTACCATGAAAGCAATCACTATCATTACAAGGCAGCTGCTTATTGTTAATAAATTCATAGCTTTTCATAATTTGTTACTCCGGGAGTTTAAATTCTGATTCCCTGATGAATTTGTTATCAAAAGCTGTAGAAAAGGGAAGATAGTTCTACACTTTGTGTAGCATTATGTGGTCAGTAAACTGTTTGAATGTCTTTCGGGCTGAAGCAATTACAGTTTCATGTTGCTCCTGCGGGGTTGCGTTAAGATAAATCAGAAAAGACTGCCACATAGCAAAGGTCCTTTCACCATAACCTTCAAAAAAACGGAAATCATGGTCCGGCTCCGGGTAAGTATTCCGAAGCATTTTCACAATATACTGGCCACCCAAAGTAGAGCCTTCCAGTACATATAATATCCCTAAAGCTTCGAATAATGAAGATATTGATGGTTTGCTATTGAGAGGTTTCATCTCAGTTTTAGGGTCAGCCTCAATGGCTCTGATCTCTTCTGAAAGCCAGCTGCTTTTTCTGCGAATAGCCATTTCAGGTACTGCATTTAACTCTTCTATTTCTGTCATTTCATCTTCCATTGCCTTAAAAAAGGAATGAAAAACTTGCAGAAGCTGAAGATAGGCCGACCTTGAGGTCGAATTTTTTATTAAAGGTAGTGTTACTTTTTCCAGGGCTACATGCTCTGCTTTAGTAGCACTTTTAATTTTATCTGAAAGCATTTTATCTTTTTGAATTTGACGGCTTAGTAAGCTATTATTGCAAACCTTTGCCGGGGTAAAAACTTCTCAATCTAAACGAAACGAATTACCAAAGTAAACAGCCATTTCATGAACGTCAAAAGTATTGTTTACGACGATATTGTCAATCTGGAGAATTGCGAAAGTGAGCCCATACATGTGCCGGGCTCCATCCAGCCGCATGGTATCCTCCTGGCTGTTGATACAAACCTGATTCTCAAATTTTGCAGTCAAAACCTTGAGACCCATAACTTAAAAGCCTCAGAGGTACTCGAGAAACCGTTGAAAAGCCTGTTCTCAGAGGCCGATTTCAAAACAATCACAGAACTGTTTGATCAGGAAGATTATACCAGAGGTGGTAATCAACACATCCGGTGGAACGACACCTTTTACAGTGTTTTGGTTCATAAATCCGGAGATTATCACCTGATTGAGCTTGAAAAAGCAACCGAGGCCGATACCGAACTTACTTTCCTGAATTCACTCTCCTTTGAGTTTGCTCGTCACACCGGCGAAGCAAGAAATCTCAAAGAGCTTTGCCAGAGAGTCAGTGAGCACATCAAAGAAATTACCGGCTATGACCGGGTGATGATCTATAAATTTGATCAGGATTATAACGGGGAGGTTTTCGCCGAGGCCAAAGAAGAAAAACTGGAGTCTTTTCTGGGCCTTCACTATCCACATACAGACATTCCGCCGCAGGCACGGGCACTATATATGACCAATTTGGTTCGTATGATCTCCGACGTACACTATAAGCCAGTTCCTGTTCTCACATTAATTAAAAACAGTAGCCACCGGTCGCTTGACATGAGTATGGCCACCCTGCGAAGTGTGTCTCCTATTCATGTTAGCTACCTTCAGAATATGGGTGTGGGAGCCACTCTTACCATTTCTCTAATCCATGAAGAAAAGCTTTGGGGCCTTGTGGCCTGCCATCACTATTCGCCCAAGCACCTCTCTTATTACGGCAGAGTGTCTTCCTTGCTGCAGGGGCAACTATTGGCTTCGCAAATCAGGGTTCAGGAAACGGCCGTAAACTATGAAATCAAAAAAGAGCTGGAAAAACATCTGGAGGGTGTTCAGCAGCTTTTAAGAACAGACACCTCACTCAATATCAGCTCTCAACATCTACTGGAGCTTTGCAATGCAGATGGTTTTATATGTCAATCTGAGAATCAACTAATTAAAACGGGCGATCTGGCAGGAGGTAAAGAAGCCGAGAGGATTTTTGATCTCCTGAAACAAAAAGAAACGGACTATCTCTGTACAAGATCAGTCAGTCAAGACCTCGGGATTGAAACAGAAACAATTTCAGGTATTCTTTTCTTCAAGATTGACGTTAATACCTATGCCATGTGGCTCAGGAAAGAGTTTAATCAGGAAATAGAATGGGCCGGGAATCCCAACAAGGCCATTGAAAAAGACAAAAACGGCCTGAGCCCTCGTAAATCCTTTAAATCCTGGAAAGAAATCATCAAAGGCCAAAGTCGCCCATGGACTGAAGCAGAGAAAGACATCGCAAAAAACTGTGTTTATCTACTTCAAAAGCATTTCAGTTATCTTAATAGCCAGAATATTCAGAAAAAGCAGGAAGATCTACTCAATCAACTCCAGCAAGCCAATGAGGAGTTGGAAAATATCAACTGGATAAGTGCACATGACCTTAAAGAACCTTTACGAAAAATCAGAATCTTTTCTTCCATTTTAACTGAAGACAGCCGTTATCAGCTTGGTGAGCGTACGCTAAAAATGATAGACCGAATTAATAACTCAGCCAGCCGTATGCAAAGACTTCTTGACGACCTGATGGAGCTCAACCGGACCAAACACGTAAAGCCCGAGTTAGAAAATGTGGCTTTATCAGCCTTGATCTCTGAAATTATTGAACATTATGAATGGGAAGAAAACAAGAAAATCAGAGTGGCTATAGACCTGCCAGTGGTTAAAGGAAACGCCTTTTTACTTACGCAGCTTTTCACCAACTTAATTGATAACTCCATTAAATTTGCCAAAGAAAATGAGCCACTAATCATCGATATTACCTGGAGTGAGAAAGGAAAGAATAAGGTGGTTATAAGCCTGAAAGATAATGGACAGGGTTTTGAGAATAAGTATGCGGAAAACATGTTTAAGGTCTTTCACCGACTAAATGATTCTGGCTCTAAAGAAGGCTCCGGAGTAGGCCTGGCAATTTGCAAAAAAGTTGTTGAATTACATGGGGGTGAAATTTCTGCACAAGGTATTGAAAATAAGGGTGCTACTTTTAACGTTACACTCCTACTCCCGGAAAATTAATACCACTCAATAAAATTTTATACAGGATCAATTAAAAACCAACGGCAGAGTAACATCTGATTATTTTAGCTAAATTTGAAAACTTAACTCCAGCCGTGAACATTGGATGAATCATAACTTAACTAAAATCCAGATGCTTGTTTTTCTGGTAGATGACGATCCCGAAGATCAGGAAATTTTCGAGATGGCCCTGACCGAGGCTGGTGTACCCGTACAACTTGTTTGCTTTAATTCAGCCGAGGATATTCTGGATGAACTGAGAGGCTTGAAAAAAATGCCGGATTTTGTATTTCTGGATTTGAACATGCCGAAGATTAATGGACTTGAGCTTTTGCAGATTTTCTCAAAAGAGAAATTTACCGGCAGAACTAACCTTATCATTTATTCAACCAGCTCTAACGAAAAAGACATCACTCAAGCCAGAGCACTTGGTGCTGATGAATACCTTATCAAACCGACAAGTTTCAGCCAATTGGTAAATTCTCTAAAAGATCTGATTGAAGGAGAAATAGCTTAAAACGGGTGGGCTATTGCCAGAGAAAATACCAAATTTTCGCGTCTCCAGTTTTTCTGTCCAAATCGAATCTGATCAAAAACCCATGGGTCTTCTCTAAGCCAGGGCTTTCTCACCGGAATGGCCAAATCACCACGTAAAATCAGGTAGGTGAAGTCAAGACGAAGACCAAGTCCTATATCTGCGGCCAGTTCGTTGAGAAAGTTTTTTGAGAATTTCCCGTCTGTACCAAAGGCCGAATTTTCATTATAGAACCAGATGTTACCGGTATCATAAAAAGTGGCCAATTCTATCAGATCGTTAACTTTATACCTGATCTCTGAGTTAAACTCCATCCTGATATCCCCGCTGATGGCGTTCCCGAAAACCGAGCCGGTGAGGTTTTGAGGAGCCACGGTACCCGGGCCTAATGAACGTGCTCTAAAGCCCCGAAGACTATTGCTTCCTCCAATAAAATACTGCTTAAACTGTGGAATAATAGAGGAGTTGCCGTAAGGAAGCCCAAATCCTGAAAATAAGCGACTGGCCCAGGTTATATCACCGAACTTGCGGTAAAAACGGGTTTCAAACGTCAGTTTGACAAACTGATCAAACGGAACACCAAAGAGGTTACGAGTACCATTTTCTGAATTGACATCTTTAGAAGCAATAAGGCTGGCGATGTTCCCTGCAATATCAAGACCAAAATTGAGATTCCAGGTATTCCAACGATCCTGTACGAAAGCTGGTAAGTAATTGAGTTTGTATTCTATTCCAAGAATCAGGCGGCTGTCCAGTATTTCAAAATACCGTCTCAGGTCATTCGGATTTTCACTTTCCAATACCTGATCGACAAAAGCCTCTGAAACATTTCGAGGTTTTACCAGATTAAAATAAAGTGGGGTTAGCGTGTGATCATACTCCGCATTTTTTCGCCAGTAGTAGGTAAGCCCTGTATTCAGCGAGGTTTGCGTATAAAGCCCTTCCTGATTTAATTCTTCATAAGAAAGATATACGCTGCTCTTGGGGATACCCCCTGAAAGCGAGGTCTTCAGCTTATTGAAAAGCAAAACAAAACGTGGGAAAACCAGCTCAGCACTAAGATCAAAACGAGTGAAATTATTGGCCAATTCGCCATTTGAGAACTGTAAATCACGGCCAATGTTAAAGTCAATGGTAAGATTTTCAGCGGCATGAAAAAAGTTGCGGTTTTGCCAGCTTGCCCCCACCTCGGCTCCTACCAGACCATTGTTTTTGGTTTGGCCATTTAGCTTTGCTGTCAGGCTTTTACGTTTGACCGGGCTAAGAAAGTAACTCACATCCAGCCAATTCGCTGAGCTATCACTGGCGATATCAAATTTGTTTCTGATAAACTTAAAGTTTTTGAGGTTTGCCAGTCGATTGTATGAGGCCTCCTGCCGTTCTTTTGAGTATAAATCACCTTGCCTGAAAACAATGGATTCTTTGAAAACTTTTGGCTTAAAATACCGGCCGGTAGAATACACCAACAGACCCGTATTTTGCAAACTGCTCAGGCTTTGCTGAAGCGTATCCCTTTTTTCGCCGGGGTTATCAAAACTCGTGTATATCTTAACATCCCGTATAGTAAAACGTCGGCTAAACTGCTCCCTGAACTCCTCTTTAAGCTCTACGTGGAGATTGGCCTCGTAACTATTCAGATTGGTATCAACCCGAACAATAATACGATTAGCATCAAGTAAATAATAGCCGTCATCCTGAAAAAGCCCGGAAATTCGCTGTCGCTCGGAGACAATATCCTGCAGTACATACGGTTGCCCGGACCGCAGTCTGGACTTTCGGTAAATAAGCTCCGGCTGGCTATGAATGCTAAAGTCTGCTGTGTCAAAAGTCACCTCTTTAATAAAATACCGGGGGCTTAACTCCACCTCATAGACAGCCTTGGTTTTGTACTTTTTTGAAACCGCTTCTCCCCTGACCTCGGTGGTGAAATAACCCATATTTGAGGCAATGTTTTCAAGGTTGTCTTCATTGGTCTCTAAATTTGAAGGATTAAAAAAGACAGGCTTTTCTGCTAGTTTTCTCTGTAAAAAACTCCGAAGACCTTTCTCTTTCCTGGCTTCTCCAATGGTATAATAAAACCAGACTTTGTACGGGAAGCCCAGCAACATGGTATTACTAGCCGGAAATGTATTTGAACTTAAAACCTCCTCAGCCTCTCCGGGCTTTCCTCTCCCTGACTCAGATTTCACATTCACCTCTGCCCCTGCATATAACCTGGAGCCTTCAGGTAATTTCTTTTGTAAACTGCAAGAGCTCAAAAAGGCTAAAAGTGCTATGTATTTGAAAACTCTCATTGGTTTTGCTTGCGGTTAAATAATTCTGCCACCTTATCATAATCTGCTCTAAGCTCAAAACCCACTCCGGTTTCAACCACAAAACCCTCCAGTAATGTTTGGTATTCATTATTACGATAAACCTTGGCCACATAGCGGCCATCAGGCGTTACCAGATATTCAATGTTAATATTATCAAGCACCTCGGTAGAGCTTCGGCTTACACCAGTGCTATTGGCCAGTTCAAAGTTTTTCCCTAGTGATACCCGTATGCGGTCATTGAGAAAGCTCTGGCTTAGTCCAAGATTAAATTCAGTTCGTGAGCCAGAGCCTTCAGCTCCCTGAAGAACTTCAGAATCAACTCCAAAACTCAACCCTACTCCTCCAAGCAGATTCCCAGCGAGTATGTTAAGCTGTTCGGTCAGTAATTTACTTACACTTTGACGAGCCACTGACTCCCCATTAAATCCATTGCCCGAAAATGATAAAAACTGATTTGACATAAACCGGTTGAATAAAATCAGGGAAAAAACCTGCTGGTTCATCTCCGAACTGTTTTGCCGAAGAGATGAAAAAACATCATTTGAAGAAATCAATGATTTGATGGAATTCTCGGCTTTATCAGAGACTTTGACATCAAAATTCACTTCAGGTTCTTCAATTTTTCCGGTTAGCTTCAGAAGCACATCCAATGGTACCTTGCCATAAGAGGTAGAGTTTAGGCCAAAGGCGTTCAGTGACTGTATATCGGTACTCACTTCGTAGGATGCGGTAATATCCAACTCTGCCTGATACGGGTCTCCGTTCCAGGTTAGTTTACTTCCTTTTAGTACCTGAAATTCACGTTTGAAGACTTCGAGTGAAAAACTGTAAGACCCACGTGTAAGATCAAAACTCCCGATCAGGTACTGCTGCCCATTGGGGTAAAGTCCATAAGTAAGATTTGAGGTTCCACTGAAATCCAGCTTATCCCCATTGATTTCATCTACTACAAAAGTAAACTTCGCTTCTTCATCCGTTTCTACAGCAACCAGTATCTCATTCACCACTTCTGCAAAGGCATCAGCGGCACTTAAGGTATCTCTGACTGGAGCCGCCTGCACCGCCAAAGAGCTGTCTTTTGGAGGTACAAAATAGACGATTCCCTGCGTTTCGGCAGTTTCAATATCGGCCGGCATAATGAAGGTAAGATCACTACCTTCTTTAATTTTTACCCTACCATCTACGCTGGGCTTCTCACCCACTCCCTGAAGTTTGAGATCTGCATCCATTTTCAAAGTACCGTAAACCAGATCATTATCTTCGACGGCGGTATTCAGCAAAAGGAAATCAGTGGTTTGCAGATCAAGCTGATAAGAAACGGCATCCAGATCAGACCAGTTCAGGCGGCCATCAAAAACAAGGGCCTGACCGGTAGAATCTTTCACCGTAAACTCATTAAAAAAGACATTCTTGTTATCAAACCTGAGCTCCTGATTATCAATAGCTAGTGGCACGCCAAGGTAGGTTGGAGTCACGTCAAATTTTCTAAAACCAAGTGTGCCCTTCGGTTGCGGGTTAGTAAATGTTGATGTCAGTTCAATTTTTCCGAATAACTCGCCTGCGGCTTTTGCCACCTGACCTGCACTAAAAGCCCGGATCAGGGCCGCGTCCAACCTTTTCAGGTCAACGACTAAATCGAGGTTTCCTTCATCCGCGAGATTCACCTCACCCTCCATTTCCGCATCGCTTGAAGGGCCTTTCAGACTTCCGTTTATGACAATATTTTCGGCATCAAACTCGGACAAATTCATCTGAAAATCACCTATCAATTCGTTATCGATGGTTAATTTGGCAAGGTTTATTTCAGCTTTTCCTGACAGAGACCCCAAGTTATTTCTTAACTGTAAATCACCATTTAAAGATGCCTTAAGGTCAACCTCAGGGCTATACAACAAATGATAAAAAGGCTCAATATTGACACCTTCCATATTTAACGCAATCCATTCATTATTGGCATTTAAAGCTATTTTTTGATTGTCAGATTGCATCACCAATCCATCTGTCAAAAGTTGATTCTCAATTAGGCGAATTTTGTGATCATTGATTTGAAAATCCTGATGGCCAAAGCTCAGTTTTTGTACTTCAAACACTTGGCCTGCCTCCATGTTTTCCATTTCGAAGGCTATTTGGTGAAGAGTGTTTCCCGCACTATCGGCTGTTTGAAAATCAAACTGGAAAACATCATTTTCAAGATTGGCTAAAAGCACATTACCGGAAAGAGCCGTTTCCCCCAGGTCAAGACTTTCAAGAAGAGTTTCCGATTTAAAGTCATTCATGCTGCCGGATATTGTAGTTTCCCAGCCGGACAATACATAATCCTGATAGCGGAGTTGTTGAAAATTCAATTGCCCATCAAAATTTTTCCCGTCAGATGTCAAATCCATTTTCACTGGCTGATCAAAATAAACTCCGGGTAAAACACTCTCCCAAAGGGGGCTCCAAACCAACTGACCTGATAATTCAAAACGACCTTCGGGAGCTGAGACTTCAGAGCTATCTGTCACTAAACCAGAGAAGTTATCGGCAAAAGATAACAGACCGGACTTTGAAATCAGATCAAAATTCATGTAATCTGCATCAATTTTGACCTGTTGAGTGGTACCGTCTTTAAGGAAATTCCCGTTAAGATTTCCGGCATTTTTACCACCTAACTTTAATTCCGCGATTTGGGTAGTCCCTACCAAATAAGTTTCTGACTCGAAAGCCAAATCAACATTGAACCGGCCTGAGATATCATCCTCCAGATCGCTGATATTAAGAGTTTGCAGATTTAGCTTTTGAATATCTACGATTCCTTTGAATGCAGATTTGTCCGAGCTCAGGTTAGCTCTAAAGTCAGCATTGAGTCTTGCATTTACATCAGCCGAATTTGCTTTGAGAATTAGAATACTATCCTCAAGATTGACGTCCAGATTTATATCCTTATAGCTGTAATCCTTATACACAACCGACTGAATTTGGCCATCAGCTGTTATACTACTAAGATCAGCATTCCCATTAACCTGAAGCTCAGCTGTTAGAAGACCTATTTCCTGCTCCTCTTTATAAAGTTTTTGGAGATTTAAATCAGTGGTTTTAAGATAACCTGCATACGACCTCAACGAGTCTGAAGCCGCATTCTTAAGTAAGCCTTTCAGGGTAATTTCCCCCAGATCAGTACTTAGGTTTCCGTCAAGCTGCAGAGCTTTTGCATTTCCCTTTACCAAGCCATTCATACTAATAGTCTCAGGCAATTGATACGAAGAAACATCAACAGAGTCTGGAATAAAATCCTGATATAAGTCTCGCTTAACCCGCAGGTCTTCGATGTTCAGGTCCACCCTTAAATTGTCAAGGTTTTTCACCCCTCCAACAAAGCCATTGAGAAAAAGCCGGGTTTCTTTATCCAGGGTCACCTGAAGATCTTGAAGTAAAAAATTGTCCTGATTAGATTTTATCGATCCGTTTAAACGAAGACTTTTAGAAGTATTTTTTGCTAGTCCGGGATTTTTCTTCAGATCCGCATTAAACTTGAAAATATCGTTGAAAGCAATCTGACTCCGATCTGCCCTGATCAGTATTTTGCTCGTAAGAGGGTCATTGATGAAATCATCCAGGGAGTGATAAGAAAGAATAACTTCGCCTTCATAATCAGAGTAGGGAGTTTCAAAACTCAGATCCCTTAAGGCAATCAACTGATCGGTGTAAGCAAAGTTCACTGCTAATTCTTCAATGTTTAGGCCCGAGCGTTCTCTTGCTTTCACCTCAGTGACTTCCCCCTTAATTTCGTTGCCATCATAATAGAAATTCCTGAGCTTAATATCGGCTTCTGAAAAGGTAAAATCTGAACTGTTAAACTCTCCGGGCTTTAAAACCGGCTGAGCAAGGTTATCCCGATAATGCACTTTTCCCTCCTGAAGCTCAAGTTCAGCAAGTGTGATTGTCCATGGTTTACCTTCATCACCGGTAGACTCATTAAGAGGCTGTTTGAAAAAAACGTCAATGTCGGCATTTTCAAAAAAGGCCTCATTAAGTTCAATTCGCTGTTCACTGAGATCTATTTTATTAAAACTAACTTCGGCCTTCCCGGCTTTGATGGTATTCTCCACACCGATATCTTCACCATCATATTTCCAGCTAAAGTCTGACAGGCTTATATCGCCCAACTCTAATTTTACAGATTCTCCAGCCCCTTCTGTTTGATTGACAACTGTTGGAATAAAAGTAAGCAGTCGGGTTTCAGCACTATCAACCACGATCCCGGAGAAACCGTAGAAATTATCTGTCACGTTAAAATCACTAAATTCTGCTGAGCCTTCTTTAAGGAGAATACCAAAGTCAATTCCGGCTGTTTCATCCCGGAAACTGAACCGTGTGTTTTTCAATTTGGCCTCATCAATTCTAAAAGAATTGCTCTCGGAGCTATCAGATGAAATGGTATCACTTCCGGAAGAAAAGGCATCGATTAAAAATCGATAATTGAAATCTCCATTTTCGTTTATGGTGTAAAGTTTTGCGATTCCGCCTTCAAGCTCAATGGTGTTCACCTGAAAATCACCGGTAAGTAATCCAAACATATCGAGGTCAATCCGAACCCGTCCGGCCATCAATAGCGTGTCTTTCTGAGGGTCTTCGAAATATACATCTTCAAGCTCTACCCAGTCAGGAATATTGTAGCTGAGTCGTCCAATGGAGTAAGGTGTTGTGAGCTTTTGGGAGAGAAAATTCTGAAGCTGATTTTGAACGGTTTTCTGCCCTCTATCTGACCGAATATACATAGCAAGCCCCACCATCAGCAATAGAATCACTGAAAGCACGATCCCCGAGATTTTAAAAAATTTAGCCATATAGATTTTATCTGGGGAAATGCATTAAAATACAGTTCCACAAAAAGTGCACCATCAGCCCCAAAAGAACGTAAAAATCAGCAGGAATAGCTTTTTGAGACGTTACGAAAAAGAGATAGCACCATGCAAAACCCTATTTATCAAATATTTGACAACCTGTCTTCTTTCAAGAATGCTCTTTTGCTGAGAAAGAAAGCCTATGTTCATGCCTTGAAAATTCAAAACCTCAGAATTGATGAGCGAGGAGAGCTTATCACAGGTTTACTGGAAAGTGTGAGGATAATTTCTGACCTTAAGAAACGTATTGATGATATCGTAAGAAATTTAAGTGACCTTTCTCTAAAAAAAGAAGGGACATTACAATGTGACTTTTATTATGACCTCGCTGTAAAATCAGACAATACAAAATCCATTTTTCTATCACTTCAACTGGGAGATATGTGGCTACTGCAACGTCTTGAAGAATATTTCAAAAGCCTGAATAACAACCAACTACAGACCTTCAAAGAGGAAATAAAGGCTTTCATTAACACCATGAGAGAATCCGTAAGCCGAAGCCAGAAACAAAAGCTTTTGGTGGCATAAAAAAAGTGCCCGGGAAACCCGGACACTTACTCAGATACAGGAGCCACTACTCCCCTGCATTGAGCGGTGCAAAAATGTTTTATTTGAGTAAAACCGAGGTAATACTATCTCACCTCGTCATAGCACAATTGTGTAATTTTCTCTACACATAAGCACCTGGTGTTTTTCCATAAACCTCTTTGAATTTCCGAATAAAATAGCTCGGGTTACTAAAACCAATTTCCTCGGAGAGCTGAACTACCGTCAGCTCCGGATTATTGTTCAACATCGTACGGGCTTTTTCCAGACGAATATTTAGTAAATATTTATTGATCGTTAGCCCGAAAACCTGTTGAAAGAGTGAAGAGAGTTTATTGAGATTCAGACCCACTCTTCTAGACAAATCCTGTTGTAATGGTGGTGTTTTAAACTCCTTGTGAAGAATATCAGCGGCCTCTTCCACAGCCTGCATATCAGCAGGTGACAGAGTCGGTTTTGCCTGAGTATCCTCCTTAAAAGAAAGGCCATAGGCCTGAGCCAGCAACTCAACAGCCTGACTTTCAAGTATAAGTCGTCCTTTCAAACCACTGGTCTCCTCTGACCACATTTGCATGATAATATCCTGTATTCTCTGAGTGAGTGGTTGGGTTTCTGTCGTTGACTTAGCCGCCAGTTTTGTCAGTTGTTCTGCTTTACCAGGCTCGTCGCAGTATTTTTCATTGATCAGGTTTTGCAGATCTGTTTCTATGGTTACTGCCCTGAAAGTTCTGTTGGCTTTGAGACCTAAAATATAGGCCAGAAGATTATTCGAGATCAGCATTTCTTTTCCTAAAACCAATGCCTGTTCAGAGACCGTTTTTGACAAATGATAATTCACCGGATCTCCGTTATTGCACAACACTTTAAGCATTTTACGGTACTCGTCGCCATTGAAAAGTAGGTCAACATCCTCATGAATTTGGAAATCAAAACTGGTTAGTGAGATTTTATCAGCTGTTTGACAGGATTTTATTGTGCCGTCAAAAAAAAGATTCTTGTAATTACGAGTATAAACTCCGCAGTCATGACTCTCTGTAGTCTCAAATACTCTCCCATCTGACCCTACTAATTCATTTTCTTTAAGACTAAACATAGTTTTCTTGTTTGGTTAGACGACAAGTTTAATTCAGCTCACTATCACTAATTTTTACTTTCTGGTTCTCTATAAACTCCGCATGTTCTTTAGACCCAATAGGCTCTCTGGCTACTAAAGCCAGATTTCGGGTATAAGCGGCCCCGAAATACAAAATAATGCTGGTGTAATACACCCATGAAAGCAAGATGACGATGGTACCTCCCTGGCCAAAAATGGAGTTCAGATTACTCTGCGACAGGTATAATCCGATAAAATACCGCCCAATAAGAAATAAAACAGTGGTAAGTAGTGCCCCAGCTGAGGCTACACGGTTAGACAGCTTGATGTCCGGCAAAACCCGGAATATCAAATAGAATAACGCACTGATAATGACAATCATAACTGCGTTATTTACTACAAATGTAGCCAATGCAGAAATAGCAGATAAGTTTTCTTCAATTTTTTCTCGCAAAACATCTATGGCTGAGTTAATTAGCATAGAAACAAGTAGCAAAAAACCAAAGGCAAGAATAATTGAGAAGCTCAGTAAACGGTCTTTGATAAACGACCAAAATCCTGAGTTTTCTTTGACCTCCACAGACCAGATTTCGTTCAGCGAATCCTGTAATTCCACAAAAACACCTGTGGCAATTACAAGCAGTGTACCCGCACTCACCACGGTACCTATTTGAGATTGATTTTCAATCATCGTTCGGCTCAGCATACCCTGCAAGGTCTCGGCAATACCCAAACCCACAAAATCCTGGAGTTTGGTTAAAACCTCACCACGAAGAATTTCTTCTCCATAAAATAAGCTACCAAGCGTTAGAATAAGATAAAAAATAGGAGCTAGAGCAAATGTAGTGTAGTAGGCCAAAGAGGCACTTTTCTTCGGAATTTTATATTCCCCGAAGTTCAAAACTGAATTCTTTAAGGCGAGCCAAAAAAAGGCTGGTTTTAATTTTCTTACCATACTCTAGTGAATAAGAAAATCATTCCACAACCGTTACATCATCAGGCTGCTGGCAGTGTAAGGATAAAAGTAGCTCCCAAACCCAGATCTGAATCAAGCTCAAGGTTTATCTGATGAGCTTTAAGTATTCCTAATGTACTTGCCAGACCCAGACCTACACCGTTGGTCTTCCGGGTATAATAAGGCTCAAAAATAAGGCCTTGATCTTCTTTTGAAATGCCTGGCCCGTTATCAGAAATATAAAGTTTATTGCCCTCAATTGACACCCGTATAACACCGTCCTTATTTTTATCAAGAGCCTCCACAGCATTGACCAAAAGGTTTGAAATCGCCAACGAAAACTGTTCTTCATTAAGATTGACAGGCAATGGTTTCTGAGGCAGATTTACAACGAGTTCAATGCCTTTCAGGTGAGCCTTATCTTCAATGTTCTCAATTACTTTTCTGAGTACATCAATTAAATCCATGGGCTCAAAAGCCATGGTTTCTATCTGTGAGCTATTTAATACTTTAGAGATAATACTGTCTATCCGGCCTGAGTTTCGTTTGATGATTGACAAATAGGGCGAAACCTCCTCTTCTTCGGCCTCCATACCTTCAATAGCTAAGGAAATATTGCTAAGTGGGTTTCTTACCTCATGAGCCAGCGTTCGCATAAAACGAGCCGTTGACTCCAGTTTTTCGTTAACCAATCTCGATTGCAAAGCTTTAATTTCCTCCGTTTTGTCAATGATCACCCCATGAACGAAATCGTCCTCGGTAAAGGCCTGCTGGTAATTGCAGGTGATGAGTACGCTTTTTAGTTCTCCGTTTTTACACCGGATAGTGGCAGATTGTTTAATGACTGCCTTTTTATCGCTTAGGTGTTTTTTAAGTTTAACTTTTACCTCTTCATCCTGAATGAGTGCCAAAAGCCCCTCTTTCTGCAACTCCTCCTTTCTGTAACCTGTGATGGCTTTAAGCGAGTGACTTACATTGAGAATATTACAATTAGTATCCGCGATGAAGAGAATATCCTGCGACTGCTTTAAAACCGCCCGATACTTGGACTCACTCACTTTTAAGGCTAAAATAATTTCATGGTTTTTCATGGAGTAACGAATGCTCCGCTCTAATTCGGGAGCCTTAATATCTCGTTTTACGAGGTAATCGTTCACTCCTATTTCGGAGGCCTGTCGGTCTACTTCGCTATCTCCTTTGCCAGTCAAGAGTATGATTGGAGCAATTTTACCCATGTCTCTGAACTTCTTACATAGCTCCAGACCAGAATAAGCTCCCAAAAGGTAATCTACGACCAGAAGGTCAAAGTTTTCGTCCGTTATTTTTTCAAGTGCTTTTTTGTAAGAACTTACCCAGGTGGTCTCAAATTCGAAGGTCTCTATTTCGTCAAGGGTTTCTTCAAACAGCTCAAAATCTTCTTCATCATCCTCTACCAACAACAGCTTAATTTTTCTCATCCCTTTCAATTTAATTTAGGTTTTGGGCAAATAAATATAGAATGTAGTTCCTTCTCCTTCTTTTGATATGACGTCAATGATACCGTTGTGGTTTTCAACAACCTTTTTGACAATGGCCAGGCCAATCCCTGTTCCGGGAAACTCAGCCCGCCCAAAAAGCCGCTTAAATGGAGTAAATATTTTTGAGGCAAATTGCTGTTCAAAACCTATGCCGTTGTCTTTATACACAATTTCGTAGTAGGGGGTGATGGTACTCAGGCCTAACTTCTTAGCCTTTTCAGCAGAAAGGCCGCTGTGTGAAATATGTATAGCTGGCACCCGGTCTTCAGCTCTGAATTTCAGCGAATTACTGATGAGATTCTGAAACAGCTGGTGAAACTGAGTGTCGGAGCCCATGAGCTCCGGAAGATCATACTCAATAACCGCACGGGTGTCTCTGATACTTTCTTCATAATCACCTACAATACCATCCAGAACAGTCATCAGACTGATTTTTTCAGGTTCAATTTGCGTTGAGCTTACTCTTGAGAGCTTCAGGATATCGTCAATCAGGTCACTCATTCGGGTGGTGGCCGAAATCATTTTATCCATGTAGTGCTCTGATTTCTCAGAAAGCTGATCACCCAGACTTTTCTTTAATCGATTACCGTAAGCCTCAATTTTTCTCAAAGGCTCCTGCAAATCATGAGACGCCGTATATGCAAACTCTGAAAGTGCCTCATTAGATTGGTTTAGCTTTTTGATATTATCAGCAATCTCGGTTTCATTTTTACGGATATTCGTAATATCTCTAATAATACCCTGTGCCGAGTATACTTTACTATTGGCTGTAAGTAGCTTCAAAGTAGAAATGCTAAGCAAACGCATTTTCCCGTTGCGGTCAATGATACGGTGCTCCAGGTCTTCAACCTGAGAACTCGTTTCTATGACATAAGCAAGAGCGTCGGTGACTCTTTTGCGATCTTCTTCAATTACAAAACTCAGGTATGACTGAATATCCTGAGGAAAGTGCTCTACATCCTCAGGGCTGAACCCAAAAAGATTCATCATACCGTCTGACACACTTAATTTATCCTCCTGCAAGAGATACTGCCAGGTACCCATCGCCATCTTACTCTCGGCCTCATTCAGTATCTGGTAGTGTCCTCTGAATGGCATTTTACGATTCTTAACAAGCACAATAAGCTTAGCCTCAGTACTATCTGACAGACTTACTTTCTTTACGCTTATTTTTGAATAGCCAGCCATTTGTGCAAGATCATCTTCTGATATATCACCTTTGACAAGGTCTTTCAGCAGAGATATCACCTTTTCCCTTTCAAACTCACTTTCGAAAGATTCAAAGTTTTTATTGCTGTATTCCACCTCCAGAGTGTCGGTAGTAATAATCACAAAACCGTCACTCATGGCTTCGTACAGGGCACGGTCTTCAAACCGAGTTTCTTGTTTCCTGACTTGATCCACAAATACGTTTTTCACAAGTTGTAATATTTAATTTTGTTATACAGTGTCTTACGGTCAATGTTGAGTATTCTGGCCGCTTTACTTTTATTAAAATTCACCTCTTTAAGTGTTCTCACAATCAACTCAGCTTCAGCCTCTTTGGCCGCTTCCTTTAAATCAGCCGGCATGCGGGAGTGATGTGTTGGCTTTATGAGATCGGCCATGATCTCCTTGGTGCTGTTGCTTCGTAGAAAATTTGGATTAGACTCCTGCTCGTTCTCTGAGTCAGCAAAGTGAATATGATCATGGTTTACCAGTTCATACGGTAGATTTGCTACCTTAATCATGTCTGACTGACAAAGTAGAGCAGCACGCCTCACCACGTTTTTCAGCTCTCTGATATTACCATGCCACGGGTAAGTTTTGAAAACCTCAATCACCTCATCACTGAAGCCATTGATGGATTTATTGAGCTCGTCATTGACTCCGTCAAGCATAAACTCTGCATACATCATGATATCTTTATCCCGATGTCTCAAAGCCGGAACATTGATTTCAAATTCATTAAAGCGGTAATAAAGGTCTTCTCTGAACTTACCTTTTTTTGCAGCGGCCAGCAGCCCCTCATTACTGGCTACGATTATTCTAACGTCAACCGCCTTTTCTTTGGTGCCGCCGATAGGTTTTAACTTACGCTCTTGCACAACCCGAAGTAGAGACACCTGAACATCATAGGAAAGATTGGCCACCTCATCAAGAAAAAGAGTGCCGCCGTTCGCCATTTCAAAATGACCGGTCTTATCGGTTACCGCTCCGGTAAAGCTACCTTTTACATGACCAAAAAGCTCACTACCAGCAAGTTCATTACTAATAGCACCGCAGTCCATAGCCACGAAAGGCTTGTCGCGGCGGTCACTACGATGATGAATTTCACGGGCTACGGCTTCTTTACCTGCTCCACTTTCACCATGAATAATCACACTGAAATTAGTCGGGGCCACCAGATTAATCTGATTTACCAGATTCTTACTGGCCTGGCTTGTACCAAAAATATAACCGGTTTTCTTTTTCTTCTTTTTTGCAGCTTTCTCTTTTGTCGTGGTTTCTACCTTAACAGTATCCTCTACTACATCATCTTGTTCGCCAGCTGAGGCCAGTGCCTTTTTGATCGTATTGAGAATTTCCTCTGGGAAAAGCGGTTTAGTGACATAATCAAAGGCCCCGTTTTTCATGACATTAATTGCCACTTTGATATCAGAATATCCCGTAATAATGATGACAGGAAGCGAAGGGTGAGCCTTTTTAACTTCTTTCAGAAGCTCGCCACCGGTAATATCGCCCAGCTTAAAATCAGACAGAACCAAATCAGGGACGTCCTCATTGAGCATTTTTAAACCTTCTTTGCCTTTTGAAGCTACTCTAACGTCAAAGTCCTGCCTTTTGAGAAATCGCTCCAAAAGCAGACAAACGTCTTTATCGTCATCTATTACCAGTATTTTCTGCATATTTCTTGTTGTTCGTTGGGGTTTAATTAATGGTTGTGGTTGTGTCAGGATACTTTCCGCTCTTTTGAAGACGGAATATTACCCGATAATCTATATTTTGTTATTGTTCTGCGTGTCAGGCTTATGCCTTCTCGTTTAAGAGCTTTCTGGATATCAAAATCACTGAGCGGATTGCTTTTGTCTTCATCCTGCACCAGTTTCATTACCATGTCCTGCACTTCTTTGTTACTCTTACGGCTACCGTCTTCTAAATAAATAGCTTCAGAAAACAGGTCTTTCAAATGAATAAGACCAATTGGACTCCTTGCATATTTATTGCTTGTAACACGGCTTACCGTAGAGATATTCATATCAATGTACGTAGCTACGTCTTTCAGGATCATGGGTCTTAGTTTACTATTATCTCCTGTCTGAAGGTATTCGCCCTGCAGATGAACGATGGCCTTAATAACCTTTGACATGGTATCGTAACGTTGCTGAATGGCATCTATCAACCAATACGCCGATTTCAATTTATCATTTACAAAAGAGCTGGCTTTACCTTTCCCGCCCTTGATACTGTTCGCGTAAGCGGCATTCACGCTAAAGTTATATCGTTTAGACTGTGCTACCTCACCCACCAGCTCTCCGTCAATCACTTTTATTTCGTAGTCGGGTACTATTTCGCTTTTCACCTTTAACCAATCGGTACCAAACCCTTTGGTAGGATAAGGTTTATAGGCCGCAATCAATTTTAAAACGCCATCAATATCGCTTCTGTCAAGCTCTTCAGACTCATCTAGTATTGCGGTCCATTTAGCCGATTTGAATGATTCAAAATGATTCTGTAGAATAATTAACCCCTTCTTTTTAAGATCTTCATCAGCTTTATCGTCGGACTTAATAAGCGTTATGAAATAATCCTGAAGGTCGTAACAGGCAAAGCCTTTTGGGTCTAGCCTATTGATTTTATCTTTTATTCTTTCAATCAATTGTTCGTCGTAAAATTTGCCGGTGGCAAAACTCAACTGATCAGCGAAAGAGTCGAGATCAGTATCCAAAAAGCCTTTCTCATCTGTAGAATTAATGATGAAATGAGCGATTTCAAGCTCTTCATCATTCAAACCCAAAAACCTTACCTGCTCCATAAACACCTCAGAGACATCAACCTCCGCTGTGTGTCGCTGCATGCTTAGCTCGTTCCAGTTGGTTTCAGAAAAATTATTCGACTGAAGTTTATAAGACGGAGCATCGTCTTCCAGAACCTCCCTGCTGTATACCTCTTCTATACGCATTTCGCCGGTAAGGTCATCTGTATCAGCTCCGTTATCTGCCTTAAAACTCTCTTCGCCTGGCTGCTGCTCCAGAAAAGGATTTTCCAATAATTCTCTATCAATCTGGCTTTCAAGCTCATTTTGATTGAGAAAAAGAAAATTTAAAAACTGAATCTGTTTGGTGTTGATTCTTTGGTTTTGACGGGCCGTTTGTATTTGAGCATTTCTAGTCATAGCGAGTATCTGTTTAGGAGGTCTTTTTCACTAATATGTTTGACAATTTATACTCCACAAATCCTTAATTTTCGCTAGATTGGATCCCTGAGGATATAATTAGCTCAAAATCAATAGATTATTTTTTGCATTTTTTTTGATCATGCTATGAACACTAAATTTTACACAAAAATCAACCGTAGAAACTGTGGAATAGTTTCTACAATTTGGTCTTAAAAAACAACACCTGGTGAAAAGTAAATCTATTGACATTCTCTTTCTTTCGGCATTTCTGTTTATTGGAATCACCCTCTATACCACTTACTCGAGTGTTCGCAAACAAGAGTCATTTAACGACTTAGTGGATCACACCTATCTGGTAAAAAATAAGATCCTGGATCTGGAGAGTGAGTTCAGGTCGATGATTTCAAATCAGCGGAGTTACATGCTTTCTGAAGACACTCAATACCTAAAGATCTATCGTGATCGCTCTTCTGCTTTAGATCAGATGTATGAAGAACTCTTAGCCATGACTCAGGATAACCCTGATCAGCAAAAGAACCTTAAAGACCTGAAAAAGAGCTTAAATGATACGAGATATGTACTAAATCAGCAGCTCAAACTTTTTGAAAATGGTGGGCTTTTTTCAAATCGCAAAGTGCGAAACCATATCAATGAAACGGATCAGTATGCTGATAGTTTTTTGAACGCCATTCGTAGAATGTCAGAAGTGGAAAACGAGCTACTCAAAGAACGTATTTACTCTCAGGATGCCGGTGAGCGGCTCACACCTTATACTTTCACCTTGTTAGGAGTGCTCTCTTTTGCCATTATTGCCTTTGCTTTCTTTAAACAGAAGGCTAGTTTAACCGAGAAAAACGAACTTTTAAAAAATAAACGACATCTCCTCAAGAACTTACTAAACTCTAATGCTGACCTTGAAGAATATGCATATTTAGCGTCTCATGACCTCAAAGAGCCGCTGCGTAAAATTCAAATCTTTAGTGATACTGCTCAGATAGCAATAGACCGGGACAATCCGGATGATGTTAGAAAATATCTTCAGAAGATTGATAAATCCGCCAATGATGCCGCCAGAATGGTCGATGGTTTGTTAAGTCATGCACAACTTGAAAAAAACGAGAAAGATCTTTCACTCAATCGTCTTTCGGATCTCTTTGGTGATGTGGCGGCCGAGTTCAGAACTGCCCATGAGCCGGATATTAAATTTAGTATATCCTCTGAAGAAACCCCGATGCTCATGGTTTACGAAAGTCAGATTAAAGATCTCTTCAGAAACCTGTTCTCAAATGCTGTTAAATTCAGAAAGGAAGGAGACCTGGTTGAAATAAAAATGACCTGCGATCAGGTCAATGTAAAAGGTGAAGAGTATTACAGGGTGTCTTTTGTGGACAATGGTGTAGGTTTTGATCAAAATTATGCCGGACTCCTGTTTGAGATGTTTAACAAGTTAAACCTTCATCAGAACTCTAAGAAAAATAACACCGGTCTTAGCTTGTGCAAAAAAGTAATGGACAATCATCACGGGAAAATAGAAGCTCATAGTGTAAAGAATGAGTGTTCCACTTTTCATCTGCTTTTCCCTAAAATAGTTTAATACCAGCTGGCTTCTTCTACTTGAATGGGCACGTCTTTATTCGCCCCGCTTCTTAAACCTTCTTCCAGCTTTTCAACGGGCTTTATGGCCTCTATTTCACTTTTAGCCATACCTGATTTAATACTGTTTTGGATATCCCCGATTTCTTCTGAAAGCAGAAACTTTTCATCGTCAAGTGTAAGCTCAGTTTTGTCTGAGACCCACCTCAAAGCATTTCTCAAACCTTGAATCAATTTTATTTGAGCATTACGGTCTGAGAATTTCCGACTCACCACATTGGCCGCCACTGGCAAGGCCATTCGAGCTACAGGGTTTCTTATACCCAATGAAAGGCCAGATACCAAGGTACTTGCAACCGGACTACCACTGGTGCCACCAGCTCCAATCATCTCCTTAAACAAGCCTTTTGGCGTCAACTTACCTAATATCTCTCCCTCTGCCAGATTGATTTCAGCATCAACTTCCGCCATTCTTTCCCTAAGGTCGTTTCGGTTTTTCTTTAATCTATTCTTCATGATTTTCTCCTTCTTTAAAAATGTTATCTATCAAGTCATTGCCAATGAAATCTGCCAGCCAGTTTTTACCCATGAAATAAAGAACGAACCCGGCTAACACAAGCAAAGCTCCTGTGATAAAAAAACCGACAAATGGATTTTCCAAACGATAGTTCAGAAAAATAGCAAACCCAAAACAAAACATTGTTATCGCTAACAGAGCCATAACCATAAAAATGACTTTTACAGCTAAGTTTGCCAGGGTATTGGACGACTTCTCTACCAGGTTTAATACAACCTTTTCCTTCTGAAGCTCCACATAGTTTCCTAGCTGCTCCATAAGGGTTTGATCTTCAGTTTCGGTATAATAATATTCTGCCATGGTACTTTAAATCTGATGTAAAAAAAAGACAGGCAGCCCAATAGCTACCTGTCACTTAAAGAACTGTCTATTAGGCAGCCTTAACTACTTTTCCAGAGACTTTATCTACCAGAGTATCAACTGTTTTCTTACCCTGATCTATTAAAGTTGAAGCCTTCGCTACTGTTTTATCTTTGGTGTTCAGGGCTACATCCTTCACACTCTCAGATAGATCTTCTGCCTTTCTTCTGATTTTCTTTCTGGTTTTAGAACCCTTGTCCGGAGCGTATGCAATTCCTACTGCTGCCCCTACTGCTGCTGCTGCTATTATTCCAGTTAATGCTTTTGCGTTATTCATAATCGTATGTTGTTTAAAAATTAAAAATCTGTTTAACCTTTTAGTTAAAATTTAGGTTCCTTAGCTGTTTTGCTCTCAAAACCGCTCAATTGTGGAGTTTTATGGACAAAACTGTAGAAATTCAACACTATTCAACCGAAGCTTCTTTGATTTGACTCTCAATTGCATTTAGCTCGTTAATGGCCTGATTGGCTAATCTGTTTGCATTTCTTTTTAATCTCAGGCGGCTTACACGTCCTTTTGCAGGGGCAAATAGCACACCGGCCATGAAACCTGCCACACCGGCCATTAAGTATATTGACTTATTCATTTGATTTATATGAGTTTTGGTTACACCATGCCCTCTCAAAACAGTGTTCCACTACCTATATATACTAGTCAAAAATTATAGACTCTTTCATACAGTCTCAATATTCCTTTTTCTGCCTCAACTTCTGTCAGCAGTGTTGAAAACCAATGGGTAAGTGTGGAATTTCCACAACAAAATCACCCCGTCAAAGATTAGCAAAAAGGACATAAACAATTAATTATCAGCTATTTAATTATATTTCAATCCGTGAAGGATAGATTATTTGAGCGTAGTGGTTAATCACAAACAATACAATTATGAAAAAGTTAAAACTAAAATCAATCGGAGCAGCTGCCCTGGCAATGACGCTACTTTTCAGTAGCTGCAACAGTTTGAAAAAACTGACTCGCGAACAGAAAGGTGCCATCGTAGGTGCAGCCGGTGGGGCTGCTGCCGGAGCTGCCATTGGGTCAAAGAAAAAGAATCCGGCCGTTTATGCCATTGTTGGTTCAGCTATAGGTGGTGTAGCCGGGGGTATTATCGGAAAATACATGGATAAGCAAGCCCGAGACCTCGAGGACGAGATTGGCGAAATAGCCGAGATTGAAAGAATAGAAGAAGGTATTAAAGTAACCATGGGCTCAGGAATCCTTTTTGATTTTGACTCCTATACTTTATCTGCCACTTCTAAACAGAACATTGCAAAGCTAGCCGAAGTGCTTGATAAATATGAGTCTACTGATATACTGGTAGCGGGACATACTGACAGCATTGGCTCAGACGCCTATAACCAGGAACTCTCCGAAGACAGGGCAAATGCAGTAGCCGCATACCTCATGGCCAATGGTGTAAAAAGAAGCCGTTTGGTGGTGATGGGTTACGGTGAGGAAAGCCCGGCTTACAGTAATGAAACAGAAGCAGGTCAGGATAAAAACCGCCGTGTAGAACTGGCTATTGTAGCAGATGAAAATCTGAAGAAGCAGGCGGCCAATGAAGCCAACAGCGTGGCTTTCGGGTCTAAATAATAAACCTTAGTCTGTTATCAGCTCCGGAAGGAGGTGTGGGTAATCAAACTTTTGACATCAAAACACAAAAAACATAATCATGAAAAAGTTAATAGCACTGGCTGTTTTGGCCACATTGACAAGTCTGAGCCTTAAAGCTCAGGACAATTTTGAAATCGGTATCCGGGCCGGAGCCAATTTATCAACGATCCGCGGCGAAGGTTCGGGAAGCGATCAGGGTTTCTGGGATTCTGAAGATACCAGAAGTACCGGTTTCACCGGGGGGCTCTACACCCGCTTTGGTAACAAGTTCTTTGTTCAGCCCGAGCTTATTGTCTCTCAAAAAGGTGGAACTACCACCGGCCTGCTAGGTGTAGAAAGAGATTTTAAACAAACCTATTTTGACATACCAGTGCTTCTGGGAGTAAAAGCCACAGATGTCGTACGTTTTAACGCAGGTCCGGTAGCTACATTTTTAATCAATGAAGACGACACGTTCCTGGAAAACATTGGAATTACTCAGGCAGAAGAGGGCTTCAGAAAAGCCTTACTGGGTTATCAGGTAGGTGTTGGCTTTGATATCAGAAGTATACGTCTCGACATGCGATATGAAGGAAACGTAAACGATGTCTTTAATATCGATTATGACGACCAGCAAACTGAAAATCAGTTTTCTGGTAAAGGAAATTCATTTTCCATTACTGCCGGATATGCCTTCTAAGCAGAAGAAAATCAATTTTTTAACTAAAAACACAATCACATAAATGGAAGCTTTAATAGGAATTAATAAGAAAAATAAAACTGAAATATCTGATGCCTTGAATGTTATGCTGGCTGATCAGCACATTCTGTACATCAAACTCAGAAATTATCACTGGAACATTGAGGGAAGCTCTTTCCTGGAGCTACACGAGTTTCTGGAGAAATTATACACCGAGCTTGCTACCGGAATTGACGATACGGCCGAGCGAATCAGAAAAATCGGGAAAGTGCCGATGGGCTCTTGCGAAGAGTTTCTACAGTTTACTAATCTCAACGAAACTAAGGAGCCATACCATGATTCTAAAAAGATTCTGAAGTCTCTCCTTGATGATTATGAAACCATGACCCGATGGATGCGTGACCATATAGAACTGGCCGCTGATGCCAAGGACTATGGTACTGAAGATTTCATGGTAGGGCAACTAAGACACTGCGAGGAAGCCGCCTGGATGCTAAGAGCTTACCTCTCTAAATAAGACAATAAAGTCATTTTTTTCACTTAAACGAATATCAATTATGTTACGATGGTCAATAGGATTTTTAATAGTTGCAATTATCGCCGGAGTTTTCGGATTTGGAGGCCTGGCGGCCGGAGCAGCTGAAATCGCCAAAATTTTATTCTTCCTTTTCATTATCCTTTTTGTGGTCACCCTGATCACTGGAAGAAGAAAAAGCCGGGATTTACTGGATTAAAGCAAAGCTACATTTCACAACAGACTGGAGGAGTCATTTATGGCTCCTCTTTTTTTCAAAAAGATCCCGACCAATGATCTAAATCAGCTACCAGATCGTATACACAAGACACTAAACCCGAAACAGAAACTTAAAACAAACAAATAATGAAAAAGCAAATTTTAACAATGATGGCAGCAGGGTTTATGGCTGCAATGACCTCTTGCGAAGATAACGGAGGAATGAACCCGATGAATACTACGGCAATGGTCTATGCATCAAATAACGCCAACGGTGATGTGACTTTATATGAGTACGAGAATAACTCTATGGCCACCACTACTACCTATGAATCAAGCTCTTCTGCTGCTGACGGTGTATATTACGATGCTTCCTCAGATCAGATTTTCCAGGTCTCCAGATCAGATAAAGGGATAGAAGGGTTCTCTGCCGATGCCAGTGTAAGCGTAGGTGGCTTAATAAACGTCAATATCAGCATTGACGGGCCAAATGACATGGAAAGCCCAAGAGAAATGGCCGTAAATGGCAACTTTTATGTAGTGGCAGACAATGCAGATGTAGACGGCGACAGCAATACACCAGATGGCAGACTCTTTGTCTATCAGAAATCAGGCAATTCGTTTATGCTGAGAAACGTGATTACCACTGATATTAAACTGTGGGGAATCACCTTTATAGGAGATGATTTATACGCCGTTGTAGATACCGACAATGAACTGGCCGTTTACACTGATTTTCTTTCTAACAGCTCTACAGGAATGTTAACCACCGGCAAGCGTGTGGCCATAGAAGGTCTAGTTCGTACGCATGGTTTAACATACGATGCTGCCAGCAATACTATGGTGATGACAGACATTGGACAGGCCTCAAATGGTCAGGATGACGGAGGTTTCTACATCATTGAAAACTTCATGAGTAAGTTTGACGGAACAGCAAACGGCGGAATGATATCAACCTCTGAAACTATCATCGTCAGCGGTAGTAACACCATGATGGGCAACCCTGTTGACGTGGCATATGACGGGGCCACCAAAACTGTCTTTATCGCTGAAGCCGGTAATGGCGGTGGTCGTGTATTGAGTTTTGCCAATGTAACCTCCGGCGGTAATATCGCCCCGAGCACCAACTATAACTTAGAATCGGCCTCTTCGGTCTACCTACATAAAATGTAAGTCTTAACTAAGCTAGACTAACATGAACCGGCCAGAAAACTCTGGTCGGTTTTTTTATTGACAACTGCGATTTTTTTTGCCCGAAATTTCCCATTTCCACAGCTTTCGCAGGCCTGTGATGGAGGAACAAGCCTTTATTTATAATGATTGAATCAAATCGTTTTTAATCATGAAAAAGCAATTAAAGTTACTAACCATTACAGGATTATGTTTAGCACTCTTCTCATGTAATATGAAAACAGAAGATCAGGCAGAACTTGAAAAACTGAGAGCTCTCGATTCATTAAGAAATGAAATGAATCAGTCGGCATCAGCAAATCCTGATGTGGATTTTTACAGCCCTGATTATGAGCCATCTGAACCCGTGGCCTACAAGCCCGAGGAAAAGAAAATGTCAGCAGCTACCAAAGGAGCACTCATTGGTGCCGGAGCCGGTGCAGCATCAGGAGCTGTTATTGATGGCAAAAAGCCAGTAAGAGGTGCTGTTCTTGGCGGTGTTCTGGGAGCAGGTGCGGGTGCAGCTACCGGAGCCATCATTGAAAAGAAAAAGCGTGAACAATAATCGGAAACTGTTAGTAAACAATATCAGAGGAGGGGCTACGGCTTCCTCCTCTTTTTTATATCATCTATCACAATGAATTAAGTATAAGAAGCAAATTACTTTTCAAGCTCTACCTATTTTTCAGAAAACGAGCAAGATTAGTTTCTATCACTTTTACCAGCAAACTCCGATCAACATACCAAAAGTTAGTCAGTTTATTACCCCTCACCCAATTCCACACTTTACAATAAAAGTGGCAAATTTTCTACAGTTTTCATGTGATTCCACAATCAAAAAAAAGGAACGTTGATTTTATACACAATCCTATAAATCAACTACTTACAATCATGAAAACAGCAAACTACTTTTTGATAACTATAGCCTTTTTGGCCTCAAGCTTTTTAAGCTCATGTTCTGAACTTACTTCTGTTGAACCACTACCAGAGGGTTCGGGCTCAGCCACTACCGAAGAGAGAGTATCTGCTCAAAGCACAACACAGGAAGAGCCAAATTCACCGCAAGAGCCTACCATGGGTCAACTACTTACAGCCGGAAACGTAACTTCTTACACAGTAGAGAAAAACAGATCGTACGGGCCAGACAAGCTACAAAATTATGACCTGTACAGACCGGTGGGTACAGGAGAATCTGTACCATCCGTTTCTGTAGTGCTAATTCATGGCGGTGGCTGGAGTCTTCTTGACAAATCGTTTCTTGATCCAGTTGTGGAAGAGTTTAAAAAGAGAAATATTAATGCTACAATTTTTAATATAAATCACCGCTTAGCAGGGAGTCCCGGTGTTAATTTCCCGCAAATTATGGAAGATCTCGACCTGTTTTTCGAGCATCAGCAAAGCTTGAAAGGTGAGCTTAACCTCAACGATGATGTGGTATTATGGGGTTACAGTTCAGGCGGGCATCTAGCTTTAACTTATGCCTACAAAAGAAAAAAACGATTCATAAAATCAGTGGCGGCTGTTGCTGCCCCTGCAGATCTTACCCAGCCTTCAATTTACAATGGGATCGTAGATGACAAAAACCGAAACTTAACAGCTCTTCTTATAGGCGGAACGTACGACCAAAAACCGGAGGCCTATCAAGATGCCAGTCCTATTTTTGAGGTAGACGGAAACAGCGTTCCTACAGTTCTATTCTATGGTGATAATGACCAGGTTGTAGACGACCAGAATCAGGGAGAAAGATTACATACTGCCTTAAAAGGTCGTAATGTAAAGGCCAGATTTCATACCGTGAGCGACGCAACACATGAAATGCATGGTAAAATGCCGGGTATTGTCAATAACACAATAGATTTTTGGAAGACAATCAACTGATAAACCAAAGCCCAAACTAAAAGAAGCTGTCTCGAAAAGGCAGCTTCTTTTTCGTTTATCAACTGCGGAAATTATCTAAATTCAACCATTACTTGACTGTCTATTAAATTCTAAGAATTCGATCTGTTACAACCGTCAAAAACGATTTGCCTCTGAATTATTTTAAGTATTCCTGAAGCACAGTCTTCGTCAGGGACTCCGCGGAATTACTCCCCGAACATAGCAGGCACCTCTACCACAGCCTTCACAGCTTCTTTTGGCTGATGATTTCTATCCCATAAGAGTGGGTAGTTGGTACGGCCGGCGATGGGATAGCCGTTTTTCCATGACATTTCATCAGAGACGCCCCATAGTGTTACACGGTCAATTTTGTCTTTCTTTCTATAGAAAATCTCAAATAGCTCAGCATAGCGATCGGCTAATGCTTTTGATACTTCCGGCGGCATTCTATCCGCATACGGATCAAGATATTCTTTGAATTCTTCCAGTTGGTATTGCGGGTGAAGCATTCCTGTTCCAATAATCTGGCCTTCGCGGGTCAAAGGCAATACATCCACATCGAGTTCGGTTATCATAACTTTTACTCCTGCAGCGGCATAAGCGTCAATCGCCGCTTCTATGTATTCAGTTTTGGGATAATTCAATCCCCAATGACCCTGAATGCCAACGCCGTCAATTCGAATACCTTCGTCTTTCAGCATCTTCACCAGCCGTATAATGCCCTGCACCTTTTCAGGCCGCCAAGCATTGAAATCATTATAATACAACTCCGTATTCGGAGCGTATTGAGCAGCGTAGGAGAAGGCAAGTTTCACTAACTCATCTCCGCTTCCCATACTATTAACCCAGGTAGTAGGTCTGTAGGAGCCGTCATTATCAATCACCTCATTGACTACATCCCAGGCATCCACTTTACCGGCATACCGACCCGCTACTGTTTCAATATGCTGACGAAGGCGTTCTTTCTGTTGCTCCGGAGTATTTGGGTTGCCATTCGCATCTTTGAAAAACCAATCCGGGCATTGATTATGCCAGACCAGAGTGTGACCCACCGTGAACATATCGTTTTGCTTTGCAAACTCCACATATTCATCAGCCGGGGTAAAATTGAAAACGCCGGGCTCTGGATTTATCAATGCTGCCTTCATCACATTCTCCACCGTGACAGTATTGAATTGTTTCAAAACAATAGCCTGATTGGCGGAGTCCAGGCCGTTGACGATGGCAGGATTCACGGCTGAGCCGATTTTGAACGCTCCCGCATAGGCTTCTTTGAGAGAAGGCAACTGCTGGTCATGCTCTTGCTGACAGCTGAAAAGAACCAGGCCTGAAAAAAAAACAGAGGCGGAAAGGATTTGATATTTCTTCATCATCTAGGGTTAAAGTGTTAAAATTACAGGAAATAATTATTGCGTAAACCTTTCAGCAGTTTTTAAGATCAGGCCTTTAACCAATCCCTCCGTTGAGTTACCGAAAACTAAATGACGTAGAAGCTGCCCTCACCGATAGCAACGCCGCCTTCCCGATGTCTACGGTGATCGTAGTCAGTCTTGAAGGTTCTCTTCGCTCATCCGACGTACGGCACGCGATGGATCGTCTTCAAAAGCGACATACCCTGCTTAGGGCCCACATCTCACGACAGAAAAAAGGTTACTACTTCAGTCCAACAGAGGAGCCTCTTGATCTATCCATTCATCCGCGGGCATCTGCTGACTCCTGGAAAAAATATGTTGAAGAGGCTGTCAACCGCCGGTACGATACGAATCGCCCCCTCTTGTATGTTCTTTTTCTGGAAGACCCAAAAGGAGAAAATCACACTGAACTGATCCTTGTTTTTCACCATGCGATCATTGATGGCATTTCAGCACGTCAGCTCCTGACTGACATGCTCAGCCTTCTCGGCGAGGAAATACTGGAGGAGCATAGCACAGTTTCTTCCGGTTCATACGATTACCCTGAGGCTTATCAGGGGTGGCCGGGCCGCTGGAAAAAACTGAGCTTTCTGGCCCGGCAAATGAAGGATGAAGTCTTATATGCTTTCCGGGGTGATACCCCGGCCCCGCTTCAAAACTCTGAAAACCGAATTTGCAGCCTGACTCTAAACACCCATGAAACCAGGCAATTGTTAGTAACAGCCGGTCGGCAGAAACTATCTTTCAATAATGTTCTTTCAGCCGCAATGCTTTCGGCGTATATCAAGCAAAAAAACAGGAGCCGGAAACAACTCTTTCGTTCCATTTCGTTTGCGGATATCCGTCATTGGATGCAGCCACCAGTACCCGACGATGTTCTTGGATGTTATTTTTCGATGACGCGATTCACCCTGGCTTTACCTTCGGCCTCAGGCACCAAAGAAATCGCCCGCGACCTGTGGAAGCAAATGTACCAATCCGGAAAAACAGGCGATATTGTTCTTTTTGCTCAAATGAGCCAAACAATGATACAACTGATGTTGAAAACCCGAAAATTCAGGATGGCCAGTACTGCTTTGAGTTATATCGGTCAACTGGACCTCAAAACGACCTATGGTCACCTGAAACCCCTGGAGGTTCGTACGTTCATCAGCAATAATCAGATAGGCCCTCCGGTTTCTGCCTTCGGGCGTCTTTTGTATGGCCGCCTGCGTCTCGATTTCACACTTTTGAAAAACGAGTTTACCGAACAGGAGAGCGAGCAATTGATGAAGTCAATTCGAGATTCCTTATTATCCTTTTCAAAATAATTTAATCTTCCATTCAGTGTACTGGAAAGACTCTTTTTTCCTCAGCTTTTGTTATTCAAAACATGCAAACAAAAATCCTTGACAATATTATCTGGAATGCCGCAAAGGAAAACCCGTGCCTTGTCAAAAGCGGGGAGGGGGCCGTAGTATTTGAGCCTGAGGTTAGTCCGTTTGCCGGAATGCCCGGGTACACTTCGGATGATTTCAGAAATCTAACGGAACTAGCGGCTCAAGGTCAGGAGGTTCTGATTTTCACCCCTCATCGTCTGGACTTTCCCTTCTCTTGGGAATTCGTGTTTGAAGGAGAAATGCATCAAATGGTTGCTACGGAATCGGTCAGCGAAAACCGTGAAGAGAAAGTCGTACTACAGCCCTTGACCATAGAAAATGTACCTCAAATGCTTGCTTTAACGGAATTGACTAAACCAGGGCCTTTTCTCCCGGGGACCATCCGATTCGGAAAATATCTGGGGATTTTTCATGAGGCCCGTCTGGTGGCTATGGCTGGCCTTCGGCTTTGTGCCGGATCTTTTATGGAGATTTCAGCCGTCTGCACTCATCCTGACTTTACCGGGAAGGGATTGGGGAAAGCCCTCCTTCTCGGGATGATGGAACATATTGCGGAGCTCGGAAAAACACCTTTTCTGCATGTCCGGAAAGACAACACTTCGGCCATTCGCCTTTACAAGCAACTGGGCTTTGAGGTTCGAAAAGATTTTTATTATACCATGATCAGAAAAAAATGAAAATCATTCAACACCCTTCCGGCGATGATTTTATCGCTGAAATCATTGGAGAAGGACTTATCATCCAAAGCGAAGAGGAAGCCAAAAACTTATTAATGACCATCCGTTTCGAGGGGTCCGACCGACTGATCCTCTATCAGAAAAATATCACGGCTGATTTCTTTGATCTGAGTACCAAACTAGCCGGAAATGTGCTTCAGCATTTCTCCAATTTCAGAGCCCAACTTGCCATTGTCGGTTCGTTTGAAAATATTGTAAGCCAAAGTCTCCAGGATTTCATTTATGAAAGCAATAAGGGGAAGAGGGTCTACTTTGCTGAAAGTCTGGATGAGGCTTTAAAGGCACTCTCTTAGGTTGTTTTGAAATAAGGATTGTAAATCAAACCCAGCAAGTTTCCCCAAGGGTCTTTCAGAGTTGCTACCATAAGCTCCCCACCTACATTTTCGGGTTCTTCCCATACGGTGGCACCCTGGGCAATCAATCGTTCAAACTCTTTATGGATATCTTCAACGCCCCATAAAACATGGACATTGGCTGATTTTTCCACTGCCTTTTGCGAATCAGGCATTAACCCTAACTCATAACCTCCGATCTCAAAACCAACATAAAACGGCTCATCAAAATACGGTTCTTTTTGAAAAGCTTTTGAATACCAGGCTTTGGCCTCAGCAAGCTGATTCACTTTGTAAATGGCAGTTCGTAGTCCGAGCATAATTTTTTGGTTTAAAACTCGAGAATATTCAGCAGAAAAACTGCCTGAAATCTTAGCAAATGCTATTCATGCGAAAGCAACTTCACTACTTCATCATGGCAGTCTTTTTGAGCCATTTGCAGAGCCGTTTCTCCAGATTCCATTTTCAGGCTTTTATCAGCATGAAAACGAAGCAGTAGCTTCACCATCTCAACAGTACCCCGATGAGCCGCAGAATGTAATGCAGTAACTCCCTGCATTTGAGGACTATCGACGTCTACACCAGCAAACAAAAAGGACTCTGCCAGACCCACATTATTTCTAGCTACAGCCGCGTGCAGTGCATTTACCTTAGCATTATTTCTGGCTGGTATGCCGGGATTCGCTCCTTGAGAAAGTAGCCAGTGGGCAATTTTCTCCTGATTGAAATATGCCGCGAGGGCGATGGGCGTAAAGCCATCAGGAGCGAAGCTATTCAATAAGCTTTTTTTCTTCTTAAGAATAGCATCACAAAGCTCCTTTTTGCCTGCCATAATGGCTTCATAGAAGTCAAAGCTCTGTTTTTGAGTAATGGCAAAATCGAAGGCCTTTTGAAGGCCGTGATAGGCAAGAGTTGCAAAACTTGAAGAGCCTCCCTCCTGTTTTAAATCCAGAACAGCGGGATATTCAGCAATAAGTTCTATTAGCTTTTCTTCATCCCGGCTTGTGAGCAAATCTTTGAATTTTGTTTCCATCAGACTTTTGTTGAACCCCTTAAGATACTCAACAATTTCCGGCTTTCCTTTACCTATAGTCTTTCAAGTTTTAAAAGAATTTCTGACAGATGGGAGTCCTTGGGCTCTCCGTTTGCGGTAAATACTATCTCTCCGTTTTCATCCAAAAGATAGACGTAGGCTCTTCGCAAATCATAAATGCCGAGCTCCCCCATATACTTCTTTTTGTCTCCGTAAAAAGAGGCCACTTTATTGTGTTTCTCCGGCGGAATCCCACTTCTCATCCCAGAATCTATAATGAAACTCATTAAGCGGTATTTACCACTCATCATGGGCAACTCGTAACAGTCTATACCCTTATTTTTAAGCTTTGTATCGTAGAGTTGAAGCCATTTTGTGGCCTGAGCCTGAGGTTCTTCATATTTTCCGCCATCTTCAAAAACCAGAATTAACAGCGTCATCTGAGGTCCCAGTTCGGCAGGTATTGTCAATTTCTGACCGCTAAGAGTTTTCGTTTTTATCTCAGGAAATTGCATGATTTAAAACTCAATAATAAAACCAATACTTGGAGTCGGCTGCCCGCTTGGTTCGCTCAATATCAAAGGAATTGCATTGCTCCCGTCCTGTCTTACCGACAGGCCATCTGTACTTGCAAAGCCAGTATTGTCGGAATTACGCTGGAACGTAAAATTAGGCACCGACTCGTTTTTCTCACCCCAAAGATTCTGAACATCGATGAATAAATCAAGTGTCCAATTCGGGTAGTTGAATCGCTTGTCAATTCGCACATCCATTTGATTAAAGCCATCTAATCTCAATGAATTCAGGCGGGAATAATCAAAAATTCCCTGACCTAGAGAAAGGTAGTTACGTTGTGAAGCCTCAATATCAAAAGGCGAATATGGACTACCCCCGGCCCAACGGTATTTAACTCCTAGCTCCCAATTTTTGCCAAATTTGTAGCCATAAATACCCGAAAAAAGGTGACGGTTATCCCAGGCTGATGGGAGCAATTCTGTGTTTATCCCTCCGAATTTGGAGCGGACAAAAGTGTAAGACAGTGTAAAAAACTGCTTTTTCACCAATTTCTGCTGCATGAACACCTCGAAACCATAGGTTTTCCCTTCCCCACCTGAAATCACTCTTTCATTTCCTATCGCCCCGAAACCTCCACCGAGGTTAGCGAGAGAAAGATTGTCAAAAACCGAAACAGGATAATTCCGATAATTCTTTATGAAGCCCTCTACTGTAAAGCGTAAATCTGTTTTTGGTAAATACTCAAAACCTGCCGCGTAATGAATGGAGTTAATGTATTCATTGTCTCTGTTGAGAAACTGCCCGTCGTTTTGAAAACCTAATACAGTATAAATCGGTAGCTTATAATAAGATCCCCAGGTAGCATTGGCCCGCACTTTTTCGCCTAATGGTAACGAAGCCGAAAGACGCGGAGAAAGGGTTTTCAAGGGATCAATTCCGGTATCGGTGAAAGAATTCATATCTGTTCTCAAACCACCGGAGATAGAAACCTGATTTCTAAAAGTTTTGCCCGCTTGCACATAGGCCCCATACTTCCAAAAACCAAGGTCAGTATTGAACGTATTGCTAACTTCTGGTTGCAATAATTGTCCTTCTTCACTTCTGATTTCAGGCCTGATCAGAGCAAAGAAGTCATTGTCATAATTGACTTGCTGAACTGTTGCCCCATAATTGAAAGTCAAACCATTAGTTGAGGTCTTAACATTAAGACGAAGCTTATTTTCAATCTCATTGGAAACACTTGAGAAGTTGATGGTTTCAGGATCTTTGATGGTATTATCCTCGAAACGTTCCAGATTATTATTGAAATGATTTCGGCTCAAGCTCAGGCTGATCAAACCGTTATTGATCCTGTGTTTTAAAGTCGCCCCTCCTGTGTAATTCCACTGGTTGATATAGCTGTTTGATCGCAAAATGTAAACGCTCTCGGGCGAAGCATCTTTAGGAACGGCAAATTTGAAAAGGTCAATAGCTCCGATACCCAGAATATCAAGTGAGGTCTTCTTCCCCAGTTTATGCGAAATCTTGGTTTGAAAATCCCAGTAATCGGGTCGAATGGGCAAATCAAGCAAGGTAAAAAGAAAGGCCAGATACGAACGGCGTGCTGAAACCAGGTAGGTGGTTTTAGGACCAGCCGGACCATCAAAAGTGGCTGCAAACTCCGAGGCACTTAGCCGAACATTTCCTTGTAGTTTTTCGCTATTTCCCTCCCGCTGTTTAAACTCAAAAACTCCCGAGGTGGTATTGTCAAACCTGGCATTAAATGCCGAAGTAGACAGTTTAATATCCTCAATAAAGGAGATATTAATGATACCGGCAGGCCCACCGGCCGAGCCTTGAGTGGTAAAGTGATTCAAAATTGGAATTTCGATATCATCAAGATAGTAGACGTTTTCATTTGGACCACCACCTCGTAAAATAATGTCGTTTCTGAAACCGCCTCCACCTGTAGTACCTGCCACTCCGGGCAATGCCTGAATCACTTTTGAAACATCAAAATTACCACCCGGATTGCTTCTGATCTCCTCAGTTGTAAGTGACTGAACAGACAGCGGCGTCATCACATCGGAGGCTAGAGCTGTTTTGGTTTTTGCTTTTGTGCTAACTGTCACCTCCTGAAGAGCTGCAACTGAAGGTTCCATCTCAAAACTCACCGAAAGATCATTTCCCGAATTCACTACCACGTTATACTTGATCTGATCAGTATAGCCGATGAAGCTGACTTTCAGATTGAAAGTACCTACCGGCAGCGTTAACCGGTATTTACCGTCGATATCAGCAGAAGTGGCGTTTGACCCTTCTTCAGTGGTTATTGTGGCTCCTATCAACGGCTCTTCAGTGTTTTTGTCTTTTATTTCGCCGTAGATAGTCCCGGTATTTTGGGCAAACCCAGGCAGTGCGGCGAATTGTACAACCAGGCTGAAAAGAATGGCTTTTTTTGATAAAGTGCTTTGCGACATTTTCTGACCGCGGTTAAATGTGATTAAGTTTTTACTTTTTATCAAACCAAAACAATCTTAATATAGTTTTATATCAGACTAATAATTTTTATTTTTGAATAATGAAGTATGAAATCCTCAAAGAACTGATTGCTTTATCGGAGGCCTATGAGTTAGAGAATTCTCCCAAAGAATGGAGAAGAGAACAGTTTATCGCCTGGCTACTGCAAAGGGGTGAAAAAGAGGAAGGACCTTTCAAAAAGGACGATACCATACCTTCTCAGGATGGCCTCATCGCTATGTTCATCTCATTACTTTTTAAATACGCACAGTTTTACTCCAAAAGAATTCTCAAAGACTCTCCACTTTATTCCCTTGATGATTTCGGCATGTTAGCCGGTTTGTTTCCAAATATTGAATTGAAAAAAACGGACCTCATCAGAAGAAGTATCATGGAGAAATCGAGCGGAAACGAGGTCATAAAAAGGTTGTTAAAACAAGGGCTCATTGCCGAGAAAAACCATCCCGATGATGGCCGGGCTAAACTGCTATTTCTTACGCCCGAGGGTAAAGCTGCCATGCAAATGATCAGCGGCCGCATGAGCCTGATGAGTAAACATGTGGTTGGCAACCTTGATCAGAAAGAAAAAGGGGCTTTGCTCCAGATGCTCTTTAAGCTGAACGAGTTTCACAAGCCAATTTTTGAGCGGGCGGATGAAGAGGAGATTAACAAACTTTTCAATCAACCGGTATTAAATTGAAAGAGGCTAGTCAATTTTTGATCAAAAATGACCCGATTTTAGGGCAAATTATTCAGTCCACCGATCTGGAATTGCCGCTGTCAACAAACTTTGTATTTCATGATCTCATGAGTTGTGTAATTGAGCAACAGATTCATTACAGAAGCACAAAAAAGACCTTTGAGAAGCTATTGACTAAAGCCGGAATTGAGACTTTGACCCCTGAAAACTTTCATTTGATTGAGCAGGCGGGCCTTACTGAACTCAAACTTTCCAATCAAAAACTGAATACCATTCAAAACATTCTTGACTTCTGGGAAAAAGAAGAGCCATATTTTCAATCTGAAAGCCCTGAGAACATGAAACAAAAACTGGGTACCCTAAAAGGATTTGGCCCCTGGACTATCGACATGATTATGCTCTACACCTTGGGGCAGCCTGACGTTTTCCCGGCAGATGACTATCATCTAAAAAAAGCGATGTGTGAGCTTTACGGACTCAACCCCAAAGTCAGACTGCGGGCTGAAATGAAGCAGATCGCCGAAAAGTGGAAGCCCTATTCTTCATTGGCTGTTCTTTATATTCTACAATGGAGGAAAAATAAGTAAAGAACTGTGATTAAACCTTCCGTCACTCTTTTTGATTAATATAATAATTCAATGCACCGGAAGGGCATTTGTCAATAGTCGTCATAATCTCCTCGGTAGAAGCGGCCTCGGGGTTTACCCAAGGCTTTTCCTTGGGCTTGAAAACAGCCGGGCTACTTCTAACACAATTGCCCGAATGAATACATTTACCTGATTGCCATACAATGGTTACTTCGCCATTTGTATACTCTTTTTTGATATTGTCCTTGTCCATGTCTGTTAAATTATTCCTCCTACAATTTAGTTGGAAAATTAGACCGAACCAAAGCCCCATTTTGAGTCTCCACGAATCTTTAAAGCCTGATTTGAGTTATCATAAAAGTTTTATCTCAAAACCTGAAAATATGAAGATCAGCATTATTTCAAGCAGTACCCGCAAAGGAAGAGTAAGCCATCGCATAGCCCTTATGCTTCAAAATCAGTTAACTGAGAGAGGCGTTAACGCTGAAATCATTGATCTTATGCATTTTGACATGGGGAGATTTGAAGAAACTTTTGCATCCAAAGATCAGCCAACCACTCAGGAGAAAGAGGTTTATCAGAAGCTTGAAGCAGCTGACGGCTTTATTTTCGTGACACCTGAGTACAATGGCAGTATCTCAAGCGGACTAAAACATTTCATTGACTTTTATGCCAAAAAGCCGTTTGAGAAAAAGCCCATTGGTGTGGCCACAGGCTCAACGGGTATGATGGGTGGCACCAGAGCGGCTCACCAGCTTCAACTGAATATTCTGGCCTGTTTCGCTTTCCCGATCCCGCACATGCTACTCTCCGGCCAAATGGATAAAACTATGAGCGAAGACGGCACCATTCTCGATGAAGCTTATAAAGGAAAAGTTGATTTTTTCCTGAATGCCTATGTAGAGTTTGCTGAGAAACTGAGCAGATAAACTCAGCTAAAATAAATTACCCAATAGGTCATTAAATTACCCAAACCATGTGCTAACCAACCGGGTAAAATGCTTCCCTCTGCTTTTTTCTCATTGATATAACCTATCAGATAGGCAACTGCAAAGGGGATAATGAAAATGGATATTAACCAGAGGATATTTGAAGTAATGGTAAGGAATAATGCAGTATGCAAAACTCCGAAAAGAAGGGCCTGAGTGAAGTTGCCCCACCTAAAGCCCAGCCAACTAATTAACCTTTTGGCCAGAAAACCCCGGAAAAGAATTTCTTCAGCCAGTGCGGTTTTGAAAACCGCGATGAGAATTATTGAAGTAACCAGAGAAGACCCAAAAGTCAATTGCTTTAAAGCCCCGGTGACGCTTTTAGGATTGTGCAAAACCTCTGCAAAAGAACTTCCTAAAAACACCGGCAAAACCAGCGTACTCAAACCTAAAACCGACAAGCCCGCAGCCAATATCAACGATTTTTTGTTTGCTTTTTTGAAGCCAATCCATTGAAAAAAGCCAGTTCTTTTTCTGAACCTGATCAGATAAAATAGAAAAGGGATCAAAGAAAAAACTGAGAGCTGAAGGAAGGTTGAGAATAATTCACTGATCATAATTCCTCGTTTTTTTGATACTCAATTATATCCCCGGGCTGACAATCAAGGGTTTCACAAATAGCCTCCAGGGTACTCCAGCGAATACCTTTGACTTTACCCGTTTTAAGCAAGGAGAGGTTAGTTTCAGAAATGCCGACGACCTCAGAGAGCTCTTTGAGCTTCATTTTTCTACGAGCCAGCATTACATCAAGGTTTACGATAATACTCATAGGATGCTTTCTTTATCTTCCTGCAAAACTTTGCCTTCTTTAAAAACCTCTGCCAGCACAAAACAGGCCAGAGAAAACCCTATGGCTCCAAGTGATGGTGAAAAGTTTAATCGCTCAAAGACCTGATTCTGATCAGCATTGAAATAACTAAGAAAAGAAAAAGAGCCAAGAACCGCCATGATAAGACCCAAAACCGCCATTTTTCTAAAACTCCCGATATTCCCTTCGTAAAAAGTATTGAGGTTTCTTACATTTTTCAATACCTGAATGGTCTCAAGCGAAATCAAATACAGCAGTCCTATCCGCAGGCTCATCATCAGGAAAATCCAGAGAAGCATACCTGTACTGAGCGAGTTTAAATGTACCGTCATGCCAGTATCCAGGCAGTCTTCACATTTGAAAATATTGTATGGCCCACCACCCTTTACTATTTCCAGCATATAATCAGAGATAAAATCAGGTGCCAGTAATGAGGTAAACATAAAGGCGGCCATCAAAATAAACAGAGCAATGACTATCCATTTAAAAATCTGGGCAAAACCGAGTGCGAGTGTTATGTTCTTTGACATGAATTTGTAAGTATTTATTATCCCAAAAGTATATATTTTTATGTAAAACATAAATTTTATCAAAAATTTCATAAAATTATTTTCCTATTTCCTGAACATGTATATTTGAAAACCAACCCATGTTTATGCGAAAACTCTTATTTCTGCTTTGTCTTTTTCCTTTTTTCCTCAAAGCCCAAAAACCTCCTAACGTCATCATTTTTTTTGCCGACGATCTGAGAGCGAGTGCTTTGGGTTGTTATGGCAATTCGTATGTTAAAACTCCAACAATTGACAGTTTAGCGGCCCACGGAATGCGGTTTACCAATACGTATATTCAGGGTAGTCATCATGGGGCATTATGTGCACCCTCCAGAGCGATGTTATTGACCGGCAAATCCTATCACCGTATCAAAGACAAAATGGCTGGCCATGAGACCATTGCAAAGCGACTCAAAGACCGGGGCTATAAGACCTATATGACGGGTAAATGGCATAATGAAAAGCAGGTGGTAGCCGAAAGTTTCAGTAAAGCCCGCAATGTGATGTTTGGCGGCATGTCTGATCATTATCAGGTCTATTGTCAGGATTTATTGCCCGATGGCAACTTTACCGACATTGAATACAAAGGGTTCTCAACCGACATTTTTGGGCAAACCATGATGGATTTCATTGACGAGCACCCGAAAGACAAACCCTTTTTCATGTACCTGCCGTTTACGGCTCCACATGACCCTCGTTCGCCACTTCCTGAATATGCCAAAATGTACAATCCGGCAGGTATGCCGCTTCCTCCGAATTTCATGCCGTCGCATCCATTCTACTTCGGGCATTCCATGGAGGTACGAGATGAAAACCTGGCTCCATACCCGAGAACGCCGGAGGTGATGCGAGCTCAATGGGCCGAATATGCCGGACTCATTACGCATATGGATGAAACGATAGGCAAGGTAATTGCCAAGCTCAATGCGGAGAATTTGACCGAGAATACGCTCATCATCTTCCTTTCTGATAACGGGCTCGCCATGGGAAGTCACGGGCTCATTGGCAAGCAAAGTGCCTATGAGCATTGTATGAATGTCCCGATGATTTTCAGTGGCCCGGGCATTCCCCAAGGTGCTGAGTCTGATGCGTTTTTATATACTCTTGACATTCTGCCCACTATCACTGACAAGCTGGGAATCGAGAAGCCTGATGATCTTGATGGTGTCTCCTTTGAAGCCAGTTTCAGACATACTGAAACCTCGTACCGGGAAAGCATTTTTACGAGCTATATGAATCATCAAAGGGCCATTCGAGTAGGTGATTTTAAACTGATACGATATCCGTATATCGATAAGACTGTCTTGTTTAATCTGAAAGAAGATCCTTTTGAACTCAATGACCTTTCCAACCGGCCCGGCTCTGCCAACAAAATCTCTGAACTGATGACGGAAATGAGAAATCAGCAAGAAAAATTCGGCGATAAAGCTCCGCTAGTGGTGGAAGAAACGGTTTCAGAAGATTGGGATTATCGGACGATCGACCGTAAACCGGATCAATGGCAGCCGCAGGAGGTGATTGACAAATATTTTAAGGATTAGCCACCGGGATATACCAACAGTTTTTAAGTCGGTCTATTCCACCACCCAGATTTTCCTGAACTACTCTATCAATCACAAAAAGTCCTTTTTGAGCCATATTCTCAAAATTGTCAATGCCATTATTGGGGAACCCTACACGAGTGCGGTGAATATTAAATTGTTCTCCGACAGTTCGACCGAACGCTTTTTCAATGCCAGATTTGCCGAGCATGAAGCCGAGCATACCGCCCCAGGTAGCTGTTGGATTGTCAGAATCCCAGCCACAAAGGGCTCCGATTTTAATGGTTTCTTTCAGGTCGCCTTCGCCGTAAAAAAGACTGATGAGACTGGCTCCGAAGTTGATTCCGGCGGCGAAACAGCCATTGCAAACCTTGTCTTTGGTTGACCACGAATAGCCGTCTTCCTGCCGAACCTGGTATTTTTCATGCAAGGCATCGCGGGCCTCTTCCCAGGTAGCTCCTTCATCATATTTCTCTTTCACAAAACGATACATGGAGGCGGCATAGGAGTTTTCGGGCAACACTTTGCTGGCCCGATCAGCCATTTCAAATAGGCTTGTTTTCAAATCCTCATTGCCGTCACGGATGGACGCTAACGAATACATGGTCACATAAAACTGTGAAATCCATTCCGCATTTTCACGGGCTGTGGTATTAATGGGTAACTGAGCCATTTTTTTGGCGAAATCCGGTCGGCCGGGAGCAAAAAGACCAAAAATCTCTGTGGTCAGCTGGGCATCTATCATCTCATAATCCGGATTGTTTTCCGGAGCAGAAGTGGCCGGAGGGATTACTCCATCAAGCATAAGATTAAGAGCCGTTTGATTGGAGACCCAAAGGTAATTCTCCTCCTCATGTTTCATGTGCTTCAGCCAGCCTTCTCTGATTTGCTCCCCCGTAAGTAGCGAAGTCTTGTTTTTGAGCAAAAGCTCCTGATAAATGTATTCTATGTCGGTGTCATCATCAGCCCCCCAAAGGCTGTCTTCAAAGTAAAATCCGATAGTTTCACTGAGCTCGTTTGAGCCCCAGATATTGGGTTCATCGGGCCCGCCCCAGTTTTCTCGGGTATAAAAACCCGCCCCCTTTCCATCAAGTCCATCCCCACCGATTTTATCCATTTCGGTGATGAGGCCCGTCCAGTTGGCGATACACTGGCCTAACCAAAACCCTTCTAATTTCTCCTGATATTCTACCCGATCAATGACTATTTCGGTTCCTTCGGGTTTGTATTCTGCAATTTCGAGATCCGGATTGAAATTGAAACTACTTTCAGGATCGGTCTTACAGGCGGATAAAATCAGAATGAGGGCAAAAAAACGCTTCATAGGTTTGGGTTAATTATGTTCAATATCTCTAAGATAAGGAATTGAGGGCTGTGCCCCTTCAATAGTCACGGAATGGGCAGCAGCTTTGGTGGCGATTTCTATGGCTTCATTCAATGGTTTATTTTGACTCAACAAGGCCGCCAGATAGCCGTTGAAAACATCACCAGCCGCCGTGCTGTCTCTTGGCTTTACTTTCGGAGTCTTGAAATACGTCTTTCCCTTTTTGTTATAAAGTAACGAACCTCTTTCTCCCAAGGTCATTAAAACATTCCTAACTCCTTTTTGAAATAGTGTAACGGCCATGTCTTCTATGTTCTCCACTTTACCGTTGGTCAAGTAAACGGCTTCATGCTCGTTTGGAGTAATCATCCACAGTTTGCTCAGTAAATCATCTGAAAGTTCCTGAGCAGGGGCTGGGTTCAGGATAACTTTTGCTGAAGAGTCCTTTGTTAATTCAATAACATACTCCACAGTTTCGAGCGGAATCTCAAGCTGCATCAATATGAAATCAGCAGTCTTTAATTGCTCTGCGAAGGGCATTAAATCTTCCGGTACTAAAGCGGCGTTAGACCCGGGAGAAACTGCAATGGCATTTTCCCCAGCTTCAGAAACCCATATTTGGGCAGTTCCACTTGGTCGGTTTTTGTCTTTGAGAAGGTATTCTTCAGGCAAGCCCTCTTTTATGAGGTGGCTTCTCATTTGGTCTCCGTAAAGATCATTTCCAAGTTTGGTAATAAAGCCAATTTGTCCACCGGCTCTTTTGGTAGCTACCGCCTGATTAGCCCCTTTTCCACCAAAAACCATGGCCGAATCTGACCCCAAGAGGGTTTCGCCAGGCGATGGAATTTTCGGTAGCTTGATGACCAAGTCCATATTTGAGCTACCGATGACGAAAAGATTCATGCTAAAACGATTTTTTTACATTGCAATGTAAGTTTTTTCAGAATGCTGCGACTAAACAAATAACAAAGCTCAGGTATCAAATGGAACAAGCCTTTCTGGAAATGATCAATCAACATCGCGGGATTATCCTTAAAGTATGCCGGCTATACGAGGATAACAGCGAAAACCGGCGGGACCTATTTCAGGAAATTGTCTTGCAGCTTTGGCGGTCATATCCGCGTTTTCAGGGCGGGTCGAAAGTCAGTACCTGGGTTTACCGGGTTGCCCTTAACACAGCAATCACCATCTTTCGGAAAACCAGCAAATCGCCTAAAACAGTTAGTATTGACCTTGGTCTGACGCTTGCCGATTTCCAGAATTCCGGAACCGATCAGATGCAAATGCTTTACTCCGCAATTGACCAGCTAAATAAACTGGAGAAAGGATTGATTTTGCTCTATCTCGAAGATAAAAACTATCAGGAAATGGCTGAGATTACCGGTTATACCGAATCAAACGTGGGGGTAAAATTGCACCGAATTAAAAACAAATTAAGTAACATTTTAAATCAAAAGTCATGAACATTGATGAATTCAAAAATCACTGGAACGAGCTCAACAAAAAACTTGAAAGCCTGCAAACCATTTCTGTAAGAAAGGAAGAGTTAGCACTTCAAAATAAAACCGGTAGCCGAATAGAGACACTTAAATCTGAGAACCAAAAGCTCTGCATTCTCTTTGGTACAGAAGCATTAATCATCCTTGCCATTCTTACCGGAAATCCGTTTGATTTCATCCATGCCTGGCAGTTTATCCCTTTAGGAATTCTTGGTATAGCCATAATAATAGCCCTGTTAAGATCAATACGGACTTTGAGAAGTTTGGGTCATCTGAATTCCGACCAGAACTTAAGTTCTTACCTGAAAACGGCTATTGTGCATTTTGACAAAGTGGAACTGTTTAACCGCTGGTTTCGCCTCAGCTTTTTAGCGGCAGGTATTTGTACTATTTTTAGTTTTATCCCTCATCTTACCGCCTCACGTGAGTTTACCTCCGTGGCTCCTTTTATCCTATTTTTAGTAGCCTTTAGCTGGAGTATATATTGGCTTATTTTTAAATCAGGCTGGATTGTCACGAACAGGTCGGCCGCTTTTGAAAACGACTTAAAAGAATGGGAAGACCTGAGGGCACTGTCCGCCTAAAAACAGAAGAGGCCGCCTTTCGGCAGCCTCTTTGTCACTCATCTACTTGTTTGGGTTACAGGTTTATAAGTCCATCAAGATCGACAGTGAGTGAAAGATTAGTTTGTGCACCAGCATTGACACCAACATTGCTGAGATCTACAGTACTTTCAAGACCTAATAGTGTATTTAGTCCAATACCCTGTCCGTTTTCCTCTGGCATATCGCAGTGAATTTCATAATTCCCCTCCGGTAAAAAGGCTAATGTAAAGTTCCCATTAGCACCCACTTTGGCAGAAGTTACAGCCTTTGCGTATTTCACCTCGCTATTACCGTTCGCATTAATCTCTGCATTTTCGTTAAATTCTCCCTGCTTGTATGCGTATACGACAGCACCACCTAAATTGTCATTATAATTTTGAATTGTACCGGTGATTTCACCTGTCATTGCTTTGTTATGTGCTCTTACAGCCGAGTTTAATTGACCACGACTCACAAAGGCGGCCTTATTATTATTCATTTTAATGGCCTTTCTAAGGTCAAAATCCATGATGATTTCAGTGCTTCCGTTTTCACTAATGGTGAAATCCTTTGGCTTGAGACTGATTTCAGCCGTTCCGTTTCCGCTAAGCTCAAGAGCCTGCTTGGTTCCGTCTGTTTTTTGAATATAACAACCAGGAGCATTCCCCGCCTCATCAGTAGCTGAGCTAATCACCAACTCAAGGTTCGAATAGGTACCAGCGGCTACATCCATACTGCCTAAATTGAGAGAATTCCCGTTTTGAAGAGCTAGCAGATTCACGGTTTTGGGCCCTTGAAAACCCGTAAAAGTTTGCCCATCAATTTTTATTTCGGTAAAAGTTACAAACGCTGCTGAGACATCAGCGGCGTCAATCGGTGCATCTGTAATGCTCATGCTTAACGTGCCCTTAGGAGCATCCGGATCATTGATGTCGTTTTTCGGGCCAAACATGCCTTCTTCACAAGACATAGTAATGCCGGCTAATAAAACCGTTAGAGCTAGTAGAATTTGAGTTTGCTTTTTCATTTTAATTTTTCGTTTTGTTTAAGAAAAGACCTTCTTTAATTCTGTTGTTTTCAGAAAATAATAAGAAATCATTCCGCTAGCTTTTTGCCCTTCATTCCAGAAATTTTTGTGGACAAAGCTTCCCTTTTTTCCTCAAACTGAACTCAAAAGAGCAATTGAGAAAATACAATTGTGGTCAGGAACTAAACTTTTGCACTGCACTAAGAATTTTTAATGTGGCCAATCAGTGTCAATCCATCTTTTTGTAGATTAAAGGAGGGATTCAAAAAAGCATTTCATGGAGTTTTCGCGAAGAGATTTTGTCAAAGGGGCTATGGCCTCTGGCCTGCTGGCAAAAGTAAGTCAAACCACGGCCAACGAGGTGTGGAAACCAACGGATGATTGGGAGAAAGTTAGAAAACAATTTCCGTTACAATCCGAAAGAATATATCTCAATAATGGCACTTTCGGGCCCTCACCAACTCCGGTTTTAGAAGCTATCAAAGCTTCCTTAACAGAAACCAATACCAGCGGTGAATACGGTCATACGACCGAGGCCCGAAAAGAACTCGCGGCATTTGTGGGAGCAAAAGAGGAAGAAATTTCATTGACCCATAATACCACCGAAGGTATCAATATTGTTTGCTGGGGGTTACCTTTAAAGGCAGGAGACGAGGTTGTTATTAGTTTGCATGAACATGTGGGCAATGCCCTCCCATGGTTAAACCGGGCAAAACTTCATGGGATAATTCTAAAGCCAATCATGCCGGGCAAGACGGCTGATGAAACTCTCTCTAATATTGAAGCCGCCATTACACCAAAAACACGAGTATTGGCCCTGCCTCACATTACCTGCACCACAGGTCAGGTCTTTCCATTAGAAGGCATTGTGGCTCTGGCCAAAAAGCACAATCTGTTTACAGCCATTGACGGAGCTCACGGATTAGGAACTATCAATCTGGATTTGCCAAAGCTTGGCGTTGACTTCTACAGCAGCAGTTGTCATAAATGGATGCTGGGCCCAAATGGCACCGGCTTTTTATACATTAAAGAAGAATTACTTGATACCCTGCAAGCCTATCATGTCGGAGCTTATTCAGACTCCGGCTGGGATATGTTTGCCAGCCCGCCTGAACTCAGCGGTTATAACCCCACGGCCCATCGTTTTGACTATGCTTCGCAAAGTACGCCTTTGTACACCGGGGCAGCGGCGGCCGCACAATTTCACACTGAAATCGGCAAAGCAAAAATTGAGAACCGTATCAGAGAACTCAATTCTTACCTTTTTGAGGGTCTCAAAGAATTGGGGAAATTTGAAATCCTCACTCCAGAAGAACCCAAGTCCCGAATCTGCATGGTCAGTTTTAAATCGCGGGACAAAGATTACCGTGAAATCGGGCGAATGCTCTCCAAAAATAAATTCAGAGTGCGGCTGGTACCTGAAAGCAAACTGGATGCCGTCAGAATTTCAACACACATTTATAACTCTTTTGAGGAAATTGACAGACTGCTGAAAGTCCTTGAAAATGTTTAGAACGAATACGTTAGAGTCGTTCTTAGATTAAAAGGCGTACCCGGAGTAAAGTGAATTTCCTCCACCGGGTTCAGTTCATTGCGAAGTCTCGACTCGGTGGCAAACTGTGTTTCATTCCAGCTGGTGTTGAAAAGATTTTGTACCTGTACGCCCAGTTTAATTTTGCCGAAAGCGTAATTGACATTGGCATCCGTTATCCAGTAACCCTCAGCTACCAGATTGTAATCTTCATTGGCAGGCCTGTTACCCAGCATACGGGTTTTCAATCCTGCTGAAAAGCCTTTGAAATCCATGAGGCTAAGACCGGCCGTCCAGGTAAATTGCGGAGCCAACGGTATGTAATTTTGCCCGGCCGGGTCATCAATGCTTCGGGCATTTGAGTAGGTGAAATCTGTATCAAAAAAGAGACTCTGAGCCAATTCTGCTCTTACGCTTAAATCTGCTCCCATCCGGCGTGTACGGCCACTTGGCTCTACAATACCTTCATCTCCCACGTAAACAAACTCCTGCTGGAGATAGAGATACCAAAGCGTAGGGTTGATCAACAATTTGTCAGAAACTTTCAGGATACTCCCCAAATCAGCACCAAAAGACCTAGGCAAAGTCTTTCTGCCGAAATTCTGCACGGCGGCACGGCTGTCGTTCGAGTGATACCCATAGCCGGTTTTAATGAAGAACTGTTGGTTCTTTTCGGTCTGATATACCACACTCAGTTTAGGACTGGCCAAAAAAGCCTGATCACTATTCATTGGACTTCCTGAACCCAAATTATCCCGATAATTGAAAAGAAACTGGTCTAATCTCAATCCGGGAATAAAAGTGAATTGAGCAGCACTTATCTCCGCATCCAGATTCACGAAAGCGTTGGTTTCATTGATATCGCCCAGATAAATATTCTCAAGTGTCAGTGTTTTATTCTGCGTTCTGGCCAGTTGATTTCCTCTGATTAAATCAGACCTTAAACCTGCTTTGATTTCATAATTGACACGTTTTGTTTCTTTACTAAAGGCCGTCTCCGCTCCAAAAAGGTTTCTGTGCTCTTTTTGTCTGATCTGATCACCGGCTACAGGATTTGCAGCAAAAAACGTGAAATTAGAATACAGCTCAAAGTCGTAATAAGTGTAGTAAGCCTTGCTATTCCAACTCCATTGATTTTGCAGAGCCTTGTCATAGGCTATGGTAGAATTCAGTCTTGAGGTAGCTCCGCCTTCAGTATCGTCAATCGCACCAAAACGTGTTATGAGACCACTGTTAACCGCTCTTTGCGGGATTTGCCCGGAGGCATTCCAGTCGCTGTCAAAATAGGAGCTACTGAACGTCAATTTGTCGTCTTGACCGGGACGTGTGGTTACCTTGGCCAGGGCATTGAACCTTCCCAGTTTTTGCGGAGACTCAAAAGGGCCGTCGTCATACAAATACTCGGTGGCCAGATAAGCGTCTGTTTTCCCGCTTTTTTGAGGGGTAAGATTAAGCATACCCACAAGCCTGCGGTGATTAAACTGACCGTATTCAAGTTTCACATTACTTTGGTCCAGATGGTCTTTGGTTTGAAAAGACACGCTACCAGCTGTGGCGAAGTTTCCCTGATCCGCCTTGTAGCTTCCTTTGGAGAACTCAACACCCTCTACGGTTTCAGGTATAACAAAATGCAAATCTGAATAGCCCTGACCGTGAGCATGAGAAACCATATTGACCGGCAAGCCATCTACGGAAATGAAAAGATCAGTGCCGTGGTCAATATCAAATCCACGAAGGAAAATCTGCTCAGCTTTTCCACCCCCTGCGTGCTGACCGGTAAACAAGCCGGGCACCAGACGGAGTAAATCCTGCGAAGAGTTTACCGGATTAGTTTGTAAATTAACATCTGCAAAAATGGACTGAGCATCGATGCTTCTTCTCACCTCTACGCCATCCAGAGATATTGTTTTTTGACTCAAAACGATATCGTTTGAGTTTTCACTTAAGACCAGATTGGCCTTTTCAAAACCCATCAAACTGACCTTAAGGCTATCGCCTATCTGACTCTCTGAGATACGGTACACTCCGTTAAAATCTGTATGGCTGTATGCCCCGGTTTGCAGGTTTTGAACCGTTACTCCTGGCAAAGGCTGGCCTTGCTCATCTGTGACTTTACCGCTGAAATTCTGCGACCAGGCCAGTTGACCTGTCAATGTAATTAAGATTATAAGTATCGTCTTCATATGGATTCTGTTTAAAATTGATTCACCCTTCTTACAACCACGGGCCCCAACTCATAGGCGGCATTCATCAGCTCTTTTTTGAGTTCAGCTACCTTGGCGGTTTTTCCGTTAGCTGCATAAATTTCTGCCACAGCCAATAGACTCTTGGGCTCGTAGGTTTTTTCTAACACTTCCTTCTCTGCCACGTTCAGAGCCTTTTCTTTTTGATCATTCAAAAGATAGGCTGATGCCAGCAACTGGTAAGACTGAGGCGTTGGTCGGTTAATAACTTCACGATGAGCCAATTCGAGTGCTTTAGCCGGGTTGGTCTCCATTAAAGAAACCAGATAGGCGTTATACATATCTCCGTAGGCAGGATTTGAAGCTAGCTGAATAAAGGTTTTCTCCAGATCTTCCTTTTGCTCTATATCTCCATTAAAATCAGCAATTTCTGACCTTAGCAGCAGATAATCAGGCACCGGGTGAGCCTGTTCCAAAGCAGCGAGAATCCGGCTGGCTTCTGCTGTGTTTTTTTCATGTGAGAAGTTAATCCAGGCGATACCTTTGAGGGCGTAATGGTAATGAGGATCAATTTCTAAAGTCTTTAAGTAATGTTCATATGACTTCTCGATTTTGCCAATATGCCCGTAAAAATCTCCGAGATTTGAATAAATCCAAAGTCTGAGGCCTTCATTTTTCATCAATTCAGCTTTCGCTTTCGCCAGTTCTAACTGGGCAACAGCAGCCTCGGTGTTTCCCTGATAATCAAGCCATTTGGAATATCTGATCAGGTAATGAAAATCGTCTTCGCTTTGAAAGCTTTTGAGTAATCTTTTGGCCTCATCGTATTCACCAAGCTCCATTTTTACATCAAAAAGCATTTTTTGCGTTGCTTCATGCCCTTCTCCCAAAGAATCGGCTTTTATCAAACAGTCGTTTGCTTCTCTGAATTGGTGGTGAGTAATGTACGTTTTAGCTAATGCCCGATACAATGGTGCACTGGATTCGCCGGTTTTGTCAACAGCCATTTGCAGGTTTTGGCGAGCATTATTGAGGTATTTTATATCTCCTGTTATATCAAAAAGCAGATTATTGGCTGCAGCCATTTTACTCAGATATGCATACTGATTGGGAGATTCACTGAATTTATCTGACCAGAAAGTAAGTTCTTCTTCTGCCAGTTTGATTTTTTCATTTTCACCTGAGGTATTCAGGTATTGACTGTAGTCGTCAGGATTTGTAATTGGTTTCTCTGGTGAGGCACAAGACAAAGCAATAGCACTCAACAGAATCATGTATAGCCGGTTCATAATCGTATTGTTGATAGGTTTGAGAAAAAAAAGGGGTGGATGATACACCCACCCCTGTAGCAATCTTTAGATTAGCTTTGATTAATTACCATGGACTCGCCAGATATGGGAATGAAGTATCAAAGGCTTTGTCGTTCGCGTTAACATTGTCGTCTGTCAATCCCGGATTTTCAGAGAAATCTTCACCTCCAAAAATTAGTAGTAACTCCACCGTGATCACATCATCCGCAAGATTACGCCCGGTTAGTACATTTGTACCGTCGTAGAAGGTAGTTGTACCTGTAGTAGATACAGTTAGAATATCTGTGGCTAATACTGAACCAAAAGTGTCTGCATCCAAACCAAGAGCATTGGCATCCCCCGGGTTAGCGTAGGCCGGGCTTAGTGCTCGCAGACCATCAGCAAAAGCTGAAGCGTACATGGCTCCCATTTGCGATGGAGGCGTTACGTTAAAATTGTCTTTCATGCCAGACGGCACAAAAACCGTATTGATAGCCGGACGGCCCATTTGATCTGCTGTCATATAGGTGCCACTGAAATCCGGACCATTATCAACAGGGTTCATCATGTTATCATCTTTATCGCAGCTGGTTAATCCCATGGTGGCCAGAAGGGCAAGGCCTAAAATGTTTCTTATTAACTTTTTCATTTTATATCTCTTTTAAATGTTTTTGATTCAATTATTTCTTCTTCGCTTCTACCCAGGTATTCAACGTTCCTGAACCTCCAAGGCTGGATTTTGGTACTTCTATAACCACTGACATCACATTAGAGCCGGCAAAAGTATCCGTGCCATTGGCATCAAACCCTGTAGCGTTACCTGCCAGAATATCAGTGAACTTACCAAAGTCAAAGAAGAACGGATCGTCACGCGGACCTGCAAAAGCCATCATCCCATTGTTAGATGCAGTAATAGCATTACTTCCGTAAGGAGTGATATCAACAGATACCGTATTGGTGGCGTTTTCCTGAACCATGCTGGTGGCACCAGGTGTACCGGGAGCTACCGGCCCGAAGAAGTACATTTTACCATCTCTTGGGATTGCCTGAATTACTAAATCCTCGACATTGTCTCCGGTGTTATCAATGTTAAACTCCACCATGACATTTTCGTCGAAACTGGCAGAACCGGTAGCAGACGGACTCAACAATCCCTGGACGTTAGCTACAAAGACCAGATTACTGGTGTTTTCCCCTTGAAAGGCGTAATAATCTGTGATGTCTGCGGTGGTACCCTGTACGGCCGGAGCATCAATGTGGTCTGCTGCTATAATGCCAAACCCGACAGCAGCTAAGGCCGCAACAGCTAGAAATTTCATAGACTTTTTCATAATTTTTTTGTTTTAATTAATGAATTCGGTCTAGGTACGAGCTGACACGGCTTTTTGGATCAAATTTTTATTTAATCTATCAATTTAACCCAATAAAAAGTTTATAACTAATTGTTTTTGAAGACTTTACACTACCTTCTTCTAAGTTGTCTTTTCTCAAGACTCTGAATAAACCTCATCAAATTTGACCTGTTTGAAGCCAAAGAATTCAGATTATTGGTGATGTTATTTTTCTGCACGGAGGCTATAGACCCGAAAGGTGAACTGGTTGGAATTTTGGAGTAGTAGTACCTCGACTTTAGTAGATTTTTCTCAGAAATTTCAAACATTTCCAGGAGCTCCTCTTTTAAAGCAATAGCCTTAATTTCATCTTCCGGCTTTTTGATTTCCTGAAATATTGCCGTCTTCTCTCCGATCTGATTGAGATAATTTAATCCCTCTTTCATGAAGTGATACCCTAATGAAGATTTGGCCATATCAAGGCTGGGGTCAAAGGCAATTGCTCTTTCGTAGGCCAGAATTTTTCGAATCTCCGGCTTAATAATAAAGTGCAACTCTAAGGTATCCTTATAATTGAAATTCCTGGCTTCATTTCTTTGAGGTGGCATCTCCTGATACAATCTGAACTCCCGTTGTGTTAGAGGATAATCCATGAGTTGCCATACCGGATCAAAAGGTAAATGCCTCCCAATAAAACTCTCTCCATCAGACAAATAATAGTCTTCATTTCGTCTTTTATGAAATTTCAGTTTGTCATATTCTACATAACCAGCACTCCAGGTAAGATCCAGCAGATACCATTTTTCATTCACCTTTACTGCATTCCAAGAATGAAGCATGTCTGAAACATGATGTCTGCCGGATGATGGGTCAACACTCTTAGAATACCCCGGAACCGTTTCGACGGGAACATCAATGGCCTTGCAGAGTTCAGTAAAAAGTATGGAATAGCCCATGCATACGGCCTTTCTGTCTCTCAAAACCACATCTGGCTGCTGCATTTCTACAAACTCTTCAACATTTCTACGGCCTGCCTTTTTATAGAGTTTGGTATCATATTCGATATTGTCAGTAATCCATTCATATAAGGCTCTTACCTGAAGAGAATCATCGGTAATATTACCAACAATTTCTGCTGCCAAAACGGGAACTGTCTGAGATTGAGCATTTAAAGTAATTGAAGCCAGAGTGAGGATTAGAATTGATAAAGACTTTGCCAACGTATTAAAATTATGTGTTTCTCAATGTTAGTCATAATAAACAGCCCTGCCAAAGTCTAAACACAAAAAAACGTGATCAAAAGACCACGTTTTCAATTCTATCTTCTCAAACACCAAAAGCCCCCTTTCGGGAGCCCATTGGCGTTTGGACTATGAAAATCCGGCTACAAAAAACTATACGTTTCCGATCACGTAAAGTTCTTCCAGTGTTGGGCTGGGAACGCCCCCTTCTTTTTCGAGTGTAATGGCAAAAGCACTTGGCTTACCACTTACTGCTTTCATAGAAAGCAACCTATCCTCAAAGTTGTTATCTAACATCCCCATGTCTTCCGGTCCGTTTTCTCCGATAATCCACAGCTGATACTGTTTACCCTCAGCAGGTTTCGGTAGATTATTAACAGCAAGCTGTACCGAATTATCTTCCTGGTTCCAGAAAACGGTCACGGCAGCGTCCGGTTTTTTCTCCGTTCCTGATAGCTTCACCACTTTATTCGTAGGGTTCTGAAAACTTGCCAGTAACTCACTTGACATATTACTTGCCTCCTCTAAAGTCTCTATTCTGGTCGCTAATTCATTCTCTCTGTTTTCCAGATTTTTATTTTCTGAATAAAGCCAACCCGAAACAGCCACTAAAGCTACCGAGGCAGCCAGCGAGAGCTTGCTCCACATCGGTATTACTCTTGCTTCGGGCGTCTCTTCCGGTGATTCTTCCTCAGTAATCTCAAGTTCTTCTTCCTCGGCAAAAGTCATCTGATCAAATATCCTTTCTTTAAGATCAGCCGGGGGCTGTTTCTCATAAAGACTGGCATATTTTCCTAATGATTCCTGTAACACGGTTATTTCTTGTTTTATCTCAGGGTAGGTCTTTGCCAAACACTCCATACCCTGTGCTTCGGTCTCTGAAAGGGTTCCTAAAACATATTCTTCCAGCAGACCTGATGTTTCTATGTATTCCTGAATATTCATGCTGCGTAATAAAGTTTAAGGTCCTTTAATGCGGTTCTTATTCTCGATTTGGCCGTACCCAATGGAATATTGAGCTTTTCGGCGGCCTCCTGCTGGGTAAACCCTTGAAGGTAAACCAAATCCAGCAGTATTTTCCTTTCGGGCCTTAGCTTGTCAACTATTCCCCTCAGGTCCATAGTGTTTACGTTCATTTCATCTTGGTTATTGGCATCTACCACTCCCACCTGATCGTCAATATCCACCATGTACTTGTTTTTTTCTTTTCGGTACAGGTCTATTGACGCATTCCGGGCAATGTTCATCATCCAGGTGAACAATCGCCCTCTCCCGGGTTCATAGTCGCCTATTTTTTTCCATATCTTCAGAAAAACATCCTGCATTAAATCAGCCGCTTTTTCTTCATCTTTTATTACTCTTGATATGACACCAAATAAGGCACCAGAGTAATTATCATAAAGATAATCAAAGGCCGATCGCTGATTTCTCTTCAACGCATAAACCAGTTGTTCTTCTTCTGAATATCTGTTTGTTTTTGTAGCCAAAATCTATTCAGTTTTGAGTTTATATAAATAAAACTTTTGTCCGTCATTTTGTCCCGCTAACCCTTAAGTAAACCGGGATTTGCTTTTCATAATTTGTGTTGATTTTCAAAATCTGTTTATGTACGTCTGGTAATAAAAAAGAGATCACGGTTTTAGATTTTTTTTTGAAGACAATCTGATTTGAGAGAATATTCAAATCAGATTGTAAAACAAATTTTGGACTTTACGGCTTTGATGAGACCTGATAAAGCTATTAAAGAGAAACCATAGCTCCCGTACATCCAAGGTTTTTTTTGAAGATTTTACAAGGAAATAATACTCGGTTTAACTTACTCTTAGAGATCAACCCAAATACTGCTGACCATTACAACTGTACTTTATAAGGATTGGCCGGTTTAAATTTAAAAGCACCTGAACGCTGACTATTTTAGAACTTTTCCCATAAAAAAAGCCCTTCCTGAAAATCAGGAAAGGCTTCTCTCGTATAATTTGGTTACTGATTACTCAGCTACTTCTTCAACTGACTCAGCAGCATCTTCCATAGTAGCAGAAGCAGAATCAACTACAGCTTCAGCAGCTTCCATAGTTTCTTCAGCAGCGTCTTCTACAACAGCAGCAGCCTCTTCAGTTTCTTCAGTAGCAGATGAACAAGCAGTGAAAGAAGCCATACCGGCAAGAAGGATAACAGCGATTAATTTTTTCATTTGAATATGATGATTAAAGTTTGAAAGCTTAAAATTTTCTTAAATTTTTAAATCCTGCAAGCGAAAGATCAAGAAAAAATTAAAATTTCCTTAAAATCTGTAAAAAGTACAAGTTAATCGACTTAAATGAATATCAGTTTTGTTGAGTCTTCATTTTATCGTACAATCCGGTACTTCTGAAGGTGAAGAGTCTGTGACCGAAAAAGTTAGCAATAAAGCTGCAAGCCATACCAGCTAAGTGAGAGCCTTTATCTCTGATGAATTCGCTGTAATCAGTAAAGTAAACGTTAGCAATCTGGTTTCTTACCAGAATGGAAACAACCTCCTGTACACCAAGTGCTAGCGTGGCAATAATGAAAAACTTTAACCACTCGCGGCGGGTATTGCCAGTAGACTTGGCTGAAAAAGCCCAGATTTTTGCAGGAATAAAGCTTACAGCCGTAGCAATCATATAGGCCCAGAAAACAGACCAGGCAAAGGCCTTATTGTCATTCATTCCAAAATTGACAAACATTGTCTTTAAAGGAATTTGTGAAAGGAAATTGACAATGGCTCCTAAAACGCCAGTCATGAAGAATTTTATAAATCCGCCAATTTCTTTCTTAGTGATATGCCTGGTTAGATTTCCCAAATAGCCATTTAAAATAGAGAACGAAGTATCCATGGAAATATTCCAAGAACAATCGTACCAAATGTGGTAATGGCAAATATAAACTTAGCAAGCGGATTAATTGTAATACTTTCAAGACTGGTCTTCTTTGACATACTCAGCAGTACCGGCTTGAAATAATAATAGATGGCTATAGCGGACATCAGCACCGCCATGATAATTACCCAGAATAATCCTGAAGAGGCCGCATCTCTGAAAACAAAGAATTTCCCCCAAAAACCACCAGTCAGTGGAATACCAGCTAAGGAAAGCATGGCGATGATTAGAACAGTAGCCAAAAAACCATTGTTCTGAGCCAGTCCTTTAAAGAGGTCGTTTTGCTCATAAACCCTTCCTTTCTCAATTCGTTCTTTTGAAACTACCATAAGTACACCAAAAGCAGAAATCGTAGCCAAAGTATATACCACAGAATAGAACATGATAGAGCCCAGAGCATTTTCATGATCTCCGAGAAGAGCCAGAAGCATAAAACCGGCATGAGAAATACTCGAGTAAGCCATCAGCCTTTTGAAGCTGTTTTGAGATACCGCTCCGATGTTTCCAATCATTAATGAAAGGGTAACCAAAACGGCAATCATGATCCACCAGAAGTCCTGAAGACCTGAGAAGGTTGTACTCAAAACTTTGAAAAGAGCTACAAAACCAGCCGTCTTCACAATGGTTGACATATAGGCTGTAAAGATGGTAGGTGCACCTTCGTAAACATCGGGTGTCCAGAGGTGGAAAGGTGCCGCAGCTACTTTAAACAGCATACCAATCAACATAAACGTACAACCAATCCACAAAAAGAAAGAGTTGTCTCCACCGATGAAAACGCCTGAACCGATATTGAAAGTACCCGTTGCTCCGTAAAACATGGCCATTCCAAAAAGCAGAATACCCGTTGCAAAAGCTCCCATTAGAAAGTACTTCAAAGCAGCTTCATTACCTCTGATATTTCTTTTATCTGCACCCGTTAAAACGTACATGGCAACCGAGAGAATCTCGATTCCAAGAAAAAGCATAATGAGGTTTTTAAAAGAAACCATCATGATAGCTCCAACTAAAGAAAACTGAACGATAGCGAAATACTCTGCCGGCTGAGCAAACTCAAAACGCTCAAAGCCTTCTGAGAAGCCCATGATCAAAATAGCCGAAATGATCAATATAGCCCAGAAAACAATACTGGTATTGTTCACCTGAAGCATATCATTGAAATAAAAACCAGGGGCGTTCCAGTCAATAAAAGCCGTAGCCAAAGCAATCAACAAAAAGGCGATGCTGGCCGGGAATACAATTTTCTTGTTCTCAGAGAAACCAAGAAAAAGTGTCAGAAGGCCGGTTACAGAAAGTGATATTATCGGATACATAATTTTATATCTTGGCCAATAGGTTTAAAAGAGCTTCAGAGGCAGGTTCTGAAACTTTCAATAAAACATTCGGGAACACACCCATAAGAATTACCAGACCTGAAATGATGGCCAGCGTCAGCTTTTCGATTCCACTTACATCTTCTACTGATTCGGTGAGTTCATTGCTTTCACCAAACATGGTTTTCTGGAAAAGACGAAGCATATACACTGCCCCGAGGATAATACTCAAACCTGCAATGATACCCAAGAGCTGATGTTTCTCAAAAAGACCTTTCAGCATCAAAAATTCACCAACGAAACCATTGGTCAATGGTAGTGCCACACTACCCAGCAGAATAATCATGAAGAAAATACTCAAAGCCGGAGCAGTTTTGTTTAAACCGCCAAGACTTGAAAGGCTTCGTGAACCTGTTCTTTCAAAAATGATTTTAGCGACGAAAAATAAGCCCACTGCGTTAACTCCATGAGCCAGCATCTGGAACACGGCCCCTTGCAAACCTTCAATATTACCACTGAAAACACCTGCGGCCATAAGCCCCATGTGTGCAAAAGAAGAGTAGGCTATCAATCGCTTGATGCTATCTTGCTTGATAGCGATGATAGAACCGTATATCAGACCAATCACCGCCATACCAATAACTATCACCGAATAATGCTCTGCAGCCCATGGCGAAAGAGGCAAGGCAATTCTAATCAAACCATAAACTCCCATCTTTGACAATAATCCTGAAAGAAGCATAGTAGCCGGTGTGGGCGAAGTAGTGTACGCATCCGGTTGCCAGGTATGCATCGGGAAAAGGGGCATTTTGATGGCAAACGCCAGAAGAAACGCCCAGAACAAAGCTCTCTGAACTCCAGAAGGCATGAACTCAGCCGTGGAGATCAAAGCATCCATATCTGCTGTCTGACCTTTTGAGTAAAGAAATACCAGAGCCACCAGCATGATTAGCGAACCGAAAATGGTGTAAATAAACATCTTAAACGATGCTTTTGAACTCTCTTTATTTCCCCAGTTCAATGCAATGAAATATGCAGGAACCAGTGCCGCTTCGAAAAAGAAGTAGAAAAGGAAAATATCCTTGGCAGAGAAAACACCTACCAAAGCCGATTGAGTCACGAGAATCAACGCATAGAGCAAATGCGACTTATGATATTCAATCTTTGAGGTGCTCAAAATAATCAGAGGAATCAGAACCTGACTGAGAGCGATAAGCAAAAGGCTTATGCCATCTACTGAAAATTTGAGAGCCAGATTCATTTCAGGAAGCCAAGGCTTATTTAGCGATAAAAGCTCCGTATTGCCGGCCTGATGCTGAATGGCAGCATAGATGAACACAACCAGTGAAATCAAACTGCCCAAAAGAGCAATGTTTTTACTCAGGCTCTGATTGTTTTTTCCTGCCAGGAGGCTGATCAAAGCACCAGCCAAAGGAATCAGAATTATAAGGTGAATTAACATCTATCTATTTGGTTTGAGCATTGAAAATTGAGAAAAACTGATCTGCTATTTCGGTGCCCATATTCAAGATCAAAATGGCCGCTACAGCAATGCTCATCACCAGAATATAAAATCCTGTGGAGCCCGTCTGTAGTTTAGTGCTGAGTCTATTGAGTAAAGATGTCAGGTCGCCGGTGCCTTCCACTACACGGTCAATGGCCTTTTTATCAATGGTACTGTAGAAAAATTGAGAAGCTTTTTCCACAGGCTTAACAAAGGCAATTTGATAAGCTTCATCCAGGTAGTATTTGTCAGCCAATACCTTTTTAATACCACCAAGTTGAGAAGGATCCGCCGGTTGAGTTTCTTTCTTCACATAAATAAACCATGCAACTCCTAAAGCGACAGCAGCTAATAATACGGAAAAGCCCATCAGCATCCACTCGGTAGAATGACTTAAATGAACCAATCCGAACTCAGGATTCACGGCTCTTGAACCATCATAAAGAGGACTAAGAAAATCTGCTAAAGCGTGAGGCAAATGGAATATTTCCGGGAAACCGATGAAGCCACCAACAATGGACAAACCAGCCAGAACAATCAGAGGGATGGTCATTGAAGAAGGCGACTCATGAAGGTGGTCTTCCTGCTCTTTGGTTCCTCTGAATTTTCCAGTGAAAGTCAGAAAGAACAAACGGAACATATAAAACGCCGTCATGAATGAGCCAACCATTGCCAAAGCCCACATGGCTTTATTATGCTCAAAGACATGTGCAAGAATTTCATCTTTTGAGAAGAAACCGGCAAAAGGCGGTAAACCGGAAATGGCAATTGTACCAATCAAGAATGTGGCAGCCGTGATCTTAATTTTTGACCAAAGACCTCCCATTTTACTGATATCTTGCTCATCGCTCATGGCGTGAATTACTGAACCCGCACCTAAGAACAAAAGTGCCTTAAAGAAAGCATGAGTGATCACATGGAAAAAGCCGGAAGTGTAAGCCATTACACCAAGACCAATAAACATATAACCCAGCTGACTCACTGTGGAGTACGCCAATACTTTTTTAATATCGTTTTGGAAGAGGGCAATTGAAGCCGCCAAAAGTGCAGTCAATGTGCCTATCCAGGCAATGAATTCAAGCGTATCCGGTGAAAGCGTATACAGCACATTGCTTCTCACCACCATATAAATACCTGAAGTTACCATGGTGGCAGCGTGAATTAAAGCTGAAACAGGTGTAGGACCAGCCATGGCATCCGGCAGCCAGGTGAAAAGTGGAATCTGAGCGGATTTACCCATCGCCCCGATAAAGAGACAAAAGGTAATGAACATGATAGAAATGTTACCCATTTCTAAACCCTGAGCCTGCTCAAAAACCGAGAGATACTCAAGTGTTCCAAACTGACGAATGATTAAAAAGATACCAATCAGGAAACCGAGGTCGCCCACACGGTTCATGATAAACGCCTTACGTGCAGCATCGCCAAAATCTGAACGTTTATTCCAGAAACCGATCAAAAGGTATGAACAAAGACCAACGCCCTCCCAGCCAATGAACATGATGAGGTAATTAGCTCCCATTACTAAAAGAAGCATAGAGAACAGGAAGAGGTTCAGGTAGGCGAAAAACTTGCCGTAGCCCTCGTCATGACTCATATAACCCTTTGAGTAAAGGTGAATCAGTGTGCCCACTCCCGTAATGATGAAGAGCATGATAATGCTCAACTGGTCAATTTGAAAAGCAAAAGAGATATTCAGCCCTCCAACAGTAATCCAGTCAAAAAGCGGCTGAATGATGGTTTGGCCATCAGCCTTAAACTGGAAATAAACCAGTACAGTGGTGATGAATGATAACAATGCGGCTCCAATTCCTACCGGGGCCACTATTGCTTTTGGAATTTTCTTATAGCCAAGTCCATTGATCAGGAAACCAATCAGTGGAAAGAGCGGAATGAGTGCTATTAATGACATACTTCTGTTTCTTTTAACCTCTTAGTTTATCCAGCAGACTAATATCTATGGATCGGATATTCCTGTAAATCATAACAATTATGGCCAGACCAACCGCTACTTCAGCCGCAGCCACGGCCATGATGAAGAATACGAAAATCTGTCCGTTGGGGTCAGACCTGTAAGAAGAAAAGGCTACAAGTAGCAGGTTTACAGCATTGAGCATCAGCTCAATAGACATCAGCATAATAATAGCATTTCTTCGAATCAAAACACCGGCTATGCCAATGATAAACAGAATGCTCGCCAACAAAACGTAATTGTTAAGCGGTACCTGAGCTATGACGTCCGGCATGGCCGGTAATTGGTTCTCCATTCTTGTATTTTCAGGAGTTTAGAAAATTTGCCGCAAAATTAGCCATTAAATCTTTTACACAGAAAAGAATCGAAGCTATTTAAGAAGAAGGATTTGTATTTTTCTAAGAATTTAACCGAACAGGGTATTTGAGGTGCTCAGCTTTATTTGAGTTAATTTTTGTTTGGTATCTCTCGGAAAATCATTGTTCATGATCCAGTCAAAATAAGCAGGCTCTCTTTTCAGGACGTCTGTCACCAGTTTACCCTTGTGTTTTCCAAAGTTGAACACAATCTCGTCTTTATCGTTATAGGCCATTCGGGCCGCAAAATCAACGATTTTGCTAGAGGTAAACTCATGTAGCACCTCCACGTCGTTTTTAATCGGCTCTATTTCTTCACCCTTTTTGGTTTCAATTTTTACTCCTTCATATCTTGCGATTTGAGCATCGAGAACCTCCAGTGTAGCCAACGTATCAGCTTCTGCACTATGGGCATTGTCAAGTGTTTTGTCGCAATAAAATTTGTAAGCTGCACTCAGAGTTCTTGGCTCCATTTGATGGAAAATCCGCTGCACATCCACAAACTTCCTGTTTTTTACATCAAACAGGCTGGAATCCACTCTTAAAAACTCCTCCACCAACATCGGTATGTCAAAGCGGTTGCTGTTAAACCCGGCCAGATCACAACCTTGAAGAAACTGAGCCATTGATTTAGCCATTTGCCTGAAAGTAGGTTCATCTTTTACATCCTCATCATAAATGCCGTGTATGAGGCTGGATTCAATTGGAATCGGCATTTCCGGGTTTATCCTTTTCGTTTTTACCTCAACAGAGCCGTCGGGCATTGCTTTAGCAATTGAGATTTCCACTATACGGTCACGCGAAATATTGGTCCCGGTAGTTTCAAGGTCAAATACAGCCAGAGGCTTTTTAAGTTTCAGAGAATGATTCATGAATTTGATTTATGCCAAATGATGTAGCAAAGGTAGTTTTTTTAGACGGATGAGGTCGGCCAAGCTGTAGTTTTAAATCTCAAATGAGCGAAATCCCAAAAATCAAAGGCCGCGGTGCACAATTCAATTCTTTGAACAAATTCAGAGAGCTGAGTATTGAGTATGACGAAGAATTCGCCTTTGGTGAAGAAGAAAATTTCAGATCTTCAAAAACCAAATATCTGGTAGAACACCCTAAAAAAGTGGTCAATACCATTACAAGTCCTGATCTGCGAAACGGAAAATCCGTCAACCCGTATCAGGGCTGCGAACATGGTTGTATTTACTGCTACGCCCGAAACACGCATGAGTATTTTGGCTACTCGGCTGGTCTGGAGTTTGAGCAGAATATCATCGTGAAAAAGAACGCCCCTGAGCTTCTGGAAAAGGAGTTTAATAGGAAGAATTGGAAGTCAACACCTATTCTTTTTTCGGGTAACACAGATTGCTATCAGCCAGCCGAAAAGAAGTTTGAGCTCACGCGAAGAATGCTTGAAATTTGTCTGAAGTACCAGAACCCGGTTGCTATTATTACAAAGAATGCTCTGGTTTTGAGGGATATTGACCTTTTACAAAGACTCTCAGAGAAACGATTGATTAAGGTTATTATCTCAATTACCAGCCTGAAGGAAGAGCTTCGCCGAAATCTGGAGCCCAGAACGGTTTCCGGTCAAAAGCGTTTGCAGATTTTACAAAAATTGAGCTCAGCAGGCATACCCAGCGGGGTCAATATTGCACCCATTATTCCCGGGTTAAATGATAACGAAATTCCGGCGATAGCAAAAGCCTCAGCTGAAAGCGGTGCCGGATGGATCGCCTACACCGTAGTTCGTCTGAACGGAAGCATAGGGCAGCTTTTTGAAGACTGGATTTTCAAGGCCTACCCTCATAAAGCCGAAAAAGTGCTTAATCAAATTAAAGAAATGCATGGGGGGAAGTTGAATGACAGCGACTTCGGAAGAAGAATGCGGGGTGAAGGCAAGTTTGCCCAGCACATCAAACAGCTTTTTGCCATCTCAAACGCCCGTTATTTCAAAGATAAAGAAGTACACGATTTTGATTTCAACGCTTTTCAAAAACCGGGGCAACTAAAATTGTTTTGAAGACAAAAGAAGAACTAGGCAGCCTTTTCTATCTACATACCCTTTTTTAGAGTGGTTTCTTCAACCTCGCCTCAAGAATAAATCAGGCACCCTACAGTTGAAAAATCCTTACAGGTCTCACTCTTATATGCCATAATCAAATCATTTATCGATTATCTCAATGTCTTTGGCACAAGAGCATAAAGAAGATGGAAACAACAGAGGAAGAACTTAAAAATCACCCTGTAGGGTGATTGACAGCAAGTGCTCTATTGATGAACTTTGAAAATAATTCGCAAAAATTATGACAAACATCTCTGCACCAAAGATTCTGAGAACCGGCAGCCATGAAAATATCTATTTGCTCGTGGCTTCATCCAATTATTCATTTCTAAACTTTAGTGAAGGCAAAAGGCAGCTTTCAGGTCTTCCCCGAGCTTTTTTGAGCACTTTGTTAATGAAGGCTTCCTAAGGATTACCGGTTTTATTTGATCAATAAATCCTAATAGGGGCGGGACTGAGATCGTAAGCTTTATTTCATACCGAAAAACAAAAAGTTAATCAGAATTTCCAGACATATGACCCTTCAGGTCGTGAAACACAATATTTCAAAACATCACTTTAGTTTATGAAGAGAAGATACTTCCACAAAAGCATTCAATTTTTTACTTTTTGCCTCTTTGTAAACTCCATGGCATACGGGGGTCAGTATGTGGTTGGAAATTCGGCAGATAGCGGAGCAGGTAGCCTCAGAGAGGCCATAAGTGCTGCTTCTGCAGGAGATACCATCAGGTTTGATACATCCACAGATGGAGCACCGATCATGCTTTCGTCAACCATCTCATTTTCAAAAACACTCACTTTTATAGGAAACGGGAAGGATCTGACTATTATCGATGGAAGCGGCTTTGACCTTAATTTATTTAGTGTTTCTGCCCGTTGTAACTTTTATAATCTTACCATGCAAAACGGTGGAAAACCGCTTGGTAACTCTCCTACAAACTGGGGTGGGGCTATTTTTTATGAATTCAGTTCTGATACCTTATTGATCGAAAACTGCAGATTTAAAAACAATTTGGCCTATCTGGGTGGAGCCATCCGGATTCAGGAGGGTGAAATGGTGTTAATGGGTTGTGAGTTTAACGGAAACCAAAGCATCAAATTCGGAGGAGCCATCAACGCCCGAAGTTCTTCGGGTAATAATGCCCTGTTGGTCAACTGTCTGTTCTATGATAATCATACCAATGAAGCAGGAGGAGCTATTTATGCTGAATCGAATAATCATTGGAAAATCATCAACAGTACTTTTGCCGGAAACAGCTCTGATACCAATGGTGGAGGTTTCAGGAATGCGGGAACTTCCAGCTTTTATTTATACAATTCTGTTTTCTTCAATAATACAGCCGTTAGCGGTGGTCCTGATATTCAATCTTCAACACCAACAGCTGCTTCGAATAATATCTTAAATGATTACTCAGGCTCAGGTTTCAGCTCTGGCTTTAACGGAAATCTTCAGGGAAACCCCGGGTTTGTGGATGCTGCTTCTGATGACTACCGACTGAATATAAACTCATTGGCAAAAGACGCCGGTAACCAGACCTTTCTACCTGCGGGTACTTTGAATGACTTGTTAGGCTCTGGTAGAATAGCCGGGTCAGAAACAGACATGGGGGCTTTTGAATTTCAGCCAATGCTTTATACCAAAACCAATGCCAATGGAAACAAAAATGGAAGCTCCTGGACTCACGCTTACACTGATCTGCAAAAAGCTCTGGCCGCAGCCACACAGGGAACCGTTATCTGGGTTTCAGCCGGCACCTACAAGCCTACCCCCGGAACAGACCGCGGCATTTCTTTTGAAATACCAGACAGCGTGAAAGTCTATGGTGGCTTTAATGGCGGGGAAGCCTCAAACTTTAATCTGGATAACCGGAATATCTCATTTTATAAGACTATTCTAAGCGGGGATATTGGCCAGACAGCTGATAGTTTAGACAACAGTTATAATGTGATTTATACCAAAAATGTATCTGCCTTTACAGAAGTCAATGGCTTTTCTATAATGCATGGCTATGGCACTATCAATGGGGGGAGGTCAGAAAGAGGGGGCGGATGGTATAATACAGCCACTACAGGGAATGAGTCTTCACCTACTGTTACCCAGTGCAAATTCTTAAACAATACTGCGAGATGGGGTGGTGCTTTTTATTGCGATGCTGATGAATCAGGTGCTGTGGCAAAACCTCAGATTTCGTTTTGTACGTTTAGCTTCAATACCGCCCTCCGTGACGGTGGAGCCATTTATGAAAATGGTAATTACGGAGTTTGCAGCCCTTCCATTTCAAACAGCATTTTTTCAAATAACACGGCTTCCGACTTTGGCGATGGAATTTTTATGTTTGGAGATTTTGGCGACATTTCAGCCTCCATTATCAACTGTTTATTTGACTCAAACGGGGAAGAACACATAGGATATGATGACGGGAACACTGATACCCAACCACATTTTATTAACTGTACCTTTTACGGGGCCACCTCCCGTGTTATAAATATCCAATACTTTGATTCCGGGCAAACGCCCATAGATTTTACAAATTGCCTTTTTGAGAATAATAATGTGGACATTGTGGGCACCTCAAATGGATCACATGCAGAATATAGTGCTAATTCCAATGTCAATATCCAGTACAGTATAGTAGAAGAAGCCAGCTTTGCCCCGCTGAATAATAACATTAATGCCGACCCACTTTTCAAAAATGGGGCGGGAGGTGATTTCCGGTTAAAATTTGGTTCACCTGCGATTAATTCAGGAAATAACGGGGTGGTGCCTCAAGAAATAAATACTGATCTGGCAGGCAAGGCCAGATTCAATGCCGACATAGTGGATAGAGGAGCCTACGAGTTTGCTTCACGGCTTTACGTAAATAAAACGGCCGGGGGTAATAATAACGGAGTAAACTGGATGGATGCCTTTACCAGTTTAACCAATGCTCTTGAAAACAGTCAAAAAGGAACAGAAGTATGGGTGGCGGCAAGTACCTATTCGCCGGAGAATTCTGCTTCAGCGGCATTTACTTTACCTGACAGTGTAAAAATTTATGGTGGCTTTGCCGGGTCTGAGAGTAATCTTGCCGAACGTGACTGGTTACAGCATAAAACTATTCTGGACGGGCAAGGCACGCGACATAATGTGGTCAGGGCTAAGAATGTAACATCAGAAACTCTTCTTGATGGGTTTCTGATTCAGGGAGGGAATGCAATTGCCTCTTTTCCGAATTCTCAAAAATATGGGGGAGGCTTACTCATACATGCGGATAATTCACAGGTCTCCTCTCCTACAATCAGAAACTGTACGTTCCGAAGTAATTATTCTTCCAATTCTGGCGGAGCCATTGCCGGATTCGGCGAATCCGGAGGTACCACAGGTGGAATTTTTGAGAATTGTGTAATTGATTTCAATACAACAGGGGGCTCAGGAGGTGGCCTTTATTTTAATAACCTTACTGAAAGTACACCAGTTTCCCTAACCAATTGTATTATCACCGGAAATGCCGGAGTAGGATTCGGATCAAGAGGTGGAGGAATCCACTTAGGGGCTGATAGTGGGAATCTGGATATTTCAATTATCAATTGCTCTATTATTGGGAATGAAGCCCGTTACGGTGGAGGAATTTACCTCAGCTCATCCGCCACTTCACTGACCACCCAAGTTTTAAATACTGTAATATGGAATAATAACGGCTGGTCAAATTCCGGAACTTTGTATAAGAACTCTGTTGAATCTGATACCGGTAATGATATTACTCCTTCTTTCTCTCTAGTTGAATATAGTTCTGTCACCGGTAGCGGAAATTTAGATGCCTCGCTCAATCCTTTGGTCATTACGTCTTTTGGCTATGCCGATGCACCAATTGAGGGCAATGACGTTAGGCTTACTAAGTGTTCTCCTCTGATTAATTCAGGAACTGGTACCGGTGCTCCCGCAGCGGATATTTTCGGAAATAGCCGTTCAGGTAACCCTGATATCGGGGCTGTTGAATTTCAGGGTGATCCTGGAAGCCATATTATTTATGTCAATGATGATGCTGCGGAAGGTGGAGACGGTTCTTCCTGGGCAAAAGCCTTTAAGAAAATTCAGGAGGCTCAGCAGCTTTTAAGTGTCTGCTCTTATGAAGACTCTGTCTGGGTGGCGGCAGGGTATTATTATCCCATTGATACCTTAAACAGGAATGTTTCTTTTCTTTTGGCAGATAGTACGAAGCTTTTTGGTGGCTTTGCTGGTACTGAGAATCCTTTGACCTTTGACCTGGCTAACAGGGATTTTGAGGCTAATGAATCCATTTTATCCGGGAATATCGGCAACCCTTCAGATAGCCTTGATAACTCATTTCATGTGGTGCGAACTATTGGTGCGGGTAGCCAAACTACAGTGGATGGTTTTGTGATAGAGCATGGTCATGCCACTGGAGAGCCTTTTACAGATCAACTGGACGGAGCCGGCTGGCATAATGAGGGCCAGAGCACTGTAGAGTCGAGCCCGGTAATCAGAAATACGGTATTCAGGTTAAACTATGCCCGTAATGGAGCCGGATTATACAATAATAGTAACAGCGGAGCAGCTTCACCTTTCATCAGTGCCTGCAGGTTTTATTTAAATACGGCGAGTTTTAATGGGGCTGGAATTTCCAGTTCAAGTTTTAATAATGGTTATGCCAGTGATCCGCTGGTAGAAAACAGTATTTTCTCCGGAAATGTGGCAAACAGGGCAGCAGGGATTTATTTTAATGGATATGATGAAGCCAACCCTTCGTACGCGAGGGTGACGAACTGCCTCTTCACAGGTAACGTAACCGCTCAGGATGGTACCGCCATTTACATGAATGGTAAGGTAGAAGCTACTATTATAAACAGTACGTTTTCAGGGAATTACTCCTCAGATTTCGGTTCAGCCATTTCCATTAATTCAATTGGATACAATCTCACTCCGGTCATTTTGAACTCTATTTTTTGGAATAATCTGGCAAACGGAACCAGAGGAAATGATATTTTACTCAATGATCCTGAAATTACGTTGTACACTTCGCACTCAATGCTTGATGCCCAAACCAGTACTGCCAATGGCAATGTACCTTCTGTAGATCCGGAGTTTGTCAAGGGTTTGGAACCCTCAGCTTCGCCTTCTACAGCTGGAGATTTCAGACTCAATAACTGTTCACCACTTGCCGATAAAGGCCTGAATGACTCTGTAAGTGTATCCACTGATCTCGCTGGTATACCCCGTATTTTCAATGACACCGGCTTGCCCACGGCCATAGTAGATTTAGGGGCTTATGAACATCAGGGTTTCGGTGCTGAGGTTGCATTGAGCGTAACTGATGATATTGGTGCCGATTCAAAAAACTACGCTTTGGAAACCATCAACGCCAACAGCACTGTGGCTTCACCGTCAAATGTTCTTTTCAGAGCCGGAAACTCCATTTCGTTAGCTCCCGGTTTTGAAGCTGAAAACAGTTCTGTATTTAAGGCCGAAATAGGGGCTGGATGTCCATAAAAATCATTCTTCAGTATAATTTTCATCTTTTGGTTTAATACTATCTTATTGGTTTATATTAATCAATGCGTTAAAGTTGTTTCAGGATAATCAGACATCTCTTTTCCAAAGTATTCTTATCTTGATGCAATTACAAATGAATCTTGGTCTTGAAACGGACATTGACTATCGCCTGCCTGCTGGCTCTGAAAAGTATTTTTGCTTTTGCTCAGGAAAAAAAAGGCACTCTTTATGACTTACCCGAAAATCAGAACATTCATGAATTACCATTAGATACCTTTTTAGTAAAGGTCTCTGATGCCATTAATGAAATGAAGGGTAAGACGGATAGCATGATCAGAGAAGATCTCGGTACTCTATTGAACAAAGTACAAAAAGGGGCTGACCCTTTGACACTGGCCAAGACCTATCAGGAATTTGCCAATTGGCATTTCTTAAGTGTTTACTCTGAGAATAACGACTCCATCTATCATTATGATGAGCTGGCACTTCAGTATCTGAAACAAACCGACGAAAAAGAGCTAATGGCCAAAGCCTATAAAACTGTCGGGTTTGACCTTTCTTTAATGCAACGATTTTCAGACGCCGAGGAGGCTTATTTTGAAGGCCTTTCCATAGCCGAGGAATTTGGTTTTGAAAAGCTCAAATTTTCCATTTACGCCAGCCTGAGTAATTTATATAGCAGTACCAAAGATTTTGAATCTGCTCTGAAGTATGGTGAAATGGTGGTGGATCAATACTCTAAAGACCAGAATACTCATCCGCTGATCAGGGCCCTTATTTCACTGAACGACCTTCACGTGAAAATGGGAGAACCTGAGAAGGCTCTAACGTTGATTTCCCGAGCTTTGGAATTGGTAAAAGAGCTGCCTGAGCGGTACCAGAATTCTGAAAAATATAATGTGTTGGCCTGGCGGGGCAAAACACTACGGGCTTTGAAAAGATATGATGAAGCCCTCGCCGATTTTCAATTCTCCTGGAATGGCATGAAAGAGATTTATGGAGAAGAAAGGGTAGACGGCTGGAAAGGTGACATTGGCAGTATCTACTTTCTAAAAAAGGAATATGCAAAGGCCATTCCCTTTCTAAAAGGTTATGTTGAGCATCTGAAAGGCAAAAAAGTCTACAATGCAGAGGAGCTAAAGAATCATTATCATTGGCTGGCGGAGTCATACTTGAAAACAAATCAGCCTGTTTTAGCCTACCAATACCTGAGTGAAGGAAATGAAATTGCTCTCAATGCTCTTGATCAGGAAGTTCAGGCCTTAAAAAATGAACTTCGGGTCAAATACGAAACTGAACAAAAAGACAAGACCATTGCCAGCCAGTCTGACCAGATCGCTCAACAAAAAAGAATACAGCTACTTGGTTTTTTAATTGGGGTTTTGCTACTAATCCTTGCCACAGTTTTATATCTGGCCTTCTCGAAAAACAGAAAAAAGAACCGGCAGCTGGAGGAGTTAAATGCAGACCTGGAAACCTCCAATGCCCAATTGGATAAACGAAACAAGGAGAATGAACTTCTTCTAAAGGAAATCCATCACAGGGTTAAAAATAACCTTGAGATCGTTTCCAGTTTACTTGAGCTACAGTCTTCTCATATTGATGACCCTTCGGTTCAAGAGGCGGTTAGTTCTAGCAAAAGCAGAGTTTATTCCATGGGGATTATTCATCAGAAACTTTATCAAAGAGACCAGCTTACTTCAGTAGAGATGAGAGATTACCTGATAAACCTTTCAGAGAATATTAGTAATTCATTCTCTCCCGATGGTAAGATTAAAATAGAATGCAATATGCCCGAACTGGTTTTAGACGTTGACACAGCGATGTCAGTAGGTCTGATTGCCAATGAGGTACTGACCAATGCCTTTAAATATGCATTTAAAGGAAAGAGTGACGGTAAAATTGAAATCAATATGAAACCTGAGGGGCCAGATAAAGGGAATATTGAGCTTCAAATAAAAGATAACGGGGTAGGTAGAGATAAAGATAAGCCCTCAAAAGGTACTGGCTTTGGAACAATGTTGATGGAACTACTGACCAAACAATTAGGTGGCACACTTACCTATAATGTGGATAATGGTACGATGGTTTCTCTTATTTTTAGTAGCAAACGCGATTTCTGATGACAAAACCCATTACCATTCTTGTAGTAGAAGATGAAATGATCATTGGGGCCAAAATTTCACTCCTTTTAACTAAGCTTGGCTACGAGGTGACGGGCATAGTGCCCAAAGGTGAGGAAGCGATTTTGTATATTCAGCAAAACGCACCCGACATCGTCCTGCTTGATATTCATTTAAGGGGCCAGATGGATGGTATTGATACAGCCAGAGAAATTCTCAAAGAAGGTCACAAAACCGTTTTGATCTACCTGACGGCCAATACGGATGAGGAAACCTTCAACAGAGCCAAACAAACACGCCCTTTTGCCTTTCTTTCAAAACCCATTCAACCTCAGGAACTTCAGCGAACCATCGAGCTCACCGTAGAACGCATATTGGTCCAGAGGGAGGTAAACCTTCAGGAAGACAAACCTTTGCCACAGGAAACTAATGAGGAATTAATGCTTCTTCAGGACAGGATTTTTGTTAGTTCGAAAAACAAACTTGTGAAAATTTTTATCAATGACATTTTGTATTTGGTGGCCGAAAGAAGCTATTGCCAAATCTTCACAAAAGATCAGCAGTTTATTTTGTCTGTTCCATTGAAGAGTGTTGAACATAAACTTCAAACTGCTCAATTTCTCAGAGTCCACAGATCATACCTCGTTAACATCAAGGCCATTGATGAAATCAGTCAAAATTATGTTTTCATTAATAAAAAGGCGATTCCGATGGTTGAGACGGCCAAAGAGGAACTCTTTAAACGCTTAAATAAAGTCTGATCATTTTTCGGGAAAAAAGAAGGGGCTTTCGGAAACTCAAATCTTGCATTCGGTAATTCGGCATTGATCCAGACGGGCTAAGGAGACTATCTTAACATCGTTTCTTTACCCCGATATAGCCATGAAAACCGAAATTCATTTAGGTGCAGGCACCACCAGACAAAGTCAGGAAATACTTCAACTCAAAGCCTCTGATAATTACACCTATATCTACTTTACCAATGGTGAGGAATTACTATCATCCACTAATTTGGGAAAACTGGAAAAGAGATTGAGTAAAGAAGACTTTTTCAGAGTTAACAGGTCTACCATCATAAATCGTCACTACCTGCACCTATTTGAGTTTGGAAACCTCAACCCAAAAGAAAGTAATGTAAGAGAGATTCACATACCAAGGAGAAAGAAGGCTGAGTTTTTAGCTCATTTCCCCAAATTCAAGGCTCTTTTTACACTGGTTTTTCTAATTCTTGCTCATAGCTCCTTTGGTCAATGGACGGCCAATACCGTGGGAGGAAGCTCAGGAGATTATGGAGTAAATGGACAGATAAAAGTAACCAGCACTGCCGGGAGTGTTGGTGGTGATAATAATTATCAGGGCCTGATTGTAAATAATGGTAATTTTTATGATGCCCCGACTTTCATCAATCAGGCATTTGACAATATTCCTACAGCTAAGTTGTTTAAGGCCAAGGCGGGGGTTCCCTTTACCATAACAATGGATGTCATTCATAAATATTTTCCTGATGGTTTCTTTGGACAAAATTGGTCAACAACCCATCAGGTTTTCCTTGATTATTTCCCCGGAGACTGCTGGGGGTGCCAACCTAGTGACTGGTATAATGGCACTATTCGAAGTCTGACTGGCAAAAACGAAACCCCTTGGTTATTCGATGAAGACATTCCTATGACCAAAAACGCACAATATGTAGATACTTTCGAAGTACCTGAATACTGGAAATCCAGAAAAAGCACCTTCAGCCAAACCTACACCTTTCCTGTCGGCAGAACCAGGGCTTGGATCGTAATTGGTTTCCGCGAGAAAAGTTATACAGTTTATAATCAAAACACTTACACAAATTTGATTATTCTTCCCATTGTGGTAGAAGGTCCTACAGTAGCTCAGGTAGACTCGGTTGGCGTAACTACCCAGCCCCAAATCCCCACTATGGTTATCCATAATCCTCCGGGGGATAATAGTTCTACCACCATAACCAATACAGGAACACAATGCAGGAGTTTTGAGGAAAAGCTTTCCGTTAGCGAGTCTAAAGAATTTGCCGGAGCATACAAATTAGGCTATAAAGGCTCAGTAGGTTTTATTGTCGCTTTAGAGTTGGAGACCTATGTCGAATTCTCAGCCAGCGGCACAGAGGGCAGCTTTGAGACTAAATATAATTCAAAAGAACACTGTGTTACCGTTAGTGAGAGTTTGACCGCTTTAAGCAATGGGAAAGGGGCCCAAAACAATGACCTTTTTGTTGGCTATGGCATTGATTTGGCCTACGGCTTTTCACGACGAGTCAATATTGAGAACGGACAGGTAAGTGTAGATACAGGCATAGTATATAGGCCGTTAATAGAAACGTACAAAGATTTCTTTCTTACAAAACAAGGTATTTTAGATGATATAGCCTCGAAACAAATCATTGTGGATGACTCCTTGAACTATACAGTTCCGCAAAGGGCAAATGCCCAATATCAAATCAATGTTTGGCAACAGGTTTTGGATAAAAACGATGCAAATATTGCTGCCGCGGCTCTGCAAACAGGAACACCGATAAATTTTAGTGGAGGATCCAGTCAAAGCTATAATACCTCAGTAGCATACAACAGCTCTCAAAGTATCGAAGTGGAGCATTACGTTGACACTCAATTTGGGATTGAAACAGGCGTCTATTTTGGAGGTTCTGGTTTTAAGTTGGGAGCTAAGTTCACGACAAACAAAAGTTTTGGTCAAACACAAACAAAAACCGGCGGCCAGGTTAGCGATGTCTCGGTAACAAGGTATGATGATGATTCAGGAGACTTTTTTGATGTCAGGATAGTAGAAGATCCTGTTTATGGAACGCCAATTTTTATTGTCGATTCTGCAAACTCGAGAACCTCCTGTCCATATGAAGGTGGCATTCAAAGAGATAAACCGAAATTAGAAATTAACGGGAGTGCATCACCCAATATAACGGTATCCAATGTTTCATTAGGCAATGCAGGCAACTTTAAAGTCAAAGTTTGTAATAACTCCGCTGAGACCAGAGATTACGGTTTTGGCTTTGTCAATGAATCTATTGGTAGTGATGTATTTATCTCAAGTACCGCTGGTACAGGCTCTTCACCTGTGGGAGAGTCTATCACAAAACTTGGTACGATAACGAGTATTCCTGCAGGTGGCTGTAAAACCACAATTTATGATGTCAATGTGGCACGACGGTTTGCCAACAGCCCTATGTCTTATCCAAACATGGAGTTTGTGACTTTTGCTGAATGCGAACCGGATATTAAGTCAAGTATTTTTGCTACCGTAAACTTTGCGACACCACCTCCGCCCACCAATGTTTCTGCGAGTACTAAAGAAATCTGTGCCGGTAACAGTATTCAATTAAGTGGAAATTGCCCGGTAGGTGTTCCTACCTGGTATAACGACCCCACAGGCGGCTTGGAGTTAGGCACAGGGTCAAGCCTAACAGTAAGCCCAACGTCTAATACCAGCTATTACCTGGGCTGTGTAGCGAACTTATATAATCGGGACAGAGTTGGGGTAGGCGAAATTTTTGTGACCACGCCCTTTCCTACTTTAAATCTAACTTCTGACTTAAGTTTTAACGCTTTGCAAATTGCAAACACAACCCTTACAGCAACGAACAAAATAAACGACCCGGCCAGAGTAAAATACAAGGCCGGTAATTCATTGACGTTCAACCCGGGCTTTGAAGCCAAAGGAGGAAGTATCTTCGAAGCAGAAATTGGCGGCTGCCCTAATTAAAAAGAACGAACTTTTACCACTCAATAAATTAATTTGGCTATGACATAGATTTAAAGTAGATTGATGTTACTAATCTGGCTATAAGTCACTTCTACGCAGTAACATCATTTTCAATAGTTGCTAAATCTGGTTTTCGAAATAATCTTTCGAAAAATATTTTTCAATATTCTCTACTACCACATAAGCTGACATTCTTGTTCTGACAAATAGTTTGAATGTCAGATTCAATTATTCTAAAGCCGTGCTTCAGTGAAAACTAAGACAATTAATAACCCAAAAACCGTGCGGAGTCAGCACTCAAAAAACAGACAAAAATCATGAAAAAAATAATAGCAATTCTATTGATGTTCTCTTCTGCAATGGTCTTCGGCCAGAAAAAAGAAAATGGGAAAATTTACATTGAACACCCGGCAATTAACGTTGTGGCAGACTTTACAAAAGCAATGGTGAATGGTGACACTACAGCCATGAAAAGCCTAATGACTGATGACTTCAGGGCCTTCAATGCAGTGACAGCCTCACCTTACACCAAAGGCACAGATAAAGCAGCGTATTTACGAAATGCCATGTTCTGGAAAGAAAACCTCGACTATTACTCCATAGAAACCATGAGGGGTTCTTATCCAGATGCCTTTGAATATGCTAAAGACCCCAGTGATAATAATGCAGTTACTGTAGAAAGCTGGGACATTTTAAAAGGTGTTCATAAAAAGACCGGTGTTAAAGCCGATATGTTATTGCATCGTTCTTTCACACTAACCAAAGGAAACAAAATAAGGAGAGTGATGAATTATATGAATCCTGAATTTGGGAGCGATGTACGGGCAGCTTTCTCAACCAGAAAGAATGGGACTATTTATAATGAACATGAACACATCAATACCCTCCGGCTGATAATGGCTGCTTTTGAGCATAATGACCTTGATAAATATTACTCCTTCTTTCATCCCAAAGCTTCATTTAATGACATCAATAACCCTGACTTTAAGGTGTATACGATGGAACAAAACAGAGAAAAATTAGAGGGGCTTTTTGAAGGCTATGAGGTTCACGGAATGGAGCAGGTGGGCTATCCGGATTATATGCATTATGAAATGGGAGATTCCGGAGTTTTGTATTCCTGGTGGAATTTACATGTGACCAGAAAGTCTGACAAAAAAGACATAAAGGTGCCCATGCATTTTCAACATAATGTAGATGATGAGGGTAAAATAGTCAATATCATAGCCTACTATAACGGAACGCTATTCAATTAATAAGTTTTTAAATAAACAGGCTCTGATTTTATCAGAGCCTGTTTCGTTTTTAAGGGACTTCTTTTTCTAAGTTATATCTGATTTGTAAATGCTTTGTGACCTAGCTTTCTTTGTTTTATCCCAAAATCAAAATCAACAAAACCTTCGTTTGGCAAAACGAATCGGTAGTCAATAAGTTCATAATGAGATATTCTTGCTTTTTTTAAAATCAGGACACTTTTGTACCATTTAGATTACAAATTTAAGTACATGAAAACCAATAGAATTGAGTCAATAGACTTGCTGAAGGGTTTAATAATGGTAATTATGGCTTTAGACCATACCCGTGATTATTTTCACCAGTCATCCAATATTTTAAGCCTCACTGACCCTTCTCATCCAAACTTACCGCTATATCTCACAAGATGGATTACCCATTTCTGTGCTCCCACTTTCTGTTTTTTAGCGGGCACTTCGGCCTTTTTTGTGGGTAAAAGAAAAAAGAAATGGACTCTCAGCTCTTTTTTGTTTAAAAGAGGCCTGTGGCTCGTCTTTCTTGAGATTACTGTCATAGGATTTGCCTGGACATTTGACATACATTATTCTCATATCTTCTTAATGGTAATTTGGTCTTTAGGAATGAGTATGATTGCCCTAGCCGGTATAATACACCTTCCAAGGCGGGCAATCTTAATTGTATCGCTCGTTCTTATAGGAGGTCATAACCTGCTTGATCAAATTCACTTTGAAGGCAATTTTCTTTGGGCGGCACTCCATGAGTTTAGTACTTTTTCAATTGGAACAAACAGGCAGATTACGGTGATTTATCCTATTTTGCCCTGGATAGGAGTCATGGCTCTAGGATATTATTTTGGGCAGTTTTACAACAAAGATTGGACGGCTCCTCAAAGAAAAAGGCTTTTCAACCGCATTGGTCTAGCGGCACTTATTGCGTTCATTATTATTCGTTTCTTAAACATTTATGGCGAGGTTCTGCCATGGGAGATTTACGAAACAAAAATGCAAACTGTTATGTCTTTCTTTAATTTAACTAAATATCCGCCCTCTCTTCTTTTTTTGTTAGCTACTCTTGGTGTAAGTATCCTTTTCCTGGCTAATTCAGAAAACTGGAAAGGAAGGTTATCGAATTTCTTCTCTGTTTTCGGCCGGGTACCATTCTTTTATTATGTGGTTCATATTTATTTGATCAGAATTTTGGCATCTATAGCTGCTGAACTCACTGGCTTTGGATGGGAGATGATGATTCAAAATACAATTGAGATACAACTCGGTAATTACGGATTTGGTTTACCTGTGGTTTACATGGTTTGGATAGGTATCATACTTGTACTCTATCCTCTATGCCGATGGTATGATAATTATAAAATGAATAATCGGGAGAAATGGTGGTTAAGTTATTTGTAAAGTCCTTCTAATGCTTTAATAGTGACTAACATCCTTATCTTCCCAAAGTCATTCATGTTAAATGCTGGCGTAGGCTGAATATTGGTGGCCATATAAAGCGTATCTTTCGGTGTTACAGCATAACCAACAAACCAACCAATATTAGTAGAGTCATTTGGTTGAGCCCAGCCGGTTTTGCCGTAGAAATCGTAGTCTTCGTTTTGATCAATCAGCATGATTTTTGACATAATGTCAACCGTTTTTTGACTTACAGGAAGCTCTTTATTGACCAGTCGTTTGAGAAATTCAATTTGCTGAAATTGAGAGATTCTTGAATCGCCTTCCAGCCAGAAATTGTCAATAGTAGAACTGTCAAAAACCATCCCAGGGTAACCAATTTTTTCTAAAGTTTGCCGCATTCTTTCCACTCCGGTTTCGCGGGCAATCTCCTGATAGCAAGGCACGCAGGAGCGTTGAAAAGCCTGATGAAAGGTTAAATCTTCTTCCCATGATTTGAGGTATCTCGGCTGGCCATCCCAGTAGAACATGGTGCTGTCGTTCTCTACAATTCCGTTTTCCAGGGCCTGAATGGAGTTGGCAATTTTGAAAGTGGAAGCAGGAAGAAAACCAGTTTCAGCCCAATCAAAATCATTGCAGAAAAACTCGTTTTTACTTTGGCTAAAAAGCAATACAGCTCCTTCTACTTTAGCAGAGTCCAGAAAACTTTGAATTTCTCCAGATTCATTTCGAGTCGGACTTGATTTGTTATGATCAATACTTTGATTGGTATCGCCACATGAAAATAACAATTCAGAAATGGTAAGAATTAAATAAATTTTGTATTGATTCATCTTATTTTTTAAGGGAAGATAAGCTCTTTCACTGACCCGCTGAACTGATCAATTCAATTGTTCTGAAATTGTCCTACGTTTTCTTTTCTACACAATAATTAAACCTGCTCAAAAACAGAAAAAAGGACAGCCTCCATCATGTTTTTTTTGTTGATGATCAACCTACTTTAATTTCATAAAAAAATGAGAACGATGAAAAAGATAAGTCTCCTATTAAGTATGGCTTTTTTAAGCCTTAGTTCTTGCGAATTGGTTGATAAGGTTAGCCCAGATGGGAAACTGGGCGGTGAACCGTCGCCGATGGGAGAGGTAGGAAATACTTTTTCATTGGGTTCCATTGCAGGGGTAGCCGACTTCAGCGGAGAGGTAACGGAGTTCACCGATGGAATCAGCACAGTTAAAGCCTCTATTACTATCACTGATCCTCAGATTTTAAACATGGCCAAGTCGGTCGCCGAGTTGAATTGGAATGGTAATACCGCTACTGTGAGTAAGAAATACAGAATTACCGATGAGGGAATTCAAAACGTGTATGATGAAGGCAACTATACATTAGTAAAATATGACGGGAAGGTAGGTGATGAGTACTCCATAAAGGTGGGTGGCAAGAAGTACACACGTACTATTGATTACAAGTCAACAGAAGACGAATATCAATATGCCTTTTGGAATATTAAGGTGATCAAAGTAGTGGAAACAGGCAGGCCTTTGATTGGTGTCAGTAAACTTGAATATCTCTTGAATCATAAATTTGGGATAGTGGGCTTCAAAGTCTATTTCGAAGACGGAAGTGAGAAAGAGGTAAGATTTTTCAGCAAAAACGATGTCTGATACTTTAAAAATAAGATTGGCCGCTTTTACGCTGATGGTTGTCGGAGGAGCTTTAATCCTACTTTATTTGAGTGGTCATAAACCGGCCTTTCTCCAAATCCCGGTTTTTGCTCTGGCCAGCACCTACAATGAGAACAGATTTGTGCAAATGGTACAAACCAATGCCATCGATGAAATTGGGTTTTTGCTGTTAACCGCGGGTTTGGCTCTGTTGGTTTTCAATACTTTCCGTGAGGAGGCCCGTGAGAAGAGGCTGGCGGCTTTTGAGTTTGCTCTTAAATACAGTTTGATTTTAGCAGTCATTGCCTATGTTCTGGTGTTTGGCTATGCCATTTTTGGGGTATTGATGGCCTTGTTTCCGGTGTTTGTGGTGCTCTATTTGATCAAATTTGAGTTGCTTAAAAAAGCCCGGAATTAAACCAAAAACCACACAGCCATAAAATGTGAAATGCTCCCACCGAGCACAAAAATATGCCAGATAAGGTGATTGAATTTCAGGTTTTTCCAGAGGTAAAAAGGTACTCCTATCAGGTAAGAAATACCACCTGTGGCCAGCCACAAGAGGCTTTGATCACTTAAATTTTCTCTCAAGGGAGTGATAATAAACACCGCCAAACCGCCCATCCCTACGTAGGCAAGCGTAGAAACCACATTGAATCTATGGGTGAAGAAATACTTAAACACACCTCCAATTAACACCATAAGCCAGATAGTGCCGAGCAAACTCCAGCCCAAAGTAGTCTGTATATGAGCCAGAATAAACGGGGTAAAACTCCCCGCAATAAGGAAATAGATACTGATATGATCAAAAACCCTAAGGCGACGTTTCAAATATAGTCTGTAAACGCTGTGGTAAATGGTAGATGAAAAATAAACCATCAGAAGAGATATGCTAAATATAGCCGAGCCGAGCAACAGCCAAGCATCTTCCTGAACCCTAATTAGGAGCAAGGGGATACCTACCAAAAAGAAAAGTACACCCAAACCATGTGAGACCATGTTTGCGATTTCTTCGGGGATACTCTTGATAAGAGGTTTGAGCTCTTCAGGCACTTCCTTGTGTATCATTGGCGAAGCACGTCTTGGATAGAGTCATCTTTATCAAAAACACTTTTAGCATATGGGCAAAGCGGAATAATTTTCAAAGACTCTTCCCGGGCCATATCCACAATTTTTTGCAAAAGTTGTCGCCCGGCACCCATACCACGCAGCTCATCTGAAACTTCAGTATGGTCAATGATCAGTTGTTTTGTACCGGCCATGCTGAAAGTCATTTCAGCCAGCGTTTTTCCATCTTTATCTATAAAGGCTTTCCCCTTCTTTTCGTTTTGTTCTAGTTGAACTTCCATTAGCTTTTGTTTTTTGGGTGAGGTACATAGGTGCTGTCGCCCGGCACTTCCGGGAATTCCCGATTATTCCATCTTTCTACGGCCTCTTCCAATTTTTCCTTGCTGCTTGAGACAAAATTCCAGTCAATATACCGCCTTTCAGGAAAGGGAGGACCACCAAAAAGCATGATTCGGCTGCCGCCGACAATTTGAAGGTTACACGCATCATCGGTTTTTGAAATCAACATATTTCCAGCGTCTACAGTATTGCCACAAGCTGTAATGCTTCCGGTTTCAATCAAAATGCCGATCTCACCTTTCAACTGTCCATTGATTTCAAGTAAGTAATCTTCAGTAGTTGAAATCTCCATCATAAAAAGCTCTGAATGCACCGGTACGGGCGATATTTTACCGAACCCTTCACCAGCAATCAGTTTGAAACTGGCACCACCATCTTCCCATGTGGGTAAGTCTTCTGCCGGAATATGATGAAAAGAAGGCTCCATTTCTTCAAGCTCTTTTGGCAGGGCCACCCAGATCTGAAAACCATTCATTTTGTAGCTTTTTCCCCGAAGGTCATCAGGGCTTCGCTCGGTGTGTGTCACACCTTTTCCGGCCGTCATCCAGTTCACTGAGCCCTGTTTAATTCGTTGTACTGTACCAATGCTGTCACGATGCATGATTTCACCATCCAGTAGATACGTCAAAGTTGAAAGCCCACAATGCGGATGCTGATCTACATCAAAAGGCCGATCAGGTTTCACGTCAACGGGACCCATGTGGTCAATGAATGAGAACGGTCCCACCATTTTTTTGTGAATAAAAGGGATGAAACGACCCACCAAAAAATCACCGATATCGCGGCTTCTTTGTGGGATGATCAGGTCGGTGTTTGACATGGCTTGATGAAATGTTATGGGTATAGAACAGATTGCCATGAATTTCTGTTCGGTACAATTTCTTCGGTATCTTTAGAGCTTCAATAACCCTTGACCTTTTGAAAAAATCAACCCTGCTCTTACTTCTGGTGGCCTCTCTGGGCTACTTTGTAGATACGTTTGACCTTATTCTGTTTGTGGTGATTGGCAAAAGCAGCCTGGCAGAAATGGGCTATTCCGGCCAAACACTTGATAATATGCGGCTCTTTCTTTTTGATGTTCAGATGGTCGGTCTTTTACTTGGGGGCATTTTCTTCGGGATTTTAGGCGATAAAAAAGGTAGACTCTCGGTGCTTTTCGGGTCAATTTTACTGTACTCGGTTTGTAATATTATCAATGGATTTATCAATGACATTTACTCGTATACAGCCCTACGTTTTCTGGCGGGTGTAGGCCTTGCCGGTGAGCTGGGCGTAGGTGTCACCATCGTGGCCGAAACTATGCCTCAGAAAATTCGTGGATACGGTACTTCCATTTTGGCAGCCACGGGCGTGCTGGGAGCAGTAGTGGCCGGCCTCATTGGCGATACACTTTACTGGCGAACAGCATTCTTTGTTGGAGGTGGACTCGGCATTTTATTGCTATTGATGCGAATCGGTACGTTTGAATCTGAAATGTTCCTACATGCCAAAGCCGACCAAAAACACGAGCGGGGTAATATTTGGAAATTGATCAGAATTCCAAAAAGTAGAAACACCTATATTCTTAGCTTGCTGGTTGGCATTCCTGTCTTTTTTGTGGTGACTATTTTAATGCAAATGGCTCCCTCACTTGCCACCGAACTGAATATCCAAGGAGAAATTACGACAGGGAGGGCCGTGGCCTTTATTTATACAGGCCTGGCATGCGGAGATGTCCTTTGTGGTGTAGTGAGTCAAAAACTTAAGAGCCGGAAAAAGGCTATTGGTATATTTCAAATACTGAGTCTTTTGATTTCAATCATTTATCTGAATCTCCATAATCAAAGCTCCACCACTTTCTACATTGTTTGTATTCTAATGGGAATTTCCACTGGCTACTGGATAGTCATGATTACCATGGGAGCCGAGCAGTTTGGCACAAACATCCGGGCCACGGTGGCCACCACCATCCCGAATTTTGTGCGGGGAATGGCCATTCCCATCAGCATGTTGTATGGCTTCCTAGGCTCATTTTCTTCCTTAAGCATTATTCAGGCGGCCCTAATCACTGGTATCACCTGTTTTGCTATCGCCATCTACGCGAACTATAAGCTGCCGGAGACTTTTCATAAGGATTTGGATTATTTGGAATGAAGAATTTTAGAAGCTTAACATCAATTGAAATTCCATCATCGGCTAAAACCATACTTACCGAAAACTTTAAATGTTCAATGGTGTTAATCTCATCTTTCGCGGTTTTAACATCTGAGATTAATTCGCTTACAAAAAAGGGCTGACCAACTGGTGATCAGCCCTTCAGGGCTATAAAATGGAGAAAAATCATTTCATATCAACTCCTAACTCTTTAAGGAGTTTAATAGAATTCTCTTTTACATTATCCGGTGGATTCATAGATAAAGATTTTTTAAAGCTTTTAATGGCCTTCTCTTTTTGACCGTTATTCATGTAGCCCTCTCCAAGGCTATCATGCACATTTGGATCATCCGGGTGTTTATTGGCGTTTAATTCAAAAATCTCCACAGCCTTCGCTGTATCTCCCCTTCTTAACATTTCGTATCCCAGCTGATTTAGTTCAGAATTATCAGCGATAGGAATGATCTCCTCTATGACGGCCAAAGCTTTGGTGCTGTCACCTTTGGCCTCCAGAATTCTACTTTTGAGGAAAAGAGAACGGAATGTTTTCTTAGCAAATCTTCTGTTACCTGATATAGGAACCTCAATCCACTCCAACGCCTTGTCATGATTACCAGCTCTCAAACTTGCATACCAGGCGGCATCTTCCCATGTTTCTCTGGAGAAGCCGCGGACAGTTTTCAATTCCTCCTCAATTTTCGCCATGACGACAGCATCGACATCTACCTCAATTTTAAAGGGAATAAGTTTATCTGACCATGATAAAGCAGCTGTTGTACTTGTTCTGTCCAGATCAATAAATTCATAAGTCAAAAATTCTTTGTGTTCCACCTTTTTAGTGGTTACCTCAACACGTAGAACATCCTGAGATTCATCGTAGAAAAAAGTATCCCATGCCGTGTGATTCTTATTGAAAATGACTGTGGCTTTCTGGTCTTCATGAATGATCATGTACAATCCGTACGTTCCGGCAGCAAGGTTTTTCCCTTCAATTTTTACATCATCAGAAAAGCTGATGCTTGTGGCTTCATTACCACCGGCTACCCATGGTCTTTTTTCTCCTTCGGGAAAGGGATTATTCATTAGTCCGAAAGGGACAAGATCTCCCCAAACAGTTCGTTTGTTAACGGCCGGGCGGGAATAAGAAATCATGATTTCGGTTACACCTACTGTCTGAGCCACTTTAGCGGGCTGAACGTTGTCTGGTAAGTACCAGATCTGAGAGAAGGCGGCGGAAATGCCAAACCCAAAAAGGGCGAGGATTAGAAATGCTCTTGTAATTTTAGTTTTCATATATCTGATTATTAACGGATTAGAAATATGAAACAAAGCTCAGAAATTAGCCCTGAGTCAGGCTAAGACTCATGTTGCAATTCTCAGTAGTCATGTTGCAAACAGATGAAATCAAGTATTTTTGAGGTCAGACGGATGATCCTGATAAACTTCTGAGAAAACTCTCGTAAAATAGCTGGGGTCGGTCCAGCCACATTCATAAGCGACTTGTGCAACGGTCTTATCTTCCTCCTTTAGCTTTCTCCTTGCTTCTGCTAAACGTACAGAGCGGATATACAACTGAATGGTAAGACCAGATAGAGCCTTTATTTTGCGGTAAACCTGTGATCGGCTTAAATGAAGCTTGTCGCACAATAATTCGGCGGAGAAGTCTTCATCCGCCAAATGTTCAAAAATGATACTGTTTACTTTTTTGAGGAACGGAGGAATAGCTTCTCTTTTTTCGTTAAGGTCTTCTTTAAATTTATTCTGAAGTTTTTGCTGAAGAGCCACCATATTTCTAATGGTAAGAAGCAATTCCTCTTTATCGAAGGGCTTACCGAGGAAAGCATCAGCCCCGGTTTCCAGTCCGGAGATTTTAGAATCCCGTCCAGAACGAGCCGTCAGCATAATGACGGGAATATGGTCTGTAATTGGGTTTGATTTCAAGGCTTTACAAAGTTGATAACCATCCATTTCAGGCATCATTACGTCAGTAATAATCAGGTCAGGGATAATTTCTTCAGCCAACTGAAGCCCGGCTTTTCCGTCTTTGGCCGTAATTTTCTGATAACTCTCGGGCAAAAGGTCAATCAGGAGTGCGAGAACATCTTGGTTATCTTCCACAAGAAGTATAGTTTCTTTTCCCGGAACCAAAGCACTTTCCGGATCTTTACGACTTTCCTCTGATTGCTCCTGCGGTAGAAAAGAAGTTTCATTTCCGACCTTTTCATACCTATGAACAGGTAATTCTAAGATAAAGCAAGCCCCCTGGCCCGGTTTACTTTCCACATTAATGGTGCCGCCCAAAAGTTCAGTTAACTCTTTGACCAGTGAAAGGCCAATCCCAGATCCTTCCTGGTCTGCAGAGGCTTGTTTTTCGGATTGATAAAATCGTTCAAAAATATGCTCTGCCTCCTGCCTGCTAATTCCACTTCCGGTATCGATAACCTCCAGACGTACCCTATTATTTTTCATGGCTATCTTACAAGTCACAGTACCCATTTCGGGAGTAAACTTTACTGCATTGCTAAGTAGATTGGAAATGATTTTATCCGTTTTATCTTCGTCATAATCCATGAAAATTTCATGCACTTCTTTGATGAGTTGGAGCCGAATCCCTTTTTGTTCGACCAATGAAAGATGTGTATTGACGAGGTAAGACACATATTTTACAAAATCGCCTTGCACCCAATGCACAGGTAAAGAGCCCGATTCGATTTTCGACATATCAAGCAGTTGATTCACCAGCTTCAGGAGCTTTTTACCATTTCGGGTAATTATTTTCTTCTCTTTTTCATTATCAATAGCCTCAGATAAGCCTAAAATAACAGTCAATGGTGTACGAAATTCATGGGTGATATTTGTATAAAACCGGGATTTAAACTCACTGATTTCCCGCAGTTTCTCAGCCTGAATTTTCTCTATTTTTAAAGTATTGAATCGCACGGCGGTGTTTATGGCCATCATTACCAAAGCAAAGGCAATTCCGGCCATGAGGGCATATTGTCCGTAAATAAGAAGATAAAGCAAAAACTGATTATAGGTTCCGCCTTGTAAAATCAACACCAGAGCCAGGACAAATCGAATGATAATTCCTAGCAATAATGGAACGAAGGCCAGAGTAAAGGCTCTTCCAAAAACATTTTTCTTTAAGATACTGTAGACCCCAACAGCCGTTACAAAGACATAATTGAGTAGCAGGCTAAGAATAATCAGTTGAAGATAGCTTGACCGTAACGGGTAAACACTGGCAAAGGATTGGAAATGAACCGCATAGTTAAAACAGATCATCGAATTCACTATCGCAAGAAACCAGAACACTTTTTTGAACGGGAACCGGTACTGGCCCAGAGACAAAAAGGTGTATTGGTAGGCATATATGAAGATAATAGCCAGACTCATGCCTATACTAGCTAGTGGGATGTTCCATTCAGTAAAGCGTGGCAGTGGTGTAAACTGAAGGTCTGTACTGAAAAAGCTAATCCATAAGCCCACACCTAATACAAAAAGAGAGAAATAAAGATGGAGTGGTTCTTTCTCCAGAAAATACCGAATGAAATAATAGAGAAACTGAACAAGTATAAGCCCGATAAAAAAGCCGAAGATGAATTTAACCCAGGAGGTGACTTTCCAAAAGCTTGATGGATTGAGGTGTGAAACCTGAAAATCAGGAATAAAGAACTTATTGAATCCTTTCAGTCTGATATAAATGGTTTTTTGTTCTCCTTTTTCCATTTGAACAGGAAATACATCATGCCAAACTCCGAAGGGTTTATTTTGAGCGGCTACTTTTCCTCCCAGGGAATAGCTCAGATACTCATCATTTTCTCCCGGTACATAGACTTCTGCTGAATCAAAATTCCAGAAACTTCCACTATTCAAGCCCATTAGATACTCTCGACTTTTCTCTGAAGAGTCAATGGTAAACCGCATCCAATAGGTGGCTTCCGGGTTTGGGCGAAGGTTATAGCTGGAAAAAGAGAGCTGATTCCACTGAGCTTGAACCTCGGGTAAGGTGGCCATACCACTACTGTCGCAATAAACTTGCACAGATCGCTTGATGAGGTTGAAATCATAAAGGTAACCACCGGCCCTAAAGTAACTTTCCGGAAATGTGTAGTTCAGAAAATCAAAATAATCTTTTTCCCGGAAGACATAAATATTCAAACCTGACAACGATTTGTCCTCAGATGGAATCTGATTTTTTAAATGAACGAGGTAAGAGAACCCCGCCTTCAGACGAAAAACATCAGCATTGGTTTTGAAGGTTTTGTCTTTTAATGAGGACCCTTTTCCACCTTTTGCTACCGATAGAAGTGTCTGAGCGTCAAAAATTTCAATTTTTTCCCAAGACGTTTCCTGCTCCATTCCAAAAGAGAGCAAAACACCGGACGACTCTAAAGAATCAACATACACGATAAACCAAAAGGAGGCCTCGGGAATTACTTTGTCAGACACCGGCAAAAGCTTTTGACTGAGAGCAGTATACGCATCTGAGGCCGTAAGCTCAGACCCATGGTTTGTGAGTATTTGAGAAGGTCTGCCTAATTCCTGAAAATGGTAACCAAAATAAGGGTGCTGCACCCAACGATCAGATCTGGTGTTTACCTCAAAAGATTCTTGTGCCAAAAGCCATTGAGGAATTAAAAAGCAGACAAAAAGAATGCTGTTCTTTAAAATAGTGGTCAAACGAATGGTTATTTGGAGTAATGCAATTTATTAAATGTTGTGGTTTTTTATGCATCTGTTTGGTAATGAGTAGGCTTAATTCTCTTTGAAAAGGAATAACGTTCTTTTTTTTCAATACAGAGAAGACTCTTGAAACCGGATGAATGGCTGCTTATTGAAAGAATTGCAATATCTTACCAACCCAAATTTGTAGTAACTGACCCTATTTTGATGATGAAGTCCGGCTTGAATCAATTTCTTTCTTTGCTATTATTGCTTATTCCAGCTCTATTGCGTGCCCAAACGGCGGTCATACCAGTCGAAACAAAAGATCATGTTTTACTGCTTCAGGAAGATCAGCAGGAGCGAATAAGAACGACTTATTTTGGAAGTGCATTCACCAATCAATCTGATTATCAATCGGTAGCTTCGCAGTTTCATTACGATGATGCCAATGACGGCATTTATAACGCCGCCTACACGCCCTCAGGCACCTGGAGCCTCACCGAGCCCGCCATTGAGGTAAAACATGCCGATGGTAACAGCTCGCTGGAGTTAAAATACCAAAGTCATACACAGCAGAAACAAAATGACGCCAGTACAGAAACGCGGATTGTGCTGAAAGACCCCAACTATAATTTTCAGGTAACATTGGTTTACAAGGCCTGGGCAGAGGAGAATGTTATAGAACAGTGGACAGAAATTCAGCACAAAGAAAACGGAGCGGTAATGTTGGAGAAATATGCTTCAGCCGATCTCTATTTCACGGGCGATAATTTCTACCTCACCAGCTACCACGGCCGCTGGGCGAAAGAAATGCAGGGCAAAGAAGAAAAGCTGGAGAATGGCAGAAAAATCATTGACTCTAAACTGGGCACAAGAGCCATGTTGCTGCAATCCCCCAATTTTATCTTATCCTTTGACCAGCCTGCTTCTGAAAATGAAGGGAAGGTGATTTTGGGTCAATTGGCCTGGAGTGGCAACTTCAAACTTGATTTTGAAGTAGATACTTATGATAACCTCAAATTTCTGGCAGGCATTAATCCGTATAACTCGGCCTATGCTCTGCCTGCCAATCAGGTTTTTAAAACACCTTCTCTCATCTATGCCATTTCAAACCATGGAACCGGGGAGGCCAGTCGAGGTCTGCATCGGTGGGCCAGAAAATACAGGGTTTTGGACGGTCAGGGAGAGCGATTGACACTTTTAAACAACTGGGAAGCTACCTATTTTGACTTTGATGAAGATAAAATCACCGGGCTTTTCAAAGACGCAAAAGAGCTGGGAGTAGATATGTTTTTGCTGGATGACGGCTGGTTTGCCAATAAATACCCCAGAAACAGCGACCGTTCAGGTTTGGGCGACTGGCAGGAAAACGTCAAAAAACTGCCCAGTGGCATTGGGCATTTGGTCAAAGAGGCAACTAAGGAAGGTATCAAGTTCGGCATCTGGATAGAACCAGAGATGGTAAACCCCAAAAGTGAACTGTATGAGCAGCACCTCGACTGGGTAATCAGACAGCCCGACAGGCCTGAGGTTTACTATAGAAATCAGTTGGTTTTAGACCTTTCAAATCCTGAAGTTCAGGACTTCGTTTTCGGGGTAGTGGATAAACTATTTACAGAGAACCCACAGCTGGCTTTTATCAAATGGGACTGTAATGCCGTTATTTATAATGCCTATTCAGTTTATCTGGCAGAGCAGGAAATGCCGCAGTCTCAGCTGTATGTAGATTATGTCAAAGGACTGTATGCGGTCTTGGAAAGAGTAAGAACCAAATACCCCAAAGTGCCTATTATGCTTTGCTCTGGCGGAGGTGGCCGTGGCGACTATGAGGCTTTGAAATACTTTACGGAGTTTTGGCCCAGCGACGACACAGACCCACTGGAAAGAATCTTTATGCAATGGGATTACTCCTACTTTTTCCCTAGCATAGTCACCTGTAACCATGTCACAGACTGGGGAAAACAGCCCATTAAATTCAGAGTGGATGTGGCCAGTATGGGGAAATTGGGTTTTGACATTGTGTTTAGTCACCTTTCTGAAGATGAAAAAGTTTTCTGTAAGCAGGCTGTCAAAAATTATGATCGTTTCAAAGAAATCATATGGCACGGTGATCAATACCGACTGGTAAACCCGCATGAGAATGACTTTTCAGCGGTAATGTATGTCAATGAAAGCAAGGAAAAGGCTGTATTCTTCGGTTATTTTATAAGCCAGAGACAAAGGCTAATTACCGATAAGGAACCCATTAAATTCAATGGCCTGAATCCTGAAAAACTGTACACCATCAAAGAAATCAATCTTTTCCCGGGCAAGAGAAGTCCGCTAGACTCAGAGAAAGTCTATTCCGGAGATTTCCTGATGAAAGCCGGTTATAATCCAATGATCAATGCGGGAAGAACGAGTGTGGTGTTGGAGATTGAGGAGAGAAAATAGCTGGTTCTACTTATCCTCAAGCATCATTTTAGGGGTTCGAGGCTTTGGTTTGTCGGATCGCTATTTCTGAATTCTAGAATTTAAGATTAGCTTTTGAGTCAAACTATTGGCCAGAGGCCGCTTATAACTACCAAAGAAACTCAGTCTTTACTGAGAGAATTATGAAACTAAACCTAGGCAAGGTTAAAAAAGGATTAATTCAAATAGCAATAGCTGCGGCGATTGTAATATTACTTGTATCAACTCAAAAAATAAGACGAGCAATATTAATTGGGAGAATTAACGATAATTTAAAACTAACTAAGGGTAAAATTATTTCCTACTCGAGGAAAAAAAATAGGCCTATTATAGAATATACCTTCAGTAGTAATAGTACTTCTTATTCTGGAACTGTTGGAGTTTTTGGATCTTCTTTGAATTATTTAGGCAAAACTTTTTGGGTAGCATACGATAGCCTAGATTCTAGAAATCACGCTTTAATACTTTATCATAGTAATCTGGAGGAATTTGGCTTTGATCTTTCCGACAGCATAAAGTTTAAAACACTTCCTAAAAACGCATATAGGGAGGACTGGTTAGGATTTTGATGGCAACTTTTCTACTTTCCGAGAATTACAGCTTCGGTGTGGTGATTTAAATACTCTAGTTTAAGTATTACTTGTCTTCCTTTAACAAACATTGAAACATCGACCAGAGGCGGTGTTGCACTATATCGAAGACCGAGCCTTCGCAGAGACCAGGTTTTAGAGATTGAGGAGAAAAAATAGAGTTTCTTTGGTTCAAATAATCCGGTATTTGTGCTCAGATAAAAAATAACCCCTGATCTGAATTCCAGACCAGGGGTTTAATAATTCGATAAGGTCTTTTGACTCCTACGCCACCTCACCACCGCAGCTACTCCCGGCACCGGCGGTACAGCCATAGCAATGTTGGTTGACGATGATATCTCTGTTTACTAATTCTGAGGCGTTAAACTCGCTAAGGTGTTTTGAGCCGCAGGCTACTTTTAAATCTAGCATTTGATTGAAATCACAATCAAAAATATAGCCGTCCCAGCCAATAGAAAGCGTATTTCTACACATCACATTTTTTGCGGCAGCAGGGTTATAAGCATTGACCAGCTTTTCCATGTAAGCCCCATAATTCCCACTTACTATCAGATAATCCAGATAACGACTGATAGGAATATTGGTGATGGCAAAAAGGTAGTTGAACTCAATGTCGAAATCTGCTTTTAGCTTCCTTTTGAAGTTCATTTCCAGACCGGCCTGTCCACTCGGTAAAAACGCTCCTGAAGGGTTGTAGACTAAATCAAGCGTAAGGCCTGTCCCCTCTTTTCCGTAGCCTACTTCATTCAGCATTTGCAGAGCTTTTATAGAGTCTTTGAACACGCCGTTGCCACGCTGAGCATCTGTTCTACTCTCTGTGTAAGCCGGCAGCGAGCTCACCACTTCTATATTGTGCGTTTTATAAAAATGGGGCAGATCGTGGTATTTCGGGTTGGCTCTGATGATGGTCAGATTACAACGAACGATGATCTTGATATCCTGAGAAATTTCTCTGATTTGCTCTACAAACCACCTGAAATTTGGGTTCATCTCCGGAGCACCGCCTGTAAGGTCTACTGTGTTGAAATTATTATTTCGGATAGCTTCAAGACATAACTCCATGGTTTCACGGGTCATGATTTCTTTTCGGTCTGGCCCGGCATCTACATGGCAGTGATTACATACCTGGTTGCACATTTTACCCATATTGATCTGGAGAATTTCCAGAGCGGTAGGTTTTAATGGAAATAGGTCTATCTCATCAAGTTTCTCTCTGAACTTTGGCATGGAGAATCCGATGCTCTCGGTATCATTCAAGACTTTGATCTGATACGCGGTTTCACCCAAAGCATGCTTCTGGGCTTTTAAAGATTTTACAGGATTCTTTACCATTACATTAAAAGTTCTTTGGTTTTATTCATCATTTGTACCCCATGTACGAGAGAAGCACCTCCACGGATCGCCCCTGCTACATGTACGGCCTCCATGAGCTCTTCTTCAGAGCAGCCTTGCTCCAGAGTATCAGAGGTATAAGCGTCTATACAATATGGACATTGAATTGCATGAGCCACCGCCAGAGCTATCAAGCCTTTTTCTCTTTTGGTAAGTGCCCCTTCCTGAAAAACTTCACCATACCAGTCAAAGAATTTTTTACCCAGCTCAGGGCTGTATTCTTTGATATTGCCAAACTTCTTCAAGTCCTTCGGGTCGTAATATTTATCCATTTCTATAGTTTAATAAGTTCTTGTATAATTGGTACAGCTCCACCGGGCTGGCCTCTTTTTTTAGCCATTTTCTCATGACGGTGTAGTTTGCTTTCAGTATTCTCCAGTAACTATTGGTTTCATATTTTCTGGCAGATACCGTCACATCTTTTTGTATGATTTTGAAGCGGTATCGGTCTTTACTACGCAATAAAATATCATAATCTTCCATGATCAGATGCTGCGGACAAAAGCCATTTAACTCCTCAAAAACCTCTTTCTTAATAAAAAGCGTCTGGTCACCTCCTCTGCACCAGATCATCGGGAAACGGGTAAAGTAGGAATTGATATACATCAAAGGATTGGGGTAGCGGTCAAATTTATATCGGTAACAACCCATCTCTGCTCCTTCTTCAATGGCGGTAATGATATCTGATTTAAAGTCTGAATGTACCAGCGTATCTGCATGCACAAAATACAGCACTTCACCTCTGGCAATGGCCGCACCTTCATTCATTTGATGATTTCTACCAGCGTTTTGACATTTCAAAAAGGTAAAACCAAAATCTTTTACCAATACTTCCAAGCTGTCGTTTGAACCAGGAGAATCGGCAAGAATAACTTCGATATTATTCCCGCAGAGCCTTTCAAGACAAGGCCTTATAGTAGTAGCTTCGTTATATGTTGGGATGATAATACTAAGCAAAGTGGTTTGATATTCTGATTTGCACCCTGACAGCCAATGTACGGATATTTAAGCCAATTGGATGAGCTATTTCAATATTCTGAAAACTCTTAAAGTCAGACTTATTGGAAAAAAGTCGCAGTATTTTTCTATCCCAGACAGCTTCAACTGACCTCAAGTGACTTGTCCAGTTGTAAAGCAATACCCGTTTCTTTTGTTTCCTGTTCAGGTAGAATCTCGGTATTATCCCATACGCCGGTCATCAGGGTTTCAGCATAGCTCCACGGGAGACTATGCTCCATCATGAGTTGATTAGCCTCGAAATTATCGTATTCGTATTTTCTGAATTGATACTCAAAACCGTTTTTATCATCCAGAATGAGATACCAAACAAAGGGTGTTCCGTCGTTGGCTGGCATACCAATAACACCGGCATTTAGCCAGGTTTTTCCATCTTTTTCATCGGCAAAAGGGATGCCGCAGTGACCCGCCAGAATCACCTCGGAATCGAGGACATCAAAATTATTTTGTTTGATTTTCCAGGAGGTGGATTTGAAGATGAATTCAGAAATGTAAGACTCGCTTCCATGAATCACCGAGACGCGTTTCCCGGCATAATTGAAATCAATCTGATTAGGCATTTTATCCAGAAATGCGAGATTTTGAGAAGTCACCTGATCTTTGGCGAAAGGGAACCAGCTGCGGGAAAACATTTCGCAGCGGCCGCCCTCCACGTAATTGCAGCCACAATCATCTGAGCCGCTTAAAATGTTTTCTTCCACATTGCCTTTGATGCAAAGAATGCCCCATTCCTCCACGATATCTGTACATTCTACAGGCGAGGCACAGTAACCAATCAGATCTCCGGTATGAATAATGTTTTCAGGAGAAATGCCCTCTTTTTCTGCCAGTTCTTTGAGTTTTATGAGTGATTGCAAATTGGAATAGCAGCCGCCAAAGACCAGCATCTTTCCTGTTTTCTCTCCAATATGTTTTATGTTTTTACTCATTCGTTTTATGCCAAATTAGTGGCAAAAGATACCCGGCAAATACGGCTATCGAACCATAGATATTTGCTGTCAACAAATCTGCATACTTACCCTGGCTAAGCCAAAGATGCTGTGGAATCCACCCGAAAACCAAGGCCAGACCACTTAATATTCCAGCTCCAATAGCCAGAAAAAAGGAGGCTACGGGCACTTTGACTTTCCACAGGACAAAAACCGGAGCCAAGCCCAAAACCATGGTGCCGCTGATCGTGGTAGCACTTAATATTTCAGGATTTAAGAATACGGGCAACGTGCCTGCCACAGCCACAAGAAACATCGTCAACCGGCCTGCCTGAATACTCAATTTACGTGATTGAAGCAGATCAAGATGTATGAGTTTGGTGGAGGAAGTAAAAGTGCTATCAATTGTGGAGGCGGCCGAGGTAATCATGATCAGGTTAATCACGAGTGTCATGCCCAAGCCAAAAAGCCCCGCCACAGCTGGAACCACTGGTTTGCCGAGATCATTGACCTTCCCGAAAATACCAACATAGCTGAAAAGTACAATACACGCGGCTCCAATGACACCTGCCCAAATAAATGCTTTGAGTGTTGACTTTGGTTCGGCTATAAATCCCCTATCCGTCATCACCGGGTCATGAAAAGGATAGCTTAAACATTGAAGAAAGGCCACCAGTAATAAGTTTAAGCCCTGATCAAGGCTCCAGGTACCGGTTTTTGTGAGTGTCAGAATTCCACCTTCGGTTTTCGGAAAAATATAGCCAAGGATCACCACCAGCAAAACCGCGAACAAGAGCATTTGAATCAGATCGGTAAGTAATGAACTTCTCATACCGCCTTTCATGGTGTAGAGCAGGGTAAGGCCCGTAAAAAGGAGTATTGCCAGATAATAAGGCCAACTTCCGCTTTCGCCAAAATAAGAGCCGATGACCATACTATTTGACCAAACTTCATTAAATAGGCGAAATGCGATGAGCAGTGTGAATAAAACCACTGCCTTTTGACCGAATTTGCCTCTCAAAAAGTGATGAATACTTTCAAATCCACCAATGGTTCTGAGTTGGTAAATAATGCCCCCTGCCACCAGAAAAGATACATAATAAGCCGCATAGGCTAACCCGCCCACAAAACCGAAAGCGTGACCCAAATCAGCCGCATTGGTAATAGATTTGGCAAAAAGCCAACTGATCACCAAACTACTGGTCAGAATCCAGAAGCCTGGCTGCTGTTCGTTTTTACTTCCTTTGAAAAAGTCATTGACCTTAACTGCCTTTGGTGAAAGCCAGAACATCCCTGCCGAAAGCAGAATCATGAGGAGCCATTGAAGGATGTTAAGGTTTGACATTTAAAGAGCCCAGGAAGAGGAAATAAAGTTTCTATTCCAGAATAACTATGTTTTTCCTCGAATAGATTCCGCAAATATCATTTATCAATTGACATCCCACCAAACCTTCGCATTCACACTGTTTCCATTCGTGGCTGAAGCCGCCGCTGAATAACTTTCGGGATTTAAGGCGGCCTCTCCGGCAGGGTAAGGCAGTCTGACAGGAATCTGGTTATTATTCAAACTGGCAGAAATAGTTTTCAAAGCCGGGTAGCCGGTTCTTCTCCACTCTATCCAGCCTTCGTAGCCGTTCACAATATTAGCCAGCCATTTTTGGGTAATAATTTGCTTGATTGGTTCGCTACCATAGGCTACCGCTTCATTGTCAAGATAACCTTCAGGAAGCTCTGTGTACCAGTAGACAAAAGCATCTTTTACTCCTTGTTCATAATGCATTTTGGCATCGGCAGAAAGGAAGCCTCTTTCGGCAGCTTCAGCAATTAGGAAATTCATCTCAAAACTGCTCATAAAATTAGCTTTCATCAGCCCTGCATCTTCTCTGAAAATAGTTCCGGTTAACGAATAATCATTGATAGAAATAGACAGTTGAGAAGCATCGGGACCATTGAGTAAGCCGTTATAGACCTCTGAATTTCCACCCGTTGGTCTGAAGTATCGGGCCTGACGTGGGTCATCCAGGTCGGTCAGTACTTCTTCCATGGTTTCAGACATGATAAAGAGTCCGAAATCACCAATACGGGCCGTTGACATTCTAAAGTTGTTCGGCTGTGATGTGGTAAACTGGTAAAAAGCATCATCAGAGGCATCCAGAATAAGGTTACCGCTACTATACAGATTTTGCAACTCTGAGGTGTAATCACCGGTTTGAGAAATCCGCATCAGATACTTAAATCGTAGTGAATTCGCCAATTTTACCCATTTTGATAAGTCGCCGCTATAAAGAATATCCCCTTGTAAAGAAATCGCGGAGCTGTAGGCCTGCATACTTGTCACTGCTTTTTCCAGATTTTTCAAAATACCATTTTCGCCCAGGTAGATATCCTGCTGGCTATCGTAAGCCGGTGTCAAAAAACCATTTTTGCCTTGTAAGGCTTCAGAGTAGGGTACATCTCCGTACAAATCTGTCAGTTGAGCCGTGAGTAGAGCCTTTAATACCAAGGCTGGCCCTTCATATACCTTAAAGGCAGAATTGTTTCTTGATTTCTCAAGAAGAATTTCATTATCTCTCAGGTTCTCATACAAAAACTCCCATGGATTTCCTCCGTATTGCGACTGCGTGAGGCTATGACGATCAAATAAATTGAAATCAATCGCTGTAAATAGCTGGCCAAGCAAATTGCCTGCTACAAAGCCTTCGTAACTCATCTTTTCTGAGTAATCAAAAAGAACTTTGCGAAGCAATAACTCTGGCTGAACATCCACCGGTGCTACCGGGTTAAGGTTAATCTCCTCAAAGTCATTGGTACATGAGGTGGCCAAAGTGAGTAGAAATCCTGTAAAAAGTATCGTTAAATTTTTCATTGTCAGTATTCCGGTTAAAAGTTGATGTTTAGTTTAATCCCCAGGCTGCGAGTAGTTGGGTAGGCCATGTCTTCTACACCACTGAGTACATTTTGACCTTGAAAAGCGACCTGCTCTGGGTCAAAATGCTTGATTTTGCTGATAGCAAAAAGATTTCGACCAATAAGCGAGATGCCGGCTCCGGCGATCTTTCGACCAACCCATTTTTCCGGGAATTGGAAGCCTAATTGCACCTCTCTTAACTTCAGATAAGATGCATCCAGGGTGTTATTCTCTTCATGGTTTCGGTCATAATAAAGGCGATAATATGATTCAGCAGATATAGCTCTGGTGTTTTCAGTGTATACCGGGTTTTCTACCGTGCCCGTATTGACTACGCCTTCGGCAATTATTCCGGCTTCAGGTCTGTCAGCAGTTTCAATCAGCTGACCTGCAACACCAGCTAGGGCCTGCGTTCTACTCACTATTTCGCCACCCTGACGCCAGTCTGCCACAAAGCTGAGGCTCCAGTTTTTATAGTTCAGATGATTGATAAAACCCATCATAAAATCAGGGTTGTAATTACCAAGTTTGATCAGTGAATTATCAACAATATAACGGCCATCACTACCAATGATAAACTCTCCCTCATCATTTTTGAGATAACCTGTTCCATACATATCTCCTAGCCTACCGCCTTCTTTGACCTGATACCAAACTGTCTGATTCACATTATCATAAATTCGGTTATAGGCCAGCGTGATGGTTTGACCCGGGATTGGTAGTGATTCTAAAATACTTTTGTAGGTACTGAAATTGACCCCGATGTTCCATCCGAAATCTTTCTGACGGGCAATGCTGTAATTGACAACAGCTTCAAAACCCGTGTTTCTGACTTCGCCACCATTAATATTTTGTTCTTTGTAACCGGTGGAAGAACTGATCGGTAGAGAGATGATTTGATTTTTACTCAATGAATTGAAATAAGTAAAATCAAGTTTCAGGCGATCATTAAAAGCTCTGATATCAGCACCAAACTCTCTTGAAGAAATCCTTTCCGGTAGAAGATTTGCATTTGCAATAGAAGCCTGATCACTAAAAGTTGGAAGGCCATTGACAGGTGTTCGACTCTCAAAGAAGCCTACAGTTTGGAATGGATTTGTATCATTTCCTACTTCAGCATAACTGGCTCTCAACTTCAAAAATGAGACATTGGGCGGCAACTTGAATAAATTGCTCATCACCAGTGCACCTGATACCGATGGGTAAAAGAAGGAAGAGTTTGCGGCCGAAGTAGGGGTAGCTAGTGCCGAACTCCAGTCGTTTCGACCGGTAATGTCAATAAATAAATAATCTCTGAAACTCAATTTGGCCAACCCGTAAACACTATTAATTCGCTTACGACCTACATTTTGAAAATACTGAAGCGGCGAGGCTGCATTATTTAGTGAAAAAACGCCGGGCTGTGCCAGAGAAAGCGTTTGCGATTGCTCCATATTGGCGAACTGATCCATGCGATTAGCACCAACAGATAGGTCAACCATCACATCATTAACCGGTCGCAGATAGTTGATTAAAACATCGCTGTTGAGCTCTCTGAAAAGAATGTCTTGCGTTGCAAAAGCCCCGGTTTTGTAGCGGTTTGAACTGTAAGCCCTTCTGAACTCCCGGTCTTCATTTTGGTAATCCATCCCCGTTCTGGCCTGAATAGAAAGCTCCGGAGTGATCTCATATCTGGCCAAAGCATGCCCAAAGAGACGGTCACGGCCAAAACTGTTTCGGTTTTCAAGAAGGGTAAAATAAGGATTGTCAAAGTAAGTATAGTTGTAAGAATAGTGTTGAACATTTTCCAAACCAGGCTGCCAGTAATTTTTCATCGGCTCCAGATCCGTTTGTCGACCCAGCCAGGCCACAAGGGCATAATTGATATTTTCTGAACCGTATTTGGTAGCCGGGCGATTTTGGCTACCGCTGTTCATGTAATGAAGGCTTGAAGAAACACTCAGCTTCTCAGTGGGATTAAAAGTAAAAGAGCCACTCAGGGTTTTTCTTTTCAAATCCACACCCGGAATCACCGATTTATTATTGAGATCTGTCAAAGAAAGCCTGAACATACTGTTTCGGGCATTTGAAGAAATCGAAAGATGATTGATAGCAGAATAACCCGTGTTATAAAAATTCTTGAGATTATCTGGCTGAGAAACAAAGGGTGTAGGAGTGATGGGCAGGCCGCCATGAATGGCCACATCACCTCCTCTTACCACACTACCGTCAGGCAAATTCACAGGACTATCGTATTGTGGAATCAGCAAACCAGCGTCAAGTTTGGGGCCGTAGCTGTAAGTGATATTATCGTTGATTCCTGCACCCAGACCATCTTTATATTCAAACTGACCTCCGTTACCTTGACCGTAAAGGTTTTGAAACTGGGGCAATTGAAATGGCGTTTCAGCCATCATCGACGTACTGAAAGAAACGCCAATTCCTTCCTTCTCAGCTCCGGTTTTGGTTTTGATCAAAATTACCCCGTTGCTGGCACGGGTTCCGTAAAGTGCGGCTGCTGACGGGCCTTTGAGTACACTTACACTTTCAATATCGTCAGGATTAATATCCATTCCTCCATTCCCGAAATCAACTTCCTGAAAACCTTCTGCGGCATCAGAGGTGATATTGACAACAGTGTTATTATTAACCGGAATACCGTCTACCACAAAAAGCGGATTATTATTTGTGAAAGAGCTTTCGCCCCGGATTGTGACTTTTGAAGTACTTCCCGGCCCTGTGGATCCCTGGTTTACAGTAAGCCCTGCTACACGACCACCTAGGTTATCAATGAAATTATTGCTTTTGACCTGGCTAACTTCCCGACCATCAATTTGCTGTACAGCATAGCCAATATTTCTAGAGTTTCTTTCCAGGCCGAGTGCTGTCACCACAACCTCTTCCAGATAAGCTCCTTCCCTGAGTTGAATGTTAAGTACATTCTGATTACCCAACAAAACTTCCTGTGTTTCGTAACCGATCATGGAGATGGTAAGACGGGAGGTTTCCTGTGGGATGAAAAGTTGGAAGCGGCCTTCGGCGTTTGTAATGGTTCCTTTTTGTGAGGAATTGTCAGATATGACAATACTGGCACCTGCTAAAGCCTCACCGTTAGCCTCGTCGGTAACAGTACCGCTTATTTGCCGGTTGATTTGAGCAAAACTTTCCTGTGAAAGAAAGACCACACAAATCAGTAAAAGAAGATAGAATTTTTTCATGCAATGGAGTTTGTCTTGAATAGTCAAAAAGAACCTACGAGATTGTGTTTCAAAAAGTTTAAGTGGTCCTTGATTATCTTTTTAGCTGAATAAACATCAGACAAAATGTCGGTTTTAAGACCGTACAGTTTACATTTGCGATTCAATAAAAATCAGCTTAAGAGAAGTGACTTACTGTTTGGGCATAAAATTAAGAAAAGGTTTGGTAGCAATCGCCGATACCAGAATTACATCTGGCTCTGAAACCACAACCGCCAAGAAGGTTTTTGTCCACAAATACGGCAAGTACCCTATTTTTATAATGACCTCAGGCCTGAGGTCGGTGAGAGATAAAGTGATAACCTACTTTCAGGAATTGCTTGATGAACAGGAGGGATACGACCGAATGTATAAGGCCGTCAATGCCCTAGGTGACCAAATAAAGAGAGTAAGTAGAGAAGACCGGGATATGCTGGCCCAAAGTGGAATTGTTTTTAACATTTTTACGATTGTAGGCGGGCAAATGGAGAAAGACGCTGAACCGAAGCTATATCTGCTTTACCCTGAAGGCAACTGGATTGAAGTAGGTGAAGGTACACCGTTTATGATCATTGGAAACTCCGGATACGGCAAGCCGGTCTTGAACCGTACCATTAACTATGATTCCAGTCTGGAGTTTGCACTGAAAACTGGCTTCTTATCTTTTGATTCAACCCGTGTAAGTGCTAATGACGTTGGCTTCCCGATCGATGTTTTGATTTTCAACCGGGAAACCTTTGAGCTGGAAGAGCACAGACTTGAAGAAAAAGATCTGAAAGAAATTACCGATTTCTGGGGAGAGCGTCTCAAAAACTCTGTCAATGAGATTCCGGATAACCTGGTAGAGCGGGTTCTTCACAAATCCCCTCTTTTTGACAAAGGTTAAGAGGGACGCTTTGCCGTTCTTAAATCCAAAGTATTGGCCAGTGATGAGCTTTTTTCTTCAACAGGTACATTGACAATTCTGGAATCATGCTTTTCTTCAAAGAAGCGACCAATGGCAGTATACTCCTGTACCGTTTTGACATTCCCCTGAGTATGCCCTTCACTGAAGAATCTTGTATGTCTTCTCGCTTCGGCTTCCATACTATTGACGGGTAAAGTCTCATAATTTCGTCCGCCCGGATGAGCCACATGGTAAGTAAAACCTCCAATAGATTTATTATTCCAGGTATCAATAACATCAAAAGTTAACGGGGTATCCACACCAACGGTCGGGTGTAAAGCCGAAGGCGGTGCCCAGGCTTTGTAGCGGATTCCAGCCACATACTGTCCCGCCTTTCCAGTCGCTTTCATCGGAATTTTCACTTCATTACAAGCCATAATATATCGGTCGTCGTTCCATCCGTTAATTTTGAGCTGAACCCGCTCTACAGAGGAATCAACATAGCGTGCGGTCCCTGTGGAAGTCACCTCCTCGCCAAGAACGTTCCATGGTTCAATGGCCCAGCGGAGCTCCAGCGTCATATCTCCCAATTGAGTTTTGCCTAAAACCGGGAAGCGGAACTCAATGAAGGCATCAAACCAGGACTTTTCAAAAGCATAGCCGGTTTCCTGTAATTCCGCTACAATCTCATTGATATCCTGACGTACATAATGCTCGAGCATAAAACGGTCATGAAGCTCTGTTCCCCAGCGAACCAGTCTTTTTTCATAAGGGGTTTTCCAGAAGCGAGATACCAAAGCTCTTATTAATAGGTTTTGGGCCAGACTCATCTGAGCATGGGGTGGCATATCAAAGCCTCGGAACTCCAGAATTCCCTGTCGGCCCGCCGTACCATAAGGAGAGTAAAGTTTATCTATACAGAGCTCTGCCCGGTGGGTATTTCCTGTAACGTCGATTAAAAGGTTTCTGAACAGCCGGTCGGCAATCCACAAAGGAGGATTCTCGTTTTTTGGAACCTGAAAAAAGGCAATTTCTAATTCATATAGCACATCATCACGGCCTTCATCTACCCGTGGAGCCTGCGAGGTAGGCCCTACAAAAGGCCCGCTAAAAAGATAAGACAAAGACGGGTGATGCTGCCAGTAGGTAATTAGGCTTTGCAATAATTTGGGTCGTCTTAAAAGCGGGCTGTCGGCTGGGGTGAAGCCACCAATAGTGATGTGATTACCTCCACCGGTTCCGGTGTGACGACCATCAATCATAAATTTTTCGGTACCCAATCTTGATTGTTTAGCTTGTTCATAAAGCTTTAGCGTCGTATTCACCAGCTCATCCCAGCTGGCCGAAGGATGAACATTTACTTCAATCACACCCGGATCTGGAGTAACGAAAAGTTTGTTGAGTTTCCCTTCGGAAGGTGGTTCATAACCTTCTAGCACTACCGGAGTTTTTGTTTTTTCAGACACCATATGAATGGCCGCTACCATTTCCAGGTAATGCTCCTGAAGCTCATGAGGCGGTAAAAAGAGATGTAATCTTCCTTCTACTACTTCAACACTAAGTGCCGTTTTGAAGCATGCTTTATCTGTAGGGTTTTTGAGTATTTCGGGAAGACTGTTAAGTTTTGCCTCAAAATCTTCAAGGTCTGGCAAAGGTGCAAAAGGGTCTCTTGGAAAATAATCCTGCTCCAGAATACTTTCCGGAAGTGAGTTTAATGGCAAACGGAAACCAATAGATGAATTGCCCGGCAACAAAAACAAATGTTTTCTTCTGAAAGGCCATTTGCAGCTTTCCCAACAATCCTCTTTTCGACTGTAACGTACTGGCAGTACATAACCTTTTGGCTTGCCAAGACCGTCAGAGAGTACTTCAGTCAGTGTTCTTCTTTCAATTGCATCTTTGAGATTGAGTTTCAGAGGATCGCGGTCTACAGGTAACTTGTTTTCTTCCCAGGCAAAGTAGAAGCTATCTTCATAAGCTGGAATTACTGCTGAATCGTCTATTCTCAAGGTATTTGCAACTTCTTTGAGAAAATCTGAAGCATCGTTTTCAGTATAATTCCCTTTTTTGGCCGGAGAGGCTATTAATTCTGAGTTCTTCCAAATGGGTTTCCCATCTTTTCGCCAGAGACAGCCATATTGCCAACGTGGCAGAGCTTCTCCCGGGTAAAGTTTACCTTGCCCAAAATGCAGCATTCCGTTCGGGGCAAAGCTTTCTCTGATTCTGAAAGTAAGTTCTTTTGCCAGTCTTCTTTTATGAGGTCCATCAGCCGCTGTATTCCATTCGGCGGCTTCCATATCGTCAATAGAAACAAAAGTAGGCTCTCCTCCCATAGTCAAGCGAACGTCGTTGGCTACAAGGTCAGCCTCTACAGCGACTCCTACTTTTAAAATATTTTGCCACTCTTCATCATTGTAGGGTTTGGTTACGCGAGGCTCTTCATGAATTCTGAAAACATCATTTGCGAAGTCAAACTTAGTCTCGCATTTGTCAATCATTCCGGTTATGGGTGCAGCACTCCCCGGTGAGGGCGTACAACTCAATGGAATATGGCCCTCGCCGGCAAAAAGTCCAGATGTAGGGTCAAGGCCTATCCAGCCTGCACCCGGCACAAAAACTTCACACCAGGCATGTAAATCAGTAAAATCAGCTTCAGGGCCTGAGGGCCCATCCAATGATTTTTCGTCAGCTGTTAGCTGGACCAGATAACCAGAAATAAATCTGGCGGCCAAGCCTAAATGCCTGAAAGCCTGCACGAGCACCCAGGAGCTATCACGGCATGAGCCCAGAGCTTTTCCTAGGGTTTCTTCGCAGGTTTGAACCCCCGGCTCCATTCGTATGGTATAGTTGACTCTTTTATATAGAGCTTGATTCACATGCACCAGAAAGTCCACTATTTGAGTAGGCTCTCTGGGTACCTGGGTTTCTAAAAAGTCTTTGAGCAGACTGCCATCCTCATTAATCTCAAAGTATGGCTGAAGCTCCTTTTGAAGTGCCGCCTCATATTTGAATGGGAATTGCTCGGCGTACTCATCCACAAAAAAATCGAATGGGTTAATCACCTTGAGATCAGCTATGACCTCAACATCAACATGCAGATGCTTTATTTTTTCAGGAAAAACTACTCTGGCCTGAAAATTCCCGAATGGGTCTTGCTGCCAGTTGATAAAGTGGTTTTCCGGAGATATTTTCAAAGAATATGATTGAATAGGCGTTCTGGAATGCACGGCAGGTTTCAGCCTGATAACCTGCGGAGAAACATTGATCATCCGATCATAGTCATAATGCATTTTATGACGAATAGCGACTCTTATTGACATACCTCTTCTTCTTCTGTTTTTGTTCTACTCTATCATTTTCATAACCGATTTTGACTATGAAAGTGGACTGCGGTTTGAAATGATTGTACAATTACCGTAAATATGAAACCATACACGAAATAAATAACTACATTTTTGATATTTCATGAAATAGTATCTTTGTTTATTCTTAATATGCAACATTAAATATTTTGTAATTAGATAAATTGCAGAATAATTGAGTACCAAAAGAAAAAGATTATGATAACACCTTATGTACCGGCCCGCCAGGTTTATGACGAGGTGTTTGACGCCGAAGGAAAAGTGAGGCCTCATTACAGGGCCATTTTGGAGCATTTTGCCAAATATGATCTTGAGAAATTTGGCAAGTTCTCAGAGGGGGTTAAACAAGTCTTAAACAATGAAGGCGTAACTTTTGCAGTATACTCTGACACCATGAAGGCGACGGAAAGAATTTTCCCGTTTGACCTGATTCCAAGATTAATCACCGGAAAAGAGTGGGAAAGCCTTGAGAAAGGTGTTTTGCAACGCAATGAAGCGATTAATAAATTTCTATACGATCTTTACCACGATCAGGAAATTCTCAAAGACGGTATAGTCCCCGAAAAACTGATCAAAAGTTCGGCTCATTATCTGGAAAGCATGAAGGGTTTTGAACCACCGGGTGGCGTTTATAATCATATCAGCGGTACAGATATCATTCGTCATAAAGACGGGGAGTTTTACGTGCTCGAAGATAACATTAGAAGCCCCTCTGGGGTGAGCTATGTTATTGCCAATCGTCGAACACTAAAAAAGACCTTTCCGGGGCTTTTTTACAGTTACAAAACAGCCAGGGTTGATAATTATTCATCAGATTTGCTGGACATGCTGCAATCTGTGGCTCCAGACCCCACGGAGGCCGACCCCCGGTGTGTTGTTTTGACACCCGGTGTATATAATTCAGCGTATTATGAACATACCTGGCTGGCCCAGAGTATGGGGATTGAGCTGGTTGAAGGACGTGATTTGAGCGTTAAAAATGGTTTTGTATTTCAGAAAACCATTAACGGCATGGAGAAAGTAGATGTCATTTATCGCCGTATTGATGATGCTTTTCTGGACCCTACAGCAAAAGGTTTCAGAAAAGACTCGATGCTGGGTGTGCCTAACTTAATGAAAGCTTACGCAGCCGGTAATGTGACGATCGTAAATGCACCGGGTACCGGTGTGGCCGATGATAAAGCCGTTTATACTTTTATGCCCGAAATCATCAAGTACTATCTGGGGGAAAATGTTGAAATGAACCTCAAAAATGTACCAACGTATAAGTGCGAAGAAGAAGATGATTTTCAGTACGTGATTAGCCATCTGGACCAGTTAGTAATTAAGCCCGTTGACGAATCTGGAGGTTATGGTATATCTATTGGAAATACGCTTAGCGAAGAACAGCTGGAAGAGGTCAAAAAAACGGTGACTACAAATCGTAGAAAGTATATTGCACAGCCTATAATGAGCCTTTCTATGCAGCCTACTTTCATTGAAGATGAGAACATCGTAGAGCCTCGATATCTCGATTTGCGTACTTTTTGCCTGAAGGGAGGTCATGGTTTTGAAAAAGTTTTACCCGGAGGACTGACACGTGTAGCATTGAAAAAAGGAAATTTAATTGTTAACTCATCTCAGGGTGGAGGTTCTAAAGACACCTGGGTAATAGAATAAGAAATTATGCTTTCCAGAATTGCGAATAATCTTTATTGGGCAGGCAGAAACCTGGAGAGAATTGAGCATATCGCTCGATTTGTACCGGTCAATTTCTTTGCCAGTTTAGATGGGCCAAAAGAAGCCGACGAGGCTTCTATGCTCAAGAAACTGAATGCTATGGCAGGCTCAGTCAGCCCTGAACTGGAACTGAATGAAGGCGATGTACTGGTAGATCTTGCTTTTGATTTAAAGAACCCTTCCTCAGTCAGTTCATGCATTACCCTGGCTCGTGAAAACTGCCGTGGAGCCCGTGATCTGCTCAGCACAGAATTATGGGAATCCGTCAATAAGCTGTTTCATTACACCCAAACCTTTGATCAGGATCTTTACAGGGAATCAAGCATGCATGAGTTCATGGTTAATGCCAAACAACTCGTAGCGGTCTGCAAATATCAGGCAGATAGTACGATGGTAAAGAATCAGGTATGGTCTACACTTAAACTGGGCCTGCTACTTGAGCGAGCTTTTCAGGTTAGCCGTATTATTAGCATCATACATACTGAGATGCAGCGGGAGACAGAAAACTGGGATTTATATGTTCAATATGAGTGCATTAATCTGCTGAAAAGCCTGGAAGCGTTTGATATGAACCGTAAGTTTTACCGAAAACCAGTCAACGCAGAGAGAGCCATGGAGTTTTTGGTTTTCAATGAGAACTTCCCAAGATCAATGGCCTTTTGTATGAAAGAGGTATGCATGTATTTGTCAAACCTTTCACTGGATGAAAAAGGGAAAAAGCTTTCGGTAAGAATGCACGCTGAAAACCTCAAAAATGAGCTCGTCTTTGGCAGTGTTGATGATTTTATGGGTGATATACCCGCCTACATAAATGATGTGCAATCGAAAATTGCCCTAATTCATAGGCTACTCAACGAGCATTACTTCGCTTGAAAAAAATTAAACTATAATATCTGGCTCACTCTACCTAGCGTGAGCCTTTTTTTGTTTCCCTATATTTGCAAAAAATCTAAGCATGCCAGACAGAACCCTCGCCCCGGCTTTTAAGCCCATTAAGTCTATCCAGCTTCCTGCTATTAAGAAAATTGACCTCCCAAATGGTGTACCTCTGTATCTGGCAGATTTTGCACAGCAGGATGTTCTCAAACTGGAAATATATTTTGAAGCTGGTCATGCCTACGCTGCGAAAACTGGTCTGAAGTCGGTTTTCTCAAAAATGCTTTTGGAAGGGACTTCACAAAAGAGCGGTTCTGAAATCATTGAAGAGTTTAGTCAATACGGCGGTTTTCCGGAAATAAGCCAACAGGTTACCAAACTCAATTTTACCATTTATGGCCTATCCAAATTCATAGGCCAGTATATGAATCTTACAAAAGAGATTCTCCAAAATGCCAATTTCCCGGAAGAGCAGCTTATAACTCAGAAAAGAATTTCTACTCAAAGTCTCCAGCTTAATTTGGAGAAAACCGCATATCTGGCCAAAAGAAAAATGGTTGAGGAGCTGTTTGGGGTGAATCACCCTTACGGACGTTCTCATGAGGCTGAAGATATTGAAGCTGTTAATCGCGAAGACCTTTCTGTATTTTATGAAAACAGAATCAAGGGAAAGTCTTTCAAAATCTTTGCTTCGGGTAAAATAACGGATGAAGAAATCAAAGTTATTTCCGATACCCTCGGCAGTTTACCGGTAGAAGAAACAAATGAAATTACAGTATCCTTTGACCAGCCCACTCCCGGTAAATATCTCATTCCAAAGCCTGAAAATATGCAGTCCACACTGAGAATTGCAAGATATACGGCTGGCAGAAAAGATCCTGATTTCTTCAAAATGATGGTAACCAACACCACTTTCGGGGGGTTCTTTGGTAGCAGACTTATGAAAAACATTCGGGAAGACAAAGGCTACACCTACGGCATCTCCTCGTCAATAAGCCCTGTAAAGGACAAAGCCTACATGACCATCGGCTCTGATGTTGTCAAGCAAAACACGCTTGACACCCTGGCCGAAATAGAAAAAGAGATGAAAATTATGCAGGATGAGTTGATTTCCTCTGATGAATTAGAGCTGGTTAAAAACTATTTGGCAGGCAGTTTCGCCGGTTCGGTGACCACCGCTTTTGAGGTAATGACACGTCACAAAAACATCATTCTTAATGATCTGGCAGATGATTACTACGACACCCTCATTGATAAAATCTCGGAGGTAGAACCTTTTGACATTCAACAAATGGCTCAAAAATATTTTAATCCTTCTGAAATGATCGAGGTTATTGTTGGAGAAAAAATTTAAAGCATATAAAACTGATCCCCACCCTCCTTTGGGTGAAAGCCCAAAACATGAGTAAGCACCAACAAAATGAGTGTTCTTGAGGCGTTTTTTCTAGGAATGTTAGCCAACTCACTAAACTGCTCAACGGTGACGTACTTCTTTTCACCGAGATATTTCATCAGCAGAGTTTCTTTCTCCCCGTAAGCGAACCTAAGGCTTTTGCCTTTTGTAAGACCTTTCAAAATTTCCTTAATTTCTTTGCTGGCCTGAATAGACTTATCTGCCACTCGAACGTACACTTTTTTGGCCTCAATATTCTCCGGATTCACTACCGAATAAGGCCTGTTTTCTCCAGTGGGAATGTTAAAAGCCAAAACCTCTTTTCCATCCTCCAGCCTAACCCTTTCGATCTCATAGGTTAGTGGTGGTTGAATGCTTTTGAGCATCTCTTTCTCCAACACGTATTCATCCTCATCTGCATATTTCAGCCCTATGATTTCTCTGTTGTCCGCCACCCCAACCAGAAGCTTACCGCCGTCAGAATTGGCAAAGGCCACCATTTCCCTAACAATTTTGTGCGGGTGGTTTGCTTTAAGTTTAAACTCAAGCTGCTGCCCTTCACCTTCACTTACCAGCCTGTAAAGATCCTTTAGATTCATAACGATAGCTCTTAGCCATTGGCTTAAAAGTAGACAAGATTAGCTGAAAAGAAAATGAGTAGTCGGAGATATAAATATCCAATTTACTATTTTTGAAAAAGCACATTTTCAATCTTCAACCCTTATGAACTCAATTAAAGTATTTCTGCTAATGATCAGTTTATCCGGAAACCTCTTTGCCCAGCACAAAACCATTGGTAAACTCATACCCGAAAGTGATGAGTTCTACGATCTTATTGACAAAAACGCTAAAGTAGAAGTTCTGGCTGAAGGCTTTAATTGGTCAGAGGGTCCTGTTTGGGTTAAAAATGGAGGTTATGTTCTTTTCTCCGATGTTCCTGAAAACACCATTTATAGATGGAAAGAAGGCGAAGGTCTCAGCATTTTCCTAAAACCTTCTGGATATACAGGTATTCATCCATACAGCCTGGAACCCGGTAGCAACGGCCTAATTGTGAATAATGATGGTGAGTTAGTGGCTTGTGAACATGGCGACAGAAGAGTTACCCGCATGCCAATCAGCGGTGGTGGAGGTAAATTTCCCATAGCTGATAACTGGAAGAGTAAGCGTTTTAACAGCCCTAACGATATAGTCCAAACCTCCGGTGGCACATACTATTTCACCGATCCACCCTACGGACTACCCGACCGTGAAAATGCTAAAACCCGGGAAATCGACCATTTCGGAGTGTACATGGTGAAACCGGGCAGTGAAGCTGAATTAGTCATCAAAGACCTTACCCGACCAAATGGCGTTGCTCTTTCTCCAGATGAGAAAACCCTTTATGTGGCTCAATCTGACCCTGAAAAGGCTTATGTGCTGTCTTACTCCATCAATGAAAACGGTACTTTAACAGATCAGAAAATACTTTTTGATGCTACTTCAATGGTCAAAGCCGGGTTAGCAGGTTTACCAGACGGCCTCAAGACCGACGTAAACGGAAATATTTTTACTACAGGTCCCGGTGGTATTCTGGTTTTAACTCCTGAAGGCCGTTTACTTGGAAGAATAGAAACTGGTGAGGCGACAGCCAACCTTAACTGGGGTGATGATGGAAGTACTCTTTACATCACTGCTGATATGTACCTTTGCCGTTTAATGACAAAAACTACAGGAAAAGGCTTTTAGGCTAGAGCTCCGAAACACCGTAGGAGGCCGTTTTTGAGAATCAAAAAACGACGAATACAAAAATTAGATTTCTTTGATAATCAGTAGGAATCTACCTATTTTTGCGGCTCATTTTTTGGGCATAGTGAGCCCGTGCAAACGCATTTAATTATATACACAATAAAAATGGCTTTAATTAACAAGATTAGAGAGAAATCAGGGATAGCAGTTGCGGTAATTGCTGTAGCACTTATGCTATTTGTAGTGGGTGGCGATTTCCTTAGCGGTAATTCAGCAGGTGGTGGACTTTTGGGTAGTGATGCTAACAAAGTTGGGACGATCAATGGAGTTGACGTTGATTATCAACAATTTGTAAAGCTTGTTGATGCTCAGCGTCAGCAACTTGAGCTTTCAACCGGTCGCTCAGCTACTGATGCAGATTTAAGAAATATCCGTGAGCAGGTTTGGGAGCAATTGATTCAGGACAATGCGTTTCAGCCGGAATATGAAGAGTTAGGAATTGACGTATCTGCAGAAGAATTACGTGAAATGATCCAGGGTACCAAAAACCTTCACCCTTATATTCGTCAGCAGTTTACTGACCCTAATACCGGTCAGTTTAATCAGGCTCAGCACAGAGAATTCATCAATGCTGCAGCGAACAAAACATTACCTGCCGAGCAGCAGTACATCTGGGATAACTTCAAATCAAGCCTTCTGCAAATCAGAAAGAGTGAGAAGTATCAAAACCTTGTGGCTGCATCAGAGTACATCACTACTGCTGAAGCAAAGAAAGAATACAAAGCAACAACTGATAAAGTGAGTGCCGAGTATCTTTATGTGCCGTTTTACAGTGTAAATGATACGCTTGCTACTGTATCTGAGAGTGATATCAACAGTTACTACTCAAATCACGAAGATGAGTTTACACCATTTGATAGCAGATCTTTCGACTATGTTGTTTATCAGGTAGTACCTTCTCCTGAAGATTCTACTGCTCTTCAATTGGAAATTAATCAGCTGGCCAGAGGGCTGGGTGGAGCTGAAAATGCTGAAGCCTTTGCTTCTGCAAATTCAGATGTTCGTAACCCATACTTATGGAACTCCGGTGAGCTTTCTGAAGAGGTGAAGGCACTTCTTTCAGAAACTATCGTTGGTGGCACTTTTGGCCCGGTAAAAGACGGTCAAAACTATACCATCTATAAATACCAAGGCACCGAGACTGATTCTCTTTATACGATGAGGGCCTCTCATATTCTCATCAGACCTGAAACTCAGGATGACGCAGGAAAAGCTGAAGCCCGTACAAAAGCTCAGGATTTGTTGAATCAAATCAAAAACGGTGCTGATTTTGCGACAATGGCCAGAATCAACGGAACTGACGGTACTGCTCAGCAAGGTGGTGACCTTGGTTATTTCAGCAATAACGGACAGATGGTGAAACCATTTGAAGATGCATTATTCGCTTTCAGAGGCGAAGGTCTCATGCCGAATTTGGTAGAAACAGACTTCGGCTACCACATCATTAAAGTGACTGAAGCGAAGAGCAATCTAAAATATAAGCTGGCCGCCATCACAAAAGTACTTCAGCCATCTGAGGCCACATTGAACATTGCTTATCAGGAAGCCGAAGATTTGAGAGCTTCAGTAGGGAGTGTGGAAGAATTGAAAGAGAAAGCAGATGCTGATCCTAATCTTACGCTTTTGACAGCACAAAGAGTTAATCCAGGAGCAAGCAGCTTTAATACCATTCAGGATGGCAGAGAAGTTGTACTTTGGGCCTTTGGCGAAGATGTTGAAACGGGTGATGTGGCTGATCGTGTCTTTGTGATCAATGATTCTTACATCGTTGCAGGTCTTACCGGTGCTACTGATGCTGAAGATCCAAAAGCTTCGGACTTCAAAACGGCCATTGAGACTAAAGTTAGAAATCAAAAGAAAGCTGAAATCATTATGGGTCAATTGGCTAATGCCAATGGTTCTGATTTTGAAGCCATGGCAAAAGCTTACGGTGCTGGTGCCTTGGTTGAAACTGTGGAAGACATTACTTTCCAAACTGGTATGTTAAACAGTGCCGGTATTGATGGTGTGGCTATCGGAAAAGCGTTTGGCTTAGCTGTAAACAAAGTCAGTGCTCCTTTCAAAGGTCAGAACGGTGTTTTTGTAATGAAGAAAACAAACGAGAGCATTGCTCCTGAAGTTGCTGATTACAGCCAATACAAAGAGAACATCAGACAAAGAAGAGGACTTTACAGCAGTGCTCAGTTAGCTGATCAGGCTGTTAGAGAAGCAGCTGAAATTACAGATAGAAGAGCTAAGATGTTCTAAGAAGAACTTTCTTATAATCAAAAAGGGACACCGTTGGTGTCCCTTTTTTTATGACCTTTACCCTATGAATAACTTATTCCCTGTTTTCTTAAAACTGGAGCAGATGCAACTGCTGATTGTTGGCGGAGGTTATGTTGGTCTTGAAAAGCTGGAGGCTGTTCTCAAAAACTCGCCTGATACCCAAATAACGCTTGTTGCTCCTGACATATCCTCTGAAATTCAGCAGTTGGCTCAAAAACATAAAATTGAATTACTTTTTGAGCCCTATCAAAGAAAGCATCTCGATGGTAAGAACCTCGTTATTGTAGGAACGGGTCTGATGGAAGTCAGCCAACAGGTCCAGAAAGATTGCCGCCAGGCCAATATTCTCGTCAACGTAGCTGATAAACCTTCGCTATGTGATTTCTATTTGAGCTCTACGGTCAAAAAAGGAGATCTGAAAATTGCCATTTCCACCAACGGTAAATCTCCCACTTTTGCTAAACGCTTCCGTGAGATACTGGAAGAAATACTTCCTGATTCATTGCAGCAAACTTTGGACAATCTTCAATCCATTCGTAACAGACTGAAAGGAGATTTTGAGTACAAGGTTGAGAAGCTCAATGAAATTACTAATGTGATGAAAAACGATAAAAACTAAATTCGACATGAAAAGGTATTGTCTCGCTCTTGACCTCAAAGATGACCCCGATTTAATCGCAGAGTATGAAGATTACCACAGGAGTATATGGCCCGAAATTGAAGCCTCAATCAAAGAATCCGGAATTCTGGACATGGAAATCTACCGCATAGCAAACAGGCTTTTCATGATTATGGAAACCGAGGATTCATTTTCTTTTGAGCGTAAAGCAAAAATGGATGAAGCCAACCCAAAAGTGCAGCAATGGGAGCAACTCATGTGGAAATATCAGCAAGCCTTGGCTGGAGCCAAGCCCGGAGAAAAGTGGCAGCTGATGGAAAAGATTTTTAAACTTTAGTCTTCAAGCTTATACCACTCGATATCCTCAAGATTCTTACGCCGTGAAGCCTGAGGCTCCGGTGAATAATACTTTTCAAGGTAATCTAAAACAGCAGGTTCGCTTTCACCTAAATCCCATAGGTTTTGTGTCTTCTGCATCCAGACTATTTTCTCTTTCCAGCCCGTTCGGGTAAAACGATTCATGGTAATCAGTTTCGCCGAGTGACAGGCCGTACACTGACTTTTGACCAGCATAAGGTTCTGATCAAGCATCAATCCACTTTCAGGATCTTTTTCGTCAGAAACATTCTGATTTGTGGAATTTTGGACTGTCTTACATTGAGAAAATAGCCAAATACCGATGGCAAAAAATAAGCTCAATCCCTTTTTCATGAGGCAGTAATTTTCACAGCGATTCTATGACAGGCGTTGTTCAAATAACCCTTCGGATTCCAGCCCGGAATAACCATAGGTTGAGAAACTCCTTTACTGTCTGTTGCCTTAGCCCAGATCTCGTAATAGCCTTCTTTAGGGAAAGACAATTCAGCGTTCCAATGCTGCCAGGCCAATCGGTTTACGGGAGACTCAAGATTGGCCTCATGCCAGGTGGCTCCAAAGTCAATGGACAATTGCAATTTACTCACTTCCAAATCTCCGGCCCAGGCATGACCTTTAACTTCTAAGTTTTTTCCTAAAGCCAGCATAGCACCCGATTTTGGCGAAGTAATCAGCGATTTCACAGGCATACTCTCAATGATCTCAAAATCCTCTTCAGGTACTTTTGTGCCAGGCTGAACCGGATACTTAGGCACTCTGTAGCTCGTTCCGGTCATTTTTTCTCCATCATGCACTTTATCACGAATCACGATTTTCTCCAGCCATTTTCCCGAACAAGACGCCGGCCAGCCACCAAAAACCAGTCGTAAAGGATACCCATTCATGATCGGAATGTCTTCGCCATTCAGCGACCAGGCGATCAAACTTTCATCCTCTAAAGCCTTTTCAATTGGTACACCACGTGATATCGGATTTTTCGAAGCATCTCCACTGATATGGGTATCTTTTCCATAATACCCGATATAAACCGCATTCTCCCCTATTCCGGCATCCATGAGAACATCTTTCAATCGAACGCCCGTCCACTCACCACAGCTTACAGCCCCTTCAGTCCATTGATTACCGGAGGCCGGAGGGTAAAAACCAGCCCGACCGTTGCCGCCGCATTCCAGTGACAATTGATAGGTATGATGCTCAAACTTTTCCTTCAGTTCTTTCAATGTATAGCTTTTTGAACTCAGGGCCGCTTCGCCTTCAATGGTGAGTGTCCATTGATTTATATCCACGCCTTCCGGCGGAATCCCGTTATTTCGGATAAACATTTTATCACCCGGAGTAACAGCGTCATTGAGTAAATGCGGAGGTGCTTCCACATTCCAAGGGCGATTGTTGAGAATAATCAGATCAGGGTGTTTGCCCGGCAAAATGTCTTCTGCCGGCTGAAAAGCAAGAGGTAAGGTTTTGGGCGGAAGGTTCTTCGCAAAAACAATTTCAGCACCTAACAGCGTTGCCATTGAACTCAAAACTGATTTCTTCAAAAAACCTCGTCTGTTCCACATAAATGAATTTTTTAGACAACCAATTTACGATTGATTGCCCACAATCAACAAACCATACGCGGGAATATGATAGGCATTAGCCAAAACAGAAGCCTGCTCAGTTTCAAAAATCAAATGATCAAAACCCTGAAGTTTATTCACTTTAAATGGCTTTGCACTGAGGTTTTGAACAACCAAAACATCGCCGGCTTCGTGTATCCGTTTGAAAATCAAAAGGTTTGTGTTTTCATTTTCAACTTCCTCAAGATTAGACCCGATGCATCGGCCCAGGGCCGGAATACTTTTCCGTAAGGCAATGAGTCGCTTGTACTGCTGAAATATCGAATCGGGATCAGCAGTAGCCTTTTTGAGGTCAAAACTTTTATTATGCCGTCGGTCTATCCAACGGGTTTGACTTCCATCTCCCCAAGGCATGGGCTCACGAATGTATTCATCGGGTTTAAGGCCCTTCAAACCCCATTCTTCTCCATAATAGAGATAGGGCAGTCCGGGTAAGGTGAAAAGCAAATTGGCGGCAACTTTGAGCTTATTTTCGTCTCCCTTTAGAACACTTGCAATTCTATCCTGATCATGGTTAGAAAGCAAAGTACAATCCATGAAGTTGGGATTGACTTCCTCGTATTGCAGGTGAGCCTGTTTTAGTTTTGAAATCAAACCGATAGTGTCTTTACCTTCTTTCAATATTGTCTTTAAGTCGTAGCTTAGGTCAATATTAAAATTGGCCTGTAAAGACTCAAAATAGGGAGCAACCACCTCCGGAGCATCCCACACTTCACCCACCAAATAAACCTCAGGGAAATCCGCTTTTAATGCATTTTTGAAGGTTGCCCAAAACTCCAGCGTTTTTGATTGAGGCTCCCAAAATGGAAATAAATGTTTGGCTGCATCCAACCTGAAACCGTCAACTCCTTTGGCCAGCCAAAATTTCGCAATGGTTATAAGCTCATTTTTTAAAGCTTCTGAATTCAGATTGAGATCAGGCATTTCTTTCCAGAACATCCCGAAATATTTCTCTTTTGAACGCTTCCTCGGCCAATGCCAGGGGAATTTGACACCACTGTCATCGGTAGCCCTTCTTTCTTCAATTCCTTTTTCCTGAATTTCCTTTGGAGTCAACCAGTAGTAATATTCCCGATATTTTGAAGCAGGGTTGGCGGCCGCTTCCTGAAACCAATGATGCGAAGAGCTGGTATGATTCAAAACCAGATCAAGAATAACCTTTATTCCTCGCTGATGAGCAGCTTCCAGTAATACCACCAGGTCTTCCGCGGTACCATAACTTCCGTTAATACGGTAATAGTCTTTAACATCATATTTATGATAAGACGGGGAATGAAAAATAGGCGTAAGCCAAAGGCCCTCAATACCAAGTTCCGCCAGGTAATCTAGTTTTGAGGTAATACCCTTCAGATCACCAATTCCATCACCGTTAGAATCGGCAAAAGAGCGAACAAAAATTTCGTAGAAAACGCGAGGCTGCATGGCCTCAAAGAAACAAGATTATTTCTTTTTGAAAGACTGAATGACCGTAATAATCAACCATATCCACGGAGCACCATGCATCGCTAAATCAAACCAGTCCATTACCTGCATTCCATTTGCTCCGCCTAATACCCACTTTATCTTGCCCCAAACGTGTGGTTCAGGCATAAAAGGAGCCAGACCAAGGGTCAATGAAACCATTAAAGGCATCAACCATTTCTTCTCCTGCATTACTTCAGACCTTTTTGAGCCAGCTGACCGTAGCCGGCACCGGTTAGATTATACACTTTGAATCCGGCCTTATTCAATACCTGAGCAGCTCTTGCACTTCGGCCACCCACGGCACAGTAGACAAAAACGGGCTTTGATTTATCCAGTTTCTCAATGTTCTTGGCAAAAGCCGGGTCATTATAATTGATCAAAGCCGAAGACTGAATCTTACCTGCATTCCACTCGCCGGGTGTTCTTACATCCAGTAGCTGAGCGTTTTCAGTGTTTTTGTAGGTTTCTACGAAGTCATTCAAGGCCAGATTATTGACCTGTGAACTTGCCTCCTGAGAGCAGGAAAAAAGAACAGAGAGAACAAGCAGGAACGATAGATATTTAAGATTTTTCATCGGTCAATTCGATTTTTTAAGTTCTTCAAACTCAAAAGAGGTTTCGGCTTCTGCACTGTCCAAAGTCTCTGAAGACGGTGGAGCTGCACAAGCTCCGCAACCTGTATTCGTAATAGCCTGATAAGCAAAGAAGCCACCGATCAAAGCCAGCAAATATTGCTGCTCCATAATGCTGGTGACTACTACATATGAGCCGAAAAGCAATCTGAACGCTCTCATGACGCTCCATGGTTGTTTCAGACTTTCAATCAGATAATTCATGCTACAATAATAACAATAAAGTTTGGGGGCTTATTGAACATATGTCACAGGAAAAAATCAGGAGTGAAAACGAAGAAGACCGGGAATAGGATCTTTCTCAAAGAGAACTTCATTGTCAAGGTATTGCCTCAGAACCTTGGTTAGCGTCTCCTGAAAATGAAAGGCAACAGAACCAATGAACCCTATTTTCTGACTAACATCCAGACTATATTTCATCAGGTTTTTTGAAACAAAAAGATCAAAACGATCATTAAGAATATCCTGCATGATTCTTTCTTGCTCAAATCGCTTTAGGAAAGGAGTAAATGAAGCAAACCAGGCGTTAGGTCTTGGTTGATTTAGCTTCTCGAAAACTGAATAGCGGTCAAAGACACCAAATTCCTTCTCAAACTCAACCTGCAATTCACCCAAATCACTTCGCAAATATGCCTTAACCAGCTCTTTCCCTAAATCTGACCCACTACCTTCATCTCCAAGCCAAAATCCTAAAGATGGCTGTTGTTCAATAATCTCTCCATGCTCAAACCTGGCTGAAGCCGCCCCTGTACCAAGAATACAGGCGACTCCTTTTTCCATACCAAGAAGTGAGAGACCGGCACCAATGATATCTGATTTGACCGTAATATTCTCTGAACCAAATTGAGTATTGAGCAAATGTTGAATTCTAAAAGATTTCTCTTCATCTGTTACTCCCGTTCCATAGAAACCAATGTAATCAGGTTTTGGTCCTTTTAAAGCCTCACAAACATTCTCAAGTTCTGAAGACATAAACTCATCGGTGACAAAATATGGGTTGAGCCCGGGGCCAATATACTCCATTACCTGATCCTTACTTTGAAGAATCCATTTGGTTTTTGTAGAACCGCTATCGGCTATCAGCAACATTGAAGTGAATAGTATTATTTGACTGCAATAATCCGTAATTTTGCGGACTCTTTCGAGCAGATTATGGCTGAATATCAAGTTTATACCTTAAAAAACGGAATCAGACTGGCACACCGCCAGGTTTCGCATACCAAAATTGTGCATTGCGGAATCATGCTTGATATCGGCAGCCGCGATGAGAAAAATAACGAGACCGGTCTGGCCCATTTTTGGGAACATATGGCTTTTAAGGGCACTAAAAAACGTAAGGCTTTTCATATCATAAACAGGCTGGAATCTGTGGGTGGTGAACTCAATGCCTACACTACCAAGGAGAAAATTTGCTTTTATGCTTCTGTGCTGGATAGTCATTTTGATAAGGCAGTCGATATTTTGAGCGATATCACGTTCAATTCGATTTTTCCTGAGAAACAGGTTGAGAAAGAACGTAGCGTAATTCTGGAAGAAATGTCAATGTATCTTGACAGCCCCGAAGACGCCATTCAAGATGAATTTGACGAACTCATTTACCCGAATCACCCCTTAGGTTATAATATTCTGGGAACCCGTGAAACAGTCAATTCTTTTCATAGGGATGATCTGGAGAGATTTGTCAAAGAAAATATCAATACCGAGAAAATCATTTTTTCGGTCGTCGGAAATATTACTTTAAAAAAGGCCATCAAAATGGCCGAAAAGTATCTCTCAGAAGTTCCTCACCTCACTCGGAAACATGAACGTTTGGGGCCACCAGATTACCAGCCAAGGCAACTTGTCTTTAAAAAGCCCATCAGTCAGGCACATGTGGCTATAGGGCTTCCGGCTTATTCCTTACATCATGAAAACCGGTTTTCATATTTTACATTGATTCATCTGTTAGGCGGACCAGGAATGAATAGCCGCCTAAACGTTGCCTTGAGAGAAAAAAACGGACTCGTCTATGGAATTGATGCCAGCTATACAGCTCTAACAGATACTGGTTATACTGGAATTTACTACGCTACCGACAAAAAGAATCTCAAAAGAGCCCACAACTTGGTTCAAAAAGAAATAGAGCTCCTCAAAACGAAACCTTTGGGAGGCCTTCAGCTCAAAAATCTTAAGGATCAACTTATGGGTCAACTTGCCATGTCGGACGAAAGTAATCAAGGCTATATGCTGATGATGGCTAAGAGCTTATTGGATATTGATCGAATAGATACTTTAGAATACGTTTTCGAGAAATTAAGTAATATTGAAGCCAACGATTTACTTGAAACGGCACAAGAAACTCTAAATTTAGAGGAGTTTAGTAGCCTTATCTATAAACCTCACTGATTCTATTATAATTTGTCTCAATGATGAATGAAATGTTTAAAGTAGAAGAAGAGTGTGAAATTTTACTCTTTCTAACTTTACCACCCGAGGCCGAATCTATCATCAAAGACCAAAAGAAAGAATTCCGTGACTTATTGGGCAATGAAGAATTTTCTCACTCCAAGCCACATATAACTCTCCTGACTTGGAAAGTCACAACTGATAGGTTGGTTAGTTGTTCAAAGAAACTTTCCACTACATTAGCATGTTGTCAGCCATTTTCGATAACGATCTCAGGAGTAGATGCCTTTGTTTCAAAGAAATCAAAGACGATGTATTCTATAATTAAGAACCCAGAACAGCTCGATAATGTATACAAGCAATTGTCTAGTCTGAAACAGCAACCCGGAAGTGGTTCATATTTCAAAATCTATGGCACTCCCCATATTACAATCGGACAGTCCAAAATAGAAAATAAAGGTTTCGATACACTTTTGACAATATTTCAGAAAGACCCGATTTCTTTTGATTGTCTTATATCTGAATATTCTGTTCGTATAAATTACTTCAAAAGAGGAAAATGGTCAACGTTTTATGAGGGGAAATTAGGTGTATAACATATTATTAGCTTCACTAAAATTGAATACTCTAAGCCATTATTTGAAAGCATTCTATTATTTATACTTTCCAATAATAAAGAATCCTATATAATACAAGATCAAAAGTCTTTTAAACGCAAAAAGACCTCAAC
>NZ_LGTQ01000014.1 GCF_001306455.1 Jiulongibacter sediminis | reverse complement strand
GCATAGCTGATCGTGTACGTCCATGCTTCGACTACGCTCAGCACACCGTCTGAAGTAATACTCTCTACTGGGCCTGATAATGTTCCTACTGTACCGTTTGGAAGCGTGTCGCTCACCACCACGCCGGTCAGGCTTTGGTTACCATCGTTGGTGATCACAATCGTGTAATCAATTGTACCTGGAGTCGTGATTGGGCTCTCGCCGCCGGTCTGTGTCTTCACGATCGTCAGACTTGGGTTTTGAGTGATCTCTGTTGTGGCCGTATCGCTCTCCGGTGTTGGCAGTTCAGTTGTTGTTACCACCGCTACGTTTACAAGGTCTGTGCCTGCATCAATATCCGCTTGCGTCACAGCATAGCTGATTGTATACGTCCAGGTCTCTGTCGTATCAAGGATGCCGTTCGCGTTAATGCTCTCGGTCACTGCGGATAATGTTCCTACTGTACTGTTTGGCAATGTATCGCTTACCACCACGCCTGTCAGGCTTTGGTTACCATCGTTGGTGATTACGATGGTGTAATCAATGGTACCTGGTGTAGTGATCGGACTCTCTCCGCCGGTCTGTGTTTTAGTGATCGTCAGACTTGGAGACTGAGTGATCGCTGTCGCGGCTGTATCGCTCTCCGGTGTTGGTAGCTCAGTCGTTGTTACCACCGCTACGTTCACTAGATCCACTCCTGCGTCAATGTCTGCCTGCGTTACATCGTAAGAGATGGTGTACGTCCAGGTCTCTGTCGTGTCAAGGATGCCGTTTGCGTTGATGCTCTCGGTTACACTTGATAGAGTACCGATGGTACCGTTTGGAAGCGTATCGCTCACCACTACGCCCGTCAGGCTTTGGTTACCATCGTTGGTAATTACGATGGTGTAATCAATTGTACCTGGTGTTGTAATCGGACTCTCGCCGCCGGTCTGTGTTTTGGTGATCGTCAGACTTGGAGTCTGCGTGATCGCTGTTGCAGCTGTATCGCTCTCCGGTGTTGGTAGCTCGGTGGTTGTTACTGATGCCGTATTGATCAAATCAGTACCGGCATCGATATCACTTTGAGTGGCTGAATAAGAAGCGGTATAAACCCAAACTTCATTGGTATCTAACAAAGTATTGGTGTTGATATCCCCACTTGAAAGGGTTGCAACTCCAGCTAAATCATCTGTTAAATTAATGTTTGAAAGACTTACATTACCGGTATTATTCACCGTAATGGTGTAAGTCAGGTTCTCAGGAGAAGATATCGTTGATAAATCAACATCTTTTATGATTGTCAAATCCGGACAAGCCGTAAAGATTACATCTGCCGAGGCCGTTGTTTCACAACCATTTGCATCCTTAACCGTCACATTATACGTACCGGCTGGAACGTTAGTCAAATTTTGAGAATCATCAAAATCCCCGGTACCATCATTATCCCAATCAAATGTGTAAGGAGATGTTCCGTCTGCAACTGTAAGAACAATTGTTCCGGTCGTCTCAAAACATCCTAATGTATAATCAGCAGCCGAGGCGGCAACATATGTAGCTGGTTCTGTAATTGTTACTGTTGTTGTGCCAATACATCCGTTGCCATCTGTGGCAGTAATCGTGTATGTTCCTGCTGGTGCAGTCAATGTATTGCCTGATACCGTTCCGCCTGAGCTTGTGAACGTGTAGCTTCCATTGCCGCCTACTGCTGATAAACTCGCTGAGCCGTTGGCTCCATTACATAGGGCGGCTGTTGGTGTGGCACTTGGTGCTACCGCGGCAGGCTCTGTAATCGTTACTGTTGTTGTTCCTGTACAACCGTTGCCATCTGTGGCTGTAATCGTGTAAGTACCCGCTGGAGCAGTCAGCGTATTGCCTGATACTGTTCCGCCTGTACTTGTGAACGTGTAGGTTCCGTTTCCACCGATCGCTGAAAGGCTCGCTGAACCGTTTGCTCCGTTACATAGAGCGGCTGTAGGCGTAGCACTTGGTGCTACCGCAGCTGGTTCTGTAATCGTTATTGAGGTTGTGCCTGTACATCCGTTGCCATCTGTGGCTGTGATCGTATAGGTTCCTGCAGGGGCAGTCAAGGTGTTTCCTGATACCGTTCCGCCTGAGCTTGCGAACGTGTAACTTCCGTTGCCGCCGATCGCTGAAAGACTCGCTGAGCCGTTGGCTCCATTACATAGGGCGGCTGTTGGTGTTGCACTTGGTGCTACCGCGGCAGGCTCTGTAATCGTTACTGTTGTTGTTCCTGTACATCCGTTACCGTCGGTGGCGGTGATGGTGTAGGTACCTGCCGGAGCTGTTAAAGTATTGCCTGATACCGTTCCGCCTGAGCTTGCGAACGTGTAGCTTCCGTTTCCACCTACTGCTGATAAACTCGCCGAGCCGTTTGCTCTGTTACATAGAGCGGCTGTAGGCGTAGCACTTGGTGCTACCGCTGCTGGTTCGGTGATCGTTACTGATGTTGTTCCTGTACAACCGTTGCCGTCTGTAGCAGTAATCGTGTAGGTTCCTGCCGGTGCAGTCAATGTATTGCCTGATACCGTTCCGCCTGAGCTTGTGAACGTGTAGCTTCCGTTACCACCTACTGCTGATAAACTCGCCGAGCCGTTCGCTCCATTACATAGGGCGGCTGTTGGTGTGGCACTTGGTGCTACCGCGGCAGGCTCTGTAATCGTTACTGTTGTTGTTCCTGTACATCCGTTGCCGTCTGTGGCTGTGATCGTGTAGGTTCCTGCCGGGGCTGTTAAAGTATTGCCTGATACCGTTCCGCTTGATGAAGTGAACGTGTATGTTCCATTTCCACCAATCGCTGAAAGACTCGCTGAGCCGTTGGCTCCATTACATAGGGCGGCTGTTGGTGTGGCACTTGGTGCTACCGCGGCAGGCTCTGTAATCGTTACTGTTGTTGTTCCTGTACATCCGTTGCCATCTGTGGCTGTTATGGTATAGGTTCCTGCCGGGGCTGTTAAAGTATTGCCTGATACTGTTCCGCCTGATGAAGTGAACGTGTAGGTTCCGTTG
>NZ_LGTQ01000013.1 GCF_001306455.1 Jiulongibacter sediminis | reverse complement strand
ACTTGGTGCTACCGCAGCTGGTTCGGTGATCGTTACTGAGGTCGTTGCGGTGCAACCATTATTTGATGTAACAGTAACTGAGTAAGTTCCTGCCGTTAATCCGGATATATCTTCTGTCGTAGCACCATTGCTCCAGGAATAGGAGTAAGAAGAGGCAGGCCCTGATACCGTCAAATTAATTGAACCTGTGCTACCTCCATTACAAATAACGTTGGATTGAGTAGTACTCAAAACCGGATTATCAACGATAACTTCAACTGTCGCTGTAAATGCACAACCAAATAGATTCGTTGCGGTTAAAGTGTAAATTCCGGAAGCTGCGGTTGTTGCTCCAGAAATTGTACTTGATATTGTTGAAGATGAAAATCCATTTGGTCCTGTCCAACTGGCATTCATGTATGACAGGTTCGCTGCAGGAATGTTCGAGTAAGTGCCACTCCCCGGAGGTTTCCAAAGAATTCCATAATGATCTTCTCCTCCACCTTCTTTTTGTAATAACTCGAAATAATATTCCTGACCCGCCGTCAGACTCAAAACTGAGGTTTGCTGAGAAGCATATTTGGTAAGCTCATTTTGAGCGGTATAGTCCGGTATTGAAGCTATAGTGGATAAAGGACTACTTAATTCACTACCAGACCAATATAAGGCTGTATTATCATCACCGTAAATAACAAACTGATAATTTCCTGATACAGTAGGTGTAAAATAATACCGAACTCGTGTTCCGTAATTATCTGCAATATTCAAAGGACCTATTGCGGATGTAATAACCTCTCTTTCATCTGGAAAATCAGGATAATTCGGAGACGAGGTAAGATTTGAGATACTCGTTCCTGAAATCCCATAAAAGGCTTCTCTTAATACTCCATCAGGAAGGTTTCCACTCAAATTAATATCATCTCCAAAACAAACAGTACCATTCGATGTTGCAGTAATTGAGTAATCTATCGGCCCCTGAACACCAAAATTAGCATTCGCGATGTCACTGGTTCCTACCACAACATTTGTCAATATTCCATTAACCACGCCATCAGACCCGGTTCCGGAACCAAGTTTTTCACCAGTATTGGTATAACCTACCGGTAAACTTGCTGCAGGTGGAGAGCTACCTAAAGTACCCGGTGTGGTGCTCAAGCTTAAATTGTATGTATCATTTGAAGGAACCACAGCTTCGTAGGTACCACTTGACTGAACAGGTGCCACGGCTACAATAGTATTTGTGCTGACATCAATAACATTAATAAACAATGTATTCGCCGAGAAAGCGGCGTTAGGCCCATCCACCGTATTATCGTCAAGCCCATCACAATCATCAAAAATATTACCGCTAACTATCGGAAGAGTCGGGCAACAAACATTTTCAATCTCCCCAATTCTAATAGCCTGCTGTGCAGGATTCGGTTCATTTGGCCCTGCGATATATGAGATTCTCAAAGTTTTAATTGCCTGAGTAGAGCTTACGAAAACAGCTCCTTGCAAACTATCCGGCTCAATATTATAATTCTGCCCGGCTCCCCAGTTTGAAGTGGCGGTTTGATTATTTGTCCCGGATAGCGTAATGAGTCCCGGCTTGCCAACAACCACATTTAACGGAGCATTAGTATTAGAGGCATTGGTAGCCGAGAAAGTAACTCTATCTTGGAAAGAACTTGAGCCCGCAGGAGGGTTTGACGTATCAGAACCATCGATATCACTTACTTCCAGATTTGAAATGATCACAGGATAAGTAAATGTGTACAACACATCAATTCTATTACCCGGAGCATAAGCGGCATTATTAGAAGCATCACAAGTGGTACACCCTCCGTCAAAATTATCCATGAAAAGCGTAAAATACGGTTGACCGTATCCACCATTTGTGGATGATCTCATACGATCATAAACATTCCCGTTCGCCTCCGTAATCTGAATTGTAAAAGGAACATTTATCACCGAACCTTCTGGCGTACAAACCGTCATGAAGTCTGAGACCGTAGCCGGAGGACCTCCCGGAGTACCAAAAGAAGAAATTACGGTTTCTGATCCCACTCCGGCATTTTGCCAAGTTTGTTTGTTGTCAGCGACGTTGGAGCCAATCACACATTGAGCTGAGGCGGTAGTGGTAAAAAGGGTCAGTAATAACCCAAGAAATGTAAATAGGAAAGTGTTATGTAGGGGTCTTTTTTGAAAGGACATTTAAAGGTATGGTTCGATATTACATATATATTTATGCAATTCGTATACCAAAAAGACCCTTTTGTCCTTACGTTACCCTTAAAAATGACTTAATTTCTTACCTATCGGAGAGGGTACTCTGTAAGGCACTTTATATAAACCATTTAAATCAACTACCCCACAAGAAAAAACATCCGAAACTAACATTTCGTATATTAATTTGGCTACCCCACCTTGCTGAGTTGAAGAGAAATGCTGATTTAATTGAATTTTATCTGACCTATTTTGAAACAACCCTGATTTTTAAATAATCAATCTTCTCCGGGTCAGAAATGGCGTCGATTTTGATCGCATCAACACCTTTAGACTGAAGCATTCTTTTTAGATAAAAAGCCCGGCGAATCGCCACCTGAGTATCTCCACCTGAATGATGGCCTTTTATCTGAATCTGGAACCTTGGGTTTGAACTAAATTCGTTAAATAAAGTGTCGACAAAGGCATTTTGAGGGTTTGACAATTCTATGGAATCAGCAACAAATGAAAGAGACTCCACTCTTACCTCATCACCATTTGACAAATCTGTCGCTGAAATAATTTCATTAAATGCAGTTATTGCCGGATCCACCGCAGGATCTTCCTGAACAGGCAGAACTGCGGTACTGTCTATTTCATTTACCAACTCATCACTGACTACCGAAGACTGACTCATTTCTTCTGACCCGAACAAATCCTCTCTGGATTCGTAAATAAAATACCCTAAAAGCCCGACCAGAGCCACACCTAAAACAATAATAACAGGGATTTTGTAAGATTTCTGACTTTCTTCGGCAAAATCATAACTGCTTGATTCTGCTTCAGTAGTACTTTCCACATACTCTACCTCCTCATCCGCCATTTCCTTTTTCTCCCGCTCTTCTACCTTTTTGGCATAGGTCATTTTCATGGTTCTCAACTCATGCATTCCCATCGCCGGTATCATCTTCTCAACAAGATTAGCAGGGGCGTTTTCAAAAAGAGGGTCCCTGTGCTCCTTGAGGTAATTCATGAGTTCATGCTTATCCATACCCTCCTGAAGTTTTTTTGACAAAACCTTTATGATAAAAGAGTTGACAAATCCGGCATACTTAGAACTTTCTGCTTTGCTTGTACCACTATGAATCACGACCAGGTTCATTAGCTGACTCTTGAATGAGGGAAAAATCTGACTCATATTTTTCTCTCCGGCCTGCACAAAATCCTTTAACTTTTCTTTTTTGGATGAGGCTGTCTCTAAGTCAAGTTCACTGTAATCTTTTGTGTTGATTTTTTTAATTTGGTTTACCAACATTCCGGTACTCATATCACTGTTAGCACGTCTGATTAAACCAGCCAGCATAGTGTAGAAGATCGCATAAATAGCACCTTTAGAATCCCCCAAATTTCTGTCTGACAAACCCTTCAAATTCTCTACCAATTCATCACTGATTACCCCGTCAAACTTTTCAAATAATGTCATATGTCTACCTGTATTGATCTATTTTCTATTTCAATTGCAAAACAACAAAAAAAAGGAGTATTTGCAGTACATTAAACTCAATAATTCAACCCTACAAAAAATAAAAATGGCAGCATCTGACTCCAAAGAAAGAAGAAGTCAAAACTGGTTTGGCAAAGAAGGAAAAGACGGTTTTATATACCGTAGCTGGATAAAAAATCAAGGTTATCCGGCACATCAATTCAAAGGAAAACCAGTCATTGGTATTTGCAATACGTGGTCAGAAGTAACCCCCTGTAACGGGCATTTCAGAGAGCTGGCTCAGTTCGTTAAAAATGGCGTTTACGAGGCTGGCGGATTTCCGCTTGAGTTCCCGGTAATGTCCCTTGGCGAAACCATTATCAGACCCACCGCTATGTTGTACAGGAACCTTGCAGCCATGACGGTTGAAGAATCCATCAGAGCAAACCCTTTCGATGCCATTGTTTTATTAACCGGCTGTGACAAAACAACGCCTTCTCTGGTCATGGGAGCAGCCAGTGTAGATTTACCAACAATCGTACTTTCAGGTGGCCCGATGTTGAACGGAAAGTTCAGAGGAAGAGACCTGGGTTCGGGTACCGACGTCTGGCGTTTTGATGCCGACGTAAAAGCGGGTAAAATGACCTTAGAGGAAATGGAAGAAGCGGAGGCTTGTATGAGCCGAAGCATCGGTCACTGTAATACTATGGGAACAGCCTCTACAATGGCGACAATGGTAGAAGCATTAGGTTTAACTCTACCGGGTGTGAGTTCTATTCCTGCCGCTGACTCCAGAAAGAAAATGATGGCTCATATGACCGGAATGCGAGCCGTTGAAATGGCGGAAGAAAATCTTGTCATCTCAAAAATCTTAACTCGCCCTGCCTTTGAGAACGCCATTAAAGTAAATTCGGCTGTTGGTGGTTCCACCAACTTTGTTCTTCATCTACTGGCCATTGCCAAAAGAGTAGGCATAGAATTGACATTGGATGATTTTGATATTCATGGATCAAAAATACCCTTCCTTCTGAATCTCATGCCTTCCGGTAAATATCTGATGGAGGACTACTACTATGCCGGGGGTATTCAGGTCATTCTTAAAGAACTCAAAGAGCATCTTAGCACGGAGGCAATAACTGTGAATGGCAAAACCTTAACAGAAAACTCCGAGAAAGCAAGAAACTGGAATTCAGACGTAATCAGACCTATCTCTGACCCTATTATCAAAGAAGGTGGGATCACCGTAGTCAAAGGTAACTTATGCACTGAAGGGGCAGTTATAAAAGTTTCAGCAGCTACGCCAGAGCTTCTCAAACATAAAGGTCGTGCCGTGGTTTTTGAAACCATTGAAGATTATCATGCACGGGTAGATGATCCTAATCTTGACATTGACGAAACCTGTGTAATGGTTTTGAAAAATGTTGGCCCAAAAGGATACCCCGGAATGCCAGAGGTAGGCAATATGGCCCTACCAAAGAAAATCCTTCAAAAAGGTATCACAGATATGGTTAGGATTTCTGATGGTCGAATGAGCGGAACGGCATATGGTACTGTCTTTTTGCACGCTTCACCTGAGTCTGCTTTGGGTAGCCCGTTAGCATTGGTAGAAAATGGAGATATTATAGAGTGCGACGTACAGGCCAAAACCATTCACTTGCATGTTTCTGATGAGGAACTGGCTGAACGTAAAAAGAAATGGGAGCCTATTGATCTCGGCTTTGACAGAGGATATATCAATCTTTATATCAATACCGTGAATCAGGCACATGAAGGAGCAGACATGGACTTCCTGGTGGGCAAATCCGGAAATATTGTAAATAGAGAGTCACATTAAACAGAATAAAACGTATATACTTTGAAGAGAGGGCAAATTTTATTAGCTTCGGCCACCCTACGATAACCTTTGAAGTATTATATGGATTTCAGAACCGAAATTGAGCCGGTTTCTTTTCCTTTTGAGATAACCCAAAAAGATAGATTCCTTAGTATAGGCTCATGTTTCTCAGACAAATTTGGCAGGTATTTACAAGACAACAAGTTAGACTGTTTCAGCAACCCTTATGGAACGATTTTCAACCCGATTTCCATCTTCAGGTTGCTGAACAGTAGTATTACTGAACAACCCGTAATGAACCGCTACCTTACTGAAAATAACGGTCAGTGGTATCATTATGACTATCATTCCAAACTCTCAGAAACCTCTGCTTCTTCTCTTTCCCACCATCTGGAGGAGCTGCACAAAAAAGTTAGGGACTATCTGAGAAAAACAGACTACCTTGTTATTACGCTTGGGACCGCCTTTGTCTACCGTTTGAAAAACAATCAGCATGTGGTGGCGAACTGTCACAAAAAACCTGCTGATCATTTTGACAAAGAGCTTTTGACTCAAAAAGAAATCGGAATTCGTTTCAGACAATTCTACGAAAAACTGAAGCTGTTTAATCCAAAAATAAAGATCATCTTCACGGTTAGTCCGGTAAGACACATCAAAGACACCTTGCAGGGCAACAATCTGAGCAAAAGTCTTCTTAGGTTAGCTACCCACTATTTTTGTCAGGACTTTAAGGATGTGCATTATTTTCCGGCATATGAAATTCTTATGGACGACCTGAGAGACTACAGGTACTACGAAGAAGACATGATTCATGTCAATGAAACCGGTCAAAAATATGTGATTGAAAACTTCAAGGAGTCTGCTTTTTCACCTGATCTGAAACAGTTTATAAACCAGTGGCAACATCTCAAAAACCAACTCAATCATCGACCGTTTCAGCCGGAGTCAGAAAGTCATCAAAAGTTCCTTAAAAACCTCCTCAATAGACTGGAGCAGATCGGCAACACTGTAGATGTGGAGAAAGAGAAAGAACTGGTAAAAGCTCAGTTGATGTAAGATTTTTCAAGAAACCTTAAACTTTCAGCACGGTGAGTATGTTCTTTGTGCAGAATTTAGAACCTACGTTTACTTACCGAATTAGTGATCACCAAAGAACAAGTACTACAAGCCCTCTCTAAGGTTGAAGAACCCGATTTAAAGAAAGACCTCGTTACCCTCAATATGATCAAAGATATTGAGATCAATGGCAACAAAATCACATTCACGGTTGTTCTCACCACTCCTGCCTGTCCACTAAAAGAAGTCATTAAAAACAGATGTATTGAAGCCTTAACTACTGATTTAGGTGAAGGTTTGGATATCACTGTGAACATGACGGCCGAAGTAACTTCTATCAGAAATAGTGCTCCTGTACTGCCCGGCGTAAAAAACATTATTGCTATTTCTTCAGGAAAAGGTGGTGTCGGTAAATCAACAGTTACAGCCAATCTGGCTCTTGCGTTGAAACAATCTGGTGCTAAAGTCGGCATTATTGATGCCGATATTTTCGGACCCTCCATTCCAATGATGTTTGGAGCTGAGGACGTTCAGCCACTTATTGCTCCAAAAGATGGCAAAAATATGATCCATCCTGTAATTCAGTTTGGCATTAAAATGATTTCAATTGGCTTTCTGACTCCAGCAGATAATGCTGTAGTATGGCGTGGACCAATGGCGAGTCAGGCCTTAAGACAATTCTTCGGTGATGTTGACTGGGGAGAGTTAGATTACCTATTAATTGACCTTCCTCCGGGAACATCTGATATTCACCTCTCTCTGGTTCAAACAGTACCGGTAACCGGAGCGGTCATTGTCACTACTCCGCAAAAAGTGGCTGTAGCAGATGCCACCAAAGGTTTATCCATGTTCAGACAACCTCAAATTAATGTACCAATACTGGGTGTGGTAGAGAACATGGCTTACTTCACCCCAAAAGAACTCCCCGATAATAAATACTATATATTTGGTAAAGACGGAGGGGAAGAAATGGCGAAAAAATTTGATGCCCCGCTGATAGGTAAAATTCCGTTAGTTCAGGGAATCAGGGAAGGTGGTGATGAAGGGCGTCCTCTTATGATGGATGAACAGAACCCTACTTCCAAAGCTTTCAAAGAAACAGCGGAGCGATTGGCTCAGCAACTGGCTATAAGAAACGCAAACGCCCCGCAAACCGAGCGTGTTCAGGTTTCGTAAGGTATTAGGAAAAGTAAAGCCGCTAGAGTAGTTTTGTAAATAAGTTGAACAGAACCAAAATGACTTCTATAAAAGAACGTGTTGAGGCAGCATTGGACAGGGTAAGACCTTATCTGGAGGCTGACGGTGGTAACGTTAATATCGCTGAAATAACAAATGACGGCGTTGTAAAACTGGAACTTACCGGAGCCTGTGGTACTTGTCCTATGTCTACAATGACTTTTAAAGGTGGGCTTGAAGAAGCCATTTTAAAAGAAGTACCTGAGATCAAAAAAGTGGAAGCTCTGAATCTCACAACTGCCTGACATTGACATAAATCACATAAAAATGAGAAGCTACCTGCCTTTGCAAGTAGCTTTTTTATTTAACTTGCGTTTACTTCGTGATTCCTAGTTTAACCTTTTAAGGCCTTACTCCAAAATGAGCACAAAACTGAAAATTGGTATCCTTTTCGGTGGTCCTTCCAGAGAAAGAGAAATTTCGTTTAAAGGCGGAAGAACAGCTTTTGAACATATTGACAAGTCAATTTTCGAGCCTGTCCTCATTTTTGTGGATAGTCACGGACACTTTATTGAGATTGACACTGAGTACATCTATGCCGATTCTATCAGAGACGTATATCCGTCAAAAAATCTAAACAAAGGCTACCGACTTTATATAGAGTCACTAGGTGATTTGAATGACACTCAGCTTTACAAGCTCATTTATAAAATAGGGAAACAGGTCAAACCTGAAAATCTTGCTAAAACCATTGATATTGCATTCCCGGTAATGCACGGCCCTTATGCTGAAGATGGTAGTATTCAAGGCGTTTTAGAATGGTTTGGTGTGCCTTATGTCGGCCCAAATGTTTTGGCCTCGGCCATTGGTATTAATAAGCCTTTTCAAAACGATCTATTGAAAAAGTCAAATGGCCAGCAGAAGAAATCAAAAATAATAACACGAAAAGAATGGGATACTGCTGATCGCTCAGCCATGTTCAGCTCGCTAACCAAAAATCTTGGTTTTCCGCTGGTAATAAAAGCCCCCCATCAGGGCTCTTCCATTGGAGTAGGCATTGTGAGAAAACGAAGCATGGAAGACTTCAGCAAAAAGATGTACCAATGCTTCTTTCAACAGGTAGTCTCCCAAAAAGACTGGATAAAACTTACGAAAAGGCAGAAAAAGAATATTCTGGAGAAAACGCTCAGTCTGAGTGAAGGCATCGGATTTCCATTGGTATTGGACGAGGAAGTGTACTACCACCCGGGCGATCTGTTGAAGGCTTTAGATGCATACCTCAAAACCAATGAAGAGGCCATTTTAACCTCCGTCAATGCTGAGGAGTATGTTTTAATAGAAGAATTCATTGAAGGTCAGGAGTTCTCAATGGGTCTAATTCAGGATGACAAATTCAACGTGTATGCCCTCCCTCCCACTGAGATTTATGGCGAAATCGAGACCTTTGATTTCAAATCAAAGTATCAATCAGAAGTTACTAAAAAGCGAATCCCGATAGATACGCATCTTGAGAATCTCAAAAAAGTAGAATCACTGGGCATTAAGGCCTTCAAAGACCTGGGCATGAATGTTATTTGCCGAATTGATGGATTTGTCACTCCGGATGACGAAATCATATTCCATGACCCCAACACCTTGCCGGGCATGTCGCCTACTAGTCTCATTTTCAAACAGATGGCTGAAATTGGCCTGAGCATTACTCAATCGATGAACTATCTGGTTCGACAATCAATTGCCCAAAGAATTAACGAAGGTAAACACCGCCATAAAATGCAGCAGCTCTTAAAAAGGATTGACGCTGCCATGACATCAGCCCAGCAGGAAAAACGTAAAAAAGTGGCTGTGGTTTTCGGCGAAAATGAAGTGGAATATGCCACTGCTCAACAAAAATTTAACGAGTTGGCTGCTTCCGATGTTTTTGACCCTAGTTGTGTCTGTGCTGCTAAAAATGGAAAACATTATCTGATACCGGTGAATTTGATGTACAAAGCCAACATTCAGGATTTTGGACAGGCAATCTCAAAAGGAAAACACCCATTTATACAGTCTTTAATTGAGAAAACTGAAGGTTTAAGAGCAAAGTACGCCGGTAACGTTAGTTTTGAGGTAGAGCGAATTGAAGAGTCTGAGCTAAAATCAAAGTTTGACGTCATCTACCTGGCAGCTTCTGACGAGCTCACCAATGTCTAAAAAAAAGAAAAAGTACTACGTCGTTTGGAACGGCCGTAAAAAAGGCATTTACGGAAGTTGGGATGAGTGTAAAAAGCAAATTGAAGGCTTTAATGGTGCTCAGTATAAATCTTTTGAAAATGAAAAGGAGGCAATTGAATCGTTTGCAAAACCATATGCTCAATCCATTACGAAAGGTGGCTCAAAGAAGAAAGCAGCTATCAACCCTAATGCCAAACCTCCAACAAAAAGAAGTATAGTAGTAGATGCGGCCTGGAACACCAAAACCGGTGATATGGAGTATCAGGGTTTTGATTTCAATACCGGTAAACTACTTTTCAAAAAAGGCCCTTTTAAGGACGGAACGAATAATATTGGTGAGTTTTTAGCCATTGTACATGCTTTGGCTTTATTGAAAAAACACGGGCTCGATTTACCCATTTACAGTGATTCGCGAACAGCTATGAGCTGGGTTAGAAAGAAAAAGGCAAACACTAAACTGGAAAAGACTGAAAACAATCAGGAGCTTTTTGATTTAATGGAACGTGCCGAAGATTGGCTCCAAAAAAACTCGTACAAGAATATCATCCTCAAATGGGATACCCGAAATTGGGGTGAAAACCCGGCGGATTTTGGGAGAAAGTGATTGAAGATAGGATGTCAGACCTAAGATTTAAGACAAAAGACCTCAAACGCCGGACATCAAACTCCCAACATCTGACATCAAACTTCCAACTCCCCTCTTCTCAGTTCAAAAAATGTTCAAATTCAAGCAATTCAAAATAGAGCAAGACCAATGTGCCATGAAAGTATGCACAGACTCCTGCATTTTGGGTGCTTTTACTCCGGTGACAAAAGGAATGAAAGTATTGGATATTGGAACGGGTACCGGGCTTTTAAGCCTCATGTTAGCTCAGAAAGGAGATGTTAGGATAGATGCCATTGAAATTGATGAAGCCGCGGCGAAACAGGCTCTTAAAAACGTTCAGGACAGTTCTTTCAACAGTCAGATTTCTGTTTATAAAACTGATGCTAAGCAGTTTGTCGAAAAAGAATACGATCTTATCATTTCAAACCCTCCTTTTTTTGAGGGACAACTTTCCTCTCCGGATCATCAGAAAAACAAAGCAAAACACAATAGTCATTTGAGTTTTGCAGACTTAGCGGAAATCATCTCTGAAAAATTATCTCTGGAGGGAATCTCATCTATTTTATTACCACCTACGGAAATGGCGATTTTTGCAGAAAAAATGGCTAGCCAGAACCTGTTTCCTCTTCAGGAATTGTCTGTCCGGCATCATGCTGAAAAGCCAGTCTTTCGTAAAGTTGTTCTTTTTGGTCGACAAAAAGTTCCGCCCAAGAGGCTAGAACTTTGTATTTACGAAACCAATGGAAGAACATATACACATGATTTTGAGGCACTTTTGAAAGATTACTACATAATTTTTTAAATTTGACCTACAAATAAGCTTTCCTTACCTAATGTCTAAGCCGCAAATAAGCGTCCTCATCCCTTTACTAAATGAGGAAGAATCACTCCCTGAATTGCATGATTGGATTCACAAAACTCTCACCAAAGCTGGTTTGAGCTATGAAATCCTGTTTATTGATGACGGCAGTAAAGACGATTCCTGGAAGGTCATTTGTGAATTGAAAGAAAAAAACGAAAGAGTAAGGGGGCTGAAATTTAGTCGAAATTACGGCAAAACAGCGGCCCTGGATACCGGCTTTCAGATTGTAGAAGGTGACGTTATTATTACGATGGATGCAGATCTTCAGGATAACCCTGAGGAAATTCCCGAGCTCTATCGAAAAATCACCGAAGACGGATATGATATCGTCAGCGGCTGGAAGAAAAAGAGGCATGACCCCGTTCTTTCGAAAAACCTGCCAAGTAAGCTTTTCAACTGGGCAGCTCGCAAAATCTCCGATGTTAAACTTCACGACTTCAATTGTGGTTTAAAGGCTTATGACCAAAAAGTTGTAAAAAACATCCGAATTTACGGTGAAATGCATCGTTACATTCCGGTGATTGCCAAATGGAACGGTTTCGACAAAATTGGCGAGCAGGTAGTGCAGCACCAGGCTCGAAAATATGGTCATACCAAATTCGGTATCGACCGGTTCATCAATGGTTTTCTTGACCTTTTGAGCATTACTTTTGTCAATAAATTTGGCCGCAGACCCATGCACTTTTTCGGTGCTTTTGGGGTCATCAGTTTTATCATTGGTACAGCCATTACCGTTTTCCTGATCGGTGAAAAGCTGTACAACCTTTGGAATAAGCTTCCATTCAGAAATGTGACTGATAATCCGCTTTTCTTCCTAGCCCTTTTGACCGTTATGATTGGGGTTCAGCTATTTCTAGCCGGTTTTCTTGGTGAGCTATACGTAAAACAAAACGCATCTGATATCAGCTATGTCATTGACGAAGAAATCTAGCACCCGCCACGCTCTTGTGGTTTCGCTAGTGCTAATACTGATAACATTCTCATGCGTTATATCTCCAAACGACCCCAATCCCCGTGATTTATACGGCCGATGGAAATTAACTGACATTGAAGGAATGGTGGACGAAAATTCTGCTCCTCTGCTTAAAAAACAATTAGACTACAGAGAACAGGAATTCTACTTTGAATTTTTACCTAGAGGAATTTTTGCGACAAACACGGATCTCGGCCTGAATAAATTATTACTTCGGAAAACTGAGGTTAGAGCCGGAAGTTATACCTATGTGGAGAATAATAATGGAACCTTTGTAGAAATCACCATAAATGATCCTCAGTTTGATCAGAATGTAAACCTAAAATTTGAGGCATTTGATCTTCAGGGCTCATCCCCTTCACTTGTTATGGATACACAGAACTATGTCCATAGCATCAGGACTTCATCTGATAACTTTTCTTCGGAGCTTAGAAATTCCATGTATGAATTTACTACTAGAATTAATCAGGCTCTATTCTCCTTAAGTTTTTCTAAAACGAACTAACTATGAACCGATTACAGAATATATCAGTATTTCTATTCTTGATTATTGTCACAGCAGCTTGTTCTTCAAAAAAGAAGGATATTGAGCCTATTATTTTAAATGGTCAGTATAATTTAACCCGGGTCAACTCTGAGATCACTTTTCAGGATCAACAACCTGAAATCACTGACAAAGACGTCACTGATCAGGAAATTTATTTCTTTTTTTCACCCGATGGAACCTATACTACGAATGCATCTTTAGGCATCGGAAACATAAAAAAAGATCAAAAAGTCAATAGTAATACTTACCAGATTGAGAATAACCTCCTGATCATAAGCATTGTGGAGGCTGATTTAAACGTTCCTTTTAAGTTATACTTAAAAATGACCGAGGAAAATAACGAATTGACTTTATCTCTCAATCATCAGGATCTGGTTAACTCATTTGATGCCAGTTTATCTGGTATGGATGCTTTCTCGAAGGCCCTCATTCAGGTCTTGATTAGCCAGATTGTGGAAATGAATTACAGTCTTACATTAACCAAAGAACCTTAATACTCGTACCAGTCTTCCCACCAGGTTTGTAGTTTTTTTCTGATTTCATGCTCACGGGCATTTTGGCCAGGTTCATATAGTTTTTCACCTTTGAGGTCATCAGGCATAAAGTTTTGCTTCGCAAAGTTGCCCTCATAACTATGGCTGTATTTGTAGTCTTTGCCATAGCCGACCTCTTTCATCAGTTTGGTAGGAGCATTTCTCAAATCCAGCGGAACAGGTAAATGTGAAGTCTTTTCAGCCAATGCTATCGCCCTGTCAATGGCCATATAAGAGGCGTTTGATTTTGGTGAGGTTGCCAGATATATCGCAGTTTGAGAAAGGATTATTCGACCTTCAGGGTACCCGATTTTCTTTACAGCCTCCATACAATTATTAGCAATGATCGTTGCTGTCGGGTTGGCATTTCCAATATCCTCTGAGGCCAGAATAAGCATTCTACGGGCAATAAACATCATATCTTCGCCGGCCACCAGCATTCGGGCCAGCCAGTAAAGGGCAGCATTGGGGTCAGACCCACGCATGGATTTTATAAAAGCCGAAATGATATCATAATGCTGCTCGCCACTTTTGTCGTATCTGGCGAGGTTCTTCTGCACCACCTCTTCTACATTTTCATCATTGATAGTGATGGTCTTGTTGCCCATTTGAGAGGTAACCACCATTTCAAGAAGATTGAGCAATTTTCTACCATCCCCTCCACTGATTCTAAAAAGTGAGTTGGTGGAGTCCAGTTTAAATTTGAGTTTTTTAAGTTCAACATCTTCATTGATCGCTCTTTGAAGCAAGGCATACAATTCTTTCTGTCCAAAAGCCTCAAGAATATAAACCTGACATCGGGATAATAAGGCAGAGTTAACCTCAAAGGACGGATTCTCAGTTGTAGCTCCAATCAGCGTCACCCTCCCCCGCTCAACAGCGGCCAAAAGGGTGTCTTGCTGTGACTTATTAAAACGGTGTATTTCGTCGATAAACAAAATCGGGGGAAAAAGTCCTGAAGGTTTGCTTAGTACTTCCCTCAAATCTTTCACGCCTGAACTAATCGCAGAAAGCGAAAAGAATTGCCTTTTTGTCAGCTCCGCCAACATCAGGGACAGCGTGGTTTTACCTACTCCCGGAGGCCCCCAAAGGATCATAGAAGGCACCAGATTAGCTTCAATTGCTTTTCTAAGAGGCTTCCCTTTACCCAGAATATGCTCCTGCCCAATGTATTCGTCAAGATTTTTCGGTCTCAGCCTTTCGGCCAAAGGCATGCTTTGCATTTGATCTTTTTTATGAACCAAAACAAAGGTATAAACATCAAAAGAACTACACTTTGTTTGTTTTGCTAAATGTCTGATTCAAGTTTTCACTATATTTACTTCTCCTTGACAACCAACAACTTAAAGTAATGAAATCCATTTTAAACTTTATCAAACGCAATTTTGAACTCAGTCAAAATGAGGCTAAAAGTGTTCTTTTTGGCCTCCTGGCTCTGGTGATTCTTTTTTTAGTAAGTATAACTATCGAAAATATTACCACCAGGAAAGATCGTCAGTTCTCATTTTCAGCTTATTATCTACCTGAAAAAGAGCTTGCAAATCTCAATCAGGAAAAAGCTGAATTGATAGCTCTAAAAGCATCAGAAAAGAAGTCTGTTCAATTCAAAGCATTTGATCCAAACAAAATATCTGCACAAGAGCTCATCAACATGGGCTTTCCCAGATATGGAGCTAACAACCTTGTCAAGTTTAGAAAAGCAGGAAAAGTATATCGGTTCAAAGAAGACGTGGCCTCTGTATATGGTATAAATGAGGAGCTTTTTGAGAAAATTGAAGCCTTCATCGAATTACCCTCAAAAGAAGACCAAAAAACAGCCAGTACATATGAAACCATTTTCGAGGGTTTCCCGGAGAGCGAGCCCAAAAAAGAAGTATTTAAACCTAAAACCATTGAAAAGTTTGACATAAACCTCGCGAAAACAGAGGAGTTAACTCAGGTCTACGGAATTGGTAAAGTATTTGCAGACAGAATAGTTAGATACCGGGAAAGTCTCGGTGGTTTCTACGATATCAGCCAACTAAAAAACACCTATGGATTGCCTGACAGCACCTATGAAGAGTTAATAAAGCATGTTTATCTGGAGACCGCACCCATAAAGATTAAAATCAATGAAGTAGAACTGAGCGATTGGAAAGCCCCTCACTTGAGTTACTCAAAGAAGAAAGGTATTTTAGCTTATAGAAAGCAACACGGCCATTTTAGCCATGTTGATGAGCTCAAAAAATTACATATTCTTACTCCGGAAGAGATTTTAGCCATTTCGCCTTACTTAGACTTCAGTAAATCTCATGATTAATTTAAAACGTTCTTGCCTGATTATTCTGCTTTTCGGTTTGTGGGCCTGTGAAAAAAAAGTAGATGAAGAAGTTATTCCTGAACCTACTGAAGTTCAGATTTCTCCTAAAGTAGCTCATCAATGGGCGAATATGACCTTAAAACTGGTCAAGGAATCTCCTGAAAATTCTCCTACATATACTTCCAGAACATTGGCTTATGCCGGGGTAACTATGTATGAGTCAATTGTAAGTGGAAGTATTATTTTCAAGTCTGTGGCGAGCCAGCTGAGTGGCCTTTCAGACCTTCCTTCGGCTCAAGGACTTGACTGGGAAACGAGCCTGAGTGCTGGTCAGGCCGGGATTCTTACGGCACTTTACCCGCATACTTCAGACCAATTAAAAGAAGCACTACAAAACTTACACTCCTCTATTGTTGCTGAAAGAAAGGCCGCCGGAGTGCCTGATTCAGTCCTTACAGCTTCTGCTGAATATGGTAAGTACATTGCGACGGTTATCTTCGAATGGTCAAAAAACGATAACGGGCATGAAGGCTTCATGCGTACATTTGATTATTCGTATACACTTCCTCAGGGCGTCGAATATTGGGTTCCTCCAAGATTCGGACAGTCTTCAATTAACCAACCGCTACATCCATACTGGGGCCAAAACAGGCTTTTCGTACCAGCAAATGAACAATTAGAAATACCAGAAATTTACGAGTACAGTGCTGAAACCAGCAGTGCCTATTATAACGACATGAAGGAGGTTTATGATAAAAATATTAGTCTCACTCAAGAAGAAAAAGAAACGGCACTTTGGTGGGGCGATGATCCTGCAGGATCAGCAAGCCCTCCGGGCCACTCCTATTATTTAGCCGCAAAGCTTGTCAATCAGGAGCAAAACAACCTCTTTGAGGCCGCCTCAGTTTTTGCCAAAGTTGGTATGGCCGTTTCTGACGCCTTTGTTAGGTGCTTTAAGTGTAAATATCATTACCATGCGGAGAGGCCAACGGCATTTATTCGGAGGTATATAGATAGCCGCTATACGCAGTTTTGGCCAGAGCCACCTTTCCCGGCATTTACATCAGGGCATTCCACCCAGTCTGCTGCTGCGGCTACAACCTTAATTTCTGTTTTTGGTGATGATATCACTTATACTGATGATTTCCATGAAGGCAGGCCAAAAGACAGTGAACGCAATGTAGAGTTCAGATCAAGAGAATTTACAAGTATCTGGGCCTTTGCTGAAGAGTGTGGATGGTCACGAATTTTGGGCGGAATTCATACTCAACAGGACAATATCCAAGGTTTGGAAGAGGGCAAACGAATCGGAGAAAATATCAATGCGTTGAACTGGAAGTACTGATAAATCAAAATCTGATTGACCTCCTCAAAAAACTGTGGTACTTTTGCCCAAAATTTAAGGAGATGAAATGAGTACAAAATTTATTCAATACTAATTGCACCCAAGTGATGAATAAATTTTGTGGGAATTCCTGAATGTCTTAGAATTTTTAAGAATTTAATTCTCAATGACTTAAAAATTATAAACAGATGAAAATTGCAATTGGAGGCGACCACGCCGGATTCGAATATAAAAAACACATTTTGCACTGGCTGCAGGAGCAGAATTTTGAAACGGCTGACTTCGGCCCGTATTCAGAGGAATCTTTTGATTACCCTGATTCGGTTCACCCGCTTTGCAATGCTATTGAAAATGGAGAATACGAGTTTGGTATCCTTATTTGCGGATCTGGAAACGGAGTTTGTATGACTGCCAATAAGCACCAAGGCATCAGAGCTGGCCTTGTTTGGGATGAAGAGATTGTAAAACTGATCAGGCTACATAATAATGCTAACGTAATTTGTTTGCCGGCTAGATTCATTGAAAAAGAAACAGCACTTCAGTTTGTCAAAACCTTTATTACGACAGAGTTTGAAGGTGGCCGTCACCAAAGAAGAGTTGGTAAAATAGCATGTGCTTAATCTTTTAACCTGAAGTGACGGGTACCTTCCACCCGTTCGTAAGCACCTGAAAGCTCGGGAATCCGATCAAAAATTTCAGGAAACACTTGTTCATTATCAATGATATAGTCAGGCTTTTCTGCCTTAAACGTCTCGTAGATAAGGGCAAGATTCTGATAGGTATCCGGATGTTGAAGAATGCCTTTTGAAACCTCCCAGTTTACAAAAGGTGAGCCTGCTTTCGCCGTGAAATAATCATCATTCGTATCACCTGTTACCAAAATCCTTTTACCCTCAACATAGCTTTTTGAGGAACCAGTATTAACACGAAGCTCTGTCAAATGCTGCAGTCCGTTGCCGATCAAAGGGCTCAAACCCTGTCTTTTGATCAACATCACAAATGCCAGAAAAACCAGAAAAACTACTTCCGCCAAATACGCCCCCCGGGCAAAAATAAACCAGCCCGTTAGGTAAAAGGCCAGAAAAGGAGCTAATCCGATCAAATGGTAAGTCCCGTGAGGTTTTGAAAGGAAATACGGGAGCAAAGCGAATACACCCAGAAGAATCAAAATTTGATGTTTCCTGTTTTGAAAACTGGAATAACGAACATTATTAAGTACCCTCAAGCTTCCGAGTATCGCAAAAACAGTTGGTAAAAGGAAGATAACAATTACACCAACAATTTCGCTGCCAACCAAAGGAACTAACCTTGAAAACTGGAGAATCCACTGATGATAAAACTCATTAAAAGTACCGTTAAAATAAAAGAACAAAACCGCCACAAAAAGAGGTAGAACAAAACCTAGCAACATCAGAAAGACCTGATTCCCCTTAAAAGGCGAGAACATAATAAGGCTTAAAATAGCCCAGAAGAAAAATGCAGGGAAACTATATAAAAACAGAGAACCAATACCAATCATTAGGCCGACTTCAAAAACATGTTCCGAAGACTCCCCGGCCTTATCAATATGTTTAAAAATGCTATTGATGGCCATTAAAAGAAATGTATTAGCCATTAAAGCAGGGGTAAGTTTTGAAAGGTCAAAAGAAAGCGAAATGACTACCGCATACATGAGTGCCGGAAGGTAATTACGCTCGATAATTACTCTGTTGCTATTGATCAAATAAGCAAAATACAGCGACTGGAAGTAGGCCAGTACCAGAGCAAAAAGCTCATAATATGTTTGATCCCGACCAAAAAGCCAGTAAACGAAACCATAAACATAGGCGGTAAGCGGGCCGGTCTTTGTCCAGATATCACTGTAAAGGCTTTTTCCCTCGTTCAACCGCTCTCCTACCAGCAGCCATTCCAGCTCAGGCTGAAGTGTAGGCAAACCCATAGAAATGAAAGGGACTTTCAGCAGAAGCAATACCACCAGAATAGAGAAAACATGGAAATACGTATTGACCCTGAAAAGCGTTATCAAAAGGAGCTTAATTTAAGTTTCAGAAGGCAAAATTATACTTTTGACAACCGATTAACCAAAATAAACCAAGATATTTGCAGCCTGATAGACCAGGTAAAGAAGAATGGAAAATAAAAGGCAAAAACAAGTTTCAAGACAGATTCAAAAGGACCTTGGAGAAATATTTCAGAAGGACTTTAAACTGGCTTTTGACAACGCCTTCATCACCATTACAGATGTGAAAGTTTCACCTGATCTGGCCATCGCCCGAGTCTATTTAAGTTTCCTGATGGTCGATGATAAAGAAGCTCTTCTTGAAAAAATCAGAGAGCAAACCAAGAAAATCAGAGGCATCTTTGGGCACAGAGTTAGGAACCAGTTCAGGATTGTCCCCCATTTTCAATTTTACCTTGACGATTCAGCCGAATATGCTCAGCGAATGAACGAGCTTTTTGATAAGCTTGATATTCCGTCTGCACCTGACGCTGACGACGAAGAGGACGACACTTACACCCGCTAAAGGTTTTCATGAATTTATCCTTTCACATTGCTAAAAAGTACTTTTTCTCAGGCAAAAAGAGAGGTTTTATTCATTTTATCTCCATAATTTCTATGCTGGGAGTTTGTGTGGGTACTGCTGCTCTCATCATCGTACTTTCTGTCTTCAATGGCCTGGAAGACCTGAACCGAACCATTTTTAAGAGTTCTGACCCGGATATTAAAGTAACTCCGGCCAGTGGAAAGACTTTCCCACTTGACTCCCTCAATCTTGACAACATGAGGCAGATCAGTGGTATTTCGGTCATCACCGAGGTCATTGAAGATAACGCCCTCGCCCGCCGTGAGGATCAGCAAATCATTGTAGATGTAAAAGGGGTAGACAGCACTTTCCAGATTAATAACCCACTGGAAAATAACAAATTTGATGGAGAACTGGTCATTTCTGAAGGAGATGAGAGTTTTGCTTTTGTAGGTGGTGGGGTTTACCAAACCCTTAATTTGCAAAGCTTTAATTATCTGCGACCGCTACAGCTCTGGTATCCGCGAAATCAAAAGCTAAATGCTCTAAATCCCGAGGATAATATCAACCGGCTTTATCTGCCTGTTTCAGGAGCTTTCATTCTGGAACAGCAGTATGATAATCTTGTTTACATTCCGCTCAAAGAGATGGAAAAGCTGACAGAACTATATAATCAGCGAACGAGTTTAGAAATCAGACTCAGTGATGAAACAAAGACCAAGGAGATCAAGACAAAATTAAAAGAGATTCTTGGAGCTAGCTATTTGGTTAAGGACAGAGATGAGCAAAATGAAGCTCTTTACCGGGCCATTAAAATTGAGAAGCTCTTCATTTTTCTGGCCCTTTTGTTCATTATTGGCATTGCCAGTTTTAATATTTACTTTGCCCTGAGCATGCTTGTACTTGACAAAAAAGATGATATTCAAACACTATCCGCCTTAGGTGCTGAGAAAAGTTTGGTTCGTCAGATTTTTGTTGCGGAAGGAGGCATCATTTCTCTCACAGGAGCTCTGCTCGGCCTGATTATCGGCGTGGGTGTTTGCTGGAGTCAAATGCAGTACGGCTGGCTTTCTATGGGCATGCAGTTTGCCATTGTTGATGCCTATCCAGTGCTTTTGAAGGCATCTGATGTTATTTTGTCACTCATCGGGATCGTCACTATCGCTTTTCTGGCTTCATGGTTTCCGGCCAGCAAAGCAGTAAAATTTATGAATAATCAATGATCAGGAACTCCATTCTTGCCTTTATTTTTTTGGCCTGTACCAATGCTTTTTCACAGGAACCGGCCTCAAAGTTTCTTCAATTGCTGGATGACTCTCAAAACTGGATTTTGAGAACTCCGAAAATTGAACGGGGTAACATTGAGTTTATCAACTACACCAAAGACAAGGTTGATCTAAATACGATGATCTGGAAATTTTTACCCAACGGCACCATTGATTATGATTATCAAAGCAGTTCAGAAATCTTTGCCTGTGCAGGCGTTGATTTTCTGGATATGGATGTAGAACAATCTAACTGGAGCTACAACCCGGGCGATCTGACCTTGACCTTACAAATCAAAGGAGGTTATGCCAGTCTTGACGATTTTGTTTTCAAAAGAGTCTATAAAGTGAGCCTTCTTGATGAAGATGAATCTTATGGATATCGTTTAACATTATTGAAAGAGTACTTCTTCAATGACCTGAAAAAATCTCGTTAAGATGAAGAAATTCTACACCATCTTCCTGCTCTTTTTTGGGGGGCAAATTGTCTTAGCTCAGCAAAACTATAATCCTTCAGAAACCAAGCTTTTTGACCTGATTCATACTGAGCTCCACCTTAAACCCGACTGGACACGAAATGAAATGGAAGGCAGAGCTATTTTACAGCTCAGGCCCTGGTTTTATCCTCAGGATCAGCTTATTCTGGATGCTAAAGGATTTCAAATTCATTCCGTGGGACTCAATGATCAGCAGGCTCGGTTTGAATATGATAAATTAAAGCTCAATATCCACCTTGACCGCTCCTACACCAGAACGGATACCGTTCAGGTTATCATCGAATACACTGCCAGACCAGATAAGCTTCAGGAAATAGAACCATTAAAAAACAGCACTTACAAAGGGCTTTATTTCATCAATCAAAGTAATTCACGGCCACAGCAAATATGGACGGAAGGTGAAACTGAGTATAATAGCTGCTGGTTTCCAACACTTGACAGCCCGAACCAAAAACACACGCAAGAGATACATCTTACCGTTCCCAAAGTATATAAGACACTTTCCAATGGTCTTCTCGTCAGTTCAAAAGACAATGAGGATGAAACCAGAACAGATGTTTGGAAGCAGAACATCCCACACTCCGTTTATCTGACGATGATTGCCGCAGGTGATTTCGCAAAAGTTACCGATCCCGAATTCAAAGACTTTGAGGTCAGCTATTATGTGGAACCGGAATTTGAGGAAAGTGCTCAGGCCATTTTTGGCAGAACACCGGCAATGATCCGGTATTTTGAAGATTTGCTAAATATTAAATATCCCTGGTCAAAATATGCTCAGATAGCGGTAAGAGACTATGTAAGCGGTGCCATGGAGAATACCACAGCAACAGTTCATGGAAGCTCCGTTCAGAAAAACGGACATCAACTAATCGATGGTAATGATGATGGGGTGATAGCTCATGAGCTTTTTCATCATTGGTTTGGCGATTATGTAACAGCCGAAAGTTGGGCCAATTTGAGCCTTAATGAGGCTTTCGCTAATTATTCTGAATACTTATGGGCGTCACATTTTTATGGAAAAGCCGAAGGCGAGTGGCTTAATTTTACGGAGCTCAATCAATATCTCGACGAATCCGACAGCAAACAGGTGCCTGTTATCCGATATGGTTATGAAGATAAGGAGGAAATGTTTGACAGCCATTCCTACGCCAAAGGTGGGCGTATCCTGCACATGATTCGTCAGGAGGTCGGTGATAAGGCGTTTTTCAAAGCTCTTGAAGTTTATCTTAAAGAAAATAAGCTGAAAAACACTGAAATACACAATCTTCGAATGGCTTTTGAAGAAGTCACTGGTCGCGATCTCAACTGGCTTTTTGACCAATGGTTCCTGAATGCAGGACACCCAAGATTGAACATTTCGCATTCCTATGAGAATGAGCAACTGAAAATTGAGATCTTTCAACAAACTGACTCTGTTAACAATCAGATTTACCGTTTTCCGCTCAAAATTGAAATTGGTACTGAAAATGGAACCCGGATTGAGGAGCTTGAAATTGATCAAAACCTCGAAGTCTTCAGTTTTAGTCTTTCCGAACAACCGCTTTTTGTTGCAGCAGACCCTTTCTCCGATTTTCTGGGTGTTATAGATCAGGAACAAACCGAAGAAGAATTATTTGCTCAAAGCAGGCATTCAAAAGGAGCTATTGCGAGAGCGAAAGCTTTCAATTTTTTGAGTGATTCAGAAAACCTTGAAGGCGAATTGTCACTCAATGCCATGTTTGACGAAAAAAGACGTGAGCTGGCTATTGAAATGCTGACAGACCCTTTTTGGAAAATCAGAGAAATGGCCGTTCACAAGTTTTTTGACTATGACGGCGATGATTTTCTGAAAGTTGAAAGAAGACTTCAATCAGTCATTAGAACCGACGATAAATCGAATGTGCGTTCGGCTGCTATTTTAGCGATGAAGAATTTCCTTAATCCTCAAAATGATCTGTTGTTCAGAAAATCGCTGGCTGACACTTCCTATGCCGTAAGGGCAGCCGCTCTGGAGGCTATATTGATCAGCAACCCTCCTGATGCCGATTCCCTGACACATATGATGGAAGACATCAAGGATGTGAATATTTTCGTAGCCGTAGCCAATCATAAAGCGGCTAAGGCTCAACCAGAAGACTATCAATGGTTTGAAGACCGAATGTCAAAGCTATCGGGTTCTGAACTTTATCAAACCATGGGTGTGCTGGGAAGTTATCTGGTCAGAGCCCCGGTGGAAACACAATGGAGAAGCATCCCATTCCTGAAAAGGATTGCTATGAATGAGACGAACTGGATAGGACGCTATGCCGCAACACAGGCCCTTTTATTGCTGACGGAGCACCCTCAGGCGTTAGAGGCCTTGAAAGAGGTAATTGCTACTGAAACTAACGAACAGCTGAAAGAAATGTATCAGCAAATACCTGTCGATTAATTTATGCAGATCAAAGATCATCTGAATTTTGCGAGTAAACTGACCTTAAAAAGGGTTCGGAATGCCCTGCAGATTCTGGGATCATATGGTTTTTCAAAATTGACAGGAAAACCAACCATCAAAGGGCTTCCGCTGGCTGTTGGTTTTGAGCCAACCACCAGCTGTAATCTCCGCTGTCCGGAATGCCCAAGTGGTTTACGTTCGTTTACGCGGCCTACAGGGATGCTCGAAAAAGAGCTTTACGAAAGCACCATTGATCAATTACAGGACAGTTTGATTTATCTGACCTTCTATTTTCAGGGCGAGCCCTACCTCCATAAAGATTTCCTGAAAATGGTTAAGTACGCCTCTGATCGAAAAATTTACACGGCCACGAGTACCAATGCCCATTATCTTACGCCTGAAATCGCCGAAAAAACGGTAAAAAGTGGTATTGACCGTATGATTATCTCGATTGATGGCACAACACAGGAAACTTATGAACAGTACCGCGTGGGTGGTCAACTGAGCAAAGTTCTGGAAGGCACAAAGAATCTGATTGAGGCCAAAAAGAGGCTTAATTCTAAAACGCCTCATACCATATTTCAATTTTTGGTAGTCAGACCCAATGAGCATCAAATTGCTGACGTATATAAATTAGCGGAAGAGTACGGGGTAGATGAGGTCCGACTCAAAACCGCCCAGATTTATGAGTATGAGAACGGTAATGAACTCATACCCACCATTGACAAATACTCCCGTTATAAAGACAATCAAGACGGCACCTACAGCATCAAAAACAAGCTATTAAACCATTGCTGGAAAATGTGGCACAGCTGCGTGATCACCTGGGATGGCACACTTGTACCCTGCTGTTTTGACAAAGACTCAGAACACCCAATGGGCTCATTACAGCAAAATACCTTTAAGGAAATCTGGCACTCCAAGCCTTACCAAAACTTCCGTAAGGCTCTCATAAAATCCCGCTCAGAAGTCGAGATTTGTAAGAATTGTAGTGAGGGGGCATTGGTTTGAGCACAAGTTCATGACTTTCGGTTACCAACTTTAAATCATAGTCTGTAAATTTGGGAAGTAACCAACAACAGCATGAAAAAATATTCACTCCTCACCATACTTCTTTTATCTTCTATTCTTAGTCTCAGAGCCCAGACTTTCATTGATGTCACTCCAAGAAATAACCTTAGCAAGTTCATTGAAATCTACCATAGAGAAACCGGAGATATGAACGGTGATGGACTCGAAGACATCATTACTTCCGGCCGAATCGAAGACGATAATGGAAGTCAAAGAAGTATTTTAGCTCTACACTTAAGTGACGGAAAAGGCAATTTCTCTTTACAAACTGACAATATTCTAGCTCAAAGTGTGACTAGTTTTACATTGGCCGATATTGATTTAGATGGTGATCTTGACATTAGTTATTTGACTCAACCTGACTCAAGTTCAACATTAAGTGAGCTATTCAATAACGGCAAAGGAGATTTTACACAAAAAACAAAGACACTTGATCTGCCTGTGATGGATTTGATCAGTATCAGTTACAGTGATTTAAATAAAAACAAGCAAAACGAGCTGTTCATTTCTGGCCGTACCTTTAGAACAGACTCGGTTGATAATCCACCACCGTACACCATCCGAAGACAAATAGGAAACAGCTTTCTATTTGAAAAGAAGGGCGAACAGTATTCAAAAATTAATAATTCTAACATTGAGGGACACTGGGGCCCGAAACCTATTTTTAAAGACTTAAATAACGATGGACTTGTTGATATTTTCATCGCCTCTTTAAATCATGTCCCACAGGTAGGAGCTACCTCTTCACGAATACTGATATACCATAATAAGGGGAATTTTAAATTTGAAGAAAAAGAGTTAGTCAAGCTCTTTTACAATGCGGAGGACTTAAAAGCAGAGGACTTGAATAATGATGGTAAAATAGACCTCATAGCTTCGGCAAAGGATACCTACATGGGCCATTTTGGAGAGAGCACTTTAATTCTTTCAAATAAGGGGAATTTGATTTTTGAGGAAATGGTAAACCCGGATCTAACTTCTGAAGGTGGTGAAATAGAACTAATTGACTTTAATAAGGATGGCTTCAAAGATATTCTTACATCTGGAAGAAGAAGACTAGGTAGTGGCTTTGCTTATCGTACGGAAAACTCCTGCAAACTCTTTCTGAATGATAGCGGTAAAGGATTTAAACTTGATTCCTCGAATTTCATTTACAATTCAGGAGGTTCTTTAAATAGTTTGGATGTGAATAATGATGGTAACAGTGACATTATCATTGATGATATTATCTACTTGACGAATGATTCCGGTAAACTAAACTATACCTCCCCTCATTTTTATGGTCAATTGAAAGACGTTAAATCATCTGTTTTGGACTTCAACAAGGACAGCTTCCCTGACCTGATTATCAATGGGATCAATCAAAATGGTGAATCAGAAACAAAGGTATTTCTGAATCAATCGAATGGTAAGGAGTTTATTGAAGAACCCAACCACCCATTCCCGGCAATGAAAGATATGATTCTTCAGAGTGATAAGGGTAGTTCTATTATGGTCTTTATCGGCAGGAACTCGTCAGGCAATATGGAGTTGAAAATTTTTGAAGAGAACAATGAAGTATTAAAAGAGGAAATAAGCCTGCAAGAAGTCTCTCAAATTCTATTGCTTGACATCAATAATGATAAAAAAACAGATATACTGATCAATGGGAAAGATAGTACTTCTGCAAGCTTAACTGTCTATTTTAACGAAGGCGGGGACACTTACCATCTGTCTAATAATGTTGTCAACTACGGTCAGACCATTATAAAAGTGGAGCAAGCGAATATTGACGGAGATAATTTCCCGGATTTGTTTTTTTCAAATGGACAAAGAGTAGAAAACCAAATTCTTTGGGATGCTATTTATTTGACCAATATTAAAGGAGAAGGTTATGCTCTTGATCAAGCTGATACTTTAAGAAATATACTTTCCGGCAGTGCCACTGCTGCCCTATTTTTATCTGACCTTGACGGAGACGGAGACGACGATTTAATAGCGAATGGGCAATTCACTTCCGGGACATACACCGCTGGACCCAAATACTTTAGTTTTTACGAGAATGTTGATGGGCATTTCAAGGAATTTGAAAAATTCAAAAAAGGCTATGGTGGCCAATCTGTTGGGTTCGTGGTAGCTTCTGCGATAGAAGACTTAAACAATGATGGTACAGAGGAGATGGTGTTTCTACATAATATAGTTTCCGGTTCACGCTACTACCCTGGAAAGTATACCAACTCCTATCAGAACAAAATAATGGTGAATATTGACCATTTAACGCTGCGAGAAACAAGGTGCAGCAGTCTTCCTAATATGTCAAAAGCAGAGATTAAACCAGCAGATTTTAACCAGGATGGCTTTGAAGATTTATTCATTATTGGGAAAGACCAAAACGGCGTTCCTAAAGTTTATATTTATCAAAATCAGGGAACGAGACTCCCCTACTCAACAGAGCAGATAATGGCCTGCGATTCTGTCACTTGGATTAATGGAAAGACATATACCGGGAGTAATTATATAGATGTTTACCCTAGAGTATATGAGAGTTTAGACTACAGCCCTACATTCGATTGTGAGACAAGAACGGCTCTTCACCTTACTCTTGGTCAATCAAACTTTTGGACAGATACCGTGGAGGCCACTGGTGAGTTCACTTGGATAGACGGCAAAACATATTTAGAGAGTACCCAAACAGCCACCTACACATTAACCAATCAAAGTGGCTGTGATTCAGTAGTCACTCTAAACCTCACCCTCATCCCCCTCTCCGCTGAAAAAGATCCTGAAATCAACATCTACCCCAACCCCACTGGACAAGTCCTTAACCTAAAATTAGGCCATCAACCTGAAACCGAAGTTGAATTCCAGATCATTAGCTCCAATGGAATCCTGAGAAGAAAATGGACCTCTAAAGAGCAAAGTCAAACGATGAACATAGGCGATCTGGAGGCCGGTGCTTATTTCATTGAGTTTTCTGATGGGGAGAAGAAGAGGGGATTTAGGTTTGTAAGGCGGTGATAGATCCTAATAGGAGTACAAAAGCCTTAAAAAATCTATCCTTTAACTTATGGCCGCTTTGAGTTCAAAACTATACTAAGACAATTTTGAAAATAGTTTCAGATATTTGAAACCAGAGTCTGCATCATAATCCGCTAAGATGAAATTCAATTTCCAACTTCTATTACTTCTTTTACTCTCAACCCTTTTTGCTGAAGCTCAGAAATTAGAATTAGCCAATGTCGGTATAAAACCGCTCATGTGGGTTGATATGGAAGCAGCCGATTTTGATCTTGATGGAGACATGGATTTATTCATCATTGGCCAGGAAGGTCCTCAAAAGTCGTTCTCCGGATTATACATTAATGATGGCAGAGGAAAATTCTCTTTAAGTTCCATAACATTTCTTAATCTATATCAAGGGTCGATAGCCGTAAATGATTTGAACGGAGACTTATACCCTGATATCTATATTACAGGCTGGGATGAGAACGAGAAGTATCAAACTGCTCTTTACTTTTCTGACGGACAAGGTTCTTTTACCGCGGACGCCGAATTTGACTTGCCAGCAATAAAGTCAAGTTCTTCAGAACTGAAAGATGTAGATCAGGATGGTCAAATTGATTTGATTATTTCAGGCAGCTTGAACTCCACTGAAAGTATTACCCGCATTTATTTTGGAAAAGAAAATGGAAAATTCGATCGCACCAATTTTCAGGAATTGGAGTGGTTACGCTCAGGCGACCTAAAAGTAGAAGACCTTGACTCAGATGGTGACCTGGATATTCTCTACACTGGTGTTAATGACGATATCACAAAGACCATTTTATATTCTAATGAAGGAGATAGAGTTTTCCAACAATACAATAATCATCAGCTAATAGGTTTAAATACGGGATCGATTTCAATTGCAGACGTTAATAGAGATGGTCTTCCTGATATTTATATCAGTGGCTATAGCCCAGAATTACTTATACCTCAGTCCAGAATTTATATCAATAAAGGGGACCTAAGTTTTGAAAACCTAGATGCAGAACTTGATAATGTAGTAGTAAATACATCCGGCTTTGGTGATTTTAATAATGACGATTACCCAGATCTTTTCCTTACAGGGTACAATCAGGAAAAAGAAAATGTAGTAGCCAAAATTTACCTGAATGATAAGGGGGGCAAATTTTCAGAATCAACATTTAGCGAATTGCAAGGTCTTCAGACATCCTCCTCGGCCATCGAAGACTTCAATGGAGATGGTTTTGATGATATATTGTATGCCGGCCTTTCAATGCGTTCAGGCAATAAATTCATTGCACTTTATTCAGGGGAGGGTTGTTTTGAAGACAAAACAACGGATCAAATTGCTAGTTGCGGCCCCTACACCTGGATTAATGGAATTACCTACTATGAAAGTAATACTACAGATTCTCTCACTTTAAAAAACAGGTTTGGCTGTGATTCTACTGTTTATCTCAACCTGACCATAGGTGAACCCAAAATTCACAGACAAACAGTAACTACCCGAAAGCCTTACAAGCACTCTGACTATACGGTTTATTTGGAAAGTCAGATCGGGCTATTAGATACTGTCGCTTTGGCTTCGGGCTGTGATTCTATAACCATAACTGATGTTGAAATAATTCGTCCTATTTCGGCTGCTGGATTTACGAGGGATACGGTTAATGAAATAAAAAAATTTAAATATGGCCAATACTCATTTTCTGATTTGAACCGGGATGGTTTACTAGATATTTTCCTAAACAGAAGTCATGAATCCAATTCCTCAGAAGAAATCACTTTTATAAGTAATGAAGACCGATACTCTGAAGAAAATGGAAATTTATTTAATATCCCTAATTATAGAATAAGTAGTATTATCCATGCTGATTTAGACAACGACGGAGACGATGATTTTTTGGTTTGGGGTTATGATACCACAAGTTACAGCGTCTATCAAGTCCAGAAACTCATTCAAATTGACACTGGTAAATTCAGTGTAGAAGCTGTACCAAACATCCCTTTCTCTATTATTAATGGGAGCCGACATCTCGAAGATTTGGATATGGATGGTTACCCGGACTTGATAATTTTTGACAGGAAAATAGACGTTAGTTATCAGGACTCAACCTTCAATGAATCAGACTCTTCCTATCAATATCAAAACCCTGTTTTTACCTATAATCCTAAGAATCAAATCTTCCTCAATGATGGGAACGGAAACTTCAAAGCCGTAGAAAATAATGGTCTTGACGTTCCAGTAATTCAGAGCGTATCATTCGGCGATATTGATGATGATAATTACAAAGACCTAATTTTCATTTCAGTTGATTCAGACTCCCAGCTAGGAAATGTACTTGTGTACAAACAAAACTCTCCAGGAAAATTCAGTGAATTATTCGAGTTAAATGAAAATGTTAAGAATCTTAGAGTTTCAGGCTTTGTAAATATAAACAATGATGACATCAAGGATTTTATAATTCAGGGCACACTTGATAACAACTTCTACTCCAAGGTCTTTTATGGTCAGTCAGACCACACTTTTTCTGAGCAAGACAATTTTGATTTTAGACTTTCCAGTGTAAACATGGGTGATTTCGATAGTGACGGTGATACCGACTTCATCCTATATGGATTCAACAGTTGGCCTTACCTACATTTAAACGACGGCAAGGGCAACTTTGTTAAGACAAAGGACAGTCCGTTTTTAAATAGTTCACCTTTTAACAACCAATACTCTCAAATTATCGACCTAAATCAGGATGGTTATCTCGACTATATTGATCGAGGGATCATTTATTGGAATGATGGCTGCCAGATAGATTATTATGAAGACAGACAGATTACGTATACACCTTTTGAATGGATTGATGGAAAAACCTACTCGATCTCTACAAATGTGCCAAGAATCGTTTTGAAAAATCAGGCTGGCTGCGACTCAGTCATAACACTAAATCTTGAATACAGGAACACGCCAAGAGGAGAAGGGTTCGTTGAAATTACACCTGAAAATCTGCAACAAAGGGCTGTCTCCTCGATTGCCATTGCAGATATCAACGGAGATGGTTTAAATGATTTAGGAACAGCTGTATTAGATATTAGTATTGATTCAAAAATTTATCTCAATACAGGAAATAGAAAGTTCAGCAACTTGAATAAAACAGATTGGACAGACTACATAGACCGGCAAATCTTTTTTAAAGATTTAGACCTGGATGGTGACCAGGATATAATTCTTGATGCTTCTATTGAAGGAATTAATTTTTTCCTGAATGACGGGGCAGGTTCTTTCGCGAAAAACGGACCTCCCATCATTAAAGAGGTCGAAGTAAAAACAATTTCTTTGGAAGACATTGACAACGATGGGTATCCTGATATTGCAGTCTCAGGGTATAACAACAGCTTAAATTTATACGAAGCTAAAATATTCTTTAATGATGGCTTAGGCGGATTCCAAAACCCACACAATGCTTATTTTGAAAAGTTAAGCTATGGAACAATTGATCTGGTTGATCTTGATGGAGATGCCGACAAAGACATTATTGTGACTGGCATTACAGAAAACGATAAATACGCAAGCTCCTGTTATCAGAATATAGGTTTTCGGGAATTTATTCCATTTTCTTGTGGGTTGCCCGGATTCGCAGATGCTACGATTAAATTTAAAGACCTTGATGGAGATTTTGATAAGGACGTGGTTATTTCAGGTTGGTTAGAAGATCAAAGGTTTAGTGTCACTCGTCTTTTTGAAAATGATGGAAATGGGCACTTTTCAACCTCAAATTCCCTTGATGACGAATATTATTTTCATTCTTTAGATTTCTCAGACATTGACGGAGACGATGATCAGGACTTCATCGCACAAGAAGAAGACAATCAGGGTAATTTATTCACAACAGTCTATCAAAATGAAGGTAATTTAAACTTTAGCCGAAAACCTAAGAAGGCCATTGAGGGACTGAGATATGGAGATATCAAGGTGGCTGACATGGACGGAGACAAAGCCCCGGATATTATCATTTCGGGCATGAGAAAAGATGAAACTGAAATCGTTCGAATATTCTATAACGAAAACGCAGAAGACATTAATTACCCGGATTATGCCATAGACAATATCATCAGTGATGAACCAATAGTTTGGATAGACGGGAAAACTTATAACGAAAGTACCAGCAGGGTCCAATTCGTTTTGACAAACAGCATGGGAGGGGACTCTATCGTTACCTTGAATCTTTTGATAACGGAGAAAGTATTAGCTGCTGAAAGAGAGCAAATTGAATTCAACCTCTACCCCAACCCCACGGACCAAATCTTAAACCTAAAGTTAGGTCACCAACCAAATTCCGAAATTGAATTCCAGATCATAAGCTCTAATGGAGTATTGAGAAGACATTGGAAATCAAATAAGCAAAGTCAAACTATTGATATTAGTGGGTTGGAAGCGGGCTCTTATATTCTTAAAGTTTTTGCTTTCGACCTTGAAAGGGCTTTTCGATTCGTTAAACAATAACCCTTCTCATCTATTATGAAATACAGGTTCTTTATTCTCCTCATAATTCTTTCTAAACATTTAAATGCTCAGGTTGTTGATTTTGAAATTATTCCCAGATCAGAAGAATTAATCAACAATCAATTCATGGATATTTCTAATGAAGAAACATCATACTATGCTAGAGCTTTGAAGTCTCAGACAATTGCTGATTTTAATGGTGATGGATTCGACGACCTATTAATTAGCGGATCCAACGGTCTCGAAGACAATACAGAACTCCTTTTTAATGATGGTAAGAACAACTTTAAAAGGAGTGAAAACTTTGTTCTAAATAATTACGGAATCTATACAATTGAAAGTGGTGATGTTGACAATGATTTCGACATTGATTTGGTAGTTACATGCACTACTACCCAAAATGAAGACAAGGCATTTTTGCTTATTAATCAAGGAAAAGGCAGTTTTACTATTCATCAAGATTTTATTCTCGATGAAGCAGTAGGAGGAGCGATAAAACTAAGTGACCTTGATAATGACCTTGATTTGGATTTGGTCTTTTATTCTTCCTTGAAAACGGGCGTCATGGGTATTTATGCCAATGATGGAAAGGGTAACTTTACAGCAAAGCAAATGCTCGCTCACAAAGCCAACTCAATTGATGTTGTAGATTATGATTCAGACGGCTTAAATGATATTTTGGTTCACTTATACGAAGTGGAAAATAAACCTCACACTCACAAAACTCTTTTTTATAAAAACAAAGGCTCCTTCCAATTTGTCATTCAAAATCAAATAAACTTTCCGGTTAAAGGAGTTTTTAATGCTAAATCTATTGACTATGACATGGACGGAGATTTTGATATAATGTACAATTCTAATAACTCCAAACTATGGATTCACGAGAACATAGATAATTCTGAGTTTCAAAGCTCTTTAATTCTAAGTGACTCTTTAATTAAAGTATCTGGTGTAAACTTAGGATACAATGATTACTTATTTGAAGACTTCAATGGGGACCAAAAGCCCGACTTAATTTTGAACACAGTAAATAGAGGTCAAAATAACCATGATAATTTTGGCTATATTTTACTTCAGGATGGGAATAAAAAATTGTCTTTTTCAAGTATCATACAAATAAAACGAGAAGCCGATTACTATGGAAGAATTGGTATAGACGTTTCAGATTTCAATAATGATGGTGAAATAGACTTCCTTATAAATGGTATACCTTTTCTTAATCGAGGATGCTTGCCCAATTACGTAGGTCAAACAGTAGCAAGTGAAAACGAATTTACCTGGATAGATGGAAACACATATTACACGAGTACTCAGCAGCCAAGTATCAAGCTTAAAAACCGATACGACTGTGATTCCACTGTGTACTTGAGCCTCACGATCACAGATCCAATCCGAGACAAATACTACCAAAGAAAAAGTATAATCAACCTGGATTCCACCATCCATGTAGAGATAGACATTGGCTCTTTAAATCCTGATCCGCTTGCTGACCTTGTCATTTACAGTCAAGACTATAATTACATCAATAGGCTCCATATACTAGAAAATCAAACTGGAAGAAACTTTAGCGAAGAATCTCAAATTGTTGAGAATATCATTAACATTCCTACAATCAGTCTGGCGGATCTTAATGAAGATACAATTGACGAAGTTTTAATCTCAGGCAAGAGCTTTGTCCTCTACGACAGGGATTCAAATCCGTATAGAAATGAAATGATTCCTCCTGAAGTAAATACACTTGAAGATAACAACACTCTTTTTACAACAAAACATCTTATTGGTGATCTAGATTGCGATGGCTCTACAGATTTAATATTTAACCAACGATATGTTGACACCCAGAGTACACATCATTTTTCATTCAGAACCTTTTTAAATAATGGTGAGGGAATATTTTTTGAATTTTCAAAACATGGGTTACCTCAAATAAATGCTTTTGATCTAAGGTTAGTTGACTTGGATAATGACTTGGACCAAGATCTGGTGTTTAAGGTGGAAGCAAATAATCAATTTGATTTTATCATCTATAAGAATAACGGTTCAGGAGAGTTTACGCTGTTCGAAAATCACCAGATTCAAAGTATGGCAGAAAATAAATATCATTTCGGAGATATTAACAACGATGGCTTTATTGATCTGGTAGTTGGTGGAATCAAAAAGAATGGAATTTTTGAACTGGAAACATATATCTATTATAATGATGGTACGGGGAATTTCAGCAATGGTTTGAATAGTTCCATCACAGGATTACCTCGGTTCTATAATAGCGATTTTGGGATATTTGACGCCGACGGAGATCAGGATCTTGATTTATTCTTTTCATCAATAATTTTCATGAACGAGGACAACACAAGTATTACCAGTGGAAGTAATATTTATCTAAATAATGGAGAAGGGAATTTCCAACCGAAAAATAATTCTCCGTATTTTAAAGAGCTATCATACTCAACAGTTAAAATTGCTGATGTTGACAACAACAAGGCTCCTGATATTATTGTTAGTGGAATTTCCTATCCCGACGCCCACACCTACATTTACTTTAATGAAAACCCGGAGAATAAATGCTTCACTAGTAAAAGTATTGACTTCATTGTATCAGATGAGCCAGTAACTTGGATTGATGGCAACACCTATGACGAAACAACCAGTCTACCAAAATTTATTTTAAAAAACTCTGCAAATTGTGACTCCATAGTCCAACTTAAACTCAAAATAAAAGAGAAAGTCTTAGCCTCTGAAAAACCGGTTGTAAGTGTTGATATTTATCCAAACCCGTCATCAACAATTTTGAAAATTCAAAATGAGTATAGTAAATCTGAAGAGAACTACCTGATAATTTCAACGACTGGACAGGTTGTTAAACAATGGAAAAGTATACTTAAAGAACAAAATATTGACATTTCAGATTTAGTGTCCGGCACCTACATCATCAAAGGAGGAAATCAAACTACTGGCCTGTGGTTTAAAAAAATAATAGTTTCAAATTAGAGATTTAGACAACGCTTGCCTCAAAAGACTTATCCGAACTTAAATAAAGGTCGTTAAAACTCTGGACTCAAACCTATCTTCAAGCCGACATATGTATTTTTGATTTTAACTGTATCTAAAGGCCATAGCCAGTTATAAATCAGGATTCTCCTCCAAGTAATACATTAAAGAAACTTACATGATTTTGGTAAAAAGGCTGTAAGTTTTATCATCTTCTTTCGATGTGTTTAATTTAAACCACATGAAAAAGCACTAAAAGAGGCGTCAAATTTTTCTTTTATGGCGAACTGTGATTATTAATTCTGGAGGTAATCTGGGATTGAGGTGCCCATGTCGCTGCTTTCAATAAAGGATGGAATGATGCTCATGAAGAAGTAGAAATAAGCAAATAAAGAAGGCCGGTTAATTCATTTGGATGGACCTTTTTCCTCAAACCTCCACCGGCCACCTCTCATTCGGCATACCCCACTCAGCCCAGCTGCCGTCGTAAACGGCTGCATTGGGGTAGCCGGCGATTTCAGCAGCCAAAGCAATGACGGAGGCTGTTACTCCAGAGCCACAGCTCATCACCAGTTTTTTATCACCGAGATTGAATTCGTTGAAAAGGCTGGTTAGTTCTTCTTTTGATTTCATATAAAGGCCGTCTTGTACCTTTTGCCAGGGTAAACACACTGAACCCGGAATATGACCTCCTCTCAAACCAGCTCTGGGTTCAGGAGCGGTAGCATCAAAACGCCCTTGAGAACGGGCATCCATAATCTGAACCGTCTCATTGCCCAATACTCCAACCACATCTTCAGACTCGTAAAGTAGTTTGCTGTTCTTTTGGGCTGTAAAATCACCTTTCGGTACTTCCGGCCATTCGGCCTTCTCTGTTTCAAAACCCGCTTGCTGCCAGGCCGGGAAGCCTCCATTCAAGACATAAACCTGTGAATGCCCCATGGCTCTGAAACTCCACCAACCGCGTGGACTCCCATAAGTCCCTACCTGATCATAAACCACAATTACTGAGTCATTATCTATTCCAATGTTTTGGGCAGCATTTGAGAAATAAGCTTCATCGGGCATCATATGCGGCAAATCGGTATCCAAAACACTGAAATCAGCATTGATATCCATCATCACCGCTCCCGGAATTTTAAAACCACTCTCCCAATCGTCAGGAGCCCCGATTGGTTTCATCTTGGCTTCCACAATTTTGACATTTGGGTGACTCTTAAATTCATTCAGCCATTCAACAGTAACCAGCGGACCTTCGGGCAATTTCAGTTCGTTCATTATTCAGTCTATTTTGACCGAAATTAACAGCATTTCCTTAGTTTTGCACCTCGTTTTTGATGAAAAGACATAAGATTTAAGACATAAGACAAAAGACTCCCTCTTACAGACAATTTAATTGTCCTGAACTTCAAAGTCTCCCGTCCTCCGTCTTCCCTCTTCCGTCTTTCAAAAACTATTCTTCCAAACGAAAAGTAAAACAACATGTCGGCACCAGCCACAACACTTCAGGATATTATAGCACACGCCAAAGAGTACGGCTTTGTGTTCCCTTCTTCAGAAATTTATGACGGTCTTCAGGCAGTTTATGACTACGGTCAAAACGGCGTGGAACTGAAAAATAATCTCAAAAATGCATGGTGGAAAGCCATGACACAGCTGAACGATAATATCGTTGGGATTGACGCGGCCATTTTCATGCATCCTTTGACCTGGAAGGCCTCCGGTCACGTCGATGGATTTAACGATCCAATGATCGATAATAAAGACAGCAAAAAGCGTTATCGTGCCGACCAGCTTTTGGAAGGCAAAGCCGAAGTTTTGACCAACGAAGGCAAAAAAGACGAAGCTCAGGCTCTATTGAACAAAATGGGCCAATTACTTGGAGCCGAAGATCTTGAAGGCGTTAAAAATCTGATTATTGAGGAGGGAATCGTTTGCCCCGTAAGCGGAACTTCAAACTGGACAGACGTTCGTCAGTTTAACCTGATGTTCTCTACCCAGGTAGGTTCTGTGGCTGAAGATTCAAATACCATTTACCTGAGACCTGAAACCGCTCAGGGTATTTTCGTAAACTTCCTGAATGTGCAAAAAAGCGGAAGAATGAAGATTCCTTTTGGTATCGCACAGATTGGTAAGGCCTTCAGAAATGAGATCGTCGCCCGTCAATTCACCTTCAGAATGCGTGAATTTGAGCAGATGGAAATGCAATTTTTTGTTCGTCCCGGCTCAGAAATGGAATGGTACGAAACCTGGAAAGAGAACCGATTGAGTTTCCACAAAGCCATTGGTTTACCAACTGAGAGTCTTCAATACCATGACCACGAAAAACTGGCCCACTATGCTAATGCGGCTGTGGATATTGAGTACAAGTTTCCGTTTGGATTCCGTGAGATTGAAGGAATTCACTCGCGTACTGATTTTGATTTGAGAAATCATCAGGAGCTTTCGAAGAAAAAGCAACAGTACTTCGACCCTGAGGTTAATCCTGAAACAGGAAAACCTTTTGGAAACTATATTCCTTTTGTGGTGGAAACATCGGTCGGTGCTGATCGTTTATTCCTGGCCACCTTCTGCAACGCATTCACTAAAGAAATGGTAGGTGAAGGCGATAAGCAAAAAGAAAGAACTTACCTTAAACTTCACCCGGCCTTGGCCCCTATCAAAGCGGCTGTTCTGCCATTGGTGAAAAAAGATGGTTTGGCCGAAATCGCCGAGGAAATCACAAACTCGCTGAAACCGTATTTCAGAGCCGTTTATGATGATAGTGGTGCCATAGGGAAACGTTACACTCGTCAGGATTTGATCGGTACACCTTACTGCATCGCCGTTGATTACGAAACCAAAGACGACAATTGCGTGACTATTCGTCACCGGGACAGCATGGAGCAGGAGCGTGTTCCTATTGCTGAACTCAAAGATAGGATTGGAAAAGAAGTTGCCGTTGAAAGAATTCTCGAGGCGATTTAAGATAACCGATATTTTCTAAGAAAGGTCAATGCGTAAATGTGTTGACCTTTTTTTGTGGAATGATTATTTGAACCACTGTTCAAAAATTTAAAGATGAAACGCAAAGCAGGCATTTGTATTTCGGTCATCGTAGTAATGCTTCTGGCAGTCGTTTTTGCTTTTTTTTATTTCCTAAAACGTCAGCCAAGACTCAATGTATCTATTCTTCAATACAATCAACTCGAAACAGACCACACTGACATACAACTTAAGGTTAACCTAAAAAATGCCTTCCCCGTCAAAATTAAGGCCGACGACTTACAGCTCTCCATAGAGGCCAATAACGAAATAATAGCAGAAACTAAAGACAGAATACCAGTTACTCTACTTCCATTCAAAAGAAACTCTTTTACGGTACCGGTGAGACTTTACAGTAAGAAAATCAAGGAGCAGACGAAAGATTTGACCCCGAAATCAAAAGACAGCACCGACTACTTCTTTAATATCAGACTCCTGAAAGCTTCTCCTGAATTTCTGTTGCCTGATACCATTTTCTACACATATCACAGGCGGGTACCCACATTTAAGCTACCTGTGGTTTCATTGGAAAAGATTGAAACTGAACACCTTTTGAATCAATCAAAAAGAGAAGTGTACTTTTATATCAAAGTCATTAACTTCAATAATGATCCCATAATTCTACAAAATCCACAGTATAGTATACAGATTAACGACAGCAAAAAAGTGCTTCATGGCAAACGCAACGCCAATGTCACTGTAGCAGCTAATTCTTCAAAAGTCTTTAAAGTATTGCTAAATCTTGATGGCCAGAAACTTCTAAAGCATGCCGGTCACCTGCTTTTCAATAAATCGGAAAGTAAGATCCAGATTAAACTTGATTCTAAACTATTGGTAGAGAACGCTGTGCTGGACGGCTGCAAGATTCACACCCGAATAAACACTGACCTCGAGAGTCTTCTAAATTAGGTTGCAATCGGTTGCTATAGCTTGTAATCATACTTCAATATAAGCTACTGTGCCTACACAAATGACGTCTTCATGGATTCTCTTCTATCGAAAAAACAGGATTCTATAAATTCATAAAACTATTAAAAAACTTACCATGTCAAAATCCCTTTACCTTCTCCTTTTCACTTCTCTTATTTTCAACAGTTGTGTCACCAACTCAGAGTCTGAAGACGAAAAATCGGCTGAGAGTCAAATTTCAACTTCGGCAACTCCTTCACTTCAAATGGCCTGGCAAACGGACACTACACTCGTAACTCCTGAATCAGTAATATACGACGCTTCAAATGATGTTTTTTATGTCTCATGCATTGCAGGAATGCCTCCGGGAGCACATGATGGCGATGGCTATATCGCCAAAGTGGGACCGTCAGGAGAGATCCTTGCCAACCCATGGGTGACTGGTTTAGATGCCCCAAAGGGAATGGCAATTTATGATGGTAAACTATACGTGACCGATATTGATAAACTGGTAACTATTGACCTAAACTCAGGTGAGGTTTTATCAAAAACTCTTATTTTAGGAGCTCAATTTCTCAATGATGCCGATGTGGACAGCGATGGAACTCTCTACATGACAGACACAGAAACAGCTACACTGTTTATGGCCAAAGGCGATGAAATCACAGAAGTATTTAAAAATGACGAACTAGGCCGACTTAACGGAGTTTTTATTGATGGCGATAGAAAACTCTTTACTTCAGGCAAAGTCTTTACACTGGAGGGAGAAGACCTACAAATGGTAGCAGACAGTATAGGCGGCGGCGATGGCGTGGAGAAGTATAAGGATGGTTATTTTGTCTCGAACTGGAGTGGCGAAATCTATCATTTAGCCTCTGACTGGACGAAAACTAAAGTTTTAGACACTAAAGATGCAGGAATCAATGCGGCAGATATAGACATCATTGAAAGCAAAAACCTACTTGTAGTTCCTACGTTTTTTGAAAACAGAATTACAGCATATACCATCAAATAAAAGTCAGGAGCATTTTCCTGCTACCGAATTGAAAAAAATTGCTCTTGAAAGAATTCTGAAGGCGATATAGCTATTGAATTACCAATCAAAAGTCCAATACTTCTCCGTATTGGACTTTTTTCATTCTATACGAAAAACAAATCTTAAAACGTTTTGCAGTCATGTTGAGACTGCTCATTTTGGCTACCTTATTACTTTCGTGCTCTCCGGCAGAGATCCCTGAATATAATATTGGAGAAACACCAAAATTTGAAGGTCTCTTTCCTGAATCGCCTTTCCTTCAAAAAATCAAAGACAACCCTCAAATCCATCCAGACTCTGATAAGATGGTAAATTCTCTTGTAAAAGAGTCTCAAAAGTCTTTTGTCTTGAGTGTCAAAGAATGGACGGTACCGGTATTCTATTCTACTTCAGCAGACCAAACTTTCGATATCCCGTTAAAAGCCGGATGGGCACCTGTTGAAGAAATTAAGGGGGTCAGCATTCCTGCTTTTGCTAAACCCGACCCGGCGTCCGATGGCCACCTTTCCATTATTGATAAAGAAAAAGGCTGCGTTTACGACTTTTGGAAGGCTCAAAAAACCAAAAGTGGATGGAAGGCTGCATGGGCAAACGCACTACCCATTGAATCAGATGGGATTTATTCCTCAGGACTCTCTGCCAGAGGATCAGGCTTCGCTCTGTTGCAAGGCATAATTTGGCCGGAGGAGTTAAAAAATAATGAGATTAAACACGCTTTAGTTTTTAGCTTTAATCACACAAAATCAGGTGGACCGGTTTGGCCGGCTACAGAAAGTGATGGGACCACTAGTGGCAGAGAAGCCATCCCTGAGGGAGCCTTGGTTCAGCTCAGTCCCGATTTAGACCTCGACAGTTTAAATCTGAACAACTACGAAAAAACGATCGCCAAAGCCATGCAAGACTATGGAATGTACTGTGCTGACGATGGAGGTGGCCTTCAGCTTTACGCAGTTAATGCAAACTCCTATGCTGAAAATCCATATGGTGAATTCTGGGGAGAGCAAAGTCTGGTTTCTTTAAAGAAAATACCTGCAAAGTATTTCAGAGTATTGCAATTTGGTCAGCAGAAAAACACGACAGCAACCATTTCACCCAACCGATGCAACCAATTTTAGTGTAAGCTCCCGGATTCAAGACATCGGCTACACATTTCTCCTGTTGATGGACTTTAGGTTCTGGTCAGTAACAGAATAGTTAACTTCAATAGCAAATTTGAATCGTTGATCAGACTCAACTTCTTTAAAAACCCTAACAAATGAACTCAACCAGAAGAATTTTCTTAAAACAGGCCGGACTTGGCTCCCTTGGACTGGCGGCTTTGCCCTTCTTAACTCAATGCCAATCAGGCGAATCGGCGGCCAATGGCCCTTTTGTATTTGACCCTGTAAGTCCTGAATCACAAGGTGTAGATTCTCAGGCCATACTGGATTTTGTAAAGGCCGCCGACACAAGCGGACTGGAGTGGCATAGTTTTATGATTTTGAGAAACGGCAAAGTTTTGTCTGAAGGTTACTGGAAACCCTTCAAAGAAGGCTTGAAACATACTTTATACTCTTTGAGTAAGAGTTTCACCAGCTCCGCCATTGGTTTTGCGGTAGCTGAAGGACTCATTACGGTAGAAGATCAGGTCATCTCTTTTTTCCCGGATGATTTACCTGAGGAAATTTCGGAGAACCTTAACACAATGAAGATTAAGCATCTCCTGACCATGAATACGGGCCACGAAACCGACACCATGGGCCCGATACGGGAAAACCCTGACCAGCCTTGGGTGCAGTCTTTTCTGGCTCATCCTGTATTACATGAGCCAGGCAGTCACTTTCTCTATAACACAGGGGGTACCTACATACTCGGAGCTATTTTACATAAAAAGACAGGTCAAACGCTGGAAGAATATCTAAAGCCTAGGCTTTTTGACAAGTTAGAAATCACGAATTACGATTGGGAAAAATCCCCTCAGGGATTAAACACTGCGGGTTATGGATTGAGAGTTACGACCAACGATATTGCCAAGTTCGGTCAGCTCTATGTTCAAAAAGGAAACTGGAAGGGCGAACAATTACTCTCAGAAGAATGGGTAGAAGAAGCCACCCGAAAACATACTGACTCACAGGATAATGACAGCGATTGGGGACAAGGTTACGGCTATCAATTCTGGCGATGCAAACCAGAGCCTGGTTTTTTCAGGGGTGATGGAGCCTTCGGTCAATATTGTATCATGATTCCTCAATACGACATGGTGCTTGCGGTTAATTCTGAAACTTTTGATATGGGCAAATCCATGCAAATCATGTGGGATCATATTCTACCGGGTGTTCATCAGGATCCTTTGCCAGAGAATGAAGCCGCAACAAATAATCTAAAAGAAGCTTGCGAAAAACTAAGCCTTCCGGTGCCGGCAGTGCGTAAAACCTCTGAACTGGCAGCTGAAATCAATCAGAAACGCTTCGGGCTTACTGAAAATGATTTCGGAGTTAAAGCACTCACTTTTGATATTGCCGCCGATCAGGGCGAGTTGAAGATTGAAACGGAGGATGGTGAAAACACTCTTCGGTTTGGTGTAGAAAACTGGCTTGTCAATGACGAGTTTACAGAAAATAACTTCCCTCTCCAGGGCCGTATTCATGTACCTTCGCTTATTGCTTCTACCGCTACCTGGATTGATGACAAAACTTTGCAGATCAACCGTAAATTTATTGAAGCCATACACGGCGATACACTGACCTGTACTTTTGAAGGGGATCAGGTTACAGTGAGCTTCAATAATTCTGTTTCGGCAAATAACGGTGAGACCGAAGATTCCAGAGGGTCTATCTCAGGTAAGGCCTGATTCTCAACTACCAAACCAACCAAAACCTGCAAGGAGGCATTTTACCACTGGTAACCTTAGTCCAAAATGAAATGCCTCCTTGCTGTACTACCCCTCTTCCTGATAACTTCAGGTTGTCAAAAAGAAAAAATTGACCATAAAGGTTATCAGGAAGTTTGGGTTTTGAACGAAATCAACTTCAACAATCAGGGCTGGAAGATGGTTGAGAAAACTGAAAAACTCAACCTCTTCTTTAAAACGGACTCTACTCTTTTTGTGGAAACAGACTCACTGAGCTGTGATGGCACCTATGGAATAAGTTTGGTGAATAACGGGGCCTATCCCAAAAGTTATAAAATCTTTGCCCCTTGCATAACTCCTGCCGATCATATGTGGTGGACTTTCCAGGCTTCTAATACTGAAATGAATAATATTCAGGTGCTTCCAAGGTTAAACCCCACAGCCTATTTACTCAACACGGAATTTAAATTCAGGGTTGAAAAAGATTGATTTAACCGGTGCTTTTAGAATTCTTCATTTTTAAACAATGATTTGACCCTGTTTGGCGTATTATTTGGGACTACTCAGCCTGTAAAAAGCCCCTCATGAAAGCCATCAAAAGTTTTAGTGCTGAAAAATACAGTGGTCCCTGGACAAACCTCGAGAAAAAACATTTTCTCAATCGTGTTCTGTTTGGATGCACTCAGGATGACCTTCAGTCGCTGGAAAACAAAACTTTTGAGCAGTGTATTGAGGAGCTAATCCAACCTTCGCCGGCTCCCTTTCCCCCTCTGAATCATTATCAAAATCAGGAGCCGGATACCACCGGGGTGGCCTATGGACAAACCTGGATAAACGCCCCCTATGGCAATGGAGTAATAAATGCCCGGCGGGTTGCCTCTTTGAGAAGCTGGTGGGTACAGCAATTACTATTTCAAAAAAGAACCGTTCACGAAAAACTGATTCTATTTTGGCATAATCATTTTGCTACGCAAATGGAGATTTATGAAGTAGCCAAATTCGCTTTTGATTATCAAAACCTCCTCAGAACGTATGCCGTGGGCAATTTCAGGGACTTTGTGAAAGCCATAACCCTTGACCCGGCTATGCTTGAATACCTTAACGGGCAGCGGAACACAAAGGAGGCTCCTGACGAAAACTACGCACGTGAGCTGCAAGAGCTTTTCATGCTGGGTAAGGGCGAAAACTCAAACTATACTGAGCACGACGTGCGTGAGGCGGCAAGGGTGCTCACCGGTCATAATTACTCCAGGCTTGACGGTAAATACAGCTTTGATGCTTCACGGCACGACACAGGCGACAAACAATTCTCTGATTTTTTTCATAATCAAACCATTACTGGCAAGGCCCGAGAAGAGGGTGCCGGTGAAACTGATGAACTGATTGAGATGATTCTCCAACAGCCAGAGGTCAGCAAATTTATCGTCAGAAAACTCTATCGCTTTTTCATTTATTATGAGATCTCCGATGCCGTTGAACTGCAATTTATTGAACCGCTGGCAAAGCTCTTCAGAGAACAGAATTATGAACTATTACCCCTGTTGAAGGCCTTTTTCAGCAGCCAACATTTTCATGATCCCGCCTTTCATGGTGCCGTCATTGCCAGCCCTTTGGATTTTATTGTCAAAACTTTCAGACACCTGAAGCCTGAAGTTCCGGAAGAAACTGATGTGTTTTTGTATTACTCGGTTTGTAATGTTTTCATGTATTTTGCCGGTATTACACAGCAGATCATCGGTGATCCACCATCGGTTTCCGGCTGGCCGGCTTATCATCAGGCTCCGCTCTATCATCAACTCTGGATCAACTCAGATACTTATCAAAAAAGAAACCAGGGTATTTTGGCCTTGCTTTTCAATGAGGTCAAAAGCGAGGGCTACAAAGTAAAAGTTGATGTCATCCATTTGGCTTCTAAAACCACAGATCCTGGTGAACCAAATAAACTAATCAATGAACTGTCTGGTATTTTATTACCCATCGCCGTTGATGAGGCGGTAAAGCAGAAGTTTAAAAAAGATATTCTTCTCTCCGGCCAGTCCAATGATTATTACTGGACCCAGCTTTGGGATAATTTCCAAAATAAACCTGACGATGAAAACCTCAAAAACATGGTGGAGCAACGCCTCCGAATTTTAATACTATACCTAACCGGCCTTCCTGAATACCAACTGATTTGACCATGAAAAGAAGACATTTCCTGAAAAATATGGCTGCTGGTGGTATTGCTCCATACTTCATGGGCGGGTTGCCTTTATCGGCCTTCGGTCAATTGAATGAAACTGCTCTGGGTGATGACAAGGTTCTGGTGGTTATCCAAATGGCTGGTGGAAACGATGGACTTAACACGCTGATCCCTGTGGATCAATATTCCAGATACCAGTCAGCCCGCAAAAACATCGCAATTCCTGAAAATAAATTATTGAGCATTCCTCAATCAGACAAGATTGGCATTCACCCTTCTCTGGAGAAAATCACCCAACTTTTTGAAGAAGGTAAAGGAACCATCATTCAGGATGTTGGTTATCCTGATCCCGACTTTTCGCATTTCAGGTCTACAGACATTTGGAACACCGCATCAGATTCAGACAAGCATGTTTTAAGTGGCTGGGCGGGTAGATATCTTTCGATAGAAAACCCTGATTATCCGAACGGTTACCCAAACACCAATCACCCTGACCCTTTATCCATTCAGATCGGTTCTGTTTTAAATACCAGTTTACAAGGCCCCGTGTACCCGATGGGCATGGCCATCGCTGACCCTAACTTCTTTTATGAACTGATTGCTGAAACACCGGTAGCTACCACCTCCACGTACGCTGAAAAAGAGTTGGCTTTTCTAAAACAAGTGGCCAATCAAACCAACCAATACTCCGGCGTGATCAGAGATGCAGGTCAAAGAATCACAAATCAATCCGGCTATCCTGATGAATCGTTAGCCAATCAATTAAAAATAGTGGCTAAACTGATAGCAGGCGGGTTGCGTACCAAGTTCTACTTTGTTCAGATCGGTGGTTTTGATACTCATGATAATCAGGTTCAAAACGGTGACGTCACTAAAGGTGAGCATGCTGAACTTCTTCAAAAACTCTCAGAAGCTGTCTTTGCTTTCACTCGAGACCTTGAGAAACAAGGAATAAGCGAACGGGTGCTGACGATGACTTATTCAGAATTTGGTCGAAGAATCAGGTCAAATGCCAGTTTAGGAACAGACCACGGTGCCGCAGCACCTATGTTTCTGTTTGGAAGCCATGTGAACTCCAAAGTCTTTGGCGAAAATCCCATTTTGCCAGATAATCCACAAACAGAGGATAACGTACCGATGCAATATGATTTCAGGTCGGTTTACGCTTCGGTTCTGGAGCGATGGTTCTGTCTGGATACCGGTTCTGTTTCTGATGTGATGTTAAAGCCTTTTCAATCGTTGCCACTGATTCAGGGAGGCCCTTGCGGTTTTATCACAGCTAACGAGCCACAGCCTGAAATTCTTTTTAAGGCCTATCCAAACCCTTTTGAAGACTTTTTGACTATTGAATTTGAGAGCAAGGGAGGCTATAATTATGTTCAGGTTTTTAACTCCAGGGGTCAGCAAATAGGAAGCCCGGTTTCGGCAGACTACCCGAAAGGCCTGCAAAACGCCGTTCTAAAAACAAGTCGCTGGCCTAAAGGCATGTATTTTCTGAGATGGCAAAACGCTCTGGAACAGAAGGTTATCAGAATTATTAAAATTTAAATCGGCTGATTTTCGCCCTTCATCGCTTATTTAACTCAAACGGCATACCTTTTGATATTTCATTTACTTTTATAGAAAAATATTTCCTGATGAATACCCCAAAAAGCGTCCTTTCCCTACTTTTCTTTGCTCTTTTGGCGAGCAGCTCTTTTGCCCAGAATAAAATCAAAGCTCTGATAGTCGACGGTCAAAACAACCATGAACATTGGCCCAAAATCACGGTCATGATGAAAACCTACATGGAAAAAACCGGGCTTTTTGAGGTTGATATCCAAAGAACTCAGTACACCTGGCGTGGAGAAGAATTTCTCCCTGAATACCAAATTGAAGGAATGCCTCAAACTGAGGCTCTGGAAAAATCTAAGCAAGACCCCAATTTCGCTCCGGAGTTTAAAGAATATGACCTTGTGGTGATCAATTTTGGCTGGGATGCGGCTCCGTGGCCAAAATCCACTCAAAAAAGCTTTGAGAAGTTTGTCAAAAAAGGTGGCGGCGTAGTCATTGTTCATGCTGCTGATAATTCTTTCCCTGAATGGGAGGCTTATAATAAAATGATCGGCCTGGGTGGCTGGGGAGATCGCAATGAGAAAGATGGTCCTTATGTTTATTTTGACCGCCAGGGCGTGCTACAAAGAGATATGAAACCCGGCCCCGCCGGCTCACATGGTCCTCAGCATGAATTCAGAGTAGAAATTAGAAAACCTGAGCACCCCATCACCAAAGGCATGCCGGAGCTTTGGAGACATTCAAGTGACGAACTCTATGACGGCTTACGCGGACCCGCTCAAAAGATGACCATTCTGGCTACGGCTTTCTCAGCTCCGTTTAAAAGAGGGACTAACCGCCATGAGCCCATGATGATGACCATCGACTATAAGAGAGGCCGAATCTTTCATACGCCAATGGGGCACGATGACGAGTCTTGGGAATGTGTGGGTCTGATGACTACTTTCCTTAGAGGTGCCGAATGGGCGGCCACTAAAAAAGTAACAGTTCCTATTCCGGAGGATTTTCCGACAGAGCGATTTATCAGTAAACGCAAGTTTGATTAATCAAAAACGCAAACCTGCTCTCCTGATTTCAAAACGGTATTTCTAACACTGCCCGGACCTTCAAAGCGTACATGGACACCAACAATGTCATTGACAGCGTTGGTGGTTGTGGCCTCATAGGCCAATTTACCGTTCACGAAAAATTCTACTTTACGATTCTTACAGACCACACGAAGGTTGGTCCACTCATCCATGTCTGTACCAAAACCACTAAGGTCTGCCGAGCTACTATGCACTCCAAAACCATAGGCCGAAAGAAAAATATCCCCCACACAGGCCGACTGTGTTAGCGGTACAATCAGGATATCATCCTGCCCCTGAAGCATTATTCGTACATTTTGGCAGGCAGCCTTGCCACCGGAGAAAGTAGATTTCACCTCGGTTTCAAACTCAAAGTTATCTGTTTTAAAGCCTTTGATGTCTTTCAGATTGGTAAACCAAACCTCCGGTAAATCAGGGGTAAGCTCAATATTATACTTTTCAAAAAGCTCAGGCTCAGCACCTACTTCATTCTCTTTATAAATCTCATCTTTACTAAAATAAAGGGGCTTTTCACCCTGCGGAGCAGCCAGAATGCCCATCCATCCATCAGTAGTAATCTGAATGTCATGCTCTTTCAAAATATGATCTCCGGCCAAAAGTTTAGCTCTGAAATAGCCGGGATAATAGTATATGGAAGAATGATTTTTGCCGTTCCGATCAACGAGAACTTTTCTGCTGACATCCCAATTTTGCGAAATAAAAACGCTGTCATCTTCATCTGCTTTTGAAGCATCATATTCAAAAACCACCGAATTGGGCAAGCCGCTGGTCATCATGGTTTTCGAAGAGAACTCAAAGTCCTGAGAATCATATTTGGGCCGTGATTTCACAAACATGAAAACAGCTACCGCCATCAACAGAACAAGACTGGAAAACAAATAGGGCTTTAAGCGAAAATCGCTTTTAGGATTCTGCTGAACCTGCGGTTGCTCAATGTAATTTTCAACGACCTTTTCTTCTATTTCAGAAGATTCAAAAGCTCGCCAGTCTTCATAGCCGGCAAAAGCAGACAGTGCATTCAGCGTGGTGAAAGAAGGCTTATTCTGATATTTAACTTTTCCAAAAAAACGCTTTAGCGTAGAAACGCTCAGGTTGACTCCGGTGACTTTGAGAATTTCTTCACTTAATTTTTCAAAGTCGTAGTTCGACCAGTCTTCAACCGGTCCCCAACCGAGTCTGGTTTCAATCTTTTCCTTAAGTTTTGTGATAGCTTTCATTTCATAATTTAGGCCATTTGAGAGGCTCATCCTTACAAATTTAATGAATTTAGAAGGATTGCAAATCTACATATTCACCCGCTACCGAACGGGCTGGAAATGCAATTGAAACCAATATGAACTGGTTTTGAACAGGTTTTTGATGGCCTAACCCTTGAAATTGCGATTGCAAACAAATTCATAGAAATGAAAAAATCGATTCTTTCAATCACAGGTCTTTTGACTATCCTATGTTTTCAAGGGCTGGGTCAAACTCTTCAACCTGATCTCTCAATGACATCAACTTTCAGGGCCTCAAATCGGGAATTTGTCCTAAGCGAAGACGGTAGCAAAGGCCCAACTGTGTTTGTCAATAGTGAAGAAGGACCGGGAGTGATTTGGCTGGAGAATATTTGGCTATCTACCGGTTCCATCGAGTTTGACGTAAAAGGCAAGGATGTCCTGCAGAAGAGTTTTGTCGGGCTTGCTTTCCATGGGCAGAACGACAGCACCTATGAAGCCATCTATTTCAGGCCTTTTAACTTCAATAGTCAGGAGGAAATAAGGCGAAGCCACTCGGTCCAATACATTTTCATGCCCGAATTTGAATGGTACACTTTACGGGAAAATTATCCAGGCAAATATGAAAATCCACTTCCTCAACCGGTTAACCCAGACGACTGGTTTCATGTCAGAATCAGTATCAATGAAGAACAAATACTGGTTTATGTGAACGACTGGGTCTCCGAGGTTTTGGACGTAAAACCGATCAATCCTGACTCCAATGGAAAATTGGGATTCTGGGTAGGAAACCGATCAGACGGCACGTTTGCCAACCTCCTCATTCAACCCGATTAGTGCATCTTTTTAAAGCTAAACACAAATACAATGAACAAAGCAATTTCTCTCTTAACACTCTGCCTTTCTCTAAATGCTCTCGCACAAAACGTGGAAATGAAAGCAGAAAATTTTGACATCCCGAAACCCGAAAACGTGGAATTCGTAACCTACAAGGGCATGAAAAGCATGAAGCTTTCTGCCGGATCAGGGCCGGTGGAAATCAGGAACCTTAATTTCAAAGATGGCACCGTAGAGTTTGATCAGGAAGCCACCACCCCAGGTTTTGCCATCAGCCTCTATTTTCACCGAAAAGACGATCTGGAACAAGAGATTGTCTATCTGCGACTGAAAGATTTCGAGGATCCGCTGAGCAATGAGACTATTCAGTACACCACTTATCTGGACGGTGTTAATCTATGGGACATGCATCCGCATTATCAGGCACCGGCACCCGCAAAATTGAAAGGCTGGAACCATTTAAAACTGGTTATTTCTGGAAAGCGTATGAAGGTGTATTGTAATGGCAAAGAGGTGCTGGACATCCCCGAACTGGAAGGCAGAACCAACGATGGAAAAATTGCCTTTGAAGGAAACTCATACGTAACGAATCTGTCGGTCAAACCCAATGAAACCGAAGGACTTCACCCGGAGGCTTTACCTGATTTGACCCAATATCAGTCGAATTACATACGGGAATGGGCTATCACAGAACCTCAAAACCTACCGAGGGGTAAAGAAGTAACACGGGATGATTTACCAACAGGCGAAGATTTTGCCCAAACGATTTCCGCTGAAAGACTGGGCATGATCAATATCACCCGCGAACATGGCATGAGTAAAGAGCGACGGGTGATCTGGCTAAAAGCCGAGGTGGAAAGTAAAGTGCCTCAGACCATTGATTTACAACTGGGCTTCAGTGATGAAATATGGCTGTTTCTGAATAATCAGATGACTTACGTGGACAAAAACCTCTATCTGCAAGACATGCAAAAATACCCGCAAGGCCGCCTTTCCATTGAAAACGGTTCTGTGCCTCTCCATTTGAAGGAAGGGAAAAATACAATTACTGTGGCTCTCGCCAATGACTTTTATGGCTGGGGACTTATGGCACGCCTGCGAGAAACAGACAATCTGCTTTCCATTGAAAAATACACACCACCGCCGGTAGTAGCCATTGAAGATATGAATCAATACCTCGGTACGTACGCTACACAGTCCTTTCCGGTAACCATGACCTTTACCAACCAGGACGGAAAGCTCTTTGTTAAAGCCTCAAACCAGCCGACAGATGCCCTGAAAATTGACTATCGCGGCCATCACCTGTTTGAGCTGGAAAAAGAAAACTTGAAGTTTCAATTTAAACCTGAGCAAAAGCTATTGATTTTCACCCAGGGCGGGCAGGAGTATGAGTTTGTGAGGGAGTGAGAGTTAAAAATTTATTTTACGAAAAAAATGAAATAGTTTATGGATCCTTTGAGGTTGGCGTTATCTAGCGTTTTGATTTAAAACAATCGGCAATTCCTTGAGTTCTTTTGTTCATAATAGGCTAATTTCATCTTCATGGCAAAAGACATAAAAGGCTTCAACGTATTTATAGCGTCCCCAAGTGGATTGGATAAAGAAAGAGAAGTTTTTCGAAAGTGCCTTCAAGAGTTTAATTCTATTGAAGGAATTCGAAAAAATATTATTTTCAATCCGGATGGTTGGGAAAGGACACTAGGTGGCATAGGGAGACCACAAAGTATCATAAATCAACAAGTGATTGAAAGTGACTTTTTTGTTGTAGTGTTACACAATAAATGGGGTAGTCACCCAGGTAATAATAGATTTAATGCTACGTCTGGATCTGAGGAAGAATACCTTTTAGCACTTGAGTGTTTTCACGATTTAGATAAACCAATGAAACAAGTCGTAGTGGTTTTCAAGTCTTTGTCACTCAATGAGCAGGAAAATCCAGACGAGGAAATAAAGAAGGTCCTAAATTTTAGACAGTCAATAGAAAAAGGGAAAAATCTACTTTATCATACTTTTTCAAACATTCAGGATTTTGAAAAAATAATTCGAGAGCATCTTATTGATTGGAGCTCAAATCCGAATCAGAAAATTCAGTTAAATGAATCAACAGAAACTACAAGTGATCTCATTTACTATCTCGACTTGATTGAAAAAGACAGTTTATCTATCTCAAAAGAGGAAATACGGAAAGTAGAAAAAGGTTGGGAATATTATAATAATGGTAACCTTACAAAAGCAGAACTAGTATTTAGCAGCCTACAGTTTAAAAATTATAATATAATTACGTCTCTAAATCATTCGAAATTTTTAAGAAGATTGAAGCGAGACACAGAAAGCCTAAACCTTTTAAATGAAGCCGAAATTGTTGCCTCTCAGCTTGAAGCAGACTTTTCACTGGTAATTATTTATAACCTAAAAGGAAAGTACTATTACGAACAAAGGGACTATTTAGAAGGTATAAAATACTTTACTTTATCAATAAAGTTATCGACTCTACGTGATTTTTCATTTGAAATGGCCTATGGTCATAAAATGCTCGGAATTGTTCAGTATTCCAGTAATCAATTTAAACTGGGATTGGAAAGCCTTGAGAAGGCTATCTCAATTAATAGCCAAAATAACTTTACTTATGAACTGGCTAAATGTCATGAATGGACTGGTACAATATTAGCTGCTCAATGTAAATTTCAGAAAGCAGCCGATTCATATATCGAGGCTTCATCTTCATACAAGGAACTTAATAAACTTCAGGATTATTCCAATTCGAAATTAAAGGCGGCCAGAAATCTTATTTATGTTGGAAAACTAGATGAAGCTTGGACAATAACAGACAATTCTCTAGAAATTGATAGTTTGGATGAAGAATCAGAGAATTTACTCATTTCATTATCGAATTTTGGCCGAATTTGTTTGCTAAACTCAGACTACAAGACCGCATTTGAATACTTCTCGAAAGCCGTGACTAGGGCAAAAGGTTTGAATAATGACAAGATAATCGCTTCCGCTCTTCTCGACTTGGCTCAGTATCATTTTCAAATACAAGACTATGATAATTGCAGAAAAAACAATGAGGAAGCATTGAAGCTCTATTCTAAAAGCCAAGACAAGAAAGGATTGGCAGCTGTTTTCGGAAATTTTGGTAACATAGATGTTACAAATAATGACTTTGATTCTGCGATAAAAAACCTCAGCAAATCGCTTGAATACTACTCAGAAATAAACAACGACTTAGGATTAGCCAATCAAACTGGAAATATTGGAGTTCTATTCATCAAAATGGGAAAATATATCGAGGCAGAAAATATGCTGAAACAATCCATTCACCTCAACTCATATATTGATAACCTTTCAGGCTTGGCTAATGCACATGGTAACTTGGCTTCACTATTTTTAGACAAGGGAGATTACGAGAAGGCTGAGACAGAAATTCAAAAGTCAATTGAAATAGAAACTTCGCTGGGTAACATAAGTGGAGCAATCGGTGATTTCATATTACTTAGTGATATCAAGGCCAAATCTTTGAATTTTATTGAATCTAATAAAATCCTGAACAAAGCACTTCAGTTAGCCAAGAATTCTGGACTCGTTTTTTGGGAGGAAAAAGTCTCTAATAAAATGAGAAAGCGAAATCTTGAAATACCATAATTCCTTCTGCGAATAACAATTTTGGGGTCACTCGAAACGCTATTGCAGAATACATTTCTTCAAGAATAGCTAAAAAAACTACCCGAGCCCGCAAGTTTTTTCTGTTAATTTCATCTAAGGATATAGAGGAGAAAGGGAGAATGGAACAGGGAGAAAGGAGACGGCAATTAAAAAAACTTCCGGCATTCCGAAGGACTCTGTGAGCCAACACTCCGCAGGACTCTGCGAGCTGACATTCCGCAGGACTCTGTGAGCAAACATCAAGCATAACCCTATTTGACAGAAAGAGAACTTATACTGGCGATTAAGAACGGGCAGGAAACAGCCTTTAGAGAACTGGTGGAAATGTATCAGCACCGGGTCTATAATACTGTTTTGGGCATTATTCAGAACCGTCTGGAAGCCGAGGATATCTGTCAGGAAGTGTTTATGGAGGTGTATGCCGGGGCCAAAAGTTTCAGGGGAGATTCTAAAGTGAGCACCTGGATTTACCGGATTGCGAGTAATAAATCGCTGGAGTTTTTGAGAAAAAATAAAGCTCAGAAACGCTTCGCTTTTGTCCGTAGTCTGTTTGGTAAAAACGATGAATTAGAGGTACAGCCCTCGCATTTTGAGCACCCGGGAGTGCAGCTTGAAAACAAAGAAAGAGCCGCAGTACTTTTTGGGGCCATTGAAAAACTGGCAGATAACCAAAGGGTTGCCTATTCCCTTCACCATTTAGAAGGTTTGAGTTACCAGGAAATCACCGAGGTGATGGATTTGAGCAAATCGTCGGTAGAATCATTGCTCTTCAGAGCGAAACAAAACCTGAGAAAATTATTGAAAGAATTTTACGAACAAGATCATGAATAAACGAACCGAAGAAGAAATAGAAAAAACGCTTCAGCTGGTTGACAAGATAGACAAAGCTGAAATGCCACCATTTTTTTACACACGCCTTAAGGCCCGAATGGAGAAAGAAATTGTGGCGAATCCAAAAGTAGCCTGGCTGCTGAAACCGGCGTTTGTGATTCCTTTGCTGGCGATCACCATTGCTATTAACAGTCTAACCATAAGCACTTTACTCCAAAACAGATCAGCTGATACAAGTGAAAAAGAGGCGTTCATCAATGAATACAATTTAAGTGCTACCTATGGTGTAAACCTTTACTAAGATGCAAACAATTAACACAAAATGGCTTTGGGGAATCGGGGCTTTGCTGCTCCTAAACCTCGTTTTATTGGTCACCGTATTTCTACAAAAAGGCAGTGACACCAGGCCAGAACCAAGTCCTTTTCTTGAAGAAGCTTTGAGTTTTAGCCCTGAGCAAAAGCAGGAATTTCATGCCCTCAGAAACGAGCACCATCAACAAATGATGGAAAAGAACAAAGAAATCAAAGAACTTAAAGACCAGTTTTTTGATGGTTTAAAAGGAGACGTTGCAAAAACTGAAACAGAAATTATCAATAAAAGAATAGGTGAATTAGTCGCCGAAATCGATATGATCACCTTTGAGCATTTTCAGGAGGTTCGGGCTCTTTGTACTCCTGAACAGCAGAAGGAGTTTGATTTGATCATCACCGACCTTCTTCATGGAGGAATGTCACAACAAGGGCCTCCAAGAATGGGTCCGCCTGACGGGAACAGAGGCCCGGGACCACCTTCGAAACGTCCCGGCGGCCGGCCATTTTAATTCATTGAATATTGAAATTCAATTTTCAAAATAACCTCCTAAAAACCACAGGAGGTTATTTTTTTTAGACCACAAAGCTCTCATAATAAGTTAGTTAAAGAATATGTCTAAAAATTTTAATACTGCCCCGCAAGTTTTTAAAACCAATCACATCTAACCTTCTATACCAATCAAAAACATCGCCTTTGATAAAACTCTACAAGTAAAACCGGTTTACTATTTCTTGAAATTTTGGGTCGTGACAACCCTTCAACCTTTTAAAATTTATCAAAATGAAAAAGATCATAGTAACAGCTCTTGTAGCAGTAGCAGTCAATTTAACCTCTTGCGATCAAAACGAAGTTTCACCCGCAAGCACCCTGACGGAAGCCTTTGACATGGCAACGGCCGGCGGTGGTCAGCCAGGATCAGAAAGACCCGGCCCCGGAGGAATGGAAGGCCAGCGGCCGGAAATCACGGAAGTCGCCGTAGAAGAACTCAGCAGCTCCATCACGGAATACATCAACGCCAATTATGCCGGGGCAACCATTGACCGGGCAGGCACCGACCCCGAAGGCAACTTCCTCTTGGGTATCAGTCTGAGCGATGAAGGCCATCGTGGATTGCTGTTTGATGCCTCGGGCAACTTTGTCGAAGAAAAACAAAAACCTGAAGGAAAAGGACCAGGTGATAAAATGGGACAAAGACCTGAACTGACTGAACTGGACATCTCTGCCCTTTCAGCTACCATTTCAGACTATATCTCAGCCAATTATGCCGATTTCTCAATAGAAAAAGCAGGTACAGATCCAGAAGGAAACACAATGGTTCTAGTGAGCAATGGAGATACTAAAACGGGTCTTCTTTTCAATGCCGAAGGTGGTTTTGAGAAAGAACTTCCACCTCCACCTCATCGACCAGAAGGTCAACCTGAAGCAGGTCAGTAATTCATTTTCAAAGCCCCCGTTACTACAAAACGGGGGCTCTCATTCAAATTATTTCAATTATGAAAATATTATCGATAATACTATCGCTGGGCATACTATGCAGTTGCGACATCCAGGAAGCTGCATCTCCCTCTTTACCAAATGGTAATCCACCTCAAGGCCCACCACCCATGGGCATGCAAAACGGAGGTCAGAATAATAATGCCGGAACCAACTCGGGAACCGCAGGCGAACAGAGTTTTGACAATAATAACACTGACCTCGCCTCAGGATATAAGTATTTTGAAAGCAATGTTGAAGTCTATCAGGAAGGTGATTATATGGTGATAAATACGACCGGAATCCCTAATCATGGTAGCCCGTATTTCAACAGCTCCGATAGCCGCTATGAAGCGTATAATGGCAGCAACAGTCAGTTTTTTACGGCACCAAACAGCATTTCCAACAGCCCGTTGACCTACAGAATTCCGCTATCGCCCACAAAAGCCAGTAGTGCAGAAGCGACTCCGCTAGGCCCTATAGGTGTGGCATTAAACGGTATTCCGTTTTACAATCAATACGCCGCCGGAAGGTCGCCGCTGACTAACGAGATCAATACTTTTGATCAATACAACGGCCACCCTCAGCAGCAGGGGCAATACCACTACCATGTGGAGCCGCTTTACCTTACGCTCAATAAAGGCAAAGATGCCTTGCTGGGTTATTTGCTTGATGGCTTCCCGGTTTACGGTCCGGAAGAAAACGGAAATACCGTAAGCAATAATGAACTTGATGCTTACCACGGCCATGCTCATGCCACCGCAGATTACCCCAATGGCATCTATCATTATCATATCACCGATGCCGACCCCTATATCAATGGAAGCGGTTTTTATGGCAACCCCGGGACAATAAGTCGATAGAAAAATGCGAATCTTCCTATTCATCATACTCGCCGGTTTATTGGGTTTCTCAAAGAATGAGATTCCTGAACATCAAGTCTTGGGACCTGACTCCCGATTAAAAAAAGAGAAAGGTATTCTTCACCTGAATCAGAGGGCTTTTAGCGGATATTTGGTCACTTACTTAAATGACGGTCAGCTGATTTCTAAAACAGGTTACCTGAACGGAAAGCTTGAAGGTGTATCTCAAAAATGGGCCGCCGAAGGTCAATTGACCGAAGAAAGGTACTACCATCAAAATCAAAGAACCGGACGGCACGTTGGGTACTTCGAAAATGGTCAAAAGCGTTTTGAGTACGATTTCAACCGAGGGTTACCCATAGGAACACATAAAGAGTGGCTTGAAGATGGTCAACTCTATTCCATAAGTAATTATAACTCCGATGGACAGCCGGAAGGGGAACAAAAACTCTATTTCCCTTCCGGTAAAACCAGGGCCAATTACGTGGTCAAAAACGGAAGACGATACGGACTTCTCGGAGCCAAAGGCTGTATGGGAGAGAATGAGAGGCAGGGGGTGGATTTTTGATGCGGGGTGTTTGATGTCGGATGACCGATGACTGGAGACGGATGACCGGAGACCGAAGTCAAGCGGCAATGTGTTTCAAAAAAATCATGCATTTGTGGCCATCCACTTCCTGAAATTTTAAAGAACGAGAATTATGAAAACCTTAAAAATCAGTACAGTCTGTCTAATCAGTGTACTATTGGCAGCCTGCGAAGAACCATCAGAAAAGCTTCCGGTTTATCACAGTCCTGATTTCACACCTGTCTGGGAAAACTCAACCGCCTACCAGCATTATATCGCTGATTTTGAATACATTGATCAAAACGGAGAGGGATATGGCACCAATGAATTGGAAGGTAAAATCCATGTAATGAACTGCTTCTTTACAGCTTGTCCCAGCCTCTGCCCTACCCTTATGGGCAATCTGATGGAAGTTCAAAATAGCTTCAAGGGTGATCCGGAAATTCAAATGATTTCTTTAAGCGTAACTCCGGAAAGAGATTCAATAAGTCGACTCATATCGTATGCTGAATTAAACGGAATTCGTTCCTCAAACTGGCATCTTCTCACCGGCGATAAAAAGTTGATTTATCAGACGGCCCGCCAAAGCTATTTTGTAGACGAAAACATCGGAACTGAGTTAAATGAAAACGATTTTCTGCATACGGAGAACGTCATTCTTGTCGATCAAAATCTTCAAATCAGAGGTATTTATAATGGCAGCCTGCCGCTGGAAATTGAGCAGTTGATTGAAGATATCAGGATACTTAAAAAAGAACTTTGACTAGTTCAAAGCCAAACCTGAAAGTTCTCGGGCCACATTATCAGCGTTTTGCAAGATTTCAAAATTCAATGGCTTATTCTTGGTCAGAAATGCCGTTTTGACCCCGGCATTTTTACCGGCTTGTAAATCGGAAAGGCTATCGCCAATAAAAATCACTTTGTCTTTTTCTATATGTGGGTATTCCTTAAAAAGTTCCAGAAGCATCCCGGGGTTAGGTTTACGACATGGCGAGGAGTTTTTGGTATCTGTACAGAATTTGATGTCACGAATTTTTACACCCTCGGACTCCATTTCTTTGAGAAGCGTAAAATGAACAGCATGAAGCTCCTCAATGGTCATTAAACCGCGGCCTACACCTCTTTGGTTGGTCACAATAAAGAACTCCTTACCCGCGTCACCCCACTTTTTCAAAGTTTCTCTGACTCCGGGTAAAATCTCAAGCTCCTCTGGTTTTGTGACATATCCATCATCAATTTTTCGATTGAGCACCCCATCACGATCTAAAAAGACGGTTTTAAACTCCGCTGACTCCTTTGAAGACCACGCCGGAATTAATGATTGCCCTTTCTCATAGTCCTCCGGAATACCAATGTCTATAAATTGAGAATCACTAAACGGACAGGCATAAAAACGACCCTCATCGACTTTAACTGCCAGAAAATCATCTTCCAGAGAGAAGGGAATATCCGTGGGAGTTTGTGCTAAAAACTCAGTTTTGTTAATCAGGTAAATACCGGCATTGATATAGGTTTTGCCTGTTACGTTTTTAGGAATAAAACCATTGACTTTAGCATCAGAACCTATGCTCATCCCGCCATATCGACCATTGTTTTCAATCTCATGAACAGAAAACGTAAGCGTACCCTGAAACTGGCGATGGGCAAAGTGAAGCTTTGAAAGCTCAAACTCAAAAAAAGTATCACCGTTGCACACTAAAACCTCATCAGAATTGGCGGCATTGAGAGCTAACCGAACTCCGCCACCTGTGCCTAATGGATTTTCTTCATGCACATACACCAGAGGGACACCCTGAAATTCATTTCCAAAGTAATCGCTGATCACCTCTGATTTATAGCCAACAGACAAAATAATTCGATCAACACCTCTGGAAACGAGGTATTTCATCTGATAAAACAGGAAAGGCTTTTCACCAATAGGAGCCATGGGTTTTGGCACATCAGAAACTACCGCTTGTAATCTGGTTCCTTTGCCGCCGGCCAGAATGATGGCTTCCTGCATCATGATCTGGGAAAAATTCTGGATTCTACGACTTCGCAGATAGCATGGCCCACGGTAATGTGTGCCTCCTGAATACGAGGAGTTTCTTTTGAAGGTATGTTAATGAGCAAATCTACCAGCTCACTCATGTTTCCACCTGTTTGCCCGGTGAAACCAATGGTAAGCATTTGCATTTTTCTTGCCTGATTAATGGCCCTAATTATGTTCTGTGAGTTACCGGATGTAGACAGACAAACCAGAACATCACCCGAATGGCCTATCCCTTTTATCAGCCTGGAGTAAATATCATCATAGCTGTAGTCATTGGCCACAGCGGTGAGGTAAGAAGTATTCACATGAAGAGCCTCAGCATATAGGGGGTCACGGTCATAATTAAAGCGTCCGCTGAGCTCGGCAGCCAGGTGCTGGGCGTCTGCCGCAGAACCACCATTACCACAGAAAAGAATTTTTTTATCAGCTCTTAAGGCAGCCTCTATCATTTTGGTTGCCTTTTCTATTTTGGCGATAAGCTCTTCGTTATCAAGTATTTTCTTTTTGACGGAGATAGACTCCTTAAGCGTTTCTTTAATCATTTTCGTCTATTTTCCAGGTCGTAACCCCATCTTCCACAAAATTGAATTGTTTTATCAATCCCCCGAAAGGTTTAAGGGCGTTAATTACTTTTTGTTTCGTGTTTTCAGGGCAGTAGAAAAACATAAACCCGCCACCGCCCGCTCCGGATATTTTCCCACCGGTACAGCCTGCATTTCTCGCAGCATCGTAGATTTCATCAATCATCGGGTTTGAAATCTGCTTGGTCATCTGCTTTTTAAACTCCCAGCCTTCATGCAGGTTCTCTCCCAGTTTATTGAGTTTGCCCAGCAATAAAGCCTCTTTCATTTGAATGGCCTGATTTTTCAAACGATGCATCGCCTCCACACTTTTCTTAACCCCGGAAGTGGCATTCTTAATTTGAGCATCAATGATTTTTGAGCTCAAACGGCTGGTACCCGTATAATACAGTACAATATTACTCTCAAGCTCCAGAATACTGGTCTGCTTGATTCTCAAAGGGTTAACTACCACTTTATCGTCGGCATAAAACTCCATAAAGTTAAAGCCTCCAAAAGTGGCGGCATACTGATCTTGCTTTCCGCCGCTCATTCCCATTTCCACACGTTCAATTTCGTAGGCCATTTTGGCGATATCATATTCACCCAGAGGAATCTCAAGCCACTCAGCGAAAGCTCCAATAATCGCGACCACAAGCGTGGAAGATGTCCCCAAGCCTGAGCCAGCAGGAGCATCTACAAACGTGTGCAGCTCAAAGGCTAAAGGCTTTTTAGCGTATTGTTTTACAACACGATTGTATACGCCTTTGAGAAGGTCAAGTTTCCCATCAAACTCCAGACTTTCTGCACTTTCGGCCTCTACCATTTCTTCCCGGTCCTCAGAGATCAGTTTGATTTTCCCGTCACTTCGAGGGATAATGGTGGCGTAAGCATACAAACTAATGGTGGCGTTCAAAATATTCCCTCCGTATTCATCAGAGTACGGGCTAACGTCTGTTCCTCCACCGGCAAGTCCCAGTCTGAGCGGGGCTCTGCTTCGTATGATCATGCAAAAGCAAATTAGTTGGGCGACAAAGATAATCAGCATTTAGCACCTGAAAAAGGCGAAACGAACTAAAGCAATTGTCAATCGGTTGCGGTAATTTTGGAACTTACACTTTCGTTATTAAATCAAACCTGAGCAATATCGCACGGCTACCTCTCATCGGCATTTTTATTTTAGCTTGCTTTCAGCTGATTGCTCAACAATCCACTTTTGAAGGCCGAATCCGTGATTTTGAGACTGACGAGCCGCTTCCTTTTGTCAATATTACTCTTCAAAATACGGGCACTCAATCTGATTCACTGGGGCATTTTTCATTAGCTACCCGGCTCACCGGGCAATTAAAGTTCAGTATAGTCGGCTATGATAGCCGAAGTTTTGATGCTCAATATTTCAAAAATGGAAGCATCGTTTATCTCTCAAAAAGCAAAAACGAACTCGATGAGGTTTTGGTCAGACCCGGAGAGAACCCGGCCTGGAGAATCATTCGGGAAGTCAGAAGAAATGAACGCAATAATAACCCGCTGAAGTATGATGAGTTTAAAGCACTCAGCTATACTAAAATCAGACTCCGGGCTGATAGCCTAATGTATGCGGACACTTCCGGTAATGGTGAAACACTGAAAGGCTATTTCAAACTCCCCAAACAAGATTCTCTAAGTCAGCAAGACTATTTGAATTTGCTGATGCTTGAAAACGAGGGCAACTTCTACTTCAAAAAAGGGCAGCAAAAAGAAGTGGTGAACCATAGCATCACCAATGTGCCAAAGTTTTTCCCAACGAATCTGATATTTACAGACGAACAAAACCCGATTGGGTTCTACCAGCCCTTCTACAAGTTTTTCTTTCTCAGTGCTGCCAATACCGATGGCGTAGGTGTAGAAAGAAACTATGTTAATCCCATCAAGAACGGTACTTTCAGCTATTATGATTTTGAGTTGACAGACACTTTGTTTCAGGATAAAGACTCCGTTTTTGTTATACAATTCTGGCCTTTCAAAAAAACACAGGAAGCTCTGAAAGGTGTTTTAAAAATCAACTCAAACGGTTATGCCATACAGGAAATTATTGCAGAAAATGCTGATACTTTACAGCCCCTGAATATTCGAATTGAGCAGCAGTATGTTTTTGGAAACAGCCGCTGGTATCCTGAGAAACGAACAATGAGCTGGCAGTATCCTTTTGAAACCCAAAAGGCCAAAATGAGGGTCCGGTTTACTCATTTTCAATACTTACGAAATTTTGAGAATGAATTAAAAGAGGGAGACGTCTACTTTGATGGCAGCACCAAAAGCATTACTCCTAAAGCGGATACCATCACGTTTGATCAGTTTAGAGAAGTAAGGCCTTTGATTCTGAATGAAGAAGAGAAAAAGGTTTACCAAAAAACCGACAACGCCTTTTCAAATCTTCCGATTATCAAAAAAGGGATTGAACTGATGGAGAAACCTAGCAAGTGGATCATGCAGGCCTCATTGCCCATTGGACCGTTTTTGCTGCTACTTGATCAAAATCAATCTAACTTTCACGAGCTGGTGCGTGGCGGTCTTGGTCTTCAAAACAACTTATTAGAAAATCCCAGATTTGGCTTCAGAGCCAGTGCAGGATTTGGGCTTCGTGACCAGACTTTTAAATACAGAACCTCCGCTTCATGGCATATCACCAAAGACCGTTATAATCGCCTGAGCGTTTACCACGTCAAAGATATTCGCCCTCCGGGACAGGTTTCTTTTCTGGGACCAAACTACAGTACGCCATATCCGCAATCCTTGTTTTTTGATCGCCGGGGCTATATCGTTGATAGCTACAAATTGACAGGCACGGCATTATATGTCAAACCTATTCGCTGGACATGGTTTCGGTTCTACACCGAAAAACAGGATGTTGAAGGTCTGAATTACGAGATTGAAGAATTGGGAAAAAGCACTCAGTCCTACTTACACTACGGTGTCAATATGCGTTTTGCCCGTAAAGAACGCTTTGTTAGAAATGGCTTTTTCGAGAATGTAGTCAGCAATTATTTCCCGATCGTGGCCTTTAATTACGGTCATTTTAATGGACTAAATAACTCAAAATCTTTTCAACGGTTTTCCTTTAGCATCACACAACAGTTTCGTTGGAAAAAACTGGGCTATGACGTGATTAAAATTAACGGAGGTCAGATTTGGGGAGATGCCCCTTATAATTTTCTGTATAATAATCTGGGTGGAAGCCGGGGATTTTTCGGCTTCAGCAAACCGGGCTTTATTACGGGCAATTTCCTCAATTACGCTTCTAACCGATATATCTTCCTGGATTATGTTCATTATTTCGGCAAAAACCTGATCAAGTCAAAAGTCAAATGGTTTCAGCCTCAGGTAGGGATAGGTCATCGATTTTCGTGGTCTGTTCTGGATAGCACAACGCGGTTTGAAGGTTTTGAGATTGACTCATTTAAACAAGGGCAATTTGAGCTTGACCTTTATCTGAATAACCTGATCACAATTCCTCTATTTGGACTACAGACAGGCTTTGGATTTAATGCTGCCTATAATTACTCTCAGACTTTTGAAGGAAAAAGAAGATGGGTGATTTTACCAAATGTTAATTTGAACGTGTTTTAAGCAACGTCTACTCCCTCTTACGGGTCAAATTAGCTTTTAACCGTTTAACACATTTTAAGGTAATCTTCTCATTTAAAAGGCCTAATTTAGCCTGACTGCGAAGTGCCACATTCTACGATGAAAAAGCTTATAATTCTTCTTACACTCTCTCTCAGCATGGTGAGCTATGCTCAGGAAATACACTTTCCTGACTTGAGCCCGCAGGCGTTTGTCAAACAGGAGATTGGCAATACCAACTTTGAGCTCAGCTATTCGAGGCCAGCTGTAAGAGGCCGCAAAATTTTCGGAGAACTCGTACCCTACGGAGAAGTTTGGAGAACGGGTGCCGCCTGGTGCAGCACATTATCTTTTGATCAGGAAGTTAGTATTGAAGGAGTTGACATACCTGCAGGTACATACTCTATTTTGTCAATTCCAAGGCCAACCGATTGGGTCATTATTCTCAATAAAGACACAACACTTTACGGTGCTTACAAGTACAATAAGGAATTAGACGTAGCCCGTTTTCAGGTCGCCGCAAAAAAGATTCCGGAAGTGCAGGAGTCACTTTCTATGAAAATTGATTTTGTTCCTAATCACGCCCTCATGACAATTTCATGGGAGTTTACCGAGGTTTCTTTCCTGATTAAAACCTCCACCCATCAGGAAATGGAAAGTTATATCGCTGATAAGTTGTTGACTCGCATCGAAACCGATGATGAAAACTATATTCAGGCTGCTGAATACCTCCTTTTAAATAATTATGATCTTGACCAGTCCTTTCAGTTACTGGAATACGCTTTGGAAATTCGTGATTCTGAAAATGTGCGGGGAAGCCGGGCCGCTGTTTTACAGCAAATGGGAAGAAAAGGCGATGCTGAAAAAGAAATTCAAACCGCTATAGCTTTGGTGAAAGCCTCCGACAGCATGAGTGAAAGCGATAAAAAAGTGAGTATTGAATATTGGGAAAGTAGACTTACTGAATTGAATTAATAGCTTAAAATTTCGTTTAAATTAGTACGAATAAACCTGTAATATATGATAAGTAAACCAACACAATCGATTTTTAAGGCTGTAGCCCTCAGCATTTTGCTTTTGCCTGGCAGCCAGCTTTTGGCTCAAACCAAGGCCGAAAAAAAAGTAGAGAAACTCAAAGCTAAACTCGAAAAAGCTATAGAGGCTCTCCCTGTTTCAGAAGAAGCACAGAAAAACATTGAGAAAGTTGTTGTGGGTAAAAAAGAGCTACCCAAACCTGTGAAAGGAGTTACCGTAGAAGGTATTACAGAATATACCCTTGATAACGGCATGAAAGTACTTTTGCTTCCTGATCAAACTCAGCAAACTATTACCGTTAACATCACCTATATGGTGGGCAGTCGCCATGAAGGCTATGGCGAAACAGGAATGGCTCACTTGCTGGAGCACATGGTTTTCAAGGGATCACCCAAGCATACCGACATTCCAAAAGAACTCTCTGATCATGGGGCCCGACCAAACGGAACCACGTCACTGGACAGAACCAACTATTTTGAAACTTTCAATGCTACGGAAGAGAATTTGAGATGGGCACTTGATCTGGAGTCTGACCGAATGGTGAACTCTTTCATTAAAAAAGAAGATCTGGAGTCTGAATATACCGTAGTTAGAAACGAGTTTGAAATGGGTGAAAATAACCCTAACAGTATTTTGAGTGAACGCATCGTTTCTGCTGCTTATCTATGGCACAATTACGGAAACAGCACTATTGGCTCAAGAGAAGACCTGGAAAGAGTGCCGGTTGATAAGCTTAAAGACTTCTACAAAAAGTATTACCAACCTGATAACGCTGTTCTTATCGTCGCCGGAAAATTTGACCCGGAAGAAACCTTAGAATTGGTCAATGAATACTTTGGCCCGATTCCGAGACCAAAACGAACTTTATCAGGCACTTACACTATCGAACCGGCCCAGGATACTGAGCGAAACATAGTACTTCAGCGAGTAGGTGACGTACAGTTTTTAGGTGCTTTATACCATGTACCACCGGCTACGCACGAAGATTACGCATCTGTGGATGTAATTTCAGATGCTTTAGGCTACAGCCCAAGTGGCCCGCTTTATAAAGCTTTGGTTGATACCAAACTAGCTTCTCAGGTCTTTGGCTATGCCAGAGCACTCAATGAACCCGGCTATTCTTATTTTGGAGCAGTGGTGCCGAAAGAGAACGACATTCATGCTGCTAGAGAGGCTTTTTTGAAAGCTATGGATGAAGCCATTGCTAATGGTTTTTCTCAGGAAGAAGTAGATCGTGCTAAAAGCCAGACAGCCCGTTATCTGGAACAGGTTACCAGAGATTCGGAGAATTTCGCAAAAATGCTGACAGAGTTTATCGCACTGGGCGACTGGAGAACCTTCTTCATTTTCAGAGACGCCGTCGAAAATGTAACCCTCGAAGATGTCAATCGCGTAGCGAAAAAGTATTTCAAACCCTCAAACAGAACGGTGGGTATGTTTATCCCTACCGAGGAGCCTGACAGAGTTCATATTCCTGAGGCACCGGATGTGGAGGAATTAGTAAAAGACTATAAAGGTCGCGAAATTCAGGAAGTTGCTGAGGTTTTTGAGGCAACGCCAGAAAACATTGACAGCCGAAATACCACCGGCACTTTTGCCAATGGCATGGAATACTCGCTCATCTCAAAGGGAACTCGAGGAAACGTGGTTTCAGGTAGTATGACGCTCAGAATTGGGAACGAAAAATCACTCTCTAACATAGGAATGACTGATAACCTGACGGCCTCAATGCTGATGAGAGGAACCAAAAACCTTACCCGTCAGGAAATCAAAGACAAGCTGGACGGTATGAAAAGTTCAGTAAGCATTGGTGGTGGTGGCAATACAATTTCTGTCGGCATTAATACCACCAAAGAAAACCTGAGCGAAGTGTTGGCCATTGTTGAAGATGTTTTGAAAAACCCTTCATTTGATCAGAAAGAATTCAGCAATCTCGTTACCGAAAACAAAACGGGTATAGAGGCCAATATGAGCCAGCCGATGGCCATTGGAAGCACTACTTTCAGACGCATTATGTCACCCTATAAAAAAGGAGACATTCGTTATGTGCCTACATTTAAAGAGCAGCTTGAAATGCTTCAGCAGGTAACCCCGGCATCTATGAAAGCTTTCCATGAGGCCCATTATGGTACTTCAAATGCCACGATTTCTTTGGTCGGCGATTTTGACCAGGAGAAAACACTGAATGAGTTGAAAGAGCGTTTTGGATCATGGGAAAACCCAACAAAGTTCACCCGTGTTCCTAATGAATATCACCCGAATCCGTCAGGGACAGAGAAAATTGAAACACCTGATAAAGCCAATGCTTTACTGATCAGCGGAATCAACCTTAAAATGAAAGACAGCGACCCGGACTACCCGGCCATGTATGTGGCGAATTACCTGATGGGCGGTGGATTTTTAAATAGCCGTATTGCCACTCGTTTGCGTCAAAAAGATGGCATTTCTTACGGTGCCGGTACGCAGTTTAGTGCCTCATCAATTGATGAAAACGGTCAATTTTTAGTGTATGCTATTCTGGCTCCTGAAAACAGTGAAAAAGCCAAGCAAGGAATTTTTGAGGAAATTGATCGTGTAAGAAACGAAGGCTTTACCGAAGAGGAGCTGGCCAAAGCCAAAGAAGGATTGATGCAAAGCCGTCAACTATCCCGCTCTAAAGATGACGAACTTGCCGGCAAACTGAACGGCTACCTGTACCTTGACAGAACCATGAATTTTGATGCTTCTTTTGATGAAAAACTTCAAAATCTTACCCTTGAAGAAGTCAACAGCACTTTCAGAAAGTATGTTGACAATTCAAAACTGACAATGGTACAAGCCGGCGATTTCGCCAAGAAATTCGCTGCTCCAGCAGCTGAGGAAGAAGCCTCTCCGGCGGGGACTTCGGGGGCAGAGTAAGATTATCATTTAAACGGGAGCTTTCTGTAAAAGAATGCTCCCGTTTTTTACAAAAACATTTCCTCCTTGAGGCAAAAACCAGTAACTGTATGAAATTAAAAGCTATTCTTCTTTTCTTTTTTCTGACCTCTCTCAATGCTTTTTCGCAGCAGAGCCATTCGGATGAAGGTTTATTTAAAATTGCGATTATGTATCCCAACGCTGAAGGCAACACCTTTAACATAGAATACTATAAAACCAAACACATGCCTTATGTGGCAGCCATGCTCGGATCTAATCTGATTAAATATACCATTGAGGAAGGGCTTTCAAATGTTATCCCCGGCCAGCCGCTGCCCTACATGGCCATAGGTACTTTTTACGTTAAAAATGTTGAAGATTATCAAAAAGCCATTGGCCCAAACATTACTGAAATTCGAGCCGATTTTGCCAACTACACAAATGCAATTCCCGTCATACTCATCAGTGAGGTAGTTTATTAGACCAGATAAAGTGTCTGATTCAACTTCCAAAGGCCAACTTCTTTATCCTTAATTGTATATCTTCATAGTTTGAAAAACAGACCATGAAGACTTACCAACTTTTATTCACTCTTTTTGCGGTTTTCTTCTGTATAAACTCCTTTGCCCAAGGAAATGGAAAAACAGATAGCCTTGAAAAAGCATTTGCCACCGCAAAACATGACACCATAAGATCAAGAGTTTTAAACGGGCTTTTTAACGCTTACCTCTATAACGACGCTGAAAAGGCCAAGATGTATGCCTTGAAAGGTATAGACCTTGGTAAAAAGGCCGGCAACAAAAAAATAGAAACCAGCTTTAATTACCTTCTCGGAGTTTATTACTCATTTACACCTAAAAGTGACTCTGCGGAGTATTTCTACAAAAAAACCTTACAAGATTACCGGGCCATGGGTGACAGCCTCAGTGCTGGAGTAGGCCAGGCGATCAGTAGTCTTGCGATTATTACACAGGAACGTGGAGATTTTGAGGAAAGCGAACGTCTTTTTAAAAAGTCTCTGGATATGGATATCGCCAGAAAAGACACCGTAAATATGTCAATCAGTTATTCTCAACTGGGGAGACATTATATTACCCGCGGATATCTGAGACTTGCCCTGAATTATACCCTAGAGGCCATTCAGCTGTTTAAGACAACAAAGGATCAAATCAGACTTGCGGACGCCTATAATCTGCTCTCGGGTGTTGAGATGGAGCTGGGAAATTTTCAAAAATCTATTGAGTATAATGAGCTGGCCATACCTATTTATAAAGAGGCGAACGACCAACTTTTCCTATCTCAGGCCCTTAATGATGCTGGTTTAGCAGCATCATTAGCGAAAAACTACTCATTGGCTGAGAAATATCTGAACGAAGCACTGACCATCAGTCGGTCAATGGATAACTTTAGCATTACCTCCTCTGCTCTGCAAAATCTTGGTAAGGTTCAGTTTGAAAAAGGGCAAACCTCAACTGCGATCAGAACTTTAAAAGAAAGTCTGAGTTTTGCAGAAAAAGCTGAGGAGACCTTTAAAATTCATGAAACAGGAGAGCAACTCGCCAAAGTGTTTGTTCAGTCCGGACAGGTGCAACAAGCCCTCTCGCTGACCAACAAAGCTCTGGAATTTGGACTCCAGAAAGATGTAAAGAGTTTGATCGTTAATGCCCATGAGATCAAAAGCCTAGCTTTTGCGAAACTTGGACAATATGCCGAGGCTTTGGAGCAATTCAAATTATTTCATGCCGCCAGTGATAGTCTGGATCATAAGAAAAACAGCCAGGAAGTAGAAGAGCTTAGAATTATCTACGAATCAGAGAAAAAGGAGGCAGAGATTGAAAAGCTAGCTTTGGAAATTGAGAAATCAAACCTGCAGAAAACACTTTTCGCCGGAGGCATGATCTCGGCCATTCTAATAGCGGGTTTGCTGTATTTTGGTTTCCGTCAACGGAGCAAACGCAATAAGGCTGAATACGAAAAGGAGAAAGCCCTGATAGCCAAAGAACTGGAGTTCAAAAAGAAAGAGCTGGTGAGTCAAACCCTTCATCTGGTCAATAAAAACACCTTGATTCAGAATTTACAACAGGACCTCAAAGAAATACGTAAAACGGCCGGTGAACAAACCAAAGAGATCGGTAAAATCATTAAAGACCTTCAACAGGAAAACGCGTCTGATGCGAACTGGGAAGTCTTTAAAAGTCACTTTGCCCAGGTTCATAACGACTTCGACATCAAGCTCAAACAAAAGGCCCCGGACATCACCGACAACGAAATTCGTTTGGCCGCTTTCCTGAAAATGAAGCTGAGTACCAAAGAAATCGCCGGAATGCTTAATGTACAACCCGACAGCATCACCAAATCTAAATACCGCCTGAAAAAGAAGTTTAACCTGGAAGTGGATGATGACTTTGATGCGTTTTTGGAGGGGATTTAGGAATAAAGACAGGTTACGGGTATTATCAATTAAGAAATATTAAACATCGCCTTTAAATCTCATTATAAGAAACTTACGAGCATTTTACTTTTAAAAAAGATAACCAATTAATTTTGATTATGGCGTATATCTAATTGTTAACTCTTAGTAAAACATAAATAGCGAAATGAAGATTTCGAGGAATGATCCTTGCCTTTGTGGAAGCAATGAAAAATATTAGATGCTGTTTGCCAAAATCTATTAAAGAGGATGGTTTGATTCCAATTACATCGGAAATACAAGAAATATTTGACAGGGAAAATAATCGTTTTAAATCATTTATGGGTAGAGACATTTCTAAAGACGACCCACTCATGTCATCTACGTTAAGGATGTCTGAATCTGAATATAAACTGCATATATCTGGAATACTTGAAGATATTGGTGTTAACCCAAGAGTGATTTATGCATTTAATAAATTGGGCTACACATTGGTCGAAGGCGAAGAGTTTTACTCAGACGAGCAAATTGAGGAATGGAATTTAGCTATTGAGGAATACGAAGAAATAGAAGAACATGGGGAAGATATTGAGACTCAAAACATAAAGTCAGCGACTGAAAGTATAATGAAGGCAATCGATAAACTACAATTTTTGTATGCCTTAATCATTCGAAAGTATGCTAATAAATCTGAAAACATTGACCTAATAGAAAATGTTAATCCAAATGATTACATTCTCTTTTGCTTGACTCGTAATCTAAAAACTTTAAAAGCAATCACAATCCTTGCGGTAAACGACTTTCCGGAAGATGCACTCAATTTAACAAGAACTAATTTTGAAAATTATGCTGAAATAGTTTACTCAAATTATGATAGCAAAAATTTAAAAAAACAACTAATTGCAGAAAATGGTGTAAAAACAGGAACTCATAAAAGGAAGTGGAGAAAGATAATCAATAAAGAAAATAATGAGCAGATTCATCTAAAGAGTAATCATGAAAAAATTAGTCTTCATCCGGTTTTCAAAGATATAGATGTAAAAATTTACAAGCTACTATATAGCTACTTGTCCTCATATACACATCCTGATATTATGGTTGCATTTCAATATATCGACAAAGATTCCGGATTTACAGACCTTAAAGACAACTCAAATATTGACCCATTGATATTTACTCTAATATTTAATTTCATGATAATTCATGAAATCTATGAATCTAGTTTCTTTGAAACTTCAAAGGAAGATTTAGTTCAACAAAATAAGGAAATTTATGAAACCCTTAATTTAGTTGACATGTATATAGGTAAATTGAATGAAAATATTAGAATAAGAATAAATAAAACAATAAAAACCTACAGCTAACACTTTATAAGACGGAACTCTCCCTTTGGGAGCACTCCTTTTGCAATTATACATTGGGTAATATTTGATAAAATGGACCAAGAAGAAAAATGAGGAAATATCGATAAAGCTCTGAAAGAAATTACAGTGCCTTTTTTAAGAGAAAAAGGATTTAAAGGATCTCTTACCCATTTTAGACAACAACAAACTGATGGTATTAATCTTTTGACTTTTCAACACAGTTTGTGTGACAATAAATTCGTAGTAGAAACTGCAAACTGTCCGAGCAATGGAATTATGACGCATTGGGGAAAAGAAATCCCTAAAAACAGGTTTACCGGAAATGACCAGGCAAAAAGACTTAGACTCGGAAGTGAAAAGAATGATACGGACAATTGGTTCGAATATGATAAAAAGCAACTATTTACTGACATTTATCAAAAGAGAGCCAAAGAAATAATTGACTTACAGGATGAAGCGGAAAATTGGTGGACAAAAGACCCATTTGAACAATAGGATAAAAAATAAAAAACCGTGCACAACAATACCTAACCTTCTGGTGGGCTGATGTCTTGCCTCAAGGTTTTTGATTATTTGCTATCTTTGAAAACGGACAACCAGTTTAGCGTTTTGAGAAATCCGCCTGAAAGCAAGGCCTGATATTGTTTCGAGCAATTAATAAAACCCAACAGTCGAATTAATTCAGATAATTGTATTTGAAATCATTGGAGAGATTGTAGGACGAATTTTCGTTGAAGCAATATTCCAAGGAATCATAGTTGGCACTTATAGACTTATAAAAAAGGTGCTGAGTGGATAAAAGTGAATATTTTGGGGTCCCCACCTAAAACAACTAATCCGAAAAAATCACTTAAAAAAAATGCTGACAAGAAGATTGAACTAACAGCAAATCTAAATTCTGTTCTGAGAGTTGGATAAAATGGAGCAATCTCGGAAGTAATCGATATGGACAATGTTTTTGTAGAATTCTATGACACAAACGGAAACCAGGTAGAATGAAATAATGAATTGGTCTTTCAAATCAGAATGAACCAATTCGAACTAAATAAATAGAAAAACGAACTGCAATATCCACAGTAGCAAGTGCGAGCTGACTCTGCTCTCTAAAGCTTCCGTCATAACTAAAGATTCATTCGCCTATTCTTTGTAATTGGCACCTTTTTTTATTCCGCCAAGAACTTAGTAATCTTGTAAATAACTCGGCCCTTTCTACGGTTAATTCATGAATCCTGACAAAAACATCCTCTCCTTCTTAAAACCCGAGCTTGTAGAAAAAATCTGGGAGCAGTCTGCCGTTCAGGAAATCCCTAAGGGCACCGAGATTTTAAGAGAGGAGCAGTCCGTTAAGGTTTTACCTATTGTGCTAAACGGGCTTATTAAGGTATATTCTCGTTTTGATGATAAGGAGTTATTGCTCTACTATATTGAGCCGGCTCAAAGCTGCGTCATGACATTTTATGCGGCTTTAAAAAACACACCCAGCAAGGTCTTTGCCAGTACTGAAGAAGATTCCGCCGTTTTACTGATTCCCGTTGGTTTACTTCCCGATTGGCTGAAAGAATATCCGGATTTCAATGAGTTGTTCTACAATCAGTTTAATCTTCGATACTCAGAGCTGCTGGATACCATCGGCCATTTGCTGCTCGACAAGATGGATAAACGACTCTACGACCATCTCCATAAAAAATGGGAACTCACCGGTGGCAATGGCATCAAAATGAGTCACAGCCAGATCGCCAATGAACTGGGCACGGCACGTGAGGTAGTCACCCGTGTGCTGAAAAAACTGGAAATTGATGGAAAAGTGAGTCAGAACTCAGGCGAAATAAAAATAATTGCCCCGTGGTGACTGCGGTCACTGCCAGAGAAAACCATGGCCTATACCTTTGGTTCATAATCAAATTATAAACACCAAAATTTTAAGGACATGAAAAAGAATATGGGCTCCACAGACAAAATTATCAGAGTAATCATCGCAGTCATTATCGCTGCCCTATACTTTACGGGTACTATCTCAGGAACTCTAGGAATCGTTCTTTTGGTACTGGCAGGCATTTTCGTTTTAACCAGCCTGGTTAGCTTCTGCCCGCTGTATGCACCTTTTGGCATTAGCACCTGCCCTGTTAAGGATAAGAAATAAGACAGGTCAGCCTGTTCATTAAGACGGCCTTACGTGAGTTCGGCCGTCTTTTTTATGGATAATTTTTTATTCATACTTACTTCAAAAACACACGGACTTTTGGCTTTCAGGCATTTGCCAAAGACAATGACTCAATGCCTATAAAATACTCATATTCAACCCTCTAAATACACCCAAACCCCTCCTCCATTTGGAATTATGCTTTTTTTTTCGTATTATCTAGCATACCATTTTATTAAATGTTTCTCACTTAAAACTCCTGAGAAACGTAATCACAAAATATATTTATGAAGAAAGATAAGCATATAGAAAAGTCCATTCAGTGGGCCAAAAAGAAAGGATTTTCAAAATTCAGAGCCGACCTTGACGGGTTTGACGACCCTATTAACTTCACCCGGTCGAGCGATCAGGCGGAGTTCGCTCCGGACCTGACGGCAGTGTCAAGAAATAACAGGAAACACTATTTCCATGTCACACTTAAAAAAGAAGAAACTGAAGACACGCTGTCGCAGATTAAACTCTATCACAAACTCGCCAAGGCCAAAGATGGCAAACTATATTTAATGGCTCCCATGGGCAATCTGAGGTACGCCAGAGATATTTCAAAAAAGCTGGAAATGGCTGAGGTCATTCGCATATAAGAAGCTTTTAAGTCCTGCAATAGAGCCGACTTCCCACAAGGGCAGTCAGCTTTTTTCGTACCAATATCATGAATTGATATTCCTTCGGCGACTTATCCTAAACTCCTGTCTCCCTTCGAGAATAACCTTACCACCTTTTATTTCACGAATGTATTGTCGGTTAATTACTACTTTTCGGTTTGGTCTGATAAAGTCAAAGTCACTCAAACGTTTCTCCAGCACCCCAAGGGTGGTTGCCACAAACTCCTTCCTGCCGCTTTTCAGAAAGACATAGGTATAATTTACGTCTGCCTGCAGATAGACAATTTGAGAGGCATACGCCTTTTTACCTCCTCCGATACTGATTTTTTCCATCATCAGTTACAGCCCTCAATACTTGCTTCAAAAAACTCATTATAACCGGAATCAAAGCCCGGAGCGAGATCTATGGCCTCCCCGGCCAGGTAACTCTGATTGACTCCGGCGTTCAGATTAGAAGTAAGATAGCCGGCAGCCTGATAAACAGTATCGGTCACAGTTTGCACTTCCAGGTTCTCAGGACAAGGGGTATCAATACTCTTGGCTGCAGCCTCTGCTGAATTGCCGGTACTAAAAGTTTCCCCACTGTGATTAGTCACCGAAGTTTCAACCCTATTTAGCCACGGAGAAGATTCAGCCGTAAGATAAACGGATCTGGTTAAGCCGGCAGAAGAAAGAGTTGGATTTGATATCTGGCCAGGGGCAGCCATAGAGAACATTAAACATAGAGTTAGTGTAGACGTAGTTTTCAGGAAAGGTCTTTTCATTGTTTTGGGGCACGTTTTCAGAATACAAAACAATCATTTCCAAAATTTCTGACGCCTACCCTTTAGTTTAAAATGACCTATACTTTGGTATAGTTTTTAGATTTTCGTACTCCTAAACAGCCATTTGGTACTAATTCTTATCAATTAGAGGAATCTCTGAAAAAGCTCTTTCCTATTCCTGACCTCAAGTTTAGTGTAAAGGTTTTTCGAATGGTATTTCACGGTGTGGAGTGAAATAAAGAGTGCCTCTCCAATTTCAGAATTTGATTTACCGAGCAGAATCTGCTGCAAAACCTCATTCTCTCTTTCAGATAACCGGTATTGATTGATCAGTTCCTCTACGGTACTTAAGTGTGATCCCGAAAGACTTTCAACATTTTTTGATTCCATTGCCTGATTTTCATTTTTCAAGGTGTACAGAACTGCAAAAGTGGTAAAGAGAGCCTCCAAAACTCCGGCCAGCATTAGGGTAAATTCAGAGGTATTAAAAAGAGCGAGATTTAGTCTTTTGAGAATAAAAAAATCAAGCGAAAAGGCAAAAGTGAAAATAAAGCCAACGATGAAAAACTTAGAGGTGCTTTTAGAAAAATGAATAAAGGAATACACAAAATAAAACCCTAAAATCACCACGGCTATCAGGTCACCGGCCAATAAATAAAAGGTAAAGGAGGCGGCAGCTAAATAGTGAAAAAGATAAAGAGTGCCTGAAATGGCCAATGCTGTACCAAGCAAATAATAATGAATACGCCTGCTCTTTACTTTGAGATAATTGATGGCGAAGAGGGCTCCAAAAAGAGGTACCGTTAGATGCGTAATCAGATTAATCTCTCCTGAAAAGGGAAGGCTGAATAGCTTCTGCTCAGTAAATCCCGGCTCTAGTAGCAGGCCTATGGCACATGAGAAGGTAAAAAGAAAATAGAAAAGAGAAGATTTCCTTTTATGCAGCAGATAGATGTACGCCTGAAAAATACATAGGAAGAAAATGAGGCCAAGGTAACCTCCGATTAAAATAGTGGCATTCATCTTTTGAGCGTGTCAGTTCAACCTTAATTGGCTTTATCAACGAAATCGTTGGGCTGAGTGTACTCACAAATTTAAGAGGTTATTTCCTGGCATCAAGAACAAAAAGTCGTTGAATCAATCTCTTTCTTACCGGTTCAATGCAAAGCTTCTTCTGGTGATAGCCCTTTCAGAGTCCTTCTAAAAATACATTCAAATCCTTTACTCCCTCAAGGCTCAGTTTCTTTTTGAGTCTGAATTTTGACTTCTTCACGCTTTCAGGCTGTACATTTAACATTTCAGCGATTTCTTTATTACTGAGCTTCATTTTTACCAGAGCAGCCAGTCTGATTTCATTATCTGTAATGCTTTGGTTTTTCTCACGCAGTTTTCGGTCAAAACCATCATGCATTTCCATGAATTGCGACTTAAAAACCTCCCAGTTAGCCTCCGAGGCATTTTCCATTTTGAGGTTTCTGATGATTTTATTGATTTCCTTAATACTGCCTTCACTGGCTTTTTGGTAATTGGTCAAATCCTCTTTTAAGTCATTCAAAACAGCATTTTTGTTAACCAGATGAAGAGTTTGACTGACCAATTCCTTCTTTTTTGAGCTAAGTTCGGTTTGAATTTTCTCTTCCCGCTCTCTGGCAGCTTTCTGTCTTTGAAAAAGAATCCATCTGAATACCCCATAACTGAAAGCCGCGGCACCCAGCAGCATAAAAATGGTTTGCCACATAAAACGGCTGGAAAGATTCACCGGCTCACCATTTCGGTAGTTTTCATAAGCCCGGGTTAACTCAGCCCACCATCCCGTACTACCACCTTCTTGAAAATCTGGCAAACCTTCAATGAAGGCACCTTCTTCAAAGTTTTTCATAATCAACTGTCCCTGACCTGCTGAGGAGCTGATAACATTCGTCTCTTTCGAATCAAAATCAAATAAAATCTGGTCATCAGACCGGTTGTTCCCATTAACAAATTCTGCTTTTACTGCAGCCGCATCCAGAGCTTGATTTCTAAAGCTCAAATTATCTAAAGCTCCTGCAAAGTAAGCTTCATCGGCCCCTCCTATCCCAGCGGGACTTTGACCAGCTAAAATGCCATTGGTATTATCACGCACATACGCATCCATGGTGCCATCAAGGTAGAATAAAAGCATGCGTTGATTTTTCACCAAAGCTATATGGTGCCATTGCCCATCGTTAATCGATGCCGAAGAAGTCAGTGAAGGTGAATATTCACCATCAAATCTTGAAACCTTAATTTTGAACCGGTCAGGGTCATCAACTCGTGTATCAATCCAGATTTTTAGCGGGTGTTGCTCTCCGGTTTCTTTGAGAAACAAGTATTCCTTCTCAACGTCAGGATTAGTAGAATTTGATAGCTGAATCCAAAAGCTTACCGTGAAATTTTGATCAGATTCAATCTGAAAAGAGCTGTTTTCCAGTTCCAGAAAATCGTCAACCCCGTCAAATTTTAAGGCATAGTTTTGACTTAAGGAGACCGGTGAATAAGCCAAAAAAAGTAAAAGTAGAAGAGTGCTGACCTGCTGCATACTCAAATCTACTACAAAAAACGAAAGTCTGTTTGTATGGCTATGTCAGAACTTGCCGCCCCGCTTTCGCCAAATGGCGTAGAGTAACATTAAACCTCCAATAAAAAACAGCAGAATAGGCCAGGACATAGAATAAAACGTTTTTTCAAAAATAGTCAGGAATAAATATCAGCCAAAGCATCAGACAGCTCCTTAAATTTAAAGGTAAACCCGGTGTCTTCAATTTTTACGGAAGAAACTTTATTACCTCCCAGCACCAATTGAGCCCGCTCTTGTAAAAGCAACTTCAAAGCAATTTTGGGAACATTGGGTACCCAAATCGGTCTTTTTAAGACTTTCCCCAGTTCCTTAACAATGGTCTTATTCTGTTCCGGATTTGGAGCTACAGCATTAAAGATACCATCCATGGCTTTGTTCATGGCAGCTTCGTAAAACATTTGAGCCAGATCATGAACATGAATCCATGACATCCACTGCTCACCATCACCCAGAGGCGAGCCCACACCCAATTTGACGGGCATAGCCAGCTGAGGCAATGCCCCCGCATTTTTATCCAGAACGATGCCGATTCTTAATTTCACAGCTGGTGACGCTGCGGTTTTGGCGAAAGCATTAACAGCCTTCTCCCACTCGACCACAACGTTTGAAATATAGTCTTTGCCGGCTTTGTGCACCTCTGAGAGCAATTGATCACCGGTATCAAAACCATAATAACCGATGGCTGAGGCTGATACTATTTTCGCTGGAAAATTACCCTTTCGCTGAAATTCCGCCGCCAGAAATTTGAGAGGATTCACCCGGGAATCAATAATTTCCTGCTTTCTTTTCTCTGACCAGCGTTTATCGGCGATCCCGGCTCCGGCGAGGTGAATCAAACAATCAACTCCTTCTAAGGCCTGTTCCTCAATCTCCTGTTGATCAATATCCCATTGAAAATAATTGACTTTACTCTTACTCTCTCTCTTAGAACGGGTAAGAATCCCAACTTCATGGTCTTCAGCTATTAATATGGAGGTGAGTTCCTTCCCCACCAGACCCGTACCACCTGTAATTAAGAATCGCATAGATTAATGTTGCTACATGTAAATGATCTGCTTTTAAAACCAGAAAAAGACCGGATTAATTCAACGCATTGCAACCTCGGTGAGTGCTTCACCGTAATCCCACAAATCAAAACATAAACTTTATGAATTACTCAAAACAAATTACTGCCATAGGCCTAGGTCTTTGCCTCAGCCTGTTTTCCTGTGAAAAAGAAGATGACACCACACCAGCTGTTACTTTCAGTGACGTAAACGCTATTTTTCAGGCCAATTGCCAGCCATGCCATTTGGCGGGTTCCGGAGCCAACTTTGAAGCAAGAGCGAAGTTTGTAAACGACGCCAGCATTGCCGCAGCTGTTTCATCAGGAATCATCAGCCGAATCAATAAAGAACAAGGAGACCCTGCACTGATGCCAAAAAACGGCAATAAGTTACCGGCTTCTGACATCCAATTAATTCAGGATTGGATAGATGGCGGACTTCAATAAGCTCTTTTTGAATTATTTCAGACATTGGCTCGTTATGTTTTCCGGGGCAGGATGCTTATTTTTGCAGCCCTTGAGATAAACAAAACACAAGAAAATGCTTGTTAACATATTCAAATCCAAGATTCACCGCGTGAAGGTAACTCAGGCTGAACTGAATTACGTAGGAAGCATCACTATTGATGAAGACTTGCTTGACGCTGCCGGAATTAAGGAGAATGAGAAAGTTCAGATCGTAAATAATCATAATGGCGAGAGGCTTGAAACTTACGCCATTAAAGGCAAAAGGGGTTCAGGAATCATTTGCCTGAACGGAGCAGCCGCACGTAAAGCACAACCCGGCGATGTGGTAATCATCATTTCTTATGCCTGGATGACTCAGGAAGAAGCTGCCAATCATAAACCCGTTGTGGTTTTTCCTGATGAGAATAACAGAGTTGTGAAATAAGTCTTTTGAAGACATTTGATAAAGGTCAAATCCTGTACATTTGTGCAGCATTTGACCTTTTTTTATTCTGAATGAGTCTCAAAAACACCCTCAAATTCGTCATTTCCTTTGGCCTTGCAGGCCTTTTATTATGGTATGTTCTCAAAGGAATTGACCTCAATATCCTCTGGGAAAATGTTAAAAATGCCAATTACTTCTGGGTGATCGTGGCAGGCTTAATGGCTTTGGTGGCTCATTGGAGCCGGGCCTATCGCTGGAAACTCATGTTGCAGCCTTTAGGCTATAATCCCTCGGCATTCAGAAGCACTATTGCCGTGCTAATTGGTTATGTTACTAATCTGGTTTTACCTCGTGCCGGTGAGCTTGCAAGGTCGGCCAGTTTGAAAGATCTTGAAAATGTTCCTTTTGAGAAATCTTTTGGAGCTGTAGTGGCCGAAAGACTCATTGACGTTTTCATATTATTGATTTTGATTTGTCTCAATCTCATTCTTGAGTTTGACCGGTTGAAAGACTTTTTCCTGGAGCTGATGGGTGATAAACTTCCTGATCCCGTGATAGCCGGCTCAGCATTTGCAATTCTCATTGCCTTGGCTGCTTTTGCTTTCTTTTGGATTAAAAAGAACGATCAGAAACTCGAGAAATACGGGATTTATGTTAAAATCAAAGGCATCGTTAAAGGTCTTTGGGAAGGCTTCACAGGAGTGAGAAATCTCAAAAATCCCGTGGCTTTCTGGGGACATACTTTGCTTATTTGGGTAATGTATTACTTCATGACATGGTTCTTGTGTTTCTCCTTACCTCAAACAGAAAACCTGGGTCCACTGGCCGGATTAACCATGCTGGTAATGGGCACTATAGGCATGGCCGCTCCTACGGTAGGCGGTATTGGAAGTTATCATTTTCTGGTCGGTAAAATTGTGGGCCTGTATGGTTTAGACCCTCAAAATGGCATAACACTGGCCACTTTCATGCATACCATGCAAGGGATTATATTTATCGTTTTGTTCGGATTAACGGCTCTGGCGATCTCGTTTTTTATCAGAAAAAAAGACCAGTCGTCCTGAAAAACACCCTTTCAAGAAAGTTTGAAGACCTCATGGAATTTGGTAGAGAGTAAAGTCGTTTTTCTATGTGACAAGTCTCCTCATTTTCGTCACAAATGTTGAAGACAAGACAAAAGATTTGTAGTATTCGTAAAAAATAAAAAATAAGAATGAACGGTATCATTTTAATAAGTGTGGTTTTCATGGGAATCAGTTGGATTGTTTCCAACCGTTTGAAAAGCAAATTCAAAAAATATTCAAAAATCGGTCTTCATAATGGTTTAAGCGGGGCTGAGATTGCCCACAAAATGCTGAGTGATAATGGTATTCATGACGTTAAAATCACTCAGGTGAACGGTCAGCTGACTGATCACTATAACCCTCAAAACAAAACGGTAAACCTAAGCACTGATGTTTATCATGGCCGAAGTGCCGCAGCAGCTGCGGTAGCCTCTCACGAGGTGGGTCACGCCGTACAGCACGCCACCGCTTATGCAGCTCTCAGAATGAGATCAGCAATGGTGCCGGCCGTGAGTTTTGCCTCCAGAATGATGGGAATGATGAATATGTTTCTCTTCATGGGTGGTTTCTACATGATTTCTCAGGGCTCTGCCATCGGCAACATGTTGTTGATTGCTTTGATCGTTGCTAACGTAGCGATAACTGCCTTTTCATTGATTACCCTACCGGTGGAATTTGACGCCAGTAACCGTGCATTGAAATGGATGGAAGCCAGAAACGTGGTTAGTCAGCAGGAACATGGAATGGCGAAAGATGCTCTAAAATGGGCCGCAATGACCTACGTAGTCGGTGCACTTGCTGCCGTAGCAAACCTTGCCTATTATCTAATGATTTTCCTTGGGAGAGGGGATGATTAATTGAGATAAAGCTCTTAAAAGCGGTTTGATCATTTCAAGCCGCTTTTTTTATGCCCTTTCCATGGCGGACTCCTTCAACTCCTGAAATTGATCAAATATCTCACCTGCCGAAGGAAGAATTCCCCGTAGTCTTTCAATGATATTGGGTGCGAAGCCTTCCAGAATTGGATAAACTTCTGATTCTGCCACCAGGTTTTGCGGAAGACCTAAACCGACAGTAGAGGCCAGCCACAACAAAGAACTCAGACCAAAGAACCATAAAAAAGCTCCTAAAGCTGCTCCGGCGATTCCGTCCATCGTTCCAAGAAATGTAAGACGTAATGCCTTTCGAAAAGCCCACCCCAGTTTATTAACAAAAAAGATGGTTGGGAAGAAAATGAGTAGAAAAGACAGATAAGGCATCACCTTGCCCGACATATCTACGCCGGTAAACTCGCCGATAAGGTCCATCCCCAAACCGAGGTATCTGAAACCGAAAACGATAGCGATGACAAGAGCAAGAATACCAATAACCTCCACCAGCAGACCGCGTTTGAAGCCAGTATATGCCCCCATGATAATGGGAATTAATAAAAGAATGTCAATGGAATTCAAGGATGTAGAGGTTTTAGGAAAGCTAAAAAAGTCTGCCTTATCGGCAGACTTTGAATAATTACATTAATTAGCCAACAGGCTTTTCACCATGGCTGAGATGGCTCGGCCATCAGCCTTACCGGCAAGAGTCTTGGTAGCAATACCCATTACCTTACCCATATCAGAGGGTGAAGTGGCTCCCACTTTGGCAATCACCTCCTCCAGAGCTTTTTTCAAGTCGTCCTCACTCATGGCCTCAGGTAAGTATTTTTCAATCACTGCGATTTCAGCCTCCTCTTTTTCAAGAAGATCAGGCCTGTTTTGTTGCTTGTAGATTTCAGCGGAGTCTTTTCTTTGTTTAACGGCCTTTTGAAGAATTCGCATTTCATCCGCTTCTGTCAGTTCTCCACTTTTGCCAGCTGCCGTTTCTTCCAATAATATCACTTTTTTGACATCTCTAAGAGCCAGTAATTTCACTTTATCTTTGGCCAGCATGGCCGCTTTAATATCCGCGTCGATTTTTGATTTTAAAGACATGTAATTTGGTTTTTTCTGATTCAACGAAGCATTGTGAATGAATCGCTGTAATTTTGTAAAAAATAGGACGAGCAAAAATGACGAAATTATCTGTCAATATCAATAAAATAGCCACCCTCAGAAACTCCCGTGGAGGAGATGTACCAAACCTCGTGAAGGTTGCTAAAGACTGTGAGCGTTTCGGTTCTCAGGGCATCACCATCCATCCAAGACCGGATGAAAGACATATCCGCTACGATGATGTTTATGATCTCAAAAAAATCGTAACCACCGAGTATAATATTGAAGGGAATCCTACCGAAGGCCGTTTTATGGAAGTAGTGCTTGATACCAATCCTACACAAGTTACTCTGGTGCCCGACAAACTTGGAGCTATCACTTCAAATGCTGGCTGGGACACGATCAAAAACAAAGACTTACTGAAAGAACTGATTTCTACTTTCAAACAAGAGGGAATTCGGGTTTCTATTTTCGTTGACCCTGACGTAAAAATGGTAGAAGGGGCTGCCGAAACGGGGACTGACAGAATAGAATTATACACTGAAGCCTACGCCACTAATTATTCACAAAACAAAGAAATGGCTATTGCTCCTTTCGTAAAAGCCGCAGAAAAGGCAAATGAGCTCGGTTTAGGGCTTAACGCAGGTCATGATCTCAGTCTGGATAACCTCGCCTACTTTCATCAAAATATACCAGGCTTACTGGAAGTCTCCATTGGGCACGCCCTAATTTCTGATGCTCTCTATCTGGGTTTGGAAAATACTATTCAGATGTATTTAAGACAGTTACAGTAAAAGTTCAATTCTACGAAAAGTTAATTTTTATTAGTAATTATTTTCATTTTTTACTGAAATTATAAAATTTTCAATTATTTATTGAAAATTTTATAAACGCTTCCCAAAATCTTTCTCTTCTTTTTCGTACTTTCATTCAACTTTCAAAGCCCTCAGAATGAACAAGTTGATCTTCTTTCTACTTCTGTCTCTTCCTCTTTTCAGCCAAGGCCTTAATTTAGACGATTCAGTGGCCTATGATTTAAAAGCCAAAAAGCAGTTGTATTTAAAACTGGAAACGGCAGCCTTGCCGGCAAGTGTAGATCTCTCTATGTATGTTCCTTCGGTGATCGATCAGGGCGAACACAGTACCTGTGTGGGTATTTCGACCACCTATTATATGCGAACGATCATGAAGGCGATCGATTTAAACCTGACAGACCGGGCCGAAATCGATAAGTTACGATTCTCACCTTCTTTCACCTATAATGCCATCAAAGACAGTTTGGATATAGATTGTCAATTCGGAACTTTTCTGACTGACGCCTTTGACTTCATGAAAAAGAATGGGGCGGCTGATTACAATCTTCTACCTTACCCTTCCTGTGCTTCAACTGCCTTAATAGAGACAGGCGAAGACTCTAAAATTTTGGATTATACCACACTTTTTACGCTCATCCAAAACAATCAGGACAAGGTCAATATCACTAAGAAAGCCCTTGCCGAAAGAAGTCCGGTGGTGGCTGCCATAGTGACCACCAGTTCATTAAGTAGCCCCGGATTTTTCAAGAAACTTTGGTTTTCGATTCTTCAGTTATTCAATATTAGCCTTAGCGATGAATACCGGTACAGTCTATGGCAGCCTGAGAAGTCAAAAAAACTTCTGGGCGGTCATGCCATCTGTATTGTTGGTTATGATGATCAAAAATTTGGTGGAGCCTTTCATGCGGTAAACAGCTATGGACCTGACTTTGGAGACGAAGGTTTTTTCTGGATTCGATATTCCGACTTCCTGAAGCATGCAAAATATGGATATCAGGCCTTTGTAAAGCCCGATTCAAAGCCCGGTGAAATTGAAATGTCAGGTGAGTTCTACTTTGAATACATGATGTCACAACAAAAAGACTCTCTTAATTTTGAACTCAATAACTCCATTCAGACTCAGGCCTCAGAGGCCAAAGACAGTCTGGTGCAGTACTTTCTTCCCAATCAGGAAACTCAGACAAACTACAGGGTACAGGTAAGAACCGGTAACCAGGTATACATCTATCTGCTGACAAAGAGTGAGAAAAGCGGAATCGTTCAAAAACTTTATCCCGAAACATTGACTGACCAGCCCCCCATCGGCCCGGAAAGTCTCTTCCAATTACCGAATGATGAATCTTTTCTTCAGCTCAGGCCTCCGTTCGGTCAGGAGTACATCTGTATTTTATTTTCTCCGATACAGATTCCCCGAATTTCCTGGCTGATTGAAGACATGAATGCCATGAATGGAAGTTTTCCTCAACAATTACAGGCAGTCTTCGGAGACCTTTTGGTTCCACGAGATCAGGTTCAGTACCTAAAACATAAAATGGGTTTTGAACTCAAAGGTGATCATGAGGGTCAAGTCGTCCCTCTTTTGATTTCATTTTCACAAGTAGAAAGGAAACCTCTCTTCTAGTCCAAAACCCAAAGAAGTAGTTCGCAAAAGTTTACTTTCTCTTGCCAACCAAATATCCGACTATTATTCCAACAACCACACCTATGGCAATACCGGTATAATCAAATCCACACTCCGGGCATCCATCCGGGCGATGTGTTCCGATAGGGGCAGCAAGTGAAAGAATAGGTAGCAATAGAAAAGAAACTGAGGTTAGGGTCTTTTTTTTCATGTTCTTAATTTTCAATGGTTTCTAATAATGTTAACTTAAACAAGTTACGAATTATAATCAGGACACTGTGAAAAGAGTGACAATAAATGTTGTCCCTGTATTTTCCTCGCTTTGTACTTCCAATCGGCCGTTATGTCCTTTAGTAATAATATCGTATGAAATAGATAACCCCAAACCACTACCCTCTCCGGCAGGCTTAGTTGTAAAAAATGGTTGAAATATTTTATCCCTAATTTCAGGAGCAATACCTTCACCATTATCACCAACTCTGACTTCCAGCGTATTTTTTTCTCTAAATACGGTTTGAACAGTTACCATGGGTTGATAATCTTCGGACATCTTTTTCTTTCTGCTATGCACGGCATAAAATGCATTATTAATGAGGTTAAGAATCACCCTGCTTAATTCCTGGACCACGCCTATGTATTTCGGAAGGTTTGGATCAAGCTGTAGCTCAAAACCGGAAGCAAAGCTCTTGTCTTTGGCACGCATACCATGAAAAGAAAGTCTCAGGTATTCATCACACATTTTATTTAGATCGATTTCCCTTCGTTCACCGGTTTTACCACGGGAATGCTCGAGCATTCCCTGTACTATACCACTAGCTCTTTTACCATTCTCAAAAATACGGGATTGGCTCGTCTCTAACTCTGCCAAAAGTTCAGCAAAAGTATTCTTCCGCGATTCGGGTAATTCTGTCTTATCCAGCTCTTCTCTGAATTCTTCAATGAGCTCCTGACTTACCTCTGCGAAATTGTTGACGAAATTCATTGGGTTTTGTATTTCATGAGCAATACCGGCACTCAATTCGCCCATAGAAGCCAATTTTTCAGACTGTATCAATTGGTTTTGAGTAATTTTCAATTGCTTAAGTGATTGTTCCAGCTCATTCTTGCTTTCCCGTATCGCCTCATTCTGCTGTTTCAATAACTTATTGGTAGCGGCTTTCTGAAGGTAGTTGCGGTAGATAATTCCTCCGAGCAAAATAAAACCGACCAGCAAGCCGATCAAGATTCCTTGTTTCTTTTGAGCCAACTCTTTTTCCCGGATAACTTCCAGTTCCTGCTTTCGCATTTCTTCATTGAATTCCACCTGCCGCAGGCGTAATGTTTTGTCCACACTATTCAAGCTATCATTGGCAACCTCAGACGCCTTGTAATAAGCAAAACTTCTTTGTAAATCGGTAGGTTCATACAATTCAGATAAAAGCCGGTTAGCCAAAACAAGGTATTCCAAATGCTGAGTAGCCTTGCTGTATTCAAGGGACTTACCGGCATAAAAGACCGCCGAATCCTTTTGACCTACGGCCTGAAAAAGCTTTGCAAATTTTAAGTAGGTCTGACTCAGCGAGTGATTCTGACCCAAGGCTTCGCCGGCGTTGATACTAGCCCTGTAATTCTCAAAAGCCTGCTCATAATTCTTTCTCTTAAAATTAATCTCTGCAATATTTGAAAGAATGATGCTCAGATTATTCCCTGTTTCCAAGGCACTTTCATAAGCTTTTTGATTATAGGTCAGTGCTGAATCCAGATTCCCCATGAGGGCGTAATCCGTAGCTGTATTCAGTAAGGTGTTTTCAATGATTCTTTGGTAATTCACCTTTTTAGCCTCCTTTCGGGCTTCCGCATAATACTGAATAGAATTTTTGAAATCGTTCTGTTCAGCATACAAAATCCCCATGCTACTTAGAATTTTTGAGATTCCTTCGTGATCGTTAAGCTCCCGGGCAATGGCAAGAGCATCATAGTGATACTGAAGTGCAGCCGAATAATTTCCATTGACCCGCTGAATAATGGCAATACGATTCAAACATCGGGCTTCACCTAGTTTATAATGTATATCTTTTGCGAGTTTGAGGCCTCTCTGAGCATATTTCAAAGCCTCGCGTGACTGATCATAGATCAGTTGAAGAGCCACCTCTTCATAAATCAACACCTTGGTGGTATCAGCAATTGGGGTCTTTAAAAGCTGAACTAAGCTGTCGGTGGGTGATATCGACTGAGCAAAAGATAAAATGGGCAAAGCGAGAATAAACAGTAATCTTTTGAACATGGCATTAGGGTATATGACAAGTTAAGCAGCCTTTTGCCAAAAAATATTCAAATCAGAAAATTATTGTCTTTAAATACCTTAAATTGATTGAGAAACAGGGAGTTGCTGAAAACAGTAAACCCCTACCTAACCTTAAAGTCATGAAAATAAAAACACTCTCTTTCATCTTGTTTTGGGTTACCCTTACCCTCTCTCTCTCTGCTCAAAAGCGAACAATTCATCTTATTATTCTTTCAGATATCGAAGATCCGGAATTAGGAATGGCCAGCCGGGCCGATGAAGAATTAATGATTAATATGGCTTCTGAAGCCAGCTCTACATTGGATTATCCCTTACATACCATTGTTCTAAGCAATTCCAATTTCAATACCCGAAAAGTAATCAGTACTTTAACAAACCTCCGTGAAAAGCCTGGGGACCTGATTCTTTTCTATTATACCGGACGGTCAGAATTCCCCTCCCGGTCATCAAGCCGGTTTCCAACCTTTAAATTGAACGGCTTTTTTAATAATAAGCTTGAAATGGATGAAGTCGCACGGATCATTGATCAGAAAGAGCACGCTCTGGGGATTGTAATGGCTGATTGCCGCAATTCAATTTTTGATCTTCCAATTGCTGTAGGTGACATGGGAATTTTGGAAGATATGGTCCCGAAAATGGCCGTTTTAAATTTACTTTTTTCATCCTGTGGTGTCATCAAACTTGCTAATGCAGGTAGAAACAAGGTAGTACCGGTTTCGTCCAGGGTCGGGGCATCGGCTTTCACTTTTGGCTTCACCGAGGCCTTCTCTCGCTCTGTAAACTCAGCTACATTATCAACTATTGAAAATTTCAATTTCAATCATCTCGTTGCAATGGGTACTTTAACGGCTCAGACGAGGGATGAAGAAATTGAACCTGTCATGGAGATTTTACCTTGCCGGTCCATTCGAAAATCACTAGTTTTTCAAAAGCCGGATTTCAACAAAATAGTACTATTCTCCACTCTTCAGGATGCTATTATTAAAGTGGGAAAGGCTAGATCCTCCTCAGAAAAGAAAGAGATACTTTCTCCTTTAGAAAAAGGTTTCAGCTCCGACGCCAAGGTTACTGTTAAAACCATTGACCCCAATTCTTCTACTGTGATAAGCGAAAAAACCTTAACTGTGGAAAATTATTTCAAGCGTATTTCAAGTCCTGATTCAGTACCCGTTCTTCGGCGTATCCCCGTTGGAGGAGTCGAACGGTCCGCTGACAATATGGAAATAACACAATTTTCGATTGAGGAAATGGCTGATTAAATATGAAACTAGTCGTCCTTTGTTTTTGGGCTTTATTTCCGTGTACCATGCTTTGGGCCCAGGATCAGGTACAAAGAGAACTAGAAACTCCAAGTGTTCCAAATACCATCCTGAATGCATTCCCTTTAAAAAATGCCCTTTGGAGAGGAAACACGATTTCAGTCTGTTGGGAAAACCCTTCCCCTGAAGACTCCCTGAAACGCGAATGGGTGCGGCAGGCAATTACTGAAACATGGCAGGCAAGCTCTGCGGTACGGTTTACCGACTGGTGCCCTGCAAGCGAAAAAAATGGAGACATTCATATTTTTGTAGAAGACAAAGGGGCCGGGGCATATACGAGAGGTCTTGGCAGAGAGCTTCGATTCAGAAAAAAAGGAATGGTTCTTAATTTTGATTTTGAAAAATGGAACACCAGCTGCAAGAGGTACCCGGAAGAATGTATTAAATCCATCGCTGTTCATGAATTTGGTCATGCCCTGGGTTTTGCCCACCAACAAGAAAGGTCAGAATGTATCTTCCCTGATTGTTCCCGAAGAGAGAAAAGCTGGAAAGGGGACTGGTTTATATCCCCTTGTGACACCAACTCTGTATTGAATTACTGTAATCCACGGTATAATAATGATGGTAAATTGAGTGAAATTGACAAAGAAGCTTTACAAAGCCTGTATGGGTTGCCCGAAAATCTGCAACAGAGCCATATTCAACTAGTAAGTACTTATCAACACAGGCGAAAAGAAATCTATGAAGTCAAAGTCTATCTTCAGAGCAGTGAGGAGCAATTAGCCAAAATTGATACGGTCGAGTACCTACTTCATAACTCTTTTCAGAACCCGATGGTTATCAGCACCAACCTCGAAAATCATTTCGGACTTGGGCTTCGCGTATGGGGAAATTTTGAATTAAAAGCCAGAATCTATTTTAAGGGTGAAAAGCCAATAACCCTCTCTCATAAAATTCAAATTCCTGATCTTATTGAAAAGGACGATTTACTCCGAGAAAGAAACCAATAATGAAAATATCTTTATTATTGTATTTTCAATCATTTCTGAAATTTCTTTTTATTCTATAAATAAATTTATATTTTTTGGCTAACTTCGGTTAGACCAAAACCCTACTCTGTTGAAATATTTCGCTCTTTTATTATCTCTTGCGGGTCTTTTCGGGTTAAACGTTCGGAAAGAAGAGCCCAAAAATAGGCCGAATATCCTCTTCTGCCTTGCTGATGACTGGGGCTGGCCACATGCAGGAGCGTACGGCGATTTAGCCATTCAGACTCCAAATTTTGATCGTCTGGCAGCCGAAGGCGTCCTCTTTGAGAACGCATATGTGTCCAGTCCTTCCTGCACACCAAGTCGAAATGCCTTCATTACCGGTAAATACCATTGGGAGCTCGGTTCCGGAGCTAATTTATGGAGTACACTACCCGAAGAACATGAAAGCTTCATTCATCTCCTGAAAGATCAGGGGTATCGGATAGGTCGAAACCTTAAAAAGACCTGGGGACCCGGAAGTTTAGACAACTGGATTGCTGCTCATGGAGAGCACCCTAGCGGACAAGGTTACGAGGAACTCGAAGACTTTCTGGAAGCCACTCCGGATAATCAGCCCTTTTTCTTCTGGCTGGGCACCCCTGATCCTCACCGCCCTTATGAAAAAGGGGCGGGTAAAAAACATGGAATTGACCCTGAGAAAGTCCATTTATTCCCGCATTTCCCGAATCATGAAGTCGTTAGAAATGACGTCGCCGATTATTACTATGAAGTAGAACGATGGGATAGGCTGGTAGGAACGGCTATTCGAGAATTGGAAAGACGAGATCTTTTAGAAAACACGATTATCATTATGACCGGCGATCACGGCATGCCCTTCCCACGCGGCAAAGGCAATCTATATGACTCCGGCACGCGGGTTCCTTTTGCTTTGAGATGGGGTGATCAAATCAAAGAACCTTTCATCACGGAATCCTTTATTTCCTTTGCCGACATTGCACCTACCCTGCTGGAATCAGCCGGAGTCGAAATACCAAAAGACATGACAGGAAAAAGCTTTAAGCCGGTTATTGATGGCCAGTCCTCAGGTCAGCAGCTAATTACCTTTGGCCGGGAGCGACATGTACCTGCTCAGGAAAAACCAGACATGGGCGGCTACCCATCCAGAGGACTACGGACTCCTCAATACCTTTACATTAGAAATTACAAACCTCAAAAGTGGCCTGCCGGAACAGGCAAAATTGGCTTCACGAACTTCCCAAATCAGTGGTATGCCGACTGTGACGGAGGCCCAACCAAAGATTTTATTGCTGAGCACAAAGAGGAGTATCCTGAGGCCTTTCATCTGGCTTTCGCGAAACGACCGGAGGAAGAGCTTTATATTCTCACAGATGATCCCGGGCAAATCAATAATGTTGCTGAGTATGCTCAATACCAATCCATCTTAATGAAGCTCAGGGAGCAATTAAAAAGTATTCAAACAGACTTAAACGACCCAAGAGCAAACGAGCCTAATTATACCGGATTTGATGGTTACCCCTATCTGGGTGGCGGTGGTGGGAAGCTTGGAGATAAGTAAAGCGGGAATACCGCATAGTCCCTGACGCCAGTCTGCCGACAGGCAGGGAGAATCTATCACGGAAAAATACTGCTGAAGCTCTGAGGAGGACTCGGAAACAGCATAAACTTTTAATGGAAGCAACTGTTTCCGAAGAGCCCAATAGTGCGTCGAAACTTGGTTAGAATTCAAACCTACTCGACAACTCTCAGTTTAGCAAAACTCAACAACAGTGTCTTCTCCCCATGCGAATCAAAAACCACGGTAGCTTTATGGCTGCTACCCATCAAATCCATTTTTGTAATTTTTCCAAAACCAAATTTCGGGTGCTCTACCAAGATGCCGGCTTTCAGTTCTGAAGGGTTTGAAGGCACAAAATTACCTGAAGGTTTATGTTCCGGGGCTGGTTTGGCTGTACCTACAGGCTTCAGATTATTAAGTACACGTTGTTTAGCACTCGGAGGTGCGGGAGCTGCTTTTGAAGTAGATTGAAAAGTAGATTTTCGGGCACCACCAAACGAACTGATCACGTCGTTATCATCATCAAAGCTTTTGCGAACAGGTTTATTTGCCTTTGGCAGCTTCAAAAATTGCTCGTCAATCTCCAGCAGGAATCGACTCGGCTCACAGAAAGTCAGTCGGCCCCAGTTATACCGCTGCTCTGCATAACTGAGTGTCAGATTTTGCTCTGCACGGGTAATGGCCACATAAAATAATCGACGCTCTTCTTCCAGATCTGCCCGGTTATTGAGCATCATTTGCGACGGAAAAAGATTTTCCTCAAGCCCCACCACAAATACATGGTTAAATTCCAGTCCTTTTGAGCCGTGAATGGTCATCATGGTCACGCGATCATGATCGCCATCCTCGTCTTCCTGATCAGCCGTGGTGAGCAGTGAAACTGTCTGCAGAAAAGCTGGCAGAGTTTTATCCTCTACCTCCTCATTATCCGTGAATTGTTTGATGGAGTTCAGTAACTCCTGAATATTCTCATAACGAGCCAGCCCCTCTACAGTTTTGTCGGCATAAAGCTCACGCAAAATTCCAGTCGTTTTGGCGATGTGCGTAGCCATTTCGTGGGCATCTTTGCCAGCCTCCAGCTCTATCATATAGCTCTGAATCAACTCGGCAAAGGCAGCGATGGCATTCGCCGCCCGACCATCTATGTACTGTTTGATATGGCTAACAATCTCCCAGATGGATACCCGATGCTCATTCGCCAATACTACAATCTTAGCCACCGTTTGAGCTCCGATTCCTCTTTTCGGCAGATTGATGATTCGTTTAAAAGCCTCTTCATCCTGCTGATTGACCGTGAAACGTAGATAAGCTAAAAGGTCTTTGATTTCTTTGCGTTGGTAGAAAGAAAGCCCTCCGATGATACGGTATTTGATATTGAGCTTTCGCAAAGCCTCCTCAAAAGCTCTAGACTGGGCGTTAGTTCGATAAAGAATCGCAAAATCGCTGTTATGCAGACCGTCACGCACCTTCTCCTCGAAAATCATATTGGCGATAGCTCTGCCCTCCTCATTATCACTTGAAGATTTCAGTACTTCTATCTTTTTACCCTCATCATTTTCAGAAAAAACATTCTTCTCCAACTGATCTTTATTCTTCTTAATCAGCGAGTTAGCGGCATTTACAATATTCTGAGTTGAGCGGTAATTCTGCTCCAGCTTCACCGTAATCAGCTCAGGGTAGTCCTTTTTGAAATTGAGAATATTTTGAATATTGGCTCCACGGAAAGCATAGATACTTTGAGCATCATCACCTACCACACAAATGTTTTGATGTACCGCCGCCAGCTTTCTTGTAATCAGATATTGAGAAACGTTGGTATCCTGAAACTCATCCACCAGTACATGCTTGAATTTATGCTGATACTTATTTAGTACATCCAGATGATCTCTAAAAAGGATATTGGTATTGTACAGCAAATCATCAAAATCCATGGCATTGGCGGCAAAGCAACGCTGGGCGTAAGTCTTGTAAATTCTGCCAATCTCAGGCATCCGGGCACCAGCATCCTCTTCTCTGAAGAGCGGATTCTCGTTATACATTTCCCAGGAAACCAGCGAATTTTTCGCATTGGAGATACGATTCAGCACATAGTTAGGCTTGTATACTTTATCATCAAGCGAAAACTCCTTGATAATAGTTTTGATCAAGGACTTGGAGTCGTCAGTATCGTAGATGGAGAAATTTGACGTATAGCCCAAAGCCTTCCCTTCATATCTCAAAATTTTGGCAAAAACCGAGTGAAAAGTACCCATCCAAAGGTTTCGGGCATCAGGTCCGATGATGCGTTCAATACGCTCCCGCATCTCCTGAGCAGCCTTATTGGTAAAAGTCAGGGCCAGAATGTTGAAGGGATCAATCCCCTGATCAATCAACCAGGCTATGCGGTAAGTCAAGACTCTCGTTTTACCTGATCCGGCACCGGCAATGATCATCAAAGGCCCTTTTGGGTGTGTTACAGCCTGATGTTGGGGTGGGTTTAATTCTTTTAAATAATTCACTGATTCAGCACTTTTCCGGCAGACCATTCTGCCTACTTCACAAAAGACAAAGATAAGCACACAAAAGGGTTTTCAGAGGAAATTGGATAACTTCGGCCAGACAAATCAAAGGCTATTTCGAAGTTTCTTCATATACAACAATTTGGCAAACCATTAACCTATGGGCCTGAGCTTCAGAACATGCTTAGCCAATTGGGTTACACGATGCTGAGTAATGGACAAACCTATCAGCAATATAGCATTAGGGCCGTATTCAAGAATTTCCCCTCTGAGGCCTGGCTGATGGACATGTATCCTGTTCAGCAACTGCTTACTATTGACACCTTACCCAAACTCACCGCTGATTTTTCCGGGGTACATTTGCATAAAATGCGTTTTTCGGCCGAGTTATTCCGGGATGTTTTTGGTGTGAAACAATTGTATTACTGGTACCAGGATGAACTGCTTATTTGCTCCAATGACCTACTTTCTGTTCTGGCCTGTTTACCCAAAACACCAGCACCAAACGAAGCGGTAATACATAAGTACTTAAACCTCTCAGATACGGCTGATTTTATTGAAGAAGACACCTTTTTCGAGGGCATCAAAAGAGTTTTGCCAGGGCAAAAAGTCAGATTCAGCATGCAGGGTGTAGAAAAACAGTTTTTCTGGAAACCACCCGAGGTAACTCAAAACAGTGAAGAAACCGGAACTTTTAAAACGGCTTTTATTAATTCCGTTCAATTTAAACTCAATCAAAATTCCCATGTAGCCGCTAATTTGAGCGGTGGGCTTGACAGCTCAAGCATTTGTTCGATGATCTCTCAAAAGACTTCTGCCAACCTAAATGGAATCTTTTTCGATACCGGCCTTGAATCAGCTTCAGAGTCTAATTATGCTCATGCGGTATCTGTTGAAAATGATTTTGATCTGCATAAGGTAAAATCAAACGACGACCTCTTGAAAGATATCAGATACATGACCGCCGTTACAGGTCAACCTGAAAGAATGGTGGTACCTTCGACTATTTTTCTTCCGATTTTTGAAAAAACAAAAGCTCTCAAAGCACCGCTTCTATTTTCAGGACACGGAGGCGATAATATCATTGAATCAGGAAGAGCATGGTTAGATCACCTTTTCAAAAAGCGAAATTTCAAAAGGCTAAAAGCTGAGTTAAGAAAGCAATGGCAGCTCAAAAGCAAGGTAGAAGACTTTGAAATCTATTTTATTGAACAATTAACCCCATATCTGAAAGGGAATGCTTTATTAAAAGCAACTCAGCTCTTTCTGATCCCCGAAGTAGACAAATCAAAAGCTTTTCACTTCATCAAAAGCAAACTCAACCAAAAAGGAAAACTATCCCCCACTCTGATTCTCAAAACCAGAAGTTCAAAGAAATACAACGAACTGAAAAGGGAAATCCCAAAAGGAAAGACGGGCAGAATCATGGAAAGCTGTCTAAGTGGATTAAGTATTCAAAGCCTGGAAACGCTTGACGCCATCGGGGCTCAAAAACAGATCACCTCGGTTTACCCTTTCCTGTCAAAAGAGACTCTATTAAGCTCAGCCTCTGTAAAGGATGAACTAAATTTTGATGATGCCAGACTTCGTGGCCTACTTCGCGATGCCATGAGTGGTATTTTACCTGATATTATCCGAGACCGGACAGACAAAGCGGCATTCACTGATTACAGTTATGAGTGCTTCAACAGACTTCATGAGCAGACTCTGACTTCATTCCCGAATGATCATCAACTATGGAGTTTTGTAGATTACTCATCTTTCAAAAGTCTATGTGAGTACACGTTCAAGTCTGAAATTCCGTTAAACAAAAAGTCAAAGGCAATTATTCAATGTAGCAGAGTGCTATATTTGGGCATATGGTTAAACGAGTTTTATTCCTCCTGATCGGCGGTCTGTTTTCGGCCTGCTCAGAGCCTGATCCTTATGAACAGACGATAGAGGATTATTACCCTTTGGTAAATGGACTTGCTCTTGAATATGAAGTCAGGGAAATAGTTTATTCAGTAACCGAGGATCCGAAAATAGAGATTTACCAGATTAAAGAAAGGCTTTCTGAGCTTTCAGAAAATAATTTCAAAATTGAGGTTTTTAAAAGAAACGACGCCACCACCAGTTGGCAGTTTTTTAAAGTTGTCGGAATTAAAAAAGAGAATGGAAAGATCGTTAAAACCACCGACGGAAGAAGTGAGATCGTCCTAAAGACAGGGCTGAATAATGGTGATAGCTGGGACAAAAACAACCTTAATACCTCTGAAATTGCTAATCTCACGGTCGAAGAAAAAAGAGAGCCCTATGATGCCTTTCCCTTTACGCTGAAAGTTGTCGAAAAGCTTGATTCCTCATTAATCCATAAAAATGCTGTTTATTCCATTTATGCAGATGGCATCGGCCCGGTTTACAGGGAGCGTACTGAAGTGGAATATTGTCAAGGTAGTAGCGAATGCATCGGTCAGAACCTCATTGACTCAGGTCGTTCAGAGGTTTGGAAATTGATTCGTTCCGGCATTGAATAATCAATGGACAAAGAACATCCGATTTAAAACCTCTGTCTCATCTCTCCAATCGACCATCAATTTCAGAAAATAAGTACCCGGCGGCATCAGTTTCGTTGAAAAGCTGACCTCATTTTGACCGATATGGGCTTCGACCTCCTCATGGATAACAACCCTGCCCAAAATATCAACAATAGAGTAATCAACCTGCCGTGGTTTCTGAATATCAACAAGTTTAAAGGTGAGCAACCCATCCCTCTGGTTAGTTATCAATGGTGATGGGGAAATAGTCATCTCAGTTTGACTTCGTTCGGCTGAAACAGAGAATTCAATAAAATATGGATTTGCCAAAGTATTTCCAGAAGCATCTTCTCCCTGAATTCTCAAAATATAATATCCGGGTTCCAGATTCAGGTTGGAGGTTCCTAAAAGAATATTCGAAGTTTCACCAAAAACAACATTCAGCTGCAGCGGAATGAATAGGTTACCGGCGTCAGCCGAGATCGATGCTCTAAGTACATTGGTATTGTCAAAGCTATTCTCATCAATCAAAGAAATTGCTAAAACAGCAGTTTTTCCTACATTGTCTTTGTTCACGACCTGACGTCCATCCAATTTGACACTTAAAAGAGGAGCAACAATATCCGGGATCAGGTTAGCCGGAAAACTGGTACCTGCACCCATTTCATCCCAATTATTTATGACCAGCTCCGCTGTATTATTCTCCAATGAAATCTCTTGAACAGTCTGCTGAGGATTTGCAGTAAAAGTCACCTTTTCCAGAACTCCACTAGCAGGCACTGAAAACTGTAAAGTATCCCACCTTTTGAAATCTAAAATGGTTTGAATATAGCGATCTGTTGACTCACTCGTTTGTATTTCAAGTTCCACGTCCACCACAGCCGTGCTATCATACTTCCCAAAATTGCCTAAAATGGTTTCAAACAGAATCTCATCATTTTGACTTAAAGGTTTTGAGGTATCAGTTGCTTTAAGAATAATATCCTGATCCTTATATAGTACATAATCCGGTGCGTCTAACGGAAACATTCGTATAGCAGGATCACCCTGTAAAACCACCTGATGCATATTAGCTTTGATGAATGGGTTCGTCTCCAGGATAGATAAATCCTCATTTACCTTCATATGAAGTTCGCCCAGTGTCAGACTCGCCGCCTCCGGATTAACGAACAAATTCTCATAGAAAGAATTGAGAAAAACCTGAGTAGAGAAAAGATAACTCCAGAATGAATTAGCAAAAACAGCAATGGCCCCTTTGTCAGGCGTGATCAACCAATCTGTTGTTAACGGATCATATCGATAAAACACATTGCCCACACCACATCCATTGAAGTACATGACCGGGTATTTGCCCTTGTTATCATAGGCGGCATTCTTTGAAGAATATCCAATGTTCAAATCAATTACATTCGATGAACCATGCCCGGCAAAAGTAATCAAGCCAACACCTCTATTCACTTCATTGGTTATATCAACCGGCTCTACTTCAGCAAAAGTCTTTTTCCTGAATTCCTTCACCTCTCCACCTAGAAAGCCATTTTCGGCCTGTGGTTTGATATTTTTCAACATCGAAGCCAGAGATTCAATTTCAAAAGTGCTTTTCCCTCCCGAAAGGTGAAGAACATTCTTTTTCCACTCCTGAGCTATGCCCTGTGCCTCAGTTTCTTTTACCTTATTGAGGTAATTTATAATTTCAGCATTGGTGGTAACATTCATTCTTCCCGTGGCCATGTCCTGAACGTTAGGCCCCTTTCCACCCGTACCCGCAGTAAGCAAAACATCTGAACCGGGATATCCCAATGAAGGAACCAAATCCTGATCCTGCCATTCTTTCAAAACATCAGGAAAAGTTACAGGCCTGCCAAGTAGAAAGAGGAATTTAGTTTCATTCTGGCTGGCAACATACTCCGAAAACCTGTTAATAGCCAGTGGGTTGCGAAATCCGTAAGTAAAAAGATCATAAAGCTCTTGCGTGTAAAGAATTTCAGTATCATAGCTACCTCCAGCTGCAGAAGAACGGTATCCTGAAAAGGCTTCCGCTCCACTTTTCAACTCCGGAGCAGTCAATATATAATAGTTTGCTAAAGAATTGATATTCCTAAATTCAAAGGGTTCAATCCGATCAGGAGTTTTATGACCCTTATTGATCAGATATGACGATTGTCCTACCAGTGCATATTGATTCGTATTTCTTAAAGCAGGTTTTGAAACCGACCAAGGGTCTTTTACATTCAAGAGCTCACCTCCACCCCAGAAAATCTCTGTTGCCTGATTGGTATTCAGATATTCGTCAGAGGCTGTGATTTGCTGAGGATAAGTCAGTTTTATCTGAGTAATAGAAAACCAATCGTACTCGGCATTTTTGATGGGATAGAAAGTCAAGTTAAGTTTACCATCAATAATTAAGTTTTCAGGGACTTCTATGCGGACAACATGCTTGTCAAAATGATCAAAAACCAGTGTATCCTGACTTATTCCATCAATATCCCAGGAGAGCCTATGAACATTGCCGGAGCGACCGTTTAATTGAAGCATTAAGTTTACCTTCTCCCCGGTGTTATTCACAAAACCGGAAAAGGGAATCGTTTTGGTAATACTTACCGAATCGGCACTTAGAAACTCTCCCGTCCAGCCCTCACCTTCTTCATAATAGCTTTGCTGGAGATTTGGCAGCAAACCAATGATATTATTAAAGGAATACTGTTCCTTAAAATTTAAAGAAGTTTGTCCGATATGATAACTTCTTACCGGGTAGTCTTCTAACGATTCTTTCTCAACCCTCTTTCCTGTTTGAGTTCCCTCCGTCAAAAAGTAAGCACTTTCATCAGAAAAAAGAGACTGTTCAGCATTCATTCTTGCTGAAAATGGTCTGTACACCAGACTATCTAAAAAGCCTTTATTTCTTTGGCCGTAAAATGCAATAAAGTCTTGTTCATCAAACCTACCATCGTTGCCGACACTAACCTCAATGGCCATTTCCTTACCCAAAAAAAACAACTGTAGGTTGTCCGGTGTAATCTGAGAAAGCTCCCAACCCGCAGTAATAATTTCTGAACCGTAGACCCGGTAAATTCCATCCTCAGTCGTCAAAATCTTTATATAATTTTGATTCGGACGAATCCACTCATTGCCCAGATTCGACTGTGAATTTGCAAGAAGTGGAAGTAAAAGCAGTATGGCTAAATGTCTTGTCTTCAATCAAGATGCGTTTAGATCACGAAGTTAAAATGAAAAAGGGTTGCTTTCGCAACCCTTTGACTATAAATCTGAAAAATCAAAACTCTCAAGAAACTTGGTGGTAAAATGACCCGACCTGAATGTTTCATCATCCATGAGTTTCAAATGGAAAGGAATAGTGGTTTTAATTCCCTCAATATAAAACTCCTCCAAAGCTCGCTTCATTCTCACGATCACTTCCTCACGACTTTGAGCAGTCACAATCACTTTTGCGATCATCGAGTCATAATGCGGCGGAATAGTATAACCAGCATACACATGGCTATCTATTCTAACACCATGGCCGCCCGGAAAATGCATTGAAGTGATGGTTCCCGGCGATGGTCTAAAACCATTTCTAGGATCTTCGGCATTTATTCTGCACTCCATGGAGTACTTTTTAGGGAAATAACTATTTCCCGAAATCGGGATACCAGCAGCAACTTTAATTTGTTCCTTAATCAGGTCAAAGCTTGTAACTTCTTCAGTGATTGGATGCTCAACCTGAATACGGGTATTCATTTCCATGAAATAGAAATCACCGTTTTTGTCAACCAGAAACTCAACAGTACCTGCACCTTCATATTTGATGGCCTGTGCACCTGCAATGGCCGCCTCTCCCATTCTTTTCCGAAGATCATCAGTTACAATCGGCGAAGGAGTTTCTTCTACAAGCTTCTGATGCCTTCTCTGAATTGAGCAATCACGCTCTGAGAGGTGACAAACACGGCCTTCCTGATCTCCTACGATTTGTATTTCAATATGTCTTGGCTCCTCAACGAACTTCTCAAGATAAAGGCCGTCATTTCCGAATGCGGCACCCGACTCCATTTTGGCGTCATCCCACATTTTCTGAAACTCTGACTCTTCTTTGATGATTCTCATCCCACGACCACCACCGCCGGCAGTAGCCTTAATAATAACAGGATAACCAATCTCTTTTGCTAGTCCTTTTCCTTCTTCTACTGAAGACAAAAGACCCTCTGAACCAGGAATAACAGGCACTCCGGCCTTCTTCATAGTGTCCTTAGCCGTTGCCTTGTCACCCATTTTATTGATCTGCTCAGCCGTAGCACCTATAAATTTGATACCATAGTCTTCACAAATCTTTGAGAATTCAGCATTCTCAGAAAGAAATCCATATCCCGGATGAATGGCATCGGCATTCGTGATTTCTGCCGCCGATAAAATATTAGGGATGTTTAGATATGATTTTATACTTTGAGGAGGGCCGATACAAACGGCCTCATCAGCAAAACGCACGTGGAGGCTGTCCTTATCCGCAGTTGAATATACGGCCACAGTTTTAATGCCCATCTCGCGACAAGTACGCATGATTCTCAGGGCAATTTCCCCACGGTTTGCAATCAGTATTTTCGTAAACATAATAAGACTTTAGAGTGATTGATTAAGAAGGGTCTACCAGGAACAATGGCTGATCAAACTCAACCGGTGTAGCATCTTCTACCAATATCTTCACAATTTTACCTTTTACTTCAGATTCGATCTCATTGAAAAGTTTCATTGCTTCTACAATGCAAATCACGTCACCTTCTGCTACGCTGTCACCTACTTCCTTAAAGTTTGGCTTATCAGGGCCTGCCGCACGATAGAATGTACCAATCATCGGAGATTTAACCTCGATAAGGTGTGAAGGTGCACTTTCTGCCACCGGGGCTGCCACAGGGGCTACCTCCGCTGCAGGAGCCGGGGCAACTGAAGGAGCCGCCGCCGGAGCTGGTGCTGCCGCCACAGGAGCTGCAGCCTGAATCACAGTCGCTCCCACATTTCTTTTAATACTTAGTTTAAGGTCCGCTGTCTCAATATTGATTTCATCAAGATCAGACTTGGATATATAGTCGATTAATTTCTGAATGTCTTTTGTTTCCATCTAAATCAAGGGTAAGTAATTAGAGTTATTACAAATGTATAAAGAAAAGGTTGCCATCAAAAAAAGGAGGTCGCCCCGTCAAGGAGCGACCTGTTCTATTTTTCTTTGACTCTTGAATCGTATTCGTAGGTCTGCGTATTGACCTTAATAAGTTCATCATTCTCAATAAACAGAGGCACCTTAATGGTAGCACCTGTTTCTACCGTTGCCGGCTTTGAGGGATTATTTGCAGTATCGCCTTTAACACCAGGCTCTGTGTATGTTACTCTTAATTCTACATACATCGGCATCTCTACCGTTAACGGAGTTTCCTCTTCTGCATGAATAAGAATATCTACATTTTGACCTTCTTTGAGGAGATCATTGGCAGGCACCATGTCTTTTGGCAGATTAATCTGTTCAAAAGTCTCATTATTCATGAAATGAAAACCAATGTCATCATTGTAGATATATTGAAACTCCCTACGCTCCACACGGGCAGTATTGACACTTACACCAGCCGTGAACGTGTTGTCAAGTACTCTTCCGGTTTTGATATTCTTAAGTTTGGTTCTAACAAAAGCTGGTCCTTTGCCAGGCTTTACATGTTGAAACTCGGTGATGATATACAAATCATTATTGTACTCAATACACAACCCGTTTCTGAAATCAGCTGTAGTTGCCATAGTATAGAATAAATTATTTTCGGTTTAGTAAGCCCATTTTAAATAGGCCGAGGCCCAGGTGAAACCACCACCAAAGGCTGCAAGAATAAGGTTATCACCTTTCTTCAGTTTAGATTCATAGTCAAAAAGACAAAGCGGAATCGTAGCCGCCGTGGTATTGCCATATTTGTTAATATTGAGCATTACTTTGTCTTCACCAACGCCCATTCTGCGAGCAGTCGCATCTATAATACGTTTGTTGGCCTGATGCGGTACAAGATAAGCAATATCATCACCGGTCAGATTGTTCGCCTTCATTATTTCCTCTGCCGTATCTGCCATTTTGGTTACAGCAAATTTAAATACAGCCTGACCTTCCTGACGAATATAATGCAAACGCTGGTCTACCGTTTCATGACTTGCAGGAAACTTGCTTCCTCCACCTCTCATATTCAGGTGATCTTCACCGGTTCCGTCTGAATGCATTCTGAAATCCTGAAGGCCCAGACCTTCCTCATTGGCTTCAAGCATTACCGCACCAGCTCCGTCACCAAAAAGGATACAGGTCGTACGGTCTGTCCAATCAATGATGGAAGACATTTTATCTGCTCCTACCACCACAACTTTTTTATAACGACCAGACTCAATGAACTGGCTTCCGGTAGACAAGGCATAAATAAAGCCTGAGCAGGCAGCAAGAATATCAAAACTACCGATTGCCGGTATTCCTGCTTGTGTACACACAAGATTTGCTGTTGACGGAAAAAGATAATCGGGCGTAACTGTAGCTACGATAACTAAATCAACCTCTTCAGGCTTAGTATTTGTCTTTTTTAAGAGAGATTTGACAGCTTCTGCTGCCATAAAAGAGGTCCCAAGGCCTTCACCTTTGAGAATTCTTCTTTCTTTTATACCGGTTCGGGAGGTGATCCATTCGTCGTTAGTTTCGACAATTTTTTCCAGATCAGCGTTCGTTAAAACATCTTCCGGAAGGTAAGCACTTACTCCCGTAATAGCGGCTTTGATACTCATATAAGGTTTTAAAGTCTTGGTTTTAATGGCGATTACTCACCAAAAACTTCTGCAATTTTAGCATTAACTCCTGAATCTACCTGCTTTTCAGCTAGTAAAATCATATTCTTTATGGCCAGGGCTGAAGAAATGCCATGGCCCACTATGACGTTTCCTTTGACACCAATAATGGGACTTCCACCCACTACTTCATAGTTCATTCTGTTGATGAGGCGATCGTCAATACCCTGATCATTAGCGTATTCGTATAAAGATTCACCCATTTTGAAGATGACGTTTCCGGTAAAGCCTTCAGTGACAACCACATCAGCTTTATCTTCAAAAAGATCACGACCTTCAATATTACCAACAAAGTTGACCCGCGGGTCATTTTTCAATAACTGGTAAGTAGCCTGAACTACCTGTGACCCTTTTGTTTCTTCCTCTCCAATATTCAGCAGAGCTACTCTCGGCTTTTGAATATCAAGGGTTAGTGAAGCGTAAATAGAACCTAGTTCTGCAAACTGCTGCAGCAATTCAGGTTTACAGTCGGCATTGGCCCCAATATCAAGCATGATATTGAACTTGCCGTTACGAAGCGGAAAAAAACCAGCGATAGGTGGCCGCTGGATGCTCCCGTGTGTTTTCAAAACAAAAAGCGAATGCACCATCATAGCACCAGTGTTACCTGCACTACAAAAGGCATTCGCTTCTTTTGTTTTTAATAACTTGAACCCGACAGATATACTGGAATCGGGCTTTTGAGAGAAAGATTTAGCAGGATGCTCGTGCATACCTACTACCTCCTCAGCGTTTTGTATGATCAGTCTCTCTTCAGGATACTCCTGACCTATCAGCCAATCCCTGATTTCATTTTCTTTACCAACCAAAATAACCGAGGTGTCCTTCGAAAGCTCAGTAAGAGCGAGCAAAGCACCTTCAACAGCTACTTTAGGAGCGAAATCGCCACCCATAGCATCTAGGGCTATTTTCATTGGCTTCAAATTAAATCAGATTTTGGTGAGAGACGCCTGACTTACTTATAGTCTTCTACTACTAACTGACCTTTGTAATAAAGGTTACCCTCATATACGTGAGCTTTGTGACGCACATGAATTTCACCTGTAGTTGCATCTACAGAAAGGGCTTTAGTGGCAAGATTATCGTGAGTTCTACGCTTGTCTCTTCTGGTTTTCGAAATTTTTCGTTTCGGATGTGCCATTACTACCTGTTTATTTAAATTGTTACAATTTCTTTTTCAAAGATTTCAGAGCTTCCCATCTCGGATCAACCTCTTCGTTTCTTTCTTCTTTTGGCTTTATTTTCTCTTCAATACTATCCGAGTAATAAAAACCATCGTCATCATCTGATTCGTCTCTGTACCTGGGGTGTAACTTTTTCATTGGCACCGCCAGACAGATAAAATCAAAAATCAGGTTCGCAATATTGATCTCACTGGCCCCGAAGGGGATAATCTCAACATCTTCTGAAACCACCTCGTTTCTGTCACCAAACTTGTAGATATACTTTTCTTCTACCTGTATCGGTTCTTCAAAAACTTCAAGACTTCTATCGCAAACCAACTCTACAGAGCCGTTTAAGTCAAAATGAAGCCTCATCATGGTGGCCGTTTTATCTAACTCTAAATTTAGCTTAAAACGCCCGTTTTCGACGATATCCTGATCAAAAGATTCAAAAAACTCAGCTCCTCCCTCAAAGTCAAACTGATGTCTTTTTTCATCAAGACCCAGTATGTTTATTTCGTATTGAGCTAAGTGCTTCTTCACGTTTTGTCAGAAAGGCTGCAAAATTACAACCTTTTTTGTTCATACTAAAGTTTTACCAAAATATTTAGATCTTCATCTAAACGGGAGCGTACTCATAGAGACTGCCTAAATTAAACTAATTTACTTTTTTCTCAACCGAGCCTCAAAGGTTTTACTAATTTAGCTAACCTCAAAACCCTGATATGCTTACTGTAGATATTGGTAATACCGACATTGTTTTTGGCGTCTTTGAAAACGACAACCTCACTCAAACATTCAGAGTTCCTTCAAAAAAACAGGAGGACAAGATCTTTTTCCAAACTGCTCTCGCCAATTTTCTTCTTGAAAACAATTTGACAGCTGATTCTTTAGGTGTAAAAGTGCTGAGTTCCGTGGTTCCTGAATTAAGTCCGGTTCTATTGGATATATTAACACAATTAAACAAATCAGAGGTCATTGAGGTAAAACCAGGTATTCACCCCTTGGTTAAAGTAAAAATTGAAAATCCTGACCAACTAGGCACCGACCTTTACACCAATGCGGTCTCAGCTTATCATCATTGTCATTGTGCATGTATCATTGTTGATTTTGGTACAGCTCTAACTTTTACCGCCGTTAGTTCTATCGGCGAAGTTCTCGGGGTAGCCATCACTCCCGGTTTAAAAACGGCGATTAATTCTTTATTCTCTAAAACTGCTCAACTACCAGAAGTACCCCTTGAGCTTCCCTTAAATGCCATAGGCAGAAACACTGTGAGCTCCATTCAATCCGGAATTTTGAATGGATACGAGGGATTGGTAAGTAATATTATCGAGAAATTTAAAAAAGAAATGAATGAAAATGAGATCAAGGTTTTCGCCACAGGTGGCCTTTCATCCATTCTCCCGGGCAACAAAGCCTTGTTTGATGAGATAGACATCGACCTTACCTTAAAAGGTCTGTATATTATAGGTAAAAGCCTTTCAGCTCAATAAACTTCTCAACCTCCTCTTTGACCATGTAACGGATAGACTTTCCGTTTTTGATGGCATTTCGAATGTAGGTTGCTGAAATATCCAACAAGGGAGCTTCTTCAAATTTTACGGACGTATGATTCTCAAATTCATGAGGGTCAGTATTGGGTCTTGGGTACACGTATAATTGATAATACTCAAGAATTTTCTCATAGTTTTTCCAATTCCTGAACTGCACCAGATTATCCTCTCCCATTATCAAAACGAATTCATGCTGCGAAAATTTTTCAGAAAGAACAGTCAATGTATCTATGGTATAACTCGGTTTGGGCATCGAGAACTCAATGTCAGAAGCCTTAAGCTTAAAATTGTCAGCAATTGCTTTCTCAACCATCTCGAGACGATCAAACTCATGAAGCAGACTTTTATTTTTTTTAAAGGGGTTTTGAGGGGAAACGATATACCACACCTCATCAAGGTCAGTATTGTAGGCCATCGTATTACCAATAATCAGATGCCCCATGTGTATGGGATTAAAAGACCCGAAAAACAATCCTATCTTCATGCTTCAATAATTGTGGAGGCAAAATTGTCAAAACATCCCTAAATACCGAAACTTAGAGCTTTTGAATATCATTTCTCAAAAACATACCTTTGAACAAAAAGAATAAATGCGGGAAAGCAAACGACTGATCATTGATATGGACGATGTGATGGCTGACACCAGTCAATCTATCCTCAATCTTTACAATTCAGAGTTCAATACCTCTTATCACAAAGAGCAGTTTTGGGGAAACAACCTTTGGGATGACGGACTCAAAGAAAATTACCTTACTGTAAGACACAAACTATATGAGCCGGGTTTCTTTAGAAATGTTACGGTTATGCCGGACGCCATCGAGGTAGTAAAAAAACTTCATGAGCAGCATGAAGTCTTCATCGTTTCAGCCGCCACAGAATTCCCGAACTCTTTGAAGGAAAAACACGAATGGCTTGAGGAACATTTCCCGTTTATTCACTGGAAAAACCTTGTCTTATGCGGAGATAAATCAATCGTTAAAGGGGATGTCATGATTGATGATCATGAGAAAAACTTGAAAGTTTTTGAGGGTCAGACCTTGCTTTTTGACGCTATCCATAATCAATCTCTCGAGGGATATCAAAGAGTTAAAAGCTGGAAAGAAATTGCCAGAGAATTACTTTGATTTTCCTGAAATTGACCTCAGAATAAACTTAAAGTTTGCAATATTCAAAGGAAACTCCATCAACAGATGTATAAAACTAAACAGCAGGGCTACCATAAATCCCAGTCGGTAATTCTGGAAAAATAAAACCAGCATCACAATCCACGAAACTCCAATGAGTATGGCTGACTGTTTATTTATCGCTCTATGCCAATAGATAACATTCGTTTTACTAAACCAATTTAAATAGTGATACAAGTAAGCAAACGAAATAAAGCGTTGCATCTTTAGCTCCAGTTCTTCGTAAAAGAAGAAACTAGTACCATCCGATAAGCCCAGGAACTTGCTAAAAAGAACATTGGTATAGTGATAGTGGGTATCAATAAAAATACCTTTAAGTTTAGGCTCTACACTGTAATCTCCAAGCGAGACAGGTAACACCCAAATGACCACGGGAGCAATAAACATTAAAATCAAATTCAGAACCCCAAACCTCCCTTTGTTTCTAATAGTCCCCGAAGCCATAAAAAAAATGGTAAAGAGGTACACATGTATTAAGGTGGGGATCAAAAGCCCAAAGAAGGTCCCAAAAAATGGCTTAGTAAACAGAAAATAACCAGACAGAGTCAATAAGACGAAAAGAAGGATTTTCTTAAAATTCAAATTGCCATAAAATAAAAACCCTGATAGAAAAAAAGGCAGAAAGATGAAGACATTGCTTACCTCATCAAAAAAGCTTACAAGCTTCGGAAAGACTAAGGAATTTTTGCCCCCCAATTCAATAAACCACTTGGGCAAAACAATAAGCAGAGAAAAGACAATTGCAACCCAAAACCATCTGGAATACTCTTTTTCCTTTTTTTTCAACCAATTTGTCTCCGTCAAATAATGCAACGGACCCAAAATAGAATACGCCAATATGAAAGATTCATAGGGATAGTAAAAGCATACCAAAAAGGATAAAACAATTAAAAAAAAGTTCAAAAGATCTAAATCTATTCCAGCCCACTGTACTCTCATCAAATTGACATTGAATTATTGAAGTTGTATTATTGCACCACATCAAATTTAAGTCATGAAAAACTTATTCCTTAATCTTATCTTCGTTTTAGCCTTTAGCCTTGCAGCACTTTCAGGTTTCAGCCAAACCCTAAATGAAACCTCAGGAACTGGTTCTGGGGTTAGTATAACGTCTGGTGACTATAATACTATGTACGGAGATAGCACAGGTTCTTCCCTTAGCAGCGGCTCTTTCACTACTTTTATGGGCTATCAAGCAGGACGGAGTAATACAACTTCTGAATCGACTTTCATAGGCTATATGGCTGGTTCTTCCAATACTACCGGTTTTGACAATACATTTATCGGAATGGAAGCCGGAAAGTCAAATGTCACAGCAGGTGATAATACATTTATTGGTACAGAGTCCGGTGAAAACAACACCTCGGGTTATGACAATACTTTCGTAGGTGAGGAATCGGGCACCTTGAACACCACCGGCTATGAAAATACTTTCATTGGAGAAGATGCAGGCTATTCAAACACCACGGGTTTCAAGAACACCTTTGTTGGTAACGAAGCAGGAATTAGTGCAAATGTTGGCTATAGAAATACCGGAATTGGTGCAGAATCACTATCGGATGTCGATGATGGACATCACAATACGGCTGTTGGAGACTCCTCAGGGATAGACATAGGAGATGGTATTTACAATACCATGATCGGTGCTGCTGCTGGTCCTGCAACAGAATATGCCGATTTCAATACATTCGTGGGTGCGATGTCGGGTTGGGACAATAACAGAACGAACAGCCTTTCAAATGCCAATGGAAATACCTATGTTGGTTTTTACACTGGTTTCAATAACAGAGACGGAGAGTGGAATGTGGGAATGGGGGCCTTCTCAAATTACAATAGTACTGTAAGGCAAAGAACAAATTTCTTCGGGGCCTATTGCGATGTTGACAACAATGATCTCATCATGATGGGATACAGTGGATATAATAACGCTCAGTACTCCATCAGTATAGGGCAAGAGCATGATGTCAGGGGAACTGGTGCCATTATGATGGGCCAGCAAACGAATGGTAACTCTGATTCTGACTACTCTGTAGGTTTGGGCTATCAATCAAACATATCTCAATCATATGCCGTTGGTATAGGGCATTTAATTGATATTGACAACACAGCAGCGGTCGGAATTGGTGCCAATACTATCATTCAGGGTGATGGAAGTATCTCAGTTGGGGAGGGCAATTCTGTCACAGGCAGCAATTCAGTTGCTGTAGGGAGGTCGATCAATCTTGCCGCTAATAATGAAGTTTTCCTTGGGAATGCTCTCACGGCAAGTATTGGAGGTACAGTCAATTGGACAGCGACTTCAGACGCCCGTTTTAAGAAAAATGTAAAGGAAAACATCCCGGGACTTGATTTTGTAAATAAACTACGTCCGGTATCCTACAATTTCGACACTCAGAAAATGAGTGAGGTTCTTCAGAACGATTGTGATGTCAATATTGACAAAGATCAACAGGTCTATTCAGGATTTTTAGCACAGGAAGTAGAAAAAGTCGCTGAGGAAATTGGTTATGATTTCAGCGGGGTGAAAACTCCTGATGAATCCAATAGAGCCTATGGATTAAGATATGCCGAATTTGTGGTGCCTTTAGTAAAGGCCGTACAGGAGTTGAGCGAGAATGATCGTCAGCAAAAAGAACTTCTGGAGAATCAGGCTAACATTATTGCTTCATTGCAAAAACAGATTCAATCGCAAAATGAGACACTTGCAGCTATTCAGAAATCTTTACTGGAAATTAAAACTGCAACAAAAAATGAAGTAAAAACAAATGATGTGATTCTCTCATCAGCAAAATAAAGACTGATGAAAAAGTTAATATCTGTAATTTTTCTATTGTGCTGGACTTCCTTGGGCTATGCTCAGTTAATGAACGAAAGTTCTGAACTTGTTCTTAACACCGGCACAGCTAATCAACAGCAAAATACTTCTGTTACTTCCGATTCGAATGGAAACGTGTATGCAGTTTGGGAATCATGGGACGGGAGTAATCTGGACTACGAAATCAAGGCGAAATTTACCGACTCCCTTGGCAATGCTCTTGTCGCAGAATTCACCGTGAATACCACCACCAACGAAGATCAGAGATATCCAAAAATAAAGTATTCTAATCAAGGATTCGTTTTTGTAACCTGGATGGGCATTGGAACCAATGGAGATTGGGATGTTTACGGAAAAGTCTTTGATACCAGTGGTAATGTTTTAGTAGGAGAAACCATCCTTCATGCCGATCTGACAGGAAATCAGAAATTCCCTAATTTGGCTTCTACACCAAACGGAGACCTCATTCTAGTTTGGCAAAATAACACACAAGTAAGCGGGACCAGATATATTTCAAACACCTCTTCCTTCTCTGCTAACTTTCAGATAGATTCTTCGGGAGTAGCTCAGTTAGTACCTGTAGTCGCGGGCCTGACTAACAACGGCTTCACTGTGGTTTGGCAGGAAACAGACACTTTAAATGATTCTGAAATTAAAGGACAGGTCTTTGACTCATCAAACGGCACTTCGTCTTCCATCATTAATATCTCCAACAACAGTACATTTCAACAAATTTCTCCGGCTGTAAGCTCAGATACGTTAGGGAATGTTTATGTCGTATGGACCGATAAGGGAAGTGATGGAAGCAATGAGGGTATCTACCTCAGTGTTCTCTCCCAGACACTAGGCTCTCAGGGCCAAAACAACAAACGCATTAACAAAACTACTTCAGGTTTTCAGAACTTTCCGTCCATAGCTACATCTGTAAATGGCATAACGGTAGTGTCATGGAATTCGTTTAACCAGGACGCATCTTACGACGGGATTTACTCGAGAGTCCTTGACAATAACCATAACATACAAACCAACGAAACCAGACTAAATTCGACCACAGACTTTTTTCAGTCTTTTTCGGCACTTTCGCTCCTAGGTGATGAAGGTCCCCTTTACGCCCTTTGGCAATCCGGAATGAAGGATTCTACCAATACACAGGATGGTGATGAATATGGCATTGTTTGGAGAAGCTTTGATTTAGAAGACATTACACATCCTGATATTGCCTGCAAAGCCTTTACGCTCACGTTGGGCCCTGACAGCACCGCAACTCTTATTGCAGATAGCCTCAACAACGGCACCTTTGATGCTAATGGATTTACCCTGAGTGTCGATCCAGGTTCTTTTACTCTCTCCGACACCGGAAGCAATAACGTTATCCTTACAGCAATTGATCCATCAGGCAATAAAAGCACTTGTGTGTCTCAGGTTATAGTTCAGTTTATAACACCCGAAGTTCTTTCTTACGACGGGATTAAGGATAATTTCTGTGCGAATGAAACATTCAATTTCAGAATAAATACCCAGGGGTATTGGGCTGCAGATAATCAATTTACAATCCAGCTTTCTGACGAAAATGGAATCTTTACTAACCCTGTTGTCTTAGGCGTGGTTACCGATACGTCATTTAACTCCCTAACTATCCCCGCTGAAATTGTTTCAAGTAGCCAATACCGAATTAGAGTACTATCCTCCAATTCCGGCACCACCGGACCTGAGTCAGGAAATTTCACTCTTCATGCACAACCGACTGTTGCGGTTGGGGGAAATTTCATTATTGAGAACGGTCAGTCAATAACAGTACCCGTCGAAATCACTGGAGAGTCAACAGTCAACTTCTCACTTGCCGGAGAATTACTTTCTGGGACTTCGGCTTCAACTTCTGTCAGTCTGACGCCTTCCTCCTCAGGAGTTTTTTCGGTAAGTAACGTTTACAATGAATTTTGTCAAGGTACCTCCTCTGGCAATATAGAAGTCACTTTTGATCCGAGTCCTTGCCTTTCAAATGTAAACATTTTAGAAGTCAGCCATTACGGCCTAATCAAATCTTCTGATGTCATTGTTTCCATTGGTACTGTCAATGATATCACCACTTATCAGGCAGAGAATTCAATAACCCTAAATCCTGGATTTTCAACGAATACAACAAAACCGTTTAAAGCAGAGATTCAGAATTGTATCGAAGAGTAAGAACATACGCAATTGCCTATTTTGCTGTCCTTGTGATAAATATTTTGGCAGCAGTTATGGACATCAGTGAATTAAAACAATTCACCAAACCACTACTTATGCCCTTACTCGCTTACATTTATTACAGGGCTGACAAATCAAAAACTCATAAATCCGTTTTCATTGCCCTTCTTTTTGCCTGGCTAGGAGATATATTTTTAATGTTCAGTGGCCAAAACTTCTTCTTGCTTGGTCTTTCGGCATTTCTTATTGGTCATTTAACTTATTCTTACATTTTCAGTCAAAACTCAAAATTCCGGTTGATTGGCTTGCCACCTATTACAGCCTATGCATTAATGTTCTCCATTTTGATTCTTCAGGATGCTATTCCTTCGGAAATGAGAATCCCTGTTTACATTTATATCGGTGCTATTTCCCTTATGACTTTTATGGCCAGTACGAGAATAGCAAAGCCTGAAAGCTACGGACTGGTACTTTCGGGATCTGTACTTTTCATGCTTTCAGATTCCATTATTGCCCTCGATGTTTTTATGCATAAAGTAGCTCACGCTCCGGTTTGGGTGATGAGTACCTATGGTTTAGGGCAATTTCTGATTATTATGGGTCTTGTTGAAGAAAATGAGCCAGCTTAAGTCAAGCCACTGCGAATCAGCCTTTTGAGAAGATTATTTATTTTGGAAACAGCATTTTAATTTAGAATCTTATTCATTACCTTTGCAGCCCGATTTATAAATAAATTAATTTTAATAACATGTACGCAATCGTAGAGATAGCAGGCCAGCAGTTTAAAGTAGAGAAGGGTCGCCACGTCTTCACACATCGTTTGGAGGGTGATGCGAACGCTGAGCTTGAGTTCGACAAGGTACTTCTTGTTGACAACGACGGTACTGTGAGTGTGGGTGCTCCAACCGTTAAGGGTGCTAAAGTAAAAGGCACTATTTTAGAACATTTGAGAGGCGATAAAGTTATCGTTTTCAAAAAGAAGCGTAGAAAAAGCTACCAAAAGAGCAATGGTCACCGTCAGTACCTGACCAAAGTGATGATTGACGATATTGTAGCATAAGACATTAATTTTACTGAACCCAAAGGTTCAATAACTTAAAATATTTATCAAACATGGCACATAAGAAAGGTGTAGGTAGTTCCAAAAACGGACGTGAATCGGAAAGTAAGCGTCTGGGAGTGAAATTATTTGGTGGCGAAGCCGCTGTTGCTGGTAACATCATCGTTCGTCAGCGTGGTACGAAGCACAACCCTGGTCAGAATGTAGGCCTTGGTCGTGATCATACTTTGTTTGCATTAAAAGATGGTGTCGTAACTTTCAAGAAAGGAAGAGACGGAAAATCTTTTGTTCACGTTTTGCCAGCTGAAGCTGCTCAGGCGTAACAGACAAAATCACTGATATTTCAGCCGGATTTTCGAAAGAGAATTCGGCTGTTTTGTTTAAACCTTTTTCCATAGTCCGATGTTCTCTCTCTTAAGAACACCAGATTTTTAAAATACCGATAAAGATGCTGAAAAGAAGTACGATGATCTATACTGAGTTAAGTCCAAATCCTAACTCGATGAAGTTTGTTCTCAATTACGAACTCGTACCTGAAGGGCTTTCTTTCGATTACCCTGACATGGGCAGCACTCGTGAGGAATCAAAAGCCTCACCTTTGGCTGCGGATCTTTTTCAGTTTCCTTTTGTACAAAGGGTATTCATAGCGTCCAACTTTATCACCATTACGAAAGATGATGAAACTCAGTGGGAAGAGGTTTTAGGCGATTTGAGGAGATTCCTCAAAATATTCTTCGATGACGAGAATGAGGTATTTGACAAAAAAACGGTTGAAAAGAATACACTGATTGTTGACGCGAATGACTCTGAAGCCGTTGGTAAGATCAAAGCTGCTCTCGATCAATACGTCAGACCAGCTGTTGAGTCGGACGGTGGAGCCATCAACTTTGCAGACTATGATGAAGAAAGTGGTAGAGTAACTGTTATGTTGCAGGGCTCATGCAGCGGCTGCCCATCTGCCACAGTAACCCTCAAAGACGGCATCGAAAGACTACTCACCAATATGGTTCCGGGCGTAAAAGAAGTGGTGGCTGAAGCGATGTAATCAGTTCAGCCTTTCTAATACCTTTCTGATTTCTTCCTGATGTCTTTTCTTTTGAAGGATTGTAGGTGCGGCAACACGCTCCTTACAATCAAAAATTCCGCAACGCTCACAGGTTTGATTCACTTCGCGTTTATCAATCTGCTTGTCGTTAAGGAATTTAATCTTTGATTTGAGTTGATCATTAACCTCAAAACCAAGGCTGACAGAGATATTAAGTTGTCTTTTGATATTTAGCGGCCTGGCCATAGCCAGCACAAAGAAATCATGCTTTCTGTTCTTTAAATAAGAAAACTGGCCATCCACGATAGGACCAGTGTACTTACCAGCCTCCTGTTTTGAAGATAGATGATCCAGAATTTCAATAGAAACCCATCTTCTGCAATAATGCTCCTCTTTATTCTCCTGCGGCCCCAGCCGTTTCGAAAGGTGCATTTCTTTAGTGAGAAAATATTGCTGGCTACCCGGCAATGCATCAAATCTCATGAAGAGAAACTTATCTATTCCGAAATGCTTTGGCAACACGTTACTTATTCGGTGAAATAACGTTTCCGGAGTTGCATGAAAACGCTCGGCCATTTCGGTCACCACTTCAGGCTTCCATGTTTTTTGAGCAAACCAATCTTTTAGAGCCTCAATAATTAACTCCTGTCTGATCAAAATAGCCCCCGCAAAATAGGATGCCTTAAAATTATTTAAAACCTCCTCAAATGACTGTACCTCTATGGATGAACTGGTAAACGGCCTTTCTTTAAGTCCCATGTATTGAAAACCCAACTCTTTAGCCATCGTAAAAGCACGCTGATCCTCAGAAATCCTTTTATTGATCATTAAAATTTTGCTCTCCGGCCTGAAAACAGATCGCATATTTGCAATGATCGGTTGATCTTCCTCATCAAAATAAGAAATCTCAATACCGTACATTGACTTTAGAATGCCGGCTAGAATATTTTCGTTTAAGGTTTCCTCAGAACCTTTTACCTGATCTTTCAGAAAACGAACGGCCTCTTCCTCAATCTCAGGAAAATAGTTCTGATGCATCTCCTGATACGATCTTAAGGCAGCAAAATAGAATTTCTCTACCGTTAGGTTATAGTTCTTACCAATCTCAAAAATGGCATTCACAAAGGCACTTAACTTCGCAGGAGCTGCAGAAAATAAATCGAGAATCTGAGCTGTATCAAGTCCAAAAAAGTCGAAAGGAATCTCAGTGAGCATGTTTGACTTCAGCAGCTTGGCCATCGGCTCTAGCTTTTTACTCAATTTGAGCGAAACTAAAGTGTCATATTCCACCTCTAAAGCAGCCGCAAGAGCAGAAATCTTATCAGTCTTAGGATACTTTTTCCCTTTCTCTATTTCATTTAAATAGGACTGAGAAATACCTGATACTTTTGAAAGTGCCTGTAATGATAAGTTTTTCTCCTGTCGGATTTGCTTCAGTTTAAGACCAAAAATCAGACGTATATGTTCGTTTTTCAAGTGCTATTGGTTTACTGAGGTAAATTCAAGATTAATCTGATCGCCAACACCTGAAAGAAAATTACCGGTAGGTGCCTGAAGTGTCATTTGCCCGGTTTTGAGCGTTACTATTCTGAAATCATAGTCAAGACCTGTCAATTTTACATTGACAGAGTTTTCATTATCGATAAAAGACCAGACGCCCTTATCAATGATGTTTTTTGAAGTTTTATCCAAGCCTCTCACCACTCCGTCATCTTTGAATTCAAACTGCATGGCATACAAAAGCAAGGCTTCGGTATTTAAAGAGGCGTTTGAGATAGGCTGACCGGTGGCATCAGTATAGCGTTGTAGTTCCCAAAGATTTAGAGAAATGAGCTCCAGGGCCGTTTTATCAGGATCCACGCCACCACTATTCTTACAGGAAATAAACAGGACTCCGAGAAATAAGACCAACAGAAACTTTTTAACCATCATAATCGATACTTTTGTATAAAACGGTTTTAATGCGACTTTACTCTACAAAATTAGCCTTTTTTTTGAGATCGACTTCAGTGCTATTAAGCCTATTTTTAGGACTATCCTTGATATTGCAAGGACAGAACTGTATTGAATTCAGCACATTCGATGACTCTGAAAAAGGAGTAATTGAATGGTCTCAGTTTCCTGAATTTGAACTGCCTTTTGAGCTGGTCTATGGTTTACCAAATCGCAATCAGGATATTCCGGCCGCACTGAAACATGGTTTTACTTTAGCTGCAGACCCAAATTCATACTCCGGTCTACAAAACGATCAAAAAGCTCAGATATATTACGGCACGGCCTATGCGGATCAAAATCAGCCGTGGGAAGAGTTGCGAAGCCCGTGGGGAAATGATCTTAGCATTTATGAAAATAAATGGCAAAATGATTTTAACTTCCTATCAGCTCAGACAGGCAGTCAAGGCATCCTGAGTTCAGATATTTTCTGTTTTGATATTGAACGAACTTTCCGTTTCGATTTCGAAATACTTCAGTTAAAAAGCAATCCGGCCATTCCTGCCGAGTATCGTAATTTAAGCGATGCCGAATTTCTCAGTAAGTATAAATCAGATTTGAGAAACCTTTATGCCAGATCAGTGAGCTCATTTCTTTCAAAAGGAGGCTCAAATCAGCCCAGAATTGCCTCCTATTCTGACACTCCAATTGTCAATACTTTTCAGAATATTCAGGGAAAAACCTGGCAGGAGTGGCAAACTGACAAATCGGTTCTGAATTACATCTGTACTGATGAAAACGGTGATATCGGCGGCCCGTTTTATGATCAAATGGATATTGCCACGCCGTCCGCCTATTATTATTATGACTACCCCCACCCTTTTGCCGGCGAGTATCTTTCTTATTTACTATTCCAGATTGAGGCCAATAAGGCCTGGACGGATAAACCTGTCATTCCTTTTGTTTGGATGAGATACAGCTTCAATGAAAATGTAGTTAATCAATACATCAAGCCCTGGATGGCTGAGGCCACAGCCATTTTCCCATTTTTTTCCGGTGCTGACGGACTTTGGCTTTGGGAAAATCCGGCTTTATTTCAATCCGAGACCTCATTTGTCACTTACAGCTATTTTCTAAAAGGATTATATCGGCTAAGTCTGGTCAAAGACTTTTTTGAAGGAGAACATCAGCTGGTTATAGAAACTTCTGCCAGAGATTATAATGAAAATAGAGAGCCTATCTGGCGAGGAGTCGTAAAAGGAGATCAAATATTAATTGCGGCCCATAACCCTTTCGCTTCCGATGAAAACGAAGAAGTAACTATTGGCGTAAAATATCAAAATTGGTCCACCACAGTTACACTTTCAGGTTATGAGACTAAGCTCTGTGTTTTTGACATGTCAATTCTTTCTTCACAGAAAGAAGCCGAAGAAGTGGCTTTCCCTAATCCTGTAAAAGACAATTTGAAGCTACAATTCACTGCCAAGAAAACACAGGACACGGAAATAAGACTCCTTTCAGAATCAGGTAAGCTTCTTAAGACCTTCGATAAAACTTTAATAAAGGGAAACAATCTTATCGAAATTAATGTCAATGAACTTTCAGTGACCTCCTTTTTCGTGGATCTGAAATACGACGACAAACGTTTTACAAAAAAAATCATCCGTCTTGAATAGACTTCAATACCAAAGCAGCCCATACCTGAAACAGCACGAAAACAACCCTGTAGACTGGTATCCATGGGGCGAAGAGGCTCTTCAAAAAGCCCGAAATGAGGACAAGGTCATTTTGGTCAGCATTGGTTATTCTTCCTGTCACTGGTGTCATGTGATGGCTCATGAATGCTTTGAGAATGAGCAGCTGGCGACTATAATGAATGAGCATTTTGTAAATATTAAAATTGATCGTGAAGAGCGTCCAGATATCGACTCCATTTACATGGATGCCTTGCATGCAATGGGTATTCGAGGCGGCTGGCCGCTCAATGTTTTTTTGATGCCCGATGCCAAACCCTTTTATGGGGGCACGTATTTCCCGCCTAAAAACTGGCAGAATATCCTCCTGGGAATTCAAAACGCCTTTAAAACTGACCGGGAGAAACTTCAGGAGTCAGCAGATAAATTTGCTCAGGGCATAAATGCTACTGTGTCACAGAAAACACCACTTTTCGATTTGTCCACAAAAAAATCAGGTGGGCTAAACCCGGAAGAAACTGAAGCTATTTTTGAGAATCTTTATGCTCAATTAGACCCAGAGGATGGTGGTTTTAACAGAGCTCCAAAATTCCCGATGCCTTCTGTATGGCAGTTTATCTTAAATGCATTGAAAGATACGAAAGACCCTCAAATGCAATTACAATTGGAGCATACGCTCAATAGAATTGCACTGGGTGGAATTTTCGACCATATCGCCGGCGGCTGGACAAGGTATAGCACGGATGCTCAATGGAAAGTGCCTCATTTTGAGAAAATGCTGTATGATAATGGTCAATTGATAGAGCTATACTCAGGTATGATTGAGTTTCTTCAAAAAAATGGAGGCTCAGCAGAAAATCAAAAGCTCTACTTATGGGCTGTTGAGAAATCAATTGATTGGCTTCAGGAAGAAATGAAAAGTAATGAGGGAGGATACTTTGCTGCCCTTGACGCCGATTCTGAGGGAGAAGAAGGTAAATATTATATCTGGCAATCAGCAGAAATTGATTCCATACTGGCTGATAAGTCGCATAAGTTCTCGAACCTCTATGAGTTTTCATTTCATGGAAATTGGGAGCATGGCAATAACGTTCTTCATCTGGAAACTCTTCCTTCTGAAGAAGAATGGCAATTATTAGAAGAATCCTGGCAATTACTCAAACCTGTCCGTTCTCAAAGGATCAAACCCGGTCTAGACAACAAACTGATTTGTTCATGGAATGCCCTTTTGCTCTCCGGTCTCATAAATGCAGCTCGGGTAACCTTTCGAACTGAATATACTCAAATGTCCAGTGAACTCGGTGATTTTATTGCTGACGCCTTTATTCAGGAATCAGAAGAAGGAGTCTTATGCCTCAATCATTTGAAATTTGAGGGGAAGCCATCAGAGATCTTCGGTTTTCTTGATGATTACGCCACGGTAATCAAAGCCTTCACTGAACTCTATCAATTGACTTTTAAAAAAAAGTGGCTTCACAGGGCCGACTCACTGGCCGATTACGTTTTGCATAATTTCTTTGACCCTGAAGAAGGCTTGTTTTATTATACCGACAGTCAGGCTGAAGAATTAATTGCACGAAAAAAGGAGGTTTATGACAATGTCATTCCGGCATCTAATTCAATTTTGGCCAATGCTCTTTTTGATTTAGGCGTTTTACTTTCAAAAGAGGATTATAAAGAACTCGCAGATTCAATGTTTGCGAAGGTAAAGAAAATGACAATGGCCGAACCCGGCTTTATGACCAACTGGGCGTCAGTAGGGTTAAAGTTACAGAAACAGGTTATTGAAGTAGCTATTGCAGGGCCTGACTATCTCGAAGTAAAGCAAAAACTAGCCAAAGAGCTCAAAAAAGAAGTTTATTTCTGCGGAGCAAAGGAGGGGTCTTCCCTACCACTACTTCAGGAAAGGTTTAAGAATGATAGAAAGACCTATATTTATGTTTGCGAGAACCAAGCCTGCCAATTACCGGTTACCGATGTAAACGACGCACTGGAACAGATCAATGAACTATAGAATTCATCCACTTTCTGAAAACGCTATCACCCTTTATTTTGAACAGAAAATAAGTCCGGAGATCAATGATCTGGTTATTGCATCTTGCCTGTGGATTGAAGAAAATAGTTTTCCCGGATTTATAGAGGTGGTTCCTGCCTATGCCTCACTAACTGTATTTTATGATTTGGTTGAATTGATAAATCAAGGCTATAAGAGTCCTTTTTTATTCGTCAAATCCAAAATGCAGGAGATACCTTTCGAAAGCCTTAAAACAGGGAATAAACCGAAAAACTTAATTGAAATCCCGGTAGAATACTCGGGCGAAGACCTTCAGATAGTAGGTAGGCATTCCAAACTGAGTGAAAAGGAAATCATTAAACTACATACCGAGCCCGAATACCGGGTGTACATGATGGGATTTTTACCTGGATTTGCTTACATGGGAGGTTTAAATCAAAAACTAGCCACTCCTCGTAAAAAGAAACCAAGGCTAAAAGTACCCGCAGGCAGTGTTGGTATCGCCGGTGCTCAAACTGGCATATATCCTCTAGAAAGCCCCGGGGGCTGGCAGTTGATCGGGCATACCGACAAAAAGCTTTTTGACCCATCAGACCGAAAACTTAGTCTGCTTAGTACAGGAGACTATGTAAAATTCAAAGCCGTTTAATCACAAATCGGTGAAGTTTTGTTTTCTAGGGTTTTCGTTCTACCTTGACCTGAGTTTATATCACTGAGTGACCTAACCAATACCGGATCATTTTGATATTTTTAAAGTCAGGAATATTGACCACCGTTCAGGACTTAGGCAGATTTGGCCATCAGGCTAAAGGTGTAAATCCTACCGGGGCAATGGACCACATTTCGATGCGTCTCATCAATATTTTGCTCGGCAATGATGAGAATGAAGCTGTTATCGAGTTTCATTATCCTACGCCTACAATTACTTTTGAGGAGCACGCTATTTTTTCGATTGGCGGAGCAGATTTTTCTCCTTCCCTGAACCGGAAACCTGTTGCCAATTGGAAAATCCATACGGCTGCTCCTGGCGATATGCTTACCTTCGGTAAGAAACAGAAAGGAGAAAGAGCGTACCTCTCGGTGAAAGGTGGTTTTAAACTTCCAAAAGTTTTAGGCTCTTCAAGTACAAACTTAAGAGCGGGTTTCGGAGGTCTGAAGATTATCAAAGGCATGAGCCTTGACCTTAATCTCAAAAATGGGACACTCTTTGAAGCGAGTAAGAAAATAGCGTTGGCCCCGAAAACGGTCAATGTGGCTCTCAGACCATACATCAAAAACGAGCAGGAAATCAGAATCATTGGTGGAGCAGAGCTGGATAGTCTTGATCAGGATAGCCGGAATAAAATATTTGGCCAGCGTTTTATTGTTTCTGGTCACTCAGACCGCATGGGTTACAGATTGGAGGGTGATTGTATCAATAGAAACAGTGAAAGCGAGATTATTTCGTCTTCTGTTGCCTTTGGCACCATCCAACTTTTGCCTGACGGGCAATTGGTTATTCTAATGGCGGATCATCAAACTACCGGGGGCTACCCAAAAATTGGGAATGTCATTTCAACGGATCTTCCTTTTTTAGCTCAACTTTCTGTAGGTCAACACATTACATTCAGAGAAATAAGCATTGATGTAGCAGAAAAGATTGTACTGAAACAAGAAAAAGAAATCAAGAAATTCAAAGCTTCTGTAAAACTGTACTCCTGATCTATGGTGGACCTCAACTGCGACATGGGTGAGGTGGAGGAAACCTGGTTAAACGGACGGGATCAGGAGTTAATGACTTATCTGGACTCCATTAATATCTCTTGCGGTTTTCATGCCGGTAATGAACGGTTGATTCGTCAAACCATCTCAAAAGCTGTTGAGCTAAAACTCAATATTGGTATTCATCCGGGTTTTGATGATCCAGAGAACTTTGGAAGAAAGGAACTCCCCCTTTCTTCAGATTCACTGAGTGACCTGATAAAAAAACAATTTGACAGATTTTTGAAATGGTCTGATGAAGAAGGAGCTATCATTAACCATATAAAGGCCCATGGAGCTTTGTATAATTTACTGGCCAGAGACGCTGAGCTTTCTTTAGTTTATCTTCAGGTAATACGAGGATATAACCCGAACTGGATTGTCTTTGGCCTCCCAAAAAGCCAAACCGCAAAAGTAGCTAAAAATCAGAATCAACCCTTTTGGCCTGAAGCTTTTGCAGACAGAACCTATACTGATAAAGGGGCACTTACACCACGATCTGAAAAAGGAGCCTTAATTGAAGACCCGGAAAAAGCCTATAATCAGGTAAAAGATATTCTAGAAAAAGGGAATGTGATGAGTAATAATAACATCAGAATAGACCTAAAGGCCAAAACCTTTTGTATTCATGGAGACGGCTCAAAAGCCCTTGAAATCGCTCAAAGGCTTCAAAATTTGAGATAACAATTACTCCACCAAGGTTCCACTCATTCTGAGCAATTCCAGCTCAGAGATTCGGAGATTGTACTGAGCATTCACCAACCTATTAAGCGATAAGTCATACCTCCGCTGAGCTTCATTCAGTTCGAGGATTGTACTAGCTCCCAGACGAAACTTTTCCAGTGAAATATTAAGGTTTTCCTCGGCCACTTCTTTGTTGGCTTGTTCAAGATTCAGCAATTCTCTATCCGCCTCAAACTGATAATAAGAAGCGGTAAGGTCAGCTTCCAATTGGTTCAGCAATTCCTGCTTCTGAGTTTGAATAACCTCTGTATTGATTCTGGCAAATTGAATATCCCGTTGGGTTTGATGTCCGTTGAAAATATTCCAAACAGCACTGACACCTGCAGTTAATCCCACACTTTGGTTAAGAGCCAGAAAACCGGCGTTATTTCGATTGAAGGAATACCCAAAACCTGAATTTAAAGCGATACGAGGCTTTTTAAAGGAAAAAGCCTCCTGCTCTGCCAAAAGACTTAACTCAATCCCCTTGTTCAAAAGAAGCAAATCTCTGTTTGAAGATCTCGCCTGATCAAGTAAGGTATTAAGATTGTAAATCGGGGCCTCGTCAGAAATGTACTCAGCTTCAAAGCTCCTATCAGCGGGAGTTCCTAAAAGGTTATTTAATCTTACTTTTGAAGTTCTCAACTGATTCTCGGCTGATACTAACTCCACCTGCTGTGTGGTAAGGTCTGTTTTTGATTGAAGATAGTCCAGTTTAGAGCCCCGGCCGATCTGCCAACGCTCTTCCGTGATATTAAGACGTTCTTCATAATACTTAATGATTTGCCCGAGATACTCCACCGATTTCTTCTGTCTCAAAATCTCATAATAAACCTGCATCACATTTGAGATAACATTCTGCACTACCAGCTTTTTCTGAAGAAGGCTTTCCTGTCCCTGTGTCTGCAATCGATTATAAATGACCTGCATTCTCCGACCATCATAAAGCGTCCAGCTTAAATTAAGGTTGGTGTTCGGTGAAAAGCCTTGTCCCAGTCTATTGATTTTTCGATCATCCACAAAAACCTGGTTCACCTGATTCACGCTACCATTAATGTTGGTAATCCAGTCGAGCTGAGGACTCATTCCGGCATTTCCTTTGTAAATCTGGTTTTCAGCGGCTTCGACTCTTTTTTCGGCAACTTTTACGCTGAAATTACGCTCAACGGCCTCAGAGATAGCCAGATCTAAAGTTAAAATCTCCTGAGATGAAACCGATATTGAAAAGCCACTCAGAGATAAGAAAAGGATTAGTTTCTTCATTTTTATCATGCGTATTCAGCTGCCATTTCCTCAATTTCCTGACGGCGTTCCACATTCTTTTTTCGACTTAGATAGATATACATGGCCGGTATCACATAGAGTGTTAACACAAGTGACATTAAGAGCCCGCCGATGACCACAATACCCATTGATCTCCGGCTCTCGCCTGCCGCACCTAGTGCCAAAGCAATTGGCAGAGCACCCAAACAAGTGGCGAGTGTTGTCATTAAAATTGGTCTCAGACGCAGCGTAGCCGCCTGACGGGCTGCTTCCACTTTTGAGAGTCCCTCCTCTCGTAACTGATTTGCAAACTCTACGATCAGGATACCGTTTTTCGTCACAAGACCTACCAACATGATGATGCCAATTTGGCTGAAGATATTCAAGGTCTGATCAAACAACCATAAAGAAAGTACCGCACCTGCAATAGCCAGCGGAACAGTGATCATGATGATGAAAGGATCAATAAAGCTTTCAAACTGAGCTGCCAGAATGAGATAGACTAACAAAAGGGCCAGCACAAAAGAGAAAAACGTGTTTGAACTACTCTCCTGAAAATCTCGCGATGAACCAGTTAGGGAAGTCAGAATCGCCTCATCATTCAATTCAGCCTTTATGGCGTCCATGGCTTCTATACCGTCTGCAATTGTTTTATCAGGGGCTACATCGGCTGAAACGGTGGCTGACATGTATCTATCATAGTGATATAGCTGGGGCGGACTACTCTGTTCTTCAGTTTTGACAATATTATCAAGCTGAATCAGCTCTCCCCTACTGTTTTTAACATACATACTTTTCAGGTCAATCGGCTCATTTCTGTTTCTGCGGTCAAATTGACCAATCACCTGATACTGTCGCCCATTCATATTGAAATAGCTGAAACGCTGCCCTGCAAAAGCCAATTGCATCGTTTGAGCTACATCAGCCACAGCAACATCCATACTTTTAGCTTTCTCACGATCAATCTGAATCGCCAGCTCCGGCTTACTGAATTTCAAATCAACATCTGTGATGGTAAAAGTTGGATCCTGATCTACTTTTTCCATGAACTTTGGAAGGTATTCTCTCAGTTTCTCAAAACCAGGTGCCTGAATAACATATTGCACCGGTAATCCCCCTCTTTTGTTCAAAGCAATGGTTTGCTGCTCACTAACAAAAGCTTTTCCGTATGGTATTTCTTTTAATTGTTTGTTGAGATATCCGGCCCACTGGTGCTGGCTCCATTTACGTTCTTCTTTAGGTTTTAAAGAAACCCTGCCAAAACCTGAATTTGCACTACCTGAACCGGCAAAACCCGGAGATGTTACAGTTAGAATACCGTTTTTATCTGCTCCAACAGAGTCTTCCATTATTTTTGATAGACTAAGCATATAAGCATCCATATACTCATAAGAAGCCCCTTCAGGGCCTGTCATTCTTACTGAAAGCTGGCTTCGGTCATCCAGAGGAGCAAGTTCAGAATCAAGCTCGCGACCAATAAGGAATGTCATGATCAACGTAATGGCAAGAATACCAATAGAAATGACCTTTCTGTTAAGAAAATTACTTAGGCTATTCTTATAATTGGTTTCCAATGCAGAATAGTAGGGCTCAGTAGCTAACCAAAACTTTGTTTTCTTCAAAGTCTTCCTATTCAGATAGGCATTTAGAACAGGCGTTAACGTCAATGAAACGAAAGCAGAAATAATTACCGCAGTCGCCAGTACAATCCCGAATTCCTGGAATAGCTGTCCAACAAATCCTTCCATAAAAATTACTGGGAGGAAAACAGCTGCCAGTGTAATTGAAGTGGCCAGGACCGCAAAAAGAATTTCGTTGGCCCCCTTAATAGCAGCCTCCACAGGGTGCATCCCTGCTTCAATCTTCTTGTAAATATTTTCAGTAACTACAATTCCATCATCTACCACTAAACCTGTGGCTAAGACTATGGCCAAAAGAGTGAGCACATTGATTGAAAATCCGAAAAGCCACATCACGAAGAAAGTTCCGACTAATGATACCGGAATATCAATCAAAGGTCTAACCGCCACTATCCAGTCCCGAAAGAACAAGAAAATAATGATTACTACCAGACAGATGGCAATCAGGATGGTTTCGGCCACCTCCGTTACCGAGTTTTTGATGAAAACCGTATTGTCAAGGATGGTTTCCATGCTATAATCGGGCGGAAGCATTGCTCTTACCTGATCTGCTCTTTTGTGAGCTTCTTCGGCAATATCCAGATAGTTAGAGCCCGGCTGAGGCGTGATAGCAATACCCACCATCGGTATGCCATTCCATCTCAAAATGGTCTCTTCATTTTCAGGTCCCAGCTCTGCAAAGCCGATATCCTTGAACCTGACAATCTGCTCGCCCTCATTTCTGACGATCATATTATTGAAATCGTCAACATCTTCAAACTTACCACGAGTCTTAACGATGAGCTCGGTATTATTCCCCTGAAGTTTCCCTGAAGGCAATTCAATATTTTCACGGTCTAAAGCTCTTTTAACATCCTGTGTAGTGATACCCTGAGAAGCCATTTTTGCCGGATCCATCCATAAACGCATGGCGTATCTTTTGAAACCCCAGATTCGCACGCTACTAACCCCCTCTATGGTTTCAAATCGCGGAGAAACTACATTCTCGGCAAAGTCAGAAATTTCAAGCATTGAACGTTTATCACTTTGAAGTGTAAACGACATGATAAATTCTGCATCTGCATCGGCTTTACGTACGTTTGGCAAGCCATCAATATCATTAGGCAACTGGCGAACGGCCTGAGAAACTTTATCTCTTACATCATTGGCAGCCCTTTCCATATCTACCCCAAGTTTAAACTCAACCGTAATACGGCTTGAACCCTGGTTACTGGAAGAACTCACCGATTTAATTCCCTCAACACTGTTCAGAGCCTTTTCAAGCGGTTCAGTGATCTGAGATTCAATAATATCAGCATTCGCTCCGGGATAACTCGTAGAAACAGTTACAACCGGAGGGTCGACGGATGGGAACTCGCGTACACCCAAAAACTGAAAGCTTACAAACCCGAAGAGCAAGATCATCAGGTTCATGACAATGGCCAAAACGGGCCTCTTTATGGATAAGGTTGATATTGACATAAGAATTACGGGTTAGCTTTTACAGGCATACCTTCTTTAAGCGTCATCAGAGCCGAAGTAATCAATGAATCTCCCGGATTTAGGCCCTCAGTCACCTGAACTACCTTAGAGTCTCTCAGGCCGGTCTCAATCATTACTTCTTTCACTTTTCCGTCTTTTTTGACGTACACTTTCTTCCCTTCCAGAACTGGGATAATGGTTTCTGAAGGAATACTTACAGACTCTTCTCTACCGAGAACCAGGTCAACGTTAACGAACATTCCGGGAAGCAATTTTCCCACGGCATTACTGGTTACCCCACGTATTTGCAGCGTTCTTAGCGTTTGATCTATTTTTGGAGAGATGGCAACAATTTTAGAATCAAAGACATCTTCAGAACCATCAATTCTGAATTGAACATCCTGCCCTACTCTTACCTTAGAAAGGTACTTCTCAGGAATCGAGAAATCAATTTTCAATGGATTGGTTTGCACCAAAGTCGCAATGGCTGTGGTAGGCGTTACGTAAGCACCCTCAGAAATGTATTTCAAACCGATACGACCTGAGAAAGGTGCTCTAACCTCAGTTTTAGCCAACTGAACCTGCAGCAACTCCTTATCCGCGTTGAGTTTTCTTACATTATTAACTGAGATCTCGTACTCTTCTTTGCTGATAGCCTCAATCTCCAATAGTTTTTTCTGACGAGCTTCAATCTGATCAGCCAGTTCTTCCTCAATTTTTACACGCTTTAACTGGGCTTTTAAGTCATCGTCCTTAATTTTAGCGATTAACTGCCCTTTATTGACATACGAACCTTCATTGATATTGAGACCAACCAAAAGTCCGGAAAGCTCTGCCCTTAACTCCACCTCTTCATTAGGAGAAAGTGTACCTGAGGAATTAATGATCAGGTCAGACTCGTCAATCTGAACCGGCAATACCTCAACAGCCATCGGACCACCAGAACCAGAGGCTCCTCCCATTTGGGGACCTTCGTCTGAAGAATTCCAAAAAAACACTTTGCCTACAATGAGCAGTGCGATAATTGAGCCGATGATAATTAGTGGCTTCATATAAAAATAATGCTGATGAAAGACTTAAATAACTCTTGTAAGTAAAGGTAGTACCTAAAAATATTACAATTCTTATATATGGATAGAGGCCAGATTTAAATAGACAAATGATATGTATTCATATACAAATCAGTCAGAATATCTGATCGAAGTCATAAATCAGAAAATACTCGGTTTTTCCTGATTTGTTTGTATTTTTGCCACCGTAATAACGTAAAAGAAAACGCGAAATGTTCAATTATCAGTTTCCTACCTGGCTTCCAATTGTATTCTTTGTAGTTCTACTTGTAGGTGCATTTTTAGCTGGCAAATGGTTAGTTAATAAAGATCGCAATTACAAGGGTTTCTAAAACACCCCTTCGCTTAAGTGATAGATGGCTGCCTCAGGCAGCTTTTTCTTGAATACCCGGGCTAAGATTGAGCTTCTCGTGCCATTAGAGCATGCAATAACCAGTTTTTTATAGCCCTCAAGAATATGAATATGCTCATTAAGCAAATGAGCCGGAACGTTAATTCCGCCAATATTAAAGTCTCTAAATTCCCACGACTCCCGCACGTCAACAAGAGCAGCCTCAGGATCTTTAAGGAATTCTTCTAATTCTGACAACTCGATCTCTGTAATTTCTTCCTTCATAAAAGATTGTGATTTGCAAAGCTAAAGTAGCCGTCATCTGTAAATATCAAATGATCTATTAACCTGACATCAATAAAAGAAACCGCTCTTGAGATTTTCCTGGTTAACGATATATCTCCGTCGCTGGGCTTTTTCTTTCCTGAGGGATGATTATGGGCAATTACAAGAGCTGAAGCTAAATACTCAATGGCAGGTTTTAGTACCAGTTTAGGATCAGCTACCACAGCCGATACACCACCTACTCCCACTTTGAATGTTTTAATTGGCTTGTTAGAGTTATCTAGTAAAATAGCCCAAAACTCTTCATGGGGCAAATCCAACATATAAGGTGTAAGGTGCTCATAAATATCAGAAGCTGCGTTCAGGGCTTTTTTCACTTGCGGCTCCGTGTTTTTACGCCTTCTTCCTAACTCCAGAGCAGCTACAATGGAGATGGCCTTTGCCTCTCCTATACCCTTGAATTGCATCAGTTCTTTTACACCAGCTTTTGCCAGAGTACCAAGATTATTATTATAGTGACCAAGAATTTCTCTGGATAGCTCCACTGCCGTTTTATCTGGCGAACCAGACCCGATCAGAATGGCAATAATCTCTGAATCACTCAGAAAAGTACGGCCGTGAAGAAGAAGTTTCTCTCTGGGGCGATCTTCTTCTGCCCAAGTGGTAATGGTTGATTTCTGTGGAGGCGGATTCATGCATCGAATTTAGTCAAACTAAATTGAATCACCACAGCGATAAAAACAGAAAACCACTCACCTTCTGAGTGAGTGGTAATTCATAAAAAAATTTTGAGAATATCTTATGCAGCCAGGCTATTCACGTGCTTCGCCAAAGCAGACTTGATGTTTGCTGCTTTATTTTTGTGAATAACATTTTTGCGAGCTAGTTTATCTAACATAGAAGAAACAGTTTTGAAAAACTCACCTGCTTCTTTCTGATCAGCCATAGCACGTAGCTTTCTTACAGCTGTACGTGTGCTTTTGTGCTGATATTTGTTTCTCAGACGCTTAGCTTCTGATGATCTGATTCTCTTTAAAGCTGACTTATGATTTGCCATTAATTCCTATATATTTTTTCGATTCCTCTTATTTCGGGCTGCAAAGATAAAAAGTTTGAAAACATTTTACTAACCTATCTCAAAAAAAAGGTCATTTTTTCAAATCATTAGAAGTAATTGAGGCCGAATAAGTTAGCTTAGCAGATTAAGCCAACAATTGACACAATTTGAAAAAATCATTTGCATTTGCCCTGACCCCTGTAATCATTCTACTACTGGGCTCGTTTGTTTGGGGCTTTTACGGTCATCAGAAGATTAATCGACTAGCGGTCTATACTTTACCTGACGAGCTTCTTGGCTTTTACAAACAAAATATAGTCTACATCACTGAGAACGCTGTAAACCCTGACCGAAGAAGATATGCTGTGGAAGGTGAGGCTCCAAGGCACTATATTGATCTGGATGTTTACCCACTTGATGTTCAGGAAGATTTGAAAACACTTTCATGGTCTCAGGCGGTTGAAAAATACACGGAAGATACTCTGATGGCCTATGGCATTGTTCCCTGGCAGGTGGTTCGGATGAAGTATCAATTGACTGAAGCGTTTGCAAAAAAAGATATTAGAAATATCCTTCGGTTATCGGCAGATGCAGGTCATTATATCGCCGATGCCCATGTGCCGCTTCACACCACTGAAAATTATAACGGTCAAATGACTGACCAATACGGCATTCATGGTTTTTGGGAAAGCCGCCTTCCCGAGCTCTTTTCAGATGAATATTCATTTTGGCTAGGAAGAGCCGATTACATCGAAAACATTCATTCAAGCATCTGGAAAGCCGTCGGCGAGTCGCATGCAGCTTTAGATTCTGTCCTGTATTTTGAAAAAGAACTCACCCAGAAACTACCACAGGACAAGAAATTCACAATAACTGAGAGAAATGGCCAAACCATCAGAAACTATTCAAAAGAATTCTCTGAAAAATACCACCGCATGCTGAATGATCAGGTAGAACGTCGTATGCGGGGCTCTGTCAAAATGGTTGGTGATTTCTGGTTCACCTGCTGGGTGGATGCCGGTCAACCCGATTTACTCAATACAAGCCCTTATCAGTCAACAGAAGAAGACAAAAACGAAGAAGCCGAGCTCCGAAAAGCCTGGCTTCAACGAATTTTAAATGTGAGACGTGAGGCGGATGATTGATTATTGAACGTCGACTACTAAATTCAATGGGATTTGAGCAAATGCTAAATCAGCTCCGAAATAAATCTCAAACGTAGTATCGACATCCAGAGGTGCACTACAGTTAAATGAGAACTCAACACTCATCTCATCCTGACTTAAATTAACATCTACACTTTCATGCTCTCCTTCTACGTCAACATATAGCTCATATGAGTCTTCATCACCTATTGCCAAGGCTTTAGGCAATTTGTAGGTAAATTTTAGCACTCCTAGCCCTTGACTACACGCATCCTTACCAATTAGGTGTATTCTATCTAGAATTAAAATTTGATTATTTGTTACCAGTTCCCCGGCCCTAACCTCAAATTTATTACCTAATGGAAGGCTGATTTCCTCCGCTGGTTGAGAGCGATTACTATATTTGAGCATGCTTACAATAACTGTAGGACTTTCAACTTCAGGTATTATTTTCTGTCGAAAGCTAACCAGTTCATCCACATTAGCACTACTGATACTTATAGCAATATCCTGCTGCACTGAATTTTCTTCTTGAAAAATATCTACAAGAGGGGGTGGCATAGAGCAGGATGGCCTCAGTTTCATATTAAGCTCCGCCAAATCACCATTGACAATAAACTGTGGAACCAATCCCTCTGGCATCATATAGTCAGCATTGTTTATGGATATTTCCCAATATTGAGAAATTCCGCTTAAGTTTATTTCCAGGTCATCAAGCGTTAAGCTCTCACCTGAAACCTTCCTTACACTACAATAAAACTCCACGGGTGGAGCATCACAAGGCTTAAAACCAAATAAAACCTTCTGAGTAACATCTTCCAAAGATTCATTGTTTGGTCCTCTTCGACTCTTATTCGTCAACTCCGAATTCCTCCACTCAAACTGATATGATTTGGTGGTTAGCGAGTCAGGAAAATCACTGAAGAAACCTGTAGCCTGAACTTCAATTTCGTATACCTCATCTGTGGGATCTTCATTCGGCTTCTGACCATTATCCGGCACTTCTTCTTTAGCACATTGAAAGAGTAGGGCCACCAAAAAGATCAGACTCAAAAGCGGAAATATTTTTATTCCTTTTTTCATAAAGCAAGTATTTCTTTTGTGACAAACTTATACTTACAAGCGACTAACTAAAAGGATATTATAAATAATATGCCCTCACCTAAGGTGAGAGTTCAAATTTATCTAATGGCATAACACTCTATTTTTCAACTGCTTCAGCAGCATAAGATATTTTATCGTTTTTGAAGCTTCTCTTCGTTTAATTTAAATCTAGCTCTTCCAAATTCAGACAAAAAAGAAGCCCGCCCTCTAAAAGGCGGACTTCAGCGAATTTTGAATGTGAGGAGGGAGACGAATGATTAGCCTCCAGGAGCACCTTGAACATCTAGCTTAACCAACAATGGAATACTACAAAAAAGTCGTTCTCCACGCTCAATTATTTCTCCATCCTGCTCGGTCCCAGTACGATAGATATTTATTTTATATTCCTTCTCCACATCATCGGTTGAGCCACAATTAAATGATACTTCTACCTGAAAGGCAGTCCTTCCTTCCTCACCTTCTATAGGATAATGAACAATATCAATCGTCCCTCTTTTTTCAGGCTCAATTGCAATTCTTACTGACGACAAATCAACAGAATGTATTTTAGTTTTACGAGAAGTGAGATATTCATTACTCAGACTGAAGTTAAACGCAGCAAGTGGCTGCGAGCAAAGGTCCTTTGAATAAGTATGTATTCTATCAACGATAATTTGACTTTTAGACTCATAAAATTCAAAACTTATTTCTTTATCATCTGTATTTCTCACACCTTGTTTAAAATTTGAAAACTCAACCATTGAAAATCTTGCTATTGGTATGGACTTCTCTAGTTTAATCTTTTGGGAGAAATCAATCAGCTCTCTCTCATTGTTTTTCCAAAGCTCCATCTTAAACTGTTCCTCCTTTATTTTCTCAATTGAATCTTTCGATAACTCAACCTCACATTTCGGTTTCAGTGAGATTGTATAATTTGATTGCGACAAATCATTTGGATCGATTTCAAAGTTATAATATTCGTTCTGAACTATTGGTTGGTTTGTTTTGGTATCAATGATCTCTAGATCAGAGGGTAAATTGGGAACTTTGAATCCAAAAAGCTCTATTTGATTAGATTCTCCTCCCGTTTTCTTCAAAGCGAAAGAAAACTCTGCAGCGACAAATTCACAATCATCTGTATACACAAGATAGGAGTGAAATATTTCTGGAAGTTCTTCTTCAAAAAAGCTTCCAAGCTTAGCATTTCTTTGATTTGCTTCCAAATCAAAGAAAAACTCCTCGAACACCAAACTATCTAAATTTGTTTCTGAAGGAGTCCCTATTGAAAGAAATAATTCATATTTATCGGGGATCATATTTGCAGTTTCATCCGAATTGTTATTGTCGGGATCATTCTGAGCTACTTCTACTTTTGAACAGGCAAATAGGTTCATTAGGAAGAAGGAGAGAACGAATAGTCTTATTTTCATCACTTTAATGGCTTAAAAATTTACCTAAACCTACACCCCCTGCAGAAAGAACTCAAGGAATCAAAGATGAAAAAGCCCTCACCTAAGGTGAGGGCTTTTATTGATTAAACGGTGTAATTAACTCTACTTCAAAGCCTTAACAGCCGCCGTTAATTTTGGAAGAACTTCAAAGGCATCGCCCACAATTCCGTAATCAGCCGCCTTAAAGAATGGTGCTTCAGGGTCAGTGTTTATTACCACAATAACCTTCGATGAGTTTACTCCGGCCAAATGTTGAATGGCACCCGAGATACCACAGGCGATATAAAGATTTGGAGCAATCTTGACACCGGTTTGACCCACATGCTCGTGATGAGGTCTCCAGTCCATATCAGAAACTGGTTTTGAACAGGCCGTTGTGGCTCCCAGGGCTTCGGCCAGGTCAAGTAAAGGCTGCCAATGCTCAGGTCCCTTCATACCTCGTCCACCAGAAACCACCAGGTCGGCTTCAGGTAGTGATACCGTACCGGTTTCTTTCAATGTTTTAATAACTTTAGCTTTGCCAGCCTCTTCACTTACAGGAGCCATAAAGTCTTCGACAGCCGCTTTGTTTCCTGAGATTTCCGGCGTAATTGCGTTTTTCTTTATCGCCAGAACTTTTACCTCCGAATTTATGGATGTTTTTGCAAAAGCTTTTCCTGTAAACACGCTTCTGATGACCTCAAAACCATTTGAAAGATCAGGCAACTCTGTCACATTACCTGCCACACCTGCCTTCAAAGCTCCAGCTGTTCTTGCCGTTACCGCATCAGCCAGGGATGATTTAGCCGTTACTATCACCTTGGCTCCAATTTGAGTGGCAGCCGAAGTCAGCGTATCAGCATAAGCGACTATATTGGCTTCTTTCAGTTCTTGCCCGCCGGCATGCATGACTTTAACCGCACCGTAGGCTCCCGCAGTTTCCAGCTCCGCGGAATCCGCTTCACCGATGGCCAGGACCACCGTTTCACCACCGGTCATTTCCGCCACTTTGCTACCATAATAAATAGCCTCCAGAGAGGTCTTCTTTATTTTCCCTTCTTCTAATTCTGCAAATATTAATACTGACATTGTTTTCGTTTTTTAGGTTTGTTGAATAAAGATTTAGAGCACTTTTGCCTCATTCTGAAGCAAATCAATCAACTTCTCGGCTTCTTCAGCCGGTATCATTTTGCAATCGCCTTTTTCTGGGGGCAAACTGTAAGAACTTACCGAAGTTAGTCCTTCACCCACAGCTGGCCTTACGTTCAAAGGCTTTTTACGAGCGGTCATAATACCTCGCATGCTGGCAATTTTCCATTCGGCAATAGGCTCTTGACAGCCAAGTATTAAAGGTAAAGTAGCTTCAAGCTTTTCCTTTCCACCTTCAATTTCCCTTGAAATTTTAGCTGTATTACCATCAATATTAAGTTCCATAACCGGAGAAAGTGAAGGCATACCAAGCAATTGACCTACAATACCATGAACAACTCCTGAATTATAATCGGTGGTCTCCCGACCCATCATAATCAGATCATATGAATTTTCTTTGGCAACTGCAGCGATTTGCTCCGCAACAAAAAACGAATCCGTCGGTTCAGCATCTACACGAATCGCCTCATCGGCCCCGATAGCCAAGGCCTTCCTTATTTGAGGCTCAGTCTCGGCTGTTCCTACATTAAGAACTGTTACCGTACCACCCAATTCCTCTTTGAGTTCAATGGCTCTTGCCAAAGCATAGTCATCATAAGGCCCGATGATATGAGTCACACCGTCTTTATTAAAAGTTGTATTATCATCCTTAAAAGTAATTTTCGCGGTAGTGTCAGGAACACTCGAAATGCAAACCAGTATATTCATATTTATGTTATGTTAGCGTTGAAATGATCAAAATTGTTATGCATGCATAACATTACAAATCTAAGGAAGCGACGAAAGCAATGCAAGAAGCCCGTTTGAAAATTTTGAAGCAGTTGGTAGCAGAAGAGCCGAATGAGCCGTTCAATAAATATGCTTTGGCCATGGAGTACATGAATATTGACCAATCAGAAGCTCTAACACTTTTGACAAATATTAAAAATGAGCACTCTAACTATCTGCCTACATACTATCAGTTGGGCGGCATTCTCACAGAGAATGAAAATTATGAAGAGGCTGAAAAAATCTATTTAGAGGGAATTTCTCTAGCAACAAAACAAGAAAATGATAAAATACTCAAAGAGCTGAAAGGAGCATTTCAACGAATGAAAGACGAAGCTGAAGACTGGTAACATGGGGCATAAGGAATATCATATTGAAAATATCTCAGGTTTAGCCACGGCAAAAATTCTGGTGATTTACACGGGTGGCACCTTGGGAATGATTTATGATCAGGAAGATCATACGCTAGTTCCAATGAATTTTGAGCAGCTAAGCCGCCACATTCCTGAGCTTAATCGTGTGCAGGCTGAGATTACCGTTATTCCCATTGAACCGCCCATTGACTCATCCGACATGCGACCAGAAATATGGTTGGATCTCGCCTCTCTGATTGAGCAGAAATATGACGAGTATGACGGCTTTGTGATTCTGCATGGCACTGACACTATGGCTTACACGGCCTCTGCCCTTAGCTTTTTATTTGAGAACCTCGGTAAACCTGTCATATTCACTGGTGCCCAACTTTCTTTAGGCGTTGCCCGAACAGATGCCCGTGAAAACATGATTACGGCTATAGAGTTGGCCGCTGATCAAAAAGAGAATCAACCGATCCTTCATGAAGTTTGTATCTATTTCAATGGGCGGCTTTTGAGAGGTAACCGGGCAAAAAAACAAGAGAGTTCACAGTTTGATGCTTTTCAATCGGAGAACTATCCCATGCTGGCAGAAGTGGGTGTTTATTGTGAGTACAACTACCCCTATTTATTCCAAAAACCCTCAGGCCCTTTCACAGTTTATCATCAGCTCGACACCAGGGTTTTGATTATCAAACTTTTCCCTGGCCTAAGCAATGAAATGCTAGCTGAAATGCTCAAAATCAAGGACTTAAAAGCTCTTGTACTTGAAACTTATGGTTCAGGCAATGCAAGTAGCAATGAGGGTTTCCTAAGAGTCCTAAAGGCAGCCTCAAACGATGGCATCATTATTCTAAATGTTTCTCAGTGCCAGGGAGGTAGCGTGAGACAACAGGACTATGCTACAGGGCTCGGTTTACAAAATATTGGCGTCATCAGTGGAAAAGACCTGACTACAGAGGCCGCTTTGACAAAACTAATGTTCCTGTTGGGTCAAAACCTGCCCAAAGCAGAAATAGAAAGTCTTCTTCAGAAAAATCTGAGAGGCGAAATGGCAGATTAATCTTTCATATTCGATCCTAAAGCGTTTACTTTGCAGCCCGATACAGAGAGGTGTCCGAGTGGTTGTCCACGGGATCCTGCGGAAAGGAGCACGCCTGGAAAGCGTGTATACGTGCAAGCGTATCGAGGGTTGCAATCCTTGAAACTCCTAAAAAACTATCCCACTTGCCTTACTTCACTTACATCTTAAGATCAAAAAAAGATCAGGGATTCTATTTTGGACAAACTCAAAATCTGGACGAAAGAATTAGAAAGCATAATGCCGGGAAAGTGAAAAGTACAAAAGCTAGAAAGCCTTTCACCCTCCATTACAAAGAAGAATTCATTACCCGATCAGAGGCTTATCAACGAGAACAATTTTTCAAATCCCTTGAAGGTCGAAACTGGCTCAAATCAAATAAAATTATTGACTAAAGCTCTTCAATCAGTTTCTGTTGTAAAAAGAAAGCGTTTACTTTGCAGCCCGATACAGAGAGGTGTCCGAGTGGTTGAAGGAGCACGCCTGGAAAGCGTGTATACGTGCAAGCGTATCGAGGGTTCGAATCCCTTCCTCTCTGCATTTTATTCACAATGGGACTGATATTCCATCACTCCCGATCGTCGTCAGGGGACGGCGTCTTTTTTCTTTTCATCAAAAACTTTTTGATCACCCCCTACTGAGTAATTCAACCAAAACTTGCTGTGATCAGTATATTAAAATCATGTACGACAAACGAATCGTTATTAAAGTTGGCACCAACGTGATGACCAACAAAGCCAATCGAATTGTAAGGCCTATTCTCCACAATTTAGTAAAACAAGTTGCCGAGCTCTTTGAAGAAAACGTAATCTGCGTTCTTGTCTCATCCGGTTCTGTTATTGCCGGCAGAGAGGTACTTGGCCGAATTAAAATCAAAGATAAAGATCAAAAAAGACAGGTTTACTCTGCCGTGGGCCAGCCTCGGATGATGCGTCTTTATTATAATTTCTTCAGGGATTATGGTCTGAACTGTGCCCAGGTTTTGGCTACAAAAAACGACTTCAACCCGGGAGTCCACCGTGAAAACATGATTACCTGCTATGAAGGATTACTGGCCGAAGGCGTCATTCCTATAGCCAATGAAGATGATGCGGTTTCGGTCACAAAATCAATGTTCTCTGATAATGATGAACTGGCAAGTTTAGTTGCCGAACTTATTGATGCTGATATGCTCATTCTACTGACCAGTACTGATGGCCTTTATGACGGTGACCCCGAAGATGAGCACACCCGCCTGATAAAAACCGTTCACGTTAGTCAGGACGTTGAGAAATTTGTAAATGACAAAGAAAAAGAGGAAGGGGAAGGCCGTGGGGGTATGGCATCTAAACTAAATGTGGCAAAAAACGCTGCCAAAAAGAATATCCCGACGATTATTGCAAATGGAAACCGCGAAAACGTCATTCTTGATATAGTTCACGGTCTCGAAGTAGGAACACGTATTATGGCATAAATTCCTGCAATTGGAGATTATCGGTTTGAATGGTACGTGGCTCCAGTGCCAAAGCTTTCTGTAGACTTTCCGGGGTGTTGACCGTCCAGAGTTGGATGGTCAAGCCCTTGGCCTTCAAAGGTTCCAGATCGATTTCTTCATCCGGATCAAACTTATAGGAAACTCCGTCCAAACCATTTCTCAAAGCCTCCAAACCTGCTTTTTCCAAATCAGAAAAGGCAAGAATATGACATTCAATCTGAGAGCTAACCTCTTTGATGTATTTCAAAAAAGTTACACTTTCAGATTCTACAAAGATTTGACTTCCCAACTGATGTCTACTTGCCAATAAAGCTAATTCATCTGCCAGCTCTTTCATTTTAGCATGTATAAAGACGTCTCCGAGCGAGCAGGGAAACCATGGCTTTACGTCTAAAGAAATTACCGCATCCGGATAATTTCGGGTAGCGATCTCAAGAACGTCCTCCAATTGACCCGGTGCATAATCCTTCCCGTGACATTTAGAAAGATCGGTTATTTCCTGGTCAGTATGCTGACTAAAGCAATTAAACTTCCCTAATTCACAATCAGGCAAATCGGCATCATGAGCCATCCAAAGTGTACCATCGGCACTGACCTGAATATCGAGTTCAATCCCGTCTAATACCTTTAGACCTTTACGAGCTGCAGCAAAGCTGTTTTCAGGGTGCAGACCATCTCCACCGCCACGGTGAGCTAAAAGCAAAGTCCGGCCTTCGTCGGTAAAAACCTCGGGGAAGTTTTCAAACTTTTGACAACTAAAATTGAAAATTAGAAGAAGGATAACACTTAAACGCATCTTCAAACCAACGTACACTCTTTACATTTCGTTTGATTGTCCTTTAAAATTATCTGGCCCTTCCAGATAAAGTTGTTTATAAAGAATATCCCTTATCTTGCCAGACCTTTTCAAATCTAACCCTACCCCATGGAGTTTCTGAAAAATCAGAAAAAAGTGATTAACGCCTGGTGCATGTATGACTGGGCAAACTCAGTTCATAATCTGGTAATCACCTCAGTCATTTTCCCCATCTATTATCACGCTACTGCGGTTAATAAAGACGGTGGTGACATGATTAATTTTCTCGGTTTTGACGTGAATAATGATGTCGTATATTCTTATACACTTTCAATAGCTACACTGATTTTAGTTGTGCTAAGCCCGATTCTGACTTCCATCGCTGATTATAGTGGCCGAAGAAAGTTTTTCATGAAGTTCTTCTGCTATCTAGGGTCAGCCAGCTGTGCTTATTTCTACTTTTTCACTAAAGACAATATCACCATGGCGGTTATTGCCTTTGGTCTTTCACTGATTGGCTGGGGTGGTTCCGTGGTTTTTTACAATAGTTTTCTACCGGATATAGTTACGGAGGATCGTTTTGATAAAGTCTCGGCCAAAGGCTTTTCCTACGGTTACGTGGGCTCGGTTTTATTGTTGATTTTCAATCTGGCCATGATTATGAAGCCTGAGCTGTTCGGTCTTACTCAGGCAGATTCTGACTCCGGCTTTACCTCCAGAATCGCCTTTATTACTGTTGGTGTCTGGTGGGCACTTTTCGCTCAGATACCCTTTTATTATTTACCAAAAGATCAAAAGACCAATAAATTCAAGTTTTCCTGGATAGCACAGGGCTTTAAAGAATTGAAGACAGTGTTTAAAGAGGTGAGAACGATGCCTCTTTTGAAGCGTTTTCTAGCAGCCTTTTTTGTCTATGACATGGGAGTGATGACCGTTATTTATGTTGCTGCTCTATTTGCTGACAAAGAACTACACATTCCTACTCAGGGACTGATCATTACTATATTATTAATTCAATTAGTTGCCATTCCAGGTTCTTTTTTGGCCTCATTTTTCTCAAAAAAATTCGGAAACACCATCGCCCTGAGAATAGAAATTGCCATATGGGCTACAGTACCACTGGCTGCTTATTTTTGCACCACGGCAGAACAGTTTTATGTAATTGCCGCAGTGGTTGGATTAGTTATGGGTGGAATTCAATCACTTTCCAGGTCAACCTACGCTAAGCTAATTCCTGAAAATACAACGGATACAGCCTCTTACTTTAGTTTCTACGACGTTAGTGAGCGTCTTGCAACTGCTTTAGGTACATTCCTTTTTGGTTTTATCATTCAACAGACCGGAAGTATGAGAAACTCAGTTTTACTGATTTTGGTACTATTTATTATCGGCTTCGCTCTACTAATCAGAATTCCATCAAAGCATATTTATGACTAATTAAAAGTTTTGGCGGACCCAGCCGTTAGCCTGTTAATCTCTGCCAGTTCTTCTTTCGTAAAATACCGCCACTTACCTGTGGGAATATCCAGTTTGATATTCATAATTCTGACTCTTTTGAGCCTAGTAACACGGTAATCAAGATACTCGCACATTCTCCGTATCTGACGATTCAATCCTTGAGTCAAAACAATTTTGAATTCGAAAGGCCCAATTTTTTCTACCTTACATTTTCGGGTAACGGTATCCAGTATAGGCACACCATTACTCATTTTGTAGATAAATTCGCGGGTAACCGGCTTATTGACCGTCACCAGATATTCTTTCTCATGATTATTTCGGGCCCGTAAAATCTTATTGACCATATCGCCGTCATTGGTTAGAAAAATCAAACCCTCGCTTGGCTTATCAAGTCTTCCTATTGGAAAAATACGTTTAGGATGATTGACAAAATCAACAATATTGTTTTTCTCAACACGAGTATCAGTAGTACACACAATACCAACAGGCTTATTCAAGGCAATATAAATGAAATCATCCTTCGGTTTTGAAACAAGCTTACCGTCAACTGCCACCTCATCTCCATCAGCGATTTTTGTCCCCATTTCAGGCACCTTTCCGTTAATTGTCACTCTCCCCTGCTCTATTAACTTATCGGCCTCACGGCGAGAGCAGTAGCCTATTTCACTCAGATATTTATTTATTCTGGTCATAACCAACCGATAAGCTTATAATTCCGTATTTAAGGCACTACCCAAAAGTGGGTAATAACGTTCTTTTACAACCTGTTGATGATGAATAGGATGACCGCAAATCACAAAGCCAAGTGCCATTACACTAATTTCAATGCCATTTGCATTTCCCTTTTTCTGTAACATTTCATCCGAAAAAGAGTCAAAAAGATGCAGCGTAGAATTTCTCAGAACCGTCCATTCCTCAAGAAGTTCATCCAATGTTCTGACTGAGGGATCTGAACTGGCAGCATACTCGTCTTCTGCAAAGCCGGGCAACTGACCTTTTTCATTTCTGGCAAAGCAGAGTGCTCTGTAAGTCATGATTCTTTCTGTATCAATCATATGTTGTATGATCACCTTGATTGTCCATTTACCGGGAGCATAAACCTGATCACCAAGAGCATTCAAAGCCGACAAATCAGACAAGATGACAGCCGGGCTGTAATGCCTTAAAGCCGTCATAAGTGGCATATCGTCCACTTTACGGATGTAGCGATCAAAGAAATTCGGCAATTCTGGCATATCAGACCATTTTGTACTCATAAGGTATTGTTTTTGACGTTTTGAGAATTACAAAGATGCGGAATTGAGGCCATTAATCATGAAAAAAAGGCCATTCGTAGAAAATAGATGTATATACATTTGTTTTACAATCATTTGTAACTATCTTCGAATAAGAATTAGATGTAGATACATTAAATACACTTTATCAACATCCGCAGGTTTAGATGAAAAAGTGACTAACTTAGAAACAGGAAACGACATGGAAGCAGTATTGGAGAAAAAACCGACCTACAGTGACACCGAACGATACGGCATATTTAATTCTGAATTTATGCCTCACATTGACTCGATGTACAACTTCGCTTATCGCCTGACAAACGACGAAGATGACGCCAATGACTTGGTACAGGATACTTATTTAAAGGCATTTAGATTTATTAATTCATTTCAAAAAGGAACCAACGCGAAGGCTTGGCTGTTCCGAATCCTGAAAAACTCTTTCATTAACGACTATCGTAAAAAGAGTAAGGAGCCTGCAAAGGTTGATTATCAGGAAGTAGAGACCATTTACAACTCCGCCGATGAGCCTCAATACAACGGTACGGTGGATTTGAGAACAGAAATGGTTCAAGACCTGATTGGTGATGAAGTAACACGGGCACTTAACGGGCTGCCGGTAGACTTTAGAACGGTGATCATCCTTTGTGATATTGAAGGTTTTACCTATGAAGAGATGGCCAAGATTTTGGACATCCCTATCGGAACGGTAAGGTCCAGATTACACAGAGCTCGGAACTTATTGAAAGAGAAGTTGCGTTCTTACGCTACAAACATGGGATACAAGGAGCTGCGGTAGTTCTTTGATTAAATGATTAACTTTTTTTTGAAATGAGTGAGGAATTAAAGGATGGCCTGAAACATCATTGTGAAAATCATGAGCGATGTATGGAGATGATCCAGGCAGTTTTAGACGGATCAGCCACCCCTGAAGAGATGCAGCATTACAAAACAGAAATGAACCGATGCCTGCCGTGTATTGAAGGAGAAGAACTTCAAAAAAGTATAAAACATGCTTTGAATGCTAAAATTGAGAAGAAGTGTTGCCCCGAGCAGACGATCTCTCAAATTAAATCAAAGCTCTCAGTGGCTTCGCTACTTTTGCTATTGCTGGTAGCCGAAATCAAGCTGATTGACATTTATTTCTGAAATAGAACTTGGTAATTCCTGAAATCCATCGAAATCCGTTTCGATGGATTTTTCTATTTTTGCACCTCAAAAAAAGTACTCATGGGTAAAGCCATTATTTTCTCGGCACCTTCCGGATCAGGAAAAACCACTATCGTAAAGCACCTTTTGGCAAACCGTGACGACCTTGGGTTCTCCATCTCTGCATGTACCAGAGATCGCAGGGGTAGAAATGAGATTGATGGAAAAGATTACTACTTCCTGAGTATTGAAGACTTCAGAAGACGTATAGACGAAGACCAGTTTGTGGAATGGGAAGAAGTATACCCTGGTGGCTATTACGGCACATTAAAGTCTGAGGTCAATCGACTCTGGAACGAGGGTAAAAACGTCATTTTCGATGTCGATGTTAAAGGTGGCTTAAAGCTCAAAAAATACTTTGGTGACAAAGCCTTAGCCATTTTTGTGAAAGTACCTTCTGAAGAAGAACTCGAAAAAAGATTAAGAGAACGCGGCACCGAAACCGAAGACAGTCTCTCAAAAAGACTTTTCAAAGTTAAATTTGAGATGACTTTCAAAGACCAGTTTGATGTCATTTTACTCAATGACAATCTGGAAGAATCACTCGAAAAGGCGGAGAAGCTTTACGACTCCTTCAACAACGAAGAGCTAGAACTCAAAGAAAAGCCGACTGAAGTCTAGGTTACTTGACCCAATAAAGCTCAAGTCCAGCTTTAAGTAGGGCCGGGCCGGTGGACAAACCGCTTGCGATGTAGGCATCAACCAGCAAATCGTTAAATAATTGCTGCTGAAGGCCTAATCCACCCCCTAAGAAATGATTTGAAAACTTCTCGAACTCCCAATACTGACGTTTCACCTCTATAGAACCAGACTCTACTGAAGCTTCGCCGAAAAGATAGATTCCATTGAGGAAATTTTGATTTTTCTTTATAGCAGATGAAGCATAGTATCTTATTTGGGCGGCACCCAAAAAAGCTACAATTTGATTCAAATAAGGCTTTTCAGAAACCTCGCTTACACTATCAAAATCGTTAACATCATAGTATTTTGCTCGAGACATTAAGCCACTAACCTTTGCCAAACCGCTGAAATATGATTTTCCGATGTTTTGCTCGTAAGCAATTTTGGGGTGGAAAAACAATCCTTTCTTTGAAAAAGCGAAAACATCATCGAGACCTATTCTCAGTAACTTATTTCGATCAAAAGATGGTTTATAATAGGCCTGAATATTCTTATAAAAGTCAGTACTCAAAGCAATTGGGATAGTGAACCGATTATAGGATCGGATCATTGGACTGAAGACACTTTTCAGTTGGATACTGCTTCCATTGACTGCAACTTTCTCATCCAGGCTTTCTATACCGGCAAAAACACCAAAATCAACGATTCCGAAACTCTGGCGACCATATTCAAAACCAAATCCATTATTCGGAAGAAATGGCCGATTGGTAATAAAAAACTCAGTATTCCAGACTGTTGGCTCTTCTCCCTTTGGAACACCGCTACGGCCACTTAAATACGCAACTGCCCCGAGATAAGCCGCTGTAAAATTGGGAACACCTGAGCCAGTCACTGGCTCAAAGTAGCGGCGATAGGCTAAAAAAGGAAACTTAAATTCCATTTCGTTAATCGTCTGGCCAGCAGAAGCCTCAATGCCCAAGCGAATGGCATTTTTTGAGTTCAACAGGATTTCCGTTTCTGCATTAAAAAGACCGCTTGTACTGCTTTCGAAATTAAAATCAGCATTGAAAGTTGCCGCGGCTTTAAGTAGAAATCTAGGTTCAGGTTTAGAATTCTGTATCTGTGAGAAAACAAGAGGGGAAATCAGTAATAGATAAAGAAGTGGGAGGCGGCTTAGCATAAAAAATCAAGGTTGGTAACCCAATACTATCTTTTTTGACCGGATATAATCGTCTTGATTTACAATCACGAAATAATTGCCGTCAGGCAGACCGGCGAGGTCAAAATCATGAAGTCCCTTGTCATGAACAGCCTCCTGCAGAATTTTGCCAGGCAGGTTTTGCAATTGAAAGTGCGTTTCTGGTCCTTTGGGTACTTTTACGTAAACCTTGGCGTCCTCCTCATTGAGATAAATTACGATATCGTCTTTTCTGTTCATCATCGCAAAGATGCAATGCGTTCATCAGAAATCAAGAAGGTTTTAGGAATTCCATCGAATATAAGGTTGCAGGGCCTGATACACTTTATGAACCGGCAAACCCATCACTGTGTAGAAAGAGCCCTCAAGTTTTGAAATCTTCGCCATTCCAATGAAATCCTGAATACCATAAGCCCCGGCCTTGTCGAAAGGTTTACAAGTTTTGATATAATAGTCAATCTCCGCATCACTTAATTCCTCAAAATTGACAAAGCACTCGTCTGAAAAACTATTGACCTCACCATTCACTTTAACCGAAACTCCCGTAATTACTTTATGTTGGTTACCGGAAAGTGTTTTAAGCATCATTGCCGCCTCCGAAACATCGATCGGTTTGTTCATTATTTCGCCATTAAGAATCACTACGGTATCAGAGCAAAGCACGATTTTGTCATTATATTCATCTCCGAATTCGTTGACCTTTTGAGCTGATATATAAGAAGCCACCTCTCCTACTGGCATGGACTCTGAAAAAGACTCATTTGTTGGTTTCACCTCCACACTAAATTGAAAACCAGCCTTTTCCAATATTTCCTTCCTTCTCGGAGAGCCCGAGCCCAGCACTAATGGCTTGGTTAACATGATCATATTCAGAACGTTTTTAAATTTTCGACCGTTAAATATCTGTAAGTGCAATTAATGTAATTACAAATAAGTAATATCTTTGCAAAGTTATGACATTAGAAAAGGACATTAAACAGACCAAGCCTTTCAAGTCACAGATTGAAAGATCTTTGGTAAATATTATGTTCACAAACAACTGGGTTTGTGATCGACAATACAAGCTATTAAAAAATCACGGCCTCACTATTCAACAATACAACGTTCTCCGTATCCTCAAAGGTCATCATCCTGAACCCATTACCATCAATGGGATCATAGACCGAATGCTGGATAAAATGTCAAACGCTTCGAGATTGGTTGATAAACTTCTTCAAAAAGGATATGTTGCCCGCACTTACAGGGCTGATGACCGTAGGGCCTGTGATGTAACAATTACAGAAGAAGGGTTAGAGTTTATCAAAAATGTCACGTCAGAGGTAGAAAAGTACGAGAAAAGTATATCAAACCTTAGTGAAAGTGAGTTAGAACAATTAAATAGTCTACTCGACAGATTTAGATGTTCTGATCATGATGCATAAATTTCGCCCTTTTATTCTTCTCTCTCTCAGCTGGTTTTTCCTTATTTCATGTGAGGATAAGAATATTGAAAACCAGGAAAACGTTTTTCTTCAGGAAAGTTCGCTGGAAGCCGCTTACAGCCTTGAAGAATGGAAAAACTTCTTAACGAGTAGTTTTGGACAAAATGCGGATCAGGTTCTGATTTTCGCTCAGTCAGGTATAGAGCAGTACAAAATTACATACCTTACAGAAGATCTCTACGGACAACAAGTTCTGGCCTCAGGTGCGGTGGTAGTACCTACTGACATCTCCGGAGCAATAGCCTTGGCTAGTATACAGCATGGTACTCTTTTTAATGAACAAGATGCTCCTTCTTATTTCAACCCGGGCTCTGAGTCGCTTATGGGCTCCTTTTTTGCATCAACTGGCATTTTGATAGGAATGCCGGATTACGTCGGATATGGAGCATCAAAAGATTCTGACCACCCTTACGAACACCGTCAGGGACTTGCGAAAGCTAATGCCGATTTCATTCAGGCCGTTCGCGAGTTTATGCGGGAGAAAAATCTGGAATGGAATAACAAGCTTATGCTGGCCGGCTACTCAGAAGGTGGTTATGCCACTATGGCTACCCACAAGTACCTGCAGGAAAACCTAAGCAATGAATTACCCGTTACCATCTCCATTTGTGGTGCCGGAGCCTACGACAAAACTGGTAGTTTTGATCTGTTGATCAATGAACCCAGCTCAGGAGACATTGGGCATAACAGGTCGTATTTATGGGTTCTGGACACCTATAATAAAGCTTACAATCTCAATTTGAACTATTCCGATATCTTCAAAGAACCCTGGGCATCAGCCATCAAAGCTCAGGGGTATATTACTCAAATAGACACCAGCTTAAATGCGATTTTAACCGAGCAATTCATAAATGATTATAATAATGGATTGCTTACTGATTTAATTGACGCCCTTGCAGATAATGACGTGGATGATTGGAAAGCCAACGCCCAAATCAGGCTTTATCATGGTGATGCTGATCAGTATGTGCCTTATTCAAACTCAGTATCTGCCGAGCAAAAAATGAAACTCAAGGGAAGTAATATTCAACTTTTCACTGAAGAAGGCGGCACACACGGTAGCACTATTGGTAGCTATATTTTCGGAGTCCTTGAGCTTTTTACCGTGAACAAAGGTTAGGGTTCTTTGTAATTCATTGAGACTGGTTATTTTTGTGAAAACTTAAACCCAAACCATGTCAATACAAAAAGGATTTGTTCACACTGTTTTTTTCTGGCTTAAAGAGAAAAATAACGAAGATCACCAAAAGGGCTTACACGCCGGATTACTTAAACTTGCCGAAAATGAATTGATAGCCACTGGTTTCGTTGGCCAGCCAGCTGATACAAACAGAGAAGTGATTGACTCTTCTTATGACTTTTCCATCACTTTTATTTTCAAAAACAAGGCAGATCAGGATGCTTACCAAACTCACCCGAAGCACCTTGAGTTTATTGACAATTGTTCGCAATACTGGCAGAAAGTATTGGTTTACGACGCCGAAAGTTAATCATGCTTAAAAGACTCGCCTTTTCCCTTTTTCTCTTTTCAGGTTTTATCGCTTCGGCTCAAAACATCATTTTTGATGCAAAAGGCCTTCTGTTTTTGACAGATGCAGACATGTCTGCTTTCAGTATCATGGATGGTAACCTCCGTAAAATGGAGGACTCAAAAGACGTCATTTCTACTCTGGAGTTCCCTTTAGATTATGGAGATCCCGGGCAAATAAAAACCGACAAGGCCTCAAACTCTATATTCAAAGAGGCAAAAAACATCTGCTTCACTTCTGATCAAAAACTGGCCTATGTTCTGGAAACTAAAGGTGAAACGGCATATGATGACACCAGTTATGAAGACATTGAAGAGGAGTTCCCTGCCGGACGGTATGTAACTGTAATTGACGTTACTGACCTCAAAAAGCCGAAGTCTTTATACCGCTTTCCGGTCGGGAGAAATCCTTCTTCCATCTCTATTGACCCATCCGATAAATACCTCGCTATTGCTACTGAAGAGTATGGCAAAGAAATTCAGCTTTACGAACTTGATAACAGTGGAAAGCCGGTCAGAGTTATTAAAAAGCCCAGTGGACTTCCTCCGGGAAGAATCGTTGAAATCAAATGGCACTCCAGTGGCAACTTCCTGATTTACCTTAATCAGGATGAGGCTGATCTTGGTATTATTGAAGTTCACAGAGATGGCCCAACACAGCAGATTATAAGACTTGAATTATACGGCGATCCGGTAAAGATTGGCGGTATGCCTACCAAAGGAGAGTTCACACCGGATGAAAAATATTTCATTGCCCTTGACAAGAAGAAATATAAAACCGACATGGAGAACCGCTCAAAAGGCGAGCTCTTTGTTATCAAACTTAACCTTGAGGATAGAGAAACTAATCACTACCTGATCTCAAAAGCTGAGGTCGGCGAAAATCCATGTAATTTTGACATTCACCCTTCCGGAAACTACATCGTAGTCAACAATCTGGAGCACTCATTTATGCCACCGGAACATTATATGGATGACGGGGAATCTTCTTTGACGGTCTTAAGCCTGAGTTTTGATGGTATACTTGAAAGTATCAAAACCCAGAAAATTGATGGCATATTACCGTCTTCAGCCATTTTTGACAAAAACGGGCAAAATCTTGCGGTTTCTATTTTTCAATACCTCACCTTCGGTTACTCTTTCGGAGGAATTGAGTTTTATAAGTTTGATCCAAATGCTAAAAGTGTTTTAGAGCTTCAGAAAGGTAAAATTTATGTACCAAGAGGGGCACATAGTTTAAAAGCTATCATGGAATACTAGCTTTTCTTTAAAAACTTTAAAAATATCGGGTATTAATCAGCTTCCATCGGTAGATTTGGACTGCACTTTTTAAGATTATTGAAATAATGCCCTCAGATCCTCTTTTTGACTCCCAGGAATCACTGGTTGACCGAAAAAAAATCCTAAGCTATACACGAATCTTAAACCACCTCTTTGAGCATGGGAGTAACTCTATTGCCAAACTGGCTAAAGAAATTCATACCAGTGTGCCGTCGGTTACAGCAATGCTTGACGAATTAAAACAGCATGAGTGGGTCAGGGAGAAAGGAGCCTCAAAAACCAAATCAGGTAGAAGACCGGTTAATTATGGCATAAATGGGTCAAAAAAAGTTGCTTTGGTTCTTGATATAAACCTTTATGAGACCAATTTCATTTTCATTAACCTCAATAATGAAATCATTACCAAAACCTCTTTTGAGATAGATCTTGAGAAAGAAACTTACCTGAAAGAGATTATCCGTGAGGTAGATCAGCTTCTTAAAATAAATGATCAACCCTGGGCCATTGGTATCTCTGCACCAGGTTTGATTGAAACAGAAAGTGGTTTAAACTATACTCATCAAAACCTCAATAAAGAGAATAAATCACTTGCTTTGGTTCTGGAAGAAAAGTATAAACTTCATGTTTTTAATATCAATGACACAAGGGCCTCTTTGCTAGGCGAGCATCATTATGGCCTTGCTCGTAATAAGAAGAATGTACTGCTTGTGAATCTCGACTGGGGTGTTGGTTTAGGCATTTTGCATAACGGCCAAATTGTAGAGGGAGCAGCCGGTTTTGCAGGTGAACTTGGGCACGTACAGGTTTATCCTGATGGAGAGTTATGTGCTTGCGGTAAAATAGGCTGTTTAGAAACTGTGGCCTCGGCATCTACCATCGTTAGAAAAGCTAAAGCAGGTCTGAAAGAGGGAAAAGCAACTTCTCTGAATCAGGAAAACAAAGACCTGTTTCTTTCAGATGTCATTGCCGCAGCGATTAATGGCGATGAATTTTCAATTGACATTATTTACGAAGTGGGGCGTGAACTGGGAAAAGGCCTGGCTATGGCCGTTCATCTTTTTAACCCGGAAACTATTATTATTGATGGCATTTTGAAAAATGCCGGTGACCTCATCGTTTCTACGGTTAAGCAGTCAATCAATAAATACTGTTTAGTGCCTTTTAAACAGAATCTGGATGTCATAATTTCCCCTCTGGGCGATGATGCAAAAGTTTATGGAACCAAGTCCTTCGTTTTTAAGAAGATGATGGAGTATTACGCGAACTAAATCTTCAGTAAAAGTTCGGCTGCAAAGCCTAATTCAATTACCTTTGTGAAACTTTTCGTACCCGATGCAAGCACTCAGCACCCGGCACTTATTGGGCATTAAACACCTCCAGACCTCTGACATTCAACTCATTCTGGAAACAGCAAAGGAATTTAAGGAGGTCATCAACAGGCCTATCAAAAAGGTTCCTTCCCTCAGAGACATTACCATAGCCAATGTCTTTTTTGAGAATTCAACAAGAACAAGACTCTCCTTTGAACTTGCAGAAAAGAGACTTTCCGCAGATGTCATCAATTTCTCATCGGCTTCAAGCTCCGTAAAAAAAGGAGAAACGCTACTGGATACGGTAAACAATATTCTCTCTATGAAAGTAGACATGGTGGTCATGAGGCACAGTAGCCCTGGAGCACCTGTTTTTTTGTCTAACAAAATCAAAGCGAATATCGTAAATGCCGGGGACGGAACACATGAGCACCCCACTCAGGCTCTTCTGGATGCCTACTCAATGCAAGAGAAAGTGGGTGATCTAACGGGTAAAAAAGTGGCCATTATTGGTGACATTCTTCATAGCAGGGTGGCTTTGTCAAATATATATTGTCTTCAAAAGTTAGGTGCTGAAGTGATGGTTTGCGGACCAAGCACACTCATTCCTAAACACCTTCCTAAACTTGGAGTGAAAGTAGGACATAATGTAAAAGAGGCTTTGGCCTGGTGTGATATAGCAAACGTTTTGAGAATTCAGCTGGAGCGACAGCAAATCAAATATTTCCCCTCATTGCGTGAATATTCTTTGTATTTCGGAATTAACAAAGCCATGCTCGATGAGCTGGATAAAGATATAGTCCTTATGCACCCCGGCCCAATTAATCGGGGAGTAGAACTGAGTAGTGATGCGGCAGACTCAGATCAAAGTATTATTCTCAATCAGGTAGAAAATGGTGTGGCCGTACGCATGGCCGTTCTGTATTTACTAGCTCAAAAAAACTAATGGACTTTTCAGCTTTTGAACATATCGCTGCAGCTCTTCAAAACAAATTTGGAGAAGAGATTTTTGATCAAATTAACTCAGAAGCTGTTCAGCCCTATGTGAAGTTGAAAAAAGAATATCTTCTTCAGGTTTGCTCTTTCCTTTATAAAGAACCTGAATTCTATTTTGATTTCCTGAACTGCATCTCAGCAGTGGATAATGGACCCGAAACCGGTACTCTGGAGCTATGGTATCACATGAGCTCTATCCCTAATGAAAAATCCTTCATTATCAAGGTTACCGTTCCAAGGGGAGATGATCACAATTTACCCGAAATAGATTCCCTTACTCCTATCTGGAAAACAGCCGACTGGCATGAAAGGGAAGCTTTTGACCTGGTAGGTGTAAAATTCAATCAACACCCGGACCTCCGCCGGATTCTTTTACCAGCTGACTGGAATGGCCACCCGCTCAGAAAAGATCATGTAGAGCAGGAGAAATATCACGGAATAAAGGTTAAATACTGATGACCGTCATTGGGCTCATCGCAGATACCCACGGTTTTTTAGACCCCTCCATTGCCGAGCATTTCAAAGACTGCGATCAAATTTGGCATCTGGGAGATGTTGGTCATGAAAGTATTCTGGATAAGCTCAAAATAGACAGAGCAGTATATGGCAATATTGATTCTAAAGAAATTCAGTGGAAATTGCCTGAAAATGAGATAATAGAGCTGGAAGGTCTTCGTTTTTTACTTACACATATTGCCGGTAAACCTCCGCGGTATAATAAAAGAGTCAGAACGCTTATTGAAGAATTTAAACCTGACGTTATTATTTGCGGACATTCCCATCAGGAAACGGTTAAAAAAGACCGTGAAAACAGGATCGTTTTCCTGAACCCTGGAGCAGCCGGCAAGCAAGGTTTTCATAAATACAGGCATATCATGAAAATTGAAGTGGAAAATAAAAAAATCACTAATTTGGAGCTAATTAAGCTTGGTAAGAAATCAGTCTGATTTTCAAATCGCTGATTCTTAAAATAAACTACTGAATGTACCGAATAACCCGTTATTTCATCTCAATAGGCAAACTGGCTACAGTACTACTTTTGGTTTTACAAGCTTCTCCTTTGCTGGCTCAGCTTACCACTCAAAAGAGGGTAAATTTTGAGATGAATACCAGTGAAAATGATGAATTCAATGTCATTTCATTTGAGGAACGCGGATTAGTAGTTCTTAATACCAAAACCAACAATTTTGGGCGTGACCTTGACATTAATTTTCTAAAATTCAATACTGAGCTGGAAAACCAATGGAGAAACCAGTACAAGCCAGGTTTTTTGTTCCGATTGCTCAGGTATTTTGAAACCGAAAACTACCTCTTCTGCCTTTTCAGAGAAGATGATAGCCGAAACATCAATGTCCTTAGACTTGACATCAATACCGGTGATTATGTGGTTACTGAAACAAAGCTTTTGACCAATATGGACATTGACCTTTTTAAGGTTATCAAAAGTAAAATTCTTATCGGTGGCCGGTATAATGACCGTCCGGTAGTGGAGATGATCAATCTTTTTGCCCAGACCGGCAAAGTACTGCCAGAAATACACTCCAATAATATTAAACTCAATAATATTGAGGTCAATGCCAACGAGGAGCTGGTTTATGTGATGCTCAAAAACACTAGAAACTGTAAAATGCTTCTCAAAGTTTATGATTACGACGGCAAGCTGATTGGCAAAGAAACATTAGGAGAGAAAAACAAACTTCCGTTAAACGGCAAATTGATCAAAATACCAAACGGTGACTTCGTTTTAGCCGGTAATTATGCGGATAACTGCTCAGACTACTCCGTCGGTTTTTACACGTACTCACTCTCAAGAAATTCTGAGACGCAATTCTATGATTTTGTGGATCTGAAAAACTTTCTAAGCTATATGCCCGAAAAACGGCAGAACAGAGTGAAAAGCAGAATCAGCAGGAAAAATCAAAAAGGGAAGGACTTCAAACTTCGTCAGCGACTCCTAATTCATGAACCAATTAAAGGAGAAAACGGAATGACAATGCTGGCCGAAGTGTTTTACCCCGAGTACAAAAATTATAATACCGGTCTTCTTCCTATCGGAAGAAATTATCGCTGGGGCTCTAGCAGCTATTATGCGTTTAATAATTTCAGGTATACCCACGCCCTTATTCTTCATTTTGATGCCAATGGAAAACTGGAGTGGGACAACAGCATTGCCTTGAACGATATGCAGAGTCGTACGCTTGACTATAAAGTACAGCTCTCAAACGTGGGGGAAGATAAATATATCGTTGCCTACCCAGATGAGGAAATCATCAAAACCGCTATCGTAAATGGGAGTTCAAAGACGCTGGCCGATCTGCCGGTGGATCTTGAAAATAAGAATGAAAGAATTCTAGAAACGTATCAAAGTGAACTGGCCTCTTGGTATGACCATACTTTTGTGGCCTATGGCATTCAGAGTATTAGGCAAGATGCGACGTACTCAAAAGACATCTTCTATCTGACCAAATTGAGTTACGAATAATCAGAAAAAGCGTTTGATAAGGTAGAGTACCAGATTGAGCAGGAGGCTCAATAGAATCATCGTCGCTACAGGGAAGTAAATCTTGGTATTTCCATTTTCATAACGAATATCCCCCGGTAATTTCCCAAGCCAGTTCAGCTTATCACATAAAAAATAGACAAGACTACCAACCACAATCAGGATGAGCCCGCCAATGATCAGATACTTTCCGAGATTTTGATTCATGATAATTTACTATGCAAAGAACAAAGTAAATAAGACTATGAGTTAGTGCCAAAATCTTTCAAAAGCTCGCCGCCTTTTATGTTCTGATAGTATAAAGACCAGGCAGAAGTAAAGCTGGTTTCAATGAGCGAACTCCCCATTTTACGATAAACAGTGGCTTTAAGACCTAGTTTTTTATCAAAGGCTTGTTCCAGATCATTAATGGACATGGCAGGTTCAATAGCAAAACCTTTCCCTAAAGATTCTTTACTAAAGCTCCCCAAAAGTTTGTTTTCATCACGGCCATTGAGAAGCTTTCCTTTTCTGTAGAGCTCAAGCTCAAGAAACGGAAAAAGCGTCTTAAAGCTCTGCTTCAGCTCTTTAAGGCTCAGGCTGTCGTTAATGATAAGTTGGTTACTGATTACTCCCATCTCCACGTTAGTTCAAAAACAAAGGTGATTTAAATAAAGGATCATAAATATGAGGTTGGTCAGAAATGCTTTAAATCAGAAAACTCGTTATAACTTCAGGCAAAATTCTGATTAAAGTCATATTTTAATGCTTGGGGCAAAACCAATTTGCACCTTCTGAAAACCCATTATGCCTGAGAGTCATCAATTCGAAACAATTTTTGAATACGCCAACGAGGCAATTCTTATTACCGATAAAAGAGGTTTTATCAGGCGTGCCAATCCTGCTGCCAGAACACTTTTTGGATACGAATTACATGAATTAAATGGCCAGCGGATAGAAACCTTGGTCCCGTCCAGATATCGCAAAGATCATTCTGAGCATGTTTCACATTATCACCAGCATCAAAAACCCCGTTCAATGGGTGCTGGTATTGATCTTTTCGCCACACGAAAAGATGGCACTGAGTTTCCTGTTGAAGTAAGTCTTAGCCCTTGTTATTTTGAAGACGAGAACATGGTGGTTGCCTTTGTTATTGACATTTCTGAGCGAAAGAAGAATGAGGAACAGGCAAAAAATTATCAGCTTTTACTTGAAAAAGAAGTAGAAGACAGAACTTTGATCCTCAAAGAAGCCATCTCAAATCTGGAAGAGACCAAAAAGAAACTGGATCAATCCTTAAAAAAAGAAAGGGAGCTTAATCAGCTCAAATCCAGATTTATTAGCACAGCCTCTCATGAATTCAGAACCCCGTTGGCCACGGTCCTTTCCTCGCTTTCATTGGTTGAAAAATATACATCAATAGGAAAGCCCGAAAAGGTAAACCGACATATTGATCGCATTAAAAAATCGGTCAGAAACCTTACCGAAATACTTGATGACCTACTTTCTGTCAATAAAATTGAAGAAGGTAAAGTCATTCTTGCACCGCATGATTTTGAGCTTATCACCTATCTTAAGGACATGGTGGCCGAAGTCAATATCATTTCCAAGAAAGGCCAATCTATCAAACTTGAAACGCCGGACTTTGATAAACTAATGATTTATCAGGACCCAAAGCTTTTGAGACATATCGTTTTAAACTTACTCTCAAATGCGATTAAATTTTCAAATGAAGGAACCCAAATTGAGCTAAAAGCTTCGGAAGAGGAGAATACACTTTTTATCGAGATACAAGACCGGGGGATTGGAATTCCGGAAGAAAACATGGAAAACCTCTTCACCCGATTTTTTAGGGCAGATAATGCAGGGCAAATTCAGGGAACCGGTCTAGGCCTTTCTATAGTCAAACAGTACAGCGAGCTTCTTGGTGGTGACGTCACCTGCCAGAGTATTATAAATCAAGGAACTAAATTTGTAGTCAGCATTCCCAAAAACTTAACGAATGAAAAAAATACTATTAATAGAGGATAATATCGAAATCCGAGAAAATACGGCAGAAATTCTGGAGCTGGATGGTTATGAAGTAGAGGTTGCCGAGAATGGCAAAACCGGAGTGGAAAAAGCTTTGAAGTCTAATCCTGATTTGATCATTTGCGATATAATGATGCCGGTTTTAGATGGATACGGGGTGCTTCATTTACTCTCAAAAAACCCACAAACAGAGGCCATTCCTTTCATCTTTTTAACAGCTAAAGCCGACAGGGGTGACTATCGCAAAGGCATGGAAATGGGTGCTGATGACTATATTACCAAACCTTTTGAAGACGTAGAACTCCTGAATGCCATTGAAAGTCGTTTCAAAAAGCAAGGTCTCATGGATAAAAAATATGAGAACATGAAAGGGCTTGAACAGCTGGTTAAAGACGTTGGTGGGGATGAAGACCTCAATAAACTCAAAGAGAGCAGAGAGAAAAGAACTTACAAGAAAAAAGCCGAAATCTATAGAGAAGAAGACCACCCTTTTTACCTGTTTTACCTGGAAAAAGGACGTGTTAAAACCTATAAAACCAATGAAGACGGCAAAGAGCTGATTGTGGGACTTTACTCTGCGGGTGACTATTTTGGCCATGCCAATCTCATGACCGAAACACCTTATACGGAGTCTGCTTCGGCTATTGAAGATTGCGAGGTATCACTTATTCCAAAATCTGACTTTAATGACCTGCTTTACAAAAACAAACAGGTATCTCAGAAGTTTATCGGAATACTTTCTAAAGAAATCAAGGATAATGAGGAGCAGTTAATAAAACTCGCCTATAACTCTGTAAGAAAAAGAGTATCTGAAGCCCTCATTAAGTTTTTTGAGCACATTGATGAAAGCGAGGCTGCCAGAGGAGTTAAAATTAGCCGGGAAGATATTTCAAATGTGGCCGGTACCTCTCTGGAAACAGCCATCAGAACACTTTCAGATTTCAAAGACGAAAAGCTGATTGAGATTACCTCAGGTAGAATTAAAATTCTGGAACATGAAAAGTTAAAAAACTTAAGAAATTAAGTTCGTCAGGGTCACAAAATCCTGATAGGTTAATTGCTCAGCACGTTTATCAAGCAAAGGGTGTTCAAAGTCAATGCCCAAAGGCTTAAGAGCGTTGTTGAGCTTTTTTCTTCTCTGATTAAACCCGGTTTTCACCACCGTAAAAAACTTTTTCTCATCACAGGCAAGCTCTTTATTCTCATTCCTGACTAAGCGAATTACTCCTGAATCAACCTTAGGAGGTGGATTAAAAGAACCGGGCGGTACAGAAAAAGCGTATGAAATATCATAATAAGCCTGAAGAAGAACGCTTAAAATCCCATAATCTTTATTCCCCGGCCCGGAGGCTATTCGCTTAGCTACTTCTTTCTGAAGCATACAAACCACTTCTTCTACCTGGTCCTTATCTTGCAGAACTTTAAAGAAAATCTGAGATGAAATATTATAGGGGAAGTTCCCGATGATCGCCATTTTCTCATTATTCTCAAGTTCCAGCTTTTTTGACGTCCACATTTGAAGAAAATCCTCGCTGAAGACCTTTCCTTTTAACTCCGGGTAATGCTCATTGAGATACTCAACAGACTCACTATCAAGCTCCACAACGTAGGTATTGACATCCTCCCTTTTGAGTAGAAACTGAGTTAACACACCCATTCCCGGACCTACCTCAAGAGCCTTTAAATACTTCCCATCAGGCTGAAGCAAATTCACAATTTTCTTTGCGATACCTTCTTCCTTTAAAAAATGCTGTCCGAGGTGCTTTTTAGCTTTTACCTTATTCATTGATTTATCCACTAAAATGGGCTCAAAAATAGCCATTAATTGTTAGTTTTAGAGCTTTTAAAACCGAATGCATGCCCACCAGTAAAGCCATATCTCAGTTTGATCATCTACAAGACCTCATCGACAATACTTCGGAAATTGTGATGATGCTTGATGAAAAACTAGGTTTTCTATTCGTCAATCAGGCTTTTAGAGAAACTCTCGGTTTTACCGATGATGATTTGCCCAAAATGAATTTTGAGGACATCCTGCATCCGCAGTTTAAGCAGGAGGTAATGATTAAGCTCAAGGAGGTCACCAATGGCCATAAGGTGCCTGAGTTTATGATGGTGGTTCGGAACAAGGATAAAAAAAGGCTCTACCTGCAAGGTGAAATATCCTGCCGATTTGAAAATGGGAAACCGGTAAATTTCCGATGTCTCTTCAGGGATATCACAATGCGGAGGCGTGCTGAGCGGGCTCAAGATTTATACTATTCCATTGCTCAGGCAAACCTGAACGCTAAAGACCTCAAAGAATTTTTAAAACGGGTTCATGAAGAGCTGCAAAAGAAAATTTATGCCAATAACTTTTTCGTAGCCATTTATGACGATGATAATGGAATGATTGAGTTTCCTTACCGGGTAGATGAGCACTTCCCTACTCCGGAGGATGACCGCCGTAAAATCGGGAATGGTATTGTGGAGTATGCTATGCTTCAGAACAAGCCACTCTTATTTTACAAAAAAGAGTTTGAGGAGTTAGTTAAAAAAGAAAAGCTCTTCCTTTACGGCAAACTTCTACCTGAGGTTCAGGTTATTGTCCCTTTAAAAGTTGAAAACCAATTCAATGGTGTTATCGGTATAAAATCATACTCTGACGCCACCAAGTTTAGCAGCCGAAATCTTGAGTTATTAAACTTTATCTCAGGGCAGGTGGCTTTGGCATTGGTTCGGAAGAAATCACAGGAAGAACTTCGCCTTCAAACAGCCAGATTAAATGCCGTTTTTGACAGTAGCTCTCACCTTATTTGGACTGTTAACAGCAAACGTCAACTCAGTTCATTTAATAAAAACTACTCAAACCTCATTGAAAGTAAGCTAGGCACGCCGCCTGAGATGAATGTCACCATTGAAAAATACGGATGGAAACTCATTTCGCCAGACGACAGACCTTTGCTTCGTGAAAAATACAATCTGGCATTTGAAGGAAAACCCCAACATTTTGAAATGCACTGGGGTACTCCTGACGACTGGTACGAATTCTACCTTAACCCCATTCTTTCGAAAGAAAATGGGCAGATCACCGAGGTTTCCGGTATTGCAAGAGACATTACTGTCAGAAAAAACGCCACCATTTCTATTCAGCAAAGTGAGCAGAAATTCAGAAACATTATTGAGTCATTCATTGATATCTACTACCGAACTGACCTTGCAGGAAATGTAACCATGATCTCTCCTTCGGTAGAACTTCATACCGGTTACAAACTTGAGGAAGTAATGGGCAATAAGGTGGATAAGTTTTTTGAAAACGCCAACGACAGCTCGAAAAACATCAAAACTCTCCTTAAAACGGGTAGCATCACCAATTTTGAGGTTACAGTAAAACGGAAGGATGGCCAATTGCGGGCTTTCATGCTGAACATCAGAATGATCAAAGACAAGAAAGGCATACCTACCGAAGTAGAAGGTATAGCCCGTGATATTTCTGAACTAAAAAGAAGTGCAGCAGAGCTTCAAAAAGCCAAAGAAGAGGCAGAACACTCACTAGCCGTTAAAGAGCGTTTTTTAGCCAATATGAGTCATGAGATCAGAACCCCGATGAACGGGGTCATTGGTATGCTGGATGTTCTCAATGAAACCGAGCTTCAGGCTGAACAAAAAGACTATGTAAATACCATTCGGAAGTCTTCTCAAACATTACTTACTATTCTCAATGATATCCTTGATCTGTCAAAAATAGAGGCTGGTAAAATGGAACTCCATCCTGTCATTTTTGACCTCAAGGAGGTGCTTAAAACGTTGGTTTCGCTCTTCCATCAAAAGGCTTTTGAAAAAGGGAATACCATACGATTTGAAATAGCCCATGAAGTTTCAGATTATTTTGTCGGGGATCAGACACGTCTATTACAAATACTCTCAAACCTTACCTCTAATGGTCTGAAATTCACTGACAACGGCGAAGTAATAATTAAAGTTTCTTTAAAAGAAGGCCCAACAGCACCAGGAAACCTCCTTTTTGAGGTTATAGATCAGGGAATTGGAATTTCAGAAGAGGATCAGCAAAAGCTTTTCAATGCTTTTCAGCAGCTTGATAATTCAACAAGCAAGTCTTTTGGAGGCACAGGTCTTGGTCTGGCAATTTCCAGAGAACTCTGCCGAAAAATGAATGGTAAGATGGGAGTGAAATCTAAAATTGGTGACGGAAGTAACTTCTGGTTTACTGTTGAGTTGGAGGTTTCAGATAAAGCTCCTGAAAAAGACGAGCAAAAAGCTGGTGAAATACAGTTAACCAATTATTTCAAAGAGCTCACCCCAAAACTCCTTCTGGTAGATGATAACTCAGTGAACCGCAAAGTAGCTTCTGAGATATTACAGCGTGCCGGATGTGAGGTTGCACAGGCTGACTCTGGTAAGAAAGCCATTGAAATTTACTCTGAAACTCCTGACTTTAACCTCGTCTTAATGGATATTCAAATGCCGGAGATGGATGGGATTCAAACCACGGCAAAGTTGAGAGAGTTATTTGGAGATAAGTTGTCACCAGTTATCGCTATGACGGCCTACTCTATGCAAGATGACCGAGAGAAGTTTCTCAATAGCGGTTTTGATGGTTATGTTTCCAAACCTATCCGAGCTAAAACGTTGATCCTGACGGTAGAGGAAATGATTCATACCGGGAAGCAAAGTATTCGCAGCAATTCAAAGAAGCCGAAAAATGATAATAAAGTACTGGCTGATGATATACCTGCCTTTGATATAGAGATCATTGGTAGCCTCAAAGAAATGGTCGGTCAGGAAATGCTCACGAGTGTTTTTCAGGATTTTGAAAAGGAAGCAAAAGATCAAATTCAAAATACCATTGACGCCTATAAAAAAAATGATGTGGTAACAATTCAAAAAGAACTGCACACCCTGAAAGGCAACTCCGGAACCATCGGCCTTATGCGTATTCATGAGATCGTGAAGGCGATTGAAGTACCTGCTAAATCCGGAAACCTGGAAGGTTTTGATGAAAAATTTGCAATTCTGGAGAAAGAATTCCTCGACTTTCAGAAAGAATACACGTCGATTTAGCCTTTAAAAGCCTGATTTTATTAGATTTGTTCTACAATCTCATTGTTAGATTGTCAGGAAAAAAGTGAATCGATAACATGTTAGGTCTTTTTGGGCGAGCCTATGGCTTGGGTCTAATCCTACTTTTCTGTGCCCCGGCGTACAGTCAATTAAACTGCGACGTCTCCTCAATATCATCATCTGAAGAACAGATGTTGACAGAAATTGTTCGTTCTTTTTCAAACAAAAAAGCCCGTAAAAGTAATTATAGCCTTGCCGTAAATGCTGTAATTTTTCACCCTGACAACTCTCTCTCATCTTTTGACAACCAAGAAGTTGTACAGCTAATAAACCGGGCAAATCTTTACTTTTCCACCATTGGTTTAAGCTTTTATATTAAAGATGGCTTTGTCAATCACATCCATAATTCTGTCTATCAGGATTTTCATTTGAGTGAAGAGCAGGCATTAAGAAAAACTTATGATAAGTCAGATGCTATCAATATTTACTTTGTTAAATTAATAAGCAGAGAAGATGGCTCCGCCTTGAATGGATACACAAGCCTACCCACCTACTCTTCAGGAAGCAACCGATTGATGTTTAGCTACCTCGAAAACTCCGATGAAGATTTTGAAATACTACGGGACAAAACCTTCCTTCATGAACTTGGACATTATTTTGGTCTTTTACACACCTTCCAAAATAGTGGTTCATCTGATATTGAACAACGAGAGGTGGTAACCCGTGGAATTGGGGCCAACTGTGCGTACACGGGAGACGAAATTTGTGATACCCCAGCTGACCCTTTTGAACGGTTCACCAATGTTTCAGTCTTTAATTGCTCCGATAGCTACCCGGAGACTTTACAGGATAAATATGGGATGACCTTTCAGCCGGCTTACGACAATCTGATGTCTTACCATTTGAAATGCGGGAATGTTTTCACGGAGCAACAATACCAGCGAATGGAAGCCTCTTTGGCTATTCGTTTGTCGCCTAAGGCAGAGTATCAGCTCACAGAAGCAGATCCGAATTTTGTGGCCGTAAAACCCTTAGAATCAAAAAGTTTTTGCCAAGGAAACCTGGTCACAGTTTACCTGTCAAAAAGTGGACTTTTTAAAGCAGACAACTTTTTCATGGCGGAAATATCCGATCAATATGGTGGCAATTTCAAAAGCATTTCAGCCACTCTTTACGAAGACAGTATACAAATAAAACTACCCGAAAACTTACCAACAGGCAAAGCCTATCGTGTCAGAGTGTCATCTACGTCACCTGCCGTAGTTGGTTTCCCTTCTGAAAATTTTGAGGTAAAAGCCGGAGGAAAAGTCACAATAGAAACCCTCGATGAGGCAGTTCAAATCGGTCAGACGGCCAGACTGAAGGTAAACCTCACTGGAAGCGGCCCATGGAATTTCAAATTATCCAGCGGAGAGAACTTTGTGGATATAAGAACCAATGAGCTTTTAATCGGCGTAACTCCTGAGAAAACACAAAACTACTCGATTACTGAAGTTTCACAATTATGCCAAACCGTCTTCTCTAATAATCCGGTAACGGTTAATGTAATAGAGCCCGCCATCACCATTCAGGATTACATCAAAAAAACAATATGTGAGAAAAGCATAGTAAATGTTCCTGTGAAGGGCTTACTACCGTCCAGAATAAGCGAATATAAAATAAAGCTGAGCAATGGCTCTAAGGATTACTTGATACAACCAAGCCTTTCAAGCACATCATTAAATTTCAAACTCCCCAATGAGATTAATGGTGGACAAGGCTTTGACTTAAAAGTAATTGGAGAGGCCATTGAAGACTACTCCTTGCCGGTGAATGTAAGTATTGTGAATAAACCCGGGCAACCTGCGATAATATCTCCTGTGCAGTACTGTTTTAATGAAAAATCAGATCAATTACATGCTGAAGGGACAAACCTCAAATGGTATTTTGGAGAATATGATTCACAATCATCCTCGCAGTTAAATCCTGTCACAACTGAGTCCGGGATTAAACATTATTACGTTTCACAAACAAACGATTTTGGCTGTGAAAGCGAACGAAGCAAAATAGAGGTTAAGGTCCTGCCACCTGTTACAGCAAGTATATCAGGTCAAACAACAATAGTAAGTGGAGATTCAGCTCAACTAAGAATTAATCTTACCGGCCAGGCTCCCTGGGAGATTTTACTTAATGACGGCTCAATAATAGAAGCTGAGAATTCTCAATTTGCCTACTACGTAAAGCCAAGCAATTCCACAACGTATTCGATAGTGGAGTTTACCAATAATTGCGGCAAAGGTTTTGCTTCAGGCGAGGCTAATATTCAGGTCATTATACCTTTGTCGGCATCTATTGAAGAAAGTGAAAAGTTTCAAATTTTCCCAAACCCTGCCAGTCATTTCCTCAAGATAAAACTCGCTGAACCTTATTCTGAAAATACTGTCGTAAAAATCTTTGACCTGAACGGCAAACTCGCCTTTTCAAAGTCAATAGCACTCAATAAACAGGAAGCCACATTCAAACTGCCAAAACTTACAGAAGGCATTTATTTCTTTGAAACAGAAGGTACCAAAAGGAAAATTTATATCAGACAATAAAAAAGAGAGCCTTTCAGCCCTCTTTCCATAAATCATATTGGTATTTCTCAATCCAAAGGTGGAATTCTCAACACCTGACCAGGGTAAATTTTATCCGGGTCAGTAAGCATTGGTTTATTAGCCTCAAAAATCACCATATACTTGTTGGCATCGCCGTAGTATTTCTTTGCAATTTTGGATAACCAGTCACCGGACTCAACGGTATGATATTGAGCTTCAGGCTTAGGATCGGCTACTTCTAATTGGTTGTCAACAGAAGCTACACCTTCTACGTTACCGACGGCTATAGCAATTTTCTCGGCATCTTCCTGCTGAGCAACTTCACCTTGTAGAATTACTTTATCTTCAGCAACCTTGATAGTTAGCTTTTTAAAAGGCAAGCCCAGACCTTGAACGTGCGAAAGCAGAGCTTGGGCTTTTACTTCCGGTTCTTTTTCTGTTGAAGGAAATATTTTTTCACCTACTCCCTTCAAAAATGACATTAATCCCATAGTTTTTTTGTTTGATTGTGTAAAAATTTGTCTTTACAAAAATAAACTTTCTATGCACATTAGAGTCTTGAATTATAATTAATTAAGTATTAATTCATAATAATTTGAAACGTATATAGTTAAACAAGGATGAAACCAATAATCATACTGATGCTCTTCTTATTGAGCAATCAAATCTTAGCCCAGTCTGAAGAATCCGGAATTTTGAAAACAGTCAATGACTTTCTTGATGGGGGGACTAATGGTAACGTTTCACAGTTTCAGGGAGCTTTTGTCCCGGATGCCGTGCAACGTTCCATTGGAAAAAACGGGACAGTTATAGGAATGACTGTGGAAAGCCTGGCCTCGAAACTAAAACCAGGCCAAACAATGGATCGTCAAACAAGAATTGTTTCCTGGAGTTACGCAGGCATTTCTGCCATCGCAACGACAGAGACCATTTACCCAACTTCAAAAATTGTTGACTACCTGAATCTTTTGAAGATTGGTAATGATTGGAAAATCGTTACACGGGTTTATTCCAGAATTGAGTCTGACGAATCAATAACCAGCTCGGCTGGCACAAGCTCGACAGCGGTTAGTAAACCTGTATCTACTCCTGCACCAAAGAAGAAGAAGCCTGAAGTGGTGATCGACGACGGCTGGTAAGATTAACCAACGATTTTTAACAGGTATTCTCCGTAACCGGATTTCACCAAAGGGGCAGCTATTTCTTTTAGCTGCTCTTTGTTTATATAACCCATTCTATATGCAATTTCCTCTATACAACCGATTTTAAGACCTTGCCTTTCTTCAATCACCTGAACAAACTGCCCAGCCTGCATCAATGAAGCAAAAGTGCCGGTGTCTAACCACGCAGTACCTCTGTTCATAACGCCTACACTAAGTTTACCCTCCTGAAGATAAACTTTATTGACATCCGTAATTTCAAGCTCACCTCTTGGAGAAGGCTTTATATTTTTGGCAATTTCTACCACGCGGTTGTCATAAAAGTACAATCCTGGAACAGCATAATTACTCTTGGGTTTTTCAGGCTTTTCTTCAATTGAAAGAGCATTGAAGTTTTCATCAAACTCTACCACACCATATCTCTCAGGGTCATGAACAGGATAAGCGAAAACAGTACCTCCGTCAGGGTCGGCACAAGATTGAAGCAGTTTACTCAAACCGGAACCATAAAAAATATTATCTCCCAGAATAAGAGCCACACTGTCATCACCAATAAACTCCTCACCAATAATAAAGGCCTGAGCTAATCCATCCGGGCTTGGCTGCTCGGCATAAGATAATTTACACCCAATTCTGGAACCATCACCCAGCAGTTTTTCAAAGTTTGGAAGGTCATGAGGAGTAGAGATGATCAAAATCTCATTGATCCCTGATAACATCAGGATCGAAAGCGGATAATAGATCATTGGTTTGTCATAAACCGGCATAAGCTGCTTACTAACCGCTAATGTTAAAGGATGTAATCTTGTTCCTGATCCTCCTGCTAAAATGATTCCTTTCATGGTGTTTTGTTGCTTTCGTATTACTTGACTGTTTGTGAGCTTTTATGAATACATTTCCTGATAGTACTTCTGATAATCGCCGGAGGTGATATTTTCGATCCACTCCCAGTTATTAAGGTACCAATCCACTGTTTTCTCAAGTCCTTCTTCAAAAGTTACGGACGGCTCCCACCCAAGATTATTCATAAGCTTTGTTGCGTCAATGGCATATCTGAGATCATGACCAGCTCTATCTTTTACATAGGTAATAAGTTCTCTTGACTCACCTACTTCCTGCCCAAGCTTCTTATCCATTACATCACAAAGAAGATGTACAAGATCAATATTGGTCCACTCGTTGTTTCCACCAATATTATAAGTCTCACCATCTTCGGCATTATGATATATCATATCAATAGCACGTGCGTGGTCAAGCACATAAAGCCAATCTCTGATGTTTTCCCCTTTGCCATAAACCGGAAGAGGCTTTTTGTTTTTGATATTGTTGATCATCAATGGAATCAACTTTTCAGGAAAGTGATTTGGGCCGTAATTATTTGAGCAGTTTGATAGAACCACCGGCATTCCGTAAGTACTATTATAAGCCCTCACAAAATGATCTGAACTCGCCTTAGAGGCAGAATATGGCGAACGAGGATCATAAGAAGTATCTTCTACAAAAAACTCTTTCGGGTCATGAAGCTCACCATAAACCTCGTCAGTAGAAACATGGTAAAAACGCCTGCCCTCATAATTTCCATTCCATGATTTCTTTGCAGCCATCAGAAGGTTTACTGTTCCTATAACATTGGTCATTACAAAAGCCAGAGGGTCGGTGATAGAGCGGTCTACATGAGATTCAGCAGCAAGGTGGATGACTCCATCAAAATTGTATTTATTGAAGAGGCCTTCAAGAAAACCGGCATCTACAATATCACCTTTTTCAAAATGATAGTTTGGTGCATTCTCGATGTCTTTCAGATTTTGAAGATTGCCTGCATATGTCAGCTTATCCAAATTCACAATGGTGTAATCGGAGTATTTATTTACAAATAATCTGACTACATGACTTCCAATGAATCCGGCACCACCGGTTATTAAAATTGTTTTACTCATTTTTTAAGTGCTAATTTTTGCTCCCACCTCCAGGCATCTTTGAGTGCCTCTTGAAGCGTCTTTTCTGTTTTCCAGTTCAATAAATTATTGGCCTTTGATACATCACCATAAATTTTAACAGTGTCTCCTGATCTTCTTGGGCCAATGGTGTAATTTAGTTTAAGATCGTTTACCTCTTCAAAAGTAGTTACAAGTTCTAATACCGAATTACCCAAACCTGAGCCTACATTAAACACATCAAAGAAGGGGTCTTCTTTATCGTTTATGTACTCAAATGCCGCAATATGGGCTTTCGCCAAGTCAACGACATGTATAAAATCTCTGATATTTGTACCGTCTGGTGTATCATAATCATCGCCAAAAATAGTCAATTGCTCCCTTAGACCGATTGCCGTCTGAGTAATATAGGGCACCAGATTACTCGGCACACCGTTTGGCAACTCTCCTATTTCGGCCGATTCATGTGCACCTATTGGGTTGAAATATCGTAAAGCGATAAACTGAAAATCCTGTTTTGAGATAATGACATCTCTTAAAATATCTTCCGCAATACTTTTGGTGTTACCATAAGGCGAATTTGCAGGTTTCCTTGGTGTTTCTTCAGTAACCGGAATAACCTCCGGCTCCCCATAAACAGTACAAGAAGATGAAAAGACGAGCTTTGAAACCTTAAACTCACCCATCACCTGAATTAACCTGATCAAAGAACCGATATTGAGGTCATAATATTTCAAAGGGTTTTGAACTGATTCACCAACGGCTTTTGCAGCAGCAAAGTGAATAACACCATCTATAGAATACTTTTCAAAAACAGTTCGCAGTACTGATTCCTCAGTGCAATCACCCTGAAAAAATGCGACTTTATGTCCCAAAATCCTCTCTATTCCCTCAAGAACAGAGGGGTCTGAATTGCTAAAATCATCTAGGATTATAGGAGTGTGACCAGCGTTTTTGAGCTCTACTACAGTATGTGAACCAATAAATCCGGCTCCACCAGTGACAAGAATATTCATTCAAAACAGAATTTTGACAAAAATAGGAAACAGCCCATGATTTACCCACTTATTGCAAGGCAAAGATGCCCTTAAGAGCTCATTTCTTTTTAACGGTTAAACATGCCTAAGCTCAAACTATACCCGAAAAAATTTGGGAATAAGAGAAGACTTACTAATTTTCAAACATCGAAGGCCGTAGCAATGGAAGCAAATGAAATCAAAGCACTGGTATCTTTACTTGACGACAGCGATCATGAAGTAAGCAATCACGTTGAGAAAGAAATCAAAAATCTGGGAGATGAGGCCATTCCCTTTCTGGAACATCATTGGGAAGAGAATCCCCTAAATCCTCCGCTGCAAAGGCGACTTGAAAACCTTATTCATGAACTTCAATACGATAACTTTACTGCCGGCCTGATAGAATGGAAAGAAAACCGGCTTCACGACCTTTTAGAGGGGATGTGGAGAATAGCAAGGTATCAATATCCCGATCTGGACTTCCAAACTATTCAAAAAGAGATCAATCAGATATATTTTGATTCATGGTTACAGCTGCGAGATGATCTTCACCCTTTTGATACCATCAAGGCCTTAAACCATGTATTCTTTGAGAAACATGGCTTTACTGCCAACACAAAGAATTTTCACTCTCCGGCAAACTCTTTGATAAATCAGGTAATTGAGACCAAAAGAGGAAATCCGATTTCGCTTTGCGTCATCTATTTATTGGTAGCTCAGCGATTAGGCCTCCCCATTTTTGGAGTAAACCTTCCAAGCCTTTTTATACTGACTTATAAATCAAAACAAATCCAGTTCTATATTAATATCTTCAATAAGGGACTAATTTTCAACAAAAAAGACATTGATACTTATCTGAAACAAATGCAGCTGGAGCCTAAAGAAATTTTCTACGAGCCCTGTTCAAATCTTGAAATTGTCAGAAGATCTCTATTAAATCTGATGTATTCTTTCAAAAAGAACTCTGAAACAGAAAAAGTGGAGGAGATAAAATACGTTTATGAGCGTTTAGGCTTGTAAAAAAAGCCCTTTCTTGTGCGGAAAGGGCTCGAAAATAGGGTCATTGAACTGCCTTAGTTTTCCTCCGGAACCTTATAAGAAGTTGGTCTCCATGTATTATTTTGGGTATTGGTATCCGGTAGTTTGTTATCCGGGTCTATTGTTACTGATTCAATAGGTGTTGTAGAATTGTATCTAAACTTCCATTCTCCACCACGCTGCCAAATTTCAACTGGAAACTGTACTCTACCTGTCTCTCCATTGACTTCTTTCACTTCCACCGTAACCGGCATTGGTAATTGTTCTTTGGTAGAAATGGTGATGATACTTCCCTGAGAAGGAGTTTGATTATTATAAATCACATCATCTACAGCCATGTCAATCTTCCAATCGTTATAAATCCAGCCTTTCCAGAACCAACCAAGGTCTTCACCTGCGGCATCTTCAATAGTTTCAAAAAAGTCAAATGGCGTAGGGTGTTTAAATGCCCAGCGACGCACGTACTCTTTAAAAGCATAATCAAAACGCTCTTCACCCAGCACCTGCTCACGCAACATTCTCAAACCCAAACCAGGCTTAAAATAGGCTGCAAGTCCAAAATTTTTCGATTGAATTACTTCTGGAGTATTTAATATAGCATCCCTTCCAAATAAATAGGGGGCATATTGACGGGCACTTACCGGCCTGTAAAACTCGCCTTCATTGAAGGCCTCACTTGACAAATCATTAATAAACGTATTGAAACCCTCATCCATCCAAGCGTATTTACGCTCGTTATTTCCGACAATCATCGGGAACCAGTTATGACCAAACTCGTGGTCAGTTACTCCCCAAAGTGCGGCTCCTTTGTCCTCTGCACCACAAAACACGATACCCGGATACTCCATACCTGAAACTACACCAGCCACGTTCGTTGCTACCGGGTAAGTATATTCCATTAAGTAATCCGAGTAAAACTCAATACTTGCCTTCACATACTCTGTTGATCTTCCCCAGGCATCATTACCTGCTGATTCAATAGGATAAACCGACTGAGCTAATGCTTTTTTCCCACTCGGCAGGTTTATGCGGGCAGCATCCCAGATAAAAGAGGCCGATGTAGCCCAGGCCGCGTCTCGGGTTTGGACACACTTGAATTTCCAGGTTTTGGTACCTGATTGGTTGTCATTTTCAACATCTTCTGCCGTTCTGATCATCACCGTTTCATCAGATCCGGCAGCTTCCTGAAGGCGATTTCTTTGAGTGGAGCTCAAAACTTCACCCGGATTAATCAACTCTCCTGAACCAACAACAATATGATTTGCAGGTACGGTTAGGTTGTACTCTATGTCACCGTAGTCAAGGTAAAACTCGCCATTCCCTACATATGGAAGTACATTCCAGCCCTCCACATCATCATAGACAGCCATTCTTGGATACCACTGGGCGAACTCATAGATTACACCATTTTTAGTGTCGTATTTACCCATTCTGTCAGACCCGTAACGAGGGACAGGAAAACTATAATTCATAGATATGGTTACTGACTCTCCAGTTGACAATGGCTCGCTGAAACGCACCTGCATCCGGGTGTCGTTAATCAAATGAGTAAGGTAAACTGAAGACTCAGTAGTTTTTCTTTTGCTCACAGGCACCGATTTCACAGCGGCCACATCAGATATGGTATAACCTCCATCAAAACCGGTATTTCCATGTCTGCCGCCTTCTAGCGGAGTAGTTTTGCCACCTTTTGAGGCATCATTAAACTGATTTTGCTCCAATTGTAACCAAACAAAAGGTAGTTGATCCGGGCTATTATTGGTGTAAGTAATTCTCACATTTCCCGAAAGGGAATTAGCATCAGGATCAAGAGTAACATTAATTACATAATCAGCTGAATTTTGCCAGTATTGCGGCCCGGGAGCACCTGTAGCACTCCTGTAAACTGTTCCCTGACGATAGGAAAAAAGCGGATCAAAGGCTGCCTTGTGGTCGTAATTAGATTCTTTCTGTGCAAAAGCTCCTGAGAAGACTGTCATAACAGCCAGAAGCAAAAGTAGTTTCTTCATTGATTAGAGTTTATTGATTTTTGGTTTATTCAGAGTTACAACGAAAAAGTATTAAAAATGCTCTCAAAAGTTGCAAATTAAATGAATTATCCGGCTTTAGGGTGAGCCTGGGCATGAACTGCTTTTAATTGCTCAATAGAATTGTGGGTATAAATCTGGGTAGCGGAGAGACTTGCATGACCTAAAAGTTCTTTGATGGCGTTTAAATCTGCTCCTTTATTGAGAAGATGCGTAGCAAATGTATGCCTGAGAACATGCGGACTTTTTCTGGTTTTAGTCGAAACCATTGATAGGTATTTCTTGACTAACCTTTGAACGAAAACCGGATAAACAGGTTTTCCTTTATCGGTCAAAAAAAGGGCGTCGCCTACCTGATCGAAAGTCTGCGTTCTTAAGCTCAAATAAGAGGTCAATTGCAACCGCAAAGGAGATAAAATAGGAATAACACGCTGTTTGTTCCTCTTGCCAAGCACCGTAATTTTTGATCCAAAAAGGTCAACATCGGCAACTTTCAATTGAATCAATTCTGATAAACGAATGCCTGTCCCATAAAAAAGCTCAAGAATCAGCTTATCTCTAACGCCGTTGTAATCTTCAGCAAACTGAACCTGATCTAATAAATTTTGGGTAGCATTCTCTTCAATGAAAACAGGTGGCTTTTGAGGAGTTTTAAGTGCTTTGACCCTCAGCATTGGATTTTGCCCTATTTTTCGTTTGCGTAGCAGAAAGGAATAAAAAGCTCTTAAACTGGCAATTTTTCGATTGATACTGGTGTGGGAAAGTTTTTGATCGCTCAGTGAGACAACCCAGGCTCGAATTTCCCGATAAGTAGAGTCTTGGGCTTTTGACTCAAAGTTTTCCGCTATGAAATTTGAAAATTGAGAGAGGTCAATCTCATAGGCCCGGCAAGTATGAGCACTCAGCCTTTTTTCATTTTTAAGATAGGATAAAAACAAATCGACCATTTTCAGGAAAGCATCACTGGTTCTTACAAATGTAAGTTTTCTGCGACGACTAACTTAAAAATGGTCGAAAATATTAGACTTAGGCTATTGATCAATCGTCAATATGGCCGTAAGTTTTTTGCTTGTATTCTGCGTTCAATACCTCAAATCTACGCTTCACAGATTTTTTTGTGAATTGTTGACGAGAACGAAGTTCACGCAAGACACCAGTACGCTCAAATTTCTTTTTGAAACGCTTAAGAGCTCTTTCTACAGATTCGTTTTCTTTTACTTTTACCTGGATCATGCTTTACACCTCCTTCGTTATTTTCTTTCGGGCTGCAAAGATAGAGCATTGGTTTTTATTAAACAAGAGGGAAGTTTGAAGTTGGAAGACGGGTGACGGGTGAAGGGTGAAGGGTGAAGGGTGAAGGGTGAAGGGTGTTGGATGTCGGGTGTAGGAAGATTGTGATCTTTCTCCATGTTCCGTTCTCCTTTCACCAATAAAAAAACCTTTGTCTTAAAAACCCTTAAACCGGTCATTATTTCTATAGGCCCATAGACTCACTAAAAAGAAGACACCCATAAATATGTAGTAGAATCCGGTAATCTTGACGCCTTCGCCAAAAAGACCTAAATCCAAACTAAGAAACAATAGAAGAAGGATAGATGTAAAAAATAATGTAAAGCGAGCCGCTTTTCTAATTAGCTGATCCATTGCAAATAATACAGTCTAAAGGTCAAAGCTAAGTCGATTTAATTAAATTTGTCTGCCGTTATTAAAAATAAACCCTTTTAAAATTCATGAGCAAAACAGAACAATTCAAGGAAGCCATTAACAAAGGTTACACGTTCAAAGGAGACAGTATTTTACTGGGTGCTGCCAAATTAGATGATCAGGTGGTACCTGGGACCGGTGTCAAAATTCCTCTGAAAACACTGAACCGGCATGGCCTCATTGCCGGAGCCACTGGTACGGGTAAAACGAAAAGTTTACAGGTTTTGGCCGAAGGTCTGAGTGAAAACTCTATTCCTGTTTTGTTAATGGATATTAAGGGCGACCTCAGCGGACTGGCCGCAGAAGGGGAAACCAAAGACTTTATTCTGGCCCGAACGGACGCAGCTGGAATTGAGTACAAACCAACAGGTTTTCCTGTAGAACTTCTTTCTTTAAGCGATGAAAAAGGGGTTAGACTAAGAGCAACTGTCTCTGAATTCGGGCCTATTTTACTAGGAAAAATTCTAGGGCTAAATGATACCCAGGAAGGTATTGTTTCTGCCATTTTCAAATATTGTGATGATGAAGGTCTTCCACTTCTTGACCTGAAAGATTTCATCAAAGTACTTCAATACTTAGGTGAAGAAGGCAAAGATGAGTTTGAAGAGAACTACGGAAAAATCTCAACAACCTCTGTGGGAACCATCATGCGTAAAGTTATCGAACTTCAGCAACAAGGAGCTGACCAATTTTTTGGTGAAACCAGCTTTGATGTAGATGATTTGATGCGAATTGACAAAAACGGAAGAGGCGTCATCAATGTTCTTAGGGTTACCGATTTGCTGGACAGACCAAAACTGTTCTCAACCTTTATGCTTTCACTTTTGGCCGAGCTTTATGCGGGTTTGCCGGAAGCGGGAGATGAAGACCGCCCAAAACTAGTCATCTTCATTGATGAAGCTCACTTGGTATTTCAGGAAGCTTCAAAAGCTTTGCTTCAGCAGATTGAGACAGTAATCAAACTCATCAGATCTAAAGGTGTTGGTATTTACTTCTGTACCCAAAACCCTCAGGATGTACCTGCACCAGTATTGAGTCAATTGGGACTTAAGATTCAACATGCTTTGAGAGCTTTTACTGCGTCTGACAGAAGAAAAATTAAAGAAGCAGCAGATAACTATCCGCTTACCGATTTCTTTGATACCGAGACCACGCTAACCTCCATGGGAATTGGCGAAGCTTTAGTTACCGCCCTTAACGAAAAAGGTATACCGACACCATTGGCAGTCACCTATATGTGTCCTCCACGTAGCCGAATGGATATTCTATCAGATTCTGAGATAGATGACCTCGTGGAAAGCTCTAAACTTGTGAAAAAATACAATCAGGATGTTGACCGGGAGAGTGCTTATGAGATACTAGGTGTTAAAATGGAAAAAGCTGCAGAGGAGGAGGAAGAGAAGGCCCCTGCAAGAAGAGGAAGACCACGAAAAGAGAAGTCGACCATGGAGACTATACTTGGAAGCTCGGCAGCTCGTCAGGTAGGTAGAACAGCAGCCAATATCCTAACCAGAACTCTTCTGGGAGCTTTGGGCGTAAGTACTAGAAAGAAAAAATGGTTTTAAGTTTGATGCCTGATGTTTGTTGTCATATGACTAAAATTTGACTTCCAACATCCGGCACATGACACCAAGCAAATAAACAACATGCTCATAGGAATTGGCGGCGTGAGCCGCTCCGGCAAAAGTACCTTGGCCAATCTTTTGGTAACGCATTTCAGGAAAACCGGCAAAAAAGCTATCATTTTCCACCAGGACGACTTTGTCTTTCCGGAAACACAAATTCCAAAGGTTCGGGATAAAACCGACTGGGAATCACCAGCCTCTATTGATCATCAACTTCTGTATGAGTTGGTTAAAGAGTTTAAAGATCGTTTTGATGTTGTTATTGTAGATGGACTTTTTGCCTTTTACGATGAAAACCTTAACAGTCTTTATGACAAAAGATTATTCGTCAAAATTTCACGCCGAAGTTTTTACATCAGAAAAGTGGCAGACAGACGCTGGGGCTATGTACCTACCTGGTTTGTAGATCACATCTGGAAGTCTTTTCTCAAATACGGAAACTCAAAAACCATTCATGGCGACTACTTAACCATTAGCGGAGAAGATGAGTTTGACATGAAGAAAGCTTTGAAATATCTGGAGGGGTAATTTGGTGAACGAAAAATTTGTGATTGGTTTACTGATGAATTGGGTGATTGGTCTTCCGTTCATCTTGTTCCGTTTTCCTTGTTCCTTTCTCCTCTACAAAGAAAAGCTCAATTTAAAAACCGGTCTTCTTCATAGACTACAGGGCAAACATTAACTTTACATCTTTAAAAAATCAAAGAGCACGAATGACTTTAATCGACGGTAAACTCATCTCAAAACAGGTAAAAGAAGAACTTAAAATAGAGGTTGATAAAATCATTGCCGAAGGCGGCAAAATACCTCATTTAGCGGCCGTTTTGGTGGGTGATAATGGAGCAAGTGAAACCTACGTGGCTAGTAAAATCAGGTCTTGTGAACAAATTGGCTTCAAATCCACTTTGGTAAGAAGAGACGCCAACGCTACGGAAGAAGAGGTGTTGGAGATCATTGATGAGCTCAATAAGGATGAAGATATCGACGGGTTTATTGTGCAGCTTCCCTTGCCGGATCATATCAATGTTGACAAAGTCATTGAGGCCATTGATCCAAAGAAAGACGTTGATGGTTTCCACCCCATAAATATTGGTCGGATGGCCAAAGGTCTACCTGCTTATGTTTCTGCCACGCCTTATGGTGTTCTGGAATTAATGAAACGTTACGATATCGAGACTTCAGGCAAACACTGTGTGGTGGTGGGCCGTAGTCAGATCGTAGGTTTACCTATGAGTATTTTAATGCAGCGTAATGCCTACCCGGGTAACTGTACCGTGACACTAACTCACAGCCGCACCAAAAACCTTAAAGAAATCACCCTTCAGGCAGATATTCTTGTGGCTGCCCTCGGAAAACCTGAATTCATCACTGAAGACATGGTAAAAGAAGGTGCCGTGGTGATTGACATAGGTTTAACCCGGGTAAAAGACGATTCTAAGAAAAGCGGCTTTGCTCTTAAAGGTGATGTGAAATTCGACGAGGTTTCTCCAAAAGCAAGTTTTATTACTCCTGTACCTGGTGGTGTGGGGCTAATGACTGTGGCCTCTTTGATGCATAATACCCTGTTAGCTTCTAAGGGGGAGATTTATGGGTAGGAAGCTTTCCCAATTTACGCTAAGAATCATTGTACTTATAGCTTTGACTTTTTCCTATTGGGGATGTGAAAAACCTTTTAAGAAAAGAGTTAATAACAGAGTTAGTCAAATTGATATTTCGTACCCTTCAATTGCAGATGAATATCAGGACATTTACAATTCAAGTATTTCTTTCAAGTATAATAATGAAGGAAAAGTTGAAGAGGTGCAAAGAATGTCCCATGACCATCAATTCATTACGAATTTCAAATATGGTCCTACTAATCAATTGAAGGAAATATTCCATGAATCAATGGGTGAGAGGAGTGATTTAATCTTTTTCACCTCCGCACCAAAAATTACCTACATGCTGTCTTATGATGATAACAGGATTTTTGTTGTCAATGACATTGATTCCATCTCTATTGAGTTAGAACTGAATAACCTTGGGGAAGTTCAAAGAATGACCAGAAAAGGTTGGAAAATTGATGATGAGGTTTTTATTCTAGAAAATCAGAATGACAATTTTTGCCTAAAAGGAAACAATGTCATTTTGAACCAAACAGCCATTTCCCAGTCTTGTCTTGATCTCTTCACTCCTTCAGAAATAAATAATCCATTTGAAAACGTAAAAGAGTTAGGACTTTTTTATTGGATTACGAGGCAGCCATTCTCATTGGATGCTCGCAGAGACCCGCTATTTTTCTTGTTAGAAAGAAACAGCTTCACTCCTTCACAAAATTCAATTTTAAGGTTTGAATATCACTCTTTAACAAAGGGGCACCCAACTCAGATTAACACTTTTGCTTCCTCACCGGCAAGACAATATCAATCTATTAAACTGTCTTATTAATGGCTTAATAGTCAATCAACCTTCTCTAGTTGTAGGTTCCGGCCTAACTCTTCACTCTCTCCACCTCATCTTTCTGATAACCATAGGCTAGCCTCAGTGGGGCCGTGTGATTGTTATCACCCATGGAAATGTCAATATCATCCATATTAAACTGGCAAGGGTGCTCGTAACCACAAGCATGGGTGATTTCCATAATTTCCTTCGTGAGGTTTTTCATGTAATTGGCAAAACGAACACTTTTCAGAGCCGGATCAAGACCAGCTTCAAGCCATTTATTGTTTGTGGCTATTCCAGTAGGACAACGGTTGGTATGACAAACCTGTGCCTGAATACATCCAATTGAAATCATGGCTTCCCGGGCTACATGAATGAGATCAACGCCCATGGCGAAAGCCATAATTGCACTATCTGGCAGACCAAGCTTTCCGGAGCCAATAAAGGTCACTTTATTGGTTAAACCGTATTTTTGAAAGGTTTTATATACCTGAGAAAAACCGTAAACCCACGGTAAGGCTACGTGATCTGCAAAAGATGGTGGTGCCGCACCAGTGCCACCTTCTCCCCCATCCACCGTAATAAAATCTGGTCCGTAACCCGTTTTCTTCATGAGTTCTGCGAGCTCTTCCCACATTTCCATTTTACCAATGGCCGCCTTAATCCCTACAGGCAAACCCGTGGCTTTCGCAATAGTCTCAATGAAATCCACCATTTCAGGAACAGTACTAAAGGCTGAATGAAATGAAGGCGAAATCACATCTTCTCCAACATGGACACCTCTGATTTCTGCCAGTTCCTTTGTAATCTTTGAACCCGGCAAAACACCACCTTTACCTGGCTTTGCACCTTGTGAAAGCTTCACCTCTATCATTCTGATCCAAGGATTTTGGTTAACCGTTTCCACCATCTTTTCTAAACTGAAATTACCCTCCCTATCCCGAACACCGAAATAACCAGTACCGAAGTGAAAACAAACATCGGCACCTTTCTTATGATAAGGGGATATTCCACCTTCTCCGGTATTGTGATAACAGCCAAACATTTTCGCCCCTTCATTCAATGCAGTAATGGCATTGGCAGAAAGTGAGCCGTAACTCATGGCAGAAATATTGATTAATGAGGTCGGCCGGTACGGCTTTCCCCGATGAGGCCCAATGATTTTCGCCGACGGACAAGGCTTCCCTAAATCAGCATGATGATCAAATGGCAGGGGCATCATTGCCGGCTTTATGAAGATATATCCACTTTCATGAATATCCTGGTCTGTACCAAAACCCTGATAATGATTCTCCTTTTTGCTGGAGGCGTACATCCAGGTTCGCTGGCGACGATTAAATGGCAGCTCCTCCCGGTTATTGGCAACAATATACTGCCGGAGTTCTGGCCCAATACTTTCCAGCAAATAGCGGATATGCCCCACCACCGGAAAATTGTGTACGATAGTATGCTTCTTTTGAAGAATATCTCGAAGAAAAACCAGGACAAGAATCAGGATCAAATAGCCCCACCATGGGACAGAAGATAAGTAGCTCAACAGGTTGATGATTTGATTGAAACAAATATACAGAATGCCTCCACCTACGGAAGCATTTCCAATATTTGATCAACAAATAGAATCAAGCGTTTGTTTCCTGCTCAAGAACTTCTGCAAGATGTTCCCAGAATTCAGGGTAAGATTTAACTACTACGCCAGGCTCTTCAATAATAACCTCTCGCATCATTGCCGCCGGTGCGAAAGCCATCGCCATACGGTGATCTTCGTAGGTTTCAATGACTGGTGTTTCTGAAGGAATTTCAGTTAGGCGGATTTCATATTTGTGATCTTTCTCAACCTCCACTAGCTCTCCTCCAAGTTTTTGAAGCTCTGTTTGCAGAGCAAAAACACGATCGGTTTCCTTGATTTTGAGACTTTCAATACCGGTGTAAGTTGCCGAAATTCTTTTCATGACATTAACCACCGCTACGGTTTGGGTCAAATCAGGACAGTTGGTAAAATCCCACTCGAATGAAGATTTCGGTTCAATTTTAGTCAAAAGTACTCCGTTCTCGGTAAAAGTACTTTTTACACCCAGTTGAGACATAATCTCTACGATGGCACTATCGCCTTGTAGTGAGTTTTCTTTAAGTCCTAAAAGCTCAATTTCAGCATCTGCATGTTCAGCCAAAGCCACTACGCTATACCAATAACTGGCACCAGACCAGTCGGACTCTATTTTGTACTTAATTGGCGAATAGGATTGAGGAGCAACGGAAAGAATGTTCTTTGACCAGTCAGCTTCCACTTTTACTCCGAAGGACTCCATTAGATTGATAGTCATCGTGATATAAGGAATAGAGCCTACTTCACCCACAAGGTTAATTTTGAGACCCTTAGGCAATGTCGGGGCAATCATCAACAAAGAAGAAATGTACTGACTACTTACATCCCCCCTGATACTCACCTCAGAAGATTTTTGCTCCGTAAAACCTTTGATCAAATGCGGAGGATAGCCATCATTTTTTTGGTAATCAATCTCAACACCGATAGTTCTGAGAGCATCTACAAGTATTCCGATTGGTCGCTCCTGCATTCGTGGGGTACCGGTCATCAGCTTTTGCTGGCCTTTGGCGGCAAAGTAGGAAGTAAGAAAACGCATGGTAGTTCCGGCGTCAAGCACATCAGCGACCTCACCAGTTTCCTTCAAAAGCCTGATCATTGTCTGCGTATCACGAGCAGATGCCAGATTCTCTAACTCTCCTTTAAAACCACACAAGGCATTGATAATCAAAGCCCTGTTACTTTCAGATTTTGAAGACGCTAAAGGTATTTTCTTTTGAAATGATTCCCTGTTTTTCTTTAGCAAAATGCTATCCATTCCTATTCCCTGTTAAAATGAGGGGCAAAGATAAAAGCATTCGGCAAAAAGACCGTCAATACTGGAAAACCAATAGACGATTCTTTTCATTGATCCTGATCCGGTTGTAGAATTTCTGGCGGTTGCCAATCATTACCCGACCGACTTCAATTCCAGCAAGAAGAGCAAGACTACCTGTACTTTGCCAGGGTGGGCGTTTGAAGTAAATCCAGTCAAAAGCGAACGGAAGAAACATTAGAGGATTGAATTTATATTCAATACCAGGTTTGAGATTCCTCTTAAAAATGAGATCAACTTCATTGAGATAAAACATTCGATTGACATTCTTTTGCATGGTTTGGTCAAAATAAGTCAATGAAAAAGTGGAATCGGTAACAGCCGTTAATTGACCATAAAAGCGGGCTCCAAAATCATTTCTAAAGTTAAACTCTTCTCCAATAAAGCGTTTCCGCCTGTTCTTCCCCCCTACCTTGTCGATAACAAGATACTTTTCATGATTCACCAAGGCACGGTATTCGTTCGGCCGGTTTTCCTGCAGGAGCTCCTCAACCGTTTTAGGCCGACGCATATGGGGTTCCTGAGCCGAAACCTCCAAAACCAATAATGATAGAAATAAGAACAGTAGAGTTTTATTCATCTTTTGCGTTTGAACTTTCAGACATGGATACCCCACCGGAAATGATCAGCTTCATGGCTTCGGCAGAGGAAATTGAGACCGGCTTCACATTTTCTTTCGGAACGATAAACATATCTCCGGAGAACGCATAACTATGAGGGCAATACACCGCCACTGAATCATCTTCTCCTATTTCATCAAAACTTTCCTGAGTTAGAAAACCAAGTTTTCTAACATTTGACTGTTTATTTAAGGTGATTAAAACGGGCGTTTTAAACTTCTTTTTATCTCCTACAAAAGCTGAAATAAGGTCTTTAAAAGCGGAATAGAAAATTCGAATTAATGGAAGGTTTTTTATTCCATTCTCAATCCAGTTTTGCAAAGTTTGAGGTAAAAGCCGACTGAAAATAAAACCAATCAATCCTGTAAAACCAACAACCAATAAAAAGCCGAGACCCGGTATAACAATTTGTTGATTTGGCGTATCCGACGGAAAACTGAACCGAAACAAACTATCCACAAAATCAAAGGCACTATATAGGATAAGGATAGTAAAACCAACCGGGGCCACAAAAAGCAGCCCACGAATGAAATAGTTTAGCAGTGCTTTAAAAAGCTTATTCATTGTTCTCGTTCTTTGACTCAAATGTATTTCAAAAGCTGCTCAAATAATCTTTTGAAGTCCTAAAATTTACAAATTCGCCACTTGTTTATCTTTCGGATATTTCACCTCATACTTCAATGGGATTTTAACTTCCCCATTTCCAGATACCTCAATATCCCATGTAATAACCCCCGTTTCAGGTTTTAAAACACCATTTCCTTTTTCCTCAATATCAACAGTAATGTCCGAATCCTGAGAAACAGGAACCTGATCTTCTACCTTTACTTTAAGAGGCTTTGCACGTGAATTTGAGAGAATAATCTCATAACCAAATGACTCCCGGATATTGGAGCCGAAAGTTCGGCGTTGCTTAAAATCCTTAATTTCTTTTCGCCCTACTGTCAATCGCTCATCACGCCCGAGACTAATCTTCATTTTTTTCCCAGTTCCCGGATCTGATAAATAGGTTTTCCCAACAAAAGCTCCCTCAAAATAAACATTTCCCTGAGCCGGGATAAAGCCATATTGATCCCAATCTTCAATTTCAGCGACTAAAAAGCCATTGGTATCAAATCTCGGCGTGGCATAAGTGATGTAATCTGCCTTAATGCTTTCCTGCTGAACCTCAACCGTTTCAGGTGTCCCTGATTTTATGGAGTAAGGCACTGAAATCACGAATTGCTTATTAAGAGTGGTTTCTACTAATTCAGAGAAATCTGCAGCTGAACCAACTTCAGCTTCAACCATTTCCATAGCAGGAGCCATGGCGGCGTCTTCCATTTTGGCAGAACGAGCCCGCATAGGTACTGGAGGCCTGTTCTCATAGAAATACAAATAAGTAGGATTTAATTCAGGCTTTACTGTTCTTCTGTTGACCCTAGCGGTTGATAAAGTTAATTTCACATCCTCCCAATCAACGCCTGTGTTTTGCCTAACCTCTGCTTTATAGGACAATTCAATCGGGCTATCCGTATTTTCCACTCTCAAATCATAAGAAGGGCTCCAACCAGTGTTATACACCAAATAAGTGAGATCGAGCTCTGCCTTACCTGCTCTTTCGGCTTGAATAGTAAGTAGCACTTTACCCAGAGGCAGATTTCGGGATGGATCAGTTTGCATCTGCTTTTGAATGCCTTCCTTTTCCTCATTTAATTTTTTGAGCTCTTTTTTGAGAGCCAATCGCTCGTCACCCAGCTGGGTCAACTTCTTTTTGAAGTAGACACTCATTTCTTCTAGATCTGCAGAGTAGAGATCGTCATTATCACTTTTGATTTCGGTATTATCCATCACCATTTTCTGTTCATCTCTATTGACCTCCAGCTTCATTTCAGTGATATCTATTTTGTCTTGCACCTCTTCAAGCGACACCTGAAAAGCCTTTTGTTTCTTGCTAAGAAAGTCTTTCTCAAAATTTACCGAAAGAAGTACGAAATTACCACGACCTCCTACTTTGATAGAATTCTGATCAATGGTAGAGGGTAAATCTGTCACTTCAATAATTGACCTACCCCCCAGAAATTCCACATTTACTTTTGAGTTAACCATAGCCTGATTCACATAAACAGTAATATCAGTCATTTTGGCCTTTGAACTGATATTTTGTTGTGCAAAAGCAATGGTACTTAGAAAGAGAAGAGTGGTGAATAATGTATTTTTCATTTTTGTGTTTTTTAACCTCTTTCGGTCTGTTTTGTCTCAATTTAACTAGAAAGATGCAGTTTGCTTATAAGCGTAAAACGTTTTTAAGCTTTTTTAGGTCTTAAAGTGGCTATTTTTTTATCTAGGCCTGAAAGAGGCGGAGCTTTTTGATAATTTCGCAAACAAAAAACAGAAACCATGTCCTTTGAACCCCAAAAAATCAGATCATTTACAGAGCAAGTATTCCTCGCCATTGGCTGCTCAGAAACTGACGCCAAACAGGCTGCTGACGTTCTGATATCAGCTGATTTAAGTGGTGTGGACTCCCACGGCGTTGCCCGACTGGCGGGTTATGTCAGACTGTATGATCATGGGCGTTTAAACCCGAAACCAGAGGTCAAAATAGTCCATGAGACCCCTTCCACGGCAACTATTGATGGTGACAAAGGTCTCGGCTTGGTGGTAGCCCCAAAAGCCATGGAAATCTGTATCGAAAAAGCAGAAAAAGTAGGCAGTGGCTGGGTTTCTGTTCAAAACTCCAATCACTTTGGTATTGCAGGTTATCACTCTTCACTCGCTCTTCAAAAAGATATGATCGGCTGGGCTATGACCAATGCAGCTCCATTGGTAGTACCAACTTTCTCAAAAGAAAAATTATTGGGAACAAACCCCATTTCAGTAGCGATACCCGCTAAAGAACAGCCTGCTTTCCTTGCCGATTTCGCCTCTACGGCTGTGGCCTATGGAAAAATGGAAATCTTGCAAAGACAAGGAAAACCAGCTCCATTAGGCTGGGTGCAGGATGCCGAGGGCAATCCAACAACCAATAATAACGCGGTAAAAGAAGGCGGTGGACTTTTACCACTTGGCGGAGACCGAGAAAGTGGAAGTCACAAAGGTTACGGTCTGGGAGCTATCGTGGATATTTTCTCCGGAGTACTTTCAGGAGCAAACTTTGGCCCTTGGGTACCTCCGTTTGCCACGGCGGGTTTTCATGGAGTAGCAGCGGAGCAAGTGGGCAAAGGAACAGGCCATTTTCTGGGAGCAATGCGTATCGACGGCTTCAGACCAGCCGATGAATTCAAAGAAAATATGGACATCTGGATCAACCGTTTCAGATCAGCCCCGGCGGTAGATGGCGAAAAGGTTCAAATTCCCGGAGATCAGGAAAGAAACTTTAAAGCCGAACGACTAAAATCTGGTTTACCACTCAATGATAAGGTGGTGGAGAGTTTGGAGGAGCTGAGTAAGAGGTTTGGGATTGGGTTTTGACCTGAATGAGCACACAATTTAGGAAACCCACCGACCAAGATCCGCAATATATATCCACTTCTCGTTCTCGAATCTGTATAATCTGATCCATCCATGGCCACAGCGTGAACCACAAACATATCCAAATTCTAGTAAGCCGAATCGCCCATCTTTAGTAAGAACGGGGTGAGAAAGGAAAGAATACTTTTGAAAATGACTTATCTCCCAATTTTCTAATTTTTCTTTTAGTTCGCTTTGTCTTACTTCAGGCAAACTCTCCCAGTTTTGGATATACTCTGTTGAATATTTATTTTCAAAACTCTGAAATACATACTGTTCTGGAAAATCTATTGGTAACCATGCTGTGGTATCAGGGGTTTTAATAATTTCAACCAGCTCATCCCGAAGCTCCATTGTCATTTCATTACCAAACCTTTTTTCAACCAAACCATAATCCTGCATCCACTCAAGCCAATATTTGGAATGAGCCCGGCTAAACCTACTAGACTTACCAAGAACTGCAAAACTTGTATTTGACTTTCCAATAATTTCAAGTTTTTTAATTCTTTCTTTATATGTTTCATCGGATATAGGCCTTTTAGGCACTACCTGAACGTTATAAAGTATATTGAAAATAAGAAATATTTGAATCATAGTAATTCTCTGTTAAAAGTTTTTACCATCTCAAAATGCTCCATTCCCACTTCTTCAAAAGGCGGCTTTGAGGTTTTGATATATCCTAACTTCTCATAAAAGCCTACGGCGTAGTGACGGGCGTGCATTTTTATCTTTTTGAGGCCTTGTTGCCTTGCATATTGTTCAAGAGCTTCCACTAGAAGAGCTCCGATTCCCTTGCCCTGAGCAGCTTCAGCGACGGCCATTTGCCTTAATTTACCAATCTCTCCCTCGATTTTGAGAATCACCACCCCAATAAGTCCTTCGCCATCAATAGCCACAAAATGAATTTGATTAGGCTCATCACCGAGATCATCATTTTCAATGCTTAGGCCAATCGGTTTTCTCAAAACATCATCTCGAAGCTTTAATTCTTTTGGGTACCATTTACTGTGAGTATCAATCCTTATGATTTCCATTTCCGAGTTTTAGACTTGGCGAATTAAGGAAAAACCAACGGATCATTTCAAAATCTCAAGAACTCTTTCGTGATTTGTGCCGTTCCGAAAAATAGTTAAAAGACGAAAGAGTATCTCATGTCTTTTGTCTTATATCTTTTGTCTTAAATCTTGTTTCATGAAAGTAAATGTAGGTCTTGTTCAGATGAGCTGTGTGGCAGATGTGGAAACCAACATCCAAAAAGCTATGCAAAAAACACGGGAAGCCGCGGAGAAGGGTGCCAATATCGTTTGTTTACAAGAACTTTTCACTTCGCTCTATTTCTGCGATGTTGAAGACCCTGAAAACTTCAATCTGGCAGAAGCCATTCCCGGACCTACTACTCAACGTTTTCAAGATTTGGCGAAAGAACTTGGTGTTGTAATCATCGCGTCTCTCTTTGAGAAAAGAGCGAAGGGACTCTATCATAACACCACTGCCGTTATCGACGCTGACGGTTCTTATCTCGGCAAATATCGTAAAATGCATATTCCCGACGACCCGGGTTATTATGAGAAATACTATTTCACTCCGGGAGATTTAGGTTATAAAGTTTGGGACACCAAGTTCGGAAAACTAGGTGTGCTCATCTGTTGGGACCAATGGTACCCTGAAGCTGCCAGAATTACCTCTTTGATGGGTGCCGAAATCCTTTTTTACCCAACAGCCATCGGCTGGGACACTACCGAAAAAAGCGAGATAATTAATAAAGAACAATATGAAGCCTGGCAAACCATACAGCGAAGTCATGCCGTAGCCAATGGTGTTCATGTGGTTTCTGTCAATAGGGTCGGGCGTGAAGCGGACCAGCAATTCTGGGGTGGTTCTTTTGTGGCCAATCCTCACGGCCGATTACTCTATCTTGCCTCTCATGATCAGGAAGAAGTACATGTACAAGAAATAGACTCGGAGGTGACTGAATACTACCGCACGACCTGGCCTTATTTCAGGGACAGAAGAATTGATAGCTATCAGCCGATTACAAAAAGATATATTGACGAAGGGTAGTTTTTACTATCGCAAAATCTTCTCTATATCCACGACTTCAAAAACAGGGTGACTTTCCAGAATGTTTTTGAATATTTTGGCGTGAGCAGCTCCGTAAACGATCAGGATTCTCTTATCGGTGCTTCGTAAATGCGAAATGAGATTTTGAATAATCTTAAGGTTTCTATAATACTCTCTGGACGTAATTTCCGCTCCAATTCCTGCCGCGTTATTATCCATCCATGAAAGAGTGTTTACGTACTGTAGCTCACGTAAATACGACTCCTTATTCATTTGAATCAAATGCTCTTTGAGTGGAAGCGACTTCCATTGCTCATGCTTTTGTAGCATTGATTGAAAAGTAAATTTCGCCAATCCGTCTGTTCTGAAATGTTGCGAAACCCCCGGTTTACTGGCAGAAATACTTTTTGAAAAATCGGCCCATTTTTTTTGAGCCTCATTATGATACAGTTGCTCACCCTCTGAATGGTCATAATTGATGCAGAAAACACCTCTTTGCAGATTTAAAATCTTTGCTATTCGAATACCAAACTGAAAAATTTCGTTTTCCAGAATTTGGCCATTTGTAGGTAATTTTCCCTCTTGATATTCGGCATACACCTTATCCCACAGACCCTGAGCTGAAGGGGTATTTTCTACAAAGATTTTATCTAGCTTGAAAGCGGCGAGCTTTCTAACAAGAGCCCGCACCTCTCGCTGACGTTTCCGGGTAAGAATATCATCAACACCGGCATCCTGAAAATCAGAAGTCTCTCCAATATGAAAAGTGCCCAGAATTGCGACCTCGATATGATTCATTTCAGGTGATTGTCCTCGAGCCGAGGAGACACCAATTATTATCAGGAAAACTGCAAAAAAGCTTTTCATATCCACCTAATAAACGCAAAAAGGCTGCCAATTGGCAACCTTTCCACTAATTCTATATTTTTCGTTTATCCAACGGAGCCTTCCAATGAAATCTCAAGAAGCTTTTGAGCCTCTACAGCAAACTCCATTGGCAACTGGTTCAGCACTTCCTTAGCATAACCATTAACGATCAAAGCGACTGCAGCTTCTGTGTCAATTCCTCTTTGATTGCAATAAAACAGCTGATCTTCTCCGATTTTAGAAGTGGTAGCCTCATGTTCAACAGAAGCTGTTGAGTTCTTCACTTCAATGTAAGGGAAAGTATGTGCACCACACTTATCTCCCAAAAGCATGGAATCACATTGAGAATAGTTTCGTGAGTTTTCGGCTCGTTTAGCTATTTCCACCAATCCACGATAAGAATTCTGACTCCTACCTGCGGATATACCTTTTGAAACAATTCTACTTTTGGTGTTTTTACCCAAGTGAATCATCTTAGTCCCCGTATCAGCTTGCTGGTAATTATTAGTTACGGCTACGGAATAAAACTCACCGATAGAGTTATCTCCTTTCAAAATCACCGAAGGATATTTCCAGGTTACAGCAGAACCCGTTTCTACCTGAGTCCAGGATATTTTTGAGTTATTGCCAGAGCAAAGACCTCTTTTGGTTACGAAGTTGAAAACTCCACCTTTCCCGTTTTTATCACCCGGGTACCAGTTTTGTACCGTTGAATATTTAACCTCAGCATTTTCACCGGTGTAAATTTCTACCACAGCCGCATGAAGCTGATTTTCATCTCTTTGAGGAGCAGTACAACCCTCAAGATAACTAACGTATGAGTCATCATCTGCAACGATCAAGGTACGTTCAAACTGACCGGTTCCTGCAGCATTAATTCTGAAGTAAGTAGAAAGCTCCATTGGGCATCTTACTCCCTTCGGAATATAACAGAATGAACCATCAGAGAAAACTGCCGAGTTTAATGCAGCATAAAAGTTATCTCTGACAGGCACAACGGAGCCAATATATTTTTTAACCAATTCAGGGTGATTTTCAATAGCCTCCGACATAGAGCAGAAGATAATCCCCTTTTTGCTCAATTCTTCTTTGAATGTTGTGGCCACCGAAACCGAATCGATAACGGCATCAACGGCTACACCAGTTAGCCTTTTTTGCTCGTTGAGTGAAATACCCAATTTCTCAAAAGTGGCTCTCAATTCAGGGTCAACTTCATCAAGGCTATTGAGTTTTTTCTGCTGTTTTGGTGCAGAGTAATATTTGATAGCCTGAAAATCAGGCTTTTGGTAGGTCACATTTGGCCACTCAGGCTCCACCATATCTTTCCAGACACGATAGGCCTTCAGACGCCATTCCAGCATCCATTCTGGCTCTTTTTTCTTGGCAGAAATAAATCTGACGATATCTTCATTCAGTCCCGGAGGAGCTTCATCAGCTTCAATATCAGTATAGAAACCGTACTTATAGTCCGATCCTGTTATTTCTTCAAGTAATTCTAAGTCTTTTCTCATGTTTCTTTTACCTCAACCTCCAAAACAAGGGCTACGTTAAATACGTTCTGCAAAGGTAGAATTATTCTAAATAATACCCTTGGTTTCTCTCTAATTTACCGACTCAAAGATGACGGTAATTTCAAAAGTCTCATTATTCAGAGTTACTGTAGTGGTACCAGAAAAAGTATTTTCTGTAACATCAGACAATGTGAACGTAGGATTGTCCACAGATCTACCCAAAAAAACGAAACGATCAATAGTTATACTACTCTCATCAGCAGACAGCTCCCAATTTGCCGTAAGAATGGTGTCCGGGTCGTTTGGATTGCATTTAGTAGCTCCCTCTTTAAACTCATAAGAGAAGTTTGAGTATAAAGTAATCTGATTATCTGTCACGCAAGGGTTTTGTGATGCGATCAGGTTTACTTCAAGGTCTCCTTGCTTAGCAACACCATCCTGCACCTGCCATGTTTTTGAGGAATTATTGGTCAAGAGCTCAATAACCGGCTTTTGCTCTCCGGAGTCAACAGGGTCTTTTTTACAAGCTACAAGCACCAATAGGAAAGTACTAAGAAGCATCAATTTTTTCATCATATGAATTGTTCGTTTAAGATTATTTTTGCGGCTTCATTTGAAGCTTTTTTATCACCTAGAATAACTTTAAGTTTCTGATATGAAACTAACTGCTTTTCCTTGATTTTAGTATCCTCAATTAAACCATGAAGTGCAGTGTAAAGGTTTGTCGTGGTAAATTCTTCCTGAATAAGCTCATTGACCACTTCTTTGTCCATTATCAGATTCACCAATGAAATAAACTTCACCCTGATCAGGTTTTTGGCCAAGAAATACGTCAATCCTGAAGTTTTATAAACCACTACCTGGGGCACATCAAAAAGGGCTGTCTCCAGCGTAGCAGTTCCTGAAGTCACCACGGCAGCATCCGCAATGGCCAACAAATCATACGTTTTGTCATATACGACCTCGCAGTTTCTCAAACAGCCGAAATAACCATACTGCGATTTTTCCAGATCACTTACACCAGCTATAACAAAAAGAACATCATCAAACTTCTTGGCCAAAACCTTCATTTGATCAGCCATTCGTTGTACTTCTTTTGCTCTGCTGCCGGGCAATAAAGCCACCACATGACTAAACTCTTGAGGCAGAGAATCTTTGAAGCTTTGATCAGGTTTAAAGTCATTTATCCGCTCTACTAACGGATTACCAACATAACTCGTTTTTATACCTTTAGAACTAAAATAGTCTTCCTCAAAAGGCAATATGGCTAGTAACCAGTTTACATTTTTCCTGATGGATTTGTTTCTGAGCGAATTCCACGCCCAGGTTTTGGGAGCAATGTAATAGAAGACCGGAATACCCTTCTTCTTTGCCCATCTGGCAATTCTCAGATTAAATCCACTGTAATCTACAAGGATAAGTGCAACAGGCTGAAATTCAAGAATTTGCTCTTTGCAGGCTTTAAAAAGCTTTCTGAGTTTACCAATGGAACTCAGAAAATCAAGCCCCATAAAAGCCAGATCTTTGTAATTCTGACGAATTTCCACACCGGCTTGCTCCATTTCAGCTCCGCCCCAGCCCATGAGTTGAACTTGAGGCTTCTTTTTTTTGATAGCCACCGAAAGATTTCCGGCATGGAGATCTCCGGATTTTTCACCAGCTATCAGAAAATACTTCATCTTATTTTTTCCCGAAATATTGAGCGAAGTGGTTCTCGGTTTCCTGTAGTTTAATTTCATAAAGCTGAACCCCGTATCTCTCTTTAATTACGGGTTCAAGTATATTCCAGACGGCAATGGCGAAATTTTCACAGCTTGGAAGAATACCCTTCAAGAAGTCAACATCATCATTAAGGTATGTATGATCTACCTTGTCAATAATAACCTCCCGAACCAGATCTTTGAGTTTTTTAAGGTCCATTACAAAACCTGTATCCTCTTCCACTTCACCCTCAACGGTTACAAAAAGCTCCCAATTGTGCCCGTGCATCCTACTGCAAGGCCCAAAAACCTCCCAGTTTTTCTCTGCAGACCATTTTGGATTGTACAATCTGTGAGCTGCATTAAAGTATTCCCGCCTCGTAATTCGTATCATTCACTCGAAAATTTCTGCAAAAGTAGTATATATTTCGTTTCTACTTAAACTACAAAGTTAATTTAAGTCCAGTGCTCAGCCATCTGCCAGGCTGCTCTACAAAACCGAAGTCAAAATATTGATAATCAAATAGGTTTTGAGCATCAGCAAAAATCTCAAACCTTTTTCGGCTGTAGGCAATTCTTGAGCTCACTAAATGAACCGGCCTATAAGATTCAGGTGCCACATCGGCACTTGCCTGATAGGCTCCTTCACGTTGTTGATAGTTATAGGTAAAAGAACAATTCAAATACTTTGCAAAAGCTAAATTGACACTTGCTCCCGCATTATGTCTTAGAAAATTGAGCGTATAAAATGATTGAAAACCATCCTCCCTTCTATCAGCAATAAGATATGCATAGTTAAATCGAATGTTTTTCAAAACCCCTTCAGTAAACTGATATGTCGCTGAGGCTTCAAAGCCTGCCATATTGATATCATCAATATTCTCCATTTCAGGTACTGACTTTTCCGGTCTTTTCACTTTATCAATGGCATCAGAAGTCTTCTTATAAAACAAACTTGTATTCAGTAACCATTGACTGCTCGCATATTTGTAACCAATTTCTGAATTGATTGCTTTTTCAGGAAGCAATTCAACATTCCCTCTTACCGTAGAGGTATTCAGATAAAGCTCTGTAAAAGTTGGGAAGCGAAGTGATCGGTTTACCGTTCCATACACTGTATGCCCACTGGCCGGATAAAAAGAAATGTCAACACCAGGGTAAAGTTCAGTGCCAAATTGAGAATTAAAGTTAACAAGCGACCCAAGGCTCACTCCCCACCTATCCCATTGTTTCTGATGCTCTGCAAAAAGGGAATAATTATCTCGTGTTAAAGCCTTATTATAAAAAACTCTTGAATAGCCTTTTACAGCTTCAGGAGATTCAACAGCCTCTCCAAGCCGATTACTTTTGATCCCTTCCCGACGAAACTCAAACCCGCCAGATGTAATTCCAAAATCTGAGCGATAACGTAGTTTTAAATCTACATCATAAACATCAGATTGATGAAAATTGACGTTTTGAATGAGAGTATCACGGTACTTATTGAAATCATACAAATCATTATGTCTTCGATAAGACAAATTTGCCGTGGCCACCAGCCTGTTTGAAAAATTATGGACTCTCGTCAAAGCCAGAAAATTAGCATTGGTCTCCTCATATTGTTCAAAAAACAAAGGATGATAAAAATTTGAGGCTCCAAATTCCTGTGACGTTAATCCCCCCTGTAACGTCCATTCACCGAGTTTATCACCCCATCGATTAATGGAATATAAGTTTCTGCGATCAAAGGCCGTGTTGTAGACATAGCCGTCAGACTTCATCTTAGACCAGCCCATGCTACCAGAATATACCCCTTTGTTTAGAGTAACGTTTTGGCCAAAATTGGTCAGTCCAAATTGCCCAACAGAAGCATTGCTTTGTAAGCCTGATTCCGGTTTTCGTTTAGTAATGATATTAATAATACCACTAAAAGCCGCCGGACCATAAACCCTTGAAGCTCCACCTTGCAAAACCTCTATTCGCTCAATCATCTCCAGCGGAACAGGGATATTCATACTGTGGTGTCCGGTCTGAGGATCATTGATTTTTATCCCATCAATCATCACCAGAGTCTGATCAAAATGCCCTCCCCTTATACTTACATCGGCCTGAACACCAAGTGGGGATCTGGAGCGAACATCCACATTAAGGGCCTGGGACAAAGCCCCGGCAATTGTCTTTACGGGTAAAGACTCTATAGTTTTGGAATCAATCAGTGTAATATTTCTGGCCGTTTTCAAAACGGAAGTGGAATTGATATTACCTGTAACCTTGACCTCTGAGAGGTCAATAAATAATGAATCCTGAGCAAACAAAGACTGCGTTAAAAACGCGAGTGTTAATATTTTTTTTAGCATTGAAAGTTATATAAAATGTAAGAATTAAACTGATTGTCAAGCAACCAGTTCTTCTTCATTCATTTTACTCAATGCTTTAAAATCTATCTTCCCGGCCTCCGAATGAGGCATTTCCTGAAGTTCTGTAAAGAAGTTGGGCTGTTTAGACTTTGGAAGTTTTTGATCAAGATAAACTCTCAAATCTTCCTTAATGATAGTCCCTATCTCTCTTTTTGAAGTAAAGAAAAGAGTTAGTTTCTCTCTGCTAATACTTTTGACAAGAGCAACTTCCAGCACCAGACCGGAACTCATCGCCAGGTTTTCAATTTCCTGAGCGTAAATATTAAGGCCACGACGATTAAACATTCGCCCTTCCCTACCCAGTAAAATCAACTTGTCATCTTCAAAATAACCAAGATCATTTACCGTGGCTAAAGATTCGTAATCGGGAGAAACGTATGGACTATCCACCGTAATCCGGTTTCCACTGATCACAATTTCTACTTCAGGAAAAGCCGAACCAACAGATGCAGGATTCACGAGGATATCCTGATTCTGATGATATGAAACATGGCCTAACTCAGCCGCACCATAATATTCGGTAATTTGAGCCTCGGGAAAAGTGGACATCAGCCCTTTAACTGTAACAGAATCCAGTTTTTCACCAGCAGTAACAAAAGACCTTATTTGAGATAGAGAAACTCCTTTATTGATCAGCAGCCTTGCATGAGAAGGCACCATAAAAACAGAAGAAACAGATTCGGACATAAAGGTTTCCGTCCAAATTGAAGCCTCCATTAAACTTCCAAGTACAACCGTAGAACCTTGCCACAAACCATGCAAAACAGCGTTAAGGTTAGCAGAATAGCCTAAAGCATCGACGGCAAAGATTTTATCTTTCTCACTAATCCCAAAAACTGTTGACTGATGAACAAATGCCTTCTCCCAGTTGTCATTTGTTTTCCAGATAACCTTACTTTTCCCCTCAGAGCCTGAAGATAAAATTCCTAAAAAGGTCGATTCAAGAAAATGCTTAGAGGGCATTTCCTTCGGGATATCATCCAATACACTTACATAAAGTGCATTATACTCCTGCGTTAGTTTTTCAATTTGATCAGAAGGTATATCCTTAGGTAAAACAATGACCCTCTTCTTAAAAAGGTTGGCTGCCAAAACGGCTGCCAATGCTTCGGGAGCTTCTGTTTGAATAAGGAAAGTAGAGAAGCCCGATGATAAAAACAGTTCTTTAGTTTTTTCAATAAGGCTTACAAGATCAGAATAGCTCATTTTAGCACCTCTGTAAGACAGTGCTACCTTTTCAGGTGTATTTTGAGCATTTTGATATATTCTTTGTGCTATCATGAAAGATTCTCCACCACTACAGAGGCTCCGAACCCGCCCGCCACTCCGGCAGATAAAAGGCCAAATTTCCTATTTTCTTGCTTCAAAGCCAAAACCAGATGCATAAGATTCATCATTCCCGACGCGGCATATGGGTGACCGAAGGCAAGGTTACCTCCCAAAACGTTTATCTTATGCTCAGAGACACCGAAATGCTTTGAGAAAGCCAAAGGTTTAACACCAAAAGATTCATTGATTTCAAAGAGATCAATCTCTGAAATGTCAAGATTCAACTTATGAAATAAGTTTTCCACACCAATAATCGCACCCTCAGGAGCTGTATCCGGGTCAATTCCGATAAGCTCAACATGTCTTAATCGGGCCATGGGCCTTAATCTGTGTCTATCACCAAAGCCTTCTCCGGATAGAAGTGCAATACACGCACCATCATGATAATGAGCTGTATTTGTACGATTGATGTAAAGACCATTTGAAGCTCTTTCAAGCGTTTCTTTTGTTAAATCAAACCGAATGGTCTGATCTATTCTACCCTGATTCTCAACATCTAAAACATGGTTTCCGTAGGCCTCAGTCTTAGTAAACTTCTGAGCTTTTTGGTGACTACTCAAAGTCCATTTGTTCAACTCTGAGCTGGCAATATTATACTTCTCCCCCAGCTTTTGGGCAGATAAATTCAAATTTGTATTTGCCAAGGGGCTAAAATCTGCCACCTCCAGCTCTTCATCATCAGGCCTTCTTGGATCATTTCTATGATACCTTCTCTCGGGACGAAGAGAGTTACTTTCAAGCCCACCGACTAGAGCGGATTCAGCCATGCCTGATTGAACCAAAGAGGAACCCAAACGAAGAGCCTGATAGCCACCGCCACATTGAAGATCAATAGTAGATGAAAGAGATGATAATTTCAGTCGGGAAAGTAAAGCCGAGTATCTGGCCATATTGCCCATGGTGCCAATAGAATTCGCCAAAAGAAGCTCAATAGACACGTCATATAAGTTATTCCTCTCAATAAGCGAATCGATTAAAAATGCAGCGGCCTCCTCAATGGTCGACTTTTTGTAATAGCCTCCCCTCTTTCCAGTTGGAACCCTAACGATATCATAGATGAAACTATTGATCATATTGAGCACAAAATAAACGAAAAAAGGCGACTCGTTTGAGTCGCCTTTTCATTCTATATTTATCTAGAATTAATACTTATAGATCTTACGGGAAACTTTGGTTTTACCATCGGTCAAAATCACCATTTGGTAAGCACCAGGCTTGAGATTTGAAAGATCTAAGGAAGCCTCACCATCCACAAGCTTAACGCTTCTGGAAAGTACCGTTCTGTTATCCTGATCAATTAAAGTAATCGTACTTCTTTCACCAGCCATTCTGAGATTGATAGCATCTACAGTTGGGTTAGGGAAAACATTAACCAAACCAGAAACCTCGACATACTCAACTTCAGCTGTCTCAGATGGATCAGAAGTTCCAACATCATTGGTAGCCTTCACTCTATACCAATAAGTATTTCCCGAGGTTACATCAGAATCAGTGAACTTCGTAACGTTTCTTCCGGTCGTTCCAATTTCAGTCCAGGTTGAACCATCTGTTGATCTCTCAACGATAAACCCAGATTCTCTCTGCGAATCATCTAACCAACTCAGGTTAACACTACCAGATGCAATAGTCCCCTGAAGGTTGTATGGTGATTTTGGCTCTTTGGTGTACTCAACGGTCACAATAACTACTTCAGAATAAGGCCCGTCACCATATTGGTTCACACCTTTAATTCTGTAACTGTAAGTATTACCCTCCTGAAGAGGCTTATGATAAAACATACTTGAGTTAGCTACCATAGAAGTTAAATAACTCCAGTCGCCTTCATTCATTCTATAATCAACAATAAACCCGGTTTCATCATCTGCGATGTCGGTAAAGCTTATCAAGTTCTGAATTTCTCCCAAAGGATCAGCACTTGTTGCAACAGCAAGACCAGTTGGAGCATCAGGTGGGCCTAAGGTTCTAATCCAAATTTGTTGTGATTGAGCACTTGTACCATAGGTATAATTTCTTTGGATCACTCTGATACCTACCCATGTTTTCGGTTTTAGATTCTCAATCAGGTAGTTAGTTGCATTGCCATATGTTACATCAAGTCTACTTCCTGTTGTTCCGTCTTGGAAAAGAAAATCAAGCTGAATCTCCACAGCGTCTATGAAACCATCAGAACAAGGAGAAGTACCCGGTAACCAAGAAATATTAATGGTATTTTCAGTCTTAGTTTCTTCTGAACCCGTTAAACCCGAAGGAGGATTCATAGTATATGGAGGGACATTAACCGTCAACGGATCAGAGTTTATTAAACCAGTTTCATTAAAAGTCGCAATTACGATATTCGCCGTTTGGCCGGGAGAAACGGATACCGTACTTGTTATAACAGCTGACATAAATCCGGAATCTACAATTTGACCATTAACAGAAACTGTAAATTGATCAGCCAATGAAGGATTACTATATACGGCCTGAACAGTAACCTTCTCTGCACACGTCTGTATCACAGTAAAGCTATCAGGCTTTGGAGGAAAATCACGATTGGTTTTGATAACAATCTCGTTACTGTAGATCTTGTTACCACCTTTAATCGCCACTACTCTGAACCTGTAAGAAGTATTTGCCATCAATCCTGTAACCTGACGAGGAATCTCACTACCTGGAATAGTAAAAACAGGACCTGAAACCCACGGGCCATTTGGTGCCATATATTCTACCATGAAATTGTCTTCGCCATTTACATTGTCAACAACATTGAGGGTTACCGAATTTTGATTCTTATTCAGTTCTCCTACTGTAACGCTTCCCGTAAACTGAACGTAAGTGTATGCTGTAGTTTGATTATAAGTAGACTCAAATAAGCCGACTGGATCTGATTCAACTTTTACTTGCCACACATAAGTAACTCCGTCTGTTAAACCAGATACTGGATGGAAATAATCCTCAGCACCTGTAAATGGTATAGTCGCAATTGTTGTGAAAGTAGCACCCCCATCGCTTGATTGTTGCACGATAAAATTGAAAGAACCTGGAGTTGATGTTTGCCAAGTAAAAAGCACCTTTCCACCATCCCCTTGTGCCTGAAAATGAGCATCTGTTGGGCCTACTATGATGGTAGGAGGAGCTGCATACCCTTTGGCAGCCACCAAAGCCATTAACACCACAGTCAGTAAAGCTCTGGTAAACACGTAAATTTCCTTTTTCATGTAGAATTAAAGTTTATTGTATTAATCGTAAATATAGATCATTCAAAACCCTCGTCGAAAGCATTGATACTTAAAATTATAGAAAATTATTTTACGGTCTCCGCCATCCGCTTATAAAATATTCTGAATCAAGAGGTTTCGGACTTCTACCGCCTCTTTAACATCATGAACCCTCAAAATGGCCGCTTTTTTCGTTAAAGCAACAGTATTCAGAACCGAGGTTCCATTCAGGGCTTCTTCTGGTTTTATAGCCAGTTTTTTCCAAATCATACTTTTCCGTGAAAGCCCTGCCAAAAGAGGTCGATCAAGCACCTGAAATTGTTCAAGGTGCTTCAGCATGCAATAATTCTGTTCAACGTTTTTTGCAAAGCCAAAACCGGGATCAACAATAATGTCCTTGACACCTAATTCACTAAGTCGATTAATTTTCATTTCCAGTTCTCTGATTACCTCTAGTATTAAATCCTGATACTGATTTAAAGAGCTCATTGTTGCAGGAGTTCCCCTCATGTGCATAAGGATATATGGCACCTGCAAATGTGCTACAGTCTCAAACATTTGATCATCAAGGTTACCACCTGAGACGTCATTGACAATTGCCGCTCCGGCAGCCACAGCTTCTTTGGCAACTTCTGCTCTGAAAGTATCGACCGAGACAGGAATTTGTGGATACATCTTACCGATGAACTCAATTGCAGGCAAAATACGCCCTAACTCCTCCTTTAAACTGACTGCTTCAGCATTTGGCCGTGTGGAGTACCCTCCTACATCAATAATATCAACACCTTCTTTTACCATCTGAGCGACCCTATTTTTGATCTCTGAAAATCCTTCCGCACGACTCCCGGCATAGAAAGAATCGGGTGTAGTATTAAGAATCCCCATGATCTTTGGTTGGCCCAAATCCATTAGCTTTCCTTTAACATTGATAAGTTGTTTCATGGTAAATTGAATTGCCTTAATTTTATAGCTTTGCAAATCAACAAAATTTTGCCCTTTCCCTACATCTAATGCAGAAAACAGAATCTCAGTATAAGGCGGTGATTGACAAATGCCGCGATATATTCTCAAAGAAAAATTCAGACTACGGCACTTCATGGAGGATTTTAAGACTCCCTTCAATTACTGATCAGATATTCATCAAAGCTCAGAGAATCAGGACTATTCAGGAAAATGGCTTCTCAAAAGTAGACGAAGGGCAGACTTCTGAGTTCATAGGCATCATCAATTATTGCGTTATGGCTCTAATTTTGATTGAAGAAAAAGAGAAAAAAGCAATAGACGACAACTTAACCTCTGAGTATGCCAAAAGAATTGACGAAGTGATGGCTCTGTTGTTTAACAAAAACCATGACTACGGCGAGGCCTGGAGAGAAATGCGAGTAAGTAGCATGACCGATATTATTCTGATGAAGCTTTTGAGAATTAAGCAAATTGAGGATAATCAGGGAAAAACAATTATCTCTGAAGGTGTTAAAGCTGGCTACCAGGATATCATCAACTATGCTGTTTTCTGTATGATTAAACTTGACGAAGAAAAATAATGAAACTGATTGCAAACATTGCCAGAATACTGGTAGGTATTGAGTTTATCTTTTCTGGTTTTGTAAAAGTGGTGGATCCTTATGGCACAGGCTTGAAGCTTCAGGAATATTTTGAAGTGTTCGCTGAAGACCTTCCTGCATTAAGTGGCTTTTTTGAACTACTCGCAGGTCAGGCTCAGTTCCTATCACTGGTTTTTTGTGCTGCTGAATTAATTCTTGGAGTAGCCCTTCTTTTTTCCTTCAAAATGAAGAAAACAGCGTGGATTGTTCTTGGCCTGATGGCCTTTTTCACCTTCCTTACTTTCTATTCGGCATATTTTAACAAAGTAACAGACTGCGGTTGTTTTGGTGATTTCCTTCATTTAAAACCATGGCATTCCTTTTATAAAGACATTTTCAGCGTTGCAGTAATTCTTATAATTTTTGCCTACCGTAAAAAATACAATGAGTCGTTTCTGGCGAAACCGGCCACTTTTCTAGCTACCATAATTGCATTTGGCATTGGATTATATGCCAAACGATATCTGCCAATCCTCGACTTCTTACCTTATGCTGAAGGCAAAAGTCTGCCAAAACAAATGGAGCCGACAGGTGTCAAACCTATTATTGAGTATACCTTCCTCGATAAAGATGAGAATAAGGAGATTGAATCAATAGAATATCTGATGGACACGGCCAGGTATAAGTATGTTTCATCAATCGTCCTTAATGAAGATGATCTAAAACCAAAAATCACAGATTACGCCGTTTCTGATATTGAAGGTAACGATTACACTCAGGAGTCGTTTAACGGCAAAAAAATGCTCATTATCTTCAAAAAAACGGACGGAGTCAGCGAAGAGGAGCTCAGCGAACTCAGTCAATTAGGTCAAGAACTGGCCGGCGAAAATATTGAATCTATGGTTCTCACCTCTTTGATCCTTGACGATTTCAAAGGCTATTTTGAACAACACAAATTACCGGGCAATTTCTACAATACCGATGAGAAGGTTTTAAAGGCCATGGCCAGAACAAATCCTGTGATTTATGTGTTAAACGATGGTGTGGTTAAAGGAAAATGGAGTGGCCACAATATTCCATCTAAAAATGAGGTTTTAGAAATACTGGATTAAAATTAATTGTTAATAGATTAAAGAACTGTATATAACGAATGACCACTAATATTTATATGTTAGGGATGCCTTCATCAGGCAAAAGCACACTAGGAAGACAATTAGCCAAAGAATTAAACTACGATTTCGTAGATCTTGATCGAAAGATTGAAGTAACTGAGGGAAAAAAAATCAAAGAAATTTTCAGACTTGAAGGTGAAGACTACTTCAGAAAAGTAGAAACCGATCAGTTGAGAAAAATTCCGGTGGATAGCAAACTTGTTATAGCTACCGGAGGAGGAACCCCGTGTTTTAATGACAACATCGATTATATCAAAGAAACTGGCATCAGTGTTTTCCTTGATGTTTCACCGGAAAACCTGGAAGAAAGAATGCGATCTTCAAGAAAGAACAACAGACCGATGTTTAAACTTGAAAATGACGATTTGCTAACTACGCTTCAGGAAACTTATAATGAGCGTATTGAGATATACAAAAAAGCAGATATCGTTATTGAAGGAGATACCGATGCAAGCACCATTATGTGGATTTTGGACGCTCAATTTGCAAGAGGATAACGGAAGAAAAGGTATAATATAAGTAAAAGAGCGGCCCATAAGCCGCTCTTTTTTAATTCTCGATATCCTCATTTCTCTAAAAGAATGTACCAACTGTAAATGTTAAGATACCTGAACGGTTAGTCGTTACTGCCGTATCAAAGTTCTCTGGCACGCTCAACACGTACGGCGAATATGCTGTATCAAAACTGTTCGCAGAATAAGAAGCATCTGCAAAGAATCTTGCAGAACGGAACCCTGCTCCTCCTGACAAAATCAGACTTGAACGATTTAAGCCATTATCAGAAACATAAGGGTCGGCCAAATAATTGACTCCACCTCTTACTCTGGCCTTTCCGAATCTGAACTCTGCACCTCCTTTAAGATTGATAACATCTTTATAATAATCCTCTATACCTCTGTTTTGCTCACTACTCCAGGCCTGACTTTGCTTGTCATTGACATTCATACCGCCATACCCTACGTATTCAGCCTCAGCACTAATTACACCAATTTTACCTGGCAATACATACCCTAAGCCCGCGTTGGCTCTCAACGGCGTAGTAATTCTGTAATCAAATTCACCGGGAACCACTTCAATTGTCTGAAAATCTGTTTGAAATGTATTTGGCTTCTGGTCAATATTAATTGCCGAATAGAAAGTCTCGCGTGTTCTCAAGGCTGTTGGTGTGGTAACGTTTAACCCAAAACGTACATCATCTGTAATTCTGTAAATCATCCCAATTGAAAGGTTCACTCCTGTACCCCTCACAACCAGCTCATCCTGATTTGCGAAAGCGTTGAAAACTTCTCCATTAGGAAAAGACTCATCATGCCTGTTTATGGAGTTGTAATTCAAGCTCTGTAACCCAACAGAAACACCCAGATACGTTTTATCCTGAATATTAGCTCCGTAACTCAGATTTAGCTGACCAAGGTTACCTTGCTCTGAAACCCTGCCCGATTGACTAACCGGAAAACTTGGTTCTACCACAACATATCCATTTTCGTATGGGTCAATCATGTAGGCCTGATAATACATAGCTTCAGGTGTGTCTGCAATTCCAGTTACAGGATCAAACTCAGAATCTAATGTTGAAGAATTAGCTCCTCTAAAAGTAGCCTGCTCTGCAAAGTAATCTTGAATGGAGCTCGCATTATTATCTCCCTGATAATCAAACTCATTGTGAAAATTGACCAGATTATTATAACTAATCCCAAAACTTGACTTCATTTTTGACTGACCTCTACTTTTTCCATTGAAAATAACTGAAACGTTACCAATAGAAGAGTTCGAAGAATTTCTGATGGCAGATTGCCCCAAATAATTGGTTGTTGTAGAAGAACTATTGAACGATGGGGAAATACTAAACTCTGATCTGTTATAAAAACCAAGACCTGCCGGGTTTACGAAAGTATTGCTGGCATCTCCGCCTAAGGCTGTAAAGGCACCTCCCATACCTGAGGTACGTGCCGTTCCGTAGTTTTTATATTGAGAAAACTTAAAAGCGTCTTCTCCGTAGAAGTGGCCACTAACGTCTACCTGAGCTTTCAGTGTAAAACTGATAATAAAGGCTAATACTGCTATTACTAATGACTTTTTCATATCTATTTATGTGTTTTAGTCCAAACAAAGGTCAAAAAAATCCCCGCCAAACTTCGTTTGAAACTCTGGCGGGGTATTATCTTTTATACTTCCACCACCTTAAAGTGATGTCTGACTTATGTTCTATCTTGGCCCTCTTGAACCACCTGAAGAACCTCCACTACTTCTTGAGCTTGAGCCACCACTACTTCCTCTTGAGTAGCTTCCGCTGCTTGAACCTCTACTAGGACTTGAGTAACTACCACTACTTCTTGAAGGAGTACTTGGTCTACTGTAACCGCTATCCCGGCTTCCCGAGTTCGGACTGTATGATCCTGAAGTTCTGTTTGAGGCGTTACCTCTGCTAAAGGTGCTTCCTGTTGCAGAACCTGAACTTCTGACCGCAGTCCTGTTAAAAGTACCTGTTCTTGAGCTTGTCCCTGTGCTTCTGCCATAAGAAGAAGAACCTGAGCTAGCAGGAGAGTATGCTCTGCCACTACTAGTCGTTCTGTTAACTCCTGATCTTGTCATTGAGTTACCTGAACTTCTTCTGGTGTAGCTATCATAAGATGTAGGTCTGTTACTTCTTGCTACAACACCGTTGGCCCTGGAAGTTAATTCGCCTCTTGTTGCTGTTTGTGTACCGGTACTCATTCTTCTTGACGAAGCTGTTGCCGCAGGCCTTCTGGTATTCACAAAACCATCATTATAGATACTCGTAGATCGGCCACCAATTCTTGGTCCGTAAGTTCTCTTCGTTCCGAATCTGGTATCATTAAAGGCTCTGCTAGCAAAAACAGGCTGAGCTCCATAATACGGGGACCATCCGTTTGCGAAATTGTTAAAACCATATCCATACATTCCGTAAGAGCCATATCTATAACCCCATGGAGAATATGCATAGCTACTGAAACCCCAAGGAGACATTCCGAAACTGTTAAAACCCCATGGTGAGCTCCATCCAAAAGGGCTGTAACCATAAGATAATGCCATTCTTGTTGCTAACGGCACATAGCCATAAGCACCAAAGAACATATTTCCTCCACCCCAAGGGCTGTATCCCAAGGCATTCCAAGAGTTCCAGGTATTCCATGTGTTCCAGTTGTTATAACCGAATCGGTTCCATGAGTATGGTGTATTCCAGGCGTAATCGTTCCAGCCTTCTGAGTACCCATCAGCATATCCTGAAGAATAACCTGCATCAGGTGAAACATTTCTATTTAACTCTCTGGAGCTTATATAATTTTCATCATAATAAGCATCTGTACCATCTATAGTTGTATCTACCGGCATACGGTCATATGCATCGCTGTAATTTTCCAGATAATCAGGAGCATAAGAATCTGCTTTCTTAGAAACCGTTGGTGAATAAACCACACGGGCACTTTCTGAAGAACCATAAAGATCATCATACTCACCGTTACTCACTACAGTCTTGCTGGTGGAGCAGGCTGAGAAAACAGCCGCAGCCATTATCGAGAAACCTATATATTTTAAACTTTTCATAGTTCTATTGATTATTCAATTATTACAATCTATCTGTTAGATGCAGATTGGCAGCTTTAGGTTGCATCACTTTTATAAAATATTAACTCTGTTAACAACTTCTTAACAATGTGAACCTGCAGTTACATACAAAACTACCTAAAAAACTTATCTTTGCAAGCCCGTTTGAAACCTTAACAAATTGTTAGGCAAAAGGGTTTAGTTAGACAGTTTTCTAAATATTAATACATGTAAAATGGCAAAAGGGCTTCCTTCAAGAAGTGAAAATTATTCTGAGTGGTATAATGAGTTGGTAAAACGTGCCGATCTGGCTGACAACTCCGATGTACGAGGCTGTATGATCATAAAACCTTATGGCTTCGCAATCTGGGAAAAAATGCAACGTGCTTTGGATGATATGTTTAAAGAAACGGGGCATAACAATGCTTATTTCCCACTTTTTATTCCCAAATCATACCTCTCAAAAGAAGCCAGCCATGTAGAGGGCTTTGCCAAAGAATGTGCGGTAATTACCCATTATCGTCTCAAAAACGATGAAAATGGAAATGGTGTTGTCGTTGACCCGGAAGCCAAATTAGAGGAAGAGCTTATCGTCCGACCTACTTCGGAAACAGCTATTTGGAGTACCTACAAAAAATGGGTTCAGTCTTACAGGGACTTACCTATTCTCTTAAACCAATGGGCTAACGTTGTTCGCTGGGAAATGAGAACAAGAATATTCCTGAGAACTGCCGAATTTTTATGGCAGGAAGGACACACTGCTCACGCCACCCGCGATGAGGCCGTAGAGGAAACCGCCAGAATGCTTGATATCTACGCCAAATTTGCCGAAGAATGGATGGCGGTACCGGTGGTAAAAGGTCGTAAAACAGCCAATGAGCGTTTTGCCGGGGCGGAGGACACCCTTTGCATAGAAGCTTTGATGCAAGATGGTAAGGCTCTTCAAGCCGGCACTTCCCATTTTCTTGGGCAAAATTTCGCAAAGGCATTTGACGTAAAATTCCAAAGTAAAGAAGGATCCCTCGAATACGTATGGGGAACCTCATGGGGTGTAAGTACCCGTTTAATGGGTGCCTTAATCATGGCCCACTCTGATGATCAGGGTCTTGTATTACCTCCAAAACTGGCACCCATTCACGTGGTCATAGTGCCTATTTATAAAGGTGATGAGCAACTCGAACAAATCAGACAAATCATTACTCCGTTACTAAATGACTTAAAGGCTGCCGGAATAAGCATAAAATTTGATGATGACGATCAGGCGAGACCAGGTTGGAAATTCGCTGAATATGAAATGAAAGGAGTGCCAGTGCGGGTGGCTGTGGGAATGAGGGATCTGGAACAAGGTTTAATTGAAATTGCCAGACGAGATACACTTTCCAAAGAACAAAGGCCACTAGAGGGCTCGGCCCAATACATTATTGACCTGCTGGATGAGATACAATCATCAATGCATAAAAAAGCTCTCAACTTCAGAGAGGAAAACACCACCGAAGTTAACTCATGGGATGATTTTACATCTCAGATAGAAAAAGGTGGGTTTATCTCAGCCCACTGGGATGGAACGCCTGAAACAGAGGACAAAATCAAGGAACTCACTAAAGCAACGATTCGTTGTATCCCTTTCGATGGAGATGCTTGTAAGGGTAAATGTATTTTGACCGGTAAGCCTTCAGAAAGAAGAGTGCTTTTTGCGAAAGCATATTAAATCAGAACAAGTGAAGATGTTGAAAAACAGCATCTGTTATTATAAAACAAACAAGTAATGGTAAAATCAGGAGACACCATCAAGGTGCACTACAAAGGAACATTGAATGACGGTACACTTTTCGACAGCTCAGAGGGACGCGAGCCACTTGAGTTTGAAGTAGGTAGCGGCATGGTAATCAAAGGTTTCGATGACGGCGTGATGGGAATGAAAGTTGGCGATAAGAAATCAGTCAATATTCCTGCAAAAGAGGCGTACGGTGATCCGAACCCTGAAATGATTTTTGATTTCGAGAAAGCTCAGATTCCGAACGACATTCCGTTGGAAGTTGGTGGCACACTAAATATGCATAACGGGCAACAGACTGTTCCCGTAAAAATTGTTGAAGTGGCAGAGACCACTATCAAGTTGGATGCAAATCACCCTTTAGCCGGTCAGGATCTGAACTTTGACCTTGAATTAGTCAACATTCAAGCGGGTGGAGATACCACGGTAGAATATCAGGAGGTGAAGTAATCTTCTTCACTGATTGTCAAAAGAGCATGTTTCCTACAAATTGGAAGCATGCTCTTTTCTTTTAGACAGCCTGTTGTGATCAACCTCATAAATCCATATCAATTCTTCAACTAGTTTCGGGCATGAAGAATTTAAACGAAATTCAGTTCGATTCAGAAAAGCCCTCAGTGAATATCATTGAGAAGACAGATAAATCTAATTATCTGGCCATTGGACTACTGAATAAACAGGTATTAACCAAACATAAAACCTCTTTTAAGACAATTTTGACAGTACTTAAAGGCAAAATTCTTTTTAAAATAGGATTGAAGAAAATAGAGCTGAAAAGTCTTCAGGTTTTCGAGATTCCCATCAATGAAGAGCATGAAGTAATAGGACTTGACAGCGAGAATATTTTCATACTGTTTCAGGAAAAACAGTAAAAACACTCATCCGACGTACTTACTTCATAAGCAGCCTCTCGCCGGACGAGAGTTTTGATTTAGTCTTTCTTTACTTTACTACCTCCAGACACTTCCTGATCAATTCTTGGAGTACCGCGGTAATTAACCGTACTGGCTCCACTCGCTGAAACATTCAGATAGTCGCTTACCGAAACATTGGCCTTGCTGGCTCCACTGAGTTCCAGAAAAACCTCCTCGGCGTTAGTGTCAAAAGCCAAAAGTTTTGAAGCACCCGAAAGATCAGAGCGAATGAGTGGTACATTTTGCTTCAACTCAATATTGGATGCACCTGAAATATCAGATTTAAACTCTTGCATGGGCACATCTATAATGAGCTTTGCTGCACCCGAAACATCTGCTTCCAGTAAATCAAAAGAAGTAAAATCCTCGATTTCAACGTTAGCCGCTCCACTAATATCCACCACTTTGAGGTCGGGTAGCTCAATGAGCAAATCCATGCGGTCGCGACTCAAGCCGCTAAGCCAATTTCTGTTGACATAAGATACTTTGAGAGTTCTGTTGATGACCCGAACATTCAAATCATTCAAATCTCTTTCCACCCCATTGGCAGTTAACCTGAACTCTGTGGAAGGAATAATCACAACCCGAAAGGCAGAGCCCAAAGCCACCTCATCAAATGTATCAAGGTTATAAATCTCCTCTGTTAAATCTCCGGGAGGTGTTTTGTCCCAATTATTTTTATAAATACATGATTGCAACAATGGCAAAACCAGGAATAGATACAATAGCTTTTTCATATTTCATTTGTTGTTATTTCCTACAGGACAATTAACCCCATCCTACCCCCTATTATTGTTAGTCTTTTTTTACAATATTTTTTCAAACAGCATAGGTGAAGCCTCATTTTAAGTTGTCTTACAACTAAATGAACGAATAAGCCTGTATGTTTGCAGTTCAAAAAGGAACCCTTCAACCATTGTCTGAAAAGCAAATTCATGCTCTAAGGGCCGGAGACGCCTCAGTTTTTGAAGAAGTTTTCAGGCTTCATTATGACAGCCTGTGTCGATATGCCTTCTCCCTTCTTAACAGACAGGCAGAAGCTGAAGACCTGGTTCAGCAGGTATTTGTTACTTATTGGGAAAACAGAGAAAAGACAATTATATCCGGTTCTTTAAAAGGTTACCTCTTCCGCTCAGTTCATAACAGATGCCTGAATTCAATTAAACACGACAAAGTAAAAGCCGCTTATACAGATCATAGCTTGTTTTTTGAGACTAATTACCACCTTGAGGTTGAAGAAAACTTTCAGGCTGAGGAGCTAAAAGGTAAAATTGATGAAGTCATTGAAAACCTTCCTACAGAGTGCCAGCGGGTTTTCAGAATGAGTAGAATCGATCAGTTAAGGCATAAAGAGATCGCTGAAAAACTAAGTATTTCAGTCAAAACCGTTGAAAACCAAATCGGTAAAGCCCTTAAAATTATGAGGACCTCATTAGCTGACTATTTGGTAAGTATCATTTTAATTTTGTTAGGATCATGAGCAATAATCTGGACGAAGAATTACTGGGAAGATATTTTGCAGGGCATGCCGATGCTGATGATTTGTCAAGAGTTGATCATTGGTTACAAGGAAGTAGTGAGCGGCAAAAAGAGTTGGAAGGCTACCACAAAATTTGGCTGGCCTCAGAAAAGCAGGTTGTGTTCAAACCTGATACCAATAAGGCCTGGAAAAAAGTAGCTGCTCAGACCGTCAATAAAAAGAAGCCGAATTATACTGCTTGGGCAGCTGCAATCGCCGCTTGTCTTCTCCTGGGCACTTACTTTATCTTATCACCCGGGAAGGAAGAGCCTATTCAATATGCCGCCATAAAAACCGAGCAAAATCAAACAGAGCATACGCTGGCCGATGGTAGCATCATAACACTAAATAGTTTCAGTCATCTGGAATATCCTGAGCATTTTGAGACAGGCGAACGAAGGGTTAAACTCATAGGCGAAGCTTTTTTTGATATTGCCAGAAACCCGGATAAGCCTTTTATCATTGAAGCCAACGGCACCGAAATAAAGGTTTTGGGGACCTCTTTCAATGTTTTAGCACGTGATGCTGATGTAAAGGTAAGTGTCAACTCCGGACGTGTTGAATTCAAAAAATCGAATGACAAAAAAGTAGTTCTGAACAAAGGAGAAGAAGCTCTTTACCAAAGTCTCAAAGACACTATAAAGACGGCCATTATTCTTGACAGAAATGTTTTTGCATTCAAAACAAAAGTTTTTGAGTTTAACCAGACTCAGCTTGAAGATGTCATTCATACACTGAACAAGGGATATGTGGCTGAAATTAAGCTGGATGGCTCTGCATGGGAAAACTATCAACTGACGACACGTTTTGAGAACGAAAAATTGTCTGATGCCCTCGGCATTATTGCCGAAACCTTGGACTTGAAGCTTTCCATAAAAGATAAAACCTATATTTTGGCCAAAAAAGAATAGGGGAATTTAAGGGTTCGCTTGTCATAAAGCTGACCAGTAACACAAACCTTCTATTATGAAAAAGCTCATTATAATTCCTTTACTATTCTTTATTGTTTTCTCCGCCCGGGCTCAGAGTAGCACTCTTGAAAAACGAGTAAGTATCAACATTTCAAACCAACCGCTGGAGCTTGCTCTAAAGATGCTGGAAAAAGAATCTGAGGTTCATTTTTCATACAACCCCAGAGTTCTTGAATTTGATAAAAACATCAATTACAAAGCTGAGTCACGAACCCTTGATCATATTTTGAATGAAATCCTTGGGCCTTCAATAAGTTATAAAGTACACGGCACCCACATCATTTTACAAAAAGCCCCTAAACGTGATTTCTATATCAGCGGTTATGTACGAGACGGCGAGTCAGGTCAGGAGATTAAAAATGTCAGTATTTATGAGCCCCAAACACTGGCCTCAGCTCTCACAAATACCCATGGGTATTACAAAATCAAACTACCCGTTCAGCAAAAAGACATAGACCTCAAATTCTCAAAGGAAGATTATGATTTACTCATTCAACCTATCAATAACCGAAGTGACCAAAAGCTCTCCGTTGAGCTTCAAAAAACGATAAAACCAAAAGTTTTAACCGCAGAAGTTTCGGCTATTAAAACTCCACAAGTCAAACTGGACACAACACCCAAGATTGAAGAAAGGCTATCTTCAAATTCGAAACCCCAACCGGTGCCAGTACCTGAAATGGAAGAAAAAGAAAAAAAGGTTAATCTAGACTTTAGTGAAGAGCTGGCGTTTATTGATACTACTTACCAAAAAGGAAAAGATCATTTTCTAAATTGGTTAATGACCACCAAACAAAACCTCCACTTCAGGAATATTCAAGACAGTCTTTACAAACCCTTCCAGATTTCCTTTTTACCGTTTCTTGGCACAAATCTTCGCCTGGGGCCAGTGGTGACCAATGATGTTTCCATTAATCTTGTCGCAGGTTATACCGGAAGTGTCAGAAAGCTGGAAGTGGGTGGAGTTGCCAATTTTATCAGAAAAGACATGACAGGTGTTCAGGCCGCCGGCACACTGAATTTGACCGGCAGAAGCTTTGCTGGCGTTCAGGCGGCTGGAGCAGCCAACATCAATCTGGGAACTTCCTCAGGCATTATGGCTGCCGGAGCCACTAATATTTCAGTAAAAGACTCAAAAGGTCTTCAAGCGGCAGGTTCCCTTAATGTCGCTTTTTCCGAAATGAGAGGCACTCAAATAGCCCCTTTTAACTATGCCACCCGACTGAATGGTTTGCAGATTGGGGTCTTTAATATGGCCTATGACAGAATCAACAATAGCGTCCCAATTGGGTTTTTCAGCTACGTTCACAAAAACGGATATCGAAGACTGGAATTCAATGCATCAGAGCTAAATAACACAGAGATTAGTTTCAAAACCGGGGTGCAGAAGTTTTATAATATTTTTAATACCTCCTTCAGTTATGGCCGGCCAAATAAACCTTTGGCAGGTGTGGGGTATGGCCTTGGAACCTCCTGGAAATACGGAGAGCGATTGGGCTCGAATCTCGACATCCTTTCTTCTGTCTATTTTCAGGATGGCGAGTTTTCCTATTTAGATCAGCACTACAGAGCCTCCCTAGGCTTTGAATACAAAGTATTTGACAGACTCGCCGTTTTTGTAGCCCCTACTTTAAACTTCTATGTGGGCTATGATGAGAGTCTTGACTTCTCCTCTTACAAGCTTTTGCTTTCTGAAAGAACGAGCCGATGGTTTGGCGAAAACGCCAGAACCTATACCTGGCTTGGCTACAAGTTTGGATTGCGGCTTTGCAATAAAAGTTAATTCAAAAAAAGAGTCATCTGGCGGCCAGATGACTCTTTTGATATAAAGCCAGACTTAAAACTCCCAGCGATAATTCAGCATTGGAATCATCCCTAACTGATACTTTGTAAGCACCTTCCCCTGAAAAGCATCATAATAACGATAGGCGACATTCTGTTGATTCGTTAGGTTTTGAATATCAATTGACCACATTCTGTTTAGCTTCGCTTTTGACCTTTTGAGATAGATTCTCAAGTCTGATCTGAAATAATCATCATTTTCGACCGTCAATGGCTGATTGTAGTCAAATACCGTTGACATTTGTGTCTCTGAAGCAGCCTGATCGATGGCATAATCATTAAAGCCACCCAAATAAACCAGTCTAAGGTTGGTACCAAAAACACGATCTTTTGAGAATCTCCACTCCTTCCCTACTGTAAAGTTTGTAATATAATTTCCGTCATAACGGGAATTGAAGTATGTTCCTCCCAGACCTATAGACTCTGATTTATAAACCGTTGCATTAGCAAGCAAAAAGAACCCATTATCGAGATATCGATTATAGTTCAGCTCCAAACCATACGTTCTACCCTTCGCACCGTTATTTAAGGTCATTGGGTCTGCATATCCTCTCAAATTCATACCAGTGAGGTATTGAAAATCCACTGAAGCCAAATCACTATGAATAGACTGATAATAAGCTTCCGCTCTGAAATTTGACTTCTCTCCGATTCGTTTATCAAAACTCAATACATAATGATCTGAAAGTGTTGGTTTCAGACTTTGATTTGAGGCATAAATCCAGTTATCCAATAGTTGAGAATGGCGACCATATGCAGCCGCCAACTGACTACTCACTCCCAATACAAAGCTCAGCGAAGCCCTTGGTTCAATGGTAGAAGTATTGGTCAGGAAATAATTCATTTGATGTGCACCCAGATCAAATAGTACTTTTGAACCCAACTTCCCTGAAAACTGAAGAAACGGCTGAATTAACCATGAATCAAATTGCCCTTCTGAAAGTCCATTATATATGCTCAAAGAATCAGCAGTTCTGGTGATATAAGCCCCTGATTTCAGCCTACCACCAGAGGCCAGTCTCCTCATAAAAATGGTAGAGAATGAAAGTTTTGAGGTATTGGTAACATCATAATCTGGAGGCAAATAGAAAGAACTCAAGGGGTCAGGAGCAACAAATTGACTTCGTTCATTTCTCAAACCTGAATACACCAAAGCATTTCTCCACAAAAGTGAAGGGTTGAGGTTCTTTGAATGGGTAATCCCGGCAGCACCCATTTTACTGTTATAATTGATGTTATATAGATCCTTTTCTTCTAAAGGTCCGGTGCCCTCTTCATCATCAAAAGCAAATTCATTTGAGTTTTTTCCACCCATCCCGAAAACGGTGATATCACCAATTTTTTCACTCGGAAAACTCAGATTTACAGCGAGATCCTGAAAACGAATATCTTCTCCACCGAACGTTACGCCCATCAAACCCAGTAAACCGGTAAAAGAATAGCGGTAATTAATCAAATAGCTACTTCCTTTTTCTTTGTTTAATGGCCCTTCAGAAGCCAAATCGACACCAATAAGTCCTACCTGAGCGGTATGTTCAAATTCCTGATTATTTCCTTTACGCAATCGCATATCCATCACACCACTGAGAGCATTCCCGTACTCAGCCGGAAATGCACCAGTTAGGAAATTCATATTGCCCAGCATTTGAGCCGAAAGCATATTGGTACCTCCACCATTTACGGTCGCCTGATCTGAAAAAGTACCGGCATTGGCGAGGTGGTTTGGATTAACAATTTCCATACCTTCAAGTCGCCACTGAAGACCGCGAGGGTTATTTCCCCGAATACTCATGTTATTCGCCTGATCATTGGTATTGGCTACTCCCGGAAATGAGAATGCCAAACGGGCCGGATCAAAAAATGTGGCTGGAAAACGCATCACCTGTTCTACTGTTATCGCCTGAACGCTGGTTTTGGCTCCCGACAAATTTGGACTGGCTGCTGTAACCTGCACTTCTTCTAAATCAGTGATGGAAGGTTCCAGAAAGATATCAACCACCAGTTCCTTATTGGAGGCCAGTAAAAGCTCTTTCACCAGTTGTTTGGTGTAACCCAATCCACTTATCTCCAACTCCAAACGCCCGACAGGCACATTTCCAAAAGAATAGTCTCCGCTTTCTTCGGTTTGAGTATTCATTGCCGTGCCGACAATTTTAACCGTGATTTTCTGCAGTTCGTGTTGAGTAAGAGCATCTCTTACAGTTCCACGTATTGTTCCGGTTTGCTGAGCAAAAGCCGTCAATCCCATCAGAAGAAAAATAAGAAGGCTCGTAAATTTCAATTTCATCAAAGTTTTAAAAATTTTGGCAAAACTACGTCTTTGTAAGGGATTAGAACAGATTTTATCGACCTTGCATTCCATGATTTTCAGCAGGTCTCTCAATTAAAAAACCTGCTCAAGCCAAACACCCGCCACCGATGTCAGTTCTCAAAATCTACGGCTCTTCAGCAGGTTCAGGTAAAACGTTTACACTGGCCAGAACCTATCTATCTCTTTTACTTCAGTCAGAAAAGCCAAATTACTTCAAAAACATTCTGGCCATCACTTTCACTAATGATGCAGCCGCTGAAATGAAAGAGAGAATTCTGGATACCCTTCGTGAAATTGCTGGTGACCAGGATAATTATTCTTCAAAAACGGCCACCATGCTGGCTGCCATTCGGGAAGATACGGGTGGAATGGAGCCTGTTGAAATTCAAAAGAGAGCCGCTGCCGCCTTTGACGAAATCCTTCAAAACTATGCTGATTTTAATGTCAAAACCATTGATAGTTTTGTCAATCAATTAGTTAGTTCCTTTTCCCGTGATTTGGGCTTGCCCTATAATTATGAAATTTTACTTGATAAAGAACCTGTATTACTAAAGGCTGCTGAGCGAGTTTTTGATAAAATTGGTTTACCGGAATATGACTATATCACTGACCTTGTTCAGCGATTTGCAGAAGAACAGGCCAATGAAGGCAAAAGCTGGCAAAACCTCCTGCAAAATCTCGCCAGTTTCGCCCGTAATCTATTTGATGATCAACACTTTAACCTGATTCAAAAAAACGAAGGATTAAAGCATCAGGACTATCTTCAGATCAAAAAGAATATCGATCAATATCTGGCGATAACAAAATCTCAGTTGAAAGCATTATCGAAAGAAGGCTTTGATTTGCTGGAACAAAAGTCCATTCAAATTGATGACTTTGCTTTTGGTAAAAGCGGGTTTGGGGGGTTCTTTCTCAAAATTCAGGAAGATGACGGCGATTTCATCAATTCAGACTGGCAGCCGGGCAAACGAATTTTGGCTGCTATCGAAGATGATAACTGGTATTCTCAAAAGGCGACTTCCGACACTAAAGCAAAAATTGATCTGGCCGCAGATGAAATCCGAGATTTTTATCTCAAAACAACAGCCTTTGCCGATCATGAACGTCCAAAATACATTCTTCTCAAAGAGATCCGGAATTCACTAAATAATCTGGCTTTGCTTGATGAAGTCCATCAGGAGTTCGGAAAAATTCTCTCCGAAAATAATCAAGCCTATATTACAGATTTTAACCGCCGAATTCAAGCCGTCATTACCGAAGAACCCGTACCCTATATTTTTGAAAGAATTGGCGAAAAATTCAACCATATTCTAATTGATGAGTTTCAAGACACCTCTGACTTACAGTACTTTAACCTCCTACCATTGATTGAAAACACTTTGGCAAAAGGGTATTTCAATATGTTGGTGGGTGACCCCAAACAATCTATTTATCGCTTCAGAGGTGGCAAGGTGGAGCTGATGCTTCATTTACTTCATAACAATACAGGGGCTTTGAAAGAAAATCCGATGCTGTCTGATCACCAAAGATTTGCCATTGATTACACTAACTCCTACCTCACCAAAGAAAATCTGGACAAAAACTACCGTAGTAAGCAGGAAATCATTGAGTTCAACCGAAAGTTCTTTGAGCAAATTTTAGAGACTAATGAGGAGCTAATGATCAAAGAAGCCTTTGAAAACGCCGCACAGGAAACTCATCCGGGCACAAAAAAGGGTGGTCATGTAGAGTTTCTTTTCAATGAAAGCAAAGATGTAGATAAAAACGAATGGACTTTCCGCCAAGTCATTGGTAAAATTGAAGAAGCTCTAAACGCCGGTTTCTCCTATGGAGACATCGCCATTCTCTGCCGCGAAAAGAAAAAGGAAGCTGCACCGGTCGCTAATTATTTACTCTCTAAGGGCTATCCTATTATTTCTTCTGATTCTCTTTTACTAAAAAACAATCATGCAGTCAGCCTTTTGATCAGCCTCATGAAAGCTTATCAGGATGAAATGTATTCGCCGGAAGCTATCTTGCTGTATCATAAATACAAACAGCTTCCATTCCCTAAGGAAATGCCAAATAAAAATGTCTGGCATTTTTTAGGAGATCAAGGTATTATGATAGACCTACATCTGATGAGTGCTTTTGGTCTTTATCAGCTGGCCGAATCTCTTGCGAGTAAACTTGGCTTATTTGAAGACAAAGCTTCACTACCCTTCCTTTTTGCTCTTTTTGATTTGATCCAAAACCAGGTCAAAAATAATGGCAACAGCCTAAGCGATTTCTTAAGTTACTGGCAGCAAAGTGGCTCAGGCTCTTCAGTCAGCATTTCTAAACCGGAGGCTATCACAGTGACCACTATCCATAAATCAAAAGGTTTAGAGTATCCAGTGGTAATAATGCCGTATTGCAACTGGTCTACGGTAAACAGAACGGGTTCAAAAACATGGGTTGATTTGGAAGGAATTGACTGGCCTGAGCTAAGTCACGGAGACAAACGTCTTTTAAGCGGAAATACCGGTTTAAAAAAAGACATGAACATTACTCCGGCAGGCCCACAAATAGCCAAAGAGCTGGAATTTATAAAACTGGAGGCTCTAAACATCCTATATGTAGCTTTCACACGGCCGGTAGATCGACTTTACGTTATGGCGACAAAAACGGGCAATAACACCATTTACCCATATCTCAAACATTTCATTGGTGACATTCTAGCGAACGAGGAAGAGATCATACATCATATTCTATATCAGGGAATTGACAGTGAGAAAGTTCAGCAGTCTGCTGAAGAAAAGAGCTTTATCATTGACAAAATACCAAGTAGAGATAACCTTGGAAATCTCAAGATTAAGTCGAGCATTGACAAACTTTTCAATGAAGAAAATCAGCGTGACAGGGGCAATTTGATTCATACACTATTTTCGCATATTCAGTTGGCCGAAGACCTGAATCAGGCCTTGCGGCAATTACAGTTTGACGGGCTTATCAGCGAGAATGAAAAACCGGAACTTAAAGATGAAGCCATAAAAATTATGGAGCATCCCCAGCTCAAACACCTTTTCTCAGGAGATATCAAAGTAGAAAACGAACGGGATATTCTTCTCAAAAATCAGGATTTCAGCAGACCTGACAGAGTGGTTCTTCAGGGAGATAAAGTCTCTATAATTGATTATAAAACCGGCCAGAAACGCAAAAGTCACCTGAATCAAATTAAACACTATGGTGAACTTTATCATATGATGGGATATACTGAGGTAGAAATGCTGCTGGTTTATCTTAATCCTACGGAAGTGATTTCGGTTCGGGCTTAAAATCCCTAATTTTGCAGCTTCAAAAACTGGCAGAGAATCCGTGGATTTCAACAAACACCTTTTAGCACATCCCATTTTTAAAGTCATTGGAGAGGCTGCAGATGATCTCAACCTAGAGGCTTATGTAATCGGTGGTTATGTGCGTGATCTGTTTCTCAAAAGACCAAACAAAGATATTGATGTTGTTTGTATCGGTAGCGGCATTGACCTCGCCGAAAGAGTGGCCTCAAAACTAGGTGAGAACACCCGGGTGAATATTTTTAAGAATTTCGGAACTGCTCAAATCCCCCATCCTGAGTATGATTTGGAATTCGTGGGTGCCCGAAAAGAGTCTTACAGATCAGACTCCAGAAAACCTAGTGTAGAAGATGGGACCCTTCAGGACGATCAAAATCGCCGTGATTTTACCATTAACGCTATGGGTCTTTGCCTGAACCAAAAGCGTTTTGGAGAGCTACTTGACCCTTTTGACGGACAGAGCGACCTTGGGAGAAGAATTATTAAAACTCCCTTAGAACCTGGAATTACCTTTTCTGATGATCCATTAAGAATGATGCGTGCGGTACGTTTTGCCACGCAGCTCAATTTTGACATTGATCCGGTTACTTTTGAAGCGATTGCCCAAATGAAAGACCGCATCAAAATTGTCTCTCAAGAGCGGATTACTGACGAGCTCAATAAAATCATTCTGGCACCTACCCCGTCCTATGGCTTCAAGTTACTCGATCAAACCGGAATTCTGGAGATTATTTTTCCAGAATTGACGAATCTTAAAGGCGTTGAATACATTGACAATAAGGGACATAAAGACAATTTTTATCACACACTTCAAGTCTTAGACAATATCACCAAGTTTACAGATGACCTGTGGGTAAGGTGGGCGGCTATTTTGCATGATATCGCAAAACCAGCTACTAAACGCTTTCATAAAAAAGCAGGCTGGACTTTCCACGGGCATGAGGAACTGGGCAGTCGCTGGGTAAAAGGTATTTTTCGTAAAATGAAGTTGCCACTTGACAATAAAATGCGGTCAGTTAAAAACCTGGTGCGACTTCACCTCAGACCCATTGCTCTGGCCAAAGAAGGAGTAACCGATTCCGCTTTAAGGAGGGTTTTGGTAGAAGCAGGAGATGACATCGAAAATCTTCTGATGCTTTGTCGGGCCGATATCACGAGTAAGGACCCCAACCGGGTAAGGCGATACCTTAAAAATTTCGATAAGGTTGAGCAGTTGTTGATTGAGCTGGAGCAAAAAGATAAGCTTCGCAATTTCCAGCCGGTCATCACCGGTGAGATTATCATGGCAGCTTTTGATTTACCACCCTCAAAAGAAGTTGGTATCCTAAAATCGGCTATTCGCGAAGCAGTTATTGACGGAGAAGTACCCAATGAACTTGAAGCAGGCTTTGAGTTTATCAAAAAAGAAGGGGTGAAAATGAGTTTTCAACTTGTGAGAAGTTTTGAAGAAATAGAGCAGATGACTCAAAATAAGGATACCAATGAATAGTTTAAACCAAACTCATTCGGCAACAAAGGAAATCACTTCAATAACTCAACACCTATCCCGCAGTTGAGACATTTCTTTTTGAGACAAAACTCATTATAAAGCTCAATAGAACCCTGGCTATCAGACATTTTATCGACAGTAAGTCCAAGGCCTTTCCAGAAACGTGTAATCCGATTATTCTCCGCAGGTATTGCTTCTAAAAGTTGTATCGCCTGATCAGTTAACTCAGCACGGTCTGAATAATGAGCAAAAGCAATTTTAACAGGCACCACTGAATTGACAATCAAATTTTCAACCGAGTTTTTTCCAATTCCCTGAGTTTTACTATTCAAGGTTTTCTCAAAATGATAGTGCGTTTGCCAATACTCTGATGGCTCGGTTTTGAAGAATTCAAGTAAGTCTTCAAATGTTGAAGAAGAAGAAGTAAAAACATCAAAAAACGACTTTTGCTTTACAAGAATCCCAGCGATTTGGACAAGTCTGACCGTTGGAAAATTGCCAGGTCTGGTTCGCATAAATTTCCACTGAACAACCAGCATTTGATTTTGCTCTAATCCATGCTTAGCCTTAAGAAAATTATATTCGGCTTTTAATTTTTCGCCATATTTACCCTGAGCCTCTTCCAGAAAACCGGCGACACCAAAAAGTAAAGCTTCGAGCTGGAAAATTGACGATTGATATTTTCTCAATAATCGAAACGGAAGGTTCTGAGCCAATGAAAGAAAAGCTTCATTATTAAGCTTAAAGCCGAAATTTGTCAGTAAAGTCTGGTAAACAGCTTCCTCCCAGTCTCCTTTATTTTCTTCCAGTCTCTGATGAATAATGCTGGCTTTTCGCTGCAATCGTTGCATCAGAGCTTTGTCAAACATTGTGAGTTTTACAAGTTCTGAAACGTCATTGAATTGCCTTTCACAAGGAATTCGATCAGCTGAATTGATAAGCGACTGGTAGTTTTTGAACACCTCTTCCGGTGTAATATCTTTTAACTCCAAACAAGGTATTTCCTTCCCATCCCTAGCAAAAATTGGTTCATCATATTCCCATACTACATGAAGTATGACATTATCATAGGCTTTATCAGCCCCATGTTTGTGCCTTTTCCAGTCAGACGATTTCACATGAATTTCAACATGACCGGCCCATTCTATGTCCTTAATTCTAATTCGAGCATTTGAAAAATCAGGTCCGGAATCTGAATTGATGAACCCTTTATTGAGAAGCAAAAGGTCTTCCCCGTTTGTAGTTTTTACCGATTGCTTCCTAAACTTTTGAAATTGCCAGATATGGTGCAGAAGTTCCTCCTTCATCTTTAAATCATGCGAATATGAGCTAAAGATAGAAAATCAGGCCATAAGACCAGTCAACAAGGGCTTTTTGCTACAATTATGCGATCAAAGAAGATTATTCAGCAAAGAAGCCATCTCCTTTTGAAGCTTTTCGGCTTCGAGAGCTGCAACTTCTGCAAAATCCTCTCCTGAAGAGGCATAAATGATGCCTCGGGAACTATTCACCAGCAAGCCACATTGACTGTTCATTCCGTTCTTAGCGACCTCCTCCAGGCTTCCACCTTGGGCACCAACGCCGGGCACTAATAAAAAGTGATCGGGGACAATCTGACGGATTTCCTGTAAAGCCTCCGCCTTAGTGGCTCCAACCACATACATCATGTTATCAGTATTTCCCCAGTTCTTTGAGGTTTTGAGTACTTTTTGAAAGACTTTGTCATCATCCACCAAAATTTGCTGGAAATCACTAGAGCCTTTATTAGACGTCAGAGCTAACAAAATCACCCATTTCCCCTCAAATTCCAGAAAAGGCGTCACAGAATCCTCACCCATGTATGGAGCCACGGTTACGGAATCAAATGACATCCCTGAAGCCTCTTTATCAAAAAATGCCCTCGCATAAAGTTTAGAGGTATTTCCGATATCTCCTCGCTTAGCATCTGCTATGGTGAAGCAGTCTTTAGGGATAATTTCCAGCGTTTTTTGAAGGCTCTCCCATCCTTTTGGCCCCTGTGCTTCGTAAAAGGCAATATTCGGTTTGTAAGCAACGGCAAATTCATGAGTGGCCTCAATAATTCTTTTGTTAAACTCAAAAACAGGGTCTTTCTCCTTCTTCAAAAACTCCGGAATTCGTTGAATATCAGTATCCAACCCAACGCATAAAAAAGATTTCTTTTTCTGAATTTGCCCAAAAAGTTCTGCTGCCGTCATTGCTTGTCTGAAATTTGCAGCAAATTAGTAGGAATCCATTCCAAAAGCCATTTTTCTGGTCTGGAAATCCTCGCTATTTTTGCCCAATATTTTCAAACAAAACTCCTGAATGGAATTCCGTAAAACCTCAATTGAAGGTTTGATAGAAATCAAACCCAGAATTTTCAAAGACCCACGAGGTTACTTTTTTGAGTCGTATCAATATGAACTTTTCAAACAAAATGGAATTGCCGAAGTCTTTGTTCAGGATAACCAATCATACTCCACAAAAGGTGTTTTGCGAGGTTTGCATTTACAAAAAGACCCTTTTGCTCAAGGAAAACTTGTAAGGGTTATCAAAGGAAAAGTGCTTGATGTAGCTGTAGACGCCCGTCCGGGTTCACCAACTTTTGGTCAATGGGACTCCGTAGTGCTGGATGATGAGCAAAACAATATGTTTTACGTACCTCCAGGTTTTCTACATGGTTTTGTGACGCTTGAAGACGCTATTTTCTCGTACAAATGCACCAATTATTACAACCGTGAATCAGAGCAAGGTGTCATCTGGAATGATAGCGATCTGAATATCGACTGGGGTATTGAGAATCCACTCGTTTCTGAAAAGGATATGGCTTTGCCACGTTTCAGCGAGATTTCTTTCTAATTAGTCTCAAAGCAAAAAATAATGGCTTCGACCTCTCTTAGTGATAAATTTCATTTTTTCGAAGAGGATGTCAGCCAGATTGACCTGCCGGAGAAGTTTACTTTTCCATTTTCTTATCAGGCTCATCCTTTAGCTATTACTGCTGCCAAACAGGTTCAGCGGTATCTTGAAAGCTCTTTTGAGAATAATCATAACTTTGGATTAGACCCCGACCAGGAAGGGTTGATCATCGGTAAGATGTTCGGTGTTTTAGTGATTAGAAACCAAGTTGGTCAATTGGGTTTTCTTGCGGCCTACTCCGGAAAGTTGGATCAGGGCGATCAGCTTCCCTACTTCGTCCCCCCTGTATTTGATGTTTTTGAAAAAGGTAATTTTTATCGGGTTGAGGAAGTCAATATTAGTGCACTAAACTCTGAAATTGAGTCAATTGAAAAAAATACTAGTTTCCAGGCACTTCAAAATGTGTTTCAAGAATCGAAAGATCAATCGGCAAGGGAAATTGAGGATCAAAAAGAAGCAATTCGACAAAGCAGAAAAGAACGAAAAGAGAGAAAAACCGAGGCTCTAGAATCGCTTTCGACCGAAGAAGCTAAAAGAATCATTGACGAAACCATAAAGGAAAGTCTAAAACAGAAATATGAACTCAGAGTTTTACAAGAAAACTGGCAGAATAAAATAGATGAGCTTGAAAAGGAATTGGAGCCATTCTTATTCAAAATTGAGCAACTTAAAGAGGAACGGAAAAGTAGGTCAAATAAACTTCAAAAGCAGCTTTTTGAGAATTATACCTTTCTAAATGCTCATCAGGAAGAGCAAAGTCTGCTTACAATTTTCATCGAAAATCTGGGCATAACCCCTCCGGCCGGAGCAGGTGAATGTGCGGCTCCGAAATTGCTTCAATTTGCCTATTCAAACGACCTTAAACCCGTCACCATGCTAGAATTTTGGTGGGGAGCTTCGCCAAAATCTGAGATCAGAAAACACAAAGAATATTACCCGGCCTGCAACAGTAAATGCGGGCCAATTCTGGGATTTATGCTGGATGGACTTGAAGTCGATGAAAATCCGATGAAAAATAACCCGGCAGAGGGCAAGGAGCTGGAAATTATTTTTGAAGATGAAAGCATTATCGTCATCAATAAACCGGCCGACTTCCTTTCCGTACCTGGTCGTTTTGTCAAAGATTCTGTTCAAACCAGAATCAGAAAGAAATACCCGGATGCCTTTTTAGTTCACCGCCTGGACCAAGGCACATCGGGAATAATACTTCTTGCTAAAAACCATGAAGTTTATGTCAAACTTCAAAGACAATTTACGGGCAGAACAGTTTCAAAAAAATATGTTGCCATTCTGGATGGTCTTTTGAAAGAAAAAGAAGGCTTCATTGACCTGCCCTTACGAGTTGATCTCGAAAACCGACCTTTCCAACTCGTTTGTTATGAACACGGCAAACCTGCCAAAACTAAATACGAAGTCATTTCTGAAGAAAACGGAAAAACCAGAATTCATTTCTACCCCATCACAGGCCGAACGCATCAATTGAGAGTTCACGCCGCACACCCATCCGGATTAAATACACCTATTGTTGGCGACGATCTATATGGCAAAAGTGCGGACAGACTGCATTTGCACGCAGCCCATCTGGAATTTACTCATCCTACCACGGGCGAGCGGGTAAATTTCACAAAAAAGGAAGAATTTTAACTTTCAGCTTCTCCCCTCTGCCTGATCACCTCATAGAGCATAACTCCAGCAGCAACAGAAACATTTAGTGAGCCTACTTTACCGAGCATAGGGATACTCCCGAGCATATCGCATTTCCGGAGAATACTCTCCGAAATTCCGTCTTCTTCTGAGCCCATAACAATGGCCAAAGGGCCATTCAATTCATGAGCCGAGTAAACATCAGACGTTTTTTCAGTACAGCCAATTACTCTAAAACCACTGTTTTGAAGACCTTCAATGGCAAGAGTTAAATCATTTTCTTTACAAACCGGGATAAAAGAAAGAGCTCCTGACGAGGTTTTCATCGCATCCGAGTTTATTTGTGCAGCACCGCGGGTTGGGATGACAAGGGCATCCACTCCACAAGCCTCGGCGGTACGAGAAATGGCTCCGAAATTACGCACATCAGTGATACGATCGAGAATCAGAATCAAAGGCGTCTTTCCCTTTTCATAGGCTTCCGCCACCACGTTGCTTAACAAAGCATAGTTTACTGAAGAAACAAAAGCAATAACACCCTGATGGTTTTTACCCGTGATTCGGTTCAATCGCTCAGAGGGAACACGCTGTATAAACACCCTCCTTTGACGGGCCAGTGTTTCAATATCCTCATGATTTGAATCTTTATGAACCAAAATCTTTTCAATATCTTTCTCAGACCTCAGCAGCTCTAAAACAGACTGAATCCCGAAGACAAAGTCCTCAGGATTAACTTTTGGTGCTGGTTTGTGAAATTTCCTTTTAGGCCCTCCGCCTTTTACTCCATGATGCTTCCTGTTCTCCATGCTTCTACAAACGGGTACCAATAGGCTCCGTATTCGGGATACCGAACCAGCTCATAATGGTCTTCGCTAAATTGATTTGGTTTTCTGTAAAATGTAAAAATGATCTCCGAGAAGTTGGCACTTTGAGAGTATAGCCAGACTTCTCTCATACCGTTGCGTTGAATTCTTGATGGCGGTCCCAGAACAGTGTAAATCATTCCTTTATCTGTTTTCCATCCCTCTTTATAAGTAGTAAATAGCTCATTTGCTCTTTTAACTCGTCTGTAATATGAGCGAATAATTTGTTTGGCCAAAGCTTGATTACCTGAGGTCATGTTAAGGAAATAAAGGTCTAAAGCCTTTTTGAAATCCTCGGCACCTTTGAGGTTGTTGATTTCATCATTCGTGCTCATATAAACCAGAGGCTCTGTCAGCTCTTCTTCCTCTGAAAGTCTTGGATATCGCTCATCTACCACCATAAAACCATAACCAGCGTCATACTTTTCCTGATCATAGAGTACATAAGTACCTTCTTTATCAAGTCTCAATTCTTCTCCGGATTTGAATTTGATAGTTTCTTCTTCTTTGAAACCAACCAGCTCATTTCTTTTACTCGAGCTCATAGGTGAAAGTGCTGCGGGAGCCTCTGTCCTGTATCTTTTCAAAATCAGAGGATGCTCAAAACCATCCATTGATTTAAAAGTTACCTTGTTGCCAACATTTACATAAGCATCAAAAAACGGCATATCCTGATTTTCGAGATACATCCCAAAACGTCTGTTTGGCCTTTGAGCGTTGAAATCTACATAGCTTTCGTTTGTAAACTTCCGGGACGCCGAAATATCAATAAATTCCATGGAAAGGGATGCCTCCTGAAACTCTCTTAAACGAGGAATTTCGAAAACCATATTCAGTTTTTGTTCCAGAAGGCTGGCTTCAACTTCTTCAAAATTCACTCTCCCTGTTTCGTATTTTTCCTTAATTCCGGTGGGAGCTTGCAAAGCCCAATTCACTCTGAATCTGTCCGCCAGGTCCTCAATTGAACCGATTTCGTTTTCTTCCAGATTTTCAATAGTAGCGTTTAGAAACACCACTATTTCTGTAGAGTCTTTGAGAATATACTCTACCTTCATAGCCGAAATGAACGGATTCATTTCTTTTTTCATTTCTTTTCTGCTTGTCAATGAATCAGAATTCACCGCAGTTTTGTTCTGTACCTTACAGGAGCTCAAAACGGCGATAACGAAGAAAACAGAAAGTAGTCCTTTGTATTTCATAGTGCAATTGCCAAATATAGCTTAATAACGAAAAAAGAGTGCCGAGGGTGCCCTTAATTTTATGAGAGATATAGAATCAAGAGAAGATGTAAAACTTCTTGTCGATACTTTTTATAGTTACGTTCACCAGGATGAAAAGATGGCACCGGTATTTAAGATGCCAAAAGAGCAGTTTGAGAGGCATCTTGAACGCACTTATAACTTCTGGGATAACTGGCTTTTCAGAACAGGTTCTTACCAAGGTGGATTAATGTGGGCTCATATTGAGAAAAACATGAGCTACCCCATCACGACCGAGCTGTTTGAGCGATGGCTGGCCCATTGGTTCAGATCTGCCGATGAGCTTTTTAAGGGAGAAAATACAGAAATTCTAAAATCAAAGGCTCTTGAACTGGGTCAAATCATGAATGCGAAATTGAGCTCTATGCGTTCTGCTTCTCCCAACTCGTAATGGCTTGTGTCATTTCCTCAAATTCAATCAGGAAACCATCGTGCCCATAGTCTGAATCAATCTCAACGTATTGAGCATCAGGTATGCAACTGGCAATTAAAGCCTGCTCCTGTGGAGGAAAAAGCATATCAGAGGTAATCCCAATCACCAAGGTTTTTGCTTTCACACCGGCGAGTGCTTTCTCAATTCCTCCCCGTTCACGGCCGACATCATGCGAGTCAAACATTTTGCTGAGCACCCAATAGGAAAAAGCATTGAACCTCCGCTGAATTTTTTCTCCCTGATAATTCTGATAAGTATTGGCTCTAAAAAAGTCGATCTGCCCCTCGTCACGAGATTGGGTGCGGTTATACGTCTGATAATTACGGTAAGAAAGTAAGGCGATTGATCGGGCAACTTTCATCCCTTCCATACCTGCTTTAGCGTCATTATTTTGCCAGCTTGGGTCATTCTCAATAGCCATACGTTGGCTTTCATTAAAAGCAATTCCCCAAGGAGAATGCACCGCATTGGTTGAAAACAAAATCAACCTTTCATGAAGGCCAGGATTTGAAACGGCCCATTCCACAGCTTGCTGGCCGCCCAATGAGCCACCCATCAGCGTATGGATTTTGTCAATTTCAAGGTGCTGCCGCAAAATCTCCAAACAGTTAACCACATCACGGATGGTCAGCATCGGGAAAGTATGGAAGTAAGGTTGACCCGTCTCCGGATTGACACTTAATGGATTTGTACTCCCATAATGAGAACCCGGCACATTCATGCATACCACAAAATATTGCTCAGGATTAAAATGGCGGTTTTCGCCAATTAAGCCATTCCACCAGTCAGATGGATTAGCATTACCTGTAAAGGCATGGCACACCCAAATAACGTTAGATTTATCGTCATTCAGTTTTCCGTAGGTGCTGTAAGCAAGGGTAACCTCCGGTAAAAACTCCCCGTTTTCCAATTTTAAAGGCTGGCGATGGGTAAAATCGTGATACTGTAACATATAAAAGGGCAGAGCTTCCAGAAGAAGCCCTGCTTTCTAATCTTCAAATAATTAACCTAAAGCTTTATTGATATCAGCCTTGATATCCTCAATATGCTCTATACCCACAGATATTCTAAGTTGACTCGGTTCCACACCGGCCGCTTTTTGCTCAGTTTCATTCAGTTGAGAGTGCGTAGTGCTTGCCGGATGTATGATAAGGGTTTTAGCATCACCAACGTTTGCCAAATGAGAGATAAGCTCAAGAGAATTTACAAACTTCTCGGCTTTGGCCCTGTCCCCTTTTAAATTGAAAGATAAAACACCACCGAAACCTCTGGTTAAATATTTCTTCGCCAGATCATGCGTAGGATGACTCTCAAGACCCGGGTAACTAACAGACTCCACTTCAGGGTGTGACTCGAGCCATTTGGCCAAAGCCAAGGCATTTTCACAGGTTCTTTCCACTCTTAATGAGAGCGTTTCTAAACCCTGAAGAAGCATAAATGAATTAAAAGGCGACTGAGCAGGCCCCCAATCTCTCAAACCTTCTACTCTGCATCTGATGATGAATTGGATATTACCAAAAGGTCCTCCAACACCGAATACATCATTTAATACCAACCCGTTATAACTGGCAGAAGGCTCGGTGAATTGAGGATATTTTCCATTACCCCAATTGAAAGTTCCGGCATCTACAATAACACCTCCCATTGAGGTACCATGCCCACCTATCCATTTTGTAGCCGATTCTACGACCACATTAGCTCCATATTTAATAGGCTGGCAAATAGAGCCACCGGCTCCAAAAGTATTATCCACGAAAAGAGGTAAATCATATTTTTTAGCCAAGGCCGCCAAACCTTCAAAATCAGGAGTAGTCAGGCCTGGGTTTCCAATAGTCTCTACATATAATAACTTCGTTTTATCATCAATCAGTGATTCAAAACTGGCCAGATCATTTCCTTTGGCAAAACGAGCTTCTACTCCGATGTTTTTAAAGGAGTTTTTGAACTGGTTAAAAGAACCTCCGTATAGGTATGAACTGGTCACAAAATTGTCGCCAACAGTAGTAACATTATTGATTGCCAAAAACTGAGCGGAATGGCCTGAGGCTGTTGCCAAAGCTGCAACACCACCTTCAAGTGCAGCCACTCTTTTCTCAAAAACGTCATTCGTAGGGTTCATGATTCGGGTATAAATATTCCCGAACTCCTTCAGAGCAAACAGATTAGCTCCGTGCTCAGAGTTATTAAACTGGTAGGCCGTCGTTTGATAAATAGGCACCGCTCTCGAGTTGGTGGTTGGGTCCACTTCCTGACCTGCATGTAATTGCAAGGTTTCAAATTTCAAATCAGACATTGTTGTACAAAAATTTTAAAATGGTCAAATACGTAGTCTGAACATCAGACGTACGTTTCCGTTAGTCGGAATAAACCAAAACGATGTTTAATGTTTGCTATCGATCGGTTTATAAGTCCCAAAGGCCGTTATGGCACAGGGGGTAGGTATTGGCACCTTATACAAAAGTTTTGACAGGTTGCCCGAGGTTCAAAGAGCCTATTCTCTCCCCTCGTCTTTATAAATCAATCCAAAATTGTAACAGATGATTATCTGTTTTTGAAATGATAGGCAAATATACAGCTAGATTAATTGAAACCAAATCTTTGAAATGGTCTGCTAGTGTTTTCTGACAAAGACAAGCTTCGGAGAATCCGGAATCATTATTTCAATAAAATGCCACCTGGGTGCAGCCAGAACATCGGGATAGAAGTAAAAACGGTTTGCTCGAGCCAATCCGTTAGTGAGTTCGTTAAAACCCGAAGAATTGACAACATCTCGCTGCAAATACCCCAAAACCAGAGTGTAATTAAAACCTTTTACAAAACCACTTGAAGTGTTTTTGATATCATACCAAGCTTTAAATTTGTTAGAATTAAACACTCCATTCAGCTCACCGGAATCCATATCCACTTCAATATACTGAGTAGAATTCAGGGCATTTTGAAGCTGAGAGTCATTGTTGATATCACCCGAAAAAAAATAATATCGTTCTTGAGCCAAGAGGCTGAAAGAAGAAAAGAAGAGTAAAAATAGCAGGGATTTCATTGAGCTAAAGTTAGATGAATTAACCCATTCCTTAACTCAAAATCATAAACCAGCTCAAAATCACGCATCGCATTAATCAGAGCTATTTTTGAGAAATCATGGATGTTATCCAATCTAATTTCCGCTTCTTTGATCAGTTTCTGATGCAGTAGAAACTGCCTTTTCACACCATTTAAAAGATAGGTTTCCGGCGTCAGCCAGCTTTTACCGTCAAAGAAAACAAGATTACTGTAGCTCGCATCCGTCAATTGCCCCCCTTTCAAAAAAATGACATCAGATTGACCTGACTGAGCCACACTTTCGTTCAAAAAAACACGATTTTCAGCTTTAAAATAATAAGTGTAGCCTCCGACTTCCTGAAAACCAATTGTTTGATGTTCAGCAATCGAGTACGGAAAATATTCAACTTTAATTATGTTTTGGCCATAGCTCACACGGCAGCGGTAAAGTTGATTATCTTCTGGCGGATCACTCAACACCGCAGATAGGGAAATACCATTTTTCTCGCCCAATTGAGAAAAGCGGGTTCGGTTTAAACGATCCTCATGGTAATCCAAAAGAAAGAATTCGCCTCGCTGATATTTTATGGTCTCAAAGTACAGGGACATAAATTTTGCTGATTAATTCTTCATACTCTTTTTGAGGATCGCTTCGCCAAGTGATTCCACCCCCACTTTTGAAAAATAAGCTCTCGCCTCTCTGTTCAATATAACGAATCATTACGGCAGAGTTGAGTTTTGACCCGTCAAAAACACCAAAAACGCCAGTGTAATAACCACGCTCGCCTGATTCATAAGTCAGTTTTTCAGCCTCTTGAATAATCTCAACAGTTTTAGGCTTTGGAGCTCCGGAAATTGAGCCTGCCGGCAAAAGGTTAAAAATCAATTGGCCAATACAGCATTTCCAGTTCTCCGGCAATTGCCCGCAAACCTCAGAACTCACCTGAAGTAACTCTTTGCCATCGGCTTTTTTGATTTTATCAATATACCGGAAACGCTCCACCCACACTTTGTCAGCTATTTTATTAAGGTCATTTCTGATCAGATCTACGATGGTGGTGTGCTCGTATTTCTCTTTTTTATCGGCTAAAATGGTTGAAGCCGCATTGGGAATCTGGGCGTCAATAGTGCCTTTCATGGGGAAAGAAGAAATTTTCCCCGTTTCATTGACCTGAACAAAGGTCTCCGGTGAAAAACACATGAAATTGTCTTTGACAAACAATTTGTACTTGGCAGCACAATGTTGAAAAACAGACTCCAGCCACCAATTGATGCTGATTGGCGTTTCAGCCGTGAGGTTAGTCAAAAAGCTATTCCCCCTTTGCAGGTTATCATGAACAACAGAAAAAGCTTTCTCAAAAGCCTCAAAACTCAGGGGAGTTTTCCCAAGTTTCAAAGCTTGAGGCTCCTCAGAAGCCTTTGAAAAAAAATTCCGGTTCTCCAGGAAATGATCATCCATGGAATACCGGATTTCTTGATTATCAACCGCATGAAGCGGAATAACTACAGGTTTTTGAAGCTCAAAATCAAGAATAAAAAGGAAAGGAGTTTCAGCCTTTCCCAGCTCGTTCATTTTTTGTTTTGCTTCTTCTTTGCTGTAGCTTATCATTCAATTAAGCTTCTGCATAGGCCTCTGTCGGCAGACAGGCACATACCAGATTTCTATCACCATAGGCAGAATCTATTCGACTCACCGCCGGCCAGAATTTATTAAATCTCAAATGTTCAAGCGGGAAAGCTGCCTTTTCACGGGAATAGGGTCTATCCCACTCTGAACTTAACACCACTCTCATGCTGTGAGGGGCATTGACCAAAACATTATTCTCTTTTTCAGCCTTACCTTCCTCTATTTCTCTGATTTCACCTCTGATAGCTATCAAAGCATCACAAAAACGATCCAGTTCCTCTTTTGACTCAGATTCAGTAGGTTCTATCATCAATGTACCTGCCACCGGGAAAGATACCGTCGGCGAATGAAACCCATAGTCAATTAGCCTTTTTGCAATATCTTCTACTTCAACTCCGGCCGAAGTTTTGAATTCGCGACAGTCAACGATCATCTCATGGGCACAGCGACCATTGGCTCCTGAATACAAAATCTTGAATTCACCTCCTAACCTTGACTTTATATAGTTGGCGTTCAAAATGGCATTTTTTGTGGCATTGGTTAGCCCATCCGCTCCCATCATCGCAATGTATGCATAAGAAATCGGAAGGATTCCAGCACTGCCCCAAGGTGCTGCGGAAATGGCATGAATTGACCCAAATGAATATGAATCAGAACCAGGCTCTACATGCTTCTTGTTTTTCATTTCAACATGTCCGGGAAGGAATGGAGCTAAATCTTTCACCACACCAATAGGTCCCATACCAGGGCCACCACCTCCATGAGGAATACAGAAAGTTTTGTGAAGGTTCAGGTGGCAAACGTCGGCTCCAATTGCAGCCGGAGAGGTTAAGCCAACCTGTGCGTTCATATTGGCACCATCCATATAAACTCGCCCACCAAAATCATGAATAAGATTACAGATATCGCGTATACCCTCCTCAAAAACACCATGAGTTGAAGGGTAAGTTACCATCAGACATGAGAGCTCATCAGCATATTGTTTAGCCTTAGCTCTCAAGTCATCAATATCAATATTTCCAAACTCGTCACAAGCTGTAACAACTACCTTCATACCCGCCATGACAGCAGAAGCTGGATTTGTCCCATGAGCAGATGAGGGAATCAAAGCCACGTTTCTTTGCGAATCTCCTCTGCTTTCATGATAAGCTCTGATGACCATCAAACCAGCGTATTCACCCTGAGCCCCTGAGTTTGGCTGCAATGAAACAGCGTCAAATCCAGTGATTTCACCTAACCAATTCTGAAGATTTTTGAATAGTAAATGATAACCTTCGGTTTGATCTGCAGGAGCAAAAGGGTGCAAATTGGCAAACTCAGGCCATGTAATCGGCATCATCTCAGTGGTTGCATTCAGCTTCATGGTACAGCTACCCAGCGAAATCATGGAATGAACGAGTGATAGGTCTTTATTTTCGAGGCTTTTCAAATACCTCAACATTTCATGCTCGGTATGATGTATCGAGAAAACCGGATGAGTCATAAAGTCTGATTCTCTTTTAAGCCCCATTGGAAACTCTGCTTCCACCTCGCCTTTCAGATTCATCAAAACCCGCTCCCCTCGGGCTTCGGCAAATATTTCAAGAAGCTCTGCAACATCATCCAAAGTTTTGTTTTCGTCAAAACTTACACAAACTGTGTCATGGTCCACTACCCGAATGTTGATTTCCTTTCCATGAGCAATTTTTGCAAGCTGTTCAGCATCAGGTACATTTACGGAAACTGTGTCAAAGAAATCATGATGATTAACCTGAAAATCAAGTCCTTGAACCGAATTAGCAAAGAATCTGGTTAACCCATGAATTCTGCCTGCTATTCTTTTTAATCCGGCCGGCCCGTGATAAAGTCCGTAGGCAGCAGAAATAACAGCCAGTAAAACCTGAGAAGTACAGATATTGGAAGTTGCCTTCTCTCTTCTGATATGCTGCTCACGTGTTTGCAGAGCCATGCGATAGGCATCATTGCCTTCCGCATCTTTTGAAAGTCCAATGATTCTGCCTGGAAGTTGTCTCTTATACTCCTCTCTGGTAGCGAAGAAGGCTGCATGCGGTCCGCCAAGACCCATTGGTACGCCAAAACGTTGAGTGGTTCCCAACACGGCGTCTGCTCCCATTTCACCGGCCGGCTTGAAAAGCACCAGTGACATTAGGTCTGCGGCCACCGCTACCTGAACATCCGAAGATTTGGCTTCTGAAATCAGTTCAGAATAATCCTTTATATGACCGTCTTTACCCGGATTTTGGAGAAGAATACCGAAAACATCTTCGGAAAACTCAATTTCTTCTTCTGACACCACTTTGACCTGAATTCCAAAAGAATTAGCTCTTCCTATGACAATATCAATGGTTTGAGCAAAACACTGATCTGAAACCAAAAATGTCTCGGCCGTTTTCTTCTTTGCCCCTTTTCTGCTGCCGTAGAACATGCTCATTGCTTCAGCGGCAGCTGTACCTTCATCTAAAAGAGATGCGTTGGCCAACTCCATTCCTGTAAGTTCAGAAATCATGGTCTGGAAATTAAAGAGCATTTCCAGCCTGCCTTGAGCAATCTCCGCCTGATATGGCGTATAAGCAGTATACCAGGCCGGATTTTCAAGAATATTTCTCAAAATCACACTTGGCAGCCGCGTCTCATAATAACCTAGACCAATAAAAGACTTGAATACTTTATTCTGGTCAGCCAGCTTTCTAAATTCATTTAAAAACTCATTTTCAGTTAGAGCCTCCGGCAAATTGAGTTTATTTTTCAGTCTGATTCCGGCAGGAACAGTTTCGTTTATCAATTGATCAATATCATTGGCCGAAACTGTCTGAAGCATTGCCTTCAGATTTGACTCCCTTTTTCCGTGATGTCTTTCTTCAAATTTCTCACGGGCAGTAAGGTCTAGAATCATATTGTAATACGGGTAAGTAGTATATTGAAATCGTGGAACAAAAGTAAGGAATCAGCTTTGCAACCTAAAGCAAAATGTTTGTACGTTTAGGGAAAATAAAACTTGTTAATCAAATAATGCAATTACCTAATCACGTGAAGCTAAAGGGACTTATTTACTCCATTTTATTCTTTGTTATTCCATACATTTCTATCAGCCAAACACTTTCGGACGAATACGCCCAAACCATCACTCAGGACGACCTGAGGAAACACCTCAGCTATCTGGCCTCAGATGAGCTTGAAGGCCGTGAAACGGCTACAAAGGGACAATATTTAGCCGCCCGGTATATTGCCGATCATTTTGAGAAGTTAGGACTGGAAAGAATTGTCAAAGTAGAAGACAACCTATCTTATTTTCAATGGTTTGATGTCGCCGTTAAAGACAAACGTCAAAGGCTATTGACTGCAGATGCCGAACTACCAACAGGATATGAAAAGAGAAAAACCATGAATGTTGTGGGGTTTCTGGAGGGAAAAAGCAAAAAAGATGAGGTTGTGGTTATAACTGCCCACTATGATCATCTGGGAATTGACAAAGACGGCAACATCCATAACGGAGCAGATGATGATGGATCTGGCACTTCAGCTGTCTTAGAGTTGGCTGATGCATTTTCAATGGCCAAAGCCGCAGGACATGGCCCGGAAAGAAGTATCCTATTTATGCTCGTCGCAGGCGAAGAGAAAGGGCTACTCGGCTCAAAATACTTCACCGACATATCGCCTGCCATACCCTTAGACCAGCTGGTTTGTAATTTAAACATTGATATGATCGGCAGAAAAGATGATCATCATAAAGACGACGAATACATATACATTATAGGTGCGGACAAAATATCATATGAGCTGCATGAAATTAACGAAGCAGTCAATCATAAATACCTCAACTTTGAATTGGATTATACCTATAATGATGAGAAAGACCCCAACCGCTTTTATTATCGGTCAGATCATTACAATTTTGCCAAAAACGGCATACCCGTAATCTTCTATTTCACGGGTGTTCACGAGGATTATCATAAACCCGAAGATGATATCGAGAAAATACTCTTCCCCAAATACTCCAAAATCACCCAACATATCTTCAGGACAGCTTGGGAAGTAGCCAACCTTGATCACAGACTCATAATCGACCAAAAAGATTAGATCATTTTATGCTTTCAATATACCATTCGGCATAAACATCAGACAATCTATCAATTGAGAAATTTCAAATGGCCTGATAACGAGACAAGAATCAAAAAAAATGCGAATAACGGATACAGAAGGCCATAATTGTTTGCAACCTGAACTTATTTGAAAAGTACAACAAAATATAATTTGGTATAAAAAAAAGGCATTGTAAATGTTTTTGGTTCTAAGGTATTTTCCTTAGAATTGCCGAGATTTTGTTGGAGAATTTGTGGCCGGGAACAGGCAAAGACAACTCTCAGAACGAACTCAATTAATTATTTCATATTTTTTAGTTTATCAAAAACCCTAAAAATTTCTAATCTAATGGAAAAGAAGACTACTGCTCCAGCGGCTAAGCCGGCAAACAAAAAAGCAGCAACTCAAAAAAAGTCAGGAGGTCTGGGATCAGGATTGATTATTTTTCTACTCCTTATTCTAGGTATTCTGATTTACAGTTTCATTCTGGGATCTCCAAGCAACTTTGACGACCAAGGTCACCCAACAAACTTCATGGGAATCATCTATAAGGGTGGTATCATTGTACCGATCCTTATTACTTGTCTTTTGACAACAATCGTTTTCTCAATCGAGCGTTTCATTACTATCGGCAAGTCTGGCGGTAAAGGAAACCTTGACGTTTTCGTTAATAAAATTCGTTCTATGGTATCTGCTGGTAACCTTGATGAAGCTATCAAAGAGTGCGACAAGCAGAAAGGTACTGTTGGAAACGTAGCGAAAACAGCTCTTCAAAAGTACAACGAGTTGGTGAACGAGAAAGAATTCTCGAAAGATCAGAAGCTTGCTGCTCTTCAGAAAGAAGTGGATGAAGCTACATCTCTTGAACTTCCAATGCTTGAGAAAAACCTTTCTATTCTTTCAACCCTTGGTTCAGTATCAACGTTGATCGCCCTACTAGGTACAGTACTTGGTATGATCCGTTCATTCTTTGCTATTGGTGAAGGTGGTGGAGCTCCTGATGCTGCTGAACTTGCAACGGGTATTGCAGAAGCCTTGATCAACACTGGTCTTGGTATCGGTACATCTGCTGTTGCGATCATTATGTACAACCTGTTTACTTCTAAAATTGATGGTTTAACATACAAGATCGACGAGATCGGTATGAGCTTGCAGCAAACATTCTCTGCAAATAATTAATCAACTAATTTTTTAGTTTTAAAAAATTATTGTTTAACTTTAAACATCAATTAAAGAATTATGGCAGCTGTAAAACCAAAAAGACATGGTCCTTCAATGGACATGACGGCGATGTGTGATGTGGCCTTCCTGTTATTGACATTCTTTATCATGGCTAGTTCATTTAAGAGTGAAGAAACAGTAACCATTGAAACCCCATCGTCTATATCAGAGGAGCTTATCCCGGAAACAGATGTTTGTATGGTGTCTATTGATACTGATGGTAAATATTACTTCGGTATCACTGATGCTACTCAAAGAGATGATTTCGCCAAAGCTCTTAGTGACAAGTATAATCTTGGACTAACAAATGCAGAAATGGTAGCCTTTACTTCACTTGCTGAAGTGGGTGTTCCTATGAAGCAATTGAAAAATTACGTTAACCTTAGCGAAGCTCAGCGTGTAAAAGTAGAATTAGAAGGTATTCCATTAGATTCTACAGATTCTGAATTAGTGGATTGGGTTAAAACGTACGGTGAAACTTTCGCAGGTTCCAAAATTGCGGTACGTGGTGATGGTAATACTCCATACCCTGCGTTGAAAAACTTATTTGATGAGTTTGGAAGAGCCGATTTGAACAAGTTCCAGTTAATCACTAAAATCGAGAAGCAATAATGGCAGAGGTAGTAGTAAAAGGTGGTCCTAAGAAAGCCGGTAAACCCGACATGACACCAATGGTGGATTTGGGTTTCCTACTAATTACTTTCTTTATCTATACCACTACATTTAGTAAGCCTAACATTATGGGCTTTGCGACTCCAAAAAAGGATGACAAACCACCTGAAGAGCAGGAGCAGGTTGATGTGAAAGTATCCAATACGATCACAATCCTTCTTGGTGAAGACGACAGAGTGTTCTGGTATCAGGTTCCTCTCAAAGAGGTAACTGCAGAGGATTTGAACGAAACAGACTATTCTGCTGATGGAATCAGAAAAGCCATTCTGACGAAAAAGGCAGGAGCGATTACACCAGAGAACTGGACCGTGATTATTAAGCCTACTGATGATGCCACATGGAAAAATGCGGTAGATATCCTGGATGAAATGGCAATTACGGAAAGTGATAAAAAAGCGGTAGTAGACCTCCAGAAAGTGGAGAAAGAAGCCTACTATACGAAGATCGGCAAACCAATGCCGGAAGAGTAATTATTAAACAGGATTTTAATTCATAGAAAAAATGGATCCTAACAAAAATAGCATAACAAGCTTGGATGACATCATCTTTGAGAAAAGAAACAAAGAGTATGGTGCCTACTTCTTGAGAAAGAATTACTCCAAGTATTTGAAAAGAGCAGCTATTTACGGTGTTGGTGCATCTTTATTGATTCTAGGAGGAGCCTGGGGCTTTAACACATTTATTGCTCCAAACCTTGAAAAAGATGATATAGAGGTAGTTGACATTGACTTATCTGCTCTGGAAGAAGAGGTAGATGAAGAAGAACCACCGCCACCTCCTCCTCCACCAGAAGAAGAGCCGCCACCACCTCCGCCGGAGATCAAGCAGGTGCAATTCCTACCTCCTGAGCCAAAAGCTGATGAAGAGGTAGAAATAGAAGAGCCACCTCCAACATTGGAAGAGGTAGAAAAAGCGGTGATCTCTAATGAAGATGTGGAAGGTGAAGAAGTCGTTGACGTATTTACACCACCACCACCTCCTCCTCCGGCAGTTACCAAGCCAGCAGGTCTTGGCAAACCAAAAGAAGAGGAAATCTTTACCGCTGTTGAGCAGCAACCTGAGTTCCCGGGTGGAACCTCAGAAATGTATAAGTACATTGGTAATAATATCAAGTACCCTGCAGCCGCTCAAAGAGCCAACGTATCAGGACGTGTTTTCGTAAAATTCGTTGTTGAGAAAGATGGCTCAATCGGTAAAATTGACGTTCTAAAGGGTATCGGTTTTGGATGTGATGAAGAAGCAATTCGAGTAATCAAGTCAATGCCAAAATGGAATCCGGGTCGTCAAAACGGTAAAAACGTAAGGGTATGGTTTACCATGCCAGTATTCTATCAATTAGAGTAATGCCAGAAAAAATAGATCATAACAAACTTTGGAGATTCACAAAAGTAATCCTCAATGTGGTTATGGGTTTGATATACATGCTAATCGGTTTCTTTGTGATAAAGGAACAATGGTTTGTAACCAAACTTGAACCCGGTGTAAGTTATGCTCTTGGAGGAGTTTTAATCGCCTACGGATTCTTTCGAATGTATAGGGTATATAAAAACTCTGATTTATAGAAAAAAGGCCATCTCATTGATGGCCTTTTTTCTTTACCAAACTTTGAGCTTTCACACTTCGTTATTAAAGAAAAAGCTAACAACTATGATCAAGAATCTATTTCTCTCTCTTTTAGTCGGACTATTTTTTATCTCCTGTAACAAGACCGTTCAAAATGCAGAGGAGATGCATGTGAATGAAGGCCACATTACAGTAGTGGCAGATGAATCATTTAAAAATATTGTTGACGCAGAGGTTAATGCTTACATGTCTCACTATCCTAAAACGGAATTTGATATTGTCTATGTTCCCGAGCAAAAAGCCATTGGATTAATGTTAAGTGACTCAGCTGAATTGGCCATCGTCTCCCGACCGTTAACAGAAAAAGAGCAAAACTATTATTTAGCCAGAAACATCGAGTACCAGCCGGGAAGAATGGCCCTCGATGCTGTAACCTTAATCACCAGCAAAGATGTAAATTTAGAAAGCATCTCTATGGCTCAATTGAGTTCCATACTAAAAGGGGAAGAAAGCGAATATAAACTTGTTTTTGACAATAGTAGCTCCAGCAATCTTAACCTTATGCTCGATAAGTTTGAAATCAAAGAACTAAGCAATACAAACATCTCTGCCGCCAAAGGCACAGAAGATGTTTTCAACTTTATTGAAAATAGCAAGAAAAGTATCGGTGTAATCGGCCATAACTGGATTAGTGATGAAGACCATAAGCCCTCAATGGCATTGAAGTCAAGGGTAAAAATACTAGGTATTCAGGTAGAAGACGGCTCAGTAATTTATCCAAACGCCCAGTCTCTTCGTAGCCAAAGCTACCCATTAATTAAAACGGTATACCTCCATACTACTCAGCATCGTTGGGGAGTAGCAAAAGGTTTTGTTCGTTTTGCCTGTTCTCAAATAGGTCAATTAGTGGTTGAAAAAATGGGGCTTCAACCCTATTATCTTATCCCTAAAAAATATGAAATGTTTGACACGCCGGAAATAAGTACTGTTGAATGAATTAAATTATTTCCCGTTAACGTTCCATTTACAAACCATACATTCTATAAAAAGTCTAAAATAAACTGGAAAAAGAGCTGTTTGAAGCTTAAAACACTTTTCTCTCAGCATCTTTTTTATTTATTTTGCCAACTTATTTTTAAAACCAAACAGATAATCTTAATACGGAAGTGATGAAGAAAACTATGAAATCTCTGTTTTTTACCCTAACAGCGGTGCTCTTCGTGTCGTTTGCGGGTAAAGCCCAAAGTGTGGAAGAAGGAAGAAGGCACCTGAACGCTGAGCGTTACATAAAAGCAGGTGAGGTTTTCAATAACCTGGTACAAACAAATCCAACAGAAGAAACTTATTTTGAACTTGGAAGATACTATCTAAGCATTCCTACTGCTGATGTAGCAAAGGCAAAAGAAGCCTTTACTTCCGGAAATGCATTGGATAAAGGAAGTACGATGAATGAAATCGGTCTTGCCTGGGTAAAAATTGCTCAGAAAGACATGGCTGGTGCTAAGGTTATTCTTGACGAGATTTTTAAGAAAAATAAAAACGCTAAAGATCCTGAATTGCTAATCAAAGCAGCCGAAGGTTATACCTTCAAAGAACTCCCTAACGATCCTGCCGAGGCTATTATGTACCTGGATAAAGCTATGGAGGTAAAAAAAGATGATTACCCTCAATTGTATATCGTAAGAGCCAAAGCCTTTGATATCCAAAACGAAGGTGGTGATGTTATGAACGCTCTTCAAAATGCTTTGAGATTTAATCCTAAGGATAAAGCAAACGTTTACTCTTTCATGAGTAGAATTTGGTTACAAGGTAAAAATTACCCTGAAGCTCAGGAAGCCATCAAGAACTCTATCGCGGCTGACGTGGAACACGCTCCCGCTTACAGATACTCTTCATCTCTGAATCAAACATATCAGAGGTGGGATTTGGCCGCTGAAGCTGCCGAGAAGTATCTTAAGTACAGTGATGGTGACTGTAGTGCCAAATTACGCTACACGAAAATTGCCTTTATTGCAAAAGACTATGACAACGTATTAAAGACAGTTAAGGAGATTGAGTCTTGTAATACCGACCCTATCGTACACAGACTAACTGGTATTGCTAAATTCGAGCAAGGAAAACCTGCTGAAGCTGTAGATGATTTAAAAACCTATCTTTCCAAGGCGGAAGAAGAAGAAATCTTTGGTCTTGACTACGGTTGGTTAGGAAGAGGCTACATTGAAATGGCAAAGAATGAAATGCCAGTAGTAGAAGAAAACGAGAAGTTGGGTGTTGCAAATATTGAAAAAGCGGTAGCAATGAACGATACCACTTTTGACTACTATACTCACCTGGGAACTTACTTCCAGGAGAAAAAAGATTACCCGAATGCTATCACTTTCATTAAGAAAGATATTGCAACAAAGAAAACGCCAACCGGGGATGACTACTGGAGACTTGGTTACCTTCAGTATGTAACCAGAAACTATGCTGGTGCTGATAGCACGTTTGATAAAGTGTGTGTAGCTTACGGCGACAGCTGGGCTCCACCATACTTAATGAGTGCCAGAGCGAAAGCTTACAAGGATACCGAAGACACAACTTTTCAGGCAGCCGGTAAGTATGAGAAGTATTTGTCATTGCTTTCTGATGATGAAAAAACACAAAACGCTAGTAACGTAGCTGAAGCATATAATTATCTGGCTGGTAAAGAGCTTGCGGTAAACAAAGATATTGAAAAGGCTACCGAGTACCTGGATCTTCTTTTAAAGTATGATCCTGAGAACGAAAGAGCTATGCAACTCAAGAACTCAATCAATGGAGTGGTTCCTGAAGAAGAAATGGAAGGGGTCGAAGGTGACTCTCTGAATACCGAATCAGGCAAGTAGATAAAATGTTTGAAAGGAAAAGCCCGGCAAAATTGTCGGGCTTTTCCTTTTTTATAGTCACTCTAAAAAGAATAATCATAAATTTGCCATCTCTAAACCAAAAAAGCATTCATGTTTAATCTAGTAATCTTCGGACCTCCAGGTGCAGGTAAAGGAACTCAATCTGCAAAAATTATTGAGAAATATAATTTAGCCCACATCTCAACAGGAGATATGTTCAGGATGCACATTACTCAGGAAACTGAACTTGGCAAGAAAGTAAAAGAACTGTTAGCTGAAGGCATTCTGGTACCTGACTCTATTACCATTAACATGCTGGAGGAAGAGGTAAATGCTAACCCTGATGTTTCTGGTTTTATCTTTGATGGGTTCCCACGAACAGTTGCTCAAGCAGAGGCTTTGGATGAGTTCTTAAAGACCAAGAATGAGAAAATTGATCTCGTTCTTCAGCTGGATGTCAATGAGGATGAAATCAAAAAGAGAATTGCTGAAAGACAAAAAGTGAGCGGGCGTGCCGATGATGATGCAAGCAAACTCATCAAAAGAATTGACGAATATTTCCAAAAGACAGTTCATGTACTACCCTATTACCAAGAACAGGGTAAACTGGTGAAAATTGAAGGCATTGGGGAAATTGAAACAATCTTCAGTAACATCACAGCCGAAATAGATCAATACATTTAAACCGTAAAATCAATATCAAAGGATTTTGTTTAACTCAGACAAAATCCTTTTTATTTTTACTATACTCGAAATGGCGTCTAACTTCATTGATTACGTAAAAATTCATTGCAAATCCGGCAAAGGTGGAGCGGGTTCGACGCATTTCAGACGAGAGAAGTTCGTTGACAAAGGGGGGCCAGATGGAGGTGACGGTGGTCGTGGAGGCCATATTATTCTACGAGGCAACAGCCAGCTCTGGACACTTTTACATTTAAGGTATCAAAAGCACATCAAAGCAGAAAATGGTGTGGCCGGGGGTGGTAGCCGAAGCACAGGGGCTCAGGGTAAAGATGTAATCGTAGAAGTACCTTTAGGTACGGTGATCAGAGACGAAGAAACCGGAGAAATACTGGCTGAAATCACCAAGAATAATGAAGAGAAGATTATTCTTGAAGGCGGGCGTGGTGGTCTAGGCAATAGCCATTTTAAAAACTCTGTTCAGCAAACACCCAGATACTCACAACCCGGTGAGCCCGGAAATGAATCCTGGTTAATTCTTGAATTAAAAGTTCTTGCTGATGTTGGTCTGGTGGGTTTCCCTAATGCGGGAAAATCAACTTTGCTTTCCGTAATGTCTGCTGCAAAACCTGAAATCGCCTCCTACCCATTTACAACCTTGACTCCAAACTTAGGTGTGGTTCAGTATCATGATTATAAGTCCTTCATTATTGCTGATATTCCGGGAATAATTGAAGGAGCAGCTGAAGGAAAAGGCTTAGGTCTTCGCTTTCTGAGGCATATTGAAAGGAATTCAATACTACTTTTTGTAGTTTCTGCAGAAAGTGAAAGCGTCTTGGAAGAATATGAGACGCTCCTTAACGAGCTTAAGCAGTACAATCCTGAGCTGCTTGACAAAAAAAGAGTTCTAGGTATATCAAAAATGGATATTATTCAGGATGAAGACCTTGAAAAAAACTTAAAGAAATTACCGGCAAACCTACCCATTGTTCGCTTTTCTTCCCTAACCCTTGAAGGAATACCCGAGCTAAAAGATCTACTCTGGCAACAGCTGGAATGATCTTTGTACTTATGTGCTTTCTACATAATGACATAACAGATCTATTCAATAGATAAAGAATGAGTTTTATTAAGAAAGCACTATTATATGTAAGCATACTGCTTGGGCAAAATCTTTTTGCCCAAAGTCTTGATATAACCTTTCCTTCAGAAAGAGCTGTTTTCCAACGTAACAATGGAAATGCATCCATTGTCTACTTTGCCGGAAATTATCGCACCCGTGTTGACAAAATAGAAATTAAACTTACCGCTTTGCAAGGTGGTCAGTCTCAAGATTGGACAACCTTGGTAAACCGGCCAAATTTTGGCACCTACAGAGGCTCCCTTGTTGTAGCTGGCGGATGGTACAAGGCTGAAATCAGGTCTAGTTTTCAAGGACAAATTGTTGGGGAAAGTGTACTTCAGAAATTCGGTGTAGGAGAAGTTTTCCTGATTTCTGGTCAGTCAAACGCTCAAGGTTATTTTGGGCGTGGTCAGAGGGGAGCTTTTGATGACCGCGTTAATGTTGTTTCTAATTTCAGGGACGAAGGCTTTAATAAACCCCCATATCCCACTTTTGGTCATTTAGACGCAGAGTCTTCCATTGCTCCTACAGGTAAAGGGGCATGGTACTGGGGTGAGCTAGGTGATCTCCTTACGCAAAGGCTAAATGTTCCGGTCCTATTTCTAAATGCCGCATGGGAAGGTTTTCCTGTGGGTGAATTTGTAAAATCATCAAATGGTGAGCAGGGAGTCAACCCTTACTCTTATAATCGTGCTCCCGCCGGCTACCCATTTAATAGTATTACCGATGCTATGCACTTCTACACCAATCTTACTGGTTTAAGAGCGGTATTGTGGCATCAGGGAGAAAGTGACAATTATTTAGGAACTGGTTTTGAAGAGTATGCAAGCAATCTGAACAAAATAATTTCTGACTCAAAAAACAGAACGGGAAAAGAAACAAGTTGGGTTGTAGCCAGAGTGTCCAAAGATCAAAACAGATATTACCAGCCAATTATTGATGCTCAAAACCACGTTATTAACCTGAACGGAAATGTTTTTGCAGGACCAAATACTGATGAAATAAGTGACCGTTCAGATGGCGTTCATTTTTCAACCAGTGGCTTTACAAAAGTGGCCAATGCCTGGAACTTCTATTTGAACAATGATTTCTTTGCCAGGTCTACTCCAAGCTTTGGTAATCCTCCAATGCAAGTACAGCAGTTTTGCGGTCTTGAAAATCCGGCTCAGCCTATGCTACTTTCTGCTCCTGTAGGATATGTAAATTATGAATGGAATACGGGTTCTTCAGAAAGAACTTTACCAGTAGGTACAGGCTGGTTTCAGGGTAAAGCCAGAGATATTTTCGGTAATGTCTACTACTCTTTCCCTATGGGTTTTGACAACTCTATGCTTCCTCAAAAACCATCTCTTTCTCCTGATGGCCCTTTGGAGTTTTGTGCGGGAGAGGCGGTAAACTTATCAACCAATAATAACTTCAATAATTACTGGAGTAATGGTTATGAAGGTCAAACCCAAAACCTAAGTCAAAGTGGAGAATACTTTGTAACACATATCAATCTTTACTCTTGTAATGCCAGCAGCGACCCGGTTACGATTCGGAATTTACCCACACCTCAACCGCAGATCATAGCGTCCGGTCCATTAGATATTTGTTCTGATCAGGAATTGACCCTCAAATCAAGCTTAAGCGATGGAATTCAGTGGAGTAATGGACAAACAAGTTCAGAATTAGTTATCTCAGATCCAGGCACTTATTCAGTTAAAGCGAGAAATGAGTTTGGTTGTGAAGGTCAGTCTGAATCAGTGAATGTTACTATAAAACCTGCTGCACGCAAACCTTCCGTTGAAAATATCGGCCCGGATGTTCTTTGTGAAACAGACTCAACTATTCTCAGGGTATCTAACACTCAAAACATGAGATGGAATACGGGAGAGCAAACTATAGAAAAAGCGGTAAAAAGAACAGGTGAGTATTACGCCATCAACACCAATGAACATGGATGTGAGGCCACTTCAGAACGTTTCAATATTACAGTAAACCCGATTCCATCAAAACCAACCGTCGAAGTTTTGGGTAGTTTGGAGGTTTGTGATGATGAAGAAGTTAAATTAAAAGCCTCGCCTGCCTATGCCTACCACTGGAATAACGGTTTCTCTGACCGTGAAGTTGAGGTCAATATTTCCAGAGAGATCTTTCTAAGAACCAGCAACGAGTTCGGCTGCTTTTCTGAACCTTCAGAACCTAAAGGAGTTGTAATCCTTGAAAAACCTAAAAATCCTACAATCCTTCAAACCGGCACTTTCACACTCAAGTCAGTTTTCAGCACAGACACCACCGGCCTCTTCTATCACTGGCTGATAGACAACGACACCGTCTCAGTTGAAAAACCGTTTATTAAGGCGAGAAAAAGTGGTAAATACCAATTAATCGGCGAGAAGTATTATCAGCTCAGTAATGGAGGTTCAAAAAGTTGTTTCTCGGCACTTTCCGAGCCATATGATTTTTATATCAGCAATGAGTCTGACGGTTTCAGTGCATACCCAAACCCGGTCATAAACAGTACCATTACAGTTGAAACGCTCGAGGATGTTGACCGAGCAACAGTCACATTTTTTAGTTTGGATGGTAAACCTTTTTTCTCAGAATACGTTGATGTTTTCGATGGACCTAAGACGTTTGACCTGAGTCGTCTGCCCATGGGCAAATATATTCTGAAGGTCAGAAACAATCGTTCAAGGTTTTATCGCAAGATTATGATAGAGCAACCTTAATTCAAACAAACAAGTCAATGAGAAGACTTGCTTTTCTTTTATCCATACTATCTTCTCTGTCCGGGTTTTCGCAGTTTACATTGTCTTATCCTGCTGACAGAATGGTTATCCAGCGTGACCTCAGTAATCAAGGTGTTATTCAAATAGCTGGCTCACTCACACACAAAACTGACAGCCTTCAGGTAAAGTTTGATCCGGTTCTTCCGGGTCAGGGGACAAAGAAGGATTGGGAAACAATTGTAAAACATCCTGAAAAGGCTCAATTCGTTGAGAAGGTAGCTCTTTCTGGTGGCTGGTATAAACTAAGCATTCGTTCATTTAAAAATGGACAAATAACTAAAACCTCCACCGTAGAGCATGTTGGAGTGGGTGAAGTATTTGTTATTGCCGGCCAGTCAAACGCTGAAGGGAATTCTGATTTTGAGGGTTCTGAAATTGGCACCACCGAAGACCGGGTCTCTGTCGTTGACTACAAAGACATCTACATGGACGAAGACCTTCTACCTTTTCAATTTTCTCCGTTGAGAAATAACACCAAAATTGGCCCCTATAACCCCGTACCTTGGTTTTGGGCCAGAATGGCCGAAAATTTAGTTAAAAAATACAACGTCCCGGTTTTGCTATATGGGGCCGCCGTAGGAGGTACAGGGTCTGACTTGTGGTTTGGGTCGATGAAAGGAACTGACTATTCAAAAGTACTGGGACGACAGATTAAATTTGTTGGGAGCCCTTACGATGTTTTAAGAAGAACCTTGCAAAACTATGTTTCCAGAACAGGAATTAGGGCACTACTTTGGCAACAGGGAGAAAGTGACGCTTTTACACCTGCCTACACCTACTACACCCGTTTAAAGGATATTGTGGCTCAAACCTCTCTGGACATTGAGGGTGATCTATCATGGATTGTGGCCATTGGAAGCCGTACTCCAAATCCGACTCAAGTGGCATATGCCCAGCAATTACTTATTGATAATGTGGACAAGGTATATCAAGGACCAAATACAGATATCCTCTGGGGAGGAGAGAACAGAGCAGATGGAATTCATTTTCATAAAGAAGGGCTGAAAAGAGCCGCTGACCTATGGTCTGATGCCATAATTGATAATAACTATTTAGGGAAAATAAGGCCCGTGGCAGCCAAAGGGTTGATTGAATTCTCAGTCAGTTGCCCACAAAACTTAGAAGAAAGAGTAAGCCTTACGGCACCTGAAAATTATGAATCTTACCAATGGTCTGACGGAACTTCAGACCTGACTGCAGGCTTAAATTCAGAAAGTATCAGCCTGAAGGCAAAAAAAAATGGCATTGTCTATTTCAGCCCCGAAATTACATTTCAGCAAAACGCCTTTAATAAAGAACAAATCACTCTTGTTGGTGATTCAGAGTTTTGTGAAGGATCACCTGAACACTATCTTACAGCCTCCACATCATTTGCAAAGTGGAACACCGGTGAGGAAGGTCAAAAAATAAACCCAACCCTTTCCGGAACATACTCCTATTTCTGGAAGAATTTATATGGCTGCACGTACAAATCAGATGAAATTGCTGTCAAAGTAAATCCTAAGCCTGAACCAAAAATTGAATACAGCACCGGTCAAAACCGTTTCTGTGAAAACGAATCAGTAACACTTCAAACTACTCAGAACTTCAATAATTATGTTTGGTCAAATGGTGAAACCTCAGAATTATCGGCTTATCAAAGTGAGGGTTCACATTACCTCAGAGTAACCGACCATCTTGGCTGCAGCTCCGACACTTTACATTTTGAGCTTGAAGCTTTAAAAGCTCCCCAAAAACCAATTATTGAGCAAACCTCCCCTTTTAGCTTGAATTCTCAGGAAACACTACAATGGTTTAAAGACGACAATAATCTGGATTATTCTTCTACTCAATTCAAACCAGCAGAACCGGGAGCTTACTATGCCAAAGCAAAAATTGCCTACACTATGGAGGGTTCCCCCGAATTAGTTTGTTATTCTGAGAAATCAGATATTCTGGAGTTTTCACAGGCAGATTTTAATCCACCGATTCAAATCTGGCCGAATCCTTCAAGTGACCAGATTTTCATTGAAATGTTGAATGAACCACAGGATTTGAATATCACAATTGCCGACAAATCAGGAAAAAATGTTTTAACTTCTGTAATAAAATATTCAGAAGGAAAGTTTGCTTCACAATCTATAAGTCACTTGCCACCGGGGTTATATACAGTGAAGTTGGGAAGCCGAAGTAATTATGTGAGTCATAAGCTCATTGTGCATTAAAAAAGCATCCTTCCAAAATCCAACAAAACCATCATTTGGTGCACAGAAAACTTAAATAATTACAATTTTAAGTTTTGAAACACGATTTGCGGATTGTAATTTTGCAGCCTAAAACCAGAAATCAGAATGATCAGCAATTTACCGCAGGATTTTTCACCCATTTTAGTTCAGTTTCTGCTGGCTTTGGGCTTTGTGATTTTCACCATTATCATCACACATGTTTTAGGGCCAAGATTAAAAAGTAAGCAAAAGGAAGATCCGTTTGAATGTGGTATTGAATCAGAAGGTGATGCCCGTACGCCTCTTTCTGTTCGTTATTTCCTGATTGCCATTCTGTTCGTATTGTTCGACGTAGAAATTATCTTCATGTATCCTTGGGCAGTGAACTTTAAAAGCCTGGGATGGTTTGGTTTTATAGAGATGCTCACTTTTGTGGCCTTCCTCATGGCAGGCTTTTATTACATCGTGAAAAAAGGCGTTTTAGACTGGGAGAGAGATTAAAGAAATTATGAGCGAAATAAAAACAGTAGCAGCTCCTGATGGCTACGGCGGTTCAGGATTCTTTGCCACCTCATTAGATAAGGTTATTGGACTTGCCAGAGGAAATTCTCTTTGGCCATTGCCCTTTGCCACCTCATGCTGCGGTATTGAGTTTATGGCCACCATGGGAGCCCATTACGATATTTCAAGATTCGGTTCTGAAAGACCGAGTTTCTCACCCCGCCAGGCAGATTTACTGATGGTGATGGGGACCATCGCTAAAAAAATGGCTCCGGTAGTAAAGCAGGTTTATCTTCAAATGGCCGAGCCAAGATGGGTTATTGCCGTAGGAGCCTGTGCTTCTTCTGGAGGCGTATTTGATACTTACTCCGTTCTTCAGGGAATTGACCGTGTTATACCGGTTGACGTCTATGTACCCGGCTGTCCTCCAAGACCTGAACAAATTCTGGATGGTTTAATGCAGGTTCAGGAACTGGCTAAAAACGAGTCGTTAAGAAGAAGAGAATCTGACCAGTATAAAGCCCTTTTACAGTCTTATAATATTGAAGTAGGATGATCAGTAATCAGGAAATAGTAGAGGAGCTTGCCGCTCATTTTGGAGACAAAGTTCTTGAGTTTGAAGAACCGAACGGTTTATTGACGTTCAACACAAAAGCCGAGAGTATTATTGAGGTTATTCAATATCTCAAAGAAAGCGACCGCTTGAGATTCCGCTTTTTGACCGATATCACCGGCGTTCATTACCCTGATGCTGAAGGCAAAGAACTATGTGTTGTTTATCATCTACACAGTTTTGAGAATGCCATTCGTTTAAGAATTAAGGTTTATTTGCCAGAGGCAAAACCGGATATCCCAACGGTAACATCGCTTTTCGCAGCAGCAAACTGGATGGAAAGAGAAACATTTGATTTCTACGGAATCAACTTTACCGGACATCCAAATCTCAAAAGAATTTTGAACATGGATGATATGGATTACCATCCGATGCGAAAGCAGTACCCGCTTGAAGACGCCACCCGAGAAGATAAAATAGATGCCCTTTTTGGAAGATAATATGACAGAAGAGCTAAAAAACAGCAAAAAGACTACTGATGCCCTGGCTCTGAATCAGCCAATTCAGGAGGAGAATGAGTACACTACCCTCAATCTTGGGCCTACTCACCCGGCTACTCACGGTATTTTCCAAAATGTTCTCCAAATGGATGGGGATAAGATTATCTCCGGAGAGCAGACCGTGGGGTATATCCACAGAGCATTTGAAAAAATTGCTGAAAGACGTCCATTCTACCAGATCACTACATTGACGGACCGAATGAACTACTGTTCTTCACCGATCAATAATTTTGGCTGGCACATGACCGTCGAGAAATTACTCAATATTGAAGTGCCAAAAAGAGCTCAGTACATCAGAGTGATTATGATGGAGCTGGCCAGAATTTCAGACCACCTTATCTGTAACTCGATTCTCGGAGTTGACACGGGTGCGTACTCCGGCTTCCTCTATGTTTTTCAGGAAAGGGAGAAAATCTACGAAGTATATGAAGAGGTTTGCGGAGCCCGTTTAACAACCAATATGGGCCGTGTCGGCGGAATGGAAAGAGACCTCTCTCCTACTGCTTTAGCAAAAATCAAAGACATCGTTTACAACTCCCTGCCTAAAGCAATGGCTGAGTTTGAAAAAATGATGAACCGTAACCGAATCTTCATGGACAGAACCATTGATGTAGGAGGTATTACAGGTGAAAGAGCCATGGAATATGGATTTACAGGGCCTAACCTGAGAGCTGCAGGTGTTGATTACGATGTCAGAGTGATGGAGCCTTATTCCTCTTATGAAGATTTTGACTTTGAAATTCCGGTAGGCCATAATGGCGACACTTACGACCGATACATGGTCAGAAACGCTGAAGTCTGGGAGAGTTTGAAAATCATCAAACAAGCACTTGAGAATTTACCGGAAGGACCGTATTACGCAAATGAAGAGCATTATTACCTTCCACCGAAAAGAGAGGTGTATCGCAGCATGGAATCCCTGATTTATCATTTCAAGATTATCATGGGTGAAATTGAAGCTCCTATTGGCGAGGTGTATCACGCGGTCGAAGGAGGTAATGGTGAAGTAGGATATTATTTAATCAGTGACGGAGGCAGAGCACCATACCGCCTGCACTTCAGACGACCAAGTTTCATTTACTATCAGGCTTATCCTGAAATGTGTAAAGGACTGACCATCTCAGATGCTGTGGCCATCATGAGTAGTTTAAATGTAATTGCCGGAGAATTAGACGCATAATAATGACAGAGACCATTGCATTGACGCCGGAGAGGCTTGAGAAAGCAAAAGAAATTATTGCCCGTTACCCTGAAGGCAAGCAGAAGTCTGCTTTGCTTCCTATTCTTCATTTAGCTCAGGAACAGCATGGTTGGGTAAGTCCTGAAACCATGGACTTTGTGGCTGATCTGTTGAGTATTCAGCCAGTAGAAGTTTACGAAGTGGCTACCTTTTACACCATGTTTCATCTGGAGCCAGTTGGTAAACATGTAATAGAATATTGCAGAACGGGTCCCTGCTGTACTATGGGTGGTGAAGAGGTTTATGCTCACCTTAAAGATAAATTGGGGATTGAAGCCGGTGAAACCACTCAGGACGGCCTTTTCACCGTTAAGGAAGTAGAGTGCCTCGCCGCTTGTGGCTGGGGACCATGTTTCCAGATCAGAGAAAAATACTATATGCACCTGACCAATGATAAGGTGGATGAAATCATTGAAGAGCTTAGCAAATAAAAAATGGCAGAAAGCATCAAAATATTAACCGGTAATTTCGACGTACCTGGCATTGAGCAATTGGATGTCTACCGTAAAAACGGTGGCTATGCGGGATTAGAAAAGGCTCTGAAACAGATGTCTCCTGACGAAATCGTGGAAGAGGTCAAAAAATCAGGTGTGAGAGGTCGTGGTGGAGCAGGTTTCCCGATGGGAATGAAATGGGGTTTCCTGGCCAAGCCTGAAGGTGTGCCTCGCTATTTGGTTTGTAATGGTGATGAGTCTGAACCCGGTACTTTCAAAGATCACTATTTAATGATGAAGAGTCCTCACTTACTCATTGAGGGAATGATCATCTCCAGTTTTGCACTGGGTGCAAACACTTCTTTCATCTATGTGAGAGGGGAATTGATGTATGTCATCAATATTCTGGAAAAAGCAATAGCCGAAGCTAAGGCAGCGGGCTTGTTAGGCAAAAACATTCTGGGAACCGGATACGATCTTGAGTTAGTGGTTCAACCCGGAGGAGGAGCTTATATCTGCGGGGAAGAAACCGCTCTATTAGAATCACTTGAAGGAAAGCGTGGTAATCCAAGAAACAAACCACCTTTCCCTGCCGTCAAAGGTTTATATCAATGCCCTACCGTGGTGAATAATGTGGAATCCATTTCTACAACGCCATGGATTGTATTGAATGGTGGCGAAGAATATGCCAAAGTTGGAATAGGCAGAAGTACAGGTACTAAGCTAATCTCGGCTTCTGGTCATGTGAAGAATCCGGGCGTTTATGAGATTGAACTGGGTCTTCCGGTTGAAGAGTTTATCTATTCAGATCAATATCTCGGCGGTATCAGAGATGGTCATGGGCTAAAAGCCGTCGTGGCTGGTGGCTCATCAGTACCTATTCTCCCAAAAGATTTAATACTCAAAACAGCTGCAGGTGAGCCGCGTTTGATGTCATACGAATCGCTTTCGGATGGAGGTTTTGCCTCAGGAACAATGCTGGGCTCGGGAGGTTTTATTGCAATGGATGAGACGACTTGTATCGTAAGAAATACCTGGAATTTCTCAAGATTCTATCGTCATGAGTCTTGTGGTCAATGCTCTCCATGCCGTGAAGGCACGGGCTGGATGGAAAAGGTTCTTTACCGAATTGAGCACGGAAAGGGTAATGAAAGAGATATTGATCTTTTGGTTGATGTCGCTAAGAAAATTGAAGGAAATACCATTTGTCCATTGGGCGATGCCGCTGCCTGGCCGGTAGCAAGTGCTATCAGACATTTCAGAGATGAGTTTGAATGGCATGTTAAAAATCCCGAGGCCGCGACAAAAAAAGGTGCAGTTTATCAGCCGGAACTAAGTCTGGCTTAAAATTGAAATGAAAAATATATTTTACACATTGCTGATGATCGTCTTCACCCTTCTGGGTGCAGAACTGGTTCTCAGGCTCTTTATTGACCTGCCGGACCCATATCAGCATTTACGTGTAAAATCATACACCACAGGAGAAGTTATCCGACTTCAGAATACCAGAAATACTGATATAGCTTTTGTTTTTAATCCCAATGAGCTTTTTCCTGAGGATGAAAAGAACATCGTTAACATCCATATCAATAATCAGGGGTTCAGACATCAGGACGATGTGGATACCAGCCGTAATGAGATAAGTATTTTCGCCATAGGTGGTAGTACCACCCAGGGTTATGATTATGCCTATGAAAAAACCTGGTGTCAGGTACTAGAAAAAAACCTTGAAGAGAAAACCGGACGAGCTATAAATGTCTATAACGGAGGAACGGCAGGTGCGGCAATGTTTGATCATATTGCCTTACTTCAGAACCGTGTAATTCATCTCAAACCAGATATGGTTATCCTTTTTGCAGGGGTCAATGATCTCAACCTGCTAGTTGGTGATGATAATATTTTCAGATTCGACGATGTCTATGAAGAGGTAGAAGCTGTGAGTTGGTATAAACTTGGTTTGGCTCGCTTTACCCTCTACAAGTTATTCCTGAACGCTAAACGTAAACTAAAATCTGATGAAGAGCATCCTTTGAAACGGGATTCGGATGAAGAAGATACGGGTATAGCTCCCGGCACACCGGTACAATTTGCTGATCATTTGGCGGCACCTCTTGCAACGCAAAAACTACCAATGGCAGAAGGCCCGGAAATCAATTTTGCGTATTACCAAAAAATGGTAAAATCATTTATTGCCACATGCCAAATAAATGACATACCGGTAGTGGTAATGACCCAGCCTACCACCTGGAAATCTGAAGATCAAACCCTTCAGAAATATCATTGGATGAACAAAAATAAGGAAAGCAGGTTTCCCAAAGATTTTATGCAGAATAGCATGGACAAGATGAACGCCGATGTTCATCAAATTGCTTTGGAAGAAAACGTACCTTGTTTTAGACTGGAAAACGCAATACCGAATACAGGTGAATACTTTTACGATGATTGTCATTTCACTCCAAAAGGTTCTGTGTTTGTTGGTGAGGCGTTGACAAGATTTTTTATTGATAATAATCTGATCAATTTAAATTGATGGAAGAGAATAAATTTAAAGTAACCATTGACGGAATAGAAACTGAGGTAGCTCCGGGTACTACTATTCTGCAAGCGGCCAGACAAATTGGTCCGGAAGTAGCTCCGCCGGCAATGTGTTATTACAAACCACTGGAAAAATCGGGTGGAAAATGCCGTGCTTGTCTTGTAAAAGTAGCTCAGGGCTCGGCCAAAGATACCCGTGCGATGCCTAAGCTTATGGCTTCATGCATTACTCAGGTGCAGGATGGCATGGTGGTAGAAAATTATACGAATGAAGAGGTAGTGGAAACTCGCAAAGGTATTGTAGAATTTTTGCTTCTCAATCATCCGTTGGATTGCCCGGTTTGTGACCAGGCCGGCGAGTGTAGTCTTCAGGATTTTGCCTTTAAGCACGGTACGGAGGCACAGCGATTTGAAGAAGAACGTAGAACTTATGAACGTGAGGATATCGGTGATAAGATTCAGCTTCATATGAACCGCTGTATTTTGTGTTACCGATGCGTTCATACAGCAGATCAAATTACAGATGGCCGTTGCCATGGCGTGATGTATCGCGGTGACCACGCCGAAATCAGCACCTACATCAGTAAAGCTGTCGATAATGATTTCTCTGGCAATATGATTGACGTTTGCCCGGTAGGAGCTTTAACTGACAAAACTTTCCGTTTTAAAAACAGAGTATGGTTCTCAAAACCTGTAGACGCACACAGAGACTGTGATAAATGCTCAGGCAAAGTGCATCTTTGGTACAAAGGAGACGAGGTAATCCGTGTTACGGGGCGTAAGAATCAGTGGGGTGAAGTGGATGAGTTTATCTGCAACACATGCCGTTTTGATAAGAAAGAAACAGCTGACTGGGTTATCGAAGGGCCAGCCAAGATGCAGAGACATTCGGTACTTTCTGCCAATAAATACAGAAAGGATGCCATTAAGCCTGAGTACGCTCTTAAGCATGCTGCTCAAAATTATAAGCAAATCGATGATTCCAGACCTTATAACAAATCGTTAGAAGAGGTAAAAGAGTCTGAAGATTACAAGGCTTTGATGGACAAAAACAAAGAATTTAAACTTTTAAATAAATAGGCTGAATGGATTCAGTTTTTCTGATCAAATCGCTCATTATTTTAGGCATTTTTGCTCTCTCCTTAGGTATAGCTGCCTATGAAACCTACTTTGAGAGAGTTATCGCAGCTTTTATACAGGATCGTGTGGGGCCCGACAGAGCAGGACCTTTCGGTCTTCTGCAACCTCTGGCTGATGCAGGAAAACTGTTTTTTAAGGAAGACTTTATTCCAACTCTGGCCGATAAATGGCTATTTATTCTTGGGCCCTCTCTGGCCATGTTAACGGCTTTAATGACAAGTGCTGTTATTCCTTTTGGAGATAGCATTCTTTATGATGGTCATGAAATTTTGGTTCAAGGCATTGAGGTCAATATCGGAATCCTTTGGGTTTTCGGAGTGGTTTCTCTTGGAGTGTATGGAATCCTGATTGGAGGCTGGGCCTCAAATAATAAATACTCCCTTTACGGTGCTATCAGAGCAGCTTCTCAAAACATCTCTTATGAGCTGGCCATGGGTCTATCTATTATCGCTGTTTTGATGATGTCTGGTTCACTATCATTGAGAACTATAGTGGAGGAGCAACACGGAATGAACTGGAACGTATTTTACCAGCCATTGGGCTTTATCATCTTTCTTACCTGTTCTTTTGCAGAATGTAACCGTACTCCGTTTGACCTTCCAGAATCAGAAAACGAACTGGTTGCTGGTTACCATACAGAATATGGTTCTATGAAACTGGGTCTTTTCCTATTCAGCGAGTATGTGAATATGTTTATTTCATCTGCTGTAATAGCCACTTTGTTTTTCGGAGGTTTCAACTATCCAGGAATGGACTGGGTTTACTCAGCATTAACCTCAAAAATGGGAGAAGTAACAGGTCATAATCTGGCTACTTTAGTGGGGACTTTGGTTTTCTTTGGTAAAATCGCCTTCTTCATTTTTGTATATATGTGGGTAAGATGGACTTTACCACGTTTCCGTTATGATCAATTGATGGATTTAGGTTGGAAAGGCTTAATTCCATTAGCGGTAGTCAATATGATCATTACTGCTGCTGCAGAGCTCTCTAATCAGCCTTTATTGGTAAATTGGATAGGTCTTGGTGTTTTCATTGCCTTGCTCTATGCCGGATCAGCCCTTATGAAATCTAAGAAAACAAGCGTTTAATATGCAACTGACCAACAGATCAAAAAAGACCGATAAAACGCCTTTGACGCTGGCTGAGAAAAGTTATCTGCCGGGTATTGCCAAAGGCATGGGCATTACGCTTAAACACTTTTTCTCTAAGAAAGCGACGATTCGTTACCCGGAGCAAACCCGCTATCTGGGACCTATCTTCAGAGGTCATCACATCTTAAAAAGAGATGAAGAGGGTCGTGAAAGATGTACGGCCTGTGGTCTTTGTGCCGTGGCCTGTCCGGCAGAAGCTATCTCTATGGTCGCAGCTGAACGTGAAAAAGGTGAAGAACACCTTTACCGGGAAGAAAAGTATGCGGCTGCTTATGAGGTCAATATGCTCAGATGTATTTTCTGTGGCCTTTGTGAAGAGGCTTGCCCTAAAGAGGCCGTCTACCTTCGTCATGATAAATTTGTGCCGGTATTTACCAGCAGAGATCAGGTAATCTATGGCAAAGATCAGCTGGTAGAAGATATGGATGACCGCTATGAGCGTGATGCATGGACTAAAGAGGAAATGCAAAAACTTTGGGAACAACAAAAACCGGTAAATTACTAGACCAATGGAAACTCTGGAAACTATTAAAAACCTGACAATGACTCAGTGGTCATTTTACGCTGTTTCAGTTTTGACTTTGTTCGGTGCTTTGGGTACCATTTTGTCTAAAAACCCGATTCATAGCGTGATCTATCTGATCATGACCTTCTTTTCCTTATCTGCACATTATGTTTTGCTGAATGCTCAATTTTTGGCAGCTGTAAATATTGTGGTTTATGCAGGTGCAATTATGGTTCTTTTCCTTTTCGTAGTCATGTTTTTGAACATCAAAGATGAGGCTCCTGAACTTGATAATAACAAGATCGTTATTGGAGCCAGCATCGTTGGTGGTACCATAGGTGTAATACTGGTTGCCGCTATTCGACTTACAGAAAGTCAGAAAATTGATCCTTCTACATATCAAATCAAAACCGGTTTCATTGAAACGCTTGGTCAATTGCTTTATAGCAAATACCTTTTGCCGTTTGAGTTGGTTTCAGTTCTGTTTTTGATTGCCATGAGTGGAGCCGTAATGCTCGGAAGAAAAGAAAAAGGCGAAAGAAACTTCTGATGAAGGCCTCTTTACGGCTTTCTTTTGAGAAACTTTCTGCTTCAGACCGTGCTTTGTCGGTTTCCATGTCAATGGATGAAAGCATCATGAAATTCATCACCGGCAAAGCTTTGAATCAACGAGAGGCCCAAGAACGTTTTGAATATCAACTCAAAACCAATGCTCAACATTCAAGTCTCGGGTTCTTCAAAGCCATTGATAAAACCTCCACAAAGGTCATAGGCTATCTGAAGATTGTCAAAGAAGCCAAGGACATCATGGAAATTGGTTATGCCGTTCTTCCTGAGTGCCGAGGAAAAGGCTTTGCCAAAGAAATGACCGTAGCCATGATGAACCATACTTACTCTGGGTTTCCTGAAGTCAAAAAACTGCTGGGCACGGTAGATCAAAGAAATATCGCATCTGCTCATATCCTTGAGAGCTATGGTTTTTCCATTGAAAAAGAAGAACTTTCAGGCGACAGAACTATTCTCCATTTCACCAAAGATATTTAACCATGAAACCGCTCATACTTCCTGTCGAAGGAAAATCCCCTGTAATACCAGACTCTTGCTGGCTGGCCCCTAACGCCACTGTGGTGGGCGATGTAGAAATGGGAGAAGATTGTACTGTTTGGTTCAATGCGGTCATCAGAGGTGACGTAAATGCCATTAGAATGGGGAACAGAGTCAACATCCAAGATGGAGCCGTGATTCACTGTACTTATCAGAAAACGCAGACGATACTGGGCAATAATGTCAGCATCGCACATAATGCTATTGTTCATGGTTGCCAGATTGAAGATGAAGTGCTTATCGGAATGGGGGCCATTGTGATGGACGGTGCTTACATTGAGAAGAATGCGATTATTGGAGCGGGAGCAATTGTAACACAAAATACACGTGTTCCATCAGGAACGATTTGGGCGGGCAACCCTGCCAAAGAATTAAAGAAACTGTCACCTGAGGCCGCCGAGGTCTTTATGCGTACTTCAAATAACTATGTGAAGTATGCGGGGTGGTTTGGGAAGGAGTAGTTTTTTCAGTTTTCAGTTTTCGGTTTCAGTATGCAGTTATTTTTATTTCGATCAAAACTGCCCCTGCTCACTGTAAACTAAAAATTAGTTGCTGTTAAAGATCGCATCTCGCGAACCTTGGTTCTTAGGAGCGTAGCCACCCTTTTTGTAAGCCTTATTTGAGAAAGACCCGTTTTTAATGCTTTGTATAAAGCTTTGCCAGGCGATAGGGTTTAGTAATGGATTCGTAGTTAAAGATCCCCGCCTTTGAATACTTTGCAGCTGCTGACTCATGGCATAGCGGTAATTTTGCTCTGCACTCATCCCCTGCATCGCCATGGCTCTGTCTAAATTATCCCTGCTGAGGTTTTCTTCCATGTAAGCTCGTTCGCGTGCATCAGGAAGTTCCATTTCTACCAGAGCCAGTTTGAATTCCTCCTCATTGGAGAACGGATAAACTTTAACTTCTTTTAACATCTTAGCGTCCTCATTCAGCTCCACTACGGCAGAATAAGACAACATAACATCCCGTGGAATGATGTGATACTGCTTCTTAAATCCGAGGTAACTGAAGACAATACTATCACCGGGAAAAACATTAATGACGAAGTAACCCCGGTCGTTGGTCAGCGTTCCTCTACCTGCCCTTTCATTGATAATATAGGCTCCGGGAAGGGGTTCATCGTTCTTTCCGTCAATAACAAAACCGCTGAATGTAATGAATTTTTTCTCGCCTTGTGCATGCGTCTCGAAGGCCCCAAAAAGGGCTACAGCAAATAAAATAAGGCCTAAAATTCGTTTCAGCATCAAGAAAATATTTTTAGAAAAGTAAGAATAAAAGGTATGGAAAGCAACAGCCCGTCAAAGCGGTCAAGGAACCCTCCATGCCCCGGAATCAGGCTACCGGAATCTTTGACCTTCAGGCTTCTTTTGAACAAAGACTCCACCAGATCTCCGAGCGTCCCGGTAATGGAAATGATAAGTGCAATCACCAGCCATTTCCATAAGACCAAATCAGGATAAAACCTTGAAAACACAAACGCCACCAGCAGCGAGCTTATTGCTCCTCCAAAAAAGCCCTCCCAGGTTTTCTTGGGCGATATTCTTTCAAAAAGCTTTCGCTTGCCCATAAGTGTACCCGCAAAGTAAGCACCGGTATCATTGACCCATAGCACCAACATAATTCCTAACATCAAAAGCGGACGGTAGGTTTCGGGTTCAATCCCGATTTCGATGACCAGTGAAAAGGGAACGGCCACATAAATAATGCCTAGAAAAGTATATCCGAGGTTTTCAAAAGGCCGTTTATCAGAGTGCTTGTACAACTTAATGAAGAAGGTGATGGCCAGCAGTGGAATAACAGCATAATAGAACTTGAAAGGCCATACTTCACTTTCAATAAAATAAGTGAGAATATTGAGGATGACTCCGCAGAGTGTCCCGTAAATGGTGAGGGGTATGTTTCCATTCAATCCTACAAGACGGTAAAATTCTGCTTGCGTCATAACTGACAACAGGAGAAAAACCAACCAATAGGTCAAAGGGGAAAACATCATTCCTGATATTATTATCGTTGCCCCGATGATGGCGGCAATAATCCGCTGGGTCAGGTTTGAGTACTTAGCTAGCTTTTGAGTCATCGTTATTTAAAAAGTTCTCAATAATTGCTTTGGCCACATCTGCATTCTCCTTTTCTACATAAAGAAGGTATGCTCCGAAAATAGGATACACAGAGTCTTTCTTGTTGACCAGAAAACAATTGATTTCATTATTCAGAAGCTCATTTTTGAGTAATTCCATTTGCATGGCATCTCCTGACTTTCTCAGGATTTGCCAATCCGGCGATTCAACAGAGAAAATCATCAGGGCTTCCAGGTTAAAGTTTCTAAAAGGTGAAGGCAGTCTTCTTTCATATAATCAATGACCGGCCTCAGGCTGTCGTTCAGTGTTGGTTCCATCAAATAGACAGCACCTCTTAAATAATGATTGGTGGTGTCGGTAACATAAAACTGAAAGTGACTGGGCACCTCTCCTTCGATTTCGATGGTTACCGCTCTTTTTCCATTATTTAACTCAATGATTTGTTCACGCTGAGATGTCGCTTTAACATGATGCTTAGCCGCCAACTTAAAGGCATCATCAATGTGCTTTGAGAGTTTCTCAGGACTGCCATCAAGGGACTTATATGTAAACTGAATTAAAGCATCATAATCAGGATAAGAGAGGATGATCCAGTGCGGTTCAGAATTCGCAAAAGTGTCAGGCTTTACCACTGCATGTTTTGAGAACTCAAACGTATAGGGATGCTCTTCATCTAACTGCCTGTATTCATGAGGAGGTAGGTCAATGCGATTATACCCCTTGGGTTTCGGCACGTAAGTTTGTTCATTTCCACAGCCTGAGGTCATAGAAATAATCAGGCCTAAGACCACAAACACGCTCAGTTTTTGACTCATATCATTGGTTTAGACCGCAAAGATAGGGAATCCGCTTACTAATTATTGCTTTGGTTATTGCCAAATACCCACCTCCCTAAGATTAGGGATTTTATCATCCTCAAGGTTCCCCTTCATTTGTAAAAAGAACAGAGTCTTTTCACCTACCAAAAACCATTCTGGATTCAATTAATAGATAAATAACCATGATAAAAATGAAACATTCTATTATTCCAACTTTCATACTATCCATTTGTATTTTCAATGTAGCCGAAGCTCAGGTCAATGAAATACAGAACAACACCACCTCGGTAACCATTTTGCCCGGAAGCATTAATTCCACTCATATTTCAAACAATGTTAATGCCCTCAATAAAGACAATCTTGTTTTGGGAAAAGATGCCTTGCTTGGCTATTCCGTTACCGGCCCTGTAACCAGTGCAAGTGGCAATGTGGTCATCGGCCACGATGCCATGAATCGCGGATTTAATGGAAACGATAACGTAGTTCTTGGAAAAAACTCCGGATACTGGAGTGTGTTCTCTGACCGAAATGTGGCCATTGGTGCAGATGCCCTTTATTCAAATTCACCCAATAGTGGTTTGGGAAATAATAATGATGACAATGTGGCTATTGGTTATCATGCCATGAAAAACTTTTGGAGCTATAATTCCAGCAATGTCGGAATAGGTTCACTGGCACTTGAAAACCCAAGCAACTCCACAGTTAGTGTTGGTTTTCGAAGTGGAAACGGAGGAGCTGACCGTTCAGTGCTATTAGGCCATGAGGCAGGCTATACCGGTGGCTTTTACAATAACGTTCTTATCGGTTACCAGGCCGGCTTCTGGGAAACCTCGGCCGATAAACTTTATATTGAAAACTCAAACAGCTCTACACCTTTGATTGGAGGAGACTTTGTCAATGATGTGGTTTCTATCAATCGTCCTATCTCAAGTTTGTCCGGAACTCCAAATGACAAATTCCAAGTCGGTGGAAATGTCAAGGTATATGGAAACATGGCCATTACTGGTTCAAGAATTTCAACCCTTTCTGACTTTTCCAGTGACTTTGCTCTCAACGATCAGCAGTTTTTAGTTTTCTACGTCGGTACAGGCGGTCACACCGTCACACTACCTTCTGCTCTTCCTTTTGTAGCCTATGAATTCAAAATAATAAATCAGGGAGGCGGAGCAATTACAACAAGCGTTCCTTTTAGAACAGGCTTAGGGACTACCTCCCAGACCATACCAGCGAGTTCAGTCCTTCACATTATTTCAGACGGAACCAACTGGAGAAAAATTAACTAGGTACACTCGCCTTCGGGCTTCATCGAATCCTTGGGTTGAAATTTTTGTTATACCACCACAAACAAAGATTTCAACCCTATGAAATACTCTCCAGGAATCATTTCGGTGCTTCCGCTTTTCTATATTGGCTGGTCAGATTCTGTACTGAGCCCGTCTGAAATGAAATCCATTCAGGATAAAATCAAAGGCATGGATTTTCTGTCATATGATGATCAATACACCTTAATCAGCTGGACAGACCAGAAGAATCCACCATCAGAGGAAACCTTCAAAAGCTGGCTTGACGCCATAAAATCGCAGTCTGCACAAATGAAAGTTTCTGATAAAATTTCATTGGTTGACCTTGGTCTTCAGATGGCCAAAACTTCCTCAGGAGCAAAAAACGAAATCTGGGATGCTCCGAAAGTGCGGAAATCCATTGAAGAACTGGAAGCTGCTCTGGGTGTAAGTCATCAGCTCTCAAAACTCTCTTTCTATCAAAGTATTTCGCCTGAAGCAGAGCATGAAATCGAGGAAGAAAAGGCCTTTGACCCGAGGGCAATGCAAAGCCTTTTGGATGGACCATACGCTCCATTGAAAGAGAAAGCCAAAAAGCTGATCATGGATTCCTTTTTTGACATCTCAAAAGAAGTTCGGGATAAGGAAGAAATGCGAAATCTTGTTCTGGATCAGGTCAAAGCACTGGCCCGGCAAGGTTACGGAGCCTATGCCTATCCAGAAGAATATGGCGGAGCCAATTCACCCGGTGGAAATACAGCCATTTTTGAAACACTGGCTATGGGCAATATCAGTTTGCTCATCAAATTTGGAGTACAGTTTGGCCTTTTTGGTGGAGCTATTTTTCAATTGGGTACCAAAAAACACCACGACAAATACCTCAAAGATACAGGCACGCTGGAGCTGGCAGGTTGTTTCGCCATGACCGAAACCGGTCACGGAAGCAATGTGCGTGATCTGGAAACTACCGCAGTTTATAATCCTGATGATAAAACCATTACGGTGCATTCGCCTACGGTAGCAGCAGGTAAGGAATATATCGGCAATGCACTCCATTCAAAAATGGCGGTTGTTTTTGCTCAGCTCATGGTCAATAATAAAAATCAGGGCATTCATGCTGTGCTGGTTCCACTTCGGGATGAAAAACATGAAACCTTACCCGGCATTACCGTCAAAGACAATGGCTACAAAATGGGACTAAATGGCGTGGATAATGGCCGTATCTGGTTTGATAATGTGACGGTTCCTCTGGAAAACCTTTTGGACAAATACGGCGGTATTGACGAAAACGGCAACTATCAAAGCTCCATCAAAAAAGAGTCGAAACGCTTTTTTACCATGCTGGGTGCTCTGGTGGGCGGAAGAGTCTCTTTGGCTTTGGCCTCCAATACGGCAGCGAAAAAATCGTTGGACATCGCCATCCGGTACTCGTTAAAAAGAAGACAGTTCAGCAATTTAAATGAAGATCAGGAAACCCTGATTCTCGACTACCCTACGCATCAGTGGCGACTTTTCCCGTTAATGGCTAAAAGCTACGGACTAACATTCGCCACGGAAACGCTTCGCGAAAAATTTGCCGGAGCTTACGGAGGATCTGAAGAAATGAGGGAAGTAGAAACGCTGGCTGCCGGACTAAAAAGTTACGCCAGTTGGCACGCCACGGATACCATTCAGGAGTGCCGCGAGGCCTGCGGTGGTAAAGGCTACCTGGCCGAAAACGAGTTCGCAGATCTGAAGGCCGATACAGATATCTTTACCACTTTTGAGGGTGATAATCACGTGCTTTTGCAATTGGTGGCGAAAGCTTTGCTCACTGACCTGAAACAAGAATTTAACGACGGTGGCTTTATGGCTGTAGCCCGTCATGTGCTCCAAAGAATGAGTAGCTCTGTGCTTACTCTGAACCCGGTAAACACCCGAAACACCAATGCGGAACACCTCCTCAGTATTGATTTCATGCAGTCAGCCATGACTTTCAGATCGCAAAAACTTTTGTTTAGTCTTTCTGATAGGATGAGAAGCTTTATCGGCAAAAAACTAGCTCCGCCTGAGATTTTCCTACGTACACAAACGCACATGGTCAGTCTGGCCAAAGCCTGGGTAGAAGCTTTTATATTTGAAGAATTTGTCAAAAAACTCAATTCTCTTCCTGAAAGCAAAGAGAAAGAAGCTCTTCGAATTATGCTTCAGATTTTCAGTCTGCATGCCATTTATGAAGACAAGGGTTGGTTTCTGGAAAATGATTTTATCAGTGGTGATAAATCAAAAGCCATTCGTAAAGTGCTGAATAAGCTGATGCGTCAGGTAAGGCCTCAGGCTCATCTTTATGTTGAAGCTTTTGGGATACCTGAAGTTTTGCGGAAAGCTAAAATTGCGACTTTTGCGGAATGATTGAAAAACCTAAAATTTCCATCATCGCCGCCATGAGCCAAAACCGGGCTATCGGTTTTAAAGGTTCTTTGCCCTGGCCGGAGCCCATTCCTGCCGACTGGGAACATCTCGAAAAAGTGACCAAGGGCAAAAAGATGATCATGGGTCGTAAAAGTTATGAAGATAAACACCGTGTTTCCTCTGAGGCGGGCAACTTCGTTTTAAGCAGTCAGGACGATCTGGAACTGGAAGACAATTTCGCTCATGTTAAATCGCTGGAAGAAGCTCTGGAGCTTTGTAAAAATGAAGATGAGGTCTTTGTCATTGGTGGTGAAGGTGTTTTTGAGGCAGCACTGCCAAAATGTACAACGCTTTACCTCACTAAAGTTTTGAAGGATTTTGAGGGTGATACCTTTTTTCCTGAATTCGAACATCTTGCTTTTAAGGTGGAAAAGATTAAACGCTTTGAGGCTTCTAAGAAAAGCCCCTACCCGATGGAAATCATTATTTATTCAAAAGCTTGAAAGGGCCTTCAGTAGATATCATCCTGCCTTTTTATCAAAACGGTGAAACTTTAGATCGGGCCATTGCCTCAATTCTTGATCAAACGTATCGGAATTTCCGTTTGATTTTGGTGGCCAACAATGCAGACGCGGCCAGTCTGGAAATCGCTGAAAAATTTGCAAAAGAAGATTCACGTGTAGAATTTCTTCATGAACCACGGCAGGGTGTAGCTTTTGCTTTCAATACAGGTATTCAGGCCGGAAACAATCCATTCATCGCCCGGATGGATGGTGATGATATCGCTGAACCCGAGAAATTAGAGAAACAGGTGAAGTACCTTTTGGAAAACCCATCTTTAGCGGCTGTAGCGACGCAAACAACCTTTTCTTCCACCATCAAAGCCTCGGAAGGTTTCGGGCATTTTGTGGAATGGCAGAATGCCATCATTAGCCCTGAAGAGCATTTTCTTGCTCAGTTTTATGAAAGTCCCGTAGCGAACCCCACCATCCTTTTTCGTCGGGAATTGATTGAGAACTATGGGCTGGTGGACACCTCAGACACACCCGAAGATTATGAACTCTACCTCCGCTGGATGGATCAGGGAGAACAAATCGCTAAAATAGCAGAGCCTTTACTCACCTGGAACGACCACCCCAACCGACTTACCCGGACACATCAACACTACCGCGAAGCAGCGTTTCAAAAAGTACGGTATCGATATTTAGCCAAGTATCTAAATGATGTTACCCAAAATCGTGAACTCGTCATTTGCGGAGCGAGTAAAAATATACAGCTTAAGGCAAATAGGCTTCAGGCAAAAGGCATTAGGATTGCAGCCCATACCGATGTCTTTACCCGAAAACCGGAAGATGTGAACTTCATTCCCCTATCAAAAGCTCTAGAAAACAAGGATTTCTATTTTGTTAGTCTTATTGCCAAAAGAGATGTTTATCAGGAGATTAAAGGACTCTTTCTTTCCAAAGGATTAGCTGAAGGTGCGGATTTTATTTTGGCGGGGTGAGGTGAAATTTATAATGAAAATTAGCCTAGCATGTTGTACCAAAATTAGCCTAGCGTGCAGAATGCTTTTATTTTGGTGAGGTGAGCTCTTAAAAGTTATATTGCTTTTAAAATACGGTTAATGTGCTCAGCATCCTGAAGATAATTACACAAGACCGCCCAAAAAAGCATGATATTAACTCGCACGTTGTGTACCATTAAAAACTACCGCTCAACATTAATAATATCCCAAAAGCGATCAACTAAATATATTGGTTCAAGATCATTTCGCTTTGTGAGCCACCACTCAATTAAACCCGCACCAGCTGAAATTGTAGCCTGCATCATAATTTCTTTATCAATAGGATTGTTGATGGGCTTACTTTCAATAAAATCACTTAAACCTATTTTTAGAATTTCTTCCATTCTTTTCCGAAAGAAAGTATTATCCTCTCCGGTAAGCATCACTTTATAAAAAGCAGCATTAGCATTCAAATAATCAAAGGTGGTCAGCATGGCTTTTTTAGACGTAAACTCTTCTTTACTTCCACCTGTGCAACTGGTCATGAGTTGGTTAAGATGCATATCAATGCATTGTTCTCGTAACTCAAATTTATCCTTAAAATGAAGGTAAAATGTACCTCTATTTACATCAGCTTCTTTTGTGACCATCGCAATAGATAACTTTTGAAAAGGATATTCAACCATCAATTTCGTAAAAGCATCAAATAAAGCCTGTCTCGATTTTTTAACTCTTCTGTCCATTTTTCATTGTGTTTTCTCAGCGGTATTATTCAACAGATTTCTTTAAAATGTTGATTAAGCAACAAAATGACTCAATCATTTCTTAAAGTTTTGTGCAAAGGTAAGTTAACACTTGTACATAAATCAACACCTGTCTAATTTTGGTGTGTAATTAATAATTAAACAGGTAAAATGAAGCGTACAAAATCTGGTGTCGAAAGGAAGGTAAGAGCAGCATTTCTATCGACGACTTGCATCGTAGCAATTGTAACAATTGCAATATTTAAGGTAACAGGACAGTCCAATAATCAAAATCAAGAAATGATGATCACAGAAAACAAAATAACAGAAATAGCAATAAATGAAGATAACACAGTACTTGTAGAAGTATGGTCAGATTACCTATGTCCGTGGTGCTATATAGGGGAAGCAAACCTTGATAATGCGATTGCTGATTTAGGTATCAATGCCACAGTGGTATACAAGAGCTTTCAGTCAAACCCGACACTGCAAGGAGCTTTTACCGTAAAGGAAATCGCTAAGCAAAGCGGTTTCAGTTTAGAGGAAGCGAGAAAAAAGTCAAAATACATCGAGGATATGGCTAGTAGTGCCAATGTGGAACTACACATGGACTTTGTGATAATGGTCAATACCATGGATGCACACCGTTTGGCTTATATGGTCAAACAAAGAGGCCATGGCAAAGCAATGGCAAAGCGGCTTTTTGAAGCTTCCTATTTGGAGGCTAAAAATATAGCAGACCCAAATGTGTTGACAGAATTAGGTGAAGAATTTGGTATCTCAAAAGAAGAAACTTTAGCCATGTTGAAAAGCGACCAATATAGAGCTGAAATCAAATCGGAAATTCAAGAAGGTATTAATAATGGCCTACGTGGCGTACCGTATTTTGTAATTAATAAAAAATACTCACTATCTGGGGCACAACCTAAAGAGGTATTTAAAGAGACGCTCTCAGGAATTTTAGAAGATGATGGCCCTTATAAACCTTTAATCAGCAAAAGTCCATCCGCATATACATGCGATGAAACAGGTTGTGAGATTCCGAATAAATAACAATCCACTTAAAATTATATAAAATCATGATACTAATAACAGGAGCAACAGGTCATTTAGGTTATTTGACCTTAATAGAACTATTAAAAGAAAAGTCAGCATCCGAAATAGCAGTTTTAGCTCGTAAAGTAAGTGACAAAACTAAGGAGATTGCCGCATTGGGGGTTGAAGTAAGAATTGGTGAATATGCCAATAAGGAGTCCTTGCTAAAAGCTTTCAATGGTATTAAAACCCTTTTCTTTGTATCTACTCATGAAGCAGCACAAGATTTTACAGTTCATAAAAATGTTATTGATGCAGCAGTAAATAGCAACGTTCAAAGTATAGTATATACAAGTACACAAGGTGAAAAGTCACTAGGTAAGAATAATCCTGAAGGAGCTGCTGATATGCACGCCTTAACCGAAGAAGCTATTAAACAATCCGGTTTAAACTATAGCATACTTCGCAATGCACCTTACATGGAATCCTTACCAATGATATTAGGAGAGAAGGTTTTAACTGAAGGATATGCAATGCCAATGGGTAACGGAAAGCTTTCATTTGCTACAAGACAAGATATGGCTATTGGCTCAGCCAAAGTATTATCCAAAAATGAACATGATCATAAGACGTATGAATTTGGAAGTACTGCTTCAGTAGGTTTCAATGAAGTTATGGAAATACTATCCGAATTGACGGGTAAAAATCTGGAATACAATCCAATTAATCCTGAAACCTACGAACAACAAAGTAAAGAAGCGGGTATCCCTGAAATGTACATTCAAGCTAACCTCGGATTTGCAGCTCAGGTAAGAGGTGGATATTTTGATCACCCAACTCAGGATTTAGCTAATATATTGGGACGAGAGCCTGTTTCAGTTGAGGACTTTTTGAAAGAAACTTACGGGCGGTAAACAAAAATGCAATAATAATGGCACACAACAATGTGTATAAGCAATAGCGGTTTGAGTGCTAACTTGAACCGTTTTTTCATTTTGTTAAAAGTATCTTGTAATCCGAAAAGTAGTCGTATAAAATCCACTACTGCTCATACATGAACCGTTAATCTCCCCCCATTCTTTCTCCCACAAAAACGCTATCCTTTCCTTTTCCCTCCTAAATTTGCCGCATGAATTATTTGTCGGCAGAGAATATTGGTCGCGACCTCGGCGAGCGGTGGCTTTTTAAGGGAATTACCTTCGGGATTTTACAAGGCGAAAAAGTGGCCCTCATTGGAGCCAATGGCTCCGGCAAAACCACCTTACTTAACATTGCCGCCGGCCTCACCGAGACCGATGGCGGTGAAATCACCATCCGCAATGACATCCGTGTAGGTTATCTGGAGCAGGACCCTGATTTTCCGGAAAATCAGACGGTTTTGGAAACCATTTTCTACGCCGAAAATGACATCACTCAGGCCATTAAAAACTACGAGAAGGCCGTGGAATCCAATAATCAGGATTTACTGTCAGAGTGTATAGAAACGCTTGACAGTCTGAACGCCTGGGATTATGAAGCCAAGGTGAAGCAGATTCTGGGCAAGCTGGGCATTCATGATTTTGAGAAAAATGTCAGTGAGCTTTCCGGCGGGCAGAAAAAACGCGTGGCTCTGGCCAAAGTACTCATTGATCAGCCCGATTTCATCATTCTGGATGAGCCTACCAACCACCTGGATTTAGAAACCATCGAATGGCTCGAAGGTTACCTTTCGTCATCCAACGTGACGCTATTTCTGGTAACACACGATCGCTATTTTCTCGATAAAGTATGTAACCGCATTCTGGAGCTTCGGGCCAATGATATTCATAAGTACATTGGTAATTACGCCTACTATCTGCAGAAAAAGGAGGAGCAGGAGGAAGTGGAAGCCAGCACCAATGAGAAGAACCGGCAGCGTCTGAAAAAAGAACTGGAATGGATGCGGCGACAGCCTAAAGCCCGTACCACAAAGGCCCAGTACCGTATTGATGCCTTTCACGACTTGAAAGAAAAGACCCAAGGCTACCGTAAAGAAGATAAATTGGAACTGAATGTTCGCACCGAACGCCTGGGTAAAAAGATAGTAGAGATTCAGGATATCAGTAAAAGTTATGCCGATAAAAGGCTGATTGAGCATTTCTCCTACACGTTTAAACGCGGTGATAAAATCGGTGTAGTGGGTAAAAACGGAATGGGGAAATCAACCCTGCTGGATATTGTCATTGACAGCGTGAAACCCGACTCCGGAAAAGTTATTAAAGGCGAAACGGTCAAAATCGGATATTACTCCCAGGACGGACTGGCCTTTGATGAAGATCAGAAGGTGATTGATGCTATTCGCGAATATGCTGATCATGTGAAACTTGGAGATGGCCGCGATTTATCGGCTTCGGCTTTTCTGAGCATGTTTTTGTTCCCGCCCAAAGTGCAGCATAATTATATCCATAAGCTCTCCGGCGGTGAGAAACGCAGGCTGCAGCTGATGAAGATTCTGGTACAAAGTCCCAATTTCCTGATTCTGGATGAGCCCACGAACGACCTGGACATTGAGACACTTAACGTACTCGAAGAGTTTCTGGAAAACTATGGCGGCTGCGTGATGGTAGTAAGTCACGATCGCTACTTTATGGATAAGATCGTGGACCATGTTTTTGCTTTTGAAGGCAATGGCTATATCAAGGACTTCCCCGGCAATTACACTCAATACAGACTCTGGAAAGACGAACAGGAGAAAGAAAAAGAGCAGGAGAAAAAGGCCGCCAAAGCCGAAGAACCAAAACCTGAAATCAAAAAAGAGAAGGTAAAGCTTAGTTATAAAGAGAAAAGAGAATTTGAACAGCTGGAAAAAGATATGGCTGATCTTGAAGACCGCAAAACCGAAATCATTGACTTGATGAATGGCGGTGAAACGGATTTTGAGAAGCTAAACGCTCTCGGTCAGGAGCTTGAAGAACTCAAAGAATCACTGGAAGAGAAGGAACTGAGATGGCTGGAGCTTTCCGAATTTGAAGCGTAGTTTTAAAAAGCGAGCCGTGTAATGGTATTTTGATCAATATCATTTTCATTTCTCACTTATCCCTTTAATTTTACGATTCAAGCAGTAGCTGAATGGAGCAAATCACCGATTTTTTTCAGTACATCATGAACTCTGAAGAGATTATCCAAACGGGTGGTTTGATCGCTATTGTGCTCATTGTCTATATTGAAAATGGCCTGTTTTTCGGCTTCTTTCTGCCCGGCGATTATCTGCTTTTTCTTTCGGGAGTTTTCTGTGGCTTAGGCTTACTCAAAGTGAATATCTATCTGTTGTTGATGGCTATTTTTGCGGCCGCAGTCCTGGGCTCGTATACCGGGTACCTGTCGGGCTATTTTTTCGGGGAAGCTCTGGAAAACAAAAAAGAGAACCTTTTCTTCAAAAAGAAACATATCAAACGCACCAAAAAGTATTTTGAAAAATACGGTAGCCGCACTTTGATCATTGCCCGTTTTCTACCAGTGATTCGCACTTTTGCTCCTATTCTGGCTGGTTTGGTAAAAATGAAACTGGTCAATTTCAGTATCTATAATATTGTTGGCGGTGGCCTTTGGGTGGGTATTCTTGTGATTGGCGGTTACTACCTCGGCGACCGTTTCCCATGGATTATCAATTATGTCCACTGGATCATTATCTTCTTCCTGGCCATTACTACTTTTACGGTTTTGAAAGGCTATTTCTCGGCCAAACAGGAGATCGAGAACGAGCTCTGAAAGCCCTCAGTTCTGAACAATCAATTCCAGGTTTTCCCCGTCAAAAACGGCATACGAATTAAAGCGTATCCAATCTCCCAGATTGATGTATCGGGCGGTATCATTGACCTTCACGTCAATAGCAATATGCCGGTGACCGAAGACATAATAGTCGTGTTTTTGACCTTTTGCCTCTTTTTCCAGAATATACTGATAGATAAACTCCTCTTTAATATCAATTTCCTCGAAGGTTAAGTCTTCCTTTCGATTCTTTTTATATGAATTTCGTGCCCAAAGGTTACCGAGGAATTGACCTACATCAGGGGGCAAAACATAGCGAAAAAGCCATTGGCAAACAGGATTCGCAAACAGTAGCTTTTTCAATAATTTGTACGAAGTATCACCCGGGCCGAGGCCATCGCCGTGCCCGATATAAAACGATTGATTGTTCAATAGGAATTCCTGTGGTTCATGGATGATTTTGGCGTTCAACTCTTGGGTAAAGTAATCCATCACCCAGAAATCATGATTACCCGGGAAAATATACAGTTCAACCCCCTCGTCACTAAGTTCTGCAAGCTTTCCTAATAGTCGGGTATTGCCCTTTGGCACAACGGATTTGTACTCAAACCAAAAATCGAACAAATCGCCCATAAGAAACAGAACCTGAGCATCGGATTTAATACTCTCAATCCACTTCACAATATTTCGCTCACGGACTAAACTGCGTTCGTGATCAGGTGCTCCAAGATGAAAATCAGAAGCGAAATAGATTTTTTTGCCTGGTTTAAGCTCAATGGATTCTGCCATGCGGCAAAGATAGTTTTTTGATGGTTTGAAAGTTTGAAAGTTGAGAAGTTTAAGATTTTGGAAGTCCGAAATTTGAAGTTAGAGGTTAGAAGTTTATGGTCACGTTTCAGGTATTGGATGCTTTGTGCGAGTAGCCTTTCTCCGTGTTCCTTTCTCCGATAAAAAGTCCTTTGTCTCATGTCTTCCATCTTAAATCTTCCACCCCTATTTGGAAAATAAACTTTCGTCACCTATCTTTGACCGACCGTTCAGTCAAAAAATTAAATCAAGAAAAATTTGAGTCCTAAGAGCGATATAGAATTTGAGAAAATCAGAAAAGAGAGTAAGCGTAAAATCTTAGATACCGCTTTACGCCTTTTTGGGGAGAAAGGATTTGCCTCTACCAGTATCAGTATGATTGCCAAAGAAGCCGGTATTTCAAAAGGATTAATGTACAACTACTTTGACTCAAAAGACGAGCTTCTGCAAGCCGTCCTTTCAGATATGGTGGAGCATATGGAGCAGCCCTATCGCGAGATGATGTCTATTGAGAACTCATTTGAGATGCTCGGCAAAATGATTGACTTCACCGTCGAGTTCATGAAGTCACATAAAGAATTTAATGTTCTCATGACTTCGCTCGGCCTACAGAAAGAGAGTCATCCCTTTATAAAGCAGATTGTAGACAACAAGATAAAATCCTGGGTACCCATTTATCAGAAAAGACTGGAGGATATAGGAGTTGAAGACCCTGAAACTGAACTCTTAATTCTGGCAGCAGCAATGGATGGTATGGCCGTGCAATACCTGACTACCGAAGACGACAGTCATCTGGAAAATGTAGCCCGGGCTCTCAAGAAAAGATATAAACTGGATCAAAATATAAAATCAAAAGATCAATGAAAAAGCTAAAAAATACCTCTCGTTATCAGTCGATCACCTTACGGCTTGGCTTGCTAACAGCACTTAGTTTTCTGTTCATCATCAGCAGTTTTGGCCAAAGTGCCTCTACAATAATTCAAAAAGCCGATGACAAAATGAAGGGTGATAAAAACTACTCCGAAGTCACAGTACAAATTGTCAGGCCGACATGGAAGCGGGAAATGAAAATGAAATCATGGAGCCTGGGCACAGAGTATTCCCTCTCCTACCTTACAGCCCCGGCCAAAGACAAAGGAACCGTTTTTCTAAAAAGAAACCGTGAACTCTGGAACTGGCTACCGAGCATTGAAAGAACGATCAAAATGCCTCCAAGCATGCTGGCTCAAAGCTGGATGGGCTCCGATTTAACCAACGATGATCTGGTAAAAGAAACTTCTAACAAGGATGATTTTACCCCCAAAATGCTCGGAGAAGAAACTGTTGGTGGCCGAAAATGCTGGAAAATAGAAATGACACCAAAACCAAACGCCGCCGTAGTATGGGGGAAGGTCATTAGCTGGGTAGATCAGAAAGACTATATCTACATGAAAGCCGAGTACTACGACGAAGACGAGTATCTGGTTAACACCATGCAGGCCGGGGGCATAAAAAACTTGGGAGGTCGTACCCTCGCCAGCAGAATGGAGATTATCCCTGCCGAAGAGCCCGGCAACAAGACCGTTATGATCATGGAAAAAATAGATTTCAACGCCAACATTACACCTTCGTTTTTCACGGTCCAGAATATGAAGAGGGTGAAGTGATTTTGACCGATGACCGGTGACAGATGACAGGTGTAAACATCGGTCTTCCGTCATCCGTCTTCCGTCTTCCGTCTTCCGTCTTTACCCATTAGTTGCAGCTTAACGAAAAAAGTTCAAACACATGCAAAACCTAAAACTCATCATCACCATGGCCTGGCGGAATCTCTGGAGAAACAGAGTGAGGACGTCGATTATGATTGCCGCTACACTATTTGCAGTGTTTCTGGCTATCATCATGCGATCGGTTCAGGAGGGCGTTTATGAACGTCAGATTCAAAACATGGTGAGCTATTACAGCGGTTTTTTACAGGTTCAAAACCCCGCCTTTTCAGATGAAAAAACAATTGACAACTCCCTGATTTTTGATTCTGATCTCGAGCAAAAAATAACTTCAATACCCGAGATCACTTCATACTCTCCCCGAATTGAAAGCTTTGCTCTGGCATCCTCGGAGGAAGTCAGCAAAGGAGTTATGATTACCGGCTCTGACCCTCAGCTCGAAGATGAGTTGACAGGGCTTAAAAAGAGAGTACTAGAAGGAAAATATTTCACGGCCGACTCTGAAGAGCTCATGCTTGGAAAAGGTCTGGCGAAATACCTGAAAGTGAGTCCCGGAGACACGGTTGTTTTTTACGGTGCCGGCTATCATGCATCCACGGCTGTTGGCAAATATCCGGTTGCTGCTATTCTTGAATTTGGTGCTCCCCAATTGAACGACAATATGGTTTATATACCGCTGAAAGCTTCGCAAAGACTATTTTCTGCTCAGGAGATGGCCACCACCGTCGCTGTCAATCTCAAAAGCCGCAAAGACATGAAAGAAGTTCAAAGTGAGCTCCAACTTGCCATTGGCGAAACGGACAATGAAGTCAAAAACTGGGAAGAGCTTATGCCTGAACTCGTCAATAGCATTGAGGGCGACCGGGAGTCTGGCAAAATCATGCTTTATGTACTTTATATGATTATCGGTTTTGTGATTTACGGAACGCTCCTTATGATGATTCAGGAACGCAAACGAGAATTCAGCATGCTGGTGGCCATCGGCATGAAAAACAAAATGCTTTCGCTCACCTTAATGGTCGAATGCATTATCATGACCGCAATCGGAGCCATCTTCGGGAGCCTATTGAGCATACCTATCACCAGCTGGCTTCATAATTCTCCGGTAAAACTGGAAGGCGGAGCCGGCAAGGCCTACGAGCAAGTCGGTTTCGAGCCGGTCATTACCGCCGTCACAGACCCGGCTCTCATCAGTTCCCAAACCTGGGTAGTAGCTATTATGTCAATTGTCCTATCTATTTATCCGATGATTAAACTTTTGAAGATGGAGCCGTTGGAGGGGTTGAGGGGGTGATTTTGTGAGGTTTGAGGTTTGAGGTTTGAGGTTTGAGGTTTGAGGTTTGAGGTAATTTTGAAAAATGAATACTGAATTCAAATGGAAGCAAAATTCAAATTTGAGAAATTAACTATTTGGCAATTTGCCATGGATTTTGGAGAGGAAATTCATGGGCTATCCGAAGACTTCCCTAAGAATGAAGTTTACAATTTGCAATCTCAAATCAGGAGAGCAGGAGATTCTATCGCACTAAACATCTCAGAAGGTGCAATGCTTCAATCCACAAAAGAGTTTCATAAGTTTCTTGGTTATTCCATTCGGTCGTTGGCGGAGGTAGTCACATGTCTTCATAAAGGAAATAGAAGGAAATATTTCTCCGAGGGAGATTTTCAAAAATATTATAGCAAAGCTTTCTCACTTATGAATATGATGATTGCTTTCAAAAAGACACCTAAATAATCAATAACGTGCGGAAAACCTCTGACCTCAAACTTCAGACTTCCGACCATTGTAAACATTAAAAATACAGCAACATGCTCCTCAAAATCGCCTGGCGAAATATCTGGAGAAATAGAACCAGAAGCCTAATTATCATCATCGCTATCATGCTTGGCCTGTGGGCCGGGGTATTTCTTACGGGTTTTTCGTGGGGAATGTACGATAGCCGAATCGAAAGTCTGATTGCCAATGAAAGCTCTCATTTGCAAATCCATAATGAGAAATTCAGGCAGGAATATATGTCAAAACATGTCATTCAGGATGCCGAGCAATACGAAGAAATTCTGGATAAAGATGAAAATGTAGAGGCTTACTCCTCCCGTTTGGTAGTCAACGCAATGGTCGCTTCTTCCCGCTCCAGCTCAGGCATCCGCGTCTCCGGAGTTGATACCACCGCAGAGAATCAAACGACTGCTTTAAATGAAAAAGTGGTGGAAGGAGATTACTTTTTACCCAGAGGAAGAAATCAGATTTTAGTAAGCCAGAAAACAGCAGATAAACTGAAGCTTGGACTTAGGAAAAAGCTGGTCATCACTTTCACCGATACTCAGGGAGAACTGGTTTCGGCATCCTTCCGAATAGTCGGGATTTTTAAAAGTGGCAACTCAGCCTATGATGAGATGAATGCCTTTGTCCAGAAAAAAGACCTTGACCCTCTGTTAAAGTCCAATGGTCAACCTCAAGAGATTGCCGTTTTACTAAAAGACGATCGTCAAATGGAAGCTTTGCAAAGCGAACTCCAAACGGTAAATAGTACTTCAAAAGTTGAAAACTGGCGTGAACTTGACCCCTTGATGGAATACGCCATTGATTCTTTTGACAGCAGTATGCAGGTCATCATCGGCATTATCATGTTGGCTCTCGCCTTTGGTATTGTCAATACTATGTTGATGTCAATTATGGATCGTGTTAGGGAAATAGGAATGTTAATGGCCATTGGTCTTAACAAGGCAAAACTTTTTGTCATGATCATGCTGGAAACACTTTTCCTTTCACTGGTCGGGGCTCCCTTGGGTATGCTCCTTGCCTTCATTACCATTCTCATTACCGGAAAGACCGGCATAGTTCTGAAAGGAATGGAAAGTGGCCTGGAGATGATGGGCTTTAGTTCTGTGGTTTATCCGGCATTATTGCCAGATCAATTTGTCAAAATCGGAATCATGGTGCTCATCGTCACCTTTTTAGCCGCCATTTTCCCGATCATTAAAGCCATCAGACTTGACCCGGCGAAGGCCATTCGAAAAGTTTGATAAGGGGAGTGGGAAGTACGAAGTGTGAAATCAGAGGTTAGAGGTTAGAAGCAGGATGTTAGAGATCATTCTCCTTGTTCCGTTCTCCATCTTCCATTTTCCAGTAAAAGTCTTTTGTCTTAAGTCTTACATCTTATAATCTTAAAAAGAAATGAAAGTAATAGAAATACAAAACCTCCACCGTCATTTTCAGGATGGCGATCAGGAAATCAAAGCCGTTAACGGTGTAGACCTGAGTTTTGAAAAAGGAGAATTCGCCGCTATTGTCGGGCCATCAGGTTCCGGTAAAACCACCTTGCTGAACATGATCGGTGGTCTTGACCAACCCTCCAAAGGACAAATTATGGTTGACGGTGAAAACATGTCAGAATTATCTCCGAATCAGTTGATCGATTTCAGACTTCGAAACATCGGCTTCGTTTTTCAGGCTTACAACCTGATTCCGGTATTGACCGCAGAAGAGAACGTGGAATTTACCATGCTTCTCCAAAAACGACCAGCTGAAGAAAGAACAGCCAGAACCAAGGAATTGTTGACTAAAATTGGTCTTGGCGATCGCATGAAAAACAGGCCTGGTAAGCTCTCCGGCGGGCAGCAACAGCGTGTTGCTGTAGCCAGAGCTCTGGCCCCGAAACCCAAATTTATTCTGGCAGATGAACCTACGGCAAACCTTGATTCAAAATCGACTGAAAACTTATTGGATATCATGGCCGAGCTGAATCAGGAAGAGGGAGTTACTTTTATTTTCAGTACGCACGATCAGCGGGTAATAGACCGGGCAAAGCGGATCATCACTCTGGAAGACGGCAAGATCGTTTCAGATGAGCGGGTGGAAGGTTGATGTTGGAAGTTGGGTGTTGGATGTCTGATGTCCGATGCCGGAGGTTAGAAGTTCGGCACTGACCGGATGGCCTTTCTCCTTGTTCCGTTCCCCATTCTCCCGTCTACCAAAAAAGTCTTGCGTCTTAGGTCTTAAATCTTGTGTCTTAAGAAAAAATGAAAAAACTCTACATACTCATATTGCTACTAAATGTTGCCAGCTTGGCTGCGGCTCAGGACAGCCTGCAGACCAAACGCAGCTTCAAAGAGGTGGTGCAGATCAATGGCTATCTCAAAAATATGCAGACGGTAAACTTTGTGGATCTGAATGAAATAGGAATTGACAACCTTGTTCATAATCGCATAAATATCAAAGCATATATTAGCGACAACCTGACCGCGTCCGTCGGATGGCGAAACCGCATAATTTTCGGAGATCAGGTAGCTTCTATTCCCGGATATGGAAGCAATCTTGATTTTGATACTGGTTTAATTGACATGTCATGGGTTTTAGTCAATAAAGACCCTTTTGTACTTCATAGTACTATTGATCGCCTAAACCTCAATTATGTCAAAAACAATCTGGAAGTTACCATTGGCCGGCAACGCATCAACTGGGGCAGGACATTAGCCTGGAACCCGAATGACCTTTTCAACACTTATAATTTCATAGACTTTGATTATGAGGAAAGACCCGGGACCGACGCCATCAGAGCCCAGTACTATTTGCCAAACGGAATGAGTAGTTTTGACTTTGCGATAAATCGTGATGCTCTCGGATTTAGTACCTACGCCGGCAAATTTCAGTTCAATACCGCCGGATATGATGTCCAACTGATCGCAGGAAAATACATACAAGATGTCGCTGCTGGAGTTGGCTGGGCGGGCAGTCTTGGCAATGTGGGTTTTAAAGGAGAGGCCACCTATTTTATGCCTACAAAAGAAGCTATTCAGCAGCAAAATGTGTTTGTTGCAACAGCTACATTTGATTATTCCTTTGCCAATAGTCTTTACCTTAACGGAGCTTACCTTCACAGCTCAAATGGTTTGAGCGAGCCGATCAATCTTGGAGATTCCGGAGACCTGGCTTTAATAGGAGCTTTCGGTAATCTGACAGCCAAAACACTTTTCCCTAGTAAAGACGCTACATTTTTAACCGCCTCATACCCTATTTCACCTTTATGGAATGTTTCACTAGCCGGCATGTACGGTTTTGGGATGAACCTGGCCTTTATCAGTCCAAATATCTCTGTGAGTCTCCGCGAAGACCTCGAAGCAATTCTGGTGGGACAATCCTTCTACATGGAACAAAATGACAAAATGGAATTGCTCGGCAATGGGTTCTTTTTCAGGCTGAAGTGGAGTTTTTAAGCCGAAAAGTGAGAGTATTGGAGTTTAAACGTTTGGGAGTTGAAAAGTCAAAAAGTTCACCTCGGGTTCCGAACTTTCAAACTTCTTTAACTCCTAACTTCCAGACTAAGTTTTGAATTAATCAACACGGATTACTGTTCCAGTTACATGAAAAAGGCACTGATTTTTATTTTGTGTTTAGCTATTCCACTAGCTATCGGAGGTCTTTCTGGTTTTGCAACCGTTACCGGTATTGACTCCTGGTACAGCTCAATCAATAAACCCTCTTTCAATCCACCGAACTGGATTTTTGCACCCGTCTGGACTACCCTTTATGCCCTTATGGGAGTGAGCCTCTTTATTGTTTGGCAAAGCCCGGCGAGTCAATTTCGCACCAATGCCCTGATCATATTCGGAATTCAGCTTTTTCTCAATTTCTGCTGGAGCTTTCTGTTTTTCTATTTTGAAAGCCCGGGCCTTGCACTTGTTGAAATCGTTTTCCTTTGGGCATCTATTTTGATGATGATCTTCTATTTCATCAAAGTCAAACCTATTGCCGGCTATTTGCAGATTCCGTATATCATTTGGGTAAGTTTTGCTTCCATACTTAATGCGGCCATCTGGCATTTGAATTGAAAATCGCATTCGGTTTCATCCCAAAACTAGCACTGTGACTACATTTTTTCTTTAATTGTCGATATGACACCTCTTTTCAAATGCTGTTCAATTGATAATGCTTAGATTTATCTAAACATTCAACCTCAACCTAAATGAAAAGAACACGAATCATGGGCGGCATTCTGCTGCTCTTTATGCTGGCCTCCCCTCTCCTTCAGGCTCAGCAAATCTCAAAGGAATACCTATTATTGCTCACCCGCGAGTGGGAAGGCGAGCGATTTGATGACGGCAGACCAAAAGTTTCAGACGACATCCTTGAACGAATGAAACTAGTTACCCTGGAAGAAGCATGGGCGGTTCTGCGAAATCATAATTATAAGTATCAATTTGAAGGGAACTGGCAGACGATCAACCCTGACTCAGTTCTGGTAGGAAGAGCTCTCACCGCCACTTTCACACCTGGCAGGCCTGATATCCAGAAAGCCATTGATGATAAAGGCCATAACGAAGACGGAAGAATCAAGTCTCAGAACGCCTGGCCTATTGATTTGCTACAAATGGGAGACGTTTACGTCGCTGACCAGTTTGGAGCCTATGAAGATGGCCCTACCATCGGCGATAATCTTGGCAACTCTATATATGCCAAAACAGGAAATGGTATTGTTTACGATGGAGCGGTAAGGGATATCAACGGACTCAAAGAAATCGGTGGGTTCACCTCCTATTTTAAAAGTTATCACCCTTCTCATCACTTAAATAGTGCCGAAAGAGCCCTAAATACGACACTGGTTGGTATCAATAATCCAACCAGAATTGGAGCCGCCACGTGCATGCCTGGTGATGTAGTTCTAGGAAGAGACGGTGGCATTCTGTTCATTCCGCCTCATCTTGCTGAAGAAGTTGTTCGTGTTTCTGAAGTGGTGAGACTTCGGGATATGTTCGGACACCAGCGACTGCGTGAGCAAAAGTATACCCCGGGTCAAATTGACACCCGCTGGTCAGACGAAATTGAGAAAGATTTCTCGCAGTGGCTCCGTGAGCATATCAATGAACTACCGGTTTCAGCCGATCAGATTCAGGAGATATTGAAGAAGAGGACGTGGTAATTCTTTATTTGATGGAACAAGGAGAACGGAGAAGGGAACAAAGGGATTAATCCCTGAACCTCTCTGTCCTGGTTTTGATGAGATTGCGAAGCATAGATGAAATGTGTTTGCACTTACTAACCAGCTCCATAGCTGTTTCCTTTTCAATGATCCCAATACCCTCGGCAATATAAATTTGAGTTCTTAGTTCGCCGGAAGAACCCTTAACTATTCTCAAAAAACGAATGAATTCTTTGTTGTACTCTCTCTCAAAACCCTCTGCAATGTTTGAAGGAATTGAGACCGCTGATCTAAAAATTTGATCCTTTAAAGAGTACTCTTTTGAATGGGCTAACTTTTTATAAAGATCAATAGCCAGTTGCAAGCCGTTTTGATATACAGTTAAATCCTCGAATGACTCAATTTTAGACATGTGGCAATTTTTATGTGAATAATAAAAGAACAAAGGAGGGACAAGTTAACTTCTTTTTCCCTGTTCCATTCTCCTTGTTCCTTAAAACGAAATTAATTAAACTATGAAACAGAACAGAAGAGATTTTCTAACAAAAGCCGCCTTAACATCAGCCATGGCGGCAGCACCTTTGGTAAATTTTGGAAAGGGCTATACTGAGGCCATTGACCGAACTCCTAAAAGTTCAGCCCCATCAGATTTAAAAATAACTGACATTAAATGCGGCTATATCCGAAATGGCGGAAGCCTTTTTGTAAAGGTTTATACCAATCAGGATATCGTAGGACACGGTGAGGGAGTAGATGCGGTGGCCGGAACCTATCATTTAGTTAAAAGAATGGGAAATTATATCAAAGGGCAAAACCCATTGAATGTCCACCGTCTTTTTGAAAGTATCCGCAAAGCAGGCTTTTTCCAAGGGGCTCAAAGTGGAATGTATGTAGCCGTACTCACAGCCGTGGAGACTGCTTTATGGGATATTGCCGGCAAAGCACTGGGTCTACCGGTTTACCAGCTACTTGGTGGTAAATTCAGAGATTCGGTACGTGTTTATATGGATACGGCCCTGTATCAAAGTCGACTTCCTCAGCCCGAAGACTTCGCAAAAGCGGCCAGAGAAGCCGTTGACATGGGCTTCACGGCGGTAAAGTTTGACCTTGATCAAGCAAATGACCCAAATAAATATGACCGCTTTAACTGGACGGCCTCTCCTGCCGAGCTACAACGTATGTATGATCAGATGGCAGCCTGCAGGGAAGAAGTTGGACCCAACATCGATATCTGTGCCGATATGCACGGTAGATATGACGCCATAACCGGCGAAAAAGCGGCCAAAATGCTAGAGCCATTGAATCTGATGTGGCTTGAAGAGCCGATAGCCGCCGAGAACAGTGATGCTTACAAGAAAATAACAGAATCTACCTCCACGCCTATTTGTGCCGGTGAGAATCATTACCTGGCTCATGGCTTTAGACCATTGCTGGAAAACGGTGCAGTAGATATTATCATGCCCGATTTGCAAAAAGCCGGTGGCCTTGGAGAAGCTCAGCGAATTGCCAATTTGGCAAATCTCTATTATGTACCTTTTGCACCGCATATGGTAGCCTCCTACCTGGGTGCTATGGCCTCGGCTCATGTATGTGCCTCGGTACCTAACTTCATGATCATGGAGTGGCAGATTTATTTCCATCGTGATAAAATGTTCCAGGAGATTGTCACTTTTGAAGGTGAAGCTGTAGAAAATGGCTTCATCAGAGTACGTGATGTACCGGGTATTGGCGTTGAAATCAATGAAGAAGGTATGCGTAAATACGCCCCTGAAGGAATTCCTTTCTTTGAGTAATTAACTACCCAAACCCTTTCGAACGGAAAACCAACCGATAGTGGAAAACTCAAACCATTCTAGGGGCTTTTCCGTTTACTTTAATATCAAACCAAACTTACCTTAATCATGAAGAAGATTTTAACCCCATTTAACATTCTGATTATTCTTTTTATTGCCTCTTTTTCAACAGCTATGGCCTTAGAAACCAATGATGAAAAAGAAAAGCTTGTAGCTGATTTTGAGAGAGCAAAAGCATTTACAGCTGAATACATGGAGGCCATGCCAGCTGAAGGTTTCTCTTCAAAACCAACCACGGATATCCGTTCATTTGCTCAGCAGTTTCTTCATATAGCCGGGGCCAATTATATGTTTGGATCCATGATTGCCGGTGTTGACAACCCTAAAGATGGAGTTGAGTTTGAAAAAGATGAACAGTTTCAAACCAAAGAAGCCTGCATGAAGGCTGTCAACGAAAGTTTTGATTTTATCATTGAGACTATCAAAGGAATGCCAAACGAAAGCTTTGAAAGTGATGTGAAACTTTTCGGCCAGTTTGAAATGTCAAAAGGTGTGGCCTTTGCCAAAGCTTTTGAACACCTGACACACCATCGCGGACAAACAACAATCTATTTGAGATTGCAAGGAGTAACCCCACCAAGCGAAAGGCTTTTTTGACCTGATATTTTTTCAAAGCAGTACCCGGACCGACGTTCGGGTATTTTTTTTGCCCATCGCAGATTTTTTTGGTCAAAAAAACGTTCTCTTTGCAGCCAAATTGAATCGAGTTTGAAAAGGGTCCTTTTAATATACCTACTATTGCCGTTTTGGGGCTTCGCTACGGAGCTACCAGTAACGCTGGAGTCAAAGACTCCACCCCGTATTATACGCACTTGTTGTGCTTTTGGGAGTGATCTCAAAATGACTGGAGTACCTTTCAAAAAATACTCCGATATCAGTTCGGTAGACCAGCTGGGACCGCATACTTATTTGGGTAGCCCGTTGGAGAAAAATGGAATCATCTATTCTCTCAAGGGTGGCTTTCTTGACATTGGACACCTCAGAGATCAGGCCGACTGGACTGCCTATCTTTTTTCGCAAATTCAACAGAACCGGGGTAAAAGCTTTCAAATTGAACTTGGCTACGAGGGTGGCTCAAAAATACTTTCTTTAAGCATTCCCGAAAGCTTTGATAAAGAGGAGCAGGCCAGGCTTGCCGCGAAAATCGCTTTCGACCTTTCTGTGTGGCATGAAATTGCAACTTTTTACGGGGCCTCTACGGTACCATTGGTTCCTGAACGGTATTCAGCTTTTAGTATGGAAGATGCCTATTCAAACATGCTCGGTGCCCTTCTTGGCATGGAGGCTCTCTTAAGCGAGGAGCCTTTTGAGAAAGCCATGACCCGCCTACTCTCCGAAAAGTTAGAGGAACTGGAAGCGGTAAAGACATTAGAGCAAACCAAAGCTGCTATGGCCGCAGTTAAAGACGACTGGTGGACAGATGAATATCGGCTGCCTAGCAAAAATGTTCTAATGAAAAGAGAATTTGATATTCATGATTGCCTTCAGCCATGGCTCGTTGAGTCTTATGATATTGAGCAGGGTGAGAGCCTCTGTATCGCTACGGAAGATAACAGTGGAATGCCGCTTGATGAATACTATGAACTTAGTATCAAACTCAACTATAAATTCCCCATCAGGAAGCTTTTTGTGAAACCCACCAGTCGGATTATCAATCAGAGAGATTTCAAACTTCTCATTCAAAACGCAGAACAAAAATCCCTAAAAAAGGCGATAAAGACTACCTGAGACTGCTTTCGAGTAAAAGTTCTCAATAATTCTTGCCAGAAACCAAGGCAGAAATACCACTCCTCATTTCTGAAAACCATTCATGTACTTTGCATAGCATAGTACCTTGTCAGTATATTATCTTTGAAATGTCAAAACGATAGAACACTACTATCAGACAGACAAAAACAGATATTACTTATTAACTATAACAAGACAAAAACATGAAAAAGCTATTTAGAATTAAAGGAAACGAGAGTATGTTAGGTGGTGTAGCTGCCGGTTTGGCAGAGTATTTTAACATCGACGTAACACTGGTAAGAGTATTATTCGCTCTCGGATTCTTTACACCGTTCCCGGTAATTATCACCTACATTATTTTGTGGATAGTAATGCCTAAGCAGGAGAGATACCAGCTAACTACGGGAGCATAACAGGTAAAGTTTAGGGTTTAGTTTGCGTACTTTTTCGCAGACGATAGGTTTTAAATCAACGAGAGTTTCTTTCGTTGATTTTTTTTAGGCCTCTTTGGGAATAATAAAAGCCATGAGCAGGTATATCAAAATCGGCGAGCCAACACCCAGAAAAGTAATGACTGCCCAAGCTACTCTGATCAAAGTCTTATCAACGCCAAAGTATTTGGCCAGGCCACCACAAATTCCAAAGACCATAGCCTCTGAGCCTGTGGTGCGGGTTAATTTCTTCTGTGTTTCCATTTTTTTGATAAGATTTAGACAATTTTTAATTGTGCAAAGGAGAACGGAACATGGAGAAAGGCTTCTGGCACACACATCCAGCACCTAACAACATAAACTCAACCTCCGTCATCGGTCATCGATCAAAACATCCAACAACGGAAATCAGACCTCAAACTTCCTACTCACAACTTAAACCGCAAAACTCTCTCCGCAGCCACAAGTCCTACTGGCATTAGGGTTCTTAAATTGAAAGCCTTTGCCGTTTAGTCCATCAGAGAAATCAAGCTCCGTACCGATGAGATAAAGAATGCTTTTCTTATCCACAAATATCTTAATTCCTTTGTCTTCAAAAACCTGATCATTCTCACGTTCAGAGGCGTCAAATTCCAGATCATACATCAAGCCTGAACATCCTCCACCTTGTACCGCCACCCGAATTCCGTGACTACCGTCTTTCCCTTCTTTGGCCTTTAATTCTTCAATTTTATTCTTCGCCTGCTCTGATACCGTTACCATATATTTTTAGCTAATTTGCTATGCAATTTTTAAATCAAACCTAAAACCCCTGTCCTAATCCAAAAGTTTCATGGCACTGCCACTCTACAAGAAATCAAAACTGGAATCCCTGTTTCCGAGGGATAAACCTCAAACGAATTTACAAAATTACAACGAGATTAGGTCTGAGTTACAAACTGGTGATTTCTTATTTTTTTCCGGAGATCATTGGCTGTCATCCCTCATCAGAAGGCGATCGAGATCAGCGTGGAGCCATGTAGGCATAGTGATCAGACTTGAGGAACTTGACCGTGTTTTCCTTATAGAATCTGTTTTGGAAAATGGAATCAGAATGGTACCAATGTCTTTTGTTTTTAAAGATTATGACGGTCATCAAAAGCCCTACGCCGGAAGGGTGGGCTGGGCCAGGCATAATGAAATTGGTCAAAACCTGACCATGCAAAGACAAATAAAAGAGTTCTGTTTAGATAACCTGACTAAGCAATATGACCGGGCAGAATATTACCGTATTCTTTGGCGATCTTTTGTAGGACTGAAAGAAATCTTTGAAGATGACAAATACACCTGTGCTGAGTTTATCCGAGCCGCTTTTGAGCTGGTAGGCGTAGAACCTCCCAGAGAATACAGCTATTTCATCAGCCCGGGGGCCTTTTGGCGAATGGATGAAATGGAAATGATGGGTGGAAAAATGCTTATATGATAACCGCCCATTTCTAATTCAACACATAGACGACTACAGTTCTCTGATCTTCAAGTTCTGAAAACTTACACCCTTCGCCCAATCTTGTAAGGCAATATGGCCGGAAGTGGCCGCTCCGAAAGCCTCAAAGGTTTTGAAATTACTATTGGCGACTTTTTCTTTCCATTCTTTACCGGTCAAATCCTGATCGGCTGTTTTTACACCATTAAGCCAAAATTGTACTCTCCCGTTTTCCTGTTTGATCATCGATTCATTCCATTCCCCCGCAGGCTTAGCAATAACGGTATTAAGGTTCTTTTGAAAACCATACAAACAGCCGGCCCAATGGGTAGAATCATGAAGGTATTCGGCATGGATACCCAGATTGTCCAATAATTGGTACTCCGGGCCTGTGGTCCAGGCGGTAGGGTATGCTTCATCCTCCTGTACATTAATAAAAACCCCTGAATTCCCTGCCTCTGAAATTTTCCAGTTAAATTTCATTTCAAAATTTGAGTAGGATTTATCTGTCAATAAATCTCCATGCACCACTTCAAAAGTGTCAGGTTTGCAATAGAGCTCGCCGTTTTCAGTCACTATCCAGGCCGATGGTACGTCCCCGGCATTGTAGAGGTGCCAACCATCTGTGGTTTTACCATCAAATAACAAAGTCCAGCCCTCTTCCATTTCGATCTCGGATAATGTATTTGGGCCAGCTTCTTCTTTGTTCTCCTGACATGCGATAATCGCAATAAGTGATAAAAGTGTAACAGCTTTTGAAAGGGTTGATTTCATTTTTGATATTTTTTCGGCAAGGTACAATTTTCCTTTGAAAGCCTTTCATTGGCTACTTACTCCTACAATTGTGGTCCGGTATCAAATCTTAAAATTCGTTAATTACGAAAAATATCGTAGAAAAACTTTGCACCTACGAAACCAATCGTATTATATTTGTTACGAAAATAATCGTAGATAATGATCAAGCCAACTGAAGCTGAATTAGAAATTCTCCAATTACTCTGGCAAAGAGGTCCCTCTTCTGTCAGAGAAATCAACGATGAATTAAATAAATCCAGAGATGTGGGTTACACCACCACGCTGAAAATCATGCAGTTAATGCATGGTAAAAACATTTTAAACCGTACCGAACAAGGTAGGTATCACGTGTATGAGGCCGCTGTTTCTCAGGAAAACACGCAAAAGCAACTTCTGGAAAAGTTCGTCGATTCTGCCTTTGGCGGTTCTACCATGAGCATGGTTATGCAGGCTCTGGGAAACCATAAAGCCAGTAAAGAAGAGTTGGAGGAAATTAAGAAATTGCTGGAGGGGATGGGGTGAAAGATTGACCGAAGACGGGTGACGGATGACCGAAGAAAACTTCCGTATCCGGTCATCCGTCTTCGGTCTTAAAAAACGTAACAAATACAAATTATGAATAAGCTACAATCAATTTTCGAATCACCGCTGGCTGCACAGTTTGGGCAGACCATGCTGCATTCCCTCTGGCAGGGGGTGCTCCTTGTGGCCCTCTTTTGGGTGGCCAATCGTTTTATCAAAAAAGCTGAGAATAAGGTCTGGCTTGGACTTTCAGCCTTTGCCTTACAGTTTTTCGCTTCAGCTTTGACCTTTTTCATTCTGATGCCGGAAAAAGTAGTAGGGGGAGAGAGATCAGCTGAAAGTAGCCCTCTGCTGTGGAATCAAATTGTTTCGGGTTCTGCGTCGCAAAATCTTCTCGAAACAGTTCAGGCGAATGCTCATTGGCTTTTCGTCGGTTGGCTGATCGGCTTTTCTTTTTTAATGCTGAGACAGTTCGGCGGCTTGTTTTATGTGCAATTCCTCAAAACCAAAGGCACACTAAAACTCAGTCAAAAAGCGGATATGGCCTTAAACGCCGTTTTAAGAAAAGTTGATGTGAACATTCCATCTTTTCAGGCTTTTGAGTCTGAGAAAGTAAGTACCGCAATGGTGCTTGGAAGCCTGAAACCCGTTCTGCTTCTACCCGTTTCTTTGGTTAGTGGTCTCAGCCATGAACAGCTTGAACTCATTATTGCTCACGAAGTCGCCCACATCAAGCGTAATGATTTTGCACTTAATTTAGCCCAAACCTTACTGGAGAACCTGTTTTTCTATCATCCGGCCTACTGGCTTGTAAGTTACCAGATCAGAGAAAACCGTGAGCATGCGTGTGACGACTGGGCAGCAGAATTAACAGGAAACAGAGTTTTACTGGCCAAAACCCTGGCTCAAATACAGCTCAACCAACAGCACCCCACGCTGGCGATGGCATTCGGCAAAAAAAGAATGCCTATGCTGGGTCGTATACAACGTTTACTTGGTATTAACCCCAAAACTCAACAGGTCAAACTTATGGCTACTTTACTGGTGATTGCAGCACTGAGTACAGTTGGTGCGGTACAAGCTCAAACAGATGAGGTCATAGACATTGAACCATTTGAAGAGGTGGTCAAGCCGGAAATTGTTCAAGTTGAGCCAGATATCGTTGAAATTGCCCCTGGTATAGAACCAAAGGCCACGGTTTCTGATTCTGAGAAAGTTCATCGCCACATTTATTATGGATTTGGAGACGAAAAGATCCAATTGAAAAATGATGACTATGATGTCAAGATTGACGCCGAATCTATCACGATCAATGGTCAAAAAATGAATTTAACTACGGCCGAGAGAGCAAAACTGAAGAAGTATTGGAATGAAATTTCAGCGGCCAAAAAGGAGTTAGAAGAGAAGACTGCGAACATTCAGATTGACTCCGATAAAATTCAGAAAATTCATGAAGAAATAATGGCGAAAGTGGAGTTTAATCCGGCAAACGATCCTGAGTTTAAGAAATCAATTGCAGAAATTCAGGAACAGGCGAAAATCATTTCAAAATACAGTGAGGAGTTTCAAAGTCAGATTACCAAACTGGATAAGAAAGACCCCGACTTTCAGAAAAAAATGGAGAAGCTCGAAAAAGAGTTTGAGTCAAAAATTGAGATTCACGAGAAGAAAATGGAAGACTTCGAAGTGAACATGGAAGGGTTTGACCTCAAAATGGAGGAGCTTGAGTTAAAACTCGAAAAAGAACTGGAAATTCCGATGAAGAAATTTGAAATAGAAATGGAATTGAAAGAAAAGGAGATTGAGGAAAGTGCTGAAAAAGTTGAGAAAAACCACGAAGCAATTCTTCAAATGCTCCCGGAGGAAGTTCAGAAGTCATTTGGTGAAACTCCCAAACCACCGAAACCACCTAAGCCTCCAAAACCTGCCAAGCCGGTCAAACCAATGAAGGCTTCAAAGGTGAGTCCGCCAGCCCCACCTTCGGCCCCAACACCACCTAACCCGGCAACTCCGCCTCTGGATAGAAACTAATCGCAGAAACCCTCCATTGCCGGAGGGTTTCTTTTTGCACATTGTTTTCTAAATTAGGGAGTGAAAAAGCTGATTGATAATATTCATAACTGCAACGTTTGCCAGGAGCATTTGCCTCATGGCTGCAGGCCGGTTCTTCAGGTATCCACGAAAAGCAAAATCCTCATTATTGGTCAGGCACCGGGTAGAAAAGTTCATGAAACGGGAGTTCCTTTTGACGATAAAAGCGGTGATAATTTGAGAAGCTGGCTAGGTGTTTCAAGAGATCAGTTTTATAATCCGGAGCTGTTTGCCATTATGCCAATGGGCTTCTGTTATCCGGGAACAGGAAAGTCTGGAGATTTGCCTCCAAGACCCGAGTGTGCTCCTCAATGGCATGAAATGGTGTTAGCTGAAATGAAGAACATCAAGCTTACTCTTTTGGTGGGTCAATATGCTCAAAACTACTATCTACAAGAAAAAGCCAAGGCTACACTCACTGAAACTGTCAGAAACTTTGAGAAATATTTGCCAGAATTTTTGCCCCTCCCCCACCCTTCACCAAGAAATAATATCTGGATGAAGAGGAACGAGTGGTTTGCATCAGAAACCCTTCCGTTGCTTAAAGAACTCATTCTTTCAAACTTATCCTCTGAAGACACAAAGACTTCTAATTTTTGAGAAGAAAAAGAGGCAGAATAGTATTATAATCTGAAAATCAGCCATTCGTAGACCAAAATAGCAGAGGTTTTAGAAAACACTTTGTAGTTTTTAACATCAATAAACCTGAAAACCCGATGAAAAAACTACTTCTTGCCCTCACCCTTGTTCCTATCCTGAGCCTTAAAGCTCAGGAAAAAGCCGTTGAGCTAGCTCATAAATTCATTATTACGGATGGGCATGTTGACCTTCCATACCGCCTGAAAGTGCAGAATTTTCAATTGACCAAAGAGTACACAGGTATACCGGTAGAGTCTGAGAATGGTGATTTTGATTTCAAAAGAGCGAAAGAAGGCGGGCTTGATGCTCCATTCATGTCCATCTACATTCCGGCCTCGTATACACAGGAGGGTGGGGAAAAATTGGCTGATAGCCTCATCAATATGGTGGAGTACATTGCCAAAGAAGATAAAGATTATTTCCAGATAGCCACCAGCCCAAAAGAGGTCAGAAAAGCCTTTAAAAAAGGAAAAATAGCTTTGCCAATGGGCATGGAGAATGGCAGTCCGGTGGGCTCTGTTGAAGACATAGCTTATTTCAAAAAGAGAGGTATCAGCTACATAACTTTAACGCATAGTAAAGTCAATCAACTGGGCGATTCATCTTACGATACTACTCGGGTTTGGCAAGGTTTGAGTCCGTTTGGCGAAGAGGTAGTTCAGGAAATGGCCCGGCAAGGTATTATGATTGATATTTCTCACGTTTCAGACAGCACGTTTTACGATGTGATGAAAATTACACCGATACCGGTGATTGCCTCGCATTCTTCTCTACGCCATTTCACACCCGATTTTGAGCGAAATATGACCGACGAGATGGTGAAAATGGTCAAAGAAAACAACGGCGTTATTATGATTAATTTCGGATCAACTTTTCTCGATGGTAAAGTCACCGAAACGCGAAATACCCTGCGAAAAGAAATGATGGAAATGCTGGAAGAAAAAGGGCTGGGTATGAGAGACCCGGGTGCTCGTGAGCTCATTAGAGCCTTTGGTGAAAGTCATCCTGAAATGTATAGTGATGTTGAAATGGTAGTGAATCATATTGAACGGGTTGTCAATCTGGCTGGTGTTGATCATGTTGGCTTCGGCTCTGATTTTGATGGTGTGGGTGACTCTTTGCCGCTGGGACTCAAAGATGTTTCCGATTACCCGAATATCATCAACCTACTGCTGGAGAAAGGGTACTCCGATGAAGATATTGAGAAAATTTGCTCAGGCAACCTTTTCCGGGTATGGCAGGCTACACTTGATTACGCCAAAAAGCATTGACATTGGCATAAACTATTTGCCAGATAAGGGCGTTAAAGGACTGAAATCACAAACCGAAACCATGAAAATTCTTTCCCTAACTCTATTGATCTTCGTAAGTATTGCTTGTCCCGAAAGCTCGGTAGACGCCGGATGCGAAACTACAGGAGCTATTTCTCAGGACACCAGCCGAGAAGCTGATGAAAAACTGTTGCAAGACCTGTATTCTGAAATAGAATCGTTATCAAAAGAATTCTCGTGCAGCGATGCCAACGAATGGAAATTCACCGAGATCGGAAGTAAAGCCTGCGGCGGACCAGCCGGATATATTGTTTACAATGTCAATCAGGACACGGAGTGCTTTCTCAAAAAAGTCAGACACTACACGAGCCTTACCGCTACTTTTAACGACAAATATGGCGTGATTTCAGACTGCTCCATCGCTCCCATTCCTTCAGGTATTGAATGTATGAATGGAGAAGCAGTTCTGGATTTTATCGACTGATTTAAGACTCTTATTGGCCGAGGCCAATAACTCTTCAGTGATTCATAAAATATTACGATCTTGGGTTATCTAAAGTAACCCTATGAAAAAAATCAGAACCCTCGGATTTCTCATTCTCGGAGTTTCATTTCTATTCTCATGCACAGAAGAAACTCCAAAACGCCCGAACATCCTCTTTATCATGGCGGATGATCATGCGTATCAGGCGATATCTGCCTATGACAATACGTTGATTGAGACCCCAAATATTGATCGTATCGCTAATGACGGTATGCTGTTTACCAATGCCTGTGTTACCAATTCCATTTGTGCTCCATCTCGTGCAGTGATCCTGACCGGAAAACACAGCCATTTGAATGGTAAAATTGATAATAACTTCCCGTTTGATACTACTCAAATGACTTTCCCGCAACTATTGCAAGCCAATGGCTACCAAACGGCCATGTTTGGCAAATTGCATTTCGGCAATAACCCGAAAGGTTTTGATGAATTCAAAATTCTGCCAGGTCAGGGTCGCTATTATAATCCGGAGTTCATCACCAAAAAAGAAGGAAAAAAAACCATTACCGGCTATGTGACCGACCTCATCACCGACATGACCATCAACTGGCTTAAAACGGAGCGAGAAGAGGACAAGCCTTTCTTCATGGCCTACCTGCACAAAGCTCCGCATCGGGAATGGTTGCCGGCAGAACGTCATTATACAGACTTTACCAAACGTACTTTCAAAGAACCCGAGACGCTTTTTGACGATTACAGCGGTAGAGGATCTGCCGCCCATGAAGCCGAGATGAATCTGCTCAAGCACATGAACTGGGCCGGAGATTCCAAAATCTACCCCGATGTCATGGATCAATTGGGAATTCCTGAAACAGCCGGCTGGGACAAAGGAGCTTTCGCCCGGGAAGTTGGGGCTATGAATGAAGAACAGCGAGCCGCCTGGGATGCCGTCTACGGACCTATGAATGAGCAGTTTATCAAGGACTACCCGACTATGTCTCAACAGGACAAAATGAAATGGCGATATCAGCGATATATGCAGGACTACCTGGGTAGCATTGCCTCAGTTGATGAAGGTGTGGGCAAAGTCCTTGACTATCTCGAAGAAAGCGGACTCGCAGAAAACACCATTGTCATTTACACCTCCGATCAGGGGTTCTATCTGGGCGAGCATGGCTGGTTTGACAAAAGGTTCATCTATAATGAGTCTTTCAAAACGCCTTTATTGGTTAAATGGCCCGGGGTAATAAAAGCAGGTTCCAGAAACACGCAAATGGTACAGAATCTGGACTTTGCCCAAACTATTCTCGCCGCAGCTGGTGTAGAGGCCCCTGCCGACATGCAGGGCGAAAACCTAATTCCATTATTCAGAGGAGAAACCGAGAATTTCAGAGATGCCGTGTACTATCATTATTACGAATACCCGGCGGTGCACATGGTAAAACGCCACTACGGTATTGTCACCGAGGATTTCAAACTTGTTCATTTCTATTACGATGTGGATGAATGGGAGCTGTATGATCGAAAAAATGACCCGAAAGAGCTTCGTAATGTCTATAATGATCCAGAATACGCCGAGGTCGTCAAAAAGCTCAAAGCTGACCTGAGCGATTTAAGAATTAAATACAAAGATTCGGAGGAGCTTGATCAGCACTTTATTGACAAATACAAAGAAAAGGGGCTTATCTCAAGGGGAGGAGAGTAATTGACACTTTTATAAATGGCCTTTTAGTCAACCTATTGATCATGATGAAAACAATCTTCTTTTGCCTTTTAATGACCATTTCGCTTTGTGGCTTCTCACAAATAACTGAGCGAAACCTCCTCCAAAATAACTGGTCGACCAGTGATATTGAGAAATATCTAATCTCAAAAGAAGAATTTAAGCCCTACCCGAAAACTCCTGAGGAATGGGCTAAAGCCTTGCCGTCCAAAACAATCCTCGAAGTCATTAAACAGGGAGAGGCGGCTCTTGAATATGAATTCATGCCCATCTCGGGTTCCATCATGATGGAATACAAACGAAGTGGTGACCGCTCTGTTCATCAGGAAATTTCTTTCGGGAAACGAGAAAATCTCATGCATTTGGTGCTTGCAGAAAGCATGGAGGGAAAAGGCAGGTTTTCCGAGGCCATCTTCAATGGTATTTGGTCCATTTGTGAAGAAAGTTACTGGGGTGTTCCGGCCCACATCTCACACACGGGTTTGCCGGATATTGACCACCCTTATGTTGATCTATTTCAGGCAGAAACGGCAGGAGTACTGGCTTTGGCCGACTACCTCTGCGGTCCTGAAATGGATAAAATCAACCCATTGATCAGGAAACGAATTTATTCTGAAACTAACAGTAGGATTTTCATGCCGATGATTCAGGATTCAGAGAACTACGGGTATATGAGCAAAACCAAACCCGTAAACAACTGGAATCCCTGGATCATGTCAAACTGGCTCCTCAGCACCCTTCTTCTTGAGCCTGAAGAAGCTCCTAGGCACGAAATGGTTTACAGAGCTATGGCAGGACTTGATAGTTACCTTAACAGCCTGGGTGATGACGGAGGCTGTGATGAAGGCCCCTCCTACTGGTTTGCGGCCGGTGGTTCCGTTTTTGATTGTCTGGAATTACTTGATAAAAGCACAAGTGGTAAAGTCAATATTTATCAGGAGCAATTGATTCAAAACATGAGTAATTATATTTACAAAACTCATATCGACGAATCCTATTTTGTCAATTTTGCCGACGCTGACCCCACCCTCGCTCCCGATGGCCTGCTACTTTACCGACTGGGCGGAGCCATTGATAGTGAACCGCTGGCTACCTTCGGGCAATGGGCTTTTCAACAGTTCGGCATGAAATCTACCCACGGTTTTATGCGGATGAGAACCATGGAAAATCTGCTCACCATAAAAAATATTCCTGATGAAAAAGCCGAGCTCCAGCCTGTCAGAAAAGTCTGGTTTGAAGATATTCAGGTGCTGGTAGCCAGAAATAACCACGGACTTTTTATGGCAACTCACGGCGGCCATAATGCCGAAAGCCATAATCATAATGACATTGGCGACTTTATCATTTATCAGGATGGCCAGCCCATGATCATTGACGCCGGGCGGGGTAACTATACGGCCCGAACGTTCTCTTCTGAACGCTATACTTTATGGTTTACCCGGTCTGACCACCATAATGTACCTCTAATAAACAGCGAGGTGCAGGAAAACGGCCGGTCTTTTGAGGCCACCGAGGTGGAAGTTGTAGAAAACGCCAAAGAAACAGCCCTTCAACTCAACATGCGGAAGGCTTACCCTGAATCGTCGGGCATTAAAAGCTGGAAACGTAAAATCAGTATCAGCCAACAAGAGCCCAGCGTAAGTCTTAAGGACGTCTATAATCTTTCAAAAACTGAAAGTCTGCAGCAGGTATTTATGACCATTTGTGCCATTAAGAGTCAGGCACCGGGAGAATTGGTTTTGATTTCGGCCAATGGAGAAAAGCTCCGTCTTAAATTCGATCCTAAAATGTGGAGTATGAATATTGAAGAACCCTCTTCAGAAGGCATGGAGTACAGTGCTTTTAAAACCCGTTGGGACGGTGAAGTGGTGAAGAGGATCATTTTTGAGAACAAAAAACTCAAAGCCAAAGGTGATTACACTTTCCTTTTTCAAAAGGTAAACTAATCGGCTACTTTTCCAGAAAATTAACACACTCATAGGGTTTATCGGTATTGATATAATCAACGCCGAGTTCTTTGAGTGTTTTCCAGGCTAAAGGTGTATCTGGCGTTGCCCAGAAACGAATGGGGAGACCTCTCCGGTGGGCAATGGCAATCATTTCTTCCATTTTTGACCTGTCTTTTAGAGGTAATTCATCCTGCCCTTTCCAGGGAGAAATTTTATAAAAAGGAAGGCTCAAAAGAGCAATATTGTCTAAGGTTTCAGGCCAGTTTTCGGCGTCCTGATGATCAAATTGAATGTATTCCAGAAAAGCAGAATAATCAGAAGGCCTGTTTCCCGAGACAGCAATAGTCACCTTCTTGTTAGCCGTCAATTGAGGATAATTTTCCAAAAGTTTCATTAAGGCCGACAGCGTTGGCTCCGCCTCCGTTTTGAAATCAATCAACAATTGTAAACCCTGAAACCCCGACGCTTGAACAACCTTGACCAGCGGCTGTAAATAAAGATTTTCTAAATTCCGTTCGGCGGAAACATCCTCTCTGTTGTGAGCCACCAGCAGCTTGCCATCCACCTCAAAAACATCAGCCTCCACTGATTTTACCCCAGCTGTATAAGCCTCCCAAAACGGAAAATCGTGTTCATAATCATTATGGGCATGTACTTTTTGAGCAGTAAGATTTAAGTTTTGAAGGCAAAAAAGAACAACAATCAGCAGCCTGGTTTTCATTTCGCATTGAAGAGGTTTGAATAGTTAGGAAGAGCCTAAAGTAGTTAAAATATCCAACTCCCGTATTAAGGATTGTTTAAGAAATGATGACTTGACCATTAACATATTCAACACAGTTTTATCAAATAATTAAGTCTGAAATTCTGTCTGGTTCCAAGCCATTTGCAATCCTAGTTTTGCGGCCGAAAAACCAAAAGTCCTTAAGCCAAAACGATCTGAAAAGTTCTTTCAAAAAAAGAGTAGCTCCTGTAAAGGTTTGACAACAAAAAGATTAACTTTAGTTAATCCAACACAATCTTTTCGAAATACTCTTTTCGCTTCAGAAAGAACCTATTGATCAATTAACTCTTCAAGTAACATGAAAAACAATCTATTTCTCCGATTGTGTGCACTTGGTACTATGCTCCTTTTCTTTTTATCAGGAGTAGCCAACGCAGCACCACTAACGATTCAAATTAACGGTACAGTCACAGAGCCTGACGGCACTCCTTTGATTGGCTGTTCAATTATTGAAAAAGGAACCACAAATGGTTCCCTTACAAATGCCAGCGGCGAGTACTCCATTACTGTCAAAGACGAAAACTCAGTATTGGTCTTCAATTTTATCGGCTTCACGTCACAAGAGGTTTTGGTGGGAAGCCAGACCAACATCTCTGTTCAGCTGGAGCCCTCAGCTTCTCAGTTAGATGATATTGTAGTACTCGCATACGGTACTCAAAAGAAATCTGACCTTACAGGAGCAGTAGGGACCCTAAAGAGCAAAGACTTTAACAAGGGGATAGTAGTCAACCCCGGACAGCTTTTACAGGGTAAAGTAGCAGGTGTTAACGTCTCGTCTGTCAGCGGCGAACCCGGTGCATCTCAAGATGTCATCATTCGCGGAGTTGGTAGTTTAAGATCAGGAACGACACCGCTTTATGTGATTGACGGTTTTGTTCTCGACAACTCTTCAACAGGCGTTGCCACCAACCCTTTGAACTTCATCAACCCCCAGGATATTGAATCCATCAACATCCTGAAAGATGCTTCAGCTGCTGCTATTTACGGTGCCAGAGCTGCCAATGGCGTTGTGGTCATCACCACGAAAAAAGGAAAATCAGGCAAAACAGAAATGAATTTATCCGCCAGCACTGCCATTTCTACATTATCAAACAAGATTGATGTTTTCAGTGCTGATGAATTCAAAAAGCAAGTAGTTAATGCCGGTGGCAACCTCTATAATGCCGGTGGCAGCACAGACTGGCAAGATGAACTGACACGAACGGCTCAGTCTTATACCACCCACCTCTCCATAAGTGGAGCAGCTAGTGAAAAATTCTCCTATTTTGCATCGCTTGGTCTCGATAATCAGGAAGGCATTCTTCTCAATAGCAATTTAAAGCGTTACTCAGGCCGTCTCAATCTAAATCAGACCGGTTTAAACGGCAGATTAAATATTGCGTATAACCTGACGGCTTCCCAAACTGAAAATAACAGGCCCGACGGTGGTTCAATGGTCGTGAATATGCTTCAGCTTAACCCGACTATCCCGGCGTATACCAATGGAAGTCCAAGCCTTATTGATGATATGCTGAACCCTCTGACCCGTCAGGAAATCTATAAAGACAATGCCGTCAATAACCGTATTATTGCCAATTTTTCTCCCAGTCTGAAAATTACAGATGACCTTACGTATAAGCTCAACGTTGGCCTAGACCGTTCTTCAACAGACAGGATCGTACAGATGCTGCCGTATGCTCTTCTTGAGGGGCTTGATCTTGGCTCATTAAATTCTTCTTTGGTAAAAAATGACAATAACCTGATCGAAAATACCTTGACCTATAACTATCAGAAAAGCAGTCATAACCTGAATTTTTTAGCCGGGCATTCGTATCAGAAAACCTTTGAGCATCTTCGCGGTTTTAACCTGACTGGTTTTGCCAGCAGCGGTATTGAGCCTATTTATCAGGATCAGACCAGCACGCAGGAGCAGCCGACAACACTAAACACGTATGCCATCAAAAATGAGCTTCAATCATTCTTTGGAAGAGTGAATTACGGTTTTGAAGACAAATACCTTTTCACAGCCACCATGCGGGCAGATGGTTCATCTAAATTCGGTGAAAATAATAAATACGGTTACTTCCCATCTTTTGCCGCAGGCTGGAATATCAGCAATGAGGATTTTATGACCACCTCGGTTTTCACGAATTTGAAACTAAGAGCCAGCTGGGGTTTGACCGGTAATCAGGAGATTCCTTCTAAGATAACTCAGGCGAATTACGTAGAAAGCAAGTCTGGGAATGACACCTATCCTCTTAACCCTAACGCCAATACGTTGGATGATTACCCTTACGGCACAATCTTTACACGATTGGCAAACCCGAATATCCAATGGGAGGTATCCAGACAATCGAACATCGGTATTGACTTTGGCATACTTGCCAATAAGCTGACAGGTACTGTTGACTATTTCAACAAAACTTCAGAGAACATCTTACTGGAAGTGGTGCCCGCTGACCCAATTCAACCTACGGCCACCTACTGGACAAACGTACCGGATATGCAAATCAAAAACTCCGGTCTTGAGTTATCCCTTGATTATCGCAGCAGCAGCCAAAGAAGCTTTTATTATGGCATTGGTGGAAACATAACACTGATGAAAAACTCTGTTGAAAACTCACCTTACGCTGTTCTGACTACAGGAGCTGCTCAGGGTGCCGGACAAACGGGAGCTACCATCAATGGCTACATAAACGGTGAGTCTATAGGTGCCTTCTACATGAAAGAATTTGTAGGTATCGGTGACGATGGTTTAAACGCTTACCTCGATAAAAACGGAGACGGCCAGGTTTTGGAAAATGACCGATATGTTGTGGGAACCGCAATTCCAAATGTGCTTTATGCTTTCACTGTCAATCTGGGCTACAAAAATTTTGATCTGGGGCTCAATTTCAACGGAGTATCAGGAAACAAAATTTTCAATCACACGGCCATGTCAATTTTCAATAAGGGAAGCCTTTCTTCTTCTTTTAATACGACTGCTTTTGCTGTTGAGTACCCTGAGGAGGCTATTTCAAACTCCAATGAAGTTTCAACAAGGTATCTTGAAAACGGTAGCTATCTAAGAATGAACAATGCTACGCTCTCCTATAACCTAAGCCCGGAGAAACTCTTGAGTAGCAACTGGATTAAAGGTGTACAATTCTCACTGACAGGTCAAAACCTTTTTGTTCTTACCGACTACAGTGGCTTTGACCCTGAGGTAAACACCGGAAGCTCCACCGGCGGAATTCAAACTTTTGGAATTGACCGTTTTACCTATCCAAAAGCCAGAACTTACATGCTTGGCCTTAATGTATCATTCTAAAAGAGGAGTTAAATCCTTCATTTTGAATCAAATAAGAAATTTCAACATCATGAAAAAAAATATAATACTTGCAGCGGCCATTGGCTTACTTTCAGTCATAGACTGGAGCTGCACCGATCTCAAAGAAGAAGTTCTTGACGAATCACTCTCCGGACAAGGCCTCGCCGAGGCAGTCAGCGGTTCTATCGCCCCTGCATATGGTCAGCTTTCATGGACCTGGAGACATACCAATTATTACGGGCTTCAACTTATTCCATCAGATGAGGCTATCTTACCATACAGAGGGGGTACGGACTGGTTTGATGGTGGTAAGTTTATGGATGCTCATAGGCATACCATTACTCCGGGAAACAGCCTCGTTCGTGACTCCTGGAATGAAGTATCAAAGAATATCTCCAGAGCCCTATCGGCTATTGAAGTCCTTACACCTCTGGCCGCTGAAGGCAATAGAGAAGCTGAGGGTGCCCTTTATGAAATGAAAGCCCTGAGAGCCTATCTGAACATGCTGATGCTGGATAGCTGGGGACTGGTCTTTAAGAAAGAAAACTCCAGTGAATTATCAGAAGTGATCAGAGGCCAGGATGCCATAGATTACATCGAGGCTGAACTGCTCTCTGTGGTTGATAAAATTAACACAGATAAAGGGCCGGGAAGATTGACCCAAAACGCTGTGCTCGGTTTTTTGGCGAGGCTCAGTCTTAATTCCGCCGTTTACCGCGATCCTTACGGAACACCTAATTTTTCTGCAGAGGATATGAATAAGGTGGTTTCCTACACTGATCGTATTATCAATTCCGGAAAGCATTCTTTTTCTCCGGAGTATTTTGATCTCTTCAATGATGAGAATAACTCAAACCCTGAAATCATTTTCGCGGCAGATCAAAGAGGAGTCCTTTCAAACGAAGAAAGTCGTTGGACCTACTGGTCAATAGCAGGTTCTTTTTGGGGAAGGCCGGAATATCCAAGTTCCGATGGAACAGATGGACCAGCCATTACACCTGATTTTTACCAAACCTGGGCATCAGCCTACGGCAACGAAGATCCTGCTACAGCAGATGCCAGATTCTTCAAACAAAATCAAATGATTCCCGACGAGATCGCTGACCTTTCAGGACTGTCTCCTCTGAATGACGCTGAAAACTATTACTGCATAGCCGCTCAGGATTTTGAGATGAATCGTGGTATTCTTCGAGGCGTAATCTGGGGACCAAGAAAGGGCTCTGATGGTGCGTTCTTAACCTGCGAGGGTGGCTACAGGATTTACCCGGTAACCCAAATCAAAGGAAACGGGCCAGACAAAAATGTGGGTTACGTTAACCATACTTTGCAGGTTGACTTTACTAACGAGGGCAGACTTCACGCCGCCGGGTATCGCGTAGGCAAGTATCAGTTTAGCCACACTTCACCCAATGCCAATAACTTCAGTAGCGTGGACTTAGTGTTCATGCGTTTGGCTGAAATTTATCTGATGCGTGCCGAAGCAAAACTTCGTCTGGGCGATAACGCCGGTGCATTAGCCGATGTAAATACGGTAAGAACTTCCAGAACGGCACGTCCTCAGCAGACACCTCCGGCTTTGAGCAGCATTGACCTTGATCTTCTTTTCAGAGAAAGAGGGTTTGAGCTTTACTGGGAAGGCTTCAGAAGGGGTGATCAGATCAGATTTGGAAAATATGAGAATAGCTGGACAGAGAAAACGTCAAACAGCGTAACCAACCGCCTGTTTCCGATTCCTCAAAGTGCCATTGATGGTGCTTCCAATATTGAGGGGTACCTGGTCCAAAATCAGGGTTATTAATAAATATCTATGAATGAGCGGGAGATTGATTCTCCTGCTCATTTAATTTCAACAGCATGAACAAACTAAAAACAACACTTTTTCTCTTTGCTATTTCATTTTCAACTATTGCTCAGCAAAAACCTCAAAATGTCATTTTCATGATTGGGGATGGCATGGGCCTTTCGCAAATATCAACGGCCATTCATTTCAAAGGTTCGCCCTCGGCTTTTGAGCAGTTTAAGCATATCGGCTTCGTTAAAACCTCCTCTGCCGTTCAAAAGGTAACTGATTCTGCAGGGGCAGCAACAGCCTATGCAACTGGGCAAAAATCATTTAACAGAGCTATTTCTGTAAATACAGATTCGGTGGCCATCCCCACTATTCTTGAGCAACTAGAGGCCAAAAACTTTGCCACGGGCCTCATTAGCATTTGTTCTATCACCGATGCCACACCAGCTTGTTTTTATGCACATGCCACTGACAGAGGCCAACATGAAATCATAGCGGCTCAGTTACCGGCTTCCGGAGTTGATTTTGTCGCCGGTGGCGGAAGACAATATTTTACCTCAAGAGCTGATGGGATGAATTACTTGGATGATCTCAAAAAAAGAGGTTATCAGGTAGACACCACCGTCCGTTATGATCAGATAAATTCTTCTCAGAAATATGCATATCTCGTTCACGAAACCAACTTGCCAGGCAGACACGAAGGCCGTGATGACTACTTCCCGAAAACCCTGAATACGGCTATTCAATACTTTTCAGGCAAAAAAGAGAACTTCTTTCTTATGGCCGAAGGATCATATATTGACTGGGCTGGCCACAGAAATGACAAAGAAATGATGATTGCCGAGCAACTGGACTTTGACGAAGCTCTTCAGATCGCCATTGACTTTGTCAAAAAAGATAAAAACACTTTACTCATCGTCACGGCCGACCACGAAACCGGTGGCACAGCTGTGACCAAAGGAGCAACGCAAGATCAGTTAAATGTGGAGTTTGTGACTGACCAACATACGGCCACTATGGTCCCAATCTTTGCTATGGGTCCGGGAGCCGAGCTTTTTCAAGGTATTTATGAAAACAACGAAGTCTATCACAAACTAAGGGCTTTGATTGATTTCTGAAAATCAGATAGTCATTGAATTTATTAAGAGCATTTGCTAATTGCAAGTGCTCTTTTTTTGAGTTTTGAATTACATCAAAACCCCATTTTTGCTTTCTATTGAAGGCGGAAGATCTGTTTCTCCCAGCATTTCCCGAAGATCAATTTCAATTGTACGACACAGGGAAAGCATCGGTATATCATTTGCCATTCCCTGAAAAGGGTTCTCAGAGTAATCGCCAACAATTTCCATCATAACATACACCCAACCGATTAAAGCAGTAATCGGTATGGACAGCCATAGCCCCCAGTCACCCACTTTCATCAGTTCCGGAATCATACTGAAAGGCAGAAGAGCAATAAAAATGCCCACAAAATATCTGCTCATATTGGCATATTGCCTCGGTAAAGGAAACTTCTTTATTCGCTCATTTTTACCCTGAAGCGTATAAAAATTCTGCAGCACTTTAGCCATTTCCATATGCCTGAAGTCATCAATAAGCCCATTTTTACGGAGCTCTGATAAATCATCACCCTGACTGTTGATGAGTTGAGTAGCCTTATTTTTAAGAAGCTTTATTTTTTCAAACTCACCCTCAGACAAAAACTTTACGGGGTCAGCCCCCTCAATCTGATCATCCACAAGGCCTACCCCAAATTTTCGCTGATAAAATTCTGCCGTTCTGGCCAGGTGCCCGCCCTGACTAATATGCTCCCATGATGTAGGTGCCAGCAGTTGATTTCTGTGGGTATACAGCCAGGCTATATGCCGGTAAATGAGACGTTGCTTTATGGAATGTAACTCGTTTTCAGATAGCGGTTTTTCAATAAACAGATTTGACACAAAACTATTTACCAGCATTCCCCAGGAGCGGCTGTCGTTCACAATTCCACCCCATATCTTGCGGGCTTCCCACATGCGGTCATAGGCCTGATTATTTTTAAAACCTACATAAAATGCGACTGCAGTACCTATCACCGAAATCGGTAACCATGGAATACTGAAAGAGAGTAACTCGAATTCATATAAAAGCGTAATAGAGGTCATCAAAATGAGTAGCCAGATAATGTGAGGCCCACTCCATTTCAATAAATTTGAAAACCGTATTCCTTTGGTTACAATCATCTTTTCAAGCCTTCATTTTTCAATTAATTTCCAAATTACACCTTAAGTTAGCTTTTCTATTCAGAAATTACCATCCAGCCAATCAGCAATGGTCTCCCAGCTTTCTTCAGGAAAACGGGCATGAGCAGCACCTTCAAGAACTAAAAAGTCCTTATTTGCAGACGGGACATCGTTAAAAACTTCCTTAACAGCGTCTACATCAAAAAGCTCATCTTGATCACCTACCGCCACCAAAACCGGTACATTAAGATTTTGGGGCAGACCCAGCAGTTCTCTGTCAACCATGGTCAAAAAACGGAGGGTGTAACTGAAGTTAAACAATGGATCATTTCTGCCGGTCATCCCGTCTCTAAAATAGTGAACCACCGGATAACCCGGCCTGAGAAGGCTGTTGCTTAGAATATGAAGTTTTTGAAGTAACGTTGGCTCATCTCTCACACCCTCTTTGCCACGGTATCCACCAGACAAAAGGATAAGTCCGTCAATTTGATCCGGCACTTCCTGAGTGCAGTAAATAGCCGCTGCCACACCAAGGCTATGCCCCAGAATGATCACTTTTTCAAAACCCTGACTACGGACAAAAGCCACGCTCTCCGCTAAATCTTTTTTCCATTTCTCCCGACTTTCGTAATCACCTCTTGGACCATCAGAAAGACCGTGCCCGCGGTAGTCAAGGCCAAAGGTGGTGTAACCTCTGGCCGAGAAGGGTCTGCCTGTCATTTCATAGGGACCGGAATGAGCAGTAACACCATGAAAAATAAGAATTGCTGTTTTTTCTTTTTCTGCAATGGTGCTATCCGGTAACCATTGTCTCACAAACAAAGTCAAACCGTCAGAAGTAGTAAAGGAAAGGTTTTCATCCGGTTCAGAAGCCCTCAACTCCTTTACTTTTTCAGGATCTAAATTAGCATGCGTTTTCAAAGGTATCACGGGTAGAAAAGCAAAAACCACAACCAGCAGTATTAAAACCGCAACCAGAATCCCTATCCATTTAAACACTTTCTTCATGTCTTTAAAAGTTAATTTGACATCGATGGCGGAGCCAATACTTCTGCTTTGCCCCACTTTTTATTGGGCTTGTTGCTCATTTGTAATTTCAGTGTTCCTCCTTTGACAAGTTCTTCATGAGGTAACCAAGCCTTTCTGAGTTTAGTATTGTTTAAGGTTGCTGCCTGCACAAAAACGTTATCATGGTTATTACCGGCAGCCTCTATGACAAAACTCTCTCCTGGATAATAATCAGGATTCAGCGATATCGTCACTTTATCAAAAACAGGGCTTCCTATTTCATAAAACGGTTGATCCGTAGTACCACCGTTCACCGAAAACAAACCTATTTTCATGAGTACAGCTAAACTTCCCATCAAACCCTGATCTTCATCACCGCTGTAACCGAGTTCCGGCGTAAGGTCGCTGTAAACCTTGTTTACCACTTTTCTACTCCAATACTGCGTTAGCCAGGGAGCACCGGCATATGAGAATAAAAATGCCGTTTCTATGCTCGGCTGATTACCGTAATTAATATAAACCCTCCTCAGTTCTTCCTGAAGCTCCTGATCATGAGCTTTCCCCGATACAAAATCATGTTTTTCAGCTCTCTCAAAAGCTGTATTGAGGGTATCAATAAAAGCCTTTCTTCCTCCGTAAAGATCAATCAAGCCTTTAATATCATGAGGCACCCACCAGCGGTATTGAGCCGCATTACCTTCTTCAAAACCATGATCATATCTAAGTAGGTCCGGTTTTGCTTCCCAGTTACCGTCCTTATCCCGATTCCAGAAAACTTTGAGGTTTTCATTCCATAAATTCCTGTAATTTTTTGCCCGCGACATGAACAAATGATAATCGTCCGTTTTGCCCAATTTTTGAGCCATTTGTGCTAAGGCAAAATCCTGATAGGCGTATTCCAAAGTTTGCGTAGTTCCATCCTGATGAAAACCATAACGTCTTTCACTTAGTGGATGTGGTACAAAACCTTGATTGATATAATACTCTACTCCTCCGCCCTTTATGGTATTGTGCTCATAACCCGCTTTGCTCATCATTCCTGCTTCAAAATGATTTTTGTGAAGGCCTTCATAAACCTTTTCAGCATCAAAACCTTTCAAGCCTTTGAGATAAGCACTGCTTACAAAAGGCGTAGTTGCGGCTCCGGTCATGACATAAGTATAATTTCCGCCTGACGGCCCACGAGGAATCAAACCGCCATCTTCGTACATCAGTAACATAGAATTCACAAAACTTTCCGTCACCTCAGGATAAACCAAATGCCATAGCGTATTGAGTGTCCACTGTGCCCCCCAAAACGAATCAGAGTTGTGATGATTAAATTTAGGTTCTCCATTTTCATTGAGTGGAATCTGACCTACTTTTGGTCGCTCACCAGTGTAGTCAATGTACTTGCCGTTTACGTCAGATACAATTCTCCGGCCCTGCAAAGCATGCCATAAATCGGTGTAAAAGCGGCGTTGCTCTTTCTCAGTACCGCCCTCAATTTTTATACGGCTTAGCATTTCATTCCACTGCTCCTGACTTTCCCTAACACATTCCTCAAAATCCCAATGTGGCAACTCTGTGTCCATATTCAGGCGAGCCTGATTAGTGTTGACATACGAAATAGCCACTTTCATTTTCCGTTTTTCATTTTGTTGCGTAGCAAAACTGACGTATGCCCCGATGTCTTCACCCTCAATTAAATTATTCTCAAATTCTTTCAGTTTTCCTTTTTCCCACGCTCTTATTTGTTCAAAAGGCTGGTCAAAGCGTGCAACGAAATAGACCTTAAAACTTTTTGGACGTCTGATCGTCGGACCCATGATGGCGTAACCTTCAATTTCTGTGTCGTTGACTTTTTTAACATAGCCCCTCTCTGTATCTGTCGGACCGAGGAAAGTTGAAAAATCAAAAAGAATATGGCTCTCTGCCGCTTCAGGGAAACTATATTGATGAAAACCAACACGAGTAGTGGAAGTCAGTTCGGCGGTAATGCCATAAGAATCCAGCACCACTTTATGGTAGCCAGGTTTTACAATCTCAACATCATGACTGAAAGAAGAACCATAAACATCAGCCCCCAAATGCCCTTTAAACTCACCTGAAACCGGTAAAACCGGAATACCGGATAGCTGCCAGGCATGAATATGACTGAAACATTTAATGCTATCTTTTTTGTACCGGTAACCTGCATTCCAGGCTCCATTCACTTCATTGTCCGGACTGAGATTAACCATCCCAAAAGGACGACTAGCAGAATTAAAAAAAAACCAACGGGAGTTGGCCGCATCAAGGTGAGGATAAACCAAATCGACAGGCCTTTGACCATAGCCTAAAAAGGAGCCGATCAGACAAAGTAGCGAAATGCAGATTTTCATTTTTGTGGGTAAAAGATTCGGCTCGAAGTTAGGAATATTTATTGTCATCAGTCAAAAGTAATAAGAAAGCTCAACAGTCTCATTCTCAATAGCTTCACAACGAATTACTTACAGGCGTATATTTTATTTCAATCGTCTATATACGTAGTGCACAAAATAGAAGAGTAGTTTTGCGAATCAAATTAAAATTAGTCCGAATTGAGAAAATCGCAGCTCAAAATGAACGTCTTTTCAAATTAATCGTTTTATTATCGTACACGACATAATCTTACTCGATATGAATTTACCTACCTCCACATCTCAGAACATTCTGAGAATTATACTTGGGTCATTTATGGTTATTGCGGCCATTGGTCATTTCACTTTTCAAAGGGCTGAATTTCAGGCTCAGGTGCCAGACTGGTTACCCTTCAGTAAAGACTTCGTCGTGCTAGCGTCGGGAGTAATAGAAATAGCACTCGGGCTTTCGATGATTTTCTGGAAGAAACACAGAGTTGAAACCGGAATAGCACTGGCCATTTTTTATGTACTCATTTTTCCCGGGAATATCGCCCAGTATATGAATGGAATTGATGCATTCGGGCTTGATACCGACCTAAAACGACTAATCCGGTTATTTTTTCAACCGGTTTTGATCTTGTGGGCCCTTTGGTCAACAGGAGCTTTGAAATTTATTCTCAATAAAAAATAACAACATGGAATTTTATCAATTCACAGCAAGCTCCCTAAACGGTAAGCCCGTTAAAATGGAAGACTTTAAAAACAAAACCGTTTTGGTGGTCAATACCGCCAGTAAATGCGGGCTTACCCCTCAATACGAAGGTTTGGAGAGTCTTTATCAGAAGTATAAAGACAAAAATCTCGTTATCCTCGGCTTTCCCTGCGATCAGTTTGGCGGTCAGGAACCCGGTGGTTCAGATGAAATTCAGGAATTCTGCCAAATCAATTATGGCGTGAGTTTCCCGATGTTTGAGAAAATTGAAGTAAACGGCAATAACGCTCATCCTATTTTCAAATACCTCAAAAAGAACCTTGGCGGCCTTTTCGGAAGCCGTATCAAATGGAACTTCACTAAGTTTTTGATTGACGCGAGCGGCAAGCCCATCAAACGCTTTGCCCCGACAACCAAACCCGAGGATATTGAAAAGTACATTGAAGCTAACCTAAGTATATGAGTTTGAAAAGTGAAAATCTGCTGCTTGAAAACCAGATTTGTTTTCATTTCTATGCCATAAGCCGGTTGACAAACCAGCTTTACACCTCTATTCTCAAAAAACTAAACATCACCTATCCGCAATATCTGGTGCTGCTGGTGCTGTGGGAGCGTGACGGTCAAATGATAAAAGAATTGGGAGAAAGACTGCTGCTGGACACAAATACCCTCACGCCGCTTTTGAAAAGAATGCAGCAAAAGGGGCTTTTGTCAAGAGAACGTTCGGGTGAAGATGAACGAAAAGTCATTGTTTCTTTGACCCCAAAGGGACAGCAGATGAAAGAAGAAGCCGTATGTATTCCACAAGAAATCATGAGCAACTTTTCGAGTGAAGGCCAATCTGCCGAGCAGGCGGTGGGCCTCAGAAAAGCTCTTCAACAGATTTTAGAAACGCTAAAAGAGAAAGCTTAGAAAGTCATCGACATTTTGCGGGCATTCAGATGTAAAAGCAAGAACTCCTTTAGTTATTTCATGAGATTGCTCTTAAATTGATCCCTCAATTTACTTCAACCCGTCTAATGAAAAAGAGAAAGACTCAAAACTCAAGGAGAGAGTTCATCAAACAATCAGCTATTGCATCATCATTCTTTATTGTGCCCCGGAACGTTCTTGGTGGTGTAGGCTTTACAGCTCCAAGTGATCAACTGAATCTGGCCGCCATAGGTGCAGGCGGAAAAGGAGCTTCCGATATCAGGAATGCCTCGGTAAACGGCCGGGAAAATGTAGTGGCCCTTTGTGACGTGGATTTCGGTGGATCCGCCAAAGAATCGGTAAAGCGTTTTCCGAAGGCAAAACTTTATGCCGATTACCGGGAAATGCTGGACAAACAAAAAGATATCGATGCCGTAACTATTTCAACCCCTGATCATGTTCACGGACCTGCGGCCAAATACGCCATGGATCGAAATAAGCATGTGTACGTTCAAAAACCATTGACGCACAATATCCGCGAAGCCAGAATCTTGACGGAACTGGCACGTTCGCAAAAAGTAGTGACTCAAATGGGCAACCAAGGGGGATCAAACCCACTTTTGGGCATGGTTCAAGGCTGGATAGACAGTGGAAAACTCGGGAAAATTTCTAAGGTACAAGTATGGACCAACAGACCTGTATGGCCACAAGGGGGAGAAATGCCGAAAGCAGACCCTGGCCAGAAACCCGAAACGCTGGACTGGAACCTTTGGCTCGGACCAAACGAGCTAAAACCTTACGTACCCAATTTGCACCCGTTTAACTGGCGTGGCTGGTGGGATTACGGTACCGGTGCCCTAGGCGATGTAGGATGTCACCTGATTGATATTCCATTCAGAACGCTGGGGTTGATGTACCCAACTGATGCCGAATGCAGTGTGGGCTCCGTTTTCTCACAAATGTGGACGCCGGATTATCACCCTGAGGGCTGCCCGGCTTCGTCGTTTATCACGTTACATTTCGGAACGACCGATAAAAGTAAATCACCAATAGAAATGACCTGGTCAGATGGTGGTATTCGTCCGTCACACCCTGATATTATCCCGGCTAATAATGATATCGGAGGAAAGAACAGTGCGAATGGGGTACTCATCATCGGTGAAAAAGGAATTATCAGCACCAATATCAATGACAGCTCGCCGTTGATGCCAAAACTTTACCTCAACGACGGCACTACAGAGTTTGGCCCTGAAACCGAGCCAAACGATGAACCGGAATACGGCCACCAGAGACTATGGGTGGATGCCTGCAAAGCGGGTTTTGGCAGCAAAGAGCATAAAGGCTTAACCTCCTCATTTGACTACGCCGGCCCAATGACCGAAACCGTGTTAATGGGTAACCTGGCGATCAGAAGTTATATGCTGAAAGACAAAAATGGAGATTTCTTCGCCCGCAAAAAACTACTATGGGACGGCGAAAACACCCGTATCACTAACCTCGAAGAAGCGAACCAGTTTGTGGGACGTGAATACCGGAAGGGATTTGAAGTGTAGTTCGTGATCAAATTCCATCGGATGAAATCATCCGATGGAATTTATATTAGTTTATATCTGGAAAAATTTAGTTCGCACAGCCCCCAATAGTGGCTAAAAACTTAGTTCCACTTCCTGACTCAAAAGTATTGCCGCCACCAGAAGTACTTGGTTTTAATTCAATTGAATTACCAGCCCTCATAACTACATCGGCACTTCCACTTATTACGTTGCTCGCTACAACAGTTTGAACAGCCTGAAAAACCTGAATTCCTGTGGAAACATTATGCGTTGGGTTTGTTAAAGTCAAAGTTTGTGGACAGGCCGTTTGCGATGTACCGGTTACTACCAAAGAAATAGCCTTTAAAGCAGCCGGCGAACTCGCTTTTTTTCGGATGAATATTTTATACTCGGCACCGGCAACTGGATTATCAATTTTTACCTGCTTATAATTATTATTGTTTCCATCAAACCACCCGGTTTGAAGAGTTGCATTAGCTGTTCTGTTCGACATAACGCTTGGCTTCCAAGGCCTTGTATCATTGCTTGAGTTTACATTCCTGACCAGTAGGTCAAACTCATGAACCAGACGGGAGGTTGTGGGATCAACCCCTTCGGCACTTGTTTGTTCCGTACCTTCATCATCTGTCCAGGCAATTCCTACGATCAATGGTACACTTCCATCGGCCGTCACTGACACCTCCCGTTCGGCTAGACCATTATTGGCAATATTATACGTAATCTCTTCAATAAAAGAACCTTTAGAATCTGTATCGCTCACCTGCTGAGCAGTTGGGTTTCCAGCACTACTCTTACTTTTAATAGCATCCGCAGCCTTTTCCACATCTAGAAGGCCCCAGCCAAACTTATTATCAGGGCCAGGTTGACCCAAATCTTCAGCTGTGGTTAACATCAGAGCCTTCAGTGTTGCCGCTTTCATATAGGAGCCATGCAAACTATTATAATATTGTTGCAACAGGAGACCAGCCCCCGCAGCAGCCGGAGAAGCATAAGAGGTTCCGCTGCTGTTGGCTCCGTTACCACTGTAAGCAACATCAGAGGGCTGATTGGTGTTTTGATCCGCAAAATAAGATGAATTAATTCCGGTACCTTTGGTCACTATTTCAGGCTTCAAACGCCCGTCATCTGTGGGGCCCCAGTTGCTGTAATCAGACATGGTTTTATCCCCGTTTACAGCTCCCACGGTCATTACATTTTTTGCAGCACAAGTTCCTGTGATCAAATCATAGCCAGCCTTGGCAGAGTTTCCGTTGAACTGTTGTTCGTTCCCTACCGCAATAAAAGGCAAATAATTTGGGGCGTTTTTCAGAAGCAAATCCCATTGCTGGGCCTGATAATCATAAGCTCCGAACAACCATTCGGGAAGCGTATTATCATTGGAATAACCATAGGAATGGTTTGAAATCAAATATCCTCCAGAGGCAAAAGTAGCCATTTCAGCCAGGTCATTGTCCCAGTCGTAATTTTGAGCCGAGGCTTCAAAAGCTATCCCTCTCGCAGAAGGTTGATTAACAATATCCTTTCCTACTATTGTTCCTGTTACATGCGTCTGATGATTATTTCCTGCATAATTGCTGGCACTACCATCATACGTCTGACCTGCTTGCATGCCTACTTTACCACTTAACAATTCATGCGAGGCTCTCACCTGTCCTCCATCCCAAACACCTGCAATCATACTCTGCCCGGCTATATTAACCCCAAGAGAACCTCCGGTGTATAACTGATTGGCCTTTATAAGTTCTCCAGAAGCTTTGTTTTTAGTATTTATGTAAATGGGAGTTCCGTTTGCATCAATTCTTTGTAGATAGTAGACAGACCCGTCTTTCACAAAACTCCTTTTTTGTTCGGGGTTCTTGATAAGATACTGGCCTATCTCACGCTCTCTTTTATCGTAATTTAATTGAAATTGACTTTTTATTTGATTCAGGATGGTGGAATCCATACTGCTACTGATACTGAGTCTTTCCTGACTACTTTGGGCAAGTGACCCGAAAGAGCCAATCAGAAAGATTAGAAATAAATTGATTCTTTTCTTCATTAGTGGTTATTGATTAGGTTAGGTTTTATTTCGTTTTGGCATTTTGCAAACCGGGTAAAACGATACCCGGGACATCAATCGCTCGGCGATTTTAAAAAAAACAGACCTTAAGTTAAAAAGCTTATAACCCTTCTGAAAAAAGTCCAACATAATTTTATCCGCTGGTAAGCATAAACAGCTTTAAGATTCAATTACAATAGGTTGACTTTCAATCACAATTACTCCAAAAACGTCGTGGATAACCTATTGTTTTTCAGCCCGAAAATGCTTACTTTTAGTTCACTTCATCTTAAAACAACAGAACCCTATGAAACGCATTCTCGTGCTGGGAATGGGTAAAGTCGGCAGTCTTGTTGGCGTACTACTGAGTAAAAATTTTGACGTCAAGGGCCTCGATAAAAACCCACCCCACTACAAATACAAACTTCCTTTTGAGGTCATCCAAGGTGATGTGAGTTCACCCGAATTTCTGGACTCCATCTTTAATGACTTCGACACCGTAGTATCTGCACTCCCGTATTTTCTCAATAAAACAGTCGCCCTGAAAGCAGCCGAAAAAGGCTTACATTATTTTGACCTTACGGAGGATGTGGAAACCACAAATTACATCCGCGATCTGGCTAAAAATACCAAAACCGTTATGGCTCCACAGTGCGGCCTCGCTCCGGGCTTCATCGGTATTGTCGGAGCTAATCTGACACATGAATTTGATAAATTGAGGGATATTGAATTACGTGTTGGGGCACTCCCCCGTTATCCCAACGGTCTTCTGGCTTATTCGTTTACGTGGTCGCCCCAGGGCGTGATCAATGAATATATCAATGACGCCGAGGCCATTCATAACGGTGAACGGAAAATGGTCACCTCACTAGACGGTCTGGAGTATATCAATATTGAGGGAAAAGAGTTTGAGGCCTTTACCACTTCGGGTGGTTTGGGCACCATGTGTGAGACCTACGAGGGCAAGGTGGATACCTTGAATTATAAAACTATCCGCTATCCTGGGCATTGTAAACTGATGCGATTTCTGATTCAGGAGCTCATTATGAAAGACAAAAAGGAGCAACTGACTGCCATTTTGGAAAACGCAAAACCACCCGTAAAAGAGGATATTGTTTACGTATATGCTGTGGTGGAAGGCTGGCACAACAAGAAATTGTCGAGAAGCGAATTTTACAAGACCTATTCACCGAAAGAAATTGCCGGAAAAACCTGGCGTGCTATCAGCTGGACCACCGCGGCCTCTATTGCAGCCGTTGTAGAAATGGTCAATGAAGGTAGTCTGCAAACTTCCGGCTTCATAAAACAGGAGGAAATTCCGTTTGATGCTTTTCTAAAAACAAAATCCGGAGGCCTCTTTTCTGAAGACTAAACTTTAACTCTATGAAATTTGAAGAAAACAACAAACTCTCTGCCATCCTAAATCGGCTTTTCAAACCCTACGAAGAACGGGTGCCGGTGGTTGATAAAATCATGACGGCTATGCTGGCTCATGGAATCATTGAAGAACGATCAGACATCGTCAATGATCACATTGCGTTCAGAACCCTCGGTGTGCCGCATTTGGGCGTCAGCTCTTTTGAGAAGATTTTTCTTCATTACGGCTATGAGAAGAGAGACTATTTTCATTTTGAAGGTAAAAAACTCAATGCATGGTGGTATTCCCCACCATCTGAAGAGTACCCGAGAATTTTCATTTCTGAGCTTCGGGTTGGCGATTTGAGCCCAAATGCTCAGGAGATTATTCACTCGTATACATCATTTCTTACCAGGGACCCGGTGGATAGCCTGAACCTTGATAATGTGGAAGAGGTCGGTCATTTCTTTGAAAAGTCACTCTGGGAGCTTCCGACTTATGAAGATTACTACCAGCTAAACCGGGAGAGCGAGTATGCCGCATGGGTGATTTATAACCGGTATTATCTCAACCATTACACCATCAGCGTTCATGCTTTGCCGAGGGGCTACAACACGCTGGAGCAATTCAATGATTTTCTGGAATCTCTGGGTGTCAAACTCAATGACGCCGGGGGCAAAATCAAGAAGAGTCCCGATGGAATGCTATTGCAAAGCAGCACAGTAGCCGATAAGGTGGAGGCCACTTTTGCCAACGGAAAAACAACAATGATTCCCGGCAGTTATCTTGAATTTGCCGAAAGAAGACCTCTGCCTGAGTTTCAGCATTTGCCTCAAAATGAACTTAAGCGAGAGCATCTCAGAGATGGTTTTGAAACGGGCAATGCAGATAAAATCTTCGAAAGCACCTTCTCAACACAAACTGAACGTTAAATGAACCCACTTTTCAATAAGATAAAAACACTGGAAGGCCTCAGCACGGGCCAGTCATTTTTCAAAGGCAATGGTCGGGAGTTTCAAATTAGTTCGCCGGTAGATGGCAAATCGCTGGGTTCGGTGACGGCCTGTACCAAAATAGAATACGATGCCATTGTAAACAAAGCTCTGGAAGCCAAACTCACATGGCAAAACACCACAGCTCCGGCCAGAGGCGAGATTGTTCGTCAGTACGGTCAAAAACTTAGGGAGCACAAGAATGACCTTGGCGAGCTCGTCAGTTACGAGATGGGAAAAAGCCTTCAAGAGGGACTCGGCGAGGTTCAGGAAATGATTGATATCTGCGATTTTGCAACTGGTCTTTCGCGTCAACTTTATGGCCTGCAGATGCACTCCGAACGACCCAAACACCGGATGCTGGAGCAGTGGCACCCTTTGGGTATAGTCGGTATTATTTCAGCGTTCAATTTCCCTGTTGCCGTTTGGGCATGGAACACAGCCATCGCCTGGGTATGCGGCAATGTGTGTATCTGGAAACCCTCGGAGAAAACGCCTTTTACGGCGATTGCCTGTCAATACCTTTTTTCTGAGGTTCTGGCAGAAAACAATTTGCCAGAAGGTATTTCAAACCTGATCATGGGAGATAAAGAAGTAGGTCAAATGCTAGCAGAAGACAAAAGAATCAATCTTGTTTCTGCTACTGGATCTGTCAGAATGGGAAAATCAGTTGCGACCACAGTTGCTGGCAGACTCGGCAAAAGTCTGCTTGAACTTGGCGGCAACAACGCCATTATTGTCACTGAAAATGCTGACCTCCAGCAAGCCATCCCGGCCATTGTTTTTGGAGCCGTAGGAACTTGCGGGCAAAGGTGTACTTCCACCCGGAGATTGATTATTCATAAAAATATTTTTGAGGAGCTCAAAGAGCAATTGGTCAAAGCGTATTCTCAACTCAAAATCGGCAATCCACTGGACACTACAAATCATGTAGGGCCCTTGATTGACAAATCAGCAGTGGATGCCTATTTCAATACTATTGAGGAAGCTCAAAAACAAGGTGGAAAAGTACTTTGTGGTAATAGACAATTAAAAGGAGAAAACTATACGACCGACTGTTATATCGAACCCACCATCATAGAGGCTTCAGCTGACATGCCTATTCTCAAAACCGAGACTTTTGCCCCCATTCTTTATCTGATTCCGTACAAAACTCTTGATGAGGCCATTAGGATTCAGAATAATGTACCACAAGGTTTGTCCTCGGCTATTTTCTCGCTGAACCTTCGGGAAACAGAGCAGTTTTTATCTGTCAATGGCTCTGATTGCGGTATTGCCAATGTTAATATCGGAACCTCCGGAGCGGAAATCGGCGGAGCTTTTGGTGGTGAAAAAGAGACCGGCGGCGGCCGCGAAAGTGGCTCAGACGCCTGGAAAGCCTACATGCGGCGGCAGACCTGTACCATTAATTATGGTAAAGAGTTGCCTTTGGCTCAGGGGATTAAGTTTGAGATTTAACGATACCCTGTAGCTCTAAACCAAGCCTGAGTCAGCAGTTCATGACCGCTGTAGGTGGGGTGAATTCCATCCCATATCCAGTATTCAAAATTGGGAATTCGGGCTTCTTCGAGATACATTTTTTGTAAGTCAATGAAAGTTGCTCCAAAGTCGGCAGCTACTTGTTGCGAAGCCTTATGGTATTGCTCAAAAAGTGTTTTATGCGAAGCATACATCAAACCATGAGCCTTGCCGATTGGTAGTAAAAACGGAGACATTATTACCAATTCTACCCCCGGTAATTTCGACTTGGTTTCAATCAATAATTTCCGATAAACCTTCTCATAATTTTGTGGAGTGCAGTCGGCCCGATTTTCTTTCAACTGATAGTAGAAATCGTTAATACCTACCATGATGGTGAGCACCTCGGGTTGATGCTCCAGGCAGTCCTCTACCCAACGATTTTGCAGATCAATGACCGTATTTCCACTGATTCCTCTGTTGACAAAACTCAGATCTTTCTCGGGGTATTTGGCTCCTAACCTGCTGGCAATACTAAAGACATAACCGTGTCCTAAAATGTGATTTGGATCTTCATTGCGTCCCCTATTTCCATCGGTAATACTATCACCAATGAAAAGAAAACGTTTTGGCCACTCTTTTTGAATTTTCGGCGATACCAGTAATCCAGCATTAGCAGCAAGAAAAGTTCTCCTGTTCATTCGTTAAAAATAGTTTCTTTTACTCTAAAGCTTAAACTTCCTCTGAACTCCCAAACCATTTATTGAATATTACGGCAGCAGTCAGATCACCGGTGACATTTACGGCAGTTCTGAACATACCAAGAATTCGATCAATACCTATAACCACCAATAGCCCTTCTGCCGGTAATCCTGAACTTGCCAAAACCGTGGTCAGAATAATCACCCCGCCACCGGGTATAGCCGGGGTACCAATACTTGCCGAAACAACAGTAACCATGATGAAGATGATTTTAAGAAAGCTGAGCTCAATACCATATACCTGAGCCATAAAAAGAACGGTAACGCATTGAAAAAGAGCTGTACCGTCCATATTAATAGTTGCCCCAATGGGTATAAGAAAATCACTGATTTTTGAGGACACTCCAAGTTTTTCATCTGCGGCTTTCATTGAAAGCGGCATTACAGCGGCTGAACTGGCTGTTGAGAAAGCCAGCAATTGCGGCTCTCTTATATTTTTCAAAAAAGTAAAGGGATTCTTTCTTGTTAAAACAAAGATCAATAGCATATAGACCAGTAGCAAAAGCACCAAACCCAGGATCACCACGAGCATATAGTACCCAAGCCCCAGAAATATTTCAATTCCCGTACGTGAAAGAAGGGCAGCCATAAGACCAAAAACAGCATATGGTACCAATCGCATAGCCCAGCCTACCACTACCATACAGATCTTCTGAATCGCCTCCACAAATCGAATTAAAGGTCTTGCGATCTCAGACTCCAATTGCGTTATAGCTACACCAATAATAATCGTAAAAATGACGATGCTTAGCATTTCGCCGGTAAGAATGGACTCCAAAGGATTCGCCGGAATAAGATTGGATATAGCCTCGGGGATATTGGAAAAAACTGAAACAGCCCCCTCCTCCGGCAAATGACCTTCTGCATCCGGGAAACCGCCGTACTGGTTTACATATTGACCAGGTCTGAAAACCAAAGCCACCAATAAGCCTATAGAAATAGCAACTACTGTTGTAAAAATAAAATAGAGTAAAAGCCCCAGCCCAAAAGTTTTGAGATCATCTGAAACATTACTGACCAGACCAGTGATAATGGAGGCAAAAATCAAGGGAATCATCACCATTTGAGTTAGTTTCATAAAGGCACTACCGGGTAAATCAAGCCAATTCGCCAGATTCTCACTCAATTCTGCAGAAACCAAACCTGTTGAAGGATTTAAGAGCACACCTAAACCTGCCCCAAGAATCATCCCGATTAACACCTTTAGCCATAACCTACGTTTAACCAGATGGTTCAGATAAATGGAAAGGTCATTAAGAGGTTTTATGGCGAGCATGAAGGTTTATCTGTTAAAGTCACTAATTTAATAAACCTGCGACTTTCAAAAACTGACTCAGAACATATACAGCCTTATTCGAGCGAATTGAGAATGGAATTAATACTCAATTATCGGAAGCATCCTGACTTTTCACTCCTTCATAAACCGATTTTATCTTGGCCATTTCTTTAATCAGAAAGCTTTGAAGCTCTTCATTAAACCTAGATTGCTGTTCTTTGGACAGGCTTTCATAGTACGCTTTGAGCTCTCTATTGATCCCGGCTTTTTCCTCTTCTGAGGAGGCGTTCATTGCCCTAACATGGTATTTCTTAAAATCAAACTCCATTTTTCTTCGGATGTTCTTTGTCAATTAATGAGGCCAGACGTACACCAAAATCTACCATTCCTTTAATCTCACCCACTCCACTATGCCGCTCTCTGTCCATGATGAGAAGGCCACCTTTGCCGTTTGACTCTATATGGTAGTAGTTATTGCTTTCAAAAAACAACACCAGATTATCAGTAAAGAATCGTCTGATTTTTAAGGTACTGTCGCCTCTGAGTGTAAACCTTTTCGCAAAATCCCGGAAAGATTTAAACTTAATCTCACGATACTCGCTCAGGTATTGTAGTCGCTCGTACAAATCGCCTTTATCTAAGGTAAATGCTGGTATTTTCTTTCCTGTATTGATATACAACATCGTGGCGTGCAATTCTTCTTCAAGTATAAAAGCCCCTTCTGAATACTCAATATCAAAGAGTTTGAAAATCTTCTTTTTATCCTGACCGATGTTATATAAATGATCGACCTGACGGGTTTTGAAATAATTAAAATCTCTCAAAAAGAACATATGGAAATCATTCTCGATCGAGAAACTCCAACCTTTGTCTTCCATGAAGCTGCTGATCTGTTGCTGTCTTTTTGTTTGAGAACCTGGTTCTTTTACAAATGGGACATACTTCAGGGCTCTTCTCAGAGCAAATGGATGTGAAGACTCGGCACTGTGCAGATCCAGACCTACTACCTCAAACTCACCCCCGTTTTTATCAAAAACCTGCTCATAGTCCCAGAGGTTTTCCATGACGGTATGATCCACAAAATTGCACTGCAAAAAATCAACAACCACCCGCTTATTTGGTGGCAAGGCATCCAAAACTTTCTTTAGTCTGAAAAAATTGACAAAAGAGGAGAAATACTTCACCGTAATATGCATGGTACCATCCTCTTCATTGTATGACTCAATATTGTCTTTGGTGAAGTTTTGAAAGAAAAGTTTCACACTTCTGGTAAGAACCACATGAACCAGAATAGTGGTAAGAATACCAATGGCTATTCCAACAATCAGACTTGTAAGCAAGGTACTTACCAGTGTCACCAGAAAAATAAGCACCTGCTCTTTCCCAATATCACTAATTCTCTCCAGAATAGTAGGCGAAGCCAGTTTATAACCGGTGTAAACCAAAATAGCTGCCAAAGCCGGGAACGGGATGTATTCCAATTGCTCACGAAAGAGTAGAATAAACAAGATCAGAAAAACGGCATGGAAGAAATTAGAAGACCGGTTGGTCGCATTATTATTGACATTTACCGAACTCCGGGCAATTACCGTAACCACATTAAGGCCTCCTAAAAAACCCGAAACAACAGTGGCCAAACCAAGAGCTTTTAAATCCTTACTCACATTTGACTGACGTCTTCGAGGATCCAATTTATCGACGGCCTTAATAGACAATAAAGACTCTATGCTGGCAATCAGCGTAATGGCAAAAACCGCAGTTAAGAAGTCAAAATTGAGGACTTTTGAGAAATCAGGCGTTGGGAAATTTGACAACACATTCTCCGGAATACTAACCAGAAACTCTTTGGAAATAGGATGATCCATTCCGGCTTTATTCTCATAAAAATGAGCCAGGCCTACTGAGATCAAAACTATCCACATAGGTGCAGGCACCAATTGAAAATACCGGTTTCTTATTCTGGAATAGAAAACCATAATCAACAAACTACTCACACCGGCAATTCCGGCAGCATGCCTTTCAGGGTCATTAAAGCAGGTAATGATAGATTTCGGTATACTAAGCAAAAGCTCTATCGGAGAACCAGTAGCATCGAGGTTACCGACCATGATGTGAAACTGCTTTGAGAGAATGATGATACCAATCGCCGCCAACATCCCCTGAATAGCGGAGCCAGGGAAAAAATTTGAGAGTTTCCCCAGATTAAAAAAAGCAAGAATAGTGATTAATGCCCCTGAAATTATAATAGCCGCAAGAGTAAAAAGGTAACCCTGATACATATCACCTTGCCCTAAAACGGTAATGGCACCTAAAACAGCAACCACAAGACCGTTGCCGGGCCCTGTAATGGTTACATGGGAGCCACCCAGAATAGAAACGAGAATTCCACCAACAATAGCTGCAATTACCCCTGATACAGGCGGAGCACCAGAAGCCAGTGCAAGTCCCAGTCCGAGAGGCAAGGCAATCAGTGACACCACAAGGCCCGAGAATACATTATTGGCGAAATTGTCTTTGAAAATATTTTTTAGGGTCATAAAGTCTCTAATTCCGTTTTTGCCGAATCATTTTCCATCGGCAGGTCTTCTCGTCATTTCCGAGAATTTCCAAAATATAAACTCCCTCCATCATATCCGAAAGAAAGTCTATTTTTTGACGAAGGTCACCCTCATTTTCAATCTTCACGGGATACTCCTTCCCTGAAATATCCAATACATTTATTTCAACAGGTTCAATATTACTTAAGTAAAGATTTACATCTTCATATTCCACAAATGGATTCGGATAAGTGAAGCACCTGGTTTCAGTTGATGAATTCGTGATATCTAATTGCCCGATCATCTTACGTATACCGTCAGCATCCTGATAAACAAGACGGTTGTACGAGTCATTTTGCAAAAGCAAATAATCTGTCAATTCAGAGGGGTCAGCTGATGAAAAAGTTGAAACATTAAACCACTCCTCTCCGTTCGTACTCTTCTCCAAAAAATATCCAAGAGGTCGTACTTCATCTCTTTTTTGCCATTGAATCAATGCAGAGTTTTCCTGAAAAGCTGACTCAAAAGAAGCAAGTTTTGCAAAAGGATTTGAAGTAAAGCCAATCTCCGAGAAAGAACTCAAAGCAAATTCAAAATAACTAAAATCATCATTTTGCATAAGCAAATCCTGATCTTCACGAATCACCCAACTTTCCCCTTCCTCAAAATTATCGTTATTCTCAAAATAGCAGTCTTCATTTATACCTTCATAGTGAACAATCTGAAACAAACCTCCATTAAACTCCTCCTCTTCTACACTACCAAGATAATCCTCAATTTCCTGATTCTGATAATAGGCTCTGATCAAAACCGGCTCGGTAAATTCATTTTCACTATTGAGATTAAAGTAACGGGGAAGAAAAACCGTACCCAAAGCTGTCTCAATATCTGATGAGGACGTTTGTCTGTAATTGAGCACCATCCTTCCAAGGTTTTGACCTTTAGGGTGAAGAGCAAATACAATTTCACCATTGTCTCTGTGAAAATATAACCAGTCATTCCCACTTACCTCTTCAATCACGAGCTCCCTGCAATCTTCATCTCTGGCTCCCAGAAAGCATTCCTCTACCTGAACTGTAACTTTCACCGGAAGGCTGCCACAGCCGTTTTTATTGGTGTAGGTTACCCAATAAAATGTAGTACCTGATTCAGCGGTCTCTACCAAAGGAGCTTCATCAAGAGGGGTGGTCAATAAAGAATCAAGATACCAGTTAAAGTCTGCTGTATCACTGAGCGTGAGGTATTCTTCCGGAGCAAAGCGACAAAAAGTGAAGAGCGTATCCTGGAGTTCTAAAACCGGAGCTTTCAGCACGTTAAGCTTAACGGAATCCAGGGTGCTTTCGCAACCCGCAATATTGACCCAGCTGTAGAAAAAGAGCTGATCATCTCCTGATGCCAGAGTTAATGCTCCAGATTCAATTGGTTTTTTCTCAGCATCATACCATTGGTAAGTCAGAGCCCTGTAAACCGGCAAATTCAAAGAGCCGAATTGGCAAATTGTTTGGTCAATGGCTCCGGGGCTCTCCGGCAGTTCTGACAAGTTAATGCTAAACTCAGTAGAGCTACGAGTACATGTAGCCCCAAACTCGGAAGCAAAAGTGAACCGAAGTCTGAAATCACCCTCTATTAAACTATCTGAAAGCACATTAATAAAATTGAAATTCTCACTTTCAGCAATTGCAATCCATGACCTACCCACTTGCTTTTGAAGTTCAATCAAAACTATTTCACCCTGAACGATTAGACCTGAGGTATCAATTTTAATTCCTGATCCAGCACAATAAGTTTGATCGGGAATACTACCATCTACTTTATTGACAAACAAAGTTGCGGCATTTGAAACCGCACTTTCTCCTGTAGAATCAGTCAATACAACTCGGTACTCGCTCAAATGAGGATTGCTTGAAGACCCGATATTTGAAACCAGCAATTCATCTTCTGTTTCACCTTCTATGAGGCTAAACTCATTTTCGCCAGGTCTTTTTCTTTCCCATTGAAATGTAAATGGAGGAACACCCTTTTGGTTTGCCCTGAACCGCACCGAGTTTCCTTCACAATCAGCCAGATTTTCTAAATCAGCAGTAAAGCCCAAGTTACCTCTGATTTCAGCGGCGATGTAGGTTCTTGGACTTTCGCATCCGAACTCAGAGCTTTGAGAAACATAATAATCGTAAAAATCGACTTCAGTAAAGGTTGGCGGCACATTGAGCTCAAAGTTTTTCCCTGTTCGCGTCAGATACCAAATGAGGTTTTCTCCTGAAGCGTCAAAAACTAAAGTATCTCCCTCTTTTACCACCGCGGGAGTTCGGTTATCCGGGGCTTGCGGTTCAGGGTGAATGGTAATCGTATATTTGGCTTTAGGGCTAGCACAACCTTCATCACTCTCTGCAGCAAAATACCACAAGAAAGTACCCGCCGAATCTGATGAAACTTTAGGAGCTTTATTGGTTCCCACATCTGAATCATCATTGGAGAGGTACCAGATATCATCGTGTGGTTTGGCATTATAACTTAGAGACCTTGTCCTCTCCCCCTGACAGTATTCAACGCTTAGATCAGGAGGTCTTTGAGGATATTCACCCACAGTCAAAGAGGTCTGATCTGTATTTTCAATACACTCAAAGCCACCTGTGTTGAAGAATATCCGGCATCGGTATTTTCCGGAGTGCCAAACCTGAAGATTTTTAAAAGAAAGCTTGCTTGTCTGTGTCCCGGAAACAAAACCTTCATCCGCAAGATCAACCCATTCATCCAAAGCCTCATCTCTTACCTGCCATTGAAAACCCTGAATATCTCCGATAATCTCAAGGAAACTATACAGGTCAATTTCAAAATCCTGTCCTACACAGGCGTCCAGATTTGGCAAAGTTCGATTGACCACATTGGCATATAATGTCCGAGGGTTAGTGTAGAAAATTGAAACTGAATCTCCTACAATGCATCGGTACTGCGATAAGTGCGGATTGTCCTTATCCCCTATTGCTGAAACCCTTAATGTTGCCTGTTGAGAATTTTTGATACCATCGTCTTCATCTGAGAGGTCTGTAAAATCTGCCTCTCCAGGCCGCTTCCGTTGCCAACGGTAAACCAGATCACCCACACCTTCAGCAATGATTTGAAAATTTACCGAATTGCCTTCACAGTCATATTGATCATAAGCTTGAAGAGTGATATTCAGTTTCGGATAGACCCTTGAATTAATTTCCAATCTTGGGCTTTGACAGATAGCGTCAGACTGACTCACCCAATAGGTATATTCATCAACTTCAGTTTCATACGGTGCGGCTGATAAAAGTGAATCCGGATGATTCGCAGAATACCAAAGGAGGTTGGTTCCTTTGGCTGAAAAGAATAAAGTATCAGGCTGAATAGCTGCTGACGGCGTAGTGTTCACAAGTAAAGGCAAGCCCTGAATCACATTGATAGTTGCCGTAGCTGAATAGGATCCACAAGAACCCGAACAGGTTACGGTGTAAACAGCATCAGCATCTTGAGTCGGGGTAATGGTTCTTTTAGCTTCTGTAAAACCATCATTCCATACCAAAGTGCCACCGCAGGATGAGGCCACCAGCTCAACGGGGTTCCCCGCACAAATAGTCGTATCCGTTAAATTCAGGGTCACCTCATTTGAAGGTAGGATGACGACCTCCACAGCCTCTGAAGTTGCTTTATTACAATTGGTCAATTCGCAGTCATAAATAGCCCGGTAGTACACCGAGATATGGCTTCCGGTTGTATTCTCAAACCCGGATATGGCTTGAGTAAAAGTGTCACCCGAAATGTCTTCCCAAAAGGGAGAGCCCGGTGAAGAGGAATTCAAATTTCGTTGCCAGCTGGTGTAACAGGTACCAGTTCCACCAGTTACTTGGGCTGTCAGAGTAAAAGGTTCTGCGGAGCAAAGAGTATCAGCATCTGCTGTGACGATCACCTTAGGATCGTCAACAATTTCAATCGTAACAATATTCGAGTAAACCTCGGCATCACATTCATCAGTCACTTTTCTGCGGTAGCAGGTGGTTTGGTAAAGGGTTGAAGGATTAAAAGTTTCACCATTGGCACCCGATATTTCTGACCAAACAACAGGACTTGCTGAGCAATTTTCTGACATTTCCCATTGAATGG
>NZ_LGTQ01000012.1 GCF_001306455.1 Jiulongibacter sediminis | reverse complement strand
AGTTGTGGTACATCAGCCAACAGTAACGAGGTGACTATCGGAAATGGAAATCCTCCGGGTGCACCGACGATTGCAACTGATGTAACTGTGGTGTGCGGTGATGAAAAGGCTGCTCTGACAGCCAGCAACTGCGTTGGAATGATAACATGGAGTAATGGTCAGACAGGTAGCGAAATTCAGGTTGGAGCTGGAACATACACGGCTACATGTAGCAATACTTGTGGTGCATCAGGTAACAGTAATGAAATCGTGATTAACACAGGTGAGTTGGAAGATGCACCGGTTATCTCAGCGAATAAGTTTGAGCTGTGCGGCAATGACGTTGTAACACTTACCGCTTTAAATTGTGATCAGACGGTTCAATGGAGTACCGGTGCTACCGGAAATACATTGACTATAACAATGTCAGGTGTATACTCTGCAGTTTGTGTAAACAGTTGTGGAGAGAGCGATAGAAGTAACCTTGTAGAAATCAAATCTACAGGTACCCCAAATACTCCATTAATTGCTACAGATCGTGTAAGCGTTTGTGGAGATGAACGAGCCACTCTTCTGGGTATTGGTTGCGATTTCGAATATGTGTGGAGCAACGGAGCAACAGGTGAGGAGATTCAGGTTCCTGCCGGAAATTATACAGTGAAATGTGTGAACTCTTGCGGTGAAAGTGCTTCTTCAAATGTAATGCAGATTGTAGCCAATGGTGTGCCGTCTGAGCCTAAGTTGCTTGTAGATAAAACATCGCTTTGCCAACCGGATTCTGCTATGATTATTGGTCAGGTTTGTTCTGGAACAATTACATGGAATACGGGTGCTATCGGTGATACAATTTATGTAAGTCAGGCTGGCACGTACACGGCGACTTGTACAAATGACTGTGGCACCTCAATGGTGTCTGATGCTGTAGTTATCACATCAGGTGGTAAGCCTTCTGCTCCGGTGGTATCAACTGATTTGGATGAAATTTGTGAAAACGAGACAACGGTTATTAAAGCCACGGGTTGTAACGGAACCATAACATGGAGCACAGGTGCTACGGGTCAAACGTTAAGCGTTTCTGTACCTGGAACGTACACGGCAACCTGTACCAACTCATGTGGTGTAAGTAATAACTCAAAAAGTCTTGAGATTAAACGCAAAGTGAATGGATGTGGAAATTGCGATGTAGTAACACCGGTTATTACAGCGTCTGAAACTTCTGTTTGTGAAGTTAAAGACATCACATTGTCAGTCAATAATTGTGATGGCCAGGTGATCTGGTCGTCTGGTCAAACAGCCGATACGATTACGGTAAGACCATTTACAACCACAAAATATACAGCTATCTGTAAAGAGGGCGATAATTGTGTGAGTAGTGTTTCAGCTCCGGTAACGATTAGTGTAGGAAAGTCAGGCAAGCCGGTGTTGGCTTGTAGTGCAGATCTTGTTTGCCCTGGTGAACCAGTTACACTGAAAGCTTACGGATGTAACGGAATCATCACATGGTCTAATGGTGAAACCGGAGAGGCAATTGTAGTGACACTTGATGAGAATCAGAAGTTTACGGCAACATGTAATAATGGCTCATGTGTAAGTGAACCTGCTGACTCACTTGAGATTGCTGTAGGTCTGCCTAGCAAACCATTTATTAGCTGTAAGTCTACCGCAATTTGTCTGGGTGAATCAGCTACTTTGACAGGCTCGGGTTGTACCGGAACACTCGTTTGGTCAACCGGTGCTGAAGGTGGTGTATTGACAGTGACACCAACAGTTATTGGCACTTACAAGTACACAGCCATTTGCAAATCAAATGTAGGTGATTGTGAAAGTGCGGTATCCAATGAAGTAATCATCTCTGTGGGTGGTGGAGTTAATACTCCAACAGTGATAGCTGAGTACAATAATACCTGTCCGTTCGAGACGGTTGACCTCAGTGGTGCTGTATTGAGCAGTCCATCTCAGGGAGGTTCGTTTGAGTTCCATGTTAGTAACTCAATAAACTCTTCTTTGGTGACTAACACAGGTATGGCAGGTGCCGGTACTTACTACGTGTTTGAGCGTAGTCCACTAGGATGTTATAGTGCTCCGGCAGCTATCAATGTTTCAATCACAGATTGTGGAGAAACCGGTGTTGGTCCTGACAGTACTGATTATGTGGATATCGAGATCGCTAAAGTAGGTTCTGCCGCGGTGATTGAGGTTGGCGATACCGTTCAATACACAGTAACCGCGAAGAACCTAAGTTCAATTACAGCGACTTCCGTAACAGTGAGAGATATTTTACCGGATGGATTGACATATGTCAGCTCTTCTGATAATACGTCATTCACTGACGGAATCATCAGGACTGTGGCAGATACACTTGAAACCAATGAAAGTGTTACCATGACGTATGAGGCTATCGTTAATGCTGCTGGTTTGATTATCAATAAAGCTGAACTTGAATCGGTAGATCAGATTGACACAACCATGTCGAACAATGTGGATGAGTTCATGATCAATGATCCGGTGGATGGTAGTCTGATTGGTATTTCAAAAGTAGCTGGTGATTTCGTATCCCTGGGCGATAGCATCTTTGAGGTTCCTTACACGATTTATGTTTCTAACATGGGTGGTAACGACCTTGATCATGTACAAGTGACGGATGATCTGGACAGAACCTTCACTAATGGTGCAATTGTGGTTAGCGACACCATGGAAGTAACTGCGGAAGGTACGCTGACTCCGAATCCGAACTTTACCGGAAAAGGTAATGGTCAAAATCTTCTAGTGGATTCATTGAGTACACTGAAGGTGGGTGAGCGTTTTGCTATCAGCTTTACGGTTCGTGTAGATATCTCAGGTGCCAGCACCGATAGATATCTGAATACGGCTACCGCCTTCGCAGGTCTTGGAGATGATCAGGTTTCTGATACCTCAACTGATGGTACTGATGCCGATCCGGATAACGATGGTGACCCAAGAAACAATGATGTGCCTACTCCGGTAGTCTTTGGTATTGATTCACTAGAGTCTAATCCGGCGATTGGTGTAGCTCTGAGCGTGGTGGATACTATGAAAAATGACGACGTTAGTTATGATATCACCTACAGAGTAATTGTTGGTAACCTTGGTAACGTTGATCTTACTAATGTGCAGCTATTGGATAGTCTTGAGTTGACGTTCAGTGATACGTTGAGCTTCGAAATTGTAGGTACACCGGTATCCAATTCTGACGGAGGTCTGAAAGTGAATATGAATTATGACGGAATCACGGAGATTGACCTTCTGATGGGTGACTCGACTTGTGTATTACCTGTTGGGCACTCAGATACGGTCTTCTACACCGTTAGACTTTATCATGAAGGAAATGCAGGTCCTTACTATAACAATGTTACCGCTACAGGTATTGGCAATGGTGTTACCGTGACCGATACGTCAAATGACGGTGCAGTTATAGAAGTAGCCCTGTCTGATCCTACAGTAATTGAGCTGCCAATCTCTTCAGGTACCACAGTGATTATTCCGGAAGGTTTCTCTCCGAATGGTGATGGTGTCAACGATAACTGGCAAATTGAGATTCCAGCGGGAGCAACAGTTGAGGTTCTTGAAGTTTACAACAGATGGGGTCATCTGGTTTGGAGACCTGAATCAATGGCTCATGATCTGATGAAGTGGGATGGTAAGTCTAATCAAGGTATTAGATTCGGCTCAGAAGAGTTTGTGCCTGATGGTACTTACTTCTACAACATTAAGTTGAAGAACGACTCAAAAGCCAAGGTTGGATATATTACTCTACAGAGATAGATTAATAATTGAAACTTTATAAATCGGTGCCCGTCAGTGCTTTGCGTTGACGGGCATTTTTGCATACTTTGCTCAGAATGATTTAGTCCTAAGCCAGGTTTTAAGGACATTGGAATTTTTAGCTTCTGAAAGAGTTTAGTGCTTTATCGAAGTTTCAAATTATTCTTTCTGTCTCTTTTATAGAGAGATCTGAGTGGTGAGATAGAATTCTTGGAAGAAGATGATCATCGCTCACGAAATGCAGCTGACTTTAGTCTAGAAGTAGATGGAAGAGATTTAAAGAATCTCAGTTTATAACACTTTAGACTGAATTATGGGTGATGAGTTCTAAAGATCCCAATCTTAAGGTGAAAACTGTTTAGAGTAATGAAGTTTTGGGCTGAACGAAACAAGATGAAATTAAAATTCTTGAGGCTCAACCAATATCCCCGGGCTGAATGAACTTAAGATTTATGGTTGAAATTACATTAGTAGAGGAGCTAGAGCGAATTATTAATGATAAGGAAGCTCCATTCAAAGGTTTGACCTGGGAATGTTCTTTGCAAATTAATAAGGGGCTGTTTATCCCTTGAGTTTTTAGATCATCTATTTAATTGGCAGAAATAAGGCATTGGCAAAGAGCTGCTGACCATCCATTAGTATACCTCTGAATAAAGGATTGACGGTAAACTGATGAATCCCCCCATTGCCGAAATGATAGGTGCCGAGAATGTAGCTTTCATTCAAGTACCGTCGTGTGTTTGAGCCGACATAACCCCCAAGGTGATTTTCAGAGTTTATTATCCCGGCCAAATTTCTGTCCGGGTTTTTGACCTCAAATCGTGGAAGCTCCTCAATAAGCAGATAAGAAGAAGAATCAAATCCGGAACTTAATATACTTTCGGGGTGCATATCAACTTTGAAGAACGCTCCCTGGACTAGGTTTTTGGGCTCATTCTTTTCTTTTGAGTACAAAATCTCATCAAGGTTTTTTTGTTTGGGTTTCCCAATATCCAAGACGTGGTTTATGTCAAGTCCGCCTTCCATAAGAATCATTTTTCCGCCATTGGCCAGCCAACGTTTTACTTTATCGTTGTCAAGCCTGATGTTCCGATAATTGCCATCTGCAAAAATCAAAACATCATAATCTTCAATTTTAAGGAATTCAAAATGTTCGGTTAAAACCCGGGTGTATGGAATCTGCCATTTAGCCTCTAATAGAGTTATTAAATCGCCCACTGAGGCTTCGTTTGTTGCTTCGCCGAAGGCTATCCCTATCCTTGGTATAGAAAGTCGATGAGCGTCTTCTATTTGTTCTTTTTTCCAGTTTCTTTCGCTCAGATTTGAAGCTTCTAGTTTCAGCCTGTTAATATCTGCTAGAAGGATAGCCCAGTCTTCATCGGTACATGTTCCTTTTTTCAGGAAAGTCTGAGTCTCGCCTAAGGTGCCTTTCAAATAAACCTCAGTCTGAGCTTTGAGGGCGTGAGCGAGTAGTTCGACTGCGTAAGCAGAATTATAATTGATTCTTATCAAATCAGATTCTGTAGAAAATGTAGGTTCAACGACAGCGGAGCTTTCAATTTGAATTTCTTCAGTCAAAGCGTAGGACTCCAGATGATGAAGAAAGGGAAGTGACCAGCTACTGATATCATAAGTTTTATGGTCACCCATCTTGGTTTCGGACTCAAAAAGTATTTGGATCAGGCGTTTTTTTGGTTGATTTAGGGATATCACCAGATCTCCTTTATCAATTTGGAATGTCTCAGTAGTATTAGTAACCGAGCTAACGCCAGAAAAACTCCCTGTGATGGTCGACGTTCTGTGATACTTTATGTTCAGCTGATCCAGAAGCCTAACTAGCCCGGCAATTTTGGATCCGTTCGTATTTTTGATCACAAACTGTTCAAACCTGGTTTGAGCTAACTCGGGCTGATAGTACCTCCTGAAGTTCTCAATGATCTGATCTTTTAGTTCCGGGAGTTTTTCTATGAGCGTTTTGGCTACTGCAAGATGTTTTTCCACACGGCTTTCTAACGTTATAGTGTCTTTTGTGCCGGTGATATAGAACATGCCAGCTTCATTTGAACCACCTTGCTCCATGGTTAGGCCAATGCCACCATTAAACATGGAGTAGGAGTCGGCATAAGAAGGGTATAGAAGGTCAAACTCTTCTTTGCTGAAGGAATCCCAGTTTTGAGAAGTAAAAAGCTTCTGAAGGAAAGAATTGATGTAATAAGTAGTGTTTTCCTGCTCTCTTGTCACCAGCTCATGTACCGGATCTGCTGATGGAGGGAAAAAATATGTCTTCTCTGGCTCCATTTCATGGAAATCAATATGGACATGTGGCATCCATTGATGATAAAGAGACATTCTTTGTTTACTCTCGGGCTGTACTTGCCATAGCCAATCCCGGTTGAGGTCGTTCAAAAAATGATTAAACCTTCCATGCGGCCACTGTTGGTTATATTCTACATCAGTTGGGTCATATTTCTTCCCGTGTTTGTGTACTTGCTGAAACCATTGGACGTAACGCTCACGTCCATCAGGGTTTTGATTTGGGTCAATCAGAATAATGAAATCATCAGGAATACCCTTTTCCGTAAGGTAATGAAGAACTCTCAAAGCGGCTTCACTTCCTGAGGCTTCATCGCCGTGTATATTAAAGCTAAGCCAGAGAATAAGTTTATTCTCAAAACCAGTAGTTGGTTGAGATAGGCCAACAGACGTCAAATGGGCCTTTTGAATAGCTTCCAGATTTTGAAGATCATTTTTTTGTGCCGCAGCAACTATAAAGAGCGATCGGCCTTCCGGAGTCTTACCATAGTTTATGCGTCTAAACCTGTTTGGATCGACGTTTGCGATATATTCGCAGTACTTTTCAATGTCTTGTTGATATGCAAACCTTTCTTTAAGGCTAAAACCAAGATAGTCTTCCGGCGAAAGCACTTTCTGAGCGAAAGAAACCAGAGAAATAAAAAGGAGTACAAGAGTTTTCAGTACTTTCATGAGTGTCAAAAATACAACAATTGGATATAACCTTTAGTGGATTGTATTTTGATGTTGAAAATTAAAATATTTAAAAAATTTCAAGTTTTTTCGGGTCCGATGTTGTGTGGTTTCAAAGAACCTGCTACTTTTGCAACTCAATTCTGAAAGGAGTTGAGACATAATGTCAAAATCAGGTAAGATTTGCCGCTTCCTGAAGCGAATTATGGGACCAGTCGGCCCGTTCGTCTAGCGGTTAGGACACGGCCCTTTCACGGCTGAAACACGGGTTCGATTCCCGTACGGGTCACAAAGCCTCTCACGAAAGTGGGGGGCTTTTGACATTTAAGGAGTTCTTCCAAATACATATCTCCTGATACTATTATTTACTGCCCTTTCAGGGCTGAAATCGGCCTGAGTCGCGAAGGACTTCGATTCCCCTGCGGCAAGGTGCTCGGGGGGCTAGCCTCGCACGAAAGTGGGGCGTTTGACATTTATGAGGTTTTCCTAAATAACTCATTAATAAATCACTTTCAAGGCTGAAACGACTAGAGTTAACGAAGGTTTTGTGGTGGCTGATAACAATGTCAATGATGTTTTGGGTTTGAGCCAAAAGTCTGGCTGAAATCGGATTGAACCCAAAAATAAACCCCCGGAATTCCGGGGGTTATTCTGTCAAACCATTTAACATTTATAAGTAATCACTTTATAAAAGTGCTTTAACTTTCTATTAATTCACATCCCACCAAAGTGATGTAGTCATTAGATCAGGACCTTGTCTGTCCACGGCCGCTTTGTAACTGGCTGGGTTACTTCCTACTTCATCTTCATAGTAACGCAGTCTTTTCGGAATAGTACCACTGGTCATATTATTAGGGTCAGATGTAGGTGTCAAAGCCGGGAAACCGGTACGACGGTAATTACACCATGCCTCAATATGATTCAGGTACGTAGCAGCCCAGTATTGTTCGCCAATCATCTCAAGTTTGTTTGAGGCACCAGCAAAATCAAGACCAGCAAGATATGCGTCTACTTCTTCATCAGAAGGTGGAGTCACACCAAATGCTGCCCATGATGCCATAGCTGCTCTTACACCATTATTGAAGTAAGTCTCAGCATCTCCTGAAATCCATCCTTTTACTGCAGCCTCAGCTTTCATCAGCTCAGTTTCAGCATATGAGATAAATGGTGTAGGATCGTCAAGATCAAGAATCTCAGTATTCACAAAGCTATACTCATGAACGCTCGTAAAGTCCGGATTCACGCTTGTAATAGTTACACTTGTGTATCCGTTTGGTAAGCCTTTTTGAGCATCTGGGTCTGTATTCCAGGTTGATGGGTCATAAGGGTTACCAGTACCACCTGAGATGATCATTTTTCTCGGGTCATTGTGCTCGTTCATCCAGTCCATAAAGGTCTTAGAGACTTTTCCATTATTGTCTCCACCGCCACCGGCTTGATTAGAGAAAACAAGTGATGTACCATTATAATTAGTATCACCACCATTACCCAATACCTGAGTCATAAAGGCGTTGCTGTCGTTTGAATCGATGGCTCCGTTTGACAAAGCCTCAGTGAAAACACTTTCAGCAGTAGCCGGATCCACATTACTCATACGCATGGCAATTCTCATCAGCAAAGAGTTCGCGAATTTCTTCCACTTGGTGATATCACCCTGGAAAAGAACATCCTGTGCACCTAAAGGCAGAGCACTTGTAGAGAACTCATCTCTGGCTGCTTTGATATCAGCAACAAGGAACTGGTAAATATTCTCTTGAGAATCATAAGCAGGGAACCAGTTTTCGTCACCATCTAAACCTCGACCAGCTTGTGTGTAAGGGATATCACCATAGATATCCGTCATTCTATGCAGGTCAAAAGCTCTCATGATTTGAGCCGCGGCATGTACATTCGCCATTTCAGGATCACCAGCAGTTTTGTCAACCACGTGAGTCAGGTTTTTAATCGGGTTCGGATAATGGCTCTCCCAGTAAGCTCCACTATACTGAGCATTGTAATAATACTTGTCACCACTCCAGTATCCCTGAAGAGAGGCGTTATGCTGTATCATCGTTGAGCTGTAGATCAGGTTTGTTCTCCAGCTTTCATAACGGCTACCAGCCACACGAAGCTGCCCGTAGGCTAACAAGTAACGCATGTCTACATCAGTAGGAGCATTCTTGTTAATATTGAGGTCAGTCAGTTTCTGCTCATCACAAGAGGCCATTGCAAAGACCGCAAGAGCAGAAAGCGTTATTTTTTTGAATGTATTTTTCATCGTTGATTTCTTTTGTAATTGAGACACTTAGAATGAAGCAGATAAGTTAAAACCTAAGTTTCTTGTACTTGGCATTGAGAAGTATTCAAGACCTTGTGCTGCTCCGCTAATGGTGTAACCGCTTTCCGGGTCAATGTTTGGTACATTAGACCATAATAAGGCCAGGTTTCTACCTACAGCTGACAGTTTAAGGCTGCTTAATGGAGTTTTCTCAAGAATTTTTGCCGGAATACGGTATCCGATAGAAAGTTCTCTCAACTTACCAAAAGAGGCATCATAAACCATGTACTCCGTGATGTCATTGTACTGGTTGTAATAGTTGTCAACCTCAGAAGGAGCGATGTTCCATGTCTTAGGCTCACCGTCTGTAGTAACACCTGTAATGGTAAGACCATTGTCTCTTCCTTCAAGTGTGCCTTTGTGAAGTCCTAATCCGTAAAGTCCAAGGTTAGTACCTGACATCATGCTACCACCCTGACGCATATCGACCAGGAAGCTCAAAGTAAGATTTTTGTAAGATAAGGTATTCGAAAGACCAGCACTGATAGGGTGACGACCCAAAGCCAGCATCTCAAAGTCACCTCTTACAGGGTATCCATTAACGTCATATACCTTTTGACCATTAATTGTTTGGTGTCTGTAACCTGCAATTACACCTAACTGCTGACCTACGTAGTGACGAATTCTCTCCTGACGAGATCTTGCTTCATCAAGGTTTAGGAACTCGATAGGCTCACCCTGAGCATTTGTGCCAAGGCTGATAACCTCTGAGATGTTTCTTGCAAAGTTCAAAGACATATCCCATGTGAAAGCCGTGGTTTTTACAGGGGTAGCATTGATCAATAATTCAACACCGTTGTTAGTCAACTCACCAATATTGATGGAGGTGCTTCCGAAACCGGATGTACCTGAGATGGAAGTATTGAGGATATCGTCAACAGTACGTCTGTTATAGTACGCAAAGTCAATTCCAAAACGATTCTGGAAGAATCTCATATCTAATCCGATCTCAAGTTCTGTAGACAGGAAAGGACTTAAAGCAGCATTTGGAATAGAACCATTATTAATATTACCTAAAACTGCTCCATTATGATCATATCCCTGAAGAGCATATGTAAGGTTATTTGTGTAAGGGTTTGGAGCTCCTCCACCAACCTGAGCATAGGAAACTCTGGCTTTTCCAAATGTCAACCACGAAGGTCTGTTAGGAATGGCATCAGAGAATGCAAAGCTTAAGCCCACCGAAGGATAAAATACGCTGTTATTGTCTGGAGAAAGCGTACTGAATTTGTCTTCACGACCTGTGATGTTCAGGAATAAGATATTGTCGTATCCAATGTTAGCAGAACCAAAGATAGAGTTGATACCAAACTCCGAAAGGTCGTAAGAGTACGTTTGGTTGGAAACATTGGTCACACTACCAAAGAAAGGAACGTTCAGTCCATTACCACCAACTCGGGCTCCCTCATTAGATCTTCTCATTCTGTTACCACCAACAAGGGCGTCAACACTGATTTTTCCAAAGTCTTTATTGAAACCAACGAAAAGGTCAGCATTGTCTTCTCTGATGTTTCTGTTGGTAATGTTGTAGTCACCAGTTGTCTTGTAAGCTGTTCCGTAAGGCTCAGAGCTTTCAAAACGTGCAGCAATGTAATCTGTACCTAAACGTCCTCTCACATATAGCCAGTCAGTAATATTGTAAGTCACTGATGCATTTCCGAAGAATCTGTTTTTCGTATCTAGTCTGAAGAACTGATATGCAGCCCAGTATGGGTTCTGCTGATAGATGTTGCTTTGATACTGCAATTCTGTTCCATCTTCAGCTGCACCTAGTTTATCAGGGTCTCCCATCATGTCAGCAAACGATAGTGTGGAAGGCTTAGTAATAATACTGTAATTACCATTACCTGGTGAATCTGACAGACGTGGTCTGTTTTTCGCGTCTTCTTTTGAGTATTGACCACTCACCGCCAAATCAACTTTGCCAAATTTACCGTTCAGGTTTGCATTGAATGTAGTTCTGTCAAAACCCGAATTTGGCATAATATCGTTGTTCTGAAGATTTGAACCAGAGAAACGGAAGTTGCCAATCTCATTTCCACCAGCAAGGGCCATGGTGTTGGTCCACGAGTTACCCGTTCTGTAGAAATCATTCAGGCCTTCTCCAGTTGCAGAGTAAGGTCTGCTTACGCCGTCCCACTGAACAACGCTCTGACCATTTAGTGGTGCACCCCAAGAGCTGTTGCCGTTGTCAAAAGCTTGTACTTGAGTTGTAGGAGCAAGTCCATCAGCACCTAAACCGTACTCTGTCTGAAGGTCGGTAAGGTCAATTGCCTTGTCCATGGTGTAGTTTGAATTGAAGCTGATACCCAAGCCTTTGGTTCCTTTACCACTTTTAGTGGTTATAAGGATTACACCATTTGAGGCTCTTGAACCATAAAGTGCAGATGCTGAATTACCTTTCAATACCGAGATATTCTCAATATCGTCCGGGTTAATCGAGGCAAGACCGTCACCGTTATCATTACCTCCCCATAAACCGGCACTTCCCTGGTTTGTGTTATCCATAGGCACACCGTTGATAACATATAGAGGCTGGTCATTTCCACTAAGGGATGATCCACCACGAATTACCACGCGGCTACTACCCGCAGCACCAGTTGTAGGTGCAGAAACGTTCACCCCGGCTACTTTACCAGTTAGTGCATTACCAAGATTGGCTGTTCTTGATTCAGTAAATTTGTCGCCATCTACCTGAGTTACTGAGTAGCCCAGACTCTTTTTGTCTTTAGCAATACCGAATGCCGTTACAACCACCTCGCCCAGTGCATTTGCATCTTCAGCCAGTGTTACGTTAATGGTAGTTTGATTACCCACTAAAATATCCTGACTGGCGAAACCGATGTAGCTGAAGGTTAATGTTTGCCCTTCGCTTGCCGCGATGGTGTACTCACCTTGAGCGTTAGTAATTGTACCGGCAGTAGTGCCTTTTACGGTTACGTTAACACCGTAAAGTAACTCGCCTCCGCCGTCTTTGACCGTCCCCTGGATGGTCTTGCTCTGTGCCCATGCCATGGTGGTACTCACCAGCAGAAGCAGTACGTTGAAGAGTAGTCTTTTTTTCATAAAGTTAGTTTTTGAAAAGTTTAAAAATCCGAAAGAACCAGAAAGGAAAAGGGTTAAGGGTCGAACGAAACGTCCAGGTCTTTCTTACAGCTCTGATTAAAGGCCTTCGAAGCCCGCGAACAACATTAAGCAGGATCGCTTAATGAAGCATTAATAAAATATTAACAAAAGGGAGTTGGGTTCTAAAAATATTTTAAAAAATACTTTTGAGCTATGAATATAACGTTTTTGGGCTAACAGGGAAAATTATTTAAAACCTTTCTAAGCTTTCGATTAATAATTTGGAAGCCTAATTAATCAAAAGCTCTGAGGACTATTCCAGTATCTCCGAGAAAGTATATGCATACTTTTCAGACAAAAGATCTTCGTATTTTTTTCTGAAAAGTTCGTAGGTATTCTTGGCCAGCGAGTGCTTTCCAAGGTAGTGAAGAGCCTTACATTTTAAAATCATCGCAGACTCGTCTATTGGGTCGAAAAGGAAGATGTCATCGGCTATTTCTATCATCTCCTCTGCGTGTTCAGTTACCTTCAAGTCCTCCGTGTATTTTAGGAAGGTGTCAATGACTTTATTTGAGATTTCGCTTTTGAAGGAGTCCAGCCAGTCGTATTCAAGGTTTGGTAAAAAAGTGCCGGTGCCTACCAGAGTTTTCAGGTATTCCGCCTCGGGTTTTGAGATTTTATTTTTGCCGGAAGTGATCTTAAGAAAATCAGCATAGTCGATACAGATTTTTTCAGAATCAAAATCAATTTCCCAATTCCCTGTCTTCTTGTTCAGTTCTATCCCTCCAATTTCATTCAGCAATCCTTTGATCTTTATGATATTCACCGAACGGTTATTTCTCGCACTTGATTTTGATTTATCAAACCAAAAGATTTCGTCAAGCTTTCCCGAACTGAGGCCTTTGTTGTACCGGAGAGTGTTCAGAAGGAGATAGAGGAAAATTTCTTTAAGAAGTGGGGAAAAAGATTTTGAGAAATCTGTACCGTCTTTTTTCAAAACCTGAAACTTGCCGAACAGCCTGATTTTGGCACGTGGTTTCTCTGCTTTAACTGTGGCAACAATGGTTTGTTCTTCGGTTTGAACTGCAGCAGCAGGTTCGTCTATTTTTACAGTGGGTAAAATTTGTTTTTTGCGTCTTCTGAGCAATAGAATGGTAAAGCCTATTGCCAGCAAAGGGAGCAAAAGCCATGCTGAAGAGAAGTCATTTTTAGATACCGGTACGAGCCCGGGAGGAGTATGAATACTATAGATGTCAAGAGTTGACTCATTTATGCTCGCATCATGGTTTATCACCGTACAGTAGATAAGCCCATTACCCGGGTGCAAAGAAACCTGCGTGGCCACATCAGAAAATTCAATTGAAATAGGTTTGCCCAGTTTTGTGAATTCAGGTTTGGTCAGTGACCCCTCTATTAACTGAAGCTCCGCATTAAACTTTAGCTGATTGAAGACAACTGCATAAAAGGTACCCTCTTTCTCGTTAATGATAATTTCAGAGCCAAAGACAAATGGTTCTGAATCTTCTACAGGAATTTCGTATACTTTCTCAATGGTATTCTCCTGCCAGTTAATCTTAAACAGGTCATAATAGTTTTGGGGTTTCAGCAACTGGTCACCTGAGTTTGAGCCATAACCTCCAATCAGGTAAGACGTAATGCCATCAGAGGCGGTACCAAAACCAGCAAGATATCGGGGCGTTTGACCTTCTCCTTTCAATTGTAGATTTTCCCATTCGCCGGTTTTGAGGCTATATTTCTGGAAAAGGTTCTTGTAGGTATACATACCGTATCCACCTATTCCCACAAAAGCAGTGTCTTCAGGGTAGACATAGGTGTTATGATGCCAGTATTCCGTTAAATTTTCAGTATTCGGGATTGTCCGGTTGGCAGAATCATTGGTGAAAAGGAAGACGTTTTTGCTGTTAAGTCTGAGTATGGCGTTCAGATTGCGATTATGAAAAGGAATAGCAACATCTCCATGAGCAATTGTAAACTTTCCTTCTTTTGTCCTCAAATTGATTGTGTCTGATTGAGGTTCAAACTGTTGAATTCCGGAATTCGTAAAGAGTGTAAATGACCGGTCAGCTTTATTCTTTATGATACTGATAATACCAGGCCAGGATGTTTCAGAAATGTTTTTCCATTCCGTGTAGTTCTTTATCGTCCAGTTGGGCTCTGTCACCACACCATTTTCAGAACCAATTTGGTCAAAGGCCTTTTTGCCCTCAGTTTCGTCAAGTTTCCAATGATGCAGGAGATTTGTCTGACTACTAATCTTGACATCAGAAAGACGCATGGAAACTACATCCTTGTTTCTGAAACCATTTTTAGTACACTGTCCAAAATGCAGTTCAAAACAATCAAGTGTTAATTGATCAACCTTAACTGTAATTTTTTCCTGCTGATTAAGCTGAATAGAAACGCTTTGGTCTGTTAAAGAAAAATCAAACAGAAGGTGGTTAGTTCGGTTAAATAACCCTGTGGAATCATTCAGCAATGTAACCGGAAGGGATGTTTCACCATAAATAAATTTCAAACTTCCATTGTAAACCAAATCGAAATTTCTATCGTGAATATCGATGAGCCTGAAAATGTATCCGAAATAATTCTCTCTGATAGAGTTGAGTTTGAAATCAAACTCAAGAGTGAAGTTGTTAGGGGTACAAATACCATTTTTTGTACCCAGCATAAGAGATGTTCTCTCTTCGTTGATTACCTCGTTTCCACTGAAATTTAGGCCATAAGGTTGACCCACCAGATTTTGAAAACCAATGATCAGGAGAAGCGTGCTAATCAAAAAGCGTTTTTTCATGAACCCGGTGTTCTGTAAATCACTAAGATGTCGGCTCAATCTAATTTTAGTTTTCAGTTTGATGACGTCAAATTTAATAAAACTCTACGCTTAAGCTAAAGAGTATTAAAGATGGTTTTGAAAGGAGGATGTGAAATTATCATTTATATGCTGATCCGCCACATTTACTTTAAATGGCCATACAGATTTTTAGAAAAGTAATACTTTATTTTCGATGAATGAGAGGTGAGCTCTTCACCACACCGCCTTGTTGTTTTTTTTCAATTTGATAAATTATTACATTGTGAAAAGAGCCCTCTGCCTTTATTTTTTTGTGGCGTTAAGAAAAAATTAAGACTTCATTCATGTAAATGAGGTAATTCGTTAAAGCTATTTAAAAGGCATTTCTTTTATTCAACCCATTTCATTTCAAGACATATGCTTGATTCTTTCAATATCAAAAAAGAGAAAACCACTTTTGACGTGGTCATCGTGGGCTCAGGAGCAGGTGGCGGAATGGCCGCGTACCAATTGGCTAAGGCCGGAGCTAAAGTTTGCCTCCTCGAGGCCGGAGGGTATTTTGATCCTGCTGACCCGAAATATATAACTCAGTTAAAAAATCCGTGGGAGTCGCCACGAAGAGGTGCAAGTACTCCGCTTCGATCTTTTGGAGACTTTGACGCCGCTTGGGGTGGCTGGAGTTTGCCAGATGAACCTTACAAAGCGATGGAAGGTACAGATTTCTGGTGGTTCAGATCTCGGATGTTAGGTGGGCGTACGAACCATTGGGGACGTATTTCTTTGAGATTCGGTCCTGATGATTTCAAAAGAGGGTCATTGACCGGTATAGGCGACGACTGGCCTATCGGTTATGAGGATATTGCTCCCTATTATGATAAAGTAGATCGGTTGGTAGGCCTTTTCGGTACCAAAGAGGGTATCAGAAATGAGCCTGACGGAATTTACCTTCCACCGCCGAAACCACGTCTGCACGAGCTGATGATTAAAAAAGCGGCTAAGGAAGTAGGCGTTCCGGTGATTCCTTCACGGATGGCGATGCTTACAAAACCAATCAATGACTCACGTGGAGCTTGTTTTTACTGCGGACAGTGTAACAGAGGATGTCAGGCTTATGCTGATTTCTCATCATCATCTGTTTTGTGTATTCCAGCAGTACAAACGGGGAATGTGACTTTGATAAATAATGCGATGGTGAAGGAAGTGCATACTGATCCTGTTACGGGTAAAGCCACCGGCGTTTCCTATGTCAATAAAATTGACCTGAAAGATTATGAAATAAACGCCAAAATTGTGGTGTTAGCGGCGAGTACCTGTGAGTCGGCCCGAATTCTTCTAAATTCAAAATCATCCCGCCATCAAAACGGATTGGCGAATTCCAGCGGAGTTGTTGGTAAATACCTGAATGACTCAACCGGTGCCGGTCGAGGAGCGTTCGTTCCGGCCCTGATGGATCGCAAAAGATATAATGAAGATGGGGTGGGTGGTATGCACGTTTACACTCCGTGGTGGCTTGACAATAGCAAGCTTGATTTTCCTCGTGGTTACCATATCGAATATAGTGGTGGTATGGGAATGCCGGGATTTGGCTTTGGAATGGGTATGCAGGGCGTGCAGCAGCACTTTCCGGGAAATAAAAGATTAGGCGGTTATGGAGCCGGCCTGAAGGAAGATGTTCGCCGCATGTATGGAGCCTTTGTTCATATGGATGGCCGCGGCGAACCAATTCCACTGGAGTCAAATTATTGCGAGATTGACCCTGATAAAGTGGATAAATACGGTATCCCTACGCTGCGTTTCCATTATAAATGGAGCGAAAACGAGGTGAAGCAAGCCAAACACATGCAGGATACTTTCGAAGAGATTATCCATGAAATGGGTGGTATTGCCATTGGCGATAAGCCGGGAGCTGACACTAACTATGGTTTGGCAAAACCCGGACAGATTATCCATGAAATCGGTACGGTCAGAATGGGTAACGACCCAAGCAAATCAGCACTGAATAAATGGCAACAGGCTCATGATGTCAAAAACCTTTTTGTGGTAGATGCTGCACCTTTTGTATCTCAGGGAGATAAAAACGTGACATGGACCATTTTGGCATCTTCATGGAGAACGTCAGATTATATTATTGATCAGGTGAAAACCAATAAACTTTAAAGCAACGGAAAAATGAAGAGAAGAGAATCACTAAAAGCCCTTTCCCTTGGTTCATTAGGTATGGCAGTTTTGCCTGCCACTGCTGCTGTGGCTGCACCTGAAGTAGATAAAGGAAAGTTTACGCCGGGCCCTGGCCGTACAGATGCGGAGATAGAACGTGACAAAAAAATCCATGAGCAGGATTTTATGACTCCTCATGAAATGGCAACTATTGCTGTTTTGAGTGATATCATAGTGCCGGCAGATGAGAAGTCAGGTAGTGCCACTGATGCCGGGGTGCCTGATTTTATTGAATTCATTGCTAAAGATATGCCGCATTATCAGTTGCCAATACGAGGAGGTATCAAATGGCTTGATAACTACAGTAGAAAACTGAATGGAAAGAATTTCAAAGATACCAGTGCTGCCAATCAGATAGTTATTGTAGATACCATTGCCTATCCGGAGGAAGCTGCTCCAGAAGTTAGTCAGGGCGTGGCATTTTTCTCGATGGTCAGAGATTTGACATTAACCGGCTTTTACACCACTCAAATAGGGTTTGAGGATGTCGAGTATAAAGGAAATGTTCCGAATATGTGGGACGGTGTACCGCAAGACGTTCTGGATAAGTACGGCTTTAAGTACGATCCCCTGTATTTCGAGAATAACGACTAGCGAAAGATTACAGTTTTTTGGGTTTAGTTTAAATAGTTCAGGCGGAGGCTCCTTTTGGAGCTCTCCGCCTTTTTGTTTTTCTACTTTTTCTGAGCAGACAACCACTGCATTACAGTAACTGGTATCCCATTCACTTTAACGGGTTTGCCGTCATAGTCAAGGTGGCTTTCGTTAGCGTGGAGGTATATCCATGACCAGTGGCCATTATAATGGTAAGAGGGCCCGCCGTATTGGTTGGTAATGTCAATCACGTGATCATAAAAGCTAAAATGAACATTTGGAGCTCCGGCGGCCTTAAGGCGATTATATACAGGTACCACCGTGATTTGTGGGTCAGTCACCTGATCGTCTTTTGCTTGTACAAACCAAATAGGTACGTTTTTAATGCTTTGTATTTGTTGATCAGTGATAAACTCTGAAGAATAGGCCAGGGCACTGATATAACCTGCCGCAAAATAATCAGGGTGGTTCAGGATAAGTTTCAAACTCATATAGCCTCCATTTGAGCAGCCGCCTACATAAATCCGGTTAGCATCTATGCCCGGGTTGGCTTTGACATAACTTTTGATTAATTCCATCAAGGCTTTATTGTAAATATCTTCGGTATCGCCACGGGTGTATCCACCATTTACGCTGTTCATCCAAAAGGTAGGGGCTTGGGGTACTAAAACATAGGCACCCTCGAAAATGCTTTGAATTTCAGGCGAAGCGTAATTTACAGCTTTGTTGCCGATAGCCGCTATCGCCGGATCCGTACCACCTTCACCACCACCATGAAGCCAAATCAAGAGTGGAGCTTTGCCAGCAATATTTTCAGGTATAAAAGAACCGTAGGACATGGTAATATCGCCATGTGTAAACTTGCCGCTTAAATCAAATTCGTCAAGAATTGGAATGACGCGGTTGGTTTCTTTGTTCCATACGCTTTGAGTTGATTTTTGAATGATGGTCAGTCGGTAATCGACCCAGTTATTTCCCTTGCCTCTGAAATACTGAATAGCCGAGCCTAAAGGTTCAAAAGGGGCTACGGCAAGCGTCAAAGTAATGTGAGAGCCTTTGGCTTGTGGCTGCCCCTCGGCATCACTCACAAAAGCCTGCATGATGTTTCTTTCACCGCTGGCCTGAGCAGCTGGTATTTCACCCAGATCGGTGGTTCGACTTACCAAAACGGTAAAATCATCTGCCGAAGTCGCCTCTATTTCTTTATCAAGTTCTAAAATGGCTTTACTCGCATGTGGACCCCAGTCGAAACCTTCGATGACTAGTGTATAATTGCCTTGAGCTAAGGCATTCTGGAAACAAAAAAGGGAGAGCAGGAAAAAGCCTGCAAGCTGTATTTTCTTCATATCAATAAGGTTAATGATTGGCTAAACATAACAAATTATGATGTTGGCGTTATGCTCTTTCGATATTTAAGAAAGAAAAATCGATGATTTATATGAATTTTAGAGAACCGTTCATTGGCCATTCATAAAGTAATGGATGGCATTTCTATATTGTGATTCAAAAAAACTTCTTTATGACACTTCATCTCGTTAAAAAATACCTCGTTCTAGGCTTCATTCTTCTTCCCATTCTTAGCTTTTCTCAGAGGAAGGTTGATTTTGAAAAACTGGATCAATACTTCAGCAAATCACAAAAAGAGTGGGGCGTTCCGGGAATAAGTATCGGTATTGTGAAAGATGGGGAGCTAGTGTTTTCAAAAGGTTATGGTACGCTGGAATATGGAAAAAAGGAGCAACCCGATGCTGAAACCAATTTTGCCATTGCTTCAAACTCAAAAGCCTTTACTTCTGCCATAATGGGCATGCTCGTTCAGGAAGGTAAACTGAAATGGACAGATAAGGTACGCGACTATTTGCCCTATTTCGCTTTGTATGATGATTTTGTCAGCGAAAATACCACCATCGAAGATATTCTGAGTCACCGTGTTGGTCTAACTACTTTTGGTGGTGATATCATGTGGTATAACTCTGACTTTACTTCTGAGGAGATTATTAGCAACATACGCCATTTAAAACCTGCCTATGGTTTCAGAGATGGTTTCGGGTATTCAAATGTGATGTTTATAACGGCTGGTGAAATCATCAAAACCGTGACAGGGAAAAGCTGGTATGACAACGTAAAAGAGCGGATTCTTGACCCTCTGGAAATGGACCGCACCTTTGTGAATGTTCCACAAATGGTGGCTGCCGGCAACTCTGCCAAGCCTCACACACTTATTAATGATTCGGAAAACCAAGCAATTCCTTATACTAGCTGGGAGGAGATCGCTGCTACTGGTGGATTGTTCTCTAATGTGGATGATCTGAGTAAGTGGGTGATTTTTAATCTGAAGAATGGTGTAGTTGGCGATGATACTTTATTCACCAGGTCAACAAGAAATACTCTTTGGAATCAGCATAATATGTTTGCCATTGACAGAACTCAGTCTAACCCCTACGGTGCTCATTTTGCAGGTTACGGATTAGGTTGGTTTCTACGGGATTATCACGGTAAATTGAGAGTGTACCATACCGGCGGTTACGATGGAATGATCTCTTCCATTAATATGCTTCCAGAGGAGAATCTAGGTGTTATAGTATTGACCAACGGCCTCAAAGCTCCTATTGGCTCTATTCCGGCCTATGTTTTTGATGCTTTTATGGGTAGAGAAGAGACTGATTGGTCAACAATTGACCTGAAAAGGCATAATGAAAGTTACGCCTCCGATACCCGGATTGAAGACTTGAGAAAAGCCAGACAGGAGGGCACTTCTCCAATCATCCTAGCAGAAGATTTGATCGGTACCTATCACTCTGATCTATACGGTGATATTGAGGTGAAAATGAATGGCGATAAGCTTGAAATTATTTTTCCTCATACTGCGTCCCTTCAGGCAGACTTGACCCACTGGCACCATGATACCTATCAAATGCATTTTGTCAAAAAACACCCCTGGTTTACGCTGGCCTTAGTAAAGTTTACCAGTGACGCTTCTCAAAAAGTCACGGGAATTGAGTTTACTGTACCTAATAACGATTTCTGGTTTGAGGAGTTGAACGCGATAAAGGTGAAATAGGCTAATTGTGATCAGGCCTATCTGGCAACTCTGCTAAAGGTCATATTTTGTACATCTCTTTTCATTCATCTTGGAGGAAAAAGGAAGAAATGGTTGCTATCAGGGAAGTTCATGGACAAAAGCTTTTCAAAGTGTTTCTTGATTTACCTTATGTACTTCATGAAAAGGATTCCTATTGGCTGCCACCCATTTACTCTGATGAAAAAGGTTTCTTCAACAAGGCGGCTAACAAACTTTTCAGGAATACGGAGTCACTACTCTTGCTTGCATTTAAAAATGGGGAGCCCGTAGGTAGAGTGATGGCTATTATTCCCTTTTCTTACAATAAACGACATCAATTAAAGGATGTCAGGTTTAATTACCTCGAAAGTACTGAAGATTATGAGGTTACCGAGGCTCTTCTCAATTATGTCAGTGAGTGGGGCAAAAATAGGGGATGTACTCAATTGGTTGGGCCATTGGGTTTTTCAGACAAAGAGCCGCAAGGGATTGAAATTGAGAGAAATGATGATACACCTCTAATCATAACTTATGTCAATTTTCCTTACATCACGGCCTTTCTTGAGGAGTATGGTTTTGAGGGGTACAAAGACTTGGTTTCTTTCGGGATACCCGTGCCTGCAGAGTACCCCACGGAGTATTATGAGAAATATAAAACATACCTTCCAAAACATTCCGGACTGAAGATTCTGGCTCCCAAAACAAGGTGGACGGTTTGGAAATATCTCAGGCCTGCGGTTAATCTGATCAATGAACTTTTTGTAGAGATTTACGCCCACAATCCTTTGAGTAAAAAAGACATGAATGCCTTGGTTTGGCGTTTTGCTTTGTTGCTTTTGCCAAAACATATGAAGGGTGTTCTCAACGAAAAAGGGGAGCTGGTAGCCTTCGTTATTGGTATGCCTGATTTCTCAAAAGGTATTCAGGAGAGCAGAGGCAAGCTTTTCCCTTTTGGATTTCTCAAAGCCTTCAAAGCGATGAAGAGGAGCAAAGAGTTGGTGCTGATGATTGGCGGCATTAAAAAAGAGTATCGAAATATTGGCCTGGATTATTGGCTCAGTATTGAGATTTACAACACCATCATAAAGGATGGAATTCATACCGTTAAAAGCCATCTTATTCTGGATGAAAACCGGAAAACACATGCTAAAATGTTAAAGTTTGGTGGTTTTATCAATAAGCGGTTCAGAATCTACAAAAAGGATATCATTTAAACGAGTTTTCTATTTGAAATCAGCATCTGAACTGCCAGTGGTCATGGTTTATTGTTATGGAAAGAGACATCTTAATACCATAAACAATAAGCACTATGAAAACCACGAAAAGTATTCTATTCTTCGGCCTTTTGGCTCTGACATCCTGTAATTTGTCTAATGTAAATCCTGATAAAGCCTTGGGCGGCGACCCTTTAGCTCTGGCAGAGGAAGGTAATACATTCAGGGTATACACCGCTTTAGAGGGAGTGGGTATTTCTGATGTGAAAGTGGCAGATGTCTCAGCCGATGGTGTCTCCACTACCACGTTGAACATTAATGTCACCAACGAAAAGCTGTTGCAATGGCGGGATAGTTTTCCATATCTCAATAATGTCAATGGCAATTCTGCTGAATTAACCTTGCCAGGCCGGGTGACTACCGAAGGTATTCAGTCTGTTCATAAGGGTGACAATTTCACCTTGATTAAGTTTGATGCAAAGGTGGGTGACAAGTATCAGGGTAAAATCAATGGAAAAACTGTTGTCAGAGAGGTAATGTCAAAGTCAACAGAAGACGATTACGCTTACGGCTTCTTTGATATCAAAGTGTACCGTATTGAGGAAAGAGGTCTTGGCCTTCCCGGCTTACAAAAGATCAATTATTACGTTAATCACCGTTTTGGTATCGTAGGAATTGAGGCTGTTTTTGAAGATGGCTCCACTGAAAAAGTAAGTGTTTTTAGTGACAATTAGTCTTTAATAGTAGGGGTTTAAGAAAAAAGCTCTGTCAAGAACAGGGCTTTTATTATGTCCATTTGAAGCCAATTTTTAGTGTCTCTGACATTTTTGGCTTCTTGACTTCATTAAACGTCTGTCATCAGAAAAATAGAAAAAGGTGTTCTATGAAAACAGCCGGCCCTTAAAAAAGGCCGGCTGTCGGGTTTTATATTTAGGTTTGACAAAAAGTTTATTTTACATCAATAACGAACCTTTGGTAACGGGTCATCGGATGAATGCCATTATCTGTTACCTCGGCGATAATGTGTAAGCTTCCGGTTTCATCTACTGGTAATGTGAGCGTAGCCTTCGTGCCCTCTGAAATCAACATGGCTTCACCTCTGTACGTCCCCACTTCATTATAGATCCAGAAACTCGTTTTAAGCTGATCACCATCCGGGTCAGAAGCAGATATTTCCATAGTTACGGTTTCACCTGGCTTTGCGGAAACATTATTCGGTGTTGTGGCCTTTACAACGGGTGAGTGGTTAGCGTTTTCAAAATCTGAAATACACCAGTCTGCCCGGGCGGCAAAATCATTTTGTATGGCCGGAATCCACCGTGTTTGAGCATAAGCTTTATCCAGCGTGTCTGTGTAAGGGTTGAAATCTGTTGCTGCGTCTCCATCTTCCCAGCGGCTTGGCCTTGTGGCAGATTGAACCAGTCTGCCTCCCCAACCTCCAATAGCCGGGTTCTCCAGATTTTGAAGGCCTACATCTACCAGATGAAGAAAGGCAGGTGAATCACCCTCAGAGATAAAATCATACTGCCCAAAACTTCCCCATTGATTGTCTTTTGCCTTTTCCATTGAGCTGTAAATGTCTTCTATCTCACCCTGAGGCGGGTTTCCATCGCCATAGCTGTAATATTTTGCCAGCAAAGGACCGTGATTGTTGATAATCTCATCCATAAACTCTCCTTCCATGTACGGATGAAGCTCTTTAGGTACAGCTCTTTTCCAGAAATAGGCAAAACTCCAGAATTGATTGGAGTTGTAATACACTTTAATATCAGGCCAGTTCGGTTCAATGTATTTCTTGTAAGTAGCATCCTGATCAAGAATGGCATAAATAATAGCCTTATGACAAACTTTATCATACACTTCCTTCCATTCCGGTGTATCCTGGTATTGGTCCTGAATGCTTTTTAATGCTCTGGCAATAGTGTTAGTTCCGCCCCAAACCTGAAGGTATAATGGGCTATCATCATCATCCAGTAATTTTTCTTTGATGAAATCAGAACCTGGAGTATCCTTTTCCATTTCACCCTCAAAATCAATGTTTCCAATTCGAATTCTGTCTCGAAGGTATTGATGAGTCGGATAATCTTTTGAATGCTTTATCAGATTGGGATATACCTCTCCATAAGCATCTACCAAATCGTAAATCCACTGCTCGCCTGGCCAACGTAACTCGGTGCGTTCTCCGTAAATACGCTTGGTGGTTTCCATCTCTGAGGTGAATGCGGTCCCTTTGCCGTCACCTTTGTAATGCCACTGTGAGCTACTGATAATCAGGCCTTCTACCTGATATTCATTCGCATATAAAAGCATTCGGATAAACGAATCAACGTCATCCAGTTCGCCATCCGTCGTTACGATGGTTCGAGGTTTTACTGCGTTATTTTCTTCTTTTTCTTTAGTGGGCGAGCATGCCACGAGGAGTAGACCGAGCCCGAAAAGGCTTAATAATTTGGTCATAGGTTTAAATTTATCTGGTTGCAATATTCTCTTTTCTATTGGTTTTCTGTCAAAACACTTAACAATTATAGCACGTTGATCACATACTGAGCAAAACGTGTCATTGGGCGATCGGCATTATCTTTTACTTCCAGATTGACCACGAATATATCGCCTGATTTGGCGTCTGCCGGTACGGTGAAATTCGTTTTATAACCAGTTTCTGTTGAAACATGAAGATGCTCCGCTTTACCTTCTGTGTATGTGCAAGAGAACGCCGGGATCCACCATTTAGCAGTCAGTTTATCTCCGTCAGGGTCTGTTGCTTCTCCTGAAAGAGCTATATTTTCTCCTGCCCTGGCATTGAAATCCAATTGTTTGGCTGTGACAATTGGTGCGTGGTTACAATCTTCAGGTTCTGCAATGGCCCAGTCGGCCCTTGCGGCCAGTTCTTCCCACATCACGATGGTGTAATGGTTGCTTTTTTTGAAACCTTCGGGTGTTGGTCCAAGAAATTGATTGCCTCTGTTAGTAACATCTGAACGCAGGCCGATATCAATGAAAGAGGCTGTACCAAACTGGCATATACTCCAGTCAAACGGCTTAAAATCAGCCCTCGGGAAATCAGCAAGGCTTGCGGGCCCCCAGCCAAGCTCAGCTGACTTTGCCCAGTCCATATATGTGATGAGCCCATAATTATAAATGATGGGCTCACCGTAAAGTGCACGGCCTTCGCCCATGAGCCAAATTTCTTCCGCCAGTTTTCCATGACCCTCTTTATAGGCATCAAGAATAAAATCGGCGTGAAGGTATGGCTGGAGCTCATCATCTACGCGATTCCTTGAATTATAGCTGGCCGCAAAGAAAGAACCGTAACTGAAAAAACCTCTGTTATAACCTCCGCTCTGAAGACCCGGAAACATCTCATCAATTTTACTGTCTGCCCGGCAATTGTCTTCTCCGTTGCCTCCGATACGCACTTTTGAAACGACTTTAGCCAGAACTTTATCCCATTCTGGTGTACCATGGTATTGCTCGTAAATCGAGTATAAAGCTCGTACGGTGGTGTTGATGCCACCCCAATGCTGAATGTACAACGGACGAATATCATTATCCATAATACATTTCTCAATATGCTTTGATCCTTCGGTCTCAAAACGATAATCACCCTCGAACTCGACATTTCCAACCTTTGAGACACTCCTGATATGCTCAGGTGTCGGGAAATTCGGATTGTTCTTACTCATCATTTGATAGTCTGCCTCGTAATAATCTACAATACGATTTAACCACGTAGGGTCTACAGGACGATATTCTGTCAGATCAGCAGGCTTTTCAACACGGTGTTCGCAGTGCTGGGCATTGCATCTGAAATTTGGCGTGATTTCACCGAGCGTATGCTGGCCGCCGTCACCTTGAAAATGATACATGCCTGCCGTCCAGACAATCCCGGCGATATCATATTGATCTGCGTACATCAGGCTTAAAATGACCCCGTTCATGTCATCCGCTTCCAGATCTGTGGTAATCAGGATGCGGGCCTGCTTGCTTTTATCAACTTTTTCGGTCCGCGGGGCAAAGGCATACAGATTTTGCATACCCGAAACCAGAATCAACAGAGCAAAAAAAGTTGAAATCAAGAAATTCGTTTTTTTCATTTTTGAAATAGTTTATTCATCAAAACAGAAATGGTTTAGGGTGGATTATGAATTGTGAAAACACACTTTAGAATAATTTCTGAGCAAACTCATTGAGATAAATTCTCCAAACTTTCCAGATGTGCCCGCCCTCGGTTTCCAGATAGGTATACTTCACTCCGAGTTCATCAAGTTTATCCCTGAATTCCTGATTGGCCTTGTAAAGGAAATCATCTTTCCCGACGCCTATCCAGTAAAGCTCAAAACCGTTTTCGTTTTGCTTTTTAATGCCTTCGTCGAAATTGGCATAAATACCTTCGGCCTCGGCATTCATCAGCCGGTTAGCAGAGGAGAAAACCCCGATATAATCAAAAGTATTCTCGTAAATTCTTGAGATATGAATGGTATGAAAACCTCCCATGGAGAGCCCGGCGATGGCACGATGCTGCTTGTCATTAATGGTTCTGTAGTTGTTTTCAACAAAACTCATGATCTCACCAAAAGCACTTTCAAAAGCTCCACGTTCGTCGGCTCTGTCTTTTTCGCGACTAGGCTTGTAAAAGCCCATACTATTTTCACCTGGGGCAGCTTCCATGGCCATATGCCCGTTTGGCATGACCATAATCATTGGTTTGGCTTTGCCTTGTGCAATCAGGTTGTCTAATATTTGAGTAGCCCGTCCAAAGGAGCCCCACTCACCTTCATCCCCTCCGTAACCGTGCAAAAGATACAGGACGGGGTAACTCTGATCTGTGTTTTTCTCATAACCTGGGGGAGTGTAAATGCTAATTCGACGGTCCTTGCCGGCTTTTGCTGAAGGATACCAAGGATGTGAAACGGTGCCGTGAGGTACATCATTGACTTTGTAGTTGTCTGCGATGCCATTGCCAACGATGAAAACATTACTGATGGTGGCAAAATCACGGAAAACGTATGGGTTATTCGGATCTGCTGTGGCTACTCCGTCCACTACAAAAAGATACATGTACATTTCAGAGGGTAGGGGTTTGGTTGTCAAGGTCCATACCCCGTTTTCGCCTTTAACCATTGCAATAAGTCCTGTACCAACCACACCTCCGATAGGATTATCTGCTGCCTTTTCAGCAAAATCGCCGGCCACCTCTACTTTGGTCGCATCGGGTGCTTCAAAACGAAAAGTCACTGAGTTGTCGGAATTGACAACGGCAGATTCAAGGTTTTGTCCTCCGAAGAGGTTTTGCTGAGCATTAACCTGGCCAATCCCCAGAATGAGCAGACATGATACCAAGAGTAAAGTCTTTTTGATTATTAACATTGTTCTGATCTGTTTAATAGGTTAAGAAGTTTAGTTTTAGTCCGGCTTTGTTCCATGGAATGGAAATCAATTTTCCGGCACCACCCAGCGTGATATAGGCGGTTTTCTGTTGGTTTCCACCAAAACAAATACTGGTGGTTAAGATATCTTGAGTGGGTATATGCCGAAGCAGTTTCCCGTCTTTTGAAACAATGCTTATTCCGCCATTCAATAGCGTGGCGACACACAGATTGCCCTCCTCATCCAGAGCAAAAGAGTCAAACATTTGTTGACCTGGAAGGCCGATCACCAACTTCTTGGTTGAAGTGTCAATTTCACCCGGAGTATTGATTTGATAAGAGAAAAGGCGTCCTGTATTAGTTTCGGCATAGTAGAGGCTTTTACCATCCGCCGAAAGTCTAATTCCATTTGGTGTCTCTAGTTTTTCAGCTTGTCTGCAAATAAAACTTCCGTCAGTTTTAGCATAATAAATAGAACCGTGCTCTTTGTGCGTGCTGAAGTATTTTCCCTGATCAGAAATCCACATTCCGCCTTGGGCATCAAAAACAATGTCATTCGGAGCACTTAGTTTTCGGCCTTCGCATTCGGAATACAAAGTTGTAATATTACCTGTTTGGAGGTCAACCCTTTGGATATAACCGCCTTTATAGTCTTTTGCAGCCTCTCCGGGAAAAGTCACTCCATTTCTAACGGACCATTGCAGTCCTCCATTATTACAAACATAGACGGCTCCGTCTGGTCCCATCGCCGCTCCATTTGGCCCGCCCCCTAATTTTGCAATGACTGTTTTACTGCCATTTTTTCCAATTTTGGTCAGGTTTCCAAACTGCATTTCTACTACCAAGACACTACCATCAGCCAGAGCAATGGGGCCTTCAGGAAAGCCAAGTCCCTCGGCTAGTGTTTCTATTTTTGTTTCCTGACTTTGACTTCCTGATTGACCAAAGCAATATCCCATGCCTGCCAGCGAAATCGCTGACAGGCAGGTGTAACAGCCAATGGTTAAACTAAAAAGTCTTTTGATCGAGTACATCGGAGGCCTGATGGGTTTATCGGTTTCTAATCTCCAGGATTACACGTTGATATCGGGTTAAAGCCGGACTTCCATTATCAGTCGCTTTCAAAATGAAGTGCATTGTTTGACCCGGCTTGGCATCTTCCGGGATTTGGACTTCGGCCGTTTCTGTTTGAGCGTTATTTATTTCTACCGCCTGCGTGTAAGTTCCAGCTGGCATTTGCACCCATTGAAGTTTCACCTCATTGCCGTCGGGATCGCTGACAGCCGCGTGTAATTTGACTTTCTGCCCAGGGTTAACCAGTAAGTTCTCGGGGCTTTGGAAGTGTATAATCGGCTCATGGTTGGCCTCGCTATATTTTGGAGTGACCGCCCATTTCATTCGGGCTACGAAACTTTTCTGAGCTTCAGCGAAAAAGTCAGGGAATGGGATGGCCACTTCTTCTGTCTCATTATTTCTTGCTGCTAATCTTTGGGCCATTTGCTCTGCTGATCCGGCAGATGAAGAAAAGGCCGAATTGCTTTCGACCACCGTTGGAATAGTACGGCCACCCCAGCCACCGAAAGTGCCGTCTTCATAGGCTCTGAGTCCATTTCCGAGCATATTCATGAAAGTGGCATTATCCCCTTCGCCTAGCCAGGAGCCTTTCTCTTGAGGTGGCATCCAAACGAAATAGCCCATTTTTCTAAGTTCATCGGCTGTGTAACCGGAAAGCCCGAAGTAGTCAACCTTGTCGCCTTCCACCATTTGTTTTCCATCTCCCCATACACGGTAAAGGCTTCCTAGAGGGCCTTTGGATACAATATTCTCTGTCATGTACGCTGGGGTCAACAGGGGCTTGTTGGTTTCATTGGCTCTTAATTGTGCTCCATAACCATAGTTTGGACTGTCTCTGAATACCCTATATTCTATACCCGGCCAGTTGTGGCGGATATATCCATAAAAGGTATCATCCTGATCGCCGGAAGGTAGTAATACTACTTTACGGTTGATTTTCTCTCTGATAGCATCCCACTCGGTGGTAAACTGGTATTGATCCTGAATTACTTTTAAGGCCCGTGCTATTGTGCTGGCTCCGCCCCATGAGGTGATGAAAAGTTTACCGGGTTCGTTATCAAGAATGGTTTCTCTGATCAGTTCTGAACCCGGGCTGTCCTTTGAGAAATCTCCGTCAAACTCTACGTTTCCAAATCTGATTTTTGATTTAAGATACTCGGGTGTTGGGTATCCTGAATGATGCGTTTTTAGATTTGGATAACTCTTTTCGTAAGCTTCTACGATATCGTGAATAAACCGCTCATCTTCTGCCCATCGGTAGCTTTCACAGGGGCAGATACCCATATTGAAACGGTCGTATTCACGCCCGGGTACGTACCATTTTGTACCCTTGCCATCACCTGTCCAGTGAAACTGAGAACTGGCATAAACCAGACCCTCAATGTCAAGGTCTGTGCTGTATAGAATAAACCTGATAAGGGAGTTGTTATCATCAAGTTCAGGGTCAGCAGTGATGATGATGCGAGGTTTTTCCTCTTGAGCATTCGTTTGAATGACAGCAAAAATGCCGAGGATAAGTGTTAAAAAGATTAGTTTGATTTTTTTCATTTTGGAAATGGTTAAAGACTTGATTGTGACTGTCCTCGGCTTCTCACAGAGTCCTGCGGACGCTCGGACTGACAATTGAATTGTCCGGCTGAGCGGAGTCGAAGCCCTGACCTCGAAGATGCTTTTTCTGATAAGGGACTGTTCTCGACTCCGCTCGAACTTACACCTTGCTCTTCAATCTTTCATTCATTATTATTTAAAACACAAAGGAGCAAACTCCGTCAAATACATTCTCCAGCTATTCCAGTCATGGTTCCCGATGTTTTCACGGTAAATGTATTTGAAACCGACTTCGTCGTAAAGTTTTCTCAACTCCACTCCGGTTCTGTAAAGGAAGTCGTCTGTTCCCATGCCAATCCAGTATACCTTAGGGTTATTTTTTTGTAGAGCCTTTAATTGAGCCACGTGTTTTTCTTTGTCATATCCGTCAGGACGAAATGTCGAGAACAAACCCATACTCATCACGCCGATGTATTTGAATAAAGAAGGATTTGCATTGCTGATATTCTGTGTATGATAACCGCCCATAGAAAAACCAGTTAGTGCACGGTGGTCTGCGTCATTGATAGTTCTGTAGTTCTTCTCGACGTATGGCATGACATCATTAACCAGACTTCTTTCAAATAGGCCGGCGGCCATTGCACCGACTCCACCAGGGGTAGTTTTTGCAGTAGCAAAAGCCTCACGGTCAAGAACAGTAGCCGTATTATTTACGTCCCCATTAGTAATGACCACAATCATCGGTTTGGCCTTGCCTGCGGCAATCAGGTTGTCAATGATGTAATTGGCTCTACCACGATTCACCCAAACTTCTTCATCACCTCCGGCTCCATGCAATAAATACATCACCGGGTATTTCTTCTTCGGGTTCTGGTCATATCCCGGCGGGGTATAGATGAACATGCGACGTTGCTCAGGTCCAACCGTCGGAGAATCATACCATACCGCTTTCAGGTCTCCATGAGGTACTTGTTTGGCATCAATAAGATCACCCAATCCTCCAGGAACCATTAGCCTGCTTTGAATGTAACCGCCATCCCGTGTTACGGCTTTATTATATGGATCAAGCATAGGCAAGCCATCCACCACAATGTCATACTCATACATATCAGAAGGTATCGGGCCTACTTTTACCTCCCATAAAGTATCTTTCTTACTCATGATATCCGGAGCGAACTTTCTGTTCCAGGTTCCTACTACACGAACATCTTCAGCTTTTGGAGCATAGATTCGGAAAATTACAGAATTGTCTGACAGGACTTCCGGCGATACTATGCCGCTGGGTCTGCGTTGAGCTGAACCCGGAGTGCTGGAAATGGAGATCGCCAGAAAAAGTGTAATCAGTATATTTAAAAAGCGAAATGGTTTTTTCATGATTATTTATAATTCAGGGTGTTTTCTCAGGAAATAATTTGACTATTTCTGGAATGCGAAAATAAAAGCAAAAATATAACAAACAAATATTTTCGTTTACTTTTGTTTTGTTTCGTTTGTTTTCTTTTTAATTTTGTCGACGAAATGAAGTTTTAAGCGTTATCTTGGGCTTCATTTTAAGGATTGATATTATGTTGCCGAATCAGAGAAGGGATAAAATACTCGAATTACTAAAGGAGGATGGTTCTGCCAAAGTGGTGGATCTGGCCCGCCTTTTTAAGGTAACTGAAGTGACTATCCGTCAGGATTTGGAGAAGTTGGAAGGAGAAGATCTTATCATTAAGGAGCATGGCGGAGCAACATTAAAGAATGTTGAAGATCAGGTGAAGAGTTTCTCACTTGTTCATCAGGAAAACCTGGACAAGAAAGAGGCGATTGCTCAGAAATGTCTTGAGTACATTGAGGATGGGGATACTATCATTCTGGATTCAGGAAGTACAACAACAGAGATCGCCAAGAAAATCAAGTCCTCAGGGCTGAAGAATTTGACAGTGATCACAAATGCTTTGAACATTGCTCTGATGTTGGGTACGGGTTTAGATGTCGAGGTTATCATGACTGGTGGAGAGTTCAAGCCACCGACTTTGTCTCTTACGGGGCAGAAAGCCGCTGATTTTTTTAAAGGTCTGAATGTTCAAAAGCTTTTTTTGGCAACGGCTGGTATCTCTTTGAAGTCAGGCCTTACTTATCCGAGTATCAGTGATATTGTTGTTAAAAAAGCCATGATCGATGCTGCTGAAGTGGCATATTTGGTGGCTGACAGTACGAAGATTGGCAAAAGTGCTTTGGCAAGCTTGGGAGCCTTAGGAATGATTGATTATATCATCACGGATTCAGGGATACAGGATAAGCATAAAGAGGTTTTTGGAGATAATGAGATTGAAGTAATTGTAGCGTAAAATGGGAGCACGGATACTGCAGATTTAGTAGATTTTCACGGATTTGATCAGTGTTCCAATAAATTGAGATATAACAAAATGACATTAGGAGTAATCATCGGAAACCGGGACTTTTTTCCGGATAGTTTGGTAGAGAAAGCCAGAACAGAAATTATTGAGGTATTTGATAAACTGAACCTGAAAGCGGTTTTGTTGGGTACAAATGAAACCAAACTTGGTGGTGTGGAAACTTATCAGGAGGCCATGAAATGTGCGAATCTGTTCAAGGCACATCGCGAAGAAATTTCAGGTGTTTTGGTTCTGTTGCCTAATTTCGGTGATGAAAAAGGTGTGGCTGATACACTGAAACTTGCTGGTCTTGACGTGCCGGTTCTCATTCAGGCCTATCCCGATGAACTGAGCAAAATGAATGTGGTGAATCGCCGGGACAGCTGGTGTGGCAAGATTTCAGTTTGTAATAACCTGTACCAGTATGGCATCAAATATTCGTTGACCTCCCAGCATGTCAGTCTGCCTTCTTCAGAGGTTTTCCAAAGAGATTTAAAGGATTTCGTAGCTGTATGTCGGGTAACCAACGGGTTGAAATCTGTTAGAATCGGAGCGATAGGTGCCAGACCGGGAGCGTTTAATACAGTTCGTTATTCTGAGAAAATTCTTCAAAGAAACGGTGTTACGGTTACCACTTTCGACCTCTCAGAAATTCTTGGTAGAGCTAATAAGCTTAACGGAGATGATGCTAAAGTCAAGCAGCATATCGAAAGTATCAATGCTTATGCACCAAAAGGAAAAACGCCGAACGAAGCGATGCTTCAAATTGCGAAACTGGACGTAGTATTGAAAGAAATCATGGAGGAATATGCATTGGACGCCACAGCCATCCAATGTTGGACTTCCCTTCAGCAAAACTACGGCTGCAACGTATGCACCAGTATGAGTATCATGTCTGAAAACATGCTTCCTTCTGCCTGTGAGGTGGATGTGACAGGAACGCTCAGTATGTATGCCATGCAGCTGGCTTCGGGCTCGCCTTCGGCACTGGTGGATTGGAATAATAACTATGCGGATGATCCTGAGAAATGTGTGCTTTTCCATTGTGGAAACTGGGCGAAGTCATTCCTGCCGGATATTGAGATAAGTAATGCTCCGATTTTGGGAACTTCTGTGGGTGTGGAGAATACCTACGGAGCACTGGATGGTCGCACGCCGGCAATGCCTTTAACATATGGTCGTATCAGTACTGATGATCCAAACGGAATTATCAAAGCTTATATCGGTGAAGGTGAATTGACGGATGATCCACTGACTACGTTCGGAAACCGGGCTGTTGCACAGATTAATGATCTTGAAGGTCTGATGAAATACATCTGTAGAAACGGATTTGAACATCACGTAGTTATGAATGCCTCAAAAACTGCGGGCATTCTGGAAGAAGCTTTGAGTAATTATATGGGCTGGGAGGTTTATAAACACTGATCATGTCAGTCCAAGCGTAGTCGAGGACAGTCACTTTAGCAGTAAACTTTTTGCCAGGATAGAGGTTCTCGACTCCGCTCGAACTGACATCAGATCTTGGCTAAACTGAAAATTGAGAAGAAAGATGACAGCAAAAGAATTAAAAGATAAATCGATAGAGCTCCGGCGGAAAACGTTGGAGATCATTTATAATGCGAAAGCAGGGCATACAGGAGGTAGTTTGTCCATCATGGATATTCTGAATGTGCTTTATAATCGCATTATGAATGTCTCTCCTGAGAATTTCAACGATGCCAATCGTGACCGATACATTCAGAGTAAAGGCCATAGCGTAGAGGCTCTATACACGGTTTTAGCCGATAGGGGTTTTTTCCCTGAGGAAGATCTAATGACACTTTGTCAATATCAGTCACCCTACATTGGTCACCCTACCAAAGGAGTAAATGGTATGGAGCAGAATACGGGTGGTTTAGGCCACGGTTTGCCGATTTGTTGCGGAAATGCTTTGGCGGCTAAGAAAGATAATTCAGGTGTCAAAGTATATACGGTTTTGGGCGATGGCGAAATGGCGGAAGGTTCCAACTGGGAAGCCATGATGTTTGCGGCCCACTATAAGCTCGATAACCTTTGTGCAATTCTGGATTATAACAAATTGCAAATTACAGGAAGCAATGCCGAAGTGATGGGTTTAGAGCCTGTAGCGAAGAAACTGGAAGCCTTCGGCTGGGCAGTTAAAGAAGTGGACGGTCATGATTATGATGCCCTGATTGAGACGTTTGAAAGCCTGCCTTTTGAAGAGGGGAAACCTTCTTTTGTGATTGCACATACGGTGAAAGGAAAAGGGGTAAGTTTCATGGAAAATAATATCAAATGGCATCATGGAGTGCCATCTGCAGAACAAATGGAGATGGCCAGAGAGGAGTTGTTAATAAAAGAGGAAGTTTAAAATGATGAATAGCCTGGAACAATTAGAGATGGAGACGAAAGAAATTAAAAACGAAGTGTTACTGGGTAAACCTAACCTTGAAGTCTTTTCTGCAACGATGCAAAAACTCGCTGAAACAGACAGAGGCATTATGGCAGTCACCAGTGATTCGCGAGGTTCGGGTAAACTGGTACCGTTTGGTCAGAAGTTTCCTGAGCAAATAGTGGAGGTTGGTATTGCGGAGCAAAACCTTGTTGGAGTGGCTACCGGACTTGCAGCTATGGGCAAAAAGGCCTTTGCTGTTTCTCCGGCTTGTTTTCTTACGGCGAGATCTTTAGAGCAAATTAAAAATGATGTTTGCTATTCAGATAATCCGGTGAAGTTGATCGGTATTTCTGCCGGGGTGAGTTACGGAGCTTTGGGAAGCACCCATCACAGTTTACATGATTATGCTGTGCTGAGAGCGATCAATAACATCACTATTGTGGCACCGGCTGATAATTTCGAAACAGAAGCAGCCATCAGGTCTGCGGCTGAAATGGAAACTCCCGTTTACATCAGATTTGGGAAAAAAGCGATGCCTCAGAATTTGGGGAGTATTGATTTTGAATTCGGAAAAGGTCGCGTATTGAAAGAGGGCTCTGACCTGACCTTTGTGGCCACTGGCGAAGGCGTTTGGCCGGCTTATCAGGCTGCTTTAAAATTGGAGGAAGAAGGAATTCATGCCACGGTTCTTAGTATTCATACCATCAAGCCGTTGGATACGGGTCTGATTGAAAAATTTGCATCAAATGGTCAGCCGATTCTTACGGTAGAAGAGCATTCTGTCAATGGTGGATTGGGTGAGGCGGTGGCCTCCCATTTATTCCAAAATGGATTCAGGAATAAGTTTAAAATTGTTGGCCTGCCCGATGACCATACCGTTCATGGCTCTCAAGTTGAGATTTTTGATCATTATGGAATCTCAGAGGAAGGTTTGACCAAAACGGCAATTGAACTATTGAAATAATGGGACACAGATTACGGAATATAAAAACAGATTTACATTGATAAAATCAGTGTAAACCCGTGTTCATAGAGTGATCTGTTCAATCCGTGTTCTACAAACGACGAAAATGAAGAAAATTAAATTTCTACTATTCATCATTCTGGCCTTCGGGGCTCTGTCCTGCGGTAAAAAAGGGGATGATGAAAAACCAAAAGTAGCGGTAGTCATCTCTACTCTGAATAATCCCTGGTTCGTTGTTTTGGCAGAGGCAGCCGCCGAGAATGCTCAAAAGCTGGGCTATGAAACCAAGATTTTCGATAGTCAGAATAATCCGGCGACGGAGTCGGATAACTTTGAAAATCTGATTTCTTCCGGCTATGATGCTATCCTTTTCAATCCAACAGATGCAGACGGTTCTATCTCCAATATCCTGAAAGCCAAAGAAGCCGGAGTTCCTGTTTTTTGCATGGACCGCGAGGTAAACTCCAATGATGCGGCCACGGCACAAATCCTTTCAGATAATTACAGCGGTTGCGTAGAAATAGGGATTGAGTTTGTCAAAGCTCTGGGCGGAAAAGGCAAGTACGTGGAAATCATTGGACTGGTTGGTGATAATAATACCTGGGCTCGTTCCGGAGGCTTTCACTCGGTGGTTGACAAATTTCCAGACCTTCAAATGGTGGCACAGCAAAGTGGAGACTTTGACCGAAACAAAGCCATGGAAGTACTGGAAACTATCATGCAGGCTAATCCTGATATCGAAGCCGTTTTTTGTGGAAACGATGCCATGGCCTTAGGTGCGTATCAGGCTCTGCAGGCTGCTGGGAAAGCTGATCGGGTAAAGGTTTTTGGTTTTGACGGAGCCGATGAAGTGGTGGAGAAAATTGATGAAGGCAAAATTGTGGCTACCGGAATGCAACACCCTTTGGTAATGGCCGAATACGCCGCCCGCTATGCGGATGAATATTTCAAAGGTAAGAGAGATTTCCCCCAACGCGTACCGGTGGAGGTTGAATTGGTGGTAAAGGAGAATGCCGAACGATTTTTGAAAAAGTAAACCCTAATTGTAGGAATACGGATGAAACGGATTGGAAAAATCAGTGCTAATCTCTTCTCATAAATGAAATCTGTGTGCCATAAACATTGAATATGAAATACGCCATACTAATAGTTTTGATCGCTCTGCTCGGTTACAACTCGGTTTACTTTGAAAAACTGAGCGATCGAAATAGCAAGACATCGGAAAGCTTCGACTTTGCCACCTATGCAGACTCTCTTTACACCCAAGGCTTATTAAAGGCGGAAACTCCTATCGCCATAGATCAGCTCTTGGTAGAAGTAAAGGCAGATCAAAACCGGGCATTTGAAACCTACGGAAACCGTTTGGGCATTGGAAACTCCGCTTATTTTATGGTCAGTGTAGAAGGGACGGTTGCGGAAAAAACAGATGGCCTTCTGAAAGTAAGAGACAAATCAGGTACTGTTTGGCCCGTAGATACCGAATTCATTTTTGGCAACGCCATTCGTGATGCTTCGCGACTTGTAAAACTCACCGATTTTAAAACAAACGCTGAATTTAATGCTTTATCGGAGGCCTTAAATTCTATTATTCGGGAAGAGGCAATTCCAGAAGATTTAGAGGAGCTTAGGCAGGGCGATGAAGTGACAGTCAATGGTGCCATCAAACTCAGTAAAAATGAAGATTTGACTATAAGAGTAGTTCCTGTACAAATTGATAAACCCTAAAATATTGCCGTCAATACTTTCAACCCTATAAATGCTGGAAGCAAAAAACATATCAAAATCCTTTCCCGGAGTAAAAGCTTTGCAGAATGTGAATTTTACCTTTTATGCAGGTAAAGTTAATGCCATTCTGGGTGAAAATGGAGCCGGGAAGTCTACTCTGCTAAAAGTATTGACCGGGGTCTACCAGGATTACGAGGGCGATATCTTACTAGATGGTGAAAAGGTGACTTTTGAGTCTGTAAAGGCGGCTCAGTTGGCTGGAGTGGGTATCATTCATCAGGAGTTAAATCTGATTCCTTCATTAAGCATTGCAGAGAACATCTTTTTGGGTAATGAGGTCAAAAACACGTTTGGAGTTTTGAATGATATGGAAATGGAGTCACGTTCGGCAGAATTGCTCCAACAAGTGAACCTCAACATTTCTCCCAATACAAAGGTTGAAAGCCTTAAAGTAGGCGAGCAACAACTGGTAGAAATCGCCAAAGCTCTACTCATTGAAACGCATGTTTTGCTTATGGACGAGCCCACCTCGGCTCTGACAGATAAGGAAATTGACCGGCTGCATGGAATAATTGCAAAACTCAAAGCCGAGGGCAAGGCCATTGTTTATATTTCTCATAAGATGGACGAGCTTTTCCGGATTGCCGACACTTATACGGTGCTGCGTGATGGCCAAACAGTAGGTGCCGGAGAAATGAGTGAGACCACTGAGGCTAATCTTATAAGTTTGATGGTGGGTAGGGAAGTACAAATTCCTCCTAAGTCTCAGGGAAAGGCAGCTGGTGAGGTGTCTTTAAAAGTTGAAAATCTCAACCTGCCTCATCCAACCATCAAAAACAGAAATCTTCTTGATGATATTAATCTGGAACTTCGCAAAGGAGAAATTCTCGGAATTTTTGGCCTGATGGGAGCCGGGAGGACGGAGCTTCTTGAAAGCATTTTTGGCTTGAATAGCCGGAATTTGCAGGGTGAAACCCTGATCAATGGAGAGCAGGTCAAAATTTCATCACCTCAGGTGGCCAAAAATCATGGACTGGCTTTTTTGACGGAAGACCGCAAAAGTGAGGGTTTAGTCCTTGGGATGGATTTGTCTGCCAATATTGGTTTAACAACGTTAAAAAACGGAACCTTGCTTCAAGCTGGGAAGGAGGCTGAAACGGCGAAGAAATATATTAATGAACTAAGCATTAAAACACCTTCAGAGAGTCAATTGGCGGTGAATTTGAGCGGAGGAAACCAGCAGAAGGTGGTTTTGGCCAAATGGCTGGATACATTTCCGGAGATTCTGATGCTGGATGAACCGACCCGTGGAATTGATATTAATGCCAAAAGTGAGATTTATGACTTGATCGCGAAGCTGGCGGAAAGTGGAAAAAGTATTCTGTTAGTATCCTCCGAGATTCCGGAGATTCTTGCCCTCTCTGATCGCATCCTGGTGATGGCAGAAGGGAAGATTACAGCGGAGTTTAAAGCCGGAGAGGTGACCGAGGAAATATTATTAAAGAAAGCGATTTGAAACGATGAATGATAAACGATGAACTATGAATGGACTCGGCCCGAAATTCATCATTCATCATTCTCCCGATAACTATCGGGATAATCATTAAAAAAAGTGAACAAAGAATTACTCAAAAAATCACAATCACTGCTGGCACTTTTTGCTTTGTGTCTGGTGATTACATTGCTGTCAGACAAATTCATGACCACCACAAATTTGTGGAATGTACTCCGGCAAATTTCTGTCAATGTTTGTATCTCGGTGGGCATGACCCTTGTGGTACTCATGGCAGGGATAGACCTTTCTGTGGGCTCAGTTCTGGCCTTCAGTTCAGCGGTTTGTGCCGGTTTATTGAAAAGCGGGCTTGAGTTTCAGTCCTTTGACCTTTTTGTGGGTTTTACCGTTTTGGGAGGTGTTTTAGTGGCCCTGCTGGTCGGGCTTCTAATGGGGCTCTTCAACGGCTTTGTTATCACCAAATTCAGTATTCCCCCATTCGTGGCTACCCTGGCGATGTTAACCATAGCCCGGGGAGCGACCATGCTTTACACTAAAGGTATCCCCATTTCTAACCTCGGATCTAGTTTTGAATTTATTGGTTCCGGTTGGCTGCTCGGCATTCCCCTGCCGGTTTGGATTTCTCTGATTGTGGTTTTGGTGATGGTTTTTGTGACCAAGAAGACCACTTTCGGGAGATATATATACGCTATCGGCGGAAACGAAAAAGCCGCTTTCTTATCAGGGATTAATGTCAACAGAGTTAAGCTTTGGGTGTATGGTCTTGCCGGAACCATGGCCGCCATTGGTGGTGTATTAGTTACATCGCGTTTAAATTCTGCTCAGCCCAATGCCGGTGTGAGTTACGAGCTGGATTCTATTGCTGCGGTAGTTATAGGAGGAACTTCTTTGAGCGGTGGCGTAGGGACAGTGACCGGTACGGTAATCGGTGCTGCTATCATCGGGGTTTTAAATAACGGACTGGTCCTACTTGATGTTTCGCCCTTTTGGCAGCAGGTGGTCAAAGGAGGGGTGATTCTACTTGCAGTGATAATTGACAGGAAAAGTAAGGGTTCAAAGTAATGAAATACGTTTTAGCCATAGACCAGGGTACCAGCAGTACTAAAACAGTCATCTTTGATGACCAGGGCAATGCCGTGGCAAAAGGTCATGCTGATTTGCACACCGATTATTTTGATAACGGATTTGTGGAGCAAAACCCTGAAGGGATTTATCATAATGTGCTGGATTCTATGGCAGATTGCCTTTCAAAATTCAGTAAGGAAGGGTTGACAATTAGTGACATATCATCCGTCGGGATTAGTAATCAAAGAGAGACTTTTGTTCTCTGGGATCAGGAGGGAAATGCTTTGGCCCCGGCAGTGGTCTGGGCCTGTAAACGTTCGTTGGATATTTGTCAACGATTGATTGACGAGGGTCAAAATGATTTGATCAAAAGGAATACAGGGCTCATCATTGATCCCTATTTTTCGGCGACCAAATTGCTATGGTTGCTTGAAAATGATTTGATTCTAAAAGGAAAATTAGAGGCCGGAGAAGTTTATTTCGGTACCGTAGATTGCTGGCTGCTTTTTAAACTAACAGGTGGAAAAGAATTTAAAACCGATTATACCAATGCTCATCGCACCCTTTTATTGAATATCCACACCCTGAAATGGGATATGGAAATTCTGAAAATGTGGGGTTTAGAAAAATTGAATTTACCGGAAGTATGTCCTTCGTCTTTCAATTTCGGATCGTTGATTTTGGATTTTGGAATGTCCGGAACATCTGACATCCAACATCCATCATCTACCATCCCAATAACAGCTCTTATCGGCGACTCCCACGCTGCTACTTTCGGGGAAGGGTGTTTTGAAGCCGGTACGGCAAAAGTGACGATGGGAACGGGAAGTTCCATCATGATGAACACCGGCTCAAAGCCCATTGATTCAGAAAAAGGTCTATTAGCAACAGTAGCATGGAGTACAGAAGATCGGGTGGATTACGCTCTGGAAGGGGCCATTGTGGCCTGTGGATCTACCATCGAATGGATAAAAAATGAATTAGGTCTTTTCAAAGATGTTCAGGAAACCGAAACCATGGCTCTGGCAGTGGAAGACAATGCCGGCGTCTATCTGGTTCCTGCTTTCAGTGGTTTGGGAGCACCTCACTGGCAGATGAACCGCCGGGCCTCCATTGAAGGAATGACCTTCGGTACTACTAAAAACCATATTGTTCGGGCGGCTTTGGAGAGTATTCCCTATCAGATCAAAGATGTGATTGAAGCCATGCGAGAAGACATGGGCACTGAGTTGAAAAGCATCTCCATCAACGGCGGTCTGAGTAAAAACAAATTCGTCATGCAGTTTCTGGTAGATTTGCTGGGCGTACCTCTCAATCAACAATCAAATCCAGATGTTTCGGCTTTGGGAGCTGGCTACCTTTCGGGCTTAAAAAGTGGAGTGTATAAAAGCATTGATCAATTGAAAGAATTGAATGCTTCTCGAACTACTCAGGCTCAACCTCAAAAGGATAATAAAAAGGTCAAAAACGGTTATCACGGATGGCAAGGTTTACTGCGAAAGGGACTTGCTTAAAAGTGTGAAAGTGACTTAAAAGCAAACTGTTTTCTTTTTTGATATCCTGAATTTGGTTGAAGAACTCGATTCAGGATTTTTTTGATCTGTACGTTATCATCGAAATTTACGTTAACTTCAAAACACTAAATTTCAGTCATGCAAACACGATACAAAATAGCTATAGGCGTAGGAGGATTACTTGCCCTCGTCCTACACGGATTATTCATTGCCTATGGCATTCAGCGATTCAGAAAAGAAGACAGAAGCATTTCTGTCAAAGGGTTGGCAGAGCGTGAAGTGATGGCTGATCAGGCCGTGTGGACGATTAAAACCGAAGCTACTGTCAATGATTTGCAAGAAGGAAGCAGGAGAATCGAAGCTTCCAAAAAACAGATTACCGACTTCCTGTTGGAAAATGGAGTTAAAAAGGACGAGATCATTCAGCTGGATTTAAACGTGACTGACAAAGAGGCTCAGGCTTACGGGAATTATGTGGGAAACTACCGTTATCTGGTTCAGAACAGTCTTCAGGTGAGGTCTGCCGAGGTTAAGAAAATTCAGGAATTGAGCAGAAGAACGGATGAGTTGCTGAAGATTGGAATCAATATTTCCTCAGGTAATGCCTATTCTCCTTCCGTGCAATACCTCTTTACCGGATTAAATGATATCAAGCCGGCTATGCTCTCTGAGGCTACGGCCAATGCACGGCAAGCAGCTGAAGAATTTACCAAAGATGGCAATGTTTCGCTCGGCAAACTCAAAAGTGCCAGCCAGGGGCTTTTCAGTATCGTTGATCGGGATGCATCTGCACAGGGAGAAGGTGGATACGCCTCCTCAACCAATGATATTTATAAAAAAGTACGGGTCGTTATTCATGTAGTATACTCCATCGACTAATCAGAGTACTGTGAATTAATGCGGTCACCATCCCAGTCCGTAATCTTCCCCATGATTACTACTTCCTCCCCAGAAACTGCCATGCTTCCAGTCGATAAAAATGGAATTGATGGGCCCCGAGGTTCTTGGTTGAAAATTAATTTTATAGCCTTTCGCCCGAAGTTCAGAAACTGTCCACTCGGGTGTGCTGGAGTTTAGAATCATTCCGCCCGGTATCTTTTCATGTTTTCCGAAAGAAGAGAACATTTGCAAAGTTTTGAAGCTCGGAGCTTCCACAGCCTCCTGAACGGTCATTCCAAATTCAACCACATTTAAAAAGAATTGAAGCAATAGCTGATCCTGCTCATCACCGGCTTGTTTGGCGAAGGCCAGCACCGGTTTTCCATCCTTTAAAGCCATACTCGGAGTAAGTGTTACCCTTGGTCTTTTTCCCGCCTCAGGAAGATTAAAAGGATTCTCTACTTCATTGAGCACAAAGGACTGCATACGTTGGCTGAGGCCTATTCCTGTTTCGCCGGCAATGAAAGCCGGAACCCAGCCGCCACTTGGAGTCATACTGACCACCCAGCCCTCTTCATCGGCGGTTACAACTGAAGTAGTGCCAGCAGTAAAGTCTTCCATAAACTCTTCATACGATTGTTTTGAATTAGCTCCCAATGAAGGCCATTTAGCCAATAAATCCAGATATGGATTTGATTTGTTTTCAAAAGGGTAGGGATCCCCGGGGGCAATCGCCGGATCGTTTTTCTCAAAGTTGATTTCCTGTAAACGTTTCTTGGCGTAATCTTTAGACAATAGACCTTCCATTGGTTCGGCCGGGGGGAAGGCAGGGTCGCCGTAATAAAAATCCCGGTCCGCATACGCCAGATTCATACTTTGATACAAGGCATGAATGTAATTGGTGCTGTTATAGCCCATTGCTTTTAAATCGAAGTTTTCCAGAATATTGAGCGTCTGGAGCATAACTGGCCCTTGTGTCCAGGGTTGCAATTTAAAGACCTCATAATCGCAGTATGTGGTGCTCATAGGCTCTTCCAGCTTGACTTCCCAATTGGCCAGATCTTTTTTGGTGATCAGCCCACCTGCGGCTTGAGTGCTTCGGGCAATTTCTTCGGCGATATCTCCATTATAAAAACGATCATAAGCGGCATAAATCGCTTCTTTCCGACTCTTGCCTGATTTGAGAGCCGCCTGTTCAGTATCTATGAGTTTTTGTAAGGTATTGGCGAGGTCTTTCTGAACAAAAATTTCTCCGGCTTCGGGTGCTTCCCTGTCTTCACCAAGATGCGTTAAAAAGACCTTAGTGCTGGATGGGTATTTTAAAATTTCATCCTTATAACTTTCTATCATATTGGCTGTTTGGGCCTCAATAGGGTAGCCATCTTTTGCCATTTGAAGGGCAGGAGCTAAAACTTCAGCCAGGCTTAGTTTGCCATATTCAGCCAGGACGACCATTAAGCCGCCGGGAGTGCCAGGGGTTACTGCAGAAAGCGGTCCGTATTCCGGTGGGTAGTCATAGCCTTTGGCTTTGTAATAATCGGCAGTAGCTCCGGTGGGTGCTACACCTAAGGCATTGACGGCGATAACTTTTTTTGTTTTCGGATTGTAAATCAAGGCCTGAGTTTCTCCTCCCCAGCTCAATACATCCCACATGGTGGAGGTGGCTGCCAACATAGCACAGGCGGCGTCCACGGCATTTCCTCCTTTACCAAAGGTGAGTGCCCCTGCGGTGGCGGCCAGCGGTTTGCCGGTAAGAGCCATCCAATGTTTGCCATGTAGTGGTGGTTTCTGAGTCTTAAACGGAAAGGTATTGAAGGTTTGAGCCATACTCATTGAGCTCAACAAACACAAAATAAAGATTCGGGTCATAAGTTCGGGGTTGATACACGAAGTTACAAAAAGCTTCGTATGATTTTAAACTCCGCTTATTCATGCCTTTCCAGGTAATAGATTAATGAGAGGAGACTGATATTCCCTTCTAATTTGTTTAATATTGACACAGCAAATCACTCTTAAATCCGGAGAAAGGCTCCGTTAATCTTTCGATTTTCTTTAGTGTTGAAATGAAAACATATTTACTTTCTATTGCTCTTCTTTTTTCCGTTTTGCTTGCTGGTGCTCAAACTCCGAGGCTGGTGAAAACAGGAACAAGTACCCGTTTAATGGTTGACGGAAAACCTTTTCTCATCAGAGGCGGCGAGCTTGGCAACTCCACCGCGACTACAATGAAAAACATGGAACCGGTCTGGGATAAACTGACCGCCATGAACCTCAATACCGTTTTGGTACCGGTCTACTGGGAATTGATTGAGCCGAAAGAAGGTCAGTTTGATTTTCAATTGGTGGGTGACTTGATACATGAAGCCCGGAAACATGATCTTAAATTAATTCCGTTATGGTTTGGGAGCTGGAAAAACAGCATGAGCAGCCATGCTCCGTCATGGGTCAAATTAGACCAGAAGCGTTTCCCGAGAGTAAAAGATGAAAATGGGAAGAGCCAGGAAATCCTAAGCTCTTTCTCAAAAGAAGTCCTTGAGGCTGATAAGAGAGCTTTTGTGGCATTGATGTCCTATATCAAATCCATTGACGAAAAAGAAAATACAGTCATTCTAGTTCAGGTTGAAAATGAGATCGGGATGCTTCCTTCTGCCCGAGACCATCAGACCTTAGCTGAAAAGGCCTTCCATGATAAAGTACCTGATGAGCTTACCGATTATTTGAAAGAAAACGAAGAAAGGTTGGTGCCAGAGTTTCGAAAGATTTGGAAGGAGAACGGTTCAAAACGCCGGGGAGATTGGGAGAAGGTATTCGGGGAAGGTCTGCATACTGATGAAATCTTTATGGCCTGGTATTACTCTAAATTTGCCAATGAAGTGGCCGCTGTTGGCAAGAAAGTATATGATATTCCGATGAATGTCAATGCCGCCTTGAACAGACCAGGGCGAAAACCCGGAGAGTACCCTAGTGCCGGCCCGCTCCCTCATGTGATGGATGTCTGGAAAGCTGCCGGCTCAGCCGTTGACTTTCTTTCTCCTGATTTCTACAATCCGGATTTCGAGCACTGGTGTGACCTTTATACCCGGCAGGGTGATCCTCTTTTTGTGCCCGAGCATGGTTTTGATAAGACAGTGGCGGCCAAAGCCCTGTTTATTTTTGGTCATTATGAAGGTCTGGGTTTTTCGCCGTTTTCTATTGAGTCCAAAGAGAACCCTGAAGAAGAAGATTTGGGGAAAGCCTATGCTTTGGTTGAAAACTTGACATTGCTGATTTCAACAAATGTTGGTCAGGGGAGAATTGAGGGTGTTTTGCTCAGCAAAGAAAAACCTGAGACTAAGTTGCAAATGGGTGATTATGAGTTTACTTGCAAAAACGATTATACTTTAAGCTGGACGCCGGGTGCCCGACTTGATGAATGGCCATTAGGCTCTGTGATCATTATTCAAACTGGCGAAAATGAGTTTTTTGTGAGTGGAACGGGTGTTGTCATCACCTTTAAACATCTGAAAAACAAGGATCTTAATATAGGTCTTTTAAAAGTAGATCAGGGGAGTTTTGATGACAATGGAGACTGGACAGTGCTTCGCCATTTAAATGGAGATCAAACCCATCAGGGAAGACATGTAAGTATACCTACCGGCAGTTTTCAGACCCAAAGAGTTCAGCTGTATTCGTACGAATAGTTCTGATCAATAGGAGAAGGACCTTATTGAAGATTAAAATAGTTTTTAAATTATTTTAATAATTAATGGTTTGATGGGAGTAGATTCAATATTTTTGAGCATCAACCTTTTGAAATAGATGCCCATGAGACTCCGAGTTGTTCTCCTTTTTCTGCTTACTCCCTTTGTTCTTTTTGCACAAAATTTAATTCCAAAACCGGTCTCGTTTGAGAAAGGGGAGGGGGCTTTTCGTTTAAATTCTTCCACGGTTGTCTGGGCTGAAACAGCCTCTGAGGAGGTAAAGACCATAGCGGAGAGCCTGCGTCTTAGAATCGCATCTACGACTCATTTGAATCCTGAATTGGTTAAAGTAGCCCGACGAAATTTTATTTCTTTTTCCATCAATACCGATTTGGCGGCTGACGCTTATACTATTCATGTTGACAATGAAAAGGCCGAGCTGAAAGGCGGGAGTGGTCGTGGTTTATTTTACGCTTATCAAACGTTACTTCAGCTTTTTCAAGATCAGATTTATAACTCGGAAGCGTCTTATGGCTTTCGATTGACCTTGCCTGCCTGTGACATCTTTGATCAACCTCGTTTTGGCTACCGTGGCAGCATGTTGGATGTTGGTCGACATATTATGCCGGTTAGCTTCATCAAAAAATATATTGACCTGCTGGCCATGTATAAATTCAATCAGTTTCACTGGCACCTTACGGAAGATCAGGGATGGCGGATTGAAATCAAAAAGTACCCGAAACTTACAGAAGTTGGAGCCTACCGCAAAGAGAGTATGGTTGGCCACTACAGCGATCAGAAATTCGACGGCAAACAGTATGGAGGTTTTTATACGCAGGAGGAGGTGAAGGAAATTGTTGCCTATGCGGCTTCAAAATATATCAACGTTATCCCTGAAATTGAGATGCCCGGACACGCTCAGGCAGCTTTGGCCAGTTATCCAGAGCTCGGTTGTACGGGCGGACCCTATGAAGTTCGTACGCTTTGGGGTGTATCGGAGAATGTGTACTGCCCCTATGAAACCACTTTTACTTTTTTGCAGGATGTACTTACTGAGGTTATGGAGCTATTTCCTTCCGAATACATTCATATTGGAGGTGATGAGTGCCCGAAAGATACCTGGGAAGACTCAGAGTTTTGTCAGAACCTGATCAAAACCGAAGGGCTGGGAGATGAGCATGGTTTGCAAAGCTATTTCATCTCCAGAATCGATAGTTTTCTGACTTCAAGGGGTCGGAGATTAATCGGCTGGGACGAGATTCTCGAAGGTGGCCTTTCACCCAACGCGACAGTAATGAGCTGGAGGGGAACCGAAGGTGGCATTGAAGCTGCCCGTCAAAATCATGATGTGATTATGTCACCAAACTCTTACTATTATCTCGATTACTATCAGGGTGATCCGGCCACCGAGCCTTTGGCTATTGGAGGAAATCTGCCTCTGGAGAAAGTATACTCTTATGAACCTTTCACCGATGAATTGACCGACGAACAGAAAGAGTATATTCTGGGTGTACAGGGGAATTTATGGACGGAGTACATCTCAACGCCCGAAAAGGCGGAATATATGCTATTCCCTCGCTTATTGGCTGTTGCAGAGACGGGCTGGTCGCCCCAGGGAGAAAAGGATTATGAAAATTTTGTATCCCGAGTACAAGGCCATTTTGGTAAACTTCTTATGCGAAATGTTAACTTCTCCCGCTCCATTTGGAATCTGGAGTCGGAAGTTACGGGAAATCCCGGGCAGGGGCTCACACTGTGGTTAAATACGGTGGTAGAAAATCCTGTGATTCGCTATAACCTTGGAGAAGAGCTTCCGGATGCTAATTCCCCACTTTATGATTTCGAAACGGGGATCAAAATTGAAAAGGGAACAATGATTAGAGCTGCTCTTTTTGATAAGGATAATAAGCCGTATGGCAATGTTTTTACGACGACTTTGAAGGTCAATAAAGCAACGGGTAAGACGTATGAACTCCGTTCAAAACCTACCCGGTATACCGGAGGATCTACCTACGCCTTAACGGACGGAAAGGTAGGCATACTGAATAATAATAACACTTGGGTGGGTCTCAATGGTGATGACTTAGATTTGACCCTTGATCTCGGAGAAATTACGGAGATTAATGAAGTGATCATTGGTTTTCTCCATGCTCCCGGCAGCTGGATAATGTACCCTAAAAGTCTGCAAATCAGTACCTCTGAAGACGGAGAGAATTTCAAAGATTATCCGGTTTACGATTTGACCGTACCGGAGGGAGCCTCAGCTGCTGGTCAATCCATGATGAACCTCAATGGAGTAAAGGCCCGCTATCTCAAAATCAAGGCCGAAAACTATGGGTCATTACCTGAAGGCCATGCCGGGGCCGGTAAGCCGGCTTGGTTGTTTGTGGATGAGATTGAGGTGAACTAATTCCTAAAGATCAAGGCGGTTCAGACTTTTATAGGCATAGTCCACTGCCCGGGCTGTTAAAGCCATAAAGGTGAGCGACGGATTTTGGTTGCCCACGGAAGTCATACAAGCTCCGTCGGTAACAAAAACGTTTTGGCAGGCATGCATTTGATTCCACTCATTGAGTAAAGAAGCTTTCGGGTCTTTGCCCATGCGAACGCCACCCATTTCATGAATGTCAAGGCCGGGGTTTTGTTGAGAATCAAACATAGAAATCTTTTGGCAACCAGCTTTCTCCAGCATTTCGCTGGCCTGCTCCTGAAAGTCCTTCATCATCTTGTGATCATTGTCATCATAGCTGATGCTGGTAATGAGTTGCGGCATTCCCCAGTCATCAGTTTCTGTTTCGCTCAATCGCACATGGTTGCTCTCTTTCGGGATGGTCTCCCCCTGCATTTGAATGTAAATCTGCCATGGCCCGATTTCGGAAAGACTTTCTTTGAGCGGAGCCCCGAAACTTTCAGGAGACTGCACGCCTCTCGCCCGGGAAGCAGAGAAGGCGACCATATAACCCCGTTGAAAATCCATCTCCTGTTTCCGAAGGTTTCGGAAAGAGGGCATAAAGGCTGAAGTAGGCCTGCGGCCAAAATAATATTGGTCCTCAAAACCCTCAAAAGAAGCAGAACCCTGACCTCGGTATTGATGAAAGGCTATGAATTTGCCAAGCAAGCCGTTTTCGTTGCCGAGGCCTTCCGGGAAACGACTGCTTTTTGAATTCATCAGTAATAAATTGGTATTCAGACAGGCCGCATTGACAAAAATGATTCGGGCTTTGTACACAAATTCTTCTTTGCTGATACGGTCAATCACTCTGACACCCGTTGCTTTATTTTTTTGCTCATCAAAAAGGATTTCGGTAACCACAGAGTCGGGTCTGATGGTCAGATTGCCTGTGGCCATTGCCGCGGGTAAACTGGCGGAGTTGGACGAAAAATAGGCTCCATACGGGCAGCCGCGGTAACATAAATGCCGGGCCTGACAGGCAGATCGGCCTGCGGCTAAATGATGTTCCTGAGGATCTGTAAGGTGGGCACAGCGACCGATGATCACTCTCCGGTCAGCGTAATTTTCTTTGACTCTTTGCTGAATGTGTTTTTCCAAACAATTGAGCTCCCAGGGTTTGAGAAACTCCCCGTCTGGTAAAGAGTCAATGCCATCTTTATTGCCGCTGATACCGGCGAACCGTTCCACATGGCTATACCAGGGTGCCAAATCCTTATAGCGGATGGGCCAGTCTACAGCAAAACCATCACGGGCCGGGCCTTCAAATTCGAAGTCACTCCAGCGTTGTGTTTGCCGGGCCCAAATCAGTGACTTTCCTCCAACCTGATAGCCCCGAATCCAGTCAAATGGCCTCTCCTGGATGTAGGGATGCTCCTGATCTTTGACAAAGAAATGTTCCGTGGCCTCTTCGTAGGCATAACATTTATTGACAATCGGATTTTGACTTTCATCTGCCCGCGGCATTCTTCCCCGGTGGTCAAAATCCCATGGATTTGAAAAAGCTGTTGGGTAATCCTGAACGTGTTTGACATCACGACCTCTTTCCAGAACCAAGGTTTTGAGTCCTTTTTCACAAAGTTCTTTGGCAGCTATGCCGCCGCTGATTCCCGAGCCAATAACAATGGCGTCGTAAGTGTTTTCCTGATTGAGTTTAGTCTGTAAATGCATTGGTCTTTGATAAGAGCATTGAAATTATCAATAAACTGCCCGAATCAAAAACCTCTTTCAATAAGCTTATTTTTCTAGTGACTTTTAAATACCCAAAAGTATAGTTGCCTTGTAGACAAAAGGGCTTGTCAAATTCTAAAATATTGCCCTAATGTTCCAATAAAACCCGTGCAAAGAGTCCCGTATTTTGCTTGACAAACCTATTCTCTCCATACCAGTCAGTGGTATGTCCCAGACCAAACTGATAGTTTTTTACTGAAAGCCCGAGTCTTGCGGTTATATAACTCCTTGAATGATGCTTTTCTGTTGGGTCATATATGATAAGTCCCTGAAGACGAGTGTAAAGCTTGAGTTTGTCGTTTATTTTCGGTTTGAACTCTACGAGATCCATCATTTCCAAATTATGTCCATCGGCCAGATCAACCACGGGAACCAGCACAACTAACCATTTCTGATTCGCATATGAGTATTGCAGACCAACCTGCTTTCTGAATCCGGTTACATGATTTATCAGGAAGCCTGCCGTAGCATTCAGGTTTTTAGCGATTTTGTATGTAAGAAGTGACTGAGAAGCAAATTCGTTATGATCTCCACTGTTTTTAAAGTCGCCCGTGTAATTTGTAAAATTGAAATAACCGAGCTTTCCCCCTTCTTTGAATGGTTTTCTCGTTACCGCCAAAATGTTTAAGGCTCTGTTTCCTACAAAGAGTTCAACGGGGATAGGAGGAGTGTGAGAAGAAGACTTTGGAACAGCTTCCTGAGCCAAAATTGTCCTGGAAGTAGTTAAAGCAAGAATGAAAAATAACAGTTGTTTCAAGAAACGTATCTTTTGATTTGCCCGCAAAACTAAAATACACTTCTTTCCCGGTAAACTATTTTAGACTTGTGTAGTATTCAGTTCGACCGACAGGACAAAAGTTGATTAGTTTACAGCATTTCGTACCAATTCCACCCGTCTGTTTTTGCTTCGGCCTTCTTCAGATACGTTATCAGAAACAGGAGCTACCGGACCAACGCCTGCGGCTTTGAGCCGGTTTGCTGCTATTCCATAGTCTTTTTGAAGCGACAGACTCACGGCCTGAGCTCTTTGTTCTGAAAGGCTCATATTATTCTCAAAACGTCCGGTATTATCGGTATGGCCTACCACATAGACATTCTCCGCTGGGTGAGCTTTCAGGTATTGAGCAACCAGAGCAATTTCTTCTTTTGATTCTGGTTTTAGTTTGGCTGATCCGGTCTCAAAAAGGATTCCGTACAACGAAACCTTACCCTTCTCTTTCATGGCCGCTTCAATACCATCGAGATCTATTTTTTGATCCATTTCCTCAGTTTCAATGACATGGATTTCGTAACCCTGTTCACCCAAACCGTACCCGGCATAAATAATGGCATAGAAGGTTTTTCCGTTATGACTGAATTTTGAAGCGATATAGCCTTTGCTTTCGCCGTAATAGGCCGGAATCAAAAAACTCGTTTCTTTGGTGAGGGCATCCCAAAGGTATTTTCCGCAATCATTGTCTGAGCAACTGAATAAGATCTCGGCCCCTTTGGCCTTCAGAGCTTTGAGATAATTGCTGTAAATCTCATACGAAGAAGCGTCGGACGTGCTGATAGTGTAGAAAATACGGACGATTTTCCCCTCTATCTGCTTCTTTTTTGTCAGTTGGGAGTAATCTGTCGTCTGGCCTGTGGCCATGGAGTAACGGTCAAAGCTGGTTTCTTCGTAGTCATAGATGGTACTGTTACCAAAACGCGGGAAAAGCGGATGATCTTTGGAGCCTTCTTTATCTTGAGCAAATGACACCAAAGCGGTGATCAAAAAAAGGAAGGTTGCCGGGAAATTAAATTTCATCACAGAAAGGTTTAATCGAAGAATCAAACGGTCATATCCGTCTGTATTTCTCCGAAAGGTAGTTTCCCTTTCTTTCAAAATTCCGGCAAATCAGTGTACGGTGATGTCTCAGTGACGAATGGCAGAAAATTCTGTAAAGTCGGTCAATACTTTTTGACGCAATTAATCCAACTTTTTGCCATTCACCACCACATTTTCCATACTCAAGCCGTCAATAATAGACGGGTCAAAGTCAGCATTTTCTGAGGTAATTACCAGATTCTCAAAACGGAAATCAGAGAGGCTGTCGTTCTCGGTGATCCGCATATCATACCAGATATCGCAGTTAACATTCATGTTTTTTAAGGTGATATGATCGGAGTAGGAGATAGGTACATCCGGGCGACCTTTCAGGTCAAAAAACTGCGTCCAGGGTTTGATATACAAAAGGCTTCGGGAATTTCCGTTGACGTTGTCAACAGTGATGTATTCATAATGCTGAGGGGTATCAGGTCGCATTTTTAGCCAAAGGATACGGACGGCATCTCTCACGGTGATATTCCGGAAAAGGATGTTCTTATTATGAATAGATTCACTGCCACAGGTCAGGGCCGAGTGACAAAAGCCGAACTCACAATCCTCAATAATGATATTCGTGTTTTCTCCATTATTCGGGTCTTCATCGGCAAAAGGCCCTTTGCCTCCTTTGAGGGCAATGGCATCGTCATTCACCGCCATGTAGCAGCCTTTGATGAGTACGTTTGAACACACATCAATGTCAATGGCATCGGTGCTGGGAGCTTTGATGGGCTCATGCGGCGAAGTAATGCGGACATCCAAAATTTTGACATTCTCGCATTGATAATAATGCGAACTCCAGAAACCGGAGTTTTGCAACGTGATATCCTGCACCTGAACATCTTTGGAGTCCCGGATAAAGACCAGTCGAGGACGAGAGACTTCGAGGTTCGTGCATTGTGGATTTTCTTCCCGGCGTTGCCAGAAGGCTTTCCAATAGTTCAGTCCGTTTCCGTCAATGACGCCATTTCCGGTAATCGAAAAACCATCTACGCCATAAGCATTCACCAAGGCCGGAAAATAGTCAATCGACTGCCCCTCCATTCGGGAGGGCATGATGGGGTAATTGCTGATATCATCAGAGCCTTTCAATTTGCCGCCTTCCGCTACGTGCAAGTGAGTACCGGGTTTGAAGAATAAAGCTCCGCTGAGAAAAACGCCCTCGGGAATAACGATGACGCCTCCACCATTGGCCGCGGCCGAGTCAATGACGGCCTGAATGGCTTCTGTTTGCAGCAAAGAACTGTCGGCTACCACGCCATATTCGGTAATTGGATAGGCTTTACCAAGGTCCTCGATAGCCAATTTATCGGTCTGTCTGAACCAGTCGGAGATCGGCGTACCATCCGGCCAGAGTTCTGCAGCTGGTTTAGAAGTAGAACAAGCCATCAAAAAGAGAAAGGCAGAAAAGGAGAACAGTTTTTTGAAATGCATTTGAATAAGGTTGAGAAATGTCAGACAAAGAAAACTTTTCCAAAACAAAAGACTGTACAGGGCTGTCGGAAGTAATGGGTCAGACCTAGTAAAGGTCTGACCTCCTGAATACGGGAAACTACGTTCACCCTAAACATCTTCAAGACGAAACGATTTAGAAAGTGTTGGGAAATTTGCTATAATTTAGAATTCTAAGACTAACTTCGATGATGGAAGTTTGATATTTGAAGGCACAAAATTTGAGCAAAAAAGTAACAATTAAAGGACTTCCTTGGAAAACAAAATAGAAAAAAACTATGAGCGAACTTTTCCCTGGAATGAATCCGAATGTTAGACTTTCTCATCTAGATTCTGACGAAAAGACAATTGTTGAATTCCTCGCCAAAGATTGGTACATAACTAATGGAGGGGCTAATTTCAAGTTGAATCATAAATCCAGTTATAGTTATTTTCTAATGAAACCTACAAGGGATTTTAAGGAAATGTTCAACATTGAGAGAGAAATAGCAGTAATTTTTAGTCCTTATACAGATTTTGAGCCAAGGTCATTGGATGCAATCGAATATGTATATAGTGCATTTTCTGATTTAAGACTTGAAACGGTTTGTTGTGTCTTAATTAGCAGAGATAAAAACATTCAGCAAAGAGTTTCAAGCCTCCTTAAGGGTGATCCTGAATCCCGAGTAGTAATTCCATTTTCATATGATGATTATTTCTATGCCTCTAATTCATATTTCGTAAAAAATCGATTCAGAAATTTCTTTTTTGAAAGAGATTTATTCGCTTTTGAATCACCGATCACAAAAGACTTTTTCTTTTTTGGTAGGTCGAAATTGATACAGAAATTAATAAATCGGCATAAGTCAAAGGAAAATTCTGGACTATTTGGTTTGAGAAAAACCGGAAAAACATCAGTTGTGAACGGAGTTCATAGAGCTCTAAAAGTTGAAGGTATTCCAAGTGTAGTAATTGACTGTCAAGATACGGCTTTCAACCAGAAGAGATGGTTTAAGGCACTTTTGTTTTTAATGAAGGAAATTAAAAAACAGAATAATGTTCAGTCGCAGTTAGAGCCAGAGGAAAAATACAATGAGGAGCAAGCAAGTGAAAGCTTTGAAAAAGATATCAAGAGAGTTTATAAAAAATTGGGACAGAAACCAGTCCTTTTCATTTTTGATGAGATAGAGAATATTTCCCCAGGTACTTCTCCGAACCATTTTTGGAAAACGGAGTTAGATTTTGTTCTATTTTGGCAAACTATTAGATCAAAATTCCAAAAATTCCTCCGGGAAGAAAAAACTTCAGTATTTACATTTCTAATAGTAGGGACTAACCCCAAAGCATTAGAAACTCCGAGAATTCAATCTACAGATAATCCAATATTTAATAAAGTTCCTTTTGAATTTATTCAGGGATTTAACTTAGATCAAACCACGGAAATGGTTTCAAAACTAGGAGGATACATGGGCCTTGAATTTGATGAAATTGTTTATTCAAAACTGAATGAAGATTTCGGGGGGCATCCTTACCTTATCAGGCATGTTTGTAGTATAGCCAATGAAAAAGCTACCTCGAATCGGCCTGTAAAAATTGACAAAATTAAGTACCAAGAGGCTAAAAAACTCTTTGGTGAACGATACGGACATTACTTCGACATGATTCTTCAGGTACTTATAGAATTTTATCCAGAGGAATATGATATGCTTACTTACCTTGCTCTTGATGATATTGATTCTTTTATGGATTTGGCGAATTTATCCACAGAGTTAATAGCCCACCTAAAAGGCTACGGTGTTATTGATGAGAACGATGGTTCCTTCTTTTTTAAAATTGAATCAATCAAGCAATATTTAATTTCAAAGAATCAATACCAGGCTAAACTTAAGTCACCCGAAAAACGATGGAAAGAAATTTCTGAACGAAGAAACAAATTGGAGTCAGAATTGCGTCAAGTTGTACGAATGCAACTCCAGTCTCATTTTGGGAAAAGTGATGCATTTCAAAAAGTAATTGACGTTTTTGGAGATCCTAGGAAGTCACAATCTCGTGGAAAGGAATACTCAGAATTGTTTGATCCCATTAAAACAGAAATCTATTTTTCAGACCTGTCTAAACTCATTAATAAGTACTACCAAGAAGCTTCCTTTAATAATATTTTTGGAACTAATAAATCAGAAACAATCGCTTGTTTAGAAGTGATAAACAAGTACCGAACCGACGCTCATGCTAAGAATATCGATTCTAGTGAAATGGAGTTTTTCAGGGTACACATTAGTAAAATTGAAAAATTAGTTAACGAATTTATGTGATTGGGTGCTAATAACTCTATGTTGGTGCGTGCGTATCAGTGTGACGTAATACACCTTACCCGTTCTATCTTAAACCGACTTAAATTAGAAGTATTTTTAGCTGCATCGATTTACTTCTTTCCCAGTGGTTCAAGTCTTAAGGTCAAAGTATCTTTTCTTAAAAACTATTGAGACGAAGGCATTATCGAGTGACATAGGGCTGACCTTCCTGTCCACGATATCTTCTATTTCTCCCTCCCTCTTGCCCACCTTCAAGATTTCTCCGATCTTCACAAAACTTTAACCCTAAACCCTAAACCCTTGACAAAGAATAAAATCTTCCTTTGGTCCATCACGGCTGCTCTTGCCGGTTTTTTGTTTGGCTTTGATACCGTTGTGATTTCCGGTGCTGATCAGAAATTGCAGGCTTTGTGGAACTCCTCTGATGCTTTTCATGGTGCTATTGTCATGTCTATGGCCCTTTGGGGTACGGTGATCGGGGCTATTTTCGGGGGTATCCCTACCAACAAATTGGGCCGGAAAACCACGTTGATTTGGATCGGACTTTTTTATACGGTTTCTGCCGTAGGCTCTGCTTTTGCAAATGACCCTTATATTTTCGCTTTCTTCCGTTTTTTAGGCGGGCTTGGCGTGGGAGCTTCCACGGTGGCGGCTCCGTCGTATATCGCTGAGATTTCTCCGGCAAAAGACCGTGGGAAACTGGTGGCCTTGTATCAGTTCAATATCGTTTTCGGGATCATGATCGCCTATTTGTCGAACTACCTGTTGAATGGCATCAGCGAAAACGACTGGCGTTGGATGCTCGGTGTAGAGGCTTTCCCGGCAATTTTGTATACCCTTTTTGTAGTTGGCGTACCGAAAAGTCCGCGTTGGCTGATTAATCAGGGAAGAAAAGATGAAGCTCGTGGGATTCTGGAAATTATCAATCCCGAAAGGAATACCGATGAACTCATTTTGGAAATTGAAAAAGGAAATGCGGAATCAGATGCCAATGATAGTATTTTCAAAAAGCAACATCGTTTTCCTTTAATACTGGCCTTTTTGATCGCTTTTTTCAATCAGTTCTCCGGCATCAATGCTTTTTTGTATTACGCTCCCCGAATTTTTGAGGAAGCAGGCCTTGGTGAAAGTACTGCTCTGCTCAGCAGCATCGGAATAGGAGTGGTCAACCTGATATTTACCTCTATCGGCGTTTATTTGATCGATCGTGTTGGGCGTAAACTACTCATGTATATCGGCTCTTTCGGTTACATTATTTCACTGGGAATGGTGGCCTACGCTTTTGCAACGGACTGGACGGGCATGGCCGTGCCCGGTTTTATGTTCCTGTTCATTATGGCTCATGCTTTGGGGCAAGGGACCGTCATTTGGGTCTTTATCTCTGAGATTTTCCCAAATCATCTTCGTGGCTCAGGGCAGGCTTTTGGTAGTTCGGTGCACTGGTTACTTGCGGCGGCTATTCCGTCGTCCATTCCGTTTTTGTTTTCAACGATTGGTGCGGCACCGGTGTTCGGTGTGTTTACGTTTATGATGGTGCTACAACTTCTTTTTGTGGCTTTTATGATGCCGGAAACCAAAGGTGTTTCTCTGGAAGATTTGAGTAAGAAATTGCATCAGAATTGAGTTAATCAGTCCCTGGTCACAAAATTTTAAGTTTCTGTTAATCATTCTTCATTCATTTGCTCAGCAATTGATTTGAAACTATGCATCCGAAACAGAAAACCGCCGTACTGACTTTACTCTTCTTTAGTTTGATGGGCTTTGCCAAAGGGCAAAATACCATTCATCCGGTTTCCACGGAATACCAATATCCTGAAGACCCAAGAGTAGCTGAAAAGCTTGAACACTGGCGGGATCAGAAATTCGGTATGCTCATTCACTGGGGTATTTATGCGGTGCCGGGTATCATAGAATCCTGGAGTTTATGCAATGAAGACTGGATTACACGTGGCGATAGTAATGTGGCCTATCATGATTATAAGCAATGGTATTGGGGATTAAAAGATCAGTTTAATCCGACTGGCTTTGACCCTGATCAATGGGCAGAGGCAGCAGAGAAGGCGGGAATAAAATACGTGGTGTTCACGACCAAACATCATGATGGTTTCAATATGTTTGATACGCAGTATACAGACTACAAAATCTCTGGTGGGCCTTTCAAAAATCACCCAAAAGCCGATGTGGCCAAACATGTTTTTGATGCGTTCAGAGAACGGGATATGATGATAGGGGCCTATTATTCAAAGCCGGACTGGCACTCACAGGATTTCTGGTGGGATTATTACGCAACCCCCGACCGAAACGTCAATTATGATATTCGGAAACACCCTGAACGTTGGCAACGATATGTGGACTTCACGCATAATCAAATCAATGAATTGACTACGAATTATGGCGATATCGATATCCTTTGGTTAGATGGCGGCTGGGTGCGGCCCAGAAATACGGTGACAGAGGAGGTGATTGCCTGGGGAGCTCCTATCCCGGAATTTGATCAGGAAATCAATATGCCCAAACTGGCTGAAATGGCTCGTAAAAATCAGGAAGGCTTACTGATCGTGGATCGTACGGTTCACGGACCTTTTGAAAACTACCGAACACCTGAGCAAGGGATTCCGTCCACGATGTCTGAAGACCCTTGGGAAAGCTGCATCACCCTTGGTGGAGCATGGGGTTATGTGCCCAATGATAAATTCAAATCAGCGGAGAAAGTCATTCATCTGCTAATTGAGATTGTCGCCAAAGGCGGAAATTTACTTCTCGGTGTTGGCCCAACGGCCGATGGCGTTTTTCTGCCAGAGCAGGTTGAAAGACTGGAAGAAATTGGCGAATGGATGAATATCAATGGAGAGGCTATCTATGAAACCAGAGCACTTCCGGACTTTCAGGACGGTCAGGTTTATTTTACCAAAGGCAAAGATGCCTCGGTTTATGCCCTCGCAACGAATTCAAAAAATGGAAAAGTCAGCTGGTCAGTCAATTTGCCTGCGACAAACTCAAAAATGCAACTTCTCGGTTACACCAAGCCTTTGAAATGGGCTGTTGAAAACGGTAAGGTAGTCGTTACATTGCCCAAAGGTATTCCTGCTCAGCCGGCTTATGCTTTTAAATATTCGGTAGACTGAGGCTGTCCACTGTTGCACAAACTTGTCCGTTTCTGAACAGTCTATTGAAATTTTATTTTCCATAACTAATTGAATTCCAGTATTCTAATATTGTTGGCATAGTTTGGGTATCTTTCTGAGTGAAGCTTAAAAAACCAGTTATGCTCAGACATCATCTACTATCAGCTTATCGGAATCTCAAAAGGAATAAGACCTTTAGTTTTATTAATATTGGTGGGCTTGCTCTGGGCATTGCCGCGTTTTTATTCATTCTGCAATACATCGGCATAGAAACGGGGGTTAATCAATTTCATGAAAATGCAGACCGCATTTACCGTGTCATCAACGTTGATAAAAATGGTGAATCGTGGTCTGAGCTTGAGCCTGGGTTTGCAGCCCGTTTTGTTGAGAATTTTCCTGAAATAGAGGCGGCAAGCAGAAAGGATAATGGCATCACCAGTGGGGTGGTTCAAAATGAAGAGAACGACCTTTCTTTCCGTGAAGCGGATATTCACTACGTGGAAGGTAACTTTTTTGAGGTTTTCAGCTTCCCGATTCTCGCTGGTAATGCTTCCGGTTTAAACGAGCCGAATACCGTATTTATCTCAAAAAGCTCAGCTCTTAAGTACTTTGGAGATAGCGATCCGATCAATCAAAATCTGATACTTCATAACCAGTTCGGTAAAACGATCTATACCGTAAAAGGAGTATATGAAGACATGTCCTACAACTCTGATTTTGATATGGATATGGCCTTTTCCTTGGAGACGCTGAAGAATGAGGCCAATCTTAATGGAAATGGATGGGCTAACCTCAATAATCTTGATAGTCAATTTGCTCAAACTATACTCTTACTCAAATCCAACACAAACGTTGAACAGCTGGAAGCAAAACTCACGGCTTATCGCGAATCTGTCAGCAGAGAAGACGATGGTGTGAGTTTTAAGCTTCAGCCTCTGACAGAAATGCATTTGGGTGCTTCTTTGAATGATCCCCTACCTACTTATGGAAATATTAAATACGTGTATATTCTGGGAGCCATCGGGCTGATGATTCTTCTGATTGCCTGGTTTAATTATGTGAATCTTTCCACTGCTAATTCTTTGAAGCGGTCGGTAGAGGTGGGCGTAAGAAAGGCTATCGGAGCTGATCAAAAGAGTCTTCTTGGCCAGTTTTTAATGCAAACGGCCCTTGTAAACCTTATTGGATTTCTGGTGGCTTTGGTGATAATCATTCTTTGCCGGCCACTTTTCAACGAAATGATTGGTAAGGACCTTCCATTATTTGCTCATTTATCTCCTTCAGTTTGGCTAATTGGTGCACTGGCTTTACTTCTGGGTACCCTGATTTCGGGAGTTTATGCGGCTTTGGTCAGTACCCGATTTAAGACAGTAGAAACCATCAAAGGTTTGGCAAAATCAGGGAAGTCGGGTTCTTTCTTACGCAAGTCTTTGGTGGTCATGCAGTTTGGCGTTTCTGTTGCTCTCATTTTCGCCACGGTTGTAATTTACTCCCAGCTTGACTACCTCAGAAATAAGGATTTAGGAGTAGATGCCGAGCAGATGCTCGTTATTCGTGGCCCGGCCATTTACGGAGATAATTTTGACAGTCGCAGAAATGCTTTTTTGAATGAATTGGCTTCTCAGTCAATGGTTGAAAAATATGCTCTTTCCGGAGCGGTACCGGCCCGGTTCTATAATTTCAGAACCAACGGCTTTACCCACCCGGGCTCAAAACCCGATGACAAGTATAACTCTTACGCCTTTGTATGCACTGAGGGTGAGTATTTTGATACTTACGGTATTCCTCTAAAAGCGGGAAGAACGTTTACTCCGGAAGAGGTAAGGGTTGACTGGAACTCCAATTCAAAGGTGATGATCAATGAAACGGCCTTGGAGTATATGGGTTTTGAATCAGCTCAGGAGGCTATGTTGGAGGGAATTCAGTGGGACGAGCGTCATCTTGATATTATTGGCGTCTCTGCCGATTATCACCATTTAGGTTTGCAAAGTGAGATCGATCCTATCATTTTTTATCCTCAGCAATACGGACAATTTTTTTCAGTGAAACTGGCAAAAGGTGACCGGAAAAAGCAGTTGGCTTCTCTCGGAAATTTGTACAGACAGTATTTTCCGGGCAATCCTTTTGATTATTCCTTCCTTGAAGAAGATTTTGCAGAAAGCCTCCAAGCCGAACAGCAATACGGTCTGGTATTTACCACAGCTTCAGTGCTGGCTATTCTGATTGCCTGTTTGGGATTGTTTGGTTTGACCATGTATACCGTGGAAGCCCGAATCAAAGAAATAGGGGTGAGAAAGGTGCTGGGTGCCAGCGTAGCTTCGGTTGTTGCTTTGTTGAGTAAAGACTTTCTGATTTTGGTAGTAATCGCTCTACTGCTAGCCACACCTGTTACTATTTATTTGATGAGTAATTGGCTATCCGATTTTCCGTATGCCATTGAAATCAATGGATGGATGGTGGCCGGGGTTGCCATTCTGGCCTTAATGATTGCTTTTATTACGGTGAGTTTTCAAACGCTTAAGGGGGCTTTGATGAATCCCGGAACTACACTTAGAAACGAATAATTGAGACAATTAAAAACAAATGATAAAGCTTAATAACATTTCAAAATACTATCCGGCCGGTTTCGGGAAAACGTATGTGCTTCGCAATATTAGTCTCGAGATCGGGGAGGGAGAATTTGTGAGTATCATGGGCCCATCTGGCTCTGGTAAGTCTACTTTGCTACATATTCTTGGTTTGCTGGAGGCCGCCTCTGAAGGCGAGTATCTTTTCATGGATTCACCGGTTCAAAAACTCAATGAGAAAAAGCGAACTGAGCTTCACCGAAATGCTATTGGCTTTGTTTTTCAGGCTTATCACCTGATCGATGAGCTGACGGTTTATGAAAACATTGAAACCCCTTTGCTATATAAAGGAATGAAAAGCTCGGAGCGGAAAAGTAAGGTGGCGGATATTCTGGATCGCTTTAATATCGTCGGGAAAAAGGATTTGTTCCCAAGCCAGCTTAGTGGTGGTCAGCAGCAGCTGGTGGGAGTGGCCCGGGCTATCGTGAGCGAACCAAAGGTCATTTTCGCTGATGAACCCACCGGAAACCTGCACTCGGAACAAGCCGATGATATTATGAAGCTTTTCAAAGAATTGAATGAAAAAGACGGAGTAACTATCGTTCAGGTGACGCACTCCGAGAAAAATGCTGCCTATGGCGAGCGGATAATTAAATTGAAAGATGGATGGCTGGATGTATAATTCCGACCTTTTGTCTTACCTGATTTTGAAAGATTAATTATGAAAAAGATACTTAAGTTAGCCCTTTTGACTTTGGGTTTACAACCTGTTTTTGCTCAGCAACTTTCTCTCAAAGAATGTGTAGAGATTGCAGTCAATAATCACCCGGATTATCAAAGTTCGGTACTGAATGCTGAGTTGGCTGGTACCGATCTGGATGCGGCTAAAAGTCGGAGATTGCCCCGCATGAGTCTGGAGTTGTATCAAAGTACCAACACTGGTCGAAGTATTGACCGTTTTACCAATTCCTACATCAATGAGGTTTATAATAGCACGTATACTCAGGCCAGTCTGAGTCAGCCTATTTTTCAGGGGTTTAGAATCAAAAACGGGATTGAGGCTTCTCAATTGGCTCTAAAATCAAGTGAGGAGCAGGCAAAAGCCATGCAAAATGATCTTACGGTTCGCATTATACAGGCTTACCTTACGGTTTTGCAATCTCAGGAGCTGGTGGCAGTCGCAAACTCACAAGTGGCGAGTTCACGCGAGCAGGAAAACAGAGTCAAATTACAGGTGGAGGCCGGTACTTTGGGGCAAAAAGAGCTTCTGCAAATTCAAACACAAAGAGCTAATGACGAGTACACCCTTGTGAACGCCAAAGGATCTGAAAGGCAGTCTCGGTTAAATCTTTTCCAACTATTAAACAGGCCGGTGGACGAGACGGCGAGTTTCGAACGGATTGACGCTCCGGAGCTGGTGGTAGCTCAATACGGAGTGGCAAAAGAAGAGATTTACGAAAGGTTGCCTGAAATAAGATCCTCGGAGTTCCTGATCAAAAGTTTTGACAGCCAATACAAGTCGATTAAAGCTGAAAATCTACCATCTTTGAATTTCTATGCAGATTGGAATACCTTTTACGCATCCTCTAATCCCGAACAGAAGTTTTTTGAGCAGATTAACGCTACCCGTAATGGTTCGTTTACCCTTGGCCTTCAGATTCCAATCTTCGGAAAATTCCAGACTTCACCGCGAATGCAGGCCGCTCAGGTGCAGAAACGAATTGCACAGAATCAATTACGAAATGCAAAACTCGCTGTGAACAGGGTTTATGAAAGTGCTTTACAAAACTACGAGATAGCCGGGGAGCAATATCAAAATACACAAAACCAGGTAGCCATCAATAGTCGGAATATGCAGGCTGTTCAGGCTCAGATTGAGGCCGGAACCGTGAATACGTTGGAATACATTCTGGCTAAAACCAATCTGGATCGAGCAAATTCAAATCTTGTTCAGGCGAAATATCAATTTTTGCTTCAGGAGAAAATTCTCAAATTCTATGAATCGGGAGAGTGGGAATTAAATTAGTACCTTGTTAAAGGTCAGCTTTTTCATTTCTTTTTTAAAGGAAATAACTCATGCACTTCTGACCGTTCGCTGTTAAGAGTAGAAGAATAATAATTCTTGCATGCCGCGTCAGAACAATGTAAAAGAGTTTAAAAAAATGTAAAAAGGCAGGAGGCGGATGAGTCTAATGTTTCCTTCTTGGTACTTTTAGGTGTGAAAAAGTGGTTGTTGATAATTTTGTTGTTGAGCTTTACGAGCCCAACGCTTGCCCAAAGTTTTGATCAGTCGAAGCTTGAAGTTAAATTGAGAATGGTGGCTCATGAGCTCTTAAAGGCTTCGGGCGACACGGTTTCTTTGGTCTTGCCGGTAAAGAAACTCGACGAACTGACCTATAGAATTCAGTTTGAATCCGATTTGTCTATCCACCCTGATACGCTTGTTTCCATTGCTCAGCAAATAGCAGGGACTTTTGATACCTCCGGTGAATCTGTATTTGAAGTGAAGGATTGTTACCGGAAAGAAACAGTTTATTCCTTCCTGATATCCCCGGGAGAAAAGAAGGATCTGGTGCCGTGCAAAGGTCGTGTTCTGCCTCAGAGTTGTTACTATATTGAGATTCAAATAGCTATTAGTGAGCCTGCTTTGTCATACTTATGGTTTCTTTTGGCTATTCCCGTGCTGATTCTTGGGGCATTCTCATATTTAAAACGGACAGAAAAGAACTCCGGGGAAAATCCAGGGAATATTTCACTTGATCATAGGAATCAAATTCTTCGACTTGGTAATGTCAAAGTGAAACTGACATACAAGGAATACCGGCTTTTGGAACTACTGATTCAGCAACCCAACCAGATTGTAAAACGCGACTACCTTCAGAAAGTCATATGGGAAGATGAAGGAGTAATAGTCAGTAGAAGCCTGGATATGTATATTTCTAGATTACGTAAGAAGCTGGCGTCTGATCCTTCTGTAGAGATTGAGAACGTTCGGGGAGAAGGGTATAAGTTCATTGTCAATTCCTAAAATTCAAGTCTGAATGCCGAACCTTTCCCGAGCTCCGACTTGACAGTGAGATCACCGTGGTGCAATTGTAAAATTTGTTTTGAAAGACTAAGTCCGATACCCGACCCCGTCTTTTTGGTGGTGTAAAAAGGAATAAAGATTTTCTCCAAAGCTTCCGGCACAATTCCATTGCCATTGTCTTTGACTAAAATAAAACGTTGCCCTTTTTGCTGGTAGGCCCTGATTTCAATTTTTCCTTCAGCTTTATTTTCAATGGCTTCAGTAGCGTTTTTAACCAGATTAATGAGCACCATCTCAATTTGATCAAGGTCAATATTAAGCCGGTAGGGATGCTCAATCTCAATCGAGAGTTTAACATTTTTAGTTTGAGCATCGGCTTTAATAAGTGTTTCCACCCTCTCCAAGACGGCGGCCACTGTGGTTTCTCTGAATAAAGGTTTCGGTAGTGTGGTAAAATCGCGGTAGGCATTGACAAATTTCATTATGCCTTTCCCCCGGTTTTCAATGGTTTTAAGAGCTTCTCCAAGGTCTTCCACCGAGTCTTCAATTTCGGGTTTATCACTCAGGTCTTCGTTAACAATACTCCGCATAGTGCCTACCATAGAAACAATAGGAGCGATACTGTTCATGATTTCATGCCGAAGTACCTTGGTCAGGTTTTGCCATGAACTCACCTCTTTTTGCTGGAGTTCGGTTCTGATGTTCTGCAAAGAAATTATCTTAACAGCCCGCCCTCTGAGATTCACTTTTGTAGCATTAATGGCCAGTTGGCTTCCGTTTTCGGTTTCGTACATTACACGCTCTCCTGAGTTTAATTCCCGAAGGATGGTATATAGTTTGACATGGGCCGTTGGCAATAGATCTTTCAGCTCACGAAGGCGATAAACTTCTAAAAGCCGAATGGCAGCATTGTTCAGAATTTCAATATTTTCTCCCGCATCATAGCAAATGATACCAACGTCCACGTGTTGTACCAATGTGTTTAAAAACTGGATATTCGCTTCTTTTTCCGCACGTGCGGCCTTAAAGGCATCCACCACTTCATTCATCTGTTGATTCAGGTCGCTAAAACTTTTCCCTTGCTTATTATCTGAGCTGAATTTTACAGTGAAATCAGAGTAACGGATGGATTCGAAAAAAAGGGTCAGTTTTTTATTTACGGAAGTAGCGTATTGGTAAAATGATACACCGGTAATAAGGGCAAAAACGAACAAAACAATAGCAGCAGCTCGCTGCTCATTTAACCATAGAAATGGCACCGGGCAGATGAAAGCTGCCAGCAGGATGATACGAAATGCAATATTTAGGGAGAAGCGTTTCATTATTGGTGGCCTACCGATCTCTTCGACAGGCTCAGGGGTCGATTGGCCGAAATTTTTTATTCAAATTTAATTTTTAGAATTTTCATTTTACGAGTCATAGGGATGCTCGGTATAATTCCTGGAAAGTATGGGTAGTTTCGATGGTTGTTTATTTATCAGAGCTTCTTTCTTTTCTCTTCGCCATTTTTGAATTTGTTTTTCTCTGAGGAAAGCTTCGTCAATCCGGTCAAACTCCTCAAAATAGACCAGTTCTACAGGCAAATACTTTCTGGTATGGTTTGCTCCTTCTCCATTCTGATGTTGTAGAACTCTCAATTCTAAATCCTTTGTGCTACCCACATAATAACTACCATCTGAACACTTTAAAATGTACATATATCCTTTCATTGTGTAGAAATTTTATGATTTAATTCGCGGGCTGAGCATGTCGACATATTCGGTGGCTGAGCCTGTCGAAGCCATCGAAGCTAGATCTCATACTTCTCAATCCTTCTGTAAAGTGCCGCACGCGAGAGCCCAAGTTCTTTGGCGGCGTCACTGATGTTTCCATTGAATTGTTTCAAAGCTTTTGTAATCAACTTTTTCTCCATTTCTTCCAGGTCATAGCTTTTAAGCTCGGCATTTGTTGAAGCCTTCATTCGGCTGACATTGCCAAAAACATCTTCTACCTCCAGTTTATTATTTCTGGAAAGAATGACAGCTCTTTCAATCGCGTGCTGCAATTCCCGGACGTTACCCGGCCACGGGTTTCTCAGCATTTCCTTCTTTAGTGCATGACTTAACCCATCGAGAGGGCGATTGTATTTTGCCGCATAAAGCTCGAGGAAATGCTCCCCGAGTAAAATAATATCGTTTCCTCTCTCTCGCAGTGGTGGCATTTCCAAGCTGATGGTATTAATCCTATATAGTAAATCCTGCCTGAATTTTCCATTGGTACTTTCTTCGAAAATCGGGGAGTTCGTTGCTGAAATCAGCCTGAAATCAACCTTCCTTTCTTTATTTTCACCGACACGGCTTACCTGCCGGTTTTGTAAAACGGTTAGAAGCTTACTTTGTATTGGTAGACTTAAGTTGCCGATCTCATCGAGAAATAGAGTGCCCTTGTGAGCTTCCTCAAATTTTCCTTTCCGATCTTCCCGGGCATCGGTGAATGAACCTTTGATATGCCCGAAAAGCTCAGATTCCACCAAGGTGTCCGGAATGGCCGCTAAGTCTACTCTGATAAACGGCTCTTCTTTTCTACCTGAATTTTGGTGAAGAGCCTGAGCCATAAGGTCTTTTCCAGTACCATTTTCGCCTAAGATCAGAATATTAGCGTCGGTTTGTGCCACCCGTTGCATGGTTTCCATGACGGCCTTCATAGCATCTGATTCACCGATGAGAAGGTTTGGGCCTGTTATCTTCTCTTCTGTTTCTTCTCCGAGAGCACCTTTTAGTGTATTGAGTAGCTTGTCATTGTCCCAGGGCTTAAGCACAAAATCTTTGGCCCCGAGTTTTATGGCTTTTACAGCCATTTCTACATCACCATAAGCAGTAAATAATACTACTTTACTTTTTGGTTTCAGGTCCAGAATTCTGTCGAGCCATTGAAAGCCCTCCCGCCCGGTATTGACGTCCTGAGTGAAATTCATGTCGAGCAAGATGAGGTCGAACTCATAATTGTTCAGGAGGAAAGGAATCTTCTCGGGATTCTTTTCAATGACCACCTCTTCAAAATGCCTTTTGAGGAATAGTCTTGCGGCACTCAGAATGTCCACATCGTCATCAATGATAAGTAGCTTTTTGTCTTTCACAATTCAATAAGATATTCATTCAAAGATAGATAAGAAATTCACAGTGTTCATTTTCGGAATGAGGTGTTCGGCTTTGGACAATTTGACTCTTCCGGTTTCCATATTCTGGAATTTTGCTCATGATTTGGAATTATGGAGAGATGTTTGATCTTGTAATTATCATATAATCAGTAGTTTATGTTTTTGGTATAGATCATGCCAAAGAGTAGTTGTTCGTGGTAAAGACCGTAATTAAAAATCAAAAGCAATGTACACTAAAAAGATCTTTTTGGTAGATGATGACCCGTTCTGGGTGGCTGTACTCAAGCAGATTCTGGCTGAAATTGGGTATACAAATGTTTTAACATTCGAAGGAGGAGAAGACTGTTTGGCTAATCTTTATCTGAATCCTGAAGTTATTTTTCTGGATAAAGAAATGCAGGATATGGATGGTCTTGATGTTCTGGATAAAATCAAAGATAGTAATCCGGCCATTGAGGTAGTTTTCTGTACTTCTCTGGAAGATTTGAGTGTTGCCATCAAGGCCCTTCGAAGCGGTTCAAATGACTTCCTTCTCAAAACAAATGTGAATAAGAAGGAGGTATCAGAGTTGCTTGAAAAAATTCATCTTACCTGCTAAGCTTAGTTATGCCTTTTACACTGGCACATCCGGTTGTGATTATGCCGTTTATGAAACGGTCATTAAAGCTTTCTGAGACAGCATTGATTGCAGGCAGTGTTATGCCTGATTTTGAGTTTTTTCTTCAGATGCGTGAGGTGGAAAATCTGGGGCATCACTGGGCGGGAGTTTTAATTTTTGACCTACCTGCAACCCTTCTCTTCTGTTTTCTATTTCACGGGTTTCTCAAAAAGCCTCTTCTCCGACATGTTCCGGAAGGAGTACAAAAACGTCTGGGGTATACTTATGATTTTGATTGGAATAGGTCTTTCCTGAAGAAGCCGGTGATGATGATTATTTCAGCTATGATAGGTATACTTAGTCACCTCGTTCTGGATGGTTTCACTCATCATGATGGTTTTTGGCTTCAGTGGATTCCTTCGTTGCAAAATGAAGTTTCTATCTCCGGTAAAGATATCCCGGTTTTTTACCTGTTACAGTTGGGCTTGAGCTTTTTTTGTAGCATGATGGCGGTGATGTTTGTTTTTACTTCCAGGCAGAGGAATCACGACGTTCCCAAAGCCACATTTGCCTCTTTTTGGTCTGCTTACCTTGCTATATGGTTTATTGTTTATTCGGTTCGGGTCATTTACTTTCCGATCTATAACACATTCTGGGGGCTGGTGATGGCTTTTTTTGGTACCACCGTTTATGCCTTAATGATTGTGTCATTGATTGACGTATTAAAATCACGTTTGCAGAGCACACAACTTGAAAATGTAAAGAGATGAAGAAGGTCGAAAGAATACTTATTGTTTTGATTTTTTTCTTGTCCGCTTTGAAAGGTCTTGCTCAGGATGTTGTAGAGGCCATGTCTCATGAGAAAAGAGAAGGGTTTATTCAAAAGGCCTCTGAATTAAGGGCTTCAGGTAACTATACCGAGGCCGGAACTATGCTTGACAGCATTCTGGTAAAAAATCCTGAAGATGCACCGATATTACTATTTAAGGGTGACCTAATGCTTCAGGCTAATAACTTTCAGAAGGCGATAGAAACCTACTCAAAGTTGCTTCCACTTGGGTTTGAACCAACAACAGTTAGGATCAACCTGTCTTATGCTTTGTTCATGAATCATAAACCGGGGCCTGCGTTAGTGGAGGCAAAAGGAGCGTGGGAAGGCGAGCCAACGGCTAAAAATGCAGTGGTTAATTATTTCAACGCTCTCCTTTGGAACACAAAAACCAGAGAAGCAGGTGAATTTCTTGAAAGTCAAAAAGACCTTCTGGATTCTGCTGATGTACTGGTTTTAAAGGCAAGGCTGGAAAGCACATCCGGGAATTATATGGAAGGTCTTGTTTATTATGACAGCCTGTGTCATTCCTTTCCTAACAAACATTATGTCAAGGAATACTCGGATGTATTATTGGCAAAAGGGCAGGCAGAAAAAGCAATATTAGTCTTTGAGAATAATAATGGCTTATTCAGTGAAAAGGAATTGAATGCATTTAATTCAAAGATAAAAAATCGAGAAAAGGTCTCCGCCGGCACACGCTTTAGTCTGTTCAATGACATCGGAGGTAATGTAAGACATAGCGGAGAGTTTTGGTTTCAGTTACCAGAAGCAAAAACGTATCAGCTCAGAGGTTCCGCAGGTAGGTCAAATTTGAGTTCTATTTATGGAGGAAATGTGCAAACGAACTTTGTGCATGGTCAATTGAAAGAAAACTGGGGTAGAGGTATTACCGGAGAAACAGATATTCACTTTTTACAAATCAAACCGGGGACAGGAGCATCTTACGGTGGGTTGACAGGCAGACAAAGCTTTAAATACCAACGTCATGACAGACGGATGCTTAGTCTTTTTTACAGTAAAGACGTTTTAAATTTTACGCCCTCTCTTTATGAACAAAATATTACTTCAGCAAATCTGGGCTATATCACTCATATCATGACCGGAGCAAAAACCGGCATTTACAGTCAGGGCAGCCGGGGTAGTTATTCTGATGATAATAAGAAAGTTGAAGTATTCGCTTCGCTCTATCATTTGTTCAGTATGTTTCCGGTTTTTAAAACCGGACTCAACTATTCGTACTTACATTTTTCACAACAAAAAGAGTTGTATTTCTCGCCTGACCGATATTCAAACTCAGAGATTTTCGCTGACTTATCTGGTAATCTTCCCGTAAAGTTTCCCTTAAAACTAGCTGTTCAAGGCGGTTTTGGTTTTCAGCAAATCGAGGAGAATAAACCTGAGTCGGCCACAAGATATCAGGCAGAGCTAAGTACTTCTTTTAAGTCACTGGTGGCGTCTTTAAAATACCAGACCAGCAATGTGGCCGCCGGAACCGGTAGCGGATACAAGTTCAACTGGTTTACACTAAATCTTGCTTACAGCTGGTAAAAAATATTTTTTCATGAGTTACTTTTCCTCCTGATTTCATTGAATTCAGGAGGTTTTTTTGTTCTAGAGGTTATCCCTGAATATTCAATCCTGATGTAATGCTTTTGCTGTGGGTTTCCTTTAGTCTCTGTTGGAGGTTCCCTTTCTTATTTGGTTTCTCAACTGCTGTTTTAAACGGGGGAAACGTGATTATCATGACAAATGAGATGCCTTTGCTGTGAGGATTCAAAAGTCCAATCAATGGTCTAAGACTCAAAAAGCGTTGCAGGAAGAGCTTGTCTCTAGACTTTGATGATTCTAAATTCACTCTAACCTTTTAGAACATAAATTGATTGTTTTTTCTTGGGAGAAATGGATCAAAGCGAAACCGGCTTTCTAAACAAAACCAACCTTATACAATGAGATGATTGAGTTGGGTAAAAAAATGAAGCCCCCATAAAATGGAGGCTCATTAAATTTATCCGTAATTATATGTTAAATTCTAATTGGTCGCAGACTTGAAAGTAAAGTACTTCTGCAAAATATAGTTTGCGGTGAGTACGATGACTGTTGAATTCACTTTGGCAATGGTAGGGTGAATGTCCATGACTTCAATCATCAACTTCATGAGCAGGAAATCGCTTATAAGCCCCTGCGTAACCACCATCGAATACTTTATAAAAGACGAAGCTGTGGAGGCACTGTTTTCTGCTTTAAAAGCGAAATGCTTTGCCAGCCAGTAACCTGATGGAATCGTTAGCAAAAAGGCGTATACTAGACTGATGGTATAAGATTCTATCGGCCTGCCAAAAATCAGGTATTCACTTTTGATCAGTATGACCTGATAAAACAATGCAAACAGAGCAATATTCAGAACAGTATTTACCGCTCCTAGACTCAAATAAGCAAAGACACTAAAGTTCATTAACCGTTTGAACGGTGGATACAAAAGTTCCAGAATAAGATTGATCAAATTTTTCATTTTTGCTTTTTTTAGAAATCTTCTTTTGTCTCAAATTTTGAATGTGTCTGAGGTACATATCGGCCAGTTCGGTCATTTGTAAACCTTTAGCGGCCTCGTAATTCATGTCCTCCAGTTTTTCGCGTTCAGCGGGGTTCTCTATGAGTGGGGCGATAGCATTTGCCATGCTTTCGGCATTATCAGTTTGGAAATAGGCTCCCCCGTAACCTTCTTCTTCTACAACTCTTTCGAGGTCATCTATTTTGGGGAGGATGCAGGCTCTGGCATAACTGCCCGCCTGGTGTAAAATACCCGAGCTTCCTGTAGTAGTGGTGTATGGGAAAATGATAAAGGTACTGGCTTTAAAAATGCCTTCTACGTCTTCTTCCCTGACATACCCGGTGAACTCAACGTGCTTCATGTCAGCATATCTTTTTTCCACTTCGTTAAGGTAGCCCTTGACATTCGGGTTGTCAGTACCAGCAACTGTGGCTTTGAATTTAAGATTTGGAAATCTTTGTTCCAGAATCTTAACAGCATCCAGCATGACTTCCACTTTTTTATAAGTACCAAACTTCCCGAAGGCCATCAGGTTAATCTCTTCCAGTGGATTCGGTAAAAAAGAGCGTTCAGGTAATTCAAAATTGCCATGCGGTAATAGGGTGACATTCTCCGCCTTATATTTCTCACGAATGATATCCACATATTTCGATATGGTGAGTCCAAGAAGATCAGCCTGAAGCAAAAGTTTCGTCAATTGCTCACCGATCCACAAAAACAGCCTGGCTTTCAGCTTGCTATCGGCCATTCCAATATTTTCAAGTTGAACAGTCTCTGTGATATTGTGAAGTAGCACGATCGAAGGAATGCCCAATGTTTTTACAGCCAAAGGGGTCAGAAGTCCCAGTGCTGCGGGTATTTTTCCTTCACCAAAAGTCATGAATTGAAGGTTAAAGATGACCACATCCGGTTTTTGCTTTTTGATCTCTTTCCGGATATTTAAAAAGGCAGTCCAGCTGTCAAAGCTCCAGCAAGGAATGAGCTCAATGCCTTCAATAGCATATTCGCCGTATGCTTCATTGTTTTCCAGGTGGTTGGTCAAGACCACAATTTCATCAACTTCAGGTTTGCCTTTGAAGCTTTTGATTAAATGATAGCCGTACTCATTTAAGGTAACCTTACTCGGCGGGAACGGGGATACAAATGCAATTTTCATTTTCTTAATTGTTTAAATATTTCATGGCGTCTACTCTCCAGTGATCACCCTGATAGAGGAGAACAAAGGCCATATGGAATGTTCTTTCGAAATTTTTTGATGAATTAATGTCATAACTGAAAACCGCATTGCTATCAATAGCGGTACAGACGAGATTGTCAGATGACCAGTTCATAATGTGTAGGTTATGGTTCAGGTCTTTCCTGTACAGGCTTGCGTCAAAAGGCTCGTTATTTCCTTTACATATTTGTTTAAACCAGTCTTCGGTATAATACTCTTTACCAGCATTTACGTCATTGGTTTCGTACAAATGGTTTAAATGGGCCCAGATGGCGGAATAGTCTTCTTTCAGATCTTCCAGATTTACAGAATCTGGTTTAAAATGAGAGTGCACTTTTACGGTGATGTCGGTTTGGTGAGCGTCCGCAATGGGGTCTGGCTTTAGGAAAACAGGCAGTTCGCTGCTTCTTTCATATTTTCCTGTTCTCAGGTAAAGTAGAAGTGCTACAATCAAACCCAGTATGTAAAAAAGGTATTTCATGGTTCGATGACAGATGACTTTAAGCCGTTGGTTACGGCATAGATGTTTGAAATTTCTTTAGATGTATTCAAGGGTATGCTGGCGTATCCATTTCTTATAATCGTCTGCATTTGATACTCCACTTCATTTGAGGTGTAGTAAATTGAGATCAGCGTTCCATCGGCTATCAGGTTACCTATTGCATCTGTAACGGGTCCGATACTTACACCCAGTTCATTCTTTTCTTTCTTTATGGCTATTGGGAGTTTAGTGGCCGTTCCTGGCTGCACGTAATAATTGGTAATGGGTTCATTTTCAATGGCTTCGTAAAAGCCACTTTTGCCGGTTAGGCCCAAAATATGCTCCTCAAAGAGTGGTTTATTTTCAGGTTGCATGATGTTTCTGAAATCATCGATATAATGAATGATTTGCTGGTGTTCTAAAACGCTATCCGGGTTCACTGTTTTGGGTGAGCGATAGTCAACTCTCTCGGAGCCACATATTATTTGGTTCACCAGATAGAATTCATAAACAAACTGCTCACCGTCCAGGTCAATCAGAAGAATGGCCGGTCCTTCAATAATCCCCTCTACTTCTTCAGGAATGCTGAGTTCAAAATTTTCATCCTTTTTTATTTTGAGTGAAAAGGTTTTAGACGCTGTATAAAGTCTGGCTTCGCTAATTTCGCCTTCAGCTTTAATTGATAGATGAAGATCCTGGAAGGATAGCGTATTTGCTTGATTGAGCCAGACCGGAACGGAAACCGTTTTTTCGCACGAGGTGCTAAAAAGTAGAAACAACAGGGCCATATGTGGCAGAATCTTTCTCATTACTGCAGATATATTTCCTGTGAAATGAAACAATGAGGAAGAGCATGGATACCGGCTTTTTTCTCGGATTTGATCATTTTCCTTCCTGATCCGTTAACAAACAGCTGAATCGGGACTTTGGATACCACAGTGGTTACGTTCTCGACTTTCTCGAATTCGGCATCGAAGTCAATGTGGAGACCACTTCTTACCGCCCGCCTGTGGGTGGTGAGCTGTACTTTTCTGATGACCCCGTCCTTATCTTCTTCAGCCAGTAAAACTCCGGGAATGTTGATGTCGGTGCTCAGTTCGTTGTACATGTTTACCTGTAGCATCGCTTTATTGTCAGCTACCGATTCTTGTTTTACCCCAATGGTTCCACCATGGATGTATCCGTTTTGGCTGACGTCAGTATCGGCATAGAGTTTTATGCTTTTGATTTTTGAAAGCGTTAATGAGTCAGATGCGGTAAAATTGATCTGAAAATAGGTCGAGGCCTTTGGCCATAAATTGTACTGAAATTCTTTTTCAGGATAGTAGGTGTATATCTTTCCAGAGTCTGCCTCAACTTCAGCCTTTAAGGCGACATTTATTGGGATATCATCCGCATTTAGAAATTGACCGGTAATGTAGAGTTGATCTTCGTTCTGGATCAGGTTGGCTTTTTGATAGCCTGCAAATGCTTTTTTGATCAAATCGTCTTTTACGGTCGGGAAGCTACTGATTACGCGTTTGCCCTGCTTTTTGTACAAAGTGAACGTATAGCTTCTCATTTGATAGGGTGGAATTTCAGGCACAACCGACTCTGGGATGATATACCAGCTTTTCTTGATTTTCTCCAGATTCAGAGTATCCGTTTCAGCCAGAATACCCATTGAAGTTCGCCAGTAGGTATTTACCTGCACTGCTGCTTTATCGCTTTCCAGGTTAAGGTTAACCGTTGAGATACTGTCAAGTTTAGCATACGAAGGCAGAAGGCCGCCGTCATTAACTGACTTCTCCAGCAGATACTGATCAAGTGTATACGTTGGGGTGGGTTTATAAAATCCGAAGGCCGTTTCAAAGCGTTGAAAATCAAGATGATTATAAAAGTTCAGAACGGTGGTTTCCGGGTCTTTCTGCTCATCAAGAAACAAAAGCTCTTTAATTTGGTACAGAAGAAGGCCCGAAAAGATGATCGCTGGTAGTAACGATGATCCGTATACGGCGGCAATCGGATAATAATGACTCGTTTCCGGAACAGAACTGAAATAGTCTTTGTCTTTATACTTTTTTAAGTAAAAAATCGTCAGACCTATAGCGACTATCAGGCTCATCACCGGGAAGGTACCCCAGGTGATTTTCAGTACCGGATGTATTTCTTTTGGGGTTACCGGCTTGATGGTGGAAATGTTACCCTTTTCCCAAACCATGATGCCGTTCTCCAGTCGTATGGTACGGTCCCAGCCGCTGTAATAAAGCAGCGGATCATAATAGCGGTCGTTACTGAAAACATACTTCAGACTGTATTTTTCGGCTTTTGTTAGAAAATCGTTTAAGGAGGCCAATCCTGCTTCACCGTTAAACTTCGCATTTTCAAGACGTTCTACGGGTCTTGTAGTTAATTCAGGGAGTCTTCTTGCCGAATGATAATTACCATCAACCGTGGCGGCCAAAGAATTTGAACTCAGCCAGGCCATTTGGTCACCAAAACCCAGCGTCAGAAAACGCCAACGCATATGTTCGTCTCTATTGAGGAAATTGATGATGGGGTCAATATCAACTTCTTTGGGCTGAAGAGGTCTGAAACTTCCAAGATGAAAGATGAAAATAATGAAAATGAAATACGTGAAACCCGATACTCCTGTGATGATAAAGTGAACTTTACTGCCGAAGTTTTCAACCCAAAAATCGCGAACGGGTCCGGCCAGAAACGAATAAATGAATTTAGCCATGAATGGGATGGCCATTATAGATGCCCAGAAACCGAAACGGTCAAGCGTGAGAATATTGAAAGCGTTCTCTCCAAGCATCATTTTTGGAATTGGGGTGGTTCCACCACTGCCTAAAAGCAGGCACAGATAAAAGGAAACAGCCCACCCGATGTAACGCTTTTGCCTGGTGATGTTATAACTGATAGCCGGTAGCAAAGCAAAAACCAGCATTAGAGGTATAATGTAGAAGATTAGACCTGAGGAGGTTTTCTCAAAAAAGTTATCCCGCGATCCGTGAGGAATAGAAACCTGAGTGATAGGGTCAGTTTTGCTCCAGTACCAGTATGGGAAAATCAGACCTACGGCCATGACAATCATTATAGTGCCGAATAAAATCAGTTCTTTTTTTCTATCCCATGCTGATTTAACTACTGACAACAAAAATAGTCCGATTCTCTTTTTAGTATCGCCCTTTGAAGGCCCATCAGCAGCTGCCATAAAAAGAGTGGGTGCAATAAAGAACACCATCCCGAAAATGGCTGTGACGTGGTGTGAGCTTATGGTAACTGCCAGAAAGCTCATCGCCATGACCAGATAAACGGGAGATCTTTTTACGATGTATTGATACAAAAAAGGGAGAGCATTCAATAGGAAGGCAAGTCCCGTGAGTGTGGGCATTTGACCGTAAACATGTAGCGTTTCTACTATAGAGGAAAGCACGACAGTCAGAATAGCGGCGATTCCGGCCGTCATCTTATCAAAGAAAATTTTTGAGAAACGGTAAACTCCGACGATCAGAATTAGCATAATTCCATTGGCAAAAATGGCAAAGGCTACTTTTAACGGAAATGCTTTGCTCAATAGCCCAATAAGCTGATGAACCAAAGGAGGGTAACTTACCGTCAGAAAACCGGTATACCAGCGGTAGTCCCATGGTTCAAACCAGAACCTTGCATAATGATCAGCGAAAAACATATGAACAAAGGCATCATACGTGCCAGGAAGCGTGTAATACATGATTACCCCATGAGTGAGCAATGATAAAATCATGGCTACCAGCAAGAGCTTCTTGCCGTAGTAGTCTTCCCAGATATTGTATTTGCCTTTATTCATCTGATTAGAAATACGTTTCTGATACAGTTCCCTTAATCTGATTGATATAGCTTTTGATGTCCTGCTCTTTGTCTTTGCTGCAGATCAGCAGAGCCTCAGGAGTATTGACCACAATGAGGTTATCAACTCCGCCAACAAGTACCAGCTTCTTGTCATTAGAGTGGACAATGCAGTTATGGCTGTCCAGAACAACCGTCTCTTTACCGCTAACCGCATTCTTTTGCTCATTCTTTGTGAAGTTTTCCCAGGCACTATTCCACGTTCCCAAATCGCTCCAGTCAAATTCGGCCTCAATCATAAAGACGTTATTTGCCTTCTCCAGAATGGCGTAGTCAATTGAGATGGATTCGCATTGGCAATAGATTTCTTTCAGAGCAGTATTTTCCTGATCTGTATTATATGTCTCTTGAATGCTCTCAAATAGAGAATTTATGGAAGGGTTATGCTCGGCAAAAGCAGAAATGATGCTTTCTGTTTTCCAAACGAATATGCCGGAGTTCCAGAAGTAGTTGTTCTTCTTTACAAAGGAGATAGCCGTTTCCAGATCAGGCTTTTCGGTAAATCGATTAACCTTTGAAATATTTTCTCCGTTGGCTTCCCGAGTTTCGATGTAACCGTAGCCGGTATTGGCATAAGAAGGTTTGATCCCGAAAGTGACGAACGAGTCGCCTTGGTCAGTATAACTCAGAGCCTGAAGACAATTTTTTTCAAAAGCTTCCTCGTTTTTGATCAAGTGATCACTGGGAGCAATGATCATATTGGCCTCCGGATTTTCAGCATGAACTTTATGCGACACGTAAGCAATGCAAGGTGCCGTATTTTTTCGCTCCGGCTCGCCCAGGATATTGCCTTTTGCCAGTTGTGGTAACTGACTTTCTACCAATGAGACATATTCTTCAGAGGTAACAATGTAGATGTTTTCTACTGGTGTGAATTTGGCAAAACGGTCATAAGTAGCCTGAAGAAATGATCTTCCGGTATTTAAAATATCCAGAAACTGCTTAGGGTAGGTGCTTTTGCTGACAGGCCAGAATCTGCTTCCAACTCCACCAGCCATTATAGCGACGTAGTGATTCTTGTTCATCTTGATAGTATCGTTAATTCTTAATTGTAGTTTTTAAGCATGAGACCATGCTTTTTGTCAAAAATGCTGTAGCCTGATTTCGTTTTGAATTTGTCTGACCAGTTGTACTGGAAATACATCATCAGTAATTGCAAAGGGATTCTGACAGAGTCTTTTAGCTTCAATTTGGAATCGCCAATTTCTGACCAGTAGAGGAGTGGATATTCGAGGACTCCTTTTCTAAGGCTGTTGCCGCCAAATTTTTTCTTTAGCCGCATAAAAATCTCAACATCAAAAAGCCATGGGGTATTAAAGTTTGACCCGAACAGAGAAGGAACAAGGCTACGATGGAAAATTTTCGCTCCGCACTGGGTGTCCTGAAAATTCGTTCTGAGAATCAGTCGGATAAAAGTCTTAACTATATTGCTGAGAACAGAGCGGTTATCTTTTCTTTCAATATCAGCTCCAAGTCTTGGGATTCTGCTGCCTACTATGGCTCCATAGCGGCTATGTTCGTCAAGATAGTTGGCCATCAGAACCCACTCCTCTGGTTTGGTGGCCAGGTCGGCATCCAAAAAACCAATCAGGCCAATATTTCTGAAATTGTTGAAGATGTGATTGATTCCACTTCTTACGGCTTCCGATTTGCCACTATTTTTTTGCAGATTAAGAACTTCAACCTTTGATGGGTAAAGCGACTGGAAGTGCTTTAAGGCTTCGAGAGTCTTATCCTTACTGCCATCGTTGACGAGGCATAAAAGAGTGTTTGAGTTTGCATCGAGAAATCTCCCGAAATCAGTTGCCGGAAACCGCGTTTCCTCGTTATAACAAGGAACAACCATGGCGTAATGATAGGCAGGGCTTCCCCCAAGGGCGGTGTTATTAGTATTCATTTATAATTACGTTTTATCTTGTGCCAATTGGATTTCAAAGTATGTGCCACAGGGTTAAGTATCTTATAATAAGGGGTTGATGATTTTTTGGCAATAAAATATATTCCAAAAAATGGACAAATTCCATAATTGAGATAGTGTGTATTATCTGGAAATTCGTATATTTGATGAACTATTCTAAAGTCTGCCCAATGAATTCATTCAAAATTTTTGTCGTAGAAGATGACCCCTGGTACCGGGAGGTGCTTTCATACCATTTAAGTCTCAATCCCGATTATGAGGTGATCATCTTTGAGACTGGTAAGGAGTGCCTTTCTTCTTTGCACCAACGACCTGATTTGATTACCATTGACTTTTCTCTTCCTGACATGACAGGAGATGACCTGTACAAAGCTATCCGAAAGGTTGATGCCAAGGTGCCAATGATTGTGATTAGTTCACAGGAAGATATTAAGGTGGCCGTAGGGATGATGAAGATGGGTGTTGCAGACTATCTTGTTAAGGATGAAAATACCAAAGATTTTCTCTGGAATAGTATCCTGAGAATCAGGGAGAATCTAAGTCTGAAAGAAGAAGTAGAGACCCTGAGAGAAGAGTTGGGTCAAAAGTATTCGTTTGAAAAATCGCTTATTGGTCAAAGCCCGGCGTTAAAGAAAGTTTTTGCTTTGATGAATAAGGCCATTGAGACCAACATAAATGTCTCTATTACTGGTGAAACCGGTACCGGAAAGGAGTTGGTGGCCAAAGCAATTCACTTTAATGGCAGCCGTAGGCGTAAGAAGTTTATTCCGGTGAACATGGGGGCAATTCCCAAGGAGCTGATTGAAAGTGAGCTTTTCGGACATGAAAAAGGAGCTTTTACCGGGGCGGTCGGTCGTAAAATCGGAAAGTTTGAAGAAGCCAATGGTGGAACTATATTTTTGGATGAAATCGCTGAACTGGATCTTAATCTTCAAAGTAAACTTCTTCGGGTTTTGCAGGAACGCGAGGTTGTGCGAGTGGGAGGTAGTGAGGTAGTCCCTTTAGATATTCGAATAATTACGGCAACCCATAAAGACCTTAAAGAAGAAGTACGACAAGGTAATTTCAGGGAGGATCTGTATTTCCGTTTAATTGGTATGCCAATCAACCTGCCTCCTTTGAGAGAAAGGGGCGGCGATGTGTTGATTCTGACTAATCACTTCCTGGAGGGATTTGTCAAAGAAAATAAAACCAAACAAATACGCATTTCTGACGGTGCGGCTAAAAAGCTGATGAATTACAGCTTTCCCGGAAATGTGAGAGAACTTAAAGCTACGGTAGACTTGGCGGCAGTCATTTGCTCTGATCATCTTATTCAAGAGTCAGATATTACTTATCTCTCTTCTCAAAAGGAGAAGCTGTTCGTAAGGGGGAATAAAACCTTGCGTGAACATACCTGTGATATCATCCAATACTACCTTGAAAAGAATGAGGGCGATGTCTTAAAAACGGCTGCTGACCTTGATATTGGAAAGAGTACCATTTACAAAATGATGAAAGACGGGGAAATTTCGTGATTCCATTTTTTGGAATGTTTTTCCGTTTTGTGGAATTTGAGATTCGTGGGGTCCGGCGTAACTCATTTGTTTTAAGTTGGTTGGTTTTGTTGGAATAGTTTTGGTTTTAGCACCAATTGTGAAAATATATTCATTCTTAAATGAAGTCAACTCAATATAAATATTCAGGCGGAAGCTGGCAAACCCGGGGTTCTAAAGATATGGATGGTCAGGAAGCTGATCTCGTCCTTTGTTTTGGTGGTAAAGAACAAATTGCTCAAAACAAGGTCTATGACTCCCTCCGTGAGAAATTCCCAAAGGCCGAAATAAGTATTTGTAGCACGTCGGGAGAAATTTTACAATCGGCAGTCTATGATAATTCTCTTGTTGCTGCGGCTATTCAGTTTGATTCGACAGAAATAAGAAGTGTAAGTACTTCAATTGCGGATCATGACAGCAGTTTTTCTGCAGGACAGTTTCTTGCCAATGAGCTGCCTTCAGACGGTCTTCAATACATTATGGTTTTTTCTGATGGCTCTCAGGTCAATGGAAGCGAATTGGTAAAAGGGCTTTCAACGGCTGAGGTTCTTGTAACCGGAGGCTTGGCAGGAGATGGCTATGATTTTGAATCTACTTTGGTAGGTCTGAATGCGTCACCTGAGGAAGGGAAAATTCTGGTTTTGGGCTTCTACGGAGACAAGCTCAAGGTGGCTCATGGTTCACAGGGAGGTTGGGATAACTTCGGACTTGAACGAAAAATTACAAAAGCTGAAGCCAATGTTTTGTATGAGATAGATGGTGAAAATGCCTTAGACCTTTATAAAAAGTATTTAGGCGATGAGGCAAAAGAGCTGCCCGGAGCCGCTCTTTTGTATCCACTTTCAGTGATTATACCGGGTCTGGACAAGCCTGTGGTAAGAACTATACTCTCTGTCAATGAAGAAGAAAAGAGCATGGTTTTTGCCGGAGATGTACCTGAAGGATCCAGTGTCCGGCTCATGCGGGCTAATTTTGATCGCTTGAGAATAGCGGCCTCTAACGCAGCCGTACTTTCCGCTAAGGATGGTCTGCCAGATGATTCGTTTGCTTTGCTGGTGAGCTGTGTAGGTAGAAAGCTCGTTCTGGGCCCTCGTGTAGAAGATGAGATTGAAGCTGTAAGACAGACCTTAGGTACGAATGTTCCTGTTTTAGGTTTTTACGCGTATGGTGAAATTTCTCCGTTTAATGAAGGAGGAGACTGTCAGCTTCACAATCAGACCATGACAATCACCACATTCTATGAGTTACAATAGCCTGCTTCAAAGGCAAATCCAGAAACTATGGCCCAATGGCCCTGAAAGTCTTACACAGGAAGACATAACGAAGTTCCTTCAGGATGTCAGTAATACCTATGACTCCCTGGAGAAAGCGAGGAATATGGCTGACAGAGCCTTTGAAATTAGCGAAAATGAATATCAGGAGGTCAATGTCAGGTTAAGCCGGGAGCTTGATAAAAAAGAACTTTCTATCAAGTCTTTAGTAGATGCGGTAAATGAAATAAGTGAGGTAAAAGTTGACGTCATTGATCAAGACATTGTAGGTCTTGCTAATCTGATAAACGAAGAAATTAAGAACAGAAAGAGTGCTGAAAGTGTCTTAACATCCCTAATCACTAATCTTAAAAACGGGATTCTGCTTGAAGACAGAAACCGGATAATTCGTTTTTCAAATCAGAATTTCTGCGACATTTTTAAAATCCCCTCTCCGGATTTGATTCAAGGGCAGGACTGTAGCAATACTGCTCAGGATGTCAAACATTTTTTCAAAGATCCGGAGTCTTTTGCGGCTCACGTAGAAAAATGTGTAGAAAGCAAGGAGCTTATTCTTGCTGAAAATTTTGAACTGGCGGATGGCCGATCTTTTCTCCTTGATTATATCCCTGTCTATTTAGAGAATATTTACGATGGCCATCTCTGGAGTTATACCGAGATTACAGAGAATCGAAAAAAGGAGCTTGCCATAGCCGAAAATGAGCGAAAAAACAGGCTCATTATGAATGCGGCTTTGGATGCCATCATTACCATAGACAAGAAGAGTCTGGTTAATTTCTGGAATCCGCAGGCGGAGAAAATATTCGGGTGGTCTGTTGAAGAAGCAGTAGGAAAACCTTTGCATCAGCTTATTATACCTAGAGTACATCATGAAGGCCACAGGAAAGGAATGGAGAACTTTATTTCTTCAGGTCATGGCCCTGTGTTGAACAAGCAAATTGAGCTTCCGGCATTACATAAAGATGGTCATGAAATCTCAATAGAGCTTTACATCCTACCTATTGGTCAGGGTGAAGACATGTTCTTTTGTTCGTTCATTCGGGATATTACCGAGCGAAAACATATCCTGGAAGAAAAGGAAAGGCTTAGCCTTGTAGCCAGTGCCAATGAAAATGGGGTGGTCTTTGTAAACAATAATGAACGAATCGTTTGGTGTAACGAAGGATTCAAAAGAATGACAGGATACTCCGAGACCGAAATTCTTGAAGGAATTCCTCTCGAAATGTTCATTGGTCCTAAGACTAATCAGGAAGAATTATTAAGTCTTCTGAAGTATTTTCATGAAGGTGCCAGTATAAGTACTGAAATAATTTTATACCGCAAAGATGGGAGCAGTTTCTGGGTTCGGGCCAAGGGCCAGAATCTTGCCGGTGCTGAAAATTATTTCTTCATGCTGGAAGACATTACTCAGGAGAAAGAGACACAAACCCGCCTTAAAGAGTACGATGAAAAACTAAAAATTGCCCTGAATAACGTAGGTGATAATTATTGGGAGCATGATTTCGTAAGTGATGAAACCGTATTTCTGAGTCCGGGAGATAAGTTTCTTGGGTTTGAACCGGGTGAAATAGGAGATGATAAAGCAAGTTTTTGGTGGAGTAGGGTGCATCCTGATGATCTGGCCATTCTGGACAACCTGGACAATGAATATAAAAACAAGAAAAGGAAAAGACATAATTGCGAATATCGAATTATCCAGAAAGATGGGAGTATACAATGGGTGATTGACAGAGGAGTTGTCATTGAGTTTGATGAAAATGACAGACCGTTGAGGATCATTGGGACACATATTGACATCAGCGAACAGAAAAAACTGGAACGTGAACTTATTGAAGCCAAAGAGATAGCAGAATCAAGTACCAAAGCGAAAGAGATATTCCTGGCTAACATGAGTCATGAGATGCGTACGCCTATGAATGCGATCGTAGGTATGGCAAACCAGTTGAAGAAAACGGCTTTGAATGAAAATCAGGAGTTTTACACCAATACCATCGGTTCCTCTGCCGATAACCTTTTGGTTATTATCAACGATATTCTGGATTTGTCTAAAATTGAAGCCGGTGAGCTTACGATTGAGCAAATCGGTTTTGAGCCATCAAAAGTGATTGGAAGCGTCATGCAGTCTATGATGTATCGGGCTGAAGAGAAAGGACTTTATTTTATTAACTCTTACTGTGATCTCAGGCTTGCTCCGATTCTGATTGGTGATCCTTACCGAATAAACCAAATCTTTTTAAATCTGATTTCTAATGCGATCAAATTCACTCATAAAGGTGGAATAGACGTACAATGTCATGTCACTGAAGATAATGACTCAACCCAAATAGTTGAAGGGCGGGTGATAGATACAGGAATCGGAATGGATCCGGCGTTCAAAGACCGGATCTTCCAGAAGTTCAAGCAGGAAGATGACAGCGTGACCCGTAAATTCGGAGGAACGGGTCTTGGGATGAGTATCTGCAAAGAGTTAGTAGAACTGATGGGGGGAGAAATTGGAGTTGAAAGTGAAAAGGGGAAAGGGACAATGGTTTATTTCAGAATTCCGATGACCAAAGGATCTGAGAGTGATCTTCCCCGAAAAGAGAAGAAAGATTTTGACTCTTCTTTACTGGACAATAAGACCATCCTGGTCACCGATGATAACGAGATGAACCGCCTGGTGGCTTCTACGATTTTGAAGAACTATAACGTTAACGTACTTGAGGCTAACGATGGGTTGGAATGTATTGAAATGATAAGAACCCATCAGCCAGATCTTGTGCTCATGGATGTTCAAATGCCAAACATGGATGGCTTGGAAGCTACCCGCCTCATCCGTTCTGAAATAAGTAAAACGCTTCCGGTAATTGCCCTTACGGCTCTTGCTTTGAAAGGCGAAGAGGTGAAGTTTAGAGAAGCTGGAATGAATGATTATGTCTTGAAGCCTTTTCAGGAAGAAAGCCTTCTGGAAGTCATTTGCGACCTTATTGAATCACCTTCTAAAGAAATTACAGAAGAAAGCCATGGACGCTCTATTGCTTCCGATCAACTCTTTAGTCTTGAAAACCTTCAATCCATAGGAGATGAGGCTTTTGTCAAAAGGATGGCCGATATGTTTGTCAACCTTTCTCAGCAAAACATGAAAGAGATGAAGGAGGCGTATAGAGTTGGTGATTTTGTTCGGTTAGGTAAACTTGCTCATAAAATCAAACCTTCACTGGATAATATGGCCATTCACTCTTTGACCAATATTATTAGGGATGTTGAGAAGAATGCGGTTAATTATGGTAAATCAGAACAGCTGGAAGGGTTACTTGAAGAAATTGAAGGAGTTTTGAATAAGGTGATAGAAGAGTTGAAAAAAAGATAATCTCAGTTTTTTTAATTGTTTGAGGCGGAAGAGAATGAATGTTTTCTTCCGCTTTTTTTTGCACTGTTCGGAAGCAACTCTGAGTGTCCGTTATTGAACACAAATAATTTCCTTAAAAAATAATAAGTTACAGATAATGAGGTGCTTATATATTTTGGCACAGACTTGGCAAAATCAGATTTGAAGTTTGGCACAGCGGCCAACGTAACGATTAAAATAGGAATGGACAGAAAAATTGAGAAGAAATACTGGAACACCAAACGCATAGCTTATATAGCCCTGGGCGTCTTGCTGGCCACTTTTGTCATATATCAGCTGGCTTTTGCAGACAAACGGTCAAAGCTGAATGTGGAAACAGATAAGATCACAATCTCTGAAGTGAAAGAGGGCGTTTATGACGAATTTATCATTGTTCAAGGGGTTGTTCAACCCTTAAAAACGATACAACTGGATGCCATTGTAGGTGGTTATGTAACTCAAAAACTGGTAGAGGGTGGAAACATGGTAGATGAAGGAGAAATAATTCTTCGCCTCGAAAACCAGCAGCTCAAATTGAATTTTTTACAGTCTGAAACCGAAGCAAGTCGATTGGTAAATGAGCTTCAAAACACTCGCCAGCGACTGAAAGTGGAGCGTTTCAATCTCCAGAAGACATTGAGCGACCTAGATTTTCAAATTGCTCAGGCGAAAGATGCATTTGACCGTAACGAGAAACTCAGAAAAGATAATGTGGTTTCTGATATGGAATATCAAAACACCAAACGCGAATATGAGCGATTGATGCGTCAGCGTGAAATTGAGATTGAGTCTCAAAAATACCAGCAGGAAAATGCCGAAATACAGATCAAACAACTGGAAGGTACACTTGCTAGAACTGAGCAGAATGTTGAACTGTGGCGTCAGACCATTCAAAACCTTGTGGTGAAAGCCCCGGTTTCAGGTCTTCTTTCGTCAATTGATGTAGAGATCGGTTCAAATATCAATCAGGGTCAAAACATTGGTCAGATTGACGATATGGATGGTTTTAAGCTCAGAGCTGATATTGACGAGCATTATATCTCTAGGGTTTTCCCTGGTCTGAAAGCCACTTTCGATTTTAGTGGGACAACCTATGAGATGGAAATTATTAAAGTGTACCCCGAGGTGATTAACGGACGTTTTGCGGTGGATTTAGTTTTCAATGCTCAAACACCTGATGGTATCAGACGTGGACAGTCTTCCCCTATTAGATTAGAGCTCGGTGAATCTGAGAAAGCTATTCTGCTTCCGGTAGGTGGCTTTTTCTCAGACACCGGTGGCAACTGGGTATATGTGGTCGAAGAAGGAGGTAGCCGTGCTGCCAAGAGAAACATAACGCTGGGAAGAAGAAACCCGCAGTATTATGAGGTCTTGGATGGCCTTCAGCCAGGCGACAAAGTCGTTACCAGTTCATATTCAAATTTCGGGGATAAGGAGGTATTGGAGTTGAAGTAGGGTTAAGGCTCAAAAGTTAAAGGTTAAAAGTCAAAGGTTAAAGGTGGGGGGCTTATCGACCAAGTCTACCGTTGATACTGCTCATTAAGGTCTGAATTTGTTTCGAAAGAGTTTTCAGAAGTGATATGTATCCATCAGCCTTTTGCTCTTTCATAAGTTTAACACCTTTGGCGAAGATGATTTGAGTTCGAACCTCACCTGCCGAGCCTTTAGCATAACGCAGAAAATTGTAGAAGTCTTTGTTATTATTTCTCTCAAAGCCTTCAGCAATATTGAGAGGTACTGATAAACTGGCTCTTAAGATTTGGTCGCGATAGGCAAAGTCTTTACAGTCTTTGAATTCAGTATAAAGTTCAGTTGCGATGGACATAGATTCTTGCCAGATGTGTAAGTCCTCGAAAGAAGAAATTTTAGACATAGAAAGTTGTATTAAAGTTGGTTGCAGAAATAAAGATAAAGATCACGTTTTACTTTTAACCTGTAACCTTTAACAAAATAAGTAATGATTAAAGTAAGCAATTTACAAAAAGTCTTCACCACCGATGAAGTAGAAACCACGGCCTTAAATGGTATTGATCTAGCTATTAAAGATGGCGAATTTGTGGCCATTATGGGGCCTTCAGGTTGCGGTAAATCGACCTTATTGAATATCCTCGGTTTGCTGGATAATCCGTCTGAAGGGAGCTATGATTTTTATGGAACCGAGGTCGCCAATATGTCGGAGCGTCAGCGAGCTCAGCACCGAAAAGGAAACATTGGTTTCGTTTTTCAAAGTTTTAACCTGATCGATGAGTTGACGGTTTTCGAGAATGTGGAATTACCTCTGCTTTATCTGAAAACCCCGGCTGCCGAGCGTAAAGAAAAAGTGGAAGCGGCTTTGGAACGGATGAACATGATGCACCGTAGAAATCACTTTCCGCAGCAGCTTTCAGGCGGGCAGCAGCAGCGTGTGGCCATAGCTCGTGCTGTGGTGGCCAAGCCTAAACTTATTCTAGCTGATGAGCCAACAGGTAACCTGGATTCAGCGAACGGCGAAGACGTGATGAAGCTGTTGCAAGAACTGAATAATGAGGGCACTACCATCGCCATGGTGACTCACTCACCTTACGACGCCGGCTTCGCCCATCGAATCATCAATCTGTTTGATGGTAAGATTGTTACGGAGAATTTTCATGTTTAGTTTTTAAAAGGAGAAAGGAGAAAGGAGAATCGGGAAATTGGAAAAATAGTCCGTGTTCCTTGTTCCATCCTCCGTGTTCCGATTAATAAGAAAAAGCTATGATCAAGAATTACATCAAAATCGCCTGGAGAAACATGACTAGGAACCGGTCTTTCTCCTTTATCAATGTGTTCGGGCTGGCAGCGAGTATGTCGGTTTGCTTGCTTATCATTCTCGTGATTCAGGACCAGTTTGCCTACGATGATTTCCATGAGAATCGTGACAGAATTTACCGGGTCCACACCACCAATGGACATGGCTTTCTCTCGGCAAGCTCGGCTTTACCACTGGCTGACGAATTGAAAAGAGAGTTTGATGGTATTGAAGCTGCAGTGGGCCTGAGTAAAGACTTTGGTGGAGATTTAGTGTATAATGAAAAGTATGCCTCAGGAGGAGGCTATTTCGCTGGCGAAGATTTCTTTAAAGTACTTGATTTTCCTTTAGCCGAAGGTGATGAAGCCACCGCTTTAAAGGAACCCTATTCTATAATTATTAGTCAGAAAATAGCCGATAATCTGTTTCCTCGGGAGGATCCGATCGGTAAGGTCGTTCAGTTTAATGAAAGGGGGCTTCAGGCCAACGGCCTAGAAGAGGGGAACCGTGAAACACCCTACGGCCTTTTCACAATTAAAGGGGTACTTGCGACGCCTAAAGGAAAAACGCACCTACCATTTGAGCTTCTGGCTTCTCAAAGCACCATGAGATCTCTGGCCGCTGATTCCATACTCAACTATTCAGAAAGCGACTGGAATAATGTCTGGACCAATTACACTTATGTGTTGATGAAGCCCAATCAGTCGAAAGAAAATCTTCAATCGGCTTTAGATCAAATTTCGGGTTCAACCTATACGGACCCTAATTCGGATCAATTTCAATTTAAGGCTGCCGAATTAAGTGAGCTTACCCCATCAGCCGGTTTTATTGGCAATATGACCAGCCTCACCCTGCCGATGCCGGTTTTGTGGGTTTTGACGGCTTTGTGTCTGGTGGTGATGTTCTCCGCCTGTTTGAATTATACGAACCTCTCGGTGGCCCGGGCCTTAAGCCGTGCAAAAGAGGTAGGTGTTCGTAAAGTTTCAGGTGCAAATCGTCGTCAGATTTTCGGTCAGTTTATTGTTGAAGCGATTGGTTTTGCTCTGGTTTCATTGGTGATGGCCTATGGCCTTTTGTGCCTGCTCCAAAATAGCTTTACTGATTTATGGCTAAATCAAAACTTCCTCAAAATCAGTCTTTCACAGAACGTATGGACAGTCGGACTATTCCTGATATTTAGCCTTTTGGTTGGTTTAGTAGCGGGATTGCTACCAGCCATTTATGTTTCTGCTCTAAACCCGATTCATATTTTCAAAGGATTCGGACAGGTTCGTTTTTTGAAGAGAATGAGTGTAAGAAAGGGGCTAATGGTGGTACAGTTTGTGGTATCGTTAGTCTTCATTATTTCAGTGTATGTGCTGTTTGCACAAAGCAAGCACGTCTTCAATTTCAATTACGGTTTTGATAAAGACAATGTGGTGAATGTCAAAATTCTTAAAGAGGATAATTACGACCGCTTTGCTCAAAAGCTTGCCTCGAATAAATATGTTTCTTCATTCTCGGCAGCTTCAGTGATTCCGGCAGAAGGCAGGCATATGGCCCGGCAGGTCAAAATGCTGGATTCCCGGGGAGATAGTTTACAAACCAGCTATTTTGATATTGATAAGGCTGTTCTTGAAGTTTGGAAAATTCCGCTTCTCGCAGGAGAAGGTTTGCCTCTTAATCCTTCAGATCATTCGATTTTAGTGAATGAGGAATTTGTGAAAAATGCTGGTTATGGCAGCCCGGCTCAGGCCATTGGTCAGGGAATCAACTTTGCTGACGATGATAATGTCCAGATTGTCGGTGTTGTGAAAGACTTCCACTATTTGCTTCCAAATCAGCATACTGAAAATCTGATGCTGAGAAACAGAAAGTCGACTTTTGAGTATGTCACCATCCGAACGTCAGGAATTGACAATTCAGAAGCTATTGCCAGCCTTGAGGCCGACTGGAAATCCGTAAACCCAGACTCTAAGTTTGAATATAAATGGATGGATGACCAATTGCTTTTCATGCATCGCATGTTAAGAGACATTACCTCAGTCATCGGTTTTATTTCGCTCCTCGCTATCCTGATTTCATGCCTTGGGTTGCTCGGAATGGCTGCCTATAATGCTGAAAGTCGGGTTAAAGAAATGGGTATCAGACTAGTTCTTGGTTCCTCAGTGAAACAAATCATTTTTATTCTCTCGAAAGGATTTTTGAAGCTGCTGGCTGTGGCTGCGGTCATCGCACTTCCGTTGGCCTATTTTATCAATAATCTCTGGCTTCAGGATTTTGCAGAGCGAATCACCCTCGGGCCGGGAATATTATTAGCCGGAGTTTTATCCATGGCTCTATTAAGCCTGTCTATGGTCTTCTCACAATCATACCGGGTGGCTGTAAGAAACCCGGTGGAAAGTTTGAGGAGTGAATAAGGTTAAAGGTTGAATGTAAATAGTTGAAAGTGTCAGATATCTGTAAACTTCCTTCGGCTTTTAACCATTAAACTTCAACTTCATAAAATTAAAAAGCTATGATACGTAACTACATCAAAATCGCATGGAGAAGTCTCAAGAGAAATAAGACTTATGGTGCAATTAATGTGCTTGGTTTGGTGCTGAGTACGGCTTCGGCAATCCTGATTTTTGCTTTCATTAGTTTTCATCTGAGTTTTGATGATTTTCATGAAGAAGATGATCAGATCTATCGGGTAGTTACCCAGCAAAAAAGAGAATCTGTTTCGTATTCATTTTCTGCACCTCCGGCTTTGGGTTTGGTTCTGGGTCAGCAGTTTGATTTTGAGGAGCAAATCACCCGTCAGGTCAATGAACAAAATGCCCAGATTTCATACGGGGACAATCAAAAGCTCGTGCTTGAGGAAGGAATTAGTTATGTCAATCCTTCTTTTTTTGAAATCTTCAATTTTCCGGTTCTAAGCGGAGACGTAGCAAGTACCTTTGAGGAACCTGGGAAGGCCGCTGTTACGGAGGAAATGGCTAATCTTCTATTTGGGACTACAGACGTAATAGGGAACACATTTAAGGTAGATAACTCTTTTTTGGCAACCATTTCAGCTGTCTTGAAAGACCTGCCTTCCAATACCTTTCAGGAATCTCAGGTGTTTCTTTCATACCCTACGGTCAAAGATTATAACGAGTGGTACGTTGACCCTGATGCCTGGGGTGGAATAACCTCTGAAGTGATTTGTTTTGTAAAGCTCAAACCCGGGGTTGATCCCGCAGACGTTGAGAAGGCGATGCTACCTTTTCCTGATAAATATCGTCCGGGGAGCACCAACAAGCATACCTATTTTTTGCAGCCTTTGAAGGAAATGCATTTTGACCCCCGATACTACGGGCCAATGCCCGAGCGGACGCTTTGGACGCTCGGAATCATCGGTTTGTTTTTGATCATTTCTGCTTGTCTGAATTTCGTCAATTTGGCTACTGCTCAGGTGTTTAACCGATTGAAAGAAGTGGGAGTGAGGAAGTCGCTGGGGAGTAGGCGTGCTCAGCTTTTCTGGCAGTTTTTGACCGAGACTTCACTGATTTCTTTTACGGCGGTTATTCTTTCTTTTTTAACAGCTCTGCTCTTTTTGCCATATCTAAACACACTAGCCGAAATTGAATTACAAACAGATGCTTTGCTGAATTTAAATCTCCTGATTTTCTGCATCATTGTATTTGGGCTCGTTACTCTCTTCTCGGGCTCTTACCCTGGTTTACTCTTGGCACGATTTGCCCCGGTAAAAGCTTTAAAAGGAAAACTGGCTGGTCTTACTGTGGGAGGATTAAACCTTCGGAAAGGCTTGATTATAGTCCAGTTTGTTATTTCGCAGGTTCTGATCATCGGGATGTTGGTGATTTTGAAGCAAATGCGTTTTAATCAAACCGCAGATTTAGGTTTTGACCGTGAGGCAGTCCTTATTGTACCCATCGGAACCAATAATGATGTGGCAGACCGTAGTAGTTTCAGGCAGCAATTGCTGAATCAAGCCGACATTGAAAATGTGAGTGTTTGTTTCTCTCCACCTGCATCGGGCTTTGGCTGGGGTACGGGTATCCGAATGGTAGAAAGGGATGAACCGGAGGCCTTTCATGTGAGTGTAAAAGCCGGGGATGAAAATTATCTGGAAACATTTGGCGTGACTTTATTGGCCGGCAGAAACATCCGGCATTCTGATACGCTCAATGAAATCATTGTCAATGAGACCATGCTCAGCAAACTAAACTACACATCACCCGATGAAATTCTTGGTAAATACCTTTCCGTAAGCGGTAATGAAGCGGTACCTGTTGTGGGCGTTGTGAAAGATTTTCATAATTCTTCAATGCATGAAGAGATATCACCGGTGGTTATTGGGTCATTTGATAATGTGTTTTTCAATTATGCGGTAAAAGTCAACCCGCAAAATATCAAGGCGGGCTTAAGTCAGATAGAAAAAACATGGGCAGAGTTAAATCCGGACCAAGTGTTTGATTATGGCTTTGTAGATGACGCCATCCGGGAGTTTTATGAAAGTGAGGAGCGTCTTCTTTCATTACTCAAAGTGTTTACCGGAATCGCTATTTTCATCGGAGCTATGGGCTTATTTGGGCTTGTGTCGTTCATGGTTGAGCGGAAGACCAAGGAGATCGGAGTTCGCAAAGTTTTGGGTAGCAGTGTGGCACAAATTCTATGGATTTTCGGGAAAGAGTTTACTACGCTCATTGTGATTGCTTTTGTGGTGGCCTCGCCGCTGGCCTGGTGGTTTAGTGATCAATGGCTTCAGGACTTCCAATTCAGGGTGGATCTTAATGTCTGGATATTTACGGCAGCTATACTGCTTACCGGTCTGGTGGCAGTGGTTTCGGTCATTTTTAAAGTGGTCAAAGCTGCAACGGTGAATCCGGTCAAATCTCTAAGAAGTGAATGACCCTGTGGGTGAATTCTTTGAGGAGCGAGTGATTGCGGAGGAGAAAGCCTGCCTGTCGGCTGACAGGGAACAAGTAGAGGGAAAAAGGGAGCAAAAGTATAGAACAAGTAATCCCCCTTTCGGGGGCATTACATTTTTTAACTTTTCAAAGCCTTTATTCCAACGGAAAAAGCCTAATACAAATTAGTCTCTTCATCATTTTTGATGGCCTCATCCAGCTCCTGAATATCCATTTCCATTTGGCTATGATCTACCAGAGTTTGGGCCAGAGTAGGTATGGTTCGCTCTTGTGGTTCGCTATCAGTACTCCATAGTTTTGATCTGATCATACACTTGGCACAGTGCATAAAGGCCTCTTTTACATGTACAATGATGGCAAACGTGGGTGGCTTGCCCTCGCACTCCAGCTTTTTTAAGATAGACTCGTCTCTGATAATTTGAGCTGTACCGTTTATTCGTAAGGTTTCTTTGATACCCGGGATCAGAAAAATTAGCCCAATATTGGGATTTTGAATAATGTTGGTGAAAGTATCCGCTTTTCGGTTTCCGGGCCGGTCAGGTATAGCCAACATTTTGTTATTCAATATTTTCACAAAACCCGGTGGGTCGCCTTTGGGCGAAACGTCCATTTGGCCAACCGCATTAGACGTGGCAATGGTTATGAAGGGTGATTCCTCAATAAAGCTCTGACAAATACTGTCAATATGGTCAATGGTTTTACGGGTAACTAATTCAGTAGGGTAACCCAAAACCTCACGAAGCTGCTCCTCGGTGCTTATGGTTTCTTTAAATTGTATATCCATTATTTCAATAGTTTTATGTGACTGTTAGTCAAAGATTTAATTAATAAGTGTCAAAAATACAATTAATATTATCTCAAACAATTCTGCAACACATAAATCTTCTTTTTAGTATCAAAACCTGCAAAAATAGGTTTTAAGATATTTCTATATTCCGTTTATCTTAGCGAAAGATTAAACCGCGTTTGTCTGTAAACAGACCTACTGAAAACCTATTGAAATGAAGAAAAATACCCTGATCCTCCTGTCGGTTCTTTTTGTATTTGGGGCGAAGGCCCAAAGCCTGGAACCCGTTAAAATAACCAAAGACTGGCTTTCAAAAATCGAGTCGCTGGCTCCCGCAAAAGCCAAAGTAGATGCCCCAAAACGAAAAATTCTGGTCTTCTCACAGCATACCGGATTTTACCACTGGTGTATACCAAATAATGATGAAGTGCTCAAGATCATGGCCAAAAAGTCTGGTGCCTTTGATGTTTTCATCTCTCATGATCTGGATAGTTTTGAAAAGAAAAACCTTAAACAATACGATGCGGTTATTTTCAATAATTGCAATCCCTCCGGTCCCAAAAGGGATTTGTTCTATGATTTAATGGACCAACGATCCAGTCTTGCGGAAGCCGAGATCGAAGCTAAAGCCAAAGTCTATCAGCAAAATTTCATGGATTACATCGCTAAAGGTGGAGGTTTGTTCATCATGCATGGTGCCATTACGGTTCAAAATAACTCGATGGAGTTTAGCCGCATGACAGGCGGAAGCTTTGATTATCATCCGAAGCAGCAGGAAATTCATTTGAAAGAAGTTGATAAAAATCACCCCTTGGTGGCTGCTTTCCATGGAGATGGTTTTACACATATTGATGAGCCGTATTTCTTCAAAAATGCTTACAGTGAATTGAACTTTAAGCCTTTACTGTATATGGAGAGTAAGGAAATAGAAAGTAAGCGTGATCAGGCTCATGACGATATTGTCTATCTGGCCTGGATTAAACGCCACGGTAAGGGCCGTGTATTTTACTCCTCTATGTCGCATAATATTCAAAGTCTTGACCAGCCTGAGTTGATGGAGTTTTTCCTTGACGGAATTCAATACGTGACTGGCGACCTCGATTGTGATGATAGCCCGATGTCAAAATAGTCTGGGAGTTGTGAAGTTTGAAAGTTAAGAGTTATGAAGTCTGGGATTTGAGAAGTTTTCAAGGTTGATTTTTGATGGTTTCGGGAAGTCATTTTCTTGAGGTTAATAGTTTTCAAAAGCTTATCGATACACCCTTCTCAGGGAACGTAAATGCTATAGGCTGGAGAAGGGAACTTCGAGGAGATTTTGAGGAAATAGCTCAAAAAATTAATCAAACGGATAACATTACCGTTGTCTCTGCTAGGGAATTGGGAAGTCTTTCACTAAGCCCTGAGGGGAAAATGGCCCGGGAAATCATTCTTAAAGATCTTCAACTTCTAACTGATTATGGTGCTGATCCGGTGCTAAACCTGATCAATCACTATGAAGAAGACGACTTCTTTTTCCCGACAGATGTGTACTCCTGGCATGTAGACCGTTCGCCCATTGCGACGGATACGTTTTTGTGCACCTATTTCGGGGATTCCAGTGAGATTATTTCGAATGAAAGTACAATTCAAAAAATTCTGATTCCCGAGATTAGAAATCAACTCGAGAGGCTATATGATGGGCCGGAGGAGGGTTTCAATGACTTTGTTGCAGAAAACTTTTTTGATCTTCATTATGAGAAGACTCCGGGAGTAAAGCCTTTTCAATTGGGAATTGGGCACCTCTGGAGGTTGGCAACGGATAATCCAGAGAGCCCAGTGCTTCCCTGTGTTCATCGGGCTCCCCGGGAGCTGACAGGGCCGAGATTATTGCTTATTTGTTAACAACCATCTTCTTGCACTAAATCCGGGTAAAAAATACGGTGGTAATCCAACATTCGTATTGGTCTCTCAGGGTAAGTTACTTTCACAGGCTCCTCAGTCTTTTGATTCCTAAAGCTTACAAGAAAACCAATAAATAAGGTGGTAAAAAGGAAGAGCAGATGTATGCGTTTCATGTGTTTTGATATTTACTGTCTCAAAACTAAATGCTGAGAATTAAGCCTCCTCAACTCGACTGTAAAACAGTGTAAAGCAGATTGTAAATTTTGGTGAAATGCTTTTGAAGACGTTTGAGGATTGTTTTTCAGCATTAAGGAAACGCCAGAAACGAAACCTGAACCTCTCCCAGTTTTTTGTAGCCTTCCACATTATTATGGATAGGATCGCGGTAGTAAAGGTCTTTATTATACTCACTAAAACCCGCTTGCGTAAACTGATCCAGATAAGGGATTCCGTGTAGCTCGCAAATCTTTTTCTGCATGTCCACGTAAGCTACCATGCCGTTTTTAGTAAAAGGGTCAAAGCCGCCCCGCTCATGAAAAGCCTTGCTGGAAGTGAAAAAGTAGATCAGAGCTTTGGGATTGATTTCGTAAATCTTTTTGATGCAATAATTGATACCACCAGCCTGCGTTACCAGTTTTTCCGTATCAAAATCGTCAAATGACGTGTAATCAGTATATTCTCCAATGGCTCTTTTGTTAGTGTAATCGTTGGTAGAAGCCCAAAGTACATAAATGTCATAAACGCCGGCCTCGTCCACTTGTTTTTGCAGTGATTTGCCCTGTAAAGACGAAAAACCAGCTCCAGGTACGCCGTAATTGGTTATGTTCATACCCAAATGTTTCTCCCACAGCACTTTGGCACTATCACTGGGCGGAATCACCGAAACCGAGCCCCCAAAAACTGCCACGCTTCTGCCATAATTCAGTGAAGAAGAGAGATTGCTGCGTTTTTGAGCAAAGGATGAAAAGCTCAGAGAGATGAAAAAAAGAGTGAGGTTAAGGTATTTCATAGGGTTTAAAAAGTTTTGTTGTTCGGTTTTCAATTTGTTATTAGCTCATGACTTCTTTCCCTTAAACGTAGCATAAATCGCCATCGCATGCCCGTGCCCAAGCTCAAACTCTTCTTTGAGCCAGTTAGTGACTTCGGTGGCTTTAACGGTTTTTACTAAGGCACCATTTTCCATAAAACCTTTGGCTTCGGCCAGTTTTTTGAAGTCTTCGGGTGATTTGCCGGTTTTGGCTTTGATATTGTCAATGTAGGCTTGAAATGACATAGCTGTTTGAAATGTTTGAGCGGTTGAATAAATTGAGTTCCGAATATACCATCTCTCGCTTTATGATCAGCTCCGTCGTTCCAAAAATTCCGTTTATTGAGAAAGAAGAAACCCTGAATTACTACAGCGAAGGTCTGGGGTTTGAGTTGTTATCTGATTGGGGGGATTACCTCATCATGAAAAAAGAAGGAGCTGAGCTGCACTTCTTTCATTTCCCTAAACTGAAACCCCGCAAATCTGACTTTATGATTTACCTGCGGGTGTCTGAGGGCATCGAGGAATTCTATCAGAATGTTCAGGAAAAAGGGGTTAAAATTCACCCCAATGGCCCGTTGGAGGCCAAGCCCTGGAATCAAAAAGAGTTTTCGCTGATTGACCCTGCCGGTACTCTGCTGACCTTCGGGCAGGCTATTTGACCCTCAGGTATTTCTCTATGTTATAGCGTTTGATGTTTTGATCAGGGAGTTCTTCCACACCCTGTTGAATCAGCGTATCTCCATTTATTTCTATTTCAAAGTTAAAATCGTGGCCTTCCCACTCACGTGCCGAGTAATATTCAAGATGTTCGGAGTACTTATTGCCATCGAGGTCATAGGTGCCTCCACCCGCTGAATATGTGGCGGAAGTGCTATCTTTTCCCTGTTGAAGATCATGCAATAGAAAGGCGAAATGCGTTTCATTCAGAATTTTGATGAACGATTGACCTTTGGTGTAGTCAGTAAGGGTGGTGTCACCATTTTCAATTAAAGTGCCTGTTTGTAGCTGCCAGGTGCCCTGAACCTCTGGTTGGGAAGTCTGCTTAGTACAGCCGACTGCAATGCCAATGAAGAATAGTGAAAATGCTTTGAGAAGTTTCATTCGGTAAGATTTGAGACCGTAAGTCTACGCATTTAATTCCAAAGCTCTTTTGATGCTGTTCAATGATGGATTAATATGTTCGATATCGGACAGATTTTTCATGAAAGAGATATTGTAACTATATGAATATCAAATTTTTATAAATTTTGGCACGATGTTGAAATTCGTAGTCTTTGAATTATGAAAAAGCTTTTAAAGAGAAAGGAGGATGGGCACAACCATTTTCCTTTCTCATGTTTCGGCAAAATGAAAATGACATGATACAAAACTACCTCAAAATCGCCTGGAGAAGCCTTCTCAAAAACAAAAGCACCTTTGCCATTAATGTTGTTGGGTTGGCTATTGGAGTGGCTACTTGTTTGATTATCATGTTATTTGTGGTGGATGAATTGACCTATGATAGCCAGCATGAAAAAAGAGACCGTATTGAGCGTATTGTGTTGAAGGCACAGATTGGTGAAGAGATCATCAATGAAGGAGGAATACCCGCACCCTTTGCAGCAGCTCTTGAAAGAGATTTTCCGGAAGTAGAAGCGGCCACACGAACTTATACTTCCCTGGGAGAACCGAAAATAACGTATCAAAATGAAGCTAGAAGAAATGGTGCTTTTGCTTTCATTGACCCCAATTTCTTTCAGGTCTTTACGGTGGAGTTTATTCAGGGTGATGAAACCACTGCTTTAACCAGCCCTAATCAGTTGGTGCTTACCGAAAGTCAGGCCAAAGGATATTTTGGAAGTGAAGACCCACTCGGTAAAACGCTAGAAATTGAAGGAGTTAATTTTTATGGGAATGGTGGGTATGCCGAAAATGATGGCCTTTACACGGTCACAGGAGTCATTGCTGACTTTCCCGACAATTCACATTTCAACTTTGATCATTTGGGTTCAATGGGTAGCAATAAAGATGCTGTAAATCAATCTTATATAGGAGGGAGTTACCACACTTATGTGCTGCTTAAAGAGGGGACAAATACAGAGGCCTTTCAGGCGAAACTGGCTCCCTTCGTAAAAAAATATATGGGTGAGCAGCTGGCCACGGCCCTGAGACAGTCTTATGAGGAGTTTGAAGCAATGGGCAATTATGTCAACCTTTTCACCGAGCCCCTGAGTGATGTTCACTTTTCCGAAGCAAAGGCGGCATCAATAGGCGGAGGTGGCACCGGTAACCGTAGTACGGTGTATATGTTTGGGGCTATCGCTCTTTTTATGCTGTTAATTGCCTGCATTAACTTCATGAATTTATCGACGGCCAGTGCCTCTAAACGCGTTAAAGAAATAGGTATGCGAAAGGTATTGGGGTCGGAGAAAAGGCAGCTGGTTTTTCAGTTTTTGTCTGAAGCCTTTATTGCTTCTGCAATTGCGGTACTCTTGGGTTTGGCTGTTTTTGTTATTGCATTGCCTTTTTTCAATCAATTAGCCGATAAGTCATTTACTGTGAGTCAGGTACTCAATATTAAGTTTGGTGCCGGATTGCTCTTTCTTGCACTTCTGGTTGGGCTCTTGGCAGGGCTCTATCCGGCCTTCTTTATGTCTTCTTTTAAGCCATTGCTGGCCCTGAAAAACAGGTTTACTTCTTCCGCCAGTAAGGGTGTTAGGGGAGGGCTGGTTACTTTCCAGTTTGCAGTTTCAGTGATACTTATCATGGGTACTCTGGTGGTGGGTTATCAGATGCATTTTATTCAAAACAAAGACGTGGGATACGAGAGGGAGCAAATTATTGTTTTACGTGACGCCGGCCGACTTGGGAATAATCTGGATGCTTTCAAAACCGAATTGAAGTCTGACTCGAGGGTCGCTAGTGTGACTACATCGGCGTTTGTTCCGGCGGGCTCCACCGATCAAAACGGGACAACCGTGGATACGAAACATGAGCCGATTCAGGTGATACGTACCAAGGTCTATAATATTGATGAAGACTATATTCCAACTTTGGGAATGACCATGGTTCAGGGAAGAAACTTCTCTCAGGAATATGGCTCTGAAGAAAAAAGTGTGATTGTCAATGAAACGGCAATTAAGGCATTTGCTTTAGATAATAATCCTGTGGGCCAGACACTCAGGGCCTCTACCGATGGCGATGGTAATCGGGAAAACCTCGAAATTATTGGTGTGGTGAAGGATTTTCACGCTCTCTCATTAAGGGAACCTATTGAGCCATTGATTATGCGTTACAGTCCATATTATGGTTTGATTATTAAAACACAAAGCGAAGACGTGGCCGGCTTGATAAGCAGCATGAAAACTCAATGGGATTCTTTTGATTCCGGCGAAACCTTTGAATATGCATTTCTGGATGAGCTTTATAATGAGACTTATATCAAGGAAACGCACATGAATACTTTGCTTCGTGCTTTTGCCTTGCTCACCATTTTTGTAGCCTGTCTGGGTCTTTTTGGCCTTGTCACCTTTACTGCCGAGCAGCGTTTTAAGGAAATTGGGATACGGAAAACACTGGGTTCTTCGGTTCCTCAGATTGTCGCATTACTCTCCAAAGACTTCCTAAAGCTCATTGCTATTTCATTTTTAGTAGCATTTCCGCTAGGTTATTATCTTATGAATCTTTGGCTGCAGGATTTCGAATACCGCGTGAACATTGAATGGTGGGTCTATGCCGTGGCTGGCTTAGCGACTATAGTTGTGGCTTTATTGACTATTAGTTTCAGGAGTATAAAAGCGGCATTAATGAATCCGGTTAAATCATTACGAAGCGAGTAGGGGTAGTTAAAAGTTGAAGGACAAAGGTTAAAATGAGAAAGGAGAACGAAAAATAAAGTCATACTACGAGTTCCATGTTGAGTTCTCCTTGTTCCGATAAAAAAACTAAATTTATGATTATGAGATACTTAGCAATACTATTTCTTCTGGCTGTTCAGGCTTGTCAGGTTCAGTCTAAATCAAATGATGAAGAGAACCGGGATGTGGAGAGCTTTAATGCCATTGAGGTTTCTTCTGGAATTGATCTCTATCTGTCTGAAGGTTCTTCTGAATCGGTTCGTCTTACCGTTGAAAATGGCGACTTGTCTGATGTGATTACCGAGGTTCACGATGGTCAACTTCGTATTGGATTTGAGAGAAATATGGGTTGGAAAGGCTGGAATTTCGATCGTAGAATAAAGGCTTTTGTTACTTTCAGGGAGCTCGAAGCACTGGGAGCGAGCGGTGGTTCTGATGTCTTTGGAGAGGAACCCCTTTCTTTTGAGGATCTACGTATTTCGGTGAGTGGGGGGAGCGATGTAAAAATGGAATTAGAAGCCGACAATATCAGGGCCAATGCCTCCGGTGGTTCAGACCTCTTTCTTTCAGGTGAAACCCGAAATTTTGAAGGGACTGTTTCTGGTGGGTCAGATATTAAAGCAAAAGATCTAAGAATTCAGAATGCTAAGATCAATGCCTCTGGAGGAAGTGATGCTTTCATTTGGGTAGAAGGAAGCTGCGATTGTCATAGTAGTGGAGGCAGTGATATTCATTACACCCGATAATTAGGGGTCAATCAGCTCAAGCACGGATAGCAAGGCATAATGATCGGAGGCGATATCATCTTTGATCACCTGCCTCTCAAGCTCCTTCCATCGCTGTTTAGGCTTAGCCATAATGTAATCAAGTTTCAAAGCCTCGTCAGGATTTGACTGGTTCGGAAATGTGATTTCATAGCTTACCGGATTGTAAAAGGTCTGCCATTGTTTTTCCAAAGTATTTATTGATTCACTACCCGGTACAGCATTTAAATCTCCTGCTAGAATAGTTGGGTATTTATTTGGCAAAAAGGCTTTATTAATCTCTTCAACTTGGGACAGTCTGACTTCTTCTGAAGTATGATCAAGGTGAGTACCGACAAAAGCGATGGTGTCCGATTTATTGATTCTGACCACAACTTCAACGGCCGCCCTTGGCTCTTTATCACTTGGGTATGGCAAGGCCACATTCCGGCTTGAGATAAAGGTGAATTTTGATAAGATTCCTTCCCCATATTCTCCTCCGTCAAATTCCATGGCCCGGGCAAAGAGAGGAGAAAAGTTTGTTCTGATGGCCAACTCATTCATGAGATTATACTTCTTAGACCGGTTAGTCAGGTGGTCAACCTCCTGAAGAGCCACCAAGTCTGGCTTCACACTATTAATTACCGAAGCAATATGGTCAAGGTCAAAGTCGCCCTTCATAGTAGCTCCGTGGAAAATATTGAAGGTCAAAACCCGAATTGTCCTGTTACTTTCACCTTGAGCAAAGCCAATTCTCAATACTAGAAAAAATAAGAGGAATACTTTATGGAGATATGAAGACATGGCAAGAGCATTGTTTTTTACGAAAATAATGGTTTTCTCAACAAGACAGATTGAACCGTAAATCCCTTTTTCTCATCCCTTTCCATTTTGCTAAAACCATCTTGTTCGTTTATATGGGTAACTGTTCGTAAATGAACACTTTATCAATACTGTTTTACTTGTAAATAATTGTTAATGAGATATTTATGTTTTTTGGCATGAAGTTGAAATAGTAATCTATAAATTATGAAAAAGCTTTAGAAGGAGAAGGGAACATGGAGAGTGGCGAAAGGAAAAATCCGTTTTCTGTGTTCCTTCCTCCTTTCTTCCAAAATTGAAAACTATGTTTCCCTTCGACTACCCGCAGAGTCCTGCGGACGCTCGGGATGCATTAAATGAAAGAGTTATGCTTAAAAATTATCTTAAAATCGCCTGGAGAAACCTGAGGAAGCAGCCCTTCTTTACTTTTCTCAATACGTTTGGTCTTGCTATTGGTATGGCGGGTGGCCTCTTAATTGGCCTTTATATTTATGATGAGTTAAGTTTTGACCGAATGTTTACTGATTCGGAGCATATCTATCGTGTAGATGCCGATATAAACTTTGGAGGTAAGGCCTCAAGTATGGCGGTTGCTCCGGCTCCATTAGCTGCAACATTGATTAATGAATACTCACAGGTCGAGAAGGTAACTCGTTTGCGAAATATTGGTAGCCGTTTGTTAAGAAGCCCTGAAAATACAATCAATATCAAGGAGGATAATTCCGCATTTACTGATTCCACTTTCTTTGATTTGTTTGATATTCAATTATTGGAAGGTGACGCTGAAACGGCCCTGAAGAGACCAAACACATTGGTGCTCACCAAAACGGCGGCAGAGAAGCACTTTGGTAAGGAGAACGCTGTTGGGAAATCGTTAACTGTTGATAATGAAGTTGTATATACGGTTACTGGAGTTATAGACAATTTGCCCAAGAATTCTTTTTTGAGAGACCACACTGTTTTTATGGCCATGGCGGGAAATGACGATGCTCTAAATACTCAATGGGGAAGTCATAATTACGCCACATTCATCAAATTACACGATCAGGTAAAGCCCGAAGTTTTTGAGTCTGAAATTCAAAAGATTGTAAGAACGTATGTGATGGACTGGGCTCAGGCCATTTTCCCGGGTATAACGCACGAGCAATTTCTGGCTACCGGTAATTACCTGAATTATGTGCTCATGCCACTCAGAGATATCCACCTTAAGTCTAGCAAGGTGGCCGAAATGAGTCCAAACAGCAATAGCCAGAACGTTTATATCCTTTTCTTCATTGGATTGTTTTTGATAATACTGGCTTCGGTAAATTTCATGAACCTTTCTACTGCTCACTCTCTTAAACGGGCCAAAGAGGTGGGGATAAGAAAGACGTTAGGTTCAGAGAAATCCGGCTTGATCAGACAGTTTCTTACTGAGTCCGTGATGGTGGCCATGATTTCATTGTTTTTTGGATTAATACTAGCTATTGCGGTTTTGCCGCTCTTTAATAATCTGGCTTCAAAGTCCATTTCCATACCGTACGCAAACCCCGTTTTCTGGTTGGTTTTGTTGTTTTCATCTTTATTATTAGGGTTGCTTTCAGGCAGCTACCCATCATTTTTTCTCTCAAGATTTTCGCCGGTGAAGGTTTTGAAAGGCACTTTTAGTAGTTCAAAAGGTGGTGGCAATATCAGAAACTCCCTGGTGGTGTTTCAGTTTACCATCTCAGTGTTTTTGATTCTTAGTACTGTCGTAGTATTTCGACAACTTAGTTTTATCCAAAATAAGGACGTCGGTTTTCAGAAAAGTCAGATTTTGATTATTGATGATTTAGGGAGTTCTTATCAGAAAATACAGCCCTTTAAAGAAAGGGTGGAACAACTGCCCCAAATAGAACAAATAGCCCTAAGTAGCTACCTGCCTACACCATCAAATCGTTCTGATAACACCTTTTACGAAGAAGGCCATCCCGAGCAGGAAGAAAATGTAAATATGCAGGAGTGGACGGTATCGCAGGAGTACATTTCCACGATGGGAATGAAGCTGGCTGCTGGTAGAGATTTTGATCGAAATATGGCCACTGACTCTTCGGCCATGATAATCAATGAGACTACAGCCCGCCTTTTCGGGAGAAGCCCTGAAGATGCCATCGGGATGAGAATTGTAGATCCATTTGGTACAACAGGTGATTCTCAAACGTATACGGTCATTGGTGTGGTTGAGAATTTTCATTTTGAGTCGCTTCGCCAAAATATCAGTGCTCTTAGCATGCGTTTGAGCAATTATTCAGATAAAATGATTGTAAAGGTTCGGGCTGGTGATTTTGAGAGAACGATAAGTCAAATAGAGGAAACCTGGGCATCTGTAGCCCCTGGACAGCCTTTCAATTATTATTTTATGGATGACTCTTTCAACAGTACATATGAAGCTGAGCAGCGACTGGGTCAAATTTTCATGATTTTTACCTTTTTATCAATCCTCATTGCCTGTTTAGGTCTGTTTGGGCTGGCAGCTTTTAATGCTGAAAAAAGAATCAAGGAAATAGGGGTCAGGAAAGTAATGGGAGCCAGTGTTGGCCAGATCGTTTACCGACTATCCTCTGATTTTCTGAAGCTCGTTTTCATCGCCATTTTGATGTCACTGCCTTTAGGCTGGTATGCGATGAATAAGTGGCTTGAGGATTTTCAATACCGGATAGAGATTCCTTGGTGGGTATATGCGTTAGCGGCTTTGGTTGCAGTAGCAATTGCCCTCATTACCGTTAGTTATCAGGCTATTAAAGCAGCCATGGTTAATCCCGTAAAATCGCTAAGGAGTGAATGATGGAAAGTTAAAGGTTAAAAGTTTAAGGGTGAAGGAAATTGGAGCCATAGGCACCTGTTACTTGTTCCTTTCTCCATGTTCCTGAAAAACAAAGAAACTATGCTTAGAAATTATTTAAAAATCGCCTGGAGAAACCTGAGAAAGCAACCTTTCTTTACTTTTCTCAATACCTTCGGCCTGGCTATTGGAATGGCGGGAGGGCTCCTCATTACGCTCTATATTATAGACGAGCTGAGTTATAACCGGTCTTTCAAAGATTTTGATCGTATTCACAGGGCTCAGGTGGATATAAAATTTGGTGGGCAGGCTCAGGAGTTTGCTGTATTAGTGGCTCCTTTTGCCGAGACCGTTAAAAGAGATTTTGATGTGGTAGAAGATGCCACCCGGCTGCGACAATGGGGAAGTATGCTGGTAAGAAGACCTGAAACCATTGAGAATCAAAAAGAAGAGAAGAGTACTTTTGCTGATGTTAACTTCATCGACTTTTTCGGGTTAAGACTTCTGGAAGGTGATTCTAAAACCGCTCTGAAAGATCCGAATACGGTAGTACTTACCCAAGAGGCGGCTAAAAAATACTTTGGTGAAAGCTCAGCTCTGGGTCAAAATGTGGTCATCAATAACGATGAAAATTTTACGGTAACCGGTGTTATGGATGGGGTGCCTTCCAATTCCTTCCTCAATGGCTACAGCGTTTTTATGAGCATGGAAAGCCATGCTGAATCTAGAGATCCTGACTGGGGGAGTAATAATTTCAATACGTTTCTTAAACTGATTCCAAATACCCGGGCCGAAGACCTTCAGCAGCCGCTCCAGATTCTGTTTGAGAAATATATGGTGCCGTATGCCGAAAGCTTTATGCCGGGAATAAACCGGGAGAGTTTTGAAGCCGAAGGCAATTATATACGTTACGCAACTATTCCTTTGACTGAGCTTCATTTATCGGGAAATCGAGTGGCAGAAATGAACCCCAATAGCACACTGCAAACCATTTACATTCTTTCATTTGTTGCTCTGTTTCTGATTGTTCTTGCCATTGTGAATTTCATGAACCTATCCACAGCTCAATCATTAAAACGGGCCAAAGAAGTTGGTATCCGAAAGACTCTGGGTTCAAACAAAACCGGTTTGGTTAGTCAATTTCTTACCGAGTCTGGTCTGGTCTCATTTCTTTCTCTGCTCCTTGCTCTTTTGGTGGCGGTAGTTTTTATGCCCCTTTTCAACGAGCTTACCGGGAAAGACATTTCTATTCCTTTTTTGAACCCATTGTTTTGGCTCGTTATTTTATCGGTTACCCTATTGCTTGGTATGGTTTCCGGCAGTTATCCGGCCTTCTTCCTTTCCCGTTTTATTCCGGTACAAGTGCTTAAGGGCGACGGCAAAACTACCGGAGGTGGTGGAAAAGTCAGAAATGCTTTGGTGGTGTTCCAATTTGCTGTTTCTGTATTTCTGATGGTGAGTACTCTGGTTGTGTACTATCAACTGAATTACATTCAAAACAAAGATTTGGGCTACTCAAAAGATCAACTTTTGATCATAGATGATGTGTACGCTGCTGGCAATCATGTGGAAACGTTTAAAAATCAGGTAGCTGATTTGCCAATGGTGGCTTCTGCCACAATCAGTAGCTTTTTGCCTACACCATCAAACAGGTCTGACAGCGGCTTTGACCTGGAGGGGCCTGAAGATAAGACTATTCAGATGCAGAACTGGCGTGTAGATCATGACTATTTGAAAACTTTGGATCTTGAAATTGTGGCGGGGCGTGATTTTGATCGTCAATTCAGTACGGACTCATCAGCTATTTTAGTCAACGAGTCGGCACTTTCTATTCTTGGGATTCAGCCGGATGAAGCAATTGGTAAAAGAGTTACAAATGTAGCGGCGACCGGTATAGAGAGAGACTATTTTACCATTATAGGGGTTGTCAGGAACTTTCATTTTGAGTCTTTCAAAGATAAAATCGGCCCTCTGGCTTTGAATATTACTCCGGGTCACCGAAATAAAATGACCGTAAAACTGAAGGCTGGAGACTTTTCTTCAACTATAAGCCAGATTAAAGCCGAGTGGAACAATGTGGCTCCCGGTCAACCTTTCAATCACTATTTTCTGGACGATTCTTTCAATAATACCTACCAGACCGAGCGGCGTCTGGGAAATATTTTTATGACGTTTACAGTGTTGTCTCTATTGATTGCCTGCCTTGGTCTGTTTGGCCTCGCAGCCTTTAACGCTCAAAAAAGAACAAAGGAAATTGGAGTTCGCAAAGTTATGGGGGCATCGGTTAATCAGATCGCCATGAAACTCTCTGCCGATTTCCTTAAACTGGTGGGTGGAGCCATTTTAGTCGCCTTACCACTTAGCTGGTATGCGATGAACCAGTGGTTGAATGATTTTACCTACAGAATTGATATCGCCTGGTGGATTTTTGCGGTGGCAGCCATTGCGGCAGTTCTGATCGCATTACTAACAGTGAGTTATCAGGCTATAAAAGCTGCAATTGTGAATCCTGTGAAAAGCTTGAGAAGCGAATAAGAGAACCATGTTTACAGGTTGAAAGTAAAATGATACGAGTGTATCACCTGTTTAACCTGTAACTTTTAACCAAACATATTATGGCACATATCGCAATACCACTCCCTGAAGGTAAAGGGAAACAGGACGTCGAAATTGAGGTTACCATTAATGGGCAAAAGCAGCAATTGCATTATCGGGTTGAGTTGTTTTACTGGCAGGAATGCGAGGTTCCAACGGTTGACAGGGCCGAATGTATCCGCCACATGCTCAAAGATTATGATCAGGATTGGACCCTCTATTTCATCGGCTCCCCTAACGATGAGTTTGTTCCGATAACCTTCGTCAAAAGAGACGAACTGAAGAAACAGATGGAGTTTGTCAGAGGAGAGTAGATTCGGAGGGAGAAAAGTGGAGGACGGTTGAATTGTAAAGGAGAATTGGAAAAAGGCCTGGGCCATCTTTCAACTACACCAAACATCTGACACCCAACATCAAGAAATAAAGAAACTATGCTGAAGAATTATATCAAAATCGCCTGGAGGAACTTATCAAAACATAAGCTATTCTCTTTTATCAATATTGTTGGTCTGGGAATAGCCATTCCTTTTGTTTTGCTGGCTTTAATTCAGCTGCAAAGTTCTTATGAATTTGACAATTTCCATCAGGATACAGACCGCCTGGTTCGGGTGATTACGGATGATATCTCAAAAGAGGGAATCGTAACATCTTGTGCTTCATCTCCTTATGCTTTGTCTGATAAACTTAAAAGTGAATTGTCAGGAGTAGAAAATGCCACTAAAGTGGTTCGTGACTTTGGCTGGGTACTTAGCAACAGGCTGAAAACACAAAATGTAAATACTATTTACACTGAGCCTCAATTCTTTGATATGTTCAACTTCCCGCTGGAGCAAGGAGCATATCCATCAGAACCCAATACCTTAGTGCTCAGCAATGAAATGGCTGACCGTTTTTTTGGTGATGCCAATCCAGTTGGTAAATCGCTCGAACATCAGGATCTTGGAAGCTTCAGAATTACGGGTGTACTTAAAGAGTACAAAACTAAAACTCAATTCAAGTCAGACGTCATGGTCTCAATGAGCACCTTTGATAAATTCAAAGCTGAGCAGTCTGAAGAAGAAAAGTGGTCAGTTTTGGATTCTCATACTTTTTTAAAAACTGTAGAAGGAACAGACCTAAAAAAGTTAAATATTGGTTTGGAGCAAATTGCTAATCAGGCCTCAAAATCTTTTCTGCTTAAAGTTGATAAGCAAATTGAGCTTTTTGCTCAGCCTTTTGATAGTATTTCTCCTGCCCGAACCATTCTTGAGAATAATCCATACGTTGAAGATTTTCGGGATATTCTATTCAATTTCAGCATCCCGTTAATGATTTTACTTCTGGCAGCTTTTAACTATGTCAATCTTACCCTAGCAAGATCATTGAGCAGGTCAAAAGAAGTTGGGGTTCGTAAAGTTATGGGAGCTGTGCGTTCTCAACTGATTGGTCAGTTTTTGAGCGAGGCGGTTATCATTTCTTTTTTCTCGTTACTTATTGGGCTTTTTCTGCTTTGGGTAGCCAAGAATAACCTTCATGTGGGCTGGATTACCTGGGAGGTAGATCATCCCTGGGCTATTATACTTTCTTTTGCCATGTTTACCCTTTTTCTTGGCCTTTTGGCCGGAATTTCTCCTGCTGCTATTCTCTCTCGTTTTCAACCGGCTAAGGTGCTGAAGGGAGAGCTATCTCCGGCTAGTTTTGGGAAAATTGGTTTCAGAAGAGTACTGATGGTCATTCAATTTACCGTAACCCTCGGTTTCGTTTTTGTCATCGGCCATCTCATTAATCAATTTGAGTATATGGCGACCGAAAACGAAAACTTTAATCGAAAGGGTATTTATAATTTGAGTTTAAAAGAGGGTACTAACGACTTTTTTCATTCCGAAATTTTATCAATGAATGAAGTTCAAAGGCTGGGTTATGTCTCGCAGGTATTTGGAAATATGCCTGCCAGAGTTGGTCTTGGGAGAGAACCAGATGCCGAAAAAAAGCAAAGTTTCTATTACGCCGCTGATGCCGCCTTTATCGATAATATGGAGTTGAACTTTCTGGCTGGTGAAAATCTGCCAAGCTCACAAAGAGATAGTAGCGGAGGTTTTGTAGTTATTAATGAGAAGGCCGTAGATGCCTTACTTTTAGGTAGTCCTGAAGAGGCTATTGGTCAACAGGTTTATCTGGAGACTGATCAACCGCTGATTATTTCAGGAGTGATCAAAAACTTCTGTCATTTTAACTATCAATACCAGATTTTGCCAGTGGTTTTTCAATATAATCCACAAGCTTTCCGGGTCGCTGCAATAAGAACCAACGAGATGGTTGATCAGGCCAATTTTGAAGATAAGCTGGACGCTGTTTGGAACAAAGAATACCCTTATGATGAAGCACATGGCAGCTGGCTTGCAGATGACCTCTATGAAAGGTATTACCCTGTGGAAGACATGAAAATTATGGGTATTACCAGTGTGATAATTTTTGTAATAGCTCTGATGGGTATGTTGGGCATGTTGATTTATACCACGGAGAAAAGAGTTAAAGAAATAGGAATCAGAAAGGTGATGGGTGCAGAAATTAGGCAAATAATTGTAATGTTCGCCTGGTCTTTTTTGAAGCTTCTTTTAGTTGCTTCAGCTATTGCAGTACCTTTTGGGGTGTTTTTTGGCCTTTTTATGAATGTTCAACTTTTTAAGTTCAATGGCGGCCTGAATTACGGTTACATGACTTTTATTCTGCTGACGGTTCTACTGATCGCTGGTGGTGCAGTGGGCTTTTTCTCGTACAAATCGGCTACTGTAAACCCGGTTAAATCACTTAGGAATGAGTGAGGTGGGTTGAATTGACTCTCAAAATACGGATGAAGACATATTTTTGATATCTTCGATTTGTACCAGTTTAATCCAAGATGAACCTGCCGGAGCTTACTAAGGGTAAGATAGATTCTTTTATTCAGAAAGAAGATTTACGAAAGAAACTAATCGCCCAAATTTCAAAGGATATGGAAATGTCTGGCTTTGATTTTTCTGAGCAGATAAAAGATTCTTACCAAGATTTACTTGAGCACTTGGAAAGGCTAATTACCCCTTTGTTTGAAAAGAGTAGCCCAAAACTATTTTCGCTACTTTACCGTGTTGATGTGTCAGAAAAAGAGATAGCTTTGGCAGGTCTTGAACTACCCGATTACAATCATCCCCGGATTCTCTCTCATGTAATTTTGAAGAGAGAGCTTAAAAAAGTGCTAATTAGAGAATATTATGTAAGCTAATATCTTCAATATTCATCAGGATACCGCCAACCTTCCTTCGTATGGAGGACTTAGCAGAGCCTCTTTAAGGTCATTGATGAAATTGGTAGTCAGATCACGCAGTCTGGAAGTTTTTTCCTCATGCTCATTCTCAAAAGAAATGGTCTTTACAGGTAGAGATGCTTTTTTTAATAATGGAATTGGATCAAAGCTCTCACGTTGATTGAACTGAAAGCTCATTCCTTCAGGAAGGTAGATTTCCTGAATGTTATTTGTTTTTAGAAATGCATTAAGAGCAAACCTGCTTTTCGAAGTAATCACTTCTGAATAAAAAGCCTTAATTCTTGGGCGAAATTTTTGTCTGAACAAATCTCTGGCGTTGATGAATCCAGAGGATTCATTCTCTTTAACGACACGCGTTTTATTATAAAAAAGAAGGCTGCTGACATTGTCTGGTGGATAGACACCATTAAGAAGCATAATTTCAAAATTATGATTAGGGTCTTGCTCCATAATCTTCTTCAAAAGAATCAGAGGCCTAACACTAAAATCGTTAGGTACGAGAATTTTCCTTGACTGTCTCATAAGCTTCTTTTTTATAGTAAGTTATGAACAGCATATTAGAACTCGTTAAGAGCCAGATTAAAAGGCTATTAAAAAATAGTGTTGAGATTAAAACGAGATTAGGAAGTGTAGGAATAACACTTTTGACCATAGCTGGCAGTGTTATGAAGTCTTTCTTAATGTCTGAAAAGAAAAAAGCCTGTGATTAAATCACAGGCTCATAATTTCTAGAAAACGCTAGTACGTTACTAATCGACTTTTCTGACGGAATCAGTTGGATTTTGTCCATTTCAGACTTCAGATTCAGGCAGTCCAGATAAAAATCAAGAAGCTCTTCGTCTTGGGTCAGTGATTCTTCAATCAGCAGGTTTTCGGTACTGCTGGTCTCGTTATAAACATAACGGATTACCTCATTGAACTTGGTTGTAAAGGTTTGTGTCATACGCATATACAGATTTACTCATCATTTTTCTTAAATTAATGAGAGCGTAACGCATACGACCCAACGCGGTATTAATACTCACCCCTGTAGCATCCGCGATTTCCTGGAAACTCATCTCTTCATAATGACGCATGATGAGTACCTCACGTTGCTGTTCCGGCAGTTGCTTAATTAAACCTCTTAAATGCTCATGAGACTCTTTCTTAATTTGACGAGTCTCTATTGAGTTCTCTGAGAAATTTAAAGTGTTAAACACACTGCTTCCGTCCTCAAAAACCACCTTTGGGTAGCGTTTTGCTCTACGGAAATGGTCGATGGCGAGATTATGAGCAATTCTCAGTATCCAGGGAAGAAACTTTCCTTCTTCGTTATACTTGCCATTTCTGAGTGTCTTTATAGCTTTGATGAAGGTATCCTGCATCAAGTCTTCTGCGATCTCCTGATCTTTGACAACCAAATAAATGGTGGTATAAATTTTTGATTTGTAACGCTCAACTAGCGTAGAGAAGGCTGATTCATCTCCACGGATGTACGCTGATACAAGCTCACTCTCGTTAACTCGAACTTTTTCCATTCTTACATGTCGTTTAGTTAACGTAGAGGTTTATGCCATATTGCGATCCGTTGGTTTAATTGATAAATCTTTTTTAGAAAGGCGAAATATAAGACAATGATCTTAACATTGTCAAAATATTGCCGGTAAATATTAGTTAACGGCAGGTTAATGCCTTGTGCTTTTTCAAACGAATCGGTACAAAATTCGTTCCATTTGGTCCGCTATTTGATTTTTTTTCAGAAAATTATCTCTTGAAGTTGCTTTGTCTAAACTCTTCAAGTTACACTTTTTGATCAGCTCAAATTATTTGGTAGATGTCGTGTATTGAATTACGGTATAGTTTTTGAATTATTTGAAATGATAACAGATGTGCAAGCTTCCTATGTATAGATTTTTTATTCATTTTGTCACCAGAGTTAGGCCCGTTTGGGCCCTCGCTTTTGTGTTTTTGGCTGTTTTGTCCGCTGAAGCACAGCGTGACGTCATCATCACACAGGCTGATGAAGAGATTCGATGCCGAATATTGGATGAAACTCCCACACGATTCATTTACGCCTACGTTGGTAAAAAAGGAAAAGTTTTAAGAAACGAGATTTTTAAGAATCTCGTAAAGGATTTTAAGTACAATAAATACGATTCTGATTTGGCGGTTATTGAAGATCGAAAAAGTGGTAGGTCTAAATCAAGAAAAGAATCTACACCGGCCAGTCTTGCTGAGGTAGTGAATCAATCTACAAATGAGGAGAAGTCTGATCTGCCCAAATCCGGGCAGGTTATGACTGACCCACCACTTGAGGTTAAAGAGACCATTACAAAAGAAAGCATTTCTTCAAACAAGAAACCGACGGCAGATACTGTAGAAAAGCTACAAGAATCTGAAAAGAAGACCACGAGTGAGGCTGTAGCACGAGTGGTCGAGAAAACACCTCCTGCGGAGAAAGAGGCGATTGCCAAAGAAATGCTTGTCGAGAATAAGAAGTCGGTGTCGGAACCGGAAGAACAACTGCCGGAGTCAGTTGAAAAACCGGAGGATGAAGCTGTAGCCAAAGTGGCCGAGAAACCAGTTCCCGCAGAGAAGGAGGCCGTTGCCAAAGAAAGTATTTCTGAGAATAATAAACCGATGTCGGAATCAGCACAGATACTGCCTGAGTCAAGTAAGAAATCAAAGGATAAGACTGTAGCCAAAGTTGCTGAGCAAACTCCTACGGCAGAAGAAGAGATTAAGCAGAAGAGTGAAAAGACGGAAGAAGTAACTGTTGGGAGATCGACTCAAAGTGACGCACCAATCAAAACCCGGGAAGAAGAAGTAGATGCAAAAATTGAGACGGAAAAGCCTCTGGAGATCATACCTCAAACGACAACTTTAACCGAGAAATCGGAAGTGGAAGAGAAGGCTGTTATCGAACCTGCTACCAATGAATTTAAAAACTATCTCAAATGGAGGGTAGGAGCCAAGGGAGGGATTGGTAATATCAGAGACAATAATTTCGTCGCCAATAATACGTTCGGCCTGTATCAGGAGAAACTAATGAAAGGTTGGACTTTCGGAGCTGATTTAGCCTTTTTTCCTATGGAGGGCTTTGGTTTTGGAGTAGTTTATACTGACTTTAAATCCTCAAATTCGGCCAGCAACATCAACTATATTAATCAAATGACGGGTGCAGAAGCTTCGGGGAGTATCTCTAATAATATCTCACGAAAGTTTATCGGTCCTGCTTTGTTTCTTAGAAAGAGTATTGACTACAAGACTTTTGTGGTGCTGGGCGGAGGTCCGGGAATGTACCTTTATTCAGATCAGGGAGATTATAACGGAGCCATGTTTGACTATCGGGGTAAACAGTGGGGAGCGGCGGCCACATTAGGTTTGGATTTCCTTTTGGGCAATGATATCATTGGTAGAGATATTATTCTCAGCCTTGAAGCTGGCTATAACTACGGTCGTCTAAATGAGCTTGATTTTGGCGATGGCTCGGGGCCAAACATCCTCAATAGCCCAATCGTTATGGATCGCCTTGATTTTTCGGTTGGGTTACGATTTATGCGTTTCCCTAAGTATTTGAAGAGTTCTGATAATTAAGAAATCACATCTCCGAAAAGGTCAAACTCTTCAGCACGATTAATTCTAACATTGGCAAAGTCGCCGAGGCGAACATATTGGCTCGCGGGAACTAAGACTTCATTGTCTACTTCCGGGGAATCATATTCCGTACGGCCAATGAAATAATCACCTTCTTTGCGGTCAAATAGTACCTTAAACGTATTGCCCACTTTCTTTTGATTAAGCTCAGAAGAAATACCTTGTTGGAGTTCCATGATCAGGTCGGTTCTTTCTTCTTTGATTTCAGAAGGAATATCGTCAGGCATACTATAAGAATGCGTATCTTCTTCATGAGAATACTGGAAAATACCAAGGCGATCAAAACGCATTTTCTCGACAAAGCGGTACATCTCCTCAAAATGATCTTCAGTTTCACCCGGGTGACCCGCAATAAGCGTGGTTCTCAGGGCGATGTCCGGTACTTTTTGACGAATGCTGTCTACCAGTTCTTCAGTTTTCTCCCGATTGATTCCTCGCCTCATTAGTTTAAGAATCTCCGAAGATCCATGCTGAAGCGGCATGTCCAAATAATTGCAGACATTCGGGCGGTTTTTAATCACCTCCAGAATATCCATCGGGAAACCGGCCGGGTAAGCGTATTGTAACCTGATCCAATCAATACCTTCAACATCAGCCAGTTTGTCAAGAAGCTCAGCAAGGTTTCTCTTTTTATAAATGTCAAGACCATAATAGGTTAAGTCCTGAGCGATAAGGATTAACTCTTTAGTGTCTTTTGCAGCCAGGTTTGACGCTTGAGTCACCAGTTGATCCATCGGGGTAGACACATGTTTTCCACGCATCAGCGGAATTGCACAGAATGAACATGGGCGATCACAGCCTTCAGCAATTTTCAGATAAGCGTAATGAGCCGGAGTGGTCAGCAGACGCTCGCCTACTAATTCTTTTTTATAATCAGCTTTGAGTGTTTTGAGAAGCCTTGGTAACTCGTTGGTGCCAAACCAGGCATCTACCTGAGGGATTTCTGGAGCCAGTTCGTCCTTAAAACGATGAGAAAGACAACCGGAAACATAAACTTTTTCGACAATACCTGCCTCCTTGGCATCTACATACCGGAGAATGGTATCAATCGACTCCTGCTTAGCATTATCAATGAAACCACAAGTATTGATAACTACCACATTAGAGTCATCGTTCTCAGATTCATGCTCTACTGAAACACCATTGCCCTTTAATTGAGTAAATAAAATCTCGGAGTCCACCACATTTTTGGAGCAACCCAACGTAACAATATTCACATGGGTTTTTCTGTTTCCTTTGGTCTTCATTTTCTGATGCTTTGCAATTCGAGGGGCAAAGGTCGGTAAAATAAACGTTAAAATCCGTCCTGTTCTACTTCCTCTTTCTGTTGAGGGGCAGTTTTTGAGTTCTCAGTTTGAGGAATTGCAACCGGAGCTACCTGACCTGGAGCACTGACGGGTGTTCTGGCTGGTTTTTCAAAGATTTCGGCGTCAACACCCAGATACGAAATCATGAATCGCTTTCTGAAATTCATTGCTTCGGCCATATCGGCATTGATGAGTTCAACCCCCTTTGCAGAGGCCTTGTCTTTTTCAGTCAGCATTTTATTAAACTCAAAATCTGAAGAAGCAATGCCCAGTTGACCTTCTTTAAAGGCAAAATAATACCATACGCTAGGAGAAACCTCAAGGAAGAAAGTAATCTCATCGCCTTTGTGCGGGTTTTTGATAATCTCAAAATAACCGGGTACCATGGCATTAATGTCGGTTTCTCCGATGTTCGAAATTCCGATTCTACCGGCATTATGGTAACTGTTGAAAACAGGATTCCATTTCAAATGAAGGTCGCTAAAGACAGCTGTTGCAAAGAATTTAGGCGAATGTTTAAAAAGTGGAACATGCCCTTTGTAATACTCTTCTTTATAATCTTCCGCTCCTTTAGGACCGGTAAACTGTGCAAGCTTAGCTAAGAACTCAGGGTTTTCAAAAGCAATGGCAGGATCGGAATTTCCTACGTCAAGGTTCGTTTTGACAATATTGTCTCCCATTTTAGCCAGTATCGGTGGCGGAACAGGGAAGTTATATTTTACAAGGGTATTAAAAGTATAGGTCAATGAATCCAGCTCCAGCTCAGCTTGACCCACTGTCTGCATATATTGGCTCAAATTGCTGTTTAGTAGATTAAACTCACCGTCAAGTTTAATCAAGCCCAGCTCATCATAAAGCTCGTAGCTATTTCCGGGTGAATTTCTCGGGTTTTCTTCTGTACCGAGAATGACAAATCTTTTATTCGGTTCGTCTCTTTTGAAAACTCCCCTGGCCAGAAATACATCCCGGTCGTCATTCTGACGTTTTGCCGACAAGAACGTTGGGTAGAGGCTCTCACTCGAAGCCGCCGGGTTCAGGTGTAAGCCTGCATAAAGTCTTTTTCCACCATCTTTTAGTGTTTCATCCACATTGATCTGAATTTCTTCAGACTTATTTCCCGAATAATTGATCCAGTTTTTGCCGAGTACAGGATACTGGTCTAAAACAGGAGTGACCTGCCCTTTGAGACTAAGATTTCGGAAAGGAGCCAGCATGGTTAGCTCACCTATGTAGAGCATTTTTGGCGATAAGAAAATGCTATCGGCTTCTGTAACTTTCGCCCGGGCTATAGTTGATAGCTGCCCCGAGCGTTTAGAACCCAAAATTTGCCCCTCCGGGGTAATCTCAGCGAATTCGAAACTCTGCATTTTGATATTGAAGGTATCGGAGCTCACATTGACAAATTGATAAGAAGCATCCCCCGAATAGCTGAGCTTTGAATTTATTGTAATGTTGGCGTTTGCCAAAGTGTGGTATTTATTGACGGTGTCTGCAATTACGGTAGCATTCGTAAATGGTAAAAGCTTCTCGCTTCGTACGGCTACTTCTCCATTTTCAGGGATAATAATGGCATCCACCGTTTTGATTCCGGGTACTCCGGAGATGTTCAGGGTATTAGCGGCAATATCATAGAGAGCCTCCTCTCCGTTAAATTCCAGTCCGTATTGAGATTCAGCGGTGGACGAGAAAAGAGAGGTCTCCACATCACCTTTCATGGAGATTTTACGGTCTTTAATATTCCAGGTAGCATTATCAATGGTGGTTTTATATGCGGCATACGGGAAGGCAATTGACGCATTCAGGGTGTCGTTGAAATCACTCTCTTCCGGTGAAATGTTTACAATTTGCCGATCTACATTAAAGTCAAGTTGTACTTTTTGACCCTTCAAAATCGGGCTGCCGGCATTAGCTTCTGACTTCACAATAAACTCCGAATTCTCAGCAAGGAAACCCGCCTTATTGAACTTAATGGCATCGGAATTGGCCTCAGAGTCCTTTCGGGTGAGTTTTCCCTGCCCGTAAAGTCCACTATTTCTTACTACAAGGTTTCCTGAAAGTTCGGTACTGGCTTGATAAAAGCTGAAAGTTTCATCAGAAGCTATTGACAGGCTATCCACTTCAGGTTTCCAAGTAGCTTCATATTCGTTGATTTTGACATCAGGGAAGTAAACATTCTGACCAAGGAAGGCCTCTTTTATGAGGGCCGACTTTCCGTTGAATGTAAGTTCGTCAGAGCCAAAGCGAGCTTTTTCGGCATTGGCCAGGGCAGCAAGGTGAGTTAGCTTTCCTTTTGAGGTCAGACCTTTCTTCGTCATTCTCAGGTTCTCTTCGAAATCAAACGAGGAGTTTGTGCCATAGAGCTTGTAGTTTCCCTTCGGTAGGTGATTAAACCCGATTGAGGTATCCGGCATTACGATCAAGGTCTCCTGAATGGGCCGGATGATTCCGCCTGAATTAAAAACGCCCTTATAGGCCATGTCAACACTGTTGAGGCTGTCATGGTCAATGCTTTCGATTTTAAAGAAAACGTCTTCCGGGTAAGTGAATTCGCGTCTTAAGGAATCATCAAAACGAACAATAGCTCCTTCTTCAATGACCAGACGAGGATATTGAGGAAGCTTTCTACGACCTGATTTATTATCCGGGGCATTCAGGTAGAGTATCCCTGATTTTCCGTAAACCACCTGACCGCCGATGTTACTGATATGACCGCTATTATAAACCTTGACCGGAGTGAAGGTAATAGAATCGATTCTATTTAGATTGACCAAAAAACGCTCATAATCCACCTCAAAATCTCCAAAGAAACGATAATTTTTTACACTGATTTCACCTGCAAACTTGAAAGACTTGCTGCCCTCCATTTTAAGGGATTTGTCTTTGGGAAGAAATCGGATTCCCAGGGAATCTGAAAGCCTGAACTCAGAAGTGCCTCCGATATCAAGGGCGTTGGAGTTTAGGTCAATACTGGCGTTATTCTGACCTTCTTCAGAATAAGACTGGAAAACCAGGTCGTCGTAATCACCCCGACCGATAGATGATTTAAAGTAATGAAGGCCTTTTCTGCTTAAACTGTACGAGTCTGAGTGAGGGTCATAATCTAAAAAGCCCATTTGAGTGGCAATGATTACCCCGTCTTTGATTCGCCGCGGGGAAAGCTGAATTTTATCTTCAATCTCAAAAAGGGTGAAGCGATTTACTTTTTTTCGGTAAACGTAATTTCCCAGAAAAACCAGTGGATTCCAGCCGGCAATATTACTTAACTCACGTAAATGAGCCTGATTATAATAATTGAAACCCTGAAAAATGGCGGGGACCTCTTCTTTGCCGGCAATGATATAGAAATCCATTTTATTAGTTTTCAAATCCCACTTCATGGCGTCAGATCGGATGTCCATCTCATGAAAAGTATCTGAATACATGGTATTTCTGAACCCGCCCCTGAAAACTTTATAGAGGTTCAAAAACTTATTCTCAATATCGTATCGTAAACGTACTGCCGGGTGATAAATAGAGTCTTCACGGATATAGCTGGTAAAACTTATCTGATCTGAGGTAATCAGAGAGTCAGTGAACTCTATTCTTCTTCCTTCCACTTTGAATGAATTGGGCAGACCCTTGTTCACAAAAAGTGTTGAAATATTATGATAAAGCGAGCTGGAAAAGTGGCGGTTACCGATCAACGAAAATCCACCCTTATAACTAAGGCTAGCCTCAAGATTCTTAAACTGAGCATTGTTTTCATAAGACTTGAACCTTGGATAAGTAATGGCTTCTCCGGTTCTTCTGTTTTCTCCTCTGAATTCAAAAACACCTTCAACGGTGTCAGCGAGGTAAGAGGGGTATTCAAAAACTACCTTTTCGGCCTTGAGGTAAGGTTTTGAGATATTGAAAGTGTATTCAGAAAAATTAACTTTTGCCTCGGGTATATTGACCATTGACCAGTCAAAACTTCCTTTTTCGCCCACGAAATTATTCGCCATTAAATCCACCGCACCGGTAGTATTCTGAAAAATGGCCGAATCTGAAGGGCTCACCATCACCAGATCAACATTCTCAAGATAAAGCACTAAACCCTTGATTTTGGGAAGCGGAATAAGCCTGTAAAACTCATCAGGGTCAATAGACAGCGAGGGATCATCCCATGGATCATATTCTTCCTCCTTATCCCAATCGTCAAACAGGCCGAAGTCTTCCTCAGGGCTTGATTTTTGTGTGCTCTGAGGAATTTCTTCTTTGAGATAGTCTTGTTCCTGATCAAAATAGCCTAGCCTAAACTGACCTCCGAAAGCATAGAGTTTATTGAATTTAGCCTCATAAACGATTCTGTCTGTCAGGAAACCGGTGAGTTGTTTCACAATTTCTGTTACCCGGTTTTTTGGCTGATCTGCTGACAATTTTGTGAAATACGAAAGGAGGTCTGCACGTGCCTGAGCATCAAAATATTCAGGATTGAAAGCATTATTGAGAAAAACCAGGAGGTAGTAATACTCCGGCATTTTGTGGTTTCTGCCGGCCATTGTTTGGCATAGCTGAATAAACTGTTGCCGCTCGGCCGGGCTCATTTCATTTTCAAAATGAGGCTTAAATTGACTAAATTCAGCAATGGAGGTTTCGTTCTTTGCATCAGTAAAAACCTTTTCAAAACTTTCAAGAAATGTTTCAGGACTGTTTTCAAGTCTGATCACCTGAGCATTAACCAGAAAAGAGCTGATTAAAAGCCCAAAAATTAGGATGAAATTGCGAAGTAGTCTTTTTCCTGTTTGAAAAGGCATTTATGCGAATATTCTTACTGCTTGGTATAAACGACTGCAGCCCAGTCCTTCTTACTTATAAGTTTCACTTTTTTGAGACTGTAATTATTACACTCTGCTTCAATATCCGGACCGTCTTTTTCATAAAAGCCGCTGAGCATCAGAATTCCTCCTTTTTTTAGGAAGGTGGAGTAAATGCTCAATTCCTCTAAAAGGATATTTCGGTTGATATTGGCGATGACGATATCATACTCCTCTTTTGTTTCGTCTTTGATAGTACCTTGGCCAACGGAAATGTTGTAACAATTATTAAGTTCTATGTTCTCAAGTGTGTTTTCTACTGACCACTCGTCAATGTCAAAAGCTCTGATTGAACCTGCACCCAGTTTTTCAGCAAGAATGGCCAGAATACCAGTTCCGGTACCTACATCAAGGACTTTCTTTTTCTGATGATCTACTTCCAGCTGAAGCTGCATCACCTGAGCAGTGGTTTCGTGGTGGCCCGTGCCAAAGGACATTTTTGGAGTAATGATAATCTCGTACGGAACACCCTCTTTAGCTTCATGAAAGGTGGCTCTCACTCTTATTTGGTCGTTGACTTCAATCGGATCAAAACTTTTCTCCCATTCGGCGTTCCAGTTTTGCTTTTCAATACCTTTTATAGAATAGAAGAGAGAAGTTTTAGTGGAATAGTCTTCCATTAAAAGTTTGAAAGCCTGATCGTCAAAAAGCTCCTCGGTGATATAGGCTTGCAAACCGTTATCGTTTTCCAGAAAGGTGTCAAAGCCAATTTCTGCCAGCTCTGCTATCAAAATTTCTGCAAAGTCGGCATTGACTTCTATAGTTGCTTCAAAGTAGTTCATTGATTTCTTTAGAAAAGATAAAGATAGTCACGACCGGCTTACAAATAATGAAGTAGCTCAGTCAATTGCTTTATTTTCGGGACACCCGGTTTGGCTTTGTGACGATCGTATTCATCAAAATGAATAGCATTCATGCCGGCTTTTTCAGCTCCATCAATGTCGGCATCCAGACTGTCGCCGATCATCAGGGCATCCTCTTTTTTAGCTTTGGCAGTGGTAATCGCAAAATCAAAAATGGCCCTATCGGGTTTTCGGGCACCCGCCCTGTCATTGGTGATGATTTCGCCGAAATAGTGATCAATTCCACTATTTTTTAACTTTTTGAGTTGGATTTCATGGTAACCATTGCTCAAAATATGAAGGTGATAATTATTTTTCAATTGATCCAGGACCTCAACGCAGTTTTCAATTAAGCCTTTTTTATTCGGTAAAAGATCAAGAAAATGCTGGTTGTACTCTTCTGATTGGGTCAAATCACTTTCGGCTCCGAGCTGGTCTAAGGTCATCTTGAAACGCTGAAGACGAATGGTATCATGAGTAATTTTATTTTGTTCCAGTTGGGTCCAAAGTTCACGGTTTATTTGAGAGAAACAGTTGAAGAAAGTTTCAAACTCTAAACCGAAATTGTGAAAAGAGTGGTGTTCAAAAATCTCAAGAAGACACTCTTTAGCATTAGTTTCAAAATCCCAAAGAGTGTGATCCAGATCAAAAAAGAGATGTTTTTTGTGTTTGAACAAATCAGAAATCGAGTTTTAGACGATCAACGGGCTTGTCATTAATCAAATGCTCGTTTACAATCTCCTCAACATCTTCAGGTGTAACTTTTCCGTAGAAAATACCCTCAGGATAAACCACTACCGAAGGTCCGAAAGCACAGGTATCCAGACAGCCGGCTCGCTGAGCTCTGATTTCTTTTTGTAAACCTTTCTCAGTCAGACTTGCTTTGAAGGCCTCGACGAGCTCCATACCTTTCTCACTGCCGCAGCATTTCTTTGGAGCTGGCTTATCGTTAGTACAGATGAAAACGTGCTTTTTATATTTCATAGTTTTTTATTTAAGACTGCCAGATTTCCCAGGATTTTTCGGCCTGATAAACCAGCATATCGTATCCGTTTTTTACGTTGGCATTTTGCTCAATTCCTTTTTTCATGAATTGAGTTTCAGCCGGATTATACACCAGATCAAACAAGTAATGCTCGCTGGTTAGTTTCTCATAGGCCAAATCTGGAGAGGCATCTGTTTTCGGGTAAGTGCCCAAAGGCGTGCAATTGACAATCAGCAGGTGGTCTTCAATCGCCGATTTTGCCTGATCGTAATCAATTGCTTTCTCTGAAGCTTTTCTGCTAACCAATTGAATTTGAACGCTGAGATCTTTCAGAGCGGCGACAACAGCTTTTGCAGCACCACCGTTTCCTAAAACCAGAGCTTTTAAGCCTTGCGGAACGCTTCCCATAAACTCGATCAATGAACGCTGAAAACCGTAAAAATCAGAATTGTAACCAATGAGTTTTGTGCCTTCTCTTTTTACCACATTCACTGCACCCACATTGCTCGCAGAATGATCAAGTTCGTCGAGAAATTGAAAAACGCTTTGTTTGTGAGGGATAGTGATATTAATACCTCTTAGATTTGGGTACTTCTCAAAAAGCTCAGGAAATTCAGCGGCATCTTCCATCTCAAAAAGCTCATAACGGTGCTCGGCAGAAATGCCCATTTTCTCAAACTTTTCGGTGAAGTACTTCTTCGAAAAAGAATGCGTGAGGGGGTAGCCGATCAGTCCATACAAGTTTTTTGTCTCAGGCATTACGTTTGGGTAGAAGTTTAGCTCTGATTAGACCTATGATCATAGGGGCGATACTGACGAACACGATACCAAGAACCACCTTCTCAAAGTTCGCTTTGACAAACTCGTTGTTGCCAAGGAAGTAACCTAAGAGGGTAATTGAGGTTACCCAAAGCACGGCTCCTAAAACACAGAAAGTAATGTACTTTCCGTATTTCATGCTTCCTGCACCGGCCACAAAAGGAGCAATAGTTCGGATAATAGGCATGAAACGGGCAAGAATTACGGCCTTGCCGCCATGTTTTTCGTAAAATTCCTCAGTTTGAGTGATGTACTCTCGCTTAAGGAAAAGTATTTTCTCTTTTGACTTGATAAATGCACTGAATTTTCTGCCAACAAAATAGTTGACATTATCACCCATTAAGGCGGCCAATATCAGGAGAGGGATAATGATTTTAACATCAAGTTGACCTGTGGTAGATGCCAGAAGGCCTGTTGCGAAAAGCAATGAATCGCCTGGCAATAAAGGCATAACGATGAAGCCTGTCTCCACAAAAATCACCATGAAAAGGATGGCGTAGGTGAGGGTGTCATATTCATTAAGAAAACCCTGTAGCATGGCTAGAGGGTCTTTCAAAAAGTCAAGAAGGAAATGTATAATTTCCATATTTGTTTTATCGATTAGTCATCCTGACGAATTCTGTCGTCCTGATAATACTTGCCTAATTTGTATTTTTTCTTGATGTCGTCGGGTAAAAAAGTAGAGAAAGTATCCCCTCTTAGACCTAGTCTGATCGTTTCTAACGGTATTAATTCGTTTGGTGCGATGTTTCCAAGGTTAACGTTTGAACCAACCAGTTTGACAAAATAAACCTGTTGGCCTTTTTGAGGAGCTTCCCAGATAATATTCTCAGGAGAAATGGCGTGGATAATTTCATCCACAAGTCCCTGACGTACTTCGCCGCTGCTTCTGTAAAGACCGATGTTTCCACCTTCTCTGGCTTCACCAATGACTTTCCAGGCTCCGGCGTCAAGCTCGGCCTGCATCATTTCTATCCATTTATATGGAGCAAAAATCTTCTCGGCGTCTTTAGAACCTACTTCTGAAAGTACTTTTACATGTTTAGCCAATCTACTGATGTACTCACACTTTTCATCATGTGGTAAGGTGATGGAGCCATCAGAAACTTCGGCGTGCTCCAGGCCAAACTTGTCAAGTACACGAAGGTAGTCTTCAAACTGGCCTCTTACAGTGAAGGCCTCAAAGAGCGTTCCGCCAAAATAAACCGGGATGCCGGCGTCTTTATATACTTTGATTTTATCCTGAATGTTGGGAGTCACAAAAGAAGTGGCCCAGCCAAATTTCACAATGTCCATATAATCGGACGAAGTGGTGAGGAGGTCTTCAATTTCACGAACACTAAGGCCTTTATCCATGACCATGGTAAGGCCGGCTTCGCGAGGTTTAAGGGTACGCTCCGGCACCAAATCTAAGTCGTAATTCATGTAATATTATTGATTACGGGGTTTTAGAAAGAAGTGCCAAAAATAGGAATTTTTTAAGATCACAACAATTTACCGGCTTATGATTCTTAATAGTTATTCAATAATCCAAACTGATAGAAAAATAGGATAAGACTTTACCAGGCGATAATTCTGAAGATGCCGAAGAAATAGACTCATTTTCGATTTCAAAAACGAATGCGTTTTGAAGCAGAAACACTTCCGAGCCCAAAGGTGAATTGGCATTGCTTAAAACTTAGTGTCCCATTGGCGGACTTACGAATTCACTTGAGATTGGTTTTGAAGGTTTGATGAATAGAACGCCAAGTGCCGCCACAACGAGTAATGCTCCTGCAAAAGTGATAGCATTTCGGGGATCATTACCGAGGAAATTCTTCAAAACATAACCAAAAGTGAGAGTTTGTAGAATCATTGGAATAACGATCATCATGTTGATGATACCCATATATACCCCATACCTTTCTTTTGGAATATCGTTTACCACCATCAGGTAAGGGATGCCCATCATGCTTGCCCAGCCAATTCCAAAACCGGTGATGGCTACAAAAAGGAGGTATTTGTTTTCAATCTGCGGAAAAGCCAGAAATCCTGCAGCTGCCAGAATAAGACAGAATAAATGAACATACTTCGGCCCGATTTTTCTTGCAAACCAAACCAGCCCAAAGGCGGAGAGGAAAGTGATAATATTATACCAGCCGTTGACAAGGCCTGTCCACCCAACAGCTTCTTCATAAAGTTTTGGGTTCTCCAGCGGGGTAGCGTCCCAAACAGACAGAGCTATACTTTTTGATGAGTTCTGCCAATAACAAAACAAGGCATACCATTGAAACAGATAAACCAATGCCAGAAGCCACATTACTTTAGGCATATCGCTAATGGCTCCCAAAATTTCTTTGAACGGGGCAAATAATCCTCCTTCAGCATTTCTGATTTTTTCAAGCTCTTCTGGTGTTGGGGGGATTTCAGGTGTAGTTCTAACACTCCACCAAATGGATCCGATACTACAAATCGCTCCCAAAAAGAATGAAGCGTAGACCCAATTTGGCAATGAGCCGGTTCTTCCAATAATCAACAAAGGAAAAATGAAAAGGGAAAGATTGGCGAGTGTCTGACCAAAACCCGTGAAAAAACTTTGAGCCTGAAAGCCTGTTGGTTGCTGCTCTGCGTCCAGGGTATCCGCAATAAAAGCTCTGTAGGGCTCCATTGCAGTGTTATTGCCGGCATCGAGAATCCACAGAAGGCCCGCGGCCATCCAAAGGCTTGAGCTAAATGGATACACCAGCAACGCAAAGCTGCACATGAGGGCACCAATAAGAAAAAACGGCTTTCTTCGTCCCCACCTTGGCGACCATGTTTTGTCACTTAAAGCTCCGATGATGGGCTGAACTAAAAGGCCGGTCATCGGACCGGCGAGGTTTAAAATAGGGATATCTTCAGGTGATGCACCGAGCATATCATAGATCGGATTGACCGCACTTTGCTGTAGACCGAAGCTATATTGAATCCCAAAGAATCCAACATTCATATTGATAATTTGCCAAAAGGAGAGCTTCGGTTTTCTCATAGTTTTCTTTGTTTTTCAAAGGGTCTGAAGTTTTCATCAATCACAATGTCAGCAATATCTTCATATTGACTTATAATCTGATGTTCAATTTCTAAAACACTTTCTATAAACGGGTCAAAACCTTCCCTTCCTCTGGCCATTCGATCCTTTAAAGTGTCATTATAACTTCGGGTCAGAAAAACCCTTTTATCCAGGTTTTTAATTTCCAACGTGTAAGTGCCTTCCACCAGCAAGACTTGCGTTTTAGAGAAGTCAAGAGTCTTACTTATAAACCGGTTGCCGTGAAAATCCGAAACGGGGCCCTCTGTTTTCTCATGTCCTATGAAGGCATCTACATGGGCAGCTAAAAGCTCCAGATTAACCTCATGCGGACCCACGTTATCAAGAGTCTTAAGTCTGTTTTGATGATTGTCGGCGGCTGGCAGATGAAAGTAATCATCCATGTGAAGCACCGTATTTTGGATACCAAGGTCTTTGAGATATTCAGAAAGGCAAACTGCGGTAACCGATTTTCCACTGCCAGATTCTCCCCCGATACCAATCACCAGTTGGCCGGGTTTATCTTTCTCCAGTTTAATGCCCAATAATTCAATGAGCCTCTTACTGAGCTCGTAGTAGTCAGATTTAATGTGTATTTCTTCTTTCATGACGCTACATTCCTAAAAATAATCTCTTGAAGATACCAGATGTTCGATACAATTATTGCTTCTGATTTTAAAAGTGGTATTCCGAAAACCTTTGATGGTTCAAAGGTTTCGGAATTTAAAAAAGGGGGTTTATCTCGGGTTAAAATATTTAATACAGTCTTGGAAGTCGATTCGAAATTTTTGGTCAACAACTCGACTTACTTTTCAAACAGGAAAAAAATCTGCAGGAACCCCCGCAGATTTTTAATTCGTTAAACCATTTCGTCTTGGAAAGTCATTCAAAAGGAACGGGTTATCAACCTTTTCCCGAACCTTCACTAACTTTACATAATCAAAGTAAATCTTACTTTATTATAATTGAAAATTTTATCAACTTGAAATCGATTGTGCAATCGTTTTCGGTGGGTAAGTTTTATTATTAAGGGTGAAATAGACTCTGAAAAGAAAGGAAAGAGTACCTTAAGACCGAATTCTGTAGACCAAACTTATGAAAAAAATAACCCTCAAAGAACTGGCAGAAGTCCTGAATATGTCAGTTTCCACAGTCTCCAGAGCTCTGTCAGATCACCCTGATATCAGTGAGGGCACCAAAAAGAAGGTGAAGGAGGCCAGCGTTCTTTATAATTATACTCCTAATCTAAGAGCCCGTTATCTTAGAACCAAAAGTTCTGGTTTAGTAGCCCTTATCTTGCCGGAATATAATATGTTCTTTATCCCGGCCTTGATGAAGGCTATTTCTGATGTGGTAAATGAGCAAAACTATTCGCTGCTAATTTTTCAATCAGATGACTCCTATGAAAAAGAGCTTGATATTATTGAATACTGTAATCAAATATCAGTTGACGGCATATTACTATCCATAGGCACGGGGTTTGATCATAAAAAAGATCTTATGGAGCTATCTACAGGAGGTGCACCTATTGTTCTGCTAGATAGAGTATGGCCTAATGAGCGAATCAGCCATGTAAGTATAGAAGGTGAAAAAATAAGTGAAAGGGCAGTCAAATATCTCTCAGATATGGGTCATCAGCATATTATTGGTGTTTTTGGTAGTATGGATCTCACAATTACAAAAACCCGCCATAAAGGCTTTCTGGATGGCTTGAAAGATTTTGATCAAAAGGTGAAAGGGAAGGCTTTGATCATTGAAGCAGATGATGATGTGGAAAATGTTTTGAGTAAAATACTGAAGGAAAACCCTGAAACTACTGCTCTCTACCTCATGTCTGATGAAGTGGCCATGAAAGTCTACTATTTTCTGAATAAAAATGGTTACCGTATACCTGAAGACATTTCAGTTTTAAGCATTTCTGATGGTACTTTGCCATTTTTAATACACCCAAAAATCACACATTTTTATCATTCTCCTACCGAAATTGGCCGTAGGGCTGCCACTATTTTGTTCGAACAAATGAAATCAAATGAACCTTCTGTTCAGGATGTTCGTATCGAATGTGAATTAGTGGAGCTGGACTCGGTCAAAAATTTGAAAGAGGCAGCTAAAGGTTAAAACTGCAAACAATTATCTTGCAGACTTTTTCAGGAAACTCCTCTATGAGAAGCCCCGGAATTTTCATTTTATTTCTATTAAGCTTTCTGTATAGCAGTAAAGCTGTTTCTCAGCAGGCAGAGTTTGAAAGAGAGCTTTTTGTGGCTTCTATCTCTTTGGAAGGTAATGAAAGAACAAAATCTGCAATAATTTACCGGGAACTAAGTTTTGCCGAGGGTGAGAGTAGGCCGCAGGCAGAGCTGGTCAGTGAGCTTGAGCGTTCAAGGCGTAACATTTTTAATACGAACCTTTTCATTTCTGTAGATGCTGATCTGGAAACCAGGGCAGACAGTGCGTTTGTCACCATTAAGATGAAAGAGCGACTTTATTTGTTGCCTTTACCTATTCTCTATCTGGCAGATCGAAGTTTTAATGAGTGGTGGTATAACCAGGATCATGATCTCAAACGTGTAATTTATGGTCTTCAGCTCAATCATTCAAACCTCTCAGGCAACGGTGATGTTTTAAAACTCAAAACCTACGGTGGATTTATACCCTATTTTGAGCTTTCATACAGTCGACCTTACATTGACAAAAGACAGCGGATGGGCCTCAGTGGTGGAGTTTTCTATTCTACTCAGAAAAGCTTTCCGGTAAGAACATGGGAAGATAAACTTGATTTTATAGATACCGAGGCCAGAAGTCGCCAGAGAAAGGGTGCTTTTGTGGAATATAATTTAAGAAATGCCCTTTATCATTTCCATACCATCTATTTGGGTTATACTCAAACCAGTGTCAGTGATAGTGTAACAGCCATTAACCCTAACTATTTCGGCGATGCTGGCCAAAGATTATCCTATGGTACATTTAAATATGATTACCGTTTTGATAAGCGGGATAATTATATCTACCCGCTCGACGGGCATCTTTTTAATGCTGGTTTGACTTATTTCGGAATGGCCTCCTCTAAAGAAGTCAATTACTTACGTCTTAATGCCGAGTACTTCGGATTCTATCCGCTTGCGGGAAGATTTTATGCCGGAGTAAAAGCCAGGGGACAGCTTTCATTTCCTAAAAAACAACTTTATCCTTTTGTTTTGGGGCTAGGTTATCGTAATTCCCTGGTAAGAGGGTATGAGCTCAATGTAATCGACGGGCAACATTTTGGACTTGTACAAACTGATCTCAAATATCAAATACTCAATAAGACCTTCAATATTAGTAAGTTTTTGAAGCTCAAACAATTCAACTCAGTGCCTGTTGGTATTTATGGAAGGGTGTTTTTTGATACCGGCTATATCCGGAATTTCAATCCTCAATTCAGTAATAGCTCGTTGTCAAACAAGCTGCTTTATGGCTACGGTGTTGGCTTTGATTTGAGTACTTTTTATGACACCGTTTTTAATCTTAACTATTCTGTGAATCAGACCGGATTTAATCGTGTATATTTCGGGATTCAGAGATATTTATAAGCTAATCCAATGTTCCAGATTAAACGTCCTATTCTTTTTGTTGTGCTTGTTTCTGTGGCCTTCTCTTGTAATTCCACTTCTGGTGAAACAGCCGGAGATGATGTCTCAAATGAAGTTCAGGAGGTATCTGCTTATTCCAATAGCCTGATTAATGAAATTCTGGGTGGAGAAGCGACTTTCAGAGGATTTGATTTGGGGCAAAGTCTTCTGGAAATTGAGCAAATTGAAACGCTGGAGCAATTTCAGCAAAGTGAGGATGAACTAGGTTATACCTTTGAAACTCAAAACGATGAGGTCGTAGACATCTACTATTCCGGCGAAAATGGGGAACTGAATGAAATACTGGTTGATATTTATCTCAATTCCGACAGCTTGAGTTCTGATGTAGCCAATGGAATCCGGAATTATTTTACCATGAAATATGGCCAGTCTGTCAAAGACTCTGTTGAAATATGGAACCTCAATGACGAAGAGAGTGTGAGTCTGAAGTTAATTGACAAAAAGCTGGATTCCGGCCTTCAGATTATTTACTCGCGATAAGCTGACCGTTTTCTACTAAGTCTTTCAAAAGGTTAATCCAGTTCTCTGAATCATTCAGGCTTTCCACCAATTGCCAGTGCTGGCCACCATTCTCTTCAAATAATTCCTTATACTCGTCGCCTACTTCAATAGTGGTTTCAAGACAGTCAGCTACAAAAGCTGGCGAGAAGGCCAAAACTTTTTTGATTCCTTTACCGGCAAGGTCTTTTATGGTTTGCTCTGTATAGGGCTGAATCCATTCCTCCCGGCCTAATCTTGACTGAAAACAGGTAGTATATGTGCCTTCTTGCAATCCCAATTCTTTTACCAGTAATCTGGTGGTTTCAAAACACTGGGCTCTGTAACAGAATTGGTTTACTTTACTGATTTGATTGCAGCAGCTTCCCAGTTTACAGTAATTTCCGGTATGATCTCCTTTTTTTATTTGCCTGGCGGGTACGCCATGATAGGAGAAGATAACATGATCAAATTTCTCTTTCTCAAGGTATTTGCGACCATTCTCCACAAAGCCTTTGATAAATAAAGGATGTGCATAAAAATTATTAACCATCCTGATTTCAGGGATTGTCTGCCAGGTATTAATTACTCTATTTACTTCTTCATATACAGAACCTGTGGTAGCTGAAGCGTATTGCGGGAAGAAAGGGATTACGGTTATTCTGGAAACACCTGCTTTTTTCAGTTCATCCAGTTTTGACTCAATGGAAGGGCTCTGGTACCGCATGGCAAGTTTTACCACATACTCATTACCAAGTGCTTCCTGGAGCTGCCTTTCATTCTTTTCGCCATATATCTTAAGTGGAGAGCCCTGTTCTGTCCATAGCTCTTTATATACTTTCGCAGATTTTGGTGATCTGAAAGGGGCTATAATTAGGTTAACCAGCATCCATCTTGGAATAAATGGATAATCAATTACCCGGCCATCCATCAGGAATTCACGAAGGTATTTTCGAACGTCAGGAGTCTCCGGGCTGTCAGGTGTACCAAGATTTACCAGTAAAACCCCGGTCTTAAAATGCTTCATTTATTTCAGGTAAAAAGGTCTTTTGAATTCGGTGTAAACCGTTTTCGGAAGTTTTTTGAATACTTTAATATTAGATAGTTTTCGCTCACCACGGTCGCCACTAAGTAAAACCGAACCGTAACGAACATAGTTTTGCCACGGCAAAGAGAACATCGGTTTTTCATCAGAATAGTTTCTGAAAAAATCCCATTGTGTAACGAGGCCCGTGTTTTTATCAAAATAGATATGATACTTATTGTCAGGCGTTACACCGGTTTCATTAAAGGTTAATTCAATAACATCAGCGGCTTCTCCATTTTGGGTGGCCTTTTCTTTCAAATATTTGCTGCTTACCCCCGGGTCATCCATTTTAAAAGGCATAACAAGCCAGTAAGAGTCGTTGATCCAGATTTCATAGGCGGTCTTCAGGTACTTTTGAAGCGAGTCTGGTTGGGTGTATTCTTCACCGTTTTTAAAGACCCGACCCTCTTTGGTCTGGGTATTTACAAAATAAACGGTGTTTTCATTATTCAGGTCAATTCTGACATCGCCGGAGTATTTATCCCATGTTAAGTTCCTTACCCCGAAGAAGTTCCAGCTGATATGTTGAATATTATCAAAAGCTTCCTGTCCACCCATAGCCATCTCAGCTCTTTTGATGAGGTTTTGAGATTGCTCATCCATATTTTGGGCATGGCTTTTGAAGATTGGAATAATTAAAAGAAGTAAAATTTGGACTTTTCTCATTTTTGCTTAGAGTTTCAGAAGGTAAATCTACCGTAAAATAAATTGAGTCAGACGCATTTTCTGGTCCACAAGGCAATTCCTACTTTTATTTCAATGAATCAACGAACACCAAAATAGTTTCAATTATGAACAAGAATTCAAACAAGGGGAAAGTAAAAGACGTTTCTGATGAGCTTACCATTCATGATTGTCTTAAGCTGATTGGTATGAAAGAGATAACGGCAAACGTTTACTCAACTCATATCAGAAAAAGCTAAGCCTAATAAGCTCTGACCTCTTTACCTTCCATAAAATTGATAAAGGCTTTATTTACAACCTTATTACCACCTTTGGTTGGGTAATTTCCAGTGAAATACCAGTCACCAAGGTTTTTCGGACATGCCTTGTGGAGGTTTTCTACGGTCTGATAAATCACAGCCAACTCTGCTTTCAAATCTTCCGGTTTTAAAATTTCTGCAATCTTTGCCGAAACCTCATGGTAGTCAAACGTATTGTATAGCGTTTGAACAAAATTCTTTTTATGAGCTTTCTTATTCGAGAAGCTTCGCATTGTTTCGTTATACACTTCCTCTTTCATGTACTCAAGGCCTTTCTCTTTCAGAAGAGCCAGCATGGCTCTGTAGGCCACAAACTCCTTCACCTTTGACATATCAATGCCATAACAATCAGGATAACGAATCTGCGGAGCAGAAGAAACTACAACAATCTTTTTCGGTTCTAATTTATCCAGCAACTTAAGAATAGACTTTTCCAAGGTTGTACCCCGGACAATAGAGTCGTCAATCACCACAATCGTATCCTTTCCTTTTCTAACCACGCCCTGAGTCATTTCATAAACATGGGATACCATCTCACCTCTGTCATTATCATTGGTGATGAAAGTTCTCAGTTTAACATCTTTAGAGACTAATTTCTCAAAACGAGGCTTGAAGTTGAGGATTTTCTCAATTCGCTCATCTGAAATATCGTTGCCCTTCAGTTGTTCTTTACGCCACTTGGTCAAATGCTCTTCCATCCCTTCCATAAGACCGAAGAAAGAGGCTTCAGCCGTATTTGGGATATAGGAGAAGATGGTATTTTCTAAATCGTGATCTATCTCTTCCAGAATCTGAGGGACGAGTAATTTGCCGAGCTGTTTTCTCTCCTGATAAATCTCGTCGTCAGCACCTCTTGAGAAGTAGATACGTTCAAAACTACAGGCTTTTCGCTCGGTTGGTTCAATAATATTAAACTCGCCGTATTCTCCGTATTTGTCAATCAATACAGCGTTGCCCGGCTGAAGCTCCTTGATGTCTTCAAATTTGGCTCCGAAGGCGGCCTTTAGCGGAGGTCTTTCTGAGGCAACTACCACCACTTCGTCGTCAGCCCAGTAATAGGCAGGTCTGATTCCGGCCGGGTCTCTCACCACGAAGGAAGAACCGTAACCTGTAATACCCGCTAGAGCATAACCGCCATCAAAATCGCGGCAGGCTCTGTGAAGAACACGTTGAAGATCCATGTTGTCTTCAATGATATCTGATAGGGCCGGATTGTCGTATATGCCTTTGAAACGCTCAAACACTCGTTGGTTTTCTTCGTCCAAAAAGTGCCCTATTTTCTCCATGACAGTTACCGTGTCACCCTGATCTTTCGGGTGCTGTCCAAGTGTAACCAATTTGCGAAAGAGTTCATCGGCATTGGTCATGTTGAAATTACCTGCACATACCAGATTTCGGCTACGCCAATTGCTTTGGCGAAGCATCGGGTGGCAGTTTTCAATTTCATTTTTGCCGTGCGTACCGTATCGTAGGTGGCCAAGCCATACTTCACCCGTAAATGCAAGGTTTTTTTGAAGCCAATCCGCATCCGTGAACTTGTCGGGATCACTTTTCAGAACCGACCTGTATTTTTCGTTCACCCTGCTGAAAATGTCAACAATAGGTCTGTTTTCCACTGACCTGTACCTCGATATATACCTGTTTCCGGCAGGAACATCAATCTTAACGTTAGCAAGCCCGGCACCGTCTTGTCCGCGGTTTGACTGCTTTTCCATTAAGATATACATCTTGTTGATGGGGTAGAGGGGAGTGCCGTACTTTTCGATATAATAATCTAACGGCTTTCTGAGACGAATGAGGGCAATGCCACATTCATGTTTTATAGCGTCACTCATATTAGTAAAAACCTGTAAGAAGAACGTAAAAGTTCTATTGAGATTTTAAAGAACAAAGGTCAGGATAATAAGTGCCTGTGGCAAGGAAAAGTTCTTTTTTTAGGAAGAGGTTTTTCTACTCAGGCAAAAGAAGCGGTAACGAATTATTCTAGTCATTAACAGGGCTTTTAATCAAATGTTTAGACCATTAATCCGTTGGGAATCAGAAATCCCTGTCAAATTGTGATTTAAAGAATGGCTATATGTCTGATTAATCATGTAATTTTGGCCTCAAAGGTGAACATCTGATATCACCGCATTATTATTTTCGAATGACTGATAAGACAATCCCTGAGTTATCCATTGTAATCCTTTGTTACCGTTCCGGTGAGTCCATTTTGGATTTTGCACGTCAAACCAAACAACTCATTTCTTCCCTGACTGATAGTTTCGAGATCGTTCTGGTGGGTAATTATTTTGAGAACTCCGACGACAGAACCAAAGATTACATTTCTCAACTTGAAAAAGAAGACGCCGTTTACAGAGGGATTTGCTTGCCCAAAGAAGGAATGATGGGTTGGGATATGCGAAAGGGGCTTGAGCATTCCCGTGGCGAATATATTTGCGTTATGGATGGCGATGGCCAGTTTCCAATTGACAGTATCTCGCGTTGTTTTGAAAAAATAAAAGAAGGTGGTTACGGATTAGTGAAAACCTACAGAACCACCCGTGGTGATGGTTTATACAGAACGGTCATTTCAAAAATTTACAATACGCTCTTCAAAATCTTATTTCCTCACATCAGAGCAAAGGATATCAATTCAAAGCCAAAGATTCTGACCAGAGAGTGCTACTCAAAACTTAATTTGAAATCAGATGATTGGTTTATCGATGCGGAGATCATGATCAATATCGGTAAACAGGGAGTAAAAATTGCCGAGTTGCCGGTTGAGTTTGAGAAGCTGGCCGGTCGACAGTCTTTCGTTAAGCCAAGTGCCATTATCGAGTTTTTGAAAAACCTCTTCAAATATAGATTTAAGTAAAGATGTCAGCGAAGCTTAAAGTTTTTATAACCGGGCTCTCGTCTTCTTTGCTTCAAAAAGTAGCTGATTTTCTGTCTGAAGATCAGTATGAAATCATTGGACTTACAAGAAAAGACCTGCCTCCTCAGGTAAAGAATGTAAAGTGGGTCAAAGGACAACTGGAGAACCCTGCAAGTTATTCTCAAAGTTTAGCGGGTGTTTCTTTTGTAATCCATGGTGCGGCTCTTACTCATACAACCAAAGAGGAAGATTACTACAAAGTCAATTTTGAAGGGACAAAGCTGCTTGTTAATGAGGCCTTGAAATATGGAGTTAAGCAGTTTGTCCTTATCAGTAGTCGTGCGGCTGTTGAGGGTTCAGGAGGGTATGGAGAGTCAAAACTAGCAGCTGAGAAGTACGTTCAGAAGTCCTTCAAAAATTGGATAGTTTTTAAACCGGGTGAAATCTTTGGAGGTATAAAGTCTGAAGGAATTGAATCTTTGATCGATGACGCCATTCAAAAGAAATTTGTGGTTTACCCCGGCGGAAAAAGCCAAATGTATCCTGTGAGTTTGAATGATACGGCTCGTGTGATATATGAATGGACTTTTGAGAAAAGATGCTTTGGTGAAATTATTACAGTCAATGGGCCAGACGGTTTTACTTACCAGGAGCTCATTCGAAAAATTGCTTCTTATACAGGTCAAAAGCCGATTTTGCTTCCTATCCCAAAGGTGACCATGTACTTAATAAAAGCTGCTTTGAAATTGTTAGGCCTTCGTTTGGGTATTGTTCCTGATCAGGTTGACCGCTTTTATGCACCTAAACCGGTGCAGTATTTGGATTTTCCGTTTGAAAAAATTGACGCCTACCTACTTCAAAAGATAGAGACTGCCGTAAAATAAGGTTTAGCTTTCAGGAGGTGATATGTATTATATTCGCAGAAATTATTCACTGTTATGCGAATTCCGATTTCCCTGATACGGGTGATAACGGTTCTTTATATTTCTTTTTCGCTTTTTCCCTTTTTTCTGGGTTGGGTACGCCCGGTTTATGGAATACCGCTAAGCCTTTTACTAGTATGGGGTTTGTATCAGCATTTCAAAGATCTCGATTTTACGAAAAGAGAGTTTTATCCAACTAAACAACTTATTGGATTTCTACTTATTCTGTTTTTATGGGTTAGTTTCTCCGGTTCAGGCGGTATGGGCTACCAGGTTTCTGACCTTTATAAGAGTAATACTCTGGTAAAAGAACTAACCAATAGAAGCTGGCCGCTGGATTATGATGTGGATGGAAATACAATGTATCTCGCACATTACTTATCCTATTATATCGCTACGCCAACGCTGTTTGGCTTTCTGGGTTTTAAAGCGGCACAGTTCGCCTTATTTTTCTACACCTATTTGGGAGTAGTGTTGAGTTTTTTCTGGATGTATCGTTTTGTTAAAGGAAATCTCATTGGTTTTTCTTTCTTCCTGATCGTATTTGGCGGTGTGACCACACTCTCTATATTGTTGTCGCAGGATACTGGTGTCTTCGAGGTTTTGAAGGATAAGATTCTAAACCACGGCTACTTATTCTGGTTGAATAGTTGGGAGACGATCCCGCTCAATTTTATGTCTGTGACAGACATGCTTTACTGGACCCCACAACATGCTTTGGCGGCTTTTTTGGGTGTCGGCCTGATTCTGAATGATGGTTTTGTCGATGACGATATTCGCTATTTGCCTTTTGTATTATCGCTTCTGGCCATGTGGTCGCCAATGGTGCTTGTCGGGCTGTTTCCATTGCTGGTTTTTGTTTTGTTGAAATTTAAGTTTTCAGGCTTTTGGAATTACAATAACCTTCTGATAGCTCCAGTTCTTTTTCTGGTACAGGCTTCATACCTCCTTTCTATAGAATCCGAGGAATTGGTGAAAAATTTCATTTTTACCGATATGTCTGCTGAAGGAGTAAGTATTTTGAAGCAGGTGGGGATATATCTCTATTTTCTGTTTTTTGAGGTCTTCATTTGGGCTGTTCCGGTTTATTTGATTTTGAGAAATCAACTTGAAAAGGTTGAGCTCAAACTACTGTTCTACGTCGTTTTCATGCTTTCTGTTATTCCGCTTTACCGGTTCGGTCTTTGGAATGACTGGTGCACCAGGGTGTCAATGGGATGCCTTTTGACGCTGGCACTGTTTGGGTACAAAGCTCTGATTTCAGGGAATGGTTATAAGAAGGTAGCTCTTTTTGTTATCCTTATTATGGGGGGCAAAGCTTCTTTGGTCGCTATTGGCGGGTCTGCAAAGCATGCAGGTTACAGGCCCAACTTTTTGAGCCCTGAAGAGCAGCAGGTTTTATCTTTGCCTGAGATTTGTGTGGGTTATCCGATAACACAGTTTGTAGCTCCTGACGACACGTTCTTTTTTAAATATTTGGCCAAAGAAAAAGCCCAATGATAAAACTCAACATAAGGCTGCTTAAACTGGTCAGTTTGTGCTATCTGATCCTGCCGGTATTCGTGTTCTTTTTGACCTGGGTGAAAGTCTGGATTGGGCTTCCGGTAGTTCTTCTTCTTTTCTATGTTTCTTTTCGTTATTCACAAAGTCTTACCGAAGAGAAAGCTTTCGAGATTAACCGGTTTCATTTTTTCGGAGTCTTACTGCTCGCTTTGCTTTGGCTCTCGTACTCGGGGGTAGGAGGCTTTGGGATTAAAATACATGATCATTACAAAATCTATTGTCTGGCCAAGGATATCAGTGAAAACGCCTGGCCGGTGAGCTATCAGTTTGAGGGTAAAAACTATTTCCTTTCTTCTTATCTGGGCTACTTTATATCAGCCCCAGTTTTAGTGGGTTGGATATCTTACAAAGCGATTCATATTTTCCTGTTTCTATATGGTTTTTTGGCTCTGATAATAGGGTTACTATGGCTTATGGTTTTAACAGGAGTAAGGGCTTTCTGGGCCGTTGTCATTTTCATCTTTGTCGGAGGTTTTGATGTTGCCGGTTACATTTTCAGAAATGGCTTAAGTTTTTCTGAGGGAATGCCGCAATTCTACTGGTGGAATTCACTCAATTCGAACGACTATTTGCTGTATCATGGAAGCAGTAACCTTTTGTTCTGGGCAGCTCCGCATGCCCTGCCTGCCTGGGTGGCTTCAGGTGTTTTTTTCTATGATTTATTTAAGCAAAAAGAGATCAGTTGGTCACCGGTCTATTTATTTCCATTGGTGTTCTGGACGCCTTTTATTCTGGTGGGCTTATTGCCTTATTTTGCTTTGAAAGCTGTCATTGGGAATTTTAGAAGTCTTCTTAAAATTGACAACTTTTTACTCCTGATTCCCACTTTTCTTTTGGTTTGGTTTGTGACTTCAGTTGGAGTCGCTGAGCTCGATCAGGGGAATATCTTTCGGAGCATTGCTTCAAAAGGGCAGTTTCTTCAGGTCGTCTTTAACTACAGTTGGTTTGTACTCTTTGAGGTGTTGATCTGGTTTGTTATTGTCTATTTATTGCTCAAAAATTCAATGTTTCTCAGGGAGCATCGAATTTGGTTCGGGCTTTCACTTCTCGTATTAATGGCTCTTCCTCTCTATAAACTGGGTAAATATAACGACTGGGTGCAGCGGGTTTCTATGCCTTCTCTTTTCCTGTTGTGGATTTGGCTTATACGTGGAATTAAGGAGTCAAAATCCTATTTGAAATATATTGCCATACTTTTGATTGCCGTTTCTTCGGCAGATTCATTGACCTATTGGATAACGGGTCTTAAAGAATCAAAAGGAATTCTGGGCTTTAATCCTTTGAAAATTGAAGATGTGAAATCAATGCCTCATGCAGCTAAGGAAAATGATTGGCCTATAGAACAATATCTCGCTCCGGCTGACGCCTCTTTCTTTAAATACGTAGCAAAGCAATCAGAATAACTGGTTTTGCACCCATTGCGGTGCAAAGAAAAGAGCTAAAACCGCAAATGCCAGTATGGTCAAAAGACTCAGTTGAGTCATATTCAACGAGTTTTCTGACTTGTTTTCCGGAGGGGTTTTTAAGAACATGAAATACGGAATCTTGAAATAATAGTAGATCGATATGGCCGTATTGATAAGACCGAAAAGCAGGACCCAAAGCAGAATTTTGTGCCCTCCACCACTGTATTGTTCCCAAACATTAGTGAATACGAGAAACTTGGCCGTAAAGCCAGCCGTTGGCGGTAAGCCGGTAAGTCCGACCATGAAAATAAGACCTATGATTCCAAAGAAAACGAACTTTTGACTCAGCCCGGACATGTCTGAAAATTGGAAGCTTTTGGTTTGTTTCTCCACCATATCCAGCAGCAAAAAGGCCCCTGAAGTCATAAAGATATACACAGCCATATAAAACCCTGATGCCCTCAATCCGGTAATTTCAAGTCCGAGTAACCCAACCAGTAGAAAGCCAGACTGTGCAATTCCTGAGTAACCCATCATTCTCTTGGCATTCTTTTGTGTCAACGCAGAGAAGTTGCCAATCAGAATGGAGAGTAGAATAATTATGGAAAGGATGATTGTATGATCATAAGGAACTGTTTCCAACAATCTGAAAGCGATATACAGACCACCGATTTTAGGTGCAATAGCCAGATAAGAAATTAATGGGGTAGGTGTGGCCTCGTAAACATCTGGTGCCCAGATATGGAAAGGTGCGGCAGAGAGTTTAAATAGTGGACCGGCTAAGGTCATTAGCAGAGCGATTTGCACCATATTACCATCAGAAGTTCCAGAGGTAAGCCCTTGTTGAATACCTGCAAAACTTAGACTGCCCGTTATACCATACAAAAAGGATGCTCCATAAAGCATTAGAGCTGTGGAGGTGGCTCCAAAAATCAGGTACTTAATGCCGGCTTCCAGGTTGTGAGCCTTTTGACGGAAGGCCACCAACATATAAGACGATAAAGACACGGCCTCCATGGCCACAAACATGCTGAGCAGATGACTGGACATCAGTAGAAAACTCAAACTAAACGCAATACCCAGAATGAGAACATAATACTCACCTTCAAGGTCATATTTCATGACTTTAATATGGAGCAAAATGATAGCCGTAGAGATGAGAACAAGGCTTTTACCAAAATGGCTAAAACTACTGTTTTGTATCAGACCATTAAAAAGAAGTGCATCTGAGACAAAAGTCTGTGTTAGAGCAAAGAATGAAACCACTGTCACGATAAGGCTGACGAGCCAGATGACATTTCGGGCCTTTTCGTTTTTTTTAAGAAATGAAATAAGAAGTATAAGCGAGATGAGGCCGGCAAAAAGTAGGAGTTCTACACTAAGCTTGCTTCCGCTTTCCAGGATATGTGAGAGCTGCTGCTGCATTTATTGACCTATGGATTGAAGAAAGAACTCCACGCTCTTATTGGTAACGTCTAATAAAAGTGCCGGCCATACACCATAAAGAATTGCTAGTGCACCAAGGCCGTATAGCAGAATGCTTTCTTTGATGTTCAGGTCATGCATTTGATCTTTTAGGTCCCGATTGACCCAGAAATTCCCGAAAAACATACGTTGTAAAGCCCATAATAAATAGACCGCCGATAAAACAATTCCCAAAACAGCTATGCTTGGAAACCACTTGGATAGGTGCGGACTGCTAAAACCTCCCAGCAATGAGAAAAATTCTCCAATGAAACCTGAAATTCCAGGTAAACCAAGCGAGCCAAAAAAGGCAATAATCACTGCTCCGGTGTAGAGTGGCATTTTTCCTGCCAACCCTCGGTAGTTTTGGATCAAGCGATTGTGTGTACGATCATAAATGACACCCACCACAAGGAAAAGCATTGATGACAGCAGACCGTGACTAAACATTTGGTAAATGGCACCATTGAAACCTTCATTATTAAAGGCGGCAAAACCGAGGAATACAAAGCCCATGTGAGATACCGAAGAGTAGGCAATGAGTTTCTTTAAATCATCCTGTGCAATGGCATTAAAAGCCCCATAAATGATGGAAACTACTCCCAGACCTGCTATCCAGGGAGCAAAATTCAGAGCTTCTTCGGGGAAAAAGCCGATTCCGATTCTCAAAAATCCGTAACCTCCCACTTTCAAAAGAATACCTGCCAAAACCACCGAAATGGAAGTCGGGGCTTCTACGTGGGCGTCAGGTAGCCAGGTGTGAAATGGTACCGCAGGTAATTTGATGCCGAAGCCTACCAGCAAGAGAATGAAAAGAATACTTCTCACTGGCCAGCCAAGCCATTCAATGGAAGAAGACTGATCAAGAACAGAGCCTGAAATATAGTTTTTGGCATCAGCCAAATGTCTGAAATCAAAAGTAAAAGTTGGCGTTTCAGAATTCATCGGAGCATTTACTGATAGTCCCATAGCCAGCATCACTACCAAGATGAATACCGAGCCTACCAGCGTGTAAATGATAAATTTCATGGCGGCATACTCACGCCGCTCACCACCCCAGATACCAATGAGAAAGTACATTGGCAATAGCATAAACTCAAAAAACAGGAAGAAAAGGAAGAAGTCAAGCGATACGAAACAACCGAATATAGAGCTGGTGAGAAGCAGAAAAAACGTATAAAACGCTTTAGGTCTTCGGTCAATGCTCATGGAAGAAACCGCTCCTGCCAGCATTACAATGCCAGCCAGAAGCACCATGGGCAAGCTGATTCCGTCTACGCCCAGTAGGTATTGAATAGAAAAAGTGCCAAAATTGCCGAGATCAAGATTGATCCAGGGTTTTTGCTCCATAAACTGATAGCCGGTAGCACTGCCGTCAAAAGCACGGAAAAGATAGATGCTGATCAGCAAATTAATAATGGAGACTGCAAGAGCGATAAATTTGGATTTTGGCTCCAGACTTTTGGGCAGTAAAACCACTATAAAGCCAGCCAAAAGCGGCAGAAATATGAGAATCGATAACAAATAGTCTGTCATAAACTTGCCAAAAATATCAATAATGCCACAAAGATGATGATTAATACCATCAAATATGATTGTATCTGTCCGCTTTGGATTTTGCGTAATTGTTTGCCGGTTTGCTCTACCAGGCCACTAATGAATTTGATTAAACCATCCACCAGTTTGGTATCCATAAATGAGCCAGTTTTACCTAAACCAATCACTCCTTTGATCAATAGATTCACAGAGCCATCGACGATACCGTTATCAAAATTATGAAGTCCCTTTGAAAGGTTTTTTTGACTCACACCTATTTCATTGACTATGCCATCAAGAGCTTTAGTATCAAAACTACTGACTACATCAGCGATGCCTTTTGACTCCGGTTCTAAGCACAATTCATCTGCGGGACAATGATTGCCAACCAGAGCTGGAGCCACTTTTTTGACATAGAAATGATCGATTCCAAAATGTTCAAGACCAATTTTTTGCCATAAAGAAAGGGGGAAGGTTTTCTCTTTTTTGAATCTCAAATAGGCCAACAGCATTGCCAAAACAGCAAAGGCTAGCAAAGTGTAAGCCACCCAATGATTTTGCTGATGCTCAATGGCAAACCAGCTTGAGAAATAACTATCCTCAAAACTCAATGGGTTGGCGGAATGCATAAACCAGAAAGAAGCCAGCAGTAAGGGAATTAGCGTAAGCTCAAAAAGGTCAGGAAGTTTCCATTGAATTTTCTGATCGTCTCCTCTTAAAAATACCATGGTAAATTGGCGAGCCACATAAAAGGCAGTCATCACAGAGGCAACAATTCCCATTAATGGAATCAGCATAAGCAGAGGGTTGCTTTGTCCGGCAGCCCAATTATATACAGATAGAATAACGGCGTCTTTTGAAAGAAAACCTGAGCTTAACGGAAGTCCGGCTAAAGCCGCCCCGAAAATAATGTAGGCTACAGCCAGCCAGGGTTTTGATTTCAAAAGTCCGCCCATCTCACGCATATCTTGCTTATGATGAAAATGGTGAATCACAGCACCCGCAATCAGAAATAAACCGGCTTTAAAGAAAGCATGAGTAAATAAGTGAAAGATGGCCACGTTTGTAGCTCCCACTCCCATGGCCATCACCAAAAGACCTAACTGTGAAACTGTGGAGTAGGCTAAAACCTTTTTAATATCAAACTGAAAAATGGCCGAGTACGCTGCCAAAACGGATGTGACTGCACCAATGGTAGCGATGACAATACCCGCATCAGGTGTAATGATGAAATCAATTCTGGCCAACAAAAAAATACCAGCTGCCACCATGGTTGCCGCATGAATCAGGGCCGAAACGGGTGTGGGGCCTTCCATGGCATCAGGTAACCAAACCTGAAGCGGAAACTGAGCTGACTTACCCATGCATCCGCAAAAAAGAGTCAATGCCGTTATGGTGAGTAACGAATTATTGGTGGCATTTAAAGCAGATAGCTCGGTAAGGTCAAGTGTTTGGAATTGGAAATAGACTAGTCCTATTCCGATAAGAAAACCGGCATCGCCAATTCTGTTCATCAGGAAAGCTTTCAATGAAGCGTCTGTGGCCGACTTTTTCTCAAACCAGAAGCCGATCAACAGGTATGAACAGAAACCTACGAGCTCCCAAAAAACAAAAAGGAACAGGAGATTGCCTGAGACAACCAGCCCGAGCATGGAGAAAACAAAAAGGTTGAGATAGCTGAAATAGTTACTAAAGCGGAGCTCACCCTTCATGTATTTAGTAGAGAATACCTGTACCAGCAAGGCTATGAATTGCACTAATGTAAACATTAGAATGGTTAGCCGGTTGACCAGTAAACTCACTTCAAATGACGATTGACCCATTTTAACCCAATCAAAACGCAGAACCTGATCATTTTGGAAACCTAGAATCAGCAGTATAGAGAGGATAAGACCTGCCAGATTAATGAAAATACTGAGGAGATTGGTGAGTGTCTCGCTAAGCTTATTTCTGAAAAGTATCAGCAAGGCAAAACCAAGAAGGTACGCGGTGAGATTACTAAAAATGAGCTGAGCTGCCTGCATAACGCTTTTTTTGACGACGCAAAGTAAGCTGTTTGTTATTACTCTACCAATTTAGTAGAGTATTGTTTTCGTTTCGTGGGCAATTTACAGATTTTGAGGTCAAATGGCCATCAAATTCTGTCTGTATCAGTTTAGACGTTTTAAAACCATTTCACTAACCGACTGACCAATGGATAACGAACTGGTAGCCGCTGGAGAAGGAGCATTGCAGACATTGATAGCCTGGGTGTTTTCTATTATAGCAAAATCGTCAAGCAAACCACCGGAATAATCACAGGCTTGTGCCCGCACACCGGCACCTCCTGGAATTAAGTCATCCTCTTTTATTTCAGGAATCAGTTCCTGCAACGCTTTGGTGAAGGCTGCTTTTGAAAAAGAGCGGTAGTATTCGCCCAAGCCGGTACGCCAATATTTTGCTGCTACTTTTTGAAAACCAGGCCAAAGAAGTGTTTCCTTAAGCTCTGAAAACTTAAAATCTGTTTTCTTATAACCTTCACGCCTGAAAGCCAGAACTGCATTTGGTCCGGCTTCAACACCTCCGTTAATCATTCGGGTAAAATGCACCCCTAAAAACGGGAAATTAGGGTCTGGTACAGGGTAAATGAGATGTTTTACCAAATGCTGCTTTTCAGCTTTGAGTTCGTAATACTCGCCTCTGAAAGGTACTATTTTCACATCTATTTTATCCTGCTGCGTCATTTGAGCTACTTTATCTGAATAAAGTCCTCCGCAATTGACCACCAAAGTAGTATCATAACTGCCTTTTGAAGTAACCACCGTTGAAACTCCGTTTACTTCAGAAACAGAATAAACACGTTCATTGAATCGTATTTCCCCATCCATTTCCTGTACTTTCTCCGCGTATTTTTTGGTGACGGCTGTATAGTCAATAATACCAGTTTGAGGTACTTTAATTCCTTTTATTCCGGCTACGTGGGGCTCAATTTCCCTCATTTGATCCACATTGAGGTACTCCAGATTCTCCAAGCCATTTTCGTTTCCTCTTTGATAAAGTGTCTCCAGAATAGGGATTTGCTCTTCTCTGGTTGCCACCACTATTTTACCACAGAGATCATACTCTATGCCTTCCTTATCACAGAAATCGAGTAACATATGGTAGCCGCCAATACAGTTTTTGGCTTTCAGACTGCCCGGCTTATAATAGAGGCCAGAGTGAATAACACCACTGTTATTGCCGGTCTGGTGTTTGGCTGGAGCGTCTTCTTTTTCAAGAACCAGAAGGCGGGTGTTGGGTTTTTGCTCTTTGATTTTCAATGCCGTGGCTAACCCTACAATGCCACCGCCGATGATAATAACGTCGTATCTCATGTATTTCTTTTGGTGCCTGATGCCAATTAACTGGTGTCAGAAGTTATTTTTCAGAAGGCCGACATTTAGCAGCCCTAAGTCCTTTGTCTAATGTCTTACGTCTTTTGTCTTAAATCTTACTTTAAAGATTATGTCCAATAAATTTTGGCTGTTAAGACCCCTGAACTTAAATTTGTGCAAATTTATACTAAGACAAATACGAATGAAACGATTAGGATTTTTATTCCTTCTGGCTGGCGTGGTAGCACTAAGCTCTTGTGATTATCAAAAGAACAATACGATTAAGCAGAAGGATGTAAATGCCGGAAGTGAAAGAATTTACGGGGATGGTCCTGATGCACCAGCTCGTCAATTAAAGCAACAATATGAAGCTTCACCTGAAGATGCTGCCAGACCTACGGCCATCAAGGAAAAGCTTTATGGTAATTAATCCTGCATTTAAATAATAATATTTTTAAAGTGCGAATGGTTTATACAGCCGTTCGCTTTTTTGCTTAATTACATTTCAATCAAATGAACGTAGCAATCGTAACCGGGTCTGCCGGTTTGATCGGAAGCGAATCAGTTGCCTTTATGGCCGATAAGTTTGATCTCGTTATCGGGATTGACAATAATCTCAGAGCTTATTTTTTCGGAGACGAGGCTTCGACAGAGTGGAACAAAAAAAGAATTGAAGATCAATACGCCAACTACAGACATTATCAGGCTGACATTCGCTCTGAAGAGGAAATCGGGAAGATTTTTGCTGAATACGGCAAAGATATCAAGCTGATAATTCACACTGCTGCTCAGCCATCTCATGACTGGGCTGCCCGTGAGCCTTTCATGGATTTTACGGTGAATGCTAACGGAACCCTTGTGATGTTAGAAATGACTCGTCAACATTGTCCTGAGGCGGTTTTTATTTTTACTTCAACCAATAAAGTGTACGGAGATAACCCGAATTTCCTTCCATTGGTTGAGAAAGAAACCCGTTGGGAAATCGCCGAAGACCATGCCTATTTCAAGAATGGTATTGACGAGCAAATGAGCATTGACCATACCAAGCACTCACTTTTCGGAGCTTCAAAAGTAGCTGCTGATGTGCTGGTGCAGGAGTATGGACGCTATTTCGGAATGAAAACCGGGGTTTTCCGTGGCGGTTGTCTGACGGGTCCGAATCACTCTGGTGCTCAGCTACACGGTTTCCTGGCCTATTTGATGAAATGTGCCATTACCGGAAATCATTATACCATTTTTGGTTATAAGGGTAAGCAGGTGCGGGATAATATCCATAGCTGGGATCTGGTGAATATGTTCTGGCATTTTTATCAAAACCCGCGTGTTGCTGAAGTTTATAATGCCGGTGGAGGTCGTTTCTCAAACTGCTCGATGACAGAGGGGATAGCCCTTTGCGAAGAGATTACCGGAAACAAAATGAATTATAGTCTGTCTGACGAAAATCGTATCGGTGATCATATCTGGTATATCTCAGACCTCAGTAAATTCAAAGAGCACTACCCGAACTGGGATTGGAAATACGATCTGAAGACGACCTTGACGCAGATGTACGATAACATTTCGAAGAGGGTGTGACTTCGACTCACTGAGTTCTGCGGACAAGCTCAGTCACCGAGACATGAGATTTCTCACAGAGTCCTGCGGAAAGACATGAGACAAGAGACCTGCCAAGTGGTGGGTCTTTTTTTGTTTCAGACAAAATCTAATCGTTTTCTAATCTTCAGGATTTTGAGATTTCCATTCTGGATATTTTTTTAGGATCAACGAAAGTTAATCCGCTTTCGGTTATTGAGAACTACAAACGCCCTTTTTTCGGGAGCCAATCGCGGAATGAAAAAGGCTGATCAGATTACTAAGAAATTGCACTATCAAGAGGGTTTACTCAAACTCCTTGTAGTGTCGTTCCTTTGTTTTTTCGCTTTCACAATCTATGTGATTTCTGTTCATCGGTTCGCTGTCAACAGTCCATACTTTGACGACTTTTTTTGGTCTTTTGGTTTTATAAATGATTTTCTGGAGGCTGATTCTTTTATTGAACAATTGAAGTTAATTTATCAGCAGTTTAATCAGCATCGTATTATTTACTCAAAACTAGTAATGGTTTCACTGCTCAAGCTTACCGGTGAAATCAATTTCAGAACCTATGTTTGGGTAGGGAATATTAGTTTGTTTCTTTTGGCCGGTCTTTTGAATTACTACTGTATCAGTCGTAAAATGGATATTTTTATACTGGTGCCGGTGAATTTTCTGCTCTTCAATTTCTCATTTTTTCATAACAGTATCCTGAGTTACGGCTTGCCAAATATGGCCGTAATATTCTTCTCTTTTCTTGCATTTTACCTCGCAGACAAAAATCATTTTACTCCGGCCATACTGGTTGGCATAGCCGCCACTTTCAGTAATGGAAATGGACTCCTTGTTTTACCGATTCTATCTTTCCTATATCTTTTAAGGGGGTATTTGAAAAAGTTTTTGATTGTGTTGGGCGTGAGCCTTATTACGATTTTCGCCTATTTCCAGAATTATGAGTTTGACACTGGTGAACTAACACTGGATCTAAGCACAATAAGCTTTGGAATTGATTTTTTAGGTGGTTTTTACGAGGCTGAGAGTCATATGATTCGCTGGTGGTTGACCGTTCTATTAATTGCCATGAACGTTAGTTTGTGGCTGAGAGTGGTGGTCAAAAACGTCAAATACTCCGACTTTCTCCTTGGTTCTTTTTTATTTGTATGTGGTACAGCGTCTAAAGTAGCCTTGGTTCGGGCCATTCATAACTTTTCCATTCCTTCATGGTATAATCAGTATTCGTTGCTCTTTTTCGTAATTACTTTATTGTTTCTATACGAGAATTTCAGTCAGACAAGTCCAAAGTTCAAAATTGCTCTGTTACTCTTATTTGCTCTTATTGGAGTGAAGAACTTGTACAAATCCTACACACGTAACATTCCAAGAGCAAGTCATGTCAGCTCTGGCTTAAAAGCTGATTTGATGAATTATCAAAAAAACAATAAGTGGTCATTGATGGATTCACAAATCGGTTGGTCGAATTATCACAGATTCAATGAAATAACTCATGATTTTGTGGACCACGGGATATTTAACCTTGCCTCGCATCAAATTTCCGAATGGGACACCGTAAAGGTTAATTCTATGTTTACAGTGGATTCTGTATCTCATGATTATATCGAAATATTTATCCAGGAAGAAATACTCCCTTCAAATTCAGATACCGAATATTTTGCAAGTATGATAAACACAAAAACACTGGAAAGCTACTTCATAGGTGTTCTGTATAATATTGACCATCGTTTTTTTATCAATCCGGCTACACAAGAAGTTGTTCCGACTATGTTTATTTCGGCTGATAAGTATTTTCAAGAGGCGGTTAGTGCGGGGTTCTATCGACTGGCATTGCATGAAGTCTCAGAGGTTAATCAAAAGGTCTACCTTTCTGATCAAAACATTTACATCGATAATTGGTGATTCTTTTGCCCACCCAAAATGGATTAATACCTTAAGATGAAGAGGACCATCTCTATTTAAGAAGCTGCCAAATCAACAATCCTCCAAAAACAACCAAAGAAAGAGATAAGATTATCTTGTTGGCAGTTGTATTGGTCCACTTGCCCATCCAATTTTTGTTATTGTTGATAATAAGCAGACTTAGAGAAATACCAAGCACAAAAAAGGAAGAGATCAGTGTATAATTGATGACTGACCTAATGGCACTTTGAAAAATAGCGGTGGCCAAGGGGGCCAGAGAAAGAAAGGCAAGAAAGAGGCGATAAGTCTTTGAAGTTCTCGAAGGTTCTGAGTTGTTGCTTCCGGTTTTCAGTCCATTTAAGAAATCCTCAAAAAGATAAGGAACCCCGCTCCAGACGGCTAGTAATGAAGAAAAGGCAACACCCCAGAAACATACTTTAAGTAGTATGTCTCCCGACTTGCCGTATAGTCGTTCAAAGGCCGAAGCAAGGCCTAAAATCAGGTCAGTTCCACTTTTCAATTCGCCAGTCTTTTGCATTTTAAAAGTGATGCACATCAGACTAAGAATGAAGATCCCGGTAATAATGTAGGAGAGTCTCAGATCTGTGCGGCTTTTCTGAATTCCTTCTTCCGCAGACCATTTCTTCTCGCTGGCCCAATAGCTATAACTGAGCATGGTTACACTACCGCCCACACCGCCAAGCATTGACATGATGAGTGTAAGAGGTTCGTATTGGTTTTCGGTAACTAGTGTGATCTTGTCTGCGATTAAATAATAAACGGCCGCTGGCACTAATATTCCGAACATCAGCAAAATAAGTGCGGTGGTGAGCTTCTCAATCAAATCATACTTGCCAATAAACACTAAAACGAAGGCTAACAAACTGCTCAAGGCTGCCCACCATTCTTTCGTGAGACCGGTGAAAATGGTTGAAGCTGCAAGGCCTGTTGTGGAAATAAGTGCAGCCCCCACCATGTATGACCAAACGATAAAGAAGGCCATGAAGAGGAGTCGAGCCCAAAGGGGCATAATCAGGTTCCACCTTTCAATTAACGATTTTCCTGACGCCAGCTGATGCCTGGCAATGCCCTCAGTAATAGTGTATTTTAATACACAAGCCAGAATTACCACCAAAGGATAAATCCACCGAAATTCGAGGCCGGTTTGAATGCTGATAATCATATCGCCCGCACCGATTCCGGCCGCCGCAACCAGCAGCCCTGGACCTATTTTCTGAAAGAGGGTTTTCATGAAGTTCAAGTCTAAACCTTGATTTTAATGATTCTTTTGAATAGGTCTGATTATTCAGGGTGATATTTTTTATTTAAGAGCCGTTTAAAACTTAGGCTACGCTCCCCAAAATTGATCAACAGCCCGACCTCAAGATTGTAGGCCTCTAAATAATTAATGGCCTGGGCAAGGTGAACGTCTTCTAATCGAATGACAGCCTTGAGCTCTACAGAAATTTTGTCATAAACTAAGAAATCAGCCCGTTGAGTGCCGATTTGAATGTTTCGGTAATAAATGGGCATTTCAAATTCCCGTTGAAAAGGGATTTTATCAAAGGTGAATTCGATTTCCAGGGCTCTTTGATAAATGACTTCTTGGAAGCCGTTACCCAAGGCAGAATGAACTTTCATTGCCGAGCCAATAATTTTTGAGGTTTCTTCTGAGAATTTATATTGGTTATCAATCATAAGTGTGAATAAATCAGGCAATCAAGTAAATCAGAAAAAATCAAAGTTCTGACATTTGCAGCGATTTAAGTGTTATGGTTAAACCCTAATCGATAATTTTGAAAGAAACCAACCCTCCCAATGTCAAAAAAAGTACTAGTCACTCTCGATATTCCTGAAAAAGGACTTCAAATGCTTCGCAACGCAAGGTTTGAGCTGACAGTAGGTGATTCTGCCAGTCCATTCTCCTATGAGGAACTTTTGAAATTGACGCATGATTTTGAGTACATTATTCCATCCAGCAAAGATAAAATCGATCGGAATTTTCTGGAGAATAACAGGCAACTTAAGGTTATTTCTACCTTTTCTGCGGGCTTTGATCATATTGATATTCAAGCCGCCAATGAATTTGGAATACCTGTTGGTCATACTCCTCAGGCCATGAATAAGGCGACCTCAGACATTGCATTCGGGCTGATGATTGCTGTTTCAAGAAACTTTTTTCAGTTGAACAAGAAAATTGAAGCCAGTAACTGGGGTGGTTTCAGACCCAGAGCTGATCTTGGGCAGGAGCTATATGGTAAAACCTTGGGCGTTTTTGGACTGGGTGCCATCGGTTTTGAAATGGCTAGAAAATGTAAGGCAGCCTATCAGATGGATATTATCTATTGCAATCGATCTGTCAACGCTAAAGCTGAGAAGGACTTAGGTGCCCAAAAGGTGAATTTTGAGGAGTTGCTTGAATTAAGCGATGTAATCTCTGTTCATTCTAATCTGAGTGAAGAAACAAAGCACATTTTCAATAAATCCGCTTTCACTCAAATGAAAAAGACGGCCATTTTTGTCAATACATCTCGGGGAAAAGTGCATCAGGAAACCGACCTGATCAATGCCTTAAAAGAAGGACAAATCTGGGGTGCTGGTTTAGATGTTACTGATCCTGAACCAATGAAACCAGATAACCCTTTACTTCAGATGCCAAATGTCTGCGTTTTGCCACATATTGGGTCAGCTACTGTGGAAGCTCGTGATGAAATGTCTCGACTGGCGGCGGCCAACCTTCTTCAGTATCTTGAAAATGGCACCATGATTCACTGCGTAAATCCAAAGGTTTTATCATAAGCTTGGTAAAATCATCTTCTTAAAGTTTGCACCCGTCGATAATAAGGGCTCCATATGCTGCTTTAGTACGGTTATGACTGACTTTCTTGCGTTATTTGCTTGAATTTAATCTTACCAATGAAGTATTTAACCCTATTAAAATCGTTAATTCTCATTCTTTGCTCACTGGTATCTTTGGCTCAAACCGGGCGTGTGACTGGCCGGGTGGTAGATGCTGAGGGTGATTCTCCCCTGGCTTTCTCCAGTATCAGAATTTTTAAAACTAGTGACAGTACCCTTGTTGATGGCAATATTACCGATGAAGCCGGGAAGTTTAATCTCCAGGTTCCGTATGGTCAGTATTACGCCAATATTGAGTTCATTGGCTATAATCCGTTGAACACGCCCTTCTTTGTTATAAATGAAGAAAATAGTGAGGTCGATCTTGGTGACCTTGAATTAGCTTCATCCTCTCAAAACCTTGACGAAGTCGTAGTTCAGGCTGAGCGAAGCTCAATGGAGTTAAGCCTGGATAAACGTGTTTTTAATGTCGGTAAAGATTTAGCCAATGCAGGTGGCTCTGCTCAGCAAATATTGGTTAATATACCTTCGGTGACAGTTGACCCTGACGGAACAGTGAAATTGCGTGGGAGCAATAACGTCCGCATCCTGATCGACGGAAAACCATCCGGTCTGGTGACCTTTAAAGGTGGTGCCGGACTTGCCTCCTTACAGGCCAGTATGGTAGAGAGAGTAGAAATTATCACGAACCCTTCTGCCAGATATGAGGCCGAGGGTATGGCTGGAATTATCAATATTATTCTTAAAAAGGAAAACAGGCAGGGTTTTAACGGCTCTTTTCAATTGATTACCGGCGTGCCGGCAAATTATGGGGCAGCAGTTAATTTGAATTACCGCCACAGGAAAATTAATTTCTTTGTCAATTATGCTCTTACCTATGATAAAACACCTTATCGTGGTGATTTATACCAGGAAGTTTTTGATGAAGGTGTAACCCGAATTTTAGATCAAACCAATAGTGGCCATGTTATTGGATTCAATAATAACGTTCGTGGAGGCTTGGATTTTTACTTCTCTGAGAAAAGTATTTTAACGGCCTCCTATATGCTCAGCCGGGCTGATGGAAAGCGATTAACGGAGAACGTTTATAACGATTATATCAATTCATTCTCAAATCCCCTGACCACAATTATCAGGAACCAGGATGAAGATGAAGTAGAACCACTTTCAGAAACAGTAGTGACCTGGAAAAGGCAGTTTGAACGAAAAGGCCATGAGCTTAATGCTACCTTCCGTTTCCTTGACCATTGGGAGAACAGTGACCAGCTTTTTACACAAGCAGGTACTTTAGCTGATGGTTCTGTGGATCAGGTGAATACCTTTGTACAGCACTCGGTTAACGATGAGTTTGAGAAACAATTCCTTTATCAGTTAGACTATGTTCAGCCTTTCTCAAAAGAAGGAAAAGTAGAGCTGGGAGCAAGAATCTCTCTTCGTGACATGGAGAATGACTATGTGGTGAATGATGTTAGCGATGGAGGAATAGAAACACCAATTCCGGAGTTGGATAACGTTTTTCTATATGATGAAAACATCTCAGCGGTTTACGGTATTTTAGGAAACAAAAATAATCGCTTTAGCTATCAGGCGGGGCTCAGAGCTGAGTGGACGGATGTGTCAACCACACTTGAGAAAACGAATCAAGTTAACCCCAGAAACTACTTCAATTTCTTCCCGAGTGCTCACCTGACTTATGATGTGGGCAATGACAATTCATTGCAATTAAGTTACAGCCGCCGTATCAGAAGACCGGTTTATAATGATTTGAGTCCTTTTATGACGGTTTCTGATAGTCGGAATTTCTTCAGTGGCAATCCTGATCTCAATCCTGAATACAGTGATGTTTACGAAATAGGTCATCTCAAAAACTTTGAAAAGGGTTCATTGACTTCTTCGGTTTACTATCGGAATACCACAGATAATATTGAGCGAATCCGCGAAGTAGATGAAAACGGATTTGCGACTACCTTACCTCAAAACCTGAATGGCGAAACTGCCTACGGCGTAGAATTTACTACGAATTACTCGCCCTATAAATGGTGGAAAATGGATGTTAACTTCAATCTTTTTCATGCCAATATTGACGGAAGTAACATTTCTGAACAATATAAAACAGAGACCAATACATGGTTTGCCAGATATACCACAAGATTCTTGTTGCCGGATAATCTTGATCTGCAGCTGAGAGCCAATTATGATGCTGCTCAAAAAATTGCTCAGGGCAGTCGAAAGGCCATTTATTTCTTTGATTTCGCGTTGAAAAAAGATGTGCTGAAACGCAAAGGAACCGTCAATTTTGCGGTGCTAGATATTTTCAATACCCGCTGGATGCGAACCATCAATACAGGCGAAGGTTTTTACACAGAAAGTAACCGTCAGTTCAGAAGAAGACAGTTTAATCTGACCCTGAGTTATCGTATAAATCAGGGATGATAATTTCCATTAACTTAGCATAATTATGGAAATAGATCTTAGCCTCGGGGAGTTCGTCCTTTTTGTTTTTGCCGGTATTTTTACGGGTATTATTAACACCTTGGCCGGGAGTGGTTCTTTGATTACACTTCCCATTTTTATGTTTATCTGCGGGCTGCCACCTTCGGTGGCAAATGCTACAAATCGTATTGGTGTTTTTATGCAATCAGCTGTGGCTACGCAACGCTTCAATAAGACCTTCCCTGGTCTCTTTAAGGGAGTCGAATGGCTGGCCATACCCGCGGTGGTGGGTGCCCTAATCGGGTCTAAAATCGCGGTTGATCTGAATGAAAAGTTGATGAACTACAGCATTGGTACGCTGATGGTCATTATGCTGATTGTTCTTTTATTGAAGCCTTCACGGTGGTTAAAAGCAGAAGGGGAGGGAGGATCTAATCGAAAAAGCTGGAAAAGTATTTTGATCTTTTTCGTAATCGGAGTCTATGGCGGTTTCCTTCAGGCAGGTGTTGGTGTTTTTTTATTGGCGGCCATGGTTCTGGTTTCACAATATAATCTGAAGCAAGCTAATGGAATTAAGTTGCTAATGGTGCTTTGTTTCACCATTCCGGCTCTTCTCTTATTCATATACTATGACAAGGTTCATTTCGCGTATGGCATTCTCATGGGTGTTTTTCAATCCATTGGTGCCTGGCTTGGTGTGCGGTTTATTTCAAAAATCCCGAATTCAGAAGTTTGGATTTACAGAGTTTTGATTGTAGTAATTGCTGTTTCGGCGATAAAGATGTTTGTTTCGGTTTAAGCTGATGAGGAATACCGAAAAGGAAAAAGTGTTCGGTTTGTCAATATTGAAATAATAATTTTGTAGAATTGTGTCGAAAAGACACAAATTGTTGAATTCAATTATTTCTCAATTAATCACAATAATTGAGGCGTGAGCGGAAGAAAATTCACTTTTTTGCGTCTGATTTGTAAGTAAAGTGCCTTCAGGGTACAAAACCTTAACCTTAAAAAACAATGCAAGAGTCGTTAGTTACCCTGGATTGGGTAGTTATTGCGGGCTATTTTGCCCTGCTGCTGGGTGTAGCCTGGTGGGTGGTTTCTCAAAAACAAAGTAATAGTGAAGACTATTTTCTGGCAGGCCGAAACATGGGCTGGTTTGTGGTAGGTGCTTCCATTTTTGCCTCTAACATCGGTTCAGAGCATGTTGTAGGTTTAGCAGGTTCAGGGGCTGGAAATAAGTTTCCCCTATTAATTTATGAACTTCATGCATGGGTAGTAGTGCTACTTGGTTGGTTGTTCCTTCCGTTCTACGTGAGAAGCGGGGTTTTCACTATGCCTGAGTTTCTTGAAAAGCGTTTTGACCCTAGAGCAAGATGGTTTTTGAGTTTATTCAGTCTTGCTGCGTATGTATTGACCAAGGTGTCTGTAACGCTATACGCCGGTGGTATTGTTATCTCTACTTTGCTTGGTGTAACGTTTATGCAGGGGGCTTTGGCCACGGTGATTCTAACGGGTATTTACACAGTTCTTGGCGGTATGAGAGCGGTGGTTTATACCGAGACACTACAGGCTATTATTCTGGTAGTCGGTGCGGCCTGTTTGACGTTCATGGGTCTTGATGCCGCCGGTGGCTGGGAGAGTATCCGCGAAACAGTAGGGCCGGAGTATATGAATATGTGGCGTGATATGGATGATGCTGATTATCCGTGGCACTGGCTGGTGCTTTCTTCTACCATTGTGGGGATCTGGTACTGGTGTACTGATCAGGTGATTGTACAGCGTGTACTTACCGCAAAAAATATCAAAGAGGGTAGAAGAGGAAGTATTTTCGGTGCTTTCCTGAAATTGATGCCTTTGTTTTTGTTCCTAATTCCAGGGATCATTGCCCTGGTTTTGAAAATGAGAGGTGAACTGCAGTGGGATACTCCTGATCAGGCGTTCCCGTCTTTAATGATGGCAATTTTGCCGGCAGGTTTGAGAGGTTTGGTGGCTGCCGGTTTGATGGCCGCTTTGATGTCATCATTGGCATCAGTTTTTAATAGCTGCTCAACCTTATTCACCATTGATATCTATAAAAAACTAAGACCAGATGCCTCCGAAGCTCGTATGGTTCAGGTAGGTAGAATCGCTACCGGAGTTGTGGTATTGCTTGGTGTTCTTTGGGTGCCCATTATTGAAAGACTAGCCGGAGGTACTCTGTATGAATATCTTCAAAATGTTCAGTCTTATATAGCTCCGCCGATCACTGCTGTATTCTTATTGGGGATTTTCTCCAGCCGAATTAATTCAAAAGGTGCCCTGTTTACCCTGTTTACGGGTATAATTATTGCCGCTATCCGTCTGATTCTCGAAGTCTATGAAGACTCTTTGCCAGCTGATAGTTTCCTTTATGAGTTTGCGAGCATGAACTTCCTGAAGTTCTCTGCTTTCTTCTTCCTGTACTGTGTGGCGGCTACTATTTTGGTTTCATTGTTCTCACCGGCACCTGATAAGGCTCAGTTAACTGGTTTGACAATAAGTACTGTAACACCGGAGCAGCGTCAGGAGAATAACCAAAGCTTTAACATGATTGATATCTTCACGAGTTTGTTTATTGTGGCGATCGTGATATATGTGATGGCTTATTTTAGTTAGAAATTATGGGAGTCCTTTTGCTTTGCAAAGGGACTCTTTTCTTTAATATTCAACATCTATAGAAATGAAAAAACTAGTTCTGCTACTTGCTCTTTCGATGGGTTTCGTGGCTTGTAAAAATGCAACAACCGAGGAATCGGATTCAATGACTTCAAGTATTTCTGAAGAAGTTTGGGGTCAATTAGAAGATGGCTCCGAAGCTTCTTTATTTACGCTCAAAAATGCCAACGGCATGACAGTTACCATCACCAATTATGGTGGTAAAATTGTGACTTGGACAGCCCCAGATAAAGATGGAAATTACGAAAATATCAATCTTGGTATGAAGACACTTCCGGAGTATTTCAGCGGGGCAGCTTTCTTTGGAACTCTTGTTGGTCGTTTTGGAAACCGAATAGGAGGTGCCAAATTTACAATCGATGGCGAGGAGTATAATCTGGTGGCTAACGATGGTGAAAATAGTCTTCATAGTAGTGGAGCCGGTATTGATGGCCAGCTCTGGGAAGCAGAAATCGTAGAGGCGGAAAATCCAACCTTGAAATTGACGACTGTTTCTCCTGACGGAGCCGGTGGTTTTCCGGGCAATTTGAGTATTGAAGTGGTTTACACACTTCAGGCTGATGACGCTTTGAAAATTGATTACAAAGCAACAACTGACAAGGCAACACATGTTAACCTTACTAATCACGCTTATTTCAATTTGAGTGGTATGTCAGAAAATGTTCTTAATCATGAAGTGACCATTTATGCCGATAAGTATTTGCCTGTAGACAGCGGCCTGATTCCTTTTGGTGAGCCTGCGGCGGTAGAGGGTACTCCATTTGATTTCACAACATCTCATGCAATAGGTGAGCGTATTAATGACACTACCGATGTTCAGATTGCTACGGGTGGTGGGTATGACCACGCCTGGGTATTTACCGATAGTTCCGATGAAATGAAATTAGGAGCAGAAGTTTACCATCCTGCCACGGGTCGCTTTATGCAAATGTATACGACGGAACCGGCCGTTCAATTTTACACAGGTAACTTCCTGAATGGAAGTCTTGTCGGACATGATGATGTTAAATATGACAATCGCTGGGGTTTTTGTTTAGAGACCGAGCATTTTCCAGATGCCCCAAACAAGCCGGAGTATGCAAGTACTTTACTGAGACCAGGGGAAACTTATACAACCTCAACGATGTATAAATTCTCGACGAAGTAGCGAATCTTAGATATCTGAAAGCCCGGTTTTGCCGGGCTTTTTTTGTGGATTTGACTCTACAAGGTTTTGCGGAACGTTCTTTTAAGCTTTAAGAACAAAATAGTGTTAATAATCTAAAACCATAAAACAGAATGAAAAAGTTACTTATGATCGTTTTGGCCGGAGGCATAATGATGGCTTGCAATAATACAGTTGAAGAACAATATGACGATAATGTACCAACCGAAATAGAAGCGGTGGAAGGAGTTTCTTTGGAAACCGCTGTTGCCGATATTGAAGGGAAAAGTGACATGGATGTTAGCGGAACTGTTGCTTTCACAGAGGCAGATGGTATGGTTACCATGGAAGCAAATATCATTGGCTTGCCAAAAGGGAAACATGCAATTCATATTCACGAAACGGGTGATTGTAGTGCTGTAGACGGTAAAAGTGCTGGTGGGCACTGGAACCCAACTGGTGTAGATCACGGTCAGTGGGGAATGGAGCCTCATCATGCCGGAGACATCGGAAATCTGGAGTCTCCCGGTGATAGCATTACCGTTTTAAGTTTAACAACTGATGAGTGGTGCCTGAGCTGTGATGATGAAAACAAGAACATCTTGAACAAAGCCATCATCATACATGCAGGACCTGATGATTTCACCAGTCAACCCTCAGGAGCAGCTGGTGCCAGAGTAGGCTGTGGCGTTATCGATAAAGATGAAATTATGTAGTTGAAATAGAAAGAGAGTGTGGATTAACAACCACACTCTCCTTTTACATCCAGAGTTTGACTAGTGCCGTCAATTCCATCAATTTCCAATGTTCCGGCATACTGGGAAGTTTCATCCATCTGACTTACTTTTTTCAAATCCACCGTTAAGCCCCAATGCTCCCCACGGCATTTTTGCTGAATGACGTCGCCATCTGCATAGACATCATAAATCTCCATCTCTTCAAAATGCCCTTTGATTTTAACGAAAGCAGTTCGGGCGTAATCATCCACATAAATGAACTTCTCACTTTGATCTGGCAGCCAGTAGTAACAGGCACAGCCGTTTATTTCCTTCGGGAACTCTTCAACAGTAAAGGATTCAAGTGGAAGTTTTTTCTCCTCAATTTTTTCAGGAGCTTCCATTTCAATCGTATTCTCGGTTTGTTCAGTAATACTATTAGTAGAGGATTCGGAGCTATTACATGAGGCAAGAAATAAAAGCAGAATAGCCAACCTATGCATATTTCTCAAGTAGTTTTTGTTGTTCTTTAATGGCCGCAATGAACTCTTTTTTCATTCGGTCAACCAGGTCTTTCACCCCAACCGTGTCATGAATAGTGGCCACACCCTGCCCCGCAGACCAAATGGTTTTCCAGGCCTTTGCTTCAGCTTTTGCAGCATCCAGTTCTGTGGAAACATCAATTTTCTTTGATTGACCCCACATCTCCTGTGTTATACCATTGTTCTCAAGCGATTTCTGCATGAAATTAGCATTAACTCCTGAAACCGCTGCGGTATAGACCACATCCGTAGTGCCACTTTCTGAGATCATTTTTTGATAGTCTTCCTCTGCAAGGGCCTCTTTGGTATTGATAAATCGTGTGCCCATATAGGCCAGGTCGGCACCCATTTGCATAGCTGTGGCAATATCCTGACCGTTACTTAAAGTACCCGAAAGAAGAATTGTTTTGTCAAAAAAGCTTCTGACCTCCTGCACAAATGGAATAGGATTGAGTGTACCGCCATGGCCACCTGCACCGGCAGAAACCAAAATCAAGCCATCTACTCCGGCCTCGGCGGCTTTTTCTGCATGGCGTCGTTTGATGACATCATGAAAAACCAATCCACCATAAGCATGAACAGCATTCACTAAATCTGACACAGCTCCAAGAGAGGTAATTACTAAAGGTACTTTATGCTTGATCACCACCTGAAGATCAGCCATTATTCTGGGATTGGTCTGATGAACGATGAGGTTAACACCAAATGGAGCAGCTTTCTTGCCCGTTTCTTTTTCAAAAGCTTCTAATTCCGTTTTGATTTGGACCACCCACTCTTCAAAGCCTTCAGTGCTTCGCTGGTTCAATGCGGGGAAGGTGCCGACAATTCCGTTTTTACAGCATTCAATCACCAGCTCGGGGCCGGAAATCAGAAACATAGGAGCTGCTACCAGAGGTAGTTTTAAGTCTTTAAATGGGTTCATAGGTTTTGTTGATTGTGGTTTGAAGATACAACTAATTCTTCACTCACTTTTTACTCTTTCTGATCAATCCTTCCTGAACAACTGAAGCCACCAGCTTACCGTGCTGGGTGAAAATATTTCCGCGGGTAAAACCTCTTGTATTTGATGCACTCGGACTGTCTAAGGCATAAAGTAACCATTCATCAATTCTGAAATCGCGGTGAAACCACATGGCGTGGTCAAGGCTGGCCATGAAAATTCCTTTCGGGATAGGTCCTTTGACATGCGGCAGGGTAGCGGTGGTCAAAAGGTTGTAATCTGATACATAAGTAAGCAGCTTCTGGTGCACGCTGAGGTCACCTTCTACTTTTTCTTTCGCTTTAAACCAATAATGCCTGAAAGGAGGCTTGGTGCCTCTATCCATCAGACTTACTTTTTCTACGGGTCTGAATTCAAATGGGCGTGATTTGATTCCCTGAAGTATGTTTTGTGGAACAAAGAGTTTGTACTTATTGACAATATCTTCGTCAGATTTCAGGCCTTCTGGTCCCACAACATTTGGCATATCAATCTGGTGGTCGAAGCCCTCCTGTTTGAGCTGAAATGAGATTGAGGTAATGAAAATGACAGCCTCATTTTGCTTCGCAACTACTCTTCTGGTCGTAAAGCTTCCGCCATCTCTGACGTCATCAACTTCAAAACGGATGGGAATAGAGATATCACCGGCAAGAAGAAAATAGGCGTGCATGGAGTGCACAAAGCGGTCCGAAGGAACAGTTTTATAGGCTGCACTCAGAGCCTGTGACAGCACCTGTCCACCAAAAACGCGATTCCAGGGTGCCTGATAGTTCTGCCCGATGTAAACATTAGTTTCTGCCTTTTCTAAATGAAGAAGGTCAATGAGTTCGTTGATGTTTTGCATAAGATTTTATTTCCAAACCGGAGCCCTCTTTTCCACAAAAGCCAGGGTGCCTTCTTTGGCGTCGTCGGTTAATTGTATTGCTCTGAATAACTCATCAGATACTGGGATAAGTTCATCTTCCGTCTTTCCTTCAGCATTTCGCATGAAACTTAGACTCTCTTTGATAGAATTTGGCGAATTTTTGGCAATCATTTTGGCCAGTATAATGGCTTCTTCTATCAGTTCTTCTTTTGAGGTCAGTTTGTTGATCATACCAAAAGAAAGAGCTTCTTCAGCTGTAAGTTGCCGCCCGGTAAGGATTAACTCGGTGGCAATTCTTGACGGAAGTGCTTTCGGTAAACGAAAGAGTCCACCAGCCCCTGCGATTAGTCCTCTGGTAACCTCGGGTAAACCAAACTTTGAACCAGCAGAGGCCAGAATAAGATCGCAGGCCAGGCATAATTCCATTCCGCCAGCTAAAGCAAAACCATTGACGGCGGCTATCCAGGGTTTGTTTCTTTTGGCATAAACAAAACCGGCAAAACCATATTGATCTGATTGCAGAAGCTCACCTTTCCCAGCTGAAATGAGTTTGAGATCGGCACCTGCACAGAAAGCCTTTTCACCGTTCCCGGTCAAAATCACTGCTCTGATTTTTGGATCGGCTTCAGTTTTGCTTACAATTTCTGCCATTTGCTCTGTCACTTCACCATTTATAGCATTATAAGCCTCAGGTCTGTTAAGGCGAACGAGAGCGATATTTTCGTCTATTTGTTCATACAATACTGCACTCATATTTTCAATACAGGGATGTTTTACTCAAATTTAGTCGAATTTATTGATGAAGAAAGATTGTGTATATTTGACACAATAATATTATTTTCGATATTTGTTTGAAACAATAAAACCATTGCCTGTTAAAATAATAAACTATGAAAAAAGGAATATTTCTGTTCTTTATGATGGTCAGTTTGGCCGTCAATGCTCAAAATAAGTTAGTTCTGAACACCGATCTGGGAGAAACTCAAATCAGTCGTCACATTTACGGACACTTTTCAGAGCACCTTGGCCGATGCATTTATGGCGGCTTGTATGTGGGTGAAGAAACTAAACTTGTACCTCATATCAATGGAATGCGTACTGATGTGGTGGAAGCTCTGAAAAAACTGGATATTCCTAACCTGAGATGGCCGGGGGGATGTTTTGCTGATACGTATCACTGGAAGGATGGTATCGGACCGAAAGAAGACCGTCCGACAATTGTGAACTCGTGGTGGGGCAATGTAACAGAGGATAACTCTTTCGGCTCTCATGAATTTATGGAGTTAATTAAACAGCTTGATACCGAGCCCTACATTTCCGGAAATGTAGGTAGTGGGACTGTTCAGGAGTTTTCTGACTGGGTTCAGTACATGAATTTTGAAGGCAAAAGCCCAATGTCTGACCTGAGAGCACAGAACGGTCACCCCGAGCCATTTAAAGTAAAATACTGGGGCGTGGGTAATGAAGCCTGGGGTTGTGGAGGTCATATGACGGCTGAGTATTATGCCAATGTCTATCGCCAGTATGCGACTTACATCAATACTTCATGGGAGAAAGATTCAAGAGTTTTTAAAATTGCTTCAGGAGCCAGTGATGATGATTACCACTGGACAGAAGTTTTGATGAGAGATATTCCTCACAACATGCTTGATGGTGTAGGGGTACACCATTATTCTGTAATTGACTGGAGCAATAAAGGATCTGCCACAGATTTTAACGAGGATCAATACTTTACCACCATGACCCGTGCCTGGGATATGGAGCGAATTGTAAGTGGTCATGAGGCCATCATGGATAAATATGACCCTGAAAAGAAGGTAGGGATGATGGTCGACGAGTGGGGTGGATGGTATGATGTAGAACCGGGCACCAATGGTGGCTTTCTGTATCAGCAAAATACCATGCGTGATGCAGTTTTAGCCGGAATGACCCTGAACATCTTTAACAATCATGCGGATCGGGTAAAGATGGCGAACCTGGCTCAGGTAGTGAATGTATTGCAAGCCGTAATTCTTACTGATGAGGAACGTATTATTTTGACACCTACCTATCATGTGATGGAAATGTACAAGGTACATCAGGATGCTACCTTGATTCCAATGAATCTAAAGACGGCTGACTACGAGCATAATGGCAAAAAACTTCCGGCTATTTCGGCTTCTGCATCAAAAGATGAGAATGGGAAAGTACATGTGTCTTTAACCAACATTGACTTGAATAAAGAACATGAGATTACCATTGACCTCAGAGGCGAAGATTTTAAATCTGTAAGTGGAAGAATTCTTAAGTCAGGTAAAGTTCAAGACCACAACACATTTGATGAGCCGAACAAGGTTAAAGCTTCGGTATTCAATGGTGCAAAGCTGAATAAAAACAGCATTACCCTGAAAGTGCCTGCCGTTTCAGTAGTCATGCTGGAGTTGGAGTAATTAAATCTACTTTCCATAAAGGAATGAATGCCCGGGTTTATTTTTAAATTCGGGCATTCTCTTTTCAACCCTACTATGAAATATTTTATCCTTATTTTCTTTTTGCCCGTGTTGGTTTTTGGCCAACCCCTACGCCAAAGCGATTTCTTTACTCCTGAACAAGCTATTGAAGAGCATAAGGACCTGGCTCAACTCTACAACTCAAAGGAAGAGTGGCAAAACAGAGCTGCTGCTATTCGTCAAAGCATTCTTGATGGAGCGGGAATCAAACAAATTCAGTTTGGTCTACCTGTAAACGCTACCATTCACAGCAAAAAAGTAATGGATGGCTATAGCGTTGAGAATGTTTTTTTTGAGTCCATTCCGGGTGTTTATGTTTCCGGTAATTTATATACACCGCTTAACCCGACGGAAAAAGCTCCAGCGGTTCTTTGCCCGCACGGGCATGGACGTGATCAAAACAACCGCTTTATGGAATATACCCAACAAAGATGTGCCACGTTGGCAAGAATGGGAGCTGTGGTTTTTGCTTATGATATGTTAGGGTATGGTGATTTTAAACAGGCTGATCATAAGATTGAAAATGTCTTTAAAATTCAGCTGTTAAACTCAGTTCGGATTGTTGATTTTTTGAGTCAAATGGAAGAGGTTGATTCCGGGCGTATAGCCATTACGGGAGAGTCTGGCGGCGGTACGCAAACGTTTATGCTTTCAGCAATTGATGATCGCATCGCCGTTTCCGTACCTACGGTAATGGTTTCGGGTTATTTCTTTGGGGGCTGTCAGTGTGAAAGCGGAATGCCGGTACATACGTCTTGTTTACCTGCCACTACCAACGTGGAAGTTGCGGCTTGCATGGCCCCTAAGCCTTTGATGTTGATTTCGGATGGTGGTGACTGGACACGCTTTGTCCCAGAAATGGAAGCTCCACATATCCGAAGAATTTATTCTTTTTTTGAGGCCGGGGATCAATTTGAAAATGCTCACTTCCCCGAGGAAAAACATGATTATGGTCCATCAAAAAGGCAGGCGGCCTATCATTTTCTTGCCAGACATTTAGAGCTCGATATTGATACTGTTCTGGTAAACGGAGAAGTGGATGAAACAAGGAATACCATATTAACTCCTGAATTTTTAAGTGTCTATACTGAACAATATCCGAGGCCAGACACCGCGGTTATGGGTAATGAAGCCCTTATTGAATTAATAAACAACTTTTAATGAAAGCATTGCAACTAACCCAACGGGGTGAATTTAATTGGACAGAAATTGAAAAACCTCGGTTGGAGCAACCCGATCAGGTTTTGGTTAAAATCAAGGCTATCGGAATTTGTGGGACCGATATTCATGCCTTTGGCGGTAATCAGCCTTTCTTTTCTTATCCGAGAATTTTAGGACATGAGCTGGGCGTGGAGGTTATAGAAACAGGGTCTGCGGTGAAAGACTTGAAACTCGGAGATCGGTGCTCTGTGGAGCCATATCTGAACTGTGGAAATTGCCAAGCATGTTTGAAAGGGAAATCGAATTGTTGTGAAAGCCTGCAAGTTTTAGGTGTGCACACTGACGGTGGAATGACTGAGTACCTTGTTTTGCCTGAGAATAAGTTACACAAAGCCGAGGGACTTGGTTATGAAGAGTTGTCAATCGTTGAAACTTATGGCATAGGCTGCCATGCAGTAAGCAGGGCAGGGGTAAAAGCCGGGGATAAGGTATTGCTTATCGGAGCAGGGCCTATCGGTATTACGGCCATTGACTTTGCCAAAATTGAAGGTGCTGAAGTTCATGTTTACGACCTGAGTCAAAACCGTCTGGATTTTTGTGAAACTCATCTCAAAGGCGATGTCTTTTTGAGAGAAGACCCCCCGGAAAATGAATATGATGTCGTTTTTGACGCCACCGGAAATTCCCAGAGTATGAAAAGGGCTTTGAATTATCTGGCACATGGAGGCAGGCTTGTATTTATCGGCTTATTTCAGGGAGATTACAGTTTTAACGATCCGTATTTTCATAAAAAAGAGACCACCCTATTGTCGAGCAGGAATGCTTTGCCAGCTGATTTTACCCGAATTATAAACTTAATGGAGTCTGGAAAACTTGAGCTTTCAGAGGTAATAACCCATAAAGTTACTTTCGATGAAACACCCGCCTTTTTTGCCACGCTCAGGGAAAAACCCGATCTGGTAAAAGGTGTTATTCTTCTCTAAATTTTAAAATTAAATGTAGTATGAAACGATTCTTTCGCCTTTTTGCAGTTATTCTCCTTTTGACGACACTAAACAGTCAGGCACAATTGAAAAGTCTTGAAGCCAGTGTTGAAGAACTTACCGAACTTCTGATTAACCCCAATAAGGGAGATTTACAGTCATTAAGCCATTTTAAACTAAGCTATGGTCATTCATCCGGTTTAGTTGAGAACCGGGATGAATTTATAGCAGCTTTATTAAAGGCGGATTTTGACTTTCAGGAAATTGATATCAGCAATCAAAGTATTGAGATTATTGATAAAACCGCCATTGTAAGGCATGATATGAAAGCCAAAGCCCTGAGTTTAGGGAAACCAACTAGTATAAACCTAAGAATTATGACGGTTTGGCTAAAACAGAAAAAAGGCTGGGTTCTTTTTGCTCGCCAGGCTGTCAAGATTTAATTCCTACTATCTGGAAAAGTTGAATATTAGGTCAAAAAAGCAATTCTTCAATGATAAATATAGATTTAAAGGGGCAGACGGCTCTGGTAACAGGTTGTAAACGTGGGATTGGCTTTGCCATGGCTGCTGGTTTGGCAGAGGTGGGGGCAGATATCATAGGTGTATCAGCGAGTCTGGAAGCAGAGGGAAGTGAAATTCAAAAAGCTGTCGAGTCTTTTGGAAGGAAGTTTCATGCCTATCAGGCCGATTTTTCAGATCGGAAATCGCTTTACAGTTTTATAGAAAAAGTAAAGACTGAGCATTCGGTCATTGATATTCTTGTCAATAATGCAGGAACCATTCTCAGGAAACCTGCTGCTGAACATCCGGATGAATATTGGGATCAGGTCATTGATGTCAATCTGAATGCACAGTTTATTCTTACCCGCGAAATTGGAAAAGAAATGGTGGCCAGAGGAAAGGGTAAGATAGTTTTCACGGCCTCGCTACTTACCTTTCAGGGTGGAATTACGGTTCCGGGGTATGCGGCCAGTAAAGGAGCCATAGGCAGTTTAGTTAAGGCTTTTGCCAATGAGTGGGCTGGTAAAGGAGTCAATGTGAATGGCATTGCCCCTGGTTATATCGCAACCGATAACACTGAAGCCTTAAGAAATGATGAAGGACGGAGTTCCTCTATTCTAAGTCGAATCCCGGCCGGAAGATGGGGTGAGCCTGAGGATTTCAAAGGCCCGACTGTTTTCCTGACCTCTGATCTTGCCAATTATGTTCATGGAGAAATCCTGACTGTGGACGGTGGTTGGATGGGGAGGTGATTTAGTTTCGACAAGCTCAACTAGCGGGTATTGTTTGATGCAGGGTGCTTGATGTTTGGAGTTTGAGGACTGGAGACCGGTGACCGAAGACCGATGCTTTAGGGCCAGATACGGATGATAAAGAACCGATCAGTTTTGCTAAAAATGTTTAAAAGTTCAATTGAAGAAAAACCAACTCCCAGTTCACCAACCACGAATAAACCAGTCAACCAATCACTAATTTCCCAAAAAATTAATCTACCGATAGCCTGTAACTTTCAACCATTAACCAGAAAACAATGACCTCAAGATACGAAACCAGTCCAAGAGAATTTGAACGGATGAACACCACAGAGATGAGAGCCGAATTTTTGGTGTCGTCCCTGTTTAAAGAAAATCAAGTTTTACTTACCCATACTCATTATGACCGCATGGTAACTGGTGGGGTAATGCCGATCGGCAAAGCTGTTGAGCTCGGGAATCCGGAAGATTTAAAGGCGAATTTCTTTTTGGAAAGAAGAGAACTTGGAATTATCAATATAGGAGGTTCTGGTACAATAGTGGCCGATGGAGAAACCTATGAGTTGGAAAAACTTGGTTGTGTTTATTTGGGGAAAGGTACCCAAAGTGTCAGTTTTTCTTCCGATAGTGCAGGCAGTCCGGCAAAGTTCTTTTTGCTGTCTACACCGGCACATAAGGAGTATCCAAATACACTTTATACTAAAGAGCAGGCTTTGCCGGTAACGCTCGGTGATTCGGAAACCTCGAACTGCCGAACCATCTATAAATATATTCATAACGATGGTATCATGAGCTGCCAACTGGTGATGGGGCTAACCGTTTTACAGACGGGTAGCGTCTGGAATACCATGCCACCTCATACTCATGATCGAAGAAGTGAGATTTACTGTTATTTTGATGTGCCTGAGAATCAGGGTGTAATGCATTTTATGGGTAAGCCTGATGAAACACGGCACCTTTGGGTACAAAACGAACAAGCCATCATTTCGCCACCCTGGTCAATTCATGCCGGAAGTGGTACGGCGAACTATTCTTTCATCTGGGCTATGGCCGGAGAGAACAAGGATTTTACAGACATGGATCATGTGAATCTTAATTTTTTGAGGTAAGAAATTAAGTCATAAAGAGAAAGGACCATTGAGAATTGTGTCATATCCTGAATAGGTTTAAAAAACAACAGCTGAAAGCAGAAAGCTGACAGCCGAAAGCAATATAAAAATGAAGAAATCAGTACTTGCACTTCTATTGATCTCTTTTCTGGTGGCATTTAAAAGCTCAGAAAAGACTGTTCGGGTTTTTATGATTGGAGACAGCACCATGGCTAATAAGGATGCATGGGCGGCTCCGGAGACAGGTTGGGGACAGGTTTTTGGTCAATATTTTACCGATGTCGTCAAGATTCAAAACCAAGCTAAAAACGGAAGGAGTACCAAGTCCTTCCGGTCAGAAGGTTTGTGGGATGCAGTAGAGAGGCAATTGCAACCCGGCGATTTTGTCTTTATTCAATTCGGTCATAATGATCAGAAAATAAAAGACTCTTCGAGATATGCCGGTCCGCATGGGGCTTATAAGGCCAATCTCAAAAGGTATGTGGAAGAAACCAAAGCAAAGGGGGCACATCCCATTCTTTTGACACCGGTCAATCGCCGGAAATTTGATGAGAACGGTGTCTTTGTGGATCAACATGGCGAGTACCCTGATGCTGTCAGAAGCCTGGCTAAAGAAATGCAGGTGCCCTTAATAGACCATTATGCATTGAGTTTGAACAAAATTAATGAGTTGGGTATTGAAGCCTCAGCTGATTTATACCTCAATCTTGACCCGGGATTATTCGCTCGTTATCCGGAAGGAGCTTCGGACAATACCCATTTCACAAATTATGGTGCCAATGTAATGGCCAAGCTGGCCGCAGAAGGTTTACGAAAAACTTCGAGTCCGCTGAAAAACTTCCTCAAGAAATCGGTGTACCCCGGTAAGTACGAATACGAATTGCCTACGGTAAATACTCCGGTTTTTAAAAAGGATACTTTTGATATCCGAAATTATGGAGCTGTGAGCGGCGGAAAAGTGCTTTGTCACACGGCCATTAATCAAGCGATTGCCATGGCTTCGCAAAATGGTGGAGGTGTGGTGCTGGTACCTACGGGTTTCTGGCTCAGTGGCCCCATAGATTTGAAAAGCAATGTCAATCTGCATCTTGAAGATGGTTCCTTCATCCAGTTTTCAGATAACCGTGAAGATTACCCTGTGGTACTAACCACCTGGGAAGGACAGGACGCTTACCGTTGCCATGCTCCCATCTGGGGTGTGGATTTGGTGAATGTCGCCATCACAGGAAACGGCATTATGGACGGAGCCGGGCAAGTCTGGAAACAGGTTAAAAAAGAAAAATTGACGAACTCTCAATGGCAGAATCTGATTGCCAGCGGAGGAGTGGTTGACGATAAAGGCACCGCCTGGTACCCGTCAGAGGCTTCTAAATTCGGTAATGAAAACCGAGAATGGACGAACAAATTAGTACCCGGCAAAGCGAAAGCCGATTACGAAGCTATCCGTGATTTTCTACGACCAAATATGGTGAGTTTGACAAACTGCCGGAATGTATTGCTCGAAGGCATCACCATTCTGAATTCTCCGGCCTGGACGCTGCATCCTTTACTTTGCAAGCATATTACCATTAAAAACGTAAATGTGAAAAACCCGTGGTATGGCCAGAACAATGACGCTATCGATGTGGAATCCTGCACTTACGGGATTCTGGATGGTTGCACTTTTGATACCGGTGATGATGCCATTACCATTAAGAGTGGTCGGGATGAACAGGGGCGTGAGCGGGGCGTACCGACTTCGCAGTTTATTGTGACCAATACCACCGTTTTTCATGGGCATGGTGGTTTTGTGATTGGCTCAGAGATGAGTGGCGGAGTGAATAATCTCTTTGTCAATAATTGTAATTTCCTCGGCACAGATATCGGGCTTCGGTTTAAGACGACCCGTGGGCGTGGCGGGGTAGTGGAAGACATTTACATCTCGGATATTAACATGAATAATATACTGGGCGACGCTATCCGTTTCAATATGTATTATGAAGAAAAGGACCCGGTTCCTTTGGCCGGTGAGGTTCGCGGATTGCCGGCGATGGAGTTTAAGCCGGTGGATGCTGGCACTCCTGTTTTCAGGAATTTCAAAATGGAACGCATTTACTGCAAAGGTGCAGCTATGGCCATTATGATGAAGGGTATCCCAGAATCTCAGGTAGAGAATATTGAAATTACAGACGCGGTAATCTATAGTGATAAAGCCATTTCAATCACCGAAGCCAAAGATATTTCTCTCAGAAATGTGAGTGTCTTCAGTAAAGATGAAAGCAAACTGGTTCAGCTGAATAATGTTTCAGGTCTTTCGATTGATCAGTTGGAATACACCACCGGTAAAAAAGTCTTCATAGAAGTCAACGGCGACCGCTCAAAAGACATCAGCATCCAAAACACAAAAATGGAAGGCATAGAAACCAAAGCCGAGTTTTTGAGTGGGGCTAAGAGGAGTAGTTTGAAGTAAGAAAAAAAACTGAGGTATTCTTTACTTATGTAATCTATTTTAATTAAGATACTTAGATTATTCATAACTTTCATTTCTTCAAACTTTTAAACAAAATTGATGTCGATACTGAACCAAGCTAAAGAAGAGTTCAACCGTTCACCAATTGCTACCATTTCTAGCGGAGTTGGAGTTCTGATTGCAGGAACAAGTCTATTTATAGCTTGGTTTAGTTTCCATTCGGAATCTTCAGCGACTTACCCTTCAGTAAACAATTTTATCAGTGAGGGAGGTATGAATGTTAGGAATCTTTTACTAATCGTTGCCTATTTCTTGGCGATTACATTTTTAACAGCAAGAATTATTAGGTTCGTGGCCCGAAAACATAGCCTGGCGGCATTTTTTACTTCTGTTATTGCTATATCTTTAACTAATTTTTCTACCGTATTGATGATTTATCTAGCTCCTCCGAGAGCTTTCAGCCAATCAACCTTCACATCTGCTCATGATTTAATATTTTATGGTTCAGGCATAATTGTATTAATATTCTGTGGTAAAGCGGTTCTAATAGATCTTCTAAGGAATGATGATAAGGATAAAGAGCCAAACATTATGGGAGGCTTATTTATGGCACTCATACTTCTATTTACTTGGGGAGGTTTTGTATGGTCAGGTCAAACCAAACTTACCAATACTCTTCTACCTGAAATAACTCATCCAATTCCTATTAACCAATCCAGTTCGGGAAAAAGTGGTAGTGAAATAAATAAGTCTTCTTCTCAAAATGAATAATTGAACTAAGTCCTCTCCAAATAGTCTTTTTTGAATTGATGGAAATCCCCCTTTCCGCATCGTATTTTCGACTATGCGGAAAACGTCCGTTGGTCTTCAGACCATTTGTAGGTTATTGTTCCTAAACCTCCCCTTCGTGCAGCTTAGCGTCTTCGAGCCTTCGTGGCAAAAGAACAGCCACAAAGTCACCAAGACACGAAGTTTCACAAAGTCCCCTTTCTAGCCCACCTTGCCACTCTCGCCTCAGAAATGTAGATTTACCTAAGATTCAACCTTAGTCTGAGATGATACGTTTTACTGCTGCATTATTGCTCTTTTGGTCTGTTTTGGCTTGTCGGAAAAATGAGTTACCGGATGGATTTGAGTTAGCCGGCGACCTCGATTTAAGCCTTGTCGCTTCAGAGCCCCTGATCAAAGATCCCGTGGATATGGCTTTCTGGAAGAATGGTGATGCCCTTGTTTTGGAAATGCCGGGTTATCCTCAGGAGGATGCGAAAAGTCGTCTGATGCTCCTAAAAGACAACGATATGGATGGTGTCTTTGATCAAAGTTCAGTCTATGCCGAAGGACTTCAACTGGCGAATTCATTCATGCTCTATGAAGAAGGTGTGCTGGTAGCCGCACCACCTTATCTGCTCCAGCTGTACGATACAGATCATGATGAAAAAGCAGATAAGATTGATACCTTGATGGGTGGTTTTGCCACCGGAAATCTTCAACACAATTATAACTCTTTAACGCTTGGACTGGATGGTTGGATTTATGCAGCGAACGGAGGCAACGATGGAAATCCATATTGGTGGGGTGATAGTGCCAATGCTCTTCCTTTACGAAATCAGGATTTTCGGTTTAATCTGAAAACCCATGAAATGGAACGCCTTGGAGAGTCTTCCGGTGGTTTCGGACTCGCCATGGATGCCTTCGGGCGTTTCTTTGAAACCCATAATACTCAACATATTTCACACCTGGTTTTTGCAAGCCGGTATTTGAAAGACAGACCGATTTTAACGGACCATACCCTGGAAAATATTTCTGATCATGAGGAAAACGGGCTCGCCCGCATTTACCCTATTGGGGAGCAGGAAGAACGTGTTAATCACCCCGAGCAGTCGGGCTATTTCTCCGGTTCCTGCGGAATCACTTTTTATGGAGGCGGAGCATTTGGGCCAGAATTCGACAATACAGTTTGGGTGGCAGATGTGGTGTTAAATCTGCTGCATGCTGATCGTTTGGAGCCAAATGGATCATCTTTTCAAGCCAAAAGAGTTCTGGAAAAACAAGATGTTCTGGCCAGCGAAGACCGGGCATTCCGGCCGGTAAATATGACGGTTGGGCCAGATGGAGCTCTATATGTGCTGGATATGCAACGTAAAGTGATAGAGCATCCCGAGTGGATTCCGGATGAAATGGAAGAGGCCATGGATTTGAATGCCGGCAAAACCAAAGGTCGGATTTACAAAATCAGTAGAAATAAGCAATCTGAACCCTATGATTTCAGCACCCCCGAATCATTGGTAAAGGCCTTAGGTCACCCGAACCAATGGGTACGAATGACTGCTCAGCGTATTTTGCTTTCTGAAAAGACGGAAAAACTTCCAATCGATCGATTAGTAGAATTGCTGTCGAGTGAACGCGTTTTTGCCCGTTTACATGCCCTTCATGTTTTGTCAAATTCAGGAAACCTGTCTGGCGAAGCTTTAATGAAAGCTATGATTGACCCGAATCCCGGATTGCGTGAGAATGCTCTTCAAATCTCTGAAAAGTACATCGACGGAAATGAAGAGTTGGCCGGGACGGTGATAAATCTATTGACAGACCAAAATCAGCGGGTAAGAATGCATGCGGCTTTGAGTCTTGGATTACCTGGGGTAGCGGCCGTTTTATCAGATCAATTGAAAGAAAACTTGATACAAAAAGTCTTTGAAGCCTCCGATTTGAAGAATGATGCCTACACGGTATCTGCATTGGCTTTGGCGGTGCAGAGTCAAAGCCAAACGGTGTTTCACAAGCTTTGCCAGACGAAAGATGCAGATTCCAGGCTTTTGGCCACCCTTGCCTTGCACAATGCTGACGATAAGGAAGTAGCTGCCTACATGCTGCAAAGCTTGTCCGAGTCAGAAATAGCTGATAAGGCCTTTATCATTGATCAATTGACTCAAAATATTCAAAAGCCAGTGTCAAGTGCAGCAATCGTGGCCATTGAAAAAATGGAGGAAACCGATGATCTCAGTTTGCTCACTTCACTCGCTTCTCTTCGGAATAAACTGGGATTGCCGACCTCGGCCAAATTTATAGCTTACAGCAAAGATGCTGCTTCTCAAATTTTGGATACCACTCTTCCGGACTCTTTGAGAATTCAGTACCTGAAAATCATGGAGTTTGTCCCTTACAAAGAAAAATCTGATTTGCTCTTTGCCTGTCTCCAGAACTCACAGCCACTTAAACTTCAGGAAGCTGCGTTAAGACAACTAAATGGAGTTAAAGAGTTAGAGATTGGGAAGAATCTGGTATCGCTTTGGCCAGAGCTTAGTCCGCAAACTCGGAAGTACGCCGGAGACCTACTCCTTTATAATGAAATTCATCATGATGCTCTGTTGAGTGCTTTGGAAGAGAAAAAGATCAATATTGGTGAGATGAATTTTGACCTTGAGCGTCGGCGAACGCTACTTTGGTGGACAGACAACCTGCAAACCCGCCGTCGGGCAGAAAAGCTTTTTACTGACAGTGGGGTAACCAATCGCCAGGAAGCCATTGATCAAATGAAGCCGGCCTTGGAGTTAGAAGGCAATTCAGTGAAAGGTTTGACCGTATTTAATAACACCTGCAGTAGCTGTCATACCTACGGCAAATACGGCGTGGAAGTAGGACCGATCTTGACCGAAATCAGCCGAAAAAGTAAAGCCACGCTGCTTCATGATATTCTGGACCCCAATGCCGCGGCAGATCCCAAATACATTAATCATGTCGCAGAATCGACCACCGGAGAGGTTTACAGTGGTGTGGTTTCGGGAGAAACAGATATCAGTATCACTTTGACCCAAATGGGGGGTGAAAAAGTGACTTTGAAGAAAAGCAATTTGAAATCATTTCGATCTACTGGCTCCTCTCTGATGATGGAGGGGCTTGAAAATTCGCTTTCTGTGCAGGAGCTGGCGGATTTGCTTGCTTTCTTGCAGACCGGTATGTGAGTTTTATTAAAGCATTGATGAAAAGTATAGGAACTACTTCATCCCTTAGTTGATCAAAAACGAATATTAAAAGAAAAGACATTCATGACTTTCAAATTTCTTAAAGACTTCAAGGACTTTGCTGTCAAAGGCAATATGATCGATATCGCCATTGGGGTGATTATTGGGGCGGCGTTTAACCGGGTGATCGACTCGCTGGTGAAGCAGATTTTTATGCCGCCACTTAGTTTACTCACTGATGACGTCAAACTGGAAAACAAGAACTGGGTGCTCCGTGAAGCTGTTTTACAAGGTCAGGAAGTACTGCATGAAGAGGTGGCCATCGGTTACGGAGCTTTGCTGGAATCCGGCATTGATTTTCTGATCATTGCTTTTACGGTTTTTCTAATGATAAAAGCCATGAATTCCCTCAAAAAGAAAGCCGACGACCCGGAAAACACTACTGTCCCTACTCCAAAAGACATTGAATTACTCTCAAAAATCAGCGATTTGATGGAGAAGCAGGTGGCACTTTTCGAGAAAAAATAGCATGGTTTGACGTAATTTTTGACCTCTTCAAAGGTGAACAAAGTATTGTCTATGGCAATCGTGTATCTTAAGGAGTATTCAAACACTTCAATATGGAAATTAGAAAAGGTACCATAGCCGATGCCGAAATGCTTTCTGATATCGGAACGCTCAGTTTTATTGAATCACATGGCTTAAGTGGGCCTCAAGCGGATATTGAAGTTTACGCAAAAAAGTATTTTACCACAGAATCTTTTGAGGCAGAGCTCAAAGAACCTTCCAACGTCTTCAACATCATTTTTTGTGAAGGTAAACCTGCCGGTTACTCAAAAATTATTTTCAATAGTCCTCATTCCAATGTCCCAGAATCCAGAGTGACAAAACTGGAAAGGCTTTATCTCCTGAAAGAATTCTATGGTAGAAACCTGGGAGCGGAATTATTCAATTTCAATTTGAATCTCTCAAAAGAAGCGGGTGATAAAGGCCTTTGGCTATACGTCTGGAAAGGGAATGAGAGAGCTGTTCGGTTTTATCGGAAGCAAGGTTTTGAAATCGTTGGCAGTCATGATTTCAAAATTTCAGAAACACACTACAATCCAAATCATCAAATGTTTTTAAAATTTCAGCCTAAGTAGTCGGAAATTCTGGGGAAATTATCTATTGTCTCAAAATGAGACTATGATTATTTAGGAAAAGAGCTAACTTGCGTCAAAAGCTCTTAACCTATTGAAAATGACCAGAAAATTATTGACTCTTTTATGTCTGACTTTGTCTTTAAGCCAACCGACTTTGAAAGCTCAGGAAGTCCCGGCTGAGCCGGAGAGTATCATATCTCCAAACATTCATGAAAACCACTCGGTTACTTTTACTTTTTTTGCTCCGCAGGCAGATACGGTAAAGTTGGTTTCAGATTTACTGCCACCGGAAAAAATAATGACTCGTTTTGGTATTCAGGATGGTCCTGGCTCAGTTTTGCTTCAGAAAGATCAAAACGGGCTCTGGACTTACACCTCTGACCCATTGGAATCGGAGCTATACAGTTTCTGGTATCTCGTAGATGGTATTAGAGTGCCCGATCCTAATTCTCCTTATGTTTTCCGCAATGGATCTACCGTAACTAATGTATTCACCATAGGTGGAGGTCAGGCAGATTTGTATGAGGATAAAAACATTGCCCACGGTACGGTTTCTCGCGTTTGGTATGATTCGCCAACGGTCGGGATTGATCGCCGCTTAAGTGTTTATTTGCCTGCTGGTTATGAGGACTCACGTGAAGAGTACCCTGTTCTTTATCTCTTACATGGAGCAGGAGGTGATGAGGAGTCTTGGTTGGCTCACGGGCGGGCAGCCCAAATCATGGATAATCTGATTGCCTCGGGCAAATCAAAGCCAATGATTGTGGTCATGCCGAATGGTAATGTTTCTCAGGATGGTGGCTATGGGTACGGAAGCTATGGTTTTCAAAAGCCGGTATTTCTACCGCCGCATTCTATGAACGGAGAGTTTGAAGCTAGTTTTATTGACATTGTCAATTTTGTCGAAGATCGTTTCAGAATAAAGTCGGGTAAAGAAAATCGGGCTATCGCCGGTTTATCAATGGGTGGTTTTCATACCATGCATATCTCGAGATATTACCCTAATACTTTTGATTATGTTGGCCTTTTCTCAGCCGCCATTTTGCCACGTGAAGATGCCACCGGCAAAGTGTATTCTGACATTGACAAAAACCTCAAAGTCCAAAAAGATAATGGACTAAAGTTGTACTGGATCGGTATTGGTAAAAAAGACTTTTTGTACGAGGCTAACACAGCCTACCGCAAAAAGCTTGACGATTTGAACTTTCCTTATGAGTACCGCGAGTCAGGTGAAGGCCATATCTGGAAAAACTGGCGGATATACCTCTCAGAATTTGCACCTAAATTATTCTAAACATAAACCTTTCAAACAAAACGATGAATTTAAATTTGAAAACCTATTTATGGGCTGTGGCGGCCCTTTTGATGGTGAATACTGCCATCGGTCAGGAGGCTCTTTTCGGAGCTCAGGAAATCAAATCGCCTGAAATCCATGACGATAACAGCGTTACTTTTCGTTTTCTAGCACCGAAAGCGGACAGTGTAAAGTTGACCGGAGACTTCTTGCCAACAATTAAAATACAAACGCAGTTTGGAGCGATGGATGTTCCTGGACCTGTTCATTTATCCAAGGGTGATAACGGCGTATGGTCTTTTACCACCCAGCCGCTTTCTTCTGAACTTTATAACTATGCATTTGAAGTAGATGGTCTGAGAACTACGGACCCTAATAACCCATTCTTGATTCGTGATGTGGCCTCTGTGACTAACATCTTTATCATCGGGGGTGGGCATGCTGATCTTTATAAAGACAATGATGTGCCTCACGGCACAGTAGCTAAAAGATGGTATGATTCGCCGGGCCTGGGCATGGATCGTAGAATTACAATATATACCCCTCCGGGATATGAGTCTTCAAATCAAAAGTACCCGGTTCTTTACTTGCTTCATGGAGCAGGTGGTGATGAAGAAGCCTGGAGTGATCTGGGTCGTACCGCTGAAATTATGGACAACCTGATAGCTCAGGGTAAAGCGAAGCCGATGATTGTGGTAATGCCGAATGCAAACATTACACAAGATGCCGCTCCGGGTAAAGGGAGAGATGGTTTCTACAAACCTCAGTTTATGGCTCCGGGAACCATGCAGGGAGCATATGAAGCTAACTTCATGGATATCATCAAGTTTACGGAGTCAAATTACAGAGTTATTGCCGATAAGGCTCACCGTGCAATTGCTGGTTTGTCAATGGGTGGTTTTCATACCATGCATATTTCAAGGTATTATCCAAATACTTTTGATTATGCTGGTCTTTTCTCTGCCGCTATTATGCCACGCGAAGACGCCAGTGGCCTGGATGTTTACAAAGACATTGATGGTACGCTTAAAAGACAAATGGATAATGGGTTGAAGCTGTATTACATCGCGATCGGTAAAACGGATTTCCTTTATAATGCCAATAAAGAATTCAGAGATAAACTGGATGCAATGGGAATGGACTACGAGTACCTTGAAACTGAGGGCGGCCATATCTGGCGTAACTGGAGAGTTTATCTTTCGGATTTTGCCCCGAAACTGTTCTGATTGATTCAGAATTTATTTGTTTATCGAGAAGCCTTCGTTCATTTGCCGGAGGCTTTTCTTATTGATAACGGTCAAGGATGCTTTCCAAATTTATCTTTTGCATCTTTGACCATATTCAACCCTCAAAAAAATTGAAACTAGTCTGGCTTGTCCTGTTAACGCTATGTTCTAATCTTGCGTTGGCCCAAAATCTATCCGGAATCACCGGCCAAAGAGATCATTCTTATAATAATGGCGATGCCCTTAAAGGAGTCCAACAAGAATTTCCTGATGTTAAACTGGCCATCTCTCAAAACTCTGCACAGATAAACGCACAGTACGATGTAGCCTATTGTAAAACAGAAGGGCGTAAGCTTACACTTGATCTTTTTGAGCCAAAAGGAAAGCGAAATAATATCATTTTTATTTTCGTTCACGGAGGTGGCTGGCGAAGCGGAGATAAATCTCAACATCATGAGTTGGCAAAGGAGCTCGCTGCCCGGGGCTATACCGTACTTACTCCTGAGTATCGCTTGTCCACTGAGGCTCTTTATCCGGCCGCTGTGGCTGATGTTAAAACGGCTATTGCCTGGGCTCACAAACGTTTTGGCGGTGATGGTCAAAAACTGGCGGTCGGTGGTTTTTCGGCTGGTGGACAAATGGCCGCTTTTCTGGGAGCCACGCCTCATTTAAATTTTCAAAATTCTAGTCTTTGCCCTTCAGAAGGCGATTTTTCAATTGATGCGGTGGTGGATGTGGATGGTATTTAAGCCTACATTCATCCTGAATCGGCGGAGGGTGATGACTCAAAATCGACTTCAGCAGCGACTTATTATTTTGGATACCCCAAAAGTGAAAATCCGAATTTGTGGATATCAGCAGGTGCACTTGCTCAGGTGCATAAAAATGCTCCACCTTATCTTTTTATCAATAGTCGGGAGGAACGCATGCATGCAGGTCGTGAAGATTTTATCCGAATCCTGAACAGGTTTGGTATTTATTCAGAGGTTCATACTTTTAAAGAAGCCCCGCATTCCTTTCCTCAAATGGATCGATGGTTTTTGCCCACAGTTAATTACATTGACCATTTTTTAGTTAAAACGTTATCCACTAAATGAAACACCTACTCCTGCTATTTGTTCTGATTTTCAATTCGGCTTTGGCTAAAAAAGTGATTGTTGCCAAAGATGGAAGTGGTGACTTCACAACAATTCAGGAAGCTTTGAATAGCCTGAAGTTCAGCCAATCTTATCAAACCATTTATATCAAAAATGGCACTTATGCCGAGAAGATTTTCGTGGATAAATCCATGCATCACATCAAATTTATTGGCGAAAGTGCCAGGGAAACCATAATAACTTATAGTCAGGCCCGCGATTACTGGCGGTGTGAAAATCCTGATGATTTTGGAGCGGCTACTTTCAATGTTCTTGGAAGCGATTTAATCTTCAAAAACCTGACGATTTTAAATTCGTATGGCTTTGAGGCTAATAAGGATGTTGTGATTGAATGTCTCAATGAATCAGGCAAAGCACCAGGTGACAGCCGAAAGTTTTTACCAAGAGAATTAGGCGAAAAAGAAGGGACTAAAATGGTACGGACAGATGGTCATCAGTTTGCCTTTCGCTCTATGGATGGAGCCACACGAATGAAATTCTACGGTTGCATTTTCAGATCTGGTGGTGGTGATACCGTAAGTCCGTGGGATGTCAACGGTGGCATGTTTTATTTCAAAGATTGTGTCATTGAAGGGCATGTAGATTTGTATTGTCCAAGGGGTAATGCCATCATTGAAAATTCTCTTTTTATTTGCCATAATCTCAATGCTGCTATTTGGCACGATGGTTCTGCCAAAGAAGAAGACAAATCGGTCTTGATCAATTGCAGGTTTGTGGGTGATAAAGGTTTTAAGCTGGGTAGATATCACAGAGAGGCTCAGATGTATCTGATAAATTGCAGTTTCAGCCAGGAAATGGCAGATGCCCCAATTTATCAGGAAGGTGACCGGGATTTACAATGGGGTCATCGGATTTATTATAAGAATTGTCAGAAAGATGGTGAGGATTATTCCTGGTATGCTGATAATACGACCAAAACAGAAAAAGATTTTACATTCAAAAAAGTATTCGGAAAGAAATGGTAACACTCATAGAGGATAGTCAAATACCCTGGGAAGAGCTGGGAGGAGGTATTAAACGAAAAATTATGGCTTATAACGAGCAAATGATGATCGTCAAAGTTGCCTTTGAAAAAGGTGGGGTAGGGGCCATGCATTCTCACCCACATACTCAGGCCAGTTATGTGGAAAGTGGTGTTTTTGAATTGACCATTGGTGACGAAGTAAAAAATCTCAAAGCTGGTGACGCCTACTTTGTGCCTTCCGATGTGGAACATGGGGCAGTTTGTCTCCAAGATGGCGTTCTAATTGATGTTTTTACACCCAGAAGAGAGGATTTTCTTTGAGAAATACCTCAATAAAATATGTGAAAACGCCTAGAATTATAAAGTGAGAAGTCAAAAAGGTTTATAGATTTGTATTGTGATATTTTGACCGAAAAAATATTTTGAAGGTTAAAAATCTATTAGAAACAACAAAGCCGCAATCAGAAATGAAAAACAGGGTACTGAAGGTGCATCCCGGTGATAATGTGATCGTAGCCCTTGATGAGCTAAAGGCAGGGGAAGAGATTGCATTTGATGGTGGCATAGTGACACTTCAGCAGGATATTTCACCGAAACATAAATACAATCAGGCTGATTTAAAGAAAGGCGATGAAGTGATGATGTATGGAGTTTTGGTTGGTAAGGCGGCTCAGGATATTCCGGCGGGGAGCTGGATAAATACTTTTAATGTAAAACATGCAGCATCGCCTTTTCAATTAGGAAAACGTAAAACAGAATGGCAAAAGCCGGATGTTACGGCTTTTCAAGGTAGAAGCTTCCAGGGTTTTTACAGGAAAGACGGCTCTGTAGGTACAGCGAATTACTGGATTGTGCTGCCCTTGGTATTTTGTGAAAACAAGAATCTGCAATTGATGAAAGAAGCTCTTGTAGATCAGTTGGGTTACAGCAAGAAGGCCAAATACGAGCATTTTGCGGGAGATTTGATTCAAAAATACAAACAAGGGCAATCGGTCGAGCAAATTTTGAATTCTGAATTGCAATCGGTTGCAATCGAAAAGAATGACCGTATCTTTGCCAATATTGACGGAGTAAAGTTCTTAACACATGATATGGGCTGTGGAGGTACCCGTCAGGATGCCCAGGCTCTTTGTGGTCTTTTGGCCGGTTACATTGCTCACCCGAATGTGGCTGGTGCCACGGTTTTAAGTTTAGGTTGTCAAAATGCTCAATACAGCATTTTACAAGAAGAGCTGGCCAAAAGAAATGCCGATAAGCCAATCGTATTTCTGGAGCAGCAGGCTTTGGGTACCGAGGAAAAAGTGGTTAGCGAAGGCATAAAGCAGACATTGGTAGGCCTGATTGAAGCCAATAAAACAGAAAGACAACCGGCACCACTTTCAAAACTTGTTTTGGGTTTGGAGTGTGGCGGGTCTGATGGTTTTTCCGGTATTTCTGCGAATCCAACATTAGGTTATGTAAGTGATATGCTGGTGACTTTAGGGGGTTCCACAGTTCTATCCGAGTTTCCCGAGCTGTGTGGTGTAGAGCAGGAACTGAGCGATAGGTGTGTGGAAGAGGAAACAGCACTGAAATTTATCAATCTCATGCGGTCATATGCCGCAAGAGCCGAGCAGGCCGGATCAGGCTTTGATATGAATCCTTCACCGGGAAATATCAAAGATGGTTTGATCACGGACGCCATTAAGTCCGCCGGAGCTGCAAAGAAGGGAGGAACAAGTCCGGTAACAGATGTTCTGGATTATCCCGAAATGGTGAAAAAGCCAGGCTTGAATTTATTATGTACACCAGGCAATGATGTGGAGAGTACTACAGCCATGGTTGGTAGTGGGTGTAATTTGGTTTTGTTTACCACTGGTTTGGGTACACCAACCGGTAACCCGATTGCTCCGGTGATAAAAGTGTCAAGCAATAGGAAACTGGCTGAGAAAATGTCGGACATCATTGATATCAATACCGGGACGATTATTGAGGGTGAAGAAACAATTGAGGAGGCCGGACATAAAATGTTGGATTACCTCATCAAAGTAGCCAGCGGTGAAGAAACGTGTAAAGCCGTGGCTAATCAGCAGGATGATTTTATTCCCTGGAAACGAGGGGTGTCATTGTAATCTGACGATAATGGTGATTACAGCAAATTAACGAATAACCCTATAGAAGGCTCTGTGAGTAAATTTTGACTCACATACTTTCTGACTTATAAACTTTCAGAATTGAACTGATGAAAAACTTTTTAGACGAAAATTTCTTACTGGAAACAAAAACGGCCGAGCGGCTTTATCATGAGTATGCTAAAGACATGCCCATTATTGATTATCATAATCACTTGCCGCCCGATCAGATTTTAAACAATATCAACTTCAAAAACCTCACCCATGCCTGGCTGGCCGGCGACCATTATAAATGGAGAGCCATGCGTACAAATGGCGTGAACGAGAAATACTGTACCGGTGAGGAGTCTGATTACGCTAAATTCGAAAAATGGGCTGAAACCGTTCCTTACACCATGAGGAATCCCCTTTACCACTGGACACACCTGGAACTTCAGCGATATTTTGGAATTGATAAGATTTTGAATGCCGATACGGCGAAAGGTATTTACGACGAAGCTTCTGAAAAACTTCAAACCCCGGATTACAATGTTCAGGGCCTTTTAGGAATGATGAAGGTGGAAACGGTTTGTACTACTGATGATCCACTGGACAGTCTGGTACATCATAAAGAGTATGCTGACCGTACCGAAGCTGGCGTCAATATGTACCCGGCTTTCAGACCAGATAAATTTATTCTGATAGAAAACCCGGCTTTTGCGTCCTACATATACAGACTGGGAGATATTGTTGGTTTTGAGATCAAAGATTTTGAAAGTCTGATGAAGGCATTGCGAAGCAGAGCAAACTTTTTCAATGCCAATGGCTGTCGTATTTCTGATCACGGTCTTGAGCAAATTTATGCTGCTGACTTCACTGAAGAAGGAGCTTCAAAGGCTTTAAAAAAGGTATTGGCTAAAGAAGCGATATCGAAGGAAGAGGAGTTAGAGTTTAAGTCGGCTGTTTTACATTCCCTTGGTGTGATGTATAGTGAGCTGGGTTGGGTGCAGCAGTTTCACGTCGGTGCTTTGAGAAATAATAACCTCAGAGCAATGCGTGAGCTTGGCCCTGATACAGGCTGGGATAGTATCGGAGATTTTGCTCAGGCTCAGGCCATGTCTAAGTTTTTGGGTAAATTGGATGAGTACAATCAGCTGTCGAAAACAATTATTTATAACCTCAATCCTGCTGATAATTACCTGATCGGTACCATGATTGGGAACTTCAATGACGGTTCGGTTGCAGGCAAAGTTCAGTTTGGTTCTGGTTGGTGGTTTTTGGATCAAAAACAAGGAATGGAAGATCAAATGAATATTTTGTCAAACGTTGGTTTGATATCGCGTTTTGTAGGGATGCTGACCGACTCCAGGAGCTTCCTTTCTTTCCCTCGTCATGAGTACTTTCGTAGAATTCTGTGTAATCTCTTCGGGAATGATATCGAAAATGGCGAACTGCCTAATGATATCGAGTGGATTGGTAAACTGGTTCAGGATATCAGCTACAATAACACAAAAAACTATTTCGGATTTTAATTTTAGAAACACCTGATAACAATTTATAAGATGAAAAAAGTAGTAACCTTCGGAGAAATCATGTTGAGATTATCTCCTCCCGGATTTTCAAGATTTTCACAGGCAAACAGCTTTGATGTCGTGTATGGTGGTGGTGAGTCAAATGTGGCTGTTTCTCTGGCCAACTATGGTGTACCTACCGAGTTTATAACCCGTCTTCCTAAAAATGATATTGGGGAATGTGCCCTGATGGAAATGCGTAAGCGTAATGTGGGTACAAATCACATTGTTTTTGGAGGAGATAGGCTAGGTATTTACTTCCTTGAAACCGGTGCGGTGTCTAGAGGAAGTAAGGTGGTTTATGACCGTGCCAATTCGGCAATGAGTGAAATTAAACCAGGCATGGTAGACTGGGATAAGGTATTTGAAGGAGCAAGTTGGTTCCATTGGACTGGTATCACTCCGGCGATTTCTCAAAGCTCTGCTGACGCCTGCCTTGAAGCTGTAAAGGCTGCTGCGGCAAAAGGCCTAACCATCTCTACGGACCTTAACTACCGTGCTAAATTGTGGAAGTACGGAGGAGATCGTGAGAAAATCATGACGGAATTGACCTCACATTGCGATATCATTTTAGGCAATGAAGAAGATGCCGAAAAGCACTTTGGTATCAAACCTGAAGGATTAGATGTTCACCGCGATGGTCATGACGTAACTGCCGAAGCTTTCCTTTCAGTTTGTCAGCAAATGATGGCGAAATTCCCGAAAGCGAAGAAGGTGATTACCACGCTTCGTGGTTCTATCTCAGCTTCGCACAACTCATGGGCTGGTGTGATGTACGATGGTAAAGACATGTTCAAATCTCCGGTGTATCAGATAACACATATTGTAGATCGAGTTGGTGGTGGAGATTCATTTATGGGTGGTTTGATTTATGGTTTGTTGAAATATCCTGAAGACGATCAGAATGCTCTGAATTTTGCGGTAGCGGCCTCATGCTTGAAGCATACGATCATTGGCGATGCCAACCTGGTAACGGTAGATGAGGTTGAAAAACTAATGAGCGGTGACGCATCAGGTAGAGTAGCTCGATAAATAGCTTTTGGCTCTGAGCTAATGGCTTTGAGCTTTATTCAAATTAGAAATTATAAATGGAGCTCAAGGCTGAAGGCTCAAAGCTCATAGCTAAAAAGAAATGGCAAAATATTCAAGATTAGAAGTAGCTCAGGTGATGAAAGACACAGGGATGGTTCCTTTGTTTTTTCACTCTGACATAGAACTAGGAAAACAGGTAGTGAAAGCCTGTTATGATGGCGGTGCCCGTCTGATGGAGTTTACCAGTCGTGGCGATTTCGCTCATGAAGTCTTCGGTGAACTCAATAAATATGCCTTAAAAGAATGTCCGGGGATGATCCTGGGAGTGGGCTCTGTTACAGATGCTGCTCAGGCCTCTCTTTACATGTCTTTAGGTGCAAATTTTATAGTAACCCCTGTACTTAGAGAAGACATTGCAACGGTTTGTAATCGTCGCAAAGTGCTTTGGTCTCCGGGCTGTGGTACATTGACAGAAATCTGCCGTGCAGAAGAGCTGGGGTGCGAAATTGTGAAGCTTTTCCCGGGGGATATTTACGGGCCTAAGTTTGTTAAAGGCATCAAAGGTCCTCAGCCTTGGACCAGCATTATGCCAACTGGTGGAGTAACACCAGAAGAGTCAAATTTAAAAGGATGGTTTGACGCTGGCGTAACATGCGTTGGAATGGGCTCTCAACTGATTTCAAAAGATATTCTTACCAACAAAGATATGGATGGACTGAAAGCCAAAGTGGCTGAAGCTCTGGCTATCATCAAGAAAGTGAGATCATAATTTTAGAAAAGGCCATCTGAAAAGGTGGCCTTTTTCGTTTTTAAACACAATCAAATTGTTAGTCTGACCCTTATGAACTAGATTGACACTTTGAATAATTCAACCCTGATACAATGAATAAAAAAGTAGGAAATTACCGGTGGACCATCTGTGCCCTGGTGTTCTTTGCCACCACGGTTAACTATCTCGACCGCCAGGTGATTAGCCTTTTAAAATCTGTTCTTTCTGAAGACATGAACTGGGATGATGGCGATTATGCTAACATCGAGATAGCCTTCAAAATGGCCTACATGTTCGGTATGGTAATAGCCGGTCGTGTAGTAGACAAGCTAGGGACCAAAAAAGGATATGCCTTAGCCACTGGTTTCTGGAGTGTGGCTGCTATGGGTCATGCCCTTGCCTCAAACGCCTTCGGTTTTATGATTGCCAGAGGAGCTTTAGGGGTATCAGAGGCTGGTAACTTTCCGGCAGCCATTAAGACCACCGCAGAGTGGTTTCCTAAGAAAGAAAGAGCCTTTGCAACAGGTATTTTTAATTCAGGAACGAACGTGGGAGCCATTTTAGCACCTCTTACAGTGCCGTTTATTGCTGTGGCATGGGGCTGGCAATGGGCTTTTGTTCTTACCGGGGCCATCGGCTTTATTTGGCTTATTTTATGGCAAATTAACTATACCTCCCCTTCAGAAAGTGCCAAACTTTCAAAGGAAGAATACGATTACATTCATTCAGATAAAGAGGATGAAGAAATTGAAAAAGCCACGGCAAATGAAAAGGTGCCATGGATAAAACTTCTTGGCTTTAGACAAACCTGGGCTTTTGCTATGGGTAAATTTTTGACAGACCCTATCTGGTGGTTCTATTTATTCTGGTTGCCTGACTTCCTGGAAAGTGAGTACAATCTTACACTTGTAGAATTGGCCATTCCTGTTGCTGTAGTTTATTTCATCTCAACAATTGGTAGTATAGGTGGAGGGTATTTGCCGCTATTCTTTATGAATAAAAACATGCCTGCCTTCAGAGCAAGAAAAACCTCAATGTTCATCTTTGCATTGTTCGTGTTTCCTGTAGTACTCTCTCAGTGGGCAGGTCAAATCAATATGTGGTTAGCCGTTTTTGTGATCGGAATTGCGGCTGCCGCTCACCAAGCCTGGAGTGCGAATATCTTTACAACCGTATCTGACATGTTCCCGAAAAAAGCAACGGCCTCTGTAACCGGTATTGGCGGAATGGCCGGTGGTTTAGGAGGTATTGTTCTTTCATGGGCGGTACAGAAAAACCTTTTTGTTCACTATCGTGAAATAGGCCAGATTGAGAAAGCCTATTTTATTATGTTCCTGATTTGCGGAGCAGCCTACCTTTTGGCTTGGTTAGTTATGCATTTTCTGGTTCCTAAGATGGATAAGGTTAAAATCTAAAATACACGTATAACGATAGTTAAGGATAGCCCAAACTTAGTTTTGGGCTATTTTTATAATTCAACCATTTTGAAATATGAAGAATTTAAACAGAAGAGATTTTATTGGTAAAACCGGGCTTGCTGCCGCCGGTATTTTAAGCTCAGCCGGCCTGACAGAAGTATTTGCTTCTACGGCAGGAGCAAAGAAAAAAGTGGCTTTAGTAGGTACAGGTGTCCGTGGCCTCGGGATGTGGAGTAAGCCTGTTATTGCTGAAGCCTCAGACATCGTTGAGTTTGTAGGTCTTTGTGATATCAACCCGGGAAGGTTGGAATATGCAAAAGAGTTTTTGGGTGGTAACATCCCGACTTTCACGGATTTTGATACTATGATGAAACAGCAAAAACCGGATATTCTGATCGTAACTACGGTAGATGCAACACACAGCGACTTCATTGTAAGAGGTATGGAATTGGGAGCGGACATTGTTACCGAAAAACCAATGACTACTGATGAAGTAAAATGTCAGGCCATTTTGGATACTGAAAGAAAAACGGGCAAAAAAGTTACCGTTACTTTCAATTACCGCTACTCGCCTCACCGTCAAAAAATTTATGAAATCCTAAGATCTGGGGATATCGGGGAAATCACCTCAGTAGATTTTCACTGGTACCTTGATACCCGTCATGGAGCTGATTACTTCAGAAGATGGCACCGTTTGGTAGAAAAGGGTGGTTCTCTATGGGTTCATAAGTCTTCTCATCATTTTGATTTATTGAACTGGTGGCTGGAGTCTGAGCCTGAGACCGTCTATGCTCGTGGAGCACGCGATCATTACGGAGATAAAGGGCCTTTCAGAAGTGAAAACGGTACTTGTAGAGGTTGTTCTCACAAGCACGATTGCAACTTTTACTGGGATATTACCAAGAGTGAACATTTGACAAAGCTTTATGTTGATAATGAGCAGCATGACGGCTATCATCGCGATGGCTGTGTGTTTAGAAACGATTGTAATATCTGGGATAAACATGCCGCCACTATCGGTTATGCGAATGGAGTAAACGTAAGCTACTCGTTGACCACTTACCAGCCTTATGAAGGCTACAGAATTGCTTTCAATGGAACCAAAGGACGTATTGACGCCTGGATCAAAGAAAGCGGAGCCATGGAGCTTGAGGAATACGACGAGATTATGGTGACCAAAAGCTTTGGTGAGGTAGAATATATCCAGATTCCTCAAAGTGCCGGTCACGGTGGTGGAGATAAGCGTTTGAGAGAAAAAGTTTTCCGCTTCCCGGAGAAAGTAGATACCTGGAGACAGTCGGCTGGTAGTCGCGACGGTGCCATGGCGATTCTTGTTGGTGTAGCCGCAAGAAAAAGTATCGCCAGTGGCATGCCGGTTAAAATTGGTGATTTGACGGATTTAAAGCCAATGGCGAAAAAAGCATAAGGCTAACTATTTAATCGACACAGGTGATGCTTACTAGTAATTACCTGTGTCTTTTTTTATGAGAAAACTAGCTTTCAAAATGAAACTCTTCCCTGGTAAGGAGGAAGAATATAAGAAACGACACGATGAAATCTGGCCGGAGCTAAGTCAGTTGCTCAAAGAGCATGGGATTTCGGATTATTCTATTTTTTTGGATGAAGAAACACTGAGTCTTTTTGGGGTGCTCAGCATTGAAGATGAAACTCAAATGGACGAATTACCTAAACATCCTGTGATGAAAAGATGGTGGGCTTACATGGCTGATATTATGGAAAGTAATCCGGATAACTCACCTGTGAGTGTACCTTTAAAAGAAGTATTTTACCTGCCATGATTAGATTATTAGTTCCTGTTTTTATTCTTTTCAGTTTCTTTGTCAGAGTCGAAAAACCGACGCTTTATCTGATCGGTGACTCCACAGTTAAAGCAGGTCAGGGCAATGGAGGCAATGGAATGTGGGGCTGGGGTTCGGTAATTGATCTGATTTTTGATACTGGTAAAATCAATGTCGAGAATCATGCTATTGGTGGCAGAAGCAGCCGCACTTTCCTGACTGATGGCCGATGGGAGCCACTTCTTGAGAAAATGAATGACGCTGATTATCTCATTATTCAGTTTGGTCATAATGATGATTGGGCATTGAACGATACTATCAGGGCCCGCGGTACAATCGATGGAATAGGAGAGGAGTTTGAAGAAATTGATAACCTCATAACCCATAAACATGAGGTAGTGCATTCTTATGGCTGGTATCTTAGAAAGTATGTCAATGAGGCCAAAGCTAAAGGCGTCGAAGTCTTTATATGTTCTCCCATTCCTTTCAATAGATATGGTGAGGACGGGCTCATTCCACGCAAACCTGATTTCTATCCTGTATGGGCTCGTCAGGTGGCAGAACAGACCGGGGCTCATTTTATTAATCTTCATGAAATGACGGCTAAGGTTTATGATAAACTGGGTTACGAAATCGTAAAAAAGGCGTACTTCACTAATAAAGATGACGTCCACACCAATCGGCAAGGAGCACAACTCAATGCCGAACATGTAGTAAAGGGAGTAGAGGAAACGGACTCTTCTTTAAAGAACTTCCTGAAACCCTGAGAGATTAGAGTATCTTTGCGGTCAATTTTTGAAAGATGAGCAAAGAAAGAGTTTTTACACGCTATCAGGTGTTTATGATTGCCATTCTGGCTTTCATACAATTTACGGTCATTCTTGATTTTATGGTGCTTTCGCCACTTGGTGCCATACTTATTCCTGAAATGAACATTAGTACCGCACAGTTTGGCTGGGTGGTTTCCGGTTATGCGTTTAGTGCCGGGGTTTCGGGCATACTTGCTGCAGGTTTCGCCGATAAGTTCGATCGTAAAAAGCTGTTGATGTTTTTTTATACCGGTTTTTTGATTGGAACTGCCTTTTGTGCTATGGCAAATTCTTATTGGTTCCTGCTGATGGCTCGTATTTTTACCGGCATTTTTGGGGGAGTCATCGGCTCTATAGGCTATGCCATAATCACTGACATTTTTGAGCTAAAAGTCCGAGGTCGAGTGATGGGTTTTACGCAGATGGCTTTCGCAGCATCACAGATTTTAGGTTTGCCCATCGGGCTTTATTTGGCCAACAATTTTGGTTGGCATTCCTCTTTTTGGATGATTGTCATCGTCGGAGTTTTTGCCGGAATAGTAATGGTATGGAAAATGCGACCAATTACCGCTCATTTGGCTGAAAGCCAGGGGCAAAAAGCTGTTCGTCATCTGATCAATACGGTTTCCAATCCGGATTACGTCAAAGTGTTTCTTTCGACCATTTTGCTTGCTACCGGTGGTTTTATGTTAATGCCATTTGGCTCTACTTACAGTACCAATAACCTCGGATTACGTCTGGAGGATCTGCCTTTGCTTTACGGCATTACCGGTGTATTCACGATCTTTTTTGGTCCTCTTCTTGGTAAATTGGCGGACAGAATCGGAAAACTGAAAGTTTTTGTTTTCGGGAGTATTCTGGGAATGATTCTGGTTGGAATTTACTGCAACCTTGGGGTAACGCCTTTTTGGATCATCCTGGCTTTGAATGTCATCCTTTTTCTGGGAATCAACGCCCGTATGATTGCCTCATCGGCTTTAATTACGGCCGTGCCTGATATGAAAGACCGTGGAGCTTTCATGAGCATTAATTCATCTGTTTCACAAGTTTCCGGGGGTATTGCCTCTGCTGTGGCGGGAATGATTGTTTTCCAACAGCCGGATGGCTTTGTTGAAAATTATCCTGAGCTTGGCTGGGTGGTAATTGCTTCAATGGTCATCTCTGCAGGCCTTATGTTTGTCATCAATAATCTTGTTGAAAAAAGGAGTCAGAAAAACTCGGAATCTCCTGTTATCACTGTTTAAGGTATGTTAGAAATTCATAAGGCAACCGAAGCAGATTTGTCTCTTATAGGGTCTTTGGCTCACGAAATTTGGCCACCCACCTTTGGTGAAATTTTGAGTAAGGGTCAGATAGAATACATGCTGAATATGATGTATAGTTTGCCTTCTTTGCAAAATCAAATGGATGAAGGGATTGAGTTTCTTTTAGCCGTTGAGAATCAAAAAACAGTCGGCTTTTCGGGTATTCAGACTGATTATCAAAAGACCGGAAAAACAAAAATTCATAAACTATATCTTCTGCCGGAAACACAGGGTAAAGGTTACGGCCGTCTGCTGATCGATCATATTGCTAAGATTGCTTTGCAAAACGGTGATTCAGCTTTGGTTTTGAATGTCAATCGCTTCAATAAAGCTTATGATTTTTATCTCAAAACCGGCTTTGAGAAAGTTGGAGAGGAGAATATTGATATCGGCAATGGCTATCTGATGGAAGATTTTATTCTGGAGAAGCCGATCTGAAACTTCAACCCTCAATCTCCATAATTCTCGCAAAAATCAGCTTTTGAAGTAGCTCATCGGAAATGGGCTGACCATGTGAAAAATGAATGACTTTTGGGGAGGTTTCAAAATCAGAAAGCTCATTTTTGAACTGTGAGATTACCGAGGTACTGTATGGATAATAACTGAATTTTTCCTTAAGTGGAGCCAGACCGGCGAAGGCTTTTCCTTCATATTTGAAAGTAGGGGTGGAGAAGTGAATGCACTCCGTAGCCTCTGGCACCAAAGCCATAATTTTCTCTCGGTAACTTTGAACAAACTGACGTTGGTTTTGATCTAAATTCGCCAGAAAATCGTCAATGGTTTTCGCCTTACTTTTAATCATGAGGTGTAAAAAAAAGATTCCCGATTCGTGAAGATCGGGAATCTTTGTCAGGTTTAGTTTACCATACTCTCAGTTTCGTCGGCACTTGGTCCGTAAGGTCCGGGAATGGGGATATCAAGTAATCGAAGATAAACTCCTAGCTGAGCCCGGTGATGTGCGTTTTGACCGAAAGCATGGCGTACAGCCTCCCATTTGGTGGTTTTGAGGCAGATTTGCTCGCCGGAGCACATTACCCACTCATTCATGAGACTATCATCAGATGATTTTTCCAGAGCGTTAAAGGCATTTTTGAGCGAAGAGTCGAAATAACCCAAAAGCTCCTCGGAAGTTTTGAACTCTTTCGGGTCCCATTCCATTTCAGCAAAATCCCATTTGTATTTCAGCAGAGCTATTTCAATCATATCCGGTATTTCAGCCAGATGAATGGCCAGTACTCCGAGTTTCATACTTTTTGGATGTGGAGCCCAGTCGTTTTTGTCCGTGGGTACCTGCTTTAACATGCGTCTGGTTTCTTTGGCTTCGTCTTCAAGCTCTTTTTTAAAAGCTTCGATAAATGTGATCATGATATTTCTTTTTGTTTGTTTCTCAAAGATCACCTCGATGAGTGACAACCGTTTGTCAGCAGGGTTCGGTTTTAGATGACGGGCTCACGGAGAATAGTCCTGAGTTTCTCTGGAGCTGTTTTTCTAAAGTCTGACAAATAGATTTCGTGATGATGCCCATTCTTTTTTAAATCATGTGTCAGACTATAGCGAATTAGCTTTTCAAGCGACTCGGGCTCGGTCTCAAAAGGGCCGGTGTGCATCATTTGCAGACATTTGCCTTCATGGAGCTCAAACCACTCAAGCTTGTCCAATCCCTTTATTCCTTTTTTACTCTTCGCGGCATCCACGGCTTTTTTGAAATCTAATTCACAAACAAACTCGGGCATTCTTATCATTAGACGGTACTGCCAGGCTTCCCGCGGAATTTCGTTTGGGGCGTTTTCCATTCTTACTTCTCCAAAAACAGATTCATCAAACCACCATAAGCCTTCGAGAGGCGGTACAACGAAGTCATTTTTATTCGCTTTGCAGGCAAATTTGATTGCATAAGCTACCGGATAAAGAAGTTGAATATTGGCAGCGAAAGCTCTACCGGAGGGGTCCCCTTTTCCCTCGATAGAAATGTATTGAGCCTTTGGCAAATCAATGAGTTCGGGTTCTTTCCCTGCCTTATAATAGCTTTTGAATTCCTTCTTTAAGTCTAGTTTGACCATGGTTTTTGATTTTTTTTGTTCAACTCAAGGTGCATTCAGGAAGTGACAAAGGGCTGTCAGTAGTGTTTCAATCGTACATTTTCTTGCCTTCCATAAGTTTATCAATCATCTCATTGATTCGCTTGACCGTAGTTTCCATTGTTTTAGCTTCCTGAATCCAATCGACGTAGTACTTTTGATTACTTTCTGTCATAGACTCAAAAAACGACTTGGCCTTTGGGAAATCATCTAAACAGGCCTGAATGTCTTTAGGAACAATAAAAGTGGAATCATCCTCAAAAAGAATAACATGGACTTTATCTCCTTCTTTTTTACCAATTGCCTTACGAATGGCGGCCTTGAGAGGTAAGAAAAGTTTTCCGTTGCCCATAGGCATTAGTTTATAATGATCGAGCTGATAGTGGTCGATCGTACCTCTGACTTTCCGCCATCCGAAGGGTTTAGAAGAATCTGGCGTAGCCGCCTCAATGACCACATAGGTCCAGCCACCTTTGCCAGGGAATTTCTCTACCAGTAAAGTCTTATCAATAATAGGTTTTGACATCTTAGATTCGTTTCTAAAACGAATCTAATGGACCGTAGTGACAATCCAATGTCAGGAGGCTTCAAGCCGTTCGCGGACTTGATCGAGCTTTTCGCTTACTATTTTTCTCAAATTCAAAGGTTTAACGATATCAGCACTACTGCCCAATAGCATGAACCAATGAGCAAAACCTGTCAAAGAAGCACAGAGGAAGTTCATTTCTATCTGGCTGCCGACAGACTTTTCGCTCACAAAACCATGGTAATAATGTTGATCTCCCAAATAGGAGTAGGCCTCTTTATCGATTAAGATGATGACCTCGGTGAGTTCTCTTTCCGTTCTGGTTTGGATGAGAAAATCGTGCAAACCTAGGTGAGTGCCTGTGAATCTTTCTGATAAAATTTCAAAAGATGTGATGCGGTCTATGCGAAAGTTTCGGTAGTCATTTCTCAATTGACAAAAGGCAATGAGGTACCAGTTGCTCCCCGAGCTGTAAATGCCAACGGGTTCTACATTTCGGCTTTGGCCTTGCTTTACGGGTGATTGATAAACGATCTGAATCACTCTTTTTTCATTGATGGCTTTGAGGAAAAGACCGATGTTTAGGTGCTCGTTTCGCTCCTCGGGCAGATATCTGTTTTTGAGAACCGCAATCCGCTCAGACAGGTCATCTACAAGTTCTTTCTGGCCATGGGCCAAAACGGCTTTGATTTTATACAAGGCCGACTGATAAGCCTCAATAGTGCTTTGATCGGTGAGTCGCTCAATAAATTTACCGGCGGTGATAAAAGAAAGAGCTTCATCTTCAGTAAAATGAACTGGCGGCAGGCGGTACTCCTTCATGATGGAATACCCGATGCCGGCCTCAGAAATGATGGGAACACCGGCCTGCTCGAGTGTTCGAATATCGCGGTAAACCGTCCGCAGGCTAATCTCAAACCGATCCGCAATTTCCTGAGCCTTCACAATTCGCTTTGATTGCAGCTGAATGAGGATAGAGGTAAGGCGGTCAAGACGGGGCATTTCAAAATATAATTAATGACGGACTAATTTAGCCTAAAAAAGGCTCAAACCTCCATCAGCTGCTTCAAATTGTCACCGTAACTGGTGCCGCTTTCCAACTTCGTTTTTTTGAGGTCGTTAAGGTTAACAACGAACTTTCCATTAAAGCTCTTTTCGAGTGAAGCTATGCGGTGTGTATGAATAATCGCTGAGCGACTGATTCTGATGAACTCTTCCGGTAATTTCTCATCCAATGAGGTAATAGTATAGCTCGTGAGGTATTGTTTGCCATCGTTGGTATTGAGAAAAACGTATTTGTCTTCCGCATGAAAATAGCTAATGTCTGTTAGAGGAATAAAGAAGATTTTATCCCCTTTTTTAACGGTAATGCTGTGAATTGTTTTCTTTTTATTCACCTGTGAAAGCAGCTTTGCAAGGGCTGTATCATCAAAACCATTGTCTTTCTTTTCCAGTGATTTCAGTTTATCCACCGTTTTTTGAAGACGTTCTTTTTCAACAGGTTTTAGAAGATAGTCCAGACTGTTTTCTTCAAAGGCCTGTATCGCATATTGATCATAAGCAGTACAAAAAATGACTTTGGGTACAGTATCTAATTGCTCCAGCATTTCAAAACCATTCAACAGCGGCATTTCAATATCCAGAAAAATGAGGTCGGGTTTCAAGGTCTCAATTTTCTCCAGACCTTCCTGACCATTACCTGCCGTATCAATGATCTCAAAAACATCCTCAAATTTGGATAGAAGTCTTTTTAATCGGCTGATAGCCAGTGGTTCGTCGTCTATGAGTACGGTTTTATAATGCATGATTCTTGTCAATTAAAATGGTTAACTGTTTAACCGGTGTGTTAGAAATATCAAGACTTGCTTTGCCTTCATAAATCAGATCTAGTTTGTCCTGAACACTTTTAAGGCCATAACCTCCACTCATGGCTTCGCCAAAATCAGGGCCGTTATCATGAATGGTGATATTGATTTTATCTTCAATAGATTTTATGTCAATTTTAATTTCGCCATTGCTCGCAATTTTTGAAATCCCGTGTTTGATGGCGTTTTCAACCAATGGTTGAAGAAGAAACCTGGGGATTTTATGTTCTTTGAGCTGTGGCTCAACATTAATCTCATAGGAGAGTCTTTCGCCAAAACGCATTTTTTCAATGGCCAGATAAGACTTTACCAGCTCAATTTCTTCGCCAATACCATGATAACTTTCATTCTTACGGCCCGTGGTGGCTCTGAAAAGTTTTGAAAGCTCAATAGTCATGTCTTCAGCCTGGTCGGCATTTTCATGAATAAGCCCGGCAATACTATTTAAAGAGTTATAAAGGAAATGCGGATTAATTCGGGCTTCCAGAGCATTCAGCTGTGCCTTGGTTTTAAGTTTTTCGAGATTTAATAATTGTAACTGTTGTTGATCAAGCCTTTCAGACATGTTTCTACTGCGGTTCCAATAACTGAAAAAGGAGATATTGGCTAATACGGGAACAAACAAAAAAAGCAGTGCGAGAAAGATCGGCTCTTGTTCTTGCGGCCTGCTTGTTAACCATTTATAGTGGTATACTAACCCTCGACCGTGCACAGCACTCTCTGGAATACTCTGAAGAATACCATGCCCAAGAATGTAGAAGAAGATTGTCATGACGGTAAGCACCAGATATTTTAGCCAAGCTTTCCTTATCCTATGGTTTAACAGTGAAATAAAAATCCAGAGTGCCGTAAATGCCAATACTCCATTAATAAGGTTTAAATAGAAAATGGCAACGTTTTCAGTTTTAGTGCCATTTTCTGCCAGCATTTGGCTGGAGAAATAGGTAATAGTATTAAAACCATATGTGAGCAGAGTGACGATCACCAAGGCAAGCAAAGCCTGTCCGATAACAGGGGTGTTTTCCCAGATTTTAGAAGAGCTTTTAAATTTGGGAACAGGGGCTTCCTTTTTTTGCGAAGACGATTTTGACCTTGCAGTTTGAACAATTTTGGGTTTGTCTTCTGTGACTGGCCTTGTTGGCCTGGCTTTGATAGACGGGATTTCAGTCTTGGTTTGATAGGTAATATTCTGACTTTGATCAATCAAACCAGGAACACCTGAAAAACTGACATTACCACCTGCTGTTTTGAGTCGTACATCAGGTCCGCCACCGTTTACTTCACCATTCCATTTTGTTCTTGATTGTGAGCCATGGAAGGTGAAATTGCCGGAAGCTTTCACCCTGCTGGCTTTGGCAGAAAGATCAAATCGCTGATTCTCAAAAAACTCGAAACGGATATTACCGCCACTGGTTTGCAGCCAGGCATAATTCTCTACTCTTCTGGCTTTTAATGAAACATTGCCGCCCATGGTGTTGGCAGTGACATCGCCATTGAGATGGTCAACTTTGATATTTCCACCCCATGATGCAGCTTTGAGTTCACCGACGAAACTTTCCACTTTGACATTCCCTCCTTTGGTTCGGCAATTGAGAATCCCCTGATAATTGAGAATTCTGATATTGCCCCCGTCAGTGTTAAAATCCATATTTCCGCTGCAGTGCAAGATATTCAGGTTGCTACCGCCAGATGATAACTTCAGATCGCCCTCACAATGGTTGATCTCAATTTTTCGTCCGTAATTCTTATTGCCGCTGCTGATCCGGCCTTTGATATTATTAAGGTAAATACTGCCGAATCTTGATTTATACCGATGATTGCCTGTAAGACCTGTGATGCGGATATCGCCAATCTGGTTTTGAACGTCCACAGAGCATTGTCTGGGAAGAAATAACCTGAAATGCACTCTCTTAAACTGAAGGAGTTGGCCTAAAAGGTTGCCTTCCATAGCATCGCTTCTGATGATGAGGAGGTCGTCTTCCCGGTAAATTCGGAAACCAAGATCGGCAAATTCTGTTGCCGACATTCTCTGCCATTCAAAGAGCGTTAGGAAACTTAGTTTTTGGGCGTATACTTCAACCTTGTACTCGTCATTTTCTGAGGCAAAACACTCAATGTTTCCCCAGCCGGTTTTTACCCGAACCTCGCTGAGGTTTTGACCGTCAATAGTTTTGCTATGTAATGGTTTGTTATTCATTGATATGTTCGAAAAACATCCAGTCCAGTAGAATAGCGGCATATTTCAAAACCACCGGAACTACCCAAAGCTGATGAAAAATGGTCCTGAAAGTACCGAGAGAAGTCTGATCATTTACAAAAGGAATCTCTCTCAAAAAGGCCGGAATAACCGGCATACTTAGAAATAAACTTGTCCCGATTTTTACAAAAGTGATGATAATGGCGATAACCATCAGGTTGATCAGGAAGGGAAGAAAATTATCAGTTAGTTTATTGATAAAATCGCCCACGTAACGACTGATATTACTGAAAAACAAAATAATGCGATTGACTCCGGCATCAAGACTTCCTTTACCAAAGTAGGCTAAGAAGATGAGAATGTTTAGCACGGGGATTAACACTTTAAGATGCTCAGGTGCGTTTTCCCAGGCATTGCCAAAACCGTTTAAACCTGCAAACAAAATTAAAGCAGTAGCATTCTTCAGGAGGCTGGCCGGCCAGCGATGGCTAAATTTCCATCGCTCGGCTCTGCCTACCAATTCAACAAATCCTAATTGAGGTATCATTGATGTTTTTAATTGCATTGTGTAATAAAATATTCAGATTCCATTTTACCCCAGTTTGGATGATAAGTGGTTTCTGCTGTGAAGTTAGAAAATTTAACAAGGGCTTCCTCAAAGAAGGGCTTAGCGATTTTTTTGCCACCTCCGAAGGCCTCCGGCGTATAAAAGGCTGATGTACCTTTCAGATAAGCCACTCTTGGGTTTGATGGGTCAATTTGCTCTGCTTTGTTCAAAGAAGTCTGATACTTAGGGCCATATTCCTGCCATCTGTTTTGTGGGTCAACAGTCATTTTTGCAGAAGCATGCTGAGCTTTTAATAGCTCAATATCTGAAATGGGCTTTGCGGCAATAGACTCTGCTTTTTTCAGGTACTCAGCTGCAACATCAAGCATCTGATCTTTTTCGGCAGGATCTATCTTTTTAAAAGAATCCTGAATGTAACAGTAGGCGACCCAGTAGTTTGGCAACCATTGATCTGCCTCTGCCTGAGCAACCCTTTGCATTTTATTCGCTACAGGTTGAAGCAAGGCATCGTAAGGTTGATTGAACATTTCAGTGGTTAGTTTGTTCATGGTCTCTTCGTATTTACTGTTTTGGGCAAAAACCGATTTGCCAATAAAAAGAAGAGCGATAAGGAAGGTTAACTTTTTCATGATTTGAATTAGATATGATTAAAAATGTGATGTCGTATTGACAGTTCAAAAGTGCTATTTAAATGGTGTCGGCGATATGGTTTTCCGACGAACCACGGTTTTTTTGGAGTGAATTAAGGTCGTGTCACGACGGCAATGAGTGCGGTCATTCTCAAAAATCCAGCTCCGCCTCTCTGCTGCGGCCATTGAGTTCTCCGAGGGTCCAGTTGAGACCGAAGAAGAATGTGCGGTACATTAATGGTTTGACCTCATAACGCTCCCGGCCATCGGCAGAGTAACGATATCCGAAGATGTTTTTACGGCCCAGTACGTTATCAAGCGTGGCATAGAATACCAGGAAACTATTACCAAACTGACGAACATGACTGGCCATCAGGCTTAGATTTTGAAAAGCCTTGGTTTCTTCTGGTGCAGTGAAAGTGTCATTAAAGTTATAAATCGGCCTGCCGCTGGTGTGGGTAAAAGTAGCTCCAACATTAGTTGTAATGGCATCAATAAACTGCTTATAAACCACACTGAAATTATGTTTGGTTGCAAAATGAGGCACTGCCTCCACTGGGTAGTTTCTGAATTTTCTCTTGGTGTTCAGAAAAGAGTAAGTCACCCAAAAGTCTCCGTTATCAATACTGGTTTCATCTCTGAAAAAGAGGTCGAATCCCTGTGCGTATCCGTAGCCGGAGTTACTAAGTTCTCCGGATGGAAAACGGTAAGGATTTGGGTCAAAGTGCCCTACATTTTCAGAAACAAGGTGGTTGTATTTTTTGTAGAACACCTCTGTTCTGAACGTTTTCCCGTTCTTGATAACCTGATAATTCAGAATAGCATGGTCTGCATTTTCAAAATCCAATGTTTTGTCAAGATACAGATACTCCTTCTCAGGATTTTGATAAAAGCGACCTGCGGCGAAAGAGAATTGGGCGTACTTTCCTGCTTTATAGGCCAGTGATAATCTTGGAGCCATATTCGATTTTTGAATGACTGTACTGTTTTCACCTCTCAGTCCAAAACGAGCAGCTAGTTTTGAGCTTAAATAAAACTCGGCCTCCGCAAAAAGTGAGCTGTATTGATCGTCAATTTTCAGCTTATAGCCGTTATAAATATTTGACAGGGTGATGTCATGAAATTCGCCTCCAAAGGTGAATGTACTCCCATTTTCTTTGCCGAAAAGTCTGCTAAAAACTAATCTCCCTTGTGAACGCTCATCAAAGCGATCGGCGGCTAGTTGGTCAATTTTCAATTTGTCCTGATTATTGCTGTAAGATGCCCCGGCCATCATCACCCACTTGCCATCTGCCCAGCTACTACGGTAACTGGCATTGGTAAATGAATTGGTATTTCTGTTTGAGAAAAGATAAGTGGAATTCTCCTCATCATATGATGGTAAATTGATACCGCTTCTGCCATCAGTATACGTACTGTAGACTTTCAGTGAACTGTTTTTGAAGTTTTCATTGATGGTCAGTGACCCCCCAAAACCCTGAGGAATGGTTTCAAAATCCAGATTGGTTTTGGTTAAACCAAAGAACGGAGCCACATTATTATAACCGGCACTGGCTGTAAGCCAGCCTTTGTGGGTATAAGAAGCATTTACGCCGGCCATGTTAAGTCCGACATTGAAATTGCTATTCTCGCCTTGCTTGTCCATGGTATTGAGAAGCAAAACAGATGATAAAGCCTGACCATACTGAGCAGAATATCCACCGGTACTGAAAGCAGTTCCTTTAAACATAAAGGGGTTAAAACGGCCTCGCTGGGGTACATCAGGCGTGCTGCTGAAAAAAGGATTTTGGACAATAATACCATCGATGACTGTTTTGGTTTCCTGTGCAGAACCACCCCGGACAAAAAGTCCCTCCTGTTCTCCAACACGGTTGGCACCAGGCAATAGTTGCATTACTGAAGTGATATCAGCCCCTGCACCGGCGGTGGTAACAATATCCATGGGCTTCATCATGACCATTTTTTTCTCGTCAGAGGCCTCAAACATTCCGGCTGTAACGACAACAGCATTTAGTGAATTGATGGATTCCTCCAATTTTACATCGAGAAGAATGGCTTCTCCATTTAATTCAACTTTCTTTTGATAAGGGATGAACCCGATCATGGTGACAGAAAGCATTTGAGGACCTGTTTCGTCAGAGGAGAAGGTGAAATTTCCTTCCAAATCTGCCGAGGCTCCGTCATAGGTGCCTTCCAGAGAAATATTGGCAAAGGGAAGAGGCTCACCTTTCTGATCAGTGATTTTGCCACTGATGCTCGTTTGAGCCAAAGCTGAAAGGCCGGATAAGATTAAAAATAGAGTAAATAGCTTTTTCATGTTTTGTATTGTCTGTGTTTTTAATGACGCAACAAAACTGACGGAAAAGCCTCCTCAAGTAAATGAGTTTCCGATGAACTGCGGGATTTATGGAGTGAATGGTGGAAGTGGGGGAGTGGGGTATGATTGTCAATATCCCTTCTTCACCCCTTTAATCAATAACCAAAAAATAGCACTAAACTCACCCAGGCTAAGAGGAAGCATTAGATAGGGAGTTACCGTCTCCTTAAATGGTGCATTCATAACTCCCATTAGGCTTTCAAAGAGGTAGGCGACACAACCGGCAATAAGAAAGTAGCCTATGAGCTTCGGCATAAACTCGGCTCTGATGAAAAGCATTCCCAGAGGTAAAAGCCAGAGACCCCAGAAAACCTGAACGGCCATGGTGCCGAAAGAATTGATCTGAATAAATAGGTTTGAAAGAGCTTCTTTTTGATTTTGCTCCAGTCCGTTTTCTTTCAAAACGAGGAGAGCAGCTATAAGCAATAATGCATTAAAGAAAGCTATCGGTACTGCTGCAGTGACCAATGTTTTGAGGAGTTTTGACCAGTAGTCAGATACACCATCAAATAGTTTTTGAAAGGCCAGGGCCAGAAAAAGAAAACTTGTCTGGCAGAGGAGATTGGCTAAGATTCCAAACCTGAAAAGGCCTTCTTGGTTGAGAATGTTTTGAGCGGTTTGCGAACTATTGCCAGCTATATAAATCTGACCAGGGACGTACATCAGGCCCAGCATTCCGGTAATACCCATAAAAAGGTACCATAGGCCGGCGATGCGGGCATCTTTCTTTAAGTTTTTCATTTTGAATATTTTTTATTCATCTTCTTTATAGCTGAATACTTCGTTTAAAGGCACATTAAAGACATCGGCAATTTTAAAAGCCAGCTCAAGGGAGGGACTATATTTGTCTTTTTCAATGGCCGCGATGGTCTGCCTGGTAACCCCTGCTTTTTCGGCAAGCTCTTGCTGGGTCATTTCGTTGGCGAAAAACCGCAGCGTTTTAATAGTATTGCTTATTTTCTTCGACATCTTAAAATCCTCTTCTGTAGTGGAAAAGCTTTTTAATATTTCCAATAATTTCTGCCAAAACCAAAGAGCCAATTATCATAATGATGACTACAGGGGCTGCCCAGCCCATGGTAAGAGCAATAAGTGATAAAATAAGGCCCGCTCCAAAAACAGCATAAGAAACCTGCATGCCTTTAAGTTCGATGATTTTATCCCGCTCGTCTTCTATCAACTGGCCTGGTTTGCAGTCTTTGTTTTGAACTGAATCTTTAATCGTAAATCCAATGGTACCAAGAATATTTAAAACAATATTGGCCCCTGCCATAACCCCGATAAGAATAAGAATGCTTTTGCCTGTAAACTGAAGTCCTTCAGTACCCTCAAGAAGACCTTCCTGATAATATCCATTCATTTTAAATAGATAACCTGCAAAAATTAGAATTGTACTACTAACGGTGACGTAAATGTTTCGCTCTTTCATGAATTGTAAATTATTTAATGCTCAAAGGTATAAATAATTTACTTAATGTTAAAAATATTATACATTAAGAATGAAATATTTTGCCTGAGTGGTTCATTTGACTGATGAAATTCAATTTCAGATTGTGATTAGTCAATTTGATACTTATGATTTAAGAATTGGTCAAAATTTAAATTTCATTTTTTGGTAAATTGAAGATTATGAGCAAATTGTGGAGTCTTTATTAACAAACTAAAATTAAAACCTCTGATGAAACTACTTTACAAAGGGCTTGCCCTTTCGGCGGTGTTCGCACTGGCCATTTCCTGTAATCCTTCTGAAATGAATCCTGATAATGCAGTTCCTGAAGGGATGGATTTTGCTCAAGGAGATAACGGGAGAAACTGTTATTCGATGAAAGTGCTCGAAAGGCAATTAAAAGAAAATCCGGGTTTGGCAAATCGTTTGGCAGCAATTGAAAAACATACCAACAAGGTGTTAGCGAATAAGGCTGGCGGCAACGGCGGCGGAAAAGGAAAGCCGGGTGGTGGCGGAGGCGGAACAGGCGGTGACGGTACTCCGTTTGACGGAACAGTGGAAATTCCGGTAGTAGTCAATGTCATTTACAGCAATGCCGATGAGAATATTTCTATGGCTCAAATCCAATCTCAAATTGATATACTAAACGCCGATTTTAGTGCTTCTAATAATGATTTGAATCAGGTGCCTTCTCTGTTTTCTAGTTCTGTAGGCGATATGGATATTCATTTTACTCTGGCAACGGTAAATAGAAAGTCTTCAAATAAGACTTCATGGGGAACTCGTGATGCCATGAAAAGCAGTAAGAGGGGTGGTATTGATGCTACTGATCCTGAGAATAACCTGAATATTTGGGTTTGTGAAATTGGTGGTGGTATTCTTGGATATGCCCAGTTTCCAGGTGGTTCAGCTTCTACAGATGGTGTTGTTATCGGGCCGCGTTTCTTTGGTAGCACAGGATATGTTGTTTCACCATTTGATGAAGGGCGTACTGCTACTCATGAGGTAGGCCACTGGTTAAATCTTCGCCATATCTGGGGAGATGGAGGTTGCGGAGTAGACGACTTTGTAGATGATACCCCACTATCGGATGGTCCTAATTATGGCTGTCCTTCGTTCCCAACGGTTCGTTGTGGTACAACAGACCAGACCATGAACTATATGGATTATGTGGACGATGCCTGTATGTATATGTTTACGGGTGGTCAGGTAGACCGCTCGAGAGCCCTTTTTGCTTCAGGCGGTGTTAGAGAGACTTTTGTACAGTAATGGTTATTTGATAAACAACCAAAAAGACCCGCTTCGGCGGGTCTTTTGTTATTAATGACTCTCTATTTTAGTGAACATGCACCTTCTCGCCAATCGCCTCTTCAAAAAACTGATGAATCCTGAAAGTTTGCTCCACGCCCAGTTTCTGGCCGGTTTGGCCAGAGAGCCAAAGGGTTAGTATACCACCTAATAGAAAAGGAAGTACCCATAGAATGGCAGCTTCTTGCTTTAAGGCCAGTTCACTTAGTCCGTAAAGGGCAGCAAAAGTAAAAGAAATGCCGAGTGCCCCGTAGCCAAACATGAAGACAGTCCAGATAGTAGGAGCGGGGCCGTACCGACCGCGGATAATGGTCCCCCCTTCTTCTTCATTCTCGTCAAAATTTACATTAAGATGAGGCGACCAGAAGTGGTGGTCTTTAAGCCCGATGTCAAAAGAACAATGAGCATCATATACCTTCCCGATAATTCCTTCTTCCTTATAGTTTTCAAGATGAATTTTTATTCGTTGTTTGAGTTCTTCCGCACTTTGTTTACTTACAGTTCTAAACCGGGGCCGGGTACGTATGCTGGTCATTTTCAATAGGGGTTAAGGAAGCAATTTAGGGTTTCTGATGAATTGAAAATATGTTCTGAATCACTTTTTAGGGCTATCAAATTATTTCTGTCATGCCCTGATTTTTAAATCGGTTTTCGATCTAACTTTGGTTCAGATTATCAATTATTTAAAACAGCTCTCCATGAAAATTCTGGCCATAGGCAAAAACTACATTAATGAAGGCGAGGACAAAAACGCCGGAAAAACCGGAAACCAGATTATTTTCTCAAAACCTGAAAGTAGTCTTGTGACGGGAAATAAAGACGTCGCCTATCCCTCTTTTACTAACGACCTTAGGTATGAAGCTGAATTGGTTATAAAAATTGGTCTTAAAGGCAAGGATATTATTGAAGCTGAGGCTGAAAATTATATTTCTGAAATTGGTATCGGTATTGACTATACAGCGAAAGATATTTTTGATCAAAGTCGTGAGGGCAAGGGGCCATGGGATTTAGGAAAAGGGTTTGACGGAGCCGCACCCATTTCAAGCTTTAAGCCGATCTCATCTTTCCAGGATTTAAGTGATATCAATTTTGATTTAAAAATTAATGGAGAGTCAAAACAGGTGGGGAACACCAGTCTGATGATCTATAATTTCGCTGAAATTATTGCTTTCGTGTCAAAATTCATGACGCTGGAGCCGGGCGATCTCATTTTTACCGGAACCCCGGCAACAGGTACGGGTAAAATTGAAAGGGGCGATCATCTGCAGGCTAGCGTAGAGGGTGATTTAATACTGGATTTCAAGATGGTTTGACGGTAAACTCCCTTATTGTTTACCTTCTTTGCTGTTTCCCACTCTCGGTATTGATTTGTCCGGATAGAGTTCCTCTGCCTCAAAGGTATCAAATTGAAAGTCTGAGATATTCAATTCATGTATCAGGTTTTTATCCTCATCATGCGGGCCTAACAAATAGACTTTCTGTGTGAAAGGCACAGTTATACCATCTATAATTTTTAGGTTTTCGTATTTAACGGTGCCATGTAAAAACCATGAACCGGGCAGGTAATTGTCTCTGATGGTATAGGTTAAGAAATCCATATAACCTGTTTCTTTGTTGATATAGAGCAGATATTGATCATGCTCTTTATGAGGTTCCGCTTTGTGCCAGGTGGCGAAAAGAATTTCGTATGACTGATTTCCAACAGTTTGCTCACCGGCATAGGCTAAAATTGGTACATCGGGCATTCGGTCTAGAACCTCAAAGAAATACTGAAAAGCTGCAATGCCGAATTCAACCCGTTTATTTGTCCTCTTGAATTCAAGTTTACCGGAGTTGTCAATTTCGTAGTAATGCCAGCTTTGCAGCCCGCCAGAAAGTCCCTTTACATTACCACTGAGATATTGAACTTTACCTTCAAAAGTGCCGGGGAGGTATTTAAAATCAAGATTAAGCTCAGCCTCAGGCCATACTTTTCCTACTTTTCCCAAGAAGCCTTTCCAACTGTCATGAGCGGTGTATTGGTAGGTTTTATGCTGTTTCAGTTGATCAAGCCCATGTTTCTTCCGGGTTTTTAGTAAAAGTTCTCTTCCTTTTTTCTGACTTTCCGGGGTTATGCCTTTTTTTTTGATAGGGGCGGTTCTGATATCTGCCATGCAGCTGGTAAGCAGGGCGATTAGAACTATGAGTTGACCTGATCTAAGCAATCCTTTCATTGTTTTTTTGATTTGTTTGGGTTGCAAAACTCAAAAAATGGTCACTGAAAGTCTTTTCAGATTAGCTCTCTTATCTCTCAATTTGGTTCAATCTGTACTCCAAAGGAGAAAGCCCAAATTGCTGTTTGAAGAGTCGGTTGAAGGTAGAAGTGGCCTCAAAACCACATTGCTCAGGAATTTGAGAAACAGGAAGTTCGGTAGAGAGCAATAGTCTTTTAGCTTCTTCCAGTCTTTTTTCTCTGAAGTAGGCGGCAGGTGACTTTTTGTAGAATTTTGAAAAATTTCGCTTAAAAGTAGCCAGACTCATGTGACAAATGAAGGCCAGCTCATCGAGCGAGAGTGGGTCAAACAGATGAGTTTCGATGGCTCTTTTAAAGTCAAACTCCCGCTTTTTAAAAAGTGCAGAAATCAAGGCTTGTACATTGGGTGCTTCCTCAGTTTTTGAGAGAAGCAGAAGAATTTCTTTGAGCTTAATCAGTCGTAATTCTTCATCAAATTCATTCGGGTGTCTGAGGTAGTGGTTTAAGGAGTGTTTATAGATTTCAAGAGCCTTGTTTTCCTTAATGGTAACAGCGATGTACTCATTCTTAAAGCTCTCGATATCCTTTTCTTTAAAGATCTTTCTTAGTATTTCCGGATGAAAAAAGATACCAATGGCCTCAAAAATCTGATCAGGGTTATCCTGATTTTTTATTTCCTGATAATAATAATTGCCGCATTGAGATAAGAGGCAGTCATGACTGTGAATTTCAGTGTTACGATCCGCTGTGTAAATTTTAAAATCTCCAGAAATGACGTACATGAAACAGGCCTCGTTTTCCAGAGTTTTTGGCATTTTCGAGATGCCCTTGGAAACAATGCGTTCGAAAACCATTTTTCTATCAATATGAATCTGGGTCTGTTCGAGGATATTCATGGTAGCTCAACTGTATGAGATTTACCCAAAGCAATTAAGAAAGAAGATCGACTGAACTAAGGTATGAAATGCAAAGGCATATTAAACCTCAAAAACAGCTTTAAGGGAGTTCCAAAGCAAACGCTTCTCGTTATTCTGATCTTTAAGAATAGTCCCCAAATTATCCGCCATGAGGAAATTGATTCCTTTCAATACTTTTGGATTATACTTTTCAAGCTTTAAACGGATAAGAAACTCCTCTCCACTCTCCGGGCCGAAGAAGAGAATTGCCTTCGGCATATTCCCGTAAATCGTTTCTTTGAAATCAATATTCGGATAAGTAGCAACGTCTACCAAATCCACAATATCCATTTTCAACTTGATGGCCGTCATGATCTTCACCAAAAGCTCTTTCTCTACCGGTTGAAGATTTTTAACCACTACCAGGTGCTTGGTTTTCATCGGGTAAACCGGAGGCTTGGGGGGGGCGGAAATTGGTGAATTGGTTATTAGTTCATGGTTATCGGAATGTTTGATCTGCTCGACATTAGAGTCAAGTCTATCATTTTCCGGTATTGCCCCTTCTGCCCCCGAAGGGAATGAGTTCTCAGAACTTCCTTGCTCCGTTTTCCTTTCTCCCTTCTCGTCACTTCCAACTTCTGACTTCTGACTTCCGACTTCCAGCTTCTCCTCACTCACCACTTCCTCTCCAAACGCATAAAGCGTCTCATTATGGAAAAGATAATTGGCGAGATTTCTGTCCATGAGTCTTATCTGGCGATAGTGGCGGTTCTGTCAGGGCTTGTTGAAACAAATTTCACAGGTACTCCTACGGCTTCTTCAATATAAGTAACATAGTCTTTGAGCTCCTGTGGAAGTGCCTCATAGTCTGTGATACCTTCAAGGGAGGTGTTCCAGCCTTTAAGGGTGGTGTAAATTGGTTCGGCTTTAGTATCGCATAGGTCATAAGGCATTTGCTCGGTCACAGTGCCATCCGGCAATTTGTAGCCGATACAAACCTCAATATTTTCAAAGATATTCAGTACATCAGCTTTCATCATAACCAGCTGTGTAACACCATTAAGCATAACGGTGTATTTAAGAGCTGGTAGATCAAGCCAACCGCATCTTCTCGGGCGACCGGTAGTAGAACCAAACTCATTGCCTTCTTTACGCATAGCTTCACCATCGGCGTCAAAAAGCTCTGTAGGGAAAGGACCGCTACCTACACGGGTGCAGTACGCTTTGAAAATACCATATACCTCACCAATTTTGCCCGGGGCCACACCCAAACCTGAGCAGACACCCGCAGCTGTGGTTGAAGAACTGGTCACAAAAGGATAAGAACCAAAGTCAATATCTAAAAGTGAACCCTGTGCTCCCTCAGCTAGAATACGGTTCCCATTTTCCAGCTCCTCATTGACAAGGTATTCGGTTTCAGTCAATTCAAATTGCTTGAGAAATTCGCAAGCGGCAAAAAACTCTTTTTCCAGCTCCTCCAAACCTTCCGGCTCGAAATCAAGATATGATAGCCATTGCAGATGACGACCTTTTACAGCTTCGTATTTCTTTTTGAAATTGTCTGAAAGAATATCTCCCAAACGAAGACCGTGACGGCTAACCTTATCGGTGTATGTTGGTCCTATTCCTTTCAAAGTAGATCCAATCTTGTCATCGCCTTTGGCTTTTTCCTGAGCTGCATCCATCATTCTGTGAGTAGGGATGATAATGGCAGTTTTAGTAGAAACGACCAGATTTTGGGTCAAATCCATTTTGAATTTTTCCGTTAAACTGTCTACCTCTTTTTTGAAAATAACCGGGTCAAGCACTACGCCATTACCGATAACATTCAGGCAGTCTTTACGAAAAACTCCTGAAGGAATTTGGTGAAGAACATGCTTCAGACCATCGAACTCGAGCGTGTGACCTGCATTAGGCCCACCCTGAAAACGGGCTACAACTTTATACTGAGGAGCCAATACGTCTACAATCTTTCCTTTCCCCTCGTCTCCCCACTGTAAACCCAATAAAATATCTACCATGTCAAAAAAATGAATGTCGTTTTTATATCCTTAAACTGATTGTTTCTTGTTTTCGCAATTTTCTTTTTTGCAGTTACCGTAGAAAATAAGGGAGTGATGATTTACATCAAATTCCAGCATTTCACCCACCATATTCTGAATATTCTGGATTCTTGGATCGCAGAATTCCGAAACCTTGTGGCAATCTAGGCATATCAAATGATCATGCTGTTTTGAGCCGTAAGACTTTTCATACTGAGCCAGGTTTTTGCCAAACTGATGTTTGGTTACCAAGTCGCATTCTACCAGAAGGTCGAGCGTATTATAAACTGTAGCCCGGCTCACCTGATACTTTTTGTTTTTCATGGAGATGTATAGATCATCAACATCAAAATGGTCAGTACGGCTATAGATTTCTTCGAGTATGGCGTATCGTTCAGGAGTTTTGCGAAGCTGTTTGTTCTCCAGAAATGCAGTAAAAATTTGCTTTGCCGATTCGAAATTCGATCTGTTTGAATTCATTTAAGCTCTTTATGCGGCCAAAAGAAATTTGCTCACAAATTTACCCTTTTTTGCTACCAAACCATATCTATTTTTCAAAAGTTGGCAGTAAGGCCAATTCCTCCGGTTGGAGTGATGCCGTAGCGGAACAAAACGGCTTTTTCATTTTTCTTCTGAAGGGTGCTATTATGCCAGTCAGTGGCATTTGCTTTGGTTTCGTTGGCTGATTCTACCATTGAAAGGCCGGTTACAGCCAGAGCCAGACCTCCCAAGAGTTTAGGCAAACTTCTGACTACATAGGGGTAATCCTGGCCTTCATGACGATAAACCATAGGTACACCTTTAATGGCATCATAGGCGAGGTATACACCGCCGGCAGTCACCAAGGGCCCGGCCGGTAAGATGATATTTGCTATTGAATTTTTCCGACTCCACTTTTTGCTATTTCGTAAAGTTGAAGAAAAGGTACTCTTGCTCAGTTTTACGTTGTTTCTGTAAACATTGGTGTGAAAAAGCTTTCTGACGGCGTACAAGGAGTCGGAGCTGGACGAAGTTTCAAATCCATTACGCTGACCAAAGCTGCTAAAGCTACCAAGCAAAACAAGAAAGAGCAGAATTGTTCTAAGCATTGGGTTTTGTTGTAAGACTCAAAATGAGAGATTCAAAAGTAAGGAAATGTTGTCATGCGGCCTCACTTCTCAATCGTTTAACGGAATTTATTCCGCTGATTTTGCCGAGTTTTCGAATGAGTTTGTCCAAATGTTTTGTGTCAAATACAAAGACCTTGATATTTCCTGTGAAGAACCCTCCGTCGGTTTCTACGTTAAGACCACGCATATTTATATGAAGCTCCTCTGAAATAACCGTTGAGATATCCTGAATAATACCCATGCGATCAACACCGCTCATTTCTATTGAAACCTGATACGCTTTTTCTACCTGCGAAGACCATTGGGCTTTAATAACGCGATTGCCATAACTGGTCAGTAATTGCTGTGAGTTCGGGCAGGAAGTACGGTGTACCTTGATTCCTTCATTCACGGTTAGAAAGCCAAAAACATCATCGCCTGGTATAGGATTACAGCATTTTGAGAGCGTGTAATCAAGCTCCTGAAGGTCGTCTCCGATAAGGAGGTGGTCTTGACCCTTACTTTTTCGGATGGCCTTCTCAAAACTTTTGGCCGTCTTGTAATCCTCCTCTTTGAGAGCAATTTTCTTCCTTTTGTTCTCCAGAGCTTCCCTCTCAGATTTGAACTTTCTTATTTCATCGGGTTGTATATAGCCTTTGCCGAAAAAGTAGTAGAGTTCATTGTAGTCTTTTTTATTGAAATAGGCTCTCAGCTGATTTAGTGTTTCCAGCGAGTTTTCAATATTGAGGATTTTTAGTTTTTTGTTGATGATCTCTTTACCATCGGCCACGTACGTTTTATTCTCCTCTTTGAGAGCATCCTTGATTCTTGCTTTGGCCTTGGTGGTTACAACAAATCTGAGCCAGTCTTCAGATGGTTTCTGAGTTTTAGTCGTCAAAATCTCAACCTGATCACCATTTTCAAGAACATGAGAAATAGGAACGAGGTGTCCGTTTAGCTTTCCAGCCGTACATTTTGACCCGATCTCAGTATGTATTTCATACGCGAAGTCGAGTACTGTGGAGCCTTTCCTTATGACCTTCAGGTCACCTTTTGGGGTAAATACAAAGACCTCTTCATTATACAGGTTTCCTCTGAAATCCTCCAGAAACTCCATGGCAGAGTTATCTTTAGCTTCCAGGGTCTCTCTTACCTGATTAATCCATTGGTCAAGTGGCTTGTTGAGACTTGTGTCAGCTCCTTTATATTTCCAGTGTGCGGCATAACCTCTTTCGGCTACATCGTCCATCCGTTCCGTTCTAATCTGAACTTCAACCCAGACACCTGTATGACTCATTACGGTAGTGTGTAATGATTCGTATCCATTAGATCTGGGTGTAGAAATCCAGTCTTTTAGTCGGTCAGGATTAGGTTTATATTCATCGGTAACAATGCTGTAAGCCAACCAACACGCTGCTTTTTCACGATCAGTCGCCTCTGGAGAAATGTTTTTTAGGATTATTCGAATGGCAAACAGGTCATAAATATTCTCGAAAGTGGTGTTCTGTTTCCTCAGTTTATTCCAGATAGAATAGATATGCTTTGGCCTTCCCTTAATATAAAAATCGATGTCTGCCGCTTTAAGTCGCTTTGCGATCGGCTCCATGAATTTCTCAATGAACTCCTCCCGCTTTTTCTTTCGTGATTTCAGTTTATTGGCGATGGACTTATATGCTTCAGGTTCGTTATACTTCAAGTATAAATCCTCCAGTTCAGATTTGATTTGATAAAGACCCAGGCGGTGAGCTAGCGGGGCATATATATAAATGGTCTCATGAGCAATTTTTAGTTGAGAGTTTCGGGCCATGCTCTCCAGAGTACGCATATTATGAAGACGATCCGCAAGTTTGATCAGAATTACCCTTACATCCTCTGAAAGCGTAAGTAGCATTTTTCTGAAGTTCTCTGCCTGAGCAGATTGACTTTGCTCGAAGTTTTCAGCGATTTTAGTCAGACCATCAATAATACGAGCCACTTTGGAACCAAAATCTGCTTCAATATCCTCAAGAGTGAGATCGGTATCTTCTACAACATCATGAAGGAGAGCACAAACAATAGACGTGGGGCCCAGTCCTATCTCTTCTACACAAATCAGAGCAACTTCCAAAGGATGATAGATGTACGGCTCGCCTGATTTACGCCGCATTTCTTTATGAGCATCCATTGAAAGGTCAAAAGCTTTCCTGATTTGCTTCAAATCGTCACCCTGGATAAAGGGCTCAGCCCTTTTTAGAATATCCCTGTATTTTGACTTGATCACCCTCCTCTCGTCTTCAGAGTAATACTGGCTGAAATACTCTTTTTTCTTTTCCTTGATTTTCCCCACCCTTAAGATTCCTTTGTTAACTCTAATCTCTGTTTTTCAATGATAAAGTTAGGCATGATCAACCTGATTTTTTTCGAAGGTCATAGTCCAAATATTTTTTTTATTTTTTTTCGATAGAGTGTTTGCAAATTAAAAAAAGGCCGCACATCTTTGCAGCCCGATTGGAAATGTAGGTTTCCAAAAAGGATGCGGGCGTGGCGGAACTGGTAGACGTGCTAGACTTAGGATCTAGTGCCGCAAGGCGTGGGGGTTCGATTCCCTCCGCCCGTACAATCAACCCTCTGGTCTCAATCGGCTGGAGGGTTTTTTATTTCAAAAACAATTTCCAAAACTGCTTCTTAATGGAAACAAATTTCAACAAAATCTCAGCCACTGATGGCCGTTTAAAAGTGACTTTAACGCCGGAAGATTATCAGGCTGATGTTGACAAGCAAATCAAAGAATACGCTAAAACTGCAAAGATCAAGGGTTTCAGACCCGGTCATGTGCCTTTTGGTTACATTAAAAAACTATACGGTAAAAGTCTTTTAGTAGACACCGTCATAAATAAGGTGAGCGGAGCAGTCAATAGCTACATCACCGAGAATAAGCTGAAAGTGGTAGGCGATCCAATGCCTGATAACGATGCTTACAAAATTGACTGGGACAACGATACTGAGTTCAATTTTGAGTATGAAGTAGGTACTGCCTCTGATTTTACAGTGGACCTTGAGAAGTTGCCTGCTATTGAGAACTACGAAATTGAACCAACAAAATCTCAGGTAGATGACGCTATTGAAGATTTGCAAAAGCGTTTTGGTACTGATCTTGAGCCGGAAGATGCTGAAATAGGCGACCTTCTTTTCGGGACACTTCGTCAGGAGAGTTCTGAGTTTGAATCTCAATCTGGTATTCCTACAGATAAAGTGGTGAAGAAGTCTCAAAAGCTTTTCAAAGGTTTAGAGAAAGGCTCAAAAGTGACCTTTGATATTCAAAGTATTTTTGAAACGGATAAAGACCTTGGCTTTGCCATTGGAAAATCAGATGAAGAGGCTGCTGCTCTGGCTGGTGATTTTGAATTCACCGTTGATAAAATCTCAAGAGTCGCTCCGGCAAAAATTGATCAGGAGCTTTTTGATAAGGCCATTGGTGAAGGTAAAGTGAGTGATGAGGAAGGCTTCAGAGAGGAGATTTCTAATATCATTAAAGAAAACTATAACAGAGAGTCTGGTTTCTTATTGGATTTTGATGTTGAGAAAACATTAGTTGACAATATCAAAATTGACTTGCCTGATGCATATCTGAAAAAATGGCTTTTGGCCGTGAATGAAGGTAAGGTGACAGAAGAAGATATTGAGAAAGAGTACGATGCATTTGCCAGAGGTGTTCGTCTTGATTTGATCAAAGGTGAGATCGCTTCAAATAACGGAGAAGAAATCAAAGTTGAATACGATGATGTTCTTGAAGTGGTGAAAGCTGAAATCAAAAATTACTTTGGGCCACAGGCTCAGGGAATGGATGACTTTATTACTCAGATGGCCAAAAAGCAGCTTGAAGAAAATAAAGACAATGCCTTCAGAAACTATTATAATAAGGCTTTCGGTAAAAAAGTAATTGATTTTGCCAAGGGCAAAATCAGCATCAAAAACAAATCTGTGAAAGTGGAGGAGTTTAATGAGATTGCAAAAGCCAAATATGAAACGGCGTAATCCGGTTCTTGCAAAATAAGCTTAATGAAAGCCGGAGCCGATGCTTCGGCTTTCTTATTAGGCAGAACCTCCAAACTCACTTTTTTGTTTACATTTGATAAGAACTAATATTAATACATGAATTTCGGAGAAGAATTTAGAAAATATGCGGTGCACCACCGCGGCCTTAGTGGTTTAACGGTTGATGACTATTTAAAGCACAATGTAGAAAACATGACCGCTAACATTATTGAAGAGCGTCCTATGCGTTTCGCAGCCATTGATGTTTTCTCAAGATTAATTATGGATCGTATCATTTTCCTCGGAACGGGAGTTGATGATCAGATTGCCAATATCGTGGTGGCTCAGCTACTATTCCTTGAGTCAGTAGATGCTAAAAAAGATATCCTAATGTACATAAACAGCCCGGGTGGTTCTGTATATGCGGGTTTAGGAATGTACGATACCATGCAGTTTGTAAGACCTGATGTGGCTACTATTTGCACCTCTTTGGCTGCTTCTATGGGTGCGGTATTACTTGCCGGCGGTGCCGAAGGTAAGAGGTCAGCACTGCCTCACGCCCGTGTGATGATTCACCAGCCAAGTGGTGGAATGCAAGGACAGTCAACCGATATGGAGATTTCGGTCAAGCAGATCATAGAGCTTAGAAAAGAATTGTACGATATTCTGGCCAAACATACTGGTAAAACGTTTAAGCAAATAGAAAAAGATTCAGACAGAGACTATTGGATGAGAGCCGAAGAGGCCCAAAAGTATGGTCTTATTGACGAGGTGTTGTCGAGAGATTAATTCGGAGTCTTTGCATCTGCCTTAAACGTATATGAATCAGGTTTTTCGGGCAGATTCCACTAAATTGCGGAAATTTTAATAAAGCTAAAAATGGCGTATAAAGAGCCTTTTTGCTCGTTTTGCGGACGTAAAAAGAACGAAGTAGATCTTTTACTTTCCGGAACTGACGGGCACATATGTAACCACTGTATAGTACAGGGACATGATTTAGTACAACAAGAGCTTTTTGGGGTAAACCCGAAAGGCAAGAAAAAGAAGAAAAAGTCGGAGTTGCCAAAGTTTGATCTTAAACCTCCGATTGATCTTAAAAACTATCTTGATGATTTTGTAATAGGTCAGGATGAAGCTAAGAAAGTTCTTTCTGTAGCGGTTTATAATCACTACAAGCGACTCATGCAGCCCGATTCTACGGACGATGTAACGATTGAAAAATCAAACATCATTATGGTTGGTGAGACGGGTACAGGTAAAACCTACCTGGCTCGCACCATTGCTAAAATGCTTCAGGTGCCATTTGCTATTGCTGATGCTACTGTGTTAACGGAGGCTGGCTATGTGGGAGAAGACGTTGAAAGCATTTTGAGCAGGCTTCTTCAAGCTGCTGATTATAATCCGGAGCTTGCAGAAAGAGGCATTGTCTACATTGACGAGGTTGACAAGATTTCCCGCAAATCCGATAATCCGTCGATTACCAGAGATGTGAGTGGAGAAGGTGTTCAGCAAGGTTTATTGAAGTTATTGGAAGGATCAGTAGTGAGTGTTCCACCTCAGGGAGGTAGAAAGCACCCTGAACAGCCTTTGGTGCAGATCAATACCCAAAACATTCTCTTCATTTGTGGTGGTGCTTTTGATGGCATTGACCGCCATATTGCTAAACGTATCAATAAAGCCCCTATCGGTTTCTCAACCGATAAGAAGATGAATCGCATCTGGGAAAATGAGAATGTATTGCGTTTTGTGACTCAGCAAGATTTGAAGTCTTTTGGTTTGATTCCTGAACTTATAGGTCGCTTGCCGCTTTTGACTTATCTCAATCCGCTGGATAAGGATACGTTGAAGCGTATTCTTGTTGAACCTAAAAACTCACTGATGAAGCAGTACAAAAAGCTTTTCGGTATGGAGGGAATTAAATTAAAATTCACTGACGATGCTCTTGATTATATTGTAGATCAGGCGGTTATCTTTAAGCTCGGTGCCCGTGGTTTAAGGTCAATCTGTGAAGCAATTCTGACAGATGCGATGTTTGAATTGCCCTCAGAGGAGGATGTGAAAGAATTTGAAGTAACCAAGGCGTATGCCGAGAAGAAGTTTGAGCATTCCTCGTATTACGAGCTCAAATTAGTTGCTTAATAGAATACCAAGAATTGAAAGCATAGCGTTGAATAGGCTCAATAGTCTGTTCAACGCTTTTTTTATATGCCTAACCTGAAACCCGTAAGCTTTCTAATTATAATAAGTTTTCTTTTCGCCTCTTGTAGGACTCAGCAGGCTTATTTTCATGCTCCGGTAGCTGTTAATTACAGGATGCCTGAAAAGAAATTGAAGCTAAAACTACCTGAGCTTATCAAAAAAGAGCCTAAACTTGAAGTGGTTCCGGTTAAGTCTGCTCCAAAGATTGAAAAGGTCAAAACCTATTTTCCAGAATTAAAGCTAAAAGACAAAGAAGTGCACATTCCGGCTTTTTCGGTTAAGCTTAAAAGTGAGCAATTTCAGCAAGGGCCAGAGCCTTCAAAGCAGAAATTGAAAGAAAAGGAAAAGAAGAAAAAGAAACGGAGGAAGTTTTGGAGGCAGTTTGGAGCAAATCTGCTTATCGGGACTGTTTTTCTGGTGATAGCAGTGGTAATGGCTGTATTAAAATTGCAGACTTTGGTTCTCTTGTTTGGGGTAGCTTCAATTTTATTCCTAATTTTTGGTCTCAAAAAGCTCTTTCGTAAAAGAAGGAGGAAAATTAGGAACCCTTTTCAAAAGAATAGATGAACGTAGTTCTGTTGCATGGCTTTGGCGAAAATGCCGACATATGGGATACTTTTTTACCCATGCTGCCTGACAATTATAATTTTATAACCCTTGATTACTCAAAAATTGCGTTTTGTCAAACTATTGATCAATATGCACAATGGGTTCACTCTGAAATTGAAGAACGTAAAATCACGCGTTTTGTATTGATAGGGCATTCCATGGGTGGGTACATTTCTTTAGCATATGCTGAAAAGCATGCCGAGTACCTTGCGGGGCTGGGCTTGTTTCACTCCACCGCCTATGCCGATTCTGAAGAGAAACAAAAAACTCGGGATAAAACGGCTGCCTTTATAAAAAGGAAAGGCACTGCTGCATTTATTGAAGGTTTTCTCCCAAATATGTACAATGAGACCTTCAAAAGAAAAAACGGGGTCTACATCCGTCAACAATTAGACGACAATAAAAAACTACCTGAAGAGGCCCTCATTCAGGCCACAATGGCTATGAAGTCTCGACCAGACAGGAGTTCTGTTCTCAAAAAGCTCAGAATGCCTGTGATGTTTATTGTTGGTAAGGAAGATAAGTTCATCCCTTTTGAAGATTCAATGGCTCAACTTGAACTGCTGTCAATGCCTTATATTTTAATTCTTGATCACGTTGCCCATGCCGGTATGATGGAAGCACCGCATAGCTGTGCCGGCATTACAAGAGATTTTCTGGAAAGCTGCTTTCGTTAGGCTCTTGGATGAAACTGCTGAATAGTTTGCTGAAGATAGGCTCTGTCAAGGTGAGTGTAAATCTCCGTTGTGGTAATACTGGCATGGCCAAGCATTTCCTGTACGGCCCGTAAATCTGCTCCACCTTCAATCAGGTGTGTCGCAAAACTATGTCGAAAAGTATGCGGTGATACCTCCTTTTTAATTCCGGCTTTGGTGGCCAGGTCTTTGATAATCATAAATATCATGACCCTGCTTAGCTGGCCACCTCTTCGATTGAGAAAAAGAATGTCTTCCGCCTCCGGTTTTGCCTCTTGAAAATTTCGGATACTTTTTAGGTAGATTTCTGTGAATTTTATGGCCTGCCCTCCAATAGGAATAAGCCTTGTTTTCTCCCCTTTTCCGGTCACCTGAATGTAGCCTTCCTCAAAATGGCAGTCACTTAGCCGAAGAGATGTAAGTTCTGATACCCTGAGTCCACAGCTGTACATTGTTTCTAAAATGGCCCGGTTCCGGGTTCCTTCATCGGTGGAGTGGTCAATGGCTTCAAGCATTTGCTCTATCTCATGGAAATGTAATACCTCAGGTATTTTTCTTCGAGTCCTTGGACTTTCCAATAGCTCAGTTGGGTCGATGCTGAGGTGTTCTTCAAGGAGAAGAAATCTGTAGAAGGCTTTCCAGCCGCTGAGCATCCGAGCCTGCGATGTTGGTGCTATCTCCATATCATTCAGCTCATTGAGAATAAGACTTAAGTCGTCACTGTCAATTTGCACTGGTGCTGCTTTTCGGCTGAAGTTTTTGAGCTTAATAGCATCTCTTTCATAAGCTTCAATGCTATTCTCTGAAAGACCTCTCTCCAGTTTGAGGTAATTCTTAAATTCTTTGATGTAGAAGTCCCAGTTTTGCAAAACAAGAATTTGTTGGAGTAAAATAAATCTTTTTGGCCCTAAATCCGTTACTAACTAAACTGATAAACTTAGAAAAAAATAATTGACTAGGACTGTTAAGCTATTAAATCTATATTTATCTCTTCGATAATCTTTATGACTAAAAGCAAGGTCTACTTCTTTCTGATTGCGTTTTTCGCATTTGCGAGTGCCAGGGGGCAGCTGGGAGATTCTTCAACAGAGGAGTCTGATCAGATGGACTCAAAGTATTTTGCATATGGTGTCACTACAAACACCCATTCAGGAATTTTAGGGGGGCTTGTTTTTAGAAGCTCTACTCCTATAAATACAGACAGGAGGCTACCGGTTCACAGATACATAGCACTTGAAGCGGTGAACCTGAAACATCCGAAAGAAAGTACGAGCTCAAACCCGGCTCTGGGAGCGAAATTTATTTTTGGTAAAACAAACTATTTTTTTGTGGTCAGGCCTGAGTACGGTCGTGAGTGGTATTTCTTCAAAAAGAATGGAGACTCGAGTATTGGATTGAGCGGGATTTTGGCTGTCGGGCCTTCTATTGGTATTCAAAAGCCCTATTATATCAAATATGGAAGAGACGCTGGTGAGGCGGCAATACTTACTCAGTACGATCCTGACATCCATACAGATTATAACAGTATAAGGGGTTCCAGTAGTATCTGGCAGGGCTTTTTGAATAATTCAAAGATCAATCCCGGTATTCATATTAAAGCTGCAACGAGTATAGATATGAGTACTTTTGGCGATAATATTACCGGGTTTGAATTGGGCACTACTCTTGAGCTCTTTACCAGAGAGCCTGAAATTATTTCTCCAAAACTTTCTACGAATGCAAAGGCTTATGCCACGGCATACCTAACTTTGTATTTCGGAAACAAAAGATTAATCAAAAAATAAGAATGGTAGAGGCAAAAGATAAGCCGGCCAGAGCCAAAAGGCCTGATTGGCTACGTGTAAAATTACCAATCGGAGAAAACTATAGGAAAGTTCGGGAGGTAGTAGATCAAAATAACCTTCATACAATTTGTCAATCTGGTAACTGCCCAAACATGGGTGAGTGCTGGGGTGAGGGTACAGCCACTTTTATGATTTTAGGGAATGTTTGTACCCGAAGCTGTACTTTCTGTGCAGTGGCCACTGGCCGACCAACGGAGTATGATAAAGATGAACCCCAACGTGTTGCTGAGGCTATAAAAACTATGGGTGTGAAGCATGCCGTTCTGACCTCGGTAAACAGGGATGAGCTAAAGGATAGAGGGGCTGAAATATGGTATCAGACGGTGGTTAAAACCAAAGAGCTTTCACCTTCCACTACGATTGAAACGTTGATCCCGGACACCAAGGGGAACTGGGAAGCTCTATACAGAATGATTTCGGCGGGTCAGGAAGTAGTTTCTCATAATGTAGAAACGGTTGAAAGGCTCTACAGACCTGTACGCCCTCAGGCGAAATACGCTAGAAGTCTCGAGCAAATCAGAAGAACTAAGGAATTTGGGAAAAGAACCAAGACCGGTATTATGCTGGGTTTAGGAGAAACCAAAGAGGAGGTTTTTAAAGCCATGGATGATCTGGTAGAGAATGGTTGTGATATTCTGACTTTGGGTCAATACCTTCAGCCGACCAAAATGCATCATGAGGTGATTGAGTTTATTCATCCTGATCTTTTTGATCTGTTTAGGGAGGAAGGTTTGAAAAGGGGTTTGAAGTACGTTGAGTCCGGCCCTTTGGTAAGGTCGTCTTACCATTCGGAGAGACATGTGAATGTTTAAAGATATTGAGCCTGGTTTGCCGGGCTTTTTTTTCGACATAGGGTCATATTATTTTTATTCGAAACCACAGTTTTCAATTATCTGCAATTTTGACTTTTTGTAGATAAAACATCTGGTAGTGAAAACGTCTGAAGAAAATTTAACCTCTTTTTAGAGTATTCGTAAATAATTCGCATTTTTGCCATGCAAGAAAGTGTCTTTTTCCTCATTTCCTGTAAAAGAAGGCGGTTGGTGAAATTTGGCACTAATAATGGGAACATTTAAAAAACGTATTTCTACTAACAATAAGTAAACATGCCATATTTATTCACCTCCGAGTCTGTTTCAGAAGGACACCCTGATAAAGTTGCTGACCAGATTTCTGACGCTCTGATTGATCACTTCTTAGCTTTTGACCCTAATTCTAAAGTTGCTTGTGAAACCTTGGTAACCACAGGTCAGGTAGTACTTGCCGGAGAGGTTAACACCAATACATATCTTGATGTACAAACTATTGCGAGAGATGTGATCATGAAAATCGGTTATACAAAGGCTGATTACATGTTTGAGGCCAACTCTTGCGGAGTTATTTCTGCTATTCATGAGCAATCAGCGGATATAAATCAGGGTGTTGACAGAAAATCGGATGACGGTTTTGAAGCCAAAGCGAATGCACAGGGTGCTGGTGATCAGGGAATGATGTTTGGCTATGCTACCGTAGAAACAGATAATTACATGCCGTTGGCATTGGATTTATCTCACAAAATTCTTCAGGAACTGGCTGATGTAAGGCGTGAAAATAAAAGGATCAAATATCTTAGACCTGATGCCAAGGCTCAGGTAACTATTGAGTACTCTGATAGTAACAAGCCACAAAGAATTGATACCATCGTAGTTTCTACTCAGCACGATGATTTCGCTGAGGATGAGGAGATGTTGGCAAAAATCAAGTCGGATATTATCAACTATGTGATACCTAGAGTAAAGAAGAAATTGAAGCCGAGTCTTAAAAAGCTTTTCAATGACCAGATTCAATATCACATTAACCCTACCGGTAAATTTGTAATCGGTGGGCCTCATGGCGATACCGGTCTTACTGGAAGAAAGATCATTGTTGATACTTACGGCGGAAAAGGTGCTCATGGTGGTGGAGCTTTTTCCGGAAAAGACCCATCAAAAGTTGACCGTTCGGCGGCTTATGCTACTCGTCATATCGCTAAAAACCTTGTAGCGGCAGGTGTTGCTTCTGAGGTATTAGTTCAGGTTTCTTATGCTATTGGTGTGGCTAAACCTTGTGGTATTTTTGTAGATACTTATGGTACGGCAAAAGTGAAGGGTGCAGATGGTAAGAAAATGAAAGATGGTGAGATAGCTAAGATTGTCGAGCGTATTTTTGATATGAGACCATATGCTATTGAGCAGAGATTGAAATTAAGAACTCCAATATACTCTGAAACGGCTGCCTATGGACACATGGGGCGTGAACCTCAAACAGTGACCAAAGTTTTTGAAAACGCTGGTCAAAAAGTAGAGCAGGAGGTTGAGTTGTTTACCTGGGAGAAGCTTGATTATATTGATCAGGTAAAACAAGCCTTTGGTCTATAAAAACGAATTGAATTATAATGGAAGCTCACAGTCTTTTGGCTGTGAGCTTTTTTGTTTTCACTTTTGCCATAATGTCATCAGCACGATTCTATTTGCTCGGCGTTTTATTCGCTATGATTTGGTCATCTGCCTCTGTGGCGGCAAAATTAGGAATGGTCTCAGTACAGCCGCTGGTGCTTTATCAGGTACGTTTTATGCTGGCAGCCTTGTGTTTGTTGGTTTTGTCTTATCTCTTTTTGAAAGGCAGGAGACCCCAGGGCAAAGAATGGCTACAGCTGGCTATTTTCGGATTGTTAAATGTTACCGTAGCCCTTGGGTTGTTTGCGTTAGCAATTCATGAAGTTGCTGCCGGAATCGGAGCTTTGCAGGTTGGTGTGAATCCATTGGTGATTAGTGTGCTATCAGCCGTTGCAGCAGGCAGAAAAGTAAAATCAAATGAAGTACTGGCTTTGGTGTTAGGTCTAACGGGAGTTGTTCTGGCTGTTTACCCTTTGCTGGGCAATGCCTACGCTTCGCCGAAAGGGCTTTTCCTTTTAGGTTTAAGTACGCTTGCTTATTCTTCTGCAGCTATTTATTACAGCTCAGTAAAATGGAGTCTGACGAAGCTGACCATTAATGGTTGGCAGGCATTTTTCGGAGCTCTTTTTCTTCTGCCGGTGACTTTGTTTTTTTATGATCGAGGTCTAAATAGCTATGATATGGATTTTGGGTTATCAGCTTTATGGCTTGGTTTGCCCATCTCCGGGTTAGCCGTGTATTTATGGTTGTGGCTTCTTTCCACTGATACGGTCAAGGCCTCATTATTTCTATTCCTGTGCCCGATTTTTGGGTTTGCGTATGCCTATTTTATACTTCACGAGCCTTTCACGCTCTTTACATTGGGTGGATTAATCGTGGTGATGGCGGCACTTTATATAGGACAGTATAAAAAAAGACAAGCCTGATGGGGCTTGCCTTTTCATATTTAAAAGAGCTTTTTCTCTTCTTATTTTCTTTTTCTGTGAACTTTGATTGAGTCTGCATCAGCAAGAATTCTTCCGCAATGCTCACAAACGATGATTTTTAATTTTTCCATAACGTCAGCCTGAATCTGAGGAGGAACTACGTTAAAACATCCACCGCAAGCTCCACGATCAATAGCAACAACCGCAAGGCCGTTCTTAGCACCGCCACGAATTTTAGTGTAAGCCTTAAGCAATCTTTCCTCTACTTTCTTAGCTTGTCTTGCACTTGACTTCAAAAGTTTTTCTTCTTCTTCCTGGCTTTCTACGATAAGCTTGTCAAGTTCTTTTCTTTTTTGCTCCAAAACCTCTTTTCTCGCGTCAAGCTTTGATTGAGTTTCCTCAATATCCTGCTCTTTGGTTTTGATTTTATATTCAGTTTCTCTAATTCTCTTATCGGCTAATTGAATTTCAAGCTCCTGAAGTTCCAGTTCTTTTGAGATGGCGTCATATTCACGATTATTACGCACATTCATCTGTTGATCTTTGTATTTAAGGATCAACTTATCAGAATCTTTCTTGTTTTGCTTCTGGTGTTCAATTTCCTCATTGAGTGAATCTACTTCAGATTGAAATCTTGAGATTCTTTTCTCAATACCTGTCACCTCATCTTCCAGGTCTTTAACCTCTTCAGGAAGGTCTCCACGAAGCTTTCTGAGCTCGTCAAGTCTTGAATCAATTTCCTGAAGTTTTACAAGAGATTCCAGTTTATCAGCTATTGTTAATTCCATAAACTTCGTTTAAAGCTATTTGGTGAATGCCGCAGGCGGCCTATATTTTAAAACAAATAATTAATCGGGTTGGTTTTTACCTCCGATAAATAGGTCGCAAAAGTAGTGAATTTTTTCAATATTTCATCCCTGATCAGCTCTTTTGTGAACTGTTCACTTTCATAATGTCCGACGTCCGCAATGATAATTTTACCATCGGCATCAAAGTACTCATGATACTTATAATCAGCGGTTATGAAAATGTCGGCCTTTTGGCCAATGGCCTGAGGTAATAGAAAGCCACCCGCTCCTCCGCAAACGGCAACTTTTTTGATTTTAGGCTTTATAATATCAGTATACCTTATGACGCTCACATTGAGATTTTCTTTTACTTTCTGAAGAAAATCCATCGATTCTAGTTCCTCTTCAAGTTCGCCGATAATTCCCGAGCCGACAGTCTGTAAAGGGTTCTCAAGAACAGAGAGGTAATAAGCGATTTCTTCATAAATGTGTCCTTCTCGCATTCCGCGGAGCACCTTTTTTTTCAAATGAGCCGGGAAGATAACCTCAATTCTATTTTCGTTGACTTCCTCATAAATGCCTCTTTTTCCAATGGTGGGGTCGGCCTGCTGATTTGCCTTGAAAGTGCCTTTGCCCTCTGTTCTGAAACTGCAATTGCTGTAATTGCCAATATCTCCGGCTCCTGCGGCATACAGAGCGTCCAGTAAAGGACCTGTTTGTGGTGTCGGCACAAAAACCGTCAATTTCATGAGTTGATCGGTTTTTTCTGCCAATATTCTTGGGTTTTGCAGGCCAAGTTTCTCTGAAATCTTAAAGTTAACTCCTCCTTTGATGTTATCAAGATTTGTATGGATAGCGTAAATGGCAATATCGTTTTTAATGGCCTGGATGATGGTTCGCTCTACATAAGTTTTGCCTGTGATTTTTTTTAACCCTTTGAAAATGATGGGGTGGTGAGCCACAATAACATTGCATTTTTTCTCAATCGCTTCCTCGATGACGTTTTCAACGCAATCAAGGCTTACCAGAACACCTGTAATTTCGTCATTTGGGTTGCCTGTGATAAGGCCGGCATTGTCGTAGGATTCCTGATAGGAGAGTGGTGCCCAGCTTTCAAGAAAGTTAGTCAGATCCGCTATTCGCATATGTTGAGGTTTTTTGTAAAAATACTATTTCGAATGTGAAGGTAATTACTATTGTAATAATCTCTACAGATAAGGTATTTCTGTCCTTTGTCAGTGCTATTTTGAAAGTCAGTTGATGGTGATTGAATTGTAAACCACTATTTTAGTTATAGCAGTCGTAATTGAAAATCAACCTAATTGAAATGAAAAATGAAAAATGGTTTTGTGTGTTTTGCATTTTAACTTCCGGATTTATGAGTAAGGCTCAAACGGCTGAAGTAGCCTCAGGTCTTTATGTTTGGGAAGACTTAACTTTTAAGTCTGGTCAAATGCGGGCAGGAAAACGGTTTATGGAAGGCAGTTCTCCACACTTTGAATATCTGGAGATTCATACAACCACGCAACAGGCTGGTGCCAAACCTGCTCCTCCGCACACTCAGGAAAATATTGAGGAGGTTATTATTGTTAAAGAGGGTCTGATGAAGATGACCATGGATGGTGAAAGTAGGACACTAGGTGCAGGAAGTGTGGTGCTGATACCGCCTTTAGTGGAGCAATCAATGGAGAATGTGGGAGACGGGCCTCTGGCCTATTATGTTATGATGTTCAGGTCTAAAAAGCCAATGGATGTGGAAAGGGGAGTAGAGGCCGGAGGAGCCATGTTTCTGAGTCGGGATCAACTAGTGCTGGAGAAGACGGTAAAAGGGGGAAGAATCGCCTATTTTGACCGTCCGACAGCAATGTGTGAAAAGTTTGAAATGCATGTTACCCGTCTTGATCATAAAGGGTCAAGCCATGATCCGCATTCCCATGTCGATACTGAAATTATTCTAATCACTGAAGGTGAAACGACTTTGGTTCTAGATGGAGAGGAGATTGACGCTAAAGCCGGAGATTTTTATTTCATCAAATCTGGTCAAACGCATGGGATCAAAAACAAGTTGGATGAGCCTTGCGAGTATTTTGCTTTTCGTTGGTTTTGATAAGAAGAAAAAATAAAAAAAGCCTTGGAGAAATCCAAGGCTTTTGCGGTCTGGACGGGACTCGAACCCGCGACCCCCTGCGTGACAGGCAGGTATTCTAACCAACTGAACTACCAGACCTTTCAGTGTTTGAGACTCGCTTTCTCAAATGTGGATGCAAAGATAGATGTATATTTTTTAGAGTCAATAATTGAGTCGAAGATTTTTTGACTTTTTTTTGTGTCTATTTGGTCGGCTAATGTGTCGATTTGTTTTAATCATTTATAGTGAGTGATATAGCTTCGTGTATACCCATCTTATGGGGCTTTGTAGTTAGGTATGATTTTAATAGAAAAAAGCCGACTCGCAATGCAGACGGCTTTACTATTCAGGACTACGTGTCCCGCCCAACTATTAAACTATGAGTAGGGGCCGGGGGAATGGTGAGCTGAATTCGTGGTCTCGATTCCTGCAATTTGTTTTCCGTCAGAGGGTGTAAGAAAAAAGCCGACTCGCAATGCAAGACGGCTTTACTATTCAACCCTAACCTATTAAACTATGAAAATCTAATGTTCTTATTTTTTTTATCTACCTACCGTAGGCTCCACGCTTATCGTTGGTAGTTCGTAAAGCTCTTCAAATGGCTTGTTCTCGGTTTTGTTTTCCCATAAGAAAGCAAATACCTTTTCGGTTACGTCTACTTTCTTTAGCCAAATTTGAGCGTCTTCGTTTCTCATGTTGCTAAGCTTGCTGTTGATTGTGGCTACAGCCTCATAGAAATCTGCCTTCTCGTCTTCTGACATCAAAAGGAACTGGCCTGTTGAGTCGTTATATAAGCGAACTACGTTGTTAAATGTAGCCCAGGCTTCATCATTCTTCTTAATAAACCTTTTGGCCTTCTTGTTCATGAAAACTTTAAAGTTGAAATCAGGACCGGCTGAAAGGTATATCGTATTATTAACTCTAACTGAGTCTTCAGCTTTCGCAGATCCCACTCCCGAGATCAATGTTGAAAGTACAATTGCAAAAGTAACTAATTTTTGTGACATATTCGTGGAATCGTTTTATTTCCTCTGTTTGATTACGATACAAATATGTCAGCTTTTAAGTTTTTTGACAAATTTCAAAGAAGACGTTTGTCGGAACAATATTTTACTTTTTGAATTATTTGCAAATATTAATACATCAAGGTGTATTATTTTTTAGCTAAATGAGGAATAAAATATTGTTATTAAAATATTTTATTAACTAAAGTATTTTTTTCTAGGAGGTGGATAAATTCTTATAATAATACAATTATTAATTATATGAATTCATAGTTTTGTTTATTCCAATAGTGCAAAAGGCCAAAATGATCTCTTTTACTTTATCAAGCTTTTGGATGATTTGAATCATTTCATCTTCAGCGAAATTTCCAAGAACATAGTCTACCTGTCTTCCTTTTGGGTAGTCGTCTCCAATCCCAATCTTTAAGCGAGCGTATTCCTGAGTTTGAAGGGTGCTTTCAATATCCTTTAATCCGTTATGGCCTGCAGAAGAGCCTTTGGGCTTTAATCGTAACTTAGCAACGGGAAGTGCAAGATCGTCTACAATAACGAGAACATTCTCCCGAGGGATATTAAGTTTAGTCATATAATGGGCTAAAGATTTACCTGATAGATTCATATAAGTTGTAGGTTTGATCAGGTGAATACTGCGGCCCTTTATTTTCCACTCGGTATGGTATGCTTGCTTTTCCAAAGAAAAGGTCAAACCTTCGATAGCGGCCAGACGGTCAAGTGCCATAAAGCCAACATTGTGACGAGTAAAAGCATATTTCGGCCCGATATTCCCAAGGCCAACTATCAAATATTTCATGTGCTTCTTTTCTGTTTATTATTAATGGCCTCATACTGGGCCTTTACTGCTTTAAACAATAATTCTCCTTTGTTTTTTGATTAATTTAATGGTGTCAGTTTTATTTTGTATCCGCAAAGGTTTGTTTCAAAAGTGTTCAATTATAGCAATTTCAATAAAAGTCACGCCAAAAGTCTCAAATAGTTTCGGTTTTGGAAACTCAATAATTGAAGGTCCACTAGTCTATTTTGGTAGAAGTCAATACTTTTGCTAGGTATCTGATAAGATAGATGAACAAGAAAAGATTAATACTCAGTCAGCCACTATTAGATGTCATACTCGCCCGTTTGGCTCAGGAGATTATTGAAAATAATGGGGACATGAGAAATTCTGTGGTGATTGGATTGCAGCCCCGTGGCATTTTTCTGGCTAAACGAATTGTGAAAGTACTGGAGGAAATATTGGGTTATAAAGTTGATCATGGAAAATTAGACGCCACATTTTTTAGAGATGACTTCAGGAGACGAGATTCTATTCTGACTCCGAATAGTACTGATATTGATTTTGTAATTGAGAATAAGAAAGTCATACTTATTGATGACGTTCTGGCTACAGGCCGTACAGTAAGGGCAGCTTTAGACGCTATGCAGGCTTTCGGTAGGCCTAACAAAGTTGAGCTTCTTTGTTTGATCGACCGGTCTTACAGGCGAGATATTCCGATTCAGCCCGATTATACAGGCCGTAAGGTGAATACTCAAAAATCCCAGAAGGTACTGGTGGAGTGGCAGGAGCAAGGCTTTAAAACCGATAAAGTCTGGTTGATGGACTAATGCAGCTGAATGCCGAAATGCTTTTGCAGGGTTACGCCAACGGAGCTTTTCCGATGGCGGAGGCCTCGGGTCAGATTTACTGGTATGCTCCTGATCCTCGGGCCATAATTCCGATAGGCAATTATAAGCCATCTCGGTCTTTACGCCCTGTTATTAATCAAAAAGTCTTTGAAATTAAGCTGGATACATGCTTTAAAGAGGTGATGCGGTGCTGTGCCCGGCCTCGCTTTGCTGGCGATGAAACCTGGATTTCAGAGGAAATCATTAGGGCATATTGTGATCTTCATGAAATTGGTCTTGCTCACTCTGTGGAAGCCTATTTTGAAAATGAGTTGGTTGGTGGGCTTTATGGAGTGGCACTTGGTGCTGCTTTTTTTGGAGAATCAATGTTTTTTGAGAAGTCAAATGCTTCAAAAGTTGCTTTCCATTATTTGATCGAGGTTCTTCGGAAAAACAACTTCCAATTATTGGATACTCAATTCATGAATGACAATGTGGAGCGGTATGGAGCTATTGAGATTCCCAAAGCGGTGTATGAGGCCCGCCTGATAGAGGCTCTTCAAACGAGCTGCCGGTTCGAGCTTTAACTACCAAATCCAAAAATTGCCGGCTTTTTATGGAGGTCAATATTTTTAGCCTGTTTCCATTTTTCAATACGCATAGTTTTTGAGATTGCACCTTCTCCAGTCAGGTTTGCTGAAATACTGAGTTTGGTATTAGGGTTACAGGTTTTGACAATCGTATCTAACATTTGGTTGTTCCGGTAGGGTGTTTCCATGAAAAGCTGTGTTTGGCCGCTGGTAAGGGCCAACCGTTCCAGTTCTTTAACACGACGAGCCCTTTCCTTTTTGTCAATCGGCAGATAGCCATGAAAGGCAAAGCTCTGACCATTAAAACCGGAAGCCATGAGGGCGAGTAAGATGGATGAAGGTCCTACCAGAGGAATGACCTCTATATCAAGCTGATGAGCAATATCCACCGCCAAAGCTCCGGGATCAGCGATGCCGGGGCAACCGGCTTCAGAGAGTATTCCGGCGTCTTCGGGTAGTTGACTTATGATCTCAAAGGTTTCGTCAAAGTTTGAGTTTTTCGTGAGTTCATAAAAGGTGATTTCATCAATTACCTTTCCCAACTTTAAGCTTGAAATGAACCTCCTGGCCGTTTTTAGGTTCTCGACGAAAAAGATATTCAACTCCTTTATTTTCTCAATAACTTCGGGCGAAAGCGTTTTGTATTGTGTTTCTGGGGCCAGAACCGTGGGTAAAAGATACAGTTTAAAATTCATTTTCAAATATTATTGAAATAAAAATAATTTCAGAAATAATAATAGTTTCAATTATACCTTATAGCTACGATGGGCATCCAGCTTGAGAAATACAAATATTAATATTGTGAATGACCACAAAGAAGAACCTCCATAACTGACTAAAGGTAGCGGAATACCTATAACCGGCATTAGCCCTATGGTCATTCCAATATTAACCAGGAGGTGAAAAAAGATAATGGAAGCCACACAATAGCCGTAAACCCGGGCGAACTTATCCCGCTGCAATTCTGCGAGATAGAGTATTCGGGCCAGAAAAGCCAGATAAAGGCCGATCAGGACGAGGCTGCCCATAAAACCCCATTCCTCACCAATGGTACAAAAAATGAAATCGGTCGATTGCTCCGGCACAAAGTCAAATTTTGTTTGAGTCCCCTTAAGATAACCTTTGCCAGTAAATCCGCCAGAACCAATGGCAATTTTCGACTGAGTAACGTTCCAGCCCGCTCCCAAAGGGTCAGCATCAGGGTCTACCAGTATTTTAATTCTTTTTTGCTGGTGAGGTTGCAGAACTTTATTGACAAAAAAGTCAACACCCATGGTGAAGGTGCTAAAGAGTAATACTATACCCGCAATACGAATCACATTTTGCCGCTTTCGGTCTCTTTTTGCCAAAATAAAGTAGTAGAAAATGACTGCTAAGACAACGAGGCCTATGAGGATATACCACTTTGAATAGAGCAGCGAGAGGATTAGAAGAACCACGAAAGCCAGTGATAAAGCAGGGTAGATTCCCGGGAGACCTTCACGGTAAAGAACCACGAGAAAAATGGCAAAAGTGAGTGCAGAACCGGTCTCTTTCTGAAGGATAATGATCACCGGAGGTATCAGAATTAAAGCTGCTGCTTTCCAGAGGTCGCTAAACCTTTTAAGGTTGACTGTCTGGGAGCTCAGGTATTTGGACAGAGCTAAGGCCGTGACCAGTTTGGCAAACTCTGCAGGTTGTAAAGAGAAGCTCCCCAGCTTAATCCAGGATTTGGATCCTTTTATATCGCTACCAAGAAAGATAGTGGCAATAAGCAGCAAGATCATAAATCCATAGAAAATATAGGCAAAGCTGTCATAAACTTTATAATCTATAAAGAGAATGAAAGTGACCAGGATAGTAGCCAGACCTAAAAACATGAGCTGGCGACCTGCACTATGGTCAAGAGAAAAAATGGCGATAGGGTTCTCGGGGTTATATACGGCGGCGTAAATATTGAAATAGCCAATGAGAACTAATGACAGGTATAAAAGTACGGTTACCCAGTCGATCCCGCGTCTGATGTTGATTTCGTTTGCCATTGATTATCTGGCAGCCTTTGAAGCAGCTACTGTAACAAAACGTGTATTTTTCACCTGTTCGGCAAAAGCACGTCTTTCTATTTTTCCTTTGATGAATTTTTCAATAATTAGTGAGCATATCGGACCAGCTGAACTACCACCCCATATACCGTTTTCTACGACTGCAGCTATTGCAATCTGTGGATTTTCTCTTGGAGCAAAAGCAATGAAAATACCATGATCAGGCCCTTTTCGATTCTGTGATGTTCCCGTTTTGCCCAGGATTGGAATATCTTCAATATACGCTCTTCGGGCAGTGCCTGCTTCAATTACCCTTTGCATCCCGTCATAAATAGCAGAAAAGTGTTGAGGTTGAACTCCTGTTTGGTGGACCTCCAGTAATTCTTTTCGTACACCTGAATTTTCTGAGCCGATTCCTTTGATCAGGTGTGGCGTAATGTAATAACCCTTATTGGCCAATATCGCGGCCATGTTTGCCAGTTTTAAAACATCAGTGGCAACTTCTCCTTCTCCAATGGAAACTGAGTAAATATTTGAAAACTTCCAGCCGTTTTCGCCGTAGTACTTATCGTAAAGTGCAATATCAGGAAGTAGTTGACTTTTTTCACCTGGTAGATCAATACCCAACTTTCTACCAAATCCAAATCGTCCGACCATATTATGCCAACGATCTAGCCCCTCACGTGCAGCGAGGAATGGGCTGTCGTGCTCAGAGTTATTGATGATTTTCCTAAAAACATTATAGAAATATGGGTTGCAGCTAAACTGAACTGCATTATTCAGGTTTGCCATATGGTGATTGCCGTGACCGTGACAGCCCATTGGAGAATAGGAGCCTATGAATGAAGTTCGTGGATCTATTACGCCCTGCTGCTGACCCACCACTGCCTGCACCAACTTAAAGGTAGAGCCTGGTCTGTAAAATGAGCTTATGGCTCTGTTGAAAGTAGGTTTGTCAGGGTCTTTGATCAGATTGAGGTAATTTTCTGAGAAAGCCTTGCCTGAAAGTAGATTAGGGTCATAAGTAGGGTAAGAGCCCATGACGAGAATTTCACCCGTTTTTGGTTCTATCGCCACTATGGAGCCTACTTTTCCCTGAAAGAGACTATCGGCAAGCTGTTGGAGTTCCATATCAATGGAAGAGTAAAGGTCACTACCAACTACAGCGGTGGTGTCGAATTTACCGTTTTCGTACGAACCTTTGTCCGCCCCATGAACATCCATGAGCTTGAACTTTATCCCGCGGGTTCCCCGGAGTTCATTTTCATATTCTTTCTCAATACCCGTAAGTCCGATATAGTCTCCTTTTCGATAATAAGGTGTTTCCTGGTTATCGTAGGTTTCTTTCGGGATTTCAGCAATATAGCCCAATGCATTGGCCAGTGTATGGCCGGGATATGTTCTGAAGAAGGACTGCTCAAAACTGAAGCCTTTGAAATTAACCATAGCATCTGCAACTCTGGCAAATTCTTCTTTGGACAGCTGACGGAGAAATAAAGATGCTCTGTTTTTTGAATAACTGATAGCGTCATTCATTGTGCTGTCAAAATAGCCTCTTGTGATATTGAAAACTCTACAGAATCGGGTGGTGTCAAGATCCTCAACCTCCCGAGGGGTGACATACATATTATAAACTTCCCTGTTTTGAACCAGGAGTTTGCCGTTTCTGTCGTAAATCTGTCCTCTTAGTGGAACCTCAATTTCTCTCTTTATCGCATTGGTTACTTCAAAGGATTTGTATTTGGGATCTAAAATCTGAATATAAAAAAGTCTGGAAATGTAGATGATTCCAATGGTGAAAAAGAAAAATAGGATGACTTGCTTTCTGCTTTCTAACATGCTTTTTTGAGGAGGAGGAGATTTTAACGCAAAGTTCTGAAAAAATGGAGCTTAAACCCAAATGGTATAGGCTTTTTGATGAATTTTTATCTGCTTTATAGGAAACGAAGAATTCAGTGAATTATGGTATTTTTGCCGCACAATGGCAGACTTTATCATAGAATACACCCTTGATGACCTATCAGTAGTGGCTGGGGAGCTTTTGAGCTTCGCCGGGGACGTTACCATTTGGAAATTTCTGGGTAATTTAGGTGCTGGTAAAACAACCCTGATTAAGGAGGTTTGCAGGAAGTTTGGAGTCAATGATGTAGTACAAAGTCCAACTTTCGCTATTGTTAATGTTTACCAGACTGACGCAGGTGATGAGCTTTATCACTTTGATTGCTATCGCCTAAAAAAAGCAGAGGAAGCATTAGATTTTGGAATTGAAGAATATTTGTATTCTGATCAGCTTTGTTTAATTGAGTGGCCTCAGGTAATAGAAGAATTACTTCCGGTTCCACAACTTGAAATCAATATTTCGGCCTTGGGTCAAAACAAAAGAAAACTGATAGCGAAAATTGTTAAATAATGGGTGAGAGTATCTCAAAAGCGGGAAAATATCAATCAGTTCTGGAGCCCCAAGAGCAGCCTTCCATGGTCTCAAAAGAGTCAAAACAATTGGTTATTGGCTTGCCAAAGGAACAATCAGAGCTTGAAAAGAGAATTGTACTTACACCTGATGCTGTTTCTGTTTTGGTCAAAAACGGTCATGAATTAATCGTAGAAAAAGGTGCCGGAGCCGGTGCTAATTTTACCGATGCTGAGTATCAAAAGGCAGGGGCCAAAATTATTTATTCGCCTGATGAGGCTTTGAAAGCCGACATTGTTCTCAAAATTGACCCGCCAACCGAGGGTGAAATTGAGCTCATGAAACCAGGATCCACTTTGATTTCTGCCTTGCAATTCAGAGGACGTGATAAAGGTTATTTTGAAAATCTGGTTCGGAAACGTATCACAGCTCTGGCTTTTGAATCTGTTCAGGATAAAGCGGGTAATTACTCAGTAGTAAGAGCCATGAGTGAAATTGCAGGTAGCTCTTCCATCATGATTGCTTCCGAGTTTTTGAGCCGGGGGCAATCGACCCTACTCGGTGGTATTGATGGTGTACCGCCAACATCTGTTGTTATTTTGGGAGCCGGAACTGTTGCGGAGTTTGCGGCAAGAACTGCTTTGGGGCTCGGTGCCGAGATTAAGGTTTTTGACTTACACCTTTATCGGCTGCAGCGTTTAAGGTATGCTTTAGGAAGAAGTTTTTATACTTCCATTATAGATTCTCAAAATTTACCTAAGGCTCTCAAAGAGGCCGATGTGGTGGTAGCCGCTTTACGATCGGAAAAAGGGTTTACCCCTATGGTGGTCACTGAAGAGATGGTAAAGGAGATGAAAGATAATGCCGTGATCGTGGATGTGGCGATAGATCAAGGCGGGTGTATAGAAACCAGTGAACTAACGAACCACAAGGACCCTGTCTTTAAAAAGCATGGTGTGATCCATTATGCTGTGCCCAATATTGCCTCAAGGGTGAGTAATACGGCCAGTTATAGTTTGAGCAATATTTTCACGCCTTTGTTGATAAAAATGGGCAATATTGGCGGCGTGGATGAAATGATTTTGACGAACCAATGGTTTCTTAAAGCCGTTTATTCTTTCAAAGGGAATATTACCCATCAATATATCTCAAAGAAGTTTGATTTGAGATTCAGAGATTTGAGGCTGCTGTTGGCCGCCCGAATTTAAAATGATGAAATTATGATTAATCATTCGAACGAAAATACAATTCTTGATGACGCTAACTCACCGGAGTTAGATCAGAAGAAAATGGGGGTGATCACTGAAGACTTTCTGAAAGTCTGTGATAATCTGAAAGAAGCCTCGTATCAAATTAAAAGCAGGGGTTTCAGTCAATTTCCTGTATTTGTGGCGGCTGTGGATGAGGTGCCCTTGGGAAATACACTTTTCTTCAAGGATGATTTTAAAACCCGATACGAATACAAAGCTTCCATGCTCGAAGAGTTTCTTCAGAGAGAGCTCATCGGGTCTGAATCTGAAGCTCTTTTTAAAGAGAATTACAAAGACCCCGAAGAGTACTGCTGCCTTTTCGTAATGGATGGCAAGTTCGTCAGTTTTGTATACGTGCCTTATCCGGAAGATTAATCTTCCTTTACCTTAAACTCAGAGGTAGTGTGGAATGTAATTTCAGGGTTGTTTTCCTTATTCATTCTTAGAATCCAGTCCGTTTCGGCGAGAAACACCGGATTTTCGTCTTTATCATAAGCGATGAAGTTATTTTTCAGACGAATGAACTCTGCAAGGGCTTCTGGGTTTTCGCTCGTGAGCCAGCAGGCTTTAGAATAAGGTTTTGCTTCAAAACGGCATTTGGCACCATATTCATGAAGTAGCCTGTGCTGAATAACTTCAAACTGAAGCTCACCCACTGTACCTATAATCTTACGGTTTCCTGGTTGCATAGTAAATAGCTGAGCTACACCTTCTTCTGATAACTGCTGCACTCCTTTTTCCAGTTGCTTGGTTTTCATAGGGTCAGCATTGATAACCTCACGGAAAAGCTCTGGTGAAAAGCTCGGGATTCCTGTAAACTGAAGTTCTTCCCCTTCAGTTAATGTATCCCCGATCTTGAAATTTCCGGTATCATATAAACCAACCACATCACCAGGGTAGGCCTCTTCTACAACATTTTTGCTGTCAGCCATAAACATATATGGGTTTGAGAAACGCAGTTTTTTGTCAAGTCTTACATGTTCGTAGAATTTTGATCGTTCAAAAGTGCCACTACAAACCCTCAGAAAAGCGATTCTATCTCGGTGACGAGGATCAATATTTGCATGAATCTTAAAAACAAAGCCGGAGAATTTTGGCTCTGTAGGTTCTACTACCCTGACATTCGTTTCTCGTGAAATAGGTAATGGAGAAACGTCACAAAAGGTATTAAGAAGTTCCATTACCCCAAAATTACTAACCGCACTCCCAAAGAAAACCGGAGCAATTTCTCCTCTGAGGTATGTTTTGTTATCAAACTCTTCATAAACACCTTCAATCAACTCAACATCTTCCTGTAACTGTTCAGCGTCTTTGTTGCCAATTTTTGACCTCAGTTCCTCCGAATCAATATCATACTCAAAAATGTCTTCCTCAAGCTTCGTTTTGTTGACCGCGAAAAAATTCATTTTCTTTTCTAGTAGGTGATATACACCCTTGAAGTCGCGTCCACCATTGACGGGCCAGGTGATAGGTCTTACACCAATGTTTAGTTTCTGCTCCAGTTCGTCCAATAAGTCGAAAGGTGCTTTTCCTTCGCGATCCATTTTATTAACAAAAATGATCACGGGAGTATCTCTCATGCGGCAAACCTCCATAAGCTTTTCGGTTTGCTCCTCCACACCTTTTACACAGTCGATAACCAGAATTACACTATCAACAGCCGTAAGAGTACGATAGGTATCTTCAGCAAAATCTTTATGACCCGGTGTGTCGAGAATGTTGATCTTAAGATTATTATACTCAAAAGTCATTACGGAGGTGGCCACTGAGATACCTCTCTGCTTCTCAATTTCCATGAAGTCAGAAGTTGTTGATTTCTTAATCTTGTTTGACTTCACGGCACCGGCCGTCTGAATGGCTCCTCCAAAAAGCAACAGCTTTTCGGTCAATGTGGTTTTACCCGCATCGGGGTGAGCAATAATGGCGAAGGTTCGTCTTCGCTTCAGTTCAGATTGAAAACTCATAGTGTAAACTTTATCCCATAAAAGGGGCTGCAAAACTACAAGAAATCTATGGCTGATGAAAGCTGTCAAACAAACGAAAGGTCAAGTCACTTATAATGGGGATCGTCTTATCCGTCGAGAATATGTTGAGATCAGTCGATTTGGGATAAAATTCAGAAGAAATTATCTATTTTAAGGTAGAGCAATTATTGAACTTTTCAAAGAATTCTGTTTTGTCGACGATTCGCTTTTTAAATCGACAGACTGTATGGATTTATCTACTTTAAAATGATAAAAGCAGCTCTAGCACAATCTTTTAGGTCGTTTGCGTGTCTTTCTTTGTAAAGACAAAAGCTTTCTGAAAAGTCCATTTCTAAAAATTGAATTATTACTGACACGAACATGAAAAATTATTTACGAATGACATTGGTCTTGCTGGCCCTCACTTTTTCTCAAAGTGTGTTAGCTCAGCAGGGGAGAAGAGGTCCCGGAGCTGCGGTAATTGCCAATGCCTCCATTTCGGGTACCGTGATTGACAGTACATCCTCACAGGGTGTTGAGTTTGCAGCGGTTGCGTTGTGGGATGCCACTAAAGCTATTGATGGTACTTTAACTGATATAAAAGGCTCCTTCAAATTTGAAGGAGTAAAGGCGGGTACTTATAAATTACTGATTTCCTACATCGGTTATTCGCCACAATCTGTTGAGAATATTGTAGTGCCTAATAATGATGCTAAAGTTGATTTAGGAAACGTTTTTATCCTTAGTGATAATATTCAGTTGAACGAGGTTACCGTAACTGGTCAGGCCGCTCTGGTGGAGGATAAAATTGACCGTCTGGTGTATAATGCTGATAAAGATATCACTAACAGGGGTGGTACGGCCGAGGAGGTTCTTAGAAAGGTGCCGATGTTGAGTGTTGATCTTGATGGAGAGGTTGAGCTGCGTGGTAGCTCAAATGTCAGAGTATTAATAGACAATAAACCGTCAACGATTTTCGCAAGTTCCGTAGGAGAAGCTCTGAAACAAATTCCATCAGATCAGATTAAGTCAGTTGAGGTGATCACGTCACCGAGTGCAAAGTACGATGGTGAAGGCACTGCTGGAATCATTAATATCAATCTTAAGAAAAATACCCTGGCTGGTGTTACGGGTATGATCTCTACGGGTGTAGGTGTTCAGGGATCAAATCTTAATGGAAGTTTGAACTTGAAGGATAAAAAATGGGGTATTGCCATCAATGGAGGTGGCAGAATGTCATACAACTTCAGAACAGAGGGCTTGAACACGCGTGAATCTGTAATCAATGGTGAAGCTACGTATCTTACTCAGGAAGATAATAACCGAGGTCAGTGGGGTGGAGGTCGCTATCGTGGAACATTTACATATGATTTTGATAAGAAAACGAATTTCAGCATTTCATACTCTGGAAGAGCAAGAATAAATGGAAGTGAGGGCGATCAGCTAACACGTCTTGTGGATGGTAATAATGCTCTTATTTTTGAGAACACCCGTTTTATTGATCAATCAAATATTAGCAATTCTGCTGACCTTGATTTTACGTTCAATAAGAGATACGCAAACCCTATTCAGGAACTTAGTATACTGGCACAGTTTTCTAAATCCAATAGGAATGAGGATTTTACTGCTCTTCAGAACGGATTGCCGGCTGACAGCAGCGATAATGTAGGAATAGATCAGGAGCTTAATTTTAGCCTGGATTATGTGCAGCCACTTGGTGAAAAAATTAAGTGGGAGATGGGAGGCAAAGGAGTCTTTCGTGGTGCAACCTCGGATGGTAACTTTTACAGCTACAGTTTAGAGAATGCCGCATACGCCTTAAATAGCCTTCGCTCTAATTTTTTGGATTATGATCAGAATGTAGCGGCCGGGTACTCGTCGTTTACTCTTGAATTGCCCAATAAGTGGGGTGTTCAGGCTGGTGTTCGTTACGAAAGGACTATGATTACGGCCCAATTTAAGGAGCGTGCAGATGTGGAGATTCCAGATTACGATAATTGGTTGCCAAGTATTAATTTATCAAAACGTTTTGAGAAAGGTGGGTCTGTAAGAGCTAGCTATACACAGCGAATTCAACGTCCTTCCATCAGATTCCTGAATCCTTACGTTGACTATTCAAATCAAAATAGTATTTCGTTCGGTCAACCGACATTGGCTCCTGAGCTTGTGGATATGCTTGAACTCTCAACAAGTACATATTTTGGAAGAAACTCTATAAACTTCTCGATCTATTCCAGAATCGAGGATAACAGTATCACGAGTGTGAGTGAAGTAGTTCGTGAAGACGGAATTGATATTACACAGACCACGTTTGCCAATATTGGTGTAAACAAAAGATTTGGAGCTGATCTTTCTTTCAATGTGAATCCGAATAAAGATTGGAGAATTGGTGGTGGTGTAAGCCCGAATTATACCTACATGGATAACCGAACCATTTCGAATCAAGGATGGAACGTGGGTTTAAACCTGAATTCGCAGTACTCTCTACCGAAAGGTTTTGCCGTAGCAGTCTTTGGTTTTTATCGCTCACCTCGGGTTCAGTTGCAGGGGACCAGAAATGGGTTTTATTTCCATGGTTTGACTTTCAAGAAAGATATAAATGACAAACGTGGAAGTTTTGGGCTTGGGCTTGAAAATCCTTTTGTAAGGTCAATTGATTTCAAGTCAACACTTGAGAATGTGACAGATGCCAATAATTATTTCATCTCGGCAAACACCAGAAGTATGTTTAGAAGAAGTATTCGTGTTGATTTCCAATACCGTTTTGGTAAAATGGAAAATGATGGCAGAGGCTTGTTTAACAGACGTCGTGGTGGTAATAATGATAGTGACGCCATGGATGATGACGGTGGCAATGGCCAGGAAATGATGAGATAAATCAAGTCAAAATATATTGATCCGAAATCAGGCTGCTCAATAGAGTGGCCTGTTTTTTTATTTGGCTACTGGAGTTGCCAACTCTTTCAAGTAACCACTCAAGTCTATCAAATAACCTACGTGCTGACCCCATGTCTTTACCTTTAAAGGTTACAATATTTCCGCACCGGCCTTCAATAGCTTTTTAAAGTCTTGCTGAATATCAGAAGTAATAAATGCCAATTCTATTCCGAAGGACCTTCCTGATCTATCTGACGCCAGATAACCGTCTCTTAAGATTTGAATTTCCCAGCTCAAAAGATGCAAAAGGAATAGTCGTATTGCCGGTAGTCAGCTCTCCATAGGTCTTCTTCAGGTGGGATGAATTTGATATCAAAGCCGAACGCTTTTTGATAAAAGGCAAGCGTTTCTTTTACCTTTTCCACATACAGAATAGCGTATTTAAACTCCATCTTAAGTGGGTGTAAAGTTGAGTTACTTTAACTCAAAAGCCGAAATCAATTTCAGTAAATCAGGGTTTTTTGAAGCCATTTTTGTGATGGTACTGGTTTTCTCAAATGAGTTTTCAGAGCCACGCTTTCTCAAGGGAATGATAGGTACAAAGACTCTCTCGGGATTGTTGTTTTTTACAGCTAACATAATTGCATTGGTTTAAATATCAGATAATCAATTTGTTGTCGTTCGACACTTCAAAGATGCTTAAAATATTGGCTGATTGTTGATAATAAATTTAGCAACTATTTTCTTTGAGTACCAGCTCAAACAGAAAGGAGCCTTCTATGCTTCTCAAGCCCGAAAAGTTCAAGTATGACACAAAAAAAACGGGTGACTCAAAGCCACCCGTTTTTAGATAAGATATTAATCTAAGATTAGAATCTCAATCTCAATGAAGTATTCCAGGTTCTTCCAAAACCGAACCATACTGAGTTACGAACGTCAACGCCGTTCCAGGTTTGTGAACCAGACTCAGCCTGAATGTTAGTCTCAGACTCAGAGATATAAACGGTGTCAAACAAGTTGTTCACGTTAACTCTGAGTGTTCCGTCAGTACCAAAGATTTTGAATCTTGCAGTCGCTCCAAGGTCAACCAAAGAGTAAGAAGGAAGCTTAAGGGCACCATCGTTATCTGGAGAAGCAAACTGAGAATCAGCAATTGAGTAATCAGCATAAAGCCCATCTACGAAACGGTATCCAAGGTCAAGGCTAAATGGCTTGGCAACTTGGTAATCAATGTTGATTGCCCCTGTCGTTTGAGCGGCGTCACCAACTTTAGCATCTTTAAGATAAAGAGTACCTGTACCGATTGGCTGCTGATTGGCATCAAAAATCTGAGCCTCGAAATCTTTAGTGTATCTCCAGTCACCTAAAGAGGCCATAGCCTGAATTCTCAACTTATCAGTTGGCTTATAGTTCGCCTCAATCTCGATTCCTTTATGATTTACATCAATGTTACGGAACTGAGCAGTACCCTGATCACCTTGAGAATTGAAGAGAGAACGAGTGATGAATCTGTTACCCCAGTTTGTAGAGTAAGCATTAACGTTCAACGTCAGATTTTTTCCGATGAAACCATAACCTAATTCAATAGAGGTAATCTTCTCATTCTGAAGGTCTTCGTTTACGATGTTAGCGAAGTTAGGGAACACAGCGTCAAACTGAGGTTGTCTTGAAATAAAACCAGTATTGAAAAATACGTTTGATTTGTCAGAGATGTTAAAGTTAGCACCACCTTTTACATATCCACCACCTACATTCTTCTTCTCTGAAAGAGGAAGAGCCGGCTGATCAAAAAGATCTTCTCTTTGGAAAGACTGATTAGATGCACCAGCCTGAACTACGGCTGTTAAACGAGTATTAGCATACTCTAGCATACCGTTTAGACCTTGCCATCCTACTATACCTACGTTATAGTAGTCAATCTTTGGTCCTTTGATACCAGTACTACCAAACGGAGTGGCTTCAGTCAAAGTATTAATAATTTGTCCGGCCGAGTTTCTGTTACCAGTAGAATAGTAACCATCAAGACCCATAAGGTTCTCCAATACTCTGTAGTGGTAACCTTTGTAGCTTCTAAGGTCTACACCAATTGAGGCTGTGATGTTATTGAAATTACCTTCAAGGTTTGAGATAGCACCGATCCAGTCGTGAGAGTTCATAGATGATCTGCGTACCAATACCTCTCTGCTAACTCCATCATTTCTGAAACCGTTAGAACCAATCAATTGACCTTCATAAGAGCTGATAGCTCCTGAGTACGGCTGGGCATTTGCTCTGTTAACAGAAATTACTTTGTTAAAGTCTACAAAACCATCAGCATCACGAGTACCTCTTCCGTTTTCGTTATAGTGCGTAGTGAGGTCAATATTAAACGGATACATATCAAGATCAGCATTTCTGAAGTTGCTACCACGAGGGCCTGTTCCACCACCACGACCGGCTGAGGCGTAAAGTGAAGTGTTCAACATCAGGTTAGAGTTGATATCCCAGTCCCAGTTAAAGGTTGCAAGTGGCTTATTGTAGAAGTTTCTTCTCATGTTAAACTCTTCGCCATCAAGGAAACCTGCATCAGTATTCCATCTTCTGTCAATACCGTCTTTTCCGCTGTTATCTCCAAAGTTCTGGTAATCTCTAATAGAAACCCATGAGCTTCTTTGGTGGTGCCACTGACCAGCTCCAAGAACTGAAAGGTTAAGAGAGTGGTTAGAACCAACTGGTCTGTAACCAACAGCTGCGAAATAGTTCCAGCCTTCACCTGCAGTACCGTAAGCATAACCGTCACCGCTCCATCTTGAAACAAGGAATGAAGTAGCCCAGCCACTGGTATTTCTGCCTGAGTTATAGGCAGCAGTTGTTTTCAGATATCCATTGTTACCAACAGACTGAGAAACAGAACCGCCTTTTTTCAATTCGGCAGCTTTGGTAAAAATTGAAACAGTACCACCAACTGAAGGTACAGCAAGTCTTGAAGCTCCAAGACCTCTCTGAATCTGAATAGCGGAAGCTACATCAGTAAGACCCTGCCAGTTAGACCAGTAAACCCACCCGTTTTCCATATCATTAACCGGCTGACCGTTGATAAGGAAAGAGGTGTTTCTCTGATCAAAACCACGAAGGCTGATTCTTGAATCACCGTAGCCACCACTTTGTTTTGTAGCGTAAACACCAGGGGTTCTGTTCATCACTTCAGGGAATTCAAGGTTACCCACTTTAAGGGCAATCTCTTCAGAGGTGATAGTAGAAACAGCAACCGGAGTTTCTCTAACCTTGGCAATGTCAATAACGCCAGAAGTAACCACGATTTCAGAAAGAACATTATTGTCTTCCAGAAGAGTAGCGTTGATTACTTTTTGAGTAGAAGCATTGAAAGCAATCTCCTGCTCAACAAAACCAATGAAAGAGATGATCAATAGCTGATCACCTGAAGGTACATTGTTTAAAGTGTATTTACCTTCCACATCTGTAGTAGTACCAATGGTAGTACCTTTCACAGAAACCGATGCACCGATAAGTGCTTCGTCATTTGTACCGTCCATAACGGTACCGCTAATTGTGTTTTGAGCTATCGCCGCCACAGAAAGGCATAGAACAGCTACTGCCAGCAAACCTGCTCGCAAAAAAGTAAACTTTTGCAACATAATTTTGGGGTAAGTATTGTTTGAAGAAGTTGACATAAAATAGTACAGATTCTGACCTTTTTTGGTCTTGTCATCCTATTCTTCTGCAAACATACTAATATTTAATTTTTGATTTAGGTGGTAGCCTAAACAGAATGTGTAATCTTAGAATATTACAGTGATTTGTAATTTTCTTAACATTAAGAAATTGTTAACTGCTTAATTAGTCAATATTTAGAAATTTGTCAAAATGTTTTTCGGTGAGAAAAGTACAATTGCCCTCAATTATCCTCTGATGACTCTTAAAACCTTTTTTAGCCTGAACTCGTAGGTAAACCAAATCTTATTTGAGACTTAAAACTGTAGATAAAATGAAAAGGGTTTTAGTGTTTTTCCCACTCCTGTTTCTTCTCTTTAGCTGTTTTGCTGTAGAGACGGCAGAATCATCGGCAGCACCTATAAGTCATGAAATTTGGGATAACCTCTTAAAGAAGCATGTAAGTAATTCAGGTTATGTAGACTATGGTGGCTTTAAAATTGACGAGAAAAAGCTGGATCAATATCTTGATATGGTTTCTGCTAATGCCCCGGCCAGTAGTTGGTCAGCTAACGAAAAACTGGCATACTGGATTAATGCTTACAATGCATTTACAGTAAAATTGATTCTCAATCATGCCGACAAGAATATAAAGAGTATTAAAGACATTGGCTCCACCATCAAAATCCCCTTTGTGAACACGCCTTGGGACATTAAGTTTATTAAAATAGGAGGAGAGGAAATGGATTTGAACAATATTGAGCATGGTATCATTCGAAAGCGATTTAATGAACCTAGGATACATTTTGCACTTGTTTGTGCGGCAAAATCCTGTCCTCCGCTCAGAAATGAAGCCTTTGTGGCTTCAAAATTGGTGAGCCAGCTGGACGATCAGGGTGTTAAATTTCTCAATGATCCCTTTAAAAATGAAGTGAGTTCGGGTCAGATGAACATCTCCAAACTCTTTAATTGGTACGGAGGCGATTTTAAAAAGAAAGGATCAGTAAGAGAATGGGTGAATAAATACGCGAAAACAAAAGCTGGTTCAAACGCTGACGTGTCCTACAAGGATTATGATTGGTCGTTAAATGGAAAACTTTAAAACTTCATTTTTTTCAGTAGGTAAGGGGTGTTAGCTTTGCAGCAACATCCTTTTTTTTATGCGAGATATTCTTTTTTGGTTTAGAAATGACCTTAGACTTCATGACAATGAGGCACTACTGCGGGCGGCTGATTTAGGACGGGTTTTGCCTGTTTATGTCATTGACCCTTCCCAGTTTGATGAAACCAAATTTGGGTATAAAAAGACGGGAGTTTACAGAGCTAAATTTCTTTTGGAGTCGCTGCAAGACCTTAAGAAAAATTTGCAATCAAAGGGCTCTGATCTCATTATCCGAATTGGGGATCCTTCCATCGAACTAGCCAAAATAGCCCAAGAGCGTGATGTGCTTTATGTTCTGGCCTCAAAAGAGGTTACACAGGAAGAAACCTCTCTTGAGTTTGAGCTGTCTCAAAATCTCAAAAGGCTCAATATTGATATGGAGCTTATCTGGCAGGCTACTCTTTATCATGTGCGTGATCTGCCTTTTCAGATTAAGTTTTTGCCGGATGTTTTTACTGAATTCAGAAAAAAAATGGACAAGCAGTCTAAAGTTAGACCAGCTTTGCCTGAACCGGGTAAACTTAAAGATATCAGTGATATAGAGTTAGGCGAAATTCCACACCTCAAAGACCTCGGTTTTGATGAAGAAGATCAGAGCGATAGTGATTTTTACAAAGGTGGGGAAAAAGCCGGGCTGGAGAGGTTACAATATTTTGTGTGGGAATCTCAAAATATCAAAACCTATAAAGAGACCAGAAATGGCCTTTTAGGAAATGAGTTTTCTTCAAAGCTTTCGGCCTGGATAAGTCTTGGCTGTGTTTCTCCACGTAAAATATATCATGAGGTCAGAAAGTTTGAGAAAGAAGTTGTCAAAAATGAATCGACCTACTGGGTGATTTTTGAGTTAATATGGAGAGACTATTTCCATTTAGTAGCCTTGAAATATGGCATTCGCCTGTTTAAACGTTGCGGTATTCAGCATGATCTTATCAAAGACTGGCGGGGTGATAAAGATGATTATAAAAAATGGATGAAAGGTGTGACGGGAATTCCTTTCGTTGACGCCAATATGAGGGAGCTTAATGCCACAGGCTTTATGTCAAACCGAGGTCGCCAGATTGTTACGAGTTTCTTTACTAAAGACCTTCGTCTGGAGTGGTGGTGGGGTGCCATGTACTTTGAGAGCAAACTGATTGATTACGATGTGTGTAGCAACTGGGGCAACTGGAACTACATCGCTGGAATAGGTAATGATCCTCGCCCAAATCGCTATTTCAATATCTCAAAACAGGGAGAAAAATACGACCCCGAGGCTGAGTATATAAAGCACTGGCTGCCTGAACTAAAAAATGTGCCTGCAGCGGTGATTCATAATTTTGACAAAGCCTCAGAAAGTGAGCTTGAGGGTTATGGTTTGCGTCCAGGGAAGGATTATCCTAAGCCAATGATGCAACTGCCCTGATATTCTACCGCTTGATCGTTTTTAAAAACCGACTGTCATTGTATCATTTGAGAAATCATGACTATTTGATACATTTGGTTACACTAAATTTAAAACTAAAACCCTTTTTCAGATGAAAAGATTAGGAACTCTCGGAATAGTAGGTTTACTACTTCTTCTAGGAATGTACGGCTGCAACTCATATAACGGCCTGGTGGCTAAAGACAATAATGTAGAGCAGCTATGGGCTAATGTTCAGACGCAATATCAAAGAAGAGCCGACCTCATTAATAACCTCGTGAAAACGGTTCAGGGAGCGGCAGATTTTGAGAGAGGCACATTGACAGATGTAATTGAGGCCAGAGCGAAGGCAACATCTATTCAGCTTTCTGCTGATGAATTGACCCCTGAAAACATGGAGAAATTTCAGGCCGCCCAGGATCAACTCTCCGGAACATTAAGCCGCCTTTTGGTTGCTGTAGAGCGTTATCCTGATCTTAAAGCGAATCAGAACTTCCTGGAGTTGCAGGCCCAGATTGAAGGAACTGAAAATAGAATTGCTGTGGCCAGAAACGATTTTAATGCTGGTATTGCAGATTATAATCTGGCAGTCAGGTCATTTCCTATGAACCTTATGGCTGGTATGTTTGGCTTCGAACGCAAAGCTCCTTTTGCTGCATCTGAAGCCGCTCAGGAAGCTCCTGATGTAGATTTTGACTTCGAATAAATACCATCAATATGTTCTTTTCTGAAGCTGAAAGAAATCAGATTACAGAAGCCATAAGGAAAGCTGAATTGAAAACTTCCGGTGAAATCAAGGTTCACGTAGAGGAGCATTGTCCTCATGATGAACCCCTCATCAGAGCACAGGAGGTTTTCAGTTTTCTTTCGCTCGACCATACGGCTTACCGTAACGGAGTACTCTTCTATATCTCTATTACTGATCGCAAATTTGCTATACTTGGAGATATCGGAATTCATGAAAAAACCGGCCCGGATTTCTGGAAGGAGGAAAAGAAGATCATGTTCGACAACTTACACATCGGACATACCATCGACGGCCTATGCCTGGCTATTGAAAAGGCTGGTGAAGCCTTGCAAAAGTATTTCCCTTACGAAATGAAGGGAGACGTCAATGAAATCTCAAATGAGATTTCTTTCGGGAAAAAGAAATGAACAGAATAATCGCAAAGACATCAGTATTAGGAAACAAAGAAACAGATACGAACCTGTTTTTGGGGCGTTTTGTGTCTCCTGTCTTAGGTCTCAAGTTTTACTTCTTAAGTCTTTTGTCTCTGATCTTTTGTTTCTTGTCCCTGACAACTGTCTTTGCCCAAAATATACCTCCTGTACCCGATCCTCCCAGATTAGTTAATGATTTCGTGGGAATGCTCTCCACCACTGAAATTCAATCTCTTGAACGCAAACTGGTGGAGTTTGATGATACCACCTCTAATCAAATTGCAGTGGTGGTGGTCAAAACAGTGGAACCCTATGACATGAATATGTACGCCACCAAGCTTGGGAGAGAGTGGGGTATAGGACATGAAGGAAAGAATAACGGTGTTGTTGTTCTTTGGGCCACTGATGATAGGAAAATTTACATTTCTCCGGGATATGGTTTGGAGGGGGCTTTACCAGACGCCTATGCAAAAAGAATAGTAGATAGGATCATTATTCCGCTCTTCAGGGAGTCCAGATTTTACGAGGGATTAGAAAAAGGTACAGATGCTATTATGCAGTACACTACGGGTGAGTTTGAGGCTGAACCTGATGAGGTTGGAGAATTTCCGGTCTGGGCGTTTATTCTGATGGTGATCGTAATCTTCATCATCATGCGAGCCATTAGCAAAGGTGGCCGCGGTGGTGGAGGCGGCGGTATGCGAAGGTCTTCGGCCTGGCCTTATACCACCTATACGGGTTGGGGGCAGCACTCAGGGAATTGGTCAGGTGGTGGCTGGTCTGGTGGAGGTGGCGGTTGGTCTGGCGGAGGAGGCTTTGGAGGCTTCGGTGGTGGAAGCTTTGGTGGCGGTGGTGCCGGAGGGAGTTATTGAGAAAGAAATAGTAATATCAAAAAGAAAGGTCTTTGAGTTATACTCAAAGACCTTTCTTTATTTCCGGCAGGCATTTCTCTTTATGACCTTTCTCCAAATACTCCCTGAGGTTTGTATTTAAGGCCGAAAGGTTTAATGGTGTTTTTACGGATGTATTCAACGGCCTCCGGAATAGAATCTGTCACTAAAAACATGTTTTTATCTTCCGGTGAAATTGTACCTACTTCTATCATTTTATCGATATGCTCCATGACGTGTTTATGATATTCGGTATTGAAAATCACAATCGGGAATTTCTTGATTTTGCCGGTTTGAATAAGCGTAGAGCTTTCAAAAAACTCATCAAGCGTACCGAAACCACCCGGGCAAATAACAAAGGCATAGGAGTATTTGACCAATAAGACCTTTCTAACAAAAAAGTACTTGAAATCCACCCACTTGTCAAGGTATGGGTTTCCGCTTTGCTCAAAAGGCAGTTCGATATTACAACCGACGGATCGGCCACCAACATCTTTGGCACCGCGATTTGCCGCCTCCATGATTCCCGGGCCACCGCCTGTCATTATCGTGAAACCAACTTTTGCAATTTCAGCTGAAAGTTTCCGGCATTCAATATAGTATGGATTATCCTCTTTAAATCTGGCTGAGCCAAAGACTGTGACGCAAGGACCAATAAAGTGCATTGCTCTGAAGCCGCGTATAAATTCGAGGAGTACCTCAAAGGCCATTGAGAATTCATCCCATCTGGAACGTGGCCCCTCCAGAAATTTTATTTCTTGTTCATTCTTTCTCATTTCGTATGGTTTTGTTTTTGTTGATGCACGAAGAACTTTGTTCAATACGAAATTTCAAAATATTCGGTTCCTTAATTTAGCTCAAATTCAGCCTGTTTTGTTTCGTTCGAATTGTCTAAGGTAGGGAAAGGAGTTACATCTAAAAGCTTTAAAGTATAGCTGATATTATCAACCTCAAAACTCATTTCCTCCGGAATTTCAAAAGGGCGTTCACATTGAACACAAAGCTTTTGATCGGTTAGTTTTTTGTCTCCAAGTTTTAGGTTGAATGTAACAATGGCTTCGCCAGCTCTTATGCAGTTAGCATTTGCCGGGCATCGGCTTTCCTGAATCTCGGTTATATCAATACTTCCACTTTTTGAGTCATAGTTGAAATTTAGGTTTTCACTTTCACTGACTTTAAAACTCTGACTTGGTGCAAGGTTAGTTTTGCTGCAAGCTATTAAGGAAGTAGCCGCTACCATGAGTAGAGCTAGTTTTTTGATGTTCCTGTTCTTTGGTTTTATCATGCTGTTTTCATTTTTTATGTTATAATCTATTAACAATCTTAGAATGCTGTTCGTGCCTTTGAGGTTGGTTTTATGATGGAGCTTTATTAATTAACTTTGTGGCTTGTTAAAAGAAATTCAGTGGCGTCATTTACGGAAGAAAATTATCTGAAAGCGATCTTTCATCTCTCTGCACAAAATGAGGGAAAAGCAGTGAGTACTAACGAGCTGGCTGAGGTGACGCAAACCCGTGCTGCATCGGTAACGGATATGCTTAAAAAGCTGTCAGAAAAGGAGTACATCCACTATAAAAAATATCAAGGGGTAACCCTTACAGAATCCGGATCTCAGATAGCCTTAAAGATTATTAGAAAACATCGCTTATGGGAGGTTTTTCTTGTTGAGAAGTTGGGGTTTAAATGGGATGAAATTCATGACTTAGCCGAAGAATTGGAGCATATAAAATCAAAGGAACTCACCGATAAACTCGATTATTTTCTTGGCCACCCTAAGTTTGACCCGCATGGAGACCCAATCCCTGATGCTCAGGGCAACATGCCATCGGTAGGTACCACTCAACTCTCAAAAATGGAACAGGGGCAAAAGCTGACGATTATGGGTGTTTCAGAAGATTCCGCACCTTTTCTTCAACATTTTGACAGGCTTGGTTTAAAATTAGGATTAGAGGTAAGTTTAACGGATATCAGCGATTTTGATCATTCCCTTGAACTTCAGACAGAGAGTGGTCAGAACATCCGCATAAGTTCTGAAGTCGCTCAAAATATTCAGGTGAAGGCACGTAAACTTTCTTAAAAGAGTTTAAAAGCCTGAGGTCTTTCTAAAAACCAATGTAATTTCGCCCGAGAATGAAAATCCTTGATAAATACCTGCTGAAGAAATTTTTGAAGACTTACGTCTTTGCGGTATTTGTTATTGTGCTGGTGATTCTGGTGATTGATTATGTGGAGAAGAATGATGACTTCATTCAGAAAAATGCTCCGACATCAGAAATTCTTTTGACTTATTACGCCAATCTTGCTCCATACTGGGCTAATTATATCAGCCCTTTGATGATTTTTATTTCAACGGTGTTTTTTACCGCAAAATTGGCTGCTCACTCCGAGATTATTGCTATTCTCACCAGCGGTGTGAGTTTCAGAAGACTGATGTTTCCTTACGCTATGGGGGCCTTGCTGATCGGGCTTTTTTCCTTTGTCATGGTGGGTTGGATTTTACCAAAAGCCAATGCAAAGCGGATTGCATTTGAGAATCAATATATCAATGACACCTTCTTCTTCTCAGACCGCGATTTTCACATGACCGTGGCTCCTGATACTTATGTTTACTTCTCTACTTATAATAATCAATCTAAAACTGCTTTTGATTTTACCATTGAAAAATTTGAAGGTAACGAATTGATAGAAAAGCTTTCAGCTCGTAGGGCGATGTGGATTGACTCTTTGGCGAAATGGAGAATCTATGATTATAGAATTCGTGAGATAGGTATAATGAAAGACGAGTTAACTATTGACCGTCAGTATGTTGACTCAACTTTGAGTATGTATCCCACTGACTTTGAGAGTTCGCATGGTATCCAGGAAACCTTCACTATTAATGAGCTGAACAGTCAGATTGATCTGCTTCGTTCAAGAGGTTCAGAAGGTATTGAGCCTTTTCTCATTGAAAGATATCAGCGTTATGCCACTCCTTTTGCCGTTTTGATTTTGTCGCTGATGGCACTGATTGTTTCTGCCCGAAAAAGGCGTGGGGGAGTTGGGCTACAGATTGCTATCGGTTTTGTGTTGGCTTTCACTTATATTCTATTCTATATTATGTCAAAAGGTATTGCCGAGTCAGGGAATATGAATCCACTTTTGGCGGTTTGGTTACCTAATATCGTCTTCAGTGTTATAGCTACCTTCATGTACTTTACCGTACCTCGTTAGGCAACTGTTTCCGGCTTTTTAGTTTACTCAAAGAGATTTATCCCTATTTTTGCCGCTCGTTTAAGGAAACAAAATAATGGCAGATCAAAAGAAAGTAGTTTTAGCTTACAGCGGAGGTCTTGATACCTCATTTTGTGTAAAATATCTTGGTGAGGAAAAGGGTATGGAGGTTCACTCTGTACTTGTAGATACAGGTGGTTTCTCTGATGAAGAGATAGCGGATATTGAGAAAAAAGCCTACGAACTAGGCGTTAAATCTCATTACACAAGTCGCGTAGCGGATAAGTACTATAATGACTGCATCAAGTATTTGATTTTTGGCAATGTGCTGAAAAATAACACATATCCTCTCTCGGTGAGTGCTGAGCGTATCTTTCAGGCTGTTGCAGTAGCTGAATATGCCAAAAGTATTGGTGCCACGGCAATAGCTCACGGTAGCACAGGAGCTGGTAATGATCAGGTGCGTTTTGACATGGCTTTCCGTACCATTGTTCCTGATGCTGAGATTATTACGCCGATCAGAGATATGAAGCTTTCAAGAGACGCTGAGATTGAGTTTCTGAAGTCAAAAGGTGTAGACAGGGAATGGCACAAGGCTGCATACTCTATCAATCAGGGACTTTGGGGGACATCTGTTGGGGGTAAAGAAACCTTGAACTCATACGATAACCTTCCTGAATCTGCTTTCCCGGTTCAAAAAACAAAAGATGGAGAAGAGGAAGTTATTCTTCACTTTGAAAAAGGTGAACTGAAGGGTGTTAATAACGAGAAATTTGATAACCCGGTAGATGCTATAAGAAAACTGCATTTATTGGCTTCTCCCTATGGAATTGGCCGCGATACTCACGTTGGTGACACAATTATTGGCATCAAAGGCCGTGTTGGCTTTGAGGCTGCAGCACCTTTGATCATTATCAAAGCTCACCATTTATTAGAAAAACATACTCTTACCAAATGGCAACAATATTGGAAACAAAATGTGGCAGAATGGTATGGAATTCAGCTTCATGAAGGGCAATTCAATGACCCTGTCATGCGTGATATGGAGGCCATGTTTACCTCAATGCAAGCTCACGTTACCGGTTTGGTTAGAGTAAGGCTTGCTTCGTATCGTTTTGACCTGCTGGGTGTTAAATCTGATTACGACCTGATGTCTGATGTGTTCGGAAGTTATGGTGAAATGAACAATGCGTGGTCAGGTGATGATGTACGAGGTTTCTCAAAAATTGCTTCAAACCAGGTGATGATCTACGAAAAGGTCAAAGAATTGGCTGAGAAAAAGTAATTATTGATCAAGGTGTTTTCTCAAAAAATCAATTCCGTTTTGAGAGAGAATGCCTTTGATTTCATCTTCTTTAAGCCCACGCTTAGCCATAGCTTCAGGGAATTTTCGTTTGATATCGGCAATACTCCTCACACCAATGGGGGTTTGCTCAAAACCAAAAGCCCCGTCAAGATCGCTCCCGATCATGATGTTCTTCGTTGAACCGGCAATATTGGCGATATGTAGCATATGGTCGATAACCCGATCTACAGTCACTTTTTTTCTTTTGGGTGTACTGTAGCCTCTGATCCAGTTCGGTACGATCATCCAGGCATCCAAAGCCATGCCTATCATCCCTTCACGTTCCAGAATAGACTCTATCATATCATCACTTAACTGACGATTATGTGGCGTGATTCGCCTAACCATATGATGGCTGGCCCATACAGCTCCGTCATGTTGCCCCAGAGCATCATAAAAGCATTTATCAGAAAGGTGAGTAAGGTCAAGGATAATACCTAGCTCGGTTACTTTTTTGATCAGTTCTTTTCCGATTTTTGGAAGTCTGCCGTCGGAGTCAGTTCCGAAAGCGTAAACCCCTTTGCCGTAATGACTTAAGCCGATGGCCCGAAGGCCCTGATTATATAGTATCTCGAGGTAGTCGATATCCACAATAGAATCTGCTCCTTCAAGTGAGAGAACGTATCCTACCGGTCTGTATTCGGTCTCAATATCCTTCCAAAGTTCAAGGTGATCATTCAGCTGGTTAACGGAGGTGATTTGCCTCAAAGCACCTTTCTTCTCCATCGCTTTGTACCAAGCCAACTGACCCTGAATATGCCCCCAGGCCTGTTCCTGAGAGAACCAGCCGGGCAGAAAGGATTTAGGTTTAATATGGCGGGCAATCAATGTAGCGGTACAAAGGCCAACATCGCCTTTATGCATTTCAGGGAAACATACTGTGCCTTTACCACGATCCGGTTTGTCTGTCATTTTAGCCTCACGGCGTCTAATTGTTTGAAGCGGTAGCGTGAGATCACGGTTCCATTCCATGGCATTCATGGCAAGGTCTAGATGGGCATCAAATATGAACATGCTATAAATTTAGGCTTTTCAGGTAGGCAATACCACCCAATTGACGAATTTGCCTTTGAATATGATTTTTTCTTCTCGCTACATAGTTGCCCATAGGGCTTAGTTTCCACTTCCTCGGGCTAGGCAATACAGCAGCTATTCCTGCGGCATGTGAACGGTTAAGTTTCTTAGCATCAATGGAATAATATCTTCTGGCCGCAGCCTGAGCTCCGAAAGTGCCCGGGCCCATTTCTGCAACATTTAGGTAAACCTCCAGAATTCTTTTTTTGCCCCAGATGGTCTCTATTAAGAAAGTGAAATAAGTTTCAAGACCTTTCCTGAGCCATGAACGCCCCTGCCAAAGAAAAACATTCTTTGCAGTTTGCTGACTAATGGTACTTCCTCCTCTCTTTTTACCAGACTTTTGATTTCTCTCCAGTGCGTTTTTGATTGCTTCAATATCAAAGCCATGATGTTCCGGAAAAAGCTGGTCTTCTGCTGCTACAACGGCAATTTTCATTTCGTCAGAGATATTTTCCATGGGTTCCCAATTATAGTTCAGATGACCTTGTTGAATCCACTGGCCTATCATCGTAATGGTGATGGGAATCGGCACAAATTTGAAAAAGATGACTAGGCCGATACTTACAGCGAAAAAGCTTACGATCAGCTTCAGAATTACCTTTCTGATTCTGCTGAGAAGCTTATTAGACTTCATCTCTTAAGATTTCATGACCCATTTTATCTCTTTTGGTTTGGAGGTAAACCTGATTGTGAGCGTTAGGTGTAATTTCCAAAGGAATTGTTTCTACGATTTCAAGGCCATATCCCATCAAACCCGCTCTTTTTTTCGGGTTATTGGAGAGTAAACGGATTTTTGAAATATTCAAATCTCTTAATATTTGAGCACCTACTCCATAGTCACGCTGATCTGGCTGAAAACCTAATTCAATATTCGCTTCTACCGTATCTCTCCCTTGTTCTTGTAACTTGTAGGCCTTTAGCTTATTGAGAAGTCCAATTCCACGGCCTTCCTGATTCATGTACAGCACCAGCCCTTTACCTTCATTCTCTACTTGCTGCATGGCGGCATGTAGCTGAGGGCCGCAGTCGCATCGGCAAGAACCAAAAATATCACCTGTCACACATGAGGAGTGAACCCGCACCATTACTGGCTCGTCTTCTTCCCAGTTTCCTTTTTTGAGGGCCAGATGTAATTGATTATTATCTCTTTGCCTGAAGGCTATTAAGTCAAAGTCACCCCATTCGGTTGGCATTTCTACGCCAATTTCCCGCTCTATCAAGCTTTCTTTTTTGAGGCGGTACTCAATCATAGCTTTGATTGAAACCAACTTGAGATTATGTTTATCTGCAAGTTCTCTTAACTGAGGAAGACGTGCCATTGTGCCGTCTTCATTCATGATTTCAATGAGAACTCCGGCAGGCTTTAAGCCAGCCATTACAGCGAGATCAATAGCCGCTTCAGTATGTCCAGCTCTTCTCAAAACACCACCATCAGCAGCTCTGAGAGGGAAAATATGTCCAGGTCTGCCAAGCTCTTCGGGTTTCGTTTTCTCGTCTGTGAGGGCAAATATGGTTTTCGAACGATCAGAAGCAGAAATACCAGTTGTACATCCATATCCAAGGAGATCAACCGAAACTGTAAACGGTGTGGCGTGAGTCGCGGTGTTTTTACCCACCATCATCTCAAGGCCGAGTGTATCACACCTTTCATGAGTGAGAGGAACGCACATTAGGCCCCGACCTTCTTTCACCATAAAGTTGACCATCTCAGGTGTGATTTTTTCTGCTGCACAAATGAAGTCGCCTTCGTTTTCACGATCTTCGTCATCCACCACTATTACAACATTTCCTTTCGCAATTTCATCAATTGCCTCTTCGACGGTATCAAGTTTTATTTTCTCCATATGAGTTTTGAGCCTCCTGTAAAATATGCTGCAAAGATATGTTACTTTTTACTCTGGAAGACCGTCTGAAGAACGAAAATCAGGATGGCTTCAGTTTCCTGGCTTTGGAAAAATGATAAAAACAGATGAATTGATAAGCCTCTGAATGAATCTTTTGAGAACCAAATCTCATTCGTTGAATTAAATTCCTTATTTTTAGTAATACCGCTTGCTTAAAATCAGGCATGGTTTTTGGGATTATCTTAAAACAATCATTAGTCATAAGATGAAGATTAATTTACCCAAAAAAGTAAAAAGATATATTGGAGCTATTCTGGCCATTTTGATACCTCTATTAAGTATCAATGCCACCGCTCAGAATAAGCCGTCTGTTTGTGTTACCCCTCCTCCGGGCTACTTGCTTGGTGGTGATTTTGGTACAGCTACTGAGACCTGTATAGGGGCAAACGAAGCTACCAAACCCATTAACGCAACAAATGCAACAGTCACAAGTATCGGACAGTTTAGCTCGGTTTCTTATTATTTCGGAATGACTGACGATGTGGATATTACTGCACCGGGTTTTAGTCCGGTAGTGGCCTCACTAAATGGAGGTATATTTAAGGGTACAGGAACACTTCCTGCCGGTAACCACTGGATACTCCAAATCGGAGAAAGAGGCGGGCAAAAATACCTGGATTGTAATTCAATTCGTGTTTTAAGTGAAGCTGAGCCGGTTGCTGATATTTATACTTGTGATGGTACAAGTGTTACAATAGAAATAAAGGATGTTCCGGAGAATGTTCATGACCGCTACATTATTGATTGGGGGATTGGCGTTGAAGAAACTATTGAGAATTTTACACTCCCTTACGTTCAAACAAGAACATATGGTGGAACGCTGGCTCAGGTATCGATCAAGGGACAATATCAGGTGACCTCAGGTTTTGACAAATGCACCACTGATCCCAAGGTAGAAACACCTTCTCAGGGAGTAGCTCCGGTTCTTTCCTCACTTAAAACCACAGAAGGAGGAAAAGGAGTGAGACTTGGTTTTAGAAATTATACGTTGGGCACAGAGTATGAAGTGCAATATGCTGAAGATAACGGCGGAAGCTATAACTGGGTAAAATTGGGAACCGCAAAAGATGGTGAATTTGAAGCTGGTGGTCTTGATGAGAATAAGAAATATTGCTTCAGAATAGTAGTTGAAGGATATTGTGGTGCTATTGTACCCTCAAATATTGTTTGCGGTTTTGGCCTCAGTTCCACACAGTCCAGCTCGTCAGATGTTTCCTTGTACTGGGATTTTCCAACGGCTCCGGGCGGTGTCCCTCAACAGTTATCATTAAACCGGTTTACTCAGGGGTGTGATAGCTGTCTTGATCCTTTGAGTTTGAACTCAAAGCTTGATACAGGTTTTTCTGATAATAACCTTGAGTGTGGTAAAGTCTATTCTTATGTGGTTACGGCACGATATGCTGTCCAAATTAATGGGAGAACGGAGTATATAATCATAGAATCGGAGGATTATGAGGTTGATCCTATGAATGGGAACATCAAAATTATTCCGAATGGTGTTATCAACGCCGGATATACATCCACAGATGATTCAATGATTAAGCTTGTTGTTTTCAGCGAGCAGGATGCATCTAACTATACCTTCTTCCACAAAGCTCCTGATGAAAAGGATTTTATTAGAATTGGAAGTGGTCCTAACACTTTTGACGATATTTCTGTAGTGCCAAATTCCGGGTCTTATTGCTACAAGTACCAGGTAGAAGATGCCTGCGGTATTGAGTCTGATTTGTCCCCTGAATTCTGTACGGTATTCTTGTCTGCAAACGGAAATACTCTTGACTGGACTGACTACAGTTTTCCGGATAACGTTTTAACAAGCGGGCCGGCAGAGTATATTGTAGAAATGTGGGATTCTGACATTGGAGCTTTTCTTCCGGCATACAGAACAACGGACTTAAGCCAGGGTGTAGGTGAAATGATTTATCAGGCTACCACACCAACTCTGAAGTTTAGAATCAGAGCTGAGCAGGATCTCGATTTACCTGGATTTACAGATTTTACTTTCCCTTCTTACAGTAACACTGTCACCATTGAAATCCCTGCTAATGTATACATTCCATCAGCATTTACTCCAAATGGTGACGGAATGAATGACAATTTTGAAATCAGATCTAAGTTTCTGGATTCGGGCACAATTACCATCTACGATCGATGGGGAAGTGTGATCTTCGAGGGCGATGTAGATGGTAGTGGCTGGAATGGCACTATCAGATCAGGCGAAATGGCACCATCAGGTAGCTACGGCTATCGTATCAATGGCGTAAGCCTTGCCGGAGAAGAGTTCTCAAAATCGGGCTCGGTTTCATTATTGAAATAAACTCCCTTCTTTCTAAACCAAAGTATCCTTATTTTTGTCATTCAAAAAAAACAAGAATAAAATGGGACTTTTTGATATGGCCGGTATGATGGGCAAAATGAAAGAACTGCAATCTAAAATGCAGGAAACTCAGGAAAAGCTCGGAGATATTACCGCTGAAGGAGAAGCTGGAGGAGGTATGGTTAAAGTAACCGCCAATGGCAAAAAATCTCTTTTGAAAGTTGAAATTGAACCCGAGCTGCTCAACAAAGAAGAAATAGATATCCTTCAGGACTTAATTGTTGCTGCTGCAAATAAAGCTTTGGAAAACGCTGAGGCAAAAGCCAAAGAAGAGATGCAAAGCATTACCGAGGGAATGTTGCCAAATATTCCGGGAATGGATATTAACTCCATGTTCAATAAATAAGGTTTCTTGAAGGTAGCTGTCGTCATATTAAACTATAACGGAGCCGATCATCTCAAAACGTTTCTTCCTTCAGTAATTCAATATTCAAATGAGGCTGAAATCTGGGTCGCCGATAATGCCAGTATTGATGACTCGATCGAAATCTTAACCTCTCAATTTAATGCCGTAAAAGTTTTGGAAATGACGGAGAATACCGGCTATGCTGGTGGGTATAACCGTGCTCTTTCCGGTATTGAAGCCGATCTCCTCGTCCTATTAAACTCAGACGTCGAAGTTACTCCAAACTGGCTTTTACCTTTCATTGGGGCATTTGAAGACAAAAAACTGGCTGCTGCTCAGCCTAAGATTTTATCCTATCATCAAAAAGACTATTTTGAATACGCCGGTGCTGCCGGAGGCTTCCTTGACAAATGGGGTTACCCCTTTTGCCGCGGGAGGGTTTTTGATACTTGCGAAAAAGACATAGGTCAATACGATGATGAATTGGAAATTGCCTGGGCCACAGGGGCTTGTTTGGTAATAAGATCTGATGTTTTTCAAAAATTGGATGGTTTTGACGAACGCTTCTTCGCTCATATGGAGGAGATTGACATTTGCTGGAGAATCCGAAATGCGGGTTACATCATTAAGTACTTTCCGGAGAGCACGGTCTTTCATTTGGGTGGGGGAACACTAAACAAGTCAAACCCGAGAAAAACCTTTTTGAATTACCGAAATGGCCTTGCTATTTTACTCAAAAACCTTCCGCTGGCAGCTTTGCCGTATAGGCTTTTTGTGCGATTGATACTGGACGGAGTATCTGGAATAAAACTTCTTCTGGATGGAAAGCTGTCTGACTTTTGGGCGGTACTTCGTGCTCACTTTGCTTTCTACAGGATGATTCCGTATCTCTTGAAAAAGAGCAAGGGTTATCCAAAATCTTCTCTGGTCCTAAAGAAATATTCCGTCGTATGGCAGTACTTTGTCAAAGGGAATAAGAAATTTAGCCAAATGCCCAATCATGATTAAAGTTGGAATAACAGGTGGTATTGGCTCAGGGAAAAGCACTGTCGCCCGAATTTTTGAAGTTCTGGGTATCCCTGTTTTCCATGCTGATGATGAAGCAAAGAGGCTTATTAAAAACGATAATAAACTCAAAACCGGGATTGTCAAACTGCTTGGAGAAGAGGCGTATGTAAATGGGGAATACAATCGGAATTATGTAGCCTCAAAAGTTTTCAATGATTCTGACCTATTACATAGATTGAATAGTCTTGTGCATCCGGCAGTTGCCATGCATTTTGAAAGCTGGGTAAAATCTAAAACAACTCCCTATATTATAAAGGAAGCGGCCATTGCGAAAAGTAAGTCGGGTATTGATCATTTGATCTATGTGCATGCCTCCCGCGAGAAAAGAGTTGAGAGGACGCTCAAAAGAGATAACTTCAGAACCATAGAGGCCGTGTTGAAAATCATAGAAAATCAGCAAAATGAAGCTGATTTTAGAGCTTTAGCTGATTTTGTAGTTGTTAATGAATCTGACTTACTTATTCCCCAGGTTCTTGAAATTCACAAGAAGCTTATTTCTTTTTGAATTGCTTCATTAAAGAGTTGACCTCCTTTTCCATTTCTTTATTGGTGTCCATCAAATCATTCACGGTCTGAATTGCATGAATGACTGTGCTATGGTCGCGACCGCCGAAGTGGTATCCGATTGACTTTAAAGATAAATTCGTAAGCTCTTTGGCAAGATACATGGCCACCTGACGAGGAATCACAATGCTTCTCAGCCTGCTTTTACTTTTCAGGTCGGCTATTCTTACACTGTAATGCTCTGTAACTACACTCACTATGCCATCAATGCTTACTTCTTTTTCAGATTCAGTGACAATATGGTTGAGTGTTCTTTTGGCTAATTCAAGATCAATGGTTCTTTGAGTCAAAGATGCCTGGGCAATAAGCGAGATCATGACACCTTCCAATTCTCTGACGTTGGAGTCAATACTATGAGCAAGATACTCTATTACCTCAAAATCGATATCAATACCTTCATCCTGAGTCTTTTTATGAATGATGGCAATTCTGGTTTCAAGATCAGGACTTTGCAGGTCGGCTGTCAATCCCCATTTGAATCTTGAAAGCAGGCGGTCTTCCATTCCCTCCAAATCACGTGGAGGACGGTCAGAGGTCATCACAATCTGCTTACCTGACTGGTGCAGGTGATTGAAAATATGGAAGAAGGTTTCCTGTGTTTTTTCTTTACCGGATAAAAACTGGACATCATCGAGAATAAGCACATCTACCTGCATGTAGAAGGCCATAAAGTCCTGAAGACTATTATTACGAATAGCGTTGATAAACTGACTGGTAAACTTCTCTGAGGAAACATACAAAACGAACTTTCCTTCAAAATTCATTTTAATATAATTCCCAATGGCCTGAACTAGGTGAGTTTTGCCAAGGCCTACTCCCCCGTAAATCATTAAGGGATTAAATGAGGTGACACTAGGTTTTTCAGCCACTGCAAAACTTGCCGCACGAGCAAGGCGGTTACAGTCGCCTTCAATAAAGTTTTCAAAAGTATAAGACCGGTTTAGGAATGACTCAGACTGAGCGTTGTCTAAACCTCTTAAAACAAACGGGCTGTTTACTTTTTTTTCTGCTTCAGTTTCTTTTTCAGGAGTTTTATGTGGCTTGTTGGGAGCATTCACAGACATCGGAGGGCTGTTTTTTACTCTATCACCACTGTCTACTACAATAGAATATTCCAGCTGCCCTTCTCTGCCAAGTGAAAAATCAAGGGCCTTTCTTAGCAATTGAACATAATTATCCTCAAGCCATTCGTAGAAGAATTGGCTGGGAACCTGAATGATTAGCTTTTTACCCAGTAGTTTATACGGGATAACGGGTTCAAACCAAGTCCTGTAACTTTGCTCTGAAACGTGTTGTTTAATCACCTTCAGGCAGTTATTCCAGACTATTTGAGCGTCGTTTTCAATCAATGTATTAACCAAGATTCAAAAGGGGTTAAAGTAGTATTATCTTATGGGTTTCTTTACAGAAAAAGGATACAAATCTAATAAATTGAGACAGTCTGTCGGCCTGCTTTTTTACTTTTTTTGTCATAAAAAGTATGGCCAAAATTTGCTTCTTATTTTTGTCCAATAGAATCGGCTGAAAATGTGGATAACTTTAAAATAGCATCACGGAATATTACCAGTGATTTTTTTTCTGATATCAATCATAACTAAAAAAACGAAAAAATGAATTGGGTGAAATACACTCAAATTGGTCTTCAAATGTTGTTAACCATTTGTCTGGGTGTTTGTCTTGGAATATGGTTGGATGAATACTTTCAAACGAATTTTCCCGGGTTTACTTTGGGTGGTTCAATTCTCTTTATTTTTGCGAGTCTTTATAATGTAATCAGACAACTGCCAAGACTTTAATTATGTTAAAAACGGCATTTTTGATCCTTTTCTTTGCAATTGTATTTTTTTTAGCTGATCAGTTAAAGCTGAATTTACCATTGCACGAGCACCGATGGTATATGCTGGCTTTCTTTTCGGCATTATCTTTTCTTTTTCATTCATTAGTGGATCAGGGTAAACGGAATGATAATGAGAAGTTTATTCAGTTTTATCTCGCTAGCGTAGTTATCCGTCTATTGGCCTGTATCGTTTTTGTGCTTGTTTTTCTGCTCAATGGCCTGGAAAATAAAGGAACGTTTCTGCTTGACTTTTTTGCACTTTATTTATGTTTCACTGCTTTTGAAATATACTTATTAAGTGCTAACTTGCGGCGTTTTTCGTGAGGGCTGAAGAACGCCCCTAAAAAGAGAATCATACTAATGCTAAAACGTTTACTTTTATTCCTCTCATTATCAGTATTTTCTGTTGGATATAGCTTTGCTCAGGAGCATGAAGCTCATGAAGAGGGTGCCGCTCATGAATCACACGCTACTGCCGAAGAGCACGGTGATGGTCATGAAGAAGAAGGCTTTAATATGGGAAGCATGATTATGCACCATATTCTTGACGAACATGGCTGGGAGTTTGCTCATGGAGTAAAATTGCCCTTGCCCGTTATTCTGTACTCAAAAGAATACGGTCTTGCCATTTTTTCTTCAGCACGATTTGATGAAGGCAATGGTGAGTATGGTCCTTATGTGAATCACCACGAGAAAATTGCATTAAAAGATGATCATCACGCTACTGTGTATGACTTCTCAATTACCAAAAATGTGGCTTCTCTTATTCTGAGTGCAGTGTTGCTTGTATTGATCTTCACAGCAGTTGCCAAAGGTTATAAAAAGAATGCAGGTAAAGCTCCTAAAGGAATTCAGTCATTGTTAGAGCCGGTCATTACTACTATCAAAGACGAAGTGGTTAAGCCAAGTATCGGGCCTAAGTACGAGGCATACCTTCCTTACATGCTGACCTTGTTCTTCTTTATTCTGATTAACAACCTTGTTGGTTTAACCCCCGGAGCGGCAAACCTTACAGGAAATATCGCAGTGACTTTAACATTAGCCTTGATAACTTTCGTAATTGTTCATTTTAAAGCGAACAAAAATTACTGGGGTCACATTTTTAAACCACCGGGAGTGCCTCTTTGGTTACTTCCTCTTTTCTGGATTATTGAGATTATAGGTGTTTTCATGAAGCCTGCTTCATTAACCATTCGTCTCTTTGCCAACATTACGGGTGGTCACATTATTCTTTTAAGTTTCATCGGTTTGATCTTTATGTTCAAAAACTACGCTGTAGGTGGTGGTGTTTGGGCTATTGGAACCTTCATGTCGCTTATTGAAATTTTGGTAGCCTTTATTCAGGCTTATATTTTTACTCTTCTTTCTTCTATGTATATCGGTAGTGCTATTGAAGAGCACCACGATCACTAAGAGGCAGAACTGGATTTGTATTTTTATTTTTTTAACTATAAACGTTTAAACAAATGTCTTTGTTAAACATTCTTTTACAAGCTGCTGCTGAATCAGGTGCTGGTTTAGCTGCTATGGGTGGTGCAATCGGAGCTGGTCTTGCTGCAATCGGTGCTGGTATTGGTATCGGTAAAATCGGTGGATCTGCAATGGAAGGTGTTGCCCGTCAGCCAGAAGCTGCTGGTAAAATTCAATCAATGATGATTATCATCGCTGCCCTTATCGAGGCTGTTGCCCTGTTTGGTGTGGTAGTTGGTCTATTGGCCATCCTTGGATAATCGTACTTTTAGTTTTGCTCTGCTCACATTAGGTGTCAGAGCAAAACTTATTTTTTGAAATTCAAATTGAAAAAATAAATGGAATTATTAACTCCCGGTATTGGCCTTATTGCATGGCAATTACTGATTTTCTTAACCCTTTTCTTTGTTCTTAGAAAGTTTGCCTGGAAAGGAATTCTCTCTGCTCTTAAATCCCGTGAAGACGAGATTGAATCTGCTCTTAAAATGGCTGAAGAAACCCGTGCAGAGATGGCTAAGTTAAAGTCTGATAATGAGAAGCTATTGGCTGAAGCCCGTTCTGAAAGAGATGCAATTCTCAAAGAAGCTAAAGAAGATGCCAACCGCATTGTTGAAGAGTCAAAGAATAAGGCGACCGAGGAAGCCAACAGAATTTTGGCAAGTGCTCGTGAGAGCATTAATCAGGAAAGAGCTTCTATGGTTGACGGTTTGAAGAAAGAAGTTGCAAGTTTGTCAATTGAAATCGCCGAGAAGGTTATGAAGAAAGAGTTGGCTACTAAAGGTGCTCATTCTGAATTGGTGAGTGAGTTGATCTCGGAGGCAAAGCTTAACTAGTAGTCTGGCTCAATAATAAATTGAGTGAAATACAATTGGAATAAATAATTTTGACCTGATCAACTTAGCTTTAAGAATAGTTAGGTTTTTTGGGTGGATGCATAAAAAACAAATATGTCAAACTCAGTAGTCGCTTACAGATATGCCAAGGCCCTTGTAGATTTGGCACTGGAGCAAAAAGTACTTGACGAGGTCAATACAGACATGAAATTTTTCGAGGAGGTCTGTAGCCAGAACGATGAATTTCAACGTGTGATGGCGAATCCAATCATCAGGCACGAGAAGAAAAAGGTGATTTTGAAAAATATTTTTGAAAATCGTATAAATCCTGTGACCTATTCTATATTTGACGTCTTAACTAAGAAAAACAGGGAAAGTTTGATATACCCCATTTCTGTAGAATTTCAGAAATTGTATGATGACTTAAACCAAATAGAACGGGCCGTCGTTACAACGGTGGAACCACTTAATGACGCTCAAAGAAAAGAGTTTCTTGAGATTGTCAAAAAGGCAACCGGTAAGAAGGTAGAGCTCGAAGAAAAAATTGATGTTAATCTTATTGGAGGTTATGTGTTAAAAGTGGGGGATACTCAAATTGACACATCCATTAAGAAGAAAATAAACGAATTAAAGCTGGAATTAGCTTAAAAAGAGTATTAGTTTTCATGGCTATAAAGTTGAGAAATGCCCCGATTCTGTCGGGGTTTTTTCTTTTTAAGTCCTATAAAAAATTTCTTTTGTGAGCGTATTGGGTTGGCTAGCTAGAAAGAGGATGACTCATCATATAATTTTAACACCAGAGAATGAATTAATTGGAGAATGAGTCTGATGATGAGTTCCCCTAATGAAAAGAGGCTGTCTCTTATTACAAGACAGCCTCTTTGATTATCTAATTATAACTAGTTCTTTTTACGCCTTACGAAAAGCAATACTAAACCTTCTGTAAGCTGAAATAAACATCCCAATTACGAGCAACAATATGCCTAACCATAGGAGGTTGATGAAAGGCTTTTCAATGGCTTTCAATACAATGTATTCACGCTCGCTTCGGGCAATGGAAAAGGAAAATTGACCATTAACCGGATCAATTTCACTCAATTGAATTCTCAAGCCTAATTCGTTGCTGACGACCGGCTTGCTCCAAACCTGATTGTCTTTGATGACAAATGTTGGACTCATCATTTTTTCACCATCACGTTCCAGGATTCTTACATAGGCCATTGCAGCAGCATCACCCGGTCCAATTTCCATTCCGTCCACTTCTCTTACGCCCACTACATCTTCGAGAATAGCAACATAATCATTCAGGAAAAAGGTATCCTTTAAAGCTACCTGATATTCCATTGGCATACTCCATTCGCGGTCTTCTTCACGCTGAACATAGCTGACATGGCTGTAGATATCTTTGTTCCAAAGTCTCTTAATGTCCGGCGAAGCCACATTACCCATTTGTTCATTAATCTGAAAACGCGGGAAAAGGTTAAAGGTCTCGCCGCTTTTCTTGTCCTCAAAACTTACTCTGTAATAGGTATTCTCAGCTTCATATTCTATAGTATCTCCTCTATATCGCAAGGTGTCAGACTCGTCCACAATATCAGCTCTGGCAATACCTTTGAACCCAGTGCCTATTACGGGCTGTACAAAACGTTTTTCAATATAGCCGGGCACTTGACGGACATCAACAAACTGACCTTTGTAGGCAATATCAAATTCACTCAGGGGATAATCGCGATTGAGCCAAAGCAGAACATTCTCCCGACTCTCTTTCTCAGAGTCTGAGAAGATCTCTGTGCCAGTATTATTGATAGAGATCGTTTTTTGATAGGCTGAAGAGTACATAATACCCAAAAGCATCAGTGCCACTCCAATATGCGTAATCGCTCCGCCGGCTACTTTGATTTTACCTTTTAAAAGGTCGAGCAAAATGCTGGCATTAGCCACCAGACCAAAAACCGAAGCGGTTACCAGAATAATGTATGAAAGTTTGTCAACGTGCGTGGTTGAAATAATAAAGGCAGTTAAGAGCAAAGAAATGATCAGCGGATTGACCAAAGCTTTGATATTTTTCCCCTTCACTTTTTTCCACCAAAAATATTGGGCTACGCCCATCAAAACCACCGCCAGAATAAACAGCCACATCTGAAACCCGGTGTAGTGGGCGATTTGATTCGTTGGCAAAGCCATATTGAGATCAATGCCGATGGCATCAGCAATGCTGTTATAAACCGGAATTGAGGTGGTGACAATTACCTGAAAGGCCGCCAAACTTAAGACCAAAACTCCAATAACGATCCAAAACTCGGCTGAGTAAATGGAAGCTTCATTTTCATCTTTTGGTAATTCTTTCCAGCGTAAAACAGAAAGGATTATGGCTCCAAGAGTGAAGCTTAACAGATAAACCAGCAACTGACCGGAAAGTCCAAGATCCGTGAAGGAGTGCACCGAGGCATTGCCGAGAATTCCGCTTCGGGTTAAAAAGGTAGAGTAAAGAATCAGAATAAACTGAGCTATGACCAGAATGTAGGAGTACTTCAAAGCCGAGCTGCTCTTGCGGGCCAGAAACAAGGTATGAAAGGCTGCTACAAGTAAGATCCACGGCACGTAAACTGCATTCTCTACAGGATCCCAGTTCCAGTAGCCCTCAAAATTGAGCGTTTCATAAGCCCAGATACCTCCCATCATAATGCCTGTTCCGAGTATAACGGCTCCTACTAATGACCATGGCAAGGTGATGTTAAGCCAGCCGTGATAATCTTTTTTCCAAAGAGAAGCAATAGCGAAAGCAAAGGGTACCATAGTCAGGGCAAAGCCCAAAAAGAGGGTAGGAGGGTGAATCACCATCCAGTAATTTTGAAGCAATGGGTTAAGTCCGTTGCCATCTTTCGGAATAAAATCAGGGTCTAAAGACCAGATGGGCAGGTTAGGATTCAGTTCTTTCAAGGTCAGGAAAGGCGAACTGCCTAGTTTGGTTTCACCAAATAATACCACGCCAAGAATCATTGAAGTTAAAAAAGCCTGAATTCCCGCTATGATCATCATGGATGGTGATGCCAAAGCATAATTCTTTTTTGACTTATGGAATTGATAAATGAGAATCAGACCAACCAAAGCATTCCAGAAAATCCAGAGTAAAAACGAGCCCTCCTGGTCTTGCCAGAATGATGAAATTGCGTAGCCCAGAGGCAAACTTATGGAGGTGTTATCCCAGGCGTAATGGTATTCAAAATAGTTATTGAAAATAATGCTGAACAACGTAGCTACTACACCGATTACAAATACGGAATGAACTGCAAAAGCCTGATTGGCAAACTTTTTCCAAATACTGTTTTGGTTTTTCTCCTGAGATGATTGCCAGTAGGCATAAGTGGCTATCAGTGAGCTGATGAAGGCCAGAATTGTCAACAAATGGCCTATATTTCCTAAGTAAGATCTGAGCATTAAAATCCTGATTCTTAATCTGGGGGCAAAGGTACTAAGCAAAAGGTTGACGGCTTGTTTTAAAAAGCTTTTTCTTTAGGTAATTGTGCTCTCAGACCTGTTAATGAAATGAAAATGTCCTCATAAAATGCTTAATTTTATTTTTGAGAAGCGTTTCTATGCCTTGATGATAAGAGTACTTGCTATAGCCTCATTTTTTATTTGTGGTTTTGCACAAGCCCAGACCATTGATTTTGCCTATTCTTCCATAAAAGAAGCCGTAGAATATGGATTAGGAGAAAAATTAATTTTTGTTGATTTTTATGCTTCCTGGTGCGGACCATGTAAAGTCATGGAAACCACGGTTTTCTCTGACTCTGCAGTAGCTCGTTTTTTCAATCAAAAGTTTATCAATGTTAAAGTTTTAACGGATGAGCCGTCCGGTAAATCTGAGGCTGTTGAGTATGGTGTCAGGGAGTTCCCGACCTATGTTTTTTTGAATAGGGATGGTGAGGTAGTTCATAAAACAATTGGTTTTCACCAAAAAAATGTCTTTTTACGAGAGGCCAGAAAGGCGATTCATGAAAGCAAAAGTTTTGTTTCACTCAAAGAGTTGGAAGAACAATATGAGTCAGGAGATCAGCAGCAGAATGCCTTTGCGGAATATCTGAAAAGAAAAAGTGAAAAAGATGGACCCCAACCCAATTTGTTGGATAAATACCTGCAACGGGTTCCTGAAAATGAGTTGATGACACAAAAGGTACTCGAGCTGATAGCAGAGAACATCGTTTCAGTTCATTCAGACGGTTTTGAGATTTTGGCAAACGCTTTACACCGATTTCGGGGATTGACTGATACACAACAGAAAGCTATTCTTTCCGGGATTTCTGCGGCTAAAAGGCACACTTTTCAAAAAGCCGTGGAAACCCGAGATGATGAGCTTTTCAATACTTTAATCAATGCCGTGCATCTAACTGCTTATTCAAGAGAAGGGGCAATTTCAGAGGAGCGGCAATTCAGATATGATTATGCCAAACTCACTCAAAATTTCAAACATTTCAGTGTTATTGCCCGTGAAGAGGCCGAGAATATTCTCCGAATGAGTGATGAAGATTTCAATATAAAGAACGAGGAAACGCTTGAGAACTTCAAAAATACGGCTGAACTCAGGGGTATCGCTGCTTCTTCCGGTCAATACCAGATTATGCTGGAAAGTCTGCAAAACAGTGCTAAAAAGTCGGCTGCTTTTCAGTTGAATGAATTTGCCTGGGGCTATCACCAAATGACGGAAGACGTAAGCCAGCTGAATCATGCCATTCGTTGGTCGGCCTATTCCATTAAATTGTACGAAACACCAGCTAATTGGGAAACCTATGCCTTTTTATTGAAAAAAGTGGGCAGAAAACGAGATGCCCGAAAAGCCATGAATCAGGCGATTAAACTAGCCAAAAATCAGGGAGTTGATCCCGGGACACTTAAAGAGGCTTATCAAAAAATTAAAAAGTAAACCTCCGGAAAACGGCACATCTTTTGGGTCTCTAACCGTAAATTGACTTTCATGAATCTTACTTTTCTATATTTGCTAAGTTTTTTCAGCCTTTACTCATCCACTAAAGAATCGACGGGCATTAAGTTTTATCAGGCCTCTGAATATTCTTTCGAGCAGATTCAGGAAATAGCTCAAAAAGACAATAAACTCATTTTTGTGGATTTCTGGGCTTCATGGTGTGGCCCCTGCCGCCAGATGGAGCGGGATGTTTTTTCCAATGAACAGGTGGCCAAACGTTTTAACGAATCCTTTATCAATTACAAGGTGGATGTAGATCAATCCCCTGGTAAAGAAATGCGACAGCAATATCGGATTTACTCACTGCCAACAACGGTTTTCTTCAAGCCAGATGGGGAGCTAATTGTTCGCCTCGAGGGAATGACTACCGTGAAGTTTTTGCTGGAAGACGCTGACTCAGTGGACTAAATCAAAACAAGTCCTCACTCCGCTCCAGCATCAAAATGGAACTTTGAGGTACAATCACATACTTCTCTGAATTGTACTCAATTTCTATGGCGTGTCGTTGAAGGTAAATCGCCAGATCACCTTCTTCAGCCTGAAGAGGCATGTATTTTACCTTTTCTTCGGTTGTTTTCCAAGGTTCATCGTCTCCTGTGTTAGGTAAAGGATAACCAGGGCCTACTTTCACCACAAAGCCACTTTGTACATCTTCTTTTTCAGTGACCGTCGGCGGAAGGAAAAGACCGGTTTTGGTCTTACCGTTATGTAATTTAGGCTTGATCAATACCTTGTCTCCGACGATCTCGAGTCTCTTCAATTTATTGTCAGCTGTAATTTCCATATTATCGTGTTGCGGCCATCGTAGGCCAATATTCTGTTAAACTGTTTTGCCTGATAACACCGAATTGGTGGTGAAGGTTTACGGTGGGGCAAATATGATAAGGAATTGCAAAAAACATATCACCCACTTCGATTTCATCCCAGTTGTTGACTTTCAAAACACCATGTTCTTCGCTTTGCGAAAGCAATTCATAATGCTCCAGATTGAGGATCTTAAATCTTCGGTCAATCGGGTTTTCGGCTGCCACAGCTTTATGGCCGAGGTCAATTGTGACAATTCCTTCAGTAGGTTTTGAAATCACACGGGTAAGCAACAAAACGGCCGGTTCAAAATTTTGTTCTTTGAGCATTTCTCCATAACCCCAGTCATGGAAAACGCTGGTTCCCGGACTACAAATAAGTCGTTTATTGTTTTTATGAACTGAAAAAGTAGGCGTTCCACCGGCAATAATCTCAAAATCTCCGAAGAAGTCTTCCACTTTTTCAAGCCCTTTTTGTGCCTCGTTTTTTCTTATTTCAAGATCACTTTGATGCAAATGCCCGTCATAGACATGGAGACCTTTGAGTTCTAAATCCGTTTCGTTTTGAATGAATTCAATCAAATTGGTCAACCCCTTTCCCGGCTTTATTCCGCTACGGTTCATGCCATTATTGACATCGATATAGACACTTGGCCTGGGGTTGGTTTGATGTAAAAGTTGAGCCGTTTTTGAGTTATCAACGAGGGTTGAAAATTGAGTTTGAGGATATTGCAGGATAAGCTTTGAAAGTTTTTCAATTTTCGGACCTACAGGCTGGTGAGCCAATAAAACAGTTTTGGCTCCGGCTTTTGCCGCTAATTCTGTTTCTACAATTGTAGCTGCCTTAAAGCGTGTAATGCCCTGCTGCACCATGGCCTCAATGACCTTTTGGCATTTATTCGTTTTAACATGTGGCATCAGCCGATTGGTATCTCCATTGACTTCGGCAATCATCTGTTGAATATTGCTTTGCAATCTCTCCTCGAAAAGGATGAGAGAAGGAGAATCGACTTCAGCACTATTTTTTATCTCGTACCAATTCATGTAACCCTGCATTGATTTTGGCGTAAAACTGTGGAATTTATATTGAAAGAAGCCATTTTTGCACCGCATTCTTATTCAAAAACAGACAAATGAGCAAAAATCTCTTCACCGGTATTCAACAAGTGGGCATTGGGGTTCCTGACGCCGAAGCGGCTTTCAAATGGTATAATAAACATCTGGGACTTGATGTGCCGGTCTTTGATGATGTGGCTCGGGCTGAATTGATGACACCTCATACGAATGGGGTCGTTCGCGAAAGAAGAGCAATTCTTGCTGTGAATATGGCAGGCGGCGGAGGAGCCGAAATCTGGCAATCGAAAGATCCAGCTCCGCTGAGCCCATTAAGAGAACCAAAGCTCGGTGATCTGGGAATTTTTGCTGTTAAAATGAAGTCGAGTAATGTCGAAAAACTGGCGGAATCGTTAGGTAGAAAGACCTACAAGTCGCCCTCCGGCTCTGATATCGCCTGGTTGAAAGACCCTTACGGTAATCAGCTGCAACTGGTACCTGATAACTCCTGGTTTAAACAAAAAGCCGATCATACCGGTGGTGTGCTTGGTGTCATCATTGGTGTAAGTGATATGGAAAAATCGCTGACTCTCTATAAGGATGTTTTGGGAATCAATGAGGTGGTTTATGATGAAGAAGGTTCTTTTACTGACTTTGCAGAGTTGACTGGTGGTGATCGCAAGGTTCGCCGTGTACTATTAAAAAAGACAGAAAGTGGAGAAGGTGCTTTTTATAAGCTATTTGGAAATATTGAAATTGAACTGGTACAGTTGCTCGAAGACAAGCCTGAAGTTATCATGGAAGGTCGCAGCTGGGGTGATTTAGGCTATATTCACTTGTGTTTTGATACCCTTGACATGAAAGCATTCAAGGCAAAAACAGAGGCGGCCGGTTTTCCATTTACAGTAGATAGTGGTGCTACATTTGATATGGGTGAGGCCGGTGGCCGATTCAGTTACATTGAGGACCCGGATGGTACTTTGCTTGAATTTGTAGAAACGCATAAAGTGCCTGTCCTTAAAAAACTCGGTATTTTCATTAATCTCAAAAAACGTGGAATGCTGAAGCCATTGCCGAACTGGATGATCAGTACGCTTGGTTGGGGGAAGGTGAAGGTGTGAAGTTAGAAGTCGGAAGTTTGAGGTTGGAAGTTTGAAGAGTGATTTTATTGACGGATAACCAATGACGCCCGCCTGTCGGCAGACAGGGATGACCGAAGTTTGATCTTAGAAAAACCTCCGTGTTCCTTTCTCCATCTTCCTTGTTCCTCAACAATAAAAAGTTTTTCATCTTAAGTCTTATATCTTTTGTCTTTCAAAAAAATGACCATAAAAGAAGCTCAAAATATCGTTGATGAATGGATTGAGACCGTTGGTGTTCGGTATTTCAGTGAGTTGACCAATATGGCAATCCTTTCGGAAGAAGTAGGAGAGGTGGCCCGGATAATTGCCCGACGTTACGGAGAGCAGTCCGAAAAGGAATCGGATAAGCAAAAGGACCTCGGCGATGAGATAGCTGACGTTCTATTTGTGCTAATTTGTTTGGCTAATCAAACGGGTGTAGACCTTACCGAAGCTCTGAAAAGGAATCTGGAAAAGAAGAGCATTCGCGATGCTGAAAGGCATAAAAATAATCCAAAACTAAAATGATTGCGATACTCCAACAATCTTTCAAACTAGTCCGTCAGAAATGGCACGTTACCTTGATAATGTACCTGACGGGTGTGCTTCTGATCGCTTTTCCGCTGTTTAAATTCTATCAGATTTTGAAAGGTGAGGCAGGTCATTCGATGGTTTTAAATGAGCTTGTGACCGATTTCAGATTCATGATTTTCTCTGACTTTATTCGGCAAAGTGGTAAGACTCTAAGACCGGTTTTAGCTTATGGAGCTCTTTTTGGTTTTATCGGTTCTTTGATTTATACATTTCTCTCTGGAGGGGCTGTAACCGAATGGGTAAATCCTACTCAAAAGTTCTCGGTAAAATCCTTTTTTCAGAATTGTGCACGCCTGTTCTGGAAATACCTTTTACTCCTTATTTTGCTCGGGATTTTACTCTTTGTTTTATTTCTGGTATCCGGAATTTTCTATTTCATTTTTGTGCTCATTGCCGAGGGTAGCAGTGAAAGGGGCTATGTATTATGGTTACTATTGCCAACTATTTTACTGGCCTATTTGATGACTTTTGGTCTTGTCCTTAGTTTTTACGCCAAAGTCATGCTTAGTCATGAACCTCGATTGAGTTCCCCAGATGCTTTCTGGAAATCTTTCTCCTATGTTTATAAGAATCAAAAAACCGTTGTCCAGTTTTGGCTGATTTCACTTATTGGTATTTCTATAACCTTGATTTATATTCAAATTGATAGATACTTGGGAATGACCTCAGTGGTCACGGTTTGGGTGATGTTATTTATACAACAGCTGACCGTTTTTCTCCGCTTCTATCTGAAAAACTGGAATTATGCGGCTGCGGCTGAATTTTTCAAACAAAATCCGGTTCAACTTTGGCAGGAACCGAAACAGCCCGAGCCCGAAATACTGCCTGTGGTTGAAGAGGAAACTGAAGAAGATGAATCCACCGGTGAAGAAGAATAAACTTATGGGCTCCAAGCTTTGTTTTTAGATCATGGCAGAAGAAATCATTAATCGGGTGGCCTCTAGTGGGCTTATTAGTCTGGATCTTGAAGACTATTATCATCCTGGAGAACGGGTTGTTTACGATCTTAAAGACAATCTTTTCATGGAGGCTATTCTTAGGGAAAAGGATTTTCGTGAATTTCTGAAAGAACATGATTGGTCTACTTATCAGGGTAAAAACGTGGCGATTACCTGCTCGGTGGATGCTATTATTCCGACCTGGGCTTATATGCTTCTGACGCTTAAGCTGGAGCCTTTTGCCAACTGCGTGGTCTTCGGATCACTTGAAGATCTGGAGACCAAATTGTATGAAAACGCTTTGAATGGTATTGATTTTGACCAATATAGTGATGCCAGAGTGGTGGTCAAAGGTTGTTCAAAAGTCGAGGTGCCTACCGCCATTTATGTCGAAATAAGCCGTCGCCTTCAGCCAGTAGTTAAAAGCCTGATGTTTGGTGAGCCTTGCAGCACGGTGCCGTTGTATAAGAAACCGAGGAACTGATTTACCTCATACCTTTCCCTTTCAATATCGCCGAAACTCTATTGGTGATATCTATCGAGGCTTCTATTTCCTTTTTACGAATAGCCACACTTTCGATATTGAAGCCAAAAGGAATATTCTTTTCAAGACAAAAGTCCGTCAGTTCTTCAGCGATATTGAGACATTGAGAAACCGATTTTTCAAGAATGTCTTCCGCTTCTAAAAGCTCAGTTTTCATATTGTCTGGTACGTGAATACCCAGCCATTCCATGAAAGAAAGTGTTTTTTCAGATCCACAGGTGGTTAGTGTGAAAATGATGGTTGGAAGATTTTTACCTTCCTTACTGCAAAGCTCATTCAGATCTTCCAGCATTTGCTTGGCGTATTCCACATTAAATACGCATTGAGAAATGAAATAACTCACACCGGAGGTCATTTTACTCATCATTCTGTGCTGCTCATCATGAAGAACGGCATGCCTTTCGGGAATGGTGATTGCTCCTAAAACGGAGTTTTCTTGCTGAGATTCCCAAAGGGCATAGGCCTCAGGAAGTGATGTTTTGGGTGTAAAATCCGGAGCCGGAACACCCACAAAAATCGGATAGAATGTATGTTTTTTGAGGTTCTTTAACCATTCTTCTATTTCTGCTGGACCGAATTTACCGGCAGGCCGGTAAATGATTTTTGGCAACTCAAGTGCTGACAAATATTGACTGGCAAATTCAAAAGGATCTAAAGCACCCATAAAAGGGAATGGCCTCTCCTTGTCGGTTCTGGCTGATTCATCCTGAACGTCATAAACCACCAGAGCGTCAAGGTCAAGGCCTTGAATTCGGCTAAGCGTTCGTTCTGCAATTTCACTTACTTTATCGGCTGGTGTCTCCATTTTGGGGGGAGTGATACCATAAAGTAAAAGACCTGATTTTGTTGAAGTGATTTTGTCAATAAACATCTGTACTCTTGAAGATTTCCTTTTTGTGGCTGCAAAAATAGAGTCTTTACAGACTTTTCCCTGTTTACGTGGAGTTAATTCTTGTGCAAAACTGAATCAAATTGACTTTTGTCACATTTTTTTCAACGATCACGATCTATCTTTGCTGAATGCAGACAGGAAAGCAAATCATTGCTGCTCTTTTACTCTCATTGCTCTTCATAAAGGCGATGATTGTTCCTGCCATATTTGTGAATTATGAGCTTCGCAAAGATTTCATTATTCAGAATTACTGTGTCAATAAAGACATGCCTGAGCTTCATTGTGACGGCCAGTGTTATTTGGCCAAGCAACTGAAAGCTGCTCAACAAGAAGACGAAAAACAAGCGACAAATACCTTTTTAACCGAAGTCTTCAAGTTTGAAAGCAAAGTAGGTAACCTTGTATTTCTTTTTGAGCCGAAAGTTAGCACCATTGAAAATAAGACGTTCCGCGACAATTCCACCGCATTACCTTCTTCTGGAAACGGTTCCGTTTTCCATCCGCCGCAGGCTTGATTTCTCATATCTTTTTGATGTTCAATAAGAGAGCATAACTATTTACAAAAACAGGTGCCGGTTTCTGTGTGAAACTTTTGGTACATGATATCTCAAGGGTTTTGTGATTTGATATCACAGACCCTCAATTTTTCAATTCGATATATAATATGAAATCAATATTTTTCAAAGCGGCAGGTTTTGTCGCTGTAATCACATTTCTTTTTGCCTGCGAAACAATGAATGATGACGAGCTGACGGGCAGCGGTACAGTAGTACTTGAGTTCGATAACCGTATTGGCAGCAACGAGCTAAATCTGGGTCAAACGGTAGCTTCAAATAATTCAGGTGAAGAGTACACGGTAACCACCTTGAATTATTTTGTGTCCAATATTCAATTGACTGCCATGGACGGAAAAACGATTTCCTTCCCTGATCAGTACTATATTGTGCGTGAGGCTGATGAGGCTTCTCAAAGAATTACGCTGAATGATGTGCCGGCGGGTGATTACCATCATCTTACTTACATGATTGGCGTGGATAGCCTTAAAAGCGTTTCGCCAGAGGCTGAGCGTACGGGTGTGTTGGATATTTATTCTTACGGAGATGACAATATGTACTGGGTCTGGAATTCGGGATACATTTTCTTCAAAATGGAGGGTGTTAGCCCGGTTTCTACTAAGCCGGGTAACGTTTTCAAATTCCATATCGGAGGTTTTGGAGGTAAAGACACGGCCACTCCGAATAACCTCAAAGTGATTGACACCATGTTGTCAGAAGATCTGGCCGTTCGGAATATGAGTAGTTCTACAGCACATGTGGTATTGGATGTAACGAAGGTATTCGATGGAATTAATTCCCTCAAAATTGCCGAAACACCGGTGATTATGGATATGACGGGTGGAATGAAGGTCTCTGCGAATTACTCTTCCGCTTTCTCAATGGATCACATTCATTAATTTTCAATGAGATATTTGATCCTCATAGCAGGTTTACTGAGCCTCTGGTCTTGCGAAAAGGCCGGAGGCGAGGTACCTATAATTAATGAAGAAAAGCCTCTTTTTGAAGTTCCTTCAAACTTCGATGAACCAGTATATGACCTCTCAAAAAATCCGGTTTCTGAAGAAGGTTTCCAGCTTGGCCGGAAACTGTTTTACGATGGTCGGCTCAGTAGAGATGGGACTATTTCCTGTGCGGAGTGTCACGGCCAGCCCTATGCTTTTACACATCATGGGCATATTGTGAGTCATGGAATTGATAATAGAGTGGGTCGCAGGAATGCTCCTCCTATTCAAAATACGGCCTGGATGACGAGTTTTTTCTGGGACGGTGGCGTTTTTGATCTTGATCTGTTTTCTCCGGCTCCAATCATGAACCCGCTGGAAATGGATGAAACCATGACGAACGTGATTGATAAAATTGCGGCTGACTCTACTTACCGGCAAATGTTTAAAGAAGCTTACGGTACAGAGGAGGTAAACACAAGTCGTTTTTTGAGGGCATTAAGCCAATTTATGAATGCTCTGGTTTCAGCTAATTCCCGATACGATAAGTATGTCAGAAATGAGCCGGGCGGAGAACTCACAGCAGATGAGCTCGAGGGCCTACGGCTTTTTGAACAAAAGTGTAGCTCATGCCACTCAGGAGCCTTATTCTCTGATCAGAGCTTCAGAAATAATGGTTTGGAACCCTTTCGAATTGACCCTGATCTAGGGCGGGCTTTGGTGACTGAACGGCCCGAAGACCGGTTGAAATTCAAAGTGCCGAGCCTTCGGAATATTCGTTTTACAGCTCCATATATGCATGACGGCCGATTCAGTTCATTGGACGATGTATTGGATCATTATGCTGCCGGAGTGCAGGACACAGAGAATCTGGATCCTTTACTCAAATCAGAGGATGGAATACTGGGAATTGCTTTGACTAGCACCGAAAAAGCTCAGATTATTTCCTTTTTAAAAACATTAAGTGACGAGGAGTTTGTCAGAGACTCCCGTTTCGCTGCACCATGAAAAAATTCTCAATTTTAGTACTTATACTTTTTGCAAGTTTTGAAAGTCAGGCCTGCGATATCTGCGGATGTGTAAATGGCGGCTCATTCTTCGGGATTTTGCCGCAAGGGCATTTGCAGTTTGCGGGCATTCGCTATCGGCAGAATAGCTTTGACTCCCATATTGGAAGTACGCTTTTAGAGGCTCAAGAGACCTTCAGAACCACCGAATTGTGGGCGAGGTTATATCCGTTGCCCAAAGTTCAGCTAATGGCTTTTTTACCCTATCAGCAAAACGAACAAAACAGATTTTATGATGATTTTAAAGCCAGGCTTGAGGGTGTAGGTGATTCACGGGTGCTGGTGTATTATAACCTGCTGAACACTTTTGTAGATACCACCAGGCTGCATCAGCAATGGAACCATCAGCTAATGGCAGGTTTCGGGGTAAAAGCTCCGCTGGGCGATTATCATTACGATCAATATGACGTAGCTGAGGTGGCCAATGCCAATTTTCAACTGGGTACAGGAAGCTGGGATGTGCCTTTGAACCTCATTTATACTCTAAAAAAGCATGATGCGGGTTTAAATATCAATTTGATGTACAATATCAATGGCACCAACGACAATGGCTATCATTTTGCAAATCAAACGCTGTTGAGTCTTCTGGCTTTTCGCTCGGTATATATCGGAAATGCCAATCTGGTTATTTCAGCAGGAACGAACTCGGAAATTAAAGGGCAGGACCTAGTCAATGGCGAACGCAATGAGTTTACCGGCGGTTGGTATGTCAATGGTGCCGCAGGAGTGGATTTATATTGGAAAAAATTCGGTCTGAGCATAAACGGTCAATTGCCCATAGCACAGAACCTCAGTAATCAGGAGTTAAAACTCAATCAAGGTTTTGCGGTTTCTCTGAGCAGGATGTTTTGAGAAAATAGTTAGTACTTTTGAGTATAAACGAGGTTCTCGGCTCCGCTCGAACTGACAGTACTATTTGTCAACCTGGGCGTAGCAGAGGGCAGTCACTTTAAGATGAATTTAATGCCCCAAAATAACATCTCCCTCATCATCGCTGTAGCTGAAAATAATGCTATCGGCAAGGATAATACTTTGATCTGGCATCTTTCTGATGATTTGAAAAACTTCAAAAGACTGACTAGTGGCCATAGTATCATTATGGGTAGAAAGACTTTTGATTCTATTGGTCGACCACTTCCCAAACGAACGAATATCATTGTGACTCGTAATAAACGCCTGAAAGTGGAAGGCTGTGAGGTGGTTTATTCTCTGGAGAAAGCTTTTGATCTTGCAGCTGAGCAGGAGGGAAGCGAGGAAATTTTTGTTATCGGCGGGGCCAATATTTACGAACAGGCTCTTCCTTATGCTTCAAAGGTCTATCTTACTAAAGTTCATTCTTCGCCGGAGGCCGACGCCTTTTTTGATCTATCACTCTTTGATAGTTGGAAAATCATTGAACGTCAATTCTTTGAAAAGAATGAGAAGAACGAATTTGATTTTGAAATTTTGACCCTCCTCAAAAATTAAAACACATTATTTAAATTAATTCTAAATAAAGCTTGATAGGTTTAGGTGGGTTCTCTACATTTGTCGCGTTATTTATAATTAGTCTAAATAAAAATGAAAAAGCTATTACAATTAATTTTACTTTTCCCCGGGCTGGTCATTGCCCAACAAAACAGAATAGAGGGTACTGTCAGAACTCAGGATAAACAACCGGCAGCTTTTGTAAGTGTGGTACTCAAGGGATCCACAATTGGTACCCTAACGGACTCAACGGGAGCTTATGAGTTAAACAATGTTCCGGAAGGTACTTTTAAAATTGAAGCTTCTATTGTTGGAATGAAACCTACCCAACAAAGCTTAACACTTTCTGATGGCCAAACGGCAACCATTAATTTTATTTTAGAAGTCGATGAAAATCAGCTCAACGAAATTCTAGTCACTGCAGATCCGGGAAAATATGTCACAGATTATCCATCTGTTTCGCTGAGGCTCAGAACACCCCTGCTGGATGTGCCTCAGAACATTCAGGTGATTACCAATCAGACGTTGAAAGATCAGCAGATTTTTGATATGCGTGAGGGGGTGATCCGTAATGTGAGTGGAGCTACCCGATCAGAACATTGGGAGAATTATGCCCGAATAGTTATGAGAGGTTCTCGGGTGGCCTCTTTTAGAAATGGAATGAATGTAACCCAAACGTGGGGCCCTCTTACTGAGGACATGAGTATGGTGGAGCGTATTGAGTTTGTCAAAGGACCGGCGGGTTTTATGCTAGCCGCAGGTGAGCCCAGCGGATTCTATAATGTGGTTACCAAGAAACCAACCGGTTACCGGAAAGGAGAGGTCTCAATGACGGTTGGGAGTTTCGGAACCTACAGAAGTACTTTGGACATTGACGGAACCATAAGCAGAGATGGAAAGCTACAATATCGTCTGAATCTGATGGGACAGGAAAAGGGAACGCAAAGGCCTTTTGAATACAATAACCGCATTTCTGTAGCCCCGGTATTAAAGTACCAGATTAACCCTTCAACCTCCCTCACAGCGGAATACAATTATCAGCATGTTAAAATGTCCCCGATTGGTTCAAATTATATCTATTCCCCAAATGGTCTGGGTGATTTACCCACAGACTTTACTACGCTTGAAAACAATATGTCACCAACAACGATTGACGATCGGTCGTTTTTGCTCATTCTTGCTCATAGTTTGAATGAAAACTGGAAGTTTACTGGTCAACTTGCTCATCTTACGTTTGATCAGATCGGAAGTAGTTTGTGGCCTTCAGGGTTTATCGGAGATACCTTACAAAGAGCCGAGTCTATCTGGGATATTCAAGGTCAGACCCGTGTAGGGCAGTTCTTTGTTAACGGTGATGCCTTTACAGGAAATATCACTCACAGAATTCTTACGGGACTAGATATGGGAGCATATGATTTTTACCATGACTGGGCTCAGGGTGGAGCCATCCCTGGCTCTACAGGTTTTAATGTCTATAATCCTGTTTTTGGCAACGTCCCTTCGTCATCCTATCCGGTCTATGACCGTAGTCTGAGTCTTCGACAACGTGGCGTTCATTATTCAAATGAATACATGGCATTTTATGCACAGGATGAAATCCATCTCCTGAAAGAAAAACTTAGACTGACGTTGGCTGGGCGATACACTTCTACAGGCAATGATGATCCCTATAGCGGTGAGGTAGATGCCGGAAAATTTACCCCGAGGGTGGGGATTTCTTACTCCATTAATCAAAACATGAGTGTATATGGTGTAGTCGATGAGTCGTTTATTCCTCAGGCCGGAGCCGGTTTTGATGGAAAGCCTTTTGATCCTGTTTCGGGTTTGAACACAGAAATCGGTATAAAAAAACAGTGGCTTGATGGTCGATGGGTAGCCTCATTAGCAGCCTATCAAATAACTAAAAATAACGTTCTTACGACAGATCCGGAGCATCAATATTTCTCGGTGCAGCTGGGACAAACGAAAACCTCGGGTGTTGAATTTGATCTGCGTGGACAAATTTTCAATGGTCTGGATGTGACAATGAATTATGCTTTCACTGATGGTCAGATCTCTGAAGATACCGAAGAGTATCTGGTAGGAAGGCAAATTCCGGGGACTGACAGACATATCGCAAATGCCTGGCTAAACTATCATATGGACAGAGGAGCACTGGAAGGGTTTGGTATTTCAATGGGAGCCTCTCATGCTGGAGGCCGTACATCTTGGTACTCCGCTTATGATACCACTGTTGATCCTCAAATGCCCTCTTATACCCGATTTGATGGTGCTTTGTCTTATACTTTTGATCGCTTCAATGTGGCTTTAAACGTGAATAACCTCTTCAATGCCAGTGTGATTTCAGGGGGATATTATTCTTGGAGTCAGTTTTACTATTGGCAGGCTGAGGCCCTTAGAAATGCCCGATTAAGCATTCGTTATAAATACTGAAGCACCTGATGACTTTAAAAAAAATAGCAGGGAAAATACACCTCTGGCTCGGTCTTTCCACAGGGCTGGTGGTGTTTATAGTTAGTATAACGGGCTGTCTGTATGCATTTGAGAGAGAAATTCAGGATGCCTTACAGCCTTACAGGTTTTCTGAAGTACAGCAAAAGCCCGTATTACCACCTTCGGCTTTTGAGGCAGTCGCCAGAAAAGAATTGCCTGAATGGCACTTGCATGCTATTAATTATCCGGCAAAAGACAGGAGTGTAGAGGCCATCTTCTATGGTTTTGAGCCAGAGGAGCATTACTATGTGATCTATGTGAATCCGTACACGGCTGAGATTATTCATACGCAGGACATGAACAAGACCTTTTTCAGATGGGTTATAAATGGTCATTATTATATGTGGTTGCCACCGAATATCGGTCAGCCTTTGACCTCTTATGCTACGCTTCTTTTTGTGTTTATGCTAATCTCCGGGATCGTTTTATGGTGGCCTAAAAACAAGGCAGCTGCCCGGCAGCGGTTTTGGTTTAAATGGAAACCAAGCACCAAATGGAAAAGAAAAAATTATGATTTACATAATATCCCCGGCTTTTATAGCTCGGCATTGCTGCTCATTATTGCCATTACGGGTATTTTTTTCGGGATTCAATGGTTTACTAAGCTGGTATATACTGCCACAGGTGGCGAGAAAGATCTGTTGTTTTCAGAGCCTATTTCCAAGGTATCTACTCAGAACCTGAATTTTGAGAAACCGGTCATTGATCTTGTATGGGAGAAAATGAAAAACGAACATCCGGATGCCCTTTCATTAGAAGTCCACACTATAGAGTCAGACTCAGCGACCATAGGAGCCAATGTTAACACAAATGAAGGGGTGCATTGGAGTGCAGATTATCGTTATTTTGACCAATATACCCTGGAGGAGGTCCCTGTAAAGAATATTTACGGCAGACTTAAAGATGCAGACACCGCAGATTTATTAATTCGTATGACCTATGATATTCATACAGGTGGTATACTGGGATTCGCAGGAAAGGTACTGGCTTTTGGTATGTCTCTAATAGCCGCTAGTTTACCTGTAACAGGGTTTATGATTTGGTGGGGGAGGAACAGAGGGAAGTAAATTGGAAATCAGCTATTTAAAATTTGTTTAATCAGTCATTTCAGAAAGGTCAATCGGGGGCGTTGCTCATCTCAGCTTTTCTCTACAATTTTACGTCATGAAGCTAAGCGTGGTTATTCCAGCCTATAATGAGGCCGAATCTATCCCTGAAACCCTCAGGTCTTTATACTCTACACTGCAAAAACATGGAATAGACCATGAAATTTGGGTTACCAATGACAATTCAAAAGACAATACAGCAGATGTTTTAGCAACGCTTCAGCAGGAAATCCCTACCCTTGTTTTTGAGACTAACTCCGGCCCTAATGGTTTTGGCTATGCCGTTCGTTACGGTCTGGAGCGTTTTTCTGGTGATTGTGTTGCGGTTTTTATGGCGGATATGTCTGATGATCCTGAAGATTTGGTGAAGTATTACCAAACGATGATTCAGGAAGATGTGGATGCAGTTTTTGGTAGTCGGTGGGGGAAAGGAGGAAAAGTGATTGATTACCCAAAGCACAAGAAAGTCATTAACAGGGTGGCTAATTTCATTGTTAAAATGCTGATGCGGATTGACTATAATGACACCACAAATGCCTTTAAGTTATATAAAAGAGAAACGATAAATGGTATTAAGCCTTTTCTTTCTCCACATTTTAATCTGACTATTGAACTGCCTTTGAAAGCTATGGTGAGGGGGTACTCATATGCCGTGGTACCCAATAGCTGGACAAACCGGAAATATGGGGAGTCAAAATTGAAAATAAAGGAAATGGGAAGCCGTTATTTCTTTATTCTCATGTATTGTTTTATTGAAAAGTACTTCTCCAGAGGCGATTACATGAAAAAGGGCTCGTAAAAATAAAAGCATATGCAATTTGCACATCCGGGTATGTTATGGGGACTTCTGGCATTAGCCATCCCTCTTATTATCCACCTTTTTAATTTCAGGCGAACCAAAAAAGTCTTCTTTACCAATGTTGCTTTTCTCAAGAAAGTCGAAACTGAAACTTCTTCTTTCAGACGGCTGAAGCAATGGCTTATCATGGCTGCCAGAATGGCCTTTATAGCGGCTTTGGTTGTTGCTTTTGCCCAGCCTTTTTTACCTGCTGAAAATGATCAGAGTACTACCAAAAGAGGGATGAATAGTCTCTATCTTGATAACTCTCTGAGTATGCAGAATACAACGGAGAATAAGCGGTATATTGACCTAGCGGCCGTTAAGATTGATGAGCTTCTTGGCCTATTTAAAAACCAGCAGAATGTTCAGTTTTTGAGTAACAGTTTCAGTGGGGATGATCAGTTTATTAAAGGGGCGGCAAAAATCAAAGACCGATTAACCGAAGTAGGTTTTTCTTCAAGACACCGAACACTGGAGAATGTTTATCGGCGACAGGTTAGTATGGCTCATAAAGAATCCTCTGCTGACAGAAACAGCTTTTTCTGGTTCTCAGATTTTCAAAAAAGTACGGTCGGTGATTTACAGAACTTTAGAGTGGATAGTAGCCAGCAAATTTATCTGATTCCTGTGCAGGGAGAAGGGCTTAAAAACGTTTTTGTGGATTCTGTATGGCTTGCTTCGCCTTTTGTTCGAGAAATGCAGAACAGTGTGCTCTATGTCAAAGTGTTTAATTCCGGTAATGAGCCGGTAGAAAACCTCCCTGTGAAACTTTTTATAGATGATGTTCAAACCAGCACCAGTTCAGTTAGCATAGCACCTGATACGTATGCCACGGCAAGTTTCAATTTTACGGTTAGAGAAAAAGGTGAACATCGTGGAGTAGTGCAGTTTGACGATCAGCCCATTACCTTTGATAATGAAAGTTATTTTGTGTTGGATATTTCGCCGGCCATCAATATTCTTCATCTTTTTCAGGAGCGGTCACCGTCTGATTACGTAGCAAAGCTCTTTTCGAACGATAGTTTGTTTAACTTTTCTCAATACAATTCAGGGAATGTTAATTTGAATCGAATCTCTGAAAACGATTTTGTGATTCTTGAAGGGATTCAGGCTTTTGACCCCAATCTTCAAACGGCCATTCAGACCTTTGTAAGAGAAGGTGGGCATGTTTTGGTTATTCCTTCGTCAAATCCTTCTGAGCAGGTTTATAGAGAAACCCTGGCCAGTCTTGGTCTCAGTTCTCTCCGGGTTTTGAAAGACTCATCTTCAGTAAATGTTACTCCGACTATGCTAACGGAGCCGGATAAGTCCAATCCATTTTTTGCTGATGTTTTCGAGCAGTCGGGTGATGTTATTCTCAATTTGCCTTCGGTAAAACCTGTACTGGATTGGAGTGGGGTCGGAACCAGGCTTCTAATGATGAAAAGTGGTAAGAATTTTCTAAGTCAGGCTAATTTTGGTGATGGTTCCGTGTATCTTTTGAGTTCTCCATTACTCGGCCGTTTTGGCAATTTTGCCGAGCACGCCTTGTTTGTTCCTACATTATTTAAAATGGCTGCATTGAGTGTTAAGCCTCAACGACTGGCTTATAATTTTGATGAAGGAAGTATTATAATTCCGATGAATGATGCTCCTCAAAATGCAGTTTACACTTTGAAAAGTGGAGAGAAAGAGGTGATTCCGGTTCAGCGGGTTATTCGTAATAATCTGATTTTGGAATTGCCAGATATCGCCGAACTGGGGGATGAGATAGAGTCAGGCTTTTTTGAACTTCAACAGGATGGAGTTACCCGGAAATTATTAGCTCTCAACCATAACTCGGAAGAGTCTAAAATGGGTCAATATACCCCTGAAGAGTTAAAGGATATTTTTGCTGAGCAGCCGAACATTACTGTTTTTGACAATATACTTGATGGTGATTTTATCGATAGCTTTGCCGAAAGCAACTTCGGTAAACAGCTCTGGAAGTATTTTCTTTATGCAGCATTAGCTTTTCTACTCGTTGAGATTCTTTTGGTGAGGTTTATGAAAAGTTAAACTTTTTTGGGAAAAGCATGGGAGTCTTCTTGCGGTACTCGAGGTACTCTTCTCCAAATTGTCTAATGAGTTTTTTCTCTTCCCATTGTATTCCCAACAGGATATATAGTGTATTGGCCAGACAAAAGGCGAGATTGTGGTAGCTGTTACTGAATAAAAACCATCCCCAGAAAATCATCAGTGTTGCAGTATACAATGGATGTCGAACATATTGCAACAGTCCGGAAGTTTTGAAGCTTTCAGAGTTCTCTTCTGCACGACTTAAGCCGAGGAACAGAGAGGTGTCATAAACCGAGAAGGCTTGACGCAAAAGAGCCAGGCCTATACCGGCCATGAACCCTCCGAAAAGTCGGATTTCCCTGTAATTCTCCCAAACTGGCGGGCTCTCAGAATTAAGCTGAAACCAGACAATTGGAATAGGACTTAATACAGCAATAATCACATACAATAGTCGGTAGTTGATGCCTTCAGGCTCAATCCTTGGTCTCAGGTTATTTTTGATTATCGTTGAAGCTATTAAGCTATGCAAAAGTCCATAGGCTAGCCAGCTAAAGAACACGATGAGAGTAGAAGGGCTGAAAAGCTGCATGAGGAAAGAACAGCCTTTCCCTGATTTTAATTCGGTATTGATTTTTGAAATTGAAAGCAAAAAGGCCCCGGAATTTCCGGGGCCTTTGAACAAGTTTTAAGTGCTTCTTATTTCCGCTTAACTGAAGCGGCTCCGCTGGTATTGGATTTCAAATCCTGAACCTCTCCCAAGTCAACGTGGCTTGCTCCGGAAGCTTCCACTTCAGCACGGTTAATTTCCGTCTCAACCGCTTTGAGATGACTGGCACCTGAGATGTCCAGATCCAGATTATCAATAATACCTCTGATCTCAGTTTTGCTGGCACCCGAACCATCAAAATTCATATCATTAGCCTCGATATCCAATTGAGCATTAGCCGCACCTGAAATGTCGACATTGAGATCAGTAATATTTTTAAAATCCAGAACCTTCAACTTGGAAGCTCCCGAAACATTGAGGCTTTCCAGTTTAGGCATATTGATATAGACATTCACACGGTCTCTGTTGTCGAAGAAACGATCTCTAAATCCCAGACGCAGCTCTCCACCACGCACTTCGGCCGTCATATCTTCAAGATCATTTTCGCTCTCAGCCACTACAGAAACCTCATAATTATCGCCTTGAGTTACCATCACTCTGAAAGTGCCTCCGAATTCGATACTATCAAAATCATCAAGATCGAAGGATTTATCGAATCGGCCGGTTGGTTTGAAATCATCGTCATTCAGGTAATAGGAACTCCAGCGACTTTCCCGCTCACGATAGGCTTTTTGTTCTTCTTCGTCAAGCGGCTCGCAATCAAAACAAACCAAATCTCCTTCTTCATTGATTTCAAAAATCAGTTTATCAAAATCATTATACTCGATTCCGAACCTGTTTTTAACAGCCCAGGCATTTGCCAGCAGTTCACGGGCAAAATTCTCGGTCATTCTGATTTTTTTTCCTCTCGGAATTTTCAAGTCGACACTTATTTTTTGATTTCTGAAATTGGCTGTTTCTTCCAGAATTGGTCGCTCATTAAACAAGACCAATGAATCTCTTACATTGACTTGATAAGAAAGTTGTCGGGCATTTTCTTTAGCGACTTCCCGGGAGCTTCCCGAGCTTGTAAAGTTCTTCACAATTTCTATTTCATCAGAATCAGAAGGCTCAATAAGCACTTTAAGATTATAATCGTGCGTATCGTCATCCAGATTTTCATAAGAGTCAAGATAAACCGTTTCAGAGCTCAGTTTAAAATTCTCGACTTCGCGTACAGAAGCTCTTTTGGCATAATTTAAGGAGTAACGCCCACCAATAAAGCTGAGACCGAGAATACCGACAACCCAAAGGCCGAGACCTGTTAACCAGAAGTTTCTAGTACCAATTCGCTCATTGGTAATCAAAATAACACCCGAAAGTAACGTCGCTACGGCGGGAATGGCTGTTGTCAGAAATAAGAAGATGCCGGAGTTTGCAGGTAAATCACGGGCAAAAAAGCCGAGGTTAGCATCATTAGTTATCCAACGGTGATCAGTGAGTAGACCATAAAATACGGCCGTTCCCGTCAAAGCTCCAATCGTGAGTCCGAGTCCGATAAGGCATAAAATTATTCCGAGAAAAATACGAACCACAGGCCCGAGATGAGAAAGACCTCTGCCAAGAACTGAAAAGGCCTGTCCCAGAAGACGGAACGGGAAAAGTAGCAGCGTAGCAATCGCACTTTCTTTCCTTGGGGTTGTCGGGTTATTTTCTACATGCAGGCTTTGCTTGATATTGCTGTCAATGTTTTCAATGGTAACGGCCTCGCCCTTCATTTCCATTTTTTGAGTCAGCGTTTGTGCAATCGGAGAAGCTATCCAAAGGATGAGGTAGGCCAGGAAACCGATTCCGAAGAAAGGAACAAGAACCACAAAAATGATTCTTAATACCGCCACATCCATATTGAGGTACGAAGCAAGTCCTGTGGCCACACCACCGATAACTTTACCCTCCGGGTTACGGTAAAACTTCTTCACGTTTTCGTTTTCTTCCAGCTCTTCACTTGGCGGGAAGGCGATCCAGCAAATGATATAGGCAAGGAAAAGAATACCGCTTATTCCGCTTTCTGCAAGGCCAAGAAAGCCTATAAGAAACAGCACTCTGAACCAAACGACGTCTGTTTTGAAATAGTTGGCTAAACCAGCCAAAACGCCACCCAGTGCTTTACGTTTAGTGTCACGGAAGATTCGTTTGGTTTCTCCCTGAGGTTCTGTTTTTGACTGTTCGGAAGATTTCGCCTGAGGCTCTTCAAAAGCATCTGACGAAAAAGCAGCCTCTTCTTCTACAGCTTCAAAATCGGCCACCGATCCCATGGTTTTCATGATTTCGTCCACGTTTGCAGCGGTGATAACCGGTACAGCATCAGGTTTGTTTTTACCGATAAACTTTTCGGCAATGCGGGCTTCAATGTCAGCCACGATCTCCTCACTGCCTTCATAGCTCGAAAAGTACTTCTGGACGGATGCCAGATAATCATTCAGTGTCTTATAGGCGTCTTCTTCAATGTTGAAAACGATGCCGGCTATATTAATTTGTATTGTCTTTTTCATCTGTTGAGTAATAGCTTATTTGTTCGAAATGATGGTGTTGACAGAAGAAGAGAGGCTATCCCATGTATCGCCGAGAGCCTCCAGAAACTCTTGGCCGGTGTCAGTGAGTACATAATACTTTCTTGGTGGCCCTGAGGCTGATTCCACCCATTTATAATCGAGCAGTCCGGCATTTTTTAGTCGGGTCAGCAAGGGGTAAAGGGTGCCTTCCACCACCATGATTTTGGCTTCTATGAGCTCATCAAGAATCTCGGAGGCATAAATTTCACCCCGGGAGATGATTCGCAGAATGCAATACTCCAGGATCCCCTTTCGCATCTGCACCTTGGCGTTTTCAATTTTCATAATGTTTTTGGATGTTGAAAGCAGCAGCAGGGAGATTCCCCGCTGCTCTTAAAGTTTTTAAATAGCTTTTTCATAATTGAACTGGTTCAAACCAAATTCTGATACAAACATAATGGAAGGTACTTTGCAATGCAAGGTAATTGGTGAAATATTTTTGTATATACATAAATTCTTCCTTAGAAGCTAAGGGCACTCTCACCCTATTTCTTGGTTCGAAGTTTCCATTATCTGGAAATTCAGTACAGAAATCGGATTCCTTTTTGGATTTGAAAATTCTGATTTCATATATGTTAAAGCCAAATTCATATATCCAATACTTTATTTTATATATCTAAAGCTGTTTTTCTATTTGGCATACTTTTTGGATTCCATTTTCCGAAATCGGTGGCGAAAGCCCCATATCAAACGAATCAAAAAGTAAAATTGAAAAATGAAAAAAATTATTTCACTGACAGCTTTGGTTGTAGGTGTTATGTCATTGGCTCACGCACAAGACTCAAACTCAGACAACCACCAGATTACAGTAGTGGTACCGAACATCGCTCTTTTGGATATTGAGCCAGGAACGGCCGCTACAAGAAACTTCTCATCAACTTTTGCACAACCAACACCTCTTGAGGCGGGTGAAAAGATTGATAATCCGGACGATAACACAGATTTGTGGATCAATTATTCCTCTATCTTACCTTCGGCTGTGACATCAAGAAAAGTAAATGTTAAGGCAAGTGCAATTCCTGATGGTGTAACCATTAAAGTTACTGCTGGTGCTGCTGCTGCCGGCGGTGCAGGTACTAAAGGAACTTCTGCCGGAGAAATTACACTTTCAACAAGTGATCAGGAGATTATCTCTGGTATCGGCTCAGTTTACACCGGAACAGGTATTAGTAAAGGTCATCAGCTAACGTATGCCTTTGACGCTGACGATGCAGACTATGCTGATTTGAAAGCAAAAAGTACTGCCGTTACTGTGACCTACACTTTGGTTGATAACTAAAAAATCATTTAAGCTGGCAGAGCATGTCTCTGCCAGCTACTTCTATCGCACTTACAGCTTTCTCTAATGAAAAAAATCTTCGTTCTAATCGCCTTCAGTCTTTTTGCTACTCACTCAGGTTTAGCGTCTATTGTTATTAAAAATGGTTTGACCCATGTTCATGGCATAACAAAAGGAGGGGAAGATACGGGTAAAATCATCGTAAAAAATGAGTCTGCGAAATCCACGAAGATTCTGATTTACAAAATGGATTTGATCACCCAATGCGGTCAAAACAGTTCATACATTCTACACGAGGATTTTAAGTACTCCCTTGAAGATTGGTTAAGTATGACCATTGAAGAAAAAGTGCTTGATGCCGGTGAAGAATTTACCTTCTTCTATAAAATTCAAACGCCGGAAAACGCTGAAACAGGTTCATATTGGTCGATGATCATGGTGGAGGGCACAGACCCGTACACTGAAAAACAATCCAATGGAGTCTCTGTAAATTCCATCGTACGATACGGGATTCAGGTCGTCGCAGATATCGGTTTCAATGAAGAATCGAATTTGTCTGTAGCAGATATTCAAATGGAAAATTCCGAAACACCTTCACTTGATGTGATCGTTCAAAACAATGGGGCTTTTTCTGAGAAAGTAAGACTCTATCTTGAGGTCTACAATGAAGACGGCGAGCAAATCTCCACCATCAAGGGGCTTAGTAGAAGAGTATACCCAAGAATGTGTTCAGATTACAAGCTTGTCCTTGAAAACCTCCAAAAAGGAACCTATGAAGCCGTTTTGGTAATGGATAATGGTAAAGATCTTTTTGCGTCCAACATTTCTCTGGAGATTTAAGGCTCTCCAAGGATTACAACTTTAAATCACTACACTACAACCAACTTCTTGAAAGCTTTCGTCAAAATAGTGGTTCTTATTCTGGTGGTCTTCACTACCAGTGCCCAGAATATTGATGCTCTCCAACTGGTGAAAGAGCATTCGAGTATTAGCCCTGGTGCCCACGCCACTCTTTTTTTTGATCTGAATAGCTCACTATCTTCTGAAGCAAAGCATCAGCTGGTTTTACCACTGAATTGGAAAATACTCTCTGAAAAGATTTTTGAACGAACAAGGGGAAAAAGGTATATGTTCACGATCTCCACTCCCAAAGAAACCTTGAGTGGAGAATACCCGATAAGATTTTCTGTGAGAATTGGCGAAGAATATCTGGCTAGTAATGCCACTTTGACTGTGAAAGAGCATTTTCAGTTAGAAATGGAACCATTGGACTCGAAAGAATGGGTAAAGGAAGGAGACACCTTGATTACTCCATTTCTGATTCAAAATCTGGGAAATACCACCGAAAAGATACTGTTGCATTCTTCTAAAGGTGAGGTCCTCAATAGTAGAGATACTCTTTTTATCGCCCCAAATTCATCATCAGAAATTCTTGTCAGGCAGTATGTACCTTATTCAGAAAGGTCAAGCTGGATGGTTCCCGTGGATTTAACGGCAGAAATAGAAGGGAGAAAACCGGTTTATAGTGTAGTTTCTATTCCGGTTTACTCTAATAATTCAAAAAAAGCTGACCCCTATCTTAGATTACCCATTAATGCGGGACTTGAATATTTGAATTCCACATTTGGAGAGCAACGGTTTAATTCGGTGCAGTTCAATATTTCAGGAAATGGATATCTGGATTTTGACAAAAAACATCATGTGATTTTTTTGCTTCGCGGGCCAAATAACATTCATTTACCTCAACTTGGAAGCTATGATCAATACTCTCTGAGCTATGAGAGCAAGAAAAATAAAATTGATGCCGGAGACTACTTGCTACGCTTTGGGCAACTTCTTGAGTTTGGGCGATTCGGTAGAGGGTTGAAATTTGAACAAAGAATTGGTGAAGACCGTTGGGTAGCTTTTATTCAAAATGCCAGATTTATTAAAAGTCAAAAAGGGTCTTTTGGGCTTGGCTATACTAAAGTTTTAAAAGGAGGCAATGAGCTGAGCTTGCGATATATGTCAAAAAACCTGGTCCAGGGTGAAAAAAGTTTCTGGTCAAACCTGATCGGTATTTCAGGTAAGTTTGAATATAAGGGACTCGAGTCATTTACTGAAGCCAGTATGGGCAATGCAAATGCTAAAATTGACGGTGCCATTTATAACCGTTTAAGTTATTCACTTGGTAAACTCAGATTGCGAAATGAATTTATTCAGGCGGGTAAAAATTACTACGGTTATTATACAAACAGCCGGTTCCTTTTGAATTCTGTAAATTATCAGTTCAATAGTCATTTAAGTGCTGGAGTAAATACCAATAACTCAAACATTAACCCTAGTCTTGATCTTAACGTTTTTGTGACTTCGCCGTTGAGTAAGGTTAAAATGGTCTATCTGAGTTATATGCCCAATCAGAAGAATCAGTTCTTCTTTAACCTCACACAGCAGGAGAGGGAAGACCGTCAGGTTCCGGCGAGCTATCATTATAAAGAGAGTTTCTGGAATCTAACCTATACCTATACTTCTTCGCGGTTTACACTAACCTCTTCGGGGAGGATGGGATATGTGAATAACCTTTTGAAAGAAGATTTTGCCGAAAAAACTGCTTCATTTAATACGTCTGTTGCTCCCGAATTTGGGATAACATCGTGGTTCTGGCTAGGGGGCTATTTTGAGTATATGCATACCAGTAAATTCTCTCAGCAAAATGAACTGCAAAACCTGATCTATTTTGGCGGGAATGTAAGGCTAAATGTGAATAACGTAATAAGCCTGAACGGGATGTACAGAAATAATTATACGCCTGATCAGTTATATCAAAGCCGAAGGTTTACCAATGGAAGTCTGGTCTTTGATTTCAGGAAGCATCAACTTTCTGTAGTAGCCGGTAAAACCTACATTCCGATTTCATTTTCAGAAAGTAGATTCTCAACCTTTTTCTCCATGAAATATGCTTTCAGAATTGACGCCCCGGTGGCCAAAAATAAAAACATAGGTCACTTGAAAGGAAGACTTATTGGTCTTAATGATGACCTTCAGAAAAAAGGAGTTTTACTCCAATTGGGTCCTTACAAAGTTTTATCTGACGGGAGCGGGGCTTTTGAGTTTAATAATATTCTTCCCGAAAAATATATCTTGAGCATTCCATCTACTTTTGAGCTGGAAGGTGTGAAAACAGTATCAAGTGGCCCTTTGTTAGTTGATATAAAAGCAGATACGACAATGGTTTTTGACGTGGAGCTGGTGAAAACCGGAAGTGTGAAAGGTGAAATTGCCTACAGGCTTCAGGAAAAATACAATTTTGACGAATCAGAAAAAGGAGAAGATATTCTCATATTAGCCAAGTTATCCAATGGAGAGGAAGAGTTTGTCACCCGTGTAAATCGTAGAAATACATTTAATTTTGGGGAAGTAAAGCCCGGAGACTGGACCTTGGAAGTATATATGCCGGGTTCTCAATCTGAATATGAGATCCCGAACAATATTGTTAAAATTAAGGTGGAACCCGATAAAACAGAAATGGCCAGTTTTACACTGAATATGGTTCAGAGAAAGGTACGTTTTACCGGACAGGAATTTAAACTTTCATCTAGTAAGAGGTGAGATTAACGCTTTCGTTCATATTGATATCTGTCGCATGTTTTGGACAAAACGTCCAGGTGAATTTAAATTTACAGTCGGTGGCGATCATGGATATTGAACCTAACAGCAGTGCTTTTGACCTCTCTGTAAATAACCCGTCTGATGCCGGAGAGTCTGTTCAGGTAAGTACCAATAATAGTAAATGGATAAACTTCAGTTCGGCTGTCCTTCCGGGGGTATCCCGAAGCGTTAGGGCTGAATTATCTGGAGGTGCTATTAATGGTCTTGATTTAACACTGACCGCTTTATCGTATTCCGGCACGGGTGCAGGAACTCTGGGTAGTTCTTCAGGACAAGTTGTTTTAAATGGTAGCCCTCAGACAATAATTGATAATATAGGAGGTGCATATACAGGTGAAGGAGTTAATAACGGATACAATCTGAGTTATTCTTTATCAGTTTCAGATTTTACTGTCCTGAGAAGTGAAAGTAAAACGTTAACAGTACTTTTTACGATGATTGACAATTGAGAAATTTCCTATTATATATTTCTATAATGTTCCCGGCCATTGCAGGAGCTCAATCACTCTCAGTCAATTCTGGCTGGCAAACTGTACTTGACGCAACTTTAATTTCTCAAGCCGGAAGGGATTATGATGAGGACCTGTTTTCTCAATCTAATCAAACATTGCTTGATTTAAAGGATCTGAACAATGGGACATATACAGTTTCGGTTCATAAAATTGATATCGACTGGGATCCTAATCTTGAACTTTCGGTGCAACGGACGGGTACTGGTACGGGTAATCCCAATATCATACCGACCGGTGGTTTGACCTTTCTGCCTATTGGAAACAGTCCCCAGCCCTTTTTGTTTGTAAGTGTCGGTGGAGGTAAAAACTATAATAACATTCCGTTGCAATATAGGTTAAAGGGGATGAGTGTGACTATGGAAGTCAAAAACCATACAACGACGGTGGTTTACACAATTACAAACTAGTCTTTTTTCGATGAAACTACTTTGGACCGAAGAGTAAAGCAAAGCCCTGAGCCAAAATGGCTAGAGGTATGTTAGCTCTATTTCGAGACGTTTTGGGGATAACCTTAATTTTTGTTCTGAAAAGGTGTAGAGTTACTTTTTATAATAAGGAATGCCACAAATAAAAAGTAGCATAGGCTTCCCAGCCTTTCCAGTTTTTAGCCCATTCGCCGATTTCTGAAAGGTTTGGTTTATGGTCTAAATTCAGGTGTTTTTTGAGGGCATTGTGTAGTCCTACGTCGGCAATAGGGAAGGCCTCTCTGAAACCTAGGCAACGCATCAGAGCGTAATTTGCACTCCATTTTCCAATACCTTTAAGTGCGGTAAGCCTGGCTTCAGCTTCTGTGAAACTGAGAGATTGTAGTTCTTTTTTAGAGAGTTCATTATGGATAAAAGCTTCAGCAACTTTTCTGAGATATCTGACCTTTTGCCGAGAAAACTTTAGATCGGTATAAACCTGATCTTCCATATGGAATACTTGCTCAGGGGTTGGGAATGCGTAATAGGTCTTATCTTCAAATTCTATGCTTCGATTACAGTATTTAACAAGCCTCCTTTTACACTGGTATGCAAAAGTTAGATTGATCTGTTGGCCGATTATGCTCCAGCTTAATGCTTCAAACAGGTCTGGCGATTTTACGATTCTGAGATTGGGGAATTGTTTTAAAAGTGGCCTCAGAATAAAATCGTTAGCAGCCATTTCCTGAAAAGCACTCAGGTTGGTATCGAGGTCAAACCAGTCTCTGATATAGTTTTCAATGTCTTCTTTTTCCTGAGTGTTAGGATTGCTTTTTAAAAAGTCAACACTGATTTGACGTTCATTGAAATCAATTTTGCAAAGCACAACTTTAGTAGCAAAAAAGAAAAGCTTGAAAACTGATTCACCTTCCAGACTAAAACTGATTTCATCAGAAGATCTTCTTAAATATTGAAAAAGAAGCTCTTTGTTGAAGTCTTTTGGCAGGTCAATTTTCAGCGTCATCTAATTGCATTAATTCTTCAGCCTCACTTGGCTCAATATTTCCTCCGGTAATAATTAGAACGACTTTTTTGCCTGAGAATATTTCCTTATGATCCATTAGCATAGCCAATGGAACTGCAGCGGAAGGCTCAATGTACATGTCAAAAAAGGTTTTAACCAGTTCCATTGCTTTGGGAATACTGGCTTCTTTTGCCAGAAGTACGTCTTCTACGGATTTACGAATCAGTTGCAAAGTTCTCTTACTTAGGTGAGTCTGAAGACCGTCTGCAAACGTTTTGACATAATCAGCCTTCTCCACCTTTCCTGTTGAAAACGACTTTACGGCATCAGCCGCACCTTCAGGCTCGGCTGCAAAAACCAAACACTTTTCAGAATAAAACCCGGCAGAAAGTCCACTTCCACTCAATAGGCCACCACCACCTACAGGAGGAATAACAATCTCAGTTTCCGGTAGCTCTTCGAGTATTTCTTTTACCACCGTAGCCTGGCCGCAAATCACCTGATGATTGTCAAATGGATGAATGAAGGTGGTTCCCGTTTCTCTCATAATCTTATCGGCGGCTGCCTGACGAGCCTCAGGGGTGTTTTGGCAGAATGTTAGTTCGGCTCCAAGAGACTTTACCTTCTCTACTTTCAGTTTTGGAGCGGTTTCTGGCATAACCACGTAAGTTTTTATCTGCTTCATTTTGCCCACATAAGCGAGCGACTGAGCATGATTACCGGAAGAGTGTGTTACCAGGCCAGAAGAAGCTTCGTCCTCAGACACTCTAAGCACCGCATTCAGTGCTCCCCGTGTTTTAAAGGCACTAGCTACTTGTTCGTTTTCACATTTCAACCATATTTCGCAATCTAATAACTCGTTCAGCTCTTCAGACCTGACCAGCCGGGTTTTGTGTATGAAAGGTTTGATCAGTTCGTGTGTTTGATCTATTTCTTGCTTAGTGGGTTCCTTAAACATAAAAAAAGGGCAGCGAATTAACGTTGCCCTAATTTATCGACTCGATTTTATGTAACCTTATCCTTTCAGCTTAATTTTCTGACCCACATGAATACTGTTTGAAGTCATTCCATTGATCTTTTTGATTTCACTGATGGTCAATCCATGGCGTTGAGATATGTTCCAAAGCGTATCCCCACTTTGAACAGTATACACGATAAATGTATTTCCATCTTCTTCTGAAGCCACTTTGTCATAAACCTTCTCAGAAACAGTGGTTTCGTATTTTAATCGCTGACCTCTCATGATTTTGTTAGCAGAGGCGATATTATTCAGCTTCATTAAATCCTTAACTGAAGTTCCGTATTTGCGGGCTATTGTAGTCAGGTTTTCACCGTTTCTTATGGAATGATAACGTACTACAGTTTTCTTTTCATAGTGAAAAGGACGCTCTGCCGGAGCTGAACTGGTGCTTTCTAAAGCTGTATTTTTCTCACCCGTAACCTTAACGTTTGAACGGGTTTCAGTGGCAGGCTTTGTGTTTTTAGGCTCCGCCTTGGCCACCACGGTTTCTTTCTTGGTTTCATGATAAGCATCGTAAACTTTAATGCTTTCTCGTTTATAATAGGCTAGTCGCTGCCCTTTCATAATGGTGTTTGAACGTAGTCCATTCCAACGTTTTAGATCGCTAACGCCAACTCCATACCTTTCCGCAATTTTTCCCAGATAATCGCCTGATCTTACACTGTAGTAATGTTTAATATCTTTATACTCAAAATGATAATGACCCTTGTCGTCTTCAAGTGCGATAACATCGGTTGAAGGTGAACTTAAAACGCAGGCTGAATCAAGAACGCATTCACGGTTATTTTCAAAATACACGTAATTTAAGGTAGGTATCTTAATTTCAACGTTTTTGGCATAACCGGGTAATTCATGCTTCAGAAGGTGAGGGTTGAGAAGCTGGAGGGTCTCAAAATCCAAATAATTCAACTGAGCGAAAGTGACAAGGTTAAGCGGTCCGTCAAGAAGCAGATTCTCTGTTTCCATTGGGTAAAGTGTTTTGGCATAATCAGGATAGATACCGTGCTCAGCCGAGTAATTCATCAGATAGTTTAAAGCTTCCCATTGCGGCACATAAGCTCTGGTGTCCGGGTGAATGTAGTTATGCAAAGCCCAATAATCAGTTTTGCCGGATTTTCTAATAGCTCTTCTTATTCGGCCCGGACCGGTATTGTATGAAGCGAGAGCAAGCTCCCAATCGTCAAACCAACTGTATAGTTTGGTTAGGTATCTGAATGAGGCGTCAGTTGATTTTTCTACATGGCGTCTTTCGTCCATGTAATCGTTGATTTTCAGACCGTACTCTTTACCTGTATACGACATAAACTGCCACATGCCTACGGCTTTAGCTCTGGATACTGCGTTAGGGTTTAGACCTGACTCCAGAAGAGCCAGATATTTCATCTCATCCGGGATATTATGCTTGGCCAGGTATTTCTCAAAAACCGGAAAATAGAACTCTTTTCTTTCCAACATCTGCTTTACAAAATTCGGTCTTTTGTAAAGAAAGTAATCCACGTATTTCTTCACATGCTCGTTATAGGGCATAGGCATTTGGTTCTCTAAACCACGTATACGCTGCTCAATTACCTCATCAGAGGCCGGGATGATATGGAATTTGACATTATCCCTGATGTCAGTCACTTCTATGGACCCCGGGAAGATAACGGCCGAGTCTTTCCGGATGGGTTGCTTTTTGACTATCCCGGAAGCTGCTGTTTTCTGAGAATCATCCGATAGACTATCTGCCTTTTGAACGGTGACAATTCGTTGAGGGTTTTTACCGATCACGAGGGCTTCTACCTCCTTGACGTTATTGTTTGAATCTTGAGCGATCAGACCTGCAGAAACGAATAAAAAAGGGACAATCAGCAGTTTAGAGAAAGACAATTTTGGCATGTTTGGTGTCACGATTAATTTAATGGAGCAATTATTAAGAAAGCTTATTTTCAAATGTAAAGGGACTTCCTGAAAATTTAAAGGCTTTTTACATTTTTAACGCATACAAGTACATATTTAGTAGAGTATCTAATTGTATTTTTCAAAGAAGTCAAAAAAAAGCAGCAATACCCGAAGATACCGCTGCTTTTCTCTCCAGAGAAAGAGGATTGATTAATCGTCTCCTTTCGCTGCTTTTTCAATGTTTTCTTTTACGTCATTGGTAGCATCTTTAAATTCTTTGATGCCTTTCCCTAAACCTCTTGCCAATTCTGGCAATTTCTTAGCTCCGAAGAACAATAAAATGACGAAAAGGATTACAAATATCTCAGTACCACCCAGATTTCCTAGAAATAATAACTCCATGATTTTCTTAATTAAATAGTAAAAACAAAGGTAAGAAAAAGAAATTAAATCAAAGCCTGTTAGATTCTCAATTCAAATCTTTATTCATTTCCCAAAGCTCGAATTTTTCGACCTCTTCAGCCACAGAACGTAAAACGTAGGTAAGAAGTGCGATGTCATCGGCATAGCCAAGTAATGGTAAAAAATCGGGCACCAGATCAATCGGCGACAGAAAATAGACCAGACTGGCGATCATGATGATCAAATTTTTGAGTTCAATGTCCCGGTATTGTCCGCTGGCATAAGCTTTCAGTAGTTTACCAAGGGTAACCACCTTTTCGCGAATGCTGTCAAAAGCTCCACCTACCCCTAATTCTTGTGTTTTGTTGAGAGCATTTTTCAAAAGAGCCAGAAGGCTGCCGGCGTTTCTTGAAATACGGCCCGCCTTGCCCATAGAGTTTTTGAAAAAAACGGACTTTAGTACCCTTTTGAGCATATCTTCGTTCCAGCTCTGATTTGACATTTCTTAGACTTTTATTTGAAACACCCGCAATTAATAAAAAATTACGCTTTCAGGCAGTTTTTATTGAAAATAGGCGGCAAAGTGTTTGGCTAAAGCCTTTAAGGCCGATAATTTTGCTCCGCAAACAGGAATTTCCCTGACTTACAGTTTAAAAAGATAAAAATAATGAAAGTAACGGTAATAGGTGCTGGTGCAGTAGGTTCTACAGCTGCTGACGTTATAGCACGAAGAGAGGTGGCCGATGAAGTCGTTTTGTTGGATATCAAAGAAGGCTATGCAGAAGGTAAGGCGATGGATCTTATGCAGACGTCTTCTCTGGAAGGCTTTGATACGACCATCACAGGTTCCACAAATGACTATGAAAAAACAGCAAAGTCTGATGTGATTGTGGTGACATCTGGTATTCCGCGTAAACCTGGTATGACCCGTGAAGAATTAATTGGTATTAATGCAGGTATCGTTAGAACTGTAGTGACCAATGCCTTAGCAGTTTCTCCTAAAGCAGTAATCGTTATTGTTTCTAACCCTATGGATACCATGACTTATCTGACTTATCAGATTGCTAAAGAAATGGGTATCAATAAAAAGCGTGTAATCGGTATGGGTGGAGCATTGGATTCATCTCGTTTCCGTTACAGACTTGGAGAAGCTATGGGTGTTTCCCAAAACGATATTAGTGGTATGGTAATCGGTGGTCATGGTGACACCACAATGATTCCTTTAACACGACTGGCTACATGGAATGGTATTCCGGTGAGTCGCTTTATTAACGCCGACAGTCTTGAAGAGGTAAAACAAAAGACAATGGTTGGCGGTGCTACACTTACTGGTTTATTAGGTACATCAGCATGGTATGCTCCGGGTGCGGCTATTTGTCAGGTAGTGGAAGCTATTCTTAGAGACGAAAAGAAAATTATCCCTTCTTGTGTTTATCTAAACGGTGAGTACGGTCAGAAAGATATTTGTATCGGTGTGCCGGTAGTTATCGGAAAAGGCGGATGGCAGAAAATCATCAATGTTCGTTTAAGCAATGAAGAAAAAGCAGCTTTTGAAGCTTCTGCTGCAGCAGTGAGAAAAATGAATGAGGCTCTGTCTTAAGGGATCTTTTTTTCAGAGAAATTCAATATTGAAAGTGGCTGTCTCAGGTTTTGGGACAGCCACTTTTCTTTGGCCTTACCTGGTCGTATGTCCAGTGCCTCTGACACAATTTTATGTTCTCAGTTTTCACAAGCCGGTTAAAAACCGGCTTTTACTATATGAGGCCAGGTCTATGACCCTTTACTATTAGATGTGTAGCATCGTCAGTAATACTAAGGTCCGGGTTTCAACCCAGCCGTGAAACCCTCAGTACTCTAAACTCCCCATGCCGTTAAAACCAGCCTACGCCCGGAGTCTGAATTCCGATGTTCGCAAAGGTAAATGCCTTGCCAGGTTCCGGTATTCAGTTTGCCATTGGTTATTGGAATCTGAATGGAACTACCAAAAAGGGAAGCTTTGATATGAGCTGGCATGTCATCAGAGCCTTCATAATTATGCTCATAATAAGGAGCATTTTCAGGAACCATAACATTAATATGCCTTTCAAAATCACCTCTTACGGTCGGGTCCCAGTTTTCGTTCAGGGTTAGTGAGGCGGAGGTATGTTTGATGAAAACCTGCAAAAGGCCAGCCTTTATCTCTTTAATCTCAGGAAAGCTTCCGAGAATTTCATCCGTGATTAGATGAAAGCCTCGTCGCATTCCCCGAAGTCTTATTTCTTTTTGAAAGACTTTCATAGTACAAAGTCCTCGACAGCTTTGATAAACTCCGTCGGTTTGGTGGCATGCACCCAGTGGTTTGCTCCCTCAATGGTTACCATTTCTGCATTCGGATATCCTTTTTGAATGGATTTAAAATCGGCATCTGTAATATAAGAGGACTCGCCACCACGGATGAATAATACTGGTTTTTCAATGAGCCTGTCGCTGATAATTTCAGAACCCACCTCATGGATATTTTCGGAAATTACCGGCACATTAATCCGCCAGGCATAATTACCATCATCGGTTCTGTAAATATTTTTGAGAATAAACTGTCTTTCGGCAAAACTAGGGACGTATTCCTCGAAAATTTCTTCGGCCTCCTTTCTGTTATTGATTTCATTAATCGGAATGGCGTTAAGGCCCGCAATGATATGATCATGATGTGTCGGGTAAAAGCGGGGAGCGATATCGACAATGATCAGTTTTTCAAAATTATTATAATGCTGTGCGTATTGCATCACCGTTTTACCACCCATTGAGTGACCCATAATGACCGGATTTTCTATATCCTCTTTCGTTAGAAATTCGTCAAGGTCAGCCGCCATGGCTTCGTAGGTTAATTCGTCACTTTGGGGCGACTGCCCATGATTTCGGGCATCTAAAGTATAAACAGCGAGGTTTTTTTCTGCCAGTTTTTTGGAAACCGTGTAGAGGTTGTCGCTACTTCCAAATACGCCGTGTAATATGACCAGTGGTTTCCCATCTCCTAATTTTCTAAAGTACAAATTCATTCGCCGCTCATCATTTTTTTATTGAATTACAAAAATAAATTATTCACTTTGAAAGTTTATGATTGAAAGCTATTACCGTTGAATTTCTATGAATCCCTTCCTTCTCATTAGTCAGTTTTTTAAGAAAGAGCTTCAGGAGCTCGAAGAGCCCTATTTTGAACTTCCTGAAGACCAACAGCCAGATTTGGCACCGGTAATCTTGCCGCAAAAAGAACTTAAAAATCCGGAGCCTGCTTTAATTTCAAAATTTGATCCCGCTCCTTTGAAATCAGATTTACCGGCCTGGCTTCAGGACGAAGATCTGCTGAGAGACGAAGGTGTTATTTTTGGTTTGACGGATGCCGATGCCAACGACAAAATAAAATTGATCGAAGCTGTATTTGACGAAAAAGCTGCGGAAAATAAAAAGCTGGCCGAGCTTCATTCTGAGAAAATAGGTGAACATAATCTCAAAATGTCTCAGCTGGAAGAACGGGTTGCCGAGCACAAACAGAAAAAAGAAACCTTTGCTTTGGCGTCACTTGAAAATCACCAGTTACCCAGAACCTCCGTTAGTCTGATTCTCTCTATTATTATGGCCTGTGGTAATTTCTTTCTAATTGATACCGTGATGAAAGATGCATATCCGGAAGTACATTTTCTTGTCAGTATCGGCGTATTTTTTGCCGGGATGTATAGCTTCTTTACCGGCAAAAGTTTTTTACAACATTCAGATGAAGAGGTGAACTGGCGAAGAGTTTTGAGTGAAACTTTACTGCCTTTATCGGCCTCTGTTTTTGTGTTTTTACAGGCTTTGGGTAGTATGAGTGCGGGACTTTCAGTCGGATTGTTTCTTTTCATTTTTTCGCTGTTTCTGTATTCGGGAAAGCTCTTTCTCGAAAACATCAGCCTTTTTAAGGAAGATCTGGATGTTTGGAAAAGTAATCTGGAAGTCAAAAGGAATCAGAAAAAGGGTATTGATGGTATTGAGGAAAAACTCAATGAACTCTCAATACAATTGGATGAAATCAGAATGGAAAAATGGAAAATTATACCTGACCTGAACAAGGCTGAAGGAAAGCTGGAGGAATTGAAAAATCAGAAACAGGCATTAATTCACCTTTTTGAAAGCGAATTTAAATTGGCTCGCTCATATCGAGATAAACTGACAAGAGCAGAGATCAAAAAAATCATTGAATAAAAATGGAAAATCAGGATTATAACGAAGGCTTCAAAAGTGGATTGGTCAATGTGGAAGCTGAGCATTTTCAGGAATACTTGCAGTCTGATGTAGAACAGAGGTGGATTACTGATCGGATTACCGAAAATCAGGATCGGTTAAAGCAGATAGATAGTGATATTAAAACCTTTAAAACGGAACAAAAGCCTGTTAATCAGCAATTATTGACCAAAACAGCTGCGGTAAATTCATTGGAGAAGGAATTGGAGGGCGTGGAGGAAAACATTTCAAAAACAGAGGCTGAAAAAGAAAAATCAGAGTCAGAAAAAGAAAATAGGAAAACGCCTTATGCCATGCTGGCCGGGGTATTATACTTGCTCGCTGGTATAGCCTTTGTCGCTGGTGACCTGATCATTTCTCATGAGATTGTGGCCTATGCCCTTAACATCAGAAATACGTTTGAGGCCTGGGCATTTGCCGTTGGTTTAGCCTCATTATCCATTCTTTTAAAGCCGGCTTACGAAAGACTGGTGGAGCAGCCTTACCTCAATGGACAAGGTAAGAAAGCCTACGGAGCTTTTCAGGTAGTTCTATTAACTGTTTCGGTGGGTACACTGGTGGTGCTTGGCTGGTTTAGATATGAGGCTTATAAAACGGATAAGCTCAAAGAAGGAATTAACCGACAGATCAAATCTTTACAATTAGAAAGTACCCCGATTGACCCTGCAATGGCGGTAAATCAGGAGGAATTATTGCAAAAAATAGATCAAAAATTACTCGAATACGATCAACTCAATATTGATCTGGTGAGTAGCCCATGGGCTATGTTGTCATTTATTTTGAGTGGCGTTCTTTTTGCCATTGCCGGAGCAATTTGTCTTGGAATTGCCTTCCCGATTCTACAAACCTATTGGGTCCGTGGTTTTTCTTTGAATCCTAAGATTAGGAGGGCGAAAAGGCGACTAAAAAAGCTTTATCCCCAAAAGCTGGAATTGCAGAAAAACATTCAAAAATTTATGGCGGAACAATCTCATTTTCAGAATCAATTGAACCTGATTGGCTCCATGGAAGATTTCAAAGCAGAAAAAGAAGAACTGAAAGCGGAGAACAAAGAATTGCTTGAAATGCTTCGCAAAGCTCAGACCGGGGTCAGAGTAAGTGATTATAAAAACGGATACAGCACCGGAGAACGAAGCCGTAAAGAAATGACCGACGAAGAATATGAGGTTTACCGCAAAGAAAACCTGAAAGACTATGAGCCGGCTACTTCTTCACAATCAAACCCAAAGGTGTATAAAAAGGCAGGATTAAGACCTCATCAGGCGTTGCGAAAAATCATTTCTGACAATTTTGGAGAGAACTGAAATCTTTAAAAAAGGCAATTTTGTCTAATGAGAGGCCAATGTTTTGAAACATTGGCCTTTTGCGTATAATTTGGTGTAGCTATTGAAATAAATAAACGTAAACAAATGAATAAGCCTCTGAGCTTTAGTACTTCTCTGCTGGCCATCTGTTCAGCTTCTTTGATGCTTTGGCAATGCCAAAAGCCGGGTTCTTCAACGTCCTCAGCTGATAACGCCACAGGTCAGATAATTTCTGCTTCCGAAGAAGTTGTGACCAATGAAAAAGGTTATCCTGTAATTGCTTTGCCGGAAACCGCGGATACTACAATGGATTATTGGAAAGGTATTGACCTGGATCCAAAGCCACCTGTATTGCCGCTTTCTGTAGCTGAACAAAAAGATCAGTTCATCCTGATGGATGGCTATGATATTGAGGCCATTCTTACCGAACCACAGATTCAACAGCCCGGGGCTATTGCCTTTGATGGTAACGGCAGAATGTACGTTTTAGAGCTAAGAAGTTACATGCTCACTGCAGACTCCGACAATGAATTAGAGCCGATTTCAGGTATATCAAGATGGGAGGATAAAGACAACGATGGCGTCTACGAGTCGGGCGGCATGTTTGTCAACAATTTAGTTTTTCCCCGATTTGTCCTTCCTTTTGGTCCGGATTGCATTCTTACGATGGAGTCAAATCAGGATGTGGTCTACAAATACACCGATACAGATGGGGACGGTCATGCTGACAAAAAGGAGTTCTTCTGTGATAATTACGGGCGATCAGGCAATGTGGAACATCAGCAGGCCTTCATGTACTGGGGAATGGATAACTGGCTATATAGCACGGTGAATCCGTTCAGAGTTCGCTGGACTCCCGATGGCGTAAAAAGAGAGGCTACGGGCTCAAATCACGGTCAATGGGGAGTAACACATGATGACGACGGAAAACTTTGGTTTCAGGGTGGGGCCAGTGGCGTGCCTTCTTACTGGCAGTTTCCCATTCATCTGGGTGATTATGTGGTCAAAGAGGGTCAATTTGAGGAAGGCTTCAGAGTACCTTGGGGTGCACCGGTAAAAATTGCTGACATGCAAGGTGGGATGAGGGCTGTAAGACAACCGGATGGATCATTAAACGAAGTTACCGGAGCTGCAGGAAACGATATTTTCAGAGGGCACAGATTACCTCAGGAGCTGTATGGAGAGTATTTTTATGGAGAACCGGTTGCAAGAATTGTCAGAAGAATCAGCAAAGAAAATAATGGTGGAATAACACAACTGAAAAACTATTACCAAAATGAGAAAGCCGAGTTTATTCGGTCCACTGATCCACTCTTCAGGCCAGTAGATATGACTACGGCTCCTGACGGAAGCATGTACATTACTGATATGTACCACGGTATTATTCAGGAAGGCGAATGGGCCGGAAAAGGCTCATATCTGAGAGTGAAAATTGAACAATATCAATTGGATAAGGTAGTGGGTCTTGGTAGAATCTGGCGACTAAGTCATAAGGACTTCCCGAGAGATCAAACGCAACCAAGAATGTTTGAGGAAACTTCAGCACAACTGGTAAAACATTTGGAGCACCCGAATGGCTGGTGGCGTGATAAAGCTCAGCAATTGTTGGTTTTACGTCAGGACAAATCTGTGGTACCTCAATTAGAAGCAATGGCTCGTAATTCCTCAAAACCAGAGCCGCGTTTTCATGCTCTATGGGTGTTGGAAGGTATAGGGGCTTTGGATGCTAAACTTGTCAAAGATTTGATGGCTGACCCTAACTACAGGGTGCGTAATATGGCCATGTGGGTTTCAGAAAGTTTGTATAAAGCGGGCGACAAGTCTTTTGACGAGTATTACAAAAAGCTGATGCTTGACAAGAATACCGATGTGGCTATCCGTGCCATGCAAACGGCCAAAGTACTACAGGTGCCTGATATTGAAGAGAATATCAAAATTGCTATGCAGAAAAACGCGGCTGCAGGAGTTCAGTTGGTAGGTCAGCAAATTTTGGAACCTCCTGTTGTTCATTCGTTTTTTGGAAGAAATAACCCAAATTACAGTGATGAGGAGAAGGCCCGAATTGAAGAAGGACAAAAGATTTACACTGAATTATGTTCTCAATGTCATGGACTTGACGGCCGGGGGACACCGGTAGGTTCAGGGCTTATGGCTCCTTCTTTCGTGGGGAATAAAAACCTTCGGTCACATCCTGATTATGTCGTGAAAACAATACTCCGTGGAGTTACGGGTGAGATTGAAGGACAGTCCTACGAAGGTGTCGTGATGGTTGGCATGGGACAAAACTCAGACGAATGGGTTTCTCAGGTTGCCTCGTTTATTCGGGCCGGGTTTGAAAACGAAGCATCTTTGGTGACTGCGGAGGATGTTAAGAGGGTAAGAGAAGCAACAGAAAAGCAAACAACGCCTTATCAATACAAAAGCCTGAAGGCTTCGGTACCGGCAGAAATTACGTATGGTGAAGATTGGGTGGTTACAGCCAGTCATTCTGATTTAATCAGAAAAGGGGGGACAGGGAAGCCCTCTGGAGCCTTTACATTTGAAGGGTGGACTACAGGCGTCCCTCAGACTCAGGATATGTTTTTTCAGGTGGAATTTCCTCAAACGAAATCAATATCTGAGCTGGAGTTTAAATCCAGAAATATCAGACAGGGCAGCTGGCGGGATCGTTTGCCTCCGATAAAAACGCATCCAAGAATGTTGACTATTGAGTATTCTATGAATGGCAAGAAGTGGGAAACCGTGTGGGAAGGAGAGGGAGCAGATTCCCCGAATGTGATTCGTTTTGATTCTCCTGTCAATGCCCGCTACATTCGTTTCAGGCAAACAGGTTCTGACGAAAAAGCCCCATGGATTATGGAAGGGATGAAATTTTTCGGTTTTGGGAATGGGGTTTAAAACATCTTCATTCTAAATAAAGAAAGGAAAAGGAGAGCTATTCGGGCTCTCCTTTCTCTTTTATATCGAAATCAATTCCATTTACTTCACGTCAATCCCCAACTCTTTCAATTGCTCTTCAGAAATCGTTGCCGGCGAGTCAATCATCACATCACGACCGCTGTTGTTTTTCGGGAAAGCGATATAGTCGCGAATACTATCAGAGCCTCCAAAAAGTGAGCAGAGTCTGTCAAAACCAAATGCAATACCGGCATGTGGTGGTGCACCATATTCAAAAGCTGACATTAAGAAGCCAAACTGGGCTTCGGCCTCTTCAGGCGTAAAGCCGAGTAGTTTAAACATTTGCTGCTGAAGGGGTTTTTCAAAAATACGAACCGAGCCGCCGCCCACTTCGGTACCATTGATCACCATATCGTAAGCATTGGCCCTTACTTCGCCAGGTGCACTTTCAATTTTACTCAAATCTTCCGGCTTTGGGCTGGTAAACGGATGGTGCATGGCATGCCATCTGTTGGTTTCTTCATCAAACTCAAGAAGCGGGAAATCAAGCACCCAAAGTACTTTATAGTCATCCGGGTTTCTTAGCCCTAGTCGGCTACCCATTTCCAGACGTAGTTCATTGAGTTGTTTTCTAACTTTATCCGTTTCGCCGGATAAGATGAGTATCATATCACCCGGTTTTGCTCCAAACTTCTCAGCAATGGCTTTTTTGTCTTCGTCAGAGTAAAACTTATCAACCGAAGATTTGAAACTGCCGTCTTCGTTATATTTGATATAAACTAACCCTTTAGCTCCCACCTGCGGCCTTTTTACCCAGTCTGTAAGCTGATCGATTTCTTTTCTGCTGTAGGCTGCACATCCGGAGGCATTAATACCGACTATCAGTTCCGCCGAATCAAAAATGTCAAATCCTTTGTTTTGAGTAAGCTCATTGAGCTCAACAAATTGCATTTCAAATCGAGTGTCAGGTTTGTCTGAACCGTATAAACGCATAGCATCAGCATAGCTCATTCTTGGTACCTCATCCAGCTCAATTCCTTTCACAGTTTTAAACAGATGTCTGATTAATCCTTCAAAAGTGTTGAGGATATCCTCCTGTTCTACAAAAGCCATTTCACAGTCAATCTGCGTAAATTCAGGCTGGCGGTCGGCTCGCAGATCCTCGTCTCTGAAACATTTGACTATCTGATAGTATCGGTCAAAACCCGAAACCATTAATAGTTGCTTAAATGTCTGAGGCGATTGTGGCAAAGCATAAAACTCTCCCTGATTCATTCGACTCGGCACTACGAAATCCCTGGCACCTTCCGGTGTAGATTTTATCAAAACTGGTGTTTCCACCTCAATAAAGTCCTGACTATCCAGATAATTTCTGGTCGCCGAACCCACTTTATGACGAAGCCTTAGTTTCTCTCTTACAGTATTTCTTCTCAGGTCAAGGTAGCGGTATTTCATCCTGAGTTCGTCACCACCGTCTGTCTCATCTTCAATTAAGAATGGGGGAAGTTTTGCAGGATTTAAAATCTCAAGAGTTTCAATCAAGATCTCAATTTCTCCTGTTGATATCTTCTCATTTTTGGCTTCACGCTCTTTAACCTTTCCGGTTACTTTGACCACAAACTCACGACCTAGTTCCCGAACCTGATCAAGTACAGCTTCAGAACTTACCCCTTCTTCGGCCATCAATTGAGTAATGCCATAGCGGTCTCTCAGGTCTACCCATACCAGTCCGCCTTTATCGCGGCTTTTTTGAACCCACCCACAGAGGGTCACGGTTTCATATGCATTTGAGAGTCTTAATTCACCACAAGTATGAGTTCTTAACATTGTCTTTTTTGAAAATTGGAGTGCAAAATTAGGGATTTGAATTGTTTTTGAGACCTTTTAGCCTTCTACTATTTGAAGAATCTGGTTTCTGGCTTCTGCCACAACTTCCTCGGCTTTTTTACCTTCAGGCTCTATTGGGGTCAACGAAGTAAACTTAAGGTTTGAGAATGATCTCAGAGGGAATAATCCTTTCGGATTAAACTTTTGGGTTCCCTCAATAGCAAGCGGTACCACCAAAAGATTGGGGCACCTTTTGAGTAAGGTGGCTACTCCGCCAACATTAAACTCTTTCACTTTTCCGGTTCTTGACCGTGTTCCTTCCGGGAAAATAGCTGCGGAATAAGTGTTTTCACAAATGTGTTTCCCGAGCTTTGCAATTTCTAAAACTGCGGCTTTCCCATCTTTACGATCAATTAAAGCAGCATTAGCCACCCGAAGGTTGTATGATATGGAAGGGATGCCCTTGGCTAATTCCTTTTTGGCGACAAATTTCGGGATATGCTCACGCCAAAACCAGATGATCCCCGGGATATCAAACATGCTCTGATGATTGGCAATAAAAAGTATCGACCTGTCTGTAGGTAGCTCAACATTCTTTCTGGCAGTGACTGAGCTTCCGGTGAGGTACCAGCCATAAACCAAACAAAAGTTTAAAGCATGCACTATTTGCTGGTGAGCCTTTGAACCGAATAGGGTAAATGTGACCCATTGAATTCCATGAAATATGACAAGTATCAGCCCGAAATAAAGGAGATAAATGACACTTAAGATGTAGTCAATGACTATTTTCATTAAAAAAATGTTGTATTTCCATGCAAAGGTAATTCTTTGTAATCATTCATAAGGCTCTGTTTATTTTTTACCTTTGCAATTCAGAAAATTTGACACTCTTAAATTAACAATATGCAATTACCTGCCTCCAGAATAGAAGTGATGAAGTTTATTGGCTTAAAAATGGACGAGCTTATAGGGCAGTTTTTAAAGCCAATCGAGACGAACTGGCAGCCCTCTGATATGCTTCCTGAATCAGATTCAGAGGATTTTCTGACTGACATTAAATTGCTTCAGGAATCTTGCAAAGAGCTTCCCTATGACTATATCGCTGTGCTTATCGGTGATACAATAACGGAAGAAGCCCTGCCTACTTATGAGTCGTGGCTGATGTCAGTAGAAGGGGTAGAAAACGACAAAGACCCTCAGGGTTGGGCCAAATGGGTGAGATGGTGGTCTGCAGAAGAGAATCGTCATGGCGATTTACTCAACAAATACCTGTATCTATCAGGACGAGTTAATATGCGTGAAATGGAAACCTCAACGCAGTATCTGATTGCTGATGGATTTGATATTGGTACAGGTACAGACCCTTATAAAAACTTTATTTATACCTCTTTTCAGGAATTGGCAACCAATATTTCTCACCGAAGAACAGCCTCTTTATCAAAAGGTTACGGTAATACTACGTTGTCAAAAATCTGTGGTGTTATTGCCGCCGACGAAATGCGACATTACAAAGCCTACAAAACTTTTGTCAGTAAAATTTTTGAAATAGACCCTTCGGAAATGATGCTGGCTTTTGAGTATATGATGAAGCGTAAAATTGTAATGCCTGCTCACTTCTTACGTGAAACGGGAGTGAAAATGGGTCAGACATTCTCTCATTTCTCTGATGCTGCTCAAAGGCTAGGTGTTTATACGGCAAATGACTATATCGAAATCATGGAGAGTCTGATCAAAGACTGGAATATAGAGGGTATTCGTGACATAACAGAGCAAGCTGAAAAAGCGAGGGATTATATCATTGGACTACCAGCCCGTCTAAAACGTGTGGCTGAAAGAACTAAAGTGCCTGAACTGGAGTATGAGTTTAGCTGGATAAGTCGTTGACCCTATGCGTCCTATTCTTCTATTCACACTTTTACTTTTTAACTCTCACTTATGGGCTCAAAACTGGAATATAGTGGATAGTACTGTCGGCAATTCGAATGCAACTGACAGCGTTTGGAGAAGCGGTCCGGTTTCGATATCAGAATATCTTAGAAACCCTGAAGACAATAAATTGGGTATTGTAACCCTCTACGATTCTGTTCAAAACAAAGGGCTGAGTGTTTTGCTGAATGAACCTGATGATTGGTATAATGGAGATGGCGACTCGACAAGAGTAGGATTAGCGAAATACTCCAATGCCAATTACACCGCTATTCTGGCGAACAACTACGCAAACTTTCAGGCAGATACAGTCTTTACGGATGTCCATAATTCTACGGCAGAATTTAATTATTTACGGGGTATGCCTGACCATTACGGATTTAGAGATGGTGGCGAGCTCGGGAGATCAGCAACGCTGAGACTTTCCGGATCCTTCGGAAACAATGGGCGGCCATACCATAACGATAATTTTGATCTGTTGAATTTGCGTTTTTTTACAAGTCAGACGGAAGACAATCAGGCTTCTATAGAGAACTTCTATGCGGTTCGTATGGAGGATTTCAGAGGGGTGAATCTGAATATTATTGAAAAGGGATGGGGGATTTACATGAAGCCTGTGATTCTCAATAATTTTTTCGGAGGCAAAGTGGGTATTGGCACCGAAACAGTAAGTCATCCTCTCACCATTGAGGCTGCAGACAACCCTTTAAAAGTAACCGGGATTCAAGCCGCTAATGACAAAGAAATACTGACCACGGATGAGGATGGAGAGATTCATAAAATCTCTCTTCAGGCCATGAATCAAAACTTTGTTATTGTTAATGACGACACCGCTTTATCAGACGAATATTATGTCTACATCCATAACGGAGGGGATGCTATATATACCTTGCCAGACCCTGCCATTAGAACAGGGATGACTTGGAAAATCGTAAATACAGGTTCAGGAATTATTACATTTAGCCAACCCTACTATGAAGGATCAGAAACACGAAATCAACTTTTAAATAAATCGGGACATTACAGTATAGAGCTGTTCTCTGATGGTACCCGTTATGTCGCTATAAAATGATTAAGACTATTTTGAATAAGCCATGGCTGGCTTTCAGTTATACTCTTCTTGTTCTAATTCTTTGTATTTGGCCGGGGGATGAACTGCCTGAAACTGTAGGCTTATATGACAAGTGGAGCCATTTTATCGCCTTTGCAGGAGTAGCTTTTTTCTGGCTATGGTGGAGGCCCAAATTCTTAGGAGTAATACTGCTGGCAATTCTTTTCGGCCTTATAATAGAGATTATTCAGGGTATATTGCCTGAAAGCTTCCATAGAAGTTTTGATTGGTACGATTGGCTTGCCGATAGTATAGGTGCCTTGATCGGTCTGCCAGTATACTTGCTCTCTAAAAGGATTTTGGAATGAATTATTTTCCCTCAACCCATTCAACCATTTCGTTATAAACGGCCTCAGAGGTGCCTAAAAATCCAGTGCTTTTGTGCTTAATTTTACCCTCCGGGTCTATACAAAATTTAGCAGGAATGCCCTCTACACCATAGGCGAGTGCCGTTTGGTTACCGATATCCAATGGAGGATTGAGGTATTGAAAACCTCTTTTGGAGATAAAGTTCTGAACATGAGAATTCCACTGATCTTCACCTACACGCTCAAAAGTGTTTACAAACAAGAACTCAACATCAGGGTTATCGGCATATTTGTCCTTAGCCTGTTTCATTCCCGGGAAAGAGCGAATACAAGGTCCGCACCAGGTAGCCCAAAAATCTATAATAACTGTTTTGCCACGAAGTTCACTTAGTTTAACCTTTTCGCCTTTAAGATTTGTCAGTTCAAAATCAGGAGCGATACTGCCTTCACTACCTACAGTTTGCTGATTAATCGTTTGAATAAAAAGCTGAGCAAACTGATGATTTTTACCTTCCGCAATCAGTTGGTCTTTAAGGCTGACCAAAAACTCGCCATCCATGTCAGGATTCAGGAAATTATTGGCCGCAATGATTCCAGCTAATGAAGTTCCCATTTGGGCTATCATTGGTTTAATGGTTTCTCTGTGGTTATTGAAAGACATTTGATATTGCTGACGCAACTCTTGTTGTTGTTTTGCATTAGCTGTTTTAAATTCTTCTTCAAGCGATGCTCTCAGTTGACCGAAATTCTGAGCCTCTTTCAAGACAGCGTTAAAGCGATTAATATTCTCTGAACCTTCAACTGTGTATTCAGGCATTTTGTCAGGGGATGTCTCTCCATCAGCCGTTATCGTAAGATTTTCACCTCCATCAATAATAAGCCCGATAACTTGTTGTTCATCAATATTGAGTTGGTAAATTCCGGGCTGCGGAATAGAAGTGTTAAACTTGAAAGTTTTGTCAGAACCTATCTTGACAGAATCTACAAGAACCGCAAGGTTTCGCTCATTCATTCTTTCAAGATATACCTTTTCGGGTATATCACTTTTGACAGTACCCTGAATGTGTAAATCCAAGGACTCCATGGTCTTTGAACTGGCATTGTCCTGTGAATTGCAGGAGAAACTGAAAAAAGTAAAGGTAATAAGTGCGACCAGGAGATTTTGATTTAAGACTCTCTTCATTTCTAGATTTTGCATCGGGTACTTTTTCTGACTTGCTTAACTAACGAATAAAAAGTGGATTTGTTCCAAAATTAAACTTTTCCTGAAGATTTATGTAACTAAAACCAAATGAAGGCGTCTAAATAATAGTTTTGAGATAATTAGGAAAGTATCTAACTTTGACCAAAGACTTTATGAGGTATTTAAATTGTTTTTTTCACTATACCATTTAAGGTCAAAGATTTGATTCAGGGTTGATGTTGTTCAGATTTTTCGGCAATTTTTCAACAAATGAAGGCAAACAAAAACATAACGATTAAAGCACGACGTAATCCATCTCTCCTCTATTTCTCAATATTATAAATGATGTACTCCGATTTTTTTTGTTTCCCAAGGGATCCAGATAACAACAACTGTGGAAAAACGGAAAACGTCTTCAGATAAAATGACTGAGTTCACATTTTAATCTTTTACCCCTTTTTAAATAAATCCTTCAAAGTAAAATGGAAAAAACTAAAAAAAAGTACGTTAAACCAGAATTGAAAAAGCTGGGAAATGTTAAAACCATCACACTTAAAACAGGTTCAGTCAGTGACTTTGGCTCCAATCAGTTTCAACCATAGAATTAGATATTATTAGGATACTTCCGAAGACTTAAACAGTACGGATCCTCTTCAATATTCAACTTTATTCCTTCCTAAAATCTCAAAAATGTTTAAAAGAACACTGGTCTTTATTGCTTTGTTGTCATATTTCAGCATCTCCGTTGATGCTTATGGACAATGTGTTAGGATCGATAACACAACTCTTGATCTTACAAAAACAGGTACTGCTCCAAATGAAACCTGCAACTATAGCTTAACTCCGACAGCCATTGTTGTCCCTCCAAATGGGCAAAGAGCGAAACTGGTAAGACTATCATTTACAATGGGTGGAACTACTAAATATCTGTGTTACACCTATGATGGTGCCAATATATTGGTATCTGAGTCTACAGCATCCAACTGTTCTGGAGCAGGAGGTGGAAATGTATTGCCTAGCACGCCGCCGAATTACCCGGATGCCAATTTTACTTTCCCGTGTTCTGCCTCAGGTGGTACTGCTACCTATTCAGGATATACCAATGCCGCGGCAAGTTCAGGTGGAATTTGTACAGGTGGGGAGATTCCTATTCCGATAACTTCGGGGCCATTTCCTGTAAGGATAAAAACGTTTAAACTGGACAAAGAATTTGATGGCGTAAAAGTGGTTTGGGAGACTGAAGCAGAATTAGGGAGTGACAAGTTTCTGGTTCAACGAAGCCAAGATGGCCGTTTCTATACAACTTTAACAGAGGTATCGGCCTTTGAGAATTCAACAGAAGTTTTGAAATATGAAATTAAAGATTCCAACCCCCTGTACGGAACTAGCTATTACAGATTGAAGCAAATAGATTTGAATGGCTCTTTTCAATTCTCAAAAGCTCTTGCTGTGGAATGGAAGTCAGAGGAACTAGTTCTTTTCCCAAATCCTGCGATTGACAAGGAGTTTGTTTTGAATGGTATTACAGGAGATATTCTTGCATCTGAATTGATTGATTCTAACGGAAGAGTCTTTCCCGTAACTTCGCTAAAAGAAGGAAATCAAGCTGTTAATCAGTTTAGTCAGTCTCTCAAACCAGGGATATATACCTTCAGGATAAATACTGTAAACGAGACAATTTCAAGAAAGCTTATTCTGAAGGAATAAGCTTTCTTGAATCATTAAGAACATAGAAACCAGTCAAAATTCAGCATCACATAACTCCCATTTTTCCCATTTGATAATCCCGCATGGCTTGCAGGATTTCAGTTGTGCTATTCATGACAAATGGGCCTTGAGCGGCCACCGGCTCATTAAGAGGTTCTCCGGCACAAAGTATAAAGCGACTAGCTGTTAAAGATTCGATATTTATCAAACTATCTTTATCCGTAAATTCTGCGATTTGGTGTGCTATCATCAGTTTGCCATTTACTTTGACTTCACCATTAAGCACATATAGCATAACACTCTCTGACTCTTTTGAAGTATAAGTCTCCTGACCACCTTTTTGTGCTTTTACATTAAGTATTGTCAGGTTCGTCAGCGATTTAGCTGAACCTTTTACCTCACTGTGCTCGCCGGAAATAACCTGAGTCTCAATTAGGGAATCCTTGGATAGTACTACCGGAATATCCTTTTTCTGAAGTCCTTGATAGTTCGGCGGAGTCATTTTTAGTCTTTTTGGAAGATTCATCCACAATTGGATAATCTCCAATTCTCCACCATTTTCCCTCATATGTTCGGGCATATTTTCAGAGTGGACTATACCTCTACCTGCGGTCATCCACTGTATACCACCCGGTTTAATCACCGACCTAAAACCTTGACTATCGGCATGTTCAACCTCCCCTGAATAAATGAAAGTCAATGTTTCAAAACCACGATGTGGATGAGGCCCGAAAGGAAGCCCCTGATTATAAGCCTGAAATGTATGCGGGCCATGATGATGAATCAGTAAGAACGGGTCAATATTGTCAAAATCATGATTTGGTAATGGTTGATACATTTGGTGTTCGCCCATTCGTTGGCGATCAGCACTCACGATTCTTTTTATTTTTCTCTCTGTCATGATATTCAAATTTATGTAAACATGGGTACTTCCATTACCAATAATTCGGCATCAATGGTGGCGTTTATCTCAATGTTGTTGATGTCTTTGATGCCAATTCCGTCACGATTTTCTAATAATTCATTGGCCACTTTAGCTGAGCCGGAAAGGTTGAAAATGAAAACCCCATTTTTATTATTCTTCAATTGATAAGTCAAAGATTTTCCTTCCTCCAGTTTGGTCATTGAAAACCATGAATTCTGGTTAATCTTCACTCCCGGGTCAATTGAGTCCATCGGAGAGACAACAGTTTGCCATTGGTTCAGTCGATCATCTTCATTGAAAAGCTTTTGTTCATAACGTGGTTCCAGGCCTCTTTCTTCCGGGAATACCCATATTTGGAGGAATTTGACGGTATCCTTAGATGAATGGTTTTTTTCTGAATGTTGGATACCCGTACCAGCCGACATGATTTGCACTTCTCCTTTTTTAATCACCGTGGTATTTCCCATAGTGTCTTTGTGCTCCAGTGCACCCTCCAGTGGTATCGAAACAATCTCCATATTGTCATGTGGGTGAGTGCCAAAACCCATGCCGCCTGATACGGTGTCGTCGTTAAGTACTCTCAACGCTCCAAAATGAATTCTATCTGGATTGTAGTAACCCGCAAAACTAAACGTATGATAAGTATCTAGCCACCCATGGTTAGCGTGACCGCGATCTTTGCCTTTATATATGGTTTTTGTCATTGCTCCTGTAAATTAATATATGTAGTAACATATATTCTAGTTTTTGGTTCATCAGAAACGAAGAGTAAACGACGCACCTCCGTTCCAGTTTCGGGTAGGGGAGGGATTATAATAGCGGCTTCCGAAAGCGTTGATGTCATTTCCCAGACTGTAATCCGCATTGAGAAGGTTATTGCCTCCGGCAAACAAATCTAAAGTGAAGCGGTCAAACTCTTTTTTGAAACCCAACCTGGAGTTGAGAAGAGCAAACGGATCGGCAAAAACGGTGTTGGCATTATCGAGTGGAACTTCACTGAGATAGGTGAAATTATTATTGAAATAAAAACCTGCGTTGTGTTTCAGATCTGCCGTCAGCATATAAGTTTGCTTTGGGACAGATGGAATCAGATTTCCATCAAAAATAGATTCACGGTCGCTGAAGTTAGTGTAAGCGTAACTTTTGAGATCAATGCCAGCCTGGCCAACCAGAGTTAAATCGGCTGAGACAGGTAGATCAAATGTTCCCAGAATTTCAAGCCCTTTTTGAAGGCTTTCACCGGCATTACTAAAGAAGTCACGACCCTCATTGGTTACATTTCTGATAATGGCATCATTCATTTTGAGAAAATAACCATTGACTTCGTAGCCAAAATGTAGCTTTCGGCCTTTAATGCCTACCTCATAGTTGGTACCAGATTCTGCTTCCAACGGAGAAATATTGCTGTTTTGTAATTCAAAATTTGCAACTAATTCCTGAGCAGTTGGTGGTGAATAACCTCCGGAAACACTTGCAAAGGCTGAGATAGCCGGGGCTATTTTTTTCAAAACTGAAATTCGGGGCATCAAAGGAATTCCAGAGTTTTGGTTGACTTTGAGACCTCCTTCCCGATCATAATCATAGAGTTGCTGGTTCAAACTCAAGCCTGCCGTCAAGAAAAAATCAGAGGGCAGACTGGCCTCAAATTGAGCGAAATAGGTACTTTGATTGGCTTTGATTTGCTCAGCAAACTGTTGGTCCCCAGTTACCCCGCCATTATTATCAAAAACGTCATAAGAAGAATTGGTCTGCTGAAACTCCAGGCCTGCCACCATTTTCAGGACATCGCTGAGTTGCCAGATATTATTATTTCGGATTCCGACAGAACGTTGTTCTCTTATTTCAAAATTGGTGATGAACGGGTTCTTCAAATCTGCTCTTGTACCAAAAAGTGAGATTTCTGTTTTGAATTTCGGACTAATTCTGAACTCCTGACTTACACCGAATGTGAAAAGTTTCTGGTAAATGGCTGCTTTCTGCTCCTCTGAACTTGGAGTAAATCGCGTAGCCTGACGTGCCCATCTCGGATTCTCCTCTTTTTGTTCGAGGTTCAATCCCCCTGGAGTTTGGTAATTTAAGTCACCATAGAAACTGAAAAGATGAATAGTATGCTTATCATTTAAAAAGAAGCTGCTTCTGAAATTAAAGGCATCTCTACGCATTTGAGAATAGTCACGATAACCGTCGGTTCCTGCATGAGAATAGTTGAGTAGAGTATTGACTTTTGAGCTTGCAGAAGTGAAGGTAACAGAACGGTTTTGTGTATTAAAAGAACCGAAAAGAGAATTCACTTTCAAACTATTTCCTTTGTTTTCAACGGTTTGCCCCGCTTTACTGTCCAATAGAATAACTCCGCCAATACCAGCCCCGTAAATACTCGCAGATGGGCCCCTCAATATCTCAATTCCCTGAAAACTGTTCATATCCAGCTGATTGAAATAAGTGATGCCGTCAGCATCGGTTAGCGGGATATTATTCCAGTAAACTTTGACATTTCTGACTCCAAAAGGCGAACGAACCGAGCTCCCCCGAATGGAAAGCCGGTAAGAACCGGGTGAACGCTCTTCCATTCTGATTCCGGGGTATTGATTGATGACATTGATGAAGCCATCATTTTCAAATCGCTCAATCTCTTTTTGGTCTATTACATGCACTGGAGCGGCTACCTCAGTTATATTACGGTTGCTTGAAAAAGCTTTAACCGTCACTTCATTGAGGTTTTGGGTACTGTCTGTTTGAGCCAAAAGGCCAAGAGAAGTAAGAAGAAGGAAATTGAAAGTCAGAAATTGCTTCAGCATGTATTTTGGGTAGAAATTATCGTGTTACAAAGCTAAGCAATAAAAAAGCCGCTGAAACCTAAAAAGATCAGCGGCTTTGAAATGTAGTCAAAAGGTAAAATTAGAACCAACCGAAAGGGTTAAAGGCATAAACGCTTCCAAAAAGAACAGTGCCGATAAGACAACCCCAAAGTGCATTTTTTACCTGTCCCTTGTCATTATCAGTGACAATGTAAACTATCAATAAACCGACAATTCCAAGACAGCAACCCCACCAGAAAGGCCCTAGAAGCGGCATGTCTCCGTTTGTTTGAGTTACTGAAGCTTCGGCAGAAGTATGTTTAATATTCTCCATTAGTTCTGGTCTGACTTCCAAAACTTCTTCAGCAGTTAAATTTTGCTCGATTATAAGGTTTTCAAGAGCATTTAACTCGCTGAATTCGGCGTTTAATTCCTTCTGATCAAAATCAAATTCGGCAGCTGATGCTGAAAATATGGCCATTATAATAAAGGCCAGACTTAAGATTCTCTTCATAATAGGTTTAATTTTTTTGTTTAAGATGGCGAAAAAAAAGCAATGGTTGCCTACACTTACGACAATTTAAAGCTTATCAGCCCCTATTTCTTATTCCAACTATCTTTAAGCCCGACCGTTTTATTGAAGATCAGTTTCTCAGTCGTTGAGTTATCATCCAATACATAATAGCCATTTCTCATGAACTGGTATTTTTTGTCCTGAGTAGCTTCTTTCAGACTTGGCTCGGCATAGCCTTTTATAATTTCCAAAGAATTTTCATTGATCAAATCTTTGAAGTCGCCTTCATAAGCACTTACATTTTCCTCTTTGAAAAGGCGGTCATAGACGCGTAATTCTGCAGGTACATGGTGTTTTTGACTCACCCAATGAATAACACCTTTGGTTCTAACCCCTGAAGTATCCTGTCCGCTTTTGCTATTTTCAATGTAGTGGCATTTCAGCTCAATGACTTCTCCGTTCTCATCTTTGATGACCTCATCACATTCAATAATATAAGCACCCTTTAAACGAACCACTCCACCCGGTTTCAGGCGAAAGAACTTTTTAGGAGCGTCTTCAAGAAAATCTTCTTTTTCAATGTAAATCTCCCGATCAAATGGAACTAAACGAGATCCGCTGTTTTCATCCTCAGGGTTATTATCAATGATACATTCCTCAATATGTCCTTCAGGTACATTGGTAACGGTAACCTTGAGCGGGTCAGTGACCACCATGACGCGTTCAGCTATTTTGTTCAGGTGGTCGCGAATGAAAAACTCCAAAAGGCTCACGTCAATAAGGTTATCCCTTTTGGCGATGCCGATTCGATCACAAAAATCTCTGATGGATTTCGGTGTGTACCCCCTTCTTCTCAAACCGGAGATAGTAGGCATGCGTGGGTCATCCCAGCCACTGACAAAGCCTTCTTCTACCAGCAGCTTCAGTTTTCGCTTACTCATCACGGTATAAGTGAGGTTCAGTCGGGCAAACTCATATTGTTTTGATGGGAAAATCTCCAACTTATCAATAAACCAGTCGTAGAGTTCTCTGTGCGGTACAAACTCCAGCGTACAAACTGAATGGGTAATATTCTCGATGGAATCTGACTGGCCGTGGGCCATGTCATACATCGGGTAAATGCACCATTTGTCGCCAGTGCGGTGATGATGAGCAAACTTGATACGATAAATGATAGGGTCACGCATGAGCATGTTTGAGGACTTCATATCGATTTTGGCTCTCAAAACCATGCTTCCTTCAGGATGTTTACCGTCACGCATTTCTCTAAAAATGCGAAGATTTTCTTCGATGCTTCTTTCGCTGAATTTGTTTCTGCGGCCGGGCTCGGTTGGTGTACCTTTTTGCTCCGCCATTTCTTCAGAGGAGCTTTCGTCTACATAGGCCAATCCCTTATTGATTAGCTTTTCTGCATACCCATACAGGGTGTCGAAATAGTCGGAGGCGTAAAATTCGTTAACCCAGTTGTAGCCTAGCCACTTAACGTCATTCTTGATGGAGTCAACATACTCGGTATCCTCTGTAACCGGGTTGGTGTCATCAAAACGCAAGTTGGTAGCTCCTCCATATTTTTGGGCAAGACCGAAGTTCAGAACAATGGATTTGGCGTGGCCAATGTGCAGATAACCGTTTGGCTCCGGCGGAAAACGTGTCAGGATAGACTCGTGTTTTCCGGCTTTCAGGTCTGCCTCTACAATTTCCTCAATAAAATGTAGACTGCGTTCTTTTTCTTCTTTGATGGACATTCCGGTCGATATATTTTAGCTTGCGATCTATAAGGCGTCAAAATTACTTAAGAAATCCTTAAACCATGTCTGTTTCTGATACCTATTTTACGATTTCTGCACCATCAGAAGGATTATTTAAAGACAAAGGCAGCAAATTTTTCGGATATGCTTTTCCGGTAACAGATGAGGAAGAAGTAAAGCTTTATTCGGAAGAAATCAAAAAGCAACATCCCAAAGCCCGGCATCACTGCTACGCCTATCGTTTAGGAACCGATGATCTCAATTTCAGGGCGAATGACGACGGTGAACCCAGCGGTTCTGCCGGAAAGCCCATTCTCAATGTACTGCTGTCAAAAAACTTACGGAATGTATTTGTGGTAGTCGTCCGTTATTTCGGCGGGACTTTACTCGGTGTACCCGGACTAATCAATGCCTACAAAACCGCTACTGAAGAGGCCTTGGCCGAAGCCAAGTTGGAAGAAAAAACCATCAATGAAACGCTACAATTATCTTTCGATATCGCTCACATGAATGACGTCATGCGAATCATCAAAAAGCATGAACTGAATATCATTTCGCAAGATTATACCACGCAGTATATTCTGACGATTGAGGTACGGCTTTCTCTGTTGGAAGAGGTGATAAGGGAGGTGGAGGAGTTAAGGTTTGTTGAGGTGAGGTGAACTGACATTTTACTCTCAAAGAATTGTTTTTAGATTTACCTCAAATTAAAACTGAATTAATGAGAATAATAAGTCCACTCATTTTTCTACTGGTTTTGAAGTTAAATGCCTTTTCTATGTCCCCAAGTTTTCCGGTGGATAGTGCGATAAATTCGCCATTGAAACTTCAAATTGGATTAGGAACAGTAAACTATTTGGGAGATTTGTCTTTTGTATCCAAAATCCCTTCTCCCAAGGTTTTTGTAACCAATATCAGACATTCCGCAAGTTTATCCCTGTCTAAGAAGTTTAAATTTGGTCCTGATTTTCACGCCACCTACTTTTATGCAAGATTGTATGGAGATGACTACACTTGGGCTCAAAAAAACTTTGATGTTTACTGGCAACGTTTTGTGAGAAATCTTCATTTTAGAAATGACATACATGTGATTTCATGGCGAGTAAGCCAAGAGATTTTTCCAAGAAAGAGAACAGGTCTTTCTCTTGGAAGTGGATTTTCTTGGATACTTAGTAATCCCAAAGCTTCAAAAAGAATTAATGATGATTCTACAGAATGGTTTGAACTTAGGCCTTTACATACTAGTGGTCAAAATTACAATTACTCAAAGTGGTTAATGGGTATTCCCCTTTTTGGTGATTTTAAATTTAGGGTCAATAAGAAACTTGAAATTGGATTGACCTTGAATTATAGGTTTGTTTTATCTGATTGGATTGATGATGTAGGGTTTGCCAGTTATCCAAATTTTAAAAGTCTAGAGGAGCAATATGGGCAAGAGTCAGTTTTCTTCTCCTATCGAAGCAAAGAGGTTATTAATTCTCCAAGTGGCTCAACTAGGATTCCTGTTCTTGCTAAAATTTATGAAGAATATAGCTATGGTAGATACAAAGATTCAATTTCAATATCAGAATTGATCGATAAAATAGGGTATAATCCTTATGAAGATTCAATTTTAAGAGGGCATCCCAAAAATGACAGATTCTATACTTTACAGTTTAAGTTCAAATACTCTTTTTAGTGAATTATATAGTTTCTTTCAATGGAATCTTATGAGAAATACTTGAAAATTATCAGACCATAAAACATGGAACTCTATGTATATGATAAAACAAAACCCCGAAGCTCTCACTCCAGGGTTCATTTTCAAACTTTAAAACTTGATGACTTTCAAACTTCCTATTCAGCCATCTCCTCAAACGTTCTGTTCACAAAGTCAGTCAGGTTTCCGCCGGAGAGCATGCCTTGAGAAAGCAGAGCCAGATCATACAATTGTTTGGCATAGGTTTGACGTTTTTCTTCACCTCTAAGCTTCAGCATTTTGGCAATCACCGGACTGTTTCCGTTCACCACTAGATTGTACATGGTTGGCATTTCACCGAACATATTGCTCTGACCATTGATTCGGCTCATGTCTGTCCATCTACGCATGAATTCAGGAAGAACGATGCTTACCGGAGCGTCATCAGACGATAGAGCTTTGATTTCCACCACATTATTGCCGGCCAGTTCTTTGAAAAGACCTTCAACTTTCTCTTTTTCTTTGTCTGATAATACAGATTCTTCATTTAAGCCTTTGTCAATCAACTTATCCAGAGAATCGCCATCTACACGTTTGAAAGTTACTTTCTCCAGTTTTTGCTCCAGCGTATTGATGAAGTGTGAGTCCAGCACATCGTCAAGAACTATCACATCATATTCACGCTTTTTCGCGGCCTTGATATAGCTATCTTGCTTTTCCGGATGGCTGGTGTAAAGCACCACGGTGTTTTCGTCTTTATCTTTTTGAAGAGCTTCTACTTTAGTTTTGTAATCCTCCGGTGTAAAGTACTCTCCTTCGGTGTTTTTGAAAAGAATGAAGTCTTTGGCTCTGTCGTAAAACTTCTCATCAGAAATGATTCCGTATTTCACGAACAAACCGATGCTATCCCACTTCTCTTCAAAGGCTTTGCGGTCCTCTTTGAAAAGTTCAGAAAGTTTGTCGGCCACTTTTTTGGTGATGTGGCTATTGATCTTGCGTACGTTGCCATCGGCCTGAAGATATGAACGCGATACGTTCAATGGAATGTCCGGTGAGTCAATTACCCCGTGTAACAATTGAAGGAACTCCGGAACGATATCTTTTACATCATCCGTAATAAATACCTGACGGCTGTAGAGTTGAATCTTTTCTCTGCTCAATTGGAAATCCTGCTTGATTTTCGGGAAATACAAAACGCCCGTCAGGTTAAACGGATAATCCACATTCAGGTGAATCCAGAAAAGCGGATCTTCAGACATCGGGTAAAGCTCCTTGTAGAAAGCCAGGTAATCTTCGTCTTTTAGATCAGAAGGTGATTTTACCCAAATCGGTGTCGGGTTATTGATCACATTTTCTTTGAACTCAATTTCTACCGGAAGGAACTTACCGTACTTCGTCAAAATTTGCTCGATCTTGGCTTCTTCCAGAAACTCTTCAGAGTCTTCGGCGATGTGAAGAATGATATCTGTACCTCTTTCGGCCTTCTCGATGTCTTCCAGAGCGTATTCTGTTGTACCATCGCAGGTCCACTTTACCGCAGGCTCATCCTGATACGATTTGGTATGAATTTCGACCTCTTTGGCCACCATGTAGGCAGAATAGAAGCCCAGACCAAACTGACCGATGATTGGGTTTTTATCGTCAACATCCTTGTATTTATCTAAGAAGTCTTTAGCACCGGAGAAGGCAATCTGGTTGATGTATTTTTTTACTTCATCGGCGGTCATTCCTAAACCTTTATCAGAGATGGTGATAGTCTTTGCTTCCTTATCTACCGCTACGTTGATTTTTAAATCACCTAGCTCGCCATCGTATTTGCCCATAGCAGAGAGCTTCTTGATTTTTTGCGTAGCATCCACGGCATTAGAAACCAGCTCTCTAAGAAAAATCTCATTGTCTGAGTATAGAAACTTCTTAATGATCGGAAAGATGTTTTCCGTGTTAATAGAAATTGTACCTTTCTCTGTTGACATTGTATATGAATTTTGTTGTTATAATCTTTTGAATTCACATCGATATGATCAAAGGGCATTCCAAAGGTAGAAAGGCTGACAGATTGACAGTTTCGTCCTTTTTGCTGTTGACAAAATGATTTATTCTGTACTTTTGAAGCATTGTGTAAGTGACAATCCTGACGAAATATTTAAAGCTTTCCATGAAGCAACACAGCGGACGACTCCTTCTTTTCTTCTTCTTTTTGACTCTGTTTTTTTCCTGTGTTGATACCTATGATGTCCGCATTTCAGGAAGTAAAAAATATTTGATTGTAGAGGGCACCATCACCAATGTGAGTGACGAAAGGCAACGGGTGAAAATTTTTGAAACCGATGACCAAAGTGAATATGTCAGCACGCAATTTTCAAAAACTATTTTTTCGCCGGATAGCGAAGCCTTGCCGATTCAGGGAGCAGAGGTGAAAATTCTGGAGAATGGCTCAACTTCTTGGAATTTAACCGAGACTGAACCCGGTATTTATGATATGCCTCAAACGTTTTTTGCGAACGTAGGCCATACTTATCAATTGCAAATCAAAATGCCGGATGGTCGTAATTACGAGTCTTCAGTAGAAGAAATGTTACCTGTGGCCGATATTGAGAATTTTGAAGTGAGACTTAATCTGGAGGGAATTCAAACGCCAAGATTGTATAATATCAGGATACCTACTCAAGATTTTTATCTGGACTTTAAAGACCCCGCTGGTGAGCAGAATTTTTACAGCTGGAGTTGGACAGATTACGAAATTCAGAAAATTTGCCATACCTGCAAACAGGGAAGATATTATACCGAGGATGGTACGGCATCATCTGAGGGGGACTGCGTAATAGACTCAAACCTGCACCCCAATACCCTTTATGATTATGAGTGCTCAGGCTTTTGCTGGGAGATTTTTCCAGGTGAGGATATTCAGATTTTTTCTGATGTTTTTACCGATGGTCAGCTGCAAACGAAGAAGCCTATAGCTCAGGTGCCGGCCTTACAAAAGAATACAAGTCTGGTGGTGATTCAGCAAAAATCCTTGACTCCCGGAGCCTTTAGGTATCTTAAATTAATAGAAGATCAATCGGTAAATTCAGGCTCACTTGCCGATACACCTCCGGCACCGATCAAAAGCAATGTCTTGAATATCAACAAACCGGAAGAGCTTGTGCTTGGTTATTTTACCGCTTCGGGTGTCAAAGAGTTAAGGCATATGTTATCACGAGCTGATGTTCCAGGCGTTTTACCCGATCACCTTTTTGCGGCACTGAATAATCGTGATCCTATTTTGGAGCCGGAGAGTGAGGTAAGAACTTTCATTCCCTTGGCAGTATGCAGAGCTTCTGAAAACAGAACGCCGATAGCACCACGTAACTGGCAGTTTGGACAATGAGAAAGATTTCAATCATATTCCTGTTTCTGCTTTCTTCTATGGCATTGAAAGCACAATTGTTTTGCTCGGGAACCGTGCTTGATTCGCTGAGCAATAAACCATTGGAAGGAGCCAGTGTTCTAGTTAATTATCAAGGGAGAAATACGGGAACAAAGACGGATGCTGAAGGGAAATTCAGAGTGGAACTGCCCTATGCCGAAAATGTGATTCAGATACGCTACACTGGTTATGTTTCTGAGTGGATCATTTTGCAGGAGGGCAAATCTTTGATTGATGCTGCAATCAAACTGGAAGAAGTCAGTAATCGACTCGAACAGGTGGTGGTAACCAGTAAAGGCTTCGATCAAAATGTGAGAAAACCTGTTTTAGGTGCCAACTCCATCAATATCAAAACACTCGAAAAGCTTCCTTCGGCTTTCGGGGAAATTGACCTTTTCAGAAGTATTCAAATGCTTCCCGGGGTTACCAGCGTCGGCGAAGCCTCAAACGGGGTCAATATCCGGGGAGGCACTACAGACCAGAATTTGATTCTGATTGATGATACCCCGGTTTTTAATCCTACTCACATGTTTGGGCTGTTTTCGGTAACACCTCCAGATGCGGTGAGAAATCTGGACCTCTACAAGGGCAATGTTCCGGCACGGTATGGAGGAAGAGCCGCTTCAGTTATGGATATTGCTTTGCAAAATCCTGATGTTACCAAATTCCGGGTCAAAGGTGGCTTAAGCCTGATTTCAGAGAAATTGATGGTTAACGCTCCCATTGTCAAAGACAAAGCAGCGATTTATGTGGCAGGGCGGGGTTCCTATCATGACTTCTTGCTTCCTTTCATTGATTCAGACCTCGAGGCTATCAAAGCGACTTTTGGTGAAGGTGTAGCCAAGGGCTTCTGGCGAATCAATGACAAAAATACATTGACGGCTACGGGCTATGTTAATCAGGATTTTTTCCAGACGAATCTGCTGACCAATTTGCCGAATGTGGTGGGCACAACGACCTACTTTGAGCATAACACCGTGAACGCTATTGGTAAGTTTACGCATGTTATTAATAATCAAATGGATGTGCAGCTCTCGGCGATGGTGGCTGATTACCGACCAACGATTGCAACCAGAGAGCTTGATACGAATAATCCGATCCAGTTAAAAAGTGGTGTACGTCAAAGGCAGATTAAGGCGAGTACGTATTATCAAAACCAAAAGCACAAAACGGAGTTTGGAGCAGTATTAACGAATTATCAAATCAATCCCGGCACCCTTGACCCGGGAGCCAGTACCAGTGTAAACTTCATTCAGACGCCTCAGGAACAAGGCAATGAATGGGCTGCCTTTGTGGATGAAGAGTTTTCGGTTTCGTCAAAGTTGGCTTTAACGGCTGGTCTTCGTTACAGTTTGTTTCAAAACCTGGGAGCTGCGAATGTAAGAAGTTACAGAGAAGGCCAGCCTCGGGATGATTTCTCTGTCATAGAATCTGTTGACTATCAGGATGGTGAATTGGTGAAAAGTTATCGTGGTTTTGAGCCACGTTTTGGATTAAGATATTCCATTCAAGAAGGTACTTCGGTAAAATTGGGCTACAATCTGATGCGACAATACCTTCAAATTGTCTCAAACACCACCACGCCGATACCTACTTCACGATGGAAAACGAGTGATACGCATATTAAACCTCAGGTGAGTCATTTGGTTACGGCAGGTTTGTATAAAAATTTTCCTCAAGGTGTTTATGAGGCCACTATTGAGGGCTATTATCGTTTTACAAACAATATCATTGATTATAAGCCGGGAGCTGACTTTTTACTTCAGATGTATCCTGAAACCCAACTGGTTCAGGGAGTGAGTAAAGCCTACGGAATTGAAACCATGATTTCAAAAAAGAAAGGAGTAATGACCGGTTGGTTAAACTACACCTTCGCCCGGACTTTTAACAAGGTCTCTGAAGCTGCTGATATTACGGAACTAGTTAATGGCGGAGACTGGTACGCCGCGAATTACGACCGCCCTCATAGTTTTAATTCTTCGGTAGAGTTTAGTGTTGACAAACACAACAGCTTCTCTTTCAATTTTGTATACAACACCGGAAGACCCTACACCGAGCCTGTAGGCTTTGTTAATTACCTCAATAGCCTCTATCCATTTTATGATCAGCGGAATAATAAGCGGGTGCCAGACTATCACCGTCTTGATTTTTCATGGAACATCATGAATCCATCAATGCGGGATAAACGCTGGAAAGGGAATTTCGCTTTCTCTGTTTACAACTTGTATGCTCGTAAAAATGTTTACTCGGTATTTTTCAGAACTGAGAATAACCTGACCAAAGCTTACAGGCTTCATATCTTCAAGATTCCTGTGGTTTCTTTGGCCTATAATTTCACTTTTGAGTAGACGCAGCAAGATAAAATTCTGACTCTTTCTTTGTGCCTGCCGAACGTGGCAGGTAAATTGTTCGTTAATTGTGACATAATAACTGCATTGATCATGGATCAACAATTTTTAGAAACGCTTTACAGAAGGCATCAGGATACAGAGGCGGTGCCACCAACCAGTAAGATAGGTTCATGGGCAAATCAGGTTTTTAACTTGCTTTTTCCTGAGCAGGCAAAGGACTTTTTCCCCAGTGTACATGAGATAGAAGGAGAAATCTGGAATCTGGGAAATGAATTGAAACATATCCTGAATGCGACTGATCAGTGCAAAAAATGTGATAATGAGGAGCGTGCTGAGAAATTCAAAGCGGCTTTACCCGAACTTTTCAGGGTTCTTAATACGGATGTAAAAGCCATTCTCGAAGGCGACCCAGCTGCTGTTAGTGAGTTTGAGGTTATCAGGGCTTATCCTGGCTTCAAAGCTATTGCTTACTACCGTCTTGCCCACTTGCTTTTGCAAATGGAGGTCAATCTTATTCCAAGAATTTTGACCGAGTATGTGCATGGTCTCACAGGAATTGATATCCACCCTGCAGCGAAAATAGGGGAGCATTTCTTTATTGATCACGGATCAGGAATTGTGATTGGAGGCACCAGCGTCATTGGTAAGAATGTGAAAATTTATCAGGGTGTGACCCTTGGAGCTTTGAGTGTTGAGAAAGAAATGGCCAATGTAAAACGACATCCAACTGTGGAAGACGGCGTTGTGATTTATGCCAATGCAACTATTCTGGGCGGTGAAACCACGATTGGAGAAGGAAGTGTGATTGGTGGTAATGTTTGGTTAACCAAGAGTGTGCCGGCCAATTCTGTTGTCTATCATAAACCTGAAATTCAGGTCAAAGAAAAAGAACTCGTTTAACTATGGCCACCATTTTAGATCTGGTTGGGAACACCCCGCTGGTTGAAATCAAAAAACTTAATAAAAATCCAAAAGTTAAGGTTTACGCAAAACTGGAAGGTGATAATCCGGGTGGTTCGGTAAAAGACAGAGCCGCTTTGAATATGATCAAATCTGCTTTAGAAAGAGGGGATATTAAACCCGGAATGAAGCTGATTGAGGCCACTAGTGGAAATACAGGTATTGCTCTGGCTATGATAGCTCGCCAGTTCGACCTTGAAATTGAGCTTGTACTTCCTGAGAAAAGTACCCGGGAGCGTACCCAAACTATGGAAGCTTATGGTGCAAAGGTTATTCAATTGGATGGCATCGAGGCCTGTCGGGATTATGCCGATGAAAAAGGGCAGTCGGATGAGTATTTTCAATTAAACCAATTTGCTAATCCGGATAATTACGAAGCCCATTACAAGAGCACAGGACCTGAAATTTGGAGAGATACCGATGGGAAAGTGACTCATTTCGTAAGCTCAATGGGTACAACAGGTACGATCATGGGCACATCAATGTATCTCAAGGAGCAGGATTCTTCTGTGCAGATCGTAGGTTGTCAGCCGACAGATGGTTCTTCAATACCAGGAATAAGACGCTGGCCAAAAGAATATTTACCGAAGATTTTTGATGCTTCACGAGTAGATCGAGTAATTGATATTTCAACAGAGGATGCTACAGCGATGGCCCGAAATCTGGCCAAAACGGAGTCGATTTTCGCTGGAATGAGCAGTGGAGGAGCAGCACATGCCGCATTGAAGCTCGCCGAGGAGCTGGAAGAGGGCTTGATCGTTTTTATTGTATGTGATCGCGGTGACCGGTACTTGAGTAGTGAGTTGTTTGCTTAAAGAAAAAGAAAGCCGTTTCTTATATTCTGTAGTTGAACGAAATAAACCCTAATGAAAAAAAGACTAGTTTTTTTTGCCTTCTTTCTAGGCATTTCACCATTACTATTTGGTCAGAACTATCCTATGCTGAAGTCAACAATTGTTGATTTAAATGGGAATACAAAAGAAGGGTATGTCGAATATCAGGATTGGCTCATATCTCCTGAGCACATCTATTACGGCGAAAGCATAGATGGTCAAAAAAAATCAGGAAATGTAGGTGAGATAAACTCTTTTGATATCACTGCTGAAGGGTTGCACCGTAAATTTATCGCTCTCAGAAATATTTACATCTCTTATATAGGTGCCAATGATGACCTGAACAGCGTTGTCGCTTCCACTACGTATGAATTTGGTCACGAATTTGAAACAGAACATATCAATATGTTTGCTGAGGTAGTTTTCGAATCTGAAGGACTTCAGCTTATTCAATTAATAGATAAGTACGAAAAATCAAGACTCTTTCTTTCTGTTGACGGGGTTATAAATGAGCTGAAAAGTTATCGGTATATGACTTATAGTGACGTAGCTGCAAGTTCAAAGTATGAGGTAAGAAATACGGAGTATAAGAAGACTTTAGAAAAGGTTCTAGGGGCTGATTTTTTTAGCCAGAAAACTCAGCTGGATTATGCAGTCAGGCCTATTGCTGCTTTATTGAGAAAATATTCGAAAGAAAAGGGTCAAGCTATTAATGAGGACCTTCATAAAGCAAAATTGAAGTTTTCGGGGTTGTTTGGCGTTGGCTTAGGCCGTTTATCTTTTGAGGAACAGAATCTCGAATTTGGAGACAAATCATATACCGACAGGGCTTTGCTCGCATCGGCCTCTGTTGGTGCCCGCCTGAATATTCCGGGAGACTTCTATAATAAATCTATCGACTTTTATTTATCGTTTCAGCCGCAAATAGAAAGGCTGAGCTATAGGTTACAGTACAATCAATATTTTGGAGGAAATTCTCTTGTAAAACCCAAGTTTGTTTTCGGGTTTGAGAACAACCTTAAATTATATGGAGGTTTGGGAGTTTCATGGAAAAGGCAATTGGCTTTAGAAGCTTTTTATATGCCGAAAGCGGGTTATGATATATTTCAAAAAGTAAGTTTGTTTCAAACAAATCTTGTATATACCATCGGAAATAATAATTAATTGAAATGAAAGCACTACACCTGACTGCCCCGAATAAACTGGAAGTTGTAGAAAAAGAAATACCGAAACCAGGGAAAGGGCAGGTTTTGGTGAAAATGGCTTTTTCTCCAATAAACCCGTCTGATCTAGCCTTCTTGACTGGTGTATATGGTATTCAGAAGCCATTTCCTACAGCTCCGGGTTTTGAAGGTAGTGGAACAGTAGTGGAAAGTGGAGGCGGGCTATATGCCAATTACCTTAAAGGTAAAAAAGTGGCTTGTGCGGCATCTGATAAATTAGACGGGCCCTGGGCAGAATATATGCTAACAGATGCTACTAAGTGTGTTGCTTTGGCTAAGGGCGTTCCCATGGAGCAGGGAGCAATGTCCTTTGTAAACCCTTTAACCGCCCTTGATTTTATAAAAATTGCAAAGGCCGATGGCTGCGATGCTCTGGTTATGACGGCGGCTGCCAGTTCCTTGTCAAAAATGGTTCATCATCTTGCTCAGCAAGAAGGACTTGCTTTTGGTGGTGTTGTGAGACGCGAGGAACAAGTGGAAAAACTCAAAGGTTGGAACGTTGACTTTGTGGTTAACTCTGAAAAAGAAGGCTGGAGAGATGAGCTTAAGCAATGGGCAGGTACTTTTAAAAAAGTATTACTGCCTGATGCCATTGGAGGAGGTAAAGTGCCCTCTAAGGTATTGAGTTGTTTGCCTCCAAAGTCAAAAATGTTGATTTATGGAAGTATGAATCAGGAGGATCCCGGAGCTTATGTTCCTCGGGATTTTATCTTTTATGAGTACGAAATAGGAGGTTACTGGCTAAGTAAAACGGCTGCTAAAAAGTCATTTGTTCAGGCTATGGCCGATACACGGAAAGTACAGAAAATGCTATCTTCAGGTTTTGAGAATGATATTCAGGCTACTTTTGACCTCAATGCTTTCGAGAAAGCCATTGAAACTTATGCCAGCGGAATGTCAAAAGGAAAGGTGCTTTTTAATTTAAGCAAGTAATTGCCCCGCAGCCTTGCGAGGCAATTAATGATTAGGCCCAGGCTCCGATAATGGCACCCATGATCATCAGCATAATGACCTGATATCCGGCGTCAATCAAAAATAATTTGACAGATCTTCTTTGGTACAGAATGTTAATACCTACCGAGGTAGCTACAAACATGACGCCGACATAGAGACCATGCATCAGGCCGGTCACAGTGGTGATTTCACCTTCGTCGTGCCCTCTGAGCATAATGGCCATACCTAATGACATTACGAGCATCAGTAGTAAACTGGTTCCAAAAATTTTGGCCATATTGGCTCCTTTGATGTCATCTTCACTTAGACCTACTTCGGCCTGCCAGGCTTTTGAAAACAAAACCGGAGAATACCACAGTGCTCCAAAAGCAAAGGCAAGAATGCCACCAACCAGTACGGCCAGAAAATTGATGTTTGAAAAATCCATGTTGTTTAAGGTTAAGGGTTAAATCTGTTGCTAAACTTATTTTAAGGTATAAGCTTATAAACGAATATACGTTTTTCTAATGAGTCAAAAATGAAAAAGCAATGGTAAAAATCTATCCCTTATTATTCGTGATTATAGCCTTTGGCTGTAAAGATGAGTCATTTGATCGAATTCAAACCGGTAAGTGGGGCGGTGAACATGCAAGACTTGATGTAGCTGAAACTTCTTGGTACGTTGAGTTTGACTGTGCTCATTTAGAAGTTAATCAGCCGGTTTTGGTACAGGATGGTAAATTCAACAGCCCAGCTATGTATACTCAGGAATATCCGGTTCAGTTTGATGATGAATCCTTATACATTCCAAAACCTTCCCGGGTTTTCGGAACCGTGAGAAATAAAGAAATGATCCTCAACGTCGAGGTTGAGGATCAGGAGTTTGGTACTTTTACTTTGATTTATGACGAGGAGGCCAAAATCTATAAATGTGCCTAAAGAGCCATTGTTTCTTCGACTTCTTCTGTCGTTTTAGGAATTGGTTTACCCAAAATTTGGGAACCGTTTTCAGTGATCAATATATTGTCCTCAATTCTGATACCGCCAAAATCATAGTATTCTTTGAGTTTGTCGTAATTGATGAAGTCGGTGAAGATCTTATCAGCTTTCCACTTTTCTATCAGATCCGGAATAAAATACAGGCCCGGCTCTACGGTAATGACGAAGTCTTTTTCAAGTTCGCGGCCTAGTCTCAATGATTTTAAACCGAGCTGAGTACTTCTTTCCAAGCCTTCCCGATAGCCTACCAGCTGTTCCCCGAAATTCTCCATATCATGAACGTCCATGCCTATCATGTGGCCAAGGCCGTGAGGCATAAATATGCCACCTACTCCCAGATTGGTCATTTCTTCGATATCGCCTTTTACCAAACCTAATTCTTTGAGTTTAGAAAGCATAAGTCTGTTAGCGTTGACATGGATGTCTTTGTAAAGTAGTCCAGGTTTCAGGCTATCAATAGAGCTTGTTTCCATCTCTAAAACGATATCATAAATGTCCTTCTGTTGTGTTGTGAATTTACCGTCAACCGGGATGGTTCGCGTAATATCGCCGGAATAACACATCTCATTTTCGGCACCCGAATCATTAAGAACCAATCGGCCGCTTTGCATTTTATTGCCATGATAATGGTTATGCAAAATCTGTCCGTTTATTGAGAAAATGGCTGGGTAGGCCAGGTATGAATTACTGGCTTTGGCGGTTCTGTAAATCTCGGAGACGGCTTCAAATTCATATTGACCCGGTTTTACGGCTTTCATTGCATTGATGTGCATTTGCCCGGAAATATTAACCGCTTCGGTCATTTGTTCGATTTCCTCTTCGCTTTTGTATGACCGCTGGTTAATTATAGCCATTAGCAGCTTTTGAGAGACTTCCTGATTTACTTTGGAGCCGGGCAAATGCAGCCACTGTGACAGTTTATTCAGGTTATCTGCACGATAGGGCGGGAGATAATGTATTTTTTTATGCCGGGCAATTTCTAGAAAAGAGTCAATTCCGTGAGCGGGGCGAACGTTCAAAATACCCACTTTCTCGGCTTTGTTACTCAAAGTCTCCTGCTGACCGATCCAAATAATGTCATCGATAGAAAACTCATCACCAAAAATGATTTCCTCTCCACTGTCGCAATCGATTACCGCATTTAAACCGGCCTGGTTAATTCCGAAATAATAAAGAAAAGTGCTGTCTTGCCTGAATCGGTAATGATTGTCGGCATAGTTCATACTGGCCTCATCATTGCCTTGAAACAAGATCAAGCCGGAGCCGACAGCTTCTTTTAGGGCGTTTCTACGATTGATATAGGTCTGAGAAGGGAATAATTTCATGAAATGTGTTTGTTGATTCTGCAATTTACGGTTTGCTTATGAATTTGTTGTCCTTGATATAAAATCGGTAGGGGAGATGCTCGTCTTTTCCCTCTCCGATACCAATTCGGGTAGTTTCAATGATTGCTCCTACTTCTATCCCTTCTTTTAGATATAAAGGTGGGTTGAACAATTTGTTTCCATTTTGATTTTTCAAAATGTCCATTGCCTGAACCAACTTTCCCGGGCCACTACACAGGTCTTTCAGTTTTACTTTCTGTCTTCTGCTTTGCATCAAATCTATGCCTGAGGCCGGTTCCAAAGCACGGATGAGTACGGCCTCGCCAATTCCTGATTTTGAGGAGACGATATTAAAACAATGATGAATACCATAGATTTGATATACGTAGGATGTGCCTGCCGGCCCAAACATAGGACTATTTCTTAGTGTTTTTCCGCCAAAAGAATGACAGGCTTTGTCGTTATTAAGGTAGGCCTCCGTTTCTACAATAATACCTGAGGTAATGCCTTCGGTGCTTTCATGAATCAATTCTTTTCCCAGGAGTTTTTGAGCCAATGTCAAAGTGTCAAATGATTCAAAGAAATCCTGATTGAGAATTGAAGTCATTTATTGCAAAGCATTTAAGGCATCTACCATTGCTTTCACTTCCCCAAAATCAGCAATAAACATATCACCCGAGTCAAGAATTTTTGGGTTTTGATAGTTAACTGGATTTTGGGCTTTAATACGTGCTGAGGCATGAAACTCAAAGGCTCCAGTTGCTTTTGCCAGACTCGCAATATTGCCTGAATTGACTCCTGCTCCAGGCATAATACTGATTCTTCCATTAGCCTGTTCCACAAGTTTTTTCAAAACGTCAATTCCTTCAGGTGCGGCCGCGGCCTGGCCGGAGGTTAAGACGCGGTAACAGCCTGCTTCTATCAAGGAATCCAAAGCTTCAAAAGGATCAGGTGCGGCATCGATAACCCTGTTGCTGGTCACTTTTAGCGGGTAGGCGAGCTCTACCAAAGCTTTCATTTTCTCGGTATCCACTTCTCCATTTTGTTTCTGAACACCAATACTGATGCCATCACATTCGAGTTCTTTGCAGATTCTGGCGTCTTCAAGTATGCTTTCCCATTCATCATCAGAGTAGAAATAGTTCAAACTTCTTGGGCGAATAATCGGGTAAAGTTCAATATCGATTTTATTTCTTACCGCTTTGATAACGCCATAGGAGGGAGTGGTGCCACCTTCGATGGGGTTGTCACAGAGCTCTACACGAGAAGCTCCCGCTTTTTGAGCAGTTCTTGAACTCTCAATGGTAAATGAGCAAAGCTCAAAATGGTACTTTTTATCAGCCATAATTTTTAACAAGTTCGCTTAAGAAACGATTGGTCGTTTCATTGATGATCATTCGCTCAGGTTTGCTTTCAAACCAGGCTAGGGTTTCCTTAATGCCTTCGGAAAACGGAATGGTGGCAACGTAATCAGGTACGAGTTTTTTGATTTTTGAGTTATCAAATAAGGCACAGTGTGATTTATCCCCCCATAGATTTCCCTCTTCAGATGGAAAGCCATTTTGATCAGCATATTCAATGATTTTTTGAGAAGGAATATGAACAATATTGGCCTCTACCCCGGCAGCATCGGCCAGGAAAGTATAAATCTGATTCCAGGTCAATGCTTCATCAGAAGTAATATGATAAGCTTCTCCGATAGCCAGCGGATGATTCATTAGGCCTAGAAAAGCTTTAGCAAAATCACGGGCGTGGGTCACCGTCCAAAGGGAGGTGCCATCGCCCTGCACTACCACAGGGAGACCTTTTTTCATTCGATGAACGGCGGTATATTCTGTCCAGCCTCCGAGTGTAATCGGGAACACGGAATAATAAGTGTGCGACGGTCTGACAATCGTCATTGGGAAATCCTCTTCCCTGAAAGCTTTGATCAACACTTCTTCACTAGCGATTTTCTCTCTGGAATAATCCCAATATGGATTTTTCAAAGGTGTGGACTCTGTTATAATAGGTGAGACCGGAGGTTTCTGATAACAGGAAGCCGAACTGATAAAGACGTACTGTTTTGTTTTGCCTTTGAAAAGCTCGATGTCTCTTTCTACATCGGTGGTGTTAAAGGCTATCCAGTTGACCACCACATCCCAGGTGTGGCCTTTCAGGGCAGCTTCCAATTCTTTAGGTTTGGTAATGTCAGCCACCAGGCTTTTTACCCCCGGAATAGGCTCTCTGTTTCCACGGTTCAAATGATAGAGGTCGATACCCCGTTGAACGGCAATTTCGCTTACAGGCGTACTTATATTACCCGTGCCGCCAATAAATAGTGCTTTCATGAGTGCGTTTTGGTTAAGTTTTCAAACTTATTAAGTTTCCGTCAGAAGCCTGCAAAAATGGAAAAGGGATTCGGGTCGAAAATTTTTCTTTTGGTCAACGTTGTGTAGAATCTCAAAGCTGTTTACCTTTGCACTCCGATTTAGGAAGGTCCCGTAGCTCAGCTGGATAGAGCATCTGCCTTCTAAGCAGACGGTCGAACGTTCGAATCGTTCCGGGATCACGCAAAGCGAGTCATTTTGGCTCGCTTTTTTTGTTTTTATAGGCTTAGCTGGATAGAAGATTCCGAATTCCAGGGACGGTCGAACGTTCGAATCGTTCGGGGACGCCCAGTCCGGGATCACGCAAAGCGAGTCATTTTGGCTCGCTTTTTTTATTTCCGAGCATAACTGACTTCAATGATTTATATCTACTTCTTTAAAAGTCTAATTGATGACAGATTTATTCAACTAAAGTACCTCAATCACTCTCTTATTTTCCTGAAGAAACTTATCCGGAATTTGTCCCCGTATTGATTCTTCCAAGCTATTTATGATCGATTGTTTTGAACAATATTGGTGGTGAATCAGGCTGATTTCACGCGTGGGTTCAGGTTTGAGAAAATTTCGAAGCTTGGCTTTTGAAATTTCATTTAGGTGGACTGTTGCCAGCTCAGGAACAATAGTGATGCCCTGATAATTGTCTACCAAACGCATTAATGTTTCCACACTTCCTGCTTTAAATGTGATGTTAGAGCTCATTTCTGATTGATTCCGAAGTTCGCACAATTTCAAAATTTGTGAACGCAGGCAATGCCCTTCTTCCAGCAGCCAAAGTTCGTTGGGCTCGATATCAGAAGCTATGGCATACTCTTTTTGATACAGCGATGACTCGGGGCTGACATAAGCCAGCATTCGCTCGTAGAACAGTGGTATTTCAATGAGCTCCTGATGATGTAATGGTGTGGCGAGTAAAGCTGCGTCAAGGTTATAGTTGGTAATTTCCTCAATGATTTCTGCGGTGGTTAACTCCCTGATATTGAGTTTGACTCCTGGATATTTATTCGTGTATTCTTTGATGAAAATTGGGAGGAGGTACGGTGCAAGAGTGGGTATAATTCCCAATGTTATTTCACCGGAAGGCTCCTGATTGTCCTCAGCCAGGCGACTTAACTTTTTGAATTCATAATACGTAATCTCAGCTTGATTGACTGCTTTTTCGCCCATCGGGGTCAGCGTTAATGGATTTTTTGACCGGTCAAATAGTTTTCCACCCAGCTCGTCTTCCAGTTGTTTGATTTGCATACTAAGGGCGGGTTGAGAGATAAAGCATTCGGCAGCCGCTTTTGAAAAATTTTTATGTTTTGCTACGGCAATCAGGTACTGTATCTGACTAATAGTCATGAGGTATAAGTTTTACTTATGCAATGATAAGTAATCCGTATTTGACACTGATAATGATTAAGGTCATTTTTGCATCCGATTTCACTATTTAAATTCGGAACGCTGAAATAGGCTCTTCTGAGAGTCTAATTGTTGTACTATTTCAATAACTATTTTAATTAATAACATGCTAGGACTAGGTAAAAAATTCCCTGAATTCAAAAAGACATCAGTTGTATCTCTTGAAAAAGGATCTGAGTTTTATGATATCACAAATCAGGATCATATCGAAGGAGAGAAGTGGATGGTAATGTTCTGGTGGCCGAAAGATTTTACTTTTGTTTGCCCTACAGAAATCGCTGCTTTCAACGATAAAGTTGAAGATTTCGCTGACAGAGATACAATGCTTATCGGAGCTTCTACTGATTCTGAGTTTGTTCACCTTGCCTGGAGACAAAATCATGCGGACTTGAAAGGACTACAGTTTCCAATGTTAGCTGACACTTCAAAGTCCCTTGCTGAGGACCTTGGTATCCTTGAAGAAAACGAGAAGATTGCTTATCGAGTAACCTACATTATTGATCCTCAGGGGATTATTCGTTGGGTTTCTGCCAATGATCTTTCTGTTGGTCGTAACGTTGATGAGGTGTTGAGAGTATTGGATGCTCTTCAAACAGACGAACTTTGCCCATGTAACTGGAAAGCTGGCGAAGAAACGTTAACCGTTTAATCAGAACTTTAAGAAACACAAATTACAAAAGCAGGGCGGCTGAGCAATCGGCCGCCCTTATTCAAAGAAATTATGATAGGATTAGCTGCAAATACAAAGAAGAGCCTTCTAGAGGCTGTTAATCTGCCAGAAACACTCGAAAATGTTTGGCTTGACAGGCATAATGAGGCCGATACCCGTTTCATCAAAGATTTGAAAATTAATGTCACCAACGTTCTGAAAGCGGAAACACTGACTCAGAAAGAAGCTGTTCTCCTTGCTCTTTCAGTAGCCATTAATGAAAAAAGCGAAGTTCTTGCCTCGAGTTTGACAGAATTGGCTAAGAGCCTGGAAGCTACGGATGATGAGCTGAATGAGGTGGCCGGTTGCGTTTCATTGATGAATGCTAACAATATTTTCTATCGTTTCCGTCATTTCATGAGCGGCAATGAAAATTATCAAAACATGCCGGCCGGTATCAGAATGTCAATTATGATGAAGCCGGTGCTGGGCAAAGAGTTTTTCGAACTGATGAGCCTTGCTCTTTCTGCTGTTAATGGCTGCGAGCAATGTGTCACATCTCATGAAGCTTCAGTGAAATCACATGGTGGCACCGAGGCCAGAATCTTTGATTCTATTCGCTTAGTAGCGGTTATCAAAAGTTTGATTGTAGTTTTATGATCAACAATTCGATTTCAAAAGCAAAAGCCTGTTCAGGAAAAAGAACAGGCTTTTTTTCTATCTTTTACAATGATCTGAAAATCAAAAGTGGACGTCCTTTCCGGGTTGCTTCTAATCATTCATGTTTTTCGTCCTCAAGATGATAGAAGAAATTAAACTCACCACCAATCCCAACGGCAGTATTTCAAGCATCGTAATGCCGAATTTGAAGATAGGGTTTTGGTAGTTTTGCATCATTTCATCTACCTCAGCTAATTCCACTGCTTTTTGAGCGTCATTGATGTCTTTTGCATTGATCTCGTTACGGTACATATTAGCGATGCTTTCATTGACCTCTGGGTAAATACCGGAGATGATCATCCAACTGATGGTATAAATAACAGAGCAAATAAGGGCAATCATGGCACCGGTTTTCAGAGCATCCAGAAAGGTGATTTCTCCACCCAGTTCTTTCATTTTTCGCTCACGAATTCCGAAATAGATCAGCACCAGAGCAAGCATCATACTGATGTACCCCATCAGCTGTGATGTACCCAGGCTGCCCTCATTATTGATCATATAGGGTGCTGAGAAAGCCAGTAGAATGCTTACAATGGCTCCCGAGATTAGTCCATACTTAATTGCTGCTTTTGACATTGTTCTGATTTTTTGGTTAGAGGCCCAAAATAACGGAAGAGCCTGATCACAAAGCTCATACTAAAGTATGATTTTAACTATACAGGTTCTTTTGAATGAATTCATTTCTGAATTTCCCATCAGGGTCATATTCGGCTACCAGAGCTTTAAAATCATCGAGTTTGCTGTATTTTGCCTGTAATGTTTTACCCGGAATAGTGAAGAGCTTACCCCAGTGAGGTCTAACGCCAAATGGCTGCAAGGCGGCTTCAATTTTAGGCAATACTTTCGTGTGTACCTCTTTATGAGGCTTCAGCGTAAAGTGAATAGCCACCGACTTTTGCTGGTAAAAAGGGCTCATCCAGATATCATCTCCGGCAATTGATCGTATTTCAGAAATGAACAAATGCGGAAACACATCGTCTTTGATTTGTTCAATTTGCTTCATGGCCTTGAAGGCATTCTCAAAAGGTACATGAAACTCGGCCTGCAACTCTTCTCCTTTGCTGGGCATAAAGTCCATTTTAAAGTGGGGGAGTCTGTCATACCAAGGGCCTGGCACGCCCATTTGATCTGTGCAGTTTTCTGACGATTCGGTGTCAATAGGGTGCATGTCTTTATCCGCCAGTTTTGCTCCGAAAAACTCAGGGTCTTTCATGATCGAATCGGAGTCCGACCGACTTTTGATCCAAACTTGATTGACGTTTTCATTTTGCCAGTCGGTAAACAAACTTACGCTGTAACCGGCAGACATCACCTCTTCAAAATGCGTTTCAAGTGCCGCCATGGGTAGGTTTCGGTAAACTCTTTGTTCTACCTGATAGCTTGGCACCAGATCAAGAGTGACTTCAGTTATTACTCCTAGGCATCCCAGATGAACAGCCAGTCCATTGAAAGTCTCAGGTTCTTTTTCTTTGCTGATTTCCACAAGGTCGCCATTGGCTTTGATAATTTTAAAACCTGACACCTCTGTCGCAAGGCCTCCATTGCCCACGCCACTCCCGTGAGTAGCTGTAGCGGCTGCTCCGGCCACTGAAATATGAGGTAGAGAAGCCAGATTGCGTAAGGCGTAGCCTTCTTCCTCAATGAGTTTGCAGAAATCGCCGTATCGGGTTCCAGCCTCAATGGTCACCTGATGTTTTTCTTTATCGAGATTGATCATTTGCTGACGCTTTTGCTGTGAAAGCAAATAATGTTTGCTGTCGGCAATTTGATTGAAACAATGCTTAGTACCCAAGGCTCGCAATTGCTTCTGGTCTTTAACTAACTGCTGAATTTCCTCGGTGGTAAGCGGGTAACTGATATCGCCTGTGGCATAGGTCAGATTGCCAGCCCAGTTTTTAATGGCTATTCCGGTCATCTTTTTTTCTTCTGATGAGCATGAAATTAAGGGGCTAAAGAGACTCCCGGCTGTAAGGGCAGTAGCCGCATGTACAAATTGTCTGCGTTTCATAGGTAAAGTAAAGGGTTGAATTATGAGGCCATAAATTGCAACGCTTTTTATAGAATCGCAAGGTTGCCTCAGAGAAGTTCCAGCTCTTTAGCTTTCAATAGAGCTTGTGTTCGTCGTTTTACCCCTAGTTTATCGTAGCAGTTGGAGAGGTGAGTTTTTACTGTGGGCATAGAAATGAAAAGCTTGTCAGCGATTTCCTGATTGCTGAGGCCCTCTGCAGCGGCATTGAGCACCTCAAGTTCTCGTTCAGTAAGGTCCGTTTTTAAGGAAGTTTTTAAATAAGATGCTCTCTCAGTCCGATTCTCTACAAATTGTCGGCCGATATATACACCACAAGCCAGAAAGATGCTGGCAATAACGCCGCTATAAACTTCAGCAGACCAATACCCGCTTATTATCCTGATCTGGCTTAAGCGGAGGAGACCTAAAATGAGTCCAAGAATGACTGATATGTAGACGACCCTTTTGATATGTTTTGATCTGAGTTTAAAAGAAAACCCACCTCCTAAGAGAGATGGGTTTCGCCTTAAACCATTTTGCTTGAATAAGCTTTATAAACTGTACGGCAACAAGTTAGCTCCGAAAATATTTTTTTACAAGAGAAGCCGCCTTTAATTCTTTATATTTTATTTTCTGGAGTCTTGGGTTAAAAAGTTGCGGTATTCCCGAAATGAAAAAGGGTATTTCTACGCTATTATCGTTTTCTCTTTAAAGCGAAATTTGATTTGTGAATCAATTACTACTAGTGCACATGGAAATGAAAGATTTAGTCATGGCTCTCGGCCAAATTATTGGGGTGTTTTTCGTCATCGCAACAGCGGCCTTTGCGGTCAATTTTATCCTCAGAGGCTTTAGTTCAGTTAACAAAAACGAAATGAATTATTATAAAAAATAGGTTTACTTCATAAAGGTTAGGGTTAAGGGAAAAGTCCGGTCACGTTAGGTTTGACCGGATTTTTTTATTTGAGGTTTTTCGTATTTTTATTTCTCAACGAATCACACTCAACCTTAATCCATGCAAAAACTTTACCCTCTAATCCCCCTTTTACTGTGCAATTTTAATCTTTTGGCCCAAAGTCCATCGTTTACCGGTCAACCAAGCCTTGTTGATGGTTTTGTTTGTTACGGTAGTGATGCTCAAATTTCTGCAAGTATAAATAGTGCAGATGTTTATCAATTACAAATTCAGGATGGTGACTCCGGCACTTGGTCAGACTATGGAGGAATTACCGGTGATGCTACTTCTGGGTCAATCTTAATTGTCCTCCCCAACTACACACTGAGTAACCATTTTAGGATACGGATTACTAATAACACCTCGGGAGACTCCAATTTTAGTGACGTATTTTTTATCGATGCCCAACGGCCTCAACTGACCATTCAGCCTCAAAATCAAGTGAGGTGCTATGGGGAGAGGGTTTATTTTTATGTAGATAACAACGCCACCTGGACATACACCTGGGAGAGGTCTAACGATGGAGGGGCCTTTGGGTCATTTAGTGGAAGTAAATATCAGGATCAGACCACCAGTAGTTTCAATATCAATACCGTAAACGGTGCTGATGATAATGATGCTTTCCGTGTAAAAGTAACTGATCCTAATGGCTGTGAAACAATTTCAAATGCTGGTTTGCTCTCCATTAATAATATAGGAACAATTCAGCCTACAACTTCAACCACTTTCTGTGAAGGAGAGGAAGCTACTTTCAGTACGTCAGTTACAGGTACTCTGGATAGCTATAGCTGGAACTTTTATGATGAGTCCTCGGGGGTGTTGACGGTTAGTCCTTTTTCAGTTACCGCAGAACAAATCACACTTTCCAAAGCTCCCCAAGGACTTGATGAGGCAGAGCTTGAAGTTGATTTTGTCTCTCAGGTGATGAATACAGATGGTTCTACTTCTGCATCTACATGTAATTATGCCAGAAGTCGAACAGGGTATACAACATATGATCGTCCAGATCTACTGGCAGCTTTAGGAGATAGCATTTGCGGCCCGGGAGATGTAACTCTAGTTGCACTTGATGAAATCTGCGGAACGTACGAATGGTATACTGATACGGCCTCTTCGCCAGTGGCATCAGGGCCGTTTGAATATGATTTTACTGATATTGGCCTTTCAGCAACTACAAACTACTACGTTCGGCAAATTGATTGCGTTACCGGCTGTCCCAGTGATTTTGCTATGGTTGAAGCTAAAGTAAATCCCTTACCGTCAGTAGTTTTGAGTACTATTGAAGCTGTTTGTCCTGACGCCATTTCATTCTCAATTCCGTTAACAAGCTTCGCGGATGCTGACAGTTTCCAGGTCATATTGACTTCGGGAACTCTAACCGGCTATACTGATGCCTCGGGTTATATCAGGGGAAACTCAATTGATGTTCCACTTCCGGCCGGCAAAAGCAGTGGGAATTATGGTTTTGACCTAAAGATTTTTAATACCTTCACAGGTTGTGAGTCAACAGTAAGTTTGAGTTTAAGAGTCAAAGAACCCACTGCTATCAATTCTGCTTTGAGTCCTCAAACACTTTGCGAAGGTGATATTTTAACCTTCAATGCAGATGCTTCCGGCGAAGGAACTCTCAGCTATCAGTGGTTTTTTGAAGACAGTGAAATTTCTGGGGCAACCGGATCTTCTTATTCAATTCCATCTGTTTTGACTACTAGTGCCGGCAATTATCATTACGCAGCCACGGGCGAATGCGGCACGGCAACAGCCATCGCGGCGGCCATTGTTGTGAATCCTCAAACAAAAATCAACGAACAACCCCAAAGTCAGGAGGTTTGTCTCGGGGCAGATGCCACCTTTACGTTAAGTGCCACGGGTTTCGGTACGCTCTCGTACCAATGGAAAAAAGACGGAGCAGATGTGGGAACTGATAGCCCCACCTTGATTTTATCGGGCGTTTTGGCTACAGACAACGGAGCCGAGATCACCTGCGTGGTGACCGGTGGCTGTGATGATAGTACTTCGGCTATTGCGATTTTGACGGTTTTAAGTTTACCCTCATCTCCGGTGGTGGCCGATACCGGTTTTTGCCAAAATTCTACCTCTGGTCCATTAGAAGCAGAGGGTTTGCACACGTTAAACTGGTACGGAATGAATGCCACAGGCGGAACGGCGTCCGCCACAGCTCCCACACCTTCCACCACCACTATTGGAGTGTTTTCCTATTACGTTTCACAAACTGATACAAAGGGTTGTGAAAGTGCCCGGGCTAAACTTGATGTCACTATTGACCCTGCACTGACGACCATTCTCTCGAGTTCCAACCGAGATGTTTGTGCTTACGGAAATCTCAATAAAACAGTACTTTTTACAGTAAGAGCTTTTGGTGGGAAAGGCTCATACACTTACCAATGGGGTAAAAATGGATCAGATTTAGTGGGAGAAAATTCAATTGAATATACCGGAACAGGTTCCGGAAATTATTTTGTCAATGTGACTTCAGGTTATTGTGAATTGAATAAGGATTTGACCATTAATACAATTGCAAATGACCTGACGCCAACCCCTACGGCTACTGCTAATGGCCAGGCTATACCTTACGCTTTTTGCTCGGGAAGTGCCGTTGCTCTGGAAGCAACGGATGAAAGTGGAGTTACGGGAACAACCTTGAATTGGTACGCAAATAATTCCACCACTGTGGTTTTGCAAAGCGGTAATCCCTTTGAAAGTACAAGTCTTACTAAGGATACGGTATTTTATGTCTCGGCGTCTGCAACTTATGGGCTTATGACCTGTGAGTCTGACAGAACTCCGGTCAATTTAGTTTTAAGTCCTCAGCCATCAGCCACTGCTGATGTTGTCAATGAAACCTGTGTAGGTGCTGCTGATGGCTCAGTAACACTTACTCCAGGGACTAGTTTTTTGCCCTATAGCTTTCAGTTGGACTCCGGTAGCCCGCAGGCCACTAATGTTCTTGATGAACTTGCAAGTGGCACCTACACTATTACTTTACAAGATGCTAATGGTTGCACGGCTACCCAGTCGGTGATCATTGGTCAAAAACCGCCTTTGAGTTTTGATTACGGACCTGAGGGTCAAACTAATTGCAAGGGCAACGTGGTTTATTTTGAGTCTCAACCCTCCACAGATGCACCTCAGCAATGGTATAAAAAGTTGCCTGGTGGCAGTTGGGAGGCTATCGATGGTGAAACAGAAAACAGGCTCCGGGTCGGCTCAATAGGTAATTCCTCAAATCCGGCCAGCACTTTTTACAGAATGGTTATAGGTACGGGATTATGTGCGGTTAGCTCTGACTCCGCCGAGCTTTTTGTGAATGAATTCACCGCCAATCTCGATAACCAAACGGCTTGTGAAGGTGATGATGTCACTTTTGAACCACCTGCTTCTACCGGAAATATCATTGAATATGAGTGGCAAAAACGAATTGGTACATCAGGCTCGTGGAATCCGGTTCAAACGGGTTCATCTCCGAATTTTGAGATTGCCTCGGCTTCTGCAGTTGATGATGATGCCTATTATCGGGTAAAACTGACTTTTTTCAACCCGAACGAGACAACTTGTACAGAAACCTCTGATCAGGGTAAACTTGACCTGACGGTCATTGACGAAACCACATTAAGCGGAAGTGCCGAAATTTGTGAAGGAGAAACTACCACTTTGACCGCTAGCGGCTGCAATGGAACCGTAGAGTGGTCTGATACTCAGACTGGAGAAAGTATTGATGTGTCTCCAGCTTCTACAACAATCTACACGGCGAATTGTACTTTGGGCGGATGCTCAGAAGCCGCTGTAAATAGTGTTACCGTTACGGTGAAATCAGGCATTGCAGCTCCGTTTATTTCGGCGAGTACCACTGAACTGTGTTTTGGCCAAACTGCAGAACTTAGTTTATCCGGTTGCTCGGGAGATATCCTTTGGAGCACCAATGAAACTACGGCTACAATTGTGGTTAATCCGATTTCATCAGTAAAGTATTCTGCTAAATGTACTTTTGATGGTTGTACTAGTCCTCCTGCTGATTCTGTTGAGATTTTTGGTAGCCCGGTACTTGTCGCCGGAGCTATTGATGAGAGTACAGCAGTAAATTGTGCAGGTTACAACCCGCCAACAATCCAAAATGCCACCGCCCATTCAGGTGGAAAAGGGGTTTTGACCATTCAATGGGAAATGTCAGAAGATTGCTCAGCCAGGCCTGTCGTTTGGTCAGAAATAGCAGGTGCCAATGGTGAAACTTTTAATCCTTCAACCCTTTACCAAACCACCTGCTACCGCAGAAAGGTGACGGATGAATGTGATACTGAGGTTTACTCGAATATTGTAACCATTGAAATAGTTGATGATCCCTCGGTGACTGTCACAGCAGATGCTGATACCATTTGCTCCTTAGAACCGTTTATTTTAACAGCCCATGTTACAGGTGGTACGGGTACTTGTTACACCAGTTGGCAACGAAATTTGAGTTCATCTGCGGCGGGTTCTTCCTTTTGGGAAGATATTTCCGGAGACACTTTTACTCAAGCCATATC
>NZ_LGTQ01000011.1 GCF_001306455.1 Jiulongibacter sediminis | reverse complement strand
AGGAGCACATGAAACAGTTACTATTCTCCCTATTCTTTCTTTTGACATTCGGTCGGTCCATGGCCCAGTCAGTTCTCTCGGGTACAGATACCGGCGAACCTTCCCTTTTGCTGGACATGAAAAGTGACCATCAGGGGATTCTCATTCCGCGGTTTGATGAGGCCGCCAGAAACGCTCTGCCAAATCCTGCAGCCGGTACACAAATTATAAACACCGAAACGGGCTGCCTTGAAATTTTTAACGGAATTTCCTGGATTCCGCATTGCGGCTTAATCACACCGACTGAGGAGATTGACTCATCCCTGCTGGGCACTGATGTATGGAAGGAGCTGACCGTCACCAATACTTCCGATTTCGCAACTTTTGAAATTGATCATAAGATTCATTATGTCAATACGGCTGTTGGGTACCATAAGGTTTTTGATCCGGCTACGGTTACATGGATGCTCCCAGCTGCCGATTTTTCCGGACCTTTCCGTTTAAACTCTGCTGTCTTCAAAATGGGTGAGCTGGCCATTGTGGCTGGGGGCGTGTCATTTTCAGCCTCAAATCCAACGGCAGTAGGCGTAGCTCTTCAAGACGTTTGGGCTTATGATCCTTCTACAAATTCCTGGTCGCAAAAAGCGAACCTTCCATCGGCCCGTGAAAATGCCTTTGCTTTTAGCATCGGAGATAAGGGCTTTGTAGGAGGAGGGAGTAAACAAGGCACTTTGTATCCAGACTTCTATGAGTTTGATCTGGCGGCGAATCAATGGATCGCCCGTGCCAGCCTGCCCGTGGGCCGTACACAGGCCGCCTCTTTTAGCATTGGTCGTAAAGGTTATGTGGCCACAGGAAAAGTGAAAGTCGGAAATTCTATCCTGAATGATTCAAATGTGCTTAGCTACGATCCGAGCTCTGACACCTGGACAACGATGGCTTCTCTGAGTGTTTCAGAAGGACGCTATTCGGCTCTTGGGTTTACTCTGGATGGCATGGGTTACTTTGGCTTTGGAAAGGTGAGTGAACAACAGCTGCATTACGATTTATGGCAATTTGACCCGAATGAGTCGCAACTCAGGAAGATGAAGTCGGCTCCGGACGCCTTTTACTTACCGCGGAACGGCTTCGCCGTGGTGAATGATCGGGCCTATATTGGTGGTTTCTATAAGACCTGGGTCTATCAAAACAAGCGTTACTCTCAAAGTACACCACTAAATACGCTGCCAAATTCTACATTCAAAACAGGAACCTGGAGTAAGGAAAACGGCATCATTACGCCTGAATCCGTTAAAATCGGCATCGGTAAAGAGAACCCCGTAGCTAGTCTGGATATCAACGGCACACTTAGCTTTGATGCCTGGCAAAATCAGGATTTGTCAGACAACGGCTATGTCCTTATGGGCGGTCTGCTGTTGCAATGGGGTACTTCAGCCTACTCTTCTTCAGCTGAAAAACAAGTCAATTATCCGACGCCCTTCGGAAACCTTTTTTCCCTGACTGCTAGCCTGAGCAGCGGTGCCAATAATGGAAGCGGAGCTAATGTGCCTGTGAAAACGATGAACGTAGGCAATTCAAATTTTTTCATTGCCGGAACCAAAGCTTTTTCAAACGATAACGTGAGCAAGATCAGATGGATGGCCGTGGGTACACCTCCATGATAGATTTCAAAAGCTTATTTTCTTTTTTGAAATGAGGATTAAAAATTTATACCAATGAAATACCTGTTGACTTTATTTTACTTAATCATGGTCTATTTGGCTGATGCTCAGCGAATTGAAATAGATCCGGCCCATGAGAGTGTCCTTCTGAATCTGGAGGCAGATCATAAGGGATGGCGTATCCCCCGCATGACAACGGTTGTTAGAAACAGCATCGGTTCTCCTGCAACAGGTCTGCAAATTATGAATGCTGATGATAATTGTCTGGATGTCTATAATGGTCAGCATTGGATAAAAAATTGTGGTTTCAGAGAGCCTCAAGCCGGTACTTTTGAGAACAATATTACCACCGTTCTGGATACCGACCTGGAAGGTCTTGCCTGGAAACGAAAAGGCGGAGTAGTTAGCAGCGTAGATCCATCTTCCAAAATGGGCATCGGAACTTCTTATCCTGAAGCCAGTCTTGAGATTAGCGGAGACCTGAAGATAGAGGCCTGGCATGAGCAGTCTCTTGCTCCAAACGGCTATGCCCGAATGGGCGGTATTCTGATGCAATGGGGCACTGCTAATTATACCAATAATAACCTGACAACGATTCTCTTTCCAATCCCCTTCGCAAATCTCCCGGTGGTTACGGCCGTCGTGGATTCCGGAGACAATTCGGGGTCAGGAGCCAATGTTCCGGTCAAAATTGCCTCGCCTGGCCCGGTTGGCTTTTTAATTGCCGGTACGGAGGTGTTTTCCGGAGATAGTGTCTCGAAAGTTCGGTGGATAGCTATCGGTTTTTAATTGATCAATCATGAACCATCCAAAGACCATGAAGAATTTCATTTTCATTATTTTCATTTTGCTTTTAGTGCACGAACTGAAGGCTCAATCCATCACCTTCGGAGAAGATTACCTGGATCTCAAGAGCTCAGCCCAAGGCGTACGGATTCCTCAAATGAGCACCGCAAAGAGAGATTCCATCCCCAACCCACCAGCAGGCCTGCAGATTCTGAACACAGATGATTTTTGTCTGGATGTGTACACAGGCTCCCAGTGGAGTAAGCTCTGCGGGCAGGAGGAATACAGCGATTCCAAAATGCCCGATCGTCCCGATCAAACCTTGAACAAATGGCTCTTTAAAACAAATTATCCCAATGCTTATTCGAGTCGTGTAAATGCCTTTACCATAGGAAAATATGCCTACATGGGGATGGGTATAAGTTCAAGCGGGGGGGCAAATGAATTCAAAAAATATGAACCCATCAACAATACCTGGGAGAGTATAGCATCATTTCCAGGAGCTAACCGGAACTTATCCAAAACTTTTGTTTTAAATGGTAAAGGGTACCTGTATGGAGGCCGCAATGGTGCTACCTTCCTCAATGATCTGTGGGAATATAACCCTGAAACTGACCTTTGGACTCAGAAAGCTAGCTTTCCCGGGGCTGGCCGAATTCGTGGTGCCGTCTTTGTTATCAATAACAAGGCGTATTTGGGACCCGGGCTTAATAATCCACTTGTGATTAATTCAGGCATCAAGGACCTGTGGGAGTATGACCCGGAGAATGACTCCTGGAGCCAAAAAGCTAACTTCCCAGGCACACAGTATGGATATATGGCTTGCTTTACTGCTGGAAACCAAGGATTTATGTTTGGTGGTTATTCAGATGGAACAGGTATTTCGGGCAATGCCTGGAAATATGATCCCAGGCTTAATCAATGGATTCAACTCTCCCAAGTGCCTGATATTTCCGTCATTGCGATCGGAATTAACCTGTCAGGGAACGGCGTCATCATAGACGAGTACCTTGGAACCACCAGGCGATATGACCATACGCAGGATAGCTGGGAGATTATCGCAGACGATTTCCAAGGGTCAAGGGGCGATGGTGTTGCATTTTCTATAGGGAAAAGGGTATATATGGGACTCGGGATTAATATCACAACCAATACTTTCTTGTCTGATATCCAGGAGCTTGTAATTGACAATACCCTCAATAGCTACAGGGCTTTAAAACCGGTCATACAGGATGCTAAAATATCGGAAGGTCTATGGAAAGTCGACGGTAAGCGGATGTTTCTGGAGCCGGCTCCGGCTCAGAAAGTCGGGATAGGAACGAGTAACCCTGCGACAAGCCTTGAAGTAAAAGGTACTTTGGCGGCTACTAACTGGCTGGAAGAGCGTAGGAAGTCGAATGATGGTTTTGCCCGTATGGGGCCATTGCTTATTCAATGGGGTCTGGTGACCTATGAATCGAATAATACAAAAACTGTCAAATTTCCGGTCAGCTTTGAGAAACTACTCTCCATCACGGCGACGGTGGCAGACTATTACAGTAACATCGCATCCAACGTACCTGTAAAAATTGTAAACAGTACCAATTCCGTTTTTGAGATAGGAGGTACCAAGGTTTTCTCCACCAATGTTAATTATCCTGCCGTTCACTGGATGGCTATTGGCTATTGATGAGCAACGGGAATTCAATCAACTGTAAAATGCAAACTAATATGAAAACAAGTATCCATGTAGGCGGCAGAATGGCCTTTAATCCTACAGAAATCGCCTGGCTGGAGGCCGACATTAACTATACTCGTATACACCTTATTTCTGGTAGAAAAACGGTTGTAGCCACTACCCTCGGAGTTTTGGAAGAGCGGTTTAAAGCCTATGGTTTTGTGAGACCAAACAGAAAGGCAGTGGTTAATAAACAATTTATTCTCAAAACAGAGGAGAAATCCCTTTTGCTTAAAGATCAAACGCAACTTACCATTAGCAGAAGACGGGAGGTGGTTTTGTAGGGTAGGTTAAAAGTTAAAGGTCAAAAGCTGTTGGTATCCTAATCTCTTTTGTCCCTTTGGCTTCGACAGCCCGCCTGCCGCACGGGCAGGGCTCAGCCGCTGGAGACATCCGCCTTCTGTCCTCGGTCAAAAAAACTTCAGACTTAATACTTCCAACTTCCCGCTTCCGACTTCAAACACCCAACTTCAAGCATCAAAAATCACCGGATTAATCTCCGTATCTATAACTTCCCCAATTTTTGCTCCGGGGCACCAGGTGTCCCAGTCGAGTTGCTGGTTGTCGTTTTCGGGGGCGTTGAGTTTCATGTTTTTGTCCATGTAGATGACGGTCATCACGGCTCGCATTTGGTCAGTGGTATTGGCACCGGCACGGTGAAAAACCCACCCGCTGTGAAAACTGACTTCGCCTAAATCAAAGGGCTTCACTACTTTTTCAAAATCACCCAATCTTAATTTCTGACCGATCACCTGTTCACTGTCATCACTTATTTTGAGGTTTCGGCCATCTTGAAGCGTATGGCTTTTAGCCGAAAATTCCAGCGGACCCATTTCCAGGGGAACTGCTTGTAAAGGTATCCAGGCCGTTATGGTATTATCATTGGCCAGAGGCCAGTAATACTGATCAGCATGCCAGGGGGTGAAACCACCACCGGGTTCCTTAAAAAGGGCCTGATCATGATACATTCGTACACCTTCAGTACCCATCAGTTGAGTGGCAATACCAGCTAGTCGCTTTCCGAAGATAAATTCTTTGACATCCTCAGACTCCCGCCAAAGGTTGAAAATCTGGAGAAAGGCTTTAGAGTAGGTGTCCCGCTCTTCTATCGGAATGTGCTGGGTATTGAGTTCTTTAACTTTGTCTTTGATAAGCTGACCATAATAAGCCAGAGTTTCTTCATCAAATACATTTTTGAGTTTGATGAATTTGTTCTCGTGGTAAAAATGGATTTGTTCTTTTGTCAGGATATAGGGTTGGTCTATCAGCCTCATATTAAAGTTTTTCTACTTTCTAAGTTAATCAAATGTAGAAAAAGGCAAGCAGCTTCAAGGTTTTAAATTGAATATGTCATTCGGGTTGATATATTTATTTTATAGAAGAGAGAAACAAATCCGGAGGATATCCATTACTATTTTAAAACTCTTCTCTAATATTGTGGTACTGCTTGTTAAAGATCGTTGTTTGCGTTCAGATTTTTCTGTGAGGACAACTTTATTGATCTCTGCTGTTTACCTCTTGAAGTTTATTAAATTGTTAAAGATGTTTCCGGTTAGTCGCCGGAGTCCATTCAAAGAATTTGAACTATGTTAAAAACATTGCTTCTTGAAGATGATCTTACGCTGAGCAGAGAGGTGAAGAGCTTTCTTAATAGTCGTGATATTCATTGTGATGTCGTTTATGACGGCAATACTTTTGCCCGTCAGCTCAGAAATGAGGAATATGATGCTTTTTTATTGGATATCAATGTGCCGGGCTCCAATGGTCTGGAGGTATGCAAGCATATACGGGAAGAGGGGTACCAGAATCCTGTGATTATGCTGACCGCCTATGGTGACATTGAAGATAAAAAGGATGCCTACAGTGCCGGTGCAGATGATTTCCTGGTGAAGCCATTTCATCTGGAGGAGCTTATTCTACGAATAAACTCTGTGCTTAAAAGAGGTGTCCCTGAGAAAGTACAAACCGAGGTTTTGAAAGTAGCGGATCTGGAGATTGATTTGGGGACAAAGAAGGTCTCCAGAGCACAAAAAACGATTGAACTAACCAAAAAGGAGTTTCAATTGCTTCTTTTTCTGGTGAAAGCGAACGGACGAGTAGTTTCAAAGCAGACCATTGCAGAGCAAATCTGGGATATTCATTTTGAAACCAGTTTGAATACTATTGAGGTGTATGTCAATTTTTTAAGACGTAAAATTGATAAAGGCCATGCTGTAGCCTTAATTCATACAAAACCGGGTTTTGGATATTACCTAAGGGAAGACAAATGACTTTACGCCGACGTATATCCGTGACGGTGGCTTCCGTCTTCTCATTAATTCTGGCACTGACCTGTACAACTATCTTTATCAGTTCAGCTAAATTCAGAGAGGATGAATTTATTTCCCGTTTGAAAGACCGGGCTTTGAATACAGTAAGATTGTTGGTAGAGGTTCAAGAAGTTGATAATCAGTTGTTAAAATTAATTGATAAGAATACATTGAATAGCTTTCTCAATGAAAAAGTACTTGTCTTCGATGAAACTTTTGCACCTATTTATTCTAGTCTTGACGACGAGGAACTCAAGTGGGAGCATAATGATCTGATAACCCTGAGGCAGGATGGGTTTCTGTACAGAAAGGTCGGAAAGCGGGAGCTCATTGGTATTTCTCATCTTTATCAAAACGAAACCTATTATGTCCTTAACTCTGCCGAAGATGTTTATGGAAAAAGGAAACTGGATTACTTACTTCTCATTCTGATCATCACCTTTTTGGTGGGCACTTCTCTGATCTGGGTGATCGTTCTGTATGTCATCAAAAACTTACTGAGGCCTTTAGAAGTGATGAAGGACCAAATTATTGAGATTTCAGCAAACAAACTTCGGCATCGCATTCCGGAGGAAACCGGTCTGCAGGAGATCAAAGCTTTAACAGAAGCCTTTAATAAGATGATTGGCAGAATAGGAGCGGCTTTTGAGGCACAAAGAGAATTTAACGCCAACGCCTCGCACGAGTTGAGAACGCCACTGGCTCGTCTTACGGTACGAATTGACGGCATGAGAAGCAAGTTCTCTGAACAGCCGGAAATTATGGCATACCTCAATGGTCTTACTGAAGACGTGGAACAGCTCAGCGACCTGATACAGAGCCTTCTGTTGCTCTCCAGACTTGAAAAAGGTGAAAGCCCAACCGACTTAGAGACTGTTCGGATAGACGAACTCATATTCACAGCCTTTGATCAGTTGAAGAAGTCAGGTAAAGATGCTGACCTTAATTTCGAGATTGAAGAACTCCCTGATCAGGATGTCCAACTTGAGGTTATGGGCAATAAGTCGCTCTTGCAAATTGCTTTTAATAATCTGCTCAGAAATGCACTAGAGTATGGTGAAACGCCAAGAGCCTCGGTTCACATCTCAAATCAGGCTTCTGATTGTCTGATCATTGCTATTGAAAATGATGGGAAAGTACTGTCTGATTACGAGCAAAGCCGTTTATTTCAACCTTTTGTTCGGCATTCAAATTCTCAACACAAAGCCGGCTCAGGTCTTGGGTTAAGAATAACTCAACGCATCTTAAACTATCATAAGGCAGGTATAAAATACTCTTCTCCTAACGGCTCTGTGAACCGCTTTACGGTGACTTTTAAAATTTAAGCCAAATTTAAGGTCGGCTTAAGTTCAACTAAAGAATCACGCTATTCCTTTGTATCGAAATAATTCGACAAGCGAATCACCTCCTGACAAAAAGAGGTAACGATTCGGAGTCAAATGAACCTTTAAAAAAGATACAAAAATGAATAGAGTTAAAATAGTTGTTGTTTCCGTGCTTATTGCCGGTACAATGGTTTCGTGTGTAGGAAAAAAGAAATACGCTGAAGTACAATCAAGATTGAGTATGTCTGATCAGAATCTTCAGAAGTGTAATGATGACCTTCTGGCCGCCAGACAGAATATTGTGAAATTACAAGGAGACCTGACGGCTTCGCGTTCAGAGGGCTCAAGTGCTCAGCGATTGCGTGAAGAGCAGATCGGTGATTTGAGAAGACAAATCGCAGATTTGCAAAAGAACAGAGATCAACAGTTGGTTCAACTTGAAGGACTTACGGTGCTTTCCAAAACCGCCAATGAAAATATTGACAAAACATTGGCACAGATGAGTGAAAAAGACAAGTATATCAAATTACTGCTGGCGGCTAAAAACAGAGTAGACTCACTTAACCTGGCTCTGGCTGTTAACCTGAAACAGAGTATCGGACTTGATCTTAATGACAAAGATGTTGACATCAAGGTTGATAAAACAGTGGTATTCATCAACTTATCAGACGCCATGATGTATAAGTCTGGTAGTTATAAACTTACCCCAAGAGCAGAAGAAGTTTTGGGTAAAATTGCGAAAATTATCATCTCAAGACCTGAATTGGAAGTGATGGTGGAAGGTTACACCGATGATACTCCGATTAAAACAGACATCCTGGATGATAACTGGGATCTAAGCGTAAAAAGATCGACTGCTGTAGTTCGCGTTCTTCAAAATAAATACAAGGTGAATCCTGATCGCCTGATTGCCAGTGGTCGTGGAGAATATAACCAATTGGTTCCGAATACATCGGCTGATAATAAGGCCAAAAACAGAAGAACCAGAATCATATTAATGCCAAAACTGGATCAGTTTTATGAGTTGCTTGATCCGGCCACAGTGGCTAAAAAGTAAACAAGTAGTATTAGGTAAATAGCAATTGTCAATAATAGAGTCTCCTGACCTTGTCGGGAGACTCTTTGTTTATTCCTGCCCTAACTTTTGATCAGCAATGGCTTTATCAAAATACTCCTTTGGCGTTTGTCCGGTAGTCTTTTTAAAAGACCTGTTGAAGGCAGTTTTTGAGTTAAATCCTACCTCATAAGCCAGTGCCAGAAGGGTCAGATGATGGTATTTCGGATTACCCGCCAGCGTTTTAAATTCTTCAATTCTGTAGCCATTGATTAACTCAAAAAAGTTTTTCCCGTAATGCTCATTGATGGCCTTTGAGAGCTGATGGGGAGGTACATTGATTTGCTGCGCAAGCTCACTCAAACTCAATTTTGGGTTATGGAAAGGCTTATTGTCTTCAAGGTTTTTCTCCAGGGCTTCAATGGTGGGTAATAGGTTTTGTTTCTGTTCTTCTTCCGCTTTTTCATTGCCGGTATTTACCATTTTCTGAGATAATGGTGTTTCCAGAATGTCGTCAAAAATGGAGATGTTTCTGGGCTCTGCTTTGAAAGTTTCCGGTTGCCTGATGGCAAAGTAACCCAGGAAATATGTGATAACTGAAAAGGCCAGCCAGATAAAGTCGATCGAGTTTTCCTGAAGAGTAACCGTTTCAATGTCAAATAGTTGGGATAGACCAAATACCAAAAAGAATACAACCCAAAGGAACAAACAGACGAACTGAATGATAAGAACGGTATTGAGATAATTGAGATTTTGCTCAAAAGAGAAATTGGTCTGATGCTCCTCTCTGTAAAGCTGAATAGACCGCCTGAAAAGATTCCAGTAATAGATATTCCAGAGTAAACCTGCAAAACCCGTGACCAGAAATATAATCACCATAGTATCTTCCTGATTCATGATGCTGTCAAGCATACTCTTATCTGAACTCAGGAAAAAGGGTAGGTAAATAAGTAACTGAATCAGAAAAGGTATAAAATGTAGGTACCATCTGGAGGGGAGGCTTTTGGCTTGAAACAGCAATTGCCTCAAATAGAAATAATAGATAGGACCGTAAAGAAACAGGACAAAATCTGACAGGAAAAGAATTTTAGGGAAAGCCTGAACTGCACTGTTATAATTGCTCAGCACATAGAAAAATATAGAAAATGAGGAGAGACCAATAGTGAGCAAAAGCCAGCGGTTTGCGTCCAGGTTATTCGATTGCAAAGTAGGAATAGCAATGAGCAAAAGAATCCCCTGAAAAACAGAAAAAAGGAGCAGCAAATCATAGAATGAATAGATACTGAAGGTTCCGTTCAAATCTTCCCAACCTTCAATGGTAAATTGAAGATGGTCGGCGTCTTCCACTGCTGCTCTGATGATTTTGCGGTTTGGTCGGGCCTTGCCGCTCCGGCGTGCTTCCACGGCATCCCAGCTCCCCCGGGTAAATTTGAACTCTATCTCTTCCTGATCGGTGAAAATACGGGTATGGTAGCTGCCATCCACATTCTTCCTGAGGAGGTAGGCTTCATTATTTGGGGACCATTTGTTGAAATTTCCCGCAATATAGATTTTGGCATCTTCAGGTGTGTTTTCAGGCAGGGAAGTGACATTTATGCCATATTCTATCTGCTGCTCCCAGCCCACAATACTGGCTTCAATTTTTGGTCCATCCGCAGAGTAAATTCGGTTTGGGAAAGGCTCTCCGGCCGGTGTTCCTTCAGCGGTTGTCCAGCTACCCTGAGTGAATTTATACTCAAAATATTGAGGAGCATCCTCCAGGTAAATGCTGTATTTCTGGTCATTGATTTTACGCAGCCGATAGTCCGGGTCACCGGCGTTCCAATCATTGAAGTCAGAGGCTAGGAAAAGACCCTGATTCTCTATTTGAGGGGGCACTTCAAGCTGAACCTCAATGGTTACCTGACTCAAACCTACAAAACTTAGCAGAGCAAAAAGCAGTACAAGTATGCTGGTTTTTAGAGCCATTACCTAAATTTAAAACCTGTTAAAAAAGACCTAACTGGCTTTTATCAGAACCCTTGTCTTCTTTTTTTGGTTTCTCTGTTTCTGTTTTTTTAGCCTCAGTCTTCGGTGGAGCCTGTACCGGTGATTTTACCTCTTCCTCAGTCTCGGCATCTGACTCATTTTCCTCATCTTCAGCACCTATATCTTCAGAGGTATCTGTTACCTCATTCACGTTTTGAGGATCATCGTCGTTCGGGTCAATATCCTCATCGTCTTCTTCATCTTCAGAAGTTTCAGGTATTCCCGGCTCTAACCATTTCACTCCGCTCACTTTCATAAACGGTAGTTTATTGCCCAGGGCTTTCCAACCTTTTACACCAACGAGCTCAGCGATATCAAACTCTTTCTTTTGAACAGCCGATTTTCGATCTTTTTTGACTTTCAGCTCAGCCCTCGGCAGTGCATCATAAGAGATACCAAGCAGTTCAGTACGATGATGATCGGTAAGGAAAGCAAAACGCTTATCCATTGTAGAGGTTTCTATCACAAACCGCTTCACATAAAATATACGGCTGTCTCCATCATAGTAAATGGCTGAGATGATTCCCTCTTCTTCATATTTAGTGATGTACATGACCTGACGAGCTTCGTAATGATTTGTTAGCTCGAAATTGGTTAACTCATACTCGCCGGTTTTATAAATGACAAGAACCTTGTCCTCAGCTTCAAAATTACCAAGGTAGTCTCCATGTTCATCACGATTTAGCCTACCTAAAGCTGGTGTATACCAGATATCAACGCCCCCAAGGGTTGATTTACCGGCTGATTTCAGAGCAACTTTACGCACCGGGTATTTGGTCACCACATTTCCCTGTGCAGAGCGACCTTTGATCAACAGTTCAGAAAAATCATAGTCAAATTGTTTCTTTTTGGCTGTACTGGCGGCCGTCAGGCTGATAGTCACTATTTCAGCTTCACCGTTCTCATTATCAGAGAAGTATAGAAGCTTTGATTTTGGTGTTCCCTTGGTTACCGTGTATTCCTTATCACGCGTTATGCTCGTGACGTTGAATCGTTTGGCGTAAGTCTTACCCGATTTTCCATCGAGGTAAATGACATTATATATTCTGCGTTCATCATTTTTCCGGAAAACGCTGCAGTGTAGAATGTCTTTACCCACAAAGTTCTTTTCCTGAATTTTTGAGACGCTATACGTACCATCTTTGCGGAAAACAATGATGTCATCAATATCTGAGCAATCCATGATATACTCGTCCTTTTTGATTCCGTAGCCTACAAAACCGTTTGCACGGTCAACATACAATTTCTGGTTATTGGCCGCCACTACAGTTGCACTTACTTCCTCAAATTCAAGAATCTCTGTTTTACGCTCTCTGCCCGGACCATATTTCTCTTTGAGTCGCTCAAAGAACGCAATGGCATAATCTGTTAGATTCTCAAGATTGTGATTGACTTCTTTCAGATTCTCCTCCAGCTTTTTCATTAGTTCATCCGCTTTGAAGGAGTCATATTTTGAGATTCTTTTGATTCGGATCTCCGTCAATCTGAGGATGTCTTCACGGCCTATTTCTCGATAAAAGTCCTTTTTGAAAGGCTCTAAACCTTTGTCAATCGTCTCAATTACGGCCTCAAAAGTTTCACATTCCTCAATGTCGCGATAGATACGGTTCTCAATGAAAATCTTCTCAAGAGAGCTGTAAAGTAGCTTCTCCATGAGCTCAAATTTCTTAATCTCCAGCTCACGTTTGAGCAAGTGTTTCGTTTGCTCGGTAGAGTCTTTGAGAATATCGCTTACGCTGACAAAATGCGGTTTATCATCACGAATGACCACGGCATTTGGAGAGACAGAAACTTCACAGTAGGTAAATGCATACAGTGCATCAATGGTGATATCCGGAGAGGTATTGGTGCCCAGGTGCACCAAAATTTCAACGTCTTTTGCCGTGTTATCCTCAACCTTTTTGATTTTGATTTTACCCCGATCATTGGCTTTTATGATGGAGTCAATCAGTCCACCTGTGGTAGTCCCATAGGGTATTTCGCTGATTCTTAGGGTCTTCTTATCAACTTCACTGATTTTGGCTCTTACTTTTATTTTTCCGCCTCGGGCTCCGTCGTTATAATTACTGACATCCATGATGCCGCCTGTCATAAAATCAGGATATAGAGTAAAACGATTGCCCTTAAGGTGCTTGATACAAGCCTCACATATTTCAATAAAGTTATGAGGCATCATTTTGGTGGAAAGCCCTACGGCAATTCCCTCAACGCCCATTTCAAGCAAAAGTGGAAATTTTGAAGGCAAGGTGACAGGCTCTCGCTTACGGCCATCATAGCTCATTTGCCACTCGGTGGTATCTTCGTTGAAAAGTACCTCGTTGGCAAATTTTGAGAGACGAACCTCAATATATCTTGGTGCTGCGGCACTATCGCCTGTTCTTACATCACCCCAGTTTCCTTGAATATCAAGCAGTAATTCTTTTTGACCAATGGTCACCATGGCATCGCCAATAGAGGCGTCACCATGAGGGTGATATTGCATCGTTGCCCCGATAACATTGGCCACTTTATTGAAACGACCGTCATCCATTTCCTTTAAAGCATGCATTAGGCGACGCTGAACGGGCTTCAGGCCGTCCTCTGAGGCAGGTACTGCTCTTTCCAGAATTACGTAGGAAGCGTATTCGAGGAAATAATCCTCAAACATGTCATCTAATACTTCGTCTTGTTGGGTTGGGTCGTAAGCTTGGTTTTTCTTTTCACTCATGTTTTATCGAAAAGCTTGTTGTCAAGGGCTTTGGCAAATATAAGGATTTGAAGGGCAATTTGCAGGGGCCAATGTGAGCTGTGGAAAAGTTTCAGACTATAGCTACTTAAAGTCCTTCAAAAGGACTCATTTGAAACAAAGACTGTCAGTGATTTTCTCAAAAAGAAGCGGGTATTTTCTGTTTATTTCAGCTTTTCTGTTTTAACAGGTAAAAAGTAATTAGTTATTGAGCTAAATACTTAATTTTTATTCATTTCTACCACCCAAAGCCCTCGCAACTCATTTTCGGAATAGCCAGTAGCTTCATCATTGGGGTAAAGTTCATTGATTTTTGCTTTCAGGTTGACGCTGACTTCGGTGCCATGGCAGCTCAGGCAAAGGCCCTTGGTTACAATAGGGTAGTGGCCGATTACTGAATTGCCTTCGTGAATCATAGCTGGTTTTGGTTGATTGCCTTCAGCCAGTTCCGCCTTCATTTTTTGAATTATAGCAAGCTGAACTTCATTGGCTTTATTTTCCGGATTTCGGGCTTTGTCAGAGACTCTTTTGATTTTGGCGTCAAGGGCCAGTGCCATACTGTCTGTGAGAGGGTAGGCTTTGGTATTGCAGAATTCAACGGCATGTACCGGGCCGCCGGATCCCATGGCTTTCATGAGGTTTTGACCTAAAGCCTGCTGAGTTTCGCTGGCGTATTGTTTGCCCAGTTGTCCATATTTTGGCTTGTCCATGCCCATTTGGCCTTTTTGCTCCTGTTGATGATGCTCATCAAACCAATCTGGCTTTGGAGGGTCATTTTCGTACAGGTAAGCTGCAATAGCTTCCAGCTTTTTCTGGCTGATTAATATTTTGGGCATGACTCCAAAACGGTTGATGGCACCTTTCATTTTGGAGTTGGCCTCCTCAGGTTTTTTGACATAGGCTGTTATGGAATTGACAAAATCTTCTTTACTCACTCCAGAGGTTTTATAATGCATTTTTACCGCTATAATTGGTGGAGCTAACCGGTTCTCCAGACTTGCATCAGGACTGTGGCAGGAGTAGCAGCTTTTCTCCATCAGAGCCAGCCCTTCGAGCTTATCAGTGCTTCCGGTGTTGGCGGTTTTGCAAGACCAAATGATAGACGAGAAAATGAAGGTGATTATGAGTGATTTTTTCATGCAAAATGATTCTTGATCGGTCAATCAATGTAAGAAGAAATGGCCTCTGTTGGAATACAGAGGGCCTGAATTTTACCAGCCGCCCGTTTCTTTAGAGCTGGTGACAATATCGTTAAATTGCTCCTCACTGATAAACTGAGGCGTATAGTCCTTTCCAATGGATGTGATACGATCATAGAATGCTCTCAGGTGGTTTCGACTACCTTTACTGAGGTTTTCATAGACAAAAGTGATATCTTGATTATCCACTTCATTAAGGTTTTGAGCCAGGTCAAAAAGGTCCAAATCTTCAATAGTTGCCCCTACGGCATATGCATTCTCAATGCTTTGAGAGCCGGATGCAACCAACTGATCATAGAGCTGTTGAAGCTCCTGATTATCAAAAATACCTGAGGCTTCATTGATGACCGGATCGGTAAGCCCGTATTTGTTTATCAATACTTTTACGGCATCTGTATGGGTTTGTTCGCTTTGTGAAATATTATCAAAAACTCGAACGCCCCATTGTTTATAAAGAGTGGAGTAAACGTCTCTGGCCAGTTTTTCTTCTTCTCTCAAAAAGAGCAGGCCTTGCTCTTCAGTAGAGGATAATTCCTCCGTCGGCAGGGCGGTGATCTGACTATTGAGATTGTTTTCAGGCTCAATCGTGTTTTCATTACAGGCCATCAGGCTTAGGAGTCCTACTATTACTACTGTCTTTTTCATATTGATTTTGTTTTGCCTGTTAAAGTTGAATCTGAAATATCGAAATGTTAGTGATATGCATCACTGAAGGGGGGCATGCAGACCTCGATGTGAGCATTGTTACTGATTAGTTTAATTGTCATGCCTTTCTGAGAATTACGTAGTTTTGAATCACAGATTACTAATTTTCAGAATGAGTAAATATTTTCTACATGGAAGCCTGAATGCCATAGAAGGAAAAGGTGGCGAACTGGCTGATCTTTTGTTAGAAGCTTCTCGATTAGTCGCCGATGCAAAAGGATGCAGCCTTTATCTAATCAGTATTGATGAAAAAGTGCCGGAAACCGTTTGGGTTACTGAAGTTTGGGATACCAAAGAGGATCACGAAAACTCACTGAAAATAGAAGCCGTGAGATCTTTGATTTCAAAGGCTGTACCACTTTTGGCCGGGCAGCCGCAGCGTGGTCATGAGTTGAGCTTTTTGGGCGGGCATGGTATAAGCTGATGCCCTATCAGGTTTATGTCATAGAGCTTTCAAAAAAGGTTTTCACTGAAAACAGACGTTTCAGAGAGACGAACCCACAGTTTAACGGTGTGCTGGAGTGCCTTTATGTGGGTATGACGAGTAAAACCCCTGCTGAGCGTCTTAAACAACATAAGCTCGGAACGCTCAGCAAGAGAGGACATAGCCTGTCATCATCCATAGTCAAAAAATACGGGAATATGCTTCGCCCGAGCTTGTATAACCACCTGAATCTGGCACCGATGAGTAGGGCAGAGGCTCTCAAAACGGAAGAAAGGCTGGCTCTGGAATTGAGAAGAAAAGGGTATGCGGTGTGGTATAATTAGAAATTCGGTTTCAAAACTGAGTGACCGCCTTTTAGGTTTAAATTTGTTCTTTATTAACAGACCAAAGCAATTTGCAGTCACCCGCTGAAAATACCTTTCTTGAAAGAAATTCCTACTTCATACGGCTTGCTGTGAGGTTGCTGGTTTCGGCCTGTCTTCTTTTTAGTCTGACTAACTTTCTTGCCGGTAGCCCTTTGACCGTTGTTTGGTTTAATCTGGGCTTTGGGTTGCTTTTTATACCGGCTTTTTGGCTTCTTAAAAGAAACCAGATAAGTGCTGTTTGGTATCTGACCATATTTTATCAGGCGTTTATTTTCGGTCATGCTTATTTTTTGTTGCCAGGTAAACAAATAGAAACAGGACTGGGCTTGGTGGCAGTTTTAGCTCCGCTATTCTTTTCAGGTAGAAAGCTCATTTTTATAGTTTTGGTTAATGCTACACTCTATCATCTGGCCCTTTTTGGAGCTGGTTACGATAAGTTTTTCGTTGGGTCTTACATCTTTTTCTTTGTCTTAATGCTCATCATGAGAGCCATAGTGAATGAAAACCGGAGGTACGAAGCACAACTGGAGGAGCAAAAGAAAATTATTGAGAAAGACGCGGCCACAATATTGGAGGCCAGTGAGTTGAAGTCTACTTTTTTTGCCAATATTACCCACGAGCTGAAGACGCCGCTGACACTGATTCTTGCTCCGCTTGACAGTCTCCTGAATTCTCCAACCCTTTCAGATAAGAGTAGATTTTTGATTCAATTGATCAGGAAAAATGGGATTCAATTGCTCAACAGAGTAAACGAATTATTGCTTTTTACTCAACTCGAAGTCAAAAAAGTGCAGCTCAATGAGAGCAAGGTGAAGGTCAAAGCCTTTTTCCAGGAAGTCTTCTCGCTTTTTGAGCTGAATGCCATTCAGAAAGGTTTGAGATTTGAAATTGAAAGCGATTTGAATGATGCTGACTATCTTTTGCTGGATACTCCCAAACTTGAAATAATTGTTGTCAACCTTCTCTCAAATGCCATAAAGTTTACACCGCAAGGGGGACGGGTAACTCTTCAGGTAAACGAGTCTGGCAATCGACTAATGGTTAGGGTTGCGGATACAGGCCCCGGTATTTCGCCCGAATATCAGGAAACCATTTTTGAACGTTTCGGACGGGTTTCACACGAAACTTATTTCGAGGGTTCAGGAATTGGTCTTGCTCTGAGCAAGGAATTGGTACAGCTAATGGATGGGGAGCTTACTCTGGATGACACCTATGACGAGGGAGCTGGCTTTATCGTTTCGTTGCCGTGGAAACCTGTTGAGCCCGGCAGTGCAAGTTCAGGTTATCAGCTTAACTATGAGACCGGAGAGGTCAAAACTCCCCTTCAAACTCAACATTCAGATGATCAGAGGCCTATTTTACTTCTGGCAGAAGATAATCAGGATTTAAGAGTTTTTGTGGCTGATTTATTGTCAGGTGATTATCAGGTAATTCAGGCGGCTGATGGTAAAGAAGCTTTAGAATTGCTGGGTAAAACATGGCCTGATCTGATCATTACAGATCTAATGATGCCGGAAATGGACGGTGAAGAGCTCGTTCGGGTTTTGAAAAGGAATGAGCAGTATAGGTCGATACCGGTGATTGTTTTGACAGCAAAATCAGAGGATGGTGATCGGATAAATTTGCTTAGAATAGGAGTAGATGATTACCTGACGAAGCCCTTCAGAGAAAATGAGCTGCGTGTTAGAGCCCGTAACCTGATCAAAAATTATCATCTTAGAATATCTTCTGATGAAGAGGTCAAAACAAACGACAAACCTGATTTTCTGGAAAAGGTTGAAAAGTTAATGGTTTCCCAACTCTCAAATCCAGAGTATGGGATGACAGACCTTGCTGAAGACATGGCTATGAGTCAGAAAGGCCTTCAGGTGAAGCTAAAGTCGCTGACAGGGCTTACGCCAAAACAGTACCGCACAGCTCTTCTAATGCATAAGGCAAGACAAAAAGTAAAATCTCAATCTTTTCAGACAGTGACAGAGCTCTCGCTCGAGATGGGCTATGAAGACGCACACTACTTCTCAAAAGCCTACAAAAAGCACTTTGGAATTACTCCAAAAGAGGAGTTAGATAGAATGGGTTCCTAAACCTGTTTTTTTTCGTTTTTGTCAGTCAATCATTCGCTTTTGTCAGTTCGGCTAGCTTGCACATGCAGCTACTTTTGCTTCTCCATTTACATTACACGAAGGTTTTAAACCGTTTTTTCTATGAAAAATATAGCTTGTCTTCTCCTTTTTGTCTTTTGTGGTCAATTGACTTTTGGTCAAATCAACATGTATAATGTGGATTCTGATCCCTATTCTTCAGCTCTCTTTGAGGTCAACAGTACAGATCGCGGAATCTTGATCCCCCGGATGTCCAGCACGGCAAGGGACAGCATCGTTGCCCCTGTTGAAGGTCTTTTGGTGTATGACAGCACGTACCATAGCTTTTGGTATTACAAGGATGAAACCTGGACTGAAATTCAAACCATTCCTGACGATTTGGGGAATCATGTAGCCGAGCAAAATATTGAAATGGGAGGTTTCTATGTCTCAGGCGATGGAGACAATGAAGGAATTAAAATTGACAGTAACGGAAATACCACGCTCAGTGGGAATCTCACGGTTCATAATGCCTACACCCTTCCTGATATTGACGGAAATGCCACCCAACTGCTCTCAACCGATGGGGCCGGAGGGCTGAGCTGGACCGACAGTGACAGCCCGTTCAAATCAGAAAACGGGCTGATCAGGCAAAAGGATACGAATAATGATTTTCTGGTCGGTTATCACAGTTTAGATTATATATCGTCAAATTCCGATTCAGAGCAAAAAATGTTTTTTGATAAAAGCAAAGGAGCTTTTAGGGCTGGAATCGCCGTGGACGATTCTTGGGATGAGGCTAATTTGGGTAAAACTTCTTTTGGCTTTGGAGTGAGTAGTTTAGCCTCCGCAGAACACTCCATTGCAATGGGTAACAAAAACAATGCTTCAGCTGTCAATGCCATAGCTATTGGTTTTGAAAATACCTCTAGTGGTACCAATGCCGTAAGTTTTGGGCAGCGTAATACTGCCAGTGGAAATTACTCCACGGCCTTTGGTTACAGCTCACAGGCGAGTGCATCTGACGCCGTAGCTTTCGGCTATGATGCTACAGCCAGCGGCAATAATTCGATAGCCGGAGGTTATCAGGCCAAAGCCACTGGTAGTTCGGCTCTGGCTTTTGGTTATTTGGCCAATGCCAGTAGCACAGGGGCAACGGCCGTAGGAAGAAGTAATAATGCCAGCGGACAGTACAGTTTTGCCGGAGGTTACAATACCTTGGCTAACTCCTACGGGGAAAATGCTTTTGGGATGTTTAATGAAAACATAGCGGCGAATTCAACCAGTAGTTTTAATTCCGGCGACAGAGTGTTTAGCATCGGAAACGGAAGCAGCACTTCTAACCGATCAGACGCCGTGGTGGTTTACAAAAGCGGCGATACAGAAATAAATGGGGCCCTTACTATTGATAATGCCTACACACTCCCAACCACCGATGGCGATGACGGAGAAGTACTCACCACCGATGGCAATGGCAATCTTAGTTGGGAGCCGGCCATACCGATAGGTACCATTCAAATGTGGCCGACATCTTCTGCTCCCTCAGGATGGCTGCTATGTAATGGTAGCAGCTTCAGCTCCGGTACCTATCCTGATTTAGCCTCTGTACTTGGTGGCTCTACTTTGCCTGATTTTACAGGTCGGTTTCCACTGGGCTCAGGCAATAGTGGAGAAAACGGTTCAACTAACCATAGTTTGGGTAGTGACGGTGGAGAGGAAACACATACACTTACCATTAATGAAATGCCCTCTCACAATCACGGTATCACTTATTCAGGCAAAAGTAAAAGTGGCAGTGGCGGTGAAGTCTCTGATCTGGAGAACAATGCCAGCACGGTTAATACTACTAATACAGGAGGGGGAAACGCTCACAATAATATGCCACCTTTCTACACGATAAATTTTATCATCAAGGCAAAATAGGAAAAACCTTCGGGGTACGGTCTTTTTCTCACCGCCGAAGGCTTAATTCACAAACTCTTTATTTCAAAAAAGCCGAGTACATCCATACAAGTTTTTCCTGTTCTCTGATATAGTCGCTCATGAGGGCATTCGTTCCTTCATCGTTGGCTTCACCTGATAAATCAAGGAGTACTCGCTGCTGGATGATGAGCTCTTTGAAAGCGTCCAGAATTTGGCTTACCGCCTGCACTCCATCTGAAACGTGAGGGCTCTCCTTAACTTTTGAGACTTTATTGTACTCTGAATAATTATGCTCGGGCGAGAAACCCAAAGTAAGAATCCGCTCGGCGATTTCGTCAATTTTCAGACGGAGGTCGTCATAGAGTTCTTCGAATTTGAGATGAAGTTCGAAGAACTTTTGACCCTTTATATTCCAGTGATAGCCTCTCACATTTTGATAAAACACAGAGTAATTGGCTAGCAGCGTATTTAGTTTCTCAGCCAGCTCGGTGGCTTTATTGGTCTCCAGACCTATGGCATTTAATTGGCTCATGTCTTTAAGTTTTTTTGATATTCAAAGATCACTTAAAAAGAGGTCAAACGCAGTGACAAGTATTACATAAAAGGCATAAAAAAACGCCTGATTAATCAAAAATCAGGCGTTTTCAGTTTATCAAAGGAAGTGAAATAATTACATATAATTGAGATCGTTATTCGGCTTCAGCTTAATCAGCTTTAAGGCGTTTAACATCTTGATGAACGGATAAGTGGGATCAAACTCATGCCACTTGATACCAAAGTTAGCTCTGCCACCAAACTTATGGTGATTATTATGGTAGCTCTCGCCCATCATCAGAAAATCTACAGGCAGCAGGTTTCTGGCCGTGTCGTTCACATCAAAGTTTCTGTAGCCGTACTTGTGGGCATACCAGTTGATAATTACTCCGTGTACCGGACCCATTAACCAGTGAATTGGTAATAGCAGGAACCAGGCCCAGTGATTGGCAAACTGAATATAGAACAAAGTGTAAGCCACACCCCAGCCGATTCTGATCAGCCAGTTGTCACCTAGTTTCTCCATGAAGGGCCAGTGAGGTACGTTCTTTTTGAATTTGTCCTCAATATCGTCTTCGCGATGGAGAATGTTATTGTAATAGTTTTTGGTTTTCCACATCATGTCAAAAAGATTGGCAGTAAACGATGGCGAATGCGGGTCTTGCTCTGTATCGGCATGAGCATGATGAAGGCGGTGCATTACACCGTAAGCATAAGGGCTCAGAAAAGAAGAACCTTGAAAAATGAAAGTAAGGGTGTAGAAAACTTTTTCCATGAAAGGGCTCATAGTAAACATCTTATGAGCGGCGTAGCGGTGAAGGAAAAACGTTTGAGCGAAAAGTGATAAATACCAGTGGGCAATAAAAAATGCTAGAATGATCATTAAAAAATCGGTCTTGATAAATGATTGGGTCACAAAGGACGGCATAGAATGATAAACAAAAAAATGAGCTACATCAGTTAGCGGATTGTTAACAGATGATTAAGAAGTTCTTTTGTGACGAAGGGCAGGTTTTTATACTACGGCAAAATCTTCCCTGTTTACACGATGGTATGGCTATAGCTGAGTTCAGAAATTTGATTATCAATTTGTTATCAAATATTAATCGTCATGAAAACTTTTGCATTTACTCTTTTTCTGATTCTAAAAACTTTTCTTTTCACTTTGGCCGCCTGGTTACTTCTAAAACTTTTTTTTAAGGTGCCAAGTTTTGAATTTCTTGATATCTCAAAAAATCCGTTCAGGTAGTAGATTTAGCATTGCGATCAGAAGGAATACCTACTTCTTTTTCTTCTTTTTCATATTCTGGATTTTGTCGCCACGTCTGATGGGCTTCTTATATCGTTGCTTAAGTTGCTTTTCGTAGGCTACACGTTCCTTTTTTTCTTTGCTGTTTTTAGCTGATTTTTCATGGAAAGCAGCACCGGTTTGTTTGGTCGGTTTGATATTTGACAGCCCTTCTTGGGAAATTGGCTGATCTTTTTCCTCAGGGGTGAGCTGACTTGACTTTTGCACCTCCTCGGGCCAATCTACACTTGGGATTTCATATTTCATCAAATTCTCAACAGCCTCCTTCTGTTCTTTTTCTTTCTCCGTATGAAGCAAAATAGCATTACCCTTTTCCTCGGCTCTACCTGTACGCCCAATCCGATGCATGTAGTTTTCAGGGTAAAAAGGCGTATCAAAACTGATGACATGACTGATTTTTTCAAAGTCAATTCCGCGGGCAATCACGTCAGTGGCAATCAGAATTCTGCTGGAGCCATCTTCAAAGTTTTCAATAGATGTCGTCCGGTAATTCTGTTCTTTGCCGGCATGAATCAGGGAGGACTCATGCTCAAAGTCAAAGGTTTCAAATAGCCTGTCGGCCTCCACTCTGGAGCCCACAAAAATGAGCACTTTGTTGAACGTCTCGCTATCTTGTAGAAGGTGGTTCAGCAGATTAACTTTTGAGTAAAAGTTAGGAACGGCATAAGCCGTTTGACTGATATTTTCAAGAGGCGTACCGCTGATGGCAACCGTTTTTTTGATTGGATTGATCAGGAAAGTATCGATCAGTTCGTCAACATAAGTCGTCATAGTGGCGGAGAACAGAATCTGTTGCCGCTTTGCCGGCAAAAGCTCAAAAATGTTCCTCAACTGTGTTTTATACCCGAAATCCAGCATGATATCCACCTCATCAATCACTAGTTTTTTGACAGATTTCAGTTTAACAGCATTGCTGATGGCCAGATCGTAAAGCCTCCGGGGGGTAGCAACAAGAATATCGGCACCCTCCATCACGGCCAGCTTTTGAGTTTTCATATTATTGGAACCGCCATAAACGCCAAGCACCCTAACGCTCATATATTCGGTGAGTTTTTCCACCTGCTCCACTATCTGTAAAACCAGCTCTCTGGTAGGGGCCAGAATCAGAACCCTTGGGTTGAGCTGCTCTGCATACGGCAAATCCTGAAGAATGGGAAGCAGATAAGCGAAGGTTTTACCGGTACCCGTTTGAGCAATACCCACAAAATCTGATCCGCTTAAAATGACCGAATAGGCCTCCTGCTGAATAGGAGTGGGGTTCACAAAGCCCAAATCATCTAAAGCATTTCGTAACTGCTTTTTGATTTTGAAATCATCAAAAGTATTCATTGGGCAAAGGTAAGCCCTTATTGCCGGTTATTTATTCAGTACTCACTAAGGATAATTGGGGTCAACGGTTAAGACGACGTTATTATTGGTTTCAAAGACGGCCTTGTCCTGGAGGAGAATTGTTTTCGCCGTGGCTGTCATATCGGAAAAAATAGTGCATTTGGTTTCATGTGGGATGATCACTGAATCACAGGGTCTGGGAATTTGGTTATTTGACCAGTTATCGGCTGTGTGCCAGTCTTCAGAAACTGTTCCGGTAAAAACCACTGTGGCGGGTGGGGCAGAAGTGCAGTCCCAGACAGGTGGTGTCACAAAAGGGAGTGTCAGCATTCTGATATTACAAGGAGAGCCTTGGTTTTGAAATTCAAAATAAGCCGTGTCTGAATCAATGGCGTATTGACATGGAGTCCAAGTGTTGCTTCCTTCAAAATACATTCCACAGTTGGCCAATGAACCGTTATTGTCAGCCTTAAAATAAATGGCGTTAATGGGTCTGTTCAAGTTGGCTGCATTATATAATGGAAACACTGGTGTAACGGTAGTGTTCAATATCAAAGGGCCTCTTAGCGGGTGGTATACCAATCCCGTGTTTGTAAAGTCATTAAGATACCCGGCAGGGCCACCATCTGCCAGGCTGGTATCGGCAATAAAAAGAGCTCCGGCGTTATTGAAAGAGACATTAGAAGTGATTTCAAATTTTTCGATTTCCATGTAGCCTTCGTTTTGTACTGCGAGACCAATACCGCTCATGTACAGCGAATCCTGAATAACGAGATCAGCACAGGGGTCATTATAAAGTCTATTCCGGGTTCTCATTTCCAGAGCAATTCCATCGGCAACGACGGCTTGATCAATAAAAAACTGACCCTCACCGGTATTGTATAACAGAGTGTCGTTTAGACCATAGGGATCTGAAATCAATCCTTTTTTGTAATACCTGGAGATATTGAATTCACCAGAGTTAATTATCATACCGCGGCCGAATGCTTTCACACCTTCCCTTTTAGACCTCATATCAAAACTTGCCAGACCTTCATTGATAAACCGGGTATCGGCATCTTGAATAACAAGCCCAAAAACATCTGGATTTAGAGGAGGCAAAAGATTTGGTAAATACCTGAAAGAGGCACCCGAGTGATTATATATGGTAGCAGCTGTACCCAAAAAGACGTTGTCGGAGCTTGTATTTCTAAAGATGACGTTATCATAATTATTAAAAACCTTACCACTGGAGCTGAAAAAGAGGTTATTACCCGTGGAATTTTCTAAAACCAGGTCTCCGTAATTATCGAAGTTTGAGCTTAGAGCCATCCCGTCTTCTGTACATTTTATCTCGCCACTTGCAGTATTTGTGAAAAGGCTACTGGTTTGAATGGTTAGTCCGCCGTCTACCTGAAAAATACCGCTATTTTCTCCTGTACTTCCTGAAATAACAGCTCCGGAAACTCCACCGCTTATTACCTGAATTTTTCCAGCGTTATTAAAAGAAGTGAGGTCTATTCCATCGCCACTATGATTCTGAATAATGATAGTCGCTCCATTATTGCTAAAAACGGCCCCGCTAATGCTTTTTATTCCGTCCTGATTGCAATCATCTATCGTTAGTAATCCATTAGGCATTCCAATGAAGGTGGAGAGAGCGTCGAGGTAAAGTCCATTATTAGCAGAGTTAATAATTTGAAATTCGCCATTGACATAGAGTTTACCATCGTTTTCAAGCTCCACACCTTGCCCCGAGGATTGCTGCACAATAAATTCGATGTTATTGTTTGGAGATACCTGATATAAAATACCACCTGCACCTACTATCAACTGCTTAATTGTAACATCAGTATTGACTACTACACTATCCCCGTTAATTCCAACAATGTCATTTGCATTGGGCACTCTGAATGCCGACCAGTTCCAGGGATCATTCCAAGAAATGCCATCTCCTGGTATATCACCTACCCAACTAATAGTTTGGGCCTTAAGGTCTGAAAGAGTAATTAGCAGTATGAGTAAAATTCTTAATGTTTTCATAACAAATCAATTTGTAGCATCCAACTCAAAGACACTTCCCGGTTCGGCCAGAAAGTGAGCGGATGGATATGAATATGGAGTAAACTGAAGAGTATGTGCCCGGGCTTTTGTACCGGTGGGAACAGTCAGATTAAGAAAGGGGTTTGAAACCACATCACTGCATGGGCCAGGCAATAATTTAGGCGAATAATTCATTCGGTTATTCCAGTCACTGTCTGCAGAGCCTGTGTAGAGTAGGTTTTTATAGATTCCACCACAGTTTGGTGAATTATTGATATTTACCGGAACATCCTTAGTACAACCCGCCGCAGAAAAGGAAAAGAAAAGTGAATCTGCCACCGGAGCATCTACTGTTGGTAACAAACTTCCATCACTTATATTCGCATTAGCCGCGATAAGAGTATGGTTTTTATTGGCCCATATATTACCAAGGGTGTATACCGCTGAGCTACCTTTATTGACTACATAAAATTCCCTTTTGCCGGGTGAAAGAAAACCGGCAGGTGGCTGAATCAAGTGTCCGTTATTCACAAATGCATTGAAGCCGATTTCAGGGAAAAAGCGATTGTAATCGACAAAAACGCCATTATTTTCAAAGGCGTTATAAATTCTGTTGGTGTCTTGGGTATCTTGAATGATGAAGCCGTCATTCACGTCATTTTTAATAGATACCGGAGTGTAAATGGAACCATCAGTTATGATCCAGGCACATTCTTCATTGGTCAAGCCTTTGGTTACGATGGCATCGCTTCCGGAGGACAAAATCTTTAATCGCCCCCCCGGTTTATTATAAAACTCCCTTACGGTTTTGAAACCTTCCAGGGTGGAATTGGAAATTTCGACAGATCCGAAGTTTGAGAACTTTCTGGTGCCTGACCCGGGATTAAACGTTTTATCGTCCAGACCTATTGAACACCGGTCAATGAGAATTTGCCCGTAGTTTTCATGAGTATTTCCATCCAATATTATCCCTGTAGCCGAGCATTGTGAGACATCAATCAGTCCGCTAGATTCATTGATGAAGAGGTCAATCACTCCAAAAGGATCATATCGTAGACCGGCCCCACCAGTGCCAACTATACGGATTGTGCCCAGGTTTTTCAAGGTATCACTCTGACCATTATTATCAAATCCTATGTCATTGATCTGATTTATGTAGATCAAACCTTCATTGAAAATCCTCTTTTGGTTGAGGATGCCTTTGTCGGAGTTAATAATATTGATTTCGCCGCCACTTTTATTGGTTAGAATACCACCCTGGCTAATGCCATATTCCCCGGCATCATCAATGGCTATTGTGCCAAAATTTTGAAAATTATCAGAGTTTGTTACTACTCCGTAAACGCTAAGTTCTTGAATATCAATATTTCCATGATTGATAAAAATCCCGTCGCCTACAGAAAGACCATCTGACAGCGAGTGTAATTGAACAAAGCCTGAAGCGGTATTTGTGAACGAGTTACTGGTGCCAAAGTAGGATAGAGAAAGGCCATATTGACTCCCGTTAATTATTTTTATAGTATCGGAGTTTATCACTGCTTTGGAGAAACCCATTCCTCCTCCTCCAACATTTTGAACTTCCAGCAACCCTTCGTTTTTCATGGTACCATCAAATCCCATCCCGGCACCGGTGGCATTTGTAACTTTTATTTCGGCTCCGGAGTAATTATGTACCGGTGTATGAATTGTGTTTCCCCAGGTTCTCAAACCATTGCCTACGGTCTTATTGATCAAAATCTGGCCCTTATTGATGAGAGAGTCTACCAATTCGTACAATACAATACCTTCATTACCAAGGGTATCTAAGTCTATCAAGCCTTCGTTTAATAGCTTATGGTAAAAAACAGAGATTCCTCCGTTGGTTAGATTGCTGCATTTAATAGTTCCGGAAGCTTGATTTATCAATGGTTGGGTAAGGCTCATCCCATTGGTTGACTGATCAATATGGAAAAAACCGGAATTCGTGAGACCTCCTAAGAAAGAATCTCCGGTTAATCCTGAGATATTTATTTCACCTTTATTTATCAAATTCGGGCATTCTATTCCTTTACTCCCGTTTGTTACATTAATGACTCCCGTGGTTTCGTTGGTAAAGTTTGCTGTTCCGTGATACAATCCAGATGCCGAATTCGTAACGTCAATTGTCCCAAAGTTTTGAAGAACGGCCGTTCCTCCGATATTTTGATTATCAATCGCATGGCCACCGGTGGAATTGGTAATCGTTATTTGTCCCTGATTGACAAGGGTTCTGGCATTATATAATCCAGTACCCGGCGGATTTTGAATGAAAAGGTTACCCGTGGAAAAAACTTGAATAAGTCCATCAGAAAAGCCGTCAAAGTAATTTCTAAAGCTCGGTATACCTACGGCATTCAAGGTTCCGTAAATATAGATTCTATCATAATTCTCAATGTTTTTGTTGACTGTTAGGATTCCGTTTACCTGAATTTCTCCACTATTTGTAATGGCTCTAAACGTACTTCCACTCTCGGTAATGGTTCCTGTGCCTGCAATGTTGAGTAAGCCGTCCAGATAAATTCCGGTGTTACAGCCCGTAATGTTGGTAATTCCATTCATGAGTGCCTCACAGTCCGGGTGAATTTGAAAACCCACTGTAACGGCACTACTGATTACTAATGTAAAACCACCGGATTGTGTTAAATGGGAGGGCGTTATATTAGACAAGTCTTTCCTGATGCTCAGGCTTTTGATGCTTTGATTTGAGCTTATAGAGACATCTGCCCCGCGAATGATGACGTCGCATGTCGTACAGGGAATGGCATCGGTGTCCCAATTTAGCGGATCTTCCCAGGTGCTTCCATCTCCACCACCATCCCAGATGATGGTTTGTGCGGAAAGTAGTTTACAAATGAAAAGTAAAGCGGTCAGAATAGTTAGTCTCATTAGCCAGGCATGTGTATTAGTCAATGACTAAACTAATGTTTGGAAGAGTACGAAACCGGACTTTTGAGCAGATGGTGTAATAAACTGTGTCAGTGGTAGTTTTGCTGATTACTTAAACTGATCAATGTCTTTGTAAGCTCTGTTTTTAGTGATCAGATCAACGAGCACATCCTGCACCGCAAAGGCGAACTCCTGATTAAGAGAGGCGTTAGTGTAGTCAATATTACTATTGAAAATTATTGCTGCAGAAAGGCCAGTTGAAGGCTCAATCATCCAGCCGGAACGCGTACCGGGTAGCGAGCCATACATATATGTTCGGTTTCCCCAAATACCAACTCCATGTGCCCAGTTTGGCTGGAGTGGCGTAACCTGCCTGAAAGTTGCCAGAAGGTTTGATGAAAGAAGGTCCTCACGACCACCCTTCGCATCAAGAGCCAGTGCAAACTTCAGGAGCGATCGGGCATTGCTAACCATGGCACCGGCACCTTTGTATCGTTCAATATTGAAGTTGTAAACGTTATTGACCAGATTGCCCTGACCATAGTAGGTGACCTCTTTAGGGTGATTACCCGAATTCATGGCAATCGTAGTTTCGGAGTCACCAATTGGGGCAAGAATTTCTTTTTTGACAAAGTCTATGAAAGACATACCTGACAGCTCTTCAACCACCATACAGGCGACAAAAAAGTTAACATTATTATAATAATAGGCTTCACCGGGTGCGGTGGTAGTAAATGAATTATCCATGAGCCAGTTCATGTATTCGTTATCGCTGAGGTTGTCATTGGTGTTGATGAGATCATAGCCATTGGCGTTTACAAATGCCCCGCTGGTATTGTGTAAAAGCTGGCCAACGGTTATGTTTTTTATGTGCTCTGTATAGGTCTTAGTTCCGTATTTATTGCCAAGCAATGCACCGGAGCCAAAAACTTTATCATTAATATTTAGCAGGCCTTGCTCCTGCAATTTCATGATTGCCAGACCAGTGTATGCTTTACTGGTGGAAGCGATTCTCAAAAGATGATCAGAAGTCATAGGTTCGTTCGTCGAAGTATTTGCTACACCCAGACCTTTCAAATAAACCAGTTTTTCGTTTTTGGCGATGGCCAATGATGCTCCCGGAATATTGTATTTAGTCATCAATCCGGTTACCAGGTTATCAATCTCTGCAATGTCTTCCTGAGTTTCAGGTTCTTTGGGTATGGGGTTCTGAGCATCAGGAGAACTCTTTTCGCAGGCGAAGAATACCGTAAAAAGTAAAGAGAGTAGGGCTGGTTTTACAAAAGAGTATGACTTGTACATATCGAATTCAATGAAAAAGGTTTTTAGATTATTCCGGCCTTTTTAAGCTCTATTTTATTGAGCTCCATCACCAAGCCTTGCCTTCTGCGGCGAGAAATGAGAGCTTGTTTTTGATTTTTCAGGCGAATATTGGTCTGGCCATATTCCTCAATTTCCTTAAGGTTTACGATATATTTTTTGTGGCTTCTGTAGAAACGATCAGAGACTCTGTTCTCCAATAACTTCAAGGTGGTGGCCACTATGTGAATGTCTCCTGATTTGGTGTAAACGTTGGTATAGTTAATGTGGCCCTCCAGCAGAATAATCTCTTCTTCAGGCAGTGTGATTCGGCCGCCAATATGTATTTCTGTTTTCATGGGATTACTATTTTTTAGTAAATCAAAGTTCAAGAATAGTACCACTCTGAGAAATACCGGTTTCCATTGAAAAGAGATACATGGAAACATTGAATTTGGCCTATACACGATTTCGGAATACTACATTCGCTTTGAAATGGGCCAGGAATTACTGTATTTTCATCTTTTGCTAGCTGCTTCTGAAAAAGCTTGTATCAGTCATATTGTTAATGGTTGTGGTACGAACAACCGCTAAATCTGAAACCGGATTAAGCAGGGACAGCCTTGCCCGGGCCATCGAATACCTGGAAACTCAGCCACAGACTCTGGCACGTGACACCACACTCATGTACTATTATAATGATCTGTGCGAAAAGAGTATTTTTGGTAATGACCCTCTGGCAGATGAGCGGCTTGAACGGTTTAACCGAGCCTGGAAAAAAAGTAGTTGGCCCATTGGCGAGGCCCTCTACTTAAGAGCAGTAGGCAAAAAGTATGATAAGCTGGGTCAGTACGAGAAGGCCGTTGAGAGTTATCATGGGGCTCTCAAAATCATGAAAGAGCATAACTCTGCTCCTGAACATGTTGTTTATACCAAAATTTTGCTCGGTTTTGTGATGCTCAATAACGGGAATGAAGAGGAATGTTTGCGACTCTTCAAAGAGGCTGAACCCTTTGCTTTGCAATTAGAAAATACCTCCCATGCCATCTGGATCATCGATTTTTATGGCGATAACACTCTTTTTCATGCCAAAGGCAAGGAAGATTATGAAAAAGCACTCGCTTATTACAAGCGGGTTGAAGAGCTTTTGCCAAACAGCTTAATCAAGAACCAAATCCCTAATAATTTGCAGGGTCAGGCAGCGGTGTATGAATTGCTTAATAATAAGGCAAAAGCCGAGGAGTATAGAGCCAGAGCCTTGCTTGAGGCAAAGCTGATCCCTAACTATTTTGTGCTTTTCAATATTTACACTGATTATGCAAATGCTGAGATAGAAAACGGCAATTACCCGAAAGCCATCGAATACCGAAAACTGGCCATTGCAGCAGCTGATTCACAGCAATATCTTGAGTTCGTTAATCGGGCTTATTACGAGCTTTATCACACCTACAAACAAAGTGGTGACATCAGAAATGCATTGTCAACATTAGAGTATTATCAAATTCTGGAGGACAGTCTTAAACGTCAGGAAGTAAATGAGAAATATGCCGAGCTCAATAAGAAATATGAGTTTGAGAAGCAGCAACTGGCCATTAGCGACTTACAGAATAAAAACCTGAAATACGGGCTTATGGCTTTGGTTGTGGCCATTTTGGGAGGGATTTTGTTGTTATTTTTTCAGGCCAGAACTAAGAAAAAGATTGCAGAGCTAAATGATCAGTTGAGCCAGCGAAATTGTGAGGTGGAAGAGGCTCTTTATGAAGGTAAACAGCTGGAACGCCGAAGAGTGTCTGATAAACTTCACGATAGTATCGCCACCAAACTTTCGGCACTTAAATGGCGTGTAGAAGCCAGCGAAGGCAAAATGGAAAATAGCATTTATACACCGCTGGTTGCGGAGCTGGAGAAGCTCTATGAAGATGTCAGAAGTATGGCCCATGAATTACGGCCACTTGAGTTTCTGGATAAAGGATTGAAAGCAGCCACCGAGCAACTTTTTGCCAGCATAGCCGGGCAGTCTAATGCCGTTTTTGAGATTGAAATTGATGAAAAGGTGGGTAAAATCAATAAGTCTCTGCAGTATCATGTTTACCAATTTGTGATGGAACTCTGCACCAATATGCAGAAGCACTCCCGGCCCTCGAAGGTTTCTTTTTTGATGGAAATAATTGATAGCCATATTTTTATTCGATTTAAAAATGATGGGCTCTTGAATGAAAAACCATTGAAAGAGGGGCAGGGCCTGAGAAATATCAGAACCAAAGTGAACCATTATGGCGGCGATGTAAGAATTGAAAAAGATAAAAATTTTGAGCTGGAGATTAATATTCCCTTAGTCTAACAAACCATTGTGCATCGCAAACTTTACGATACCAATAGAGTTTTTAACCCCAAGTTTCTTCAGAATATTATGGCGATGTTTCTCAACAGTCGCTACACTCACAAATAGCTTTTCCGCAATTTCTTTGGTAGAAAACTCCTGACCTATAAGTGTTACAATTTCAATCTCTCTGGCCGATAAGGATTCTATATGATCAGTATCATTCACAACATTATTTTGCTGCGGCTTTAGCAGTTCAGAAAGAACGGCATCACTTACAAAACGTTTACCACCGGCCACAGAAAGTACGGCCTCTTTAAGCTCTTTCTTATTGGCTTTTTTCATGATGTAGCCCAAGATGCCGGCATGAAAAGCTTCTCTAATAGTATCAAAATCCTCATCAATGGTGAGCATGAGAATTTTGGACTCAGGTTTCTCTTTGCGAAGCTTAAGCGTAAGAGCACAACCCGCCATTTCAGGCATTTTATTATCGGTGATGATCAAATCAAAATCATAAGCCAGGCAGTGTCTCAGGGCTACTTCCGGATTATCAAACGTTTTGACTTCCGAAACCTCTTCCATGGCATTCAGAAGAAGCGATAGGCTCTCCAGAATGATTTCATGGTCGTCAATGAGGGCGATTTTCACAGCTTCTTAAATTTCTTTGGCCAAAATACAATGAAACATCTGAGTATGAAAGCCTTCATAAGTTATGAGTACCTATAAACCTTACACTTTTTCAATGGAAACCAGTATTTATCGGCCTTTGATATGGTTATAGCTTTATAGAAAAAACAGTACTTATGAAGAGTGAAAAACTAATACCAGAAAACGACTTGAACGAAGTTGGCCTCAACATGCTTGATGCTGAAAAACTGAAGGGTAAAATTATCCTGCTTCAGGATGTGGGAACCTTGAATCTGTCTTGCAGCCGATGTGGGTCAGGAGGGGATTACGGAGACACCATAAAACACAAAGACTGCTGCTCGTATAAAGGTGGAGGAGGCTGTTAAACGTCTCTTTTACAGGTTAAGTACTTCCAAAAGCCCTTGTTTTCGTCTTTTTGAGATTTTAAATAAGGGTTTTTTATTTTTTCGAATGCTGTCTGCCGCTATCTGGAGATCCTTCATATCCAGATTAATAATAGTTGACCTGTTAACCCGGTAAAACAGACCCTCAGGAAGTCTTTTCTCTATTTGTCCAAGGTTGGTAGCGACTAGTTCGGTTTCACCACTTTTGAAGTGTATACGGGTGTAATTGACATCAGCTTTGAGAAAACTGATCTCTTCGTACGAACGATGTAATCTGCCACCGAGATGGATGATTTTCTTTGAATTCATGGTTAAACTTTTGGTCGAATAATCAACTGTATGCAAAAGCTAAGCCAGTTTGGGTTTAGGTGGTGTTTTTCGTTTAACTGGTCCTAAGCAATCCTATGAATTCTACGGAATTTATTAGCTCATAGAGTTCGTATACTTGTGTTTGCAAGAAATTCTTTAAATTTTGTTCACTGAAGAAAAATGCACTAAACATGAGCTCTTTACAAAAAAGCATTCTCCCGGTTTTACTGGCCACCATCTGGATCAGTCTTTCAGAATTTCTAAGAAATGAGTTTCTCCTCAAAATCTACTGGACGGAGCATTATCAAAGTATGGGTCTTGTTTTCCCGGCAGAGCCGGTCAATGGAGCTGTTTGGGGTATCTGGTCTCTGTGTTTTGCTATCGCCATATATATTTTTTCAAAGAAATTTAGTTTGTGGCAAACCGTGTTTCTCGCCTGGTGGGTAGGATTTGTGCTGATGTGGCTTGTTATAGGTAATATGAATGTTCTACCTTATGGAATTCTGCCGATAGCTGTGCCATTGAGTTTTTTTGAAGCTTATTTGGCTTCATTAATTGTATTCAGATTTAAAAAGAAAGACTAAACTATTTAACTTGTAAAAGGAAGGTGTAGCCTGGGTAACAAGCTACACCTTCAATTAAGTTATTGAATTCTTTCCCGGCTATAGTTTTAATCATTCACACATGCAGCAGGCTGAGCCAGGAAAATCTTAGCAGAACTAGCCTGAATGACAAAGCCTGGTGTAAGTTCAATTCCCCCTTCTGAGGTATAAGTCGCCTGATCAATTACGGCTCTACTACTTTCTAAATACTTGTAGGCAAACTGTTTGACAGGTAGATCATTAAATATACTTCCTTCAAAATCACTTAGACTGAGGGTGTCCGGATGCCTTTTCAAATCGGCAAGGCCAAATCTGGAAAAGCAATTTTGACCCAGTAATTGGTATCTAAAAGTGAGGACAAGACTATCGGCTATGGTGGTTTTGAAATACTGCTTCGTCTCCCCATTGGACCATACGAATTGATTGGAATACGAACTTTTCTGATTGACGGATGACACGAGATAATTGATAATAGACGGAGTTTTTGCTCTGACGAATACCTCCGTATTCTTGCAGAAAGGCATGGTTTGACTACGGTATTTGGCTTTCACAAGGTTCAGAAATACCGGGTATTTCTGGTCAATGCCGGAGACATCTGTATAACTGACAGAGCAGCCTGATTTTCGGGTGATATGACTAGCTGTCAATACATCGCCATTCTCTGTTTCCAGAACCGGGAAAGCCTCATCAAAACCACAACTTCCCATGATATACTCCGTCACGAAATTGCCGTTCTGATCCAGTTCTACCAGCCAGGTATCCTGATGAAACTGCTCCAGAGGTTCGCTGTGTGAAAAGCCCGGTTTTTGACGCTCAAAAGATGGGGATAGCGTTTTGGTGTTTCCGAAAAAAACGAGGTGATTTTCTACGGTGGTATTCGCGGCTATCATTCCCTCATTTTTGATTCCGCCTAGAGTCTTATCCCAGATTTTTATCCCTTCACTATCTGTTTTGAGTACCCAAAAATCATTTTCACCGCGGTTACTTTGACTTTTATCTGAGCCAATACCTGAGTTTGAATTTCCGGCAAAAAGCAGCTCATTATTTTCCAGAAGTAAGGCCTTGACAGCTTGCTCATTACCATCGCCACCATACACCTTTTGTTGCTGAATTACTCCATTTGCATTAATCCAAACGGCCCAGTAATCGGCACTTCCATTCAAATTGGCTATCGTTTTATTTCCACTGATCCCACTGGAGCTCGTACCAAAAAGGAGGAACAGGTTTTCATTGATTTTGGTGATGGAAGCCAGCCTGTCATCGCCGGAACCGCCATAGGAAAAGTCTGCCAGTTTATTTCCATTGGCATCTATTTTTACTACCCAGTAATCATCATCACCGAAACCAGCTGTGCTTTTATTTCCGGTATTGGCTGATTGAGAGGTCCCCGCCAGAATGAGTTGACCATTATCGAGCTGAATAGCATTCTCTATTCTGTCATATTGATTTCCTCCGTACCTTTTATCGAATACTTTTGTTTGATTTTGGTAGTCGTATTTGACTATATAAAAGTCATCAAAACCAAAATTTGCCTGTGTTACTGTGCCTGAGATGGGCGAATTACTACCGCCATAAAGCAGGTAAGTGTGTGGCGAGGTTTCCAAATAGCCGGTCATGGTTTCAAAGCCTGAGCCGCCTAGTTTGACATAATTTCCCACACCGCCGATATTGGCCGTATTCAATCTGATATAAAAATCTGATTCCCCGTAAGTCCCTCCGTCGATTTCAAAATTTGGAAACCCTAAGGTTCCAAAGCTTAATTTACCACCGCCGAAAAGAGATTTGAAACCCACAGGGCGTGTTCCACCATAAGTATTGATAAAATCAATCTTCTGAAGGGTATGGTACTCATTCTGAAAAGGTAAAACAGCATAATCTATGGAAGAAGCATTTCCATCGAAACCATTGCTTTGCACGCTTAACGTATTGCTTTTACTCCCCAAACAGCTTCCCTGACAGGTGGCAAAAATGGAACTGTAGCCAGAGGTTATGAAGTCAATTTCAGTTCCCGTTTTATTAAAAGACCAAAGCGTGGGCCCACTACAGCCAGTGGCGGTTAAATGAATAGTATCACCTCCACAGTAAACTGAATTCAAATCTTCAAGAGCACTAATAACTGGCGTTTCATTAGACGAACCTGCATAGGTAACGTTTAATGCCGCAGATGGTATAGCGGTACACCCTCCGAAACTTCCTTTAACTACATAATTGCCGGGTGCATTGTCAAGGTTAAGCGTGGTCGATGTTTCATTTGGAATCAAAACATTATCCTTAAACCATTGATAACTAATAACCTCCGGGAAATTGTCAGCGGCTTGTAATGTGGCCAGACTACCCGTACATAGCGAAAGGGCGTTTGTAGCCGTCTGTGGGCTCAGGCTCATTTCCAGATTTCTGTTGGTTACCGTCACCGAGTCTGAGTCAAAAGCCAGACAGGTGCCGGGGAAAACGGAGAAGTTCATTCGCAGGCGAAAAGTACCCGGCAAGGTGGTGTTTTGGGACGTTTGCCCTGAGTTCGCCGTGAGAATATTATCGTCTCTGAACCAGGAGATTAAAGCCGGAATACCGACGGGTAAAACGGAATTTGCAGAATCAATGGAAACCACCAGATTTTCATTGCATAGCATTTCTGGTTTTGAGGTTTTGAGTCTTATTTGTGTACCGCCCACAATATTTACCTGAGCCACAGGAGATGAAATTCCCGGGCAGCCCGGTGTAGATAATTCCACTCTGTACTGGCCAGATTCCAGTGCCATAAGAGTATCTGTAGAGTTATTGAAAGGAGAATTATTCAGAAACCAGCGAAGCGTTCCACCTTCTTCGGGATTTGTTTTAACAGCGTTTAGTCGTAAAGGATCAGCACAGGAAAGCAAACCCTGAGGAGCCTGAATGCTTACTCCCGGACAGTTTACGAAAGTTTTAAAACCGACCACGCTCCATTTTCCGCTGGCATCTTTGGCCCGAACCGTCAGTTGATTAAGCCCCAAAGGCGTGTTACCGGAAAGATTATAAACTAGATTACTCAAATTAATCGTAGTTCCAGGAGTAAATGAGATTTCATTGGCCTGCCCAAAACCCGGATCAGCCCCCACGAAATATTCGGCATAAGTGATATTCTGAATGGTGGGAAGCTCATTGCTTTTGAAGAAGTTCTGGCTATAAACCACACTCCATTTACCTGAGGCATCTTTGGCCCGGATGTGAAATTTGTGAAAACCTAAAGGCATTGCATTAGGCAAAGGGATAGTTAAAGCAACGGTCTCCTGCGATCCTGCCGAAAAAGACACAGCATTAGCCTCACCAAATCCTGGATCGGTATCAATAAACCATTCCAGAGCCACTACGTCGTCATTGATGGTTGCATCTGAGCCGGTTTTGAAAAAGTTTTGTGAATACACCTGACTCCAGTGACTATTGGAATCCTGTGCACGAATAAAAAACTTATGAAAACCCAAAGGCAGATTGGCAGCCAAAGGGACAGACAAACTTGCAGAAACCGTGCTTCCAGGAGTTAAGGGTACATTTTGACCCTGCCCAAATCCCGGGTCACTGTCAATAAAATACTCCACTTTCTGGATGGTCTGGGCCATGGCTATCGCAGACCATCCTGCCAGCAAGAAGGTAAAAAGTAGCTTTTTCATGACCTTTAATTATTAGACTGAATGGTGATACTCCCTGCAATTCCTGACGCTGTTGAGCCTGTGGTTTCCAGGTAAAAATTAGTGATAATCGGCACATTGGGTTGGCCGGAGAGTCGATACGGATTAGAACCCCCAAATGGCCCGATGTCTTGTCCGGAACTCCCGCTACCGAGTGCAGGTGAGGTGGCAGTAGACCTGAAACTTTTATCAAAAGTGTCAAAATTCGCAATGTTCGGGTTTTGAACAAAAACATCTGCAATAGCCTGATTTTCAATATTATTATTGATGCCGGGGGTTGGAAAGGTATTAGCGTTTCCATCAATCAGTTTGATACAGAAGGAGAAGCCGTTGGTTGTTCCAACATTGGAAATGGTCTTAATGATTGAATTAGTGATAACGCCATTGGTAATCCCCGAAAGAGAACCTATATAACATTGATCAAAAAGCCCGTTATTCTGGGATTGTATAGTGCCTGCCCATGTACAGTTTCTGAAAATGTTGTTTCCACCAACTTGTGAAATGGAGGCCTGAACAAAGGCAAAACATTGCTCCAGAATATTGTTTTGAGAAGAAAGGCTCAGATTGGCTGAGGCCTCAAAACTACATCTTGAAAAAAGGAGGTTTCCAGCTTGTGCGATAATGCCTACAGGGCCAAAACTGAGACTTCTGAACGTACTGCCTTCGCTACCCGCAGCCAGAATAAAAGTAGCACCTATCCTCGATTTTTTAACATCAAAAGGCAGTGGGCTAGTCAGCGATTGATTTTCATTGACCCGGTAGCCGTTTCCGATATAATGCAATCTTTTACTAACAGAGGTACTGGAAGGACCAAATGAATAATCGGTAGCCGAGGGCTCAATATAAAGTGTGTCGTCATCAGCGGCATCTGCCACCGCTGCCTGAAGCGTGGTGTAAACCAGCCCTGAGACCGGTACCACCCCGGTGTTATTATTTACCCGTCTGATAGTGGCCATGGCTGAGCTCAAGCTAAAAAGGAGGAGAATCGTCAATATATTTTTCATGGGTTCAATTGTTTAAGGCGTTTTCTAAATTGATTTTCTTTCTGCGGGAAATGGGGCAGCTCAGGTTGTTTTTCAAAGCCGCCCGTTTCTCATCAAAGGTTTTGAGATACTTCACATTGATCATGTGTGAGCGGTGCACCCGTACCATTTCTTTGATTCCCAGCAGGCGTTCCTGAAGTTTCTGAATATTGGTACTGACCAGAAGTTTTCTTCCGTCATTCAAGTGAATATACGAGTAACTAATGTCAGCCGAAATCAATACGATTTCAGAGGGTAACAGTTCTGTTCTGCTGCCCACATGAATCATTTCAAAAGGTCGCTTTCTGAATTCAGGATTCTTTAGTGTGTTTGAGTTTCTCATGGCTTTATTCTTTAGTATTACTGAAAATGACTCCACGAAGAGCCAGGTTTGAGCCCTGCCAGGTGCTGCCGGCTTCTACAGTGAGGTAGTAGTAAAAGTTTTTATTGTCTATTACTTCTGTGGCTTCCAGAATGGTAGACTTCTCTGAGATGGTACCGGTAGTGGTATTAGCAGTCAGACTCACCAAAGTAGCTGATGGGCCGGCATCAAGTTTCGGAATTTTAAGGAAATTGAGAGTCAATGAGCCACCTTCTACCCGGGCATAGTTCATGGTAATCAGTTTGACTTCAAAGCCTTGGGGAAGCTCAACCGGAGCCATCAGATAAGCCTCGGTTTCTTTGGTGCCATTGGCGAAAGAGACCAGGCAGTTGGGTACATTTCTTAAAAAATTATCGGCATCAGCGAGGTTTGTGGCTTGAGGCAAAAAGCCCATGGCTGAAACGTTATGATGTTCAGTAGTACCGCTTCCTGTACTTCCGGATGTACAGGGAACCAGAAATCCGTCAATATCTGCACACACGTGTTTTTCGCCTGTACCGGCTAAACTGATAAACAAAGCATTCTGGCCCTGTATGACATTTTGAGCTCTGATACTTCCTGTGCTGAAGATTCCGCCACCTACCTGTAATTTCTCAAAATTGGCAGCCAGGCTCGCCAGCGTTCTGTTTACCCCGATTTTATCAGCAGCAAAATCGCCTCCGATAAGTGGAGTAATTGAAGAAGAGTTTTCAATATACAGTTGATTACTGCCGCTTCCTGTACCACCAGCCTCGTAGCCCAGAAGAATGTTTCCGCTTCCGGTAAAGTTTTGGCCCGCACGTGTGCCAATGGCCACGTTTCTCACTCCGTTGATATTTGAAGAAAGGGTTTTCGCTCCAAGTCTTACGTTCAAGGTATCTGCCGAATTTGGAACGTAGCCCCCCCGAATACCGTTTGGCAGAATTTCTACAGCGGATGAATCTTTTTGGACAAGACTAAATTGAGCCTTTGCCCCAAGGCATAATAAGACAAAAGCAAAAAGGTATAAATTCGATTTCATTGCAGGTGTTTTTAGAAACTGGTATTCTTCAAAACTTCAGAGAATCATTTGGTTACTCTTCTGTTCTTCAGCCCAAAATTAGACCTGCTGAGCACGCTCGTCAATCTAACAAAAGTTAGCTGTCGCCTTTGAATTTGAGGAGAGCTTCGGTGCGGTTTTGCACATGCAGTTTTTCGTAAATCTTGTGAATTTGTTGTCTGACAGTACCGGTGGAGGTACCGAAAGTATCGGCAATTTCTTTGTAGAAGAGGCCTTTGGCCAACAGATTAAGGATTTCTGTTTCTCGGGGAGTGAGCGAGAAGTTATCGGAGGTTTTGGGCTTTTGAAAATGCTGAATCACCTTACGTGCAATGCTGGCGGTCATGGGCGAGCCACCTTGGTGTATTTCACGAATAGCCTCCAGCACTTTATGAGGTGGAGTAGATTTGAGAATATACCCGCTGGCCCCTGATTTTATAGCTTCAAAAACATTTTCATCATCCTCAAATACCGTAAACATCATAAACTGCGTACCAGGCAATTGTTTCTTTAGTTGTTTAACACAGTCTGGCCCTTGAATACCGGGTAAATTGATATCCATCAAAACGACTTCGGCCGGTGATTCAGGAAGACTTTCCAATGCCAGCTCGCCACTTTCAAAGGCACCTATACAATGAAAACCTTCAGTATATTCAATGACATACTTCAGGCCCTCTCTTATTTGGTCAATGTCCTCTACGATAGCTACACTAATCTCGTTCATAGCTGCTTTGAAAAGTGGAATGAATACAATTTGCTCAATATTGAAATGCATCTCACGAAAATGAAATCAAAGTAAAATGCTTTCGGGGTGTGCATCAATATAACTTTAGTTAGGTATGGTGAGTCTTACCTCAGTTCCTTCGTTTGAAACCCATTCAATATTCCTTCCGATTTTTTGAGCACGATCTTTTATGTTTCTCAAACCGTTTCCTGAATTGTAATCGGAGGGAAACCCACTTCCATTGTCTTTCACCATTATTTCATCTGAATTTATAGTGATCGATATCCGGTCAGCACCTGAATGACGGATAGCGTTATTTACCGCCTCTTTCAAAATCAGATAAAGATTTCTTTTTTCATGAGAACTGAGGTCAATCCATTCTTCATCGGACTGAACCTCGAATGAATAATTCACTCCTGCGTTTTCCAACATATCACTCAGCCGGGACCGGATGAATAGCAGCCAGTCTTGCATGGATGACTGATCATGGGTCAAAGACCAGATAATCTCATTCATACTGCCGGAAATGTCAGCCGATGTTTGAATGATTTTCTCTGCTTTTTGGTCAATATTATTTCCGTTTTTCAAACCTACGGCCATGTACATCATCGAGGTCAGATTGCCGCCAATTTCATCATGGAGCTCAGCCGCTATTCGCTGTCTTTCACGATTCTGACTATTGATTTGCTCTTCGAGCAAGAGGTTTTGCTGCTTTTTCCGAATGGAGTAGTAGGCCAGCCCACCAAGCAAAATTAAGGCTGCGATACCAGTGGCCAAAAGGGTATTTCTATTTTGCGTTTGGCTCAGTTCAAGGTCTTTTTGTAGAATCTCATTTTCTTTTTTCTGCAGTTCGTATTTAGCTTCTATTTCATTGGCGGCTTCAATACTTTCAAGGCTCATTCGTAGTGTTTCCAGCGAGTCGGCTGTTTCCTTATGTTTTCGGTATTGGGGCAGATTACCTTGTAACAAATAGACATTGGCGAGGTTGGTTTCCACCAAATATTGCTCGTTTGTCAGTTCTTTTTCCCCAACCAGCTCCTCGGCTGTTTTGAAATAATATAAAGCCGAATCTGCCTGCTGCTGGTGCAAATAATAATTACCCAAATGGCTGTAAGCGTGACTTTGTGATACCTGATCTTCAATTTCCTGGCTTAGTTTCAGTGTCTGTTTTGCGGCGGTCAGAAGCTTTGAGAATTGCTCTGTTTTCAGGTACAAACCTGCAAGAGTATTGTGAGCGTTACAGGCGATTTCTTTGATATCATTTTTGAGGGCAATTTGAAGCAGTTCCTCATAGGTTTCAATGGCGGCCTTCCATTTTCGTTGACCGATGTATGAGTCGCCCAGATTTGCCATGACCTGCACCAGACTAAAAACTTTGGCCTCATCTTTCTTCAATTCAGGAATGAGCTGGCGGCTCAATTCGATGGCTTCAGGATACCTTCTGAGGCCTACATAAAGATTGCCCATATTCACCCGAATAAGCTCAGAATACGGGTTTTCAGGGTAACGGTCAAAGATTTCAAGAGCCTCAATATAGAGTTCCATGGCGGTTTTGAGGTCTTTGTTTTTATAGTACCAGTTGCCATAATTAAACAAAGCCGAGCCCTCCATCATGCCCAGTTTATTCGCTTTGGCAATTTCAACGGCTTCTTCGTAATACTTTTTCGACTCTGAAAACTGACTCTTGAGATCCAGAACGTAGGTGATGTTGAATATGGATTTCACAATACCAGTCGGGTAGTTGATCTCACGGCTGAGGTGCTCAGCTTGTTTATAATACCTGAAAGCATCGTCTGGATTTGAGGCTTCTACTGCAAAACCCAGCTCACAAAGTGCCCATACTTTTGCCGTGTCTGAAGGATTTGTCTCAATTACCTTTTTAAGGCTGTCAATTGCCGAGAGTGATTGCCCGAAAGCATTTGGAGAAAATAAGATCAGCAGGGAAAACAAAGAAAGTGGTTTCGCGAACTTTATGTTTCCGGGTACTTTCATAGGCCTTAGAAATAGTGGTAATAACAGAAGTGCACTTTCAGAAATGGGAATACGTTTTAAGAGCAATATAGATTCAAAGGAGCCAATAATGTTTCAACAGCAAGAAGTTTTTATCTTGAAGCATCCGTTCATTTGAAATTAATCTGGCTATGAAGAAGCTGATTGTATGGATTCTGTTGTTCGCAGGCACTTCACTTTTTGCCCAGCAAAAATTTGAAAAGGAGCTTAGAGTTCCTGAGAGCGAAGTTCCCGCTCGGGCTTTGGACTTTGCAGAATCCCTATGTCCTGATTCCCGACTGAAGTGGTATAAAGAAACAGGCCTTTCCTCAAAGTCTTTTGAAGCAAAAACCAAATATCAAGGAAAGAAATACAGTGTTGAGTTTTCGCTAAATGGTGAGCTTGAGGATGTAGAGGTAGAGGTAAAATCTAAAGAATTGTCCAATAGTCTACTGAAGTCTATAGATGACCAATTTGACGTAGACTTTCAAAAGCATCGATTGAAAAAAATACAGATTCAGTACTCAGGTACAGAACCAGATGTTTTACAGTTTTTTAGTCAGAGCTTAGGAATTGACCGTTTACAGATCAACTATGAGGTGGTAGTTTCAGCAAAGAAAGGGGAAACTTTTGGCTTTTATGAATACCTTTTTAGCAGTAGAGGAAGACTTCTCAAAAAGTCAGAAATCATTCTCAAAATGACGGATAATATCATTTACTGAGATGAGGGTATTTCACTTAATTATTCTTATTCTGATAAGCTATTTGGTCAAAGGTCAGGGTTCTCTGGAACTTGGACTTATGCCTTCTTTAAACTTTAACAAAAAGCTCCCGAAGGACTGGGCCATCAACTTCAAAGCAGAAGGTCGCCAGGCACTTCAGGATGAAAAAAGTTATTTGCAGACAGATATCAGTTTACTAACATCTAGGAAAGTGGGTTTTAGCAGCACTTTGGCTTTAGGCTATTTGCTAAGAGTGCCAAATGGTAAAAACCTCCGAAACCGGCTTATTCAGCAGTATATTGTTGTCAACAGGCTTTCGGCTTTAAAGCTCTCTCACCGTTTTGGCACCGACCAGACCTTCGGTGGTCATGAAGCCGCTGTTTACCGGTTCCGATATCGTATTGCGGCAGAGCTTCCTCTCAATGGCCATTCTACAGACCCGCATGAGTTTTTTCTAAAACTCAGCAACGAATATGTGAATAGCCTTGAGGATTCTGCCTATGATTTGGAGATTAGAGGCCTGGGTTTTCTGGGTTATGTTTTAAATCCCGGAGCCAAACTGGAGTTCGGTCTGGACTACCGTATCGGTTCTTTTCTGCATCAGGCCACCCGTCAGCGTACCTGGCTGGCCGTTAACCTGTATCAGTCTTTCTGATCAAAAGCCCTGGTGAAAATTAACAGATTCAGAACCACTGAAGATTTTTTGTTCACAGCTCTCTTTACCTTCTTCAGACACCCTTTGCCTTAAACAGAGCATTCTTGGTCTGTGAATATTTAACTAAATAACCCGGACTTCAAATCATCCTGTTTTATTTTCGGAAGAGCTATTTTTTAATCTTCAGCTCCTGCCATTTCTGATAGGTCAGCGAACGCCAAAGCCATTCAAATGGACCGTATTTAAAGTATTTTAACCAGATAGGGCTGGCAATTAACTGGAATATCCAAAAACCGGCGACTACATAATACAGCTCAAAGCGTTCCAGTTGATTGTAGAGACTAAAACCAAAACCGTAGAACAGAATGGAGGTTCCGATTGCTGTCAACAGATAATTGCTGAGGGTCGTTTTTCCAACGGCGGCCAGTGATTTTTGAAGGAAGCTAAGGATTCCGGATTTGACAAAAAGCATTATTAAACCAACATGCCCCAGTGTGGTAAATAAGCGGCCCAAATCATAGGTTTGGTTTGCCTTAGCCATGGTTACCACATCAAATTGACTATCAACAACCATTCTTGTTTCATAATAGTTGACCGTAAGGCCTACTAAATAACCTGCAAGCATCGTCAACAGATAAAATTTGTTCGATTTCTCCGCATGAAAAATTCTCAGCTTGAAGAAGGCCATTCCAATGAGCATAAAACTCAAAATATCCCAGGGCCACATCCTGTACATAAACCAGGTCTGCATAAATTGGTTGTCTTCGACTTTTGCCATCATCACATCAAAATAATTTGATTGAAGACGGCCTTCCACATTTTCCGCAATTTCCTCCGGGGTATGTTTTGTTTTTTGTTTGTTCCATGCTTCTATTTTTGCTTCTTCCTTCTCAGCTAATGTTTTTCCCGCATCTTTCAGGGCCTGCATTTCAATTCCAGCCTGCCGGATTTCTTTCGCATTATGATAGTCTCTGATATTCCATAAAGTTCCAAAGATCAGCAGTAGTCCGGCACAAATAAAAAGCGTCTTAACACGGGCATTCCGGAAAGGGAAAAGGGTAAGTCCCAATAAGGCATAAGGGTATAAAATATCTCCGCTCCATAAAAAAACATAGACATTGATGATCCCAAACAGTAATAACCAGAGCGTTCTTCTGTAATAAATATCTGCTGTGGTAATCCCTGCTCCTTTTGCTTCAAGTCGGGAAGTCAGTAAAATAACACTGGCTCCAAAAAGAAGAGTAAAAAGCCCCCTCATAGTACCTTCAAAGAGCATATTATTGACGACCCATACACCCAGATTGAGCCCGTCGTCTCCTCCGGAAACAGTAGGGTCCTCATAGGCCATTGGCAAGCCCATTCCGTTAATATTCATAAGTAATATGCCCAGAAGTGCGATTCCCCTGACGACATCCAGAGAGTTAATTCGTTCTCCAAGAAGGATCGGTTTTAAAGTGGTTTCCTGGCTCATTTTTTTAGGGTTTAGGTTTACTTTTTGAAAGATTATAGAAAAATAAGGATTTGGATTTGTTTCATGAGCAGCCCTTGCCCAAATTTTAGGGAGTGGTATCTGCTATTATAGTAGTCTCATTTTGAATGGTTGGATTGGACCCAAATCAATGGTTACAAAAGAGTTTCAGCGGAAACGGACCAAGAGAATGGAAGGGCATAGTGGGCAAATTGGAGGACGATTAGCCGTTTGTTTGCCGGGTATTTGGCAAACTTTGAGTCAATGACTAAGTTGCCATCTCTATTGAAAACACTATGAGAATATTTTTTACCGGAGGCTCCGGAAAAGCCGGCAAACACGTGATTCCCTACCTGTTAGATCAGGGCCATCGGGTCATGAATGTAGATTTGAAACCTTTGAATCATCCCGGGGTGGACAATCTTATTGCTGATATCACCGATTCAGGTCAAATGTTTAATGCCATGAGCTCTTATGCTGGTTTAGATGAACTGGAGGGTGGTAATGGCGTGCCCAAATTTGATGCGGTGGTACATTTTGCGGCAGTGCCGCGTATCCTGATTAATCCGGATAATGAGACCTTTAGGGTCAATACTATTGGTACATACAATGTCATCGAGGCAGCTGTAAAATTGGGGATCAAAAAGGTGATTATTGCTTCATCCGAAACCACCTATGGGGTTTGTTTTTCAGATGGTGAAACCGACCCGAATAGCTTGCCTTTGGAAGAAGATTATGATGTAGACCCAATGGACAGCTATGGTCTTTCAAAGGTGGTGAACGAGAAAACTGCCAGAACTTTTCAGCGGAGGTCGGGGATTGATATTTACGCCTTAAGAATTGGCAATGTAATAGAGCCGCATGAGTACCAGGAGTTATTTCCATATTATTTCAAGCATCCTGAGGTTCGTCGAAGAAATGCTTTTTGTTATATCGACGCTCGTGATTTAGGCCAGATCGTTGACTTATGTCTCAAAAAAGACGGTCTTGGTTATCAGGTTTTCAATGCTGGCAATGATCATAATGGAGCCATTCTACCTAATAAGGAATTGCTGTCCCGCTTCTTCCCAGATGTACCTGTTACCCGTGATTTGGAGGAACACGAAGCACTCTTCTCCAATCGCAAAATCAAAGAAGTTCTCGGCTTTAAGGAGCAGCATAACTGGAGGAAATACGTGAAGCCTTTGGCCAGGGAGTAGTTCTTGGAGGATCGAGGAATTGGAGAATTGGGAAGTTGGAAAATCGGTGAATTGGAGAATTTACCAGTTTACCAGTCCACCAATCACCCAACCCTACTCGGGGCATACCCAAAGTGATCTGAAAAGCATTTTGAGAAATAGGCGGGGCTGCTGAAGCCTAGTTGATAGCTGGCTTCTGTCGGGGTAATGGCTTTTTGTTTTAGTAACTGATGGGCTTTTTCCAGTCGGTAAATTCTGACCATTTCGTTAGCACTTTGATTAAAAAGGGCTTTTAGTTTTCTGTTCAGCTGAGAACGACTCATGCCTATTTCTTCAGCGAAGGTTTCCACGCCAAACTGCTCGTCGGAAGCATGAGTTTCAATGACTTCCTTCACTTTTTCAATGAATTGCTGGTCAATAGAGCTTACCTGCATTTCCTCGGGTTTCAGGCTGATGGCTGTGCTGAAGTTTTGACGGAGTTTTTGCCGTAGCTCAATCAATTTTTGAAGTCTTAATTTCAGTTCGCCAGCATCAAAAGGCTTTGGCAAATAGGCATCTGCTCCTGTTTCCAACCCTCGCATTTTATCAGTTTGGTCGGCTCTGGCGGTGAGCATCACCACCGGAATATGCGATGTACGGGCATCGGTTTTGATTTTCTCACAAAAGGTGAAACCGTCCATTTCTGGCATCATGACGTCAGATACGATAGCGTCCGGTACTTTTTTCAAGGCCAACTCCAGGGCTTCTTTGCCGTTTGGAGCCATAAGGACTTCATAATTTTCAGACAGCACGTCTTTGATCAGATGCTGCACATCCTGATGATCTTCAGCGACCAGAATCAATGATTTTTGACCTTTCAAAGTAATTCCTTCTGTTTCCGTATCATCCGGCTTTGAATAGCTATACTCGGTGAACAATGTCTCGGTTTCTGAAATGTTGATTTCCGCGGAGGCCAAAGGCAGCGTCACTGAAAAATGCGTACCCTCATTCTGGCGACTGCGGACCTGAATATGTCCGCCATGAAGCTCGGTGAGTTCTTTTACCAGAGCAAGCCCAATACCTGAACCGCTTTGTTCCATATTATTGAGATCTTTGACCTGATAAAAGCGATCGAAAACATGCGGCAGGTCTTTTAGAGGAATACCAATGCCTGAGTCGGAGATGTCAATGCGTATTCCATCTGTTTTTTGACTGATTTCCAGTCTTACTTGTCCACCTTCCGGCGTGAATTTAAAAGCATTTGAGAGAAGGTTGGTGATGATTTTCTGAATTTTATCTTTGTCAAAATCCACTAATATTCCACCGACAGGAGCGGTAAGAAAGAAACGTATCCCACGGATTTCTGCCAATGATTCAAACGAGGATGCAAGGCTTTTGATGAAGCCGTTGATGTCTGCCTTTTCCTTTTGCAGTTGCAATGAGCCTACCTCCAGTTTCGCCAAGTCAAGGAGTTGATTCACAAGGTCTAAAAGCCGCCGCCCGTTGCGAAGCATCATTTTTAAATAGGACTGCTGATTTCCGCTGAAAGTACCATTGATCATCTCCTGAAGTGGAGAAATAATGAGTGTGAGAGGTGTACGAAATTCATGAGAAATATTAGCAAAAAAGGCCGACTTGATTCGTTCTTTTTCTTTCAAATTTTGGGCTTCCAAATCTTTGATTTTTAGTGCATTTTCCGCTTTAATGCGTTTCTGCTGCTGTCTGAAATAGTAGTAGCCCAAGATTGCGGCAAATGCTATAATACCCAATGCCGCCCACCAAAGAATCTGATTTCTGAGGCCTTTCTGACGGCTGAGTTCCAATTCCTGCTCAGCAAGTTGAAGCTCCTTCTTTTCTGACTGGTAACGGGCTTCGTTTTCTTCAATGATTTTACTTTTTGAGGCATTAAAATTCTGCTCTTTTACCTCTGAGAAGAGCTTATAATATTGGAGAGCTTCATTACTTCTACCCAGTCTTTCGTAAAAAACGGCCAGACTTTCATAAGCCTTCATGAGGTGCTCATTGAGTTCTTTACTTTTACCAATCTCAGCCGCCTGCAAGAGGTGTTTTTCTGCATCAGCATTTAGCCCTAGACCCATTTCGGCTTCAGAAAGTAAAATGAGGGTGCCTGTTTTTCCGTTGTCAAATTCCACCTCCTCAAAAGCTTCAATGGCCTTTTTGAAGTAAGTAATGGCTTCAGCAAAATGTTTTTGCTCTGCGAAATCTTTACCCATTCCGGTGAGCACCTGAGCTTTACCTTCCTGCATTCCCGCTTTTTCAAATCCTAAGCGGGCTTTTTCGTAATAGGCGAGCTTTTTATCTCGATTATCTGTCACCGCAGCGATGTTAACATACACTTCAGAAAAGGCTTCAGGCTCAGTTGATTTTTGAAGAATCTGTTCGGCTTTCTCGTAATAGGAGCGGGCCAGGGTTCGATTGCCCTGTCTGAGATAAATGTTTCCGATATTAGAATTAGAGCTGATTTGACCGAAATCATCATCCATTTCCTCGGCTATTTTCAGCACTTCACGTAGGTAACCGATGGCTTTTTCGTCGTTCACCATGTCGGTATGAATCACCCCAAGCAATTCATACGCACCTGAAAGGCGGATTTTATCATTTAGTTCCAGAAAGACTGCCACCGATTTTTCGCCGTATTCAAGTCCCAAATCCAGAAAGCCCCGCATGTAATGGATCAGACCTTCGTAGTATAGCGAGCGGCCGTATTCTGTTTTGTTATTGAGTTTTAGACTCAATTCTTCCGCATTGGAGGCGTATTCACTAGCCTTTTTGAGGTCGAAGTAGCGTGTTTGACCAGTAAGATCAAGTAAAATTTTCAGGCGGGTGCTGTCTTCCCGGGGGTGATCAAGTAATAATTTTTCGAGAGAATCTACTTTAGCCGGGGCCTGACCAGAAGCATAGAAAACTAGAATTAGCAGAAATAAAATTAAGCCTAATCGTTTCATTAAAAAAGTAGAGTTATAGACAGCCTTGCTAATTTAGGAAGCCTGAAAGGATTTTTTTGACAGGTTTTTGTTTAGTTAATATCATTTTATTTAAGGGTTTTGGCGATTGGTTTTCTTGGGCTTTAGACTGTTCTCTCACGATGGCTATCGAGACACAAGAAGTGACATTTATCTGTTACCACCCATAACTTGGTTTTATTTCCCAATAATCACCCGTTCCGCCGAGATTTTCTATTCCGTTCATTATGCTCACGTGATTTTCGAGCATCATGCGGCTATATCGCTGATAGAAGTCGGCGTCCATTTGTTGAGTTTGAACGAGCTGAACTTGTGGCGTGAATTGTTGACGAAAGGTTTGGGTTTGCTGAGCGGTGAATCGGCTTAAATTACTTTTGGTGAGCTGATAGGCCAGGTCGGCATTGGATAGAAACTTTTTTTCGTTTTGACTGAGTCGGGAGAAGTTGGCGATCGTTTGTTCTGATAGTTGTTTCCTGCTGGCCAAATTCAACTTTTGTCCGCCCTGATTGACAGCCAATAGGTCGATATAATTGAGATAGGCCTCCAAATCTTTGGAGGTTAGGACCAATTGAGATTTTGAGTCAAAGGCTACTACGTCCAGATACTTGTCAAAAATCTTCCAGAAAACCTGCATATCAGGATTCTGGTCAATCACCGCCATTTGGTAAACCTGCCCCAAAAAAGCTTGCCTGAACTGACCAATCACATTAGGATCACCGTTCTGCAGGATTTGCTCAAAGCTCTCTTTGGCCGTTTGTATATCTCCTAAGATCACTTCGGGGCATTTGAGAAACATGCGTTTTGTCTCAGCCACTATGGATTGATAATCTACAGTGGTTACTTTTTTATCCAACACCAAATTGATGATGGTTTCATAGGTTTTGGGTCCCTCTTCGGTGAGTTTTAGAGTACCTGACTGAGCAATAATCTTCGGGAATTTTGACTCATCGAGCAGTGAATTCCCACCGACTTTATTCAAAATCCAGGTCCCTTGAGCATCACTCAATCGAAGTTGATTCCCAACCCATTGAATCTTGTAATTGACTGTACCATAAGCATTTTTGATAAGGAGTGTATTGCCACTTTTTTGATAGGTGCCGCTCAGATTTCGCATGTTTTGGGCAGGGAAATCAAAATTATAGCTGCCGTTTTGATTGAAAACAAAGCTGTAGCCGAATTGCTTGTTTTCCCATTTGCCAGTGATGGATTGGGCGAAGCTTACATGCGACAAAAGCACCAATAATAATATTCCGTTTTTCATGCTTGTTTGAATTTTTGGTACTGCATTTTGAAGGCCTCTTTTCTGCGTCTTGAGATTCTAATGGCTCCTCCTTTTTCACCGAAAATCTGGTCCTCGTTTTCAGAGGGCCTTATGTTTTTTAAACTCACAACAGTAGAGCGATTGACTCTGAAAAAGTTCTTTGGAAGTCTTTTTTCGAGTATTCCGAGCGTGGTAGCCACCAATTTGTGGCTACCATCTGTAAAATAGATATGGGTGTAATTGATGTCGGCTTTAAGCAGGCTGATGTTTTCGGGATTTTCGTGGAGGCGACCACCGAGGTGAACAAAACCCTTTGCCTTCGACAGGCTCAGGCTCCGGGAGCAACATTTTGAACTATTCGTTTTCATGATTTTGTCTTTTATTTGAATGGATTACCAGGAGATACTTACGCATCTTATGCTACCCCCATAAGCTTTGGGTTTATCGTTTTGTGTTACCGTTTCGCTATCCTTAAGGACAGTAGTGCTCATGATATCGCCAGAGCTTGGGTTCACTTGATAAGAATGAAACACGGCAGCAATACGGAAAGCTACATCGTCACCGTCAATTTCTATTCCGCCTGCTCCGGGTACATTCAGGCCGGAGAAATTATTTCCGCTGTTCGGGAAGTCCCAGGTATCGGTACCTACCGCTCTGAAATATTCCGCTGTTGAACTTCCGATGTTCATCAGGTCACTATTGTTGGCGGGAGTCCAGCCAAGCGGACAGGCGTTTTTTCCTTCGGTTAGCACGTACCCATTGTACAATAGGCCGTATTTGTCTTTGTTGACGGCATTGTTTTCAGGATAGGCCCAGGCCGGGGTTTGAGTGGCCGCTGCATTTACCCAGCCTGAGGCCGGAAGGTTTCCTGCAATCACGGTGCCGTCATTAAACTTTGTGGTTTTGAGGTTTTCTTTCAGGACATAAAAAGTGCCCACTTCCTGCACTACCACCTTCATTACTTCATACACATTGCCATCACCGTCAACCACCGGTTTTGATCGTCTGATCTGTTGCTCAGAAACGCCCATTAAGCTGAGGTCTTCCTCTGAATATCCACTTTCGCGAAGCTTTCTGATCATGGAAGGTGGCATATTTTCAGGCGGGCAGCTACAGAATGTTTTGAAGATATCAAGATCAGATCCTAAAGAGCGGCTGGTATCTGCCGGAGCGGCTGCCAGAGAATTTAGGTCACGGGTGCCAAGTTTGCCGTCGGCTTTCTGTACTACAACTTTATTGGCGGCATTGTCGATGGGCATTTGACCTACCTTGAGAGAGCCAACCACGTCCATATCCTGGGCAGTGGCTGAGAATGAAATGAGTGCAGAGAGAAAAAGTGTTTTCATGATTGATTGTTTTTAAAAAAGTGATGGGTCAAAGGTCAAAAAGACGAAGAGAAGTGGCTTTCGATTTTGGGGCAGATGCTCTCAATTTTGAGCGGAAAGCGTTTAAGGCTCATTTGAGTAGGAAATAATACGTTTCTGACTGATTAGTAAGTAGTTTAGTGAACTTCGCTTTATTGATTTCAACATTTGAATAGTTGAAAACGGCCATCAAATCTGCCTCTCCTGACTGGAAAATTGATGGGGAGGAAGCTCCCGATAGCACCCAATGGTCTTCCAGCTCCAGATTCGGATTTATTTTATAAATCTGCCGATTTCCGGGTAAGGCGGAGATTGTGAGGTGGTTAAACGAGATGCCAGCACCCATCACCTCAGACTGGTAGAAAAGCTTATTGCCGGATCCGGCCACCAGTTGACTACCGTTGTCATATAAATACGGGTTATAATTAATATTGCCTGTGAAACGACAATAGTCCTCAGCAAAGCCATCGACCGTAAACCTGAATATAGCCATGTATTCATATCCGTCAAGCTGAAAGTTTACTAACTGGTTGGCACTGTTTCTAAACCCGAAATCATGGGGGCAACCAATTAGAGCATAAAGCTTATTGTCAAGAAAAACCAGGCTTCTCAAATCAGACTGTCCTCCCGGATCCTGCTCTGCAATTTTGATCCATTGCGTAGCAGCATTTTCGTTTAACTTCAAAACAAAAGCATACAAGCCTAATCCGGTGCTAGTTAATACACTTCCTCCTTTTTTTAAAGTGCCTCCTACCTGACCACCCAAATAAAGCGAGCCGGGAGTGCTAACTATTGAATTAACAGACAGATAGTCAGTACTTTCAAAAAAATCGTACTGTTCCAAAAGCAGCGATGAACTATAGCGTGCCAGAAAAACATTGGAAGTTGTGGTGGGCTGAATGGTGGTACCGGCAAAAACAAACGGCCCTGTAAATTTGAAGAGGACATACAGTTTATTGTTTTGACTCACGCAAAGGTCGAGCGGAAAGTAACCTTGAGCCACTTCCCGAATGCCTGCCAAAATCCCGTTTCCGTTGATTTTGAGGACTATACAGTTGTCGTTGCTATAAGAATCCACCAAAGTGCCCTGATAAAAGAATGGACTATTGCTTATGAAAGAGAGAAACAGATTGCCCGCATGATCGGGCTCTATATCGAAGATATCCTGGTAATAAATTGAGGTTTCAGCATGCCATAGATAGTGGCCATCTGCATCAGCGGCTGCTATAAGTACGGAGGTATTGCTGTGCAGCATTTTCAGATTTTGACCGAAAACACGAAGGCTGTCACCTGTATGTGCCATATAGAAGGACACAATCTTACCATCGCTCAGGCTGATGCTTTTGAGGTGAGTATTGGCGTCGGTAAAACTTTCTGATACGTGCAATTTATTAGTATTTATTGCACGTGATTCGGAGCAGTTCCAGCGAGTTCCATCGTAAAATTCCACGCATTTTTTGACCGGATTGAACCGTGCGGAGCCTTCTTCAAAAGTCCCTGATGTATTAGAAATCGGCAGCCTGAAATAGCTGTGAATGTCGTTTTGGGGTGGTGCCGGATTGAGCTCGGCAAATTGTGCTTTGGAGGTATTGCCAAACAATACTCCCAGAAGAATGAGTGTTATAAAATATTTATAATCAATAGTTTTCATAGTAATGTCTGATGAAGGAAGAGTTCGAATATTTTGGATTAGTAAAATCAAAGCCATCTACCGGGAGCCAATAATTGCTGGGGGTGTTGGTGCTAAGGCTCATAAAGGCTCCTTTATAAAAGCCGTGGGCTATCAAACCTTGAGGCCAGACAAATTGCTCTGTTTTTCTTAGATATACCGGCTCGATAGGATGGTTGAAAGGCAATTTGAACTTCAGGATGCCATAACCTGAGGGGATATTTTCATACAATTCTGAATTGTCCACGGTATGTAGTACACCAGAACCATTTACGCGGTAGGATATGTAGAAATTGCCGAAAAAATCATGAGCAATATGATAAAACCAGGCATTTTCATTTTCCTGTTCGGGTTGAATAACCAGACGGTCTGTAAGAGTGGCATTGCTTCTTTCAAGAACGATAAAAAAACCACTATAATTGCCATTCACCCCGAATTGATACGCGTAGGAATCGACGGTGAAGTTGTCTTCAAATCTGCCATCAATAAGTAGTTTTGAGTCAGAAAGTAGAAGATGGCGTGCATTTTGAATGCCTGATCCCCCTATTTTTTTAAATAGAGATATTTGGTCTGAGACATCAAATGCAGTAACAAAAATATCGACAGAGTCTGATGGAATAGTCTGAAACCCAAATTGATAATTACCTTCAAAATCGACCGCCACGGCCCAGTCGTAAAGGTTTACAGAGAGGGCCTGCAAGGCTGCAGAAGTACTTGCCGAAAAAGTTCTGCTATAGGTAGGCGTGCCGCTGCCGTCGGTTTTGAAAACAAATGCGGTTTGTGTTGAAGACTGTAGGTTGACCGACTCAAAAGTCAAATTACCCGAGAATGATCCGCCCACGATGAGGTTGTCATCGGCAAATACCTCCACCTGGCTTAATGGTCCGTTTTGAATCAATTTTGACCAGCCATACTGCCCGCTTGAATTGATTTTGAGAATGAAACCCATGGAATTGCCGGAAGGGTTGATCGTGGTAAAACCATCAAAAGAAACAGGCTCGGCTATTCTTCCTACTGCAAAAACATTTCCCTGAGAGTCGGCCGCCAAATCATAAATGACGCAAAAGTCCTGTGCGGTAAAAAATGAATACCACCAGAGCATATTTCCATATTTATCGAGTTTACCGATAGTATGCAGATAATTGTTTGGTGGGCAAGTCTTTGAAAGATTTTCGTATTGCACGGTACCCTCTTCTTTCCGGCCATAGAAATAGATATTGCCTTGAAAATCGTTTTTCAAAACCTCGACTGAGAGCGAATGACCAGAAGTGGCTTTGAATTGCAGAAAGCGGGAAACCACCTCGTGGTTATCAGCTTCTCCCCGGCCAAAACTCCAGTTTTTGCCATCGTAAAACCTGGGAAGGTGGAAACAGCTGTCGTAAACCATCATGCCTTCCTGAGCTATCTGGCTTTGTTCCAGGGTTTTCATATTGACTTTAGGCAAAACCAAGCCATTCGGACTCATTTGGATATTTTGACAAATACCTCCTCCAAAAGAAAGAATGAAGAGCAGTAGGTAGAGTATCTTATTCATGCTATTTGTATTTAGTATTGAGAAGTACAGCTTCCGCAAAGGCAGATGGGGGTTTCTGGAACCGTATTCCGTCTATTTCACAGTATGAGTTGAAATAATTGAGTCCATAAAATACCCCTCCGGAATAGAAGGCCATTTCGGTAAAATAGGGAATGCGGTTGGGAACCGATACCGGGCTGATGGCTTCAAAAGTGCTTGTTCTGGTTCCTATCGAATACAGCACAGTTGAGCCGGAAATCTCTATCGGGGATGAAATCTGTGATTGCTGGCTAAATGGATTCGGGTAAGTAAATAGGGAGGGGAATTCATTTGCACTGCCACTAATCAACAGATTATTTGAGTGTGCGTAGTGAATCTTGGTTTTATTGCGTTGATAACTTATAGTGCTTGCAATGGGATAGAAATAAGCTGATAAGTTATTAGTAGCAGTACCGATAGCAAAACTTCCGTCGATTTGAGTGCCAAAGGAGTTGATATAGGTACCGGGATTGTTAAATAGATGACTGCCCTTTGCTTCGCCTATCAAAATATTTCTTTCAAAACGCGTGATTCCCAAACTATCGGTAGGCCCGCCTTGGGTATAAGCAACTCCACCCGCAATTAGATTACTTGCATTGTAATAGTAAAAGGTTTGTACAAAAATGGCAGAGGGTGAATTTGTATGAAGGCTTTGCCCAAAAAACGAAAGACTGTCAGTAAACTCCGAAACTACATTGACGTACTCAAAGGTGTTGTTAACCTCTATAAATCTGGCCTTGAGATAGTTGGAATTACTGTGCCATGTTTTGGTGTTCTTAATTGCCGTGGCATCATTGTTAAGAAGCATTACAAAAGCCCCGCCCGTTGATGGCAGAGTGGAGCCAAGAACCTGGGCATTGGCCTCAAATCTCCCGACCAGAAAGAGGTCACCGTTTGCTCTGACTGCCATGTCATAGGTTTTAAAGGAGCCAGAACTGCCTGGTTTTCTGTGCCAGTTCAAGCTGCCAGTTACCGCATTTACCTCCATTACAAAGCTTTTGGGACTACCGGTATGTGATTGCAATTGGCTTCCGTTATAAGCCAAAGACCCGTTTTTATAATGACCTACGAGTAGTATATCGCCATTCGCTCTTTGTTTAATACGGCTCAGGTGAAAGTCTTCGCCGGTAAAACTTATCTTTTTATACCATACCGGATTTAAAGCAGAGTCGGCCCTGATGAGGAGGTAATCGTATGTGGCTGTGGCGTTTATGGTGGAAGACAATACACTTACTGTCCCCTGGATTTTGACAAGAGAAAAGAGTGCCGAGTCCCCCTGGTTTTTAATGTCATACACTTCTGACATGGACGTGGCATTGATCACCTTGATCGCAAGTGAATTTCTTACATAGCTCCAGATGGGCCGGGTCTCGCCGATACAATTCCAACGGGTGCCGTTATAATACGCCAAACAATTTAATGCGGGTTGGTAAATCACAGTTCCTTCTTCAGGATTGCTTTGATTTTCGAGAGTTTCAAAGTCAAGTACGGGCAACTGTATCTGCCCAGGGAGGAGGGTAAGGCTTTGTCCTGCCGTGATCTGCCAGAGAAGAATTAATAATGTGCTAAGTTTCTTCATTTCGATTCACAAATTATTCTACCACCGTAAACTCCATTTCTCCATTGATCTCGCCGCTACCGTTTTTGTCCCAGAAATGGCTTTTGAAAGTATAGGTTTCACCTACCAGCAAAGGGTTACCGATGGTCAGGGCGGTGGAGAGGTATTGGGCGTCTGTCGGTTTAACTCCTGTTTCATTATAGGACGAAAACAGGTCGGCCAATTCCATGGCTTTGACTCCGGTTTTGTCAATGACTTCAATAGTAGCACCGGGGTAAGCCATGTCATCGATTAGCTCAAAGCCCTTCACACCAGTAAGTTGTAGAGTTACTTTCTGGCCCGTTTTGAGTTGGTCTGTCTGAAGGGATTTACCGTCTGAGCTCATATATGCCTGCTCAAATGCCAGACCTGAATTAGTGACTTTTAAGCCGCTCAGAAAATCCTTTTTGACACCTGCTGAGCAGGAAAGCAATAAGGAAGAAAGAAGAAGTAAACTAATTTGTTTCATGGTGTTTTCGTTTTTGATTACACCACAAAGTTCTGTCTGATAATTAGTTATGTACTTTCAATTTTAGAGCAAAAGCTTTCAATTTTGAGTTTTTAGAGTATTGAGTATTAAGAAAGGGTTAAGTTACCCGGTTAAAGGTTTAAGGTAAAAAGTTGAAGGTGAGTTGATGATGGAAAACAAGGAGACTTTGATCAATGCACCAATTCCCCAATCAACCAACCCTACTCGGAGGATACCCATGATGATCGGGAAAACTTTTGGAGAAAATAGGCCGGGCTGCTGAAACCTAACTGATAGCTGACTTGAGTTGTAGGGACTTCTGTTTCAGGAGCCGGTATTGGCGTGGATCGTCAGAGTTTTTGAAGGGTCATTGCTTTTCAGAATCACCTCTACCTCGCCGTTTTTATGAGTGATGGAGTTACCGGAGGCATCGGCTCCCATAATTTCACCCGAACTACTTTTGCTGAGTGACACAGAAGGCACGGTGCTGGTAGATTCATCCGAAAGTCCGAAACTTGAGGCTGTTTGAATAAAGGTAAAAACTACTTTGGCATCGGTATCGGAAACGCGGCTGATGTTAATTTTAGCAGTGGCGGTAATACCGTCTACCGTGACGGGTAATGAAACCAAAGTGCTGCCTACCAGATAATAATCGACCTCGTACTGTCCGGTGATTTGATCTGAAAGAGGTGGTTCAGGCTCTGCTTTTTCACAAGATGAAATTAGTATCACACTTATTAAAAGTGCACAGACCGAAAATAATGATATGTTTTTCTTCATGACTTTTGGTTTTTTGATTATTCAAAGCTCCCAAAAGACCGCTCACAAAAACATACTGTATTTAGGTAATTTTTTTTACGTCAAAAGCCCGATTTACACGATTAAGGAAACAGTCAAGCAGAAGATATCCGGTTCACTTGAATAACCTGTTTTAGACAACGTTTTCTCGCTAGGTACCAAGCAGTTTGATTAAGGCATTGCAGTTTTTTTGAGTCCTAAGCCATTTCAAAAAGAGGCGATAAGTAGATTTATTTAGTTCGCAGCTTGATCAATCAAAGCTTCCAGTCTGGCCAGTCTTTGATTCACTTCTTTATTGTGTTCTTTCTGAATCAAAGCCCTCTTTTTTAAGGATTCATTCTCCGACAATAAATCTTTATAAGTCTCAATTAAATGTGGAATCAACCCAATATAATTTACAGAAAGGTAGCCGTCTTCACCTTCATTCACCAGCTCAGGGAAAATTCGTTGGACTTCCTGAGCAATAAGACCTGTTTGTAGTTGTTGGTCTTTATTCTGGTCTTTCCAGTAGTAATGGACACCATTGACTTGAGTCAGTTTTTGAGAAGAATTTTCCAGCGTTACAATATCTCTCTTTAGTCTTCGGTCTGAGCTTTGCGAAAGGGTTCCGTCAATATCCATGTCGCCATCCTCATAAATGGTAGCGATGTGATCATTCAGAGAATTTCTGAAGTGAAAATCATCTGTAGAACCAAACGTTCTGAACTTCAGGCCATCCGCGTCGTAGACAATATTAGAATATTCACCATTGGTAGCTTCAAGTCTTAAATGGGCATCCCAGTTATTTGAACCCGCATATTTCAAATGCAGATTAGCCTGTGGATCCAATACATTCATTGTTCCCATATATCCGTTTCGAAGCACTGTCAAGGCATTTGAACGTGAAGAACTATTACCATTTCCTATTTGGAAAATTCTGTCGGAACTAACTCCAGGATATGAACCAGCTATATCAGAATCATCATTCCATAAACCCAAAGATGTTCCGCCAACAGCTTTTGCAACTGTTTTTTCGCCGATAGCTGATGAATTATATCCAGATGCCGTGGAACGGTTTCCCATAGCTGTAGAAAATGGAGCTGACGCTACAGTTTGGTAGCCCATTGCTGTTGATCTATCCCCTGAAGCAATCGATTCAGAGCCGAAAGAAGTGGAAATACCACCAGAGGCCGTGGTGCTATAGCCGGTCGCCGTAGACCGATAACCTGAGGCTAAAGATTTGTCTCCCATTGCTATTGATCTATCCCCAGATGCAATTGTCTCAAGTCCCATTGCCGTTGAATATTCACCTGATGCCTGAGTTTCAGAGCCCATTGATGTTGTGTACTTTTCAGAAGCCGAAGTTCTGTAACCTAAGGCTACAGAGTTGTGTCCGGTTGCTTTACTAAAATGACCAAAAGCTGTTGAGTAATACGCTGAAGCAAGATTATAGTAACCCATAGCGATAGAATGTCGCCCTTTTGCTTTCGAACCATAGCCTGAGGCAAAAGAAAAAAGACCAATAGAATCAGCATCCCATGATTTATTTCCATTGGTTACTGTTCCTACTCGAAATGCTGATCTTGAAGGAATCCACATCAACCGAGTTCCGTCACCATTGACAGGAGCAGTCGGTGGATTACTGGTATCGTTTGAATTAATGTTTAGACCGGTTTGGTTCTCACTCCAAAATCCCCCACTGTTCGTATTTCTAATTTCATTTCCACCAAGACCATCAAGTTGCCAGTAATTTGAGGTACTTCCCCCTTTGGGTAGTTCCACCCAATTCCCTGATTGTCTGAACCAGTAACTCTGGGTATCTGAATCAAAAACAAGCATACCATTGGTGGGGTTGGCCATTCCGGTCCGCTGAGCTGTGGTCATTTCTGGAAGCACAACACCAGGTTTTATTTCTGTGCTTTGAGCATTAGACAATAAAGGAGTAATAATAAAAATCAGGAGTAAAATTCTATGCATTCAAAAACGGTTTTGCCCCAATATACGGGACGGATACCGGAAAAGTCCAGAGGGTTTTATTTTACGGTTTTTCGTGAACAGCATTAAGGAGAAGTTCTTATTCATTTGAAGAGGAAATAGAATTTGTTCACCTTTCTGATCGGTCAAGTGTATACGTTTTTATGTCCATTCCTTTTTCTATACATTAGATAACAGTTTAATAGAATCAGAAAAAACACTGGGTGTATAAGCTAGCGATTACCGACGATCATGAAATCTTTCTCCGGGGGCTGGAGAAGTTGCTTGCAGCTGCCTCTGATCTGGAGGTTGCCGGGTCGTTTGTGGACGGGCATTCGCTTCTCAGATCACTACCCGATCTATCTATTGATGTTTTATTGCTTGACATCCAGTTGCCGGATTTTCACCCGGAAGAACTGCTGATGGAAATCAGGAAGCTACGTTCTGAACTTCCGATTTTGTATCTGACGATGTTCAGAGGAACCCGAATTCTTAGAAGGTTAGAAAAACACCAGATTCAGGGTTATATCCTGAAAGATGCAGCGATAGAGGAGCTAAAACAGGCGATAGAAAGGGTAGCCAGGGGCGAATCCTATTTTAGTCCAGAAATCTATTTAGAGGAGGTTGGTCCGGGACCAAATACGGTAACCACACCTCAAAACAAACTGCCTGAGCTACTTTCTCCGCGGGAATATGAAATTTTGAAAATGGTATGTCAGGAGTACAGTTCGTCCGAAATTGGAGAAAAGCTCTTTCTGAGTAAAGGAACCGTGGATACTCACCGACGTAACATCTTAGTGAAACTAGGTGTGAACAATACCGTGGGTATGGTCAAGTTTGCTCTGCAAAACGGAATTTTACATGAAGAAGATTAGCCTGCTTTTTCTTTGGCTATGCTTCTTTGAGGTTGTCGCTCAGAACACCCCCAAGGAGTGGGATGACTATATTTTGTCGATCAAATATCTGGATATTGCGAACAAGGATTCGATACCCCACTGGTCTGAAAAACTGGCAGCTTCAGGCTATCCACGGGCTGAAGCTTATGCTTTGCGATTGAAAGGGTTTTACCAGGATTTTGAAGATAATCGCTCAGAGGCACTGGATTATTATCTGAAGTTTCTTGAGGCCAGTAAAGAGCTGGAGAACCCGGATGATGAGCTCTCTGCTGTTTCAGATCTTGTTTATACCTATTTGATATCAGGACAACATTTGGAGGCCAAAAATCAGATCATGCAGCTTTTGAGTAGATATCAGCCCTCGGACTTTAGTCCCAAAAGACTGGCCGTACTTTATAATAATCTGGGGCAATGTTACCTGAAAGAACAAAAGTCAGACTCGGCTCTTCTCTTTTATAATCGTTCGCTCAAAATCAAAGAAGACATTGACGATTTGCCCGGCATAGCCAATTCAAAAATCAACTTGGCGGCTTTATATGTTCGGCTTGAAAATTTCAAAGAAGGCCTTAAACTCAGTAATGATAATCTGGAATACCTTAAAAATGAGCCTTCCACCGACTTATGGTATAACCTTATCAATAAAGCAGGTGCTCTTCATGGCCTTGGCCGAAATGTAGAAGCTGAAAACGTACTGCTGAATGCCATGCAGCTGGCTGATTCGTTGGATTTTAAAATGCAAAGAGAGCGGAGCCACAATCATCTCTCTGTATTTTATTACGATAACGGAGATTTCAAAAATGCCTATGAAGAGCTTTTAAAAAGCAATGAATTGCAAAATGAATTGCTCGATGAGCAGACTGCAGATAAGATTGCTGAGCTGCAGGAGGCCTATAATGCCAAAGAACGTGAACAGGAAAATGAGCTTCTTTCAGCTCAGCTTGAGGCCCAGAAAAACAGACAACTATTACTTCTGATAGGCGTGTTAGCTCTGGCCTTGTTGGCAGGGATTATTGGTTTTGCATATCAAAAAAACCGGAAGAAAAATGCCCTCATATTATCTCAAAATGAGAAACTCACTCAACTGAATTCAGAGAAAAATCACCTGATGTCAGTTGTTTCACATGATTTGAGTAGTCCGTTTTCAGCGATTAAACTTTGGGCTCAAAATTTATCAGAAAGTTCAAAGAAGGATCTCAAGGAATCAGAAGATATGATTCTTAAAACTGCTGATTTTGGTTTGAAAACCATCAAATCACTTTTAACCATCGATAAAGATGAAATACACCCTGTACATCTTGAAAATGTAGATTTGGCCCTACTTTTCAAAGATTTGGTCAGTCGCTTCAAGCCTTTGGCTGACACCAAAAAGATTGACCTGATAGTACACGTAGAGCAAGATCAGGAAGAACTCCTGACCGACCGTTCGTTGCTTTTCAGAGCTTTGGAAAACCTTTTGTCAAATGCTGTTAAATACTCGGAGACCGGTACTGAGGTGATTTTGAGAAGTTATCAGCACAACAATTTTTTATGTTTTGAGGTAAAAGATCATGGACCCGGAATTGATCAGGAAGAACTTAAAACGTTGTTTGATCGCTATAAAACCACAAAAAATCAAACTACTGCCGGTGAACACAGTTTTGGCTTAGGTCTGAATATTGTCAATAGAATAGCCGGTGAACTTGGGGGTAAAATAGAGGTTCAGAGTAGGCCGGGTGAAGGGTCAGTTTTTACCCTGTCTGTCCCTCTTTAATTGTTTGGGTGTATCGACTCCCAAATGATCTTGGCAGCCAGTTCGGAACCCTTTTGTGAAGGATGAAATCCATCTAAACCGTAATAGGAAAAATCACCTGTATCGGTAACTTCTTTCCATTGAACACCCACAGGGCAGAGTATGGCATTCACTGATTTAGCAGCGGCAGTATAATTGGTAATAACTCCATCAAAAGTTTGATAATATTGTCGCGATGGCCAAACCATGAAATAGGCCAGCCGGGCACCGTGTTTTTTACAAAGCTCGTCTAAAACGGGGGCTGTGTCTAAAAGCATCTGTCGTCCGTCAGCTTGAGAGGATGGCCCTTGCTGTGCGACTACAAAATCGAAATCCCCTTTTTTAATCAAGCGTTGCAGTTTGCCATCCGAAAGATGGTCAGGAATGGCATAATTCGGCAAGGCCAGCATTTCTGTTCTGATTTCAACACCGAAGAGCAAAGCCTCTTTTTTGATAAGTTCCGGTAAATTATTGGTGTAGGTAAGACTGTTGCCTACTAATAGAACAGAAATGGTACTATCACTTCCGGCAGCTTCCGGCGGAAGTAGTTGCTCTAAACGGGAGCAACTGATCAAAACAAGAAAGCAGAGTAGCCTAATCATCAGAAACAAAGAAAGGTCACAAGAAGCAAATGATCTTACCTTGTTTCGGGGGAAATTACTTCTGACAGAGAGCTTTCTTTTCTTTAATTCGGACAAACATCCTCAATGAGAGCCTCAAAGACAGAGTTGCTGACTTCAAAACCTTCTTTCAATTCAATCGCCTTCCCTGCGGCCAATTGAGCTGTTGAATTGTTAGAGACTTTATTACTGGCGTTGATGTATTCGAGTGCTTCCAGCGTGCCCGATTGACCGTTCAGATCATAATCGGGGCTGGTGGCAGTAAAGGTTGCTTTTTTAACAACGATGCTTGCCGAAGTGGAGTATCCCGGCGGGCAGGCCCCGTTTTTCACCACCGCCCTGAACCGGGTATCGGCATTGAGATTCGTATAACTCTGACTTGCAGTTGTATTCGGAAGGCTGTCAGATGTTGTAAAACCATCAATCGAAGACTGCCAGTTGGCCACAGTCCCCTGATGCCCGCTTAACGTGAGAGTTCCTGAGTTATCTCCGGGGCAAACCTGAGCATTGTCACTCACTGTACCGGTAGGTGCATCATTGGCATTGATGTTAAACGTAACCGGTGTCCGGCACTCGGGGTAGAGGTTTGTAGCTACATAAAAGGTTTTGGAAAGGGCTGTTTCGGTGTTGGTAATTCCGGAACCGGCCAGCCCTACCGGGTTGAAGATATTATTGGTTGATAATGAGCTTCCGCCGCTGGAATCGGTATACCAGTTATTGAACCCTCCGAAAATAGGCATGTTAGACTCCAGCGTGAAGTTACCCGTTATGTTATTAAAGTAAGTCGCAGCTACCAGAACATATACGGTATCTTTCTGCAGTGTATATCGAATTTTAGGTCGGGGCCAATTCCGGCCGGTTACATCATCTCCTTTCAGAAAATTATTAGCCGGGTTTAGGGGGTCAAAATTATTCTTGTAAAGAGTCAGATAATTGAGTTCTGGATAGGTGCCGGACAAGGTTCCGGCCACGGTTTCTATAGAGATAGGTGCGGACTCGGCAGCTTTAAAGGCATAGGTGACATAATGCACATTGGTGCCGACATCTGAGGCCCAGTAATAATTGATGTCAGAGCCCTGTCCACGTCGATATGTTGGGGTGGTACTTGTTAGCGTTCCATTAATCGTGGTGGTATAAGCACTTGGTGCCACTAGTCCTTCACTGACAGGGACAGCTGTGCCCTGACAAACTTCATAAAGGCTGACTTCGGGAATTACTTTGGGTTTTACCTTTACATAGACCGGCTGTGGCTTTGGGCTGGCATTACAGGCATCCGGTGATACCGTTACATTATACTGTACCACTGCTGGATAAATGGTGGCATTGGTAATTGTTTCCTGGATATTGGCTCCGGTTCCACTATTGCCTGAACCGGTGATACCGTTCTGGGCCACTCTTTCCCAGGAAAAAGAAAAAGTACCACTAGCGGAAGTGCTGGTGGTAAGGTCAAAAAGCTCTCCGGAGCAGATTTCAGGGGTAATAGTAACAGCGTTCAGAGGCGTGCCTGAGAAAAGGGTGAAATCTTCTGTCACAAACCGGTCATCCGTGCTAAAGCCAGTGCTGGCCAATGCACCCATGCCTCTTCTGGCGAAGGCTTTGCCAATGGCACAGCGGTACCGGCCGCCGAAAAGCATTTCATCAGCCTTTAAAATAGCGTCGCGGGCATCGATAAAGCTGGGTGAACAGGGCTGAAGACGCAATCCCTCGTTGACGAGTTTCAGAGCCGCAAGGTTACCGATAAGGTCAGTAGTGCTGGCAGGTACATTATGAATGTCATGAACGATGCTGTCATCCTGAAAAATGATCTCCCAGGTCATATCCCAAAGAGTGGTGGCCCAGATGGATCCAATGCCGTGAGGTCGTGAGAAATTATTGGTGTCGCCCACCTTGGCATAAGTGACAGGGTTATTCAAACTGTCTTTATTATAAGAGTATCGGTAGGGGCGAATACCTTTTCCGGTGATTGGGTTTCCTAAAACATAATTTCCAATACCACGACCGATCCCTGCATCAGCGACGGTCGGTTCCAGGCTTGCCCAGTCGGTGGTCAGCATCAATGTCAGATAGTCACTCCAGCCTTCACCGGCCTGTTCCTGATTC
>NZ_LGTQ01000010.1 GCF_001306455.1 Jiulongibacter sediminis | reverse complement strand
GGTCCGCCGGTGAGTCGGTTTGACCAGCCATGACCATATTCGTGAGCGATGATCCCGTTGTCAAAATCACCATCAGTTCCGTTTGTCCACAAATACATTTGCATACGCGGTCTTTGACCATCCACAGGGGTAAAGAAATTGGCATTATTGGTTCCCCCACCATCCTGAGCTTCGGCTCTCACGTAGTCAGAACCCAAGCCACCCCGGCCCATCGTACTTGTTTGAAAATTTCCACTGGGTTCATCAAATCCATATCGCCACAAAACATCATGAATGAGGTTATTCCAGTAGAATAGATTGGTTACGGCCGCATTCTGATTGGAGGCTGAGGTGCTGTCTGTGCTGTACGAAAAGTCAAAATTGAGATTCGCTGAACTCGGGTTTGTGCTGACCGGAGCATTACCGCTATTGACATCCTGATAAGCCCATACATTATTGCCCGCTAAGTAATTATTCATTGCGACGCTGTCTTCATGCCAGCCATTGCTGGTACCGGGGCCGGTACCCATGGGGGCAAATTTGTCATAGGGCTTGCTCACCAGGGTGCGGTTTCCGAAAATCGGGCTCTCCAGAGGATAGTCGAAAACACGATAACTGCTATCGGGCGGAGTGGAAGCGATTTGATTTCTTGCTGAAGTATTATGCTTGCGATGTTCTGCAGCCGATTCGCCAAACGAACAATGCACCACACGGTCTATGGTTTCCACCACAGAGCCATCGTTTGCATTGACAAAGACGCTCCAGACATTGCTGGGGTCTTCCGGTTCAAATTCGATATTCCATACTGCAGTAAACTGCTTAATCGTTGGGTTTTCCGGGTTTGAAACCGGATACCAATAGAGCTGAGCCTGTACTGGTTCCGAGCTCAGGGCTGGTGCATCCAACTCCGCTTTGATTACTTTGCCGCTGGCAAGCGATTTGGTGTTTCGGGTGCTTTGTACCACGGCTTTACTTTCGGCAATATTTAAACTCCTGACGGCATTAAGAAGGGCTGTTTCAGGGGAGATTTTTAATTTATCGGAGCTTCCGATTACCCTTGTTTCAAAATCGGATTCGAATTGATTGACCAAATGCCTGACCTCATTCTCCACCAGAACGGCTGTAATGATTCGGTTATAGACCGGCACTCCTTCAAAATTTTGCTGCATATACATATGGTACCATCCGGTGCTAGGGGAGCGGTAGGCACTGGATACACTCATCTCTGAGGCATCACTCTGGCTGATGATTCCAGAGTTTTCCTGTAGATAATTCCGGAGAGAATTGATTTCGTTCTGAGCGTATAAATGAGAGCTTCCGCCGATCAAAGTCAGCAGAATAAATAGTAGTTTTCTTTTCATGGAGCTAAGTAGTATAACCAAATATATTTCAAAAAGACCTTAAATCATATTATCGCTGGTATTTATACGTTAGTGGCTGAGGGCTTTGATCATAGAAAATGGGGGCATATCAAAGCAAAAGGCGTCAGGTGTATGCCTGACGCCTTTTGATCTTCTGTTATTTGAAATTTATTTCTGCTGATGCACATGTACATCCATTTGTGGGAATGGGATGTTCAGGCCTTCCTGATCAAAGGTTTCGTAGATTTTTTTGTTCATATCAAAGAATACACCCCAGTAATCAGACGAGTTCACCCAGGCTCTTACAACAAAATTAACAGAGCTATCACCCAGCTCAGAAAGAGCTATAAAAACTTCAGGATCTTTGAGAATTCTGTCATCCTGGTCACACAAACTTTTTATTACAGCCATGGCTTTATTGGCATCATCGCCATAACCAATGCCCACGGTCCAGTCGACACGACGGCATTCTTCCTGCGAGTAGTTTTTGAGAGAAGAATTTGACAGTTCACCGTTGGGGATCACAATCGTCACATTATCAGGTGTTTTTAGGATAGTATTGAAAATTTGAATTTCTCTCACTGTGCCACCGTAGCCTTGTGCCTGAATATAATCGCCCACTTTGAAAGGTTTGAAAAGTAAAATCATCACACCACCGGCGAAGTTTTGTAATGTACCGCTTAGAGCCATTCCAACAGCCAGGCCTATCGCACCCAAGACAGCTACAAAAGAGGTCATCTCAATGCCCATTGTGCCGAGAACGGCCAGAACTAACATTACCTTTAAAAGTGAGCTTACCAGACCTTTCAGGAAAGGTTTAAGCGAGTCATCAATGTCTCGCTTGTCCAGTAGCTTCATTAAACCGCCGGTGAGAGCCTTGATAATCCACAATCCGATGACGAGGACAGCAACAGCTCCTATCAGACGGGGGCCGTATTCAATGACGATGTTAGAAATTTGATTTAAGATTTTGTCAGTGTTCATTTTGAAGTTTTAGGTTCTGTTTTATGTTAAAAATTACGCAGGGAAGGCCCCTTGAGATGATTTTTAGCCGATATTATTGGCGAGGTGTCCCTCCGGTGCCTGATCATTTTGCAATTTAATTCGTGTACGTGGGAGGCTTTCCGGATAGTTATTCTGGATGAATTCAATCATTTTTTCACGGATATATACCCGTAAATCCCAGGCTGTAGGTGAGTTACGGGCACTCACCAGAATCCGGCTTTCCATGGTATTTTCTTTGGAGTCGGTCACCTGAAGAACATTTACTTTTTTATCCCACATCGGGGTGCCTTCTAACAGCCGAGTCAGCTCTTTTCTAAGTTCTTGCAGAGGTACATTATAATCAGTCACCAGAAAAACTGAGCCAATGATATCGGCCGTGGTACGGGTCCAGTTCTGGAAAGGTTTCTCCAGAAAATAGGTGGTTGGGAGTACCAAACGACGTTTATCCCAGAGCCTGACTACGATGAAAGTAAGGTTGATTTCCTCTATCCAGCCCCATTCGTTTTCGACTACCACGGCGTCTTCCAGTCGGAAAGGCTGTGTAATGGCGATCTGTATACCTGCCAGTAAAGCCCCCACGATTTTCTGAGCAGAAAGACCAATCAAAATACCCGCTACCCCCACGGAAGTGAATATACCGACACCCACTTTCCGTAAGCTTGGAATATTCAGAGCGACCAAACCAACAGCGGCCAGCACAATGACAAAGTTGACCACCTTGCCCAGCAATTTAATCTGAGTATGTACTTTTCGTGATTTGAGATTGTCTTCATCGTCCAGATCATAGTGTTTTAGCAGATTTCTTTTGGCTAGTGAAATGACCTCCAGAGCGAGCCAGGAAGAGATAATGATCACAAGGATGTTCTTTACAATAGCACTCAGAAGGAGTTGATCGGGAATATTCTGAGTAATGACATTATCTGTAAAGCTTAGAAACAGGACAATAATCAGGAGAAGGGAACTGAAAATAATTCCGGTATATTTTTTCATGGCATTTTATTTTTTCAACAGGTCAACGGCATGTTCTAAAGAGCAGTTTCGGTAAATCATAGAATCTCACAATGTTCTTCGGATTCGTAAATTATATGTTCGGGTATTGCAATTTTTTCTTTTGCGAGGACGGTGAAAGGAGGAAGGAAAAAGGAACAAGGGGAGGGAAAGGGATTAAGTAATATGGAGTAGGGGTTAGGGAGGCGGGAGTTGGAAGGAGGGAGTCGGAAGAATGGGTATAGGAAAGACAGACCCACCCCTGGCCCCTCCCGGGAGGGGATTTTCTTATTCTACGACAGGCTCGGTCTTCGGAAACTTCTTACCTCCGTCATTGGTCATAGGCTAAAACCTCTAAAATCAAACATCCCGCATCTGACACCCCGCAAGCCTCTGGCTTCGACAAGCTCTGCCTCCAGTAGCATCCGTCACTCGTCATCGGTCTCCCGTCAATACCTCGAACCTCCAACATCCGGCTCCGACACTAATCACCAATTCCCCAATCAACCAGTTCCCAAATTCAACAAAACGGTCAAAAAATCCCTATTTACACGATGGTAACAGGTCGCGGATTTTGAGTACTTTGAGAAAATGAAAATGGTCATGCGAAATATACTTCTGCTTTTGGTTTTGATGGCTCCTTTGAGCTCACTGGCTCAATTTGTTTGGAACGGACACGGAGATGGATTTAGCTGGGGCGATAAGGACAATTGGGTGGGAGACGTAGCTCCGGGAGCCAATATGAATGAAACTGTGACTATTAATGACGCCAATCAAACGGTTATTGTCTCAGATACCAGAACCGTCGGTTATCTCAACGTCATCGGGAGCACACTGGAAGTGGCGACCACTGGAATTCTCAATGTTGCTCATACGGCCTCTTCTTCTTTGCCGGATACCCGGTTGATCGATCTTCAGAATGCCACTTTGATTCTCAATGGAAGATTAAATAACCGATCAATTCAGGATGATTTTATTATCGAATTGGACGGTAATTCCACTTTCCGGGTGGGGGCTTCGGGCTATCATTACACGTGGTTGACCATTAAAGGAATCTATATCAATAGCGGCTCTACCTATGAGGTGTTGGCAGGCGGAGAAGCCAAATTGACCATGGACAGCATGTCTGTGACCAATTTCGGAACTGTCAATAATCTCGGAAAAATTGACATCACCCACAGCAGCTACGGTTTCAATAATTATGGCCTGATCATCAATGAAGACTCTCTGAAAATTACCGGCACTTTTGGCTCAAAAAGAGGGCTTTACAGCACGGATTCTGTGAATAATCAGGGCTATTTGTTTGTCTCAGGCGTTGATGAATACGCACTTTTTAATTCGGGAGGAATTCATAATCAATCGGGTGGATTACTAGAAATTTATCGGTATGCGAGTGAAAGCTCGGCTCCAGCCGGTAGCGAAAGTTTTCATAATGAAGGACTTTTCCAAAACGATGGCGAGCTTCTCATGAACTCCTTCACGGAGTTTGGGGTCTATAATTCTGCTGATTTTATCAATACTAATCTGGTGGATATTGGGACGGCTGACTCCCTCGGTTTTGTCAATATCGGGGCTGTGGGCGATACCAGTCTTTTGCAAAATACCGGCCGCATGGATATCCACGGCAATCGCTCGGCCATCTATAATAATGCCGCCGCCAAGGTGCTTTGGCAAGGAAAAGGCGAGCTCACCGGCGGGTATGTTCTGGATAATCTCGGCTATCTGGAAATGACGGACTCTTTGACCATTGAGGGTACCACCAAAGGCTTCATCAATAGCGGAATAGCTCAAATTGACGGCCCCTTGACTTTGCTCGGCAGTAACTTTGGACTGGAAAACCAGGGCAAGATGGAGGTGGGTTCCTCCGGGCATATTTACTCTGGATTGATGACGACAACCTTTGGTTCCTACGCCTTAAAAAACAGTGGTACTTTTACCAACGGAGGCTTGATTGATATCACCCACGGTGCACGGGGATTGCTCAACGCCAGCTTGCAGGGTTTTACCAATAACGGCACACTGAATATCCATAATCTTAGTCTCATTTTCCTTGATAATGAGGGTGTGACCGATAGCAGCTATTTCGTCAATAATGGTTTTTTGAACATTGGGACCACCCCGACAGCCTCGCCGGGTTCGGTGGTTGCGGGTCTTTATAATCAGACGAAAGGGAAGTTTACCAATAACGGCAGCATGGATTTTTCTCAATTATATCAGAATTTCAATGGTATCAACAATGCCGGTGTTTTTCTGCAAAACGGCGATCTGGAAATTGATCAGATGGAGGAAGTATTTATCGATAACTCGGGTCGTTTTACCTGCGGAAGTTCTTCAAATTTCTTGGCCGATTGCTCTTTAAACTGGCTGTATAAAGTGCTTGTTAACACCGGAGAATTCTATTTTGATGGCTATAGCGAATTCACTTTTGATCATTCTTATGCCAGAAATTTTGCCCTCATAGAAAACAATGACCTGATGGAATGCCGCGGCACGCTTTTTCTGAACAGCGAGGGTGGTACGGCTTTTTTCAAAAATACTGATCAACTCACGGTGCTGGATACGCTGCTACTCATGAATTCATACCAATATGTTTTTGACAATACCGGTGATGTGCTGATTGAGACTTCGGCCTATATCAAAGGCGATACTGTGGGTGGCATGAAGGCCGGGCAAAGTTTTGTGCACAAAGGAGTGATGGAGCTTAGCGTGGTGGGCAACCTGTTTGATATTGGAGCGGGTGAAACCATTGATAATCAAGGTGAAATCTATATTCAACATGGGCAAAACGTACCGATCATCAAACTGACGGATGCCACGGCCACGCTGCAAAACACGGGTGTCATTGAGATTGACGGAGGTCTCGCCTCGGGTTTGGTTAATCCCGGCACGGTACTATTGACCAACGGTCAGATCAATAACCAGGGAACGCTCAGGATCAGTAGTACCGAAGATCCCGCCATACGGGTAGATGCAGGCAGCCTGATCAATGACGATACGCTGGATGTGGCTGCCGCCCAAAGTTTACAACTAATCTATCTCAATGGCGGCCAGCTGACCAATAATGGCTTTTTCAGGATTAGTGGTGCCGGTGAAGATAATGCCAGCCTTTTGCTGGCTAAATCAGCGACTACAGTGCATAATAACGGAACCATTGAAATTATTGATGCTTTTAATTCAGGTCTTCAGCTGCAGGGGCTATTCACTACCACCGCCAATTCTGAGTTTTTGTTTACCAATAACACCCGCAACACCGGAAACCTGCTCTCGCATACGGGAAGCACGCCGGTGGTGTATAACGGAAGCATGAAGGCCACGAATGCCCAAAACTGTGTGGCTTTTAGTGGTGCGGCTCAGAATAACGGTTTTTTGGATCTCGGCACCTGTAGCATTTCCATGGCAGGTGGCACTAATAACAGTGGCGGGCATATTATTTCAAAGGATTTGTCGTACATCGGGCAAAATGATGGGGTGGTAGAGTTTTTAACGACCGATGCTTTCTCGCTGATTGGTACCGATGTGATCACCAACAATGGAGTGATGGTGGATCATGGCGATGCTTTTCGCAATATCAAATTTCATGACGGCGGGGCATTGGGTTTTCCGGTGTGGAATAAGGGCCTCTTTGTCTCTCCGTTTTACGGAACACTTTCTGATGGTATCAAAGAAGTGGTGAACCTCAATTATACAGAAACGGGCAGCCTGCCGATCTCTGACGACTGGTATACCGACCGGGCTAAAACTACCGTGGCAGGTACCTGGCACCAGTCCGATCACCACTATACGCCGAATGCCGCAGCCGTGGGAGCCGACAGTATTTTCTTTGAAGTGAACATGACAGGCAGCAATCCTATTGTTCTGAGTGTACCGGTGATTTTACCCACCAGTTGCCCGCTACCGGAGATTGTCAGAATTTTCCAACCGGTGGTAGACAGAAACCTCGTTGACCATACTGTATGGCGAGGCAACCGTGCCCCGGACTATTGCCATAAAATTCAACTGAGCGGTAACGAAGGTTTTTACCTGCCCTCGGGTTATAAAATGGAAGTCAACAGCATTGAAATAGCTCCACAAACAGGCCCGGACCGCTGGGTAGAAATAGAAACCGGAGCCGTTTTTGAGGTGAATGTTTTGGGGTTTGAGTGAGGAAAGGGAACAGTGATGGAATAAGATTTTGGCTGTTTGACCAGAGTCTGTGTCAGATGAAAAAAATCTGAATTATGAATATTCTTCAGCCCGTTTTTATGAGCTGAACGAGCCGCACCATGCAGTAGAACTTTGCAGCTATTTAGATTTTATTTAAAGTGGTAAGACCGCAGAGTCCCTGACGCAGGTCTGCCGATAGGCAAGGAGACTCTACTACGGGAAATATAAATTGCTATTTCAATTTCATATGGGTCACCCAATCTGTATACTCTAACTTTCCAACAGTTTTGGCAATAAATTCTTTTCCTGCTTTTGTTAATTCTCCAACTTTTTCTAAATGCTCATATTTTACCTCTTTTAATAAATGTAAAGGCACTATATATGATTTAGATTTACTTTCAGATTTCCCAAATCCAACGTCAAATCCAGATTCAAAAAAATCTTCTTTTAGTTCAATATTTTTATACTTGGGGCTATTTGAAGTTGTTAACATTATACCTGTGTAATCAGCATGTTTTTCATTCCAAAATATAAATGGATGTTTATAGCATTCAGATCTATATTTTTCTTTAAATTCTCTTTTCAGTTTATATATTTCTCCTTTATTCATAAACATTATTTTTGTATTCAATGACTATAATTGCGGGATAAATTGTCCTGAGACTGAAGATTCAACAGGAGTATGAAGTTCTGGAAAACTTAGCAAATGCAGTTAGCAAAAGAGAAGCGAATAACGGGAAACTACATCAGGTTTTTGAGTCCTCCTTCGACACCCAACTCTGCATTTATGAAAAATGTCCCCCAAATACTAAAGATAATTGATGGCAGGAACTTCCTGTAGGAAATTCCGACCACAATTAATTATTCAAATTGTGTTAGCCACTAACTTTTTTTTCTTCGCATGCAGAAAGAAATTTAATTCCTAATGAGGTTATTCGGTAACCGTAATCGTCTGGGTCATATTCAGCCTCAATTGGGTAATATTCACTTCCCAAATATCCTTTGTGTTCAATTTCAAGTTCGTCAATTATGAATCTGGGTGGCAACTGTTTTAAAAGTCCCAGTCTTTGTAAGTTAGAGTACTCATAATCTTCGAGACCTTTAACCCAAAACCCTTCTTGCTGGACTTTATTCACTTTGTCTCTTAATTCTCTATTCTCACGTTTGAGGTAGTAAGCATCTTCTTTTCGTAAATCCAAAAGACGAAGATGGTCAATCATATAAATTCTTTCCATTTTGCTGAATTCCGAAAGCATTTCAAATTCATTCAGCGAAATTTGAGTCAAGAGATATGGAAAAATTTGATTTTGCATATTTTGGTCAGAGTCAGCCAAATTTCCAATCATAAACGCCCATTTATCTTGCATTTCCTCATTTTCTTCTAATGAAGCATTTTCAAGAAGAGGAACGAGTATTTTAGTCGGAATTTCTTTTATGTTGATTTTCTTTTCATTTACGTATTCTTGTGCTTTGACTAAAATTTTAACTTGATTTTTAAATCGGAAATATTTGATATTGTCAGACATTAAAAGTCCGACTTCTTCTATTGTCGGTCCAATTAATTTAGTGGCAAAATCTTTTACAAGTTCAAGCCCTTTTTCAATTGTCGAAGATTTTATGTTAAGTTCTTTGGTCATTTCAGCTTGTGGCTAACGTGCGAGTTATCGTATGTCTCTTTTCCGCTAGAAAAGCGAATATCGTTAATCCCCAATATATTATATTTAAGTGACTAAATACCATAGACAAACCCAAGTGTAAGCATTTGTTGTCGATTAGATATGCCGGATGAATTTACCTTAACTTTCTAAACATACTCAAAACCACTGATTGTCTTCAATTAAAGGAGAGGGTTATTGCTAATTTGAAAGTGTTTACTTATCAAGCGGTAGTTTTTTGTGGTGGAGTTTAGAGGTTTATTAGTTTGAAAGTCTTGAAGTTATTTCAAGCTCTGACATTCAATAGCAAACACCTGTCATTCGTCACCGGTCCTCGGTCTTAGAACTCCCCCCTCACTCCCTAAACGGATTACTCCATTTAACTTCGGAGCTTAGACTTTGGTCTGTCAATGTTTTTAGAAAGGCAACAAGAGCCGCTTTTTGAGGGCTTGTCAGGTTTAGGCGAACAGGGTTACCATTGGCATCTTTCAGGGCCGGTGAAAGGGTAGGGTGTCCCTGAATACCACTGTTATAGTGTTCAACCACCTTTTCTAAAGAGGCAAAGCGGCCATCGTGCATATACGGTGCGGTTAGTTCAATATTTCTCAAACTGCTCGTCTTAAATCGCCCGGTGAAAATGGGATTGGTAAAGACCGCACCGGCTCCTAAATCTGTCGTGGAGTTGGCATCTAAACCATTGTTTTGTGGTCCGGGATTAGCACTGATGAAGGCTTCCGTGGTATGACAGCCAAAACAGGCTCCGCCGCCATTAGGAATGGTTTGAAAGAAGATATTTTTTCCTGTGTTTTCTTCTGTCGTAAAGTTTGGGAAGTTGGCTCCCGGTGCAGCTACCAATGCTCTGCCTTCGTCATACTTACTGCGGTAACTTACAATACTTCTGACAAACTGGGCCAGGGCTTTGGCTATTTTGTCTGAGGTTATTTCTGTTGAGCCGAAGGCCTTTTGAAATAGGTCTGTATAATAGGACTGCTCCTGTACTTTAAGTACCACCTGATCCAGCGTCATTCCCATTTCCACAGGGTCCTTAAAAGGCATTAAGACCTGCTCTTCCAAACTAGCGGCCCGCTCATCCCAGAAGAAACGTCCACGCTGGTAAAACCGGGAATTGATGAGAGTCATAGAATGCCGGCCGGTTAAACCTCCGTTAAAACCAGCACTCAATTGGGCATCGTCAGAAAAGCCTTTGTCTTGCTTATGGCAGGAGGCACAGGAGATGCTTTCGTTAGCACTTAATTTTTTGTCATAAAACAAGACCCTGCCAAGGGTAGCCCCATCATTGGTGATTGGGTTGTCTGAAGGTGTATTGTCAGTTCCGATAATGGAGGTGGGTAATGGCTGCCCGGGTACGTTGGCCGTAAAGTGGGCCGGCAAATTAAGGCTCTCGTAGTCAAAAGGGGTTTCGGGTAAGATGAGTATACTCTCCGTGTTGCTTATTGCGACTTCGTCTTTAGTACAGGAAGCTATTCCTAAAAGGGCTATTGCAGTGACCAGTAGTGCCTTTCTTTTTTCCATAGGGTCATTTTTTGTAAAAGATAGACGTAGAAAGGCGATGAAGGTTTAGTGGAGTGGGGTTATTTCCCCGACACCAATCTGCCCTGTCAGCCCTGTCTGCCGACAGGCAGGCGTCAGGCAGGGAGACTCTTTGACAGGAAAACGTTCTTATTAAAAAGCTCTGATTGCCCTAACAGCATGGGGGCTGTACTTATTGTTATTTTCCTGACTGGCAAAGTAGAAATCCTGATCCCAGGCCAGGTTATTATCAACCTCCGAAGAACTCCAGTAATACGTAGGGGAGAAATTGCCAACATTTGTGGCACCCGGTCCTATTTTTAAGTACATCTCGTTTAATTCATCTTTTGAGGGTAAAAACCAATCATCAAATCCGTTCAGACTCAGGTTAGCACATATATCAGCTGCTGTACCGGTATCGGTACACCCAATTTCCATGTCGAGGGTATTTTGATTTCCCGTTCCTATGTCAGTTCCGTCAGCTCCCGAGATGGGTGAACCATGACAGCCCCATGATGCTGCACCACTTTGATTTGAAGATGCCGCAACAAGGCCCGAGCCATCTCCTGAGGGGTTCATATAAAATATAATGCCGCCTTCGTGGATGAGTCCGATAAAGTCAGAAAGAGGGGCACCTTTATCAATGATTGACAAGGGACTATATCCTGCATTGAGCAATCCCTGTATTCCCGAAGGCCCCATTGAAATTCCAAATGTCAACAACACATGATCGACATAAGCCTTTGTAGCTGCATCTTGAGAAAGCTCCGGATCAGCAACATTTTGAATAGAATTGCCGTGAACATTAATTGCTGAGTTTGCAGGGTTTATCGTCAATTCTCCTGCTACTTCTAATGGATTTTGGGCCCATAAGCTTGGGTTGATTAGCAATACACAAAATATAACCACTCCTGATTTTGTATATCTTTTCATTGTGCTGTTTCTTTTTGTGGTTTTCAGTATCATTTCTTTTGAACGGTATTTTCTCTTTATCACAAGATTAATACCAATTCACAACACTCACAAGCCACATCCTCAGGTAGTTCTCTTTAAAGTGGAGCCCCATTGGTGGTCGGCATTCTGCGGTCAGGCCCTCAACCTCTTGCGGTGAGGAAATATTCCAAAAGCCTTAATCCTAAAAATAGGGCAATAGCAATGAGGAGTTTTTAGAAAAGCACCTTTCTGGTCTCTTCACTTTTTTCAGTTTTCAGTAAGGCTTTTACACCCGTCATGAGCTTATCTCTGTTTAACCATAAGATGATTAGAATAAATAGCTGATATAAAATTGCGGCTTTAAGAGCTCCCACATGAACTCCGAAGTAGATGTCCTAAGAAATGACGTCTACCAGAGTACCGACAGGTATGGAGACTATGCTTCAGGCAACCACTTAATTAGTCAACTGTATAGTATTTCTGAGCTTATTTTACAGCCTTGATGATATAGCCATCAATCTGGTTATTATCTTCATAGTAATCGCCCACACCAAGAATTCTCGTATTTCCTACACGAATATCTCCTCCGTAGATTCCCGCAGACCATAATATGCCTTCATGATCCAAATTTAAGTCAAGGGGAGAGGCCTGACCGTGAATCGGATCGCTCCAAATTAGAATACTATTAATTGGGTCAATCTCACAAAGGATAGATCTGGCAGCATGAGTATCGTAGTAAGAACCATCACCAATGATGATGTATCGTCCTGTGGTAAATTGAGCGTATAGTTCATCAGAATCGCTCATTTTAAGAATTCCGGCATATAAATCATCACCCTGAAAGTAAGTAAGTTTTTGAGTATTAAGAGACGCATCGAACTTAAGTATAAATACAGCCTCGTCCTCTGAAAGCTTATTGTAAGAGGATGGTATTTGGTACAAAGAACTTGACATTTTTAATGAGTCATCGGTTACCCCACTGAAGTAAACATTGTTTTGCGTGTCTACTTCCAGAAAGCCCTGGTATCCACCATCGTTACCAAAGGATTTGACATTTAAAAAAATGTTTGTGACCGGATTTAAGGTAGTGATAAAGAAATTGTCCTTCCCGGGAGTAACAGAATTCAATGGAAACCCTCCCACATTAAAAACAGTACCATATGATCCGGCCAGAATGTAATGGCCCAGTGAGTTTACCTTAATATCGCGTGCGAAATCATTGCCGGCTCCGCCCAATTGCTTGAGATAGGAAACACTTCCGGTACTATTTGAAATTCTTGCGACAAAAATATCCCCCTGACCGTTGGAAATGAGTTGGTTCCCGACAAAACTAGCGGTGCCATCAAAAGTGCCGGTAATGACCAAATCTCCTGATAGATCGATGTCCATAGCCACAAAGGTATCATATTCGGAGCCTCCAAGAACTCTACTCCATTGTGGTATCCCGTTGTTATTTAGTTTGATAACATTCACATCATTTTCCTGGGCAACAAATGAGCCACCGCCATCCCAAAGGGTATTAGCCCCTGTTGAGTATCCGCCTAAAAATATATTTCCGGAATTATCAAGTCGTATTTTAATGGGAATCATGCCTCCTGTACCAGTACTGGTCTTAACCCAGAGATATTCTCCATCGGCATTTTGTTTTGCTACATAGGCGGTATAAAGTGACCCGTTCGGGTTATTGAGAGTTGTGCTTCCAAAAGTAGCACTCCCGTTAAATAATCCTGTAATATATCTGTTTCCGCTGTCGTCGAAATCAATAGATGTAACATATTCGAGAGAGTCTCCGGCTACGCTGTATCCGGTTAATAAAACATTGTCTTTACTCAATCCTGAAGTGAAATAAGTCCATTCTGTACCGTTCCACATTCGAAGAGTATTATAGCTCGTGTCTATAACCAGATCACCGCGTTCAGGAGAAGCAATGGCCTTGATTTCATCGTAAGTCATTTTTGGAATTCCCCCGGTGGCTGGTGTTATGCCAGACGGCGTAATTGTCACATTCTGTGCGAAAGAATAAGCCGTGATACAGATTGAGATGAACAGAGTATATATTTTCTTCATTTCCGTTTTTTTCCGAAAAGAAGCACTGCCAGCACTGCACTCCAAAGTAGTTTTATTTTACGGAGGAGAGTTTTATTTTATGGTTTTGAATTTCTCTGGACGAAGTCTTTCCATAGTGGAGTCAGCTAACTATTTGGAAGACTTATTTCAGCTACTCATCCTCTGACGGTAAGGAAATATTCCAAAATTCTGAATAAAACAAACAGGGCAAAAGCAATAGATAGTTTTAAGAAAAGCACCTTTCTGGTCTCTTCAATTTTTTCAGTTTTCAGTAAAGCCTTTACACCGGTCATGAGCTTATCTCTGTTTAACCATAAGATGACGTTTACCAGAATTGTGGAGGTGACTAAACAGCCGATGAGTCGGGTTCTTTTGATCAGAATTAAGAGTCCACCAAGGACTTCAAAGACTCCGATTGTGATGGCAAATGGTTTTGAATAGCCGTAAAATGCCCACATCAGCTGCATTCCGGTCATTTCAGAGACTGTTTTATCAATTTGAGCAGCTCCGTCAAATTGCATCCCTTTAGCACCACCATAAAGGAACATGGCTAAAACTACCACCCAACTAATCGCATTTTCAAAGATTTCGATTTTGTCTTGCTTAGTGAAGGTCATTTATTGGATGGGTTGAATGAAGAAGCCGGTTTACAAACCGGATTGATTTATGCTTTTCTTCAAACTTACTCAAAACCGTTGATGAAAAAGAGTTTTGGCAAAACAGAGCCCTCCCTGATACCTTGGAGAGGACAGGGAAGCTGATCTGTCAGAGAAGTGGCTAAATTTTTATCAGTTGTTTTTATTGTTGAGTTCCCGCTCTTTGGCTTCTATCTCAGGCAGTTTTTGTATATATTCTTCAACATCCCAGGTGAGATTCCACCTATTCAAATTTTCCTGCATGGTATTCAAACCCATTTCAACTCGTCTTTGATCTACATTTTCAGGAGATTCAAGAGGTAAAACATAAGGTGATTTACTCTCTTTACTCATCGCCAGTTGTGTTCCATAGATCTGTCGTTCTCCGCGGTTCAGAAGTAAGCGGTCGTAAAACATGGCGTATTGTCGTTTTGGCAAATTTTTATCTTCCGTTGCTTTTTGAATGAGAGGCAAATATTTTTCCTGAGTACTTTGGTTTGCATGCTGTATCACTAAAAATAAGGTCGAAGTCCCCCTTTCACCGATTAAGTTCTTATCAGGCCATCCTTTTTCATCCAGGATTCCACTGACTTTTATCAGATTGACAGAATCTTTCTTTAGAATATCCTGCCAAAGAAGCTCCATTTCTGTTGATTCCCTTCCAAACTTCTCTTCGGTAGAACGTATCTTATTTCGGGTACTCTGATCATCAAAATAGATCTGATCCAATACGGCAACCATCTCCTTATCAAAATGGGCCTCCTCCTCTTTCTTGTTTTGAATGATCAGCGAACTTAATTTCTCCCATCTGGGGTCATCATGCAAACTTGTCAAGTCTGTATCACTGATTAAGTGATCATGGTCTGTCCATTTCAGCTCATTCCCAATAATGAATAAATGATGAAAGGCCTTGTCTTTGTTATTGGCCAGAGCATAAATGCAGGAAGCATTATAACGATCTCTCAAAGGTACGTCCTGTGAAATTTGGAAGGCCTTCTCATACTGTTCTGCCGAGCTTTCGAAATCTTTGGCTAGACAGAGTTTCCATCCTTCACTTATTAATTTTGAGTATTCTGAGCTATTTTGAGTAAATGCTTTTGATAGGGTTAAAAGGAAGAGAATGAAAATCAATGGATATTTCATAAAACTTTGATTTATAGGTTTGTTGAATAGTTGATGATTGCCCGATGACGTCGGTCTTTCTTCCTTTAAAAAGGAATATCGTTTATTCGCAATTAAGGATGTGATCGTCACATTAAGAACGAATCTGTCTGAAAAAAGCTTTCAGATGAACCTGAAAGGCGGTAAAAGCCATCGTTTTTACCGCCTTTGATACGCGAACAAATGTTTTGGCTTTAACCGCCCGAGGTATAGCTTATTAACTCATTTCGGTACAACCCATACCCGTCATCATTGAGGTGTAGAACATACGTTTTTAAAGCCGGGGCGTACCACCAGGTGTCTGACATTTCACCTTCGAAGCCCCTGGAATTCGTTACCTGGCCTTTATATTCTATTTTGTAGGCTTTGAACGTGCCTGCAGCTACTTCAATGTCCTCAAAGGCAACAACCTCCACATCCTGCCGGGTTTTTCCTTTGGTTCCCTCATTATTTTCCCATTCCGATTCATAAACCCAGGTCTTGCCTACAAATAAAGGCCAGCTTCTGAAAGGAGTGGAGTTTTCATCACGGATGTATTCAGTGGGAATTTGCAGGGTATCCAGACCGTTCCAGAGAACAGGGCGACCGTTTTGATCAAGGACTTCCTGAAGGTCTTCGCCTTCAGCCTTCACTTCTCCATCGACGGAACGGCTCCATTTCCAGGTCCATTTTTCACCGGTCCGGTAGTCATGGGCCAGAGGCTGTTCCGTAGTTTCAGGGGTACAGGCGTACAGCCCTGCGAACAGGGTGCACACCAGTAAAATTTGCTTTTTCATATGTATTTGATTGTTTATTCTTAATTGATTTTGTTTTAACCTTCCCTAAAGATCGGGATCCTGATACAGCTGTCATTTCGCAGATCGAGCTGCAATGGTTCACCGGCATCCCTGATCGATTCAAGGCTGACGTCTTGCCCCGTCCCATAATTGATTTGGGCATAGGGGTTTTTATTGCCGTTGATCACCACCACAAGGCGACTTCCACGAGCGATTTTTTTGCTATTGATCCGGGTGTTTCCGAAAGTCAGATGGGTCACTTCGCCGGGCTTAAGCAGTTTTCTGGATTCCCTGTTTTGAGCAAAACTGGCCCGGCCAATGTGGTAGCTGAGATGAAAGTAGTTCCCATCCGGGGTTAGCTCGTACAGCGTCACGGCATAGTCAAAGTCTTTTTTATTTGATATCAGGTGAAAATCTCCACTGAAAGAGCCGCTCATTATCATATCTTCTTCGAAGGGTTCCGTTTGAAAAATCAATCCGTCGGTCAGATCAATGCTTTCCCTGATAATGGGCCAGGGGTAATAATTGGCATTTGCCTGGTCGGATCGGTCGGCGAAGTCGATGGCCAGCGGAATAAAGTCTGGATTTGGGTCTTTGTCAACAGACAGCAGATAACTGTTTCCGGCCTTTCGCGTACTCAGTGAGAAGGTAAGTGAGTCATTGGCGATCGCCCGGAGGTTTGAAGCATGAAGCCATTGATTCCTTCCCATGATCTGAACATTGACCTTATCTATTAGAAGTTGAGGTTTTGAACCACCTTTGAGGATATAATCAAACCATTCAAAAGCCAGCTCCTCCCGGATATTGAGGGTAGCGACTTCGTCAATTTCATATCCGCGAAGATTCGGTACAGAGGCGGATTGGGCTCCCCAATGGTCATAGGGGCCTATCACCAGGTAATGTTCTGCTTCAGGACGGTATCGGAGGTGTTCTCTGTAGTAATATAAGGCTCCCGGCTGACCGTCATCATAATAACCTGTAGTCGTAAGAATAGGAATCGTAATATGGACAAACTCTTCCCTGTAAGGAATCATGGACTGCCAGTAGGCATCATAGGTTGGATGACTGATCCACTCGTGGAAAAGCTTATTGGGTTTTCCGTCCAGGGAATCCATACGGGCAAAAGGAGCACCGGACTGATACCAGTTATTTTCAAGGTCTTTCCAATGCGACCGATCCAGATTGGCCTGTACATCCAGGTAGCGGTTATTGGTGACATAGGGAATCCATTTATAGGGAAAATTGAAGAAGATGTTATTCTCCATAGGTACATCAATACCCGGTGCTGCCGAAACCGAAGGTACGATGGTTTTCAGGGCGGGGTGAACGCCATTTTTTAAGGCTGCCCATTGTGCAAAGCCATTATAGCTGCCTCCGTACATACCGACCTGCCCATCGCACCAGGGCTGACGGCTGATCCAGTCGATCACAACGTTGACGTCTTTGTGTTCGTGGAGGTAGGGTTCAATCGCGTTGGTGCTTTGGCCTTTTCCTCTGGAGGTGGCAATAACACCCACATACCCTTTGGCCGCGGCGATCATGGCCTGATTCTTATTATTGTTTTCCGCATAGATGGTGAAAATCAGAATTGCAGGTAATACCCCACTTGTCCGCTTTCTAACCGTGATTACAGAAAGTTCGGCTCCATCCAAAGGGGAGATGATCAGGTCTTCTGTTATCAGGTATCGTCTTTGTTCATCCAGCTCCGCTTCTCGATATACGAGTGGCTCTGTCAGCGAAAAGACCTGAAACCTGAATGCGGACTTTAGTAACCGGACAGATTCATCAATGCCAATCTGACCAGTCGGAGCTTTTTTGTACAAATCTTCGAATTCAGCGGTAAACTGGGCCACGGCATCATAGGTGGTAAGCCGAATCGTGATTTTGGCGGCTTCTGTATCAGAACATTCGCTAAGGTAATTTCGAAGTACGTTTTGATAGGCATTTTCAAAAGAATGGCCGTCTGCTGTCTTTAGCTGTTGTGCCTCCGCAAAAAGCTCATAGGGCAGAAGAGCCGCTTCATTTTCCGTACGGGAGGAAATGGCCTGCAGACTTTTCAAAGAAGCAGCGTATTCTCCGGCCAGCAACTCCACCTGAAAGCGGTCTGTTTCTGCAATCTCAACTTTTAAAACGTTTTGGGCCAGTTTTTTGATTGAAGTCTGAACGCCAGAGCTATCGGGCCATGCGGCCTTATCAAAGTCAAAGAGTTGACTTCGGCAAGGCAAGCTAAAGGCCAGGAGATTTACGATTAGAATTAATTTTTTCATGGGCTATCTTCCCTATTCCATAGAACAGCGTTCAAAAGGGAGGGAGGTTAAAAGAATTTATAAGCTATTCCAGTTTTTAAAACGGGCGGTTTGACGGGATGAAACCTCGAGCGTCTCTCCTGTGCTCAGCGTTAGATTTAATTTCTGTTTAAAGCCAGGTGATATTTTTTCGATGTATTCGGTATTGACAATCTGACTTCGGTTGATTCTGAAAAATACATGGGGATCCAGTTTTTCTTCAATGAGGTTCAGCGACCGTTTGATCATCGCTTTTTGTTCTCCAAAAAAGAGACGGGCGTAATTGTCCATGGACTGGATCAGCCGGATTTCTTTCAGTGGTATAAAATAGCAATCTTCCCCCTCTTTGATGAAAATCTTGTAATGCATCGGCAAGTATTTTTTGGGCGGCTCAAGGTTGGCCAACTCGGCTTTGATTTTTTCAATAGCCAGGGCAAACCGCTCTTTCCTCAGTGGCTTCACCAGATAATCGAGGGCGTTAACATCAAAAGCCTTAACAGCATACTGATTATAGGCTGTGGTAAAGACAACCATAGGGACTACGGTGAGTTCTTCCAGTAATTCGAATCCTGACTTTTCCGGCATTTGGATGTCCAGAAAAATCAGATCAGGTTGTTCCTTTTCAATCAGCTCGGCCGCCTCTAAAGCATTCGAAGCTTCTCCTGCAATTTGAAATTCGGGATAGTCAGACAGGGCTCTTCGCACTTCCTCGCGGGCCAGTCTTTCATCATCGATGATCAGTGTTTTGCAGGTATTTATCATTTTCTCAATGGGAAAGTTAAGGTCGCGGTCACCAGGTCATCTCCCTCATTTTCAAGGGTGAAATCAGCGTTTTGTTCGTAATGTAACTGAAGTCTTCTAGTCAGGTTTTTTACTCCGATACCGGTCATTTGTTCGACTTTTGAGATGCTCCCGGGGTTTTGAACTGTGACAACCACCTGATCATCTCTCTTTTCGATGTTTAGCCGAATGTTGCCGCCGCTAATTTTCCGGGCAATGCCATGCTTGATACCGTTTTCCACCAGAAGCTGAATACTCAATGGCAGGATCAGACAGTTTTCCAGTTCAGGGTCCATGGTTACGGAAATGGATAAACGTTCTTCAAAGCGGATTTTTTCAAGATCGATGTAATCTTTGACCAGCTCCAGTTCTTCTCTCAGCGTAATAAAAGGGACCTCTTTTTCATAGAGCGAAGTACGGAGGAGGTCAGATAGTAAGTCGACCGCTCTTCGGGCCGTATCAGGACTTTCGGAAATCAATGACTTGATGGAATTGAGCGAATTGAAAAGAAAATGAGGGTTCAGCTGATTGGATAAATGATCCAGTTGGGCTTGTTTCGCAATCAGCTGGAGATCGGCATTTAGTCGGGCGGTTTCCAGTTTATTCTGATGATAATGATAGAGGTGATAGGCCAGAATCCAGATAGCCATAAGTCGCAGGCCGGTAATGAAAACCGGGTCCCAGTAACTCATGGAATACCACAAAGTATAGTCCATCTCACGGATATAAACCCAGTAAAGGTGCCATTTGAAATCCACCAGCTCCATATACAGAAAGGAAAGGAGAATGATCGAAGGGATTACCCGGGCTGTCAGGCCGGCCAAAGGCAGCAAACTCCAATGGTATCTTTTGGCGATGAAACGATAAAAATGGGTCAGAGCTACACCAATAGCGATATCAAGCACATAATTGAGTGCTGTATAAAAAGGACCGTACTGGTCACGGAAGTAAACGGTATAAGCCCAATAGGTGGAGACTGCCCCCCAGCCCAGCAACTGGCATTTCCAGTAAAGGGAGAGAAAAGATGCCTTCGATATGTCTTTTGTTTTTTGCATTGACAGATCAAAGTAAAAATGATCTGTTCAACTATAAAAGAGAAAGTACATAAGCGTCAGGAATCGGGGGTGAAACGTCTTTGATTCCTTCCTTTCACTTTTATTTTGGGTGTTTTGGGGGCAATTTGATAGGAGATTGAATTATTCGTCTGATCCCTATTCGGTTTGATCATCTACTTTCTTGTCTCCTGAGCACTCCAAAATCAGGTTTAATACCCTCGGGCTCAATCCTCCTCCTCCACAAACTCCAAAATATCACCGGGCTGGCATTCCAGAACCTGACAAATAGCCTCCAGTGTGCTGAAACGAACGGCTTTGGCTTTTCCGGTTTTCAGAATAGAGAGGTTTGATAAAGTAAGCCCCACTTTATCAGAGAGTTCGTTCAATGACATCTTTCGTTTGGCCATCATCACATCCAGATTTACAATTATGGGCATGGCTCAGATGGTTAGTTCGTTTTCAGATTTGATATCAATAGCTCCATGCAGTACCCTCCCGAAGATGGCTGCTGCCGTGGCAACAACCAGTGCGGCAAAACTTAGCACAAGGCTCATGGCAATAAAACCGGCCGGGTCGTCTTCAGCAGAATGGGTAATACGGATAAACACAGCCAATAAAATGATAGATCCACCCAGGATAAGGGCACAATTTCGAATACCCCGGAGAGCTTTTACGGCTTCCGGTGTAAAGATTTTTTGATCGCCAATCAGACCGAGCAACTGAAAGGCCTTGTACAAGGCCGTAAAAAAAGCAATGGAGGCGGCATAAGCATACAGAATAACGGGGTCCAGGTAAATGCTTAAGAGGTCGAGGTCACGTGCCCGGCCTTCTTGTGGAGGAAAAAAGATCAGGAAAGCCAGAGTGGCCATGGCGATCAGAATGATAACGCCTTTAAGGAAAACAAGAGGTAACTTTTTCATATAGTGAATGATGTATAAACTGGTTAATAGTTTCAGGGTCAAACGGTTAGGTCCTGCTCGTTTTGGAGTTCAATCCCTCTTTTGAAGATGACGGCGATGATGTAAATGACTGCTCCCATCAGAATAAAAGCCTGGCTGTCAGCCCAAAATTGGTTCAGTCCGTCGGTCAGGTAACCATTTTTCATCAGGCCCTTGACAAACTGCCGGGCGATATGACTCAGGAAACCGATGGCCAGCGTGTAATAGCTGATTTGAGAAATCTGCTTCTCGATATAGGAGCTGAAAGGCTTCGATAAATCCATTTTATGCATCAGACTTATCACGATGTAAAAGAGGTGTGCTTTCAAAATAGCCACACTTAGCACAAAGCTATATACACCGAAAAACGCGATTGGCTTTCTTTCGTGCAGCTCTGAGAGGTCAAGCTTTTGGTACAGATTACCAAGAAACTCCGGTTTAAACAGGCTGAAAAGAAAATTGATGATTAAGCCTCCGGCCTCAATACACAGTCCTACAAAAATGACCCAGGCTATAACATGTAATGCTTTGAATACGACCGAATTTGTTTTTGACATCGCAATTGAATTTAAATGATTCGCCAAAAGTCAATAAAAAATTATTGATAAACAATAAATATATTTTCTTTTTCAAAAAATAAAAATGCCACAGATGTGGAGGTCATAGCAACTTCAAGAAGTTGTGAGGTCAATCTCTGAGGAGGGAAATTAGCCGAAGAAATGATTTGCTGATTGAACAACTAACAATACTAGCCACTCTGCACTATTTACCACTAAACCAATAACTAATCAACCATTCACCAATAACCAAATCCTATAAAACGGTCAAAAAATCCCTATTTACCCGATGTTTTCAGGGCTTTGAGATGAAGAAATTTGAAAAATAATTTCTCAATCACATGAAAATGATCAATCGCATAATCGGATTACTGGCTTTAGTTTTCGCCGCACAGCTAACTTTCGCTCAGAGTGTTGAAATTCTGCCTGATAGCTTAAATGGCAGAAAAGTGGTGGCTGATACGCTGGAAGCTCGTCATGCTCTGATTTATCCAGCTGGCGGAAAACTATTGGTTGATTCTCTTCTCCTCAAATACCTGCATACTGAGGAGGCCATTATTGAGAATCTTACTGTAGAAAACCTCAATAACAGTGTTTTAGGAGTTGACAGCCTTGTAGTTGACGAGTATGCGGAGGTTGAAGATTTAAAGGTTAGAAATTTGGGCTCTTTGTCTCCGGCCCCTGTCTTCTCCAATCAAAATAAGGAGCTCAGTAATGCAGCTGTTGGCTTTACTATCACTATTCCGGCGACTGATTTTTTTCCTGAGATCGTCAGTGCGGTTTCAAACTCCGGGTCACCGGTTTTGGGTCAAACCCGCGTTTTCAGTAATGGAGAAATTCAGGGATATGGAAACAATCTCTATGGTCTTTCAGCACCACTATACCTTTCTCTGAATAATGCCCATCAGAACATTTATATCAGAGAATTAGAGCTTTGCGGACTCGACAGAAATAATACTATGGACCTCTTTGCCGGCTTATATAGCACTACCGTAGGAACGCCGGGCCCCCTTACCACCTTACTTAAAATGGAAGCTAAAAGCAGTGGTGCCGCCGGTTCTAATTCATATAACTGTTGGTCGGTGAAAACGTCAGGTGATGATTTTAACATGGACTATACGAAACACAGCTATTGGGTTAAGGTAATTCCACGCAGAAACACGGTGGCCTCCATCGATGACATCTGCCCGGGCGAGTGCCAGGAAGAATGGGGAACCGTAACCTCGGGTGCCAATGTGATGAAACTGGTTCATGTTAAAATTCACTATGATTTTTTGCCATCTCCGGCCAATTAAATTACCTAAACAACGATTACCATGAAACAACAAATTGTCATAATAACATTGGTTTTAGGTTTTGTGACTTCTTCATTAAAAGCACAAATACAAATTCAGCCCGACGATGTTCAGGAGCTTCAGGAAGGAGACTTTGACATTACCGCCGGTATCAATAGCACCTCAAACAGGCCTTACTGGATAGGTGTCAGCAGCTACCCGCACCTTTATCTGGGAAGCGGAACACACCACAAAGTAGGCATTGGGGTTGGTTTGCCTCAGCACGGCTACCCCGGTGCACCGCAGCATTTTGACGTTCATGCCAAGCTACACGTTCGTCATGACGGAGGCACGGGGAGTGATTCTCCTACTGTAAAAGGACCTCATCTCCTTCTCGATGAGACTAATCCTTCCGAGAACGCCATTTTGAGGTTCAGGCAGTCAGAGAATATTTCTAATCTATACAATGGCTCAGATATTTCTCCGGGCCGTAGTTGGTGGGATTTGAGAGGCTATGCCAACGGAAGCAGTCTGGGCCAGGATGAATTCAGGCTCATTAATAAAGATGCTTCAGAAGACCTTTTCAACATTTCAGGAGATGGTAATTTTAAATTCACAGGCGAATCTATTACGCATTTTGAGCTGAAGGCACATCCGGGAAACAACCCAATTAAGCTTGAGTTTGGCGAAGTGGGCACGGTTAGCAATGGCGGCAGACTGTGGTATAATAACAGCAACGGGGTTATGCAGGTTTTTGCTGGTGGAGCGGCCTCTTTAGTACTTGATGCCGGAAACGTAGGGGTTGGTTCTGTAAATCCCGGTGATTCCAAACTTTATGTAGATGGTTACAGTACGCTGGGGGATCATGCTCAGGCTCCCAAAATCAAAACCTGGTACGGCGAGGCCTATTTACCCAACTCTTCAAATGGAGTAACAAACCATTCCATTTTACCTGTAGATGGAGGCCGAATTCTGTCTTGTTCGGTAATGGTGACTAACGACAAGGGAGAGGTGGTACCTCCTAATTTGGATTTGGAAATTGAAGACAGCTACTACTATTATAAAATTGATGGTACCACCATTTCATTATTCACAACCGCCTATAATTTCAGTTGGGCGGTTCAAGGCAATCTGGCCCGAATTTTTATCACTTACACAGATTAATAAGGGGTAAATATTTGGAAATAATAGAACAAAATAAGACCATGAAAAAAATAAGAATAGGAGGGCACCTTTTTGCTCAACCCAAAAAACTACTGAGGCTGGAGGCGGATGTCAACTACACCCATATCTACTACAAAGACGGGCGATATGTTTATGTGGCGACTACACTTGGTAAGCTGGAAAGCCGACTCAAAGAGCATGGGTTTTACCGTGTAGATCGGGGAACAGTGGTCAATGTTGATTCCATCAAAAGTTACCGCAAGGTGGGCTCGTGCCTAAAGGCAAAGTTAAGCAACGATTTGGAGGTAAACGTCTCCAAAAGAAGGGTAAAAGCTTTTCTGGAGCTTTCTTCGGCTTTGGCTTCCTGATTTAAAAGAGGTGGTTTTCAATCAGAAAGACACCGTTTTTGTTGGAGAGGATAATATCGGGCCGCTCATCTTGGTTCATATCCTCAATTGCGATATTGAGTCCTGCACCAGAGTCAATGTCAATGATCTGTTCATAATAATGCGGAGGCTCAGGGGTGAAGAAAAACCACATCAAAATAGGAGCATCGGCATCTCCGGCGTCATTACCATTATGAGCCAGATAACGTTTGCCCGTTAAATAGTCTTGTCTTCCGTTTCCGTCCAGATCTACCATGATAGATGAGTGCGTTTGGGCCGTGGTCTCACTCATCAGATGCCTTTTGAAATTGATTTTTCCTTCTTCCTCAATTTGCTCGTACCACCACACGCCTAGTTTATGGGCGGAGGCTGAAACAACATCATTTTTTCCGTCTTCATTAATATCTAAAATTTGCATGTGAGAGCAGGCTTCGCCTAAATCTGCCGGGTGGAAAATCCAGTCGCCTGAGCTCAGGTCGTCTTTACCTTCAAACCAACCTGCCGTGATAACGACGTCTTTGAAACCGTCGTGATTAATATCACCATAACCTATGCCATGAGAGTAGCGGTCGGTACCGGCCACATTTTCTTGGCTTATAGCATGTTTGACCCATTCGGTTTGTCCGGGCTCAGTAGGGGCTTGCAGCCAGATAATTTGTTTTTTTGCCACATCTGAGCAGAGGATATCTATTCTTCCGTCTTCATCCATGTCAATAAAACCGGGTGATTCATTACCAACACCTACTGAGTCAGCAATGATATGTTTTTTCCATTCAACGTTCTGATTTTGAGGATTTTCAAACCAGTATGCCGCCGTGCCGGGGTAGTCGATATTGACCACATCTTCCCAGCCGTCCTGATTGACATCAATCGTGTAAACCAGAAAAGACTTGCTGTATTCTTTTCGAGGTTGATAGACCCGCGAAGGAGCTATCTCATGTTTTATCCAATCAGGGGCTTCAAACCAATAATAACCCGTGATAATGTCTTTCAAACCGTCATTATTCAGATCACCGGCCGCCACACCTTCAGAGAGGAAGTCGCGGGTAACGATTGTTTTCTCAAAATTCGGAGAGGTTTGGCCATGAGATATGAGGGCCGAAAAAGTCAGACAAAAGAAAAGGAGTTTTTGCATAGGGTTGTTAAAAAGTCAAATCCAATTTAAGTCATATTTCTCAATGATGATTATGAAGTATTGATCCATTCCGTTTTTCAGGAGATCAAAAGAAGCGTGCTGGTGATTCTGAGATTTGATTTTCTGCATTAGAAAATGAGAAGCAACGCAAACGTTTGCATCCATATTGATGGCACTTCAATTCATTGAATATGAGTGTTATATGGTTTTCTGATGAATTGAATATTTGAAAAATTTGAGTCTGGAATTATTTCCTTTGAGGAGCCTTGAAGATTGCTCGTATCTTTGATTTGTATAACAGACCCTATCGTATGCAAAAGAAAATTGTCGGTTTAAGTCTTCTTTTGGCTTTGACCTTGTCTATCTCCTGCCAGAAAAATCAAACGGCTGATCTTAAAGAACTTCAGGAATATTTTTCGCCAAGGGGTTTTGACCCGGATACCTTTGAAAAAGATAGCACTGATTTGCAAATGCAGGTCATTGCCGGCCCTGATGTTGTACCCAGTCCGGCTTGTCTGGCTGTTTCGCCTGAAGGTGAAGTGTTTGTCGGTGTTGATAAGATGGGATCCTTAGGAAAAGATCCCGGTTATGGAGCCATTGTAAAACTGCTGGATCAAGATAATGATGGCGTGTATGAAGAACATGTTGAGTTCGCTAAAGCGGATAACCCAAGGGGAATCATGCCGGTGGGCGATCAGGTCTTTGTGCTGCATACCGTATTTGAAGGTGGTGATAACATTGCCACAGGTATGGATCTGGTGGTTTTTGAAGATAAAGACCATGACCACATAGCCGATGGACCATCAAAGCCTTTGATTAAAAATATTTGTTCCCCGGCACCTCTAAAGGGGCGTGGTACCGACCATGCCATCAATGGAATTCGGATGGGGATTGATGGCTGGATTTACATCGCCGCCGGCGATTTTGGTTTTCATGAGGCCGAGGACCGAAGCGGGAAAAAACTTACTATGCTCGGTGGAGGAATCGTAAGAGTAAGACCTGACGGCACTGAAATGGAAATTTATGCTCACGGAACACGTAATATTTATGATGTGGCCATTGACCCATTCATGAACATCTATACCCGTGGCAATACCAACGATGGCGGCGGCTGGAATGTCCGGTTTATTCATTACCAGCAAAGTGGCGAGTTCGGGTATCCGACCTTGTTTAAGAACTTTACAGACGAAATTATTCCGGCTCTGAAAGATTTGGGCGGTGGATCAGGAACAGGGAGCTATTTTATGGATGATGATCGCTGGCCGGTGGCCTATAATCATGTGCCCATGATGGCGGATTGGGGGCAGAACGAGCTCTTTATTCATCGGGTGACCATGGATGGCCCGACGTTTACACAACGTGATGAAAATTTCATCAAACTGTCTCAAATCACCGATGTGGATGTGGATGGCTCAGGCCGTATGTTTCTGGCGGCCTGGGATGGTGCCGGATACAAAGGTAGTCCTGACAAAGGTTACGTGGTGAAAGTAGTGCCAAAAGACTGGAGCTACGAAGCGTTTCCTGATCTCAAAAAAGCTACTGTGCAGGAACTGGCTGAACTGCTGAAAACAGGAAGCTCTGCAACGCGTTTCCATGCTCAGCAAGAGCTTCTCAAAAGATCAAAAGACGAAGCCTCTGCAGCTGCATTGGCGATAGCAAAGGATCAAAGTCTCACTCTTCAAAGTCGTGTGGCTGCGGTATTTACCTATGCTCAACTCACCGGTGGCAACGGAGTGGATGAGTTGGTGAAGTTGAGTGAAGAGGATAAGATGAGAGAGTTTGCCCTCAAAGCGTTGACAGATCGACTGACTTGTCTTGAAAATGTGCCTATCCAACCTTATTTGGACGGAGTTGAAGATGCAAACCCCAGAGTAAGAGCGGCGGCTATTGTAGGTCTTGGAAGACTTGGAAAGACCGAGGCGGTGGAAACCTTGATGAAAATTCAGGTTCCTGCCTCGGCTAAAATACCCGAAACGGGATCTGAGGGTCCGCATGCCACACCAAACTCAGAGATCGTACTACCTCACCTGGCTGTAAGGTCATTGGTAAAGATCAATGATGTGGAAGCCGTTCTTAAAGGAATGGATAAGAATCCGACCCTTGCTCTTTGGGTTTTGCGGTATAAGCATGATGAAAAAGCCGTAGATGGCTTGATGGAGGCTTTTGAAGAATCAGAATATCAGGATGAAATTTTGAGCACACTTTCACGACTTTATCACAAAGAAGCCCTGTATGATGGAAGCTGGTGGTGGAGCACCCGACCTGACACTCACGGGCCTTATTATAAAGCTATTGAATGGGAAGGTTCTGCGAAGATCAAAGATTTCTTGTTGGAGAAAATGAGCAAAGCTGGTGAAGAAAAAGCCGACTATTTTGCCTGGCTGAATGACAGAAACAGACTCGACATTGCAGATCTCGGAACTGCTGAGGTTGCTGAAGCGGAGGAGGATGAAATCAATGTGGATTTTGAGGCCATTAAAAATAAAAAAGGTCAGGTAGGGGAGTCTTCCATTGAAGATGTGATTTTGGCCATGGGCCAGATCAAAGGTGATGCTTCGAAAGGAAAGGCTTTGTTCACTTCTCAGGGTTGTATTGCCTGTCATAGCATTGAAAAAGGGCAGGTAATGAAAGGACCATTTATGGGTCAGATCGGCTCCATCATGAATCGTGATCAGATTACTGAGTCGATTTTGAAGCCAAATGCCTCAATTTCTCAGGGTTTCAGCACTTTTATGATTGAAACCAAAGATGGGAAGTCATACATGGGTTTTGTGACGGCTGAGTCGGCGGATAAACTGACCATTCGCGATATCGGTGGAAATGCTACCGAGTTGAGTAAAAACAATATCAAAAGCCGCGAGGAGATGGAAAACTCCATGATGCCGGCAGGGCTGGCGAATGCTCTTTCCTTTGAGGAACTGGCTTCTTTGGTGACCTACCTGCAGGGACAGAAATAGGTAAGGTTTCATGCCCGAATGTCATTGGTACGGTGACCACGCTGCGGTCATTAAAAGCATTTATGGATTGATGTGGCTATCATACTTTGACCCCTACAGGGTCATAATAATCCCGTCGGGATTACCTTATTTTAGCAGGAAACGAGATGAAAGAACATAGACCCTGTAAGGGTCACCGTATCTATCTGAAAGAAGGAAATTATTGGAGACCAACGAAAGTGCCCGATAAGGGCTACATTTTCTTATTCGTCGAAAAATGAAATGTCGGCCATACAGACCTTTGGACTTAAAAATACAATATATTTTACCTTAATTTCGGCTCTCTGAGCCTATTGAACTTTAGATTAGAAGCAGACGGAATCAACAAGTTTATATTCATCAAATGAATCCAATTTGAGAATAAAAGAAGGTCAGAAGTTCTTTTTTACTTACTCCCTTCGCCTATCAGCTTTTCAATGAGCATCAACTCTTTATGATGGCTATGATCGCTATTCTGCAGCCATTTTATGCTTAGCTTTTGCAGAGCACTTTTGGCATTCGCAGTCTTCAAATCCCCTACACGTTGTATCATATATGTCAAATGATCCGGGAATTTTGAGCTTTCTGCAAGAGCCAAAGCCCGGTCCGCATCTATCGCCGCCAGGGGTTCAGCAGCATACCAGTACATTAAAGGCAGGTTATGATCTGTGATGTCCTCAGACTTTTGGGTCAAAGCTTCCAGACTCTTCCAGCGTTGATTAGCCGGTAGCCTTAATAAGGCAGAACTCAGGTATAATCTTACCACGGGCGAAGGATCACTTACAGCTAAGTCCTCCATTTTCTTCAGGGTTTCCCGCTCAACGTTTTGGTCTTCGGCGGCCAGTTGAATAGCCCAGCTCTTGATATGTTCGTTTTCATGGTCCATTAACAGGACAAGGTCTTTTTCAGAAAGGCCACCAATGGCATGTAAGGTCCAGAGAGCATTGAGCTTGTTGCCGGTTTCGGGTGTCTCATGGAGTAGCTTTCTCAAAGCTCCAAATACGATTTCATTTCCACCTCTTTCCTGCAAAAGGGTACGAGCCTGTCGCACATACCATTCATTCGGGTGCGTTTGGTAAGCAACCAGTTCGAGGTCAGAGGCTTTTGTCAAATCTTCCTGTTTCCAACGATCGTTATTATGGGTGATTTTAAATATTCTGCCCAGACTTTTATCATGGACATCGGGATTGGGGCTATGGCATTGATTTTTATCGTACCAGTCGATAGCCCAAACCGATCCACTCGCGTCATATTTGAAATTCAGCCATTGTGACCAGGAGTCATTCATAACCAGAAAGTCTTTCTCATGAGAGGCCACATACCCAGAGCCAGATGGTGTGAGTTTATCATTATTGAGCCGGGCTCCATTGATATTATTCATGAAAATGAGATCGTGGTATTGCTCAGGCCAGGAGTTTCCCTTATAAATCATAGCTCCGGCATGGGCATGGCCACCACCGGCTGCTGCTGATCTGAAATTACCGGCATGAGGGCCTCTGTCACCCATATAGTGCACATGATCACCAATCGTCTTGATATCATTATAGGTATAAGGATTAAAATGCTGTCCTGCCTGACGGCGAAAACGCCCTTCCTGAATGATATGAAACATATGGGGAATCACACAAACTGTGGCAAACGCATGACCATATTCATTAAAGTCAATTCCCCAGGGGTTGCTGATGCCGTGAGCAAAAACTTCAAATTCGTGACGCGTGGGGTGATATCGCCAGATACCTCCATTCATTTTGACCCGCTCGTTTTCTGGTGTCCCTGGTTTACCGACAACAGAATGAGTAAAAACACCATGACAACCATAGAGCCAGCCATCAGGGCCCCAGCGGAGGTTGTTCAAAACTTCATGTGTATCATGAGTTCCCCAACCGTCCAGGAGTTTTTGCGGCGGCCCTGCAGGTTTATCATTTTCAACAGGGATAAACAGAAGATAAGGAGCAGCTCCCAGCCAGACGCCACCCATGCCCACCTCGATACCGGAAACCAGATTCAGACCTTCCATAAACACCTTTCGGTTATCCAGAGTACCATTACCGTCGGTATCCTCCAAAATAAGGATACGGTCACGGCCTTCACCTTCGGGAGCGGGCACAGGGTAAGTATGCCCTTCTACTACCCAAAGTCGGCCTTTAGGGTCAATGGTAAAACTGATGGGACGAATGATCTCCGGCTCTGCTGCAGCCAGTGTAATGCTAAAACCCTCAGGTAAAGTCATGGCTTTGGCGGCCTCAGGGCCTGATAAACCGGAGTTTAGAACGGGGTCAAGGGGTGGCATGACGATAATGTCCTCACGGTTCAGTTCATTGGGGAAGTTTGGTCGTGTGGGGTAGAAACGGAAATCATCAAAACTGATATGAGCCCAGATATCATCTCTGATATATGGAATAGGCGAGGTACCCGTTTCATTATCAATGATCCGAATAAAGATCTCCCGATCCATAAAGCTCTGAAGATCTGCGACAACTGGTTGCAAAGTAGCTCGACCCTGACCTGTAGATTTGAAAATGACTTCATTGGTTTCGTCCAAAACCAGTTCCACTCTTGTGTCTTCCAGGGCTCCACCAGAAACCCTGAAGGCTGCGAATGGTGCAGTTATTTTAAAAGCTTTTGATGTTAATGTTCCGGTGAGTTTATAATTATTGGTACCGCCACTACTCAAAAAGAATTCGCCTTCTTGTCCGCTGATGGTGCCGTCTTCATAAAGGCTTTCGACTGAGTTGAAAACAGGGTTTTGAAAGGCTTCACCTATTGCTTGCCAATCGCTAAGTTGTCCGTTTTCAAAGTTAAGGTTTAGAGTTCGGCCATCGATTTGTGGCAACTCACCTGAAATTACGGGAGCATCCAAACTTCCTTCCACCACTTCAAAAGTACCCACCATTCCTGCGGCTCTGTGACCTGGAACGGTACAAAAATAGGTGTCGCTTTCTTCTGCGGTAAACGTGATGCTCGTTTGGCTGCCTTTTTCATTAAGCGTCTCGCTTTTCAGGTCCAGCTTCTCCATTTTGATATCATGGGTCATGGTCTCGCCATTGACAATGGTGATGCGAACCACATCTCCTTTGTGAGCTTTCAGAGTTGGGTTTCGGGTACCATCTTTGGCAAAGTAACCGAGCATTGTCGCTTCAAGAGTATAATCACGGTCAATGGATGGGTCAGGAGATTGAGCAAGCAAACGGGTGCTAAGCAAGGCCAGCACCATGAAGGTCAGGTTTTTCACCATTGTTAATCAGGGTTGAGTTAAGATCATCATCAGAATTCTCTGAGAATGAACAGGTTGCTCAATTTAATGAATTTCCTGAATTGTAATATCTTTGAAAGCGGCCTCGGCCTTGCCACCGCCATGAATTTGTAGACCAATCAATCCCTTTTGAGGAATGCTTTCATCGGCTTCGGTGTAATCTACCGTCTGATGGCCATTGACATAGAGACGAATTCTACGACCTTCGGCGTGCACCGTATAGTCGTTCCAATCATTAATTTTTATCCACTCCAAAACCTGAACGGAGTCGGGAGCTATGAGGGTGCTGTCTCTTCTCGATTCATCGTAAAGCCCGGCCCAGTAATTTTCTCCAAAATCGGCCTGATAGCCCCTCATTTCATAAGGAGGTTCGTCGAGTCTGATACTTCTGAACTGTATACCGGAATTTATAAAACCTTCATCACCGGTGAGTTTTATTTTAAGGTTTAGAATAAAATTATCGTAGGTTTTAGTGGTGCACAGAAACTCGTTATGCGGTACGGTCTCTGTTAAAGAACCACCAATGAGTTCACCGTTTTCAATTCTCCAGGTACTCAGTGTATCACCCTCCCAGCCATTGAAAGTTTTACCATCAAAAAGTGAGATGGGTTGAGTCTCTTCGGAGTTTTGATTCTGACAGGCCAGGCTAAAAAAGTAAAACAGAGAAAGAGTTAGAAGAAGGTTTTTCATAGTAAAAGATTAGGGCTGTAAAAGTCTTTTGGTGAATATACTGATTTACAGTCGATTCGTCCAAAAAGCATCTCTACCATTCTTTGACCTGTGCCTGAAGAATCAAATACTCTTTTCGTAGGCCTCTTTTAGCCAACCAATGACTTCATCATCAACCTCATTCAGTTCGGTAAGTTGAATACGGTGGGTACACATAGTGCCAAAAGGTCCAGAATCGCCCAGGCGACCTTGCGGAGCAATATCTTTGAGTTTTAGTCCTAAATCTATTCTGGATTTTGTTGCCGGTTTTATCAGAGCAAATTGCCTTTTGCGGATAATACTGACCGAGGTTTTCTTTGGTGTCACCGTGATATCGTCTCCGAAAGATTGACAAGTCTCAAGCAATTTCTCATAGACAGGGAGCAGTTCTTCTTTTCCCTTGTATTGCTCGCTTACCAAATCCTCGGGTTCTTCATGTTCTTCCTTTGAGAGTAGCACAATAGTATTGGCAAATCCGTGAGTTACACCGTGTTCTTTCTTGAGAAAGTTGACCGCCTGCCCGTGTTTCTCAAAGTTTTTTGTTTTGAGCAACGCAGTCCATTCTTTTAAAGATTTGCCCGTTTTCTCGGGCATATTGTCAATCATCGTTTGCAAAGCTTTTTCCATAATTAAAAGTTTAGTTGATTTATCAAATATAAGAGATGGTCTGAAAAGGCGTTCTAAAAATCCTTTTTAAGATCACAAATCCCCCAAAATGGAGGAGTGGGCAAACGTTTCTTTTTTGATAAGAGGTAAATCATATCGAAAGATTATCGCATAAAGTGCGGGAAGAAAGAAGAAGAATTTTACAACTTTGAAACTCAAAGTACTTTTAAATCATGAAACAATTACTCCAATATTATCATAATGCCAAAAGAAACCTTTGGTTCGGCTATTTCACTATTTTCTGCCGTGTAGCTTTAGCCGCTGGTTTTATTCCTTCCGGGTATGTGAAAATTATTGGAGAGCGGTTTACCTCGCTTTCGGTAAATCATCCAATGGGCCAATATCTTGAGGCTCTGCATCATACCGGATATTATTACACGTTTATAGGAATTGCTCAGGTTTTGGCTGCCATTCTTTTATTAATTCCACGCACGGCTCTTCTGGGAGCTTTGCTTTATTTACCTATAATTCTGAACATCACTATTCTCTCCCATGCGGTTCGTTTTGATGGTTCTCTGTTTACTGCTCCTCTAATGACAATAGCTGTCTTCTACTTACTTTGCTGGGATTATGAGCGGCTGAAAGTACTGTTTTTCCCTCTTCAGAATACACCCAGGGAAAAGAAAACCAGAAGTTTTCCCTGGGGATTCTTTGCCTCAGTTTTTGCGGTTATTGTTATTGTTATTTTTGGTTCAGTCAATATGTATGGCATCATGCCCCGAAATACTCAGAAGGGGTGCCTTCGCCAATGCAGTGAGAACTCCGGACCCTGTGAGAATTTCTGCGAATGCATTCATGTGAAAGGTAAGCCTTTCAATAGCTGTATTCAGTCTTATGAAAATGAATGGTGATGATCAGGGCTCCTGCTCTTCGTTTTTCTTCTTCAATCCGGCTCCGATAGCCAAGCCAATGGCAATGCCCAAACTAAGCCACATGGATAAATTATCTGTTGCAACTCCAATGGCCGTACCAATACCAACCCCAAGTGCAAGGCCTAAGCCGATGTATTTATTGTCTTTCATAGGACTAATATACGGTTAAAATGGGGCCCTACAGGTGGTGGATTTACAAACGGTATCACAGCCTTAGCAACGGCGATCAGGATTTGAGCTTTGACCCATCAACATGATAAACATCGGTCATGCTGAAGGCTTCAGGGCCTGATCCTTTTGAGTTCAAGACATCAAGTTTGTCCTTGGCCTCAGCTAGAGATGGAATATGGCCTTCTTCAATATACCACATCACAGCAGTATGACCGGCCATCTTTGAAGCCCACTTTTTTCGGCTTTTCAGAAAATAACTGTGTACGGTTTGGTAGGTATAATCCGCCAGGGAGGCGTAGTCTTTCCAAACAGACATATTCACAAAAATGAGAGGGTCTTCGTAAGGCGTTTCAATGGCAGTGGCATCGGTACCGGTTTCGTCTTTTAATCTCCAGATAAACCCCGGACTATCTTCTGCAAGAAGGTTTACCGGAGCCAAAAAGTCCTTAAACTCTTTGATGGTTGGTGAATCAAGTTCATCAATGAGTTTTATTATGTTGAATTGTGCTAAGCGTGGCATCAGTTATTCTATTCTACTGAAAGTCCGAAATCACTCTGTTCTCAGAATTTTTTCCATTTTTCGCCCTTTGGCTAATTCGTCAACAAGTTTGTCGAGATATCTTACTTTCTGAGTCAGGGGATTGTCGATTTCCTCAATTCTATAACCACAAATCATTCCTTTGATTGAAGGTGCATTAGGGTGAAGGTTTGCCTGCTCAAAAAACTGCTCGAACGTAACCTTATCATTGATAAGCGACTCAATTTTTTCATCATCAAAACCTGTCAGCCAGGTGATCACTTCGTGCAGTTCAGCCTTTGACCGGCCTTTCTTTTCCACTTTAATGACATAATGAGGATATACCGAACCAAAAGTCATTTTGGCCATTCGTTCGTCATGATTTGCTGGTTTGTTCATATATAGAAGTTTCAGTCCAGCAAATTACATTCCTCGACTCTAAGCTTCAAACGTTTCAACCAAAATCCCATATCATTTCCTAACTTCTTGTTCATTTGAGTTTTGAATAGTCCTGCAACCCAGCCCTCCATACTTTCTTCGACGCTTACTATGGTAAACTCTTCAGTAGGGTAGAGGTTCCAATTGTGGATTGCACTCGCCCCGAAGGCCTTTCCTGTCCATCCAAAGAGATGATAGGGTTGAAAGGTGTGAATTTTTGATTTTATCATACTGCCTCCTGTTTTCCAGTTGAAGACGGTTCCTTTTTTGATACTAGTTTCCGCTGAGGATTTGGAAATTTTATTGTTCCATTCAGGCCACTTTTCTATGTTGGTTAAGACCTCCCATACTTTCTCCGGAGAGGCCTGAATTCTAATTTCTTTACGCTGAAATACGGGTGCTTTTTCATTGATTCTCATCTTTGTCTGTATTAATGTTTTGCAAATGAACCAGGGCAAAGTTCTACACTTCGGTTTGCTACAGACTTGATATAGATCAAGAAATGGATTTGGCCTGTTTATTTCTGATTCGGCTCAGGGTTTCGGGCGTCATGCCGAGCATAGAGGCGAGGTGATTGAGTGGAACCTGATTGAAAAGTTGAGGATTAAAGCTGTGCAATTGCAGATACCGTTCCTCAGCATTGAGTCCAAGGTGAGAAACCACTCTATTCTCCAAAACGGTGAAGCATTTGGCTAGAAACATTTTCTCAAGAGTATCCCAACGAGCCACCTTTCCTGAAATCTGGTCAAAATTTTCTTTCGAGATAGTAAGCATTTCCACAGCTGTGATGGCCTGATAGTTGACTTTAGAGGTTTTCTCAAACAGAAAACCGGAGAGATCAACGGCAAAATATCCGGAGGTAGAAAACCATTTGGTGATTTCCTTGCCATTGAGGTACAGAAACTCTCTCAGGATACCACTTTCCACAAAACCCATTTGCCTCACGAGCTGACCTTCCTTTAGGAAATACTCACCTTTGGCCAGACTTCTGGGCTTAAAGAAGCCTTCGATGTGCCCGAATTCTTCTTCAATGAATCCGAAAGTTTCTATGATATGTTTTTTTAGGGCAGACATTTTAGCTCTGATAGGAAATTGTGTTTTATGAGGACAAATTGAGCTCTATTCAGAGCTTTGCTCAATCCATTTTATAACGATTTCTTTCAATTCCTCCTGTGCCGCTTTTATGTCTTCCATATTTTTAAAACCGGCTATTGCTCTGTCATTTTCCTTCCAAACCAGCAGTTTGGAGTCGGTCTGAATCAGTTTTTGTTTTGGCTGTTCCAGTTTTTTTGCTCCACGGTGAAAAATCAGTTGTATCTGCTTTGGTGGCTGAATTTTCATCGTTATTCGATCGGCATCCTGAAACGTATAATTCGGGCCGTTCCACTTGATGTTTTCATTAAGACCTTTTGATGATCCCAGAATTATCTCCCGCAATAGTTGAATTTCGAATCGAAGTGGGTGATTGAGGCTGTCAAGAAAGATGGTGACTTCAGGGTTTAGGCTATTCATTTTTTTAAATAAGTAATTGATTTCGCTCAAGCAAAGGCGAACTCGCCAATAAAACTACCCAATTTTTTGCTTCTTAACCCAGATCAATGCAAACGGTTTGTACCCCGGATAATTTTGCTCTCAGTTAAAAACAAAAACAAAGAAAAATGAAAGCAATTGAATGTTCAAAGTACGGATCTCCTGAGCACCTGATTCTCAGTGAAATTGAAAAGCCCAGCCCGAAAGACGATGAAGTATTGATACGGATCAAAGCCACTGCAGTGACCACAAGTGATGTTCTCATTCGTGGGTTAATTGCCTCTCCGGTAGCGAAGTTCATTGTTCAGCTTATTTTCGGTTTTGGAAAGCCCAGAAACCCTGTTTTGGGAATGGTCTCGGCAGGAGTTATTGAGTCCAAAGGAAAGAATGTCACTCGTTTTAATATCGGCGACGAAGTATTCGCTTACGGTTCTGTTTCTCCAACCAAACGACGTTTTGGTTCCTATGCAGAGTATATCTGTCTTCCCGAGGACTGGAATCTTGCTCTGAAACCGTCAAACTTGACTTTTCAGGAAGCTGCGGCCATCCCTTACGGTGGGTTGCTGGCAAAGCACCTGCTTAAAAAGACTACTATTAAGCCCGGAGATGAGGTTCTCATTTATGGAGCATCTGGCAGTATAGGCACTATGGCGATTCAATTGGCCAAACTGGTGGGAGCAAGAGTTACCAGTGTATGTAGCGAAAAGAATTTTGATCTTGTCAGATCATTAGGAAGTGATGAAACCATTGATTACACCACTGATAACGCTACAGAGGACTTAGGAACCTACAAGTATGTCATTGATGCTGTAGGCAATTCTAAAACGTCTGAATTGAAAAAGAAGAGCAAGGAGTCGCTATTGCCGGAAGGCAAATACATCTCCATTGATCATGGTACTCCGCTAACCCCAAAAGAGGCCTTTTTGCAGTTGAAGAGCCTGGCCGAAGAAAAGAAGATCAGGCCTGTTATTGATCAGGTCTTTCCTTTGGAAAAAATGGCGGAAGCTCATACCTATGTAGAGAAAGGGCACAAAAGAGGAAACGTGGTGATTGCCGTCTAATCTTTCTTTGGTGAGGAAGCCATTCTCTTTCTGATTCGGCTGAGTGATTCAGGCTTTACACCGATATAACTCGCAATCTGGTATTGAGGAATACGCTGAATAAGACTTGGTCTTGACTGAACTAACTTCTGATAGCGTTTCTCCGGGGAGTCGGTATAATAGGAGGAGAGGGCTTCCTTTTGTTCTGCCAGTGCCGACTCCATAATGGTTCTGGAGATAGTTTGAAACTGGGGAAAACGTTCGAAGAGAGCCTGAGCCTGCTGCTCGTCACCTGCAACGACAGTTGTATCTTCAGCACAGACCCAATAATGGGTGGAGGGTTTGCCCGGGCTCAAACCATTCAGGGAAATTGCCCATTGATCTTCCGTGAAGAAATTGGTGGTTTTTTCTTCTCCTTCCAGAAGGACGTACTCACGAATACAGCCTTCTAACACGAAATAGGTTTTGGAGGCAATCTGACCCTCTCTGACCAGAAAATCCCCTTTTTGAAACGATCTGGTTTGCATACTTTGGGCTATACCCTCAGCCTCTTCTACGGTGAGCGGTGAGATGCTTGAAAAGTATTCTACGAATCTGTTCTTCATAATGAAGTTTAAATTAGGGAATCCTGATTGGTTAAGCCAGAATTCTTTCTATCTAAACTGTTTCGGTTTGCAGCTTTGGCTGGCGTTTCTGGCAATTTCAAGAATACGCTTTTGTCTGGTTTTCTCGGTTTTGGCTGATATGACCCAATAGAGCAATATCTTTTTATCCGATTTACTCAGGTTGTCAAAAAATGTGGCTGCTCTCTCATGCTTATCTAACTCTTCTTTTAGTTCGGCTGGTATAATCAGTGCTTCTACTGCATCCAGAAACGACCATGAACCATTTTCTTTTGCGATTTTGATGCTAACATGGCCCGCTTCCTGCATTAGCCCCTGCTCGGTAAGCATTTTTACTTTCTCTTTATTGACTCTTGACCAATTGCTTTTTGGTTTACGCTTGCAGAAGTATTGGATATACTTTTCGTCGTCAACTTTTCTCTTGGTGCTGTCTATCCAACCAAAACACAAAGCTTCATCGACGGCATCACTCCAGCTCAGATTATAGTTAGGGGAGCCTTTTCTAAAAAACTCAAGCCAAACTGAATCTTCTTTGACATGATTTTCTTCAAGCCATTCTCGCCAATGGGCCTTGTTTTCAGGGTTAAAGGTTTTCATAGAACTTTAAATTTGGACTACTTTGTGTTACCATTTCTGGTGAAGAATCATAGTTTTATTGAAGCTTCTATGGTCTTACAAATCTCGTCCCGGTAAGCCTCATTTTTGATTTCAAGACCAGTGGCCTCAGCATTCAGCTTATATTTTTTATTGGTGTATAAATCTATGATCAAAGGCTCAAGGTTACCGAAGGATATTTTGCTGATATTAACTCCCAGAGGTCCCAAACCTTTCTTATGAATGATTTTATTCCAAACAAACTGGTCAATAATGTGAGGAATAATTAAAGAAGCACACCCATACTTTATGGCGGTATGTGTGGTTCCGGAGCCACCATGATGTATCATGGCAAACAGTTTCGGGCATATCCAATCGTACGGAATACGGTCTGCAAAATGAAAAAGCTCTTTGTTGTAGTTTTCAGGCTGAACTAAGCCACCAGAAGCTGTATTGATGATCGCAGGAATTTTGTTTCTCTCCAGGATATCCAAAAGGATTTCCGTCTTCTTCAGCGGGTCGGTATTGATCATGCTTCCAAAAGTTGCCAGAATCACCTTTGGATGATTACTGAGGAAGGTTTCGAGTTCTTTTGAGGGACTCCAGTGCAATGTTTTTTTTCTTTCGTGATAACCTAAAACCCGGAGTTTTTCACTCCAATAGTCAGGTCTTTGAAAAAGAGAAGGAGAAACGGTGTAGATGACTTGCTCCTCAAATAGAGCTTTTTTAATTTCTCTAGTGCTTAATTGTTTTGGTTTCGCCAGCGATTTCAGCGAACCTGAAATGGTTTTGATCAGACCGAAATTGGCCAGATCGTATGTCAGTTTATTAAGAAAAGGCCCGAAGTTTCGGTTAAAGGCTAAATGAGAATGGTCTTTTACATAGTGTAAATAGGGTACAGGGCTGACCAGAAAACGCTTTTCTTTATTTTCTGTTCCCCAGATAACCGGGTACATTGTTTTGCCATTATGAACAATCCTGTCGGGATTTTCCTTCTCAATAACGCTTTCCTGCTTCAGAATCATAGCCTTGTTGATCTCCTTCTGCATGGAAGCGAGTTTCAAAAGAGCCCTTATTTTTTTGAAGCCAAATCTTCCGCCACCCATCACTGTAACACCGACCGGACTATTGAGCATCTCAATAAACTCGGTGCCTAGTGAGGCGAATTCAAAACCCGAATCTTCAGCGAGTGACCTGAATTGCTCGGGAAAAAGGCAAATAACTTTATGTCCCCGCTCCTGCAGGATTTCAGCTATCGCCAGAAAGGGCTCCATATCGCCTCTGGTGCCAATGGATGTGAGAATTATTTTCATGACTTTATCAGTAACATCAATTTCAGGTGTTCAGTGATAAAGTTAATGAATCTTGGGAATGACAGAGGTTTTGCTATTATCCGTTTCGTTCTTTCGGGTTCTTTTTAATCGTCCTGATCACTCTTTTTTGAGTATACTCACGATTCGGTCATAAGCGTTTTCCAGTTTCAACCAGAAGATTTCTTTACCACTGGTATTCACAAACTGAACCACCACGGTATCAATATCCTCCTCGTACCTGGCAATACTGGTATAACCGCTAAGCCAACCAGTATGTTCGTAGACATAGACCGAAGAATACAGGGCCTGTTCTTCCGGAGATAAAAGAGAACCGTCTATCAAGGCCCGTAAAAACAGGCCGACATCTTCTGCGGTGGCTACCATAGAACCACCTGGTCGTGTATAGTCATTTGCTTTTAAATCCGGCTCATGGCCCTTATAATAGCCACTCATTACCTTTTCAGGATCCACTTCACTATACAAGCTGTAGGTGTTATTCAGGCCAAGTGGAAGAAGGATTTCGTTTTTGATGTAAAGATGGTGAGAGTAACCGAGGGTTCTGTCCAGAATTTCACCGATGAGCAGATAATTGGTATTTGAGTATTTATACTTCTGGTCAGGTTTAAAATCTGCCGGTTGGTCATAGATTATAGATGCAGTAGCCAGATAGCTTTCTTCAGGGTCATGATTGACGAAATCGGGATGGTATATAAACTCCGGAATCCCGCTTCGGTGCTGTAGCAATAACCTCAGCGTAATGACATCTGCATTTTCAATTTTTCCGGAAACTTCAGGGATAAGCTGATTAAGGTGATCATCTAAAGAAAGCTGACCGGCAGCAACCAGCTTTACCGTTGCCGCTGCAATATATAGCTTGCTGATGCTGGCTATTTTAAAGAGGGCATGAGGATCGGCCGGAATCTTGTTTTTACGGTTTTTCCATCCGGCACTGTAAAGTTTAGATTCATTTCCCTGATTGACGTACACGATCATTCCGTCAAATTCTTTTTCTACCAGGTGACTAATTTCGGTATCAAGGGTGTCGGAAAGAGGTCGCAGATCCAATACACAGCCTTGCATAAAGAGAAGTGAACTTAGCAGTACTATCTGAAGCATTTTTCTTTGCAATTTCATTTTGTTCAACATGATTTTTTCTGAAAGTCAGTGAATGCGGGAAAGGTCTCAGGGTGAAACCGTTGCTTTAGCTATTTCAATGGCCACATTGCCTCTCTTTCTTCCTCTCTCCACATAGGTGTGGGCCTCTGTCAGATTGGTGAAAGGGAAAACCTTGTCAATGTATGGTCTGATCTTTCCCTGTTCGGCCAGTTCAATCAGTTCGTCTAAGTGCTCCTGCTCAGGTTTGGTGATGGAGGTGACCGACACAAACTGCCCCCCCGGCTTTAAAACCTCAGATGCCTTTGATTTAGAAGTTTTGCCAACAGCGTCGATAACGATATCAAATTGTTGACCCAGAGTTGAATAATCTTCCCGGCGATAGTCAAGAACCGTACCGGCTCCCAAGGTTTTCATCATTTCACTGTTCGATTGACTGCAAACAGCCGTAACCTCGGCCTCGTAGGCTCCGGCTATCTGAACTGCAAAGCTTCCTACACTTCCGGAGGCTCCGTAGACCAATACTTTTTGTCCTTTTGCCAGCTTGGCCTTCTTGAGTAAATAAAGGGCTGTCATTCCCCCAACCGGCAGAGCAGCGGCTTCTTTAAAATTCAGATTTTGAGGTTTATGTGCCAGTACACCTTTTTTTCTATCCTCCGGGATACAAATGTATTCGGCATACGCACCGGAGGGCAACTGGGTGGGAGTGGCCAGAATGGCATCACCCACCTGGTATCGGGTAACGTTTTCGCCTACCGCTTCCACGATTCCTGAAAGCTCATGTCCAAGGATTTTCTTTTTTGGATAAAACAGGCCAAACATCAGACGGGCTATGAGCCAGGCTACCGGTGGGAAATCAGAGCTTCTTAGCCGTACATCACCGGAGGTCACCGTGGTGGCCTTAATTCTGACCAGAATCTCATTTTCTTTTGGTTTTGGTTTTTCCAGATTCACCAGTTCCAGAACTTCAGGTGAACCATATTTTTGGTAGATAAATGCTTTCATTTCATTGATCGTTTAATTCCTCATTTAGATTATTATCTAATTATCAAAGTCCGTTTACAAACTGGCGGAAGGATTGAATAAATAGTTCCTGTTCTTCGATATACCCTTCATGAGCACTGTTTTCAAGGATGACCATCTGTTTTTGATTAAATTCAGGTCCTCCGATATGCTCATAGGCATCATAGCCCATTTCAATGGTATTCACTCCATCATGCCGTCCCCAGATGACAAGAGTTGGTACCCTGATACGCTTCATGTCCTGGCTCAGGTTCAATTCCAGAATATTGAATCGCGGTCTCAGGTATTTGCCATTGAAAAAGAGGGCTAGTGACAGGTAAGAATTCATGGTGCCCAGAGCTCCCACCACTGGCCCCTGAACCACCTGATCCGGGTTTTTACGGTAGGCATTGGTTTTGCTCAGGTAGCCATCATATTTGAAATAATTTTCTTTAACGGTCATATCCGGTGCAGTAGCACACCAATCTCTCGCCTCAGTCCAATAGGCGGTGTCCTGCCTCTTTTCAATTTGCTGTTCAGCAAAGTTTTTTACAAAAAGCACTGATTTCGGGAGCCCTTCCACCAGATTATGACCGCTGTCCATACAAATAAACCCATCAATTTTTTCCTGTAGATCTGCAGTACTCAGGTAAGCACTGCCCAAGGCTCCACCCCAGCTGATGCCATAAAAAATAATCCTTGGTTCATTATATCGTAACCTAAGGGTTTCCACCACGAGGTCAAGATCTTCCACAAATTGTTCGACTGTGAAGGTTGAGGCTTCCGGGTTTCCCATGGAAAGGCCGGAGCCCCGCTGGTCCCAGTAGGCAAAGGCATAATCTTTTTCCAATTCCTGTGAGACCGGCATGAAAGAGGGGAGAGAGGCATTTCCGCCCGGCCCTCCATGTAGAAAAAGAATGAAAGTGCCGGATTCGACATTTCCCTTTACAAAAACAGGCATTTCGGCTCCGGCATTGCGGATAAAGAAATGGTCGCCCTCATAAAAGCTTTCCTTTTGACAGGCCGTAAACAGGACTGCCATCAACAGGTTAAGTAAAAGCACTGTTCTTTTCATGGTTGTTGCAGTTGATAAGTTAAACCAATTTTGGCTGCCAGGTGAGGCAGATAGGTATGGTTGAAAGAGGACTGCAGATAGACTTGCGGTCCAAAATGAAGCATCAAGGGCTGTTGCTTGTTTTTTCCGGGGTGCAAGCCGATTTGCAAAGAAGAATTCGGCATAAAGTGAGAATGCCATCGGTTTGAAGCCGCTTGTATATCCCCATTTTCTGTTTTTTCAAAGAGATCTCCATCGGGCCGTGTGTGCATATAACCGATTCCAAGGCTAAAATCTGTGAATACCGGCCCCATATGAATTCTGAAGCCGATGCCTGAGGTTAAAAAGGCCGCCGAATTGTTCCATCGGTGCCGGTACCCGCCCAGGTCGGTGTCCCAGTGAATTGTCAGCCATTTATTTTTAGAGACCGTGTAGTCCAGACCAACGGTCAGCCCCGGATGGAGAACTAATTCACCAAAATATCCGGCTTTCAGAGCTAGACGGTTTTGTGGTCGGTCGGGGTGCTCTTCCTTCCACTCCTGTGCAAGAACAGTTAGTGAGAACAGCAGACAAACCATGGGTAGTAATTGTAGACGTTTCATACTTGTTTTGTTTTTCTGCTGCAAAGGAAAGAAAGCGTTGTGGCCCGGAGGTTCGGGATTTCAAAGAAGACGTTCAGATTTATGATTCCGAACATTTACAGGTTTCAGTTTTTCAGAAACTCACGGGGCGTTTGTCCGGTATGCTGCTTAAAGTAAGTATTGAAAACGGTCTTGGAGTTAAATCCACATTCGTAGGCGAGGCCCACAATAGTAAAATTGGCGTTTATTGGGTCTTTCGCAATTCGCTTGAATTCCTCCACTCTGTACTGATTGACAAAGCTATTGAAGTTCTTTCCAAGGCCTTCATTCAGCACCAGAGAGAGTTGATTCGGGGAAAGATTCAATGGATGGGCGAGTGACTTTAAACTCAGGTTTTCGTCCAAAAAAGGTTTTTCGTGGTCCATCAATTCCAACAATTGCTGACCATAAAACTGAATCTGTTCTTCGTCAAGCAACGCTTTTTTTGCCGGGTTCGAGGGCTCTGAAGTCGTTTCCTCCTGACTTCGGCCTTCTGATTTGAAGATGGTTTCCAGCATGCCTGACCGCGGATCTTCAGACAGCCGTCGGAAAGCCGGTATTTCACGATAAAAGTTGAGATAATATTTGCCGGCAGCAATGTCTTTTTCCAGTTCAGCAAAGGCCTGATCCAGATTGCCCAGGTAAATGGGAATCATCACCAGGGGGTTTTCCTCAGCAGCCAGATGAAAATTTTGTGGCCGACTTTGACATCGATTCAGGTATTCCAGGGCTTTATCTGCCTCTCCCGCTGCAGCATATACGATACCAATACCGGCCTCATACTCCGCTGTCTTTGTCGGCGATACAGGAAAAGTTTTGTAATGGAGAATGGCCTCGTTATATCGCTGCAACCGGAATAAAATGGTGCCTTTCAGACCATAAGCATTTGCATGGTACGGTGAAACTGCCAGTAATTTATTTACTTCTTCAAGGGCCTCTTCATATCGGCCCATCCGCTGAAGGGCAGAAGCCAGATAGTACCGGTGTGAGCTGGTGAGCGGGTCCAGCTCCATGGCTTTCCTGATCCGCGATAATGATCTTTCATGATGGCCTGAGATAATGTCCATTACAGAGCCCCCCAATAGGGCATTGACGTAGTTCGGACGATTTTTCAGGGCAATTTCCAGATAAGAGACAGCGGTGTCCAGGTCTTTTTCAAAAAAATAATGGACCATTCCAATGGCATAATTGGCCTCCGGATCTTTTGGGTCAGACTGCAGAGCTCTTAGAGCAGCCTCTCTGGATTTGGTGAATGCTTCCTTACCGGGAATGGCATTTATCAACCCCAGGTAGCCGTAATAAATGGCTTGTGAAGCATGATAAAACGGACATTCCGGATCGATGGCAATGGCATTTTCTATTTCCTCCAAAGCGGTAAACAGGTCGGCCTTTTGGAATTTCGCAAAGCTGGATTTGCTTCTGAGGTAACATTCATAGGCACTGACATCTGTTTTTTGGTGATCTGTTTGTTCCTCTATTTCAAAATGGCCGATTTGTTCCCTGAGTTTTTCGGCAATCAGCAGGCTGATTTCGTCCTGCACTTCAAAAATATTATCCAGTTGCCGGTCCCAGGTTTCAGACCAGAAATGAAAGTCTTCTTCGGCATCAATCAACTGAGCGGTAATCCGGATTGCTTTCCCGGACAATCGCACACTACCTTCCAGTAAGGTGGAAACTCCGAGTTCTTTTCCTATTTCTGTTATCGGAATGTTTTTCCCTTTGAAATGAAAGGCAGAGGTTCGAGAAGTCACTTTTAATTCATCGATTTTCGCCAGTGCGTTGATGATTTCCTCCGTAATGCCATCGCTGAAGAATTCATTCTCCATGTCCGTGCTCATGTTCACGAAGGGAAGTACGGCGATTCTGGTTTTATCCGCGATGTTGGGTGTAATCTTCAAATCCGGAGGTAGTGGCCGCAGTTTTGAAAAGAGGCCTTCACAATAAAGTTTTAAATGAACATTGCTAAAAGCAGTTTCCGAACGAAAGATAGTGTTTTTTTGGTGGTAAAAGGAGTTAAAGTTGAGGTGAGAAGTGTTGAAAGTCATTTTTGGGTGACCTCTTTTATTCACTTGTCCCACGTAATCCGAAAAAGATCTCTGGTTAGAGTTCAAAGATATTCCCTGGCTCCGAGTCTTTGGTTTTCATGATTTGCCTTCAGGTCTTGTGCAGCTCTTCCGAAAGATTCGGGAGGTCTTTTTTAATTCAAAAGACCGAAATCTGATCAGTTTCTGGAATTTTTGAATGCATTTTTTACCATAAACCTCCTTAGGTACACCTTTGATTTCTTTCTGAACATAAAAATTTTTATTTCAGGATATCTTTTGGTGTTCAGTATTTTGTCACAAACTCAATCACTTCTTTTTTGAAATTTTCAGGATCACTGATATATGGTTCGTGGCTTGAGTTGGGCAAAAGTTTGTAAAACTTGTGGCTATCTTCTGTGCCGAATTGGGTGAAAACTTCCTTACCCTCCTCCGGGGCAATAAGATCATCATACCTTCCCCATATAAGTAGAGAAGGAATGGTGATCTGAGAAACAATCGAAATGAGGTTTGTGCCTTCAGCGTCTTCATTGAGATGATTATTGACCTTTTCAAGATTTGATGATAAATAGGCAGGAAAAGGGTTATAGCTTGAAAAAAAACCGATGCCCAGATATTGACGTAAAGATAATGCAGCTCTTTCTTCGGGAAGGATGATTTCGCCCGGCCAGCCTATAAAACTTCTCCATTTGTTTTTCTGCTCCCCCGTACTGATGACCGGATTGTCTTCTGCCCATACCAAAGCGTTGGTCCAATGCTCTATTTTGTTTCCCAGAGACAGTTCCTCTTTGGCCAGATTGATCAAAAAAGTTCTTCGGTATTGCCAGCTCAGGTCATAGTCGAAATTATAGGCACCATCTACGGAAATCCATCCACTGATTTTTTGCTGAAACTGGTCTGTTAATAAATAATTTGCACCGATAAAGCCCCCAAAACTTGCACCCATCAGATAGATTTTCGGCTGGTCGTATTGTTCTGCCAGTACAGTGATGATTTGATCTAAATCTTCAACATACTGTTTAATAGTCAGGGTATTATCATTAATATTTCCCTGGGCATTTCCGCATCCACGCTGATCATAGTAGACCATGGCAAAATTGGTCTCCAGCCCCTCTGACCAGCCAAACATATCGGCTCTGGCGATGTCAAGACTGGTGGCTCCGGGGCCTCCATTGATGTAAATAATGAATTTTTTGGAGGTTGTATTTCCTCTGACCCAAACCGGGAGTTCAGCTCCTTTATTTTTAATATAGAAAAAGGAGTTTTCCTGTGAATCTACCTTGAATTTTTCGCAGGAAAACAATAAAGGTAGGATGGCCATTAAGGCCAGGTAGTTCAATCGTTTCATTTACAAATGTTGTTTGATTCCTAATTCAAGAGCAAAATAGCCAGTGACAGAAGGGAAACCGGGAGCAGCGAGAAGTAGTTGAGGTTTAACAAAGTAAGAAGCCTGTTTTTTTTTGATCGAACGCAGCCCTTTCCCAAAGACCAGAAAGACATTGGAAGACAAATACGAATGGCTGGCGGTTACTTGCCGAATTTCGGAGTCATGTACCTCAAAACTATTTGGAATCAGGGTTTTCAGGTAACCAAGACCAGCTCCCATTTCAATAAATTTGCCTTTTTTTTGATGTCTTTGGTAGCTGATTTCAGGAATAAAAAACAGGCCTGTCTGATACCGTTTGTGGTAGAAAAAACCAATGCCAGTACTGAGTATAATACTTTTTTGTATGACTTTCGGGTTGTTTCCTTTCCATGTTTTTAATGGAAATCCGGCATTAAGTTTGAAACCGGGATGCGTCAGCATTTCGCCGAAATAAGAAAAGGAGAGAGAATTGATTTTCCCAGGATGTGCCTGTAACTGAGTCATTGCAATGACTCCGATCAGGAGAGGTAATAGCTTCATTTTTCATTTTTTTTCAAAATTAGGAAGCCCTTGCCTGGTAGGATTGTAAAAAATCGTCAAGACCACTTTTTTTTAAAATAGGCTTCCTGAATTCCCATTTTGAGAGAGGCTAACTGGCCGGGGGTGAGGCCTGAGAACTTACTTACTTCCTTAATAAAATGAGCCTGATCGTAATAATTGAAACTACTACCCGAATTATAGCTCCGGAAAGATTTTTGTCCTGAAAGAAATTGCTTTTGAAAGCGTAAAAGTGAGCAGTATTTTTTGGGTGTCAAACCCATATTTTTCCGAAATTTTCGCTCGATTGTACTCGCAGATATTGAAAAAAGAGAGGGGAGCTCACCGATAACACAAGCCCCATTAAGCTCATCAATGTAACGGATAATATCTTCAAAAACCGGGTCGGAATCGATGGTAACAAAGGTCAGGTAATCGGTAAAAAAGGAAGTGATTTTTTCAATCCGCTCTTCTTGTGATTTTGCCATGAAGACTTCCCTTTCCAGTTTTGAAACAGATTTGCCGAAGCAAATAGTAGGATGAAGGCAATTATTGATGGTTTCAGACATTTTAATCAGACTTAACCGGTAGAAACGTGATACTTTGAAACGAATTCCGATAACCGGACTTTCCTGAACCGAACATACCTGAGGGGTCGTTCTAAGCCCGGCCAACTGTGTTTTTTTTCTCTTATATTCACCGGTTCCGGGAAGATACCGGACCATTACAGAAGGCGTAAAAATGAGTTCAATGGATAGATCAGGAACCAATAAATGTTTTCCTTTTTCCGGATGAATTTCGGCATAGTTCTCCCACCAGATACAATCAATATATTCAGCCAGGTGTTCAGGAGGTTTAATTTCGTGATATTCCCAGTTCATTTTGTTCGCTTCAAATAAGAGGAGAACGCCCAGAAATAATCCACCGTATTCAAATCTCCGTCAATTCAGGAAAATTCATCCAATCATGAGGGTAACTTCAGAGAACTATTCCGGTTTGCCAAAATTGGTAAAAAGGACACGCCTTTCAGTTTCTGTTCAGAGAAAAACGATGGAGAAAACGATCATATGAAGTATCCAGAAAGGAAGCATGAGTAGGTAAGGTTCTGGATTTCGGCCGTTTTTTTTATCCATCAGAATCAGACTGATCAGCAATAGAAACAAGATGCTGTAAACGACGAATTGGGCCAGTACATCAGAAAAGTCGAACCAGAAAGGAAATATCCGTCCAACGGTGGGACTGATAAAAATCAGGGCTGTTCCAATCATGTACCGCATATGCAGAGTGGCCTTTGAGCGGTAATAAATTCCCAGCGTATAAAAGGAAATCAGTAGAATAGAATCGGAAAGTGGGAAAAATAAATTATTAGGGCGATCTGAACCCGCCAGACTGATCATCTGGGGAATAAAGGAAAGAATCAGCAAAGGGAAAATAACATAAGAGGCCTTGCCTATTTTCCGGTGAAGGTCTACTCTCCGGTTTCGGATCATCAGAGGCTGAATAATCAGCATAAGAATCCATATCATAGCGATGCCGGCATGAATTTGCACAAAAAAGGCGGTTTCGCTAAAGGTCGGAAACTGATTGAAGTAGGTTTTATAAAAACCAAAAAAAGTTAGAGGGATGAGTAGTAGCAGGAAATACCCCAGATTACGGTATGCTTTTTCCATGGTTGATTGGGTTAGAGGTTAAATTAAAATGATAATCTCTTGATGTACATGGAGGTCGTAGCTTTGGGCTTCCCTTTTTTCTTCTATGCGGGCCAAAGTCCGTAAAAAGAAGTAGCCATTATTTCATCTTTAAAAAACGGGCGGCGTTACCATAAAAAATGCCCTCTTTTTCCTCAGTGCTTAAAAAATCCAGGCTATTGAGAAACTGAATGGACTGCTCAATTGCATGAGGCCAGACCATCTGATCAGAACCAAACATCACGCGGTCGAGATAACCCGCATGTTGAGCATTTTTTAAAAATTCAGTTACGGTTCGCTGAGTATTGGGTTCCACCCATAACATTACGGCGATATCGGTGTACAACTGAGGGTAATAGGCCATCATCCGAAGGGCATGCTCATGCCATTCTTCGCCCCCGTTATGCATCAGGTAGATTCTTAGTTTCGGGTAGTTGACTAGTACGTCTTCGATGAGGTAGGGGTCTCCCTTGATAAGGCGGGCTTTGGGCGACCAGGAGTAAGTGCCACCCGGGTCACCTCCTCCGGTATGTACTGCCACCGGAATGTCGTATTTTTCACAAAGACGTAAATAGGGCTGCCAGATTTCATCACTAAGAGTGGTGCCGCTGTAATAGGCTCCGATTTCACCGAAAATCTCAATTTTCTTATCTAGGATCATTTGTTCAAACTGAAGGCTGTCAAGGCCATAGTCGTCCGGTGAAAAGATGAGAAGGCCACGGATCACCCGGTCAGGGTCGTGTGCCGCCCAGTGTTCTACACTTTCCGGATTGCCACTTACAGCGGCTTTTACAATGTTCCATTTCCGAAAGGCTTCAAAGGTTTCTTTCAGATGTTCTTCCGCATTGGCGGCTCCTTTATTGCCATAGAAATCGCTGGAAGGCTCCCGCTCCCCAAAGTCATTTTCAGAATAAGAATGAACGTGCATGTCAATAATTCTGGACTGCGATAAAGCAGACCCGGCGGTCAGAAATAGAGCAGTCAGGATGTTTCCAACCAAGAGAAAGATAGCTTTTGCCCGTAAGGTTGAAATTGGTTTCATAGCAATGGTTTTTAGAGGTTCGTTACGGGTGGTGGAATTGTGCCTTTGAAGATTTACAAATCTTTTTATTCAAAGGGCGCGTGAACGTAAAGCAATATAACTTATTCCTGATCGAATTGTATGATTTCGTGTCTTCAAAACGGGAGGTATTGTCGTTTTTTTTACTGAGTGGTAAGAAGAGGGATCAAAATGACGATGACCACCTTCGGGCCTTTCCCGATGGCAGAAAGTCAATCAGGCACTTGGTTCTGTCATCTGATCGGAATAAAAGGCAAGAGGAGTGGAAAAGGAGGTGTTTCTTTTTTCTTGAGAATGGGTATTGGTATGAAAGCCCAATATCCCTCTGTCTTAAGATACTAAAATACTCTTGTTTACTTAATCTTTCTAAACGGGAAGAATTAGGGCCAAATAATTCTTTGGGAAGAGAATCATAAGGCCAAAACAAGAGAGCGGTGTGTAAGACTCATCAAAAAACAGGAAGTGAATATTAATTTGGCCAGGTCTTTAGTTTATCCACAAAACGGTTGAGAGCGAATCAGATATTGTTTGACTTCTGGGTGAGAAGTGCCTTCGAATAACGGAGGTTCTATTAATTTTTCTGGTGTTTAAGTATTTTGACAATTCGCTTATTCACAATTTCGGAAAGATTCCAATTATACAATTTGGAGTCCGTTGTACTATAGAATTCAACGGTAACCGCGTCAATGTCTTCATGATACTTTGCAAAGCTCTGATAGCCGGGCACCCAGCCTCCATGTTCATATTCATAAACCGACGAATAGATTTCCTGCTCTCCCGGTTCAAAAACAGACCCGTCATTTAAAGCCCGAATGAAAATGCCCACGTCTTCAGCGGTAGCAAGCATGCCGTGTTCATCAGCTTTTAAGTCATGAGGATGCCCCACATGGTAGCCACTCATTACATCGTCCAGATTCACTTCTTTCAGAGAGCCAAAGGTATGTTTGAGCTCAAGGGGTTTCAGGATTTCTTCGCGAATGAATTCAAAATTGGGGTACCCGAGTTCATTATCCATGATTTTATTGATCAGCAGGTAGTTTGTATTGCAGTATTCGTAATCATCTCCGGGCTCAAAATTGGCTGGTTGGTCAAGTATCAGGGCTAGACTTTCTTCAAAGCTTTGGGTGGGAGATGCCCAGAAATTCGGGGTATCGGTAAAATTGGGAAGTCCGCTTCTGTGCTGAATCATCAAACGCAAGGTGATTTTATCTGCGTTTTCTATTCGGCTTGTAAGATTCGGAAAGTAATCCGCGATGGTCTTGTCCAGCGAGAGCCTTCCGTCATGTACCAGTTTGGTTACAGCAACGGCATCATAAAGCTTGCTGATGCTGGCTATTTTAAACAAGGCATCCGGTTTGGCGGGTATTTTCAGTTCTTTGTTATACCATCCGGCTGCAAAAGATTGAGCGGGCTGGCCCGCCTTGTCGATGTAGACGAGCATTCCTTCAAAACCATGTCCGATGGCCTGTTCCATTTGTTCCTGAACAGTATCAGGAAGGGGCAGTATCCAGGCTTTCACTAAAAGCCATGGAACAAAAAACAGGGATACTCCTGTGCTCACAAATAAGACAATTCTAATGATCAGTGTTTTTTGTTTTTTATTCATTGCAATGCGGAGCAAAAAAGCCTGCCCGTTTTTTAAGATTGATGGTTATGAGTTTACCGCAATATACTATACGTTTTTTAGAGATGCTCTTTGACTCCTTTGTACCAGTAATAAAGCCCAAACAGGGCCGTCACGATGGCAAACATGATCCCGTTTTCGCCCAGCCAGTGTTCAGTACCTTTTACTTCACTGGTAAGAGGCGGCATTATTTTTTGAATATAAACATTGCTCACGGCATGAAAAAGGACAGCGGGCCAAAGGCTTCTCGATTTGAAGGTGAAATAGGTCATGATGAATGACATGGAGATAATCACAACGAAAAAGGAGATGAACTCAAGAAGCATATTATTGCTGTAATAAACCAGGAGGGGCCAATGCCAGGCCGCCCAAACAAGCCCACTTACCACGGAGACCCCTGTAAACGAGAGCACCTTTCTTAGCTCCCAGATGAAAAATCCTCTCCAGCCGATTTCTTCTCCTAAAGTGGTGGCTGAGGCTCTGATGACTTCCACAGTCCCTGTCAAAATTATTGCGATGACCACAATAGAAGTGGTATTTAAAGTCCGGATACCAAACAAACCCAGTTCCGTTCCCCATTCCGCAATTGTTTCTCTATCGGCCAGCTCTCCTAAACCAAAACTCCAGATGAATAGGTAAGTCAGCAGACCATAAAGGGCAGGAATGATGTACGATAACCAAAGATATTTCCCGCTTTCCCATGTCCAGGGAAGAGATGAAATAGACCGGCCTCTGATTTTCAGGGTTAGAAAGGCGGCGATAGCCGGGCACCACATGATAGCTCCCACGTAAATACGGGAAGGGTATAAATTCACCAAAGCATAATGAAAAGGAGAGGTCAACGTGAACACCAGTACGAGAAACAGAAATATGGTTTTCCAGACTTCCTTACGTTCGGCTTGATTGATCATTCGGATTTCAAAATTTTAAACAAAGGTCGGCTTCCCATTTTTAGGGTTCATTGACTTAGGTTAAGAAAGGAAGGATTTACCTAAAAAAATGAGTTTGTTAAATTCAATAAGAAAGGAGCTTACAGCAGGTAAAATATGCTATAAATCATTCCGAGGTTAAACCCTGCATGACAGAAGATGGCTCCCATCAGTGAACCAGACAGACTCTTAGCTCTGAAGAAAAGAATACTGACAACGAACATACCCACCACCCATATGAGTGTCGGAAAAGGGTGAAAATGCCAGGTACCGCTTATGAAAACAAGTCCGAAATGAGCAATATGGGTGAGGGAAAAAGCTAAACTATCTATAATGGAAGCCTTTTTCTCTCCAATCGATCGTGCAAAACTGCCGTGAACTATTCCCCGAAAGAATAGCTCTTCTCCAATTGGGCTAAAAATCATTCCTGTTACGGCCATGGTGACGAATAATATCAGTTTGTCGTTTCCTGATATTCCTTGGGGGATGTTGTAAGATTTGCCGATGTAGACGTACCAGTTTTGAAAGGTACCTCTATATATGGCTTTGCCGATGATAAAAAGTAGAAAGCTAAAGGCTAAACCAGCAATTAATGACATGAGTAAGCCGCCAATGTTTTTAGTCCCTATAATTCCGATTTCCTTACGGCCATTTCTGTTTAAAAAGATGAAAGGAACAATCGCAGAGATGAGCATTATTGCCCCGATAGGGCCATAATTTCCGGTTTGATTTGCATTGAGAACCAATACGAATCGGGGTATGCAGATCAGAAGTATCAGGAAGAATCCAAACTTCCAATCGAATTTGAAAAGCTTCCTCCAAAATGGTTTTAGAGCCGGGTCATGCGTTGATCTCTTTTGGGAGTTTTCCATTTTTGGTGGCAATGGTTTTGTGTTTCTTGTTATCGTTTTGACCAGTAAAATGCAGGTTTTAGTCCTTCTGGGGTTCGACGGAGATATATCTGTTTGTTCGGGGAATTCATTTCATTCAAAGCATTACCCTATCCAAAACTTTTAGAATTAATGACAAAGTAAAAGCTTCTTAGGCAACCCTTCAGGTTTGAAGTTATGGACCCGTCTTTTTTATTTTCAGGGAGTTCATGATTTCTTTCGCAGTCGGCGTCCATTCCTCAATACTCTTTCTGGTGCAGTTAAAAGTGCAAAGAAGTAATTGACCGTCTAAGTCTGTGAAGAACATTAAATTATAAATTTCGGTATCAATAGCCGGAGTTATCAATTCTAAATAGCCAACTTTTCTGCCATCAATCGTTTTCACGCCACTGTCTTTCCATTCGGCCGATGGATAAAGGTTCTTAAAAGTCCGAACAAAGTTGTCTTTATAGACGGGAATTAGTTGTTGGCTTGCCGGACTTTGAGTGAGGTTTAAAGCCACATTAATTCCGCCCGACTCGTTAGAATAGACCAGAGTTGGTCTTCGCTCTGATGGATACTTTAATTGCATTAATTCTTCAGACATGATATCGAAGTCCTTCGGTACTTTAAGCTCTACTTTGTCATTCAGTAAGAGTTTAGTTTCTAAATCAATAACTACAGTAAAAGCTGTCGCTAGTAAGATGGTTAAAAATGTAAGTCCGATTGTTTTGATTCTGTTCATAGTTTCTTTTTTACTTATTCGTGCGGATGATTTCCGTTCAACTAGTTACCTGGAGTAGTTGAATTTGCAAGTAAGCCCAAACTTTTCGATTTTCTGGCAAGACGTATATCAGGGAGAGGAAAAACCAGAAGTTGACCTGACAAAACAGATCATATTCAAACCAGAGATGAAAGACGGAGTCTTCCGGAGCGTTTCGGATTTTATCGAATTCAGCCCCGCTATTTTTTTGGTATTCTTCAGGAGAAACACCATGAACCCTTGCCCTGTTTTCCAGAAATGCTTGCCAGGTTTCTCCGCTAAGATCCCCGTCCATCAGAGCCTCTCGGGCAATGATCACCTCACCTTTCAGACCCGTTTCTCTAAAGGTGGGTGTCAGAGCGTCACCATTCAGGATATGATAAATCATCGATTCAATTCTTTAAATAAAGCCCAGTTAAAGCCGGGGAAACCTTCGTCCTGAAATCCTTTGTAAATACTGACCACTGTTTCTGTAGAATTAATAAAGTAGTAGGTTCCCCCACCGGCCCACCATCCCCCACAGGCCGTAGAAGCATTCTCCGGAATTTCCATCGATTGGTATTGTTCGGGGTTGATGATTTCTGCTGTACCATCCATGCTGTCCAGGGGGAAGACTTTTCCATCATATTCCACCGAGAGGTAAGACCTGGGCTGATAGTCCAATTCCTCAACTTTGATTTTAAATTCCGGCTCGCTTTTGTCGACTACTTCCCCTGAGGTGGGTACTTCAGGTGTGGTGTTGTTTATTTGAAGGGTATCGCTCAGTCTGGTTTCTTCATCATTTTGCGGGGAAGAACAGGCATAGATCAAAAGGGCTGTGAACAGGAGGCTAATTGATTTTTTCATGGTCTTAAAGGGAGGGTTGGTTCAGAAATAGAAATCCATTGGGTTTGTCTGTCACTCCGAAATCCTGTACGGAATAGTCGTTCAGGTCAATGACGCTTAGGTGCTTGTCCAGAGCATTGACCACAAAGGCTTTGCTTTGATCAGGACTTATTTTGACGCAGATCGGAGCTTTGCCGGTTTTTATTTTTTGCAAAACTCTGCCGCTGGCCCGATCAATAACGAGCACCTGATTATCATAAGGGCAAGGAGCCAGTAGCCATTTTTCGTCCGGACTGAAACAGGTATAAATGATTTGTTTGACACCCAGGTCGGTATAGTGCTGCACCACTTCCAGTGTCTCGGTGTTCAGGAGATAAAGTTCATTTACACAGCTGAGGAGAATCTGACTTTCGTCTTTCGTCAGTGCCAGTCCCCGTAAAGCAGAGGTAACAGGAAAATGAGCCAGCTCTTCTCCCGTTTCGGGATCAATGGTATATAGTCCATTGGTGCCGGCCATTAGATACAAAAGGGAGCCATCATTTGAAAACAGAAAATTATGGGTTCCGGCAGGGATAGCGAAACTGCGTTGGATTTGTCCGTTCCGAGGATCCATAATTAGCATGGCATTGCCATATTCCACATTTACGTACAGCTGATTCTCGTGACCGGGCCGAAGCTTTACCCCATGCGGCCCCTTGCTGGAATCGGCCGGAAAGTCCCTTCTGAGGGTACTCCAACTGCGGCTTTCTGAAATTTTTTTTGGATCAATTACGGCCAGGCTGCTGCCCGGAATTCCAATAGTGTTGTCGTAATCTTCCACCCCAAAATTACTGACATAGGCCTGTTTCAGCGTGGCATCCCATTCTATTTCATGCGGGTTATATCCTACTTTTACGCTGTCCAGTAGTTTGCCTTCATGATCGAACCGCTTGACCTGCCCTTTGCCTTGTTCTACCACCAGCACCTGATACTCTGATACAGCACCTTCTTCCGGTCTCGACTGACAAGCAAGATTCGTCAAAATCAACGGAATGAATAGTGGAAACAGAGTTGGTTTCATTCAAGGAAATTTGGGTACACTAAATATACCTTATTTCCGGCTCAAAACCATGAGGGTTTAAATGACTTCAAAGCCCAAAACTATCGGGGCTCAGGGCTGGGGACGCTCTTCTCGATGTCAACATTATGATAACTTCTGATTTTCCATTCGCCACCCTCCTTTTTTAAGACCTGCAGCAACCGGGTGCGTAGCCGTCCCTGTTCATCCGGAGCTACCCCTTCAAAGGGAATTGGGGAAGACATCCCACTGACCCAGATTAGGGTCTCCAGAATAGCGACATCCTGATTGATAAATTGCATCGAAACAATATTCTGCGTCATAGTCGTGCCTTTGAAGACACCTTTGAAAATGAAATCATGACGGAGTAAGAATTCCTCGTAGCCTTTGTAAAACAAACCCAGAACATTGGTAAAGGTACCATCTTCAGCAAAATGCTCTGAGTAGGCTTTCGCATCTCCTTTGTTCCAGGCAAGAGTTTCGTCAAGAATGATTTTTTCCAGAGCAAGGCTATCTTGCCTGCTTTGAGCCGGGCTACTTAGGGAGATAAGAAACGTTAGGAAGGTAGCAAAAAGGGCGAGGGTGAACTTCATTATTTCTATTTAATAATTTCGTCAATACGTCTAATGTGAAACAAGATCCAAAGGTAAAAATATGAATTGGTTTGATAGCCCGTAAATGAATGGTTATATGAATTAGTACTAAACGTAATCAGCTGACACAAAACCCGAGATCTACATTACTAGAACTTAAGGTAATCCGAGAAGAATAGGACGAGCTTTTTACTCCTGATCATTGCAGACTCCACCTTTATATTACCTTATTTTCTTAAAGATCATAGGCATAGCGTCCGGGTCAATGGCATTCATATCCACCAATTTTAAGGATTTTACCATTTTTAAGGTGGTGGTTTTGTAATACTTGAAATGGGGTGTTTCGAGGTGAGACTCATAGGCTTTTTGATTAGCATAGATTTCCAATAACCTAATTTCGGTCGGGTTGTCTTTTTGGTACATCGGATAAATGGAAATTACCCCCGGCTCTAGCTTCATTGAGGCATTAGACTCCTCTTTAAGTATATTTAAATATTCATCAAGATACTCAGGTTCAATTTCAATCTCAACGAGCCTTATCATCATATTGTCCGGGATATGCTGTTGGTTTTGCAGGTTATCTTGTCCGAAAGAAATAAGTGGAATAGCAGTTATTAATATCAGGTATAATTTTTTCATTCGTCAAATATTATGGTGACACCAGCGATCATGTTTTGAGAAAGAGACTAAAGCAAGAAATTCATTAAGGTCATTTTAGTTAGTGCTTTTTTACTCAATGATATTCTCTATTTTATCGCCTGTCAGGTTTTGAATATTCCTTGTGATTTTTTCAATATCCCAGTTCCACCACTGAAGTTCTAAGAGTTTTGAAATGACTTCTTTAGAAAACCTCTTTTTAATTTCTTTGGCAGGGTTCCCTCCGACGATTGAATACGGTTCCACGTCTTTAACTACGGTAGAGTTTGTGGCAATAATTGCTCCGTCTCCAATAGTTACCCCAGCCATAATAGTGGCATTATAACCAATCCAAACATCATTGCCGATATGGATGTCTCCTTTTTGCGGATAAGATTTTCCGTCCATCGCGTTTTCCCAGCCATTTCCAAAAATGGCAAAAGGATAAGTTGACAAGGCATCTGTTAAATGATTGGCTCCGTTCATGATGAATTTGACGTCAGAGGCAATCATACAGAATTTTCCGATGATCAATTTGTCATCAACAAAGTCAAAATGGTATTTTACATTTTTCTCAAAGTTCTCAACGTTTTCAAAGTCATCGTAATACGTGTAATCACCAATGATGATATTCGGATTCTTCACTATGTTTTTTAAGAAACATAGTCTATCGTAATTCTTCAGAGGAAATTTTGTGTCTTTATCTGGTCCTGTCACTCAGTTTTGTCTTTTTAGTTTTCTGCCTTGAGTTGATTATTCAAGCTTACTTCATCCGGGAAGCCCCATTGTTCGGCAATTTTTCCGTCGGCGATTCGGTAAATCGCAGTCTCGTAAATGGCGACTTCCCTACCGGTCGAATCAAGCCCGTTAAATGTTCCCTGATGAGTTCCCGTCGATCTGAATCGGGTAACCACCCGGTCGCCCTCGCTGATCATGTCCACTATTTCTTCGTTCCAGTCGGGGAAGGATATTCTGTGTCCCGAAATGGAGGCGTTTGCTCCTTCAATGCCTTTCCACTCGATTCCGGCTATAAAATGGCAGACAAAATCCGGTGCCAGGATGTTGTCTAATTCATTAACCTGGCCGTTGCTCCATACCTCGTGGTATTTTTTGACGACTTCACGGTTGGCGTCAAGGTCGGCTTGTTCTGTTGTAGAACTGCAACCGTTAAAAAGAAGACTTCCTGCCAGAAGAAACATAAAAAAGAGTGATGTTTTCATTTCGGTTTTGGGTTAGAGGTTTATTTTTCAGGACGTTAAAAGGGGTGTGGTTGTCTGAAATGGGTTGGCTGACTAGGGCTTGGGTATCAGTTAATTTCCACTCATCTGTTTTTTAGCTTAAAAACTGAACTGTAATTTATATTTTATCCTTCGAATTTGCACCTAAACCAGAATGACTTTTACACCATGTTGGAAACAGCTTTTAACCCTATTCTTTTTTCAACAATTCGTTCAATGTTTTTACTGAGCTTTCACTACCTGATTCCACTGCCTTTGCGTAGCACTTTATAGCTTCCTCTTTATGGTCATATTTGAGGTAAGCTTCACCAAGAGAATCCCACAAATTACCATCCTCAGGAAATAATTGCACATTCAGTTTGAACAACTCTAAAGCCCAACCCGGTTCGTCTTCTTTTTTCAAACGACTATATCCCAGTCGATTGAAGATGGCATGGTCAGTTAATTCATGATTCAATTCTTTCTTAATAATATCCGGCAATTTTTCAGCCTCGGTAGGTGGATTTGTTTTCATAAACTCCTGAACTAGTTCATAAATATTCCTTGGAATTGTTGTGGCGGTATAATTGGGATCAAAAATCATTTTTCCAATTTCCCGGGCAACGTTTTCTGATTCTGGACCCAAAAAAGCATTTGTGATGTAGATAATAACCACATCATTATCTATAAACCTAACAAAATCTGCAAAATACAATCCATTACTGCCATTATGAGCTACGATCTTGGTGTCTCTATTACTTTCAGATATAGCCCAGCCATAACCATAATACGATGTCATATGATCATCCTCAGCTACATAAGGAGTTTCCTGGGTTTCTCTGGAATTTGATGTTAAAACGGCGTTGTTTTCCAATGCCAAATGCCATTTGTATAAATCCTCAACGGTAGAATGAATATCGCCTTTTCCTATACTATACCAATGTTTATCAGTGTAGGGTAGGTGTTGTTGGGTAGTCCCCCAATCTTCCCATTGCTCTTTATCTCTGTTATAATAGTAGCCATGTGCTAATCTTTCCGTGCTAAAGTTGATTCTTTTATATCCGGTACTTTTCATTTGAGCAGGAACAAACAAATTCTCATTCAGAAAAGAAGCATACGTTTGTCCTGAAACAGATTCTATTATTGCTGAGAGCAGAATGTAGTTGGCATTGGCATAATGGTGCCTTGTTCCGGGTTGAGATTGCAATTCTGACTCAAAAAATTCTTTTAAGAACTGTTCTTTACTCGCCTCATCATACCTAAAACCTCCGGTTCTGTTGGAGATTCCTGATGTATGAGTCAATAATTGATGAATTGTGATCTCACGTTTGTCTTCAGGTGCCTGATTAAAATAGATGCCTATTTCATCTGATGTTTTTATTTTTCCTTGCTCTACGAGTTTTAAAATAGCCGATGCTGTAAATTGTTTTGTGACAGAACCAATATTAAAGACGGTTGATGGTGAATTGGGTATTTTATTCTTTCTGTCAGCCCATCCATATCCTTCAGACAGCATAACTTCTCCTTGTTTAGCGACTAAAACAACTCCGGAAAAGCCATTTTTTACGCTGGATTCTAAATAAGTATCAATTTTATCGATGAGCTCCTGATTGGTATTTTGAGCGAACGAATCGAATGTCAGGAAGGTGATGAGGGAATAAATGACTGCTTTAACCAATGAATACATTTTAGTTTTTTTTGATGAATGGCTGCTTTAGCCTCTTGTACTTTCTCGGATGTACTTTGATTGTAGATGGTTGCCCGGAGTATGTAAAAAATGGGTTAGCAGCCGTTTATTTTTCAATGATTAAGTTTTCTAAATACCGAAGAGCTGTAGCCAAAAGGTTCTTACGACTCCCGGCTTTTTCCTGATAAGCCGTCAAGGTTTCTCTGTTTAGTTTTCTACCGTTTACAAAAACACATTCCGGACTCTTTAAGGTCGATAAGTCCTCCAGCGGGTTTTCATCCACTAAGATTAAGTTTGCCAGCTTACCCTCTTCCACGGTTCCAAGTTGATTCATCATTGAATGCGTTTGAGACGCATTGACAGTAGCTGTTTTTAAAACTTCATAATTTGAAAGGCCTGCTTCCTGATAAAATGCCAGCTCTTTATGAATGGAAAAACCCGGAAGAGTGACTCCAATGCCGGCATCAGTTCCACAAATAATCGTGACACCCGCCTCGTGTAGTTTTTTAACGATGGTCAGGTGAAATGCATGTTGTTTCTTTATCCGGTCAAGAGTCGAAGGGTCTTCTTGTTTGGCGTTGAACCAACGTTCAAATTGATTTTTACTATCTATCTTTTTGATCAGAGGATTCATGTAGGCCAGAGATCCTGATTCTAAAATGGAATCATTGATCATCATTTGATAGATATTATTAAATACCGTGATAGTCGGGCTATATCTTGCGTTTTTGAATGATGCAATTGAATCAATAATCACTTGCAGTTTCGCCGTATCCAAATCAAACTGTAGAGGCTGCTGTACAATTTCTTCAGCATGTTCAATCGATTTGATCTGGGGATGTAAATGATAGGAGAAGGGTACTTTTTGTGAGGGATGAGCCACGATATCGATTTCAGAAATATTGGCTTGGTCAAGCACGGCATCGAAGATTTCCTTATCCAACCCGTAATACGTTTTAATGAAGTTATACCCTCTGTTTTTATAGGATATGACCTTTTCTTTGGCCTCAGCGGGATTCGTCAGGTTCAAATTATCGTCACCGATAAATTCCCGACCCGTCAGTTTTGGTCCTGTTGTAAAAAATGTCGGGGAAATAATTTTGTTTTCATTGACGTCCTCTTTCATTCTCAAATGCATGGGCATACCCCAAAGGTTTCTAACAGCCGTTACGCCATTTGACAGGTAAAGTCCCAGTTCGTATCGATCCCACACATGAACGTGCATATCAATAAGGCCTGGTGTTAAGTATTTGTTTTTTGCATCAATTATCTCAATCCCTGCGATCGCAATAGTATCTGCAATTTTTTCAATGATGCCGTCTTTGATATACACTCTTTTATCAGCCAAAACAGTGTCCTGATTCATGGGTACTACATTGACATTCGTGATGATATATGAAGTCTTGGCGGTTTCTCCATTCTTGTCAATTTTTAAGTACCCGGTTCCTAGAGTATCAGCCCAGAATATTACCAATATGGATAGGGTCAGTACTCCTGCAAGCAGGAAGACAATCTTTAATAGTCGTTTCAGTATTTTCATTTTTCTGATTCTAATTAGAGCGATTCGCCCGTGAATATTCCAAAGGGGAACTTTCAAATTACAAAAATCTATTGGAAGGCTAACCTTTGAAAATGGCTTTGTGAGCTAATGGATGACCGTGTTTGTCAGATATTTAGTTTTTGATCAGCCTGTCTTTGGGGGAAATTACCTTTTAATTGTACTCTACTTTTGAGCTAGTTAAATGGCTCGAATCAGAACAGTTTAGGTCTCGTCCTCAAGGCTTCAAATAGATGGACCAGCCAGGAATAATGAATCCTGACCGGTCAGACTACAGCTTAAAAGTTTAGCCCGATGTAGATATTAGGCTCAAAAAGAAAGTAATCTCGCCATTTATCGTCAAGCTGCTTAAAGCCTTCGGGAGCATTGTTGCCGAACATCCAGTGCTGGCTATGCACCTGGGGTTCAATGAAAAATCGTTTTTTCTTACCTATGTCGATATGGTAACCCAAATGATATGAGTTATAAACTTTAAAACCATTGCCGAGTTTATTGCCTTCCAAGTCAATGTACGTTTGAAATTGTGGCAGAACTTCTGCTGTCGCAAATAGCCCTTTCCAAAGCATTCGTTGGTATGTAATACCTATTCCTGTTTCCCGAACGTGACCTGAATAGAACTCACTTTTTGTTTCTAATTTGTCTAAAAGGCCATCCCACCATGTGATTCCCATCGGTTGAAACAGTCGCCACGTGGCCAATTTCACACCGACGATATTCTTATTATCTAGATTACGTTTGACATGAAGTTCGATCATTTGCGTATTTTCTCTGTCGCTCCAGGAATCCCCGATGGGATCAGTGACGATAAAATACGGGAAACTCACCCTCCACTTGTGAGTTACTTCAGCTTCTTCCTTATCTTCTGAAGTATTCTTTTGAGCAAAAGCACTAACGGTGCAAAAGATTAAAATGGTTGTCAATAGCTTTTTCATTGTATTCATAATTTTTTGTTAAAAATTCGACTGATACAAAGACACTCCTCGGTGATTAAATTTTTTATTAGAAGGGAGTTGGATCTTTATTTGCTCTGCCTCAATCGATTTGACGCTGCAAAACTGAGAAGATAAGGAAGGTGAATCGTCCTGAAATGAAATTCAGGACTTCAAAGTGAGATTTCGTACTTTTTAAAAAGGCTTAGATTTGATTGGATTTCAACCAGGCTTTCGGAGTTAACCCTTCATTTTTTTTGAAGAAGGTATTGAATACCGATTTGGAACTGAAACCGCTGTCATAAGCTAGTCCCAATAGGGTAAGGTGATTATTATTAGGATTTAAGGCCTTCTCTTTGAAGTCCTCTATACGAAGTTTATTGATGTATTCATTGAAGTTTTGACCAATCCGATCATTCAGTAACCATGACAACTTATTACTGCTGGTATTCACTTTATCAGCCAACTCGCGTAACGATAAAGAGGGATTTTGAAACCACTTTTCTTCGCTCATTCCTAGTGCAAGTTTTTCTGAAACCATATCGGCTTCAGTATCGGACATTAAGGTTTTGGAGTCGGGAGGGGTAATTTGTATTTCAGGATTTGGAGGCAATAATTCTTTTCGGAAAGTGGCCTGAAGTAATTCCCGGAACCTCTCATATTGGTTTAAGGGTCTGAGGAACGGGATGTTCATATAGTTGATGATCTGACCGCTACGCAACTTGATGTTTTCGTCCAAGAAGTCCAATGCCATTTCGTGTTTCCCTAAATGGACCAATAAGAAAAGTTGCCAAGGGAATAGTGCTGCTCCCAAATCCTCTTTGATCATAAAACTTGCCCTGCTGATATCGATATCAATATCTTCATCCGGATTTACCAATTTGTATAACACACGGCATTCTTCCGGTCTCTCAACCAAAGGAGTTTTGTCTAAGAACTCATTTAGTTTTTCGTAATCTTTCGTTAGAATCAGGCAGAGCTGTTTTAGTGCAATGGAATGTGTGAAATCGGGGTTAATGCTTAATGAGATATCCAGGCATTCCAGGGCTTTTGAATAGCCCTCTTCTAAATAATGAATATTCGCTTTTGTGAAATAGTGATTTGGAGACAGCGGGTTTATTCTCAAAATATTGTCGGCATGCCATAGTGCTTTTTCGAAATAACCTACAGCGGTATACAACTCGCATAAACCTTCCTCTGCCTCTGTATAAGAGGGGTTTATCTCTAGTGCTTTTTGAAAGTTTTTATGACCCTCGATGAAATCCCATTGACCCCAAAATTGGAGTGTCGCCTTACCAAAATATCCTAAAGATGATTGTTTATCCAGTTTAAAGCCTTTCCTATGGTTCTCTTCTGACAACTGTAATATGTTTTTGTTATTCCCCCATGAGCCGTACATGGCGTAACTATAAGCCAAACCGAAATAGGGGAGAGCAAACGAAGGGTCAATGGTTACACAATGCTCATAGAGTTCCACAGAATTCCTGATTCCTTCACCATCCCATCTTAAATGCTGATAACGACCTTTAAGATATAGATCATATGCTTCGATATTATGTGTTGGTGCTTCTATTAAATGTTCCTTCACATTAAGGTGACCAAAGTTTTCCCGGATTTTATCGGCAATGTGTAAGCTTATTTCATCTTGCACAGCGAAGATGTCCTCCAGATCCCGATCAAAGTTTTTTGACCAGAAGTGAGTGCCGTCAAGCGTGCTGATCAACTGTGCTGTAATGCGAACTCTGTTTTTAGCTTTACGGACACTCCCCTCCAAAACGGTATTGACTCCCAACTGCTCCCCAATGGTTCGCACGTCCATATTTTTATTCTTAAACGCGAATGAGGATGTGCGGGCAATCACTTTCAGGCCTTTTACGGTGGTGAGTGCATTGATGATTTCTTCGGTAATGCCATCGCTGAAGTATTCGTTCTCAGGGTCGGCACTCATATTTACAAAAGGGAGAACTGCAATCGACTTATCGGAAGGTGATATGGGCAGATGATTGCTTATTTTCACAATACAGCAGGAGAGCTTCTTTGAATTGACATTGAATACTCGAAATTAGGACTTTTATTCCTGAATTTCCCTAACAGCTTGGTATTAGAAAAGATAAGAGCGGTAAAGTGGTACACTCGCAATTACCTGTTCATTTTCAAATTGCCATAATGATCTGAATATGTGAGGGCGTGTTCCGATCTGGCGTGGTAAGCTCTCATATATTTAATGTTGTAAATAGTTTTTTATGGTTCATGTGTTTGAATCAGTGTTTGTGTGGTATCTGTATTTTTCTGGTCACTTGTCGCTTGGTCACGCGGCAATAATTGTATTTGCTTTTCTTTTTGGGTTATTTGAGGCGACTCATTATGAAAGAAAACGGAATGAAAGAATAGCCCAGCAGAAAAAGAAAACCCAATTATACCAAAGGTCATCATCAGTATTTGATAGTCTTGCCACTTGCCTAAAAAGTTGTTGTATGTTTTTGGTGGTTTGTATAGTCCCTTATTTTCAATAGTTTCAATGCAGTCGTTAAGGAATTTTTTAACCTTTCGTTCTTTGGACCTTAATTCATGCTTTACAACCTCATCTGAGAGCGAAGCTGGTAGTATTAAGTATTACGGAAAACTCAAAGTTATTAATGTATCGATATTCTGGCGAGTCGAAACCGAAAAAGTCTTTTATGTAAGATGTCGTTTGGGAGACCCAAGTCGAATCGTTGTACGAGTTGTCATCAATTTTTAGAATTTGATTTTTAATATTTTAATAGCCTTTTTAGGATTCATCGTATGAGGCAGTTTAAAATACGACTAAAAGTTGAGGGTCATAATGAGATTAAAGAGATTAGTGAAAAGATAGTCGATAGGCTTGATGAGGTCGAGTCTCTTATAGAACAATTGTGAAATGTAGGTCTGGGTTTTAAGATAGAAAAGCCAAGACCTTCTTCTGAAGATCGGTAGAGATGCCAGTAAAGGAAATGTCCAGTTCCCCATTGCATAGCTTGTTGATTTTTATTTGTCCATTCGAGTTTTCAATTTCATGCTTTAAAGGACTAATAAGGTCGAGAATTGAATCTTCCTCAAATTTTCTCAATTCGTTGGTTAAATCTTCAATAAGTCAGTCAATCGCATTGTTGCCTGATTGATTCTCATATTCGAATATTATTTGTGCCATTTTTTTAATTATTTATAACGTGCGGATTAACGAATGTCTCTTTTCCTCCGCAAAAAGGAATGTCGTTAATCCGCGTTTCATGAGCAATATAGTTCTTTAGCCCGAGTCTAAAGGATTTTGTATTAGGCTAACCTCATAAACCCTACCTTACAGCCTAAAAACCAGCCCAAAGACACTCCCTTTCCCGGGCTCACTTTTAACTGTGACTTTGGCCCCCAGTTCGTCTGCTATTCGTTTGACAATGCTCAGGCCCAGGCCGGTGCTTTGTTCGCCGTCAGTAGGGGTGGAGGCTGTTTTGCCGTATTTTTTGAACAGTAAAGACTGATCTTCTTTGCTAATGCCCACACCCAGATCTTTTACCTGAAAATGAAGCTTTTTGCCATCTTTATAGACTTTGAGCCACACTTTGGCATGGCGGTTTGAGAATTTCAGGGCATTGGAGATCAGGTTTTCCAGAGCTCTCCTGAGGAGCTTTCCGTCGGTTTGAAAAATAAAGTCCTCTGAAAGATTAAAGTCGTTCACTATCGTGATGTCTTTGCCTTTGGCTGCAGGAGCAAAATCAGCGATTAATTCCGATATAAACTCTGCTAACGGTAATGGTTGTACGTCAATGGTGTGACTATTGATTTCCATCCGTTCAATGTCCAGAATATTGTCAATCATCTCCTGCCCGTAGCCTGCCATTTTCTCAATCATCTCACTGCTCTCCGCCACTTTCAGAGGCGAGCTGGCCAGGTTTTCCCGCAAGGTGCGGTTCCAGAGTAAAATACTGTTAAATGGTGATCGCAAATCATGCGAAACAATACTTATAAGATTGTTCTTCTCTGAGTTAAGCTCAGTGAGTTTATCCCTTTGTTTTTCTATCAGTCGGTTTTGCCGGGCCAGCTGAGCATTTTTACGCCGGTTTTTTTGCAGAGCAAAGGCGATACCCGCCACGGCGGCCAGTGCCAGCAAAAGTCCACCGATGAGTAGCGTTCGCTGCTGTCGCTGTGAAGTCAATTGTGTATTGAGAAGCTCATTCTCAGTTTCCCGCTCCCGGGCATTATACTGCTCCTGCAGCTCGCTGATGCGTTCGTTGGTCTCCACATTGATGATCTCCTGCCGGGTGCTTTCGGCTTGTCGGTAGTAAGAGAGAGCCTGCCGGTAATTTCCTATATTTTCATGAACCGTGGCCAGATGCTCCTGCGTCTCCATAATCCTTTCTTTGGAGTTAAGTTCCTCGGCCAAGCCAAGTGACTTCTCAAAAAGCCTCAAAGCTTCCTGATATTTATCCTGCCCAAACTTTACCGAAGCCAGGTTATTGGTATTGGCCCATACATCTGCTTTGAGGTCTTTACCTTTGAGATAATCGAGATTTTGAAGGGTGTATTTTTCGGCCTCATCATAGCGTTCCAGCTTTACCATCAGCGATGCCATATTGATTCGCAGATCGGCCATACCACGTTCATCGCCCAGTTCCTCTTTTATTTTGAGCGACTCGCCGTAAGAGTAAAGGGCACTATCCAGGAGGTCCAGTCTACGGTAAGCAATGCCTAGGTTATTATAAAAAACCGAAAGCCGTTTGGGGTTGTCTTGCTGCAGCTCAGGATTGCTAATGGCCTCCTGATAAATGCTTTTGGCCCGTTCATACTGATTCGTATGCAAATACACAGCCCCCATATCATTAAAAGCAGCATTAATGCTGAATTTGTCATTGGCTTTACGGGCCTTTTCCAGCATTTCAAGGTATTTAGGCAAAGCCAGACCATAATTGCCTTCGTACTCATCTGCCCAGCCCTCAAAACGCAGGGCATAAAGCTCACCCTGAGGTACGCCACTCTCTTTTGTAAGTGTTCTAAGCTGCTTACCCATAATACGTAAAGAGTCAATTTTGGCATCATCATAGAGCTGTGCAATGTTATAAAGAGAGTCCATTTTTTCCAGCGGAGTTAGCTGGGCTGTCAGCAAACCGGGAAGAAACAGCAGGAAAAGAAGGTTTTTTGTCAACGTATTTTTTTGGGTTTTGATCAGTCTAATTTAGTCACATTTGGTAGCGAAGCAATAGTCGCGGACAACACAATTTGTTTCCGACCGGTACAGTTTATGAGCTTTCAGGATCAGGTTATTGATTTCAAAGAACCACAGATGAACAGAATATCTTAAATTGAGCCTTCATGCAATTCGGCTCAAAACTGCTCATTTTGCTTTTGATTTCCTGTGGTCTTTCGGCTACGGAAGTACCGGCATTACACGTTCATGAAAGCGGTTTGTCGTCATTTTATGATCATCTCTTTACCAGCGATCACTTGCCCGAGGCTCAATGGAAAGGTGAGCAGAAATTCAGTTTAGACTATTCAGGGGTAAAGGCCGGCTCTGCTTTGCTGTTTGTCGGTGATGCTCAATACATTGAAGTTGTCCATAATCAAAAAGATACCCTGTACGGTGGAGCTTTTCAATCAGATCGGAAGATCAAAAACAGGACGGCTCGGTACCTTTTGCCCGTCCAACTGATTGAAGGGCAGAATACTTTTCAGGTAATGGCCACAAACTGTACAGATGAAGCTTATTTTCTGAAACCGGTCTTGTTTGCCAACAGCAGTTTAGAAGAAGCCCGACCGTTGATTTTGACACAAAATGAGCGGGCCAGAAACATTCATTATGCAGTCTTTTGTGTGCTGTGCATCATTCTGGTTTATGCCATTTTTCAGTTTGTCTTATTGCACAAAAAAAGCTTTAGAACTTATGCCCTCTATGTGGCCAGTATTATCGTATTTCTGCTCTTTTTTGCCGATGATTTCTTTCAAACACACCTTCTAACCGGTGGAAATCCGCAACCTTACAGTGGTTTAAATCTGATTCCTCAGGGATTGATTTATGTGCTCTATGCTGAGTTTGGGCTCGGCTTTCTGGAGGTCAAAGAAAAGGATAACCTACTTTTTAAAGTAAGTCGTGTTTTTCAGATTCTCACCATGGGCATTGTGACGGTGAATGCCTTTTATCAGATGAATTCTACAGAGAAGACTTTCTTCAATCAGTATATCTACATTCTTTATTTTTTGCCGCTGCTTCTTTCCACTTTTATGGCCTTGCGGATCATTGTCCGGTTTAAAGATCCGATCAAATGGTTTATCATTCTGGGTTCGGTGTTTATTACCGCGGGTACGTTTATTGAGATACTCGGGGTCTATGTTTTTGAGCGATTAAAGCCACGAAGCTTCTATTTTATTCCTTCCTCTGGTATCATGGATTTTAATTATACCGAAATAGGCTATGTGCTTGAAAGTTTGATTTTTCTTCTGGGTATAGCCTATAAAAACTCAAGAACTGAAAGGAATGTACAATGGCTCAATGAGCAAACGATCATGCAGCTCAGAGAGAAAGAACAATTGGAAAAGCAGGTCAATGACTTGCTCAATGAAAAGCTCAAAATCAGTGAAGACAAACTGGCTGGTGAAAAACTCCAAAACGAGAACGAGCGGAACAAAACCAAACTGATGCAGGCACAGCTGAAGTCGCTGCAGCTGCAAATGAACCCTCATTATTTGTTCAATTCATTGAACTCTATCAACGATTTTATCATCTCTAAAAAGCCCCGTCAGGCTTCAGAGTATTTGGCTCTTTACGCCCGCATGATGCGAAATACGCTGCGAAACTCCGATCAGGCTTTTAATACCCTGGAGCAAGAGCTACAGTATTGCGAAGATTACCTCAAGCTGGAAGCACTTCGTTTTGAAGGGAAATTCGATTTTGAAATCATCAGACCTAAAAATCTGGATCTTCTGGATTATAAACTCCCCGGAATGATGTTACAGCCCATTTTGGAAAACGCAGTTTGGCACGGTATCATGAACATTGATTATAAAGGAATTATAAAACTGGACGCTTCTAAGAGTCATGCCGAACGGCTGTTTATTGACATCACAGATAACGGAACCGGACTCGGCAAAGAGCAGGCAGGAAAGGGTAGCTACGGCCTTCGAAATATCAGAGATAAAGTACAATTAATCAACCAACTATACGGCAAAGAGCTAAGCTTCACTATAGAAAACCGCAAAGAAAAGAGTGGGGTAGAGGTGCGGTTTGAAATTCCTTTTTTCGAGGTTTGATAGCACATGGATGTCATGGATTTTCGAGGGAAAGGCAGTGTAAATCCCTTATCTCGAAGGAATCCGTCAAATCTGAGAGCCAGAAGAGTAGAAAAAGCAAAAAGGCTAAATTTAAGGAATGAAAAACTTTACCACCATTATAGTCGACGATGAGTCGCATGCCATCCGTACCCTACAGGCTCAGCTGGTGTGGACGGAGCTGCCTATTGAGGTAATGGCCACGGCTACTTCCGTAAATGTGGCTCGTGAAGTTTTAAAAAAGCATCAGCCCGACTTTCTTTTTCTTGATGTTAAAATGCCTGTAAAAGGTGGCTTTGATCTCTTCCATGAAATCGATCTTTCAGGTATAGAAGTCATTTTTATCACGGCTCATGACGAGTTCGCTCTCAAAGCCTTCAAACATCAGGCGGCAGGTTATCTGATGAAACCGGTGATCACTGATGAATTGAGAGATCTTCTCGAAAAGCTGATGCAAAAACGTTGGCCGACCGAGCGAACTCAATACCTGCTAACTGACGGCAAAGACGGAATGACCCGTATCGCTTTTGATGAAATCCTCTATGTTAAATCAGATGGACCTCATTCAGAAATCTTTATGTCAGATGGTAAAAAGGTAACGCTCAACAAGTTATTGAAAGAGCTTGAAGTTCAGTTGGGTAGGCAGTTTTACCGTTTACATCATCAGTATCTCGTCAATCTTAGGAAAGTTGCAGAGGTCAGCAAAGGCCGAAATGCCGAAGCTGTGCTTTATGATGGTACAAAACTTCCGGTAAGTCGCTCAAAAAAGGCGGAGTTCTACGCGGCCTTTGAATCATTCGCTTAGCCATAAAATGGAAAATCGTACGGGTTATTCTTTTTGAACAACCGCTTATTGATGCTCACTCCTTTTTAGAGCATTAAATGCCTTGCTTGCTTTTGTATCCAATTGTTTTCAATGATGATAAGAAAAGCACTGAACCTTATCCTTTTTGTGGCCCTCATTTCCTGCGAAACCAAAGAGCCCGAATTACCACTGGCTGATCAGGTCATGGGCGATTATACGCTGAATTCGGTTTCAGATGGCTCCGCTTCACTTGATTTACCCTATGTCAATGACGATCAGGAAACGATTTCCGGAAGGGTGGTGGTCACTAAAATTTCCGATACGGAGGTGAAAATCGTTTTTATTGTCACCACAGAAACCAGCTCCATTCGCTATAGTGATCCTGAAGTAATGGAACCCTTTACCCTGGTAAAAGAGAATGGTGTGATTATAGGGAGTTTCAACTTTCAAAATGTAGAGTTTACGGGCGAAAATATCGATCTGATTTTGAAATACAGTAGTGGTAATGTTTTGACTTATAGTGGATTGAAAGATGATGAATAGAGGATGGTTATGAGAAGATTTCTTTCGATAGCTCTGGTTCTTTTATCATTTACCTGCTTTGCTGCTACTGTAACCTGGGATGGTGGAGCGGGTACTCCAAATTGGGGAGATGCGGCTAATTGGGATACCAATACCTTGCCGGGTATTTCAGATGATGTGGTTATTAATAATGACTCAGTAGTTTTCAACCTCAATACCACCATTGAGAGTCTGTTGTTGAATTCCGCAGTTCTGGATCTGGTATCCGGTTCTGATAGCCTTATTGTTACGGGAAACGGTGGAACAGGAATAAGACTCATGAATAATTCCAAATTGAAGATTGACCGGCCCTTAAAAGTTCAGAATGTCAGCCTTGACGGTGTTTACATGACAGATTCATTTCTGGCAGTTTATAAGTTTGGTTCATTATCGGTAGATCAGACGGGAGGAAACGGGATAAATCTGGATATCAATAGCTCAATTTACAACGAAAAGGGTCACGTATATGTTTCCAATACTTTTTCATTAGGAGTTTTGAATATCGGAGGCATTACTAATACGGGTGGTTTAGAAGTGTTTGATTGCGGAAGTTCGGGAATAAAGAATGACGGAAACCTTCTTAACTCTGGTCATATTACTCTTGAAGATAATGGGAGTGCCGGTTTAATGAATAACGGATACTTTGAAAATCAGGGAACAGTAACTACACACAATGATCATATCAATAATTCAAATGCCAGTGCACAGTTGATAAATTCCGGATTAATCAGCTTTTCTGCCTCAGGGAATGTCAACTTTTTTTTAGATAACAGTTCGGGTAGTTTTGTTAATCAATCAAGCGGAACAATTGACATGCTGACCAAGGGGGCATACCCGCTTGAAAACGACAGTTATTTTGTCAATCACGGAACAATCAATGTTGAGGAGGCTCAAATCAATTGTCTGATGAACTTTTCAGGGTCTGAGTTTTTAAATTACGGGACCTTAAATCTTAAGAAATCAGGGATCAGGGGAATCGATAACTCAGGTGCTACTTCTAGGTTCGTTAACATGAGCAGCGGAATTGTCAATATTGATTCATGCGATTATGGGATATTCAATGAAGGTCATTTTAAGAATCAAGGTGAATTAAATCTACGAAGTGGTGTGGCAGATTTCGCTGTAGATCATGCCAGCATTTCCGACTCGCTCATTAACTCAGGCGATATCAATTGTACCGGCGGGAAGTTTAATAATCGGGGCTTTTTACTTAATCAAAATGGAGGAAGAATTGCCTTATTCAACGAACTCTTCATAAGCGACTATCTGGAAAATAGAGGCCATATTTCCAGCAGGTTTGCCCCTGAACATGCTGTGAAGCTTATTGATACACTGGAGAATCATGGAACCATGTCTTTTGCTGCCCCTGCCCAGAACGGTATTTATTGCCCGTCCATCAATGACGGTTTTATCGACAACAGAGCAGGTGCATCTCTAATTCTGAGCTCGTCAACGTATACAGGTTTGAGTGGTAATATCTTTTTGAAAAATGCCGGAACATTCAAAGTCTTATCGCCAGGTCTTGATGGTGTAAATCTTAGTGGAACCCAGATTGGTATTGAAAATAGCGGCCTTATAGAAATTAACAATACTTCAGGGTATGGGGTCAGAATGTACGGAACTGTATCCGAGGTTTTTAAAAATAGTTCAGGTGGACTTATTCAAATTGAAAACTGTACTGATGACGGCATCAACATTGGTAAACAATTTTCTGTCGTGGCTAATTTTGAGAATTTTGGTGAACTACGAATTTCTAATGTTGACGGTGATGGTATCAACTCCACTCTTGACAGCCTGATCAATAAATCAGTCATTGTTATTGAGTACTGTTCTGGTTCGGGACTTAACTCGCCCTTTACACAGAATTATGCCTTAGCAGAGATCAGTGTTGATTCAGCCGGCGTATATGGTTTGAGCAGCAAATGTTTGAACAGCGGAAATATTTCGACATACCGGACAGGTCAGGGCTTAAACCTTCCTGAACTGGATAATTTCGGGAATATTTTATTGGATGGATCAGCTCAAAAAGGTCTCCAGTTTTTAAGTAATAATGGTTTTTTGCATAATCATTTGGGTTCGCAGCTGGCGGTTAAAAATTGTTCGGGCGATGGTATTTTGCTCTATAACAGATTGATTAATCATGGTGTTTTAGAAATAGATGGAGCCACCAATGGTCTGAAAATCACGAATCAAACTTTTTCTGATAGTCTTATAAATACCGGCGATTTAATTATCAAAAATTGCTCTGAATATGGCATATTTTCAGCTTTCGGAACTCAAATGGTTGCCAGAAACAGAGAGCAGGGTTTAATAAGAATTACGAATACAAGCGGGCCGTCTATAGCTTTCTCTTCTTCTTCACAATTGATCAATGAAACCTGTGCCAGCATTATAGTAGATAGTGATATTGGCAGCTTTACGAATTACGGTTTCGTGAGCACTTCACATGATTCGCCCTATACTTTTTACGAGTTTTTCAACCATGGTATTTTTGAAGACCAGGAGGCTCAATTGGTTTTTGACAATGACTTTCACAATACGGGAATAGTTATTCAGCCGGTAAGAGGGACCCCCTCACTGATGGTTAATGAACATAATGTGATCTCCACCGCAAGCTCCATTTTTACAAAGAATTATTCGCTTTATGCTAATCAAAATAAAACTGGGATTATAGGTGAATTTGACTACGTGAATGAGGTGGTAAGGTTTCAACAAAACGGATTGGCAGAAGATACGGCCTATATGTTTTACGATTGGGCAAATTGCGGAGAAGAGAAAATGCTGACCATTCCTATCAGGCAGAATCATGACTGCGGAGGGCAGTTTACTTCTGCCAGTTTTGGAGATAATGTACTTCCGACAACCAACTGGTTTGAGCCCACCAATTGGGATACCAAACAGGTGCCGGATGGCTGCACCGATGTTACACTTCATTCGGGTAGGCCGGAGATACCAGCGGGAGCAAAGGCGAGAGTTCATTTTATCAATGCCGATCAGCAGTTTGGAGCAAACTTCCTGAATATTCCGGCGGGTACGGTTTTTGAGTCAGGAGATTAAATCAATCCATTCTGCACCGCCACTTTGATTAAACCCACTATATTATCAACCCCAAGTTTGATCATTATATTTTTACGGTGGCTGTCAACAGTGCTGACGCTTAAGAAGAGTTGTTCAGCTATTTGGGAGCTTGAGTATTCCTGTGCTACCAGTTTGAGAACTTCCAGCTCGCGTTTACTGAGAAGTTCTTTCATTTTATTTTCCGGAGTCGTAACAGTGTTGAGGTGCTCAGTCTGATAGCGATCAGTGAAATATTCCTCTCCTTTAGCAACAGACTCAATAGCCTCTGAAAGTAATTCAACGGGGCTGTCTTTAAGAATATAGCCCTGAAGACCCAGGGGTTTAAGCTTATTGAAATAGCGGTTTCCCCTCACCAATGTCAGATAGAGGATTTTCAGATCAGGCTGTATCCTTCTGATTTTTTTGAGAAGAATTTCAGGCTCCATGTCCGGCAATTGAAGATCAAGAAGAAGAACATCAGTAGTAGTCAAAGGCAGATTTTCCAGTAGTTCATTTGCGGAGCCCATGGAGTTCAATACCTCAAAATCACCTCGCGATTTCAGGAGACCCTCAAGGCCTTTTCTGAAAATCTCATGGTCATCTACAAGAGCAAGGCGAATCATAAGCCGATAAATTCTGACAAACTTGAAGCTCAAATATAGCTAAGCTGACGGATTTTCAAGGATAGCCATTGATTAATAAAGCGATTTAGGAAGGAGGAAAAAGACCCTATTCCAGCCACTTCATCCGTGTTGCCCAGTCAGTTAAAAAGTCTTTTCTCCAAACATTAACTGTTTTGGCTCCGGGCCTGTTATTTTCTATGAATTTGGGGTCTGCTAGGTCGGTGAAATAATTTGGGCCATGATCCGTTCTCAAAAAACGGCCTCCCCAACTCCCGGTTTCCGGTTGATCAGGATCTCCGTTAAGTAAATAGAGAACAGAAGGAGTGTCTCCCATTTTGATGTCCTTTTTCTTTTGGTAGAAAATCTCGCCTAAGGCTCCATGGTCTTTAACATATTTCTCTACGAAAGAAGTATTTCCAAAGTCATCCGATTGATCCCCGCCCATATACATGCCTCTAAAAGTCGTATTATTCTCAATCAGCCAAAGGTCAGGATGGTGCTCAAAAACATAATTTCTAGCCAGCGAATCCATTCGGGTATTCCAGGAGCCTATCATATAAACCCTGATGTTTTCTTTAATGTCAGGAGCGAAGTGGAGTGCCTGTGCCACATCGGTCATAGAGCCCCATACCAACAGATATAAAGGCTGATCATTTTTTTGACGAGCTTTTTCAATTATCCAGTTTGCACCTTCTGAAACCTCAGAGGATGGTTTTGGGGTTGACTGAACTTCGGTTAGCCCTTGTTTTGTCACAGAGTTGAGATACTCAGGGCTTGGAAAATTTCCATGCTTTCGAAGCTTTTCAAAATCCTGTGCGTAAGCGTCTAAAGCTTCTATTATATGTTCTTTCCGTCCCTCTCCCGGAGGGGAGGATACCAGACCTTCAATATTGAGTTCGTTGGCATACATCAGTAAATGCACCATTGACTGAAAGTCGTCAGGATCATCACCGCCGATATCTGTAGATATGATTACACGAGGTTTTGTCCTCTGGGCGTCTACCTTCAAATGGATGAATATCCCAAATAAGAATAACAGAAAAGTGAATTGTTTCATGTCTGACTATGACTACTGAGTGCAATTTAAACATTATGCCAATGCGTTTTTTAATAGGTGTTTCTCTCGATAAGAATTCTTTGAAAAGAAGCGGATTCCATTAAATTTACAAAAGTGAGCTACAGAACTGTAGCGATTCAACCCTATACAAATGAAACCTGTTGTACAAATTTCGCTGGACCTCACCAATATCGACGATGCTCTGGAAACAGCGGCTCTGGCTATGCGGGCAGGCGTAGATTGGCTGGAAGCCGGTACCCCGCTCATTCTGGCCGAAGGCCTCCATGGCGTTCGTAAACTTCGTGAAGCATTTCCCGGTGTCCCAATAGTCGCTGATCTCAAGACCATGGATGGCGGCTATCTGGAAGCCGAAATGATGGCCAAAGCCGGTGCCACACACGTGGTGGTGATGGCTCGTGCTCATGCAGAAACCATTAAAATGGTGGTTCAGGCGGGCAAAGATTACGGCATAAAAGTAATGGGCGATAACCTGGGCTGCCCGGATATGGTGGCAGGAGCCAAACTGCTGGAAGACTTGGGTTGCGACTATGTGATTCACCACATCGGCTACGACGAACGCCGCGGAATCGCCGCCCAGGGAAACCCCATGCCGAACCCACTGGATCAACTGAGGGAAGTCGTGAATGCTGTAAATATTCCAGTTCAGGCCGTCGGAGGCCTGTCGCTGGAGCAGGCCATTCAGTGCCCCGCTTATGGAGCCCCGCTGGTGGTGCTGGGTGCCCCGCTCACCATAGACGCGGATGCTTTCAAAACCGCTTCAGGAAATCTGGAGGAATCACTTCGACTCATTTGTGAGAAGATTCATGGGTATGGGGAGGTGTAAATTCAGGTCAGACTTGGCAGAAATCAGACCCGAAAAGATTCAAAATGGAAGACGAATTGCAGATTCTCAAGGCTGACCCTTTGGGTCTGACGATTAAATATTAAAATGTTCAACGATGAAATCACTGGCAGTAGTCAATTATGCCGAAGAAAAAGGCAGCGTAGAGTTGAGGGAAGTACCCAAACCAGAAATTGGAGATGACGATGTGCTGCTTGAAGTAGCCAATGTGGGTGTCTGCGGCAGCGATTTGCATCAGTGGACTTCTGATCACAGTTGGCCGGTCAATTACCCGGTGGTGCTGGGGCACGAGTTTGGAGGGCACATTGCCGAGCTGGGCAAAAATGTCAAGACCTGGAAAGAGGGCGACCGCGTGGTTAGCGAAACAGCGGCAGTCATTAACCCGCAAAGTGCCATGAGCCGGCAAGGGTTTTACAATCTGGATGCGGAACGCAAAGGCTTTGGTTATGGCGTAGACGGAGCCATGACCCGTTACGTAAAAGTGCCTGCACGCCTGCTACATAAGGTACCTGCTACGCTTTCGTTTGAGCAGGCTTGTCTCACAGAGCCTTGTTCGGTAGCTTATAATGCAGTAGTTATGAATGCCCGTATTAAACCGGGTGATCGGGTGCTGGTCATTGGCCCGGGAACTATCGGTACGCTATGTGCCATCATGGCCAGTCTTTGCGGGGCGGATGTAGCCGTTCTGGGCTTGCCCAAAGACACAGCCCGGTTAAAAATAGCACAGCAATACGGCTTTGAAACCATCGTAGGCGACCCTGCCGAATGGGCTTTTAAGACCGATGGATTGGGAGCTGATGTGGTGGTAGATGCTGCCGGTGTGAGCGAAACGCTCAAAATTGCTTTGGATATGGTTCGGCCAAAGGGACAAATAGCTAAAGTAGGTTGGGGACCCACACCTTTCAACTTTTCACTGGATCCGCTGGTGCAGAAAAACGTTACGCTGCAAGGCAGTTTTAGCCACAACTGGCCCATTTGGGAAAAAGTGCTGGGACTCATGAGTAGTGCCAAACTGGATGTAAAACCCATCATTGGCGGGGTATGGAAAACTTCTGAATGGCATGAAGCTTTTGAGAAAATGCACTCAGGGGAGATTATTAAGAGTGTTTTGAAACCGGATTAATATGAGATTAAAAGACAAAGTCATACTCATCACAGGAAGCTATACCGGCATCGGCAAAGCCATAGCTAAAAGTTGTGTTAGGGAAGGAGCAAAAGTGATTCTGAACGGTTTGGATGATCAGGCTGGAGAGCAACTTTATGCTGAACTAGGGCCTGAGAATTCAGCCATGCTTACCATAGATATTACTGAAGAAGATGCCGCAGAAAAACTGGTAGATCTGGCAGTAGAAAGGTTTAGTAAACTGGATGCATTGGTCAATAATGCGGCCACTATTGTATCTTCTAATATCCGAACTACTTCTTCTGATTTTCTGCGTAAGGTGCTGGATATAAATCTGGTGTCTGGTTTGGCTTTGATTGAAAAATCATTGGATCAACTTATTGAAAATAAGGGGAATGTGCTCAATATCGGCTCCATCAATGCCTGGGGCGGTGAACCTGATCTTTTGGCCTACAGCATTTCTAAAGGTGGCCTCATGACCATGACCCGTAACCTGGGTGATAGCCTTTTTCGGGAGTATGGTGTGCGTGTAAATCAGATCAATCCCGGCTGGGTACTTACGGATAATGAAATGCAAATTAAGGCCGCACAGGGTATGAAGTCTGATTGGTACCGTGACCTTCCGGATATTTTTGCTCCTGCCAAACGCCTTTTTGCACCCGAAGAAATTGCTGCCGGAGCCGTCTTCCTGTTGTCGGATGAATGTGGCCCGGTAAGTGCCCAGGTGATGGATTTAGAACAATTTCCGATGATTGGTAGAAACCTGCCTAAAAGTTGGGAGGGATCACACAAATAAGAATCTGAATCATGCCCAAACTCGCCGTATTCCCCAAAGCCTACATGCAGGCACTCTGCAAAGACGGCAGTATGAAAGTATCTGAATGGATAGAACTGGCCTGTTCGTTGCCTGTGGATGGCATCGAATGGTATGCCGGTTTTCTGGAAATGGTCGATGAGGCCAACTGGCCCCTATTCAGAAAGCAAGTGGAGGAACATGGAAAAGTGATTCCCATGATGTGCTGCTCGCCCGATTTTACCATTCCTGATGAAACCCTTCATCAAAAGGAAATTGAAAAGCAGAAAAGCTGGATACGGATGACCCATGTGTTGGGTGGAAAATATTGTAGGGTGTTATCCGGCCAACGGCGACCGGAACTGAGCATTGAAGAGGGTATTGCACTTGCAGCCAAAGGCATTGAGGCTTGTCTGCCTTTAGCGAGCGAGTTGGGTATCACCCTTATCATTGAAAATCATTACAAAGACGATTTCTGGACTTACCCTGAATTTGCCCAGAAAATGGAGGTTTTTTGTCAATTAGTTGAGCGTATTCAGCATCCAAACTTTGGTGTCAATTATGACCCCAGTAATGCCTTTTTGGCGGGTGAAGATCCATTGGAGCTGCTTTACCGGGTTTCTGACCGCGTAGTAACTATGCATGCCAGTGACCGCTTTCTACTCTCCGGAACGATAGAAGATTTGCGAAAGGAAGAGAGTGGAGTAGAAGGCTACGCCAAACGCCTGAGTCATGGTGAAATTGGCAAAGGACTCAACGACTACGATGCTATTTTCAAGGAACTCAGACGCGTTGGTTTTGATGGGTGGATCAGCATTGAGGACGGCATTGACGGCTTCGATCAGCTGCAGCGTAGCGTCGACTTTGTCAGCAAAAAGATGAGAGAGTATTGGCCGTAGCAGCTATTCTGGCATAGTGAATAGAAGAGGCTTCCTGCGTTTTGACTCAGACTTACCTCCGGTCTTCCGGCCCGATTACTACCTCTGATTTCAATAGCTTTACTTCGTTACAGAATCTTGTTATTTCGGATAACGATTAGACAAATTTATTCTCAGGAATAGCGTTCTACTTAATCATTTCTCAAAACCTCCAGCAATTCACCAATCATCAAGGCCGTGGCTCCCCAAATCCATTGGTTTTCTACCTCAAAACCGTGGGTTTTCATGCGGGTTCCCCTGATGCTTATTTTACGCTCGGTAAGGGCATCGGGTCTGAGTAGGTGAGCCACAGGTACTTCTAAAACTTCTGCAACTTCGCGGGCGTCCGGAAAAAAAGTGGGTTTATAATCCAACACCCCTACAATGGGTTTTACCCAGTAATTGGAGGGCGGAATATAAATTTCAGTCAGTTCCCCTAAGATTTTAACATCCAATGCTTTAAGGCCTACTTCTTCTTCAGCTTCCCGTAAGGCAGTACGCTCAAAAGACTCGTCAATTTCTTCCATTCGGCCTCCGGGAAAAGCCATTTGGCCTCCATGAGTGCCGTCATAAGGCGGTCTGAGAATAAAAGGCAGATAGGCCTCATCCTGATTCGGATAAAAGGCAATGAGAACCGCACTTTTCTTAGTGGTATTGATATCAGGGATATCCCTTTTCAGACTGGAGCCCCTGATTTTGGTATAGAAGTTATCATGACCGGGTAGCGGCTCTTTCAACCGTTTTTCCAGTTTATATATGACGTTTTCTAATTTCAAATGTATTGATGAGATGAAGTTGTTCAAATTTAATTATCCCGAACCAAAATCTTAATTCTTTTTGGCATAAATCGCAGCCAAGGCTTCTGCACATCGCTCCCCATCAACGGCAGCACTCACGATTCCTCCTGCATAGCCGGCTCCTTCTCCGCAGGGGAAAAGTCTTTTAGTCTGTATATGTTCCAGAGTTTCACGGTCGCGAGGGATTCTTACGGGTGAGGAGGTGCGGCTCTCAAGTCCGATTAGTTGCCCGCCCGGTCCATCGTAACCTTTCATTCGCTTACCGAATTCTTTAATAGCTTGCCTTAATGGCTGAGCGATAAAATCTGGTAAAACTTCATTCATATCCATAGAAACCAATCCCGGCTGATACGAAGTCTCATTCAATTTTTTAGAAACCCGCCCTGCCAGAAAATCAGGTATCCGCTGTGCAGGAGCGTATTGGGAGTGTGTTGGGTGCTGGGTGTCAGATGTTTGATGTTTGAGGTTGGAAGAATTTTCCATGCCCCCACTTCCATCTTCTCCTTTCTCCTTTCTCCCTTCTCCGTTCTCCAATACTTCCAACTTCTGACTTTCGGCCCCGGTCATCGGTCTTCCGTCATCGGTCAAACCTCGAACATCTGACATTTGACCTCCGACTTCCTCAACCGTCTTCTCCCAAACACTCTTCTCTACCCATTTCTGAAGCTCAAGTGCCGCTAAAGGACCATGTTGTTCAAAGGGTTTCCAGTCAACTTCATTGATGGCCACTACCACACCACTGTTGGCGAATTTGCTATCTCTTCGACTTGGTGACATGCCATTAACCACGAGTTCTCCAGGAGCTGTACTGGCCGGTACGATAAATCCACCGGGGCACATGCAAAAGCTGAAAACGCCACGCTGAACACCCTTGTATTTTGTTTGGGCTACCAAAGAATAGGCTGCAGCTGGCAGAAGACCACGATCATCAGTGTGGTACTGGCAGCTATCCACAAAATGCTGCTGGTGCTCTATTCTTACACCCATGGCAAAAGGTTTGGCTTCTAGAAGAACCTGATGCTCACGCAAAAGATAGAAAATATCTCTTGCAGAGTGGCCGGTGGCCAAAATGACCCCAATCCCTTTGATCAGCTCTCCTTTTTCCGTTTTGATACCTTTGATCTCGTGATTTTCAAGGATGAGGTCGGTGACTTTACTTTCAAAACGAATTTCACCTCCTGCGGCCAGAATGCTTTCACGGAGTTCGGTTACCACTTTTGGTAATTTATTAGTTCCGATATGTGGATGAGCATCTGAAAGAATTTTATCTGTAGCACCATGGGCTACAAGAACTTCCATGATACGACGAACATCACCCCGCTTTTTTGATCTGGTATAGAGCTTGCCGTCTGAGTATGTGCCTGCTCCACCCTCGCCAAAGCAATAGTTAGAATCTTTGTCTACAATATGGTCTTTATTAATGGCGGCAAGGTCACGGCGGCGACTCCTGACATCTTTGCCACGCTCCAGCACGATAGGCTTTATCCCCAGTTCAATAAGCCTTAATGCTGCAAATAATCCGGCTGGTCCTGCACCAACGATAATGGCGGCCTCTGCCTCAGCAACATTATTATAACTCTTCGTGAAGCTTAGCGAATCGGACAGAGGTTTGGAAGAAATCCGAAGTTTGAGATTAATTTTTACTTTTTTCTTCCGGGCATCAATTGATTGTTTTTCTATCTGATAGAAGAGGGGAGTACCTTGTCTTTTCTCGAGATAGGAGCGAAGCTTGTCTTCGTCAAGAGCCAGCTCGGGTGGCAGAGCAAGTGTCAATTCTTTTTCCATACTTGAAAGGTATTTATCCTTTAATGAGGCAAAGATAATTACTTCACCCCCAATTTCACTGGCTAACGGATAGTTGGGGTATCCTTTTTTTTGCTTTAGCCTTAGGGTTAGAAAAAAAGGTATAGCGGATAGCCCGACCCGTCATTTGACGTGTCGGGTACCAAAAAGAACTTAGCAGAATGGGTTATGGACAAGTCCCGCCTGGGGTATAAACGGCAGACCACCTACCCGGCCTGTTCGTGGCTCCACTTCCAGTGAATCTCACTGCGATATAATCTCCCTCATCAAACGAAACGCAATGGCTTGAATCCAGGCAGGATAATGTGCTGGCTCCGGTAATGATACATGTTAGAGTGGTAGCTGAGCCGTTTTTCATAACATGGAATGTGTAAGAGCCGGCAGTTGTGAAATCAGCAATGGACCCTTCAAATTTAGTAAGCACACCTGCCATATGGATTCTTGTTTTGGAGCCGTCATAAGTGTTGGTTCTGACGCTGTTTGTCATGGGCACAAAATTGTCACCAGTTCCGAAACCATTGAAAGAAGAGCCCCCTCCCACAAAGAAGGAGGATGTGCCACCGCCTCCTCCACCGGTGGGTAATGAAGATACATCTCTGGTGCCGAGTTTACCATCCGGGAGCTTGACAATAACTTCGGAAGCTGAGTTGTTTTTGGTAAGAGAATTAATCTTGGCCGTTCCTACAACTTCGAGATTTTGGGCCAGACCAATGCTACAAATTAAAAGTGTGCAACAGGTAATAATTGTTTTCATGCTTTTTGTTTTTATTCGAAGTGAAAATGATCAGAAGCCTAATTTAGCAAAATTGCATTTGCCAGACTAGTTAACGAGATGTAATCTAAAATAGAAAGTCTATCAATTTGGTAGATTAATATGAAATCATTTATCTTTGAATATCTTTGTGGCATGAGCTATTTCGGCGATATCAAAAGAGGGATTAAAACCACCGCAAAGGGAATGAGTTTAACACTCAAACACTTGGTGGATGCCCGATTTTCAAGAGCTGACAGAGAAATTCAGGACGATAATTTTTTTGAACTGGATAAAGGCCATGTCACAATTCAATATCCTAAAGAAACGATAAACGTTCCCGATAATGGTAGGTATCAGCTGGATTGTGAAATCGATGATTGCATCGTTTGCGACAAGTGTGCGAAAATTTGTCCTGTAAATTGTATTGAAATTGAGGCGATTAAATCGCCTGAACTGATTCGTCATACCTCTGACGGATCTCCGGTGCGTCTGCATGCTGCCAAGTTTGATATTGACATGGCCAAATGCTGTTTCTGCGGGCTCTGCACCACCGTTTGCCCTACAGAATGTCTGACCATGAATAGCGAGTATGATTACTCGGTGATTGACATTACTCAACTTAATTTTGCCTTTGCCAATCTTACAGAGGCTGAAGCTCAGGAGAAAAGAGAGCTTTATGACCAATACATGGTCGAAAAAGAGGAGCTGAAGAAAGCTAAAACTGCGGAAGCTGCAGAGGCGAAACCAGCGGCTGCCAAGCCTGTTTTTGCTCCAAAGAAGCCGGCTTTTATGCCTAAAAAGAAGACGGAAGAATCTGCTTCCACTGATAAGCCAAAACCCGTCTTTAAACCTGCCCTCAAGCCGACAGGTGAAGGTGAGAATACCCCAGCGGCTCGTCCAAAACCAGTCTTTAAGCCCAAAACGAAGCCAGCAGGAGCTAAGGGGGAGACGAGCGAAAGCTCTCCTAAACCAGCCTTCAGACCAGGTATGAAGCCAACTACTGGTGCTGATCGACCAAAGCCTGTTTTCAAACCAAAACTAAAGCCTGAGGCCAAAGAATCAGCTGAAGCAAAACCTGCGTTTAGTCCAAAACTGAAGCCGAAGACGGAGGAGGATCAACCGAAAGCTTCTTTCAGTCCGAAATTAAAGCCGAAGAAAGAAAGTGAGGAGACCGAGGAGAAACCTAAAGCGGGTTTTAGTCCAAAGTTGAAGACTAAAACGGAGGAGGAAAAACCAAAGGCCTCTTTTAGCCCGAAATTAAAACCGAAGGCAGAAAACGAAGACAGGCCAAAACCGGCTTTTAAACCGAAACTTAAACCCAAAAAAGACTAATGGAAGACTGGATGAATCAGCTGGACTGGGCCTGGCTTCAGTGGTTAGCCTTGGGTATTTTTGGTTTCGGTGCCGTTGGTGGTGCTCTCTATCTGTTTTTTACTAAAAATATTCTTTACGGGGCTTACGGACTTCTTACTTCCCTGATCTCAGTGGGTGGATTGTTCTTGATGAACGGTGCCGAATTTTTGGCTGTTTCCCAAATTATGGTCTATGTGGGAGGTATTTTGATTCTGATTATGTTTGGGATTATGCTTTCTGCCAAAGGCGAAAAAAAGGAAGACGCCCTGAAAGTAGTCAATGTCAATAGTCTGGTCTCACTACTCTTCGCTGCGGTAATGGCCGGCGGGCTGATTTTCTACAGCGTCAAAATGGGGGGCAGTCGTTCTCTGGCAGAGCCCTCGGCGGAACAGGTGCAGGATTTAGGCATGAGTTTGATGACTACGCAGGTTTTAGTACTGGAACTGGTGGGTGTTTTATTGTTAATTGTGCTTATTGGGGCCTCATATATAGCAAAAAAATGATTCCAACTTCTTTCTTTCTGGTGATAGCGGCCTTGCTCTTTGCAATTGGCTTTGCTGTGGCTATCACAAAGAAGAACCTGATTATGATGTTGATGGGCGTAGAGCTGATGCTCAATGCGGTCAATCTTAATTTTGTGACTTTTGCCAGAAGTGGAAGCATTGTGGCTGAAGGCCAGCTTTTTTCTCTTTTTATCATGGTAATCGCTGCTGCAGAGGTAGCAGTTGCTCTGGCGATTATCCTTAAACTCAAGGATAAATACGGCACACTGAATCCAGATAAGATGGATGAATTAAAAAATTGATTTTTATTCTTTGTGAAAGTAGGGAAAAGCTTTACTTTTGCAGTCCCAAAACGGCCTCCTACCTGCCTGTCGGCAGACAGGGCTCAACCAAGAAAAACTCGTTTTTTAAATGGTTTTTTGGGAAATTAGGCCTCCTAGCTCAACTGAATAGAGCACTTGATTACGGCTCAAGAGGTTGCAGGTTTGAATCCTGCGGAGGTCACTAGCCCGCCGAATGGCGGGCTTTTTTGTGTCTATATTCCATTCAAATGCCACACCTTGTTTACGTATTGATTTCGGAGAAAGATTCAATCCGATATGTCGGGATGTCTGAAAATCCTGAGAGAAGACTTTTGGAGCATAATTCAGGGAAAAGTAAGTTTACCAAAGGGCATATGCCTTGGAAAAAGGTCTATCAGGAAGAATTTGAAACTAGAAAAGAAGCACGAGCTCGAGAGAAGTATTTCAAATCTGGAGTAGGTCGAGAGTTCTTAGACAGACTTTTGTCTCCTGGTTTAACTGAATACCCGCCTGCCCTGTCTGCCGACAGGCAGGCGGACGGTCAGGGAGCACTTGATTACGGCTCAAGAGGTTCAGGGGGACGCCTAGTCTTTGAATCCCTGTCTGCCCAGTCTGCCGACAGGCAGGCGACAGGCAGGCTGCGGAGGTCACTAGCCCGCTTTTGGCGGGCTTTTTTGTGCCCCAATTCGTCGAAGCAGGTCAGACTTCACGGAAGTCAGACCCGTATTTCTGCGAAAAAGGCTTTATATTCTATTCTCTAAAGCTCACTCGCCAACCGCATCAACTCCGTATGCACCCGAAATGTCTCTCTAAAATCCTCCAAGTTTCTGGCGACATTAACTAAGACGACTAGATTTACCCCGTTTTCAGGATAATAATAATTGGCCGTCGGAAAGCCCGGGACATAGCCGAAAGCTCCGATTTGTTTATTCTGCTCACCTTCTTTGAAAAGTAAACCATAGCCATATTCTATCGGACCGAAAATAGGGTGTTGTCTGGTGGAGTAACGAGTTTTCATTAAAGCAAGGGTCTTTGGTTGAAGGATTTGACCGGAATGCAGTAATTGATTCCATCGCAAAAGATCGTCAACATTTGAGATAAATCCACCTGCGGCGATGTGTTTCACAGGGTTTCCGGTGGCTAATTCTTGTTCTCCGTTTTCATTTTCTTCATAACCATTGACAACTGAAATACCCTTTTTGCTATTCGGATGAAAAGTATTGTTAAGGCCAAGTTCAGCGAAAAAAGAAGTTGAGATTTTGTCAAAAGTTTGTCCATGAAGCTTTTCGAGGATTTGACTCAACAAACCGTATCCCAACTGAGAGTATTGAAATTGGGAACCCAACTCAAAAGCCAGCGGCTCTTCCAAAGAAGTGATGCCATGCGTATGAGTTAGCAAGTGATGGATGGTCACTTCGCCGGCCCAAGGTTGATTTATTTCAGGTAGAAATGCATCTATTGTATCCGATAATCTGACAGTTCCCTTTTCGTATTCCCGTAAGATCAAAGCGGCCGTAATTTGCTTACTGATTGACCCAATATAAAAATGGTCGTTTGGCTTTAGGTCAATTTGCCTTTCTAAATCCCGAAAACCACCGGCTTTTCTGTAAAGGGTATCATTGCCTTTTGTGAGCAGAATAACACCGCTGAAATTGTTCTCTAAAGCTACATCATCGATGATCTTCTCCATCTCAGAATCGGCAACTAGTCTTCTGTTTGAATGGCAGGACGCAAAGAATATCAGTGTAAAAAAGAAGATTCCCATTGATCGGATCAAAATGGCCATTGAGTTACAAAATCAAGTTGGTTCTACAGAAAAGTAACCATTACTTATAAGTTACTATTTTTCACCTCTGAATTATTCAAAATGGTCAAAGCAACTGGGAAGGCCAGATTTTGATCGCCCTTGGCTTTGATACTCTTATAAATTTGAAGCATGTTTCTTTCCGGCGTACCCTGATAAATGGTTTGACCTTGATATTTTAGGGTTATCGGTTTGTCAAGGTTTAACATTTGATCATTCATGAAAACGTGTAACGTATCCTGCGGGTTTTGTAGAATATTGACTTCATTGGCTTGTTTGTTATAGCTGACAATAACGGCTGTTTCCGTGACAGAACTATTGTCGGGCATGCCCAGCCAGTAAAAGCGTTGATGCTTTCTGTTATCTTGTTTCCAAACGACTTTTTCGGGGATGGGGTTTCTGGTGAATTTTTGCATCCAGCTCAGAGCCACACTATCCTCCAGTTGCATCCAATGCCCCCTTCCTGAATGGAGCTCAACGTGATGAACATAGCCTTCCGGATCTTGGGATTGTAGGCTATCTAATGTTACGCCCCATTGTTTTGCAACGGCATTTCTGTCGTAGGCATCATCCAACGCACCCATGTGCAAACTGAAAGGTGTGTTTCGCAGTGAAAGGGGCGAAGCGTCATTCGGATGCCCCGCCATCATGGAAGCAGCGGCCCATCGATCTGCCATTCTTGGAGCCAGTTGGTAAACGCCATCACCACCGGCGGAGTAACCTAAAATGTAGACTTTGTTTGGGTTGACATTCAGCTTGATAACTGCGAGTTGAATGATTCTGTCAAGAAAGTCGTCGATGTGCTCCTGATGCCAGAGGTCCCAGGTATTTGTTGGGGCTCTTGGAGCCAGATAAACACCTTCACTGTTTTTCATGGCCTCATCATAGAGGTGTTTTTGATTCTCAAATTGCTGATCATTCGTTTCAGGGGTAGTGCCTCCTCCGCCATGCAGTGAAATAAAAAGGCTTCGTCCGTCCGCCGGTTCATCACCAAAAGTCTGATAGTAAAACGGCATTTGGAGGTCATTCTGGGTCAATAAGCGATTCTCCCACTCTGATGTAAATGTCGAGAGAAACATCGTTTGATGGTCTTTCAAAAGAAGAGCGGTGGCCTCTTCAGCTTCTTTAGCCGTTAACTGTTTTGTCGCAAAGGGCAACTCTTCCAAAGCTTCACGGGACGAACTATTTTTTGCGAGCCAATCCTCCAGATTCGTGCTTTTTTCTGTGTTCAGATTTTTTTGACAAGCAGCGGTAAATAGCACACTGCATACAAGTAGTAAAACGCTTTTTTTCATATTGATTCTTTCCGGCCCATTAATTGGAGCTGGCGATTACATTTTTTTATTTCTCCAAAAGTAAGTTGTACAGCTCTTTCTCCAGTTTTTCCACATGATCTTTAGCTTCATTGATTGGCAAGCCTTCTGTCAGACCGGGTCTTTGATGACCGGTTTTGGTTAGCCATGCATCTCTCAGAATTTTTTGCTTTTGAGTTATCAGTTCAAATACTTTTTCACCACTTTCATATGACTGAAAGGCAGTTTCAGGTTGGTCAATGTTTAAGACATCAGTTTCTCCGAGATATGCAATAATAGGTTTGGCCATTTCCCAATGTCCCAAAGTGTTTGGGTGAATTCCGTCTTCAGCATAAGCGAAGTCAGGATCAATTGATCTATGGTCTTCCAGCGATTTTTTCATCGGCCAATGAATATCAATGACTTTCCAGTTATCGGTGTATTTTTTGCTGAGTAGCCAGTCGGAGTAGATATCAAGAACATTGGCATAAGCTTCTCCTTTTCGCTCATCATAAATGGGAGGTGTAAGCCAGATGATATCGCTTCCGGCAGCCTCAGCCTTTTCATTCAATCGAAGAACACCATTTTTAAACAACTTAAAACGATCCTCATTAAAGGGTCGGTAGATACCATCGTTCATTCCGTAACAGGCTAGAATAAGTTTTGGTTTGAGCTCCATCAGGACCCGATCAAGTCTCTCGAATAAATCAGGCCTTGGAAACTTGCCGCCGGCATGATTCGGTTCTGAAAGCCCTGAAACAGTTTCGCTGGGCAAGCCAAGATTCAGGAAAATCAGGTTTCTCTCAGGGTTCCTAAGGTGGAGGTATGTTTCCATTTGAGCCAGATAAGTTCCTGCATAGGTAATGCTGTTGCCTAAGACCAAAACTTCATGAACATCCTGCGGGATGTCATATTTCTCCTGAGCATTGCCGGAAATAACTGAGAAGCAAAAAAGGAAGGTTAAACAAGTGAGTTTTCTCATGACCAGATGAGAATTTATTAAAGTATAGAATAGGATTAAGCATTACTTTTCATCTTCGGGCACGGCCATGGTATGATTGCCCAGCAGGTAGCATTTTCTGTCCTTCCGGGCATAAGTTCTCATAAAATGGTAAGTGGTGGGAGTGGGGCCGCGATCTACAACGGTAATACCTGTAACCACTGCGGTAGAACCCTGAATGGCCACAGTAACATCCCTTGAAATTCTTGATTTGGTGTCACCAGTTGCTTTACGATTCGGGTCAGCTGCCCTTTTAACCAATGCCTCTTTGCTGTCGGTCATAGAGTTATGATTATGGATCCAAATGAATTCATCTGCGAGAAGTTTACTGAGAAAATCTGCGTCAGAGACCAGCAGGGCTTGTTCCCACTGAAGATCCAGTTTCAGAAGGTTCTCTTTTGTCAGGCAGTTTTCCTGGCTATGGGCGATAAAAAAAGCGAATAGTAAGCTTAGGGTAATGAAGGGCTTTTTCATGACGAAGAGGTTCAGGGTTGTTTGTTGTAAAGATAGGGTCAAAAGTCGAATGACCCATTGAGGTTCCTGAAAACGATTTTTTGTAAATCTGTGATGTGCTGAAAATTCATTTTGTAAATTTCCCTGATCAAACCCATTGAAATGAGATTAACCTTTTTATTCTTTTATGTTCTGTTTTTTACCACGGTCAGCGGGCAGAATTCTCCCCTACGGCTGGGAGTTATCAGTTTGACCCATACCCATGTTCATGGAGTTTTTAATAGTGAAAAGCGAGAGGATTTTGAAATTGTAGGTATTGTGGAGCCTGACAAAGAGCTTGCTCAACGCTATGCTGATCAATATGGCTTCAGCTTATCAAAAGTCTACAATACAATGGACGAGATGATAGAGGCTCACCAACCGGAGGCAGTCTCTGCTTTTGGGACAATCTACGAACACCTTTCTGTGGTGGAGACCTGTGCCCCCAGAGGCATTCACGTCATGGTAGAGAAACCTTTGGCTGTTAGTCTTGAACATGCAAAAAAAATGGAGGCATTGGCTCAAAAACACAAGATTCACCTCATTACGAATTATGAAACCACTTGGTACCCCACAAACCATAAGGCTAACGAACTATTGAAAGAAGGTGCTATTGGTGAACTGAGAAAGGTGGTGGTCAGAGATGGGCATAAAGGGCCGGTACGAATTAATATTAGCCATGAGTTTCTTGATTGGCTCATTGATCCAGTTCAAAATGGGGGTGGAGCTATTACAGATTTCGGGTGTTATGGAGCAAACCTCTTAACCTGGATGATGGATGGTGAAAAGCCAATCAGCGTAACTGCCGTAACTCAACAGCTTCAGCCTGAGAACAATCCACAGGTTGATGATGATGCGACGATTTTACTGACTTACAAAAATGCCAACGCCGTTATTCAGCCTTCATGGGATTGGCCCATTGGCAGAAAGGATATGGAAATTTATGGTACAGACGGAGCCATTTATGCCGACAATGGTCATCAACTCAGAGTACGGCAGTCTACCGGTTATGATAGTTATGAGGAGGAGCAAATGGTATTGAACGAGCGGCCGTATCCTTATGACGATGCCTTTTCATTGCTGGCGGCAGTAGTGAGAGGTACCATTGAATTAGAGCCGACGGCCTTATCTGCTTTGGAAAATAATATGACGGTGATGGAAATTCTTGATGCTGCCCGAAAAAGTGCGAAAAAAGGCCGGACCATATGGCTCAAATGAGCCTGATAAAACTTTGAGATACTTGTCAAATAGATTAGTTTAGCCAAAATATTAATATTCAAGAGCTTGTCATCTTCATCTTTTAGCTGGTCTTCCGTATTCTCATTCAAGTCGGTCATTTTCACAGTTTTGGGTGCCCTGTGTGCCACGGTGGCCATTAAGGGATTTATGATACCAAACCATTTTCTCGATGGTGGTATTACCGGAATATCCATTCTTCTGCATGAAATCTTTCATGTGGATGTAAGTATACCTTTGGTGCTGATTAACCTGCCCTTTATTTATTTGGGTTATCGAAAAATAGGAAAAGGCTTTGCGGTGCAGTCACTGCTGGCGGTCCTTTTACTAGCTGTTTTTCTCCAGTTTTTGAGTTTACCCACGGTCACAAATGATAAGATTCTTATCGCCGTTTTCGGTGGTTTTTTTATTGGTCTGGGTATAGGTTTCATCATCAGAGCCGGTGGGGTTATTGACGGTTTGGAGGTGATAGCTGAGTACACGACAAATAAAACAGGTCTCAGTTCGTCTGAGATTATTATGGCCATCAATACCTTGATTTTTCTGGCGGCAGCTTACAGTTTCGGACTGGAGAAGGCCCTTTATTCCATACTTACCTACTTTACGGCTACTCAGGTTTCAGGCTATGTGGTGGATGGTTTTGAACAATACACGGCTTTGACCGTAATCTCAGGAAAATCAGAAGAGGTAAAAGACCTTATTGTCAACGAACACGGTAAGGCAATTTCGGTGTATAAAGGAGAGCGGGGTTATTTGCCGGAGTCTTTTGATGTACATGAGGATTGTGATATCCTGATGACGATTGTAACCCGTCTTGAAATACAAAAAATCAGAAAATCAATCTTTGAAACTGACCCCGCAGCTTTTGTTTATATAAACAGCATTAAAGACGTAAGCGGAGGTCAGGTGAAGAAAATCCGTAATCATTAAGTTATAATGGTCGCCTTCGAAAAAATCTACTACGACGTTATCCAAAACCTTGGGTATAATCTTGCCGATTATTATCATTACCACAGCGTCAGACATACTATTTATGTAGAGAAAATGGCCTGTTATCTCGCTAAAAAAATGGGTGTTGCTGATCATGATTTATACCTACTGAGAGTGGCTGCTTTATATCACGATTCAGGCTTTCTGGTACAAGCAGAAGATCACGAAGAAATAAGCTGTGAAATGGTAGAGTCAGAGCTTCCGAAGTATAACCTTACCGATTCTGATATTGAAAAAGTAAAGGGGATGATCAGAGCTACTAAAATTCCTCAAAAGCCACAAAACTGTCTGGAAGAAATATTGGCAGATGCTGATTTAGAATATCTGAGCACAGAAAATTTTGATAAAGTAAGTTCCTTTTTGTTCAAAGAGCTGCAGTACTTTGAGCCCGATCTAACGCTTGAAGAGTGGGATGCACGTCAAATCCATTTTCTGGAGAACCATCAATATCACACCGAGTTTTACCGCAAGAACAAAGAAAACTTTAAGCAGCAGCATTTAAGGAAGCTTAAAGAAAAGTACAGTCTATCCTGAGCTATTCAATGACCTCGTAACATTTAATGGCTTTACTTTTGTTTTTGAAGGTCATTTCTCCGACCTCGTTACATTTGAAAGAATCCTTGATCTGCTCATAAGCCTTTTCTGTAATCAGAATCTGGCTTTCTCCCGCTTTTGACTGGAGCCGTTGTGCCGTATTTACGGCATCACCAATTACCGTAAAATCAAGCCGTTTCAGAGACGATGAACCAATGTTCCCTGAAATCATCTCTCCTGGATTTACGCCTATTGAAACTTTTGGCAGGTATTCATTTATCCCTTTTGCAGGTTCTTTGATTGAGTCAATTTTGTTTCTAACGGCCAGACCGGCATCTATGGCTCTATCGAGGTGATATTCCCCTTTAAAAACGGCCATTACGCAGTCTCCCATAAACTTGTCAATGACACCATCATAAACCATGATTTCTTTGACGATAATGTCAAAGTAGTCATTTAAGAGTTTTACGACGAAATCGGCACTTTCGCTTTCAGAAATGGCCGTGAAACCACAAATATCAATAAAGAGGGCAGTACCTTCAATAGCCTCATTGGCTCTGAGTGAGTTTTCAAACTCACTTCGGCTCATGAAATTAAGAACACTGTCGTCTACGTACATTCTTAGAATGTTATTCTCTTTAATAGCCTCAAAGGTCTCTTTAAGGTGCTGAATGTGTTTAACCGTTTTTTCAATAGTTACGCCTAAATCTTCAAAATTGACCGGCTTACACACAAAATCAAAAGCACCGTGATTCATGGCAGAACGGATGTTTTCCATATCGCCATAGGCTGAAACCATCACCACTTTCACAAGAGGATTACTCTCACTTACTTTAATGAGTAAAGAGAGGCCATCCATTTCCGGCATATTGATGTCACTCAGAATAAGTCCAATTTCAGAATTGGAGTCCAGAACTTCAAGGGCGTTCCGTCCGTTTGAAGCAAAATGAAATTCGTATTTGCCCTCACGAATTTGCCTTCTGAATTTCTGACGAATAAGTGCTTCAAGGTCTGCCTCATCATCTACAACAAGTATTTGGGTAGGCTTTTCGCTCATGCTAGATTAAGTTTTTCTTTCAGGTCTTTAAAATCAATAGGCTTGGTCAGAAAATCATTGGCTCCGTATTCATCCGCCTTTGTTCTGTTTTCATCATCGCCGTAGGCGGTAACCATCATGACCACCGGTGGCGGTTTTTTATAATTCAAACGTATTTTTCGGAGCAATTCAAGCCCGGTCATACCTGGCATATTGATGTCTGATAAAATTAACACGGCCTCAGACTCATGCTCATGGAGATAGTCCAAAGCTGATTCGCCGGAATGGGCAAAAACGAAGTCTACTTCTCCCTTTCTTATTTCACGTCTGAAACGTTGAAGAAACAGGTCTTCAATATCTTTTTCGTCATCAACTACGAGTATTTTCATGAGTTTATTCTTTTGGTAATTGAATTATAAAGGAGGTGCCCGCACCTTCCTTACTTTTCATGCTCAGTTTTCCTTTATGACCTGCGGTTATGATATCATAAGAGAGCGAAAGCCCCAGGCCCGTTCCCTGGCCGGCCGGCTTGCTGGTGAAAAACGGTTGAAATATTTTACTCTTTACCTGATCAGGGATTCCGGTGCCGTTGTCTTTGACCTCAATTTCTACCCAGTTTTTTTGATTTCTGGTGATTACTTTCACTTCCGGTTTATAATCGGCATCACCAGACGATCTCCGTTCATTAACAGCGTAGAAGGCATTATTGATTAAATTAAGTATAACCCTCCCTATGTCCTGCTGTTTCACTTTTAGCAGAGGAATATCTTCGGCAAGTTCAGTTGAAAAGTTAGCATTAAAACTTTTGTCTTTGGCTCTAAGTCCATGATAGGCCAATCGAAGATATTCATCTGCTAAAGTGTTGATATCAGTTGGCTCAAAATCTCCTTCAGTTCTTCTGCTGTGCTGTAGCATACTTTTGACGATAGCATCAGCCCTTTTGCCATGGTATGCAATCTTTTCTTCATTTTCCACCAGGTCTTTTAGAATGAAATCAATCTCTTCCTGATTCCCTTTTGAGATTTCTTCTTTAAGTTCGGTTAGTAATTCCCCGTTGATCTCAGAAAAGTTATTGACGAAGTTCAGGGGATTCTGAATCTCATGGGCAATTCCGGCAGTCAATTCTCCTAAAGAAGCCAGTTTTTCAGATTGAATAAGCTGATTTTGAGTGGATTTAAGGTTTACAAGGGCTTCCTGCAAACTGTTTTTCTGATCCTCCAGTTCTCTGGTTCTTTCTTTAACCATATCCTCCAGCTGGTGGTTTTCTTCTTCAATTAAACGCCGCTTTTCTTCTTCTTTTTTGATGTTTCTTTGCTGACGACTGATATTGAACCAATAGGCAATTATCCAGACAATGGCACCAAGCTGAAGCAGGTCGAGATAAGAATTGTATTCATTCCAGAATTCCGGAAACCAATCTTTTGTAAAATCCAGAATAGTGTCAATAAGAGCGAAGGGAACAATGGCCACCATCAAATCTCTGGCCATGCGGTTTTCTTTGTACTGGAAAAGAATATAAGCGATATAACCAATAATCAGGAGCCAGGCGATGCGTATCCCGATATCATATTGATCAGGAATAACGAAACTAACACCCATGAGAACAAAAACACCGATTCTCAGGATTCTGCTTATTTCAAATAGCGAGGCATCAGTATCTTTATTCAGCAAGTATTTCATGATGATATTCAATGAAATCAGACTTGCCAGAAAGAGTATGGTCATTTGCAGTTCATTTCAGTTTCTAAATTTAAGCGTTTGAATTGGAAGGAAAAACTAAAGTAAAAACTGTTCTGTTTTCTTTTCCATCATCTACAGTGGCCACTTCAAGGGTTCCACCATGTGCCTTCACAATATCATACGCAAGACTCAAGCCCAAACCGGTGCCTTGTCCGGTAGGTTTAGTAGTAAAGAAGGGCTGAAAAATTTTGTCTTTGATTTCAGAAGGAATTCCGGGGCCGTTATCGGTTATAGCGATGAGCAATGAGCTTTGAGCGGTGACCTCTGTACGGATTGAAACCTGAGGCTTATAATTCATATCCCCTTGTTCCTTTCTCCTTTCTCCCTCCTCTTTTACAGCCTGAAACGCATTATTGATCAGATTCAGAAGAACTCTTCCAATGTCCTGAGGAATCACCTCTATTTTCGGAAGATTTGGATCAAAGTCGGTTTTAGAATCTGCATTAAATGATTTGTCCTTTGCTCGAAGGCCGTGGTATGCGAGTCGCAGGTATTCATCGGCCAAAGCATTAATATCGGTCAATTCCTTTTGTCCAGAGCTATTTCTACTGTGTTCCAGCATGCCTTTGACAATGCCACTGGCCCGCTGACCGTGGTGATTGATTTTTTTGAGGTTTTCCTGAATGTCAGAAATGAGCTCTGTTTCTAACCCTTCATCCCGTTCTCCCCTCTCCTTGTTCCTTTCTTCCAATAACTCGTCTGTTAATTCCTGAGTTACCTCCGAGAAATTATTGACAAAATTTAACGGATTTTGAATTTCGTGAGCGATTCCGGCCGTAAGTTCTCCGAGGCTAGCCATTTTTTCAGATTGAATAAGCTGGGCTTGAGTGGCTTTAAGTTCTATCAAAGCATCCTCAGCGATTTTTCTGGCTTCCTTAATTTTGATTAAATCTTCCTCGGCTCGTTTGGCTTGTGCCTCTGCTTTTTGTAAGTCACGGAATCTCCTGTAGGCGATGTCAAAAACGGCCGTAGCCTTTCTTAAAACCGTTTTTGTATCCTCGCTGGCCGGAGTATGTGTAACCAGCAAAAGTGATCCCTCCGAAAAGTCGCCGAAATTCCAAAATTCAGAATGTTCTGATAACCGTCGGTTGTTGACAAAACCAACTCGCCTTTCTGCTATCATTGGTGCATGCTTGAGCATAACCTGTTGCCATTCCTCCGCCATTTCTTTGTCAAATTCGATCGTATATTCTTTGATATCAGAATGATACATTTCAATCATATGCTTTATCTGATCCGTTGCATCCACAGGGAAATGGACGTTGGCCAAAACTATTTCTCCAGACTCCCCGGGAGGCCTTACCGCTGCTATGGATTCGAACATCGTTTCATTTTCAGGATAAAGATGGATAACACTCGCCTCCAGATCCAATTCTCCTAAAGAATCAATCTGTTGTCTTAATTCAATAATCACATCTTTCAAACCTTCTGAGGAATGCATGGCCAGAGCCTTACTTCTGATCCGTTCCATGGCCACTTCAATCTGGGCCTCTCTTGCTTGCTCCTCCGCTTTTTGTAAGTCAAGGAAACGCGTATACGTCTGCTCAAACTCATTCGCAAAACGTACGAAAATATCATGACCCCCGGGAGCGGGGGCAAGTGTGATAAACAGAAGATAGCCGTATTTAAAATAAGCTACATGATCAATTTGCCGTTCCGGAATTTCCCTCAAATCATTTTCTATCGTTCTGCCTTGAAAATCCGATAAAGGTAGGGTGGAGAGGTATTGATAATGCTTTTTGATTTGTTCGCCTTCGAATTCTTTCACAAAAAGCGTTTCTCCCTGTTGACCGGCCTCATAATAGGTCAGAAAGATGTTTTCACGGGGTGTGATATAGGTGGGTATCGTGCCTTCAAGATTGCTGAACCACTCCTTCGAGTTCGTTTTGTCATAAATATTAAAGGCACAGCCCCGGGTGGGAATGCCGAGTTCTACTACCTGTTTATTCAGTATATAGGAAACTTCCGCCAGTTCAGAACTACTCTTCATGGCCATGGTGCGTGCCCGGACACGTTCCAGGGCCAACTGAATCTCCGCCTCACGGGCCTGGCTCTCTGCCTGGCGTAATTCCTCTACCCGGTTGAAAGTATCGTCAATCGTTTTCGCAAAGCGTTTGATGAGATCCGTCTCTATGGGTTCGAGTTCATTCAATATACTGATGGAAAGAACACCTTTTTTCATGAAGGCCTCGGCCAGCACAATACTGTCATAGCTTCGCATGATGTTTTTGAATTCTACGGGCATATGCTTCAAATCCGTTTCTTCAAAAAGATACTGATCAGCCGTTTTTTTGATGTCTCCTTCGAGGGTGTAGTATTCGAAATCCTTATCATTTTTCTGTGCTTCAAAATAGCGGACTGCCCAGGGGTGCTTCTCAAACTCAGGCGAGATCTGAATGTTAAACTTCTCAGGTAGTACATCAATGCCCTGACCTGAACTCCACCACTCCATGTATTTACTTTTCCAGTCGTAGATGAGAATCAAGGCCAGGTGAATGTCAATACCCACATTACCTAGTTCTTTGTACACCACCGATACCACTTCTCTGAGCTCTTCGCTGTTCTGCATGGCCATGGTACGAGCCCTCACTCGTTCTAAAGCCAACTGGATTTCAGATTCCCGGGCCTGAGCCTCTGCTTTTTGTAAATCCAGAAAGCGGGTATAGGTTTGCTCGAAAACCTTGGCGAAGCGGGAGAGAATTTCCAGATCTGCCCGACTGGGCGTCTCAGCAGAGAAGCAATACAAGCCCCCATGCATAAAAGGAGAGAAGGAGTAATATTCACGGGTCAATGCCAGCGACTCCCTGATACTTTCTTGTGAAAGACTAAAATCACTTGCCACGATTTGCTCGTAATACCCTTTGAGCTCTTCTCCTTCCAGTACATACAGTACCGGTTCTTGTGTCAACCAATGATCAAACGTTTTGATCAATAACGGATGCCGGGTCATGGAGGTAATCCCTCTGACCAGAGCCGGGTCATGATTTTTTCGAATGGTGGTGGTCCAAAGGTCACAATCCCGGGTTTCGCGGTCAAAAATTCCAATACCACTACGTTCCACAGAAAGCTCCAGTTTTCCCAGTTCCTCAAAAAGAATGGAAGTACTTTTCTCAAGATCATTGCTGTGCCGCATGGCCATGGATTGTGCTCTGAGTCGCTCCAAAGAAGCTTCAATCTGAGCTTCCCGTGCCTGAGCCTCCGCTTTTTTTAGGTCTAGAAAGCGAGTGTAGGTTTGTTCAAAGACCTTGGAGAAACGTTGGAAAATCGAGTGAAATTCAGGAACCCTTTTGAAAGTAATGAACATCAGATACCCAAATTGAAAGAAAGCCAAATTAAATACCTGATAGCCGGGTAGCTCTATACCCGATTGCTTCATTTCACTGACAATCTGACCAACCGTCGGATTGGTAGTCAGATAGTCGTAATGGTCTTTAAGCTCCTGGCCACCTATTTCTCTTTCAAAAAAGGCTTCCTTCCTTTGAGCTGCTGCTGTAAATTCGACAAAGATGTCTTCATCCATGGGTGACTCGAACGAAGGAACCAGACGGCCATCACCAGTGCTGACCCATTGTTTGATGGTACTCTCCTTTTCATTAAAGATATTAAAACCACAACTCCAGAGTTGGATATCTAATGCCTCTATTTGACGGAACATTTCAATAGCTGCTTCCAGAAGCTCTTCACTACTTTTCATGGCCATGGTTCGGGTTCTTACTCGTTCCAATGCTTCTTCCAGCGTCTTTTCGGCCCGTAGTTTTTTGAGCTCTTTCTCCTGGCTTTTTACACGTTCTTCAAGTTCTTTTAATTGTTTCATGGATTACGTTTTCACTAGATCAGTGTCAATTCTTTTGGACTAGAGGCAATTTAATTGTAAACATGGCTCCTCCATCGGGAGAAGAAGCAGCCTCTAGTAATCCCCCTTGAGTTTTTATAATATCATACGCCAAACTCAGTCCCAATCCTGTCCCCTGCCCGGTAGGTTTTGTGGTAAAGAAGGGCTGAAAGATTTTGTCTTTGATTTCTTCAGGTATACCAGGGCCGTTGTCTGTTACTGCTATGAGCAAAGAGCTTTGGGCAGTGGTCTCGGTTCGGATTGAAACTAGTGGTTTATATGCTAAATCTCCCTGTTCCGTTCTCCTTGTTCCTTCTTCCTGAACGGCCTGAAACGCATTATTGATCAGATTCAAAAGTACTCTTCCAATGTCTTGAGGGACGACTTCAATTTTTGGAAGATTCGGGTCAAAGTCAGTGATCATTTCAGCATTAAATGACTTGTCCTTTGCTCTAAAACCATGATAGGCCAGTCGCAAATATTCATCAGCTAAAGCATTGATATTGGTCAGCTCTTTTTTGCTTGAGCCGGGTCTGGAGTGCTCCAGCATGCCTTTTACGATGCTGCTGGCACGCTGACCGTGGTGATTTATTTTTTTTAGGTTGTTTTTTAAATCTGAAATTAACTCAGCTTCAAGTCCCTCATCCCTTTCACCTCTCTTTTTGTTTCTTTCTTCCAATAGCTCTTCAATTAACTCTTCATTTACCTCCGAAAAGTTATTGACAAAGTTTAGTGGATTTTGAATTTCATGGGCAATACCCGCTGTCATTTCGCCTAGTGACGCCAGTTTCTCTGTTTGTATGAGTCGGGCCTGAGTACTGATGAGGTCATTATGTTTTTTATGAAGTTCATTGAGAGCTTTGTTTTTGCCATTTTGGTAGACCAATAAAATGACAAAGATGGTGATATAGGTACCTAACACAGCGGATAAGAAGAACTGACCCCGCTGCTCGATACTGTAATATGGAATTGGCGAAGGATTGTTTTGTTCGTAGACGTAATATCCGATGATGATAAAAGAGCAGATGAAAAACCAGATGGTCGCTGTTTTCTTTCCTGCGGTAAGCATCGCTACTGCGGGAAGTAAGAAAAAGGCTGCAACGGCCGGAGAGGACAAACCGCCCTGAAACCATCCCTGAAATGCAAAACTTACTGCATGCTGGGCAATATGTATATGTGTACCGGTCTCTATTGAAATCAGCCCTGCTTTATATAAAAAAAGGGTGATTAGGCATATGACCATGTTTGCAATTAAAAGCCATCCTACTTCAATTAAGTCAACTCCTAAGGCATTATTGGCTCCCAGAAAATCGGTTAGAGCAGTAATGAGCAAAACATTAATAAATATCCTGTTTTGACTCAAACTCTCAGGTTGACCAAGAACTTTCTGCGGTAAAAAATAGTCAGTGATTCTTTTAAGCATGAGCAGGTGATTTTTTTAATCCCAGCCAGGTGCCATGTCTTTTCTTGAGAACATATATGAATGTACAATCGAGAATAAAACACGCCACTCCGAGTAATTGCACGAAATGATTGTCAGCATAAAAAATAAACATGGAAACCGAAATTAGTCCGGTACCCAGCATACGACTCCAGGCCAGCAAAAGCGAAAACTTTGAAGTGTCTTTGGTCTGAAACAATAAAAACAAACACTGAAGGGAAAGAATGACATTGATGATGTATCCGGAATTTGCACCAATGGTAGTATCGTAACCCTCAGTTCGATGGAAATAGGTGAAGAGAATCCAGAAACCGAAATTGATCAGACAGAAGAGCACAAAGTGTTTTTTGGCGTCTTCATTCATTGGTTGTTTCGTGCCGTATTTCAGAGTGGCCCAGAAAATGTAGCAATCCAGGAAAAACGCTGCTATATAGCTAAGAGCATACAAAAGACCAGTATCCGGGTGGTAAATAAAGCTCCACACAAACTCCCAGCCAATATTGGCACCGGCCACGTATGCGGGCATTTCCACAAACTTCTTTTTACGAATCTCCCATACTAAAACCACATAGGCAACTACCCAGAAAAGGCAGCCAATGCCGTTGAAAAGGAGACCACTAACAGGGTATAGCTCAAAATTGATTAATGGCTGATTCATAGCTTATTGATTTGTATCCCAGTCCGCAGTCAGGGATGGTGGCATGTAGAAATTAATTACACGATTATGGCTCAGATAAGAGATAGATAATTTCAGAAGGAGGCGGTCAACTAACTGAATAGGCAGATCAAAAATGATGATGTGATCAAAGAATTCCCTGACTTTAGAGTAAGCCCTCACAGATTTATAAAAGGCTTTTGCCTGCCATTTATCCACTTCCGGTAAACCGAGCATGGTGGCCAGCTCTCTTCCCATCAGAATATTTAACATATTGATATGGAAATCTTTATGGATAAAGAAAGGGGCTTTATTATTGCAAAAAGTCAATAGGGCCTGAGCCAGTTTATGGCCTGCCACACTCGAGGCTTTTTGGTGATCAATAATCGCATGGCCAAGAGCCAGTGAGTCCTCTGAATTGACAGGAATGAGATCTTCCTCAACTCCCATAATATGACCGATAACACGCCAGCAGTGAATGTAAGCCTCACGTTCGGTTTCATCAAAGTCGATTCCAAGAATATCCAGACCTTCAAGCACTAAGGCTGAAAATGACATGAGCGTGCCGGCCATATCTTCCTGATTAATGGGTAATCCGTTTTTCTCTACATCCCAACCATGTTTTTTGATAAAATACCGAATGACGGCATGGATTAAACGTACTTTTTGTGCAGCCCTAATTCCTTTACCTTCGGGCTCCATACCTCCCGGCATCATGGCATGATAGATAAAAAGGCCGGTTTCAGCGAGTCTACGTGCCATGGCATCCTGACTTCCGAAACGCTGATTCAGACGGTTTGAATGAATCAATACCTCTGCACCTCTGGCTCCGGTATAGCATTCTGGTAAGGATTTGTAAAAAAGAAGCATTGCAATAGGCAGGCCATGCCGAAGGTAAATCAGTTGTCCCAATTTAATCAAATCAGGGTCTGCCCATTCGGGTAATTTGGCCGTTTCTTCGAAAAACTGTTTGATATCAGGATGGGTATCCTCCGGAAGTTCATCACTGTTGTTCACAATCGCCTTAAAAATGTGGTTCACCTCCTTTTCTTTATGCTTTTGCATAATGGCTTCCACCATTTTATCAACCTTCGGGTCGGCGGTATGTCTTTTTGATTGCAGGAAATCCTGATCCCACTTATTTACTTTTTTACTTTTTTCCCGCCGGGCTTTTTTTTGTGTCTTGTTTCGGAGTCTGTAATACCATATTGCATATGAAATCAGAACTATGGAGAGAACTCCAAGAATTATCCATTTCAGGTTCATGGTGTAGGGGTTTATCGGTGTAATTAGGGTAAATACTCCTACAATTTAACGATAAGCCAGACCATATGCGAGATGTTTAATCGAATTTTAGCCGTTGGTAAATAAAATTCTTCAGTTGACAAGGCGAGTTCACCACTTTGTACTTACATCTTTAGTGATTTTGAGTTGTTGATTTTTTGGAATTTAAGGTTGAGGTATCGCTTTAAACACCGTATGAAAATACCCTCTCAAATAGCAAAGAGGGATTTTAGAAAGTCAAAGTTTCAATCAAAAAGGACGTGAATTAAAAATTAAAAGAGAGTCCGATTCCTGAAGGTGTACTTCCAAATTTCAGTTGAGACGTGGACTCCATCTTTTGTTTTACACTCTCATTATGACGAAGCAGTGATGACTTAATTCTTTTTTTAGGTCCGCGTTCCAGAAGACCAGCGAGTATACCTACACCACCAACAATTAACACTTCTCTGGAGACCAGGGGCTGAGCGGAGGTGTCATTTTCATCAAAATTGGCAAGACCACGCACAACGCTGTAAATAACTACGGCCGATGACACCAGACCAATGCCTGCAAATATGGTTTTTGTGGTTCGTGCAGCCGTGTAATCATTATAAATGCTGATATCGTTTTTCCGAAGCTTTCCCTTATCTTCTATACTGAGCTTATATGTGTTTGTCGGAACAAGCATATCGGAGTAATCATTTGGTGCCACAGGAGTGCTTTTCGCCTCTTTATTGACTTCATCCTCAAAAGAGTCTTCAGTTCCGTTTTCATAAATGATGAGGAAAATGTCTGCTTTTGGTAACCTGTAGTTTGGGCCTGTCAGGTTCTCAGCTTTTTTGTAAGTCACTTCAGAAGTGCCCACTTCAACGACTTTTCCTTCAATACGCTTTTTTGATTTCAGAATAATAGTATCCTGAGCAAAAGAATAATTGGTACTGGCGATAACGATTAGCAGGAATAAAGAGAACCTTTTCATAAGTTTAATCAATGGCTTATCCTTAAAAATAGTCAATTTCATTTGCTGACCCAATACCTGATAGACTAAATGGATCATTATCAATCCGTTAAAGCCATGGATTTCGAGGAAAATGATTTGGAAAGCTTATTTTTGAGTATAAACAATGACAAAAGATGAACGCCATCTATCATAATTTCATCATCAATGCGAAACCTGAAAAGGTTTTCAAAGCGGTTTCAGAGCCTGAGTTATTTGAAAACTGGTGGCCACTGAAGTGTTCAGGCAGTCCGGCTTTGGGTGAGGAGTTTAACTTCGTTTTTGAGGAACCTTATAATTGGTATGCCAAAGTTTCAAAGATAGAACCGCAAAAGGTCATTCATTTTAAAATGACTAAATCTGACCCCGACTGGGATCCTACAACGTTTGGTTTTGAGTTAAGAGAACATAAGGACGGAACTTATCTCTCATTTTTTCATAAAGATTGGCCGGAGGCGAATGAGCACATGAAATACTCATCTTTTTGCTGGGCAATGTTGCTCAACGGCCTGAAAGGGTATGTGGAGAAAGGTGACATTGTTCCATTCTCTGAAAGGGCCTGAGTCCGGAATTTTATTGCGATGCAACCCTTTCAAACAGAATAACATCTGTTGGTCTGACGTTGTTAGTCAAACTATTACTTACTCATTAAACCTTAACACGATTATGAAAAAGCTATTTCCCTTTTTTCTGCTCAGCCTTATTTGTTTTGCTGTTGATGCTCAGGATAAACCTTTCCTGACAAAAAGCTTCAATTCTTCTCAGATTCGCGAATTGGATGTTAAAACCTCAGGTGGCGGAATTACCGTCTACGGTACCAATGATTCGGAAACAGTGGTTCAGGTGTTTATCAAATCCAATAACGGGAAGGAGCTTTCTCAAAGTGAGATTGAAGATCATCTGAAGGATTATACGCTGGAGATAAATCGCGAAGGTCAAACTTTGGTATGCATGGCTCAAAATAATCGAAAGAATAACTGGAAAAACGGTTTGAGTATATCATTCAAAGTTTATGCTCCTGAGCAGTTAGACACTGATCTTTTAACCAGTGGCGGAGGTATCAGAATGAAAAACCTGGAGGGGAACCTTCGTTTTGCCACGAGTGGAGGTGGTCTGGAACTAGTGGAACTTAGAGGAAATGTAAAAGGAAGAACCTCAGGTGGAGGAATCAAAATCAAAGACAGTGAAGATATTATTGATCTGGCGACCAGTGGAGGTGGCATCATGGCTGAGAATGTGGCGGGCCAGGTGAAACTATCCACCAGCGGAGGTGGTATCAAGCTTTATGATATGTACGGTATGATCAGTGCAACCACCAGCGGGGGGAGCATTCTGGTTGAAGGTTTGGAAGGTGAACTCAAAACGGGTACTTCAGGTGGGTCTATACGACTGGCCGATATTTCAGGAAGCGTGAAGGCCAGCACCAGTGGTGGAAGCATTAACGCTGATATCCGTGAAGTGGGTGAATATCTGGTACTTCATAGCAGCGGGGGAGGAATTGATGTGGACTTGCCTTTTGACAAAGGAATGGATCTGGATATCAAGGGAAATCGGGTGACGATGAATAATTATCGCAATTTTGACGGTAGAAAAGACAAAGACCGTATTGTAGGAACCATCAATGGTGGAGGAGCCGAAGTTAGTATTTCCACAAGTTCAGGTTCTGTAAACATTAGATAAAAGTTGATTCTTAAAGGAATTCATCGCCCGGGGTTGTCGAAACTTCGGGCATTTTTTTGCCGTAAAATCAATTTCAATTTTTTTATGAAGAATTATACAACTTCTGTTGGCATACGTTCATTTAGGGGATGACAAAACAAAAAAACACAAAGAGAATTATGAAAAAATTATTGTTAGGAGTGATGTTGGTTGCCTTTATGTCCTGTGAAAAAACAGATTCGCAACCGATTAATGAAACGGATAAAGCCGAAACATTGGACGACTTCACTTGTATTAATGAGCAGGCTGATAATCCGGCAGACTTGGCTGATGCTCAAAATTGGATTGTTGGTAAATGGCAGTTGACCGGAATTATTGCCATGATGCCTGATGTGGAAGTGCCCAATATTCAGGTGGAATTTAAGAGCGATGGGGGTGTTTTCGTTGAGAAAGATGGTGAAAACGTATTTACTGATGCCTACAGTGTAATTGAGAACGAATCAAACGGCTACACTTCTTTGCAGGTGATTACAGACCAACTTCCGGATAACTTTGACGAGTATAATATCGTGAAAGGAACACTTCGAATTTGTGAGTCTGAACTCATGATTGATCAGGGGATAGCCTTTGATGCACCGGGTTACCTTTTCCGGAAAATAGAATAGTTACAGGTTCAATTTATACAATACATGCGGTTTGAGTTTATGACCATCTTCTACCCGGGGATGGTCAAACTCTTTTTGGAAGGTCATACCAATTTTTTGCATGACCCTTTCAGATGGTTTATTTAAAACAGCCGTAAAACTAAAGACCGTTTCAAAATCAAGATTTTCTCTGGCATAATCCAGACATCTTTGAGCTCCTTCTGTGGCTAAACCTTTGTTCCAGCAGGCTTTGGCCAGCCGCCAGCCAATTTCTACCATAGGTTTAAATTCACCTTCAAAAGCTGTATAGCTAAAACCAATAAAGCCAATAAGCTCTTTGCTCTCCAGCAGTTCAACGGCGTAGAAGGTATAACCTTTCTCTTTGAAGATTGTTTTAAATTTCTCAATCATCTCTGCGGTTTGCTCCTCATCCATGGTAGATGGGAAAAACCTCATCACCTCAGGGTCTGCACAGATTTCAGTCATTGGCTTGATATCCCTATCAGTCCAGTTTCTGAAACCTAATCTTTTCGATTTAAAGAGATACATTAATTCAGGTTTTGACAGCCATTTGGTATGGCCAGAAATGTGGAGCCATCATTTGAAAGAAAGCCGGGATTAAGCTCAATACCCTCTCCGGCATGAAATTCTACATAATGCGTAGAAGGTATTTCCGCTTCAGCCATCAAACTTTTGCTATTATAAAAAAGATAATCACCGTTTAGGGCTGAAATGGATTGAGAAAGTGTATCACAATTCACTTCTCCCCATTCTTCATTTCGGGCGATAACTATGGCTACATCTTTTGAGAAATCCGTTTTTCGGCCACTGACATCCGGCAAATAACTTGAGCTATTTGAAGATGAAGGATGCTGAAAGGAAAGAAACATAAACTTAAAATCCTGCGTAAAAGTGATGCCTGTTGGTTCAGAGCCAATGGGTGATTTTAGAAAAATGCGTACATCAGGGTTGGCCTGCGAATGGGTTTTACCCACCATCCAGAGGTGATTGTGGTCGGTACTTCCCAAATGGAAGCCGTCCTGAAGCACAAACAGATTGCCCTCATTATCAAAAGCAAGATTGTCACAGCCTGTACCCCAAGGTTCAGAAACTGTACCTGAGGAGGTGGTGAGGTTATAGGATACTCCCGTCCCTCCAACATAAGTCTCAAAAATCGGGATGGTAGTGCCAATAATGGGATCTGTGTCAGTGAAACGATAGACCGTATTTTCACCTTTTACGGCAAAATAGATCATGCTGTCAATCGGGCTGATTTCCACATCTTCAATACCGTTAAAAACAGTGGCTCCCAGTGCATTACATTGATCATTTACAGAATTTCGCTCGGCTGGCGTGCTGTTTTGTAGCAAAACCCATTCGCCGGTACCAGCTTTTGAACCTTTATAGGCGTAAAGTTTGCCAGCACTTAAGTCTTCGGCAGCGTCTGCCACAAACCTGAAAAGGTAGCCTACAGGTGCATCTGCTCCCTGATAGACTGTTCTTCGGTTTCCGTGAACCACTGCGTTTTCATGTTTGAAATTTCCCAAAGCCCATAGTTTCTGATGATCCACCATCTCTCTGGTTACAGGATCAATTTCAATAGCCCAACCGGTATCCGTATATCCATCTGAGTTTACATCGGTATTAACCACGACTTCCTCACAGGTGATGATCGTATTCCAAGGCGTTACGGCACCGCTACAGTTAGCAATGGTACCTATTTGAGGCGTAAAATCTACTTCAGAGACATTGCTGCGTTCCCAACGTTTGGTAGAGGAGTTGAAAACCATATTCATCATGGTAACCCCTCCCGGAGCGAGTTCGTGATTGATGCTCAGGACGCCATCTCTTACCGAGTTGGTAGGTACAAAGCCGGTAAAATCGAATTTGGCTCTAAAGGTCTTGCCAGGGTCGTAACTTTCGCCCGTGGCAGCAATATATTGAAAGGCATAGCCCGCAGCCAGTACCATATCTGACGTTTGGGGACCTCCGGAAATGGAAGTAAAGCTACCAAATCCGGTTCCCAGTGAATCAGGAGATTCAAAGCTGAAAACAGAGTTGGCACAGAATAAAAAAAACAGGCCGAGCTTAAATCGCATTTATAGGTTTATACTTTCCGTGATCTTCGGTAAAGTTAGCTTTATACCGGCTTTTTCAAAGACTTCCAAAGCCTTTTGAGTGTCGATCTGAATAGGAGGGAAGGTGTCATAGTGACAGCCCACTATGTTTTTACAGCCTATATATCCCGCGGCCAAAACGGCGTCTTCATAACCCATGGTAAAGTTGTCACCGATTGGCAAAATAGCGAGATCCAGCTCAGGGCAGGTAATTGGTATTAACTGCATATCCAGCGTCAGGGCCGTATCTCCGGCAATGTATATACTGCCTTCGCTATTCCAGAGCACAAATCCACCAGGATTGCCGCCATTCGTGCCATCTGGTAAAACGCTCGAGTGAACAGCCGTTACATATTTGAGCGTACCGAAATCGAAATTAAATTTACCACCATGATTCATACCGTGACCATCTATTCCTTTTTCACTGTACCAGGTGACAATTTCAAAGTTTGAAATGATTTTTGCACCACTTTGCTTGGCAATGGTTTCGGCGTCAAGAACGTGATCCTGATGCCCGTGTGTAATGAGAATGTAGTCAGGTTTTAGAGAAGAAACATCAATTGCTGAAGCGAGGGGATTGGCAGAGATAAACGGGTCTATAAGTAAAGTTTTTCCCTGTGTCTCAATCTGGAAACAGGAGTGCCCGAAGTAAGTAACTTTCATCTTATATTTGGTTTTGAACGGTTTAATTCTTTCAAACCAATTTAGAGAGCATTGCTCAGAAAAAGAAATTATAGTGGGTCATCAATATTGAAAGAACGGTCTTCTTCTATGGCAATAACGCCGGTGAGCTTTTGAATTTCCTCAATTTGCTTATCATTTGCCTTAAAAGTCAGAATATTGATATTCTCAAAGGACGACACCAAGGTATCTACCGACTCAGTTAAGTGCTTTTTGATGTCCTGAAAATGATCTGGTTCGGCGGCCAGCAGATATACTTTTTCCATTTTGATGATGTTTTCGCATTAAAAATAGTGAGAAGCCCGCTACGGGCTTCTCAAAATAAGACCTAAGGTCTGATGATTGGATATGGAATTGGCTTAATCGGTTTCACCGGGAAAGGGTATTTCCAGAAGAACCGACGTTTATTTGGAGCCTGAACCAGTCCTGCTCCCACATCTCTTGATGGATGAGCTGGCAGAGCTTTAGCGGTACTGATCAGTTTTCTCCAAAGGTTTCTACCTCTTAAACCTGTGGCCTGTGCCCAAAGTGCAGCTATACCGGCTACATGTGGAGTGGCCATACTTGTTCCGTTCCAGGTGGCGTAACGGGCAGGCATTTTAGTGCTTGAGAAAACCGCTACACCAGGCCCGGCAATGTCCACCGCTCCGTAGCTCGGGTATAACCCTCCGCAGGAGAATGAGGCCACGTTCATGGCACTATCTACAGCTCCAACGGCCATAATGCTTGGGCAATTGGCTGGGTGAGATACCGGCTTAATGGTACCCGGCCTGCTTGAGGCATTTCCGGCGGCGGCAATAATCAGAGTGCCATTATTGAGGGCATTTAGTGCCACGCTTTCATAAACTGCTGAGTAGCCCGGGCCGTTTACATTGGCACCCAAAGACATGCTGATAATGGAGCAGCCATTGGCGATAGCCCAGTTAATACCAGCCAAAATACCTGAATCGGCACCGCTGCCGCTGTTGCTCAGAACCTTACCAATATGAATTTTGGCGTTATACGCTACACCATATCGCTCTACTGCGGGTGCGGGGCTTTTTGGTCCGCAGGCCGTACCTGTACAGTGGGTGCCGTGACCATGACCATCCTGTACGGCCTGGCCGGAGATGAAACTTTGTGACACAATTGGCCTGCCTGCAAAATCGGGATGATTCAGGTCAAAACCGGTATCTAAAATTGCTACCTTAATTCCTGAACCACTGTAGGGATTAGTGTATAGGAAAGTCTGTGGCACCACCTTGGTGGCTTTAAGCCCCCAGGTATTGCCAGAAACACTAACTTCGGGATCCTCCAAGTCTTCCATTTCGGCTTCGTCAAAGTCATACTCTTCCTCCGGCTGTACCAACATATCGGCCAGAGAATTTACGGCATCGCGATATCCTTTAACATAGTTTTCGGTTTCTTCATCCAAGAGACTGATGGCGTGTACTACCCGCTCTTTTTCTACGATAAGTCCGTCTTCATCAGCCAATGCACTGATCGAGCTTTCTGCCTCCGGCTTGCTGTTCAATACCGCTACCCCGATTTTGTCCAGATAAATACCGTCAGTATTTTCCAGATCTTTTTCGGTAAAAATCTCATTTTCAAACTCAGTAGAGCTTTTCAGGTTAAGCCCTGTTTTTGATTGAATTTGGCTGCTGATTCCTGCGGCCTGAGACAGGTCAGGTGAGTAAACCAAATAACGCCCGGTGTATTCAGGCTCGTCTTGTTTTTTTGTTTTCTTTGCCATTTTTGACATTTGTTTTCATAGCTCCTACTCTATAAGGTTTTTCGGAATCCACCTCTTCTTTTTTGAAGTACATCAAAGCTATACTGTATACACGTAAAATGTCAATAGAGTTTTATTATGTGGCTGTAAAACAGATAGTTATACCCTGTTTGGTGAGTAGAATACGAACGTATTTAGAGTAAAAAAGTCAATAAGTAAATAAGGGATTTTTTCAATTATTAGGTAAAAACAACAGGTGATTTTCTGCATAAAAAAAGCTCCCGGCATAATACCGGGAGCCTTAAAATATGAATGATTGAGTCTTTTATAAATAACTTTCTACCTGATCATCCTCCAGATTAAACGGCTGACTGTACAGCCTTTTCCCTGTTGCGGCAGCAAAGGCATTGGCAATAGCCCCACCGGTAGGAGGGATGGCCGGCTCCCCGAGACCTGTTGGCGATTTGCCATTATTGACGAAATGAGCCTCTATTTCCGGAATCTCATTCATTCTAATGATGCGGTAAGAGTCATAGTTCTTTTGTTCCGGCTCACCGTTTTTGAAACTTAACTTACCAAACATGGCGTGCCCAAGCCCGTCCGTGATGGCACCGTAAATCTGGTTTTGAGCCCCGCTTTGGTTGATGACAATTCCGCAATCTGTAGCGGCAATCACCTTACTCAATACAGGCTGCCCTTTAACCTTTTTCACTTCGGCGACTTGAGCCACGTATGAGTTATGAGAGAAGTAGGCACTAAATCCTTGAGAGATGTTCTTCTTTTTACCCCAGCTAGCTTTTTCGGCAGCCAGCTTGATGGTTTCTACAAAGCGGTCAATATCATAACTGATTTCACCAACCGGATTATTCTTAGCTCTTTCAAAAAGCTCCAGACGCAATTGAACAGGGTCTTTTTTGGCTGCCTCAGCAACTTCATCTAAAAAGGCCTGCTCTGCGTAGGCCAGGAAATTGGTGATCGGTGCCCTCCATGGACCTGTGGTTATAGGTGACTCATAATTCACACTTTCTACCAGAAGGTTATCAATGGCCCCTGCCGGGAAGTTATCCTGACGAGTGCAGTTGCCGGCATTTAAGCCAACACCTTTCAGATGGAATCCTGTAATATTTCCGTCTTTATCCAGGGCCGCACGGAAACGATAGCGAACGGCAGGTCGGTAATATCCACCGGAGATGTCATCTTCTTTTGTCCAGGTTACTTTCACTGGTTTTTTGATAATACTACTTAAATGAGCAGCTTCTACGGCGTAGCCGTCATCAAGCCTACGGCCAAAACCACCACCCATTTTGGTGAGTTCTACGCTGATTTTGTCTGCGGGTACGTCAAGAAGTTTTGATATAGAGGCAACCGCTCTTCCGGGCGTTTGGGTTGGCCCTGCCAATTCAATAGTACCGTTTTCTTTCACATGAGCAAAGAAGTTCATGGGCTCCATGGGGCTATGTGGCAAAAAAGGACACTGATAATCAGCGGTTACAACTTTTGCAGCTTCGGCAAAGGCCTTTTCAATATCGCCGTCTTTTCTTCTTACCTCACCGTTATCAGGTTTGTCTAAGTAGGTTTTAAAAATTCGGTCGTGGTCTTCTGAACTTTCTAAATCTTTATCTTTTTCCCAATCAATTTTGACTTTTTTACGGGCCTGCATGATTTCCCAGGTCGAATTTCCAACAATCGCCACCTTATTATCGAATGAAACGACTTCAACAATACCTGGCATTTTCAAAGCCTCTGAAGCATCAAAGGATTTGAGTTTTAAACCAAAAGCCGGGGGACGTTGAATCTGAGCGTTGAACATGCCTTCTTTTTTGAGGTCAATCCCAAAAAGCCTTTCACCTTTCAATACTTTTGGGTTATCTACCCCTTTATGCCAGCCACCGATCAACTTAAAGTCTTTCGGGTCTTTCAATTTGACATTCGTTGGAGTATTAAGGCCTTTGGCCGTTTCTACCAAATCACCATAAGAAAGCTTTTTGCCATCTGGCGAAATTACCATCCCTTTGGCGGTGGTTAGGTTAGCAGAAGACGTATTCCACTTCTGGGCTGCTGCTTCTTTCATCAGTTCACGGGCAGTGGCTCCGGCTTCACGAAGTCTATCCCATGAATGGCGAATAGCACCACTACCGCCTGTCAACTGGCGATCATACTTATCAGAAAGGTTGGCCTGAAGTACTGTAACCTGATCAAAATCAACGTCCAGCTCTTCCGCTACAATGAGCGGGAAAGCCGTTTTGATACCCTGACCGATCTCCGGGTTGGGGGAGTAAATCGTAATTTTTCCGTCAGGAGAGATGGACAGATAGGCGTTAAACTCATGAGCCACGGCTGATGGGTCTATTACTTTCGCCCCGAAAGCCTGAGTGCCTAGCCAACTAAAGCCCAGAATCAACCCGCCTGAGGCAGCTGAGGCCGACTTTAAAAAGTCTCTCCTTGATTTAGATTGTATATTTTGCATAGCATTGATGCTTTAAATTCTTTAGTAATTATTTCAATTATTAGGTGTCACCTTGAACAACTTTTCGCTTCGGTGACTGAGCCTGTCCGCAGGACTCTGTGATTCGAAGTCACATCTTCTCCCCGGCAAGCTTTACAGCTTTCTTAATCCGATGATAGGTTCCGCATCGGCAGATATGAGGGCTCATTGCTGTCTCAATTTCTTCTTCAGAAGGTTTTTTGTTTTCCTTTAGAAGAGCTGCTGCAGTCATCATTTGACCAGCCTGACAGTAGCCACATTGGGGTACATCCAGTTCATCCCAAGCCTGCTGAACCGGGTGATCACCGTTTTCAGAGAGTCCTTCAATAGTGGTGATTTCTGCATTGGCCACCGAAGAGATTGGCATAATGCATGAGCGAATGGGATTGCCGTTCATATGAACTGTACAAGCTCCACATTGGGCGATGCCACAACCATATTTGGTACCTACCAGGTCAGCATGTTCTCTTAAATACCACAGTAATGGAGTCTGAGGATCAACGTCTGTTTCATAGACTTTCCCGTTTATTTTCAATGATGTCATTGCCATAGAAATAGATCATTATTAATTGTAATAGTACAATTTACGACAGAACATGTCAGTGAGCAAATCTTTGAGAAATGTGTAGATGAATAACATTCAGTAGTTGATCAGAAGGGGCTTTATTCTTTAAAAAAGACTCTTTTAACCCGCGAACCGACTTTTGTGAGTATTTCGTAAGGAATGGTCTCTAATTGCTCCGCAAGCTCAAAAATAGAAATGTTCTTTCCGAAGATTTCGACCTGATCTCCAACTTCGGCAGTGATGCCGGTAATGTCTATCATGGTCATATCCATACATACATTTCCGATGGTGGGGCACCGGTGGCCTTGCAGATAGACAAAGCCTTTACCATTGCTCATTTTTCGATCAAAACCATCAGCGTAGCCGATCGCAATAGTGGCCAGCGTCATGTCATTTGTTGCTTTGCCCACCCGGCCATAACCGATCGTTTCGCCAGCTTTAGCCTTTTTGATCTGCGAGATTGTGGTCTTTAGTGTAGCCGTCGTTTCAAGCTCACGCTGATGAATTTCGCTGCTATCAACACCGTACAGGCCAATGCCCAGTCGCACCATTTCAAACTGAGCCTCAGGATAATTGACAATTCCGGCCGTATTCAGAATATGCCTGATGGGCTTTTCTACTAATTCAGCCTGAATTTTAGTAGCAATACTGCTGAAAGAACTGATTTGGGACTTTGTAAATTCTCTTTCCTTTTTGCTATCTGAAGCAGCGAGGTGGCTGAAAATACTGCCAACTTTTAACGTCGGGTTTTCTTTGAGTAGTTTCAATAACTCAGGCAGATCTTCCTCAATAAATCCGAGGCGTTTCATACCAGTATCAATTTTCAAATGAATTTTAACCGAAATATTTTCAGGCTTCTCAAAATCAAGAAAACGAATAAAAGATTTGAGAATCTGGAGGCTGTAAATCTCAGGTTCCAGAGCATAAGTAACCAGTTTTTTGAAGCTCTCCGGTTGAGGATTGAGTACCATAATAGGCAATTCAATGCCGTTTTCACGTAATTCCACGCCCTCGTCGGTGTAAGCCACGGCCAGATAATCTACTCGGTGATATTGCAACAAACTGGCCACTTCTGTACTTCCGCTTCCATAGGCAGAGGCCTTAACCATAACCATAAGCTTTGTCTTGTCGGCAATTTTACCGCGGTAATAATTCAGATTATGGGTAATGGCGTCAAGGTTGACCTCCAGAGCCGTACCGTGAACTTTGTGAGTTAGGGCATTGACGATTTTCTCAAAAGCAAAATTACGGGCTCCTTTGACCAAAATCAGTTGATTGGCAAACTGCTGCAAAGGGTGTTTTTTGAGAAATTCTTCGACATTTAGATAAGTATCTATTTCTTCAAAAGCTCCTTTGTTTCTGGAAATGATGGGCCCGATACCAATAATTTGCTGAATATCAGCTCCTTCAAGCAAATCGTTAATCTTTTTATATAATTCTTTCTCCGGCAGGCCGGATTGTAAAACATCACTCAGAATAATGCATTTGCGGCGATTGATATGATGCTGATTCATGAAATTGAGGGCCATTTCCAGTCCCCCGAAATCATTATTATAACTGTCGTCTATCAGATAACAGTTATTGATACCTTCTTTGAGCTCAAGTCGCATCGCCACCGGCTTCAGGGTATCAAAACCGTTTTGAATTAGCTGGGGAATCTCCCTTTCGGCTTGGGTTTTCTTTAAAACTAGGTAGGCGGCAAAAAAGCAGTGAATACAATTTTCAATTGAAGCATCATCCACAAAAGGGATATGGAGATCAAATTCATCACCTTTCCAATAAACCCGGAGATTGGTGAATTTGTCTTTTTTCTCTACATCAACCGTGATAGAACCCTTCTGATTTTTTGACCAGGGGATTAACTCTACTTTGGGGTTTACCGCTTTCAGGAAAATGCGGATTTCCTCATCCAATTCAGGATAGTCAATGGAATAAATGAGCGTTTTAGCCTTTCTGAAGAGTCGAAGCTTTTCAGTGATTTTCTGTTTCTGACTTCTGAAACCTTCATTATGAGCAGAGCCAATATTGGTAAAAAGGCCAATTTCAGGCTGAATAATCTCGGAAAGGGCCTGCATTTCGGCGGGTTGAGAAATGCCGGCTTCAAAGATAGCCACTTCATGCTCAGGCGACATTTGCCATACCGACAAAGGTACACCGATTTGAGAATTATAACTTCTCGGGCTTTTGATCACCGATAGCGTGCTTTGCAAAATGGAAGAAAGCCACTCTTTGACAATGGTTTTACCATTGCTTCCCGTAATGCCCACCACCGGAACCTCGAAAGTCTCCCGATGTTTTCGAGCCATTTTTTGGAGAGCTCTCGTGGTATTTTCGGCAATGGTAAATGTTGCCAAAGGGAGCAGGCTTTGATGCTGCTCAGCCCATTTTTTTGAAACAATAAACTCGCTGACCCCCTTGGAGATCAGATCTTCAATAAAATCATGACCGTTATGCCTTTCGCCTTCAATAGCCACAAAAACGGTTTTACCTGGTTGCGACAAAAAACGGCTGTCGGTAAGAAGAATCTTGGAGTCGGAAGAGGTCTGCGTCTGTTTCAAAGGGGATCAGATAGGAATAAAATACGAATTTAAGGAGCTTTAATGGATCGTGCCCTTTGAGCGGGAAATATATTCGATACAGATTGGTAAATTTGCAGCAGAACAGAACGTAAAGAATGATAGAAACACACGCTCATATTTATGATGAGGTTTTTAAAGAGGATGAAAAAGAGGTTTTTGAGCGGGCTCGTGAGGCAGGTGTAAAGGAAATCTGGATGCCGAATTGCAATAGTGGAACCATAGCTCCAATGCTTGAGATGGCTGAAAAGTACCCCGGCTATTGCATACCGATGATGGGGCTTCACCCTTGCTATGTGAAAGAGGATGTGGAGCAGGAGCTTCAAATTGTTGAAGAAAATCTGGCAAAAGGTAGCTATTTCATGATCGGTGAGATTGGGCTGGATTTTTACTGGGATCTGACCTTTGTTAAAGAGCAGGAGTCGGCATTTTTGAAGCAATTGGAATTGGCGAAAAAGCATAATCTTCCCATTTGCATTCATTCCAGAAACTCAAAGAAAAACGAGCATAATGCGATTTTACGCTGCTGCGAGCTGATTGAGGAGTTTGGCTGGGAAGGTTTGAGAGGCATTTTTCATTGTTTCTCCGGCAACCTGGTAGAAGCAAAAAGAGTGATTGGCCTCAATTTCCTCTTGGGTATTGGCGGAGTTTCCACTTTTAAAAACGGAGGATTAGACAAGGTTTTGCCTTACGTATCTATTGATAAAGTCGTGCTGGAAACTGATTCCCCATATTTGGCTCCGACACCCTACAGAGGTAAAAGGAATGAGGTGGCTTACGTAGAATTGGTGGCGGAACGCGTAGCTCTTTTGATGGGTCTTTCCAAGGAAGAGGTGGTGGAGAAGACGACTGAGAATGCGATGAGGCTGAAAGCCTAGAAATCTCTTAAATTTAAGTCATCTAAACAGAGCCTCAGAGATGCGAAATATTGGTAACCCGAGGTTTTAACCTCGGGTTGTAAAACCAAAATCACAAAGGATAGTTTTAAAATACCGAGTAACAGCGTGAAGAAACGATGTCAAAAAAGGAGTTAATTGAGCAACTAAGAGATTTAAGAAAAAACAATCCTAAAGAGCTGAAGGCCATTCTTGAGGAAGTATTTGAAATTCATCAAATGAGCCCTCAAGAGAAGCTTGAGCAATTAATAAAGGAAGATTTTGAGGAGTATCATGAAGTCTTTAAAGCTTTAGCATAAAACACTTCTCAGCTTATTATTAATAAAAAATGAAGTACATCCTATCCCTACTGGCATTGACTATCGGATTAAAGGTTTCAGCACAAAACCTTGCCCCGGATATTGCCAATTATACCATAAGCGTACAGCTTGATACCGAAAAGAAGCAACTGCAAGCCGAAGAAATTCTGGAGTGGAAAAATACTTCGCCGGTACCGGTTTCTGAGCTACAGTTTCATCTATACCTCAATGCGTTTAAAGACAAAAGCTCCACTTTTATGAAGGAGTCTGGCGGCAAACTGAGAGGCGATAAAATGCCCGAAGATGGTTACGGGAACATCTATATGACCACAATCAAAGATACCGATGGCAATTCATTACTGGGTTCTTTGAAATATCTGCACCCTGACGATCAAAACGAAGACGACCGTACAGTCGCTGCTATTCAACTTAAGTGGCCAGTACAACCCGGCGAAACGGTGCGACTGAATATAGCTTTCAGGGCTGAACTCCCCCGCATTTTTGCCAGGACAGGGTATGGTGAAAACGACTACTATCTGATTGGCCAATGGTTTCCTAAAGTGGGTGTTTTTGAGCAAAATAAAAACGGTGAGTGGGGCTGGAACTGCCATCAGTTTCATGCGAACTCTGAGTTTTATGCCGATTTTGGGAACTACAAGGTCAGCATCACTCTTCCCCGAAATCTGATCGTAGGGGCTACCGGGCAACTGACCCACCAAACCCGACTCAAAAACAATCTGAAAACGCTGGTCTTTGAGGCCGATGATGTTCATGATTTTGCATGGACGGCTTCACCGGATTTCGTGGTTCACGAAAAAATGTGGAAAGGCGTTCGAATGAAAGCCATGATGCAGCCTGAGCATACCTCGCAGTATAAACGCTATTTTGATGCGGCCGAGAAGTCATTAGCATACACCGAAGAGTTATTGGGCAAGTACCCACATAAAACCTTGACCATGGTCGATCCACCGGTAAGTGCAAGCGGCTCGGGTGGAATGGAATATCCGACCTTCATTACCTGCGGCTCTTATTGGGGCGTGGGTAAATCCATCAAAATGGCGGAAATAGTTACGGTTCATGAATTTGGACACCAGTATTTTCAGGGTATTCTGGCCAGCAATGAATTTGAGCAGTCTTTTATGGACGAAGGCTTTAATCAATACCTGGAAGGCCGCATCATGGATGAAATGTATGGTGAAGGCTCCCAGGTTGACCTTCTTGGTTTTCAGGTCGGGGATATGGCTACTTCAAGAGGGAGCTACGTTTCCATGAAATTCCCGGAGCTGGCTGAGATTAATCAACCCGTATGGGAATACCCGAAAGGTACTTATGGCGTGATGACGTACACCAAAACCGCCACGGCTCTGAAAACCCTTGAAAACTATATGGGACGTGAGGTAATGGACAAAGCTTTGAAAGTCTATTACCAGCGGTTTAAGTTCAAACATCCCAAGCTCTCTGATTTCGTCAAGGTCGTCAATGAAGTCACCGGTAAAGACTATAACTGGTACTTTGACCAGACTTTTGAGAAGTCGTATTCCTGTGATTATTCAGTGGATTCTGTTCAGAATAAGGATGGAAAAGCCTATCTCAAAATCAAACGAAAAGGGAATTTGAAACTTCCGCAGGTGGTTTCAGTCTCATTTGAGGATGGTAGCGTGGAGGTTTTTGAATGGGATGCGGCCGAAACTTATGAGGAATACCGTTTCAGCATGGAAATTACTCAGGTAGAGATTGATCCGCAACGGAAGAATCTCATGGATTTAAATTTGATCAATAACAGTTATTCCGTGAAGCCACCACAGGATTTTCTGACCAAATACTCCGCCAAAGCCCTGTATTGGTTACAGCATGTGGTGATGGCCTTTTTGTTCTGGATTGCTTAGCGACTGATCACTACTCTTGCTCTTTCGCAGATGCCACCGATCGGTGGATTGAATTTAGAAACCCCCACTTTCACTGATTTGACCGTGGTGTAGGTTTCTTTCACCTTCTGAATCACCTCATGAGCCACATGCTCCAGCAGGCGATGCTTGGTTTGCATCACTTCCAGCACCAGCTGGTAAAGGTCTTCGTAATTGATGGTGTCTTTCAGCTTATCTGATTCAGCTGCTGAGCTAAGATCAGTTTTAATGTATAAGTCGATGGAATATTTGTTTCCGATTTTTTGCTCCTCATCGTAATAACCATGATAAGCAAAAAACTCCATGCCTTCCAGCGAAATCTGTCCCATTATTGTCTTTTAGATATTATCGAAGAAAGAGCCACCATTTTCCTTGGCCTCAGCTGCTGCGTCGTTGATGGTTTTTACTTTCGGAGCTGCCTGCTCTTTTTCCATCATGGCTTTTTTAAGGGCCGCTTTCACTTTGTTGACGCGGTCAAGCATCTCTTCTGTTGTGTTTTCAGGAGATGCTTCAGTTTCAATTTCGGTGGTATCAGTCGAGGCTTCAACTACTGGAGTCGCCTCTTCTTCCACTTCCATTTCAACGGCATCTTTCACTTCATTCGGGTCTTTACCACCGATGAGATGCTCTTTCAGAGTTTCCAGCTCTTCCCATTTGCCGGAGTCAGCAAGCATGGCCTGTTCTGACCAGGTTTTTGGGTCGTGAATGGTATATACCGGTCCGGCGTTTTCTAAGATCTCTCTGATTTTATAGGCTGGCTGAGTGGCCAGGTCTCTGTAGCTTACAATTCCATGCTGATTCAATAGCTCAGCTATCTTAGGGCCGATGCCCTCAATCACTGTTAAATCAACCGCCTTTATCTTTTCTACCTCTTCAGTTTCTTCTTCCAGTACCATTGTATTGGCGGATGAGGCGAAACCTTTGACTTCTTCTTCCTCAATTTCTGCAACAGCCTCTTTCGCCGGTTCTACAATTTTATTAATCTCCAGATCAACAGAAGGCTCATCACCAAAAGCTTTGAGGTCTTCAAGGGTAGCAGCAGAGAGTGCCTTTAACTGACTGATGATCGATGATTTCCGCTCTTTCAGTGTTGCGATTTCCGTCTGAAGTTTTTCTTCATTGGCCTGAAGTTTTTTTTGGCTTTCAGTTACTTCTTCATGAGCTCCTGCCACAATACTTTCAGCCTCTTTTTTTGCTTTTTCAAGGATTCGCTGAGCTTCCAGTTGAGCAGATTCTATTTTTGACTCCGCCTCATTTTTCGCCTGTTCTGTGATTTTTGAGCTGGTATTCTCCGCCGTTTGAAGGGTTTTGATCAGTGACATTTCCACCTCCCGGAGTTTAGCAGCTTCTTTTTCAGCGATTTCCAGTTGCATTCTCAGCATTTTAGCTTCATTGCTGGTGCGTTCCCATTCGTTGGCGATATTGTTTAGAAATATATCAACTTCTTCAATATTATATCCTCTGAAAGATTTTTCAAACTCGTGCTGCTTGATCTCTAGGGCGGTAATTTTCATTCTTAAATTTTTTAGGAAGTGTTAGTGACAAAAATACACGTACTTTTTAGAATATTCCTGCTTTTCAGTAAAAACGAGTCATTTGGCCTATTATTGAGCTATTTTCCAAAGAGATAAACTACGATCGTCACTGGCTGAAACCAGCGACTCCTCTGAAAGCCAATGAAGACGATTCACCGATGTGCCATGCCCGGCATGACGGGCCTTATCAAGCACTTTAAGCAATTTCAGCGTTTCGGCATCCCACAGTTTGATGGATTTATCCATGCTGCAGGTGGCCAGCAGTTTGCCCGACGGGCTGTAAACAATGTCATTGATGGTGAACATATGAGCCACCACCTGATTCTCCAGATCGTAGTCCTTATTGATATCCCAACTTTTTAAATGAGCATCGCGGCTACCGCTCAGCAAGGTCTCAAAATCGGGGCTGTAGGTCAATGTGAAAACCGAATTCCGGTGAGCTTTAATCTGCTTTTTTAACTCAAAAGTCTGTAGGTCAAAAATACGGATGGTATGATCAGAATAGCCTGCGGCCAGCTCCCGCTCCACCGGATTAATCGCCAACGACCGCACACTTTTACTGGATGATTTGAGATGCTTTTTGAACGCTTTTTCGTCACGGTCAATCACCGTAATAATACCATCGCCACTGGCCACAAAAGCCAGGTTTTGGTAGGTCACAATATCAAAAATATAGGCCTTATTGAGAGCTATGGAGAATTTTTGCTCTTTGTTTTCCAGGTCAAAAACACGGACACCCTCAAAGTTTTCTCCCACCCACAGCTCATTTTGCGAAGCATCATAATGCAAAGCGTACACCGAGTTTTGCATACGGGCCAGCGGACTGCCAAGGTCAGGTTTGCGGCTATCCCACTCCACGATCATCCCATCGCCGGCAGAAGAGAAAAAACGATGAGGGTCTGAGGAGCCACAGACGTTATAAACACAATCTTTATGACCTGTGAACGACTCAATTTTCTCTACCTGAAACTTCATTTTGCTGGATAATCAATCAATGTAAAAAGGAGAATGCTCATTTTTTAGAACCGAATTAAATGGCATATTTGAACCTCAAAGATAGACTATGCCTGTACGGTTTCAAAAGAAATGCGATAGCGGAGCCCACCTGCTGGTGTGGGAGGCCAAAGAAGATGCCGAAGAACTTTTTGCCAGTTTGCCTTCCACCATCCTCACCGATGCCGAGTACCTGACCGCCAAAACAGAACAGAAAAAACTGGAGCTGCTCTGCAGCCGCGTAGCCATTCGTCATTTGGCGGCTGAGTTGGGTATTGATTTTGAAGGCATCAAAAAAGACGAACACGGCAAACCTTACATGGTGGGCACCCACTGGGAAATGTCTATCACACATTCAAAGAAATTTATGGCCGTGGTGATGCACCCCACAAAACCGGTAGGCGTTGACATTGAGCGACCGCAGGAAAAAATGTGGCGGATTACCGAACGGCTCTACAGCCCGGCAGAAATAGAAGCCATCGGCGACGACCTCAATACCATGTCTATCTACTGGTCGGCTAAAGAAGCCCTTTACAAACTCTACGGCCGCCGTGGCACCGACTTCAAAGAAAATCTAAAAGTCTTCAAAGAAGGCAACCAACTCAAAGGCGAAATCATTATGCCCGATCATCAGCAGGTCCATGATATCCATGTGGAGCCTGTAGGCTCGTATTTTTTGGTGTGGGCAATCTGAAGTCGAAGAGCCCACATCCTTTGACCTGGGGCTCTTCGACATCTTTTTGATCTTTGAATGTTACGCTTCTTTGTTTTTCTTAAAGGGCTGCCATTTCCCATTGGTCCCGCTTCTCCAAAGCCATTCCAACGGCCCATATTTATACTTACTGAACCACCAATTGCTAAATAAGATCTGAACAAGAAAAAATAAAAGCCCCAGCCCAAGAGCTGCCGTACACGGCAATTTTAACAGAAGGCCCAATCCATATCCGTAGAAAATAAAAATCCCAAAGGCCGATTGAATGACATAGGTGCTCAGTCCCATTTTACCGACCGGGATCAATGAGCGGACAAAGCGGTGGGTACGCTTTGACTGATACAGTTGAATCACCAGAGCTATGTAAAGAAGGGGTATAAAAATGTTGGAGGCATCTTTGGCGATGGAGGCTAAAAGCCGGACGGGTTCAGAGTGAGCCGGTGTAGAAAAATAGTAATTCAGGAGCACCAAAGGAATCCCGATAATGGCCGTGACCAGCGTCAGTTTGCGAAGCGGAATTTTATCAATGTTCTCATGCCATTTTTTTCTCCCGATCCACAGACCCAACAGAAACAAACCCGGAATGATCCATAGCCGGCCACTGAATTTCAAATAGTCATACTTATTGATAAATCCGATGGTACTGTTCGAAACCAGCAGTTTTTGGTACTCCCCATCCAGGATCAATTGGTAATAGCTCATGGCCAGTTCTACCGGATTTGGGCCGCTAGCTGTGGCCTGACTGACCTCTGCCGGCGGCTGAAAGAGGGAAATGGTTTTCATGAGGTTCGTCGGGCCGTTCAGGGCCAGAAATATTCCGATGACCAGAATCAGCCTGTTAGGAAGCTTTCTCATCGGAATCAAAATCATTCCGAAGACAGCATAAACCGTTAGAAAATCTCCCCGGTAGTGGATATGATGCAGGTAGCCGATCAGGAAAAGTAAGACTAAACGCCAGGCAAATCTCCATGGACTCGATTCTTTCTTGCTGTCTAAGATCAGATAGAAACTTAAACCGAAAAGCATGGAGAAAATGGCATAAAACTTCCCGAGAAACAAGTTTTCAATGATCTGTAATGAAACCGAATCAATTGGAAGTTTAAAATTAAATCCGGCGTATTGTGGTGGCGTGAGGCTGGCTACAAAACCTGCGGACATATGGGTCATGATAATGCCAAACAGGGCAAAGCCTCTTAAAGCATCGATCTCTTCAATTCTTTTCATTCTAATTTTGGGTTTTGAATCTGGACATTGGGGACAAACACTTTTGAACGATGGATATAGCAGGCACAGGAGGTTCATCCTCGACTGATGGTCACCTGCTCTGCCATCAGTTGAATACCCCGGCGTCGACGTCTTTGATAAACTGAATCAATCCTGAGAAATAGGTTTCAGGATCATCGTATTGAGAAAGATGGCTTCCATTGGTGGTGACACTGCGACCTTTCTGAACCTGCGTACTCATCCACTCCATGTATTTGGGGTCCATGGTATCGTATTTTCCGCCCAGCATCAGGGTGGGTACCTTGATTTCTGAAAGCCGGTCAGACACATCCCATCCTTTCAGAGAGGCATTGCCCGTCACGCCAAATTCACTGTAGCCCTGCATGTAGATGTAGATATTGGGATTCAAATGTTTGAACGCCCTTTCTATGAATTCGGGCCATTCGTCCAACGGTTTACGCAGCACATGTTGGGTATAATAATGCTGCTGAACCAACTCAGCGTACCGTGGATTGGCAAAGTCTTCATTGGCCTCAAAAGCCTTGATTTCTTCATAGACCTCCGGAGGAAGCTGGGGCCCCAGAACCTCGGCCGCATATTTTTCGTACTCCGGTATACTTACCACCATGTTAGAGATGATCAGCCCTTTCAGATGTTCCTGGTATTTCAGGGCATACTCCATGGCCAGGATACCTCCCCAGGATTGCCCCAGGACATAGAAGTTATCCTTATTCAGGTTCAGGGCTTTTCGTACCTGTTCCACTTCCTCCACGAAATGGTCGATCGTCCAGAGGGTGGAATCATTGGGCTGGTCGCTGTAATAACTTTCGAGTTGGTCATAGTAGATGTACTCGATCCGTTCATGGGGAAGGTAACCGTCAAAGTTTTCAAAGACTTCGTGGGTTCCGCCCGGCCCGCCATGAAGCAGCAAAACCCGCATTTTGGGGTTATTCCCCATTCGTTTGGTAAATACACGAAACGTGCCTTTCGGCGTCTCGATGGGAATGACATTGATCCCACCGGTAATTTGGTCATCACTGTTGGAGTAATCAAAATAGTGGTTTTTCCCGGCATCCGCTGACTGAGGGTTCTTGCAACTACCCAGGATGATCGGCAGAAGCAGGAGGGTTAGGGTTAGATATTTCATCTTTGTTAGTTTTAATTCATCGCTTGTTTCAGGGTGTGGATGAACCAAAGATTCTTTACAGCCGCAAAAAAGATAGGCCCTTGTCTTCTATAGAGCCTTTCAGTCAACTAGTTGATAATCAGAAATATACAAAGTTGATGATCTTTGTTTATGGCTTGGTGTTCCTAAAGCTAAAGAATTTCTCAGAATGTAAAATCAAAAATCGGTCAGACTTATTTTTCAGTAGCAATTGACAGTAGACAAACAAAAATTCGCACCGCCGGGGAATAAAGTGAAATCATCATGCCTGATCATCTGCAAGTGCCTGATATTCATGTGGAGCCGGTTGGGGGGTATTTTTTGGTTTGGGCGGTGTGAGAGGGAGGATTTGGTGATCAGTAAAAATGATAATACTGGTTTCGGTTTAACGGTTCTCAGCTATACGCAGGCAGGGATTTTTACCACTGAACTTCCAACGATGAATTGAATTTCGAATTTACCACTTTCCCGTCCTACGAAGCTCGAAACCCCTGCTTGCGTATAGGTGATGTTAGGAAATCGTGCTTCCTTTTCGTTCGCTCTTGCCTTATCATAGTATATATGTTTTAATTTTTTTAACCCACCAATGTTTTGGTATAACTTCAATCCAGTTGACACTCGTTTCTTCATATAATTTGTCCTTTTTCATAATTAAATTCCCATTTCTTGAGTGGTTCTTTCTATCACTTTGTAAGTATTAGTTCTTGTATTCAAAGCAGGATATGTACCCTCAAGAATGTTTATTACCGCACTATTAATTGTTGGATTTTCTAAAGAACCGCTAATAAAGCTAACTAAGTTCTCATTTTCCTTGGTCATGCTTACATGAACAATCTGTTCCGCATTACAAGCAACTGCCAAATTCGGGTTGTGCGTAACAATAATTATTTGTCGCTTTTCTTTGGCTTTTTTAATAAATTGAACAAGTATTTTGAAAACACTTTGATTATCTAGGTTCTCTTCGGGTTGGTCAATAACCAAAGGGATATCATTTTGGTCTAACGTCAAATAGAAAATTAATAGTAAAGCACCTCTTTCTCCTGGTGAGAGTTCGTCTAAATTTTTATCTCCTAATTTCAGTTTATATTCAGGCTCTAAATAGTCTAAATTAAAAAGGTAAGTGTATAAGTCTAACACCGAGTAGCCTTTCTTTAATTGACTTTCTATTTCCCTTTTTGCTTCCTTCTGATCTTCCCTTTGGTCAGTTTGGAGATTTAGGATTATGTCATCCAAAAAGCCAAGTATTCCATCCAAAGAGTCTAATGCATTATTTTCAATTAAATGATTTAATTTTTCAATTCCTGTAGGGTTACCAATGAAACTTCCTTTGCTCCCCAAACTCACATGGTCGAAAAACTTCTCAACCAAACCAATAATCTTTAAATCAACATCTAATTCAATTTTATACTCTGAAAGGAGTGTTCCGTAATTCTGAATAAAGGCAGTTATAGGGTCAAATAATTTTCTATACAATAAAATTATTTCTTCCTTTTTCTTGAATAACTCAATAGTTAAAGCTTTTCGAATTTCTTTTGCTTTGTCCAAATCAATTATCAACTGCTTTTCAATGTATGATATTTGACTTTGTAATGCTGTAATTGACCCTTCTTTATCATCACTACCTATGATAGTTTGTCGCTTTTCTTCCCAAGCTTTCTTGGTATCTAAAAATTTTTGATATGCTCTTGATTGTTCATCAAGCTTTTCCTGAAGCTGTTGTAGCTCTATATTGAAAGCTTCCTTTTTATCTAAGAATCCTGTTTTTCCTTCATTTGTGATGGCTTGATTTAATGCAATAGATTGACCTTGCCTTGTTTTGAGCAAACTCTCAAGAGGCTCTTTATTTATGGTCAGTGAAATACTGTCCGTAAGAATTAATGAATGTTTATAAAATGTTGGTTGTATTTCAGACTTTAGATTGTCAAATTGTCTTTCAAATGAACCTATTGTTTGAATTACTTTTTCAATTTCTGCTATATCTATTTTTGTAGTTGCAAGAGATTTTTGAGTTTTATCAATTTCATTATTTAATGTAGGTAATTGTTCTCTTATCGCAGAGATGCGATTTGTTACTTCTTTATTTTTTTCAATCGCAGTTTCATCTGTTGGTGCTTCAATAGGTGTCGGCTTCGAAGCATCATGTGCCTTTAGCTCATTGTCTTTCTCCTTTATTCTTTCCTCAATGGCTTTTCGATAACTTTCAGAGTTCTTTTTCTCCAGTTCAATTATTCTTTTATTGACACTTTGGAGCTTCCCTTTGATTTCTTCAATATCATCATTAATAATTTCTGACTGGAACTCAATTAGTTCATCTAGATTATTTTTACCTAATTTATCTGAATCTGAAAGGTGAGAAAAAATCACATTTCTGAGTTCTCCTTCAAAATCCTTTAAATCTTCATTACAAAGCTTTTCTATAAAACTTTGCGGTAAATATTTTACTTTTTCAACACTAGTTTCTTCAGGATTATTACTTAATAGGTTAGAATCAACGGAGCCGTCAACCCATTTTAAATTACCTTTAAAACTTTCTGCCCTATTTGGTTTTGGTTTCCTGAATTTTTTCCTTTCCAAGAAAGAGAAATCGTCATAATTAGGTGTGTTGCCTAAAAGTCCTATTATATCAGCAATAGCACTCTTGCCTTGCCCTTTGTTTCCAATTATTGCTACCATTGATGGGTTTAGCTCCAATTGAAAATTCTCGAACCATTTTTCAGTTAACCCGGAATTTTCTACTTTTTCAATGGAAATTGAATCAATAAATTTTGTTGGAGTGTTTTTTCTCCTTTCTAATAATGGGGGAGTATCACCGATAAAAATTCTGCTTTTATCATTGGCAACTTGCTTTAATCCTTCAAAAGTTAAGTCTGCTTTTAGCCACGTAAATGAATTGCCAATTCGGTCTTTCTCTGTAGATTTTTCTGAAAAAGAATGAGCATCACTACAATCGAGCAAGTAATTTCTAACTCCTTGCTCGTTGAACTTTTCACAATGCTTTTCATAAATTGTTGGATTATCAAGGGATACAAATGTGAAAGATGCATTATTAATTATCGTCTTTTTTTCAGCAGCAGATCCATCCCATCTTAATGCCTCCCACTCCGTTTTACCTATAGCAGTTAAGCATTTGCCTTTAAAATATCCATTTACAATTGAATAGACTAAATCATAATCATAATTTAAATTATTGAACCCTACCTCTAAATCGGATTTGTTTATTTCTTTCTTTGCTGTTCTCTTTATATCATGCCCTAGTTTTTCTAAGTTGTTTTTTGAAGCAACACCAACAAAATCAACACCTTCAACATCAGGAGATATTTTTTTACTATGTTGAATTGCACTTAAAAATTGCTCTTCAATTTCTTCGGTTGTTAAGTTATTCGAAAAAATGATGTGTAAGTTAACTCGCTTCCATCCATCATCATTCGATAAGTTGCCAAATCTATTAACTCTTAACTCAATAACAGGCAGAATGAGTTCTATCTTGGGCAATCGACCTTTCTCTTTATATTCTTTTACCTTCTTATAACCATCAAGAAAAATATAGTCGTTTATTCCTAAAACCTTAAACTCTTCCGATAGTGATTCAAGGTCAGTTATATACTTTTCCCAAGCATCATCAGTATCACCTCCATAATGCTGAATTATCGATTTTGGTGTATGGACGTGTAAGTCCCATTTATTCCATTCGGATCCTCTTTTAAAATTAGTCATGAGTCCAGTACCGTTTTTTCAGTTTCAATGTCTTTTCTTGCAATGTTTATATATAGGCTTTGATGTTTGGCAAGTCGTTCTTTAGTAGGTTTGCCACTCTCCAAATCAAGCCTGCCTTCTCTTTAAAATTCTTTATTTATTGTCATTTATTTGTCAAAAACCAAGTATGCTTGGATGTGCGGTTGGCTTTTAGCATGTTGCCTAATGGCTCTGCGATATGGAGCGGATTTGGCGATAGCCAATCTGATCTCATATCGTTGGTTATGGCTATTTTATTCTTAATCAAAATATTCTTTCATTTCCTCAGCAATAATTTCCCAAGTATTTGATGGGTCGGGATTAAAATTTAATTCAAGTAAGTTTTTCTTTATATCTAATAAAGTTTGGCTTTTGTCTTCATCAAATACTTGATTTGAGACCCAAGAAGGGAAAGAGGCAAATGCCCTATTTAGAATTTGTTCAACTTTGTTTTTTATTCCTGGTGGTATTTCAAGTGTGCTTCTTATAATGTTATCTAATTGTGGTTCTGGATTTAATGAGTCAAATTTAAAAGTATCGCAAGAAAATTTTTTAAATCGCCATAACTCTCCAAAAAGAAAATTTTCTGATTCAATTTGTATTATTTCTTTCATGATCTTAAAGGCCCAATTTTGAAAAGCAGGATGTCTAATATCTTGTATTGTCCATTTCATAATAGGGTCTCCAAGATTAAAATCATCGTGCCCATCACCTTCATAAAATTCACCGGTAACACAGAAATTATACTTTGTTAAAATACTAGTAAATATTGGATGATGCCATTGATTAAGCGAATAAACTGAAACTGAATTTTCTTCGACATTAACTGTAATAGGGAAATAAGGAAGCTTTAGGTTTTTTAGCCAGTCAACTCCTTCACCTTCAAAAGAAAAAACAGGTGATGTATTTACTTTAACCTGAGCAATAAATGAATCTTCTGCGGAATATACCCGGCCATTTTTTCTTAATAATGTACCGATAAAGTCAATTCCATAATCTTCTTCTCTTGGAACATTTGCAACCGCACAAAATGGTCTAAATAATTGAATAGCTAAATCTTCACCAAGATTTCCCCTTCTAAAATTTGCTGCAATTCTTCCTCCTTTGTTGTTCATTATATTTTCTCTTAATTAGCCATAGGGAGCGGAGTAATGCATTCCCTTTTTTGTTGGTTTTGTGCAATTGTATTAATCCGCAATATAAAATCTATATAAGTATCTAATTATTAGAGATAAATCCAAGTGTAAGCATTTGTTGTCAGTTAGATTTAACACAAGGATTATCTAAAACTAAAGAATTTTCCACTATGAAGGGTTGTAGAAGGTATTGACTTATTAAGCGGTAGGTGTTTATGGCGATGGGCTTTTGGCTTTGAGTCACCAGCTTTATAGGAAGAAGTTTTTAAGCCGGATTCAGCAGTCTCTTTTAAAGTGAAAGGGTAGTAAAGAAGAAGGTCAATTAAACCTTCCCGTCCCCGTGTCTTTGTCACAGACCCCTCGGGCGGTTCTTAATGCTTAAAAAAAATACCCTACAAAGCCCCCTTCAAATCATCAAAAGAAATTCCGAAATGCGATTCGTTATACACGCTTTCACCGTTTTTGATTAAGAGTACCTGTGGGCTTTCGTGTTCTACGTTGAAGGTCATGGCTACGGCGTTAGAGAGGCCACGGTATCGCAATAAATCAAGATAGTAGAGTTTCAGGTCGCCCACTTCTTCGGGGTTCCAGTTTCGCTGCATACGGTTCATGGCCGTGCTGCTGATGGGGCAGGTGGTGCTGTGCTTAAAAATCAAAACCGGCTGGTTTTCAGATTCCTTCTTAATTTGATCCAATTGGTCTTCAGTAGTCAATTGATTCCAATCCATCTCTTCTTTGTCGTTTCTTGATTTCAGGAAGGAGAACATAAAGGTTGGTTTTAAAAGTTTCAGTTTTAGAAAACTATGTTATCAATTAAGCGAACACCATCCAGATAAGCTGCCGTACAAATGGCTGTTTTGCCTTCGGTATTCATCTTTTCAATGGGCTCCAGATCGTCAAAATCAGCGATTTCAAAGTACTCAAGTCTAAACTCAGGAATGTTTTTGAAGAAGAGGTCAATTTCCTTTTGCGTTTCCTCAGCCGTTTTTCCCTGAATCAATAAGTCTTTGGCTTTTTGCAAGGCGGCATGCAGTTGCGGAGCAATTTTGCGGGCCTCAGCACTCAGTCGGGTATTTCTGGAAGACATGGCCAGTCCGTCTTTTTCTCTCAGGGTAGGGCAGGGGATCAGCTCCAGGTCAAAACTCAGATCATTCACCATTCGGCGAAGCACCGCCACCTGCTGCAAGTCTTTTTGCCCAAAATAAGCTCTGTCAGGGTTCACGATATGAAACAGCTTGGAAACCACGATACCCACACCATTAAAGTGCCCGTCTCTGAATTTGCCCTCCATCACATGTTCCAGGTTACCAAAGTCAAAAGTGAGTTTAGGCAAAGTTGGGTACATTTCTTCAGCAGATGGAGCAAAGACAAAATCGCAGCCGACAGGTTCTAAAAGTTTGCAGTCGGCCTCCAGCGTTCTGGGGTATTTCTTCAGGTCATCCGGGTTATCAAACTGGGTAGGGTTCACAAAAATACTGCAAACCACCACCTCATTTTCAGCCCTGGCTCGATCTATCAAACTGATATGCCCGGGATGCAGAGCCCCCATGGTAGGCACAAAACCAAGGGATTGATCTTTCAGGCGATGAGCCTTTAATGCGGATTTCAGCCCGGCAATGGTATTGATGATCTTCATGCGGCCAAAGTTAGGGAATCAGAGGCATTCTAAAAGCCTTTGGGTACGACTGTTTGAGCATTGAAGAATTAGGTTTATTTTTGCCGCCAGAGGCCAATAAAATCACAGTTTAAATGCTTTTTACCAGTCCGGAGTTCTTTACCTTATTGGCCTGTACTTTTCTCCTGTACTATCTTGTTGGTAAGGCTCAGCTGCAGAAAATCATACTCGTCATTTCCAGCTTTACGTTTTATGCCTGGAATTTCCCAAAACTGCTGGCTCTGCTGTGTGTTTCTATTCTGATCAATATCCTGACGGTCAAAGCCATAAAGCAAAGCAAAGCAGGTCAGCGATACTGGTGGGCTACCTTGGGTGTGGTGATTAATCTGGGTATTCTGGCTTTTTTCAAATACAGTCCATTGCTTGGCAAAACGTTTTTTGAATCGGGTTCTTCCGTCGGGGAGTATCTGATGGGTATTCCACTGCCTATTGGTATTTCTTTTTTTACGTTTCAAGGGCTCAGTTTGGTGGTGGATACTTACCGGGCGAAAGACGGTGACGATAACTTGCCGGAGCATACCGGCTCTCTGGTGGAGTCTATTGCCCTATATATTGCCTTTTTTCCGCAGTTGATTGCCGGACCAATCGTCAAAGCCTACGAATTCCTCCCACAAATCGCCAAAAAGGCCTTTCGCGATATTGACTGGGAGTATTGCATTAAACAACTCATCGTCGGTTATTTTCTCAAAATGGTAATTGCTGATAATCTGAAAGATCATACCTTCTGGATGCAGTATCCGTATTTTATGGAGCTTTCGGGGCTGAATTTGATGGCTTTACTCTTTGGCTACAGCATGCAGATTTTCGCTGATTTTGCGGGGTATTCGTTGATTGCACTAGGACATGCAGGTCTGTTTGGCTACCGACTAAGAGACAATTTTATGTTTCCCTATATCTCGGCTTCGTTCTCAGAATTCTGGAGAAGATGGCATATTTCGCTGTCCACTTTCCTTCGCGAATACCTGTATATCCCGCTTGGAGGCAACAGAAAAGGAAAAGTGAGAACGTATGTCAATCTTATGCTGACCATGGTTTTGGGCGGCTTCTGGCACGGGGCGGCCTGGAGTTATGCGGTTTGGGGAGCGGCTCATGGCATTGCTTTGGCACTGGAGCGGTTTGTCAATGATGCTTTGCCTTTTCAATGGCCAAAGGGGTTTCGCTTCGTCAAAATCATTTTCATTTTTTCAGTGGTGACTTTGCTCTGGTTGCTGTTCAGACTTCCTGCTTTTTCAGAGGTTTTACTGTATCTGAGTCAGATCAAAAATGCACCATTTTTTAAAGGCGTGAACGATTTGAATACTGCTTTTTTCATCAGCATGTATGCCTTGCCGATTATGGCTTATCATGGCTGGTATTTGCTCAAAGAATCGGGCTCAAAGAATTGGGCAATAAAACTCGAGCCACTTTTATACGCCTGCCTATTGTTCATGATTTTGGTGAATAGCGGTTCATCAGGAAGCTTTATTTATTTTCAATTCTGATGCTGAAAAAGATATTTCTCTATACCGCCCTTTTGCTGATTGCCTACACGGTAGTCCTTCGTTTTTTGCCGTCGGATATCGATACAGACCAAAGTCAGTGGGGGACTAATGTGATTAAGGCCAGAGATTATATCCTGAGTGAGGAGGATTTCAAAAACGTAATTGTGGGTACTTCTTTGTCGACCAGGTTGGTTACAGATAGTCTGGGCGATGATTTTGTCAATTTGTCGTTTAGCGGTTCTACCATTTGGGATGGCATTGAGTTGATAGAAGCCAGGGAGCAAAAGCCCAAACGCGTTTTTATAGAAAGCACTTTCGTTTTCAAAAAGACGGATGGTTCGTTGACCGATTACGTCTCGAAGGGTTTCAGCTCAAAACTTAAATCTACTCTTCCGGTTTTCAGGGAGAAAAATCAACCCGTTGGTGTGATCAAAGGTTTAGTTACTAAAGCACTCAAAAGTGGTGGCCCTTTAGCTTCTTACGACAGCGTGGCTGTTGAGATTAATCCTGAAATTCTTGAAATTCAATCCGATTATTTTGTCGAAGAATATACCGATGAAAACTACGAATGGATTTTTACCAAAAAGCTCATCTGGCCACTTGAAAGACTTTTAGATCAGGGGATTGAAGTCGTTTTCTACGAAATGCCTTTGCATCCGTCTTTTTGTGAAAGTGAGGTGATTAAAGACGTCAGATGGCATATTGACGAGTTGACCAAACGAGAAGGCGTCAGCTTTCTGAAAGTGAATAATTGTGAAGCCTACCAAACAAATGATGGTATTCATTTGGTAAGCCACTCCGGTTTAAAATTTACCAATAAGCTGAAGTCTCAGCTTTAATTATTCCACCGTCACCGACTTCGCCAGGTTTCTAGGCTGATCCACATTCCGACCTCTCAATACGGCAATATGGTATGAAAGTAACTGCAAAGGAATAGATGCCAACAATGGCGTAATCATTTCATGAGAGGTTGGTATCTCAATCGCAAAGTCAACCATATTTTTTACCTCCGTATCACCATGATTGATGATGGCAATGACGCGTCCTTTTCTGGCTTTTACCTCCTGAATATTGGACACCACTTTTTCATACGAGCTGTCTTTGGTGGCAATGAAAACCACAGGCATATCCTCGTCAATTAAGGCGATCGGTCCATGTTTCATCTCAGCAGCCGGGTAACCCTCAGCATGGATATAGGAGATTTCTTTCAGTTTTAAAGCACCTTCCAGAGCTACAGGGAAGTTAATTCCTCGCCCCAGGAAAATGAAGTTTGAAGCAAAAGTAAAGAGCTTCGAGATGTCTTTGATATCAGCATCCAGTTTCAGGATTTCCTCTACTTTTTGAGGTACAGCCGCCATTTCAGAAAGCAGTCTTCTGTATTCCCCTTCGTCTATTGTTCCTTTGGCTTTTGCCGTGGCAATCGCAATCATCGCCAAAACAGTCACCTGAGCCGTAAAAGCTTTGGTACTGGCCACTCCAATTTCAGGTCCGGCGTGGGTATAAACCCCGGCGTCGGTTAATCTGGCGATAGAAGAACCAACGACATTGCAGATACCTAAAATTGTGGCTCCTTTTTGCTTTGCCAGTTCCAGAGCGGCAAGCGTATCCGCCGTTTCACCGGATTGCGAAATAGCAATGACAAAATCACCTTCTTTAATGATCGGGTTTCTATATCTGAATTCGGAGGCGTATTCTACTTCTACGTTGATACGAGCCAGTTCCTCAAAAAGGTATTCACCCACCAGTCCTGCATGCCAGCTCGTTCCGCAGGCCACGAAGACAATACGTTTAGCTTTGGCCAACTTCTCTAAATGATTGATCAAACCACCTAGTTGAATATGAGCGGTTTCGGCATTCAGGCGGCCACGCATACAGTCACCAATAGACTTTGGCTGTTCAAAGATTTCTTTGAGCATAAAATGCTCAAAACCACCTTTTTCAATACTTTCCAACTCCATCTCGACCGTCTGAATAAATGGACCTTTTTCCTGATTTTGGAGGTTTTTGATGGCCAGTTTTCCTTTGTTTACTGTGGCAATTTCAAAATCGTCAAGATAAACAACTTCTTTAGTGTACTCGATGATCGGTGTGGCGTCGGAAGCAAAGAAATATTCGTCTTCTCCGATACCAATCACTAACGGACTTCCTTTTCTGGCAGCCACCAGTTGATCTGGATTGTCTTTATCAATGACCACGATGGCATAGGCTCCTACCACTTCAAGAAGTGCCAGGCGAACAGCCTCTTCCAGATCGCAGTTTTTATGTTTTCTTACGTCTTCAATGAAGTTTATCAATACCTCAGTGTCAGTTTCACTTTCGAAGGTATAGCCTTTGTCAATAAGCGATTTTTTAATAGAAGCATAGTTCTCAATGATACCATTATGGATGATGGCGAGGTGCTCGCTTTGAGAATAATGTGGGTGAGCGTTTACGTCATTGGGCTCGCCATGTGTGGCCCAGCGGGTGTGACCAATACCAATTTTAGCTGTAAGAGGCTTACCCTGTAGTTCAAATTCAAGATCAGCAACTTTCCCTTTCTTTTTATAAACCTTAAGGCCGTTGCCATTAAGCAGGGCAATTCCGGCACTGTCATACCCACGATATTCCAGCCTTTTAAGGCCTTTGATAATTAAAGGAGCGGCTTCTCTATGCCCTACATAGGCTACGATTCCACACATGTTGCTGTTGGTTTAGAGTTCAAGTTCAGGCACAAAAATAAGGAACCAGTTCACCAAAAGGTCACCAATTCCTTACTTTTTAATCTTACTTTATTCTTCGGTTATTTTGAGTAATAAAGTTTCAGTTTAAAATCTCTTAGTATTATTCTATTAAGGGCAGAGCCAAAAACCAGACCGTTCGTGCCTGAAGAAGCTGGAATGGCGGCTGCAAGTACCAGACCGTTATCCCTGGCTTTCCCGGAAGCAATATCCTGTATGTAAGGCGTAATGTCAGCGTTAAAAACGTTGAGAGAATCATCATAAGTACTTAAAATACCTGAGGTGGCATTTAGTGAAGTACTTACATAACTGTAATTGCTGTTGTTACGGGCGACACTGCCATCTTCATTCAAAGTAATGAAGGTGATAAAAGGGGCAAGGCCAACCTCTTCACTAAATGTACTGGTGTCAGCCTTAAACTCAAGTTCAGCATAACCTATCTGCTTACTTTGAAGTTGACTTAACTCCGGGAAAGTAATTCTGCCCGCCAAGCCCGAAGCCGCCTGCACAAAAATATTACCTTCAGTTTCTGATGCTGATTTTGAGTCTCCGGCATTTAGAATGTCTGAAATTGCCGTGTTAGAACGGTCAAAATCCAAGTGATTAAATCGACCGGAAGTATAATCGAAGGTATAACCACGAACATCTTCTGAGCCTGATTCGTGATAAAAAAGAACCAAGCTGGAGTTTGTATTATTGGCATTAGCCTGAGAGCCGATATTAAAAGCTGAGACGGCCTCTGCATCATCACTAGCTACGAGAACAAAACCCGGAAACGCACTTTCAAATGTTTCGCGATCGGAAATGGCTCCATTTTTGGAAATATTGATCAGTTCCTGAGCAACTTCATCCGGTAAAATAATGTCAAGGAAAATGACCGTTCCGGTGTCGTTAACCATTGAGCTTCTGTCGATCTCCAAACTTACCAACGGGGTTGGGTCATAGCTCACTTCACTATCGTAATTGTAATTTTTGTTTTCCAGAGCACTATTCAGACGGTGTACATTGAGCGTCATCCTGGAAGTAGAGTCTCCGAAAAACAGCAAGCTTCTGTTTGCCAGTCGTAATGATAGCGAATCATAAACCATGTCAGAAGTAAATTCAAAGGCCGCTGTCTCCAAAGCTCCGGTAAAGGAATTGGTGGACTGAGGTAAAGTAGGCTGAAGGTAGGCAGAGGCTTGAATTCTTCCAAAATAAGGGTCGTCATATCCACCCACCAAAGCGGCCGTCTGGCCAGAAGTGATCAGTGAGTCCAGCTGGTAAGTTTCAATCTCAAGATTCAGGGTGTCTGTGAAATAAGCCTTGTCTCCATTGCCAATTCCGCTAAATCCGATCTCAGTGGGGTCCTCACAGGACAAAAAGAAAGCGGAAAGCAGTACAAAGACTGCATTCCGCATCAAGGTTGTTTTTTTGAACATATACTTATTCGGCCATTTCCGGTTGGTCAGCCAATTCTGTGTATAAATTATAAAATGTGTCAGTGATGTTCTCGTCTTCAATTTGAGCTTCAATTTTTCTTTCTGCTTCTTCTACAATTGATTCGATATCATCTCTAAGTTCTTCGTTTGCTTTTACTACCACATCGGCATACTCACAGCCAATTTTGATAAAGCCCTGGAAGTCTCTTGATCTCAAATTTGCCAGATTTTCATCAGAGATGTCCATCATTTTAGCTTTCGGGATCATATCCTCAGTGAACTTATGATCGAATACATTATTGTAAACGGTAAAGACTGACTTCGTATTTTTGAAGATCGGATCGTTTTTATAAGTTGTTTTCAGATAGAGAGGAACCAAAGAGGTCATCCAGTCGGTGCAATGAACCACATCTGGTGCCCAGCCCAGCTTTTTAACGGTCTCCAATGCTCCTTTACAGAAGAAGATAGCTCTCTCATCATTGTCGTCATAGAAAGTACCCTTCTTATCGGTGAAAACTGTTTTGCGTTGGAAATAGTCTTCGTTATCCAGGAAGTAAACCTGAAGCTTAGCTGCCGGAATAGAAGCGACTTTGATAATTAATGGTTTTTCTTCGTCTCCTACAGTGATATTGATTCCTGAAAGTCTTACAACTTCATGCAGTCTGTTCTTTCTTTCGTTGATAGTACCGAAGCGTGGCATCAGAATTCTGATCTCCATACCTCTCTCCTGCATGTTTTGTGGAAGTTTTCTGATTAAGCTTGCAATTTTTGATAATTCAAGAAACGGGTCGATCTCACTTGTTAAGTAAAGAATTCGAAGATTGCTCATATAGAATATTTTTCGTGAAAAAAGTGGAAGTGCTCCAATTCGAGGTGCAAAGATACTAAAAAAAAACCTATAAATAGCCAAGGAATTCTAAATACGTTTTGCAGGAACCCTAAATAAAACCTTGGTTTTTAGCTATTTGAGGCCTCTTTTAGATTCAGTTGTGTGTAGCCTTCCGGGCTTCGGGTCATTTCAAAGCCCAGAGATCTGATAGCCTCCTGTGTCTGTTCCCAAACCGATTTGTTCCCGGCAATAACGGAGTTAAAATATTCTGCAAGAGAGTGGCCTGTAACTTTCTCACAGACAGTGATATAGTCGTCGAGAGTATAGCCTATAAAAGGCTTGCCATACTGTAGCCATAAGATTTTCATGACGTCGTCAAGTCCTTTCTTTTGATCGGTTGCTTTTTGAATGATATCATGCAGGATTATGGCTGCCACGGCTCCTTTGTGGTATACTGACACTTTTCTTTCAGGAACTCCTTTTTTATAGCCATCAAGCCAGAGGTCAAAAGAGGACTGAAGTAAGGATTCGGTAGCCAGATCTGAAGTATCAAAGTGTCTTCTTAAGGTCGTTTCAAGCTCTTTTTGGAATTGCTCCAGAGTAAATACTCCCGAACGATAAAGCATCCAATCACCGTAGAAAGTAGTAATTCCTTCTGCAACAAAACAGGTTTCAAAGTAGTTTTCCTGAGAATAGTCATAAGGCAAAAGCTCTTTCGGTCGAATGCGTTTGACGTTCCAGGTATGGAAAAGCTCATGAGACGACAAACCCAGAAAGTCAATATAGAACTCATCGAATTCCTGCGAAACTGGTCCGAGGGTCATCATGGTGGAGTTCCGGTGCTCTACTCCGTGGTAGTTCGCCTCAGGCATCATCCAAAGCATAAAGTGGTATTCCTTTTCAGGGAATTCGCCAAAGACCTCAATTTGCTTTCGGGTGAATTTTTCAAAGTCACGGAGTACACGCGGCCAGTCGATCTCGGTCTTTCCTTTAACCCATATGTGAAAAGTAGAGCCCTCGGCCTCATAGGTTTTGTGCTGTATGCTATCTGAGATCATTAACGGGCTATCCACGAGGTCGTGATATGAATCTGCTACGAAATTGACCTTCGAGGCTTCTTTTGTATGAGACATTCCACAAGCCACCTGCTGATTGTTTTTGAAATCAACCTCAAGGCCACACTTTTCATTCTGCCGATCTTCAAGGTACATCAGGCAGTTGATGGGGTTAATGTATAGAAAAGTATCGTCTACATAACTACCACCTGCATTGCCGATATCGGCATTGAATTGATAAGTAATAGTAATGTCTCTTTGATTTTTAGTCTCAATCTCCCAGCTGTCTTTGGTGATTTTTTTGATTTTTAACTCTTTTTGATCAGTACCAAAGGCTTTGACATCTCTGATGTATTGAGCGAAATTCTGAATCTCATATCGGCCCGGACGCCATGAAGGAAGCTTTACCAGGAGTTTTTGGGAGTCAATTTTTGAGAATAAAGCCTTAATGTTCAGGTATTTTGAGTGGATGTTTTCTACGGATATTTTATAATTCATTGTCGGCTTCGTTTTTGATATAAAAAAGAAATGTCTATTTTTGCACTCCCAAATTTAAGAACAGGACAAATTTAAAGATATTACAGGATGAAACGTACATTCCAGCCATCAAACAGAAAGCGTAAAAATAAGCATGGTTTCCGCGAGCGTAACAGCACACCGGGAGGAAAAAGAGTTTTGAAGGCTCGTCGTGCAAGAGGTAGATGGAAACTGACCGTCTCTGACGAAAAGACGCACAAATAAAAATCTGTAAAGGTATTTTTATGGAGCCACCTGTTCTCAGGTGGCTTTTCTGTTATATTTACTTCTGTTATGTCCCAGACTTTCAAAAAATACGAAAGGCTTTGCCACAAAAAAGTCATCGAAAGTTTGTTTGACAGGGGCAACCCACTCAATAAAAGCTTCGCGGTTTATCCCATCCGTGTTATTTATCAAAAGACGGAGAAAGAGCAATTGGCACCTAAAGTTCTTTTCTCGGTTTCAAAAAGATCTTTCAAAAAAGCAGTTGACCGTAACCTTCTAAAAAGAAGACTGAGAGAGGCTTATCGCTTGCATAAATCGTTGGTTTCAAACCCTCAGCTGAATATTGTTTTTCTTTACACGCCCAGAGTAGAGACCAGTTATCAGGAAATTGAGAAAGCAATGGTTAGCATTTTGCAACGCATTCAGTAATTTGCGGTCGCTTCTGAACCATAATGGTTTAAAATTTGCGTTAGTACTGATAAAAGCTCCCTCACTGCAAGCAATGAAGAAAATCTATAAATACTTATTTGGCTTATTTCTGGTTTCTACGCTGGTGTTTACTGGTTTTAAATATGAAGATCGGTATTTCGAGATCGCCAAGAACCTTGACATTTTTGCGACACTTTTTAAGGAGTTAAACTCACTATATGTAGATGAGATTAACCCTACCAAGGCGATGAATACCAGTATTACAGCCATGCTGAAAGAGCTTGACCCGTATACCAATTTCTACCCTGAGGATATGATTGAGGACTACCGTACCATGAATGCCGGCAAATATAACGGTATCGGGGCGACGATAGAGTCACGTTTTGGCGAGCATACGGTAGTGATGGTTTATCAATACTCACCAGCCGATAAATCCGGGATGAAGATTGGTGATGTGGTAACACATATCAATGGCGTTAGTCTGGCAGGCAGAGACAGCGATGAGCTGGGGAGACTCCTGAAAGGTCAGACGGGCACAAGAGCTAAACTCACCGTAGAGCGTTTTGGTGAGAAAAAGCCTTTAGAAATCTCCGTAGAAAGGGATGTAGTGAAAACACCAAATGTACCTCATTATGGAATGATAGACGACGAAGTGGGTTATATTCAGTTGAAAGACTTTAGTGCTACCGCTGCTACGGAAATAAAAGCGGCCTTCGAAGAAATGGAAGGCGAGGGTATGAAAAAGCTCATTCTTGATTTGAGAGGTAACCCGGGTGGTTTGCTGAATCAGGCCATTGAGATTTGTAACTTCTTTATTCCCAAAGGGGAGCTGGTGGTGGAAACCAAAGGTAAAGTGGCCCAGTGGAATAAAAAATACCTGAGTTTGAGGAATCCGGTTGATCTCGAAATTCCAATTGTGGTGATGGTCAATAGTTCCAGTGCCTCTGCTTCAGAGATTGTAAGTGGCACGCTTCAGGACTATGACCGCGGTGTGATTGTTGGGCAAAAATCATTTGGTAAAGGTTTGGTGCAAAGTACAAGACCACTCACTTTCAATACGCAACTGAAAGTAACCACTGCGAAATATTATATTCCTTCAGGTCGCTGTATTCAGGCGATTGACTATAGCCACAGAAATCCTGATGGAAGTGTGGGTAAGGTGCCCGACTCTTTGAAGTCAACATTCTATACCAAAAATGGAAGAGCAGTTTACGATGGAGGCGGGGTAGATCCGGATATTTTTGTTGAGCCCAAAGAGCTTTCAGAATTGACAAATCAGTTGATTTCAGAAGGAGCTATTTTTGATTTTGCTACAAAGTATTATCACGAAAATAAGAACAATGTTCCCGAAGACGGCTTCATAGTGTCTGATCAGCTTTATCAGCAGTTTCTGGCTTTTACAGAGGCTCAGGGCTTCAATTATGTCAATGACGCCGAACAGGCTTTAAGTGATCTGGAGGGTATAGCCGAAACTGAAAAAGGTTACAATGAGTTCGGAACCGAACTCTCAACGCTTCGCCAAAAACTGAATAGCAAAAAGAAAGCTGACTTTCAGACTTTCAAAGAGGAGATCAAAGACGAGCTAGCTCTGGAGATTCTAAGTCGCTATCATTATGATAAGGTGATGAAGTTTGTCTCTTTTGAGAAGGATGCCGAAGTGCAGGAGTCGCTGAAGATTTTGAAAGATACCGATCGCTACCGATCTATTTTGAAGGGGAAATAATGGCCTTAATATTAAGTATAGAAACATCTGTCGAGGGCTGTTCCGTTGCTTTACATGTTGACGGAAAATTACTCAGCAATGTTGAGCTTTTCGCTGAAAGGTCTGCCGCAGAGGTGTTGACAACAGCTATTGGACAAAATCTTCAAATTGCCGGTAAGAGTTTTGATGATCTTGACGCCATAACGATCTGTAAAGGCCCTGGCTCTTACACAGGTTTAAGAATAGGAGTGAGTACCGCAAAAGGCTTATGCTTTGCTAAGGACCTTCCATTGGTTTCTGTCAACTCCTTGGATGTTATGATTGCTGAAATTCAGCCTTTTTATCCGGATTCTTCTCTAGTGCCTATGCTGGACGCCAGAAGAATGGAAGTTTACACCAAAGTAGTCAAAGGTAAATCTGAAGAAATGGGAACTTCAGCCGTTATCATTGAAGATGAAAGTTTTAAAGAGTCTTTAGAAAAAGGAGAAACGATCTTTTTCGGACCGGGAGCAGCTAAGTGCAAAGAGGTTTTTACGCATAAGAATGCTGTCTTTCCTGAAAAGGATATCAGCCCGAAGGCTTCTTCAATGGGTCAGCTGGCTTTAGAGAAATTTGAGGCTGGAGATTTTGAAAATGTAGCGGAGTTTGAGCCTTTCTATCTCAAAGAGTTTATGGGTACCAAGCCAACTAAAAACAAAAAAGTCGTGGCTTCCTGAGAAACCACGACCTGGTATTTAGAACTAAACAAATTAATCTTCTTCGGTTTCAGCCATTTCCACTTCCAACGGAGGTCTTGCATGGCTTTTCTCTGTAATTTTCTGCTTGTGCTTCTTCACTTGTCTGGTTAAAACAGCCACGGCAAGATCAGTTGCTTCTTCAAAAGAGTCTCCTTTCTCCTTCACAAAAATAGAAGAGCCGGGTACGTTAAGTTTAACTTCTACCAGCTTTTTCTGAATTTTTGATTTATCGCCTTTCTCAAGTCTGAGAAAAACTTCCCCATCAGTTATTCGGTCATAAAATTGATCAAGTTTATTGAGTTTTCTTTGAATAAAATCTACTAGTGATTCATCTGCATTAAAGTGTACTGCATTGACTGTAAGCTTCATATCTTATTGGATTTAAAGGTTGAAGAATATGACCAAAAATTGAGATAAAATCGGTGAAACCACCTCGTTTATCTTACATTTTGAAGCTACTGAATAAAGGGATACACTCAAAGAAATTCAAACAAAAAAATGTTAAGATTTTGCTTTTAATCCTGCTCGCCTGAGAAGTCTTTGAAAGTCTTATTGATATTGGCGTTTGTTGCAGTTTTTTTAGATTCCCAGGTGGCATCGAGCTCCAAAGCTACCAAACCTTTGAGGTTCATTGATTCCATAAAACTGTCCATTGATTTTTTGAAGTTGGGCTGTCTTCTTGCCGATTTCAGGGAGAAGTCTCTGGCGAAAATGTCACCTTTGGTCTGAATTTCGTTTTTCTTCTCAATTACATAATTTAACCGGTCTATCAAATCTTTCATTGACCGGCCAATTACTTCCGTGGCTTCCAGTGTACCTATCGTCAAAACTGTGGTGCCACCTACGGTAGAAATAGTTCTCTGTAAGTTCTCTTTGTCTTTCGTGAAAATGGAAGAAAGACCAGTGGTGGCACCCAGTGAGGCATTAATTACAGAGCGGTTTTTCTTGCCTTTTTTAGCTCTGTTATAGGCCTTTTTGAGTTCTTCTTCTTTCTCTTTGAGCTGTTCCATCAACTCCCAGGCACGGGCCATAGTGCCTCGATAGAGGGCAAAGTTTTTCTTATCAATCTCAATTTCATTGATAGCATTATTGACTCTGAAGTTCACCCTTTTTACGGCTCTCAATTGTGATTTGTCAATCACAAAAAAGTCAATGTAGAAAACCACAGAATCTGCCGGGTCCTGAACAAAAGTGTAATCCGGAGACCAGATGAACTCATATTGATTGGGCGTATTTTTGACGAGATCCTGCTTTCTGATATCCGGGTGATTACTTAAAAAGTCGAAAGTTTCAATGTCCTCATCACCATTAGGGTCAGAAAGATAAAAGCCAATGTTGATGGTTTCATTTTCTTTGAGTTCAATCAGGTCAACTTTAGGAACAACGGTGATGGCCGGTGGTAAATCGAGCTGAGTAGGGGATAGTTTGATTCTACCTCTTGTCTGACTTTTAAAAGGTTGATCTTCTACTGAAAAACTCACAAAGATGGGTTCTTCCTGTAGTTTTTTGAACTGAGTGAATGAGGGCGACCAAGTCACTTCTCCGCGGCTACTGATATTCATACCTTCCGGTAATTCTTCAATGGAAGGAATAAAGACAAGCGGGTCGTTATCCTCGTCAAAGACCGCATTAGATTCTATCTGGTAGGTATTATTCGTATTGTACTGAATATAAAACGGTTTTAATTCATTAACTACCGGTGGTCTGTTGGTGTGTTCCACAATCAAATCCATGGTACGTCTTACAAAGTCACCTGAGTCAGATTTGGCTTCTACCAATACCTGAAACATCTTCTTTCTTTCAATTCGGTCTACCAGATTATAGCCAGGCTCCCAGCTGAAATGACCGCTGGAGTCCATCTCCATCCCTATTTGTTTCCCTTGTGTGATAGAGAAATAGAAATCCCTGTCATCTTCAGGGCCACCAACAATGAGGTCAAACTCTTTCACAGAGCCCTCCTTGAGCTGATTCCAGTTCTGATCAATCGGGAAAATTATCTGATAGTAGTTTTGTGCATGCACAAAGGCCGGCAATGCAATCAGCAAAGCCACTGCTAATCTTTTCAAAAGCATTCTTATTTTTCTTTCTTAGGAATTACCACACACGGAAAACCGAAAAGGCAACGGTCTTTGATCATTTTGGCAACTTCAGGTGGCACATGCTCTTCCCAGCCTGCTTCTCCTTTTTTGATCAAATCCAGCATATTGTCTGTCTGCACGTCCAGGTTTTTCGGATTATAGTGGTAAATGTCCTCTATTTTATGATTGGCTATTAAATATCGGTACAGGTCAATCAGCTCCATAGAAGGATTAAACTTCATACAGGTCCAGATTGACTTGGTTTCGCGTCTTGTCGGGTAAACATAGAGCTTGACCTTACGGCTAAATAACTTTGCAAACGACTCCAGAATTCCTCCCGGTAGGTCTTTGTAGTTTTCTTCTTCAAAAATATACTCCAGATTTGGGTATCCGATAATGAGCCCAATTTTATGTGAAGTGATATTAGAAAGGTATGAAACAAGTTTATAGTACTCGTGATAATTGGAAATCATCACCGTTTCGCCCAGTGAGCAAAGAATATCAACACGATCCAGAAAATCTTTTTCGTCAATAATGTCACCTCCCTGATCTTCCTGCAGCGATTGAAGTGTGAGCTCACTGACCACCACCATGTTTTTCTCATTGACATCCGGCTCCCGCAAATACTGCTTGACGCCGTTTTTCAGCATGTCAAGGTGCACATTGATCAATGGCCGGAATCGTCCGCGAAGGACAACTATGTTTTTTTGATAAAGCGAATCAAATGGTTGAAGGTTTTGACCGTCAGGTCCGAAAAGGGCAACATCAGAGAAACCATGTTTCACGAGATGCAAACTCATCAAACGGCTATCCACTTCCTCAAAAACAGGTCCGTCAAAATGGATCATGTCAATCTGAATACGATCAGTTGTCAGATTATCCATTAGAGAAACCAATAGTGTTTCAGGGTTTTTGTAGTAGTTATAACAACCGTAAATGAGGTTAACGCCGATAATTCCTAAAGCCTGATGCTGAAGCAGAATATCATTATCATGCATGGTCAGGTGAATGATAATATTGTGTTCATCACCTCCGGGCTGAAGTTGAAAACGGCAGCCCATCCAGCCGTGAGGGCTATTATTTTTATGGTAATTCAGAGCTACCACCGTATTGGAGAATGAGAAAAAGCGACAGCTATCTCCTCTTTTTTCGGCAAGTCGTTCTTTCATCAGGCCATACTCATGATCAAGCATACTATGTAGCCTTTCCTGACTCACATAACGTTTTGAGCTGGTTTCGCCGTAAATGGCATCAGAGAAAGTCATGTCATAGGCAGACATGGTTTTGGCTACCGTATTGCTGGCTCCTCCGGCCTTAAAAAACTGTGCTGCTACTTCCTGGCCAGCACCAATTTCGGCAAATGAGCCGTAAATGCTTTTGTCCAGATTAATTCTAAGTGCCTTTTGTTTGGTGGAGAGGTCTTTTTCGTGAACTACTTCCATAAATGGTTTTGATCTTTGCTGATAACGAATCCGTTTGCTAAGTATTTGTTGATTTTGAGTGCTTAGCAAAATTACAAATTTTTGCACTTTTCAAAGCTAAATAACTCGTTTTGCTCGATTTTATTGCACTCAAGACTATAAACATGCACTTGAAATTGGAGCAATCGGATGTATTTCGCAAGAATTGGATTTCTATTATTGTATCTTTGATAGGCCTGGTGATTTCAGGAAGAAACATAACCCGAAATAGAAGGTATTTGAAATTATAATACTTTCAGTAAATTTTGAAAAGATGAAAAAAATAGTAATTACGATACTATCAATATGTATAGTTAATATTGTAAGTGCTCAGAACGTTTTCAAAGGTGATGTGAAACGAGAAAAGGGAGAGGCTAAACTCTTGAAAGAATTTAGGCCTGTATCCGGTCGTGAGATGAAGAAAGGATTTACAACAGTTAAGCCGGTTAGTGGGGCGGACTTACATGATCATCCTAAAGTTAACATCATCCGAGACCCGGAGACAAAAGAGATTATTTTCATTGAGAATCTCAAAAAGGAGGCTGAATCGAAAGGGCTGAGAAAGTCCGCAAAAGCACAGGCTTTTGATTTCATGACTTCGGTCAAAAATGACTTTGGTTTGAAAGAGATCGAGCGAGAGCTTGATTTCATAGATACACAATTTGATTCTAAGGGCCTCAGGCACACAAGAATTCAGCAAAAATTCAAGGGTGTTCCTGTTTATGGGGCAGAAATAGTGGTTCATGCCAATGATAACAAAGTACTCAGCATGAGTGGACGAATTGTGTCGACTCCGTCTGATTTGTCAATAAGGCCTTCATTCCCAAATAATACGGCAATAGAAAAGGCTTTGAATTATTTAGCAGATAAAACAATAGCGCTGCCTGTTCAAACTGAAGGAATTCAATTGGCAAGCGGTAAGCAAGTGGCGGAGTTGACCATTTATCGGAGAGATGGAAAGCCGGTTTTAGCGTACGAAATGACCATTAGACCGAATATTCTGGAAAGGTGGGTTATTTTCATGGATGCGAATTCGGGAGAAGTCATAGATGCTTATAATCACACCTGCACCTTTGATGGTATTTTTAAAACTTCTGCTAAAGATTTAAATGGTATTACTAGAGCTTTCAGAATTTATGAAACTCAAAACACCTACTTTTTGATTGACCCTACCAAGGAGATGTTCGATCAAAATAATTCGCAACTACCGAATAGCCCGATTGGTGCGATTTGGACAATTGACGCTAAGAATTCAAGTATTGCCGGCGAAATGCAATTGTCTCATGTCACTTCTGCAGATGGGCAAACCTGGAATGCCACAGCTGTTTCTGCCCATCATAATGCATCGGAATGCTATGAGTACTACCGAAACACTTTTGGCCGAAACTCGCTGAACAATAAAGGGGGGAATATCGTCTCGGTTATCAATATCACCGATGAAGACGGACAGGGAATGGATAATGCCTACTGGAATGGAGAATTCATGGGTTATGGGAATGGGAATCAGGGTTTTAAGCCGCTGGCCGGAGCTCTAGATGTGGCCGGTCATGAAATGACACATGGAGTAATTGAAAATACGGCTCGTCTGGAGTATAGAAATCAATCCGGGGCGTTAAATGAAAGCTTTGCTGATATTTTCGGTGCTATGATTGATCGCGATGACTGGACGCTTGGAGAAGATGTGGTAAGGGCGAGTGCCTTCCCATCCGGTGCTTTGCGAAGCCTGCAAAACCCAAATCAGGGTGGGCAGCGTGACCCGGGCTATCAACCCATGAATATGAGTCAATATGTTTACCTCAGGGATATTCCGAGTGAAGATAATGGAGGTGTACACATTAATTCCGGTATACCAAATCATGCCTACTACCTTTTTGCTACAGGTTCGGGTATGACTAAAAGTAAGGCAGAGAATATTTATTACCATGCTTTAAATAACTATTTGACCAGAACCTCACGCTTTGTGGACCTGCGTTTGGCCGTTATTCAGTCTGCTAAAGACTTATTTGGTGATGGTATTGAGGCCAATGCTGCCCGGGCTGCTTTCGATGCTGTGGGCATCGCTGATCCGGGTACCGGACAGCAAACACCAACTGAGGAGGAGCAGGAAATTGAAGTTAATCCCGGAGCTCAGTTTGTCATCGTTTATGAACCACCGACCGGTAATTTGTACCGCCTTGAACTTGGCGGGTCAGCTTTTGATCTGATCTCTGAGGGAATTGGTTGCAAAAAGAAACCTAGTGTAAATGACAAGGGTACTGAGGTGTATTTTGTAGGTGATGATGATATTATTTATGGAATTGATTTGACCGCTTCGCAGCCTTCTCCTATCAGAATTTCTGATGAGGCGGTTTGGGAAAATGTGGCGATTTCAAAAGATGGGAAATTGCTGGCGGCATTGACAACTTCTCAGGATGCCAAAATCTATGTTTTCAATTTTGAGACCAATCAGCAGGCTGCTTTTGATTTGTATAATCCTACTTATACTCAAGGTATTTCAACTGGTGAAGTACTTTTTGCAGATGCCTTTGAATGGGATTACAGCGGAGAATATTTGGTTTACGATGCTTTCAATCAGGTGAATAGCGTTTTTGGAAGTTATGATTACTGGGATGTCGGTGTTTTACACGCCTGGAACGTTGCCACCAATGACTTTGGCGATGGCCAGATTCAAAAAATCTTTACGGATTTGGAGGAAGGAGATAATATCGGAAACCCTGCCATTTCAAAGACGAACCCTAATGTACTGGCCTTCGATTATCTTGATGGAAATACCAATGAATTTTCAATTCTTGGGCTAAACCTCAATACCGGCGACCTAAATTTGATTACAGACAATAATACCATTGGTTTCCCTGACTATACCATTACTGATAGTCATTTGGCATATACCACTGAAACCAATGTAGGAGAGGTCGTGGCTGCAATTCCACTGAACTCCAACAGAATTTCAGCAGCCGGTCAGGCGGGAAGACTTTTTGAGGGTGGCGAGGATAAGTTCGCCGTTTTCTATGCTCAGGGAACCCGTGAACTTCCGACTAAAAAGGCTCAGGAAATCAGTTTTTCAGCCATTGCAGACCAAAATCCGGGAGCAAGTGTGAACCTTTCGGCCTCCGCAAGTTCTGGTTTGACGGTTCAATACACGGTGGTTTCAGGTGATGCCACTTTACAGGGTAGTACTCTGGTTTTAGGAAATACACCTGGTGTGGTAACTGTTCAGGCTTTTCAGGTGGGAAACAGCGAGTTTGTTTCAGGAAGTTCAGAGCAGTCTTTTTGTATTAATCCTTCTGCTCCGAGTGTAACTACAAATGGTGACGTGGTAAGTGCAGTTGGAGCTTCAATGTATCAATGGTTTGTAAATGGAAATGAGATTGGCGGTGTAACTTCTAACAGTCAAATTACGGCCAATAGAAATGGATCTTACCAGGCAAAAGCGGCGACACAAGACGGCTGTTTCAGTGGTTTCTCTAATAGTGTTCAAATTCAGAAGGTTTTGAGTTCACGAAACTCAAATGCTGCTGAAGTAGCTATCTTCCCCAACCCTTCTGAAGATTTGATTAGAATTTCCATCAAAAGTGGTTTCCGTTTTGAATCAGGCCAATTATTGAGTTTGAAAGGAGATGTTCTGAAAAATATTGATCATCCTTTGGTGCAAATTCAGGATTTGCCAAGTGGCTCATATTTGCTAAAAATCAAAACCGATAAAGGCGAAAGTACTCAGAAGTTTGTGAAGAAATAATCAGTTGAGTTCCATCACCAGTTTGTGGTGAGAGTCCTTAAAGCCTGTGGCAACGTAAAAGCTATGGGCTTTTTGGCGTTTTTTATTGGTTGATACCTCCATTTGATAGATGTAACGCTGGGTACATTGCTTTTTGAGTAGTTCAATAGTCTGCTGCCCATAGCCTTTACCACGGGCTTTTGAAACAATAAAAAACTCTTCCAGTTCTGCGATTCTGGACGCATGATGGAGCGAGTTTTTGAAATGCAGGCTACAGAATCCTATTGAAATTCCCCGGTACTGAATAAGAAAAATGGCCCAGTCAGGGGAACTTATGTTTTCTCTGAAAATCTGGTTAAAACGACCTTGTTTAAGCATTTCGTCTTCCAGAAGACATGTGTAGTCATAAATCAGCGATTCACTTTCAAAAGTAGCAGGCTGAAGGATGATTTGTTCAGAAGAGTTTGACGATACCATAAATGCCAATACCGATAATGCTTATTGAGCTTAAAATCAGGAGAATATCATATGCCAAGGTTGGCTTAAATTCAATGGATGTACGTCGGTATCTAAAATACAAGACAGCACCCACCACTAGGAAAAGAATTACAGAACCAACAATTCCACCGAGTAAAACCATAAATACGGGCTTCTCGATAAACAGGAAAAGTGAAACCCATATTAACGGAAGTACCCAGGAGAGTTTTTTTATGACTTTGATTCGCTCTGAAGTATTGAAAAAATCCACCAGGCCAAGTTGACCAAAAAGGTCAGCGAATTGACGAGTCCAGGCAGCCAGAGAAGCGAAAAGCGTTGAAAAGAGTACCACAAAAGCCCCTGCAAGAAAGAAGAGTCGGGCATTTGGACCCAGTGTTTCAGTGTAGATGGTTGACAATGCGTCTATCATACCATAGCCTTCAGGGATATTACCGCTTTTGTAAAGCACAGCAGCACCGAGCAGGTAAAAGGCAGCGGTTACCGTGGTGTAAATGACCATAGCGATGAGAGCATCAAGGTTCATGACTTTCAGCCATCCTTTCACACGCCGCTGCCACTCTGCGGACTGATCGGGCTTGCCACTGTAAGCCGCGTAACCTTTTTCAAGGCACCAATAGTTATAATGAATGATTTCATCACCGCCGACTCCGGTAATACCGAAGGCACCGAATGCAAAGGCCAGAGAGGCCTTGGGTAATTGAAAGGTGAGTCCACTTTTGATTTCAGTCCATTCCAGTGCATATGGAGTGAATTGTAAAAAGAACAAAGTGGTAAACGTGAACAGCGTGAAGAAGGCAATCATGAATATTGAGAACTTCTCAATAAACCGGTAATAACCCTGTGAAACCAAAAAAGCAACCAGCAAAGCCGAAAAGGCGGCCCAAATAGTAATAGGAAGAAATGGCAAAGCAATGTTCAGAATGATGGCCACTCCACCAATAATACCTCCCATTTGCAGCAGTTTGAGAACCATCATAAGGCTCATCGACCATACGGCCCAATTGGCTCTTTTTGTCCGGATGCCGGGGAGATCATTAAAAGCTTTCATGGCTGTTTCGCCGGTTAGTAGAGTGTGTTTCCCGAAGGCCAGCTGTACCATTACTTTAATCATACAGCCGATTATGATGAGCCAAAAAGTTATAAAGCCGGCCTTAGCTCCTAAGGTTGTTGTAGCTATGAGCTCACCCGAGCCAACAATCGCTGCAGATAGAATAAGACTTGGCCCCAGATGACGAAGTCGATCACTGAGGCTAAGAGGAGGTTCTTTAATACTTTCAGGGCTGGGGCGGTAGGGGTCCATTTCACATGTTTTCTACCAAATTAGATAAAAAATCAATCTGGTTCGCAATCTGCTCTTCTTCGGGTGTCTGTAATGCTCACAATTCTCCATCCTACAGAGTAATGAGCAAGTGTAAAAACATTTACGCCGCAATGTGAGAACTTTTCGTTCAGGTAAAATCGGTATGGAGTCCAGGCAATAGCCATTGGGCCGTCAATTTTAATGTCAAATGAAAGTAGCCTTTCGTCGTAAACTACGCTGTCAGGCTTACTACTGATCGATTTTATGAAATTATTCATTTCCTCTTCAACAAGCTTAGTTTTACCTGATTTGGAGTCGGTGTAGATGCTTTTTAATTCAACGTGATCAGAGAGGGTGTTGCTGATCATTGAGGTGTCTCCCAGTCTCATTCCCTCAAAAAACGTTTCAATTAATTCTTGAATTTCAACTTGTTGCTGAGCTGGTGCCGGTATGGAATTGAAAAAAGAGAGTCCGGTGAGCAGGATTATACCAAAGAGTTTCATTATCAAAAGGAATAGTGTTCTGCAATATATAGACTCTTTACAGCAGTAGATGTTGCAGAAAAGGGAGTTATGGTAAAATGAGATAAATTAGATTAGTTTTTAAAAATTGTACTTAATAAAGATTCTCTACTTTCTATATTAAGAGATTCGTCTTACATAAAAATCATGCCAAGATATGCGTAATTCTAATTTAAATGACGATTTAGGCCTTCTTAGGGCTGTTAAGGGGCTAATTAATATGCGGCTAAATCTGGATATTGTGGCACTGTATTTGTGGAATATTTAAAGAATCTTGATACTATACTACAATGAAAGTAAAAACCTTTATACCTGCTGAATACATACAGGATGTTATAGAAATGAGCAGAGACGTTTTCTCAGAAAAAGAGGAGCTGGAATTTCTGAAGTCTTGTTTGTTCTACCTTCAGGAGGGTTTTAATTCCCAACAAGCCATTGAAATGTCAATGGTTGATTACTTAGTGGATATGTAGGGTTTAAAGTAGAGATTTTCTTCTCAGAATATTCTCCATCAATTTCATATCATGCTCGCTGTTGAAAACATTTTTCGGAAAATGCAGGAATTGCCCACGAGCAATATGCAAAAGAAAATCATTGTTCTCCAGCTTTTCAGCAGACTGAATGGTATCCCATTTTATCACTCCGCCTTCACGCTTATTGACTTTGACTAAAATCTGGCGGCTGTCTATCTCGTATGCGAACTTGTCAAACATTTGAGCATTTTGCTCCATTTGCGTGGCCGCATAAAACTGAATGTACCAGAAAGCTATGTATAGCAAACCACCTACAAAACCCGTGATAAGTATCCACCAGTTTTTGTAAACACCTGTGTAATGAAGAATAGGACCCAGAATCATAACTGCAAGTGGAATTAATAACCAGTACCAACTTTTCTTAATCTGGCGTGTGAAAGCCATGTTGATATACTTTTTCTTATCCAGTGCAAATTTCTTGGTCTTGACAATCATCAATACTTGGTTTACTCGTTAAAACGGGTTGCAAAAATAGAAAAGGCCCGGAACAATACCGAGCCTTCATTTTGATTAATTTGAAAATCACTATTTCTCTCTGACCTGCATTGTTTCGATTTCAAAACGGTTGCCTGAAGTTTTACTAATCAGTAGGTAAATTGAAAACTCTGTATTACTACTTTGATATGAAGCCACTGAGTATTTGACATTTTTTGAGCTGTCTCCTTCAAATTCGTAACCGAAAAATACCGGTGGATATTTCTTAAAGAAATTAGCCATGATGAGCCCGGCGTGCTCTCCTGAGATGGCATTGAAGTTTACTTGTTCAGAATCTATTATGAGTTCCACCTTTTCTGCCATTAGTAGGCTAAGTTCAGCTGAATCTCCTTTTTTAAACGAATACTCAATAGTGCTTGCAACGCTGGCGTAATCGGTGGTGTAATCATTTGCCCTGAGGCCTGTCAAAAGCAAGAATACACTCAAGCAGAATGGTAAAAGGTATTTCATATATAATCTTAAAGGTTTTCCTGACTTGGTTCTTTCTACTTAATTTTACAGAAACTATGCCAAACCAATCACAATGGAAGTAAAAGAAGTAGAAGAGCTTTTAAATGCAGAGGAAACCGCTCAGAAGGTTAGAAGAATGGCTTATCAGATCTTTGAGAATAATTATAAAGAGAAAAATCTGATTGTTGCCGGTGTTAACGGTGAGGGCTATACTTTAGCTTCTGAGATCGTAGATAATTTAAGGCAGATTACAGACAAAGAAATCTACTTGGCGAAAATTGTTCTCGATAAACAGGCTGAGGTTCAGCCCGATATAAAAATAGAGTGTGATGTAGATACTTTCAAAAAGAAAACTGTGGTTCTGGTCGATGATGTGCTAAATACCGGCCGTACGCTGGCCTACAGTCTCCGCCCTTTCTTATCAATTTCCCTGAAGAGTCTTCAGGTGGCCGTGCTGGTGAATCGCGATTTTCTCCAATTTCCGATCAAGGCCGATTACGTAGGCTATGGACTGTCCACCACATTGAATGACCATGTCAAGGTCGTTTTGTCAGATGTTGAAAAGAAGGGAGTTTATTTATTCTGAGCGTGCACAAAATCAAAGGGTTCTTTCTTCTTATTCTGGTGATGGCCATTGGCCAAAGCCAGGGGCAAATGCCTACCGGTCTGGGTTTGCAGTTTCATTATAACTACGCCATTCAGGGAATGGGGGCTGGTCTGCGGTATGAAATTCCGCTGTCCTCGACAATGGCGGTGGTTCCGCAGGCCAAATATCAGCCGGCCGGGTTCAATTCCATTCACGAGGTTTATGCCGGTCTGGCTGTTCATTACAGTCCTCTTCAGTCCAACTCTGCCAAATTTTACCTGCTCGGTGCGGTAGATCTGAACCAATGGTTCAATTATTTCCCATCCTTAAATTCAAGAGCCAGCCGGTTTAATGTTCTGCCCAAACCCGGAGCCGGCCTTGAAATCGGATTCGGTTCTATGGCCTTGTTTAGTGAAGTCAAATACAATATACTCTGGAAAGAAAGTTACACCGACTTTGGGTTGAAATTCAGAGGGTATGTCTCACGAAAAAAGCGTAAAAATCCCCAGCTCCAATGCCCGAAAATCCTCTAAAACCGACCTCTGCATATTCATGAATAAATCCGCCGTTTTTCTTTTATTGCTGCTGTTTAGTGTGCTTCTGGCCTGCTCAGACGCCCGCCTTCGGCCTGCCGATCGTCTTTATGATCCGGAATTGGGAGTGACGTTTACCCGCAATATTTCAGAACTCTTTGACGATTGGGCATCGAAAAGCACTATCAAAACCATCAACAGCTATGCCGATATGCCCCTGGTAGGGCCTTATGGTTCCCGGCTCTATGTAAGCCCCCGGGATCTGATAAGTGAAAGAGGTGGTTCTGTCAGTTATCCGTTTGAGATTGAATTTCTTGAAGTTTTGACACCGAGAGAAATGATACTTCACCGGGCTCCGACCATGGCCGGAGACCGCCTGTTATTTTCGGGTGGTGAGTTTTTTCTGAACATAAGCAAAAATGGGGAAGAGCTTAAATTGGCAGAGGTTTCAAACCTTCGACTTGAGGCCGTGAGTCTCGTTTCCGGTGACCAATTTAACTATTTTCAGGGGCAACGGGGACTCGATGGCATGATCGACTGGCAGGAAGGTCCCGAAATGCGAAGGATTGGTTTCCCCTGTGAGGGTCAGATTCAATCATCGCAGGATTGTTGGGAAACGGATGCGGCGACCCTTCAACAAATGAAAGAAAGGCAGGACTCTCTCGAAAATTTCCGGAATGAATACCTCATTCTCCCAACGGAGTTAGGCTGGATCAATATCGATCACTATGGCTCCTTTGAGGGCGACAAGGTTCAAATCAGTGTGCAGGTCAAAAGTGGGATTCCTGAGGCCTTTTTTGTCTTTTTGTACATACCCTCAACCAATTCCCTCATGGATGTGCCCTTCGGTAAAAAATTTCCGCTGCCCGTAGGGTTGGAGGTTGAAATAGTCGCTTTCGGTCTGACCGTTGAGGATCGGATTTTTACAGGAAACAAAAGAATGAAGGTTGAAAATGAAGGTCAGATAGAAATAGAAGTCTCAAATACCACAAAAGAAGACTGGTTAGCCTATCTTGATACCATAAAGCCGAGCTAACCCTCCGCCTTTCTTCTCAAATAAAAATCAACTAACACTAAGGCCGCCATGGCTTCTACGATAGGCACAGCTCTTGGCAGCACGCATGGGTCATGGCGGCCTTTGCCTGAAACGGTAATTGCGTTTCCGTCTTTATCAACGCTCTCTTGATCAACCATGATCGTAGCTGTGGGCTTAAATGCCACTCTGAAATAGATATCTTCCCCACTACTAATGCCGCCGAGGATACCACCGGCATGGTTTGTCTTGGTTCTTACATTACCCTGGTCATCAGTATAAAACTCATCATTATGCTGAGAACCATATAATTCAGTGCCGTCAAAACCGCTTCCATAATCAAAGCCTTTCACAGCATTTATACTGAGCATAGCTTTGCCGAGTTCGGCATGTAATTTATCAAAAACGGGCTCTCCCCAGCCTGCCGGCACGCCTTTAGCTACACATGAAATCACACCACCAATGGAGTCTCCTTTTTTACGGGTTTTATCAATGTAGTCAAACATCTGCTGAGCCATGTCTTCATCAGGGCAGCGAGCTGCATTTTCGTAGGTTTTTGAAAGGTCTAGTTCCTGATAACTTTTTTCCAGTTTTAAACGACCCACCTGATTGACATAAGCATTAATTTCAATACCTAAACCTTTGAGCACCTGCTGGGCCACCGCACCCGCTGCCACCCTGGCTGCAGTTTCTCTGGCAGAGCTTCTTCCGCCACCACGATAGTCTCTGTTTCCGTATTTGGCGGAGTAGGTATAATCAGCGTGAGAAGGCCTGAAGCTATCTGCAATATGACTATAATCTTTGCTTCGCTGGTCTTCATTGAAAATTACCATTGCAATGGGAGTTCCGGTAGTTTTGCCTTCAAAAACACCTGATAGCACCTGAAAGCTATCTCCTTCTTTCCGTTGAGTGGTTATTCTTGATTGACCTGGTTTTCTACGGTCCAGTTGCTCCTGAATAAAAGCCTCATCAAAATCCAGATTTGACGGACAGCCGTCTATCACAACTCCAATTGCTTTTCCGTGAGATTCGCCAAAAGTGGATATGTTAAAAATCTTACCGTAGGTGCTTCCCATAGGTGGTTTATTCTAGTGTTTGTTACTTCGAAATTCAAAAATAAAGAGCATTCCCACCAACATCAAGAAAAGGACAACATTGGCGACATTTTTTACAATTTTTCTGAAATTGATTTCTCTTTTTTCAACAGACTTCTCTGCCAGGTTTTCATAAATACTTCGCTCTTGTGCAGAAGAAGTGATAATTGTCGGCCCTGTAACATTAACCAATCTGTCAGGTCTTAGAGTGTCGTAAGTACCAGATTGTGTGTCAAAATAGATCCATTCAAAGTAGTTTCCCATCTGATAACTACCTGAGTCTTTCGGGAAAATTTTGAAATTGAAAGTACGGCTCCCAGTCTCTGCACCATCAGATTGATTTAACGAAGATGAAGGAGGGTAGATATCAAATTTTGAATCATTGGCCGGTTTCTCAAAACTCAGGCTATTCGTATTTCCACTACCTGAAATTTGAATTGAGTAATTGAGGATTTTTCCTGTTTGTACATTCTGAGGTAGTGGTTTGTCTGTCAAAGAATATTGCCCAACAGATATCCTGTTTTTCAAAGGATGTTCAGGAAGAGGCGTAACGTTTAGACTGAAGGGGCGGGAGAAAAATGGAATTTTTTCAACTTTTGAGCTGTCGCCGGCAGACTTCTTTTGATCCATTATTAAACCCACTTGAGGTAGAGCGATCGGGCCCTCGGAAAGTGGATAGTAAACGCCCTCAAAGAGTTTATAGCGGATGTAATTTTTGCCTCCAATAGTGGCCTGTTCCGGCCTTATGCTGCTAATTTTTTTACGACTTTCAACACAATTTTTAGGTTTTAAGAGTTCGTATATTTCTGATATTTGACTCGTCAGGTTTCTTGGGAACTCCCATTCAGCGGTATTTTCCTCGGAAACATAAAATGCCAGATGCATTCTGAAACCTTCTCCCACAAAAATGTCTTTCTTATTAACGAATAAAAAAAGCAGGGCATCATCTTTCGTACTCAGACTATCTTGAAGGCTTTCTTCCTCCGAACTCTCAATGCTCAAATGAGCATCAGGAAACTCATATTTTTGACCATTGATTGTGATTTGAAAAGTAGGTAAATCATACTCTCCTGATTTTACAGCAATGTACTTTTGGCTAATTGTATGCTGAAGATGCCTCTTGCCTTCTATAGTCACGTTTGAATGAGAAACTGACCTGCCTTCCTTTCTCAAACCGGGCAATGGGGGCAATTCAGAAACATTACTGTTTTTGGAGTCCCTGATCACAATAGAAATGGTGAATTCATCTCCAATACTCAGGTTGCGGCCACTGGTTGTGATTTGAACCTCATTTTTTTGCGAGAAGCTTTTCAGGGAGACTAAAAACAGTAAGATCAAATGAATCCACCTCATTGGGCAAAATTAGCGAAAGCCTTCCAAAACCATTACTTTAGGTTCTTCTAACTTTGTCGCTATGATGAAATATATTTTTCTTTTTCTCGTCAACTTTTCTGTTCTAGCTCAGTGGAGTATGGTCGATACAGGCTCAAAATCTTCTTTTCGGTCGATGGACGTGCTGAGTAAAAAAGTAATATGGGCCGGAGGCTCTGCCAATACAGTTTTAAGGTCTGTGGATGGTGGCGAAAACTGGAATAGTTTCCGGGTTGGCGAAAGGCCGGGGCTTGATTTTAGGGGAATTAAAGGTTTAAGTAAGAAAGTCGCCATTGCAGTTAGTGCAGGTTTGGCAGAAGAAGGTGCTGCCAAAATCTTCAGAACGAAAGACGGAGGTGAAACCTGGCAGAAGGTTTTTGAAACTGATCAGTCCGGGGTGTTTTTAGATGGCGTTTGTTTTTTAAACGAAAGTCATGGATTTGTATTCGGCGATGCTGTAGGGGATGAAGTCTATCTTTTGGAAACCCAAGATGGTGGCCGAAACTGGAAAAGGGTTAATGCAAACCTATTACCCAAAGTGAAGAAAGGTTCAGCCTCTTTTGCGGCCAGCAACAGTGGAATGGTAACTAATGGAACCAAGATTTGGTACGCATTTCAATCGCAACTATTGGTCTCTGAGAACTCTGGTCAAAACTGGTTTGTGGTAGATACGGGCTTTCCTTCGGGCGATAGTAATGGAATCTTTGGCCTTCATTTTATGAACAATGAACGAGGCTTTATTCTGGGAGGTGACTATCTGGCCGACAAAGAAGAGCAAATTAATATGGCCATGACTTTAGACGGTGGTCAACGTTGGCAGAGTGGAAAGATAGATCCGCCGGGTTTGAAAGAATCGGCAGCCTCCGTTAAGAATACTTTAATCGTGACAGGTCCATCAGGAACATCTGTCTCTGTCAATCAAGGGTTTTACTGGGAAACGGTTGATACGATACCTTTCCATGTGGTCCGTTGTGCCGGTAAAAACTGTTTCGCAATTGGGGCTGAAGGACGATTCGGACGGTTAAAATTATAGTTTTTGTAAACCGTAGATCAAGCAAGGGGTTATAAAAAAAATACTTTAGAGGTTAGGACGAAATGTTAGTTGTGTGGATTTAGAAGCGAGCCTTTTATCAAAGTGTTTGATGAATCTGAGTTTGTTGTGTAAAGTTGTGTTTATGTCTCAGAAACATGTTTAAAATTAGTTAAGTAGGGTGTTCTGGCAATACTTTTTGCGACGAACGGGTTTAGTTTTGCGATAAACGGAAGCCCCATCTGCAATCTGAAGTTTTTTTATCGAGCGGTAAATGACTAGTCCAGTTGTATTCTCAGTTTTACTGAGTATTCCTTCTCAACTTCAGAAATTTGAAGCTCATGTTTTTTGGGGTAGTAATATGAAAGCCTTTTTTTGGTATTTTTTAGTCCGATACCGCTGGTTTCAAAATCTGTAGATTTATTTTCCGCTGATATACTATTCCTACAAATAAAGAATATTTCAGATTTCTCTATAACTATCTTGATGTCTACCCACGCATTTTTATTCGTTTTATTAAGACCATGCTTTATGGAGTTTTCAACAAAAGAAATTAAGATAAGCGGTCTGATTTTTAAATGAACAGGATTCCCAAGAACTTCCAGATTGATTTTCTTTTTTTCATTCAAACGCATTCTGGCAAGAGCAACATATTCCCAAACAAACTCAATCTCTCTCTTCAATTCCACGGCCTCATTTCCTGTTTCGTTAATAGAGTAGGCCATTAAGGACGAGAGTTTTTGGATGCTTTCTTTGGCGTCGGGTTGGTCGGCTGTAACTTCTTCAAGTTCATTAAGGGTTCTAAAGAGAAGTGTGGGGTTAATTTTAGTTCTCAGGAGGTTGAGTTTTAGATTTAATTCTTCTTCGGTAAGCTTTTTATTTTGCTCCTGTTTTTTCCATAACCAATATACTGTTAAGGCGGAGGTGGGCATAAGCATTACTGCAAAATTTGAATCAATTGCTTGGGCAAAGAGAGTCTTGTAAATTTCTAATGGTGAAAAGAAAAATTGTTCAAAAATAGGAGAGAGGGTTTCATCCTTCGGAAAAATAACTCGAATAAAACCGATCGATAAGTTGTAAAGAATGAACCAGAAAAAAGGTAACGACAATAAAACGACAAGACCTCTAATATTTAATGTGGGCCTTCTGAAAATTAAAACATAAAAGAAGATGATATTGCCAATATATAGAAGAAAATAGAACGCCAGAGCGTCAAGCTGGACGTGTTCTCCGTTTAACATTAACATAAAGAATAGTCCCAGGCCGGTGCCCCAGAACAAAATGTGATAAAATATTAAACCAAGTGTTACTATTTTGGCTTTCTCATGATAGTGTTTGAACATTCCAGCAAGAGATAAACCTTTATTTTTTTGAGTTATTTTCACAGCACTAATTTCATCTCTTTTAGATTTACGTCACTTTTATAAACAATATTGATTTTGTCGGGCTCTTCTGTGTAAAAAAGTTGGGCCTTTTCCATGTTAGTAGTCTTTATGAGCCTATATGACACGTCGTTAAAGAGTTTTATAAATTTCCCCGACTTAAACTCGTTTGTTATCCAGATAGAAAAGTCTAAGTGTGCTATGTCCTTCAAGATTTTTATCACCCTGCAACTCTCTTCTGTCTCGTACTTGTAAAATATGAAAAGACAGTCTAGGGGCGTGATAATTTCAAATGAAGGTATAAGCCGATTACTTGTTTGATTTCCAATTATCTCAATTGGTTTATTTCTTTTGAGAAATACATCTAAAAGCGTGCAATACTGTCGAGCAATATCTAACTCTTTGCTAAGAGGAACCAACGATATTTCAGACGTGTGAAAAGAGTACCTGAGAATTTTTGAAAGAGAAATAATCAATAGAGTCGCCTTCTCATTTGAAAGAGCCTGACCGTAAATATTGTTTAATGTATTAAACAGGAAATGCGGATTTACTTGTGAGCGAAGAAAGCTTAGCTCAAGTTCTAAATTTTCTTCAAGTTTTCTTTGGTTCAATTCATTTTGCTCAATGTTAGTCAACAAGAATTTTATAACAAAGAAGATAAATATTACTGCGGCATTATAAGAAAATGCCATACGGTATGACTTAAAGACAGTGAATAGCTCCCAATAACTATTACACCAATAATTCAACCTCCAGATTGAAATATATTGAGATTGTGGATAAAAAGAATGACTTAATTCAAAGAAAAGTTTAGTAGAGACTATATAAACCGGAACTAAAATGAAAGTTAGTATTATGATAAGGGTCCATAGCCCCCTTTTTAATTGAAGGGACAGAAGATAGAATACAATAAGATTTAGAGTGTAGTTTAATTGATAATAGACCCATTCAGCCTGACTTATATTTGGAAAATTCTTGAAGTGAATGAACCAGCCAATATTGAAGCATAAAGCCCAAAACAGAAAATGAAGTCCAACTTTTACCCCAAACCGTTCTTTATTGTCAAAATACCAGTCAAGAATAAGTTCTTTATCAATTTTTTGGCCCTTATATTTCACAGTCAATTGATCGCCAAATCCTTAAATACTTTCTGAACGATTTGTCTGTAGGTTTTGCCTACAGGGATTTCAATGGCCTTTTTAAGGGAAATGGTACTTCCATTGATGGAGTCTATTTGTGATATATTCACGATAGAGGAACGGTGTACTCTAATAAACTCACTCTCAGGCAGTTCTTTTTCTATACTTGAAAGTGTAGAGCGGGCCACAAGAAAACGCTTACTACGGCCAATAAAATGGATTTTTACATAGTCTCCGAGGCTTTCAATAAATGCAATTTCAGCGGGTTTAACTCTTATATTTTCTTTGTTTACTTTCAGGAAAAAACCATCAGTAATATTTGTCTCATTTTTTCCAGCGGGGTCTTCCTTTTGAACCTTTTGAAGAAGTTTTTGTCGATCAATGGCTGTATCTACTGCTGCTTTAAAGTCAGAGTAAGGGATGGGTTTTAGAAGGTAATCGATTACCTCAAACTTATAGCCTTTTATGGCATATTCAGGGTATGCCGAGGTAATAATGACCAATGGCTTATTATCTCCAAGAGTTTTAAGAAGATCAAAACCTGAGACTTCCGGCATATTAATATCCAGAAACAAGAGTTGTGGTTTGAGTTGCTCTATTTCAGATAGAGCCTGGACAGGATCAGTAGAAGAGCCTTTCAGCTCTAACCCTTCAGTTTCGCCTACAAACTTTTCAATTATTGAGACAGCAATTGGCTCATCATCAAGGACGAATACAGAAATATTTTTATCTCTCGAAGACATTTTGTGCTTTGCGAACAATTTTAGTTGGTTTCAGGAAGATTGTCAAATTCCTTTTGTTTCGCTTGAAACCAGTTGTTCATGTCATCAGGAGACTGCATCATTTTTTGCATTTGAGCCATGGCTTCAATGTGTGGTTGATCCCCTTTTTGATACATCTCTATTCCATGTTGCTTACAAAGTTCTGCCATTTCAGCAAAATTTTCTGCGGTAAAAACCTTGTCACAGGCTCCGCCAAGTTGTTTGCAGGTCATTATTTTCATGAAGGATTCATTTTGAATATCAAATGTAAACAAAAAAGTCATCCCAATACTGAGATGACTTTCTGACACATAAAGAGTCTTTATTTATTTAGGAAAGAGCAGCCACACCCGGTAGCACTTTACCCTCCATATATTCAAGCAAAGCTCCTCCGCCGGTAGAAACATAAGATACTCTGTCACCCATACCAGCATTATTTATAGCTGAGGCAGAATCACCACCCCCAATTAAAGAGAAAGCATTGTTCTCTTCTGTAGCCTGAACTACTGCATCGGCCACGGCATTGGTTCCTTTTGCAAATGTTGGGAATTCAAACACTCCCATCGGGCCGTTCCAAAGTACTGTCTTTGATTTTCTTATCGTTTCAGCAAAAAGCTCTGCAGTTTCAGGTCCAATGTCTAGTCCTTCCCATCCATCAGGAATTTCACCTCTTTTCACTACTTGCGTATTAGCATCATTGCTAAAATCATCGGCGATGAGGTTGTCAAGTGGCATGATAATATTTACGCCCTTCTCCTCAGCTTTCTTTAGTATTTCAAGAGCAAGTTCTTGTTTGTCGGCTTCTAAGAGAGAATTTCCAATCTGTCCTCCAAGGGCCTTGGTAAATGTGTAGGTCATCCCGCCACCAATGATCAGGTTATCTACTTTATCAAGAAGCTTCTCAATAATTAAGATTTTGTCAGAGATTTTAGCTCCACCCATGATAGCCGTGAAAGGGCTTTCGGCGTTTTCCAATACTTTTTGAGCATTGTCGATTTCAGCCTGCATCACTTTGCCACAAACTTTATCAGTAAAGAATTTTCCAACAATAGCTGTAGAGGCATGAGCTCGGTGAGCTGTACCGAAGGCATCATTTACCCAAACGTCACCAAGTTTGGCAAGTTTTGAAGCAAACTCTTCGTTGCCTTTTTCTTCTTCTTTATAAAATCTCAGGTTTTCAAGCAAAAGAACTTCGCCGGGTTTCAATGCTGCTGCCATTTTGCCTGCTTCATCACCGATACAATCGTCAGCGAACTTTACAGTTACACCAAGTTTCAGCGAAAGGGCTGGGACGAGGTGCTTTAATGAATATTTTTCGGTTGGGCCATCTTTTGGTCTGCCAAGGTGAGACATCAGAATACAAGAGCCACCATCAGAAAGAATCTTAGTGATCGTCGGTATCGTTGCTTTAATACGAGTGTCATCAGTTATTTCAAACTGATCGTTTAAAGGAACGTTAAAATCAACACGAACAAGAGCTTTCTTGCCCGAAAAATCATAATTGTCTAGTGTTATCATAGTGTACGTTTAGACCTGTGAGTTTTGCTGTTTTAGCTTAAAAAAAGCGAAACAAAACTAATGTTAATGCTCAAAACTGGTAAATATTGAATGGCTTTATTGTGCTTTTGCAGTGATTCTATTTGATTAGTCCAATTTATTGTTTTGAAAATTCTAACGATTTGAAACTATTTCAAAATTTAATTTTGTGACGGAAAACATTATAAATCAGCACATTGTTTTTAAAGATGGTTTTTGTACTTTTGCACCTCATTTTTGAAAACCATATTTATTTAAATCAATTATCATGTTTCAAAACCAGTACGAGACAGTGTTCATTTTAACTCCCGTTTTGTCTGAAGCCCAGATGAAGGACGCTGTCGAAAAATTCAAAAGTGTGCTGACTGATAATGGTGCTGAGCTATTGAACGAAGAACATTGGGGTCTTCGTAAATTGGCATATCCCATCCAGCATAAATCAACGGGCTACTATCAGTTGTTCGAGTTCAAAGCCGAACCATCCCTGATTGCTACTCTAGAGACAGAGTACAAGCGTGACGAACGCATCATGCGTTTTCTAACTACCAAGTTAGATAAGTATGCTGCTGATTATTCTGCGAGAAGAAGAAGCGGAAAAATCGGTAAGAAAAATCAAGATGCACCTAAAGAAACTCAAAACGCTTAAGAATTATGTCATTAGTAAACGAAAGAGTAGAGCGTAAAGACAGAACGCAAAAGAAATACTGTCGCTTCCAGAAAGCCGGTATTAAGTATGTAGATTATAAGGATCCAAACTTCCTTTTGAAGTTCCTTAATGAGCAGGGCAAAATTCTTCCTAGAAGAATCACAGGAAACAGCCTTAAATTTCAAAGAAAAGTAAGTACAGCTATCAAAAGAGCACGTCATTTGGCTTTATTGCCTTACGTGGCTGATGGCTTAAAATAAAGTCAGGCGGGTTTGTTTAAACCTTTCGCATTCACTATTAATCTGGAATTAAGAAAATGGAAATTATATTAAAAACGGATATTGCGGGCCTTGGCTATAAGAACGATGTTCTTGATGTTAAGCCGGGTTACGGTCGCAATTATTTGATCCCTCAGGGATTTGCGGTTCTAGCTACCGATTCTAACAAAAAGGTACTTGCTGAGAATCTAAGACAAGCTGCTCACAAGGCAGAGAAAATTCAGAAAGAAGCTGAGGAATTGGCAGCTGCTATCGGAGAAACAGTCGTTGAAATCTCAATGAAAGCCGGTGAGTCAGGTAAAATCTTCGGTAGAGTAACGAATACTCAGGTGTCTGATATTCTTGCTTCAAAAGGTTTTGCAGTTGATCGTAAAAAAATCGCCCTGAATGATATCAAGAATATTGGTGAGTACACCGCAATTCTTGACCTTCACAAAGAGGTGAAACACGAAGTGAAAGTTAACGTAGTTGCAGAAGCAAAAGCTGAGTAATTATAAAATCACCAATATGAATGAAAGGCGGGCTGAAAAGCTCGCCTTTTTCATTTGGCTATGATCAAAGATAGGAAGGAAACAAAAAAGCCGGGAGCTAAACTCTCGGCTTCATTTTTATCATTCGCTTTTACGTTTTGTTACTTCAAAGAAGCAATCCACTTGGCGATAATCAAAGCTTCATTTTTAGGAACCTGGGCCATAGGGGCCATCGGTGGATAACCAGGCCAGTTCTTTGGGTTTGGCTTATAAATAAGCTCTACAATCTGCTCAGGCTTATATTTCTTTTTCTGCATTACCTCTTTATAGGCTGGGCCTACGAGCTTTTTGTCAGCATTGTGGCAGGCAAGACAGGTGTTCTTTTGCAATAGCTTTTGCACATTCGGAGGTATACGCGTCTGGGCATGAGATAAAGAAGAAATGCCACCGATAAACAAGAGAGTAACGAGTATTTTTTTCATTTTCAATTTATAGGTTTAAAACGTGATGCAAATATGGTTGATAAACAATGGAATCAATAGCTAAATCCATTCTTTTGGTCAAAACTACTATCGTTTAGACGCCAAAAGGGCTCGTAAGGTTGTTAAGGGACTGTTAAGACCTTACTGATGAACAGAATTTATTTCAAAGCCCTGTGGTTTGTTAGCTGCACGCACAATTTTCCTAATTTTGCAGCTGAACCAATTGTAAAGAATGCTTTACCCAAAAAACGTTGAGAACAAGCTTGGTTTTGATACCATTCGTGAGCTTGTGAAAGAGAGATGTGTGAGTCCGCTTGGACAGGCCTTTGTGGAGAAAATCAGGTTTTCAGATAATTATGATCTGGTAAAAAAGTTGATAGGTCAAACGGCCGAGTTTAAACTGATTTTACAACTGCATTCTTCGTTTCCTGAGCAAAACTATATTGACCTCGCCGACGAACTGGGTAGTATTGAAAAGGAAGGTTCATATCTGTCAGAAGAATTGTTCTTCGATCTCAAATTGTCCCTGAATACCATTCTTCAGATTCAGGATTTTTTCAAAGGAAAAGACGAGCGTTATCCATTGCTGGTGGAGATGGTGAATCAAACGGTCTCAGAAGAGCTTGATTTGTATGACATCGTATCGCAAATCGATGGAGTAATTGACGAACGCGGACAGGTCAGGGATAATGCTTCCAGAGAATTATATGATTTAAGAAGGCGTATTCTTGCTGAACAAAATGCTGTTAGAAAGACCCTTGAAAGAATCTATAAAACGGCCCGAAATTCTGGCTGGATAGGAGAGGAAATGACTCTCACTGTCAGAAACGGTCGCCTGGTTATTCCATTGCTGGCCGAACATAAGCGGAAGATGAAGGGTATTGTTCATGATGAGTCCAGTACAGGTCAAATGGCTTTTGTGGAACCAGCTGAAGTGCTGGAGGCCAATAACGAGATCAGGGACCTTGAAATCAAGGAAAGGCGTGAGGTCATCAGAATTCTAAAAGCTCTGACTTCGGAAATCAGGCCGTATCTGTCCGAGTTAAAGAAGTCTTATTTCTTACTTGGGTTGGTGGATTTTATACGAGCGAAAGCAAAACTTGCGATCGATCTGGATGCCACCGCTCCGCTGCTTGTCAATGAAAAAATTATTGAATGGAACCGTGCACGGCATCCGATTTTATATTTGGCTCATCAAAAATTGAAGAAGCCAACCGTCCCTTTGAAAGTTGAGCTTAATGATGAAAACCGCATTTTGATTGTATCAGGGCCCAATGCCGGTGGGAAATCGGTAATGTTGAAGACGATTGGTCTCAATCAATATATGGCTCAATGTGGTTTTTTGGTCACTATGTCACCTGACTCAAAGCTGGGTATTTTTGGTAACCTGTTCATTGATATTGGTGATGAGCAAAGCATTGAGAATGATTTGAGTACTTACAGTTCTCATTTGACCAATATGAACTTCTTTTTGAGTCATATGAACAAGGAGACCTTGTTCTTAATAGATGAGTTTGGTACTGGAACAGAGCCTAATCTCGGTGGTGCAATAGCTGAATCATTGCTTGAAAATTTTGTAAAGTCAAAGGCCAAAGGGGTAATCAATACTCATTATACTAACCTCAAAATTTTTGCTGATAAAAACCGGGGGCTGATCAATGGGGCCATGAAGTTTGATGCAGAGCAACTGGAGCCACTCTATGAGCTTGAATTAGGAAAGCCAGGTAGCTCTTTCGCTATTGAGGTGGCTGGTAAGATCGGTTTGCCTGATTATATCACTAAAAGAGCTCAGATGAAGTTGGGTACTCAGCAGGTGGATTTTGAGAAGATGCTTAAAGAACTGGAGATTGAGAAAAAGGTATATGCCGAGAAAAATGCTCGTTTCAATGAACAAAATCAGCGATTGAAGCAGAAGCTTGATCAATATACGGGACTGAAGGACTTCTTAGATACGGAGCAAAAGAGAATCCTGAATGATGCAAAGGCAGAGGCTAAAAAGCTTCTTCAGGATACCAACAAGCGAATTGAGAATGCCATTCGTGAAATCAAAGAGAATAAGGCAGAAAAGGAGAGGACGAAAGAATTACGAGAAGAGCTTCAGCAGTTTGAAACAAAACAGCTCAAACAGGAAAAGGTAGAAGAAGGGCCAAAGTGGCAAAAAGAGGAGGGAAAGATAGAGGTAGGGTCTTTCGTGAAAGTGAAGGGACAGCAGACTATTGGCGAGGTCTTAAGCATGAAAGGTAAAGATGCGGAAGTAGCCATTGGTCAGCTGAAAACAAACATAAAAATCAATAGACTGGAGAAAGTCAGCAAAAAGGCCTTCAAGGAGGCCACAAAAGAAAGCCCAAAGAAAAAGCTTGGTGGACTTGATATGAATGAGAAGATGTCAAACTTCAATTTCAACGTTGATATCCGAGGAAAAAGAGCTGAAGAAGCTATGCATGCACTTGATAGTTTGATGGATGATGCCATTATGCTCGGGCATCATGAGCTCAGAATTGTTCATGGCAAAGGGGATGGAATTCTCAGAAATCTGGTGAGAACCCATTTGAAGAGCTATAAGCAAGTTAATAAATTTGAGGATGAACATGCCGACCGGGGTGGGCATGGCGTCACTATTGTAAAATTAACTTAAGCAGACTTCAAGCTGGAAAAAATTAAATTTTCAAGAAAGGCCTCAACTTCTTTTGGGTCTTTTCTTTTTGAGAAATCACAAAGATTTGGAAGGTGATTCATGAAATAAAACTGGCAATGGCTTAGCTCTATAACGGAGCTCGCGAGCGTTCTTGAATAAGAGTAGTCAGCGTTATATTCTTCAAAAATGGACGCGATGAGCGAGCAAAGGTCTTTATAAGGTTTGTAGAACATTTCCTTGTTATGCTCGTCTACATCCTTTGAAAGGTATGTTTTGCTGCTCTCAGCTACTGCTATATGATACAGAGCTTTCTGGTCAAGATCAAGGAACGTTTGCTCTGCGTTATCCTCCCAGACCAGTAAGTCTACGATTTTTTTGATTTTGCTCTCTGGGTCACTGAGGTTGTTTATTTGAAAAAGAACCTGGAACTCAATAAAGCCCCAGTATAAATCCATGAGGTAAATAAGAAGCTTGTGTTTGTTCTCAAAGTACCTGTAAACCGTAGCTTCAGTTGACGGAATCTCGTTTGCCAGTTTTTTAAAGGTAAACTTTTCATAACCCATCTCAGCAATGAGGTCAATAGATCGCTTGATGATCTGCTTCCCTACTTCGCTGCTATCCGGGTCTCTGAGAAACAGGCCCGGGTTCATTCTAACCTGAAAACCTAATTGCATTGTCGTAGTATTTGCTGCAAATATAGAAGTTTTATTGTTATATATATAATAAATGTAAATACATGTAATAGTATTGCTATTATAAATAATTGTTTTTTATCTTTGGGTGAATTTATCAGTTATGGCAAATCAAAAACAATCGGAAATTAGCATTGCAATACGAAAAATATTGTCTCTGCTCTGGCTGGATAAGGGAGATATTACTGCGATATATATATATTCAATATTCGCAGGCCTCGTTTCACTTTCTCTACCTTTGGGTATTCAGACCATCATCGGGTTTGTGCAGGCGGGCTCTATCTCCACCTCTATTGTAGTTTTGATTGCACTGGTTCTATTGGGGACTTTCATAGCCGGTTTTTTACAGGTCAGGCAGCTCCAGTTAATTGAGAAAATTGAACAGAAGCTTTTCGTTAGATATTCCATTGAGTATGCTGAGAGGCTACCTCTCTTAGATATTCAAAAGCTGAATAAATATCATTTGCCAGAGCTTGTTAATCGATTTTTTGATGCTCCGGGCCTCCAGAAAAGTTTACATAAACTGCTGGTAGATATTCCATCGGCGATAATCCAGATTCTTTTCGGGGTCTTGTTATTGTCATTTTATCATCCGCTTTTTATTGCTTTTGGTCTTATCTTACTTGCTATAATAGTCTTGATTTTAAGATTTACGTCAAATAAGGGTTTTTCTACCTCTATTGAAACGAGTGATTATAAATTCAAGTCCGCTTCATGGCTTGAAGAAATGGCCAGAGGGGTGAAGACCTTTAAATACGCTCGTCATACCACGCTTCATCTCAAGAAAATGGATGGGCTCCTGTCAAGATATCTCAATGCAAGAACAAGTCACTTTGGCGTTTTGAAGTTTCAGTATTGGTCATTGATCGTCTTTAAAGTAATTATTACAGCAGCCATGCTGATTCTAGGTGTAACATTACTTGTAGATCAGCAGATAAACATCGGTCAGTTCATTGCTTCTGATATCGTAATTCTTCTGATTCTGGGCTCAGTGGAGAAGATGATCGGGAATATGGATCAGGTTTACGAATCATTAACGGCGGTGGAGAAACTGGATAAAGTGGCGAAGGCGGCCCTTGAGGTTTCAGGTACTTTTGAATTACCTGCAAAAGAAGAGGGGATTTCAGTAGAAATGACCGATGTTACTTTCGGTTATGAGGAGAATGAAACCGTTCTTAATAACTTAAATCTCAAAGTAGAACCTGGTGAATGGTTATTGATTCACGGATCCTCGGGTTCAGGTAAAACGTCCGTTTTAAGATTGCTGACAGGGTCTTTCAGGAAGCGTTCAGGTCAGATTTTGATCGATGGCTTGCCTATTGGTAATTACGATAACGTCTCCCTTAGAAAGCAGATGGGCATTCTTCTTGGAAAGCAAAATATTTTTGAGGGAAGCATTCTTGAGAATATTACACTTGGTGATAATCAGCTGGATCTTGCCTTGGTTAAAAAAGTTTGCGGCTTAACAGGCCTAAGTGAATTTATTGGCAAAACTGAGGATGGAATGAATACTATTCTTGAGCCTTTCGGAAGGCAGCTATCCTCAAAAGAAGTCCATCAGATTTTACTTTCCAGGGCTATTTTACTTCAAAACAGACTTACACTGATGGAGGAGCCATTCCGCTATCTAAGTGAGGAACAGATAGAGGGTATTGTAAACTATTTAAAAGAAACTAAAACCACGGTCATTCTGGCATCAGAGTACATGGCTAACGCTAAATGGTGTGATAAAGTAATTGAACTAAAGCAAAATGCATAGGATACTCGATAAAGATATTGATAATTCGCCCGAACTGAGGCAGCATTTGCCTTCCATCAATGATGTCTATCTCATAAGGCAAAAAAACAAAGCCATTATGTGGTTTCTGTGGCTAAGTCTGCTTTTTGTAGTCATCATGTTTTTGCCTTGGACCCAGAACATTAGAGCCAATGGCAAAGTAACGGCCTTAAGGCCAGAGAATCGTCCTCAGGAGTTGAATGCGTTTATTCCGGGACGTATTGTGAAGTGGTATGTCAAAGAGGGGGATTATGTTTATAAAGGTGACACTCTAGTGCAAATGGCGGAAGTGAAAACCGAATACCTTGACCCCAATCTAACTGACCAGGTAGGTAAGCAAATTGTTGCAAAAAATTTATCCGCTGAGGCTTATCGTAATAAGGCAGACGCGGCATTGGTTCAGATGAATGCCATGCGTGAGGCTAGAGACTTAAAGCTGAGTTCCATTGACAACAAAATTGTTCAGCAACGGTTGAAAATTTCGAGCGATAGTGCAGACTTGGCAGCAGCGGAAAATGCGTTATTGGCGTATACCCGTCAAATTGATGCCGCTCAGAAAATGCTGGATGAAGGAGCCATGTCAATGGTGGAGTTTGAAAAAAGAAGAGTTAATTATCAAAACGGAAAGGCCAAGGTCAATAGCCTTGATAACAAACTCAATCAAAGTAAACAAGAACTTCTCAATCTCAAGATCAACCGAAATGAGGTGGTTCAGGATTATTCTGAAAAACTGGCGAAAACGGAAGGAGAACGTTTTGCAAGTATCTCTTCTGCCACCAGTACAGAGGCTGATATCGCTAAACTGGAGAATCAGCTCTCAAACTATGCCGTCAGAAGGGACTTTCTGTATCTTTTGGCTCCACAAAGCGGGCAGGTCACAAAAGCTAAGAAAGCAGGTATCGGTGAGATTATTAAGGAGGGTGATATGATCATCGAGATTGTTCCTGAAATTAATGAGAAAGCCGTAGAATTATACATCAAACCGATGGATTTACCGCTGATCAGTGTCGGGCAGGATATCCGATTTATTTTTGATGGTTTCCCGGCAATTGTCTTCAGTGGTTGGCCTAATTCAAGCTATGGTACTTTTGGTGGGCAGGTTGCGGCCATAGAGAGCAATACTGATGCTAACGGTCTTTTTAAGATTCTGGTCGTTCCGGATCCCGAAGAAGGAGAGTGGCCCGAGATGCTCAAAATAGGGGGCGGTGCACGTGGAATCGCCTTGCTAAAAGACGTGCCGGTTTACTACGAGCTTTGGAGAAATATCAACGGTTTCCCACCTGAATATTACCAATTTAAACCTGATGAGACGAAAGCTAAAAAATAGTCTTCTGTTATTACTGATCAGTCCGGTTATTTGGGCTCAGGATGTTTTGACACCAGATGCTTTCATGAAAATCATCGGTGAAAATCACCCTGTGGCCAAGCAGGCCGATCTGAGAATCGGGCAGTCTGCAGCGGAGGTACTTTCTTCAAAAGGTATTTTTGACCCGGTTCTTGCCTACGATAGGGATGAGAAAAGACTTTCAGGTGATCAGTATTATCGTTATGATCAACCGGAGCTTAGTTTATTCACGCCATTCGGCATTAAAGTAAAAACGGGTATTGAAAGTAGTGGAGGAGAATACCTGAATCCTCAAAGAACTCCAGGTGTTTTAAGCTATGCCGGTGTGGAACTTCCGGTTCTTCGTGGCCTTCTTTTGGATAAGAAGAGGGCAACACTTCAAAAGGCCAGAATATTCCAGCAAAGTGCCGATGTAGAGAAACGTAGTATGATAAACGACCTTTATGTACAGGCTCTTGGCACTTACTGGGACTGGGCCGCGGCATTTAAGCAGTTAACAGTTTTAGAGCAAAACCTTGAGAACGCCAGAGAACGGTTAGAGCTTACTAAAGTTCTTTATGAAAACGGAGACAAAGCATTGGCAGATACCGTTGAAGCGGCGGGCCAAGTTATTGCTCTTGAACTTGACATTACCTCAGTTCGGCAGGAGTTTTTGAAGAAGGGGGTTGGACTTTCAGAGTTTCTATGGGATACTGACGGGGAAGCCTATTTGCCCGCTCCAACCGTCAGACCTGATACCTTGTTTTTTAATAGTCCACCGGAGTTGTTTAATACAGGCGAATTGATCAGCCAGTTAAATTTACATCCTGATCTGATGATTTATGACTTCAAGCTAAAAGGTCTTGAGGTAGAACAGAGGCTTAAAAGGCAGGATATTTTGCCAGAGCTAAACCTGAAAGCAAATCTGCTTAGCAAAGACTACTACAGTTTTGAAGGAGCCTATAATCCTTATTTAACCAATAATTATAAGTTTGGGATCAGCTTTAACATGCCGCTATTTCTACGTGAGGGCCGGGGGCAATACCAAAAGGCCTCCCTAAAGATTGACGAAACACAGTGGGCTCTGAGGTTAAAGAGACAACAGTTGGAAACTAAAATTCGTCAGTACGACACTGAACTGCGTGCTTTGCAACAACAGATTGGTTTATCTCAAAATCTGGTAGCAAATTATCAAAGACTACTTGACCTGGAGGAGCTGAGATTCTCTCAGGGAGAAAGCTCACTTTTTGTGATTAATTCAAGGCAAAATAAATTATTGGATAGCTATACCAAATTAATTCAACTACAAGCAAAGTATCTTCAAAGTTGGTTTAAACAGCAATGGGTGGCTGGTTTATTAATCTCATAGACTTATGTTACACTTACAGGTTTATTGCAAGTCAGACGAATCGACTCATAAAGTACGTGATCTACTGCTTTTTCATCGCTTTGCCAAAACCGTGGAGGTTGATTGGAATCGAAGCCGCTTTGTGAGCTCCGGAGCTAAAATAACTGAAGAAAAAATCAATAAGATCAGTTGTATTACCAAAGCTGCTTTCTTTGACGAAATTCAGGAACTAATTCATCAAAACTACTCAAAAGAGGAGGTTGAAGTATTTTCGGTGCCACTCATTTCGTTCGACTGGAGTTTGTCTGAGGGTCTGCGTGACGATGACAAATTCAGGAAATCAGCCTAACTTGCTGCCTAAAATGCAGGCTCAGTGAACAAAGATATAGTCAAATTTTGGAAATGGTGGGAGAAGAATGATGTGTTGATCAGGAAGGTTTTGGAGCAGGGTTCTGAAACAAAAATGATGGAATTGAAGGAGCATTTTGATCGTAAAATTCTAAGCTTTGGCCATTTTACTTGGGAGATAAACGAAGGTCAGAGCAAATTGTATTCTTTTGTGCTTTCGCCAAACCGTGAGTTTGACAGACTTCAACTTAGTAAAAAGATTATTAAAAACGCCCCCGAATTAGAACATTGGGAGTTTCTTTACGCCAAGTTGCCCAACAAAAATCCAGAGCCTTTTAAACTTTACGACGAAAACCAGGACCCTGTATTTATAGATCCTTCAAACTGGCAAATTGAATTTGATGAGGGCGTAGTAAAAGTTACAGCTGAAGAATTAAATACTTTAGACGAGGAAACTCGCCAGCACGCTATGGATTTGGTAGCTACTGCTTATTTGGGCGAAGAATTTAGGATACTGAAGGTGAAAGAGATCGTTTTAGTCTGATAAAGGAGAGTCATAAAAAATACCCGGAGCTATGACGTTCCGGGTATTTTCGTTCCGATTAACGAGGGCATTGTCCCTCTATAACTCCAGAGAAAACAGAGCCTGACTCAACCGAGAAGCCAGGTTTTAGCTGAATATTTCTTCCGGCCTTAAAGTCGGTTCTTGAGTTGCCTGTAATATCATTTTCTGCTTGAATAGAAACAACTGCACGCTGATCAGTGGTACCGCCATTGATGTCATCAGTGGTGGATACCAATGAGAGGTTTGAACCAATAATTGAAAAGCTCTCTGAAATAGTAGAGTTAACAACCGGAGCTGTTGAAACTACTTTAATTTTGTAGTTGCTTCCAGACTCAGCATCTGAAGGCATTTGGCAACTGATATTTGAAGGATCATTAGAGAATCCGATAAGGCGTGGGGATATGAATTTCCCATTTTTATCAGATAAATATACCTGATAAAGATTACCAGTCACAAAAGTACCCGTACTGTTTACATTAACGATTAGTTCATCACCATTGCAGAAATGAGTTTGATTCACAACAGGTTTAGAAATGGTGTTTTGCCCGGAAACAATGTAAAACTGGATAACTTCCTGGCCGTAGAGGTCATTACCCTGAGCATTATCCTGATCGTAAGCTGTAGCAATAAAGGTGTAAAGGTTAGGTGAGAGAAAATCACCGCCAAATTGTCCTTCTCCTTCGTATAAGGCGTAAATAGGTTCGTTGTCTTCCCGGTATTGAATCTCGGAAGTTCCACTCAATTGAAGTTTCATACTTTCAATCGGGTTTTCTGAACAATTCGGTTGAGCAAAAATGTTCAGAAGACGGCCCGCCTCAGGTTGAAAACTCAAACCATCTGTTAATTCAGTAACTACCTCTGGTGACGGTCCTCCGTAAACTAAATAGTATTTGAATTTAGAAGGCAGACAATTAACCACAACGGTTGTACTTACCGTATCCACACAATTGTTCGCTCCCTTGACAATCACCTCATAGGTGCCTGCACTGGCTTCCTGAGCCGATGATATGGTTGGTGCTTGAGCAAAACTGTAGAAATTATTAGGTCCGGTCCAGCTAAACTCCACTCCGCTAGCCACCATTAACTGGATCTCATCACCTACATTATATGGACCAGTATTGCTGGCGGAAGTTTCGAAAACAGGGCCTTGTAATTCGATCGGACCACTTAGGGTAACTTCGCATTGGCCATAATCCAAGACAAAGTTGCTATAACTGCCAGAGCTAAGGGTTTGAATCTCAAATTCACCCGAATTCAAGATTACCTGAATCGTGCTTGTCGTATTGTTATTATAGTAATAACTCAAAGAGAAGGTACCATCAGGAACATTAGATGTACTGAAAGAAATGGACCCTTCTGAACCGCCACAGGTCGTAGGGTTAAGGTGGCTTGCCTCAGTCAAAATAGGTTGTAATGGTTGTGTCAACTCAACGGTTGCCGTAGCCGAGCATCCATTAGCATCTGTAACAGTTACCGAATAGGTATTTGCCGAAAGGCCCGTTAAGTCTTGGGTTGTTGCAGAATTTGACCAGCTGTATGAATAACTCTCAGTCCCACCGGTAACGGTCAGATCAATTTCCCCGTCTGCTGATTCATAACATGTCAGGTCTTTTGTTGACGTAATGGTAGCCAGTAAGGTGTCAGGTTGAGTAATTTCAACCGAGGCTGTTGCGGTACAACTGTTAGCATCAGTAACGGTCACCGAATAGATGCCCGCCTGTAGTCCGGTGAGATCTTGAGTGGTGGCCGAATTAGACCAGCTGTAAGAATAATTTTCAGTACCTCCTGAAACGGCCAGATCAATTTCTCCATCTCCGGCTTCATCACAGCTGAGTTTTTTGGAGGAGGTGATGGTAGCAATTAAGGTGTCAGGTTGAGTAATCTCAACAGAGGCCGTAGCTGTACAGTTATTATCATCAGTTACAGTGACGGAATACGTTCCAGCTGCCAGACCACTTAAATCTTCTGTAGTCGCAGAATTTGACCAACTGTAATTATAATGGCCTGATCCGCCTGAAACCTCGAGATCAATGGCTCCATCATTTGACTTATAGCAGCTTAGGTTAGTGGATGAAGATATGGTTGCCACCAATAAATCAGGCTGGTAAATCTGAACCGAGGCGGTTGCGGAGCATCCATTGGCATCCGTGACAGTTACTGAATAGGTATTTGCTGCAAGGCCCGTTAAGTCTTGGGTTGTTGCAGAATTTGACCAGCTGTATGAATAACTCTCAGTCCCACCGGTAACGGTCAGATCAATTTCCCCGTCTGCTGATTCATAACATGTCAGGTCTTTTGTTGACGTAATGGTAGCCAGTAAGGTGTCAGGTTGAGTAATTTCAACAGAGGCTGTTGCGGTACAACTATTAGCATCAGTAACGGTCACCGAATAGATGCCCGCCTGCAGTCCCATGAGATCCTGAGTGGTGGCCGAATTCGACCAGCTGTAAGAATAGCTTTCAGTTCCACCAGAAACAGTCAGGTCAATTTCCCCGTCGCCGGCTTCATCACATGAGAGGTTTTCAGAGGAAGTGATGGTTGCAATTAAGGTATCCGGCTGAGTGATTACAACGGAGGCTGTTGCTGTACAATTCCTGCCGTCTGCAACCGTAACGGTGTAAGAACCTGCGGAGAGGTTTGTGCCTGTTGTCAAAACCCCACCTAAAGGGCTCCAGGAGTACGTATAATTACCATCTCCACCTGTTGCAGAAACTACTGCTGATCCGTTGTTAAAACCGAAACAGGAAACGTTGGTTGAACTAGTAATACTTGCAGACATAAGTGCGTAAGTCTGAAAAGGAGTTGGGTCATTTTCTCCGGTTTCATTTGCAATAGAGTTACCGTTAGGGTCAGGGTTTGATCCATTGTCGGACAAGTCCGATATCTGTTTATTGTTACTGTTTGTAGCATAAATTATTGAGCTAATCGAATAAAGTTGGTTCGAAGGATTGTTGAGTTTTATTTTGAGAACTATTCTTTCAATTCCGTTCCCGGAACTTACTGAAGAAGGCAATAAAATGTCTTTTTCTTCAGAACCATCAAATCCTTCATTTAGATCAAGACCTCTTTGTTCGGTTGTTAGTTCAGGTGTTTGCTCAATGGTGTAGGAACCAGAGCCGAATAAATCATCCAGGTCAAGTTGAAGGCTTAGAGAATCGAGCGAGGTGGAGCCCAAATTTTGAATTCCGTAAGTCAATGTTATGACTCCGTCACAATCAACTGACGATTGCATGGCAAGGCCTATTGAGGAATCATCGACTGAAAATAAAGTTGGATCATTTTCTCCCTGACTAAATGGAATACCATTCCCATCAGGATCAGGATCCGTTCCACTATCAGACCAATCTCCAGTAAAGCTATTGTCAGGGGCAGTTCCTTTTAATAACATTTGACAGGAATAATTGCCTGTTCCGGCACCATTATCGACGACAGTTGAGATTTCAATGACCATTCTGATATGGGCCGTGGATATTCCACCTAAAGTAGAACCAGTCTGAATGATAGAAATATCAGCAGAACCATCAAAAGAGGGGTTTAGCGTTATTGTCCCCGGGTCATCTATTAATGCAGGAGCGGTTTTGACGATATAGTTACCTGCCCCGAAAACATCATCCAGATTTTTATTTAACAGTAGATTTGAAATTTGAGAGTTTTCAAAATTTTCTAAATAGATATCCAATGTTACCTCGTTCCCGGAGACCGTCGCATCCAGGGCCATACCGAGAGACTTGCCTGCATTCAGATCGGCGGTAGAGGCATCATTTTCTCCGGCTTCATTGGCATTACCATCTTGATCGGGATCAGTTTCAAGACCTTCGTCTGAAATATCCGTTTGGGTTTGATTATCAGGTGATAATGCAGAGGTATTTGCATTGCTTTTATAAATTCCAAAGCCATTACCTTGATTTGTAACGGTATTTACGGTTAATGCAAATAGTATTTCTGCCTTTTCTTTAGGAAGAAGAGTGCCACCGAAAACTAAAGTTTGAGCAAAGGTGCCATCGAAGGCATTTATCACATTGATAGTTGAAGGACCTGATATTTTGACTGGCTGCTGAAGAACTGAATAGTTTCCAAATCCGAAAACACTGAAAAGGTTATTGGTTACCGAAACATCGGTTAGAGGCAGGTTACCGATGTTTTCTATTGTGTACAGGTAATAAACATTATTTCCTGAAACGGCCGCTATTTTGGCAATACCTATACCTGGCGATCCCAGAGCAATTTGAGTAATGTCATCTTCATTAGCATCTCCTGCACTATTATTATTATTCTGATCAGGTTCAACACCGGAATCTGACAAATCTTTTACTCTAAGGCCAGAAATATTACTTCCTGAAAAAATGGCCTGAGCTTGATGAACTCCCATACCATTTCCAAGATCAGTAAGAGCGTTCACATGCACCGTTAGTTGAATTTGTGCAGTAGCCGTGTTATTTATGGATGAACCCGAAGAAAATAATTCTGTATTCGTTGATCCGTTAAAACTGCCATTAAGCATCATTGTTCCAGGGTCACTGATAAAAGCCGGAGCTGATGAGATAGAGAAATTACCAGCACCGAATGTTTCTTCCAGATCTAATAATAGAGAGAGATTATTAGAAGGGGCAGCCCCAAAGCCCTCGAGATAAAGATCAAGTGTTACGTCTAGTCCGTTGGAGATGGTGGCATTCAGAGCGGTCCCTATTGGGTCAACAGCCAAGTTGATATAATCCGGGTCGTTTTCACCAGCTTCGTTGGCATTGTTGTCACCATCTGGATCTGGGTCTGTTCCAGAGTCAGAAAGGTCTTCAAAGTAACCTGATGAAGCACTTTTAGCGGTCACTGTGTTTTGCAATACATAAGTGCCCAGCCCGTTACCGGTGTTTTCTATATTGTTAAGGTTAATAATTATTCTAATTTGGGCAGTTTCACCTACAGCTAATGAACTGGTTCCCAAATCAAAAAGGGCACTGTTAGCTAACGTTCCATCATAAGCGGGGTTTATTTGTAAAGTGCCGGGGTCATCAACGAATGTTGGAACGCCGGTGATGGTAAAATTGCCGTTACCAAAAAATTGCTCCAGGTTTATCGGAAGCGAAATCTCGGATAAAGAGACATTACCTAAATTCTCAAGGTAATAGTCCAAAATAATTTCATTTCCATTTTCTGTTGAGTTTAAGGCAAGCCCAATGGAAGGTAAAAGGTTGACATCAATTTCGGTTGGAGTCATCTCGTCTGGATTGCCGTTTCCATCGGGGTCAGGATTATTACCTTCTGTTGAGACGTCCGAAACAGGATCAGTTTCAGGGTTTGATCCGTCTACAGTTGCTTGAGCTTGATATATTCCAAGTCCAAAACCCTGATCTGTCATGTTTATTAGGACATGGCCAATTTTAAAAACAACGCTTTCCCCCGGATCAAGATAGCTTCCCGAACTTAGAAGGTTGGTGTTGGTACTTCCGTTATACGCTGCATTGTAACTTATTGTTAAACTTCCGCTGACATGAACGGGGTTTTGAGTGTGGACATAATTTCCTGCACCATAGACTGCATTTAGATCCTGATTTATGGAGATGCCTGATACTCTTCTATTACCAAAGTTCTCGAGGGTATAAAACAGTTCTATGTTAGGTTGGCCAGAATTAGAAACCAGTTTGTATTCAATAGAAAGTCCTAAAAGGTCAATGCTACTCACAGAGAAAGTGGTTGCATCATTCTCCCCTGCTTCATTTGGATTTCCATTTCCATTAGGATCAGGATCAGTGCCGTCATCAGAAAGATCACTGGTGAATGCACCGTTCACCGAATAAGCCTGAGCTGTTGCCTGATTGCTATAATTCCCTTCACCTAGACCTTGGTCGCTCAGGATTATGTTTTCTGCTGTGAAACGAAAAATATTGACTTCTCCGGGAGCCAAAGTGCCTCCTGAAATGAGTTCAGTATCAAAATTGCCATCAAATGAGGTATTCAGGGTTGTTCCCGGAGAAACTGTTAGACTTGTAAGCCCTGTTATGTTAAAATTTCCTGCTCCAAAAACATCTTTCAGATTATCCCGTAACGAAATATTGGTAAGGTTTACATCACCAAGGTTCTCGAGATAAATGTCAAAGGTAACCTCTCCGTTATTCACTGTTGCGGTTTTTGAAACGCCAATCACAGGATTCTCGCCAATAACGAATACGGTCGGATCATTTTCGTCGGGGTCGCCCGGGCTGTTGTTGCCATTGGGGTCTGGGTTAACTCCCTGATCCGAAACATCTGATGTTGTCTTTCCTCCTGAAGATTGCCCGGACGCCGTCGCCTGATTAGAATAAACGCCAAGCCCATTCCCTTGATTAATAACATTATTGACGGTAACGGTCAGCTGCACTTGAGCTGTTATACCAACATTTATGAAACTGGAAGTATTCAAAAGATTGGTGTTAGAACTTCCGTTAAATGATGTATTGGCAGTCAAATTGGGTCCACTAATAATAGATGGGCCTGAAGAAATTGAATAATTTCCAGCTCCAAAAACTGCGTCCAGATCGTCTGTTATGCTGAGATTTTGTATGTTCCGGTTTCCAAAATTTTCTAAAAAGAAATTGAATGTTACATCTTGTCCATTTACAGATGTGGTTTTGGCAATACCTATAATTGGGTTCTGTAGTAAATCAATTATTGTGGGGTCATCTTCTCCTGCATCACCTGGATCCTGATTTCCATTTGGGTCTGGGTTATTACCAAAGTCGGAGAGATCAGAAAAAGGTTGAGAGTTCTTATCCTCAGCAGTAACTGTAACTTGATTTGAATAGAGACCAAAACCTAACCCTTGGTCTGTAACGGATTGAATTGAAATACCAAGGGTTATTTGAGCAGTTTGGCCTGCTTTCAAAAATGAGTTGTTTACGTCTAAAAGGCTTGTTTGAGTAGAGCCATTATAATTTGAATTTGCCACCAGATTTCCGGTGGTGGATGGAGGCGAAGAAACGGTATAGTTACCAGCCCCAAAAACTGCATCAAGGTCATCGATTACCTGAATTTTAAAGAGTGTATCATTTTCAAATGACTCGATGGTAAAAGTTAAAACCTGCTCTCGGCCAAGAGGTTGAACATTTTTGGCAATTCCAATGCCTTGTGAAAAAGCCGATGTGGTGAGAAGGAAGAGGGCTAAAACGGAAAGAAGTAAATGTTTTAACATAAAGTCTTAGGGTTCTGAGTGAAACTCAAAGCGGTTTGATGTGATCTGATGACATAGGGGCATGCAGCCTATTTTTATTTCACGGCTAAAATTCAGCTATCTGAAAGTGGTACTTTTGAAATTATTAGTTAGCGTAAGTCCTTCTGGCATCTATTCCAAAGATATGGCATTTGTACAAGGCGTCAAGCACCAAAGAGGATAAAATGCAGCTCAGAATTTGAAGATTATTGAATTACTTTCTCACTGTTATTTTTTTGAAAATCTTAAGTGTCTGTTAACAAGGGATTTGTATTTTTATTTTGTTAAGATTTCTTCCAAATTGAAAATGTCAGTTCAATGCCTCATTTTTTATTCGGTTTGAAGTTTTCAATGAAAATGTTCGGGCTGAAAACCGAACTTTCTGCAAAAAACTTCGTCTTAAAAGTGAAGTAAAGTTCTTCTGTTTTATATTTACGTCGTAACAGAATTTAAGAAACAAGAAATGTCATCATCCAAAAACGTACTTATCGCTGAAGATTCTTCGGTTATTCAAAACCTTGCAAAAAAGATTCTGGAGTTTCAAAACTTCAAAATCACAGCTGTAAAAAATGGTGAGCAGGTTATTCAATTACTTGAGAAAGAGTCTTTTGATATTGTACTACTTGATATCAATATGCCTGTAATGGATGGCCTGGAGTGTGTAGCAGCCATTCGTGAGAATGATAAAACCGCGGACTTACCCGTAGTAGCGATAACAGGAAATGCCAGAAATTACACTGAAGAAGAATACAAAGACGCTGGCTTCAATGAGGTTCTAATGAAGCCATTGAACTTTGATATGCTGGTTAAGGTAGTAAAAGACCTTACCGAAGCATAATTTCAAAGCGGGCATGAAAATAACAATTTTAGGAACGGGCACTTCATCTGGGGTGCCCGTTCTTACGTGTGAGTGCCCCGTTTGCCTTTCAGAAAACCCTAAAGATAAGCGATTAAGAGTCTCTGTTATCGTTCAACATGAAGACTCAAATGTGCTGATAGATTCCGGTCCTGACCTGCGTCAGCAACTCCTCACAACAGGGATAAAATCCCTTGACGCTGTTGTTTATACGCATGAGCACAAAGACCATACTGCTGGTTTAGATGATGTCAGGCCTTTCAATTATATCCACGGTAAAAAGTATCTCAATCTGTACGGCAGAGAGCAGGTGCTTGATCAACTCAAACGGGAGTTTCATTATGCTTTTCAGGAAGAAGCCTACCCGGGAGTTCCTTTGATTCATACCAATGTTATTGAAAATAAACCCTTTGAAATTGAAGGATTGACTTTTCAGCCTATTGAAGTACTTCATTATAAGCTTCCCGTTTTCGGTTTTAGAATTAAGGATTTTGTGTACATCACTGACGCCAACTATATATCGGAGGAAGAGAAAGAAAAGGTAAAAGGCTGCCGCATTTTGGTTTTGGATGCTTTACAAAAACAAGATCATATCTCACACTTTACTTTATCTCAAGCCATTGAATTAGCTCTTGAGATTGGTGCCGAGAAAACATACTTCACTCATATTTCGCACAAAATGGGGCTTCATAATGAGGTCAATTCCGAGCTCCCCGCTGGTATAGAACTGGCCTATGACGGGCTGAGTTTTGAGATTTGAGGGCAGTGGTGAAATTTTTAGCATAATCAGGAAAGAATTGGGTCGCTTCGGTTCAAATCGAATAAATTGCAGCTATGGCTGAGAATGAGAACGTCGTATTGCCTCCTAAATACTATCTGGATTATTTCAATTATCTGCTTGATTTTGTCAAAGACAAGTACAAGCACATTCTTAATGAAGGCGAGTGGCGATTTTTGAGGAAATACTATGCTCTCTCAGAGGATTCACAATGTCTTTTTATTCGGTTTACCAATCGTCGGGGGGCTTTTTTCAAAACGGAAGGCCTGTATTATGAAGAGCTGGCGGCAATTCCCGAATTGCTTGATGAGCTGTTAGAGAAGGAGTTTGCCGAGCCCCTTTCAGAAATTCATACTGATCGGGTGCCTGAACTTTTACATTTATGTACAAAAGCAGATTTACTCAAAATCGCTCCAGAAAGCGTCAAAAAAAGCTGGTCTAAACAGGAGATTTCATTACTGCTTAGAGAGCAACTGGAGCCTGAGGAAATTATTGAGGGGATTGATCAACTCTTTTCTCTCATAAAGGTCAATTTTGAATACGAGACGGCTTTTTTGAGATTTCTTTTTTTTGGGAATCGTTACATGGATATGACCGAGTTTGTGGTCAGAGACCTCGGCTTTGTTCAATATTTTCAACATGACGACGATAAACTGGTCGCCCGTTTTGATACTCGTAAGGACGCTGAAGACAAATGGATGCTCACTGATCAGGCTGACCTTTTTGAGTCGTTGAAGAAAACGGCTGAGCCTGAAGAAATTTACGACTGGTTTGACACTTTTCATGACTCATTACGGGAATTGAGTGAGGTGGCAAAGCCCTCGCTGGAGCGGTTAAAATTAAAAGTTGGTCGCCATCTTGAGCGAGAGCAAAGACTGGAGCTGGCAGTGGAGGTTTATAAAACTTGTGTTTTGCCTCAGGCGAAAGAACGCCGTGTTCGCTGCCTTACGAAGCTGAAGAATTTTGAAGAGGCTCTTGAGCTTTGTGAAGATATGATTACTAACAGCACCAATGCCGACGAGCACTTTTTTGCTAAAGACTTTGCTGATCGTATGCTGCGGAATAAAAACCGTAGGAAGAAACTCACCACCGAAAAGCTACATGAGGCTGAGAAAATTACGGTTCCTAAGGTGTATCGTGGCCAGGTGGAGCTGGGGACTATTGAGCACTATTTAGCCGAGGGTAAGTTTGCGATGTTCTCCGAGAATCACCTGTGGCGAGGTATTTTCGGACTTATTTTCTGGGATATTATTTTTGATCCGGCCTTGGTTGCTTTTCATCATCCTTTTCAGCGGAGGCCTTCAGATCTCCATCTTCCAGATTTTTATGAAAAAAGAAAGGAGATTATTCATGGCCATTTGGATGGTTTTGAAGATACCGATGATCTGCTTCTGCTCATGCGAAACAATTTTGTGAAGCATGAAGGCATCGCAAACCCTTTTGTGATCTGGATGGAAGGCATTTGGGAGGGTATTTTGTTGGCCACCAAGTTTATAGGACTTGAAAAGCTGAAGCCTATTTTGATTCACATCTCAAAAGATATCGCCGAGAATTCCAGAGGCTTTCCCGATCTTTTTGTTTGGGATCAGGAGGGGTATGAGTTTATTGAAGTCAAATCACCAACGGATAATCTTTCTAATCGGCAGTTATTCTGGCTCGGTTATTTTGAAGAAAATGATATTAATGCCCGGGTATTGAGGGTGTTTTTTGAGGATTAGTTGACTCACTAAAACTGCCCTGTCCCCAACATCACCAGATTACAGGCCTCAAAGGCATCGACACCTTCTTTGATCAGTTTCTCCATCAATTCAGGATTCTCGGTGCCCGGGTTGAAAATGACTCTTTCCGGTTTTAACTGAAGCAAAAAGTCTTCATATGGAGCTTGGTTTCGTTGGCTCAGGTAGAGAGTTACGGTATGAATATCGCTGATGCCCTCTACGGTTGACCGAATTTCAGAACCAGCCACTTCTCCTTTTTTAATACCTACGGGAATAATCTCATGCCCGGCGTTGACCAGTCTGTGTGCGGCCATGAAAGAGTATCTCGCCGGATTATTACTGGCTCCCAGAATTAATGTTCTCATGAAAAAACAAACATTATCACGCTCCTTAAGGTTTCTGTGTTGAAAACAATTCGGTTTTCAAAATTGCGGATTAAATTGGGGCAAAAAATGAGAATATGCCTAAGGGAACGCACGATGCGATAGAAGACCGCCGGAATGAAGATGTCATGATCTATGTCAATGGAGAGTTTTTACCGAGAAATGAGGCAAAAATATCGGTTTTTGATAGCGGTTATCTCGTGGGTGATGGCGTTTGGGAAGGTATTCGGTTGCATCATGGTAAATTAGTTTTTATTGAGAAACATCTTGACAGACTCTGGCAATCGGCCAAGGTGATCGGCATAAATCTTCCCTTTAGTCGGGAAGAACTTCTGGAGACCATTTTTGAGACGTTGAGAAAAAACGACATGTACGATGGCGTGCACCTCAGAGTAATGGTGACTCGCGGGATCAAGAAAACCCCATCTCAGGATCCGAGATTGACCATCTCCGGGCCTAATTTGGTCATCATTGCAGAGCATAAAATTGCTTCGTCAGAGACTAAGAAAAGAGGTATAACTCTCTTTACAAGCTCTTACAGAAGAGGCTCGCCTGATTATCTTGACCCACGACTGAATTGCCATAGCAAATTACATGAGGTTCAGGCCCTAATTCAAGCCATTGAGGCTGGGGCTGATGAAGCCTTGATGCTTGATATTCATGGCTTTGTGGCTACTTGTAATTCCACCAATTTCTTCATGATTAAAGACGGAGAAGTATGGACGTCAACAGGTCAATACTGCATGAATGGCATCACCAGAGGTAATATTATCGCTGTTTGTGAAGCCAATGGAATCGTATGCCGTCAGAAAAACTTCTCACTTTTTGATCTTTACGGAGCTGATGAGGCTTTTGTGACGGGTACTTTTGGTGGTGTAACAGCGGTCATTAAGATTGATGGAAAGTCCGTTGGTGATGGTCAATCAGGTGCTTTGACTCAAAAAATTAGCGATTTATACGAAGCTTTAATTGTTCAGGAAACTAAATGACAAAACGAATTAACCTATGGTCTGGCCCAAGAAATATCTCAACGGCCATCATGTACTCATTTGCCCAAAGGCCAGACACCAAAGTGGAAGATGAGCCGCTCTATGCCTACTATCTCAAAAACTCTGAGGCACGGTCTTACCACCCCGGAGCAGAGGATATTCTGAATTCTATGGATGCCGATGCCGATAAAGTGTTGTCGAGAATAAAGAATGATCATAGTGCTGAGGTCTTTTTTTACAAGAACATGACCCACCACCTGCTCACTATGGATGATGCTTTTTTTGAGGGATTTCACCAAGTGATTTTAACGCGTGACCCGGTGGAAATGCTTCCTTCCTTTGCCGCGGTTATTGAGAATCCGACCATCGACGATGTGGGTTATCAGCGGCATACAGAGCTTATTGAGAAATTACAGCGGGATAGTACGCCTTTTGTGGTCATTGAAGCCGAGAGTTTTTTGAACAATCCAGAGGAGAAACTGAGAAAACTTTGCGAAGCGATTGATATTCCGTTTTACCCTGAAATGCTTTTCTGGTCTGCAGGGGCTAGACCTGAAGATGGCGTTTGGGCACCTTATTGGTATACCAACGTACATAAGTCAACCGGTTTTATGCCTTTCAAAAAGAAGACAGAACCTTTTCCTGAGCATTTGAAACCTCTTTTAGGCGAGTGTATGCGGCATTATTTGAAGTTAAAAGCAATGGCTCTTTGACTGATTGAATCTGGTCTTTACCTTTGGTCGAGATATAAAAAAGAGTGAAACTAAAGCACTACCTCGTAGATTTTTGGGATAAGCTGATTCTGATCAGAAAAAAGCTGGTGAAGAGAATTGACCGGGCTATTCTCCTTGTCTTATTTGTTGGTTTTGCTCTGTCCATTTACCAGATTGCTTTTCCTAAAGAAGGCCAGGTGGCCAGTACGGTTCTGGCTATTTTGAGAAAAATTCCTTGGCTGGCCATGACGCTTTACCTGGTCAAATGGTTTTTACAGCATTTCATTAGGAAATCACCCAAGATGTTTGATCGGCGGCAGCTGCCCGATCTCACCTTTGCCGGGCTGCTGTTTCTTTATGAAAAGCTCAAATATCATGTCGAGTTTTTGTATTCAGACTGGTTTCTTTATGTGCTGCTCAGTGTCTTTTTTGTAGTTAGAATTATCAGGGAGGGCCATATCATCAAAGACAGACGCCTTACGCCCTCCATGCTTTTTGGCTTTAGTTTTGCCATGCTCATTTTTGTGAGTACGGCTTTACTGTTGATTCCTGACGTCACCACTCATCAAATGACTTTTGTGGACGCCCTTTTTACAGCAACCAGTGCGGTTTGTGTAACGGGTCTTGCGGTTGTCGATACTGCTTCGGCGTTTACGCCTTTGGGTAAAGATATGTTGCTGGTTATGATTCAGATTGGTGGGTTAGGGTTGATGACCTTTACCAACTTTTTTGCGGTTCTTTTTAGAGGCGGAATGTCTTTTAGAAACCACCTTATTCTGAATGATATTATTCAGCCTGATCAGCCTAATTCTTTGGTTTCAACTCTCGTGAAAATTGTAGGTTATACCTTAATTATGGAGGCCATTGGCGTTTTTCTGATTCACTATGTCAGCAATGAGAAGTTCTTTACCAATTCTTACGATTCCTGGTTTTTCTCAGTTTTTCATGCAGTTTCGGCCTTTTGTAATGCCGGATTCAGCACGCTCCCTGACGGACTTTTCAATGGAGGTTTTCGGTATAATTATCCTTTTCAGATCATCATTTGCCTGCTGGTGATTTTTGGTGGAATTGGCTTTCCGGTGGTTATTGACTTGTATAATACGGTGAGAAGTCTTTTCAGAAGTTTGTTTCAATGGCTTTTTATGAGACAGCGTTTTGTTTTTCTGGCCAGAAATCTCAATGTACATTCGAGACTGGTTTTGACCTCAACCACCATTTTACTGGTACTGGGTATGATTCTCTATTTTGCCACAGAGTACAATAACACATTGCAGGATCACCCCACCATTTTTGGCAAGTTTACACAATCGCTTTTTGGCAGCGTTACCCCCCGAACAGCGGGTTTCAATACCGTTGACATGGGCGGATTAATGCAGGGAACTATCTTGGTTTATCTCTTACTGATGTGGATTGGAGCCTCGCCGAGTAGTACCGGTGGAGGTATCAAAACCACCACGTTTACGATTGCCATTTCAAACATTGTAGCTCTGGTGCGGGGCAAAGGCCGGGTTGAGCTTTTCAAAAGAGAAATCTCAGAAGACTCCATCAAAAGGGCTTTCGCTGTGATGTTTATCTCTTTTCTGATTATCGGTTTAGCGGTATTTCTGATCAGCATTTTTGAACCGGAGCAACAGTTGACCAAAATTGCTTTTGAGTGCTTCTCGGCCTACAGTACTGTTGGTTTATCTCTGAATTTGACGCCGGAACTGAGCACACCGAGTAAATTCGTGCTTATCGTGACCATGTTTTTGGGTAGGGTAGGTATGTTTACCATACTTTTCGGGCTTTTCAAAAAAGTAGGAAGCAGCTCTCACCGTTACCCGAAAGAGAACGTTTTGATCGTCTGATCAACGAAAAATAAAAAAAGTAAAGACATGAAATACATTGTCATTGGTTTAGGAAATTTTGGTTCAACCCTCGCTACCCGCCTGACTGGAATGGGGCACGAGGTATTTGGTGTGGATAACGGACTTGAGATTGTAGAACAATACAAAGACCGCATTACCCATACCATTTGTCTTGACAGCTCAAAGCCTTCCAGCCTGAATTCGTTGCCGATTAAAGACGCAGATCAGGTCATTGTGGCTATTGGGGAAGATGTGGGAGCTTCCATTCTTACCACAGCTATGCTAAAGCAACATAATGCTAAAAGTATCATTGGCCGTGCCATAAATCCCCTACATCAAACGGTTTTGGAGTCCATCGGTATCGAGACCATTTTCAATCCTGAGAAAATTGCTGCCGAGCAGTTTGCCAAGCAATTGGAAATGAACAATGTTGTCGAGTCTTTTGACCTCTCCGAAGACTGTAGCATTTTGGAAATTGAAGTGCCAAAACGTTATCTTGGAAGAACTGCGGGTAATATCGACTTTATGGGTACCTATCACCTCAAGCTAATTGGTATTAAGCGGTTTGTGACCAAAAAGAATATTTTGGGAATGATGAGTAAATATTCCACCGTAAGTATTGATCTTGATCCTGAACATGAGTTCAATGAGTCAGATATTCTGGTGTTAATGGGTGATATCAAAAACTTCCAGAAAATGATTGGTCGTGACGACGACTAAGTAAGATGCTGAAGCTTAAAAGAGTCCACCATATCGCTATTATTTGCTCTGATTATCAGAAAAGTAAAGCTTTTTACAGCCAAATTTTGGGTTTTGAAGTTCTCAAAGAAACTTTTCGTGAAACCCGACAATCTTACAAATTAGATCTCACCCTTAATGACGAGTATGTGATTGAGCTTTTCTCTTTTCCTGATCCTCCTTCAAGAGTTTCAAGACCCGAAGCCGCAGGTTTACGTCACCTTGCTTTTGAGGTAGAAAACGTTGAAGTTGAGCGTCAGAAATTAATTGATGCAGGAATAACAGCTGAACCCATCCGAATTGACGAAATCACCGGAAAAAAATTCACATTCTTTGCCGATCCGGACGGTCTCCCGCTGGAGCTCTACGAAGGCTGATCTAAGCCTGAGTTTAAAGTTTTTTGTTCAATATTCAGGTTGCCGGATTTCAAATGTACCGTTCTTATCGGGAACGGAATCTCTATACCTTCCTGATCAAAACGCTCGTGCAGTGCTTTAATAAACTCGTGTTTCATGAGGTATTGACTTACAAAATCACCTGCTCTAAGGATGATGTTGAAATTGATACTGCTATCGGCAAATTCATTATAACGAATAAAAGGTTCATGATCAACCACCGCTCCTTCAATGGTTTGTTGAATATGCTTTCCTACTTCAATGGCTACTTTTTCCACTTTTTTTAGATCAGAGTCATAGGCCACACCTACCGGAACCAGAACTGAATTTTGAGAATCAGGCAGGATGAAATTTTTGACTATGCTACCAGCCATTGTACTGTTCGGAACAATTATAATGTGATTACCCAAGGCTCTTATAGTCGTATTTCTCCAGGAAATATCTTCCACGAAACCTTCATCACCCGTATCGAGTTGGACATAATCACCAGGCTTTAACTTTTTTGCCGCCAGCATTTGAAGTCCCGAGAAGAGATTACTCAGTGTATCTTGCAAAGCCAGAGCCACCGCCAGACCTCCAACTCCCAAGGCCGTGAGGGCCGGAGCAATCGGTATATTCAGGTAGTGCATGATAAAAAGCAATCCCAGAATATAAACCCCAATTTTGATAATAACGGTAAAAATGGAGGTTTCCGGTAAGGCTTTTCCGATACTGAAAAGGTACATTTTCGCCAGCTCATTGATCAGAAAACCCAATGCCCATGTTACGCAGGCGATGCTGAACGTAATAATTCCTTTCTTAATATCCGGTTTGTACTCGGGAAAAAGGTCACTGTAATGATAAGCTACCCAAACGCCCACAACCCAGAAAAGAGGAACAATCACTTTCTCCACAGCAGTGATCAAGGCGTCATCTATACTGTTGTTGGTTCTTCGGGCAAACTTATGCAGAGAAGGAAAAACGGCGGCTTTCAATATTTTACCTAAAAGCCAGCCTCCGGGGAGGGCTATCAGCCACAAAACAATATCAATGATTAGTTTTTTATCCATAAAGATTAGAAATGCTTCTGTAGAAATATCAGTCTATTTAACAGTATTGACGCCAACTTTTGTTTCCTGATTTTAGTCAATTATGTCTTCAAAAAATGGAAGCACTTCAGAAATATTAGTGAAGTTATATTTCGCTTCAGAGTTCTCTGTACCCACTTTTATGGTGTAAGCAACCTCATTCAAAGCTCTGAACATATCTTCGTCAGTTCGGTCATCGCCTATGGCCAGTACAAAATCTCCTTTTTCCTGATCGTAAATTTCACGAGCGGCAGACCCTTTATCTACACCTGTCATCCGTACTTCCACTACTTTATTTCCATCAATCACCTGAAGCGGCATATTATTATTGATGACCCGGTAGAGCGAATCAATGAGCTCTCTTGAACGTAGGAAGCCAAGATCTTTGTCGGCATTTCGGTAGTGCCAGGCTACTGCGAAATTTTTCTCCTCAATAAACGATTTGGCACATCGGTGTACATTGAGTTTCATCTGGTGATAAATCTCCTGACGCCATTCTGGTCTGAAAACCTTCTCTGTCAATTTCCAATCTTCTCCCTTCATTTTCTTGGCGGCACCATGCTCTGTTACCAAATTGATGGGTAAATGACCAAGCCATTCATTTAGTGTATCCCGGTCTCTTCCACTTATCACAGTAACTATGTTCTTAGGGTCAGAAGCAAGTTTTTCCAACATATTCAGTACACGCTCATTCGGCTGAGCCAAATGAGGCTGGGACTGAAACGGCATCAGTGTTCCGTCATAATCGAGGAAGAACATACGTTTGTCCGCATTATCATATTGCTTTTTTATATCTCTTTTCACTACGGGTCCGGCTTGTCTTATTTTTTTACTGGCCTGAAGTGCTTTTACATTACTAAGTTCTGTCATAAAATCCTGAGCCCACATGTTTACATCATAAGTTCTGATTCGTTCCTGCATAATTTCAAGATGACGGCTTTGCATCATTAATGGCATATTTAGGGCTCTTTTTATGCCTGTTGCAAGTTCATCCAGGTCGGTAGGGTTAATGAGAATGGCTTCTCCAAGCTCCGCCGCCGAGCCAGCCATCTCACTCAAAACAAGTACTCCTTTCAAGTCTTTTCGGCTGGCGACAAATTCCTTTGAAACCAGATTCATTCCATCGCGTACAGGTGTAATCAAGGCTACATCACACCCGGTATAGCAGGCACAGAGCTCATCAAAATTGAGACTACGATACTGATATACTACCGGTTGCCAGCCCATTTTACCAAAGGCTCCGTTAATCCGGCCAACTAACTCCTCCAGTTTTCGTTTGTTTTCTCCGTATTGCTTGATCACATCACGTGAAGGCACGACTACCAGATTAAATGTTACTTTCTCATGCCACTCAGGGTTTTCTTTTAGAAAATGCTCATAAGCCCGAAGTCGGTTTCCGATACCTTTTGTATAGTCAAGACGGTCTACCGAGAAGATGGTTTTCATATTCGGCATCAGATTGCTCATCTGCCGTTTGATTTTCTTGACCTCAGGCTTGTCAAATGATTTGTTAAACAGATGGTAATCAATACTTATTGGGAAAAGGTCTGATCTGATAGCCCTGTTCTCAGTTTGAATGAGCCTTCTTTTACTTTCATATCCCAAAAGCATTCGAACCGACTTTTGAAAATGAAGCACGTAATCATTGGTATGAAATCCCACCAAATCTGAACCTAGCATTCCTCTTAAAATATTCTCACGCCATTCACGTGGCAGCATTCTGAAAATCTCAAAAGACGGAAAAGGAATATGTAAGAAAAAGCCGATTGTGGCGTCGGGAAGTTTTCTTCTCAGCATCTCAGGCAACAAAAGAAGCTGATAATCATGAACCCAGATAACGTCGTCTTTTTGATAATTCTCAATGATTTTTTTGGCAAACATTTCATTCACCTTGTAGTAAGCCTTATAGTCAGACTGATCATATTTGGTGAAAGTCGGGAAATAATGGAAATGTGGCCATAGAGTAGAATTTGAGAAGCCACTGTAGTGTTTTTCCTTGAGGTTTTTTGGAATAAAAACAGGTTTGATGGCATCCGTTTTTTCGGCCAATTGTTCGCTTGCCTTAGCCCATTCTTTCTCACTAAAGTCCGCGTTACCATACCAATGCATGTCGCTGAAATCCGCGGAAGAGTTTTCCATGTAACTTTTTAATGCAGAGACGAGACCGCCACTACTCATGGTCAGTTTAAATTCGTCATCTTCCTCACTCAGTTGATAAGGAAGTCGGTTTGATACAATAAGAAGTCTTTTTGCCTGGCTCATAGAATAGTTTTGAATAAATGAGAAAAATACAATTCTTGCCTTAAGAAACGTAAGTTGGTTTTGAGCGGTTTAAATTGTTAGAATAATACAATTTAATATTGAAAGCGATTAATAAAGCTCAATTCCTTGCTTTAAGATAGTCCTTTTTAGGGGCAAAAGCAAGGCATGAATATTTAGCCAAAGATTTTTTGGAGTAGAAAAGTACAAAAGGTTGTGATAACGAATTGGCCTTAGCCAAAGAGCTCCATAAAAACTTGTTCGAGCTTTTCTGCAGAGAAAATCTGAATTTTAAACTTCGATTTATCGAGACCTTTGAGGTTATTTTCTGAGATGAAAATTCGTTTAAAACCCAGTTTTTCGGCTTCTGAGATTCGGCCTTCTATTCGGCTGACGGCTCTGATCTCGCCACCGAGCCCTACTTCTGCCGCAAAACAGCTGGATGAAGGCACAGGCAAGTCTTCATAAGAGGAGGCCACCGCAACGCAAACAGCGAGATCAATGGCGGGATCCTCCACTTTCAAGCCTCCTGCCACATTCAGGAAAACATCTTGCGTACCCAGTCTGAAACCTCCTCTTTTCTCTAAAACGGCTAGGAGCATTTGAAGTCTTCGATTATCGAATCCGTTGCTGGTTCTCTGCGGAGTTCCATAGTTGGCGGTGCTAACCAACGATTGAATCTCTACATTCAAAGGCCTGTTACCTTCCATCATGGATGCTATACTGATACCACTGATTTGCTCTGTCCGTTCAGAAATTAATATTTCAGATGGGTTGCTCACTTCTCTCAGACCATCAGCTAACATCTCATAGATGCCCAGTTCTGAGGTACTTCCAAATCGGTTTTTGCTTGTTCTGAGCAATCGATATGCCATGTAGCGGTCGCCTTCAAAAGTCAAAACAGTATCAACCATGTGCTCCAGAACTTTAGGGCCTGCCAGGCTACCTTCTTTTGTAATATGGCCAATCATAAGTACCGGAACGTCAGATTCTTTGGCAAAAGTCATGAATTCGGCAGCACACTCTTTGATTTGAGAAACAGAACCGGCACCTGATTCAATCAATGGCGAAACCATTGTTTGAATAGAATCGACGATAATGACATCCGGCTCCAGCAATTCTATTTGTTTAAAGATGGCGTCAGTAGCAGTTTCGGTCAAAATGTAACATCGGTCATTTTGGTGCTTTAGACGCTGTGCTCTCATTTTAAGCTGTTGTTCACTTTCTTCACCCGATATATAAAGTACATTATAATCTTTCAGGCTCAGGGCTAGTTGAAGCATGAGCGTTGATTTCCCGATTCCAGGCTCGCCACCAATCAAAATTAAAGACCCGGGCACCAGACCACCACCCAGCACACGATCAAACTCTTCATCATTGGTATGAATCCGATATCGCTCAGCCGTTGTGATTTCATTGATGGTTTTAGGCTTGGCTTTAGGCTTCACGTTATTTGACCCAAAACGCCATGAACCTTTGTCCTGCTCATCAGAGGCTATAAGCTCTTCTACCAGCGAGTTCCATTGATTGCACGAAGGACATTTGCCTAACCATTTTGGAGAATTATATCCACAATTTTGACAGAAATATGCTGTTTTTGCTTTAGCCATAAAATGGAAACCTAAGAAATGGGTTCAATGCCCGAAATAAAACATATTAATTTACAATCCTGAAGAAATTCAGACATTTGCATTGCAACCAGCTCATAGAAACGGGCATCTGAGAGATGAACAGAACGTTAATATAGCGTTTCATCATACTAAGATTTTAAAAGGCAGCGTTAGATTGCCAGATTAATTAAAACACCGAAAAAATGAAAAAGTTATTTGCCGCTTTAATAGCTCTGACTCTGTTTAGCGTTTCGGCCTACTCCCAATCAGGTCTTGGAATTAAAGGTGGAGTTAACCTGACGAACATTAGTACAGACGCAGGCTCATTAAAAAATAATATCTCTGAAAGTCTGGACACCAAAACAGGTTTTGCATTTGGGATATGGGGTCGTATTGGTGATAAATTTTATTTACAACCTGAAATAATGGTTGCTACAAAGGGGGGAAAAGTCTCTGTTACCCCATTTGGCGGCGGATCACCTGAGCTGGTGGATGTAAAATACACTAATCTTGATATTCCTGTAATGATTGGGTTTAAGCCGCTGGGCTTTTTAAGAGTTATGGGCGGTCCGGTGGCATCAGTAAAGTTGTCGGAGGATATGAAATTAAGAGATGCTCTTGCAGAGTACACCACTAATACGGGCGAGGCCTTTTCCAATTCTACCTGGGGGTATCAGCTTGGGGCAGGTATTACGCTTTTGGGTTTTGATATTGACCTTAGGAGAGAAGGAGGCCTATCTGATATCAATATTATGAATTTTAATAACGAAGATAAGTTTTCTCAAAGACCTGCCGGCTGGCAGCTGACGCTGGCAAAGAAAATCCTGTAAAAATTACTAAAAACGTTTAAGCATTTACTTAGCCCCTCTGGTTTGCCGGAGGGGCTTTTTATTTTTTAGCATGAAAATTGAGCTTATTTGTTAACAGACCACCGTAACACTTAAAAGTTTGCCTATGAAGCTAATCTTACACAAAAAGATAAAATGTTCATTTATTATACTCTGGCTTCTTCAGCCATGTTCGCTGGCAGAAGCGAAGAATAAGTTATTCACTAAGGTGACTGCTGATACCACGGCGATGAATTACTACTCTTTTAATGATCACAGGGAAATTGAGTACTCCCGTTTTTTGGCACTGGCTCGCAGTCAGGTTATTAATATTTGTGAAAAAGGAGAGGTTTATCTTAAAGCTCCTGATTTGGGAAAAACTGCCGAATACGAATGGAAAGGTCCACACGGTTTCCAGAGTATTGGTAAGGATGTTTTACTTCAAAATCTATTTCCTGAGCATTCCGGCTACTACACCGCACATGTTGCAAAGGCCGGAAAAGAATATAACGCCCGAATAAAACTCAATGTGTTTAGCCTGCCTTTGTATAAAATAGGTAAAACTGAATTCAGGCCCTCAGAAAAAGTATTCGTAGCCACAGAGATTATAGAGCCGGAGACTAATTATAGCTGGCTGGATATGAAAGGTCGTGAGCTTTCCAGACTGCCGAGCCTTGAGCTGGGAGCAAGATTACCGGGAAAGGAGTACTATTACTTCAGGGCTGAAAGAAACGGATGTGCTGTAAAAAGTCTGGTTGAGATTTTGATTTCTGCTTATGAAGCTGCTCCCAAGAAATCTGTAACGGAAATGCTTCGGTCAATTAAATAAAAGTCGGAATTTGCCGGCATGATTATCCTCAAAGGCATCAGCAGGTTGCATGTCAATGGCATGACACTTTTTCCGTTTATCCTCATCCGGGAAAAAGAGCCTAATGATTACCTGATTTTTCATGAGCGGATTCATATCCGTCAACAGCTGGAAATGGGGATTTTCTTATTTTATTTCTGGTACCTGATGGAATGGTTTATCCACTACCTGCAAGTTAAAGATGTTTGGAAGGCCTATTATCTTATTTCTTTTGAGAAGGAAGCATATGCCAACGATAAGAATTTCAACTATTTAAAAAGTCGAAAATCCTGGTCTTTTCTCAAATGGCTTTGAGGTCAGATGGTCTTTGAGAAAAGCGGCTTTTGACTATCCTTTTTCAAATGTTCGTCAAAAAGCATGGCTATATTCCTGACAAACGCCTTTCCGGGTTCTTTGACCCAAAGATCAGATTGGTTGAAAGTCAATATTCCATCTTGTTCCATTGCTCGAAGCTCCCCATAAATTTCTGGATTGTCATCAGCAAAAACATCAAGCCTTTTGGTGTGGAAGTTGCACATAATGTCTTCGATAATCTCCCTGGCAAGCACTTCCTTCTCTGTCAATAGGTGCCCTTTAACCACAGGCCACTTTCCGTTTTGAAGCTTTTCAAGATAAGATTTTAAAACTTTGTCATTTTGAAAATAGGTGGTGGCTGAGTTGCCAATGGCAGAAACACCAAGTCCAATAAGCGTTTGAGCGTTTTCAGTGGTATAGCCCATGAAATTGCGGTGTAAACGACCTTCTTCACGAGCAATAAAGAGTTCGTCACTTGGTTTTGCGAAGTGATCCATTCCTACCTCTTCATATCCGGCCTTTTCAAAAAGTTTTTTACCTAGCTCGTAGAGAGCTCTTTTTTCTGCCCCACCAGGCAGATTCTCTTCAGAAAAGCCACGTTGACCGTTTCCTTTGATCCAAGGTACATGAGCATAACTGTAGAAAGACAAGCGGTCTGGTTTTAGACTGAGCGTTTTCTCTACCGTATTTTTGATGCCATTGATGGTTTGAAATGGTAACCCATAAACCAAATCATGACTAATGGAGGTGTAGCCAATCTCACGGGCTATTTCGGTGACTTCCTTAACTTTTTCAAATGGCTGATGTCGATTTATGGCACGCTGCACTTTAGCGTCATAATCCTGAACCCCAAAGCTTACTCTATTAAATCCCAGGGCATGAAGAACCTCAAGGTGTTTTCTTGTGGTATTCATTGGGTGCCCCTCAAAACCATAAGCAGCGTCTTTCGGTACTGTAACTTCTGAAAGTAAATTTTCAATCAGGTATTTCAGGTTTTCGGGAGAAAAGAAACTTGGCGTACCGCCGCCAAGATGGAGCTCTTTTAATACCGGCTTTTGGTCAAAAAGAGATAGGTACAATTGCCATTCTTTGAGCAAAGCTTCAATGTAGGGTCCTTCGACAGAATGATTGATAGTGATATGCTTATGGCATGCACAGAAAGTGCAAAGGCTCTCGCAGTAAGGTAAATGAATGTAAATGCCGATGTTTTGATCTTTCTGGAAGGTCTTTTTGATGTCAATTTGCCAATCAGGCAAGTTGAAATCCTCAAGATTCCATGCGGGCACAGTAGGGTAGGAGGTGTACCGTGGCCCGGCCACATTATACTTATTAATCAGCTGCTCATTATTCATGGCGTAAAAGTAGAGCTGTCGTAAAGCCCAAAGCATGACCTTTGTCATGTTAAAGAAGGCATGGGCTCAGGATTTTTCATCCTGAGCTTTGACTACCTTTCTCTATATTTCAACTTGGCTATCAATTGTCCGCCAGCCACTCTATCTCTTCAGCTTCAAGCACACGATCATAAATTCTAATTTCATCTATGGTGCCGAGGTACCTCGAAATTAGTTTGTTTTGAGAATGCGTTCCGCCAACGGCGATCTCGGTTTTCCTGTCATATGGATGACTGGTGAAAGGCGTGCTGGACTCCAGTTTACCATTGATGTAGATATTCAGGTTTTTGCCATCATAGGTGGTTAGTATATGATTGAACTTGCCATAGGTGATCTTAGTGTCTGTTTTTCCGGCCCAGGGCCCCACATTACGGTATACCTGAGCTGAAGAATCCGCATTGACTCCAACGTACCAGCCAGCCAAGACGCCACCGTTAAATTTTGAGATCATGATGTTGGTATAATCCACCGCTTCGGGCTTAGCCCAAACGGAAATCGTATAAGGCTCAAAACCACCAAGTGAGAGCATTTCAGGCTTGTTATAAGTAATCACATCATCTACTCCGTCAAAATAATAGGCTCCGGCACTATTTCCGAACCTGTCGTTTACGATGGTCGTACCTTTCACAGTAGCCGTAAGGCCTGTGTCGCTTATATCATCTGCATTGCCGTCAAAAGGCAAATGAGCGATAAGACCTATTTTTAGGGAAGTAGGCTCAGGTTCAGGACCGGCATTGATTTTTGAGCAGGCATAGAAGGTGCAAACGGCGAAGCCGAATACAGAAAGTGTCAGTAATCTTTTCATGATTTTAAAAGTTTTGGTCTGCGATTGATTTTTATTTCTGAACCAAATGTGGTCGGCTTACTGACAGAAGCCATAAAACGAGGATGGACAAAAGGTGGACATCATGAAAAAAGCCGGAAACCCTATGTTCCGGCCAGTTTCTAAAAATAAGAAGATTGAATTAGCTCAGGTGTTTTTCGAAAAACTCAACGGTTCTTTTCCAGGCTAGCTCAGCAGCTTCTTTATCATAACGAGGTGTGGTATCATTATGAAAGCCATGATTCACACCATCATAAATAAATGCCTGATATTCTTTATTGTTTTTTTTCAAAGCCACTTCATAATCAGGCCAGCCGGCGTTTACGCGGGTGTCCAGGCCGGCATATTGTAGCATAAGCGAAGCATTTATTTTCGGAACATCCTCAGCAGCTGGTTGTCCACCGTAAAAAGGAACACAAGCATCAAGATCAGGGAGCCTGACGGCCATCATGTTGGAAATCCAGCCTCCGAAACAGAAGCCCACCACGCCTGTTTTTCCGTTACAGTCTTTGTGTTTTTTGATATATTCATGAGCAGCGATAAAATCCTCAAGCATTTCATTCCGATCACGTTTGCTTTGCAATTGCCTTCCGTCATCATCATTGCCGGGGTAGCCTCCCAACGGAGTAAGGGCATCTGGAGCGATAGAAATAAAGCCAGCCAGAGCAGCTCTTCTGCCTACATCTTCTATATGCGGGTTTAAACCTCTGTTTTCGTGAACCACTACTACACCCCCAAGAGGCTTTTTAGCTCCTGCCGGTTTTGACAGGAGAGCTCTGATCTCACCACCCCCATTTGGTGAATTATAGGTAATAAACTCAGATTCAATTCTGGGGTCGTCGGTCTTTACCTGAATAGCATTAATATAATCAGGCATCATAAAATTACTCAAAGCAGCTACCGTTACCCCACCCACGGCGTAAGTTGATAGCTTCTGCATAAGCTCCCTGCGGTCAATTTTATTATGGGCGTAGGCATCATAAAGGTCAAATACCTCTTGTTTAATATCTTCTTTTCTCAAGTTTTTCATATTTCAAAATCAGGTTTTATTCTTTCAATTTAGCCAATTTTTAATTTCAACCTATAGATTGACCCCAAACAAATAACCCACCAGTGCAGTTAGCCCCATGGCTATAGTACCCCAGAAAGTTACTCTCAAAATAGCTTTGCCAATGGGCGAGCCCCCGGCTTTCGCGGCCATCACGCCTAAAAGAACCAGAAATGCTATACCGAATCCATAGAGTGAGTATTCCAGATTTTTCATGGGCATAAAAAGTACAACTAAAAGAGGAAGTAAACCTCCAAAAGTGAAGGCTGCCCCTGAAGCCAATGCTGCCTGAATCGGTTTGGCCTGACTTACATCATTGATACCCAGTTCGTCTCTTACATGGGCTGCCAGAGCATCATGCTCCGTGAGCTCTTTGGCCACCAGCAAGGCAGTTTCTTTCTTGAGCCCCCGCTCTTCATAAATTTTAGCCAGCATTTGAAGCTCCATATGAGGCATTTCCTGAAGTTCCACCTTTTCTCTTTCGATGTCTGCCTTTTCTACATCTGTTTGCGAGCTGACAGAAACATATTCGCCAGCGGCCATGGAAAGAGCTCCAGCTACCAGACCAGCTACAGTGGCCAGAATAACCGGTTCTCTTGTTGTGCTGGCGGCGGCCACACCAATGGCAATACTCGCTGTTGAGAGTATGCCATCATTAGCTCCTAAAACGGCGGCTCTGAGCCAATTACTTCGGTGGATATAGTGGTCTTCAAGGTATTGATCCAGATTTTGGGTATTATCCATAGAAAGAAAAAGTTCTGTATGTTATTGACGAATTTAGCAATTTGCCACTTAATCCTGAATTTATGACAAGTGATAAATTATCTGAGGTATGGCTTCGGGGACCACTTCCGGAGGTCCCTGAACTTCTTCAGCCTGCTGCTCATTCCTTATTACAGACGGTTGAAGAGTTAAAAGAAATTCTGGTTGATTTTCCGGATGATCTGATGATCAGAGAAGTGGCTGGTCGGGCTACTGTGGCTTTTCATGTCCGCCATATGACGGGTGTCTTGGATCGAATGATGACATATTCAAAAGGCTTACCGCTCTCTGAAGAGCAAATTGATTTTTTAAAAGGAGAGAAGAAGGTGGAGCCATTACCAGATACAGAAAACCTGATTGTGCAATTTGAAGATAAAGTAAAAGAGGCTTTTTTGTATTTCAAGTCCCTTGAAGGTTCTGATTTGACGGAGCAAAGAACCGTTGGTCGCAAGCATTTACCCTCTACTGTAATTGGCTTACTTTTTCATGCCGCAGAACACGCACAGCGACATTTGGGACAACTTTTAGTCACTGTTTCTGTTTTGAGAGCTCAATTAAAGTAAAACGGCCTACGGGCTTAAAGTATCCTGAAGGTTTATTCCGGAACGTGAGGTACCTGCGAACGTTGGGCTTTTTGAGTTCGTGTTTTTAATTAGCTTTGCAAAGCAATCACAAAGTTGAAATCAAAAAATGAAGAAGATACTTGTTCTCAACGGTCCAAACCTCAATTTGCTAGGTAAACGTGAGCCTGAAATCTACGGCCATCAGACGTTTGAGATGTATTTTGAAGAGCTCAAAGCGGCTTTTTCAGAAGCTGAGCTACATTATTTTCAAAGCAATAGCGAAGGAGCTTTGATTGATAAAATTCACGAAATTGGTTTTGATTTTGACGGTATCGTTATCAATGCTGGTGCTTATACGCATACATCGGTCGCTATTGCTGATGCATTATCTGCGGTTACTTCGCCGGCCATTGAAGTACACATTTCTAATATTCACGCACGGGAGAAGTTCAGACATCACTCATACCTCACAAGCCGTTGCCGCGGCATGATTGCTGGCCTTGGCCTGAAAGGTTATGAGCTTGCTGTCAGAAGTTTGTTGTCTTAAAGATTGTCAATGACCTCAATTGCCAGTTTCCGGGCCATTTCTAAGGATTTTTCCTTATCTCCGGCCTTTACGGTCAGAAAGAAAACATCGATGCCTGAAAGCACTGTCAGTTGACTGGTTTTACTGCTCCAGGTGGCGGCTTCGCCGATACCATATACTTCTTCCCATTGGTCATTTTTGTAAGTTAAATTTTCATCAGTCAGGTATTTGTCAGCGGCATCGCCGTCGAGGCCCATTTCTTCCATCTTATCTTTTACCGTTTCCTTGCTGACTTTGATGCCTTCTGTGAGTCTTTGGATGATTCGCTCATAGCCTTGCCTGGCTTCTTCTTTACTTTTTGAGTTTAGAGTGCTGAAGTTCAAACCCACGGAGTAGCTTCCTTTTGAAATTTGTGAAACAGCAGAAGAGATATTCCCTGAGCGAGCTGCTTCCAAAATACTATTGATGCTCTCTTCTTCAGAGGCTTTCTCAGAGGCCACTTCCCAGCTGAAAGAGCAAACACCGTAACTACTGTTTTGGGTAATTTCAATTCCATCCTCAATGTCAAAAGTTTCAATTACCTCTTCTTTACTCAGGAAATCACATGGCTCCTGATCAGATTTTGGGATCATATCCTCTATTTTCTCTTCGAGGGTTTCATTTGAGTTTTCGCCGGATGAACAACTACTCAGAAGAGCAAAAACAGTGAGGGTAAATAATGATTTTTTCATAGATGTAATTGGTTAATGATGTTTACAGAAAGGCAATAGTTTCGCTGTAAACTGAAATTTTTTCAAAATCCTCGTCATAATAGGCAATGAAAGCAAGTGTGCCTTTGCCCGGTAGAATGTACCATTCAGCAGGCGAAATGCTCGTACTTACTCCTTGTGTTGTCTTTTCTTTGATGTAATGCATAAGCCCGTTGTGCTTACCATTAATCATTGTCATTTCAAAGGAGGCATTCGTATCAGCCACCAGCATTTGGTAATCGGTCGTGTTATATGGATTGCCGGATTCGTTATCGAAAGAAGCACCCTGAGAAGATTTGGTAGCGTATCGTTCTCCCTTGGAAGCCGGATATTTATAAATCAGATATTCCTCATTCAGAGGTTTGAAGTAGCCATAAAGACCTTCAGGGCCATTTTTGCTGAACAGCAGTCCTGTGGGAGAGCCGTACCAGGTTTGGTTATTAATGCTTTCCTGATAGTTAAAATAAATTGTATCAGTGGCTGTTCTGACCTCATTGCCCTCATAATCGTAGTAGATAGATCTGGTTACCCTTCCTTTGACCGTATTGAAGTCAATCAGCTCGCTCAGAGGCTCGGGGGAATCACTCTTTTCTCCGCATGCATTGAGCATAAAAGTCCCGGCTAGCAGCAATGATGCTGCCATCAATTTAATAATTTTCATGGCTATGTTTTGAAGTTCTAACTCAGAATTGAGTCTTTTTTAGTTATCGTTTTGTTCCTGCTGTTGCTTTTGAGCATCCTGCATGATCTTATTGAAATCCATCATATTGCCGTAGCCGGCTGTATTGAAAGTGAAACTGTCGCTGCTTTTAATATCAACAACTTCCATTTCGGTTTTCATCCCATCTTCTTCCATGGTCATTCCCAGCAATGCTCTCCCTTCTTTCATCATTTTTAGGATTTCGGGGTTAGAAGAATAGTCAAATTGAAGACCGTTTTTATTAGAGTTCATGGCTTTATTCATCGATGTATAGTAGCTGGAAACCACCGGTACTCTTCCCCGGCTGATCCAGACCAGATACTCTTTACCGTCTTGCTTCATCATATATCCGTCGCATGTGTAGCCCGCAATACTTTTGGTCTGACCCGTTTTTGTGTATGTTGTTTCAGCGATATTTTCGTCGATTTTGGCTTCAGCATGTCCCTCAAGATTTGACATCCCAATGGACATCATTTGTTTCTGTCCGTTCATTTCCATAAAAGTGAACATAGTGCTATTGGCCATATCATAAATCATAAACTGACCTTTCATACTTTGCGGAGCCTGAGTACTCATATTCAGAATTTCTGATCCGAAATATTCTCCGCCATCGGTGAAGCGGTATTTTACTTCAAAATTCTGAGGTCCATCTTTAGAGGTGCTGGTCATTTTCATGACATAGGATGCATCAAAATCATAGCTACCTTGTGGTTCTGCACCACCGCCAATTCCGCCCAAAAGGCCACCAAGCATTCCCATGGCGTCTTCCTGACTCATTTCCTGATTGCTTTCTTCCTTATTTGAGTCTGAAGAGGCTGACTCTTTAACCGCGTCGGTAGCGGCTTTTGCACCCTTGTCTACCGTTCCGAAAAGGCCATCAAGAACTTTATCCACCCCACGATCTACACGGTTGTCCACTTCCTGAGCGGTTCTTTCTTTGGCTCTTTCTTTAATTCTGTTTCTGATTCTGTCCGGACTCAAAATCTGGCTGTAGCCGCTAAGGCCGACTAGGAAAAGTAAGCTGAAAAGCAATGATTTGAAATTCCTGATGTTCATGTTTGAGACTTTTACTGGTTCAAATTTAATTGGTCATTCCAACGTTTTTACAACAGTTTGGTTGTTGGTAGTGGTGAGCTTGTAGTTGGTAAGGTTTTCTACGTAATTCGCATGAGCTACCAACTCCAGAATTGCACAGTCTTAACTTAAAAAATATCTTCTATGTTTCAAAGAACGGCCTATGGCCAATTTCTGATTCTTTATTTTATGACCTTAACGGCAGCCTGTGCACAAGGGTTTACGGCTATCAGGGGAGTGGTCTCAGACGCCGAAACCGGAGAGGTTTTGCCTGAGGTTATTATTAGTATTCAATATTCGGGTTTTAGTGCCGGTGCCAATGAAGAAGGGCATTTTTTATTTAAATATCCCAATATACTAACCGATTCGGCGGTAGTAACAGCTTCGGCTATAGGTTATATGTCGAAGCAAATACCAACGAAGGATTTAGACCATTCTAAACTTCATATGATCCAGTTGGAGCCTGCAGAACCTATTCAGGTAATGCTGGGTGTTTCTAATGCGAGGGGTTTGGTGCAGTCAGCTTTAGACTCAATGAAGAGAAGTCATTTTGAGAAACCCATGCTACAGAATGGGTTTTATCTGGAAACAGCAGAAATTATAAATACAGGAGTGGTGAAAATAAAGGAAGCCGTGCTGAGGGTAGAGCGGTTTCCGGGAGAAGAGTTATTGCCAGACCGTATGAAGGCTCTAAAAAACAGGCAGCTGAACCTCAAAGGCCACTCTGAAAAAGTAGAAGCATGGCAGTTTATCAATGGGCCTGCTATAGCCGCCAGAGCAATAGAAACAGAGCGGCCTGACTTTTTACAGCCGGATGCTCTGAAAAAGTACGATTTTGTGGTGGATTCACTACTGATACCCTTTGATAGTTTAAAGCTGTATGTTGTTCAATTTCAGCCGCGTTCAGCGAATCTCAGAGGAGGCCGAACAGGTAGAATTTACATTGACACCGATTCAAAATCAATCATTGGAGTAGAATATGAGCTGACACCCAAGGCTCTCAAAGAAGTTATTGGTCCAGGCCTTTCAAATGTAAAACTTACGGGTAAGTCTTTGAAATACTCAAGTCAGTATCGAAAATCAGAAGGCAAGTGGCTTCTTCACGAAAACCGGGCTTCCGTGGATCTCACTTATGAAGAAAAGCTTGACCGAAAGTTCAAATCAGATGCTCATTGGGAGTACCGTTTTGTGGCTACTGAGTCTCGTGATTTACGCAGGGGAGGAGTAACTGAAACGGAGCAGCTTATTCACACCCGGGATTTTAAGAAGGCCACTTCTCTGGGTGCAGAATATTGGGATTCCTACGGTTATCTTTTGCCCTCGGAGCGAATGTTAGAAATGCAACGGCGTTTGAGATAAAAAAAAGGCCCGAATTTAACTTTCGGGCTTTTTAATGACTCTAGTCTTATTTACACATTGAATCTGAAGTGCATGATGTCGCCATCTTTCACTATGTATTCTTTGCCTTCAATTCTCAATCGACCGGCCTCTTTACAGGCTTGCTCTGATCCATGACTCACAAAATCGTCATAGCTCATCACCTCGGCTTTGATAAATCCTTTTTCAAAATCAGTGTGAATCACACCTGCTGCCTGAGGGGCTTTCCAGCCGTCTTTGATGGTCCAGGCTCTTACCTCCTGGACACCTGCGGTGAAATACGTATTCAGATTTAAAAGTTTATAAGCTGCACGAAGAAGCACATCCAGACCAGCCTCCTTCATTCCATATTCCTCAAAGAACATGGCTTTATCATCCGGGTCTTCCATTTCGGCAATCTGAGCTTCGATATTATTGTTCAAAACAATCATCTCTGCACCCTCGGCGTCAGCAGCTTTTTGAAGAGCTTCCGAGTATTTATTGCCGGTATGCATGCTGGCTTCATCCACATTGGCCACATAAAGTGTTGGTTTAATGGTCAATAGAAACAGATCAGCAATGGCAGGCAATTCTTCTTTGGTTAACCCGAGCTCTCTTACATTTTTGCCTTGCTCCAGCCATTCTTTGCACTTTTCTACCACTGCAAGTTCGGCTTTCATTTTGGCGTCGCCACCTACACGGGCAGCTTTGGAGATCCGTTGCAGCTTTTTATCAATACTTTCCAGATCTTTCAGTTGAAGCTCTGTGTCTATGATTTCTTTATCGCCTACAGGGTTAATATCTCCCTCGTCACGCATTACATTTTCATCTTCAAAACATCTGATGACGTGAATGATAGCATCAACCTCACGGATATTCCCGAGAAATTTGTTACCCAAACCTTCGCCGCGGCTAGCCCCTTTCACAAGTCCCGCGATATCAACCACTTCAATTTGTGTTGGAATCGTCTTTTTCGGCTGAACCAGCTCTTCCAGTTTTTTCATTCGCTCATCGGGCACATCTACCAGGCCCACATTGGGGTCAATGGTACAGAAACGGTAATTACTCGCCTGAGCTTTTGCAGAAGTGGAAACTGCATTGAAAAGAGTTGATTTTCCTACGTTTGGCAAACCAACTATACCTACTTTAAGAGCCATTCTTTTTTGCTTTTGAATTTCAGGCTGCAAAAATAAGGGATAAAAATGAGCTAACCATCTGCCTGTAGGTTTTTCAGGTCTCTGTTACCTTTTGGGCTCGTTTTCAGTTTTGTTATTTGACTCTCAATCATATCGGGATGTGAGCCCCATCACCTTTGTAGTTGAATGAACATAATACCTTTAACCAACCTTAAAAAGAATTTCAATCATGAAAAAGAACATGGGAAATGCGGACAAACTAATCCGCTTAATTGTAGCCGTTGTACTCGGCTTTCTAATTTATAATGGAACTATCGCTGGCACCTTAGGAACAGTATTAGGTGTAATTGCGGTAATTTTTCTTCTCACCAGTCTGGTGAGTTTTTGTCCGCTTTACACCTTATTCGGAATTAATACCTGCAAGGTTAAGGAGTCCTGATAACATTCTTTTATTTTTGCATATGACCCCGGTTTACCCGGGGTTATTTCAATCAACTCTTCTTATAAGTTCATATGCAAAAAGTTTACCTGAGCGATAGCGGACCGAAAGTTTCAAAGGCAATTTATAGTTTTTGGCGATGGGAGCACGAGAAAATGACAGACGCCAAAAGAGCTGAAGGTATTGTGGAAACCTGTCTGGAACTTGGGATAAACACCTTTGATTATGGCGACACTTCAGCTCAGCTGAAAACGGAGGAGTTGGTACGAAATATCCTCAATACAAAGAGTGTCAAAAGAGAAGACTTAGTGCTTTTTGCTAAATGCGGCATTCGCAATGATCGAAATGGGTTTACCTATTTTGATAACTCTCGTCAATACCTTTTGGACTCGGTGGATAGCTTTTTGAAAGACCTTCAAACAGATTATCTTGATATGTTTTTGCTCAATGGGTTTGACTATACAGCAAATCCGGAAGAGACGGCTGTGGCTCTGCAACATATTGTTCATACGGGCAAAGCAAAGCACATTGGCATTGCCAATTTTACGGGGGATCAGCACAAGTTATTGGCCAAATACCTGCGGATTCCGATCGTAACCAGCCATATTGAGTTAAATCTTCTCAATACCTCGCCAATCAGAGACGGCAGAATTGATTTCATCAAAGAACAATACAGCAAGCCGCTGGTTTGGGCTCCGTTGGCGGGAGGTCAAATTTTGGAAGGAGGCTCCGAGCAGGCCATCAGAATTCGCAAAATTCTCAACCAGGTCGCTGAAAAGCATGATGCCAACCTCGAGCAAATTGCTGTGGCGTGGTTGATGAGTCTTGGCGTATTGCCAATCATCGGTTCACTGAAAAAAGAGCGTATCGCCAACGTAGCTACGGCTACGGATATTCAGCTGAGCAAAGAGGACTGGTATGAGATTTACTATGCTTCACTCAAAAAGTGATCAAAAGACCCACTTCTGATCAGGAGATAGGCTTAATCTATAAACCTTATCTCGATTTAACACCTGATGGTGATTATTTGACGGTGTTGGAGGAGAACACAACTGAAATCGTTGATTTTTTCAGGTCAATTCCTTCCTCAAAACATGATTTCGCCTATGCCGAAGGCAAATGGACGATAAAAGAGGTTCTGCAGCATCTGTGTGATGTGGAGTATATTATGGCGTTCAGAGCTTATGTGGCTGCCAGAACAGAGGGTGAAACAGATTTGCCGGGAATGGATGAAGAGCTCTACTTGTCAAACTCAGGTGCCAGCTCAAAAACCTTTGAAAACCTGCTCAGCGAATTCTTAGCTACAAGAAAAGTTACCCGAACTATTTTAGAAAATCTCACTGAAGAGTCATCCCAAAAAACGGTATTGATTTATGACAAACCCGTAAGTGCCAGAACTTTCGCTTATATGATACCGGGGCATGCCTTGCATCATATGCAGGTGATAAAGGAGCGGTATTTAGGGCTTGTTTGATAGAGTGGATACAGCTTACGCTCTGGTCAGAACCGAAATTAGGGATTGAAAAACTAGCCTTCTAATGGTTAGACTTGAAATTTTTTAAGCTTATCCGGTTAAGAGGTTCGATCCCTAACATTTCAAAATAATTATCGATGTCTTCAAATTCTATTTCTTGAAATTCTAACATACTTTTGTTGATTTCAGGAGACATTATATCAACATTCATTTGAAAATCTAAACCGAGTTTTGCGAGAGCTGTGGAAGTTGGGTAATAATCATATGCATTAGTAAATTTCTTTTCTATTTTATTATTAAGGCTTATTGCAGAATTACAAAGTTCCAAGTCTTTCATTAATATACCTTTTACCATCATAGCTAAAGGTTTAATACCTGCTTCAACTTTTAACTCTATATTTTCTACCCTTTTCTTTGCCTCTTCAAAATTTCCATTTATCAAGTTTAGAAAAGCATAAACTATAGAGGTGCCATCATTTTCTCTTTTGTCATTAAAAACCTTCAAAACATGGGAATAATGAACTTTTATCAATTCAGCATTTCCAGAAAGCAAAAACTTTGGATAATCCATGAAAATGTGTGCTGAGGTTGTATTGGATGATATATTCGTTTTACGTCCTAGGCTCACTAAAAGATTCATATTAAACCACCAAGCTAGTTGAGATGATCTAGCTGCTTTGAAATACATTTTTTTTATTTCAGTGGTTTTTTGATCGGGTTCTAAATTAAGTCTACAGTTCGCTCTTAAATAATATATTTGACCCAACCAGTCATTAACAACTTCCGGGTTATCGGTTTGCCAATTTTCTTCAAGTATTCGCCTTTCCTTAGAGTTAAAACCCTCCAAAAATTTTAATATTCTATCCTTATTCATAGCTGTTTAAATTCTGAACAAATTTCCCCTTTCAGAGTCTCCGTCAGGAACTAAGTGGTTCTTCTATCGCATACTAAACCTCAACGTATCACTCGGCTCATAGCCAATTCGCATGGCCATTGCTTCATAATTACCAGCTTCAAGATCAACAGGTTCTGTGTAAACCTCCCAGCGAGTAGCATTCTCTTTTCGGTAGGCGATGGAGGCTCCGGCGGTCATGCAGTTTAGTTTGACTTCATCCGGTGTTTGGTAAACCTGCAGATTGGCGGTTATCGGTGGGCTGTCACGGCCATTCCACATGGCACTTACCAGCTCTTTTTCCTGGATGCCGCCTTTGTCTTCGGTTTCTTCCTCCCATTTTACGAGGGCATTTCTCAACTCAGCTAACTTATCAGAATAGGCAGGGTCATTGGCGATATTATGAAGTTGGAAAGGATCTTCACGCCAATTATAAAGCTCTTCTTCAGGTTTGGTTTCTTTAAACCAGAAAAGTTGATCTTCATTGAGTTCGCCTTTTTCTTTGAGATCAAGAATCATCTGCATCATGGGCATATTCTTCCGGTAGGCGATGTCCATGTACAGCGGTTTTTCAGGGAAATAGTTTTTGATGTATTGATACTCCCCATCCATCACTGAGCGTACCCGATCATACTCACTGTCAATTCTATCCCGGGCCCCGAAAATATAATCATGACCTTTTTCTGTTTTAAAATCACCCAGAAAAGCCTTTCCCTGCATTTGAGAAGGGGTTTCAATACCGGCAAGCGAAAGCATTGTGGGGCCGAAATCAATGGCATTGATAAATGTATTATCATAGGTGCCGGCATTGACCTTATTCGGAAAACGGGCAATGAATGGGATATGCAGGCCACGGCGATACACTTCTCTTTTGTAAAACGGCAAGCCATCCCCGTGATCACCCCAGAAGAAAACAATAGTGTTTTCCAACAAACCGTCTTCTTCCAGTTTGGCGAGTACCTCGCCTACCTGGTCATCCAGTTCAGAAAGGTTGCTGTATTGCCTCGCCAGATCGGTTCGGCTGATCTCATTATCAGGGTAATAGGGAGGTAACGGCACAATGGCTGGGTCAGCCCGCATTTCATGATCTGCCCGGGCCCAGATCTGCGATTCATGCGTAGTTGTAAAGTTGATAACGCTAAAGAAAGGCTGCCCCTCAGCTCTTCCTCGCCAATCGGCCTTGTCACTGACTTCATCCCAAACCGTCGGTGGGGCCTGAAACTGGTAATCGGTCTTGACATTATTGCTGGTATAATAACCTACAGCCCTCAGGTATTCCGGAAAAAGTCTGACATCAGCCGGTGGAACCGAATTATAGCTCTGTGGCAGTCCGGTTTGCTCGGGGTAAGTATTGTACAGCGTACGCATATTATGACCGCCATTGCTGGTTTGGTACCTACCGGTAATGATGGCATTTCGACTTGGAGAACACACACCGGCAGAGGTATAAACATGATTGAAAATCACTCCTTCACGGGCTAATCTGTCCAGATTCGGCGTCGAAATGGTAGAATCACCGTAAGCGGCCATTCTTGGGCTGAGGTCCTCAGCTGAAATCCAAAGAATATTCGGTTTAACAGAGAGATCATCAATCGTCTGCTTTTTGGTACAACTAAACATAGAGGCCAAAAGAGCAATGCCGATAGCTTTTGAAAGAGCAGTTTTCTTCATTTTCTAGGCAATTTTTACAGCGTTTTTCTGGGCAATAAGTGCTAGTTCCATGGTTAAGAAACAGTGCTCTTGGGTCATGGCCGTACGGGTTCTGTTGAGTACGTCGTCCACCATTTGAGGCCCAAACGGGAGCTCCACAGCATTGCAATCCATGTACACCGTTTCTTTATTATCGGTTAAGTAGAGGTGATTACCACCCTTATGCCCTGAGGCCGGGTCAATATTTTTTCGAATTTCTATGAAACCATCTGTTCCTAAAATGGTCAAACGACCATCGCCCCAGCTTCCGAGGCCGGTAGGGGTAAACCAGTCGACGCGTACATAACCTGAGCCTTTATCGCCTCGTACCATGGCATCACCAAAGTCCTCAAAATTATCGTATTGCTTGTTATTGAAATTACCTATTTGGGAGGCCAGTACTTCGGCGGAGGTGCTACCCGTAAAGTGAAGGAATTGATCAAATTGATGCGAAGCAATATCTGTAATGATACCGCCAACATTCACCATGTCAAAGAACCATTCAGGGCGGGTTTCTCTTCTAATCAGGTGAGGGCCCATTCCGATGGTCTGCACCACTTTCCCGATAGCTCCCTGAGCAACTAATTCACTGGCTTTGATTGTGGCTCTGTTTTCAAACCTTTCGCTGTAAACGATGGCGTAAATTTGATTTGTTTCTTTTTGCACTTTCTTAACCTCAGCGAGTTGTTCCAGCGTTATAATTCCCGGCTTATCAGACATATAATCTTTACCGGCTTTCATCACTCTGATACCTAAGGGAGCCCTGTCAATAGGGATACCGGCACTCAACACTATTTTGATCTCGGGATCATTGAGAATCTCCTCCTCTGATCTGGCCTGAGTGGCATCAGGGTATCTTTTCCCAAATTGCTGATTTAACTCTGGTTCTATGGCGAAATAGCTTTTCAGCTCACCGCCACCACGTTTAATGGCCTCGGTCATGCCGTAAATATGCCCATGGTTCATCCCGATAACAGCAAACTTTAATCTCGGTGACGAATAGGTTTTAAGCGGAGCTGACGCCGCTTTGATAATTCTGTTAACGTCATTTTGAAAAGGTACAGCGGCAAACATGCCCATTCCTGCCGTTCCGGCCACTTTTTTGATAAAATCTCTTCTTTTATTATTCATTTTTATGGGTTGAATTTTCTTCGTGATTAAAATGGAATTCCTCAGAGTACGTGTGCTCACGGTCAATAATGGCCAGAGCTTTTTTAACAATTTCCGGGTTTTCTGAGGCAATATTATTTTGTTCTTTGATATCGGTGCTTAAATCGTACAACTCAACGTTCGTTTCCTCAGGCTTGTTGACATTGAGTCTGATGCATTTGTATTGGTCCATGATGATTCCTTGTTTACCACCCTGCTCGTGAAACTCCCAATACATAAACTCGTGTTTGGGTTGGTTTTCCCCCAGAAGGGTAGGGAGGTATGAAATGCCGTCGGTTTCAGAAGTTTGTTGAGAATGAACCAAATCTGCCATCGTTTCAAAGAAGTCCACAAAGCCAGAGACATGGTCTGAAGCACTTCCCGCTTTTATTTTGCCCGGCCATCGGGCAATAGTCGGTACCCGAATTCCGCCTTCATAAAGATCTCGTTTGATACCTCTCAAAGGACCGTTGCTATTGAAGAAGTCAGGGTCAGAACCGCCTTCTGCATGCGGACCATTATCGCTGGTGAAAATGATCAGAGTGTTATCATCAATGCCGAGTTCTTTGATTTTGGCCATGACAGCCCCCACTGTATTATCAAGTTCGGTAATCATGGCAGCATGTCTTTTTTGGTCCTCCGGCCAGTCTCTGTCATCAAAGGCTGCAAACGAAGGAACTTCCATTCCTGATTGATCAAAACGTCTGGCTTCATTATTGGCATGTGGTACTATTAAAGGCAGGTAAAGGAAGAAAGGCTTGTCTTTGTTCTCCTCAAGAAAGGCCAGCGACTTTTCTTCGAATTTATCATTTGAATAAACCTTTTTATTGGTTGAAATACCCCCATTTCCTCCCTGATAACCTGTTTTTACCTCTTCAACCACATTGCCAAGGCTGTCTTTTCCCTCATTCTCATATAAAAAGGCAGGATAATGATTGTGAGCGTGGACCTGATTCAGATAGCCATAGAAATAATCAAATCCTTGTTTATTGGGCACTCCGGTGCTTCCTTCTTCTCCAAGACCCCACTTTCCGATCAGTGCGGTAGTGTATCCTTCACTTTTAAGAAGTTCGGCCACCGTTTGATCTTCAGGCTCTAATGGTACTCTCAGGTTTCCTCGAATGCGGGCATGGCCGTTATGTTTCCCCGTCATTAATGTACATCGTGACGGAGCACAAACGGTATTTCCGGCATAGTGGCGTGTGAATAGCATCCCCTCAGCAGCTAGTCGGTCAATATTAGGTGTTGGAATATCTTTTTGACCATAAATACCGACATCGCCATAGCCAAGGTCATCGGCCATGATGTAAATAATATTTGGTTTAGCGGGTTTTTCTGGTTGAGAGCAACCAAGCGTAAAAATTGACAGGCAAAGCCCGAGGAGGGTTTTGAATTTCATTTTGTTAGGGTTGATTCCCTAAATTTAAAGAAGAAAATGGGCTTAGAAAGATGATTTTCTGAAAAACCGGGATTTCATCGAAAATTCAAAAGATAGTATCATTTGAGCGACCACCTCAGGCCGAAAAAGCCTCGAATCCCCTGGTTAGGGGCAAAAACATAAGAAGGGTCAAAAGTCAAAGCGTATGGATTGGAGGCCGATGGAATTACAGAACCATCAGCTGCGAAATCAACTTTACGATCAAACGGGTCAAAAGCCCTTGCAATACTATTAGCAGGTGGAGTAAAGTTCAACAGGTTTTTAATGCCGCCGTACAGCTCAAAGGTTTTACCATTTGGTTGCCAGGTCAATTGAATATTTTGAATACTCCACCAGGGAGAATTCTCCGGGCGAGGGTCAGCTTCTCCCAACACCGGAAGTTTCATCGGGCTGTAAAGGTTGCCCGTGTAATCAATTTTCAAATGATATTTTGTTACTGGCAGACTGGCCGACCATACTCCCTGAAAGCGTTCGGTCAGTAAAGGTCTTCGGCTGATGCCATCTTCGGTAATTGTGTTTTCCATCAAAGTGGCTCCGGCTGAGGCCGTAAACCCGGAGGCTGTATTCAGATCAATATTGGCCGAAATTCCTTTAGAAACGGCGAAACCCTCAAGGTTTCGGTAAATAATTTGCTGAGCATTGGTTTCGTAATCTGGTGTTATGCGGTTATTAAAATGTGTGTAGAAAGCCGTGAAGTCAAGACCAATAAAACTCTTATCTGAGGTAATGACTTTCGCCATATAATTCAGATTGATGTTCTGACTTCGCTCAGGATTGAGTTGATTGACAATAATGATATCCCGGGCACCGGTCAATGCCGCATGATCTTCAGTGAAAATGTTGACGACTCTGAAGCCGGTTCCAAAGTTCAGACGCAAGGTTTGCTGTGGGGTAGGGGACATTTTTAAAGCAATTCGAGGTGTATGAATTGCCTTATGATCAGGGTGATAATCAAAACGGTAGCCAGCCAGAAGTTTGACATTCTCAGCCAGAGTTATTTCATCCTGAATAAAGATGCCGGGCAGGAATGTGTTTTGGGGCTGATTCAGATCAGGGTCAGTGGCGGAGGCTGTTGCCGTGGTATTGTCGTCATAAAAGGTGTTTCGAACGGCAAGCCCTGTGGTCAACCGATGCTTTTCCAGTTGATTTTGCCAGAGCAATTGTGAAAACCCAATCCGCTGAGTGGCCATAAATGGCATATCTCCGTAAAAGGAGTTTTGCTCATGGTCATTATACGAAAACGTCAAGGACAAGTTGTCAACTGGTAATTGATATTTGCCCAGAACCTCCCATCGGCGGGTGTAAATGCTTTCTCCGTAAACCTTATCACCGCCTCTGTATTTTGGTTCCCATTGCATTTCGCCTCCCCAGCGATCTTCATAAAAATAACGTCCGGCGAGATTGAGAATACTTTTTCCCTTAGTGTTGAAGTCCAGTTTTTGAAAAAGACTGATGCGGTTTTGCAGAGTAAGATCCGTGAAGTTGTCGCCATTCTTGTCAATCGGGTTACCATAACGAAAGTAGTTGACTCCGCTCAGGGCTTGTATGTTATCGCCTATAGATTTTTTAAAACCGAGATCAACGTTAGTTTCTCCCCAGCTGCTTTGCATTACATCAGCACTTAGTTTGGGTGCTTTTGAAGTAGTTTTTGTGATGATATTGATCAATCCACCCACGGCCTCACTGCCATAAAGCGAAGAGGCGGGACCTTTCACAATTTCAATGCGTTCAATCATCGCATTTGGGATGCCGCTTAATCCGTAAACAGTAGAAAGTCCACTGACAATGGGCATTCCATCAAGCAAAACCATGGTGTACGGGCCTTCGAGTCCATTAATATGAATATCGCCAGTATTGCAAACATTACAATTGACCTGTGGTCTGACCCCGTTTACGTTTTGTAAAGCTTCAAAAACATTGGGAGTGGGATTCCTTTTAAAAAACTGGGGAGTATAAATTTCAACCGGCACGGGAGATTCCATACGACTAACAGCATTCAGCGTACCGCTGACAACTACTTCTTCAAAAGAAGATTCCAGCCTTTTCAGTTCTATAGTTTGAATTTCTTCAGAAAAGTTGATGTGATAAACCAAAGGTTCAAAACCTACGGAAGTAATCTTTAATTGATTTTCATGGGGCAATGCGGCTATTGAAAATTCGCCATTTTCAGAGCTCAAAACACCTTTTGAAGTTCCAGGTATTTGAATTGCAGCAAACGACACGGGGCTGTTACTATCATTAATCACCACCCCTTTGACCAGGTTTTCCTGGCCAAAAGCGATGCTGTAAAGGCATGAAATCAATATGTAAGAGAGAAGTTTTTTCATTTTGTTATACAAATATAAAACAAAATTTAGGTTAATCTAAAAATATATTAAGAGTAATACGGAATGGCCCTTTTGATAATTTTATTTCCCATGCTCGTGAAATGGCATATCGTTTGGGATAGATTTGGAAAAACAAAAGCTTGACTAATATGAAAATCCTTGGAATTGGTACCCGCGTAAAGCATGAAGATTACGGTCAGGGTGTGGTAATTGGTGTTTTCCCCACCTATTACAGCATAACTTTTTACAATCACGGAAATGACAGAATAAAGCTGGATGAGGAGATGGATATTGTAGAATACGTGGAGCCGGAGAATGATCTGGTAAGTATGTATGACGTGGAAATGACTTTCAAAAATCTACTCAATAAATATATAGGCAGCTTTGAAACTGTACCGCTTGGCGACCGCTGGAAAGGCGGAAACATGATTCTGAAACCGGCTAGTGATGATTTGGCCGCCAAAGAAATACCGATTGAGACCTTCTTTCACAAAATTGTGATGATGCGTGATAAGCTCAGAGTCCTTGAGCAAAAGGTAAATTCATCTGATCTTAATGATGAAGCAAAGGTGGATATTCAGCAGTATATCACCCGCTGTTATGGATCAATGACTACGTTTAACGTCCTTTTCAAAAATAAAGAAGATCATTTTAGTACGAAGTGATTGGCAATTAGCAAGTTGCGAATTTTGAGTATCGATGACAGACTCAATGTTTTATCTCAATAAATTTGTGAAGCACTATTGGCATTATAAAAAGATATCACGATATTTGCAGCCCAATTGAGTGGTCGTTTCGTGAAAACGACAAAAATCTAAATAGTAGCGATTATGTCTAAGGTTTGTCAAATCACCGGTAAGAGAACAAGAGTGGGTAACAATGTTTCTCACGCAAACAATAAAACAAAGCGTAAGTTTTATCCGAATCTTCAGAAGAAGAAATTCTTCCTTGAGTCTGAAGGAGTTTGGGTAGAGCTTAAAGTTTCTACTAAGGCAATGCGTACGATCAACAAAAAAGGATTGGACGCTACACTTGTACAAGCAGCCAGAAAAGGAACACTTTCTTTGTAAGAAAAGAAATTCTATATCAGAAGGGTTAAGTCGTAAGGCTTAGCCCTTTTTTAGTTTACACACATCCGGGTACCATTTGAAATCGTATTTTTGTCCAAAACTCAACAGACTATTATGAACCTACTTCAGCGTATTGAAAAAACAGCTGCTTACCTTAATGAAAACACCGCTAACTTTAAACCCCAGTTTGGGATCATATTGGGTACTGGTTTAGGAGGCTTGCTGAAAAATATTGAGGTTGAGCACGAAATCCCCTATGCTGACATCCCGGATTTTGTAGAGGCTACGGTTGAGTTTCACCCTGGTAAATTGGTTTTTGGTACGCTGGAGGGGAAACGTGTGGTTTGCATGAGTGGTCGTTTTCACTATTATGAAGGCCACAGCATGGAGCAGGTAACTTTTCCGGTTAGGGTGATGAAAATGCTTGGAATTGAACGCCTTTTTATTTCAAATGCCAGTGGAGGTATGAATCCTGATTTTCATGAGAGTGACTTGATGATCATTAATGACCACATTTCTCTCTTCTTGCCTGATAACCCTTTGAAAGGGGAGTGTATCATGGGCGATCGTTTTCCGGACATGTCAGAACCTTATGATCTTTCTATGATTGCTCTGGCAAAGGAAATTGCTAAAGAGAGGGGAATAGAAAGGATTCAGGAGGGTGTTTATGCTTCAGTCAGTGGGCCTAATCTTGAGACCAGAGCTGAGTACAGGCTCCTTAGATTGGCTGGGGGAGATGCTGTGGGAATGAGTACAGTTCCTGAGGCTTTAGTCGCTATTCAAATGGGTTTGCCTGTTTTTGCTATTTCGGTAATCACTGATATGGGAATTCCTGAAACGTTGCAAAAAGCTGAGATTGAGAAAATTCTGGCGGCGGCATTCAAAGCTGAACCCTCGATGACACTGATTATCAGAGAAATGATCAAAAGGCTTTAGCCTTCTAGTCTCTCGCCACAGCGATAGCAAAATTTAGCAAAATCAGCATGATTTTCTGCGGAGCAATTAGGGCAGGATTGTGTATTTAACGTCCCTTTTACTGAACCTTGTTTTGCAATTTCAGAGCTAACAATCCCTGTAGGAATGGCGATAATGCCATACCCTAAAATCATCACGATACTTGCTATAAACTGACCGGCTATTGTTTGCGGAGCAATATCTCCGTACCCAACAGTGGTCATGGTGACTATCGCCCAATAGATACTTCTTGGTATGCTGGTAAAACCTGAGCTGCGATCTTCAATCAGGTACATAACGGTACCCAGAATGGTACAGAGTATTAAAATGGCAAAAAGGAAGACAGAAATTTTGGTACGGGAAGCGACCAAAGCTGACATCAGTTTATTTGATTCTCCCACATAAGTACCAAGTTTCAGGATTCTGAACATCCTTAAAAGCCGCAGTGACCTGAGAGCGATCAAAGCGTGAGAGCCGGCAATAAATAACGAAAGGTATTTTGGGATAATGGAAAGGAGATCAATTATGCCGTAGAAGCTAAGAACGTATTTGATTGGCTTTTTTAAAACCAGAATCCGCATAATATACTCAATTGAAAAAAGGATGGTTATGAACCATTCCAGATTATTGAAGAAGAAACCAAAGTGTTGATTGAGGGTATCTACACTTTCCAGCATCACTAATACCACAGAAATCACGATCATCCATAAAAGGATGACGTCAAAAAGTTTACCTTCTTTGGTATCTGCTTCAAAAATGATTTCGTGCCAGTGTGCTTTCCAGTTTTTCATATTTCAATAGCATCTAGTTCATGTAAGAGGCTTAAGATAATGGATTTCTTTAATACCGGAGAACGAGGCAAAAATCAGTTTTGTATTCTGTGTATCTGAAAAAGGTTATTGATATAAATTTCAGTAATTACTGAAAATATAAAATATACAATAATAGGTCGCTTTGTGACATGTTTGAATAAAAAAAACTCTTGTAAAACGGTAATAAAGAGTGAAATATGCCTTAATTTTATCTAATAATTCCATAGTAAAATGAAAAAACAAATTATCCTCTTAGCTCTTCTTTCCTCGTTTTTTCTGTTGGACTCCTGTGCAAACCGTGCCGGATCTATAAAAAATAACGAAAGGAAAACTGAGATAAGTGATGGCTACAGTAGTCAGGATAGTCGAAATTATACCGGTTCAGCTTCAGTTGTAGAAGATTTAAATCAGGCTATTCCTTTGGAGACTTATCTGAGAGGGGTATCCGGAGTCCTTATCAATGGGCAAGGAAGAAATGCTCAGGTTAGAATCCGTGGTTTGGTTAATTCATTCGTTGGTGATTCTGAGCCACTTTTTGTGATCAACGGAAATGCAATTAATGGCGGTTTTAGTACGGTCTATGAGATGGTTCCAACGAACGACATTAAATCTGTTTCAGTCCTTAAAGATGCCGGTAGTACGGGTATTTATGGTTCGCGTGCGGCAAATGGTGTGATCGTTATACAATTGAAAAAAAGAAACGATCTATAGGCATTTATTCAACCCTTCGAAAAGAAAGGCCTCAAAGCAATTTGCTTTGGGGCTTTTACATGTAAGAGGACACCAACTCCTCTGAAACGTCCCAAATCCTTTTTGATAAATCATTATTCACCAGATCGGCTTTTGTGCTTACGGGCTTTTTGTTCTTAAAATAACTGCCGGACACAAAGGCATCACGTTCGGAATCGGCAAGCATTACCGATGTGGAAGCTCCCGCTTGGGTTCCTTTCATGAATGGCTTCATGAGATTGAGTAGAAAGCCCATGCCTCCGGAAAAGTCACTCCCGAAATTGGACCGTATCACTCCGGGATGGAGGGAATAGGCCTGAAGGTTTTGAACTCTGTATTTTTCAGCCAGTTCTTTAGCATGCAAAAGGTTGAAAAGTTTGGAGTTGGCATAGCCAAGCATTGGAGCGTAACCATTCTGAAGTTGTAAATTATCAAAGTCAACTTTGGCTTGTTTGTACAAATCAGAACTGACATTAATAACCCGGCCATCTGATTTCAGAATCAGAGGAAGTAATTTTTCTGTCAGAAGAAAAGGAGCTAAATGGTTTACCCCAAAATGTTTTTCAAACCCTTGAGCCGTCTCCTCTCTTGCCTGAAAGATAGCACCGGCGTTATTGATCAGATTTTCGAGATGATCTGTTTGTTTCAGCACTTCATTGGCTGCCTGGCTTACGGAATCAAGGTTTTCAAAATCACAAGTGATGAATTCAGCTTCTCCCGGTAAACTTGCAATTAAGGCTTTGGCTTTATCAGGGTTGCGGGCAAGAATGATAAGCTTATGTCCTTTTTCAGATAAGGCTTCTGCAGTGGCTTTTCCGATACCTGAAGTAGCTCCGGTGATCAACGTTACATTCTGGGTTTTCATGGCTTCTTTACATTAGGGTTAAAACGAACGGGGATGGCAGAAAAAAACTCCGACCCAAGGGCCGGAGTTAAATTTAAAACAATTTTCTGAATTTGATAGTCTCGGGTATTTCTCTGAGTTCTTCGAGAAACTCGGGGGTATATGAGATGGCTACATCGACAATGACATAACCAACTGTCTCGTTTGTTTTGAGATACTGGCCCCGAACGTTGATATTATGTTTGGCAAAAATGGTATTGATCTTTGCCATAATGCCCGGTACATTTTTGTGAATGTGAAGTAACCTATGGCTATCTGTAAGTAAGGGAAGCTGCACTTCAGGAAGGTTAACACTACCCGTTGTGCTTCCGTTATTAATATACTCCAAAAGTCTCTCAGGTACATAATGGCCAATCATCTCCTGTGCTTCTTCAGTACTACCACCCACATGTGGAGAAAGAATGACGTTTTCCAGACCCATCAATTCACTTTCAAACGGATCGTCATTGGTTCTCGGCTCTTTCGGGAACACATCAACACCGGCACCGGCAAGTTTGCCTGATTTTAAGGCATCAACCAAAGCAGGAATCTCAACCACAAAGCCACGGGCCAGATTAAGGAAGATGACTCCGTCTTTCATCTGATCAAATTCCTTTTTACCAATGAGTTTTTTGTTTTCCGGTCTACCGTCAATATGGAGAGAAACCACGTCAACGGTATTGAAAACCTCCTCCATGCTTTTGCATTTAATGGCGTTTCCAATAGGCATGCGGTCCACGGCATCATAGAAATAAACTTCCATACCCAAAGCTTCTGCCACAACTGAGAGCTGCATACCAATGTGCCCGTAACCGATCAGGCCGAGTTTTTTACCTCTGATTTCGTATGCGTTTTTAGCTGACTTGTTCCAGATTCCCTTGTGCATTCTTTCGCTGTTTGAAGGAATCTTCCTGATGAGCATGATGATCTCTCCAATGGCCAATTCCACGACAGAACGGGTATTACTGTATGGAGCATTGAAAACGGCAATTCCACGTTCGGTACAGCCTTCAAGATCAATCTGGTTTGTGCCAATACAGAAAGCCCCTACAGCAATCAGCTTGTCCGCATTTTCAAGAACTTTTGGAGTTATATTCGTTTTTGATCGGATACCAATGATCGAAACACCCTTGATCATCTCACACAAATCTGCTTCGCCAATGGCTCCTTTGTGGAATTCCACATCAAACCCTTCATCTTCAAAAGCCTTAACAGCCGCCTGATGAACATTTTCAAGAAGAAGAACCTTAATTCTTGATTTTGGATAAGACTGGCTTCTTGGCAGGTGATTCAGCCAAAGGAATTCATCCAGACTTTTTACTACATGATCGGCTTTTTCCATGACACCAGGTCTGGCTACGTTTTCAGTAAACGCATAGAAGAAGTGGCCAAGTCCACTGGCTTTGATCTCATAATCAGTAAAACCGTCTCCTATGACATGAATTTCGGCATCAAGATTCAGTGACTCTACCAGTTTTATTTTACCACCATTGCCAGCCAAAGGATTTGATTGATCGGCTCCGGTGATGTTACCGTCGTTATCAAACTCAAAGGTGTTAGCGTATATGTTTTCTTCTTTAACACCCAGTTCTTTGGCTACGGGAACAATGAAGTCCTTGAAACCGCTGGAAAGTATAATGACATCATCGGCATAATGTTCAAAGAAAACCTCATTACGGGCAAAGGATTTTGAAATTTTACCTTTGAGGAAAGAGATTAGTTCTTCTATGTGCGTTTTGTTGGCACTTAACAAAGCAAGTCTTTTGCTTAAAGCTTCAGAGAAGCTGATTTCGCCACTCATTCCCTGATCTGTCAGGTCTTTGATTGCTTTGACTGTTTCTGTCTGATTTGGGGCCCCTTTGAGGGCAATTCTTGCAAGTTCATCTAAGCCTTCTACCTGAGTAAAAGTACTATCAAAATCGATGATGAATTTTCTTTTCTGTGCTGTTTCGGTCACTTTGAGAAAGTTTTTTTCAGATGTCTTAAACTGTGATTTTGTTTTGAATGCAGGCATTCGTGTCAAAGTTACTCACATTTCCACTCTTGGAGGGTAACAGTTGTTTCAAAAGAACAAAATATTGATTTAGTGAAGAATTTTCTAATTAAAATTCAATATCAATCCGGTACAGGGTCAAAACCGCTTCCACCCCATGGATGACATTTTCGCATACGATTGATCGTCAGATAAAAGCCTTTGAAAAAGCCATGTTTCTGGAATGCCTGAACCGAATAATCAGAACAGGTCGGTGTAAACCGACAAGATGGCGGAAACCACGGAGATAGTGCTGCCTGATAAAGTCGAACCAAAAAAATTGCAATATGACGCATAGAAACAAAAAAGCCCTGATTGACAAACCAAGGCTTCTCTGGAAAAGTTTTCTGCTTATGAGAACATTCCTTCCTTACCGAATTTTACAGCAAGTAAGGCATACACTACTGCTCTGTATTTTGTACGGTTAGAAGTTCCCATTTTCTCCATAACCTCCGCAATTGCAGAATCTAAGGCAGGACCATCAGCAAGACCCAGTTTTTTAATCAGGAAATTGTTTTTTACACGATCAAGTTCTGCTTTATCTGAGCCGGAAACCAACGAAGAGTCTGGGTTGTAAATAGAAGGCCCTAAACCTTTAGCCACACCAGTAAGAAGTGCTTCGCTAAGTCCAAGTCCAAGTTCTGAATTTTGAGCTTTGTAGTGCTCCATGCATTCTGCGAATTTACTCATTGTTTTAATTTTTTGGTTTCAGGAATAAGTACATACAAGTTTACGTTTTTCTCACCTCAAATCCATAAGGATTCTTTGATTTTCTAGGGTTTTTCCGTCGTGTAATGTATACCGTGATGGAAATTCCATCGAAGTGAGAAGCCTAATAGCCAATTCGTAGCGTTCAATAGGAGTTGGCTCTCTTTCGCAGAACCAAGTGTGCTTTCAATAGCGATATTGCTTGAAAGAATTCCTTTCTGGTCAAGCATGATTTTTCCGAAAAGGCCGACTTCAATTGGGTCGGCTACCCTGCCCATTAACTCTAGGCCGACAACACCTGCAATGCTTGGTTTCGTCGAAACAAAATCGGTTTGAATTCTTAAGGTATCCATAAAGCCTTGTCTGCCCGGCAAGGTAGGATAACGGATATTAAATTCCTGGATCGTTTCGTCAGCAGCTAATGGATTTACTTTGATGCCTGCCAAAATGTTGAGTCTGGTTCGTTTTGTGACCCGGTCAATTGTGAAAAGTCGACGCTTATATGTTGCCAGCAATCCGTGATCATTAACACTAGCTGAAAAAAAGAATGGTATAAGCCTGTTTGATCGGTCAAAAGTCCTCCATTCAAGCCTTATTGGGTTTCTCATGTAACCGAGTTCCAACTGCCATTTATCCTGACGGTTCATGCCAATAGCTGCTTCCCAATACATTTTGCCGGGGTCAAGAGATATCAGTTGCCCCTCATAATTATTGGTGAACCTGCTACTTTGTAATTTCATGCCACCCGAGAGGTTCAGATACCAAAAAATATCTTCAGTTTGAAGGTTTGGAAGTGTGATTCGGCCGTCCACCATTTTTCGCTCTTTCGGAAGCTTGTAATAATCCTTTTCCTGTGCCATAAGCAGGCCCGGAAAGAAAAAAAATAGTATAAGGAACAGTTGACGCATCAATTTTACTTACGCTGTAAAACTCCGAATCGTGCTTTGATAGTTTCAAAAATAGCGAAAGATTTCACCTTGAAATATTTCTAAAAACGGATTTTTTGTAGTTTTGCGAAGGTTTAAAATTAATCATCCAAAACTCGTTTAAAATGTCTGAAGCTGTAAAAACAGGTTTGCCGGGCTGGGCTCTTATTCTTATCTACTTCATCATTCTGGCAATACTGGCAATTTTTGGCGATCTATTTATTTTTATCCTTGGGGCTATTCTTGAAACTGTGGTTTTTGCCGCAGGTTATAACGCAGCCAAAGGCGACCACTAATTGGTGAACGTGAAGTTTTCCTGACTTTGCAACTTTTGCTTCAGACTATCCGTACTCTAGTTAATTAGAATGGACGGTCAGAAAACCCTTCCCGATTTTCTCACAACTGTTGAGGAATGTTTAGCGGGTGATCGGGCAGCTCAAAAGAAGCTGTACGAAGATCACTTTGGGTTTGCTATGTCTGTCTGTTTCCGCTATTGTAAGACCAAAGACGAGGCTCTGGAGGTGGTAAATGATGGTTTTTTGAAAGTTTTTCAAAACCTGTCAAAATTTAAACCGACTCACTCCTTTAAGAATTGGTTTAAGAGAATATTGATTAATGCCTCCATTGATTTCTACAGGAGCCAGCAAAAACATTATTATCAGCAAGATATTGACACAGCCTATTCTTTGGCTTCTGCCGAGCAGAATGCTGAAGGTAATCTGGGTCATGCTGAGCTTATGATGTTAGTTCATCAGCTTCCCCAAACTTACAAGACAAACTTCTCCCTTTTTGCAATTGATGGCTATTCGCATGAGGAGATATCCAAGATGCTTGACATTAGTGTGGGAACCTCGAAATCAAATGTGTCAAGGGCCAGAAAAGTATTAAGACAGGAAATTGAGATGATACAGAAGAGAATGAATACGCTATAAGTGAAATGAAAAAAGATAATCACATGTCAGACAAGGAGCTTGATGCTCTCTTTAAGGCCTCTGCTGATCAGGACTTGCCTGATTTTCAGCCTAGTGCCTGGGAGGAGATGGAGAAGCTTCTGGATGAGCATGAAGGCGGAAAAGGCGGAGGAGTCTGGCGTTGGAGTGCTCTGTTTGCGGTGCTTTTACTTCTTTCGGTAACTGCCGGCTATGTTTATTATCAAAACAATAATGAGATCAAAACCAGAGCAGAAATCTCGGAAAACGAAAGTGGACTCATATCAGATGAAGAATCTGGAAAAACGAACGATCTGGTATTAAATAGTAGTATAAGGGAAGAAGAAGAAGAATTGTCAGATTTAAAGACGATTGAAAAAGAAAGTTCTTTAACAAATGAGCTGAATTCTCATGGGGTTTCAAGTAATAATAGTATTGATAAAGGTGGGAGTGAAGCTGACGAAGTCAAATCTATCGTTACGACTTCCGGCTCAAAAAATAAAGCTACTTCCTCTGAGAGCATTAAGAATGCAAGGTCCAGAGAAAATCAAGTTGAAAGAAATTCTTCAACTAATGACCTTTCTCAAAGGAAAACTCCAAAACAGCAGGATAGTGACAAGGTCTTATTTATTGAAAGTGATTTGAGTGGGAAACCAATTGCTCAGGATAAGGATGAAAGTTTTGGAACAAAACAACTTGAAAAATCCCGGGTATCTGGTTATAGTCTGTTAGACAGGTTGCAGTTTTCACCGTTGGATATAAATTTCTCTTTCCCTCAAATACACAAAGTCAGGGAAATAATAAATGAGAAGAAAGCTGGTCTCAAAGAACCAAAGTTAGGTCTGAGGCTTGCCTTTTCGCCTGATTTCTCAACAGTTCACGACAGTCCCTTTATAAAAGTGGGACACAATTATGCAGCTCTCCTTGAATATAGGTTCAATAACCGTTGGTCAGTACAGTCAGGAGTTGTTAAATCGTTGAAGTTCTATCAGGCAGAGGCTTATGACTATGCATGGCCGGCGAATTGGGGTTATAAAACACCAGAGGGATTATTAACTGTAGACGCTCGCTGCAATATGCTGGATATTCCTCTCAATCTGAGATATAACTTTACAACGGGAAGAAACCGTTGGTTTATAACGGGCGGTCTGACCAATTACCTGATGCTGAAAGAGACTTACAACTATAATTACGAGGAAACCGCCCCTGACCAAAGGTTTACCAAATGGGAGGGTAAGACGGGATTTTATGATGCCGGCGATATTAATACTTCAATTGGTTTTGAAAGACAGTTAGTAAATGGTTTAAGCTTTCAGGTAGAACCTTTTCTGAAAGTACCCATTCAAAACATCGGCTTTGGTAAGGTTAAGCTTTTAACCACAGGAGTTTTTATCTCAGCTAAAATTCCTTTGTTAAAATAGTTGCCATTGCAACCGCGGGCTATTCTTGTGCGTACTGTTTGAAATTGACTTATTTAACCCTTGTTAAATCTTAATCCTTTCATGAAGAGAATTTATCTTTTGGTAGGCCTGATGTTCACGCTATACCTGCCTGCCGCTGCACAGGATCTTTCTGCAGACGACCTTTTGGGTGAAATTGATGAAGAGATGGAGGAGGCCCCGCTGTTGCCTGAACGCATGTTATTCACCCAACGTATGCTTTGGGGAGAGCGAGGCCTTTATCGCGGTATAGGTTTCGCCCCTAAAGAACTTACTGCAGAAAGCAGAGAAAAAGAGCTGAAGGCAAGAAGAACGATGTTTAAAATCCATCAGGCCACAGGTTTTCTTGCGGCTGGTGGCATGGTAGCTCAGGCAATCATTGGGCCTAAGTTATATAACGGTAACTTTCAGATTCGCGATTTGCACGAAAAAGTGGCCTTGGGTACCAATATAGCCTATGGTACAACTGCAGTGATGGCTTTGACCTCACCGCCTCCAATGGTAAACAGAAAGAAGTTTGACAATATTAAACTTCACAAAATACTAGCCGTGGTCCATTTGTCGGGAATGGTGGCTACCAATGTTTTGGCTCATCAGGCCAGCGAGGGGAATGTTAACAAAAACTGGCATAGAGCTGCAGCCATTACCACATTTGGTGCTTATGCAGCGGCTATTGCCAGTATTAAATTTGAATTTTAAATATACAGATATGAAAAAAATATTTTTTGCCGTTAGCCTTCTTGGCTTGGGATTAGTGGCCTTTAAAAGTCCGGATAAAAAGAAAATTGTAGCCAATATGGCTTCTTCGTCCTTGATGTATTTTATGGATCATCCGCTCCATAGTTTTGATGCGTCTTCAAAAGATTTCAGAGCAATAGGTGTTCTTGATACGGAAACCCAAAAACTATCTGTGATCGCAGTAAAAGTCGCTGTGAATAGTTTTGATAGTGGTAATTCTAATCGCGATTCTCATGTCATTGAGAATACAGAAGCTTTGACTTATCCCAACGTTACTTTCACATCTGAAGATGTTTCTTACGCCGGTGAGCAAGTTACAGCAAAAGGGAAACTTGTTTTTCACGGTCAAACCAAGCCTTTTACTATTACAGGAACCCAAAAGGTGGCGGGTAAGGTTATGACACTAAGTGGAAGTTTTAAAGTTGATATGACTGATTTTGGAATCGAGCCTCCAAGTCTTATGGGGCTTTCAACGGATAAAACAATCAAACTGGATTATATGTTAACTTTTGAAATTTAGTCTTAGTAATTATCCCAAAGTAATAGAAACAAAAAAGCCCGGCAAATGCCGGGCTTTTTCATTGAAGACAGGATTACCAAATTAGTATTCCCACATATTATGTTCTTTCTCTATAAGATCGTACTCAATTTGCTGAGACTTATTCAAAGCTTCCTGAGCTGAGCCATATTGCTCATCCAGGTATTTGTCGAGAGAGTTAGATTTTTTAACAACTCTGCCGTGGAACAATCTCAGTTCAAACGCATCGGCAAGATTAATATGCTTAGCGGTGTTTTCTTCATTAAACCAAACAGCGTTTGGGTTGTTTCTAAAAAATTGCTCCAAATCTTTATACTTAAATGAAGCGAGCGTTTTCTCCAAACCATCATTTGATGCCTCAGCAGGAATCTTGATGGTTATTGTTTGAATATCAAAGTATTGACGTGAACGCTGTCTGTCAAAAATCCAATCCTCTTTGATTTCAAGAATGTAGAACTCATTAGGAAACATTTCGTAACCATCCTGTGGAGCTGTGGTTGTAGAAGTTGAGGAAGTTGACTTAGCTTCCGGCTCCTGAGTGTTATCTGAGGCATCGCCCCATCCATCATCAGAAGAGCCTGCATCACCCCATCCGTCATCAGAAGCGGTTTCATCACCAAAGCCTGCATCAATTTCAGCCTGAGACAACCCACCACCTTCAAATCGTTTGAACATACGTTCGTTGAATTCTTCAAGAGTTAATCTTTCTTCAAGATCTTCTTCAGAATAGGCATCAAGAATACCTGACTTCACACCCTCTATAAGATGCTTGGTTATTTCATTTTCGTATGAAAAAAGAGGCTGGTTTTGCTTTTCTCTCAAGTCTACACGTCTCCATAATCCAATTTTGTAAGCAATATTGGAATCATGAACCGGACGTAAGGAAAGCGGATTTAAACCATTGTCTGATTTTTCCTGAGCTGTCGCCACCTGTGAGCCACCTACAAACAGGCCTGCTATCAGAGCGATTGAAGTTATTTTATTCATTGTCTTCATAATTTTCACTTTTATCTCAAAGGAATCTCTTTAACTACCGAGCCTACATTGACTTCTTCAGTCTGTCCTTTGAAGTTTCTTCGTAACACTTTATTCACAGTAATTACATAACGATCACCAGCTTGAGCATCGCGTGCAAGACCCGAAATATTTTGATTTCCACTTACATTTTCCAAGCGACCTTTAGGACGTGTACCGCTCGCTAAGAAGATAGAGTAATCAGTTACCCGGTAATTTGCATCGTCTGGATTGTTGTTTTTGAAATCTTCATCTGAGATCGCCACTACATTGATCGTTCTAACTGAAGCAGCCGCAAGACCTCTCTTACTTACATTGTCATCAACTGGTGAGTTATTGGCAAGGACTTCAATGGTCGGTTTCGGTACTCTACGAACCCTGAAAGGGAATGTTTGCAGAGTTACGCCGTCGTTAGCAACGTCCAGAGTTACTTTGGCTGAGTTTGGTACAATAGTTACCGCTCCGCCGCCGCCAGGAATAAATTCTGCTCCAGAACCACCAAAGGTTGGGTTATAAAGAGACCCAAGTCCCGATGAGCTGGTTACAATTTTGTTAGCACAGCTCAAATACAATGGAGGGAATGATGCCGACTGGATTTCAACCGAAGGCTTCAATACAGTATAAGTTTCTTCCTGAGTTACCTGCTCGGTAGTGCCGTCAGGTTTTGGGTAAGAAATACTGGCAGTGTAACTTCTCTTCAACTGACCGTTTTGATCATATTGGCCACCCTGAGCTCTTACTTCATAAGTACCTTTGCCGTCTACGACAGCTAGTGGAGACCCGTTAATGCTGATTTTTGGAGTAATAGCACTGGAATAAGCTCCAATAGCCACATCAGCCTTATAGGTTTGACCAGCTACAACTGTTCTAGAGTCAGGAATTACAACCGCAAAAATCTTGTCAAACTTGATTTCTTTGGCACCCACTAAAGAAGCCAGATAACTCAAAACTTCAGTTTCTTGTCTTTTAATTTCTGATTGTTTTTGACTCAAAGCTGCCAAAGCCGCAGGTACAGGAGTACTGGCAAACATAGCCTCTGCGAAATCTTTATTGATTTCACCGGGATCTTTTACGTTGGCATAAGCCGGATCGTCTTTAGCATCAGGAGCAAGATCAGTTAAGGAAACTTTTCCCTCGGACATCGTTTTTAATGACTCCGTATATGCTCTTAGCTTGTTTTGCAATTCATAACCAATACCACTTTTCTGGTTGGCAGGTCCTATGAAAATGTTTGCAATTTTTTCTTCCTCAGCCAAATTTTTGATTTCACCGGTCTCTTCATCATAACCCTGACCAGCCTCTTCAATAATTCTATTTCTCAGCTCATTGATATAGGCGTTTATTTCTGAAGTTTCAGATTTTACTTTATCAGCTACTTCTAATAAAGTTACATACTCAGGCTTATTTCCAGCATTTTCTACAGCTTCTTCCATTGATCTGATCAGCCTTTCGTTTGATTCAGAGGCGGAGGAATTTGCCGCTATTAAACTTTTATCTATCGTCAAGAATTTTTGAAGGATGGAATTACTTACCTGAAGTGCTAACATGGCTGTTAGTACCAGGTACATCATTCCGATCATCTTCTGACGAGGTGTTTCTTTTCCACCAGCCATAATATCTTTTCTTTATATGGTTTATACTTTATTTAGGAGAGTCGGAATTATCAGTTGCCTTTCATGGCAGAAAGCATGCTTCCGTAAACTGAGTTCAACGAGGTTAGATTGTTCGTCAGTTTATTTAACTCCTCTTTAAAGTGCTGCGTATCTTTTGAAGCCTCAGACATATCGTTCATGGCCGACGACAAATTGCTGTAGAAAGAATTCATGGCTTTCAGGTGTTTGTTAGTATCCTGAAGTTCAAGCTCGTAAACAGCATTAAGAGCTCCCATGTTTTGAGTGATTTTCTGGAACTGATCTCTATATTCCTGAGCATCTTTAGTAGCATCAGCCATGCTATTCATAGCAGATACGGCTACACCATAAGCACTGTTCATTTCACCTACTTTTTGAGAAGCAGCCTGAACATTTGAAGCATATTCTTTGGTAGCGACTGTAGCATCAGAAATTTCACCAAGGTTAGAAACTGTATCAGTCAGTTTATTAAAGCCATCTTTCAGTTTGTCAAAAACTGAAGAATCAACTCCTGCAGAACCCAGCATATCATCCATTTTAGATGTCAAGCCCACATTAGATGTACTTTTAGTAGCGATAGGGCCGCTGTAATCTTCAGAAAGTTCAGGATATACTTTGTCCCATTGATACTCCACCGTTGGTCTTACAAAAGACTGTACGGCGTAAATAGCGAAAATGAGAGCTTCCACACAGAGTGCAACTGGTAGGAGAGTTCCTGCCCAGTCGTAGTGCATGATTTTACCCATAGCCCCGATAATTACGAAGGCTGCACCGATACTGTATACAGAAGGAATGAATTTATCCCAAAAAAAGCTAGGTCCGTGATTTGATGCCATTAGAGTTCTAGTTTAAAAAATGATTTGTGATTTAAATTAGTGTTGTAAAAAACGGAGAACTCTCATTCTCCGTGTGTTATGTCTTGTTATTCGAATTATTCTCTTCCAGGAACAGAACCAAGTCTGTCAAGTACATTTCTGAAACCGATATAAGAACGGGTGGCTGTACGGTACTCGAAAGCTACCGTTCCGGTTTCAAGGTAGTAGGCCACATCTTTCCATGATCCGCCTTTGATTACTTTTCTAGGCTCATCATCATCTTTATAAGATGGGTTTAAGTCCCATGTCAAAGGAATATAAGATTCTGAATAAGCGTCAATAGTCCATTCAGCAACGTTTCCTGCCATATTATATAGACCGTAATCATTAGGATTGAATGCGTTTGCAGGGCTGGTGTAAGGATAACCGTCTGCACGGTAGTTTCCTCTATAAGGTTTAAAGTTAGCCAGGAAACATCCTTTACCATTGGCTACATATGGGTTACCCCATGGATATTTGGCACCTTCTTTTCCACCTCGGGCAGCCCATTCCCATTCAGCTTCAGATGGTAGTCTGAATGATGGAGACTTAAACTGACCGTTTTCCTCTCTATATGTATTATATTGTTCTGTTCGCCATTGCGAATAGTAGTTTGCGGCATCCCAGCTAACCCCTACAACAGGGTACATATCAAATGCCGGGCTGGCAAAGTAGTATTCTGTCATCTGATCGCCGTTATGGTAAGAGAAGTCTCTACTCCATACTGTGCTATCAGGATATAATTTTGTCATAATGAACTCCTCACCGAGAACAGAGACAGAGTCGGCAAGCATGTAGTTTACAAACGTTCTATACTCATGGTTAGTGATTTCGGTGTCATCCATGTAGAACGGATTGATGGTCACTCTTTTGTTCATGGCTACTCTTGACGAAAGAATATCCTGATCAGCCTGGCCCATTAAAAATGAACCTGAAGGAATAAGGACCATTCCGGTAGGTGCGGTTTGTTTCCATCCTTTTCGGGCTGTGGCTACTACTTCACCATTTACCAGTCCGTCAAGTGGATCTCCGGCTCCCCCACCTTTTTTGCCTAACCCCACTTTCTCCATGGTCTTATTCAGGAAACCACAACTCTGCAGCATAACTAGTGGAGCTGCTACCAGCAAAGCTTTTGCAAGAGTCTTCATTTGTCGCTTGTTCATAAAACAAGTAGATTAATTTTATTTAACAATTGTCTCTATTCTTTGAGAACAGACTAAAAACGTAGGCTGTTTCTCGATTATTGTGAATACGAATAAAGTTCTGAGAATCTTCAATTTTAGGAAGAGCACCTTCAGAAATTCTTTAACTCACAGGTTATTTTGCACAAATCATGCCAATAAGAGCCTATCAGACCTCACCTTTATCAAATGAGCATTTTAAACCCTGAAAATCAAATACTACTACTTAATCAGTATCGGTATCTCGGGGTTCGTATGATTGATTTCTTTCCGGATCGGGGGGGATTTAAATAATAGGTAAGCAGAATTTCATGTGAAGTTGGGGCTTTGGCTGATGAACCAAAAACCACGTAGTCCATGGCATATCCTGCTCGAAGTTTATTATTCAGGAAATTACCACCTATTAGGAAAGAAGCCGCGTCTTGCCACCTGTAATTAACTCCTGCCCAAAGCGAAGAGTTATAGGTGACTAATGCACCCATTTCAGGTGCAATTGTTTTAAAATCACTTTTTATTACAAACATCGGACTCACATCCAATGTATAAGTTACACCGATAAGTAAACTGCCATTGAGATACATTGTTCTCGGCAGAGGACTTTGTGCTGTTTCTGTTGAGAAACCATAAAGAGGTTGATTAATATGTTTCATTGACAAGCCTAACTGGTAAGTAGGATTGTATAAAAACACCCCTGCACTAAAATCCGGTTGAGTTTGAGCTACTCTTGAAGAAGGAATAGAAGGATCATTGTCTTCCCGAGGTCTGAACTCGCCACCATCCAGAATTCTTGAGTACAAACCTGCTCCCACGCCCAACCCTAAAATATTAGTGCCAATACGCTTATGAAAAGCATAAGATGCTGAAATTTCCCTGTTTGTGCTGCCGCCGCCTAGCTGGTCGTTGGATGCATACAGTCCAAGTCCACCTTTGAGAGCATTAAAAGGCAATGAGGCCGAAACCTGCTGTGTTACTGGTGCACCTCCTGCATCAAATGTTCCTGTGTACCCTGTCCATTGGGTTCTGTAAATTGCTGAAATAGCAGTTCGCCCCCCCATGCCCGTGGCACCTGGGTTTAGGTACATACTATTAAAAACATACTGAGTAAACTGTGGATCATTCTGAGCATATACAGAAACACTTACCATTACCAATAGTAAGTGAACTGTTTGCTTTAAATAATGTGTCAGTCTTCCCAAAAGTTTGCCTTTGTATTTAACAACGATCTAATCTTCTGTCAATTATTTCGGAAGTAACGAAAATTACCTCTCAAAAGACCATTGAGTCAGAAAAGTAACACAAATTACTTATAAATTGTTTGCCTCTTTGATATAAACTTCGAGTGCACCGGTCATTGAAGGGGCATTTGGCAGTGGAGCCTGAATATCAAGAATCCAACCTTTGTCAAGAATAGCCTGAGCAGTAGTAGGTCCAAAAGCCGCCAGACGCGTATTTTTTTGCTGCCAGTCCGGGAAGTTCTGATCAAGTGCTTCAACACCAGATGGACTAAAGAAACAGATAACATCATAAAAAACGTCTGTCAGATCAGAAAGGTCAGCCGGTCCGGTTTCGTAAATAATGGCTTCAGTCAAAGGCACATTATTTTTTTCAAACATATTAGGAATGCTGTCAATCCGGATATTAGAACACGGGTAAAGGAATTTCTCTTTTTTGTGTTTCACAATTAACGGCTCCAGGTCAGCAGCTGTGCGTGTTCCTGTGAATATTTTTCGCTTACGGATGGTGATGTACTTCTGAAGGTAGTTTGCGGTTTGTTCAGAAATACAGAAGTATTTCATCTCGGGTGGCATTTCGATCCGCAATCCCTCACAAAGTCTGAAGAAGTGGTCTACGGCATTTCTGCTGGTGAAAACGATGGCCGTGTGTTCCAGAATATCAATTTTCTGCTTTCTGAACTCTTTGTGGGTTAGCCCATCAACTGCAATGAAATTTCTGAAATCTACTTTCACTCCGTAACGGTCTTTCAGCCTGTCGTAAGGAGTACTTTTTTTGCCGTCTTTGAGCGGGTTTGATAGGGTTACTAATATACTTTCTACTTTTTTCTGTCTGGACTTCAAAATGTCCTGATCTGTCTTTTCACTCATCCTTGAGTAGTGTATTTAGAATTGTACAGTAAATTGTTTTGTCAAAAAGCGAGCCTGAGACCAAGAACGATCGGCAGGATTTCGACGACGCAAAGATAAGCAATTAAATAAAGACTTTGTATGCCGCTACTTTTTAATATGCTAAAATACGATAGTACACTCCGGAGCATATAACAGCCTAAAAGAATGTAATATATGAGCGTTGAATCAAAAGTTTCACCGGGTGGAATTTGTACATACCAGATATATAAAACCATGACCAAAACCAGGAAGGTTATCAGCATAAACTGTATGTTTTTGAAGTAGTGAATATTGAGTGATTTTTTGATTCCAAACAATTGGGACATCACCATCAAAAAGATGTATTTCAGGATGTACAAAACATAGGACCCGAGGGAAACAAGCACAAAAGCGAACAGGAATTTCCCGCTGCCCGAGTCCGTATTTAATCCAAAGGGATTATTAAACAGGTAAAGCCCCTTACCGGCTAAAATCACAAAGAGCAAACCGGTAGTAATACTCAAAAGCACCACAAAAGCTTGATTAATACGATTCAAAGGCTTACTTATCAGAAATTTAGTGTCCCTTATTTTTGTAACGAAGAGATCGTTGACAGAAAAGTACTCACCAAAGGCCTTGGGGTTAGTACCACTAAGCACGGTGGCATATAAAAACAACAGAGTTATAATAATGACGAAGCTGTTGCCAAACGGTAAGGAGATCCGATGTTTCATTGAGATGAGATTATCTCGTGCAATCCCTTCTGAAACTATTCCTTCATTGGCTTTAGAACCAATAAAAAGATGTTTTTTCTGAATATTCCCGGATCCAAGAAAAGAAACCTGAATTTCCTCTCCTGTAAAATTTTTGAGAGCAATTACCTGCCACTCATTAGCTTTCAAGGTTGAATACATTTGGCCGTTGACGAACAAATAGCCTTTTGTGCCCTCTGATTTGACCAATAGGTCAAAGGGTTTGTATTGCTGTAAATCAATAAAAACGGTATGAGCTTCTGTGCGAGATTGTAACTTATCAATAAAAGGCTCATAACGGTCTGCATTCTCATTATAAATTAACCAGTCTTTATCAAAGCTTTTTATAATATGGTAAGCGTCATCAGGCCCTCCATTGATTGCAAAGGAGGTTGAAGGGCTTATTACTAAACCTATTGAAAATAGAAGACTTAAAAGGTACTTATACATTCCTGTTCAAATAGCTTTTATAATCTGGCATGATGACCTCAAAAGGCTCATTCATGAGTGGAGAGGTAAGAATGAAGTCGGCCGAAGTTCTGTCACAGGCGATAGGGATGTTCCACACCACTCCAAGTCTGAGTAAAGCCTTAATGTCAGGGTCATGTGGCTGAGCAGACATGGGGTCCCAGAAGAAAATAAGGACGTCAATTTTGCCCTCAGAAATCAGAGCACCAATTTGCTGATCGCCACCTAAGGGGCCGCTCATTAGTTTGGTAATGTGCATGTCAAGGGTATCCTCTAACAGGCGGCCCGTGGTACCTGTGGCAAAAAGCTGATGCTTTTGAAGGGTCGCTTTATTAAACTCTGCCCATTCAATAAGCTCCTTCTTTTTATTGTCGTGTGCCACCAGGGCAATTCTCTTACGAGCCAGTAAGGTTCTGTTTTCCATGCAGAAATTTTTGGCAAAATTAAGGAATTTGAAATTGCTTTCAGTTTTACAAACCATTTAGTTTTCTGTCGTGTTATGCTTTGAAAATTAGAACGACTTATGCCCGAAACTTCCGATTTGTTAAAAATCAAAACTTTAGGTGAACTCAAAAAAAGCAAGTATGTCTCCAAAACTATTAAGGAGGAGTTGCGTGACAATCTGATTGAGAAACTGAAGAAAAAAGAATCGGTTTTTGAAGGTATCTGGGGTTATGAGGATACTGTAATTCCTGATGTTGAAAGAGCGATTCTCTCCATGCATCACATCAACCTTTTGGGTCTAAGGGGACAAGCTAAAACAAGAATTGCCCGGCTGATGGTCAATCTGCTGGACGAGTACATTCCCGTTGTGGAAGGCTCTGATCTTAACGATGATCCTCTGAATCCGTTATCGAGATATGCAAAAGACTTAATAGCCGAAAAGGGTGATAAGACTCCGGTGAGTTGGCTTCATAGAGAGGAGCGATATAATGAGAAACTAGCGACACCAGATGTTTCGGTGGCTGATTTGATTGGTGATGTAGACCCCATCAAAGCGGCGACGTTAAAATTGCCATATTCAGACGAGCGGGTGATTCATTTTGGTCTGATTCCGCGTTCGCATCGTTGTATTTTTGTAATCAACGAATTGCCCGATTTGCAGGCCAGAATTCAGGTTTCTCTATTTAATATTCTGCAGGAAGGCGATATTCAAATCAGAGGCTTTAAATTAAGGTTACCACTTGATATACAATTTGTTTTCACGGCAAATCCAGAAGACTATACTAACAGAGGAAGTATTGTTACACCGCTGAAAGACCGTATTGACTCTCAAATTGTAACTCACTATCCTAAATCGATTGAGATTGGTCGTAAGATTACGCTTCAGGAGGCCAAAGTGAAGAAGGGTCAGGAGGCTGTTCAGGTAGGGGAGTTATTGAAAGATTTGGTTGAGCAAATTGCCGTGGTGGCCCGTGAAAGCGAGTACGTAGATGCCAAATCGGGTGTTTCGGCACGTATGACGATTTCGGCCTATGAAAATTTGCTCAGCACTGCTGAAAGGCGTTCTATCCTGAATGGTGAAAAGAAAGCCAATGCTCGAATAGCTGATATCTATGGAGCCATACCAGCCATCAATGGGAAGATAGAGTTGGTATATGAAGGTGAGGTTGAAGGACCTGTTTATGTGGCTCAAAGCCTTATTGGAAAGGCTATCAGAGCCGAGTTTCTGAAGTATTTTCCTGATCCGGAGAAAGAGAAAAAGAAGAAGGAAGGAAAGAATCCTTACGTTCAAATAACGTCCTGGTTCGCAGCAGGAAATCAAATGGATCTGTTGAACGATCTTACATCGAAGGAATATGCGGCTCGTTTAAATACTATTGACGGGCTTTCTGAGTTGGTTGAGAAATTACATCCGGAATTAAAAGGCGATGAAAAGCTATTCATGATGGAATTTGCCCTTCATGGCCTTGCTGAGTTTTCATTGATAAGCAAGCAGGCTCTTGATCATGGCTTACATTTTAAGGATTTACTTGATAACCTCTTTGATCCCAAGAAATATCTTTCCGGTGAAGAAGACGATGAGAATTACTATTAATCATTCAATAATTTAAGGACGTCATAGCGACCTTGAAAGTCGGCATGAGTAGCGGCATTTTTGCCGCTAATGTCTTTTAAAGACTTATCCGCACCGGCATCCAGCAGTAACTTCACAAGGTCTGTATGACCAAAACCTGCGGCGTAAATCAGGGCTGTAGCTCCATCATTATTTTGCATGTTGACAGCTGCATTATTTTGAATCAAAAGTTCAGCAATTTCAAGATTGCCTTTGAAAGAAACTCCCATTAGGGCTGTGTTCCCCGCTTTATCTTTCTGGTCAATTTCCGCACCATAATTGATCAATAATTCCGCTACCTGTTTCTGATTGGAGTAGGTGGCCATCACCAGAGGTGGAAAACCTCTTTCATCTGTTCGATGTACGAGGGAGGGGTCATTAGAAATCAAATTTGCAATCTCTTGTACTTTACCTTGTTTGATTAATTCGAAAAAACTCATGATGAAGGGTTTTGTTGCGACGGTCACATTGTCAAAATCATGGGACAAAGCTAGACGGAATATTCTGATAATTCAAAATGATATATTCTTCATATTGATAGATGGTATCTATATTTGTTGTGTCTTTTAAAACTCAGATCTATGAATCTTCATCAGTTAGAATACGTACTGGCCGTAAATCAACATCGGCATTTTGCCCGGGCAGCAGAAGCCTGCCATGTGACCCAGCCTACACTTAGCATGATGATTCAGAAGCTGGAGGAGGAGCTGGAGATCAAGATTTTTGACCGAAGCCGCCAACCTGTTTGCCCCACTGATGCCGGGGAGAAGTTGATTTTGCAGTGCAAAGCAGTATTGGTAGAGGCTGAACGCCTCAAGGAAATGGCCAAAGAGGAGAGGGAGTATATTGGGGGGCGGCTGAGAATAGGAGTGATCCCCACAATTGCACCCTATTTATTGCCTTTATTCATTCAATCTTTTCATCAGAAATATCCAGAGGTGGAGTTAAAAATCTCCGAGATGATTACTCCCCGGATTCTGGAAAAACTGGAATCTGGTGAGCTGGATGCCGGAATTCTGGTGCCACCTGAGAATGAAAAAGGTGTAAAAACGATTCCTCTTTATACAGAGGCCTTTGTGGTTTATTCTCCTCGTGAATTTGAAAAGGAATACTTGCTGGCAGACGATATCAATGCTGATGAACTTCTTTTGCTTGAAGAAGGGCATTGTTTCAGGTCGCAGATCATTCAGTTTTGTGAATTGCGAAAACAATCTGGTAATGCCATTGAGTACACCTCGGGTAGCCTTGAAACCCTCAGAAACTTAGCGGATAAACATTTGGGCATTACAATTTTACCTGAACTGGCGACCCTAAACTTCACACCTGAGCAGCTAAAGAAAACTAAACAATTTGCTAGTCCTCAACCTGTCCGGGAAGTGGGCCTGATCATGAGCCGGGGCTATGTAAAAAAGAAATTGATTGACCTTTTGGCTGAAGAGATAAGAACCAGCTTACCTACAGAGTCAATCAAAAATGACTCTCAGCTTATTCCATTTACGGGTTAATAAATATTGCCCAACTTTAAAGCCCTTCTTTAATCGTCCTTAAAATCTGATTGCCCACTTCAGTTCTGATATTCAGGCTGCTGATTTTGTTATTTGCTCGAGTCGGATAAACACGGTTGGATAGAAAAACGTAAACCATATCATACATCGGGTCTATCCATGTAAAAGTACCGGTATAACCGCTGTGTCCATAACTGAGATCAGAGGCCTCCTGGGGGCCGTTCGCTATATTTTTGTCAGGATGTAGCTTATCAAAGGCAATGGCCCTTCTGTTTACTACCGGGTCAAACTGATATCGGGTACATTCTGAAACCACTTCAGGTTTGATAAACTCCTGACCGCCGTATGAACCGTTTTGAAGGTACATTTGCATTAACTTCATCAGGTCATTGGCATTTCCAAAAAGACCAGCGTGGCCGGAGATACCATTGAGCATACCGGCTCCTTCATCGTGAACTCGCCCGTGAATCTGCGTTTTTCTGAAAAGCGTATCCTGCTCGGTGGGCACAATTTGGTGAAGCGGATAAAACCTTCTCGGATTATAGGTCAGGGAATTCGCCCCGATGGCTTTATACGTGTCTTTGAGATATTCTTCCCAAGGTTTTCCTGTGATTTGTGGTACAAAATCAGGGTAGAAATAATAATGCATGTCACTGTAAACATAGCCCTGCTCCGGCTTTACAGGAGATTCAATGATCTGATTAAATATGGTGGATTTATAGTCCTTATTGATCCAAAGTGAATCAGCAACCTGAACAGAAAATTGTTCTGTTGGTGTTGTTGAGAAAATGCCCGGTTTCCAGGTAAGAGTTTCAGGGTGCAGCAGCTCAAGCCACAGATCATTATTTCGTCTTACCGAGCCCAGATAATCAATTTTCTTGTCTGGTCTTTTTCTAAAAATGCGTTGAAAGAAACTAAGTTTTGGCTGTGGGAAGTACTCAAATTCTTCCAGTAAATAAGGTTTTTCAATAAGGCCCTTGTTAATGGTAGAAAGCGTGTCAATACACTCCATCCAGAACGGGATCCAGGCTTTGAGACCGCTTCTGTGGGTTAACATATCTCTGAAAGTCAGGTTGGCTTTATTGGTGCCTTTTGTTTCAGGAACGTAGTCGGCAAAGGTCTTATCAAGGTCAAATTTACCTTCAGACATCAGTTGCATTACGGCCAATGCAGAGGTGCTGATTTTGGTAACCGAGGCCATGTCGTAAAGGTCGGTCAATTGAACAGCCCCTTCCATTTTAACAGCTTCGGGGTTTCCAATGGCATTTATGGTGCCCACCTGACTATCGGGCTCAAAAGGGTTGTGGTTGTCCATCACATCTTTATTGCCTTTTTCAAACTCTTCGGTGGTGGCGTTACTTCGGTATCCTCCTCGCTCGGCATCTTCATAAGTATGATATCCATAAGCTCTTCGATAAATAACACGACCATTCTTGGCTACCTGAAAGGCCGCTCCTGGATAAGCTTTTTCTTCCAAACCGTAATTAATGACGGAGTCAATTCGACTTCTAAGGGTCTCTCCGTCAAGCCCTACTTGTTCAGGGACACCATAGGCTAGTCTATCTAATGTTTCAGGGTGTAATCCAAAGCCTGCTTTGTAATTTTCATTGACTGTGACAGGCAATGTTCCCTCGAAAGGAATAGCTCCAAAAATGGCCTGAGTGGCGGCTTCTTCGGTGTACGAGGTCAATTGATTTGCCATCACAATTGATTTGGCCTTACCTAAATCTTCAATTTTATTGATTGAGAAAGGATTGCCGAAAATAACTACTGTACTGTTCGGGTTTTCCAGTAAAGCACTTAGTGCAAATTGATTTTGTGGAGTTACCCCGTAATTACTGTATGGTCTAATGCTTTGTAAATGTAACCCAATGACCAAATGATCATAGTCTTTTGTTCTGTTGTGAATCAGCTGTACCAGATTGTCAGAGGCATTGACAGGCAAATTGAAAAAGTCAATTGCCGTGTAATTTTCTGCCATTTTTTGAAAATCTGAAGTGCCGGCATTGTCAATGGAGACAAAAGCAATTTTGCTCTGCAAATCCTTTATGGGTAACTGACTTCCCTCATTTTTAAGCAAAGTCAAGGTTTTTTCAGCAAACTCACGGTTGAGGTAATCGGATTTGATAGTGTTTAAATCCTCAATCAGGTTTTCCACTTTGGTGGACCGGTAATGGTCGAGACCCACCCATGATTTGGCTTTGAGAATTTTGAGGACACGCTCATTGATAATCTCTTCTGTCAGCTCTCCACTTTCCAGAGCTGCTTTGATCGCTTTGACGGCTGTAGGCACATCCACAAAAGTTTCCAAAACATCATTGCCGGCAATAATGGCCTGAACCAATGCTTTTCCGTCAGGGAAGTGTTTAGTGATACCCTGCATGTCCATGGCATCGGTAAAAGTAAGTCCCTCAAAACCAAGGTCTTCTTTGAGCAGGCTGGTAATAATTTTAGGTGAAAGCGTTGCCGCCAGATTTGGAGTATCATCCAGAACAGGAATACTCAGGTGAGCTGTCATAATTCCGGTGAGCCCGTTATCAATCATAGCTTTAAACGGCATGAGTTCTATGGAGTCAAGCCGAGCTCTGGAATGAGGAATAACCGGAAGGTCATAATGTGAGTCGACACCTGTATCACCGTGCCCGGGGAAGTGTTTTGCAGTAGCAATAATATGCTGACGCTGAAGGCCATTCATGTAAGCAAGGGCTTTTCTGGCTACCATTTGAGGGTCTTCCCCAAAAGAGCGAAAATTGATCACCGGGTTCTGCGGATTTACATTAACATCAGCTACGGGACCGTACATTACATGCACACCAAGACGCTGACATTGTTGCCCTATTTCAGCACCCATTTGTTCTATCAGTTCAATATGCCCTGTCATAGCCCCAAGTGCCATTTGGTAAGGAAAACGGACAGTAGAATCAAGACGCATGGCCAGCCCCCATTCAAAATCCATTCCTATGAGAAGCGGCACTTCAGAGATCGATTGTAGTTCATTGATAATACCAGCCTGAACGCTCGGCTGCCCGGCAAACATAGCAAGGCCGCCAATATGGTATTCTTTAACCCACTCTTTTAGTTTTTCCGGTTCATAGCCCTGGCCAGAGAAATTTCCTCTGGGCATTAGTAATTGCCCTATTTTCTGATCAACTGAAAGAGAATTGAAAACCGAATCCACCCATTGATGATTATAATCTTTTAGAAAAGCAGGTTGCTGAGCAAACAGATTAAGGGACAAAGTGGTTGAAAAAAGTACTATAAGGGCTTTTTTGAACATAATGAAGTGTATAACGTTATTCTGTCAAAACTAAGGATTTAATCAATCTCTGACGATATCAATAGGTTTTGATTTATCTAAAAAGTGTAGATTTGAGGCCGATAAAATTGGAATAACACAATGAAGAAAATATTTGCCACTTTAGTAATCCTGACTTTTTTGGTCAGCTCATGCTGGAAAAACAAGAGCCCGGAGGATTTACCGAGATTAAAAGAAGCCTTCAAAAAGCAGGTAGAGACCTTTGAAAAAGACAAGGTTTCGACGAATGAAAATGTAACCAAAAGCCTAGAATCACTCAGTGGATTGAAGGCAGCTCTGGAAGATTCTAAAAATGAAGATAAAGAGTTTGCCAAAGTTTATGGTAACTGGGAAAAGGTGGACAAAAAAGTCAAAGATCTTAATAAAGAATATGAAGATTTGAAAAGTAGGGCGGAGGGACTTTTTACCGCAATGGAAGAGCAAACCAACAGTTTGTCAGATGCCAAGAGCAAGGCAGATTTATCAAAAGCAATTCAATCGGCCAGAACGAAATATAACGCAACTTTGGCTAATACGGCAAAAGCGATCGGTAAGTTAAGAGTTCTTCATACAGATGCTGTAGATATCGTGAAAGCTTTGGAAGTGGCAGTAGCTCTGAATTCTTTTGATAATATCAATGCTCAATTGGAGAGTATTGAGGGGCGTGTTGATGGTATTATGCAGGAGCTTAACGTGGCTGTAGAGGAAAGTAAAAAGCTTTATGATCAGCGAATTGATGAGCTGAATTAATATCAAAAAAAGATAATTAAAGAGCGGCTGCCTTTACAAGACAGCCGCTCTTCTTATTACGGGCACACATTCTGAATTTTAGCTTCGAACACAGTGCCTGAATCAGCTTTAAAACCTGGATTCAAAAGGATGCTGTTACCTGAACGGTAATCCGACTGACTGTTGCCTGAAATCTGATTTGCAGCTTCAATCGTCTGTACTGCTTTGAAATCTTTGGTCTGACTGATCAGATCATCATTTGGTGAGGTCAGCAGGGCGTTAGTTCCTATAATGTTGAATGCAGAAGTAGAGATTTCAGAGTTGACAATTGGTGAAGTGGAGACCACTTTAATCTTGTAGCCAGTCCCTGAAGTAATAGTGGCAGGAAGACTGCAGGCAATGCTGTTTCCACTTCCTGAGCCAATCTGAGTCGGGTTTGTAAAATACCCATTGGCATCAGAGAGGTAAACGATGAAGTTATTCCCAGCCTCAAAAGTACCGGTTGTACTAAAATCGACATTGAAACTACCCTGAGCACAAAGAGCAGTGACCGAAGGTTCATTCAGATTTATGCTTCTCTGCCCGTTAACAACCCAGAAACCAATAACATCAGGTCCCAAGACAATATTACCCTGATTGTTTGGCTGGTCATAGCCTCTGGCAATAAAGGTGTAGAAATTTGTGCCTAGGTAGTCTCCTGTAGCCATATTGTTTGCTTCATACAAGGAATACGGAGCCTGATTGTCTTCAAAATACTGAAGATTAGAAGTACTGGATAGCTGTAGCCTTGTACTTGCCACGTTTACATTTGGAACGGCCAGCACAGTCACTGGTCTGTCAGAGATCTGGAACTCCGCATTTTGAGTTAAAGGAGCAATGATTTCCGGGTTCGCACCTCCAAAGGCGTAATAATAGCTGAAAGCTGGAGTGGCATTCTGAATGGAAACGATTGTTGTCGCTGTCGCTGTACAGGCTCCGTTTACAACGGTGAGGGTGTAGGTTCCCGCATCAGCGGTTGTGGCATTGGCTACAACAGGATTTTGCAGACTGCTGCTAAAGCCATTTGGTCCCGACCAGTTATAGGTTGGCCCGCCGGTTCCGGTGAGCTGAACGGTTTCACCTTCCAGGTAAGGCCCGCCATTAGAGGCAGTGACATTCAATGGAATAGAAACGATATCAACTTCAGCAGAGGAGTTCGCCGAACAAAGACCTGAACTGACGCTGAAAGCAGAATAAAGTCCCGGCTGCAGATTACTCAAAATAAAACTTCCTGAGCTCACCGTGACAGCAGCCGAAGAAGCTAGACTGTTTCTGGTATATCCAAGGGTATAACCACCGTCAGGCAAAGAAGTAGAGAAGGTGATGCTGGCGTCATTTAAGCCACAGGCCGAAGGTCTTTCATAAGAAGTTACACCAATGGTTTGCGGAGTCTCGTCAACGGTTACAACGGTTGTTGCTGTCGCCGTACAACCGTTGCCTGAAGTGATGGTCACGGTATAGGTTCCGGCGGCACTGATGCTGACGGTGGCTGTATTACCTAGTCCACCCGACCAGGCGTATTCATACGGATCCGTTTGGGACAAACCAGGTGAGGAATTGAAATCAACACCGCTACCTCCGTGAGCGGTTCTGGAAACTGTGTTTACAGTACAAGTGAGATTATCCGTTCCTGAAATGGAAGGGGTAGGAGGAGTATCATCAAGGGTTACAACGGTTGTGGCCGTAGCAGTACAGCCATTGCCGGTCGTTACGGTCACCGTATAGGTGCCCGGCGAAGAAATATTGACAGCGGCCGTATTCCCAAGACCGCCTGACCAGGTATATTCATAAAGATCGGTCTCAGACACAGAATTTAGCGTGACAAGTCCTCCTCCCTGAGCGGTTCTGGTGACACTCGTTACTGAACAACTGAGGTTTTCTGTGCCGTCAATGGTGGCTGTGGGCGGATTGTTATCAAGAAATACTTCATTCGTTGCCGTGGCTGTACAACCATTAGACCCTGTCACTGTTACGGTATAAGTTCCGGCAGCAGTAATAGTAGCTTCCGCGGTAGAAGCCGAATACCCACTAGGCCCTGACCAGGAATAAGAATTACCACCTGAAGCAGTTCTGGTGACGGAAGTGACCGCACAAGTCAGGTTATCCGTTCCTGAGATAGAAGGGGTAGGAGGAGTATCATCAAGAGTTACAACGGTAGTCGCCGTAGCAGTACAACCATTAGTTGCTGTCACCGTTACGGTATAAGTCCCGGCTGAAGTGATGGTGGCTTGAGCCGTCGAAGACGAAAAAGCACTCGGTCCCGACCACGAATAAGAATCCCCACCTGAAGCAGTTCTGGTGACTGAAGTGACCGCACAGGTCAGATTATCCGTTCCTGAAATGGAAGGCGTAGGAGGAGTATCACCAAGGGTTACAACGGTTGTTGCCGTAGCAGTACACCCATTAGTTCCGGTAACGGTGACGGTATAAGTCCCGGCAAAAGTGATAGTAGCTTGAGCCGTCGAAGCTGAATATGCACTTGGCCCTGACCACGAATAAGAAGTTCCACCAGAAGCTGTTCTGGTGACCGAGGTAACCGTACAATTCAAATTATCCATTCCTGAGATAGAAGGCGTAGGAGGAGTACCATCAAGGGTTACAACGGTTGTTGCCGTAGCAGTACACCCATTAGTTCCGGTAACGGTGACGGTGTAAGTCCCGGCAACAGTGATAGTAGCTTGAGCCGTCGAAGCTGAATAAGCACTTGGCCCCGACCACGAATAAGAAGTTCCACCAGAAGCTGTTCTGGTGACCGAGGTAACCGTACAAGTCAGATTATCTGTTCCTGAGATGGAAGGCGTAGGAGGAGTACCATCAAGAGTTACAACGGTTGATGCGGTAGCGGTACAACCATTAGACCCTGTCACCGTCACTGTATAAGTTCCGGCAGCAGTGATGGTGGCTTTAGCCGTAGAAGCCGAATAAGCACTCGGTCCCGACCACGAATAAGAATTACCACCGGAAGCCGTTCTGGTGACGGAAGTAACCGTACAAGTCAGATTATCCGCCCCTGAAATTGAGGCCGTTGGAGCGGATGGGTCTGTTAAAGTGAATGATGAGGGATCAGTGCCTGTGCATCCGGCATTGGTTACACTGAAATTGGAATAAGTACCCGCAGAAAGGCCTGATAATATAAACGATCCTCCAGCGACAGAAACGGTTTTTGGGCTTCCTGTACCGGTATAAGAAATTGAGTAACTACCATCAGGTATGTTTGTAGCAAAAGTTATACTACCATCTGCCCCTCCACATGTTAATGGATTTACTTCTGATTGACCTGTCAATGTTGGAGTAATATTGAAGACAACTTCCTGAGTGGGCACCCTTTCGCTCTCCAGATTGCCGTCATCACATGAAGCGTAATATGTTTTAGTAGCTGTAGGCATATAACTAAGTGGACTGCCCGAGCCTATAGCTGTTCCACCAGTGGCTACATTATACCATTTGACGGTGTTTGTGCCGCAATCTGCCGTTAGTGTAATATTATTTCCTTGGCAAACGTTATTGGCAGAGGCCGCAACACTGACCGGAGTATCCGGCCCACAGATTAATTCTCCTTTAATGTAAAGGTGATACATAAATCCAGAATTATTTTGAGTTACAGGAGAATTAGGAAATGGTGTTGAAAAATTTATGGATGCATGCTTGGTATAGGAATCTGGCCCGTAAGGATTATACGATAATTCTGTGAAGCCTTCGAAATTAAATGCCAGCCAATAGTATCCAGCCGTAAGCTCAATAGTTGAATCCAACACAAAAGTATTGTAGCCATCAATAATTTGTGGAGAAGAATCCAAAGAATTCCCTGCGGAGGTTCCCAATAATTGACCAGGTGCTTCACTCCCTGAGTTAGAATAGATTGCAAATTTGAATCGATTACTAATTGGAAAGGAATTCAAATGGTCTTTCAAAATAATTCCGATGCTATCAGCCACTATGTCATTTTCAACTTTCACTTTTAAGAAAAATGCATTATTCCCTGAAGTGGTAATGAATTCGTCTGCCTCATTATCTCCAGGAAAAAGTGTGGTATTTCCAATGGTAATATCATCTTGAATAAGCAGTTCCACTTCACGCGTTAGGGTATCGCCAGAAGCAGAGCTGATGAAACAACGATAAAGGTTTCCAGCCAAACCAGTTACATCAGAAATTGACAACTCGGATGTAGTCGCACCTGAATAAGTTACATTGTCTGAAATAGGAACAAAACCTTCTCCTGTATTTACCTGCCATTGATAAGTATCAGCAAAAAATGCGATGGTTGAAAGAATTGTTGACGAACCTGCACATGCAGACAAATCATTAGGCTGAATGGCAATTACAGGCTTTGTCTCGTAACGAAAATGAAAAGGAACAATATAGGTGCAGGCTGCACCTAATGTTTCAATTTTGGCAAATAAGGTTTGTCCACCTTGTGGCAAACTGCTTAAGGGTACAAATGTATTTGGAGCTGTAAAACTACCTGCTGAAACCAGTGCCAATGAGTCCTGAAAAATTCCAAGAATATTCCCGTTGAATGTTCCGCCATACACAAAAATAGAAGCATAGCTATCTCTAAACCCTGAATGGCTTACCGGTGTTCCTTTCACAAGAAGCGAAGCATTGGTATTATTAATAAGAGCGGCCTGAATTAAACTGGATTCAAAAACGCTTTCATTGGTGATGGTGCCGAAATTGATTACTTGACGATAGGCTACAAAAAGTCCTTGATTAGTAATATTAGCTCCATTTAGATTAATTAAGTCAGTCGATAGTTTTATTTGACCGCATGCATAATTATTGACGGTTCCGGCATTTTGAAAATTATTGCCATCAGGCAATCCAGATTCTAGTAAACCATAGTTATTTAAAATCCCATTTAAGGCATTCTCGAATGATATATTAAAAAAAGATGCTTGCGTCCTGATTTGACCAGCTGCCAGATTGGTAAAAGTGGCATTGTTATAAATGAAGTGTGCTCCACTGAGTCCTTGTTCACCCAGAGAAATACTTCCAGCATTGGTAAATGTACCTATATCATTGGATATACTTCTGGTGTTCGAATTGTCAATAACTATTTGCCCGCCAACATTATTATTGAAAACATTGTCATTCAATATGCCATAATCACCTACACTGGCATTGGCTCCTATGGTGATTTTGCCATTATTATCAACGGTACCTCCAAAATTATAAATGGCGTTAACAGAGGTGCGGTCAATTTCTATTTCGGCACCGGAGTTATTATTTAAACTGCCTGTATTTATAATACCATCTGATTGTAGGGCATTCAAATTCCCAAGCACCAGTTTACCATTATTATTAAGTGTACCATCATTTAGAATAGTAGTACCTAAAGAATGAGCACCATTAAGTGTCAACTGGGCATTAGTGATAATATTTAAACTTGCCCCACTGTTTATATCAAGTGAATATGCTACAGCAGTATTAATCCCTACAAAGGGTTCATAAGGAGTACCCGAAGGAATGACCACATCATTGGCGGCTGTGGGCACGCCGTTGGGTGACCAGTTGCAGGCGTTATCCCAAGCTGTATCAAAAGCTCCTGTCCAGGTCAGGGGTTCGGTTGCCGTGGCAATGGTGGTACAGGCGTTTGTTCCTGTTCCTTGAACAGTAAAATCATAGGCCGCTTCATCTGCATCATCACTGTTCACAGTAATTGTGGCCGTTCTAACTCCCACAGCAGCCGGGTCAAATGTAACATCAAATGGAGCAGAATTTGATGCCGCTATAGAAGTAGGGACATTGCTGATTACAAATTCACTATTATTTGTGCCGGTAGAAGTAATACTGCTAATGTTTAGCGTAGCTGTTCCTGTATTTTCAATCGTAAATCTATTGGTATTGCTGCCTGAGGCAATATTAATGGTTCCGAAATCAGTGCTGTCACTTACAGAAGGGCTATTGGCACCATCGGATATATTAACACTGTTTCCCCGTATGTTTATTTCTGGAGAAGGATTATTATAGGTAAATGGTACCCAATGGCTGCAGGCTCCACCATTAGGTGTTATTTTCGCCAGCAATGTTTGTGAGCCAACGGGCAGGCTGGCATCAGGGTTAAACGAATTAGGGCTTATAAAAGTACCAGCCGATGTTACTGAATCTGTTTTGAAGATACCGTCAACAGTGCCGTCATAGGTGCCGCCATAGGTAAAAATTGGGGTAGGGTCATCTTTGACAATGACAGAAGGGTTTGTGGCGTTGGCTACTGACCCAGAAAGGGTCTCATACTTCAAAACACCATTATTTGTAAAACTACTTACATTAGAGCTATGCAGTGTTCCATCAATCAAGAGATAGCCTTGATTCAAGGTGGAGCCACTATTAGTAAAGTAATCACCCGTAACCTCTAGTGTCCCGCATAAATTATTGTTGATTTGTGCAGGACTAATATTTTCAATTTGACCGGTCAATTTGATTCGTCCTGAATTATTTATAGCCCCTCCTGAATTAATTAAAGATGATTGAGAGCCTGTTCCCAGTATTGATGCTCCACTTTCGTTGGTAAAATTGGTACTTGATCCCAGGTTAAGCCCAATTCTTGCATTAATAGAGATACTTCCTCCTGATTTGTTGATAAATAGTTGGCCAGCTGAAGAGATACCAACATTTTGAAGCGATGTCATAGTGATTGTCCCATAATTATAAGCAGAGGCGTTTTCATCCACTACCATACAATCTGCTCCTGTAGTTGATGCCGTTGTATTCGTAAGGTTTATCGTTCCATTATTGATCAAAACAGCAGAGAAGCTAACGGCAATTAATGTTTGAACACTTCCCGAAATGGTTAAGGTTGCTCCAGAATTTATCGTAAGGCTGGCACCAGATCCAGAAACAAACATTGTGCCTACCTGGACTGTACCAGAACTAATAAGAGGATCATTCGGGCCGTCATTGATAATTACCTCGTTAGTAGCCGTAGGTACACCATAAGGTGCCCAGTTGCAAGGGTTCGTCCAGTCTGAATTTACGCTACCGGTCCATGTCATAGTCTCGGTTGCGGTGGCTACAGAGGTGCACACGTTTGTTCCTGTACCTTGAACAGAAAAATCATAAACGGCCTCATCTGAGTCATCACTATTTACAGTAATGGTAGCAGTTCTAACACCAACGGCTGTCGGGTCAAAAGTTACATCAAAAGTGGCTGAACTTGATGCTGCTATTGAAGATGGAACGTTACTAACCACAAACTCGCTGCTATTGGCACCGGTTGAAGTTATACTGCTGATATTCAGGGTAACACCACCATTATTTTCTATAATAAAGGTATTGGTATTGCTGCCAGAAGCCGCATTAACGCTGCCGAAATCGGTACTGTCGGATACTGTAGGATTGTTGGCTCCATCGGCTATATTCTGACCATTTCCTTTAATATTTATTTCGGGATATCCTCCATCTTCGTCTTTAATCACTACCGTCACTTGTTGCGTTCCACTCTCCACGGCATTTGTGGGAGTTCCCATATCAATGATAACGGTTTCGTCACCCTCGGGTATCCCGTCGTATTGAGATGTCACCCTTATACTGTCCATGGTCTCTCCGGGAGATAAGGTAATTGTATTTCCGGTAATTGAATAGTCAGTCCCTCCTCCGGTGGCAGTCCCACTAAAAGAAAGTGGAATGAAAACGGTGGTACCTGCCACCGCATCTATTTTGCCACGGATGTAAGCCTGACCACCACTCTCGTCAGTAATAGGGTTGTAATTGCCTAGGACCTCCAAGGTTGCATTAGGGGGAGAATCATCATCGATTATGGTATAGGTGACTTGCTGAGTACCACTTTCGGTACCGTTGCTAACACTAGTTATGTCTATCTCAATACTTTCATTTCCTTCGTATAGGGCATCAGGAACGTTGGTGAGACTAATGCTATTGCTTGTGTTTCCTGAAGGGATGAGAATATTGGTACCACTTCGGCTATAATCCACGCCGGAGCCTATCGCTGTTCCGCTAAAACTTAGATTCACTGTAGTGGCAGCTCCATATGCGTTGGACAATGTTGCTGTTACTGCCGTTGACGTAGTGATGGACTCAGATTTGGATTCAGGGGTGACGCTCAGTGATACGGTTGGAACGGGTAATACACTTATGGTGGCAATATAATTTCCTGAACTATTTGCCGATCCGTCATTCACCTCAAATTGAAAAGAAGTATTTGTGCTTCCATTCTGAATATATTGAAGGTTGCCGGCGTCCAGATCTGCTTTACTGATTTGATCATTCATTGAGATTGTTTCGCCACCGTCGAAAAGGTCGTCATTATCAGCATCGAGATACAATGTGCCTACAGCAGGAATTGACTCAATCAACACATGATCTAAGGGGTCAGAATCTCCGTCTGTATATCCGAAATCAGATGTAGAAAATGTGAATATTAAGTTCTCGTAAGCCGTAGAAGCAAACGAGCTGGCGGTAGGAGGATTGCCTCCAATGGTGAAGCCATTCCCACCGTTATAATCGGAAGGCGTAATGTCCTGATTGGTTCCATCATCTCGTATCCAGTTCGTGTAATCATTGATTGCTGCCAACAATTGCGACTGTGAGCCTGAAAAAATACCATTGTATTTATAATTATCAACCTCGGTTACTGGGTCAGGGTTTAGCATGACGGCATTGACTCCGTTGGTTAAATCGTCAGGAAGAGTAGTTATGTCGTTTGACGGGCTGGTGGGAGCTCCCCCAGGAGTACACCCTGAAATAGTATTTGTAAACCATTTAGTAGTCGGATTATCGCAGCCAGTCGTGTGAGCATAATTGTCATCACCATTAAGACCGGCAATAAAACTTGGGTTCGCCGTGCCAATGGCTCCCTGATAGGCCAGAATGGCATCACCTGCCGATAGGTTAAAACTAGAAGGTGTGAAGCCATCAGTAGTCACCAAAGGTCCTAACGTACCCCCTCCTGTAATTTGTAAAACATCTGGCGATGTCTCAATAATGGATACAATGGAGCCTGCTGATAACCCTCCGGCTGGAGCAGTCCATTTTAAATGCGTCTCCGTACTAGGGTACCAGGAGTCATCTTCATGCCACCCCTGATCTGTAAAATAGATAACTTCTCCGGCTGGAATATCTGCTAGGGTCACAAAAGAATAACCATCTGGTGTATCTGTATTGTATCCCACAAAAGCGATATCCCCCTGAGATAAGGAATAAGTGGGTGGGGTTATCATGGTAGCAGCAACACCCGTAAAGGGCTCATCCGGGATAATTGCAGTATAAGGACCTGCATTGAATACCCCGCCGTTTCCGGAATTGTATGAATTTACATCATGAAGATAGGTGCCAGCGGGAATGGTCAAAACAGCTCCATTGGCAATGGCATTTGCAGCTTCGAAAACAATGACCTCATCGGTGTTCACGTCGAATTGTCCATATGAAGATCCATATGTTCCGAAAGCTGTAACACTTCCGCTTTGCCCGCCTGTGGTGGTATATCCGGGGCCGGTGGCCGTGCCATGGCTGTTTAGTTTGGCCGAACTATATACATTTTTAATGACCACTGCTAAAGCCGGATTAGGATCGGTGAAATGATAACTCTGTGAAAATTGGAAATAGGCATCCTCATGGAGTACCATTTGAAGCCGGTTTCCACTAGCTACACTAAATGTAGCGTTCAATTGCTGGGCATTTGTTTTTGGTAAATATGAAAGGGAAAGAGTAATAAGAAATAAGAAAAGTTTCTTCATAGTTTTCGCAGGTATGTTTTCAGGAACATTGGCTCAGTTTGAGCTACGTTTTTAAGACGAAAGGATTTGGCCAAAGATCGTATCTGGTTATTCGTTTGGATTAACACAAATCAGCCAACCTTTGACTCATTTCAGTCAGAAGCTGTCATAGCTCTCTATCTATGTCCTTTTTGACCAGCCTCTGGCATTCTAAAAATCTGCTTTTGGCCTTTGCACAGCACTGCCTTGATTTTTTAAAACCTCCTCTAAATAGATTCCTTTATCACATTTATAAACCAGATTTCCGATGACTGTTTCACCGTTGCTCTTGTTGAAATACCCGGAGGCTTTGCTGAGGTTTCGGTGGTGTGGTTTTTGAGTTTTTGGATATCATTCTGCAGAGTTTTTGGAGAAAACCTCATGAATACGCTTAATGACTAAAAATTGAAATGGAGAATAGCCATTCAATAGTTATTCGATATTGAATTTTATGCCTGAATAGCTTTTAAAAAATTGTCGGTTCTTCTCCGGGAGGTCTTTAGAGTTTGCCCGTTCTTAAGGGTAATCAGTGCAAACTGATCTGAACTTAAAAAGCCTTTGACATACAAGGTATTGATAACTTGGCTTCGGTTAATCCTTATAAAACTATCTGTTGTGATGCCGTTAAAAACATGGCAAAGACTCTTGGCGGCGATAATCCGTCTTTGCCCTCTAATGTAGATTTGGGTGTAATTGCTATCGCTCTCCAGATAAACTATTTCGTCTAGTGGAATTTCCTGTTTGGAAGGTAAGATTAGTTTTTTCACGGTGATTGAGTTTTTGAGACTTCAAAACTCATGAAAACCCTATTTCGGCATTAACACATTTCGGACAATCTTTGACTTATTTCAGGCTGAACTTAACTTCTCGGAACCTCAGAGGGTGCTTTGTTGAATTCTGACTGGAAGATTTTTGAAAAATAGGATAGATTCTCAAATCCGACTTTGAAAGCGATCTCAGAGACACTGGTTTCAGTAGTCTGTAACAGAAATAGAGCTTTCTGAAGTCTGAACTTTCTGATGTATTCATTGGGAGAATAAGAGCTGATGCTTTTGAGTTTTCTTCTCAATTGCGACTCACTCATGTTCATTTTTGTCGCAATAGCGGGTACTGAAAGTGATGAGTCCTGATAGTGGATTTCCAGAAAATCCTGTAATTCCGCGATGAAAGCTTTCTCCCAAGGATTGGTTTCTTTTTCAATTTTAAGAGCTGGCTCTGCCACATTTTGAGAAAAGGCTTCCCTAAGTATGGCCCTGTTTGAAAGGCAGCTATTGATAACACCAATCAGTTCGTCCGGGTCAAAGGGCTTGGTCAGGTAATGATCGATACCAATTTCTAAACTCTGCAACTTGGCGGTTTTGTCACTTTTTGCAGTGAGCATGATTATTGGCACATGGCTTGAAGCTAAATTCTCCCTGATATTTTTACTAAACTCCAGACCATCCATAACGGGCATCATCAAATCGGTAATGATTAGATCCGGGATCTCCATACCTGCCTTTAGAATCCCTTCTTTTCCGTCAAAAGCTCTGATAAGGTCATACTCTTCATGCAATATCTCGAAAAGATACTCCTGCATATCAGGATTATCTTCTACGATTAGAATCAGTTTTTTCTCATCATGCCTTTGATCTTCACCGGAATGGGACTGTGCGTTTTTTGATGTTTTTTCCGGAATAATGAAGTCGGCGGAAGGTTTGCTTTCTTCATCAACAAAATTCTGCCAGGTTTTCTCATCTGCCGGTAGCTCTACCAAAAATGTGGTTCCCACCCCAGTGTTACTAAACACTTCAATTTTACCTTGAAGCAAATCTACAAGTTCTTTCACCAAAGAAAGTCCCACGCCAGAGCCCTGATGCTTTTGAGAATTAACCTGATAGAACTTATCGAAAATATGAAGGATATCTTTCTCAGGAATACCGAAACCACTATCCGCTACACTAATGCTAACTTTTTTGGGCCGAATGTCATAGTGTACATTGACCAAAACTTCGCTGACCTCAGGGGAATATTTAATGGCATTTGATAAAAGGTTGCTGATAATTTTATTCAGTTTATCATCATCAAAATAAGCCTCAAATTCCTCTTTATTTTGGCCGAAACTTAATTTCATGTTTTTGGCCGTAGCCAATGACTCAAATGAAAGTACCTGCAGCCTGATTTGCCGGGCAAGATCTGCTTTTACGATAAATGGCGGCTCTTTACCAGAGTCTAGTTTTTGAATGTCCAGTATCTGACTCACCAGATCACGAAGGCGGGTAACGTTTGGCTGCATCATATCCAGCAACTTTTCCTCCGGATAACGCTTTCTTAATTCCGCCAGCGGCCCACTGATCAGTGTTAAAGGTGTTTTGAGTTCGTGTGAAATGTTAGTAAAGAAACTTGTTTTCAGATTATCAAGCTCCATCAGTTTCTCAGATTGAATACGCTCGTTCTCCAGCTGCTGGTCGGCAATTATGCCTTTCATTTGTGTCTGACTGAAAATTCGCCCTAAAAAGAAAATAAATACCAAAAGTTCAGCTACGAGGAGTATGAAAGCCAGTAAAAGAGCCAAAGGAATCTTAATACCTGTGAGAACCTGAAAATTCATAAGAACATAACCTCCAATGCCCAACATAAATGGGATGGAATAGAAGTTCTGAATTGGAAGTTTACGGCAAGCGGCGTACACAAAACTTCCGATAGAAAAGACGGAAGTCATTAAAACCACCCACAGACCCATGGAAACATAATGCCAGTTGTAGCTAACCCAGACCATGACATGAGAGAGAGTACATAAAGCCAAAAGGATATAGAAGCCTGTTTTAATCCAGCCCGGAAGTTTCTCTAGCGGAAGAACCATTAGACTGAAGAGAATAACTCCGAAAGGTGAAGAGGCATAAAACAAGAAATTGACTTTATTCCCAATCTCAACTGAAGTTACAAAATCAGGATTCATCACATTGATCAATCCCCAATAACCAAAAGTTTTGATAAGAATGAAGAGTGAGTATGCCCTGAAACCTTTGTCTTTGATTACAAAAATACCCAGGGTTAGAACCAGTAAAAGTCTGAAAGCCAGAAGCCCAAAAAGAAAAAGTCGCTCACCCTGATAATCAAGAAGTACATCCGGGTAAATAGAGGCAGGAAAAATATACAGGCTACTTCTTATGCCCCTTTGATTTTTTAATCTTAAATAAATGGTTTCTTGCCGTGCTGGAGTGAATTTAAAGTAAGGTTCTTGTCCTTTAAAATTGCGTTTTTTTGAGGTGTTAATATCCCATGTGTCTGCCAGGATGTAGGCTGATTTTGTGGAATCATAGCGATAAAGCTGAATATCTTCTGATAATTCGTTCGAATATTGAAGAATCCATTCCTGACCTGATTTGGCTTCGTTTTTTAACGATACTTTTAACCAAAGGGCATTGTCAGAAAAGGGGACGAGCATAAAGTCTCCTTTGAGGGGCTTAAAATTTTCATGAGAAAGACTATTGACCTCGGATGTGCCTTTGACATCCTCGAAAAACTCAGTTTGTGATGTAATGTTGAGAGGTTCGGCAATATCACCCGTTAAAGGAATTTTCGCGGCATTTAACTGAAAAGAACCCAAGAAAATCAAAATACAGAGTATTCTGGCTGTCATTTATAGTTTACAAGGCTTAGTCAAATATATTAAAGCTTGTGAATTGTTAATTCGTTTTGAATCAAAATTCATGGGACATACGAGTCAAACCTATACAAGGGTTTAAAAGAACTGTATGAAGAACAAAAGAAGGGCTGATGTTGTCGTCAGCCCTTCTCTAAATTTATGTATTTGAAGATTAGTTTAGCTCAAAGCCTTCACCATCATATCGCCAATTTCTGCAGGTGACTGCACAACGTGAATACCGCACTCGGCCATAATTTTCATTTTTGCTTCAGCGGTATCATCAGCTCCACCGATGATAGCACCGGCATGGCCCATACGTTTACCTTTAGGAGCGGTTTGACCTGCAATGAAACCAACAACTGGCTTCTTGTTGCCAGTTGATTTTATATATTCAGAAGCAACAGCCTCATAGTTTCCTCCAATTTCGCCGATCATAACGATGGCTTCAGTTTCAGGGTCATTCATTAACAACTCAACTGCATTCTTTGTAGGAGTACCAATGATTGGGTCACCACCAATACCAATAGCAGTAGAGATACCGTATCCAGCTTTAACGATCTGGTCAGCAGCTTCATATGTTAAGGTACCTGACTTAGAAACGATTCCGATTTTTCCTTTCTTGAAGATGAAACCCGGCATGATACCTACTTTGGCTTCGCCCGGAGTAATTACACCTGGACAGTTAGGGCCTATCAGCGTACAGTCTTTACCTTGAATGTAGGTCTTAGCAGTGATCATATCTTTTGTAGGAATACCTTCAGTGATACACACGATCACTTTAATACCGGCATCTGCGGCTTCCATGATGGCGTCTGCGGCAAATCCAGGAGGTACAAAAATGATAGATACATCAGCACCAGCTTTTTCTACAGCTTCTTCAACAGTATTAAAAACAGGACGATCAAGGTGCGTCTGGCCACCTTTACCCGGCGTTACACCACCTACCACATTGGTACCATACTCTATCATCTGACTTGCATGGAATGTACCCTCAGAGCCAGTAAAACCCTGAACTATAACCTTGGAATCTTTATTTACCAGTACGCTCATCTAAAATTAATTTTTGAGATTGAAGGGCAGTTTATACCCCTTTTCATTTGGATGCCAAAAGTAGGTTGAAATAAGAAAAATACAAAATCACCTCGGCTGATTTCCGAGATAATTTTGACCATCTGGCTTAAATGGATGGTATCGGGCTTTGACAGGTCTTGAAATAGTTAAAATTGGCAGGACGAAGGGTACTCGATGTTTGACCTTGTGAATCAAAACGAAACATCAGAGTGCTCATTAATGCTTCGGACAGTCGCAGTCGTTTTTTTTGCCGAAAAGCTTCTTTCTTTTTTTGTAGCGACCGTTTTTCTTGCGTTTCCCTCTTTTGTTTTTGGAGAAGGTGATATGGTCAGGCTGAAGGACGGAGCAGCTGTAACTGACACCGGTTAGCATAAAAAAGGCGAGGATGATCGAAATTTTTTTTAACATACTAAAGCAACGTAAGGTGGCAAATGGAAATTGCCGTTGAAAGTGCAATATACAACGGATTTGAGGAAAGTTAAATTCAGTAGGAATAAAGGATTGATAATGAGTGGTTTGTTGTTTTAAGTTTCTTTAACAGAAATTAAGAAATGGAAGGTCTAAGTTTGTATTGTTGTTGCCGCCTAGGCAGTAAGTCAAAATAAACCAACATGAAAAATGAAAAATCTATTATCTAAAGTAACTCTGATGGCTTTTGCAGGCTTTATGAGTACGGCTGTCTTCGCTCAAAAAAGTGAAGACAAAATCAAAATCAGGGTGGAAAAGAATATCGATGGTGAAGTTCAAGTGATCGAGAAAGAAATTGATGCCACTGGTATGTCTGAAGCGGAACGTCAACGAGTGATGGAAAGCCTCCAAGATTCTCTAATCGGAGATATTGGCAAAGACAAAAAAGTTAAAATTGTAATTGATGAAGATCGCAGAATTGAGCGTCTTGAAGATTTTGACGAAGACTTTGAATTTAAAATGGATGATGAAGACTTCGAGTTTCATCATGATCGTTCGCCGGGTGTAAGAGTCTACAAAAAAGGTCGCAAGGGTGGCTCAGATGGTTGGGATGAGTTCCAGTGGGAGATGGAAAGGTTTGGAGACGAAATGAGAGTACTCGGTGAAGAGCTTCCGCGTCAGATTCAAAGAAGCATGCCTCGCGTATATGCCTGGACTGACGATATGATCAGAGAATTTACACCGTCTTCTACGATTAGAGGCTTGGACGTTTTCCCGAATAAGCCGGATACAGAGATTGTGAATATTAAATTCTTCGCTCCTGAAGAAGGAGATGTGAACATCACCATTTTAGATACCAAAGGCAACGTAGTGGCGAAGAAAGAAGCCAAAAATTTCAAAGGTGAATATGTAGGTCAGCTTGAACTCAAAAAAGCCGAAAAAGGCACCTACTTCGTCATTGTAAGTCAAGGAGATGATGGAGTGACCCGCCGTGTGGTTATTGATTAATTTAAGGTCTATCTAAAATAATAAAGCCCTTCTAAGTTAAACTTGGAAGGGCTTTTTTTTGAATCTAAGAGGCTTTACTTCTTGCCGAAAAGTCTTGCAAAAAAGCCTTTCGCCTTCTTAGAAATTTCCTCAACGGCTTCTTCAGCTTCGTGTGCGAGTTCTGAGGCCTTTGCTTTGGCTTTGTCCGCAGCTTCTTCAAGATCCTCTTTCATGTCCTCCATTTTCTCAGAGGCTTCAGCTTTCATTTTTTGTACTTTTTCATCCTGCATCATGGCTTTGACTTTATCTTTCGCCTTGTTCACAGCTTCTTCAGCCTCCTTAGCCAGCTCCTGCACTTTTTCCTTTGCCTCATCGATAGCCTCTTCAGCATCTTCTTTCAAATCGGCCATTTTTTCGGCTGCTTCTGCTTTCGCTTTTCCGGCAAATGCCTTGGCTTTTCCAGCAGCCTCAGCGGCATCCTCTTTCAGTTCATTGAATTCTTCTTTGGCTTCAGCCGCCGCCTTTGAAGCCATTCCTTTAACTTTTTCAGAGGCTTCAGCTGCTTCTTGCTTCAGCTCGTTAAATTCTTCCTTTACTTCAGCTGCAGCTTTAGAAGCGATGTTTTTAGCTTTGCCTGTCAAATCTTTTTCGTTTTCTGTGCTTTCTGCCATTATTTTATGGGGTTAATGTTGTTCCGAAAATACTTTTATTGATCGATTTGTCAAAATGAAATTATGTGAACGGCTATCTGTAATATTCCATCGGCTGCGAGCGATCAACTCACAAAGTCACCTGGTAAATCGGCTTTAGTGTCAGATTACCTTGAGTTGACAGAAATATTTAAACCATTTACAAGTTATTAATTTCTGTCATCCCTGTATGCCGACAGGCAGGCGTCAACTGTCACCGGTCAGAAATATCAAACACCAAACATCGCCGCATTACAATAAATACTTCAGCATAATCACCTCTTTTTCAGAGAGAAAACGCCATTTGCCGCGAGGCAGGTCTTTTTTGGTTAAACCGCCGAAAGTGGTGCGGTCAAGTTTAGTAACCTCATAACCCAAATGCTCAAAAATACGACGGACAATCCTGTTTTTACCAGAATGAATTTCAATGCCAACCACCTCAGCATCAGGGGTAACATAGGCCAACTGGTCAGGTTTTATAAAACCATCTTCCAGTTCAATGCCCACTTTAAGTAGGTCAAAATGTTCTTCAGAGAAAGGCTTGTCCAGTTCGGCCTGATAGATTTTACGAACATTACCTGAAGGATGTGTCAGCTTTTCTGTCAGTTCGCCGTCGTTGGTTAAAAGCAGAAGACCCGTGGTGTTTCTATCTAATCGACCAACTGGATAAACACGCTCTTTACAGGCTCCGGCAACAAGATCCATCACAGTTCTACGCTCTTCAGGGTCATCCATTGTGGTAATGAAATCTTTCGGCTTATTGAGCAGGATATACATCATTCGCTCACGGCTGAGCACGTCCTTGCCATATTTCACGGTATCCGAGTCTTTGACTTTGTAACCCATTTCGGTGACTACTTTGCCATTGACCTTGATCATGCCCGAGGCTATGAGCTCATCGGCTTCTCTGCGACTACAAAGGCCTGAGTTTGCGATGTATTTATTGAGGCGAATATCCTCATCGTCTGGTTTTGCGTTTTCCTCAATATTCTTTTTAGCCCTGAAGGGAGCCTTTCTTTTCAGGCTTTCCTCATCATAGCGTGGAGGTCTTTTCATACCAACCTGACGGTCTTTGCCCGAATCTCTGCGATCACCCCCAAACTTCCTGAAGCCGGTTTTACGCTCTTCCCCATCAAATTTCTTGAAGCCCGGCTTTCGGTCAAAACGTGGTTTGTCCTCTGACCCTTCAGAGTTATCACGATCATACTTTTTGAAACCACCCGGTTTTCTGTCTTTGTCAAATTTTTTGAAGCTTGGTTTACGATCATCAAAACGACGGGAATCTTCAGCATTATCTCTTCTGAATCCACCTTCTCTTCGGTCGCCCGATCCTTTACCAAACTTTTTGAAACCACCTTCTCTCTTTTCACCGTCAAACTTCTTGAAGCCTGATCTTTTTTCTCCCTCGCTATCCCGATTGTCTCTGTCAAAACGTTTTTGACCACCTCTGCGGCCTTCGCTTTGATTATCGTCTTTTGAGAACTTTTTGAAACCCGGTTTACGATCTCCAAAGCTTTCGTTTCGGTCAAATTTTTTCTGACCACTCTTGCGGTCATCGTTTGAGAACTTTTTGAAAGAAGATTCTCCTTTTTTATCGAACTTTCTGAAGCTCTTGTTTTCTCCTTTTCCTGACTTATTGTCCTTTCTTTCGTCTCTGTTTTTATCGAAATCTTTTGCCATAATTGCAGTAGTCTCTACTGTAAGTTTTTGTGAGTCACAAAATTAGCTTTATTCCATCACTTTATGTCATTGGCTACCATTATTTGGGGTACATCATGTTTTTGCTATAGCTCAAAACGGTAAAATACCATTCATCATCAGGGAATCGATTTTCTTGGATTCCGGGGGGCGTTTGTCCGATTTCCATTGCCGTATATTGGCCATTTTGCTAATTTTAGTACAACAAAATTGAGGTGTGGCTCAAACACTTTTACTTACTCTCGGTAGTTTCCACTCGTTACCGAATTAACCTCTTATAAACATGATTATAGCAATTGCAATTGTAGTGCTGCTGGTACTGGTGGCCTGGTCTATTATTAAAGTGGTGCCCCAGCAAAAGGCCTACATTATTGAAAGACTTGGTAAATATCATTCCACCTTGCAGCCGGGTATTAATTTCGTGGCTCCTTTTGTAGATAGAGTCGCTTATAAACACAGCCTGAAAGAACAAGCTTATGACATTCATGAGCAGGTGTGTATCACCAAAGATAACGTTCAGGTGAAAGTAGATGGTGTGATATTCTTACAAGTAGTAGACCCACATAAAGCATCTTACGGTATCAATGATTACGTTTTTGCGGTAACGCAGCTGGCTCAAACCACCATGCGTTCAGAGATCGGTAAAATTGACCTTGACAAAACTTTTGTGGAGCGTATGGCCATTAACCAGGCTGTGGTGGCTGCTATTGATGAAGCGGCTATTGGCTGGGGTGTGAAGGTGCTTCGCTATGAAATCAGAAATATTGACCCGCCACAAACGGTACTTATGGCCATGGAAAAACAGATGCAGGCAGAGCGTGAAAAACGTGCGGTTATTCTGGAATCAGAAGGTCGTCAGCAGTCAGCGATTAACATTGCCGAAGGAGAAAAACAAAGGGTTGTTTTAAACTCTGAGGCTCAAAAGCTGGAGCAGATTAATAATGCCGAAGGTGAGGCTGCTGCTATTCTTTCTGTGGCTGACGCTACTGCTGAGAGTATCCGCAAAGTAGCCGAGGCTATCAACAGTAAAGGCGGTATGGAAGCCGTACAGCTACAGGTGGCTGAGCAATATATTGAGCAGTTTGGTAAACTGGCCAAAGAAGGCAATACCTTGATACTGCCGTCTAACCTTACTGATGTGGGGTCTGTGATCGCATCAGCAATGACAGTGATTAAACAAACCGATAAAAAGTAAGCCAATGGAATTATCAAACCTTGAAATTTGGGCTATTGTGGGTGTTCTGCTTTTGGTGGCAGAGCTGGTAGCCACTTCCTTTTTCTTTATGTTTTTTGGATTAGGGGCACTTGCCGCAGCATTACTGACCTATCTGGATGTAACGCCTGACCTGCTCTCGCAATTGATTGCTTTTTCTGTGGTTTCTGTAGGGTCGATGTTACTCTTCAGAAGGCAGTTCAAAGAGATGTTTTTTCGCAAGGGCGAAGAGTATCATGAAATGCTGAATGAGCGGGCCAAAGTATCGCAGGATATCCCCGCCAAAGGCGAAGGTAAAGTGTTTTACCGCGGAGCCGACTGGATCGCCGAGAATCTTCATATGGAAGCGATACCTAAAGGCGAGCAGGTAATTATTCGCAAAATCGACGGTATTCGCCTGATGGTGGAGCCTGAGTAATTTTAAATTAAACTAGGATGAAAGACCCTGATATTTCAGGGTCTTTTTATTTTGAGTGGTTCTTTAACCTTGTATTCTCTCGAACAGAGTCTCCTACTGGGGCTCGGCAGTCTTATAACTCGTTTTCCAAATTTTGAAAACCCCGCAATGATGCCCTTCTTTGCGGTATGCCTTTGAATATCGTTTTGATAGAGCCGGAGATTCCGAACAATACAGGCAACATCGGTCGGCTCAGTCTTGCCTCCGGTTCCCGCCTTCATCTGGTGAAACCCTTTGGTTTCGAAATCACCGATAAACGTCTCAAACGAGCTGGCCTTGATTACTGGAAGCATGTGGAGCTTCATACTTACGAAAATATTGACGAGTTTTTTGAGAAAAACGAGGTAAGCAAAATGGCTTTTCTAAGCAGTCATGGGGAAAAAGACTACCTCGAGATTCCATTTCAGGATGACCTCTTTCTGGTTTTCGGTAAAGAATCGAAAGGCCTACCGAAGTCAATCACCGAAAAGTTTAAAAATCAACTTTATAAAATTTCTATTCACAGCAAAAACATCAGAAGCCTCAACCTGTCAAATGCAGTGAGCATTGTGGTTTATGAAGGTTTGAGAAGACTGGGAGCTTAAGGTTGTTCTGTCCCAAGGCCTTCTTATCTTTAAGGATAATTCAACCCGGAAATGACTTCAATTAAGCCTGCAAATCTTCTTTTTCTCTTTCTTTTGGGATTTTTCGCCTGCAAACCGGAGGAGGAACGGGCTAAAAACGTTCTTTTAATTTGTATTGATGATCTGCGGCCTGAGCTGAAAAGCTTTGGGGCAACCCACATCTCCTCACCTAATATTGACGGTTTGGCAGCAAAAGGTTTCGCATTTAAAAGTCATTATGTCAATGCTCCGAGCTGTGGACCGTCACGTTATACCTTATTAACAGGCCGCTATGGCCCTGCAGGCAACTACGCCCTTTTCCAAAGAAGTAAAGTTGAAGATTCTCTTCGTTATGCCACTATGCCTGAGTGGTTTAGAAATCATGGTTATACTACAGTCTCTGTTGGTAAAGTTTCGCATCACCCTGGTGGCAGGGGAGGGGATGATTGGAATGACGAAAGTGTCATTGAAATGCCAAATGCCTGGGATAAACATCTTATGCCTGTGGCCGAATGGCAACATCCTCGTGGAACAATGCACGGTTTGGCCAATGGAGAAATCCGAGTCAAAGAGTCTAAAATGGATGTTTATCAATCCGCTGAAGGTGGCGATGAGATTTACCCGGATGGACTTATCACTGAAGAAGCACTTAATCAGCTAAGTGAACTTTCCCGAAAGGACCAACCCTTCTTTCTGGCCGTTGGTTTGATCAAACCGCATTTACCTTTCGGGGCTCCAAAAAAGTATTATGACCTCTACGAGGAGGTTAAATTTCCAGAAACTAAACATCCTGAGAAACCGGAGGGAAGAACCACCTGGCATGGCTCGGGAGAGTTCAGACAGTATAATATGTGGGGTCAGGAAGCTAATGAAGATGAGGATTTTGCTCTTGAACTTAAAAAACACTATGCCACCTGCATCAGTTATGCCGATGCTCAGGTGGGTAAAATTCTGCAAAAACTGAAAGAAACAGGGGCGGACAAAAAAACTATTGTTGTTTTGTGGGGAGACCACGGCTGGCATCTTGGCGAACACGCCATTTGGGGCAAGCATAGTCTTTTTGAAGAGTCTTTACACTCGCCCTTGATCATTTTTGACCCGGAAGCTCAAAGCCCGGGAGAAACCGCAGAAATTGTTGAAACACTGGATATTTTTCCTACTCTCTGCGAACTGACAAACCTTCCCAAACCGGATTTTGTACATGGAGAATCATTGAGCCTCTTTCTTTCAGATAAAAACGTGTCAGGGCATTCTGCTTATGGTTACATAAGTAATGCCCAAACCATGAGAAATGACCAGTACCGGTTTATTTTACATGAAGATGGTTTTGCTGAGCTCTATGATCACCTTTCCTCTGAAGGAGAAACCCAAAACATAGCTATCGCAAACCCGGCTTTGGTAGAGGAGTTTTCAAAATTAATTGAGAATCGTCTGGGAATAAGAGATGAATACAACACCGATGAATGATCAACTGAACGACTTTTACCTTTCAAAAGCCGAACCTCACAAAAGCTGCCTGCTAGCCCTGCGATCCATCATTCTGGAGCAGGATGAAAATGTGAGCGAAACCACCAAGTACGGCATGCCTTGCTTTTGTTATAAAAACAAGATGTTTTGCTATCTCTGGACAGACAAAAAGTCGGGTTTGCCATACCTGCTCATGGTAGAGGGCGAGCACCTGAATCATCCGAAACTCGAGGAGGGTTCCAGAAAGCGAATGAAGGTTTTTTACGTTAATCCCGAAGCTGATTTGCCGATTGATGATATACAGTCCATTCTTCAAAAGGCTCTTGATTTATACAGAAACGGCGTTGTTCAAGCGAAATAGTACCCTCTGCAAAGCTTTGATTTTCAGGTTTTTTTGGTATATTTAGAGATGCCCCGCAATTGCAGCACGGCACTTTCAATCACCAAAACCTATTGAATCTATGAAGAATTTCCAAAACCGTCGTATAGAAGATTGGCAGTCTGCCACCACGCTTCACGTTCCCTCTGTGACAGAGTACATGACTCCCATAAAAAAGTTGATTACTATCAAAGAAGACACTCCTGTTATGGAAGTGTTACATACACTTTTGGATAAACGGATTACAGGTGCACCGGTGCTGAATGACAATGGCGACGTCGTTGGTTTGATTGATGACAAAGACTGCCTCAATATGCTCCTGGGAAGTGCTTATTACAACCAACCGCTTGAGCGGGATACGGTTTCGGAGTATATGTCAAATGTGATGAAGGAAATTACCGTTGATTACGATATGGTTCGGGTAGCCAATGTTTTTCTCACTACCCCATATAAGCGATTATTGGTGAAAGACCATCAGGGAAAATTGGCAGGTCAAATCAGTCGAAGAGATGTACTGAGAGCCATACGGGATATGAATTCTCAACCGAGGAACTAGAGTGGCGTTGGAAGTCAGGTGTAGGATGTTTTTTTTGGTCGATGTAAATAGCGGTGAAAATCCGGGGTATCCATGTCTTCCATGTTCCTGTGCTCAATAATTCTGCATAATTAATTGTCAATTTTACAACAGACCGACTGAGGTTCTTATTTTTGCAACCTCAACAAGGGCGAATGATTCATTACGAGCACTTTCAGCTGGCCAATGGCCTCAATATTTACCTTCATCAGGATAAAACCACACCAATGGCGGCTGTTAATATCGTCTATAATGTGGGCTCTCGTGATGAAGACGAGAACAAGACAGGTTTTGCTCATCTTTTTGAACATTTGATGTTTGGTGGTAGTAAGAATATTCAAAGTTTTGACGCCCCTCTTCAAAAAGTTGGTGGTGAAAACAATGCCTTCACTTCACCGGATGTAACTAACTATTACGTCACACTGCCGGTTGAAAATATTGAGACTGCTTTTTGGCTTGAATCTGACCGAATGATGAGTCTTTCTTTTGACCCGAAAGTTCTGGAGGTACAACGTAAAGTGGTTATTGAAGAGTTTAAACAACGTTATCTCAATCAGCCCTACGGCGATGTTTGGTTGAAATTAAGACCTTTGACTTATCAAAAGCACCCGTATCGTTGGGCTACTATTGGTAAAGAAATCAAGCATATTGAGGATGCTACTCTGGAAGATGTCAAAGACTTCTTTTTTCGTTTTTATCGTCCGAATAATGCGACACTGGTAGTTGCGGGTAATATTGAGCTTTCTCAACTAAAAGCTTTGGCTGAAAAATGGTTTGGTGATATTCCTGCCGGGGAACCGATAAATAGAAACTTGCCAAAAGAGCCGAGACAAAACGAAGCAAGATATACAACCACCGAAGCGGCGGTTCCGCTCAATGCTTTGTTCAAGGCTTATCACATGCCTGGCAGATATGACAAGGATTATTTTACGGCCGACTTGATCAGTGACGTACTGGGTCGCGGAAAGTCTTCAAGACTCTATACAAGTCTGGTACAGGATCAAAAGCTGTTTAACAGCATTTCGGCTCATGTGATGGGTTCGCTTGACCCCGGAATGCTAGTAATTCAGGGGCATTTGAATAAAGGTGTTAGTTTGGAAGAAGGGAATGCAGCTGTTGAAAAAATTGTTGAGGAAGTGAAGGAGATGAAGCTCGGTGAAAAAGAGCTGGAGAAAGTTAAAAATCAGGCCGAATCTACTTTGCAGTTTTCAGAGGTGGAATTGCTCAACAGAGCCATGAGTCTTGCTTTTACAGCCAACTATGGAGACCCTGAACTTTGCAATGCCGATGCAGAAAAATTGAGAGCTGTGACGCAATACGATATGAAAAACATGGCTGCCGAAGTCTTGAGAAAAGAAAATAGCAGCACTTTATTATACCAATCAAAGAATTAACACCTTAAAGCAATAGAACCGTGAGTAAGAAAGTACAATTAATTATCCTTGACGGCTGGGGAATCCCTAAAAAAGGAGAGGAGTGGAGGTCTGCCATTGATGCCGCCAATGTTCCATATTTCGATCATTTAATGGCCTCTTATCCGCACAGCACACTCGAAGCCTGCGGGCTGGCTGTAGGTTTGCCCGATGGCCAGATGGGTAACTCAGAGGTAGGTCACATGAATCTCGGTGCCGGTCGAGTGGTTTATCAGCAGCTGGAGAAAATCAATATTGAAATCAACGAAGGTCGCCTGGCTCAAGAACCGGTTTTGACAGAGGCATTGAGCTACGCTAAAAAAGAGCACAAAAAAGTGCATTTCATCGGTCTTGTTTCGGATGGAGGTGTGCACTCGCATATTAACCACCTGAAAGGCCTTTGCAAAATCGCTGGTGAAGCAGGTGTAAGAGATGTTTTTGTGCATGCTTTCCTGGATGGCCGCGATACCGACCCGAAATCAGGTAGAGACTTTATTGCAGATCTTCAGCTGTCTATGGCCAGCACCGGTGGGCAAATCGCCTCAGTGGTGGGTCGCTACTATGCTATGGACCGCGATAAAAGATGGGATCGTGTAAAACTGGCCTATGATGCCATGGTGCACGGCGAAGGTGAGCATTATGTTTCTAATGGCGGCCTGTTAACCACTATTCAGGAGGCTTATGAAGCTGGCATAACCGACGAATTCATGAAGCCGATTATTGTAACACAACATGAAGAGCCGATTGCCAAAATTGAAGATGGCGATGTGGTTTTGTGTTTCAACTTCAGAACTGACCGTGGCCGTGAAATTACGGAGGTGCTAACGCAAACTTCTTATCACGAGCAGAATATGCATCCGCTGGATTTGAAATATATCACCATGACAAACTACGATGCCACCTACAAAAATGTAGGAGTGATTTATGAGAAAGACAATCTCAAAAACACGATGGGTGAGGTACTTCAGGATGCGGGCAAAAAGCAAATCAGAATTGCCGAGACTGAGAAATATCCGCATGTAACATTCTTCTTTAGTGGTGGTCGTGAGAAAGAATTTGAGGGCGAGAGCCGTATTCTCGCTCCGTCTCCAAAAGATGTTGCTACGTATGATCTGAAGCCTGAAATGGCTGCCAATGATATCAAAAATGGTATTCTGCCTGAATTGAAAAAGGGTGAAGTTGATTTCGTTTGTCTAAACTTTGCAAACCCTGACATGGTAGGCCACACAGGCGATTTTGAGGCTGTTAAAAAGGCTGTGGAAACAGTAGATGGTTGTCTGAAAGAAGTCGTGGAAACTGGCTTGGAAAATGGCTATGCCTCAATTGTAATCGCCGACCACGGAAATGCTGATTATATGATCAATGATGACAAAACGGTCAATACTGCTCACTCGCTGAATCTGGTTCCGTTTATTGTAGTTGACCCGGAATACAAAGGCCAACCTAAAGATGGAAAGTTAGGTGATGTATCTCCAACGATCCTGTCAATGATGGGTGTAGATATTCCGGCCGAGATGACTGGTAACGTAATTGTGTAGTCGAAACAATAAGGCTTTACGTCTTGATTAATATACATCTTATGAAGACTTAAAAAGGGAGCCTTTTCGCTCCCTTTTTTCATTATTATTCAATTCCTTCTTAATTAGATAGTTTTCTAAGTATATAGTTAAATGATTATTAATGAGATTGTTGTGTTGTAATATTATTAAACTTAACAATTTCTTAATATAGAAATAATACAAAGGTAATTCCAAAATAGTCACATTTGCAGCACCAATATGATATGAGTTAACAAAGCTCAATTTTTAAAGAATAAAAGTGTTTAATCTAGAGACAGATGTCTTCATCCTGCTCGGGATAGTGCTGTTTGCCGCCTGCGTGTTTGAATTCATAAACGGTTTTCACGATACTGCCAATGCGGTAGCCACGGTGATCTATACCAATTCAATGAAGCCAATAAGTGCTGTTGTTTGGTCTGGGGTCGTCAACTTCCTTGGCGTAATCAGCGGAGGTATTGGCGTCGGTTTGAGTATCATACACTTACTCCCCATTGATTTATTGATTGATCAAAACACCGGTGAAATCTTTGCCATGGTGTTCGCCATGCTGCTCTCAGCTATTATCTGGAATTTTGGAACCTGGTATTTTGGAATCCCGTCAAGTAGTTCCCATACACTTATTGGTGCTATTTTGGGAGTCGCCTTAGGCTATGCTCTACTGCCAAATAACACTACCGTTCTGGAATCTGTTAACTGGTCAAAAGCCATAAAGATTTTTACGGGTCTGCTTATGGCTCCGGTAATTGGGTTTACCCTTGCCATAATTCTTATGGCGATATTGAAAAAAGTAGCTCCCGCCAGTCAGAGAGAAATGATTTTCTCTGAACCTGATGTCAGGAAGAAGCCTCCAATCTGGATTAGAGGTATCCTTATAAGCACAAGTACATTAGTGAGTTTTTTTCACGGCAGAAACGACGGTCAGAAGGGTATTGGGCTGATCATGCTAATTTTGGTAGCTGTTGTACCGGCCAAATTTGCTCTTTCGCCAAATACATCATTAGAAGATGTTATGCCCCAAATCACTCAGGCTGAATCTATTCTGAATGCCATTGAAACCAGCGATAATGATCAAATGGGCCTTATTGAAAGCAGTCTATCAGAAATACAGTATATAAAAACATCAGGCAATATTGAAGGTGAAGACCTCAATATCAGAGCATCTATACTTAAACTTTCTGATCATGTGAGTCACTTAGTTCAGTTAGAGAATTCGTCTTTGACAGCGGGTCAGAAATCGGAGCTATCAAAATTGTTGACACAAGATGAAAAAGGAGTCAGAAAGCTAGTAGATTTTGCTCCTTTCTGGGTGATTATGTTAATATCACTTTCTCTCGGTTTGGGTACCATGTTTAGTTGGAAACGTATTGTGGTAACCATAGGCGAAAAAATTGGTAAAACTCACCTGAATTATGCTCAGGGAGCCTCTGCCGAGTTAGTGGCTGCCACGACTATCGGTCTCGCTTCCGGTTTTGGTTTACCGGTTAGTACCACACATACACTTTCTTCAGGTGTGGCGGGTACAATGGTGGCTTCAGACGGCCTCGGAAATTTGCAGTTAAATACGATTAGAAATATATTGATAACCTGGGTTTTAACATTGCCGGCTTCTATTGGTTTATCTGCTGGTTTGTTTTTACTTTTTAGAATGTTTGTGTCATAAAGCACCCCTTAATACTACACTGATGGAGAATTACCTATCTATTTTCTTTTTCTTGTTGGCTTCTTACTCTGTAATAGCCAATGACTCTATTCAGACCCTTGGTACCTGGATGTCTTCAAATAAGAAAACTCCCTGGTATTATCTGGCCACTTTTGCGTCACTTGGGTTGATATTAACTGTAGCATACAGCTGGTATGCCTATGATGGAGATATTTCATACGGAAGGTTGGCTAAAATACCTTATCAGCCAATTCAGTGGTACCATGGTCTGGCACCGTTAATTTTAATTTTACTAACGAGGATAGGAATTCCAGTCTCGACATCTTTCCTGATACTGGCTACTTTTGCCAGCTCGGTGGTATTGGAAAGTATGCTATTGAAGTCAATTGTAGGTTATGCGTTATCCGCAATTGTGGCCTACGTTTTCTGGGTTGCCATTTCAAAAGTCCTGGATGAAAAGGCCAGCATCAGAGATAAAAACAAAGAGTGGTGGAAAAGACTTCAATGGATTTCTACAGGTTTTCTGTGGTGGAGCTGGTTAACACATGATGTAGCCAATATTTCAGTCTTTTTGCCTCGTCAGATTAGCTTTACTATGCTGATCTTAATTCTTGTATTTTTTACAGGAACAATCTTTTTCATTTTCAGAGAAGGTGGAGGTAAAATACAAAAGATAGTTTTATCAAAAACGAATACGAAGTACGTGCGGTCAGCCACCATTATTGACTTTGTTTACGCACTTATTCTGTTTTTCTTCAAAGAATACAACAGTATCCCGATGTCTACCACATGGGTATTTATTGGACTTTTAACAGGTAGAGAGATGGCCATTACTACGTTGTCAAAACATAGAAAGTGGAAAAAACTTTTCCCTATGGTGAGCAATGATTTTGGTAAGCTGGTGCTTGGTATGACTGTGTCTGTAGTAATTGCTCTTGGAGTTAATTACATCGCAAAATAGGAATCAAGAGAATCAATATACCCGGCTAAATCCGGGCCTTTTTTACACCAATAGAATCAATTAAAATGAAAAATGTATTTGTTGCAATTTTTGCAACAGTAGCACTACTATGTTTAAATTTTGAAGCAAAATCTCAGGTTGTTGAGAGTGTAAGCTCGAAATGGTTCGAGAATATACGGCTTGGAGGTTATACGCAGCTTAGGTATAACAGACTTTTTGAAACAAATGAAGATCTTACTTGTGAGCAGTGTGATAAATCACTGGGTAAAGGAAAAGGCTTTTTTCTAAGACGAGCACGTATCAGACTTGCAGGCAACCTCTCAAAAAGAGTTTATGCCTATCTTCAATTTGATATGGCCACTGCTTTTAGCAATTCAATTCAACATGGTCTTGGCTTAAAAGATGCATATTTTGATCTGGCTCTGAATGATGAAAGATCACACAGAATTCGATTTGGCCAATCTAAGATTCCTTACGGATTTGAGAATATGCAGTCTTCAAGTAATCGTTTGGCACTGGATAGAAATGACGCCATCAATAGTGCGGCAAAAGATGAGCGTGATCTTGGAGCTTTCTATTATTATACACCGGTAGGGATCAGAAAAAGACTTTCATTTCTAACTAGATCGGGATTAAAAGGTAGTGGTGACTACGGTATGTTTGGGTTTGGACTTTATAACGGTCAAGGTGCAGGAAGAATAGAGCAGAATGATAATCTTCATGTGATTGCCAGATTTACCTATCCGTTTCTTGTAGGAGAAAAGCAGATCATTGAAGCCGGAATTCAGGGTTATAAGGGTAAATACTCCGTGTCTTTGAGTGAGGTTAATGAAAATAGAGAAAACTTATTTGCTGATGAAAGAGTAGCGGCTTCTCTTACGGTATATCCGCAGCCATTTGGTTTTCAGGGAGAGTATAATATTGGTAAGGGACCAGAGTATAATGCATTAACCAATAGAACTGAGGAGCAAAGCCTTACGGGTGGATACGCTCAGTTAATGTATAGGTATGCCGGCGACAAGCATACTTTTATTCCGTTTTTAAAATACCAGTATTACGATGGAGGAAAGAAATTTGAGCTGGATGCCAGATCATATTTGGTTAGACAAACAGAGATTGGAGTAGAATGGCAATGGGACAAATTTGAGTTGGTCGGCTTATATTCTTTTGAAGACAGAAACTATGTAGACGGACTAAAGCCTGTAAACCATCAGGTAGGGAGCAGATTCAGACTTCAAGCTCAATTCAATTACTAGAAAGAGAAAATGCGAAAGAACAAAACAGGCCTCAATTCTTAAGTTGAGGCCTGTTTTGTTGATATTGTTCCGGATTAAAGACTCACCAGAGCCTCGCTGAAATTCTTCTTATACGTACCGGCTTTATAGGCATCAAAAGTTTCTTTTTTGTGGTAATCGTCACCGATGAATGTGATGATTTCATGAAACTGTCTGGCCTCCAGATAACCCGGTATCGGCTGAATCATGTTGAATTGCTCGTCAAGATAAACCATGCTTGGGTAGCTCATTTTTCCTTGTAATAAAGCTACAGCAATATCATTTGCCCGGTTTTGCTCATTATACTTGTAAGTGGTGTTGCCTATTACGATATCCTCTTTTGACTCAGCATTCAATTTAACAGCATAATAATTTTCATTGACATATTTTACAACTTCAGGGTTTGTAAAGGTTTTCTTATCCATCACCTTGCACCAGCCACACCAGTTGGTATAAACATCAATGATTGTTTTTTTGGGATTCTTTTGAGTAGCCGCAAAAGCCTCTTCAATGCTCATCCAATTTATGCCTTCAGTGGTAGGCCTCTCTTCCAAACACTTGAAAGAGCTGCCAATGGCAAATACAACTACTGTTAAAGCGAAAGCAAATGTCTTTTTTATCATAATGGTTATTCTCCTACTGGCATAAAACGCAAAAAGTATGCCTTTTATTCTCAACAGGATTTTAAACTAAATTCTGCGACTAATTAAACAAAACAGGATCAGGAATCAAAAAACGCTATTTTTGCTACTCCAAAAATCCCTTTCAAATGCTTAAAAGAATTGTCTTTCTACTTCTGACCGCGTTTTCTCTTCAGGTCACAGCTCAGGAACTAACTCAAACCATTAGAGGTGTAATCAAAGACAAAGAAGCCAAATTTGCACTTATAGGAGCTACAGGAGCTATCACAACTTTGGATAACAAAGGTGCTGTGGCCGATGAAAATGGCAATTACATTTTTGAGAATGTGCCTGTGGGCCGTCATACATTGAAGTTCTCCTACATCGGTTATGAAGATGTGGTGCTCAATAATATTGTCGTAGATGCTGGTAAAGAGGTGATTCTGGATGTAGAAATGCAGGAATCTCTCAGTCAGCTGATGGAAGTGGTGGTGAAAGCCAGAAGAAACGGAGCGGCCAAAAATGAAATGGCGATGATTTCTGCCCGTCAGTTTTCGGTAGAAGAGGCTGACCGGTATGCTGGTAGTAGGGGAGAGCCGGCTCGTATGGCTTCTAATTTTGCCGGTGTTCAGGGAGCGGACGACTCCAGAAACGATATCGTTATACGTGGAAATTCGCCTTCTGGTGTTCTTTGGAGAGTTGAAGGAGTTACTATCCCAAACCCTAACCACTTTGCCATCCCGGGTACTAGTGGAGGACCGGTAAGTATTATCAATAATAAGTACCTCGCCAATTCTGATTTTTTTACCGGAGCTTTTCCTGCGGAATTCGGGAACGGTACAGCAGGTGTTTTTGATTTGAAATTGCGAAATGGAAATAATCAGAATCATGAATTTATGGTTCAGTTCGGTTTTCTGGGTACCGAGGCTATGGCAGAGGGACCTCTGAATAAAGAAAAAGGTTCATCTTATTTAGCGACGTATCGGTACGCTAACCTCTGGATGTTTGATAAACTCGGGGTTGACATCGGAACTGCCGCCGTGCCCAAATATCAGGATGGGTTCTTACGTTTTAATTTTCCTCAAAAAGATGGTGCGGAGGTTTCGCTATGGGCTTTTGGTGGAAACAGCACCATTGATATCCTTATCAGTGATCAAACCATTGAAGATAGAAATATCTTCGGCTCAAACGATCGGGATCAATATTATTCCACCCGAATGGGTGTGGCAGGTTTGACCTACTCAAAGCCTATCAAAAAGAAGACTTTTTTGAAGGCAACGCTCGCTGCCAGTACCAATTTGCAGGATGCCAATCATGATTATGTTTTACTCAATTCTGATGCAGAGGGCAATCCTATTGTAGAAGGTGATCGCTATTCTATAAATCGTCTGATTCCGTTGCTTGATTATGTTTTTGATGAAACTAAGCTGACAGGAGTAGTATCGGTCAATCAAAAATACAGTGCTCGCAGTACCCTTAAATTTGGTATAAATACGGAGTTGGTCAATTTTGAGTCATATGATAGTGCTCGTGTAGTGACACCGCTTCCTGAGTTGAACATAACGCCATGGGATACCCGTTGGTTATCAAACAAAAATTATCTTCAGTTGCAGCCCTATCTGCAATGGAAATACTTCCTGAATGAAAAATGGACGATGAGTCTGGGTGCAACTAGTTTTTATAGCTCCATTAATGAAAACTCTTTTTCAGCTATTGAGCCAAGGGCAGGGCTCACCTATGAACTGGGCAATGGAAATAAAATCAGTTTAGCCACCGGTTTGCATTCTCAAATGCAATCACCTTATACATACTTCTATGGCAATAATATCTCAGAGAATAATCTGAACTATCTCAATCCAGACATGGGCCTTACGAAAAGCTGGCATTTTGTGGCTGGTTATAATCGTTTAGTTGGCAAGAACATGCGTTTGCTTTTCGAGACCTATTACCAAAAACTATTTAACATTCCAATTGAAGTGGATCCAACGAGTTCTTTCTCAATGGTGAATTCAGGTGCTGGTTTTTCTCGAATATTCCCGAACAGACTGGTCAATGAAGGAACTGGTCGAAACTACGGTGCCGAACTGACTTTGGAGAAGTTTTTCAGTGATGGCTTTTATTTTCTGACCACGGCCTCACTTTTTGATGCCAAATACATCGGTGCTGATGGTGTTTTGAGAAACACCGATTTCAATGGGAAATATGCTTTCAATGCTTTGTTCGCGAAAGAGATCAAATTCAGGAGGTCTGCTCTAAGTCTGGGAGCCAAGTTTACGGCTGTGGGCGGTCGTTGGTATGGCCCTGTGGACGAAACTGCTTCTGCGGCTGCACAGGAAATTGTTTATGAAGATGAAGGCAGAAACACTCTTCAGTTTGCTCCATATCGCCGTCTGGATGCTAAAATTGATTACAAAATCAATAGGAGAGGCCTGACACATACCATTGCCATTGACCTGGTGAATCCTTTAGGTATCCAGAATATTCTCTCTTTAAGTTATGCTCCGCAACCTGATGGAACATTCATAAAGCAGGAGTATCAGCTGGGTTTCTTACCGGTATTTTTCTACCGAGTGAATTTTTAAAACATAGAGATAAGCGAACGTTCTTATTCAAAACTGTCGTTTTTGAGGCCTGAACCTAAATTTCAAGTATGCAAGAGGTCTATGCCTATCTTCAAAAGTTAAAAGAAAATAACAACCGCCTCTGGTTTGAGCAGCATCGTGATGAGTATGAGGCTTGTCTCGAGAAAATGGTAAAATTTGCGGACGATCTCCTGATTGAAATGAATTCGCATGATGTGATTGAAAATCCTTCAGGAAAAAAATGTCTTCACCGGATTTACAGAGACACCCGCTTCTCAAGAGATAAAACACCTTATAAGAAGCACTGGGGAGGGCGACTAAAAAGAGCCGGAGCCCATCGAAGGGGGAGTTATTATTTTCATTTTGAGCCGGGTAATTCGTTTTTAGGCGGAGGTTTCTGGGGGCCTAACAAAGATGACCTTAAACAGATCAGAATGCATTTGGCCGCTGAGCCCTCTGAATACCTCGAGGTTATTAAATCAAAAGAATTCAAAGCGGCTTTTGGAGAGGTTAGGGGTGAGCAGTTGAAAACTTCGCCGAAAGACTTTGATGCAGATCACGAGAATGTTGAACTTTTGCGGTATAAACAGTTTCTTTTGGTCATGCCTTTAAAAGATGAAGATATTTTTGAACCAAATCTGGCTGCACGCGTATCTGATAACTTTAAGAAGATGCGTCCTTACTTTGAGGTGATGTCAGCTTATCTGACCACTGACCTTAACGGCGAGGAGCTGATTTAGATCATTAATTATTGTAGAAATGTGTCTTATTTTTGTACAAAACAGGCATAGTGAAACAAAACTTGGTTTTTCATCGAGAAATAACAGAAAATAGTAGAGGGAATAGCCCTTTATCTTGTAAAATCGAATCTGATTTTAGTAGATTTGTCTGTTCGAAAGCCATAAGTAAACCGAAACAAATTTTTTAACTAACTATGAAATTGACAACAAAAGTGGCGTTGGTGCTGGCTGCAACAATCGCATTTTCATCTTGTGTAAGTAAAAAGAAGTACACTGAACTTGAGTCTCAATTAGCCTCAGCTCAGTCTTCTTTAAATACTTGCAGCGATGATTTACTGAAAACCAAGCAAGATCTGACCAAAGCTGAGAACGATTTAGCAAACGCAAGATCAAGTGCAGAAAATACTGCAAGATTACGTGAAGAGCAAATTGCCGACCTAAGAGGTCAGGTAGCTGACCTTCAGAAATTGAGAGATCAGCAGATGGAGCAGGTTGAAGGACTTACAGTTCTTTCAAAAACTGCCAACGATAACATCGATAAAACGCTTTCTCAACTCCAGGAGAGAGATCAGTACATTCGTTTGCTTCAAGCGGCTAAAACAAAAACCGATTCTATCAACCTTGCTTTGGCAGTTAACCTGACAAACTCTCTTGATGTTGATATCGAGGATGAGGATGTTGAGATTAAAGTTGACAAAACTGTGGTAATGATCAACCTTTCTGATAAAATGCTTTACAGAAGCGGTAGTGCCAGAATCACAGCCAGAGCAAATGACGTTTTGGGTAAAATCGCAAAAATCATCAAGTCAAGACCTGATCTTGAGGTTATGGTTGAAGGTCACACTGATGACAAGTCAATCAGTACTGACTGTATCCAGGATAATTGGGATCTTAGCGTGAAGAGAGCAACTTCTGTAGTAAGAGTTCTTGAAGAGAATTTTGATGTTCCTTCTGAGAAGCTTATTGCTGCGGGTAGAGGTGAAACCATCCCTGTTGCTTCAAATGAAACAGCTGAAGGTCGTTCTACGAACAGAAGAACACGCATTATCCTAATGCCGAAACTTGAGCAGTTCTACGATCTTCTTGATCCGGATCAGGCGAAATAATACAAAGAGATATTCTCGAACACAAAATCAAAGGCGACTCAAACGGGTCGCCTTTTTTGTTAACTAAGCCGTTGTTTTTTTAATCCTGCTGTTGAGCCAACTCTTTTTCAAGTCGTTCCTCCAACTGTTTCATTTCGTCTCTGTATCGGGCAGCCTGCAGGAAGTCAAGCTCCATAGCGGCATCTTCCATTTTCTTTTTGGTATCCGTCACCAACTTTTTCAATTGATCAGTAGTCAGATAGGCTGTAACAGGGTCAGCCGCAATGTTATATTCCTGTGGCTCCACGTAATAGCCCCTAGTGGTTGGTTTTGAATCAGCCACAGAAGTTTGTTCCAGTATGGCCTCCTTACTTTTTAGAATGGTAGTTGGCACTATCCCATGGTCAGCATTATACTCCATTTGTATGGCCCGGCGTCTTTGGGTTTCATCAATGGCCTGCTGCATGGATTTCGTGATTTTGTCGGCGTACATTATCACCTTACCTTCAGAGTTTCTAGCCGCTCGGCCGATGGTTTGAATCAAAGAACGGATATCGCGAAGGAAACCTTCCTTGTCTGCGTCCATTATCGCCACCAGCGAAACCTCAGGAAGGTCAAGGCCTTCTCTCAAGAGGTTAACTCCGACAAGCACATCAAATTCGCCCAAACGTAGCTGCCTTAAAATCTCCACTCGGTCAAGGGTCTTAACTTCTGAGTGAATGTATCGGCCTTTTATTCCCACACGGTCAAGATATTTACTTAACTCTTCGGCCATGCGTTTGGTTAGCGTAGTAATGAGTACACGCTCATTCTTTTTGATTCGGTCATCAATTTCATTGAGGAGGTCATCAATTTGGTTTAGACTTGGTCTGACGTCAATTTCTGGATCTAAAAGGCCGGTTGGTCTGATAATTTGTTCGACGATAACACCTTCAGATTTTTGTATTTCATAATCAGCTGGTGTAGCCGAAACGTAGATAGTTTGACCTGCTAATTCCTCAAATTCATTAAACTTAAGCGGCCTGTTGTCCATTGCAGATGGTAATCTGAAACCGTATTCAACCAGATTTGTTTTTCTCGACCTGTCCCCACCATACATTGCCCTGAGCTGTGGCATGGTGACATGACTTTCATCTACCACCAAAATATAATCCTCCGGGAAGTAATCCAGTAAACAGAATGGTCTTTGACCGGGTTGTCGGCGATCAAAATATCTTGAATAGTTTTCAATTCCACTACAATAACCGAGCTCACGCATCATTTCAAGATCAAACTCTGTCCTTTCCTGAATACGTTCTGCCTCTGCCGGCCGACCTTCATCTTCAAAATATTTGATTTGTTTGACGAGGTCATCCTGGATTTCCTTGATGGATTGCAGCATAACGTCTTTGCCAGTCACAAAAAGATTGGCCGGGAAGACAACGATATTTTTCAGGTCTTCCATTTTTTTGCCACTGTGTGGTTCTATTCGTTGAATTTCTTCAATTTCATCTCCCCAGAAAATTACCCGATAGGCGTAATCTGCATAGCCCGGGAAGATGTCAACCGTATCACCTTTAACTCTGAATGTACCACGACTAAACTCAATTTCTGTTCTGGAATATAGAATCTCAACTAGGCTATGAAGAAACTGGTTTCGACTAATGGTTTCGCCTTTGACTGCCCTGACTACCGATTTCCGGAATTCATCAGGATTACCGGCACCATAAATACAGGAAACGGAAGCCACCACAATCACATCTCTGCGACCAGACATGAGTGAAGAGACCGTGGCCAGTCTAAGTTTGTCAATCTCCTGATTGATCTGAAGATCTTTTTCGATGTACGTATTGGTACTTGATATAAAAGCTTCCGGCTGATAATAGTCGTAATAGGATATAAAATACTCCACCGCATTCTCAGGAAAGAACTGCTTGAATTCCCCATAGAGCTGAGCGGCCAGAGTTTTATTGTGGCTAAGAATCAGAACAGGTCTGTCCACTTTTTCAATAACATTGGCGACGGTAAACGTCTTACCTGAACCGGTAACCCCCAGCAATACCTGATCTTGTTCTCCGCTTTGAATTCCATTGACCAGCTGATCAATGGCTGCCGGCTGATCACCGGTGGGTTGGAATTGCGAAGTAAGTTTAAAAGACATCTGAATTAGATTTTTACAATATTAAACATTCGAAGGGGCAATAGCAGCAGGATTCTCATTTTGCTAATGAACTGGAAAATTTGAAACGGAAATTCGTCTGTTGCCGTTTTCAATACGTAAATTGGTCAGCAGCAATAGTTGCAGGTCAAAAACGTTTTTATATTTGAGAATTGAACCTTCATGCCGCAGCAATTTCCCTTCAAAATGAGAAAACGCTTTATTACTTACATTTTGTTCTTGTCCGCCTTTGTTTTTGCTTTCGGAGCTACAGCTCAGCTACAATCCTACAAAAAGGGTCTGGCAAGTTTTGAGAAAGGCTTTTATGAAACAGCTCTTGAAGACCTGCTTAAAGTTGAAGAAATTGACCCTTCTCAGGAGGCGAAGCTAAATTACACTATTGCTGAGGCCTATCGCTTATCAAATCGCTGGGTTGAGTCTCTGAATTATTATGAAAAGGCTTTAAGTCAGGGTGCCGATGATGATGACGCTGTTTTTCATTATGCGTACGCTCTCAAAGTGAATGAGCAGTACCAGGAGGCCAGAGATCAATTTGAGAAATATGTTAATCTCAAGACCGATAATAAAGTCTATAACGAATGGGCCAATCGAGAACTGAGTACGCTGCAAATCATCGATTTAATCAAAGAAAAAGAAGTAGGCCTTAACTTCAGAAACCTCAAAGAAATCAATTCCGAAGGTTCTGAGTTTTCTCCGTTTGTGTATAATGGCCAACTGGTTTTTACGTCTTCAAGAAAGGATAAAGTTTACTCAAATGGACTTCCGTTTTTGGGGATCTACTCTGCACCTGTAAATTCTGATCTGACTTCAGTCGGTAAAGTGCAGGAGTTTAGCCCTGAAATTTTTGATCCGGAAAGAAATGAGGGAAGTCCAGCCTTCTCACCTGACGGCCGAACAGTGATCTTTGCCCGTGGGAATAGCGGAAAACGAAAAGATCTCTCCCCTGATGTGGATTTATACATCAGTAGAAAACTACCTGCCGGAAACTGGACGGAGCCGCAATTGGTTTCAGCCTCTGATTCGGCAAGTTGGGATGGAAGCCCCGCTTTTTCAGGTGATGGTCGTACAATTTATTTCGCATCTAATCGTCCCGGCGGTTCAGGTGGAATGGATTTGTATCGCGTTAATATGGATGCCTCGGGCCGCTTCGGGAATCCGGCCAATATGGGCAAGGCTTTAAATACTCCCGGTGATGAAATGTTTCCTTATGTGTCTAAGGATGGAAAGCTATATTTCTCTTCTGATGGCCATCCCGGACTCGGAAAACTGGATTTATTCGTAGCTGAAAGAAAAGGTGGTAAAATAGCCGTTGAAAATATGGGCTTGCCCTATAATTCTTCAAAGGATGATTTTGCCTTAAGTTTTGATGAGAATGGCAATATTTTCTTCTCGTCTAACAGGAGAGGAGGTCAGGGCGACGATGATATTTATTTCTATCAGGCTCCACCTGCTGAGGAATTGGCTTCGGTCGACCCTTTAAATGAAGATGGTAATAATCAAGAAGACGAAAGTGATGAGTCTGAGATCAAAGTTGTAAACTATTATCTCAAAGGTTTAGTGACTGATGCTGAGTCAGGTGATATGATAGCTGAAGCGAAGGTTAGCGTTTATAAAATTGACGGTGGATTTCAGGAATTATTGATTGAGACTAAGTCGAATATACAGGGGGCTTTTGGGCCGATTCAAACTCAGGAAGATACTGATTATCTGCTGATTGTTGAAAAACCTGATTATCTCACCAAAAGAGAGGGCTTTAGTATGTACGGCCGTACCATCCCTCAAATCTTATTGAGAAAACCGGTAACGGACACCACTTTTTCGACCACAGTTCGACTCGAGAAGGTGTTCATTGGAAAAACCTTTGTTCTGGAGAATATCTATTATGATCTTGATAAAGCTGACATTAGGCCTGATGCCGCAGTGGAATTGGACAAACTGGTGCAGATACTGCTAGACAATCCAAAATTGAAAATTGAGCTTGGCTCACATACGGATGTTAGAGGAACGGACATGTATAACCTTCGTCTCTCTCAAAGAAGAGCCGAATCGGCCATTGAATATATCATCAGCCGGGGAATTGAAAGGAGCCGACTGGTTGCTCAGGGCTATGGTGAGCGTGAATTAATTATTGACAATGCCAAAACCGAAGAAGAACATCAGGTTAACCGCCGCACTGAATTTAAGGTATTGGAGATTGCAGAAGATCCGGTTTTGGAGTAAACCACTTCGGATTATTCACTAATTTGGGTTTGAAAATCATTCAAACCCTTTTTTATGCTTAGAAAACTGTTTCTGACCCTCCTTTTTATTTCTCCTATGGCCAATGCTCAAAAAGTGATTCCGCTGTATCCTGATGGTGTTCCCGGTCTAAAAGATAATCATGGACTTAGTGAGGCTAATGTAAGCGATCGTGATGATGGAGTAATACGACTTAGAAACATTACAAATCCTACCTTGACTGTTTTTGAGCCAAAAGCCTCCAAAAAATCTGGGGCGGCTGTAATAATTTGTCCCGGTGGAGGATATTACATTTTGGCTTTCAACAAAGAGGGTACAGACGTAGCCAAATGGTATGCTGAAAGAGGAATTACTGCTTTTGTTTTAAAGTATCGCCTGCCACAGGAGGAGCTTTTTATTGAGAAATCGATAAGGCCTCTTCAAGATGCCCAGCAGGCTTTCCGATATATTCGTTCCCATGCCGATCAATACAAAATTGATAAAAATAAAGTGGGTATAATGGGCTTTTCTGCCGGTGGGCATTTGGCGGCAACGGCTTCAACTCACTATGATGAACAGGTTGGAGAGATCACTGATGAAAAAATGAGTGTGAAGCCTGATTTTAGTGTTTTAATGTATCCTGTGGTTTCTTTCAATGATAAATTCGGACACTCAGGTTCCAGGCAAAACCTTATCGGGCCGGATTTGACGATTAAAGATATTGAGCTTTATTCTAACGAGTTACACGTATCGGGAGATACACCACCTGCATTCCTGGTTCATGCTTTTGATGATCCTGTAAAGGTTGAAAATAGCCTGGCCTATGTTCAGGCGATGAAAAAAAATGGAGTTTCCGCTGAATTTCACATGTACGCCGAAGGTGGCCATGGTTTTGGTCTTGCCGTCAATAAAACAGGTCCTGTCAGTAGCTGGCCTCATCGGTTGGAAGAGTGGTTAAAGACCAGAGGTTTGATGAAATAACAATAACAGATATACGTGAATGTTAAAAAGGTACGATATTTGTACAAATTCATGAAGAATTGGGCCAAGGCCATTTAATAAAAAAGAATTTGAGGGTTTTCTAATCTGGGATTGTATAAGTACTTTTAGATCAGCAAACATTCAAACACATCAAATAGTATGAAAAAAGTAATCTATACCTTGTCATTTGCTGCGTTAGCTGCCTCAGCCTCAGCTCAAGTAGTTAGTTCGACCCAGATATATGTTTCAGAAGGTGCTGTTCTTAGCGTTGGGCAGGATTTTGAAAATAAGGGAGAGCTAATCAACAAAGGTGAGCTTCATTTGCGTCAGAATCTGAAAAACGACGGTGAACTTCGTTCTGAAGGTTCAGTTGTTTTTGACGGTTACAGACCTCAGGAAGTTAATGGAACAAATGACGTTCAGCTGGCATCTGCGACAGTAGAAAATGATGTGAATTTGAATACGCCAATGGTAATTGGTAGAACAATGAATTACAACCAGGGCGTTGTAAGTTCTTCTGATAACAGTCCTTTGGTTTTTGCTGCTGATGCAAATCACTTCGGAGCTTCGGATTATTCTCACTCGGTAGGTACTGTAACCAAACTTGAGGCGAATCAATTTGAGTTTCCTTTAGGTGACGGGGCTAATTATAGAGGCTTCAATGCCAGAAGCCAGAAAGGAAGTGCTTTAAGTGCAGCCTATATAGCTCAAAATCCTAATGAATTCTCTGGAGAACTAGCGAATGGTGTGGAATCAATCAACGATCAGGAGTATTGGGTACTGACCAGCAATGATGAAAATGAGGAGGCTGATGTGAGACTGATTAATACCTATGAAACGAATGTTGCTTACTTGAAGAGAAATACGTGGACAATTGCTGAAAACAGAACTTTAGATAAAACTTCAGGCCTTGATAAAGGTGTTAGATTTACTTCAGGAAGAGGTAAGCTTGTTAAGAAAGATATTGGTGTGTGGCCAAATCCAACTCAGGGTGACTTTAACCTGAAGCTTGCTGGTATGAATGATAAGGATGATGTGATGATTGATGTAACTAATCAGGATGGCCGTATCGTTTTAAGCATGAAAGGTAAAGTAAGTGATCTGAGAAAGGTTTACTCCTTGCCGCAGAGCCTTGTTACCACAGAACTTACTGTTAGAGTGATTAATGGTGAGGATGTGTTAACTGAGAAACTGATTCTTAACAGATAATGAAATTAACAACCATAGGTTGAAAAGGCTGCCCAAACGGGTGGCCTTTTTTGGTATTTACAGGTTATAAAATCTAATGGCATTTTCTCTGAAAATACAGTTTTGATCTTCAATGGAGAGCCCTGAGAAATATGTTTTTAGAATATCCAGCTGCTCCTCATATTTGGCGGCCACGAGACAGACCGGCCAGTCAGAACCATAGATCAGCCTTTTAGGACCGAAATACTCCATCAAATGATCCAGGTAGATGTAGAAGTCTTCTCTCTTCCAGTTTTGGTAATCAGCCTCTGTTACGATTCCGCTGACTTTAATGAAGACATTTTTATGCCGCGAAATCTCTTTCATATAATTGGCCCATCGGGTCAATGACTTATTTTTAATATCAGGCTTAGCGATATGATCAATGATTAGTTTGTTTTCGGGTAATTGACGAATGAAGTGAAGAGCTGCACGAAGCTGACGCTCGTAAATCAAGATATCATAGGTATAATTGAAATCGTGAAGTCTTCTTACTCCTTCGATGAATTCAGGTTGAAAAAGGAAATCATCCGGTTCTCCCTGAACGATATGGCGGAAACCTTTCATTAAAGGTTTGTTCTGATACGATACTAATCTTTCAGTCAGATTTTCTGACCTCAAATCAATCCAGCCAACTACGCCCCTGATGAAATCATGCTTCTCGGCATATCGAAGAAAAAGGTCATTCTCTTTTTCATTCTGATTTACCTGAACTAATACGGACCCTTCAACACCGTTTAAGGTTAGTATGGGTTCAAGGTCTTCCGGTAGAAAACTCTTTTGAATGGCAGCCATGGATTCGTCAATCCAACTGTAATTAATGGGGTCGTAAGTCCAGAAATGGTGGTGGGCATCGATCATACAATAATGTTACAATATCTGTACCTCATTTGAAAACAGAATTGAGCTATACATATAAAAAGGAGAAGTGACTAAAGGTTAATTTCCTTCAAGAGGGCCAGCTGGAAATCCTTCAATGAAAATGAACGGTTAAAGGTTTTCCACTTTTCTGAGTCAATCTGAGCATTTGGGAACAGACTTTCAGGTTGAGTAGCCTGAATGTTGATATTTTGAAAATTGTATCCTGTTAATTCTTCCATGGCCTCAGATAATTGATGTGCCCATTCAGTGAAATTCAGGGCAATCAAGGCTTGATAGAATACATAAGTCCACTCATTTCTGTGCCAAAGGAAACGGTATAAAGAACCTTTTTGGTTCGATTTCTCCAGTTCAATGGCCAGGAAGATCATGACTTTATGTTGAGTATCCATGTTTCCTCTAACGCTTTTTCTGTAGATATACTTTAGCTGCTCTCCAAGGCTAGAGTTTTGGTCAAGGCCTTTTGGGGGTTGAAATGGCCTTGACGGATAATCAGTTAGGCTTTGATAAGGTCTTGTCGCTGTTTTTTTACTGTTTCGGGCTGCGTATATCAATCGCAAGCCTATGGCCAACATTAGGAGTAGCTTGAAAAAGAGAGGAGTTTTCATGTGAGTTATACTTTTTTGCTAGAATCACATGTTTAAAGCTAAGTAAAGGTTAATCCAGAGAGTGAATGAAATCAAAACCAATGCTCATCTCGTCTGACTTCACTTCAGCATGAAAGCCTTCTTTGGTTTTTTTGTACTCAATAGCTTTTGGGAAATCATTTTCAGGATTTTCGGCGAGGAAGGAAACCGAATCGGACTGAGTAAAAATAAAAAGTGTAGGGTCTTCATTTACCCCGGTCACCTCGAAAACCCAGGAGGAGTCTTTCCTGAAAATTCTTAAATCTTCTCTGAAAACGGTATCTCCTTCGCTTAAGGTGTAACCTAGTCCATAGTAATTAGAATCATTTTGTTTAGACCATGATTCAAAAGTTTCTCTACCATCTTCGTCATTAGTTCTTTGCCATGATCCCAATAACCAATCCAGGTTATTTTCCTGTTTCTCCTCAGATAAGCTTGTAGAACATGAATTGAATAAGCCGGCAATAATGACAAGGATTAGGAATCTCATAACTTTTCTCTTAAGAAGTCTGCTGTATAATTTCCTTTAATTTTGGCCATTTCTTCGGGTGTACCTTCAAAACAGATATAGCCACCTTCTTCTCCTCCCTCCGGCCCAAGATCGATTATCCAGTCGGCTGATTTGATGACTTCCATATTATGCTCAATAATGAGGACAGAATCTCCTTGCTCAATCAATTCATTCAGAGCTTTCAATAATTTTTGAATATCATGAAAATGTAAGCCAGTGGTGGGTTCATCAAAAATAAATAGAGTTTTTCCTTTATCTGAGTTGCCTTTGCCAAGGAAGAATGCCAATTTAACACGTTGAGCTTCACCACCTGACAAGGTATTAGAAGATTGGCCTAATCTGATATAGCCGAGACCAACATCTTGTAGCGGGAGCAATTTCTCATAAAGCTTAGGCTGGCTTTCTTTAAAGAACTCCAGAGCTTCATCAATAGTCATGTCAAGGATGTCTGAGATGTCTTTCTCATTGTATTTTACCTCAAGTACTTCCTGTTTGAAACGTTTGCCTTTGCAGCTTTCACATGTTAGTTTTACATCAGCCATAAACTGCATTTCTATTGTTTGCTCTCCTTCACCAGCACACGCTTCGCATCTTCCACCATCTACATTGAACGAGAAAAAGGCTGGCTTATAGTCCCGCTGCTTTGCTAAAGGTTGATCTGCCATTAATGCCCTGATGGCATCATACGCTTTGATATACGTTACCGGATTGGAGCGGCTACTTTTTCCGATGGGGTTTTGGTCCACCATTTCAACCCGTTCTATTCTGCTGATGCTTCCAGTAAGTTCTTTGTATTTGCCTGAATCCTGTGAATATTCACCTTTAATTTTTGCAAGGGCGGGATAAAGTATTTTTCTGACTAATGTTGACTTCCCGGAACCACTGACACCTGTGACTACACTGAGTACATTCAGCGGGAATTTGACATCCACATTCTTAAGGTTATTTTCAGAAGCTCCCGTAAGATTTAGGAAATCAATGGCTTTTCGTCTTCTTTTAGGTATCTCAATTTTATCTTCACCTTTCAGGAATCGAATGGTGTGAGAAACTTCTCCAGCCGGAGCTTTTTGAATGTCTTCCCTATCACCCTGAAAGACGAGTTCTCCTCCCAGGTTTCCGGCATCAGGCCCGATGTCAATGATTTCATCCGCTGCTTCCATGACCTCTTCTTCATGCTCTACCACGATGACCGTATTGCCCAAATCACGCAGTGATTCTAAAACCGAAACCAGTTTTTGCGTATCTCTTGGATGAAGTCCGATACTCGGCTCATCCAGAATATACATACTGCCCACCAAAGCTGAGCCGAGCGAAGTTGCCAGCTTTATTCGCTGAAATTCACCTCCCGATAAGGTAGAAGTTAGCCGGTTTAAAGTAAGATAGCCTAAACCAACCCTGTCCAGATACTCCAGTCTGTTTTTAACCTCCAGCAGAATTCGTTTGCTTATTTTCTCCTGCTGACTTTCCAGTTTCAGTTCTTCAAAAAAATCTCTGGCCTTTTTGACAGGCATCAAAACTAAATCAGTAATGGAGTGGTCATTGATTTTCACAAAAGATGCGTCACCTCTTAGACGTGTTCCACGGCATTCCGGGCAGATAGTACGTCCACGGTATCTGCTCAGCATCACACGATACTGAACTTTATAGGTCTGTTTTTCAAGGTCTTTGAAAAAGGCATCCAGGCCCTCAAAATAATCATTACCGCTCCAGACCAGCTTTTTCTGCTCATCCGTCAAATCTTTATATGATCTGTGAATCGGAAAGTCAAAGCGAATTCCGTTTTTGATCAACGGTGCCAGCCAGTCGCTCATTCGTTCAGATCGCCACGGGGCAATAGCTCCTTCAAAAATGGAGAGTTCTTTATCCGGTATCACCAGATCTTCATCAATTCCTAAAACTTTCCCGAAGCCGTCGCAACGTTTACATGCTCCATAGGGGTTGTTGAACGTAAATAAATTGACCGAAGGCTCTTCAAAGCTCATTCCATCAGCCTCAAAACGATCAGAGAACGCTTTTTTCTCCTTTCCTAAAATTTCGATATGACAATCGCCTTGTCCTTCAAAAAATGCAGTTTGCACAGAGTCTGAGATTCGATAAAGCGTGTCCTCATCAGGCTCATTGTTTTCATCAAATCGCACAACGGCTCTATCAATCAAAATCTCAAACTGATCTGATTTCTTGATATTTTTAATCTCGAGTAATTCCTCAATCTGTTGAATTTCACCGTTTTGAGCGACGCGATTGAATCCTTTTTTAAGTAGAAGGTCAAGCTCCTTTTCTAATGTTCTTCCTTCAGAAACTTTTAAAGGAGTTAAAATCATGACTTTTTGGCCTTCTTCGTGAGAAAAGATGAAGTCACAGACATCTGTTACTGTGTCTTTTTTGACTTCTTTTCCACTCACCGGTGAAATTGTTTTGCCCGCACGGGCAAAGAGCAGTTTCAGATAGTCATAAATCTCAGTTGTGGTTCCTACTGTTGAACGTGGATTTTTAGTGCTTACTCTTTGCTCAATGGCAATTGCCGGCGAAACACCACGAATGTAGTCCACCTCCGGTTTTTCCATTCTTCCCAAAAATTGGCGGGCATAGGAGCTAAGACTTTCAACGTACATACGCTGACCTTCCGCATATAGTGTGTCAAAGGCTAGTGAAGACTTCCCGCTGCCGGATAGGCCGGTCACTACGGTCAGTTTATTTCTTTGAATAGCCACGTCAACATTTTTCAAGTTGTTGACGCGGGCACCTTTGATAATGATATAATTTTTGGGATCCAGGCGGCTGATATCGACTTTGGTCATCCGGTTTTGTAGGAAATGAATTAATCCGCAAATATACAAATGACAAAGCCTTCATCAGGGGTATTGCTAAAAATCTCCTCAATTGAATTCTTAATAAATTCTGAGAACAAGTACCTTTGCGGGCATGAGTAAAAAAGCCGTCATTTTTGACATGGATGGGGTGATTTGTCACACTAATCCTTATCATTCCAAAGCCTTTCGGGTGTTTTTTGAGAAAAGAGGCCTCAACCCTACAGATCAGGAGTTTGCTGAGCATATGTTTGGTAAAAGCAATAGTTACATCTTGAAGCATTTTTTGGGCAGAGAAATAGTTGGAGACGAGTTCAAACAAATGGAAGATGAAAAAGAAGGGCTTTTCAGAGAAATTTATGCCAATGAAATTGAGCCCATTTCGGGTTTTCTCAATTGGTTGGAACTGCTAAAAACAAATGGTTTTAAAACCGGAGTTGCCACATCGGCACCCAGGGCTAATCTTGACCTGATTATGGGAAAACTGGGTTTTGAACCTCAAATGGAAAGCATCATGGCCTCAGAAGATGTATCCAAACACAAGCCAGATCCTGAAGTTTACCTGACCACGGCGGCTAATCTGGGTGTTGAACCTCAAAATTGTGTGGTTTTTGAAGATTCTTTCAGCGGAGTATCGGCGGCCATAAATGCCGGAATGAAAGTGGTAGGTGTTTTGAGTAGTCATACCAAAGAAGAGTTGCCGCCTTGTGATCATCATATCAATACTTATGCTGATGTTTCACTGAGTCAGATTCAAACTTTTTTGAAGTATGCCTAAAATTGAACATTTAGCACTCTACTGCCGAAATCTGGAGGCAATGCGGTCTTTTTATATAGCCTATTTTGGTGCTAAGTGCAACGAAAAGTATGTCAATTCTACCAAAGGTTTTGAATCTTATTTTCTGACTTTTGATGAAGGAAGCCGACTTGAACTAATGGCCAAAACTTCAATAATTGAAGGTGAGAAGCCTGGGTTTGAGCAATTGGGCTATACTCACATGGCTATGTCCGTCGGTTCTAAAGATGAAGTGGACAGATTAACAGAAGCTTTACGAGAAGATGGTTTTGTGGTCGTGGGCGAATGCCGTACTACTGGAGATGGCTACTATGAAAGCGTTGTGCTTGATCCCGAAGGAAATCGAATAGAAATTACCGTTTAAGTCGTATTTTGAAACATCTCACTGATTCTTTTCTAAAAAACAGGCAAAGCCGGGCTATCGGAGCCTCATTTTTTTCTATCGGCTTTCTTTTTGGTACCTGGGCCACTTTTATCCCTTTCGTAAAAGATAAGTTTGGGCTAAATGACGCTGACCTGGGCCTAATTTTACTCAGCATGCCTTTAGGGGCTCTTACGGCTAATATGATAGGAGCCTGGCTGGTTTCTAAATTAGGGATGAAAACCACTACCGTTGGAAGCATGATAGGCATGGCTCTGGCCTTTTTGATTCCGATTAATGCTCCATCCATATATTTTATTCCTCCCGGATTATACCTCTGCGGAGCCGGGATTTCAATAACCAACATTGCTCAAAATATGGGTGTGACTAGTATTGAGTCTCATCAGAAAATCAATATCATGAGCACCTGCCATGGCATGTTTAGTGTGGGTTTGATGCTTGGTTCGTTATTGGCGAGTATTGGTCGGGGAGCGGGCATTTTACCTGGTTCTTACATGTTAGGAATATCGGTTTTAGTTATCGTTTTAGCCTTTTCCGTTAAATCAACGATTTTTAAAATTCAGGAAGAGGAAAGTCAGGTAGGTCAAAAAAGTCGCTTTTTTATTCCGAAAGGGGCATTTTTGATCATGATTTTGATTGGAGTGTGTGGAAACATTGTAGAGGGAACCATGGCTGACTGGACCTCCGTTTATATGCGGGATGTGGTCAAGAGTAGTCCTTATTTTGTGGGCTGGGGGCTTTCAGGTTACTCACTGTTTATGGCTTTGGGTAGGTTATACGGCGATAGTTTAATTCCAAAACTCGGTGCCAATAAGGTGTTAACAGCCGGAGGGCTTCTATCTGCTGCCGGACTTCTGTTAGCCATCTTTCTTCCCATGGTGTGGACCTCGATAGTTGGTTTTGCGATGGTAGGTGCCGGGGTATCATGTGCTGCTCCAATACTCTACGGAAGTGCAGCCAGGGTACCGGGAGTGTCAAAAAGCAACGGACTGGCCATTTTGAACACCTTTGCTATGGGCGGCTTTATGGTGGGACCTGTATTAATTGGCTTTATTTCGGAGGCGACGAGCCTTTCAATAGCTCTAGGAGTGGTTACCTTTTTAGCTTTAATCTGGATGTATTTATCCAGAACCGTTAAGCTCTATTGACGAATTATTTCAGTTGCGTATAAGCATACTGATATCCCTCTTTAATTACCTCTCTGATTTCCTCGCTGGTAAAGCTTGTCAGTTTGATATTGATAGGTTCCATAGGCCTGATGATTTTTAGGCTTATCTTTTTGTTGAGTGAAAAACCGGCAATGCTCATCAGGTTTTCGTTATAGTTTTCTGCCCAGTCTATATCATTGTTTTCAAACTGGTTAACCGAAATGTCTTTTATTCGTTCAATTAAGGAAAAAAAGGATCGGTAATTGATTGGTTCCAGTTTGCGATGTTTTGGGTGCGTGGCAATGGCATAAATTTCAGTAGCTCCATCTTCAATTGCCTTTTTCAAAGGAACCACCTCTCTAAGGCCCCCATCCAGAAAAGCCTGACGATGATCTCCGCCGATCTGAATGGCAGGCATGATGATAGGCAGGGAACTACTTGCTCTCAGGTAATCCAGAAAGTGTTGCTCCATTGGGTCAGCATAGTGCATTTGACCCGTATTGACGTTGACTGCACCTACCTTGAGTTTAACCGGGCTGCGTCTGAGATTTGTCAGGTCAATATGGTGTTTGAGTTTTTCGTGCAAAGGATTGGTATCAAGCAAACCATCAAATCGGCTAAGAATGGTTTCAATTCCCAGCATCCACCGTGATTTTAGAATGCCTATATCAGATGGTTTTGTGATATTTTCGACCCAAAAAGAAATGAGTTTTTTATTGACGAGCTCCCAGTCGATAGCCCCATGAGAAACATGTTGTTTGCCAGCCTCGTTGGCTATAAACGAGCTATTGAGGGCACCGGCGGAGATTCCATAAATCATTTCTGGCTGGAAGCCCGTTTCTAAAACCGCCTGAACGGCTCCGGCTTGCCATGCTCCTTTGAGTGAACCTCCTCCCAGCACTAATGCTCTCATTCTTCTTTGGTGATTTTATTATCTTTTCGTAAGAAATTTTAGGACGAATAATATATGCTAATTTATATTGATTCCGTCGAATGCAAATTTATATTTTTGCGTTGTAAAATTGTAATCTATACTCTCAAAGCCACTGTTCCCTGCAGGAACGTCGAATGTCGATAAAAATTAAGGACATACAAAGACCCATCATTAATGAAATGAAGGAATTTGAACGCAAATTCCGGAGTTCCATGAAAACCGATGTAATGCTGCTTGATCAGATCATGCGGTACATTATCCATCGCAAGGGTAAGCAAATCAGACCTATGTTCGTGTTTTTGTCTGCAGGAATCAATGGCGGAATCACCGAGTCAACTTATCGTGCCGCTTCATTGATAGAACTTGTTCATACGGCTTCTCTGGTTCATGACGACGTAGTGGATGACTCTGATTATCGTCGAGGTTTTTTCTCAATTAAAGCTCTTTGGAAGAATAAAATCGCGGTATTAGTGGGTGATTTCCTTCTTTCAAAAGGACTGGATTTGAGTGTCAAAAATCAGGAGTATAATCTGCTGGGCATAATCAATCAGTCGGTAACTGAGATGAGTGAGGGCGAACTTCTGCAGATTGAAAAAGCTCGTAAACTCAATATTTCCGAAGAAGTTTATTATGAAATAATTCGGAAAAAGACTGCGTCATTAATTGCCAGTTGTTGTGCAGCAGGGGCTAGTTCTGCGGGTGTAGAGGATGATCTCATTGAAAAATCAAGACTACTGGGAGAGAAAATTGGTTTGGCTTTCCAGATTAAAGATGATCTTTTTGATTACGGAGATGAGGAAATCGGGAAACCAACGGGTATTGATATCAAAGAGAAAAAAATGACGCTTCCACTGATATATGCCCTCAATAATTCAGGAAGACTACAGCGAAACCGAATCATTAATATTGTAAAAAGGCATTCAAATAAACCAGCTAAAGTTCAGGAAGTTATCAATTTTGTGAAGCAAAGCGGTGGAATAACCTACACCAAAGAGGTGATGATCGGTTATGTCAATGAGGCTTACACCATTCTAAAAGAATTTCCGGATTCTCCTTTTAAAGAGTCTTTGAAACAATTGATTCAATATACTATTGAAAGGACTAAATAAATTGGAAATGCTAAATTTATCGTATTTTCAATAAATAATGAAAAGTCATTCTTCATCAAAACTTAATCTTAACAATCGCCTCCCATTTGTTGATTGATTAAATTGCCAAAAAATTACACTCGTGAATAGACTTCTTACCCTTGTAGCTCTCGTTTCGCTAAATTCTTGCTTTGCTCAGCCAAAAAACTCCAGTTTGGTTCAGAAAAACGCTGAAAACAAACTAGTGGTGGGTATAGTGGTAGATCAGATGCGGTATGAATATCTCAATCGCTTTGCTGACAGATATTCGGAAGGAGGTTTCAAACGCCTCATGAGTCAGGGGTTTAATTGTAAGAATAATCATTATCATTATGCTTCCACAGTTACCGGGCCAGGCCACGCTCATGTTTATTCTGGAAGTGTGCCGGCGGTATCAGGGATTGTAGGTAATGAGTGGTTTGAAAAGATTAGTGGCCAAGGTATGTACGTGGCCTCAGACAGTACAGCGAGTGTAGTAGGGGAAGGTAGCGACCGTGCCGGTAAAATGTCTCCGAAAAATCTCAAAGTCACTTCTATTACTGATCAATTAAGAATGGCAACCCAGTTTGGGTCGAAAGTCATTGGAGTGGCTATCAAAGACAGAGGAGCTATCATGCCTGCAGGTCATACGGGTACAGCTTATTGGTTTGATTCATCTACCGGTAATTGGATTAGCAGTACGCATTATATGGACGCTTTGCCGGAATGGGCTACTAAGTTCAATAATGCAGACAAAGCCGAAGCGTATGCAAGCCTCACGTGGAATACTTTATACGATATTGAAACTTACACAGCCTCGGAAGAGGATGATCAGCCTTATGAAAACACAATAAGCGGCGAAACAAAAGCTGTTTTTCCTCATTCAATTAAATTGGGCTCTTTGGCTTCTACTCCATGGGGCAATACCTTAACGCTTGATTTTGCCTTGGAAGCAATGAAAAGTGAAAATCTCGGTAAAGGTAAATACACCGATTTTCTGGCTATTAGTTTTTCGTCACCAGATTATGCAGGTCATGCCTTTGGGCCGCAGTCCGTTGAAATTGAAGATATTTACCTGAGACTTGATCAGGATATAGCAAGGCTACTGAACGAACTTGATGCTCAGGTAGGAGAGGGCAATTACACCGTTTTCCTGACTGCTGATCATGCTGTTGCCGATATTCCGGCTTATTTAATGAAGAATAAGATACCTGGTGGATTATTCATCGGTCGTGAATTCCAGAATAAAGTAGAGGCCCTTTTGGATCAGGAATTTGGAGATGGCGACTGGATCAGAGCTGTTGACAATTATCAGATTTACATGAATCGTAACCTGATGAGTGAGAAGGATGTTGATCTTGAAGACGTCTTTGAATATTTACAACCAATTCTAACGCTTGAAGAGGGTGTTTATAATCTCGTTAATCTGGCCGAAGGAGAATTGGGTGGTGTCCCGCCATTTTATCAATCATTGCTCCAGAACCTATACAATCCCAAAAGAACCGGTGAATTGATGATTTTAGTTGAACCAGGCTGGTTCCACGGATATAATAAAGGAACAACTCACGGTACTATGTGGGCTTATGATACCCACGTTCCTTTGTTATGGTATGGTTACGGAATATCGAATGGCGAAACCGTCAAACCAACATATATTTCTGATATAGCCGCTACCTTAAGTCAGTTGCTCGGAATTCAGGAGCCAAACGGCTCTGTGGGTAAGCCTATCGAGGAAGTGTTGAAATAAATCAGCCAAAAAGGTCGGGCTGAATTTCCTGAATGATCTTCTTATCGGTAATCAAATTTCTGTGAGCGAGCACAAAAGCTCTGAATTCCTCCATTTGTTGTAATAAGGGGTCAAAGTCATACTCTCTGAGTTGATAGCTTTCGACAAAAATCTGCTCAAAATCGCATATAATATATTCCATCGATTTGAACCCATAGTCCTGAAGAGCGTACAGGTAAAGGTTCTGAAAATTCAGGTCATGTCTGCCTGGTCTGTGTTTTGCGGTGGATTTGAGATCGATAACCCTCTCTTCTCCCAAAACATCAGCGAAGCCATAAAAGCGGATGTTTTGATGAATGAAGCTCACTAATTGCTGTGTTTTTCTACTGATTGGTAAAAGTGACCTTGCTTCTTCAATGAGCTCAAAAGAAATCTCCGAGGACTTGTCTTTAAGTACAGCCTCTTCAAAACGAATTCCTTTTTTGAATTTTTGTAAGACTTCGGGATCTGTTTCGGGTATTCTGTTTATTCGGTTAAGAAGTCGCTTTTTTGATTCTTGATCAGGTTCTTTGAAGTACCGTTGAAATTCATTAAGCAGAGTAGGGTAAAAATGAAATTGATAGTTCATTAGCGTACCAACTCCACAGCTCCAAAGACCCCGGCACTGTCTCCCAGTTTTGGTTTAAGAAATACCGTTTCCACCTTTTTATGGTTAAAAATATACTTTTTGACTTCTTCCACACCTTTCGAGTAGATTTCGTCAATATTGCTAACACCTCCGCCAAGAACAACCACATCGGGGTCTAAGACATTGATAATGTAATGTATCGCCTTGCCAAAGGACTCAAAAAGCCTTTTCATTGTTGCCGTGGCGTGCTCATCTTCGTTTGCACGGTATCGTTGCACCACTTCTTTTAAAGATCTTTTAGTGCCGCTGATATCCGCATAATACTTTTCAAGAGCTTTGCCCGAGAATACGTTTTCATTGCATCCTCTCTTTCCACAATAACACTCTACACCATCCTCTTCCAGTACATTATGTCCCCATTCGCCGGCAATACCGTGTTTCCCGTTCAGTACCTTGCCGTTGACGACTACACCACCACCAACTCCGGTACCCATAATTACACCAAAAACAACCTGAGCAGTAGGGTATTTTTCAGGGACAATTCCCATAGTGGCTTCTGCCAAAGCAAAGCAATTGGCATCATTGGCCATTTCAATGCGTACACCCAAAGCATTTTTCAGGTCTTTTTTCATGGGCTGACCATTCATACAGGTAGTATTGCAGTTTTTCATGGTCTGTGACCCCGGATCAAGGGTCCCGGGAGTACTAAAACCGATGGCCTCAGGCTTAAAACCGGTTTTTTCAATCAAAAGGTCAATAAGTTTTTTAATCTGACTTATGATATGCTCGTAGCCTTTGTTGGCCTCAGTAGGGATTCTTTCACGAATAATGACATCATTACTTTCTGCCCCGATAACAATGCCTTCTATTTTGGTGCCGCCCAGATCTACGCCCCAAAGGTGCTTTTCAATATTCATTCAGTAATTAGGTTAAGTATCTGCAAAATGCCTGATTTGAAGAAAATATCAAAGAAGAAGCTGTTGCAGGGTTTAAAGTATTTTTTGAAAAGCGTTAAAAGCTGTTCATCTTTACCAAAACTATTGAAGTGAGAACAATGGAACGCATAGCGTTTTTTCCCGGATCTTTCGACCCTTTTACCAAAGGCCATGCAGACATTGTGGAGCGTGGACTGAAGTTATTTGATCAGGTTATCATAGGTATTGGTACCAATCCCGCAAAGAAGAGGCATTTTTCTCTGGAACTCATGGAGAAGGTAATTAAAGGGGCTTTTAATGATGATGCTCGAATACGAGTTGTTAATTATGATGACCTAACGGCCAACGTAGCCAGAGATTACGGAGCAAAGTTTCTTTTGAGAGGTTTGAGAAACACCACTGACTTTGAGTATGAAAACACCATTGCTCAGGTGAACCGGCAAATAGTAGAAGGGTTGGAAACGGTTTTCCTTATTACTTCACCATCTCTTGCCCCGATTAGTTCTACGATCGTTCGTGAGCTTCACAGTTACGGGGTTGATGTGAGTGACTATTTACCTTATCCCTTAGAAAGTCTGACCTCAGATTAAGTTTAGTTTTCCATGAATTGAAGTTTTTGCGAGATGGTCTCATCAATAACCTGAGCTATGGAGGGGTAACTATCCTCCAACGCCTTGTGCATTTCACTTCTGTTCATCCATCTTATTTCCTCAATTTCCTCTTCAAGCTGAGGCTGCATATTATCATCAGAAATAAGTGACATTTTGTACCAGTAAGTACGTTTTAGTACGCGTTCATTTTTGTGCGTATAGGTATGGTAGGATACAAAATAATCATCAATTACCTTGACCTCAATTCCGCATTCTTCCTCCACTTCTCTTTCAGCGGTTTCAATAATGGTTTCACCTTTTTCAGCTTTTCCTTTGGGTAAATCCCATTTGTTTCTTCGGTAAATCATTAAAATTTCACCCTCGTCGTTCAGAACTACTCCACCTGCGGCATCCACTATTTTGTAGTGTTTTGAAAGGGTTTGATAGGCTTCAGGTACCGAGGAAACCAAAAACGTAGCTGATTTGAAACTGAATTTTTTGACTTCCTTGATTGTCTTAAAAAAATCGTTTAAAAAAGCGTTGTTTGCATCCAGAACAAGCACTTTTTTCTTCCACTCTTCAATATCTCTGATCTTTTTATTGCCGGTGATCAGGGTGTGGTAATCATCTTTAGAGGCCTGATTGAAATTCTTTTTGGCTACTAATTTCAAGGGCCTGTCATTGATGAATATGATCATAAAAATGTTTCGATTTGCTGCAAAATTAGACTTTGATAAAGATGTATGCCCCTGATTTCTAAAAAAATTATTTTTCAGTAGCAAAGCGTCTCACAATTGTATTATTTTGCATATCAATTAAATGGTGCTCGATAACCTCATGTGAGGTTACAATGCTTAATGGAAATATTTATACTTTTCTTCCTGATCCTTCTCAACGGGTTGTTTTCTATGTCAGAAATCGCCCTGATATCTTCAAGAAAAACTAAGCTTGAAATAGCCGCCAAAAACGGAGACAAGAAAGCCCAGGCTGCTCTTGATCTTGCGGGATCCCCTAATAAGTTTCTCAGTACTGTTCAGATAGGTATTACCCTCATCAGTATTTTTACAGGTATTTACTCCGGTGACCGACTCGGAGTCTATGTGAAACCTCTTTTTGAGCAAATTCCTGCCTTAGTTCCTTATGCTGAAACCCTTTCGGTGGCTCTGATCACCATTGCTGTTACCTTTTTATCGTTGATTTTTGGTGAACTTTTACCGAAAAGAATAGGCATGGCTGTGCCTGAGGGTATCTCAAAATTTATGGCAGGGCCTATGGCTTTGTTGTCAAAAATTACCTCTCCATTGATATGGGTTTTGAGTCAAACCAGTAAGTTTTTGTTCAGTCTTACGGGTATCAAAGAATCGGATAACTCCATAACCGAAGAAGAAATAAAATCATTGGCTAAGGAAGGAGCTACGGGTGGAGCCATTGAGGAAATTGAACATGAAATTGTTCAGAATGTTTTTCATCTCGGCGATAGAAAAATCACTTCTTTGATGACAAACATTAACGAAGTGACTTACCTCGATTTGGAAGATCCCTATAATATTAACCGTAAAAAAGTGATGGATTCCCGTCACTCGGTATATCCGGTTTGTAAGGATGGTATCAATAATATGATGGGTCTTCTCTACGTCAAGGATATTCTTGGGAAGTCACTTACGGCAGAACTGAAAAATCTGGAGTCTAATCTCAGGGAGTGTCTTTTTATACCCGAAAATAATTTGGGTTACCAGGTATTAGAGAAATTTCAGGAAGAACGAAAGCACTTTGGTGTAATCGTTGATGAATATGGTAGCGTGCAGGGTGTGGTAACCATGAATGATATTCTGGATGCTCTTGTAGGTGATATTTCAGAGACCAACGAATTTGAATTTGAGATATTCAGGAGAGATGATGGTACATTCCTGATTGATGCCTCTTTGCCTTTCGATGAATTTTTGCAGGAGTTTGATATTGAGTTGAGCAATAGAAAGGAATACTCGGGATTTGACACTATGGGCGGTTTTGCCCTTGAAATTCTTCAGGAAATCCCTGATACTGGTGACAAATTTGAATGGGAGGAGTTCCGTTTCGAGATTGTGGATATGGACAAAAACCGTATCGATAAAATTCTTGTGAGCAGAATTGATGGTGAAGAAATCGTGATCGAAGAAGACTGATATTAATCTGGAGTCAACTAAGTGACTCTGACATCTATTTAGAATGACTACAGCGAGAAAAATAGCCACTATTCTATTGAAAACCGAAGCCGTAAAACTGAGTCCGGCAAACCCCTTTACCTGGAGTAGCGGTTGGAAATCCCCAATTTACTGCGATAATAGAATTACACTTTCTGATGTAGAAGGGCGTACTTTTATCAAAAAAGCATTGGCGAAGGCCATTAAAAAGAATTTTCCTGAAGTGCAATTAGTGGCGGGTGTTGCCACAGCAGGCATCGCTCAGGGAGCTTTGGTGGCTGATTATCTCAAAGTACCATTTGCCTATGTTCGGCCAAAACCAAAAGAGCATGGTATGGGTAATCAAATCGAAGGTCGAATAGAGAAAGGTCAGAAAGTTGTGGTACTTGAAGATCTTATTTCAACCGGTGGAAGCTCTCTCAAAGCTGTGGATGCTCTCAGAGCCCAGGGTATTGAGGTCATCGGAATGATCGCTATCATGACCTACGGTTTTAAAGTTGCTGATACCAATTTTGAGGAAGCCGGTGTTCCACTGGTGACTCTGAGTAACTATTCTTTCCTTATTGACGAGGCTAAAAAGCAAAACTACGTCAAAGAAGAAGATATCGACTCCCTCAAAAAGTGGCGTAGATCGCCTGAGAAGTGGGGTAAGTAAAACCGGCCTATTATGAAGTTTGATGTTTCTTCTCCGCACAAAGAATTTACAAATCATCTTCTCTTACCTGAAAATGAAAGGATTTTATTCTCGGGAATATTTGGAATCGGGAAAACCACTTTTCTAAACGAGTATTTTAAAGGTCACAGCGATTATGTAGCCATTCATTTATACCCAGTGAATTACTCGGTGGTGTCAAATGATGACATTTTTCGTTTGATCAAGTTTGATATTCTTTGTGAGCTACTGGGTAGGGGAATAGAATATGATTTATTGGAAGTAGGTTCCTGGGAAACTCTCAGTTTATTAAGTCAAAAAGAAACCTTAGAGGCCTTAAGGCCTTTTGTAAAGAGTATCCCAAAACTTGGCAAAACTGTTGATGAAATTTTAAGTGGGCTTCGAAACTTTGTAGAAATACTTCATGAAAAGAAGGCGGAAATAACAATTGATACAAAGAATGAGCACATTAAGTTTTTAAAAGAGTTTTCTCTGACCTCTCCAAATCTTTATGAGGAAGATTTAATCACGGAATTGATCTCAGAATTATTAGAAACGCTTAAAAGGCCTGCAGAAGAAGCTAATAAGAAGCTTGTATTAATAGTTGATGATCTGGATAGGCTTGACCCTGAACATATTTTTCGTATTCTTAATGTTTTTGCAGCCCAAGTTGACAAAGTTGGTAGGAGTAAGTTTGGTTTCGATCATGTGATAGTCGTTTGCGACGTCCTTAACATTAGGAATATATACTCTCACCGATATGGTGTTTCTGTTGATTTTAATGGTTATTTAGATAAATTTTATAGTCATGAGGTTTTTGTTTTTGACAACAGTCTTATAATAACTAAAAATGTATATCAGGTTTTAGAGAATTCATCAAACGTTCTAGCGAAGAAACATCAGTCTTTACTGCAGTTAGGAAACACACAAAATATTTTTACAAAATGTTTATGCTATATTTTGACCGAACTTATTAATCGTAAAAGGGTTAACCTTCGCGATATTGGAAGAATTCAAAATTTAGAAAATATAGTTTCTGGCCGGAAAAAAGTATTTGTTAATGAACGAGAGATTGTTTCAGGCGAAGTTCCAATTTTTCTAATTGTCGACTACTTGTTAGTAATATTTCAAAGCTGGATCGATTTAGTTGACAGTATAAAAGCTTGCAGAGATTTTCATAATGTTGAGTTCAATTCTCAACAAATGGTTTCATTACATGAGACAATTATAACAGGGATACAAATTTTATCAAATATTTACCCAAATGGCCAGTCTATATTTATCCTTCCCAATTCCTCCGATGAAATTAAAGTTGATATTAGATTTCTCCAACAGAATTATTTTGTAAGTAAAATCATCGAGAAGGATAACAATCCAAAGCTGAATTTCTTTGAACTGTTAACAGAGTTTTTAATTAAATGTGAACAAAAGGGTATCTACAATTGAAGAAAAACCTTTTTCATATTACTCAAAATGTTCTAAAAGCTACCGTCTGGATCAGCTCAGGTCTTTTCGGTTTATATATTTTGGGTTATTATTTCAAAGCTCTTCTTCAGTGCAATACCGCTCAATGGAACGAAATTCTTCCGGGTTTGTATGACCAAAATACCCGTCAGGCTACTAATGGAATAGGCCTCCACTTCGCCGCCGGAGGTTTGATTCTGGTACTTGGAAGTATTCAGTTCATTCACAAAATCAGATTAAAGTGGCCGCAAGTTCATCGTTGGATCGGTCGAATTTATATACTGGCCTGCGTTTTGGCAGCTATTGGTGGTCTGGTTTTTATTTTTCAGAAAGGTACTATAGGCGGCTGGATCATGGATATTGGCTTTGCGGGCTATGGTATTCTTATGCTGATAGCTGGTGTTGAGACCTTCCGAAATGCCTATTCAGGGAATTTTGAATTACACAGAGCCTGGGCCATTCGTTTATATGCTTTGGCTATCGGCTCATGGCTATACCGAATGGATTATGGTTTCTGGCATGCGGCGACTGATCTGGCAGGTCATGGTGATAATTTCAGTGGGCCATTTGACTATTTCATGGATTTCTTCTTCTATCTGCCAAATCTGATTGTGGCTGAGCTCATTATCCAAAGAAAAACACTTTCAAAGTCGCCGTTTCTATCAGGAGTTGTCTCAGTTTTATTTATCGGAATTATTGTATTCATCGTGTTAGCCACTAAAGTCTTCTGGGATCACTATTGGGGCGAGCCTATAATGAACTTCTTCAAATAGACAGATCAAACTTCTGAGCAAGTTGCTTTAGCCCATCAAGTGTATCTTCCCGAAGTTCAAGTCCATTTTCTAACTGATGCTTTTTCAGTGCAAGGCCCCGGCTTCCCGGGAGGCGGACAGGCTTTGATTTGTCGATCGGCTTGCTGCTTAAACACTGCTTTTTCAGATTTTCCATTTCTTTTTTGAAATAATTCTCTCCCGCAAATTTTGAAGGATTGATCACTTGGATGAAAGTGCTGGCACCCCATCTGCCCGGTTCATTGACTCTGCCGTGACCTCCAAGAGCAGAGGTTAGGGCTTCAATCATAATACCGAGGGCAAAGCCTTTATAACCGCTGTCTAAACCTCCCAGAGGTAAAATAGTGGAAGGCTCTTCCTCAAAAAATGAGTCAGGGTCATCTGTAGCTTTACCTTCTGAATCCAAAAGCCAGAGGTTAGGGAGTTTTTGGCCTTTGTTTCTCGCCTGATGAACCAATCCATTTGAAGTGGTCGACATACTGACGTCAATAATAATAGGTTCTGATTCAGTTGGAATGCCAAGAGCCAATGGGTTTGGACTATACACACCTGTCGTACCTCCAAATGGGGCTACGGTAGCATTGTCAGGATCACTGCAGGCAACGATGACCATATGACCGTTTCCAGTGGCTTTCTCCATATAGGCAGCCAGACAACCGATATGAGAACATTTTTGAATTACAACAGTACCAGTTCCATTCTCATCTGACATCTTGGTCGCCTTAGAAATAGCTTCCTCTACCAGCCAGGGGCCCGGCAGGTATTTTCCATCCCAGAGTTGACTTGAATCTGTCTCATTGAGAATTTCATAATCGCCATCAGACTCCATACTGCCTTTAAGAAGATGGTCTATATAAGGCATGACCAAGTGTAAACCGTGGGTTCGGTGTCCCATCAGTTCTCCTTCTAAAAGAATCTGGCTGACCGAGGAAGTTTTTTGCGAGTCCAGGCCTGCTTTGGTAAAAAGCTTCTTCAGGAAGTTTTGAGCGGTTGATGCATTCATGCATTCAAATTAGGGAGAAATTTGAGGACATATATAAAAAGGCTGGTCACTTTTGCGACCAGCCTCCTCATTTCGTCGATAACTCTTCTGTTTTTACTTGGCTACTTCTATGGAAGCCTGACGGGCATTGATGGTTTTACCTTTCATACCAGTAATCACTTTATTGACATCACGCTCCGGTACCTCTACAAAACTGAATTTGTCATACATATCAATCTGACCAATCACACGACCAGGAATACGACTTTCAGCTGCAATAGCACCTACAATATGATTTGGAGAAACGTGATCTTTTTTGCCAAGACTGATGAACAAACGTACCATGCCCGGCTCCCCTGAACCCTGACCAGTACCACGTCTTGCCCCTCTTCTTTCACCACGGTCTCTATCTCCACGTCCACCTCTTTCTCTTCGGCCACCTTCAAAACGAGCAGAGCGTGAAGATCTGTCACCTCTTTTGCCGTCGGCAAGATCATCATCACCTGTTTTTACCTCAAGATCACCCACTTGCATTCTCAATAGAGCAGTGATGATATCGTAAGTTTTAACGTCTTCTGATTTAAGTTCGTCAACTAACTTCTCAAAAAGCTCGTTGCCTTCATCAGTAATATTTGCCTTAATACGCTCTTTGAATTTCTGAACTTTGATTTCTTTCAGATCTGCCAAAGTTGGAATTTTGCCTTCCTCGATCTTTACCTTGGTATATCGCTCAAGATCACGAAGTTTATTCATGTCACGTCTTGGTACCATCATAAAGGCTTGGCCTTTTTTGCCGGCACGGCCTGTACGACCAATTCGGTGTACGTAATATTCAAGATCAAGAGGAACGTCGTAGTTAAAGACGGCATCTACGTCATTCACGTCAATTCCACGAGCGGCCACGTCAGTTGCCACAAGAATGTTGCAATTACCCGTTCTGAATTTATGCATCACCTGATTACGGGCACCCTGGCGAAGATCACCATGAAGTCCTTCTGCTGAATAACCGCGTTCCTGAAGCTCCATAACTACCTGATCTACTTTAGATTTAGTGTTACAGAAAACCAGCATAAGTTTCAGATCATTAGCATCGATAAGACGACACATGGCCTCAGTTTTAGCGTCTCTTCTTACATTGAAGTATAACTGTTCAATATTATCATTGGTCACTTCATTGCGGGTAACTTTGATAAGTTCAGGATCGTTCTGGAAGCGTTTTGTGATGCTCAAAATTTCTTTTGACATCGTGGCAGAGAACAATATTGTTTGACGCTCCTCAGGAGCAAAACTCAAAATTTTCTCAATATCTTCTCTGAAACCCATGTTTAGCATTTCATCGGCTTCATCCAGAATCATCATCTGAAGATTTGAAAGGTCAAGCGTTTTACGCTCAATATGGTCCATGATACGGCCAGGCGTACCCACCACAATTTGTGAACCTCTTTTAAGGTCTCTGAATTGTCTTTCATAAGACTCGCCACCAAAAATGGAAGTGACGAAAAGGCCTTTTTTGTATTTTGATAGCTGATACATTTGCTCTTTTACCTGAAGAGCAAGCTCACGGGTAGGGCACATGATCAAAACCTGTGTGGTTCTGTCATCCACATCTACTTTTTCAATGGCCGGAATACCGAAAGCAGCTGTTTTACCAGTTCCTGTTTGAGCCTGACCAATAACGTCAAGTCCATTAAGAATAGGTGTAATGGCCTGAGATTGAATCGGTGAAGCTTCCTGCCACCCCATTTCTTCTACTGCCTGAAGCATAAAATCAGACAAAGGAAGTTCGTTAAACTTTACAGTTTGCATAGTTCTTTTGGGCTGCCCAGCTAGCAGCCTTCTCTTTAAAATGTATTGAGGCGATTGCGACACGCCTTTTCGTGAACATCACGGTCTCCCGTTGCCTGCTCTGAAAAGGAAATTGGACTTAAAGATTTCAGCCCTTAAAAACGAATGTCGCTGTCAGAGAACCCGAACGGGGTTAAAAATTTTGGCAAAAGTAAGATAAATATTTGATATTTCCTCGTTTGGGGTATTTTGTGTTGTATTATTTTAAGATTTGTTCAGTCTTTCCTCCAAATAAAGCCGTTTTCAGGGACGTTGGTGAAATTTAAATTGTCTAATGTCTCGCTTTCAAGTGTAAATGTTTTCAAAACCATGGCGTCTGAATTGAGATGACTTTTCTCATTATTTTTCAAATAAATGGTTTCTACATAGTTGTTTCCATCTAATTGAATATTGCTGAGGCCTTGATTTTCAATACGTAAGTCTTTAATGCGGCAATCATAAAGTCGGAGGGCACTGGAGTTATTGACAACTGACAACCGAGGTGTATCAAAGCTCTCCAAAGTTACCCGACTAACACTTGTTTCCAGGTAATTGAGCTTGGGAAGAAAGAGGTTGATATATTTTTTTACCTCAAGGTCCTCAGTGCTTTTAGGAGTATTTTCAGTGTAGATTAGTAAAGTATCACCTTTGGGCTCAAAACGCACATATTTTTGGTAGGACTTATGAACCTCCATTTTTGGATGGTCATATTGACGCAAAGTCAATTTTAAACGGCCCAGATCAACATTGATTTTTACAGCCGAGAAATCTTCAATGTTAAAAGTGGTAAATCTGGCTTCGTGCGAAAGTCTGGGCTCTCGGGTTGAGGCTTCTTTACTCTTAGTTGAACATGACCAAAAGAAGGCTGAAAAGACGAGTAAAGGAATAAGCTGTTTCATATGACCACAGGGTGTTTCCAAAACTAAGGAAATCTCATGAAGATGAGTACTTTTGTCAAAATTTTGGAACAGACCTTTTTCTATGCAGAAAGTACTATTTATTGACCGAGACGGCACTATCATTATTGAACCACCAGTAGATTTTCAGGTGGATTCTCTTGAAAAACTTGAATTCTATCCGAAAGCCCTTTCCGTTTTACGAAAAATAGCCGAGGAGACTGACTACAAACTGGTGATGGTCACCAATCAGGATGGACTGGGGACAGACTCTTACCCTGAAGAAACTTTCTGGCCGGCTCATCAGAAAATGATGACAACGTTAGAAGGTGAGAACATTCACTTCAGTGAGGTTTTAATTGACCGCACTTTTGAGCATGAAAATGCCCTAACCCGCAAGCCAAGAACGGGATTGCTCACACATTATATAAACAACGAGAACTATGATTTGGCAAATAGCTATGTCATTGGTGATCGTTTGACGGATATTCAATTGGCTAATAATCTTGGTTCAAAAGGTATTTTGATTTCTGAAGATACGTCGGCAAAAGAAAAAGATGACACAATATCTTTGGTTACGACCAACTGGGATGAAATCTTTGAGCATTTAAAGTTACCCGCCCGAATTGCTGAGATTCAACGGGATACTAAAGAGACCGAGATATATGTGAAGGTCAATCTGGACGGCACAGGGCACGCATCAATGGATACGGGCCTTGGCTTCTTTGATCATATGCTTGATCAGTTGGCTAAGCACTCAGGGGCAGACATTACAATTAAGGTCAAAGGTGACCTTCATATTGATGAACATCATACCATTGAAGATACTGCACTCGCTCTTGGAGAGGCCTTTTTGAAAGCCCTTGGCGATAAAAAAGGTACCAACAGATATGGATTCCTTTTGCCAATGGACGAGGCTCTGGCTCAGGTGGCCATTGATTTTAGTGGAAGGCCATGGCTGGTATGGGATGCCGACTTTAAGCGTGAAAAAGTAGGGGAGATGCCTACGGAGATGTTCATGCACTTTTTTAAATCGTTCTCAGATACCTCAAAATGCAATCTTAACATCAAATGTGAAGGGGATAACGAGCATCATAAAATTGAGGCGATTTTTAAAGCTTGGGCCAAAGCCATCAAGATGGCCATCAAACGGGATATCAATGCAATGGATAGCTTGCCGAGTACAAAAGGTGTGCTCTAAGATCCAAATAAATGAGGGGAAGGCCGTTTATACGGCATTTCTTGATTCTTGAGAACATATTAGCGAATTTTGAGAAAAGCCTTCGGGAATAACCCGGAGGCTTTCTTTAAGAACCTTCTCAAATAAACTACATGGAACTGTTCAAAATACTCACACTTCTCATTGTGATTTCGGCCCTTTTCGGCTATCTCAATGTCCGTTTTCTGAAGCTGCCAACCACTATCGGTTTGATGATTATGGCATTGGTTTTCTCTCTGTTAATGATCCTTTTTCAGTTTGTTAACCCTGAGTTGACGGTTTTAGCCAGAGACTTAATTGGTCGAATTGACTTCACTACGGTTTTGATGGATGTGATGCTATCCTTTTTGCTTTTTGCAGGAGCATTGCATACCAATGTGGGAATGATCAACGAAGAAAAGCGAAGTATTGGTTTGTTCGCTCTCGTTGGAGTTCTCATCTCCACATTTTTGATTGGTACATTGATCTATTACTTGTCTCTGTTTTTAGGGCATGAGATCGGCTACGTTTATTGTATTTTGTTCGGTGCTTTGATTTCACCAACCGATCCAATAGCCGTTTTGGGTATCCTGACCAAATCTAATATTCCGAAGAAAATTGAGATCAATATCGTCGGAGAATCCCTTTTCAATGATGGCGTAGGTGTGGTGATTTTCTTTACGATATTGGAAATTGCTCATTTGGGAGTAGGCAATGTAACTATCGGTGACGTAGCAACATTATTCATTCAGGAGGCCATTGGCGGAATCGTTTTTGGTCTTGGTCTTGGCTGGATTATGTTCCGTTTGTTAAAGTCAATTGATGATTACGAAGTAGAGGTAATGATCACTTTAGCTTTGGTGATGGGTGGCTACTTGATTGCTCAAACTCTGCATACCAGCGGCCCTCTGGCAATGGTGGTTGCTGGTCTGTTCATGGGTAGTAGCGGACTCAAGCAAGATGCCATGAGTGAAACCACGGAGCTTTACGTTGACAAGTTCTGGGAGCTCATTGACGTTCTGATGAACGCTGTTTTGTTTGTCCTCATCGGACTTGAAATTCTCATTCTTGAGTTCAAACCCTATTATTTCCTCGCGGGTATTGGTGCCATTATTATTGTTCTGTTAGCTCGTTACGGAGTTATTCACTTTTTGCTACGTATTTCAAAGAAATGGGTGGCCGTTGATAAAGAAGCTCCACTACTATTGACCTGGGGTGGTTTACGCGGCGGTCTTTCCATTGCTATGGCCCTTTCTTTACCCGCTGAATGGGAGGCCAAACAGTATATTGTGTTCATTACATATTCGGTGGTTCTGTTCTCCATCATCGTTCAGGGGCTGACTCTTGAAAAGGTTGTGAAAAGGATTTATCAATCGTAAAAATTTGTAATTTGCATAATATTATCGTGCACCATCGAGTTAGTTAACCAGTTCATATAAATTAATCCTTTTCACATGTTGCAAAACATTTTGCTTCAAGTTCCGGCCGCTGCCGGGATAGATTCAACGCTTACGGCTTCCTCTACCAGTATTAATTATTTCGAGCTCTTATTGAAAGGCGGATTCGTCGTTTATCCAATTTTAATCCTGCTTTTCGTAACCTTCTTTTTAATGGCAGAGCGATATCTGTTTATTAAAAAATCCTCAAAAATTGATTTCGGTTTTTTGAGGTCTCTCAAAGACAACATTCTCAGAGGAGATATGAGGTCAGCTATTGCGATGTGTAAGAGTACAAACCTCCCAATTTCCCGAATTCTTGAAAAAGGAATAGCTCGTATCGGTCGGCCGGTAAAGGATATTGAAAGTGCCATGGAAATTCAGTCCAACCTGGAAATCTCAAAAATGGAAAAGAATATGGGCTATTTGGGTTTGATTGCGGGTGTGGCTCCAACGTTGGGTTTCGTGGGTACTATTTCCGGTATCATCCGCATTTTTTATGAAATTTCAGTAACCGGGGAGTTCTCCATTGAAACCATCTCAAATGGTTTATATGAGAAAATGATTGCCTCGTTCTCAGGTTTGGTGGTTGGTTTGATCGCCTACTCTGCTTATCATGGTATTAATATGATGATTGATAAATTCAGTATTCATCTTCAGGCTACCGTAATGGACTTCCTGGATACACTTAATGAACCCGCCTCGTAATTATGAAGCTGAAAAGACAAAGACGTTTTGAAGCGGAGGTTCAAACGGCTTCGCTTAATGATATCATGTTTTTCCTTTTGTTGTTCTTTTTGATTGTAGCAACACTTGGGAGCCCTAATGTCATAAAACTACTCTTGCCGAAGGCTGATACGGCTACACATGAGGTAAGTAAGCAGCCAATCACCTTGTCAATTACTGAAGATAAAGCTTATTTTATTGATCGTCGCAATGTGCCTTTTCCACAGCTGGAACATGAATTGATGACAGCGACGGCTGGAATGGAAGAGCCTACGGTGATTTTAAGAGCGGCTCAAAGTCTCACTATTCAGGATCTGGTAGACATTATGAGTATGGGAGCTCGTCTTCGAATACGAATGGTGTTGGCCACTGAACTAGATTAAACGAAAAAGAGGCTTAGGCCTCTTTTTGTATATTCCACTTTCATTCGGTTTTATTGAAATATGCTGAATCAAAGGCTCATTAGGTCTTTGAATTTAATCGCCTGTCTTCTTGAAATTTCTATTTTCTCACCTCCCGGGCCTATTTCTCCCGGTTTTAAAGTGACGAGTAGACCGCCAGAGAACCAAGGCTCAATTTTATCGATCCAATTGAGGTTGATGATGTGTTTTCTGTTAGCCCTAAAATAGATTTTTGAGTCAAGACGCTCCTCAAGGCTATTCAACGATTTGAGAATCATTGGTTTCTGATCATCAAAATGGAGTCTGACATAATTTCCCATTGATTCAAACAACCTAACTTTTCCAAGTCTGACAAACCAGCATTTCTCACCATCTTTTACAAAAACCTGATCATGAACTCCGAGTTCTCCTTCTTTTGGTTCGCTCTTATCATCAGATTGGGCCTCTTTCTTCTCCTCTTCAACCCTCTGAATTGCTTCCGCGAGACGAGCTGTATCAATAGGCTTCATGATATAGTCAAGAGCATTGAACTCAAAAGCTTTTAGAGCATATTCATCATAAGCTGTGGTGAAGATAACATCAGGAACGCGGTCTTCAAGAGCTTCCAGAAGTTCAAAACCATCTTTTCCGGGCATCTGAATATCTAGAAAAAGAAGATCTGGCTCCATTTCTTCAATCATCGGAATAGCCTCGTCAGCATTAGCCGCTTCGCCAATAATATTAATTCTGGGAAATTCTTCCAGGAGTCTTTTTAGCTCATTTCTTGCTAATCTTTCGTCGTCAATAATGATGGTTCTCATGATTCTTTTGGTTGATCTAATGGAATCCAAATTTCAGCCCTGACGGTCAATTTGTCTTCCTGATGAATATTAAACTTGAAACGATTTCCATATAAAAGATGTAGTCGTCGCTTTGTATTTTCAATACCAAAACCGGTACTGTTTCTCTTGTTCTTATTGTCCTCTAATTGACCGGTATTTCTGATGATAATGGCCAGGTGGTTGTTTTCGATAAGTGTTTTTATTTCAATAAAGCCCCATCGAAGAGCTTTTTGAACTCCATGCTTGATAGCATTTTCAACCAAAGTTTGAAGCATCATTGGCGGAACCTGAATACTTAACGTATTAGGAGCGATGTCAAATTTGGATTGCAGCCGATCTTCATACCTTATCTTTTCAAGACTGAGATAATCTTCTATGGTTTTTAATTCTTCTTTTAAGCTTACGGTTGTTCTTCGATGTGTTATCAAAGAGCTTCTAAGTAGGTTTGAGAGTTGAGTAATCCCATTGCTAGCCTTTTTCGGGTCTTCGGTAATGAGTGCCCTGATGCTATTTAAAGCGTTGAAAACAAAATGTGGGTTCATCTGAGCACGTAAAACTTTAGCCTCGGTCTCTTTCATAGACGCTTCAAGTTTTACACGTTCTACTTCTGCATTCCTTCGCTCAGTGGCATAAGCATAAAAAACATAAATCAACACCCAAATCAGAACCGGCTTACCATAATTAATAATGTATGAGATATCTCTGATAGCCCAGTTCATTTTCTCGGTATTGATGAATTCAGAACCTATCGGAATATTAATAGCAGCAAGCACGAAAGTGATTAGACCAACCACTCCAATACTGCGTAGAACCAATTGGGTAACCGGGAGTTTTATCCAGTGATAACGCTTAAATATCACTCTGAAAATATGCGTCATAGCTACACCCGCAGCTACATTGACCACAATACTTCCAATGATGCGATTGAATTCGTCAAAATTGAAAGTTAAAAAAGCAAGATTATTTGCCAGATCAGAAAGAAAGTAGACTGACCAGCCAACGATTTGATATATCCAATATGCTTTTTTTGAACCCATAAATGAATGCAACGAAGTTAAGCGAAATTGTTTCGACTAAGTTCTAATTTACATCATAGGTTTTACTGATGCATAAATGGCTGAAAATCTACACCGCTAAAACCTGAAGGTGGTCGGTATTATTTGCCTCAAGAATCTGAAACTTGTTTGTTAGATAAGAGTATTCCAGTTTATAAAGGCAAAGGTTCTGGTGGTGGAAACAATCCATTTCAGACAAAGGCAATCCACTAAGCCAGGTTAATAAAATTCGCATAGCTCTGCCGTGCATTGCAACCAGAACCAGCCTCTCATCTTCATGCTTTAAAATTCTATCAATGGCTTCTTTTTGTCTTCCGGCCACTTGTTCCGGGCTTTCTCCACCTGTAGCTGGTATATGAGTCTCCCCCCTTCTCCATTGATCTATCAACTGAAAATATGAGCTGTCATTGTTAGGGTCAGGGGCCTTTCCTTCTTTATGTCCCCATGAGATTTCGTTGAGACCAGGTAAAATGATATGGGGTAGTTCCTGTTCCAGAAAACCTTTAACGCTTTGATGTGTCCTTTTCAGAGCAGAGGTATAAACAGCATCAAACGGCACATCCTTGTAAGCTGAGAAAAAAGCTTCGGCCTGTTTCTTGCCAATTTCATTCAAATCTGAGTCAATTCCACTGCCTTGCACAATACCTCTTTTATTATAGTCGGTTTCGCCGTGTCTGATCAGAAAAATATGCTTTGTGCTCATTTAGTGCCTGTTGTATTAGCAATGGCCGCAAAATTAATGCAAATGACGATAAAACCTTAGAAATCAATTTATTTTAGAAGTAGATCATTTTCAGAACAGAGTTGTTCTCAAAATGGCGTTATTTTTGTTTTTCATTCATCCTAACCTCAAGGATTATGAGATTTCTACTTATTGCATGTTGCCTTATTGGCTTCTTTCCGGTTTTTTCTCAACATATGGTTCCTGATACGTCCAAGGGCTTGCCAGCTATTCCGGTGGAGATAAACGAGGAAGATGCTGCTTATAATGAAAGAGAGCTTCAGTTTCAGTGGGGCGTTCGTGGAGGATTCAGTAAAACTCAAATAAACACCCCCGGTGGAAATGTAACTCGTGTCTCAGCAAACGGGACACCACTTATTAATAATGGAGTTATTGTCAGGGACGAACTGATCTCGAATTCTGCTTTTGGAAATGGTTTTCAGGGTGCTGCTTTTATCCGTTTCATCAGAGGCTCATTTTATTTACAACCTGAATTTATCTATGCCACCAAGGGCGGCCGTTTTGATTTTATTGACCGTTCAGGGAATCTTTTAAATCGTGTGGATGCCCGTTTTTCAGCGATTGATGTACCCGTTCTTTTAGGAATTAGATTCAGAGATGCGAGAGTCTTCGGTGGGCCTGTGGTATCAACTGCTTTGAAGCAAAATAAAGCTTTACAAGAAGCACTGAAACCATATACCGTCCCTGACTTTAATTTTAATTACTTCAACCGACCGGTTATCAATTCTGTTTTTGGACTTGGTTTTGAGTTCAAATCCTTCTTTTTTGACCTTCGCTATGAAGGTGGAATAGCCAATATCGCAGAAACGGAGATTGGCCCGGCCAATACTCCAAAAGAATTCTTCTTTTCCACAGATCAATTTATACTTTCATTAGGGTTCATAAAGTGACTTTGCACCGCTTGTTAAGTCATAAATAAGACTGAAAATCAGTCATGAATTTATGTAGTTTATTTTTGCTACATTTAAGATCTGTATTAACAAAAAAAACCTTAACAACAAAAATGGCTGGAATTTTAGATCTACTAAATAGCGACCTCGGTAAAACAATTATTAGCGGTGTAAGTGGAAGCACGGGGGCTCCGCAAAACAAAACTGCTGACTTACTAAGCATTGCAATGCCGGTATTAATGGGTGCGATGCAAAAAAATGCTTCCAGCCCGCAGGGTGCTGAAGGTCTTTTAGGAGCAGTTATGGGTAAGCACGACGGAAGCATCCTTGATAATCTTGGAGGTTTATTCCAAGGCGGTGTTGATGATTCAGTAGTAAACGATGGTGCCGGAATTCTTGGTCATATTCTAGGTAGTAAGCAAACTAATGTGGAAGCAGCCCTTAGTCAAAAATCAGGTATGGATATGGCTCAGGTTTCCCAAATTCTGAAGGTAGCTGCTCCGATCCTAATGGGAGTCTTAGGTAAGCAAGCAAGACAAAATGGTGTTCAGGATGCCGGTGGTCTTTCTAATGTTCTTGGCGGACTTCTTGGTGGTGGTCAGGGAAGTAGGCAGCAAAGTCTTATTGAGACATTTCTTGATGCTGATGGTGATGGTAGTATTCTGGATGACGTAGCAGGTATGGTGTTAAATAGTGGTGCTAAGAAAGGAGGTCTGGGAGGTTTACTTGGTGGTCTCTTTGGCAGAAGATAATTTACCTTCAAATAGGTGAAAGTAAAAGCCCCGGGTTCATTTGAACTCAGGGCTTTTTTATGTCACTATCTATCTTTTGAATTAAGCCTCTTTGGCAGATTCCGATTCCTCAGTTTCTTCAGAAGGTTCATTCAGATCGCTATCTTCTGATTTTTCTTCCTCGTCAGAGTCAGATTTCTGATCCATATACTCTTGATAGGCAGTTGGTTTGTCGAAAGGACGTTCACCGATTAGCTCAACGAGGTCACTTTGATAAAGAATTTCTCTTTTGAGAAGCTCCTGAGCTAGTTTATCTAATTCTTCTCTCTTTTCAAGTAACAGGTCACGAGTTCTTTTATAGGCTTCATCAACCAACTTTTTAACTTCCGCGTCAATTTTATTTGCAGTTTCGTCTGAGTAAGGCTTTGTGAAATTATATTCACTTTGACCTTTAGAATCATAGAAAGAAAGATTGCCGATAGCATCGTTCAATCCATAAATCGTCACCATGCTGTAGGCCATTTTAGTGATTTTCTCCAGATCACTTAGGGCACCTGTTGAAATTTTCCCGAAAACCACATCTTCCGCCGCACGACCACCCAAGGCCATACACATCTCGTCGAACATTTGCTCTGTTCGGTAAAGGTATTGCTCTTTTGGAAGATATTGAGCGTAGCCTAAGGCCGCTATACCACGAGGGACAATACTCACTTTAACCAATGGATTTGCATGCTCCAGGAACCAACCCGTTACAGCATGACCGGCTTCATGGAACGCCACAATCTCTTTCTCTTCTGGAGAAATAAGTTTGTTTTTCTTCTCTAAACCTCCAATCTCTCGATCAATGGCATCTTGAAAATCAATCATTTCTACAGCCTTTTTCTCACGGCGGGCAGCCAAAAGGGCAGCTTCATTACAAACGTTTGCAATTTCAGCACCAGCAAAACCTGGAGTTTGAGTCGCCAGCTTTTTAGCATTTACTTCGTCGGCAAGTTTCAACGGTCTCATATGAACCTTGAAAATCGCTTCTCTACCATTGATATCCGGTGCATCTACGCTGATTTGTCGGTCAAAACGACCCGGGCGAAGCAACGCAGGATCAAGAACATCAGGGCGGTTTGTCGCTGCAATGATGATGATTCCGGCCTCTGACCCAAATCCGTCCATTTCTACCAGAAGGGAGTTGAGTGTATTTTCACGCTCGTCATTACCTCCAGGCATGGCACCACGGCCTCTTAGTCTACCTACAGCGTCAATCTCATCGATGAAAATGATGCATGGTGCCTTTTCTTTGGCTTGTTTAAAAAGGTCTCTTACTCTGGCTGCACCAACACCCACAAACATTTCTACAAAATCAGAGCCTGAAAGTGAGAAGAACGGAACGCTCGCCTCACCTGCCACAGCCTTTGCCATCAGGGTCTTGCCTGTACCCGGAGGGCCAACGAGAAGGGCTCCTTTTGGGATTTTACCACCCAGCTCAGTATATTTTTTCGGCTTTTTCAGGAAATCAACAATTTCAGTTAACTCTTCCTTAGCCTCATCCAGGCCAGCCACATCTTTAAAAGTGATTTTAACCTTATTGTCCGTATCAAAAAGTGCTGCTCTTGATTTGCCAATATTGAATAAGGCACCGCCAGGGCCACCGCCACCCGCCATTCTGGTCATCAGGAAGTACATTAAACCAAAGAAAAGGATCAACGGAAGCCAATTGAACAAAGTGTTCATGATATCCTCACGATGAATTGGCTCAGGGTAAAGCTGAGTCTTGCGGGTCTCTGAAAGGCTCGAGTTTTTAATAAAGTTATTGAATTCAGTCATAAACGCGACTTCGCTAACGATATCAACTTTCATGTGAGGCCCGGATGTATACCGGTTATTGCCCAGCAAAGTTTTGTACTCCTGTTTTTGAAGGGCTTCAGATGAAAGTGTAACTTCTACTACATCCGCTCCCGAAACTACGGCGACTTTATCGACATCCCCGTCCAGAACCATTTGCTCCAGCTCTTTATACTTAATTGGGGACAAGCTTTTGCTATTTGAGAAAAACATTACCCCAATGATTCCGAGAATTAAGGCGAGAATAATCCAGCCCTGAAAACCCGGTCCACTCCCCATTGGTGTCTTTTTCTTGGGTTTAGGAGGTAATGAGTTGTTTTCTTGTGACATATAATTTGATTTATAAAATTCTTATTGGATTAGAGAACAGGGGTTTTAGAAGGCTTCATGTCTTCACCAAAATAGGTGAAGTCGGCATCACCCCACAAGGATTCGATATCGTAAAAAGATCGCTTTTCTTTCTGGAAAACATGAACCACGACATCGACGTAGTCAAGCAGTATCCACTCACGGTTTTGGCGACCTTCACGATTCCAGGGATCCTGATTTGTTTTTTTGTATACGGTTTCTTCAACGGATTTTGCGATGGCATCAATCTGAGTGTCAGAATTACCGGAACATATCACAAAATAATCTGCAATAGCATTATGCACCTTCCTTAAATCCATGACAATGATGTTGCCTGCTTTTTTCTCAATCATCCCCTCTAAGACATTCAGGCTTAATTCAGAGCTTGAAAGCTGCTTTTCTTTTTTCATTCAGTATCTTTTACAACTATTTTTGCGGAAGTACCCGATGACATTGTTTTGTAGTTTTCAGGTACTCATTTTAAACGAGCTAAGTTAAGACATCTTGAACAATATTCAGCCCAAAACTCTTTTTACAGGCAAAAAGTCCATTTACCTGCCAACTTGTCATTCTACTAACGACTGGGCCTCTCAAAAAATTCAATCCGAGAGTCTGGACGAAGGCACAATTGTACTAACGGACAATCAGACCCATGGAAAGGGTCAAAGAGGCAATAAGTGGTATGCAGAACCGGGCAAAAACCTGACATTTACGCTAATTTACAAACCGTTTTTTTTACCGGTTTTAGAACAGTTTAAACTCAATGTTGCTGTTTCCTTGGCTATTGCTGATGCTCTTTCAGTATTTTTGAAAAATGAAGAGGTAAAAATAAAATGGCCGAATGATATTTTTGTGGGTCAGAAGAAGGTGGGTGGAATCCTTATTGAGAGTATGATCGCAGGTAATGTTCTGGCAAATAGTATGATAGGGGTGGGTGTGAATATTAATCAGCAGCACTTTTCTGTGCCTTTGGCCACTTCGCTGAAGAATTTGACTAATCAGACCTTTGTGAAGGAAAATGTTCTTGAAACCCTATGTGAAAGCATTGAAAAGGAGTATCTCCATTTAAAAAACGGGAGTTTCGCTCTTCAAAAAGAACGTTACCTTGACAGAATGTTCAGGAGAGAAGAATGGCATATATATCTGGAAAACGGAGAGGAGTTTGAAGGAAGAATAAAGGGTATAGGCCAGGACGGCAGGCTTTTAATGGAAACCAGATTAGGACTTATTCAATTTGGGAATAAAGAATTTGAATATATCATTTAAAAATTGTTCTAATTTGACCGCCATCGCATCTATTTAAATATTTTTGTCAAGCACTTCATGTGAATCATCAATGATTGAAACATTAGAGAAGCAAAGACTTAACGAGAGAGCAGACAACCGGGGTTGGAAAAAGTGGGGGCCTTATCTCTCTGAGCGTCAGTGGGGTACGGTTAGGGAGGATTACTCAGTTTACGGTGATAGCTGGCAATACTTTAGCCATGATCAGTCCAGGAGTCGGGCTTACAGATGGGGGGAAGACGGTATAGGCGGCATCTCTGATAATAAGCAGCACATTTGTTTCTCTTTTTCTTTCTGGAATTACAAAGACCCTATTCTTAAAGAAAGGCTATTTGGCTTAACCGGTGCGGAAGGAAATCATGGAGAAGATGTAAAAGAGCTTTACTATTATCTGGATAGTACGCCCACGCACTCTTACATGAAGATGCTTTATAAGTATCCTATTGAAGAATATCCATACGAAAAGTTATTAGCCGAAGGCCGTAATCGCAGTAAGCTGGATAAGGAATTCGAGATTCTTGACACCGGTATATTTGACAAGGAGAACTACTTCGATATCTATATTGAGTACGCTAAAGCTGGCCCGAATGACGTACTTATTAAGCTAACTGCTTATAACCGTTCTAAAAAATCAGCTAAGCTGGCTGTTTTGCCAACACTTTGGTTTAGAAATACCTGGTCATGGGGTTATACTTCTCACCCGCGTAAGCCAATGCTGACCGGCATTGCAAACAGTCAGGTAGAGATAGATCACGAGCTTTTTGAAAAGTATAAGCTTTATCTTAAGGACGCAGATCAGCTTTTGTTTACGGAAAATGAGACCAATATGGAACGGGTGTTTGGTAAGCCAAACAAAAGCTCTTTTGTGAAAGATGGCTTCAATGAATTCCTGGTTCAGGGCCGGAAAAAGGCCGTCAATAAAAACAAGATCGGGACGAAAATGGCCGGTCTTTATGAAAGAGAGGTCCCTGCCGGTCAAAAGATTGAAATCAAATTAAGACTTTCTGAGAATACCCACCTTCATAATCCTTTTGAGGATTTTGATGAGCTTTTTACCGCGGCTGAGCATAACGCCGATGATTTTTATTCAAAGGTTCAGAAGGACATAAAGTCTGAAGAACAGCGTAAAATTCAACGGCAGGCCTTTGCCGGTATGATGTGGTGTAAGCAGTTCTACTATTATAATATTAAGCAATGGGCTGATGGTGATCCCAAAATGCCTTTTGATTTTTATGGGAGAAACTTTGAGCGAAACAGTACGTGGAAACACGCTTACATGCACAATATTCTCTCTATGCCTGACAAATGGGAGTACCCTTGGTTTGCAGCATGGGATCTGGCTTTTCATACGGTCACCCTTGCGAAAATCGATTCAGATTTTGCCAAAAGGCAGCTTGCGGTAGTTTTGCGTGAGTATTATATGCATCCCAATGGACAAATTCCGGCTTATGAGTGGAATTTCTCTGATGTTAACCCGCCGGTACATGCCTGGGCCACCTGGAAAGTCTACGAAATTGATAAAAAACAACGTGGTGGAAAAGGAGATGTTAAATTTCTTGAACGCATTTTTCATAAACTTCTGCTGAACTTCACTTGGTGGGTAAACCAGAAAGACGAGGCCGGCAACAATATTTTCGGTGGTGGTTTCCTTGGGCTTGACAATATTGGTGTTTTCGACAGAAATGCTCAGCTACCAAATATGACTCTTCAGCAGGCAGATGCCACTGGCTGGATGGCCATTTTTACGTTAAATATGCTTCGCATTTCTTTGGAAATTTCTTTGGAGAGGGAGGTTTACCAGGATATGGCTTCTAAGTTTTTTGAGCATTTTCTGCATATCGCGGCAGCCATCAATAACAAGATGGAAGAAGGCAATATGGGTCTGTGGGATGAAGAAGATCAGTTTTATTACGATAAGCTTCACACACCCGATGGTAGAACTATTTTCATGAAAATTAAATCTTTGGTGGGTTTAATTCCTTTATGTGCAGTAGAAGTCATCCATGAAGATTTACTCGAAAAATTGCCAGCTTTCAAACAAAGACTGGAGTGGGTTCTAAAAAATCGTCCGGATTTAGCCTCGCTGATTTCAAGATGGCATGAGCCCGGCAAAGGGGAGACACATTTGCTTTCCTTATTAAGAGGCCACCGAATGAAAATGGTATTGAAAAGACTCTTTGATGAAGAAGAGTTTCTGTCGGATTACGGAATCAGGTCTTTATCTAAATTCCATGAGGAAAACCCTTATGATTTTCATTTAAATGGAGAAGATCTTACGGTACGCTATACGCCGGCGGAGTCTGATTTATCAATAATGGGAGGTAACAGTAACTGGCGAGGACCTATCTGGTTTCCGTTGAATTACCTGATCATTGATGCCTTACATAAATACTCGCACTACTACGGTGATGACTATGAGGTGGAATACCCAACAGGGTCAGGCGAAATAACGACCATCTCAAAAAGTGCTTATGCTATTTCCAGAAGGCTAATCAAAATTTTTGAGCGGAATGGTAAAGGGATTAGACCTTCTTTGACTCAGAATAAGCATTATGATGGCGAGAAATACTTCAAAGATCATTATCTCTTTCATGAATATTTCAATGGTGATGACGGCTCAGGCTGTGGTGCCTCGCATCAAACAGGCTGGACGGGTCTGATCGCTGATCTTATCGAAGAAGTCAACAGCGGAAAGTAATTTAATCCAATAGATTTTTGAGCTCATTGAGCTTTAACAGAGCCTCAATGGGCGACATTGAATTTGGGTCCAAACTCCCTAATTTTTCTTTCAACGCCTCTACTTTTGGATCAGGCGAGTCAAAGAAGCTTAACTGATAGTTGTTTTTCGGGGCCTCCTTTATTTTCTCTTTATTCTTCTCTTTAATGTGGTCTTCTTCCAGATGGTGAAGAATTTCGCTTGCCCTTAAAACGATAGATTGCGGCATGCCGGCGATTTGAGCCACGTGAATACCAAAACTATGTTCACTGCCGCCTTCTTTTAACTTGCGAAGAAAGACCACTTTTCCATTGACCTCTTTTACGGCCACATTAAAGTTCTTGATTCTTGAAAAATCTTCCGTAAGCTGGTTAAGCTCATGGTAATGTGTGGCAAAAAGCGTTCTTGGTTTGTATTTCGGGTGATTATGGAGATACTCTGAAATACTCCAGGCAATACTCACCCCGTCATACGTACTGGTTCCACGGCCTATCTCATCCATAATAACTAGGCTTTTCTCACTCAGGTTATTGAGAATAGAGGCCGTTTCAGTCATTTCTACCATAAAAGTGGACTCGCCTCTGGAGAGGTTATCACTGGCACCTACGCGGGTAAAAATTTTATCAACGAGACCGATATCAGCAGCCTCAGCTGGCACAAAACTGCCAATTTGAGCCATCAGCACAATAAGTGCAGTTTGACGAAGCAAAGCCGACTTACCTGCCATGTTTGGCCCTGTAATAATAATGATTTGTTGCTCTTCCTCGTTTAGTTGTAAATCATTCGGAACATAACTCTCACCGGGAGGTAATTGTTTCTCAATAACCGGGTGGCGGCCATTTTTGATGTCAATGGTGTTTGTTTCATTGAGAACCGGCTTGGAATAATTATTCTGAAGAGCAATTGTTGCAAAACTAGCAAGGGCATCAATCGTTGAAATAACCCGTGCATTTTGCTGGATTTGCCCTACAAATTCTGCGGCAGCCAGAACAAGATTATGGTATAGCCGATGTTCTATCTCAAAAATCTTTGATTCAGCGTTGAGGATTTTCTCTTCGTACACTTTAAGCTCCTCAGTAATATATCGCTCGGCATTGACCAGTGTCTGCTTTCTTATCCACTCTGTTGGTACTTTATCTTTGTGAGCGTTGCTGACTTCAAGATAATACCCGAAAACCTTATTGTAGGCTATTTTAAGAGATGGAATTCCGGTGCGATCAGATTCTCTTTTTTGAATACCCACCAAATAATCTTTACCGGAAAAGGCAATAGATTGATATTCATCCAATTCAGGATCAACTCCGGTTTTGATAATACCGCCGTGATTGCTCACGTTAGGGGCATCATCTTTTATCTCTTTAGTAATTCTGCTCACCAGAAATTCACAATCAGAGAGTTGATTGGCATATTTCTCAAAGACTTTATTTTCGGCCGCCAGGCTTTGAAGCATTTCCCTTAGGGGAGCCACTTGTTTAAGAGCCCTGTTTAGCTGGATCATTTCCCGCGGGTTTATTCGGCCTACGGCTACCTTAGAAATCAGCCTCTCCAGATCACCGATTGGCTTAAGTAGGGTCCGCAATTCCTCCAGTAACTCCTGGTTTTTGACAAATACCTCAACAGTATCTTGTCTATCAGCTATAGGTTTTAACTCCTTCAAAGGCAAAACAAGCCATTTGCGAAGCATACGAGCACCCATTGGTGTAATAGTGTCATCAAGGATATCGATTAACGGAACGCCACCTTCATGCTGAGCAAAAATGAGTTCAAGGTTGCGAATGGTGAAACGATCGAGCCAGACATATTTCTCTTCATCCAGGCGTGTCAGGCCGGAAATATGATTGATTTCCTTGTGCTCAGTATCAGAAAGATACTGAAGAATTACACCGGCAGCAGTAATTCCATCTTTCAAACTCTCAATACCAAAACCCTTTAGTGTACTGGTTTTGAAATGTTGGGTTAGAAGCGGATAGGCGAAATCATAAGTATAGGCCCAGTCATCAAAAGTGTAGGTATTGAACCGATCACCAAAGGAGCTCTCAAAGTTATTTTTATGTTGTCGGCAGTAAATGACTTCTGCCGGAGCAAAGCTTTGCAATAATTTATCAATGTATGCTTTTGAGCCTTCTGTCGTCAAAAACTCACCCGTTGAAATGTCAAGGAAAGCCACCCCAAAATTTTCCTTTGCACCGAAATGTACAGAGGCGAGATAGTTATTTTGTTTGGTTTCCAACACATTATCATTGTAGGAAACTCCGGGTGTTACTAATTCTGTAACTCCTCGTTTCACAATTCCTTTTACCGTTTTCGGATCTTCCAGCTGATCACAAATAGCCACCCTCTGACCTGCTCTCACCAGCTTTGGCAAGTAATTATCCAGTGAATGATGCGGGAAGCCAGCCAGCTCCTGATTAGCTCCTCCGTTATTCCTTTTGGTGAGCACAATTCCCAAAATCTTTGAAGCTTTGATAGCGTCTTCGCCAAAAGTCTCATAGAAATCACCAACCCTGAACAATAGCAAAGCTCCAGGGTATTTGGCCTTAATTTGATTGTACTGCTTGTTTAAAGGAGTTTCTTTCTTAGGGCTTTTTGCTTTGGCCATCTGGGGTTTGAGAACAGTATTTTAGTATGATTCAACAGTTCTCAAAATTAGGAAAATTGAATGACTAACCTTAGCAATTTGATTAAAGCTCACGAAATGAATTTAATTCCTCTTTGATATAGATAATAATATGTTTTGTAAGTAGAATATTCACGTTGATACAACAGAGTTTTGAACTATAAACGGATTGCCTAATTTGTTGATGTTAATCATCAATTAAACTTAATAACTATGAAAATTCAACTCCTATCAGCAGCTGTTTTGGCCGGACTGGTCTTTTCCTGTACTGATAATCAAACGCCTGAAATGGCTGTTTCAGAAAAGGCTCCTGAGCTAAAGAAAAGCATGAGGTCTTTAAGAGTGACGGGAGATCAAACCGTAGCTGTTTATATGGCTGAGTATATTACAATCGATGCAGCCACCGGGAACACCGTTTTCTTTAATGACAGAGGGAATAAACAACTCTCTGCCGATTTTGTGCCTCTAGACCCACGCAGAGGCGGCCGTGCAAACATTACTTATTTGGTGGATGACGAGTTTACGTCGGACAATGGTTTGACAGCCGCTGAACTGGAGCAGGCCATTGATAATGGGATGAACACCTGGGATGCCGAAGGTTGCTCAAATCTTGGTATTACCAAGGTTCCATACTCGGGGAATTCCGGCTTTGTTTCCTCTTCTTTGGGCTTTGGAGGAGATATTACTCTTGATGCTGATATTCAGCACAGTGGTTTTTTGCCAAGGGCGTTTTTTGATGCTCTGGCTCCTGGTGGTGGTGACTTCATTCTCGGAGTAACTTTTACTTTACTTTGGCAAGATGGTGCCGGCAACTTTACGGATATCGATAATAACGGAAAGTTGGATGTGGCCTTCAGAGAAATTTATTATAACGATAAGTTCAGCTGGAATACCGATGGAAATAGCTACGATCTGGAAACCATTGCTTTGCATGAATCAGGTCACGCTTTAAGTCAGGCTCACTTCGGTAAGGCCTTTAGAAGCGGCGGTAACGGAAAACTTCATTTCTCCCCAAGAGCAGTTATGAATGCAGCTTATTCCGGTGTTCAGAGAGACTTGAAATCAACAGATCACTCAGGGCATTGTAGTAATTGGTCTTCCTGGCCAAATAACTAAGGTTTAATCTTCATAAGTAGGATAAAGGCTGCTTTCATAAGGAGGCAGCCTTTTATTTTTTGAAGTAAGCCTCGGCAAATCGCCGTCCCATTTCTCGTTGAGCCATGGCATTAAAATGGATTTTGTCTCCCTTTTCAGGCAAGTCACCAGTGAAAATCAGGTGGGCATTTGGGTCTGATCGGATGTATTGTTCAATCTGCTCATTAATGCCTTGCCAGTTTTCATCATTTTCAGAATAGGAGCCAAGTTGACCTAAAAAAACGGGTAGATTTTGGTCATCAATTACAGTTCTGAATTGTTGCATAAGCATTTTCAGGCTTTCAGCATGTTTCTGTATTTCTTGTTGATTAGCATTTGTTTCTCCCTGATGCCAAAGAATTGCCTTCACTATTCCGAAGGATTTAGCGAGAACTACTTTTTCTTTAAAGTTAGTCATTAACGGTACATCATGATGCGGGCGATTTTCAAGCCATTGATATATAGAACTCCCTCCAATTGCGGTAGGGATCATCAAAATTGAAACATCTTCAGGCACTGCTTGTAACATGGTTCTGGCAAAAGAAAGACCACAGTCGAGTCCGGTGCGTGGAGGTTCATACCAGTGCAAAGGTTCTTTGGCCTGAATGAGCTGCCCTTCAGCATTGATGGAAAGAATTCTTTCATTTGGCAGGGTATCAGTGGGCGAAACAAAACCTCTGCCTGCCATATTTGATTGACCGGCCATAATGAAAACCCAAACCTTTTCTTTTGAAGGCGGAGCATTCACAATTTCCGTCTCTTTAGGAAAGTTGACTTTCCAGTCATTTTGAGCAAAGGTGCCAAAGCTTAAGAAGACTAAAATCAGTTTCAAATATTTCATAGAGTTCAGTTTCAATAGTTTCTCAATTTTGAGATTATCGGGATCAGTAAAAAGAAAAGTCTGCCATCCTGTGAATTGAGAAGATCAAAAATCTTCGGGAATAATTTCTTTGACCCGACCTACCTCTCCGGTATCCAGCATCACTTTTATACCATGTGGATGAAAGCCAGATTTGGTTAGAATTCTTTTGACAAAACCATTGGTGAGTTCGCCAGATCTTTGATGATGTTTTTGTACTATTTCTACTTCATCGCCTATCTGTATATTTTCTCGTTTTCTTCCGTCATTCATAAAAGCAAAGAAACAAAAAGGCCTTCGCTTCTGAAGCAAAGGCCCTCGTTTTAGGCTGAATTTTGTTTAAGATCTGAATTTTCTTTTCCACATTTCATGATGCATTTTGGAGTCACGGACAGATAGACGGTATAAATAAACCGTGAGTCCAATAGCTAATGCACCTAAGACAAGATTGAGCACTCCCACTCCCTGAGTGGTGAGTATCACAAAAGGCATAGCGAAAATACTGAACATAGCCGCAAGAGATACAATATAAAGCAGCTTGCTAATATTCTTGCTTCGGCTTCGAAGTTCGGTAAATGAAAGATTTTGAAGAGTAGAGTTTTCCATCATAGTATAGAATTAAGTTGTAAATTATTCAGGGTGAGGACAATATACAGATATATGAATTGAAAAACTAGAAATCATTTACTTTTAACATTTTGATTATTTCTATAAATATTTCAATAATGTGAGAAGGTCACTTTCTTTTCTTAGGTCAAGTTTATTCTCTCTAATGATATCCATTACCTTTTTTGTGAAAGGCCCGAAGGCTTTTAAACCAGGGTCAATTTGTCGGAATCGTTCATTATTTACGAGGTAATATTTGTTCTGACTAATAAAGCTGCCCTGATAACTTTCTGCTTCTGATGTGTCAATAATCTCAGGATGTTTAAAGTCTGTAATCAGATATTTTACGGACCTTTTGTAATAGGTTTTCTCATTGATTACCAATCGTTGATAATAATACTTTCCAGCTTTTTTAAATTGGTCGTCAAACCTCTCAAAAAGATGACCATTAATCTCGAATGCATTTGGTTTTATCTCAAGAGCTGGTTGAACAGGTCCCTGAGAAAAGTAAACTTTATCGTTTAAAAGGTTGTAAGCAAGAGTCCCTGAAACCGGTGCCGAGTTTTTGAAAAAAAGAGTTCCTTTATGCCATCCATTGAAAAATAGTGGAGTACCTAAGTATTTCTTAGAGATGTTTTTACGGTCGAGCTGGTTAGTGTTAAGATTGACAAAATCTGCTATGCTAATAGTGTCCCCATAAGCATTAGTATCAATTTTAAAGTTATTTGAAGGCAGGTTAACTCTATCCTGAATGTAATGATTTGCCGCTTTTTGAGCAAAAGCAGAGAACTCCGGAAGGAAAAAGCAAAGCAGGCATAAAAAGTATTTCATCAGGGTTCGCTCTTTCCACTAATTTATCAAATTCAGGTTCAGTAAAACAAAAAAGCATTGCTCGGGGAAGAGCAATGCTTTTGAGTAAAGGTCAGTTAATACTATAACCTTACGATATTGGCCCCGATAGCATTCAGACGTTCGTCAATAAACTGGTATCCACGGTCAATTTGTTCTATGTTATCAATAATACTGGTACCATCAGCAGATAAAGCAGCGATAAGCAACGCCACACCTGCTCTGATGTCAGGGGATGTCATTCTTATCCCTCTTAAATTATGATGACGATTCAGACCCACTACCGTTGCCCGGTGAGGATCGCATAAAATAATCTGAGCTCCCATGTCAATCAATTTATCGACAAAGAACAAACGGCTTTCGAACATTTTCTGATGAACCAGCAACGTACCTTTAGCCTGAATAGCCGTCACTAAAATGATAGAAATGAGGTCAGGCGTAAAGCCAGGCCATGGAGCATCGTAAATTGTTAGAATTGAACCATCTATCAAGGTATTGATTTCATAATTTTCCTGAGCCGGAATGTGGATATCATCACCTCTGAACTCCATCTGAATACCCAGTTTTCTGAATGTATCCGGTATAATTCCAAGTTCTTTGATTTTACAGTCCTTGATCGTGATTTCTGATTTGGTCATTGCCGCCAGACCGATGAAAGAGCCAATCTCAATCATATCAGGCAGCATGGTATGTTCGCAGCCACCAAGTTCCTCGACACCTTCAATGGTCAGTAAGTTAGAACCAACCCCCGAAATTTTAGCTCCCATGCTGTTCAGCATTTTGCAAAGCTGCTGCAGGTACGGCTCACAGGCTGCGTTATAAATGGTAGTGGTGCCTTTGGTCATAACCGCAGCCATGAGCACATTAGCTGTTCCGGTTACTGAAATCTCGTCCATCCAAACATATGCACCTTCCATCTTGCTACCCTCCACAGTGTAGAAAGCATCTCCGGCTTCGTATTCAAAAGTGGCTCCGAGTTTTGTGAAGCCTACAAAGTGCGTATCCAGTGGCCTTCTCCCGATTTTATCACCACCAGGCCTTGGAGCTTTCCCTTTGGCGAAGCGACCCAGCATTGGCCCTAAAAGCATGATAGAGCCTCTCAATGAAGATGCTTTTTCCTTATAACTGTCGGTTTCAAAATAGTCAAAATGTACTTCAGAGGCTTCAAACTTGTATGAGCCTTCACCCAATTTTGTACGTTTTACTCCCATATCTTCCAGCAGCTCCATGAGTTTATTCACATCTCTGATGCTGGGGATATTATTAATGATGACAGCCTCTTTGGTAAGCAAAACAGCACAAAGAATCTGAAGAGCTTCATTTTTCGCTCCCTGAGGAGTTAACTCACCTTTGAGTTTCTTACCTCCAGTAATTTTGAATGATGACATTTTATAGGAAAAGGAAAGGGTTTAGTTTCTTCTCTTTTTGAATTTATTGTTGCGGTTATTTCTGTTCTTGTTGAACCTGCGACCGCCATTTCTGTTCTGCTTCAATGACCCGTTTGGTGTATTGGCATTATTGAAGCGATTCGGCGTACGGTTACCATCTTTAGGATTAGCTTCCATAATAATGCCGTCGCGTTTCAGTTCATTTACTTCATCCTGAAGTTTGTATCCTGAAAGTTCAAGAATCTGATCGAGACAAGTGTTGGTCTGGATGGTGTCTTTATTCCACTGCTCGTAAAAGTTCTGCATCAGTTTTACCAGATATGACACAAAAGCCTTACGCTCGTTTTTTGTTGGAGCCACCGTGGCTTTCAGGACCAAAAGCTCAAGGTTTCGACCATAATACTTATGTTTCAGTTTGGACTGATTATAAGGTACACGCATTGGTTTTTTTCCCAAAGCCTCTTTCGGAGGTGGCGGAAAAGGGCTGTCAACATCCAGCTCAAAATTGGCCATGACATAAAGGTCATCCCAAAGCTTTTTGGAGTAATCGTGACCATCACGCATCTGAGGGTGAATCTGACGCATTAGTTCGATCAATATATGGGCATGCTTGGTACGCTTATCTCGGTCTTCTACAGAGACCACATGCTCTACCAGCTTTTGGACATTACTTCCGTATTCTTTCATTTGTTTGTCACCTATTTATTTCAATGGTCATCAGCGACCTTTGACGATCAGAATCAGCATTTTTTGAGTGGTAATGTGATTCCCAATCTTTTCAGTTTCGTTAAATTATTTGGAAAAACAACTGGGAACTATCCCTTCTAAATTGCTCAGTGCAGGGGGAATGCATCGTTATTATTCCCGGCAAATGTAGCAAAAAAACGACGTATCCTTGTATTTTTATCCCAAATTCAAATTCGACAATTCATGTCAAAAAAGCTTTCCTTAGTAAGTTTTCTGGTCCCATTAATTCTAGCCTGCAATCAAAATACGGTCCCATTAGTTGAAAAGACAGAAGAACCTCAATATCAAGCTCTTTATGAAAACTCTGAGTACCAAAAACGTGAATTCAGAGGAGTGTGGATTGCGTCTGTAGCCAATATTGACTGGCCAAGCCGCAAAGGGCTAAGTTCGGATGAGCAAAAGGCAGAATACATCAAACTTGCCGAAAAGGCTAAAGAGACGGGTTTGAATGCCCTTTTGGTTCAGGTCAGGGCTGCTACAGATGCTTTTTATCTCAAGAGTCCTGAACCTTGGTCTGAGTGGTTGATGGGCGTGCAGGGCAAGGCCCCATCGCCTGTTTATGACCCTATGACTTTTATGATTGATGAAACTCATGAAAGGGGCATGGAATTTCATGCATGGCTGAATCTGAACCGTGGAATGCACAAAAAAGCGAGTTCAGTGATGTCAGATCATTTGATTTATACCCGTCCTGAATGGTTTTTGACTTATGACGGTTACAAGCTTTTCAATTTTGGCTTACCGGAAGTTCGGAAATACATTAAAGATGTAGTCATGAATATTGTTCGCGAATATGACGTGGATGGAATTCATTTTGACGACTATTTTTATCCCTACAAGGTCACGGGTCAAAATTTGAATGATGAAGTTACCTTCAAAAAATACCCCGATGGTTTAAGCAATATTGAGGACTGGCGAAGACACAATATTGACCTGATTGTCAAGGAGATTTCAGAAGGAATCAGGGCTGAAAAGCCGTGGGTAAAATTTGGAATAAGTCCATTCGGTGTTTGGCGAAATAAGAGTGACGACCCCATGGGTTCAGAAACCAGAGGGGGGCAGCCGTCTTATGATTTCCTTTTTGCTGATACCCGAAAGTGGGCTCAGGAGGGCTGGATTGACTATATTGCTCCGCAAATTTATTTCCCTTTTGAACATAAGTTGGTGCCGTATGCCACACTTACTGACTGGTGGGCTCAGCACAGAGGTAAGGCTGATCTTTATATTGGGCATGGAGTCTACAGAGTAGATGAAGAGTCAAGTCAAAGCCCCTGGCGAGACGCAAATCAAATAGGCCGCCAGGTTGACTACAATCGCATGAGTCGGAATGTGAATGGGAGCATTTTCTTTTCAGCAAATGGTTTTTTGAAGAATAATCTTGGGGTAGCAGACTCCTTGAAAAACCGGTTTAATATTATTGCCTTGCCGCCGGTTACAGGGCAAAAGGATATTCCGGCAGATTGTTCAGTATCAGATCTATCGATTAAGAACTCAGGTTCGGCTAAAACGTTGTTCTGGAAACTTAATAAGGCAGAATTTTCTGTAATCTATAGATTTGAAAAAGGGGAGTCTTTAAATCTGAATGATCCTTCTAAAATATTGGCGATTGGCAAATTTGAACGTTTTAGCGATCAAACGGCTGTGGCCAATAAAGCGTATATTTATGCTGTAACCGGTCTTGATCGTTTTAAAAGAGAGAGTAAACCGGATTTTATTGAATTATAAGAACACCATGATCACCCCCAAGGAAATCTCTGAAAATCTTAAGAATACATCTTCAATTTTTGTTGAAGCACTGAAACACTATTCAGAGTCTGATTTTGAATTTAAACAGGCTGAAGAGATATGGTCTTTAGGGCAAATGTATGATCACCTGTACAGCTCCGGTATTTACTTTTTTCTTGCGAATATTAACCGATGTCTCGAGAAAAGGAAGGGATCAACGGATGCTGAGCCAAGTGATGCCGGTAAATATGTGATGGCTCAAAATGCTATTCCTCCAAATAAGTATATCAGACCCGGGACGGGGAAAACACCTGACCCGGAGTCGAAAGGTGTTGAGTTCTACAAAAAGGCTTTTCCTGAATTGATACAAAGCTTACTTGAGAAGGAAAAGGAAGTGGAAAATGACGAAGGTAAATACAGGACAGAGCATCCGTTTTTTGGATTTTTAAACGCGAAAGAGTGGTACCAGAATACGGAAATCCATATGCGGCACCACCTTCGTCAAAAAGCAGAGCTTGAAGTATACATTACTCAATAACGACGGCTGTGCCTGAGGCTGTCACCATCAACATACCATTTCCCTGCCCAAGTGTTTCATAATCCAGATCAATACCAATGATGGCGTTGGCTCCAAGTTTCTGAGCTCGTTCTGACATTTCCTTTAAGGCAGTGTTTTTTGCCTCATTCAATACACGTTCGTAAGAGCCTGATCTACCACCCACTATATCCCGAATGCCGGCAAAAAAGTCTTTGAAAATATTGGCACCTATGATGGTTTCCCCCGTTACAAGTCCTTTATAAACGGCTACTTTTCTTCCTTCAATATTGGGCGTTGTTGTTAATAGCATAATTCATTTTTGTTTTGATTGAAAACCAATCTAAGCAAATCCTAAAAAGCTTGAAAGGGGATGTTTATAAAAGGATTAGAGTCCGTTTAAGTGGATTTAGGCTTATTTCATTTTTAATCTTCTGATCAGAAATGAAGTCATGATATGATCAAAACCTTCGTTGATATCGGCTTCAATAAAATCAATTTTGTATTTCCCGCAGCGAAGCTTCAGCTCTTTATAGAAGTCTTTGATAGCTGACTGATAATGCTCTTTGACCTGAGAAGGTTGAGCTCTTACTTTTTCCCCGGTTTCAAGGTCCGTAAACTCATATGGCCGTTCTTCAAACTCAAACTCCCGTTCGGTTTTTTGATCGGTGACATGAAAAAGCAATACCTCATGCTTATTGTGCTTCAGATGTTGAAGTGCGGAGAACAAGACATTAACGTCGTCCATCCGCTCAAACATGTCGCTGAATATTACTACCAGTGATCTTTTGTTGATCTTATCAGCAATCAGATGGAGGGTTTCGGCTACAGAAGTGGCCTTGTTAGGCTGGCTGGTCTGCATCAGGTTTTCCAGCTCCAGATAAATATTATGGATGTGGCCGGGTGTTGATTTTACGGGCAACTGAACCTCAATCTTGTCTGAGAAAGAAGTCAAACTTACAGCATCACGTTGTCTCTGCATTAAATTCGCCAAAGTACCTGCTGCCATGCAGCTGAACGTCAGTTTCCCATTGTTCTCAGTCGGGTAGTACATCGAAGAGGAAGTATCAATTAACAGATGACATCTCAGGTTTGTTTCCTCTTCATACCTTTTGACAAAAAGACGGTCTGTTTTACCATAAACTTTCCAGTCAATATGACGGGTACTTTCTCCGGAGTTATAAAGACGATGCTCGGCAAATTCAACCGAAAATCCGTGAAAAGGCGATTTATGGAGACCGGTAATAAAGCCCTCTACGAGTTGTTTGGCGAGTAGTTCTACATTACCATATTCTCTGATTTTCCCCAGATCCAGATTTTTCATATCGTCGTGTTTTATGGTTTCCGAAATACTTCGGCTACATTTTCTACGAATTCAACAATTGGGCGTGCTGGATTCACATATACCTCACCGTTTTGCCCCACTACAAAAGCTTCAATATTCGCAACCCCGGAATTAATCATATTAATTTTTTTAGCGGCTTCAAGAGATAAATCAATTACCCGTCCTTTCACATAAGGCCCACGATCATTTACCCTGACCACCACCGTAGAGTCGTTTGCGGTATTTCTGACTTCAAGCATTGTGCCGAAAGGCAAAGTTTTATGAGCACAGGTCAGTTCAAATTTATCCATTCGTTCTCCATTTGCAGTGATTTTACCATGGAAATGTGGGCCGTAATATGATGCTCTTCCTTCAAAACGTGTACCTACAAGAGGACTGTCTGGTCCGGGACCAAAGAGGAAGAGGAAGAACATGTAAAAACCGATGGCTTTCATGGGATAGTTTGAAGTATTAAAACAAAGGTACGACTCTGATTCTCAATTGATGAAGAAGAAGTCTTAATAAATCAAAAATGGGTTGATTCAGGGAGTTGAATTTTTAGGGGATTTATTTTTATTCATCATGGAAAAAACTATTTTTGGTGCCATTATTTAACTCTAAACCCTATCATAGACAGTGCAACGAGAAGACAGAGAAATGATCTACTCAAAACGAGTACGTGCAGGGAAACGCACCTATTTTTTTGACGTAAGAGCCACCAGATCAAATGATTACTACTTAACGGTGACTGAAAGCAGAAGACAGCAGAGAGACGGAGAATTTGTCTATGAAAAAAGTAAACTTTTTGTCTACAAAGAAGATTTCAACAAGTTCGTAGACGCTCTGCAAGACACAGTAGATCATATCAAAAAAGAGCTTTTGCCTGATTTTGATTATGATCAGTTTTCAAATGATTCCGAAGAGGCTGACACTGTTGCTCAGCCAGCCAGTGTTTCTCAGGATGAAAGTTCTGAAGATGCTTTCAGTAATTCAGATTTGAAGTGGGAATAGGTCAAAGCATTTGACCCGATGAAATTTCAGAAAGCCCTTTTTTAGGGCTTTTTGCATATTTAAGCATTGCGTTAGCCACTTTTTTGGCCTCAATCGCCTTGAAGTTTGCCGGTATAAGAAAGCCAATGGCCTTCATTACCCATTGTCCGATTTGCTCACCCAAACGGCTTTCTTGTCTGTCTCCCAGAAGCATTGAAGGTCTGAAAATTCCAAGATGATCATAGTTTAATTCTTTGAGTGAAAGTTCTACCTCACCTTTCACTCTGTTGTAAAAAAACATTGATTTGGGGTCCGAGCCCATCGCTGTGACGATGGCAAAAAGCTCGGAACCATTGTTTAACCCGGCCTTTGCTGTTTCAAAGGGATATTGATAATCTACTTTTTTAAAATTCTCCTGGCTCCCTGCTTTTTTGATCGTTGTGCCAAGAGTGCAGAAAATATGATCTGCGTATATCTTTGAAAGGTCAGGATTGTTAAAATCAACGATCTCTTGTTTCAGCTTTGGATGATTTATGTCCAGTTGTTTTCGACCTACCGAGGTTACTGATTGATAAAAATCATCCACTAGGAGTAAATGGAGTAATTGCCGACCAACTAAGCCACTGGCTCCTACGATAAGTGCTGTCATTTTCTGCATAGTCTACTAAGTCATTTCTTATGATTATGGTTCAAAATTGGGTATGAATAAGGTCCAAATGCTGATATTCAAAGCTTTGTGCTATCTTTGTGTACTTTCCTAAAATTAACACCAGTTGACAAGAAACACGATAAGACTGATTATTGTACTTGGCAGTCTTGCCATAGCCGGAATTCTGGCCGTACAAATTTACTGGGTAAAACGGGCATATGATATCGAAAGTGCCAAGTTTCGTCAAACAGCCATTCATGCATTAAGTGAGGTGGCAAATAATATTTCAAGGGTTTATGAGCTGGCTGATATTGAAAACCCTGTAGAACAGTTATCATCAGATTATTACGTTGTCAATTTAAGAACCCCACTTGATGCCGAGGTACTGGAGCATTACCTGAAACTGGAGTTTAAAGAGCACGATCTGAATACTGATTTTGAGTATGGTATTTACGATTGCGATACTGATGAAATACGGTATGGAGCCCGGGTTACGGCCAATTTTGTGACGAACACAGAGGAGCCGATTGTGCTCCCTAAAACTGATAAGTTTCTCAATTATTTCGCTGTTAAATTCCCTAACAGCAGTGAAATGCTTTTCAAAAACCTTGATTTCTGGATTCTTTCCTCGCTGATAACTTTACTGGTTATGGGCTTTTTTGTTTACGCCATGGTGGTGATTCTGCGTCAGAAAAGACTTAGTGAGGTGCAGCGAGATTTTGTGAATAATATGACTCATGAGTTTCAGACACCTATTTCAACCATCAGGGTAGCAACGGATGTTCTAACTCAACCCAAAATTCTGGATCAGCCCGAGAGACTTAAAAAGTATGTCCAGATTATCCGTCAGGAAAACAATAGACTGAAAAGCCAGGTAGAAACAGTTCTTACCACCGCCAAAGTCGGAAGAGGAAAGCTACAATTAGATGTTCAGATGCAGGAACTTCACTCATTGATCAATGAGGTTCTGGAAGGCGTAAAAGCTGAGCATGGTGAGGGTCTTAAATTAAAACTAAATGCAGACAGAACTACCATTTTTGCTGACCGTGTTCATTTGCTTTCAGTCATCAGAAACCTTGTAGAAAATGCGATAAAATACTCTAAAAAGCCTTTTGAGATTACTGTTGAGACAAAAAATACACAAAACGGCATCATTTTGTCTGTAAGTGATAAGGGTATCGGGATTCCGAAGGAGTACCTGAATAAGATTTTCAATAAGTTTTACCGGGTGCCTACAGGCAATGTGCATAATGTAAAAGGCTTTGGTCTTGGGTTAAACTATGTGCAGCAGATTGTCAAGGCACACAAATGGACTATTAATGTAATAAGTGAATATGGTGAAGGAAGTACCTTCAGTATTCATATACCACAAGAAAACTAGAAATGGCAAAGATATTATATGTCGAAGATGACGAAAATCTGGGTTTTGTAACCAGGGATAACCTTGAGGAAGAAGGCTTTGAGATTGTACATTATCCAGATGGAAAAGAGGCCTTTAAAAACTTCAAAAAAGACAAGTTTGATCTGTGCCTTTTGGACGTAAATCTCCCGGAATTAGATGGGTTTTCTCTTGCTGAAAAAATCAGAGAGCAGAATCAGCACATCCCGATCATTTTCCTGACCGCAAAAACTCTTCAGGAGGATAAAATAGAAGGTCTCAAAATTGGTGGTGATGATTATATCACCAAGCCATTTAGTATTGAGGAGCTGACTTTGAGAATCAAGGTTTTCCTTAAAAGAAGTACTATCGCCGATGAAGAAGAGGAGACAGGTGAGTATGAAATCGGGAAATTTCAGTTTTCTTATCCTCAATTAATTCTTGACTCGGAAGAAGGTGAGCAAAAGTTGACTCATAGAGAAGCTGAGGTGCTGAAGTTTTTATGTGACCGTCAAAATAAGGTCATAAAAAGAGAGGATATCCTGACTCAAATCTGGGGCCGTGATGATTATTTTTTAGGCAGAAGCCTCGATGTGTTCATCACCAGAATCAGAAAGATGCTGAAGTCAGATGATAATCTGAAAATTGAAAATGTTCATGGTGTGGGTTTCCGGTTTATTACGGAATAGCCTAATCAGGGTATAACTAAAAGGCCTTCTCAAAATATCTTTGGGAAGGCCTTTTTCTTTTATCAGTTCTGTTTTTCAATCCATTTGCGGGCATTGACAAAAGCTTCGAGCCATGGGCTCACTTTGTCCGCTTTTCTATCCTCAGGGTAATAGGCCCAGTTCCAAGGGAACGTTGACCGCTCAATATGCGGCATGGTGACCAGATGGCGACCGGTTTTGTCGCACATCATTGCCGTATTATAATCGGAACCATTCGGGTTTGAAGGGTATTCTGCATAACCGTATTTTGCTACGATATCATACTCATCTTCTAATTTAGGCAGGTTGAATTTACCCTCACCATGTGAAACCCATACACCAAGTGTGGCACCTTCCAGAGTAGAAAGCATCACAGAATTATTCTTTTGAACCGTTACAGAAGTAAAAATACTTTCATGTTTATGGCTATCATTATGAAGCATTTTACCGTGAACGTCATGTTCGGGGTTGATCAATTCCAGTTCCATAAATAACTGACAACCGTTACAGATACCAACTGAAAGCGTATCTTCTCTTTTGAAGAAATTTTTCAACGCTGTATTCGCCTTTTCATTATACAGGAAGGCCCCGGCCCATCCTTTGGCTGATCCTAAAACATCTGAGTTAGAGAATCCGCCTACTGCTCCAATGAATTGAATATCTTCCAGTGTTTCACGTCCGCTGATCAAATCAGTCATGTGAACGTCTTTGACATCAAAACCAGCCAGATACATAGCATTAGCCATTTCACGTTCAGAGTTAGAACCCTTCTCACGAATAATAGCAGCTTTAGGCTTCCCGTTCGTAGTAATTGTAGGCTTCGCACCAGAATGCTGAGCAGGGAATGAATAAGTGAGCGGCTGATCCTTATAATTTAGGTAACGGGCGTCTGCAGTTCCGTTGGCTGATTGTTTCTGATCCAGCAGCCAACTTGTTTTATACCAGATATCTCTCAGCTGAGGAATGTTCAGTTCAATATGCTCCTGACCATTATTGATACTAACTGTTTGACCTGTTTTTGGTGAACCAATTTTAATTAATTCAATTCCTTTGGATTCAAATGCTTTTTCAACGGACTCATTTGCCTGAATAACAACAGCAATATTTTCATTGAATAATGCTTTTACAAAATCACTTTCTCCCAGGCCGGTCAGGTCAATATCAGCTCCAAGGTTTACTTCAGAGAAGGTCATTTCCAGCAATGTGGTAACTAAACCGCCACTGCCAACATCATGTCCGGAATGAATGTTTCCAGCTTTAATTTGTTCTTGAAGCGTATTGAAGGCTGTTTTGAAGTGAGCCGCATCTTTGATGGTTGGGGCTTCTGTTCCAATTTTATTGAGAATCTGGGCGAAAGAGCTTCCTCCCAGTTTCAGTTTATCTTTTGAGAAATTTAGGTAATACAGATTTCCGCCATTGGCTTTCAGAACGGGCTCTACCACCTGGTTGATATCATCACAATGACCAGCAGCTGAAATAATTACTGTACCTGGTGAAAGCACTTCCTGGTCGGCATATTTCTGCTTCATAGAAAGTGAATCTTTACCTGTCGGGATATTGATGCCTAATTCAATAGCAAAGTCAGAACAAGCCTCCACTGCGTCATATAAGCGGGCGTCTTCACCAGCATTTCGGCAAGGCCACATCCAGTTAGCCGAAAGGGAAACAGATTTGAGACCATCTTTTAACGGAGCCCACACTATGTTAGTCAGTGACTCACCAATAGAGTTTCTTGAACCGGCCTGAGGGTCAAGAATCGCAGACACGGGAGAGTGCCCTATACTTGTAGCTAAACCTTCTTTGCTTTTAAAGTCGAGGGCCATTACACCAACGTTATTCAGCGGCAGCTGTAAAGGGCCGGCACATTGCTGTTTTGCCACACGGCCACCCACACAGCGGTCCACTTTATTTGTAAGCCAGTCTTTACAGGCTACGGCTTCCAATTGAAGCACTTGCTCTAAGTACTCCTGAATATTTGAAGATGAATAGTCCAGGTCAGCATACTTGCGGTTAACCATTTGGTCTTCCATGATGGTTTTTGGCGAGCTGCCGAACATGTCGGCAATAGCAAAATCCATTGGTTTCGCACCAGTACTTTTTGATTCAAACGTAAAACGGTGATCACCGGTGATATCACCTACAGTGTACATAGGTGAGCGTTCCCGATCAGCAATCGTTTTTAACGTGTAAATATCTTTCTCGCCAATTACTAGTCCCATTCTTTCTTGAGACTCGTTACCGATAATTTCTTTGGCCGATAGGGTAGGGTCACCAACAGGTAAAGCGTCGAGATCAATTTTACCTCCGGTTTCTTCCACCAATTCTGACAAGCAGTTGAGGTGCCCACCAGCTCCGTGATCATGAATAGAAACGATGCTGTTATTGTCGCTCTCCACCATGCCTCTGATGGCATTGGCCGCCCTTTTTTGCATCTCAGGATTTGAACGCTGAACGGCATTGAGCTCAATACCTGAACCAAATTCACCGGTATCAGCAGAAGAAACGGCAGCCCCGCCCATACCGATACGGTAGTTTTCGCCTCCGAGTACCACTACTTTATCACCAATTTTTGGTTGGTTTTTGAGAGCATGTTCTTTTTTACCGTATCCGATGCCGCCGGCAAGCATGATGACTTTATCAAAACCAAGCTTTCGGGCATCTTGGGCCTGATCGTTGGCTTCATCGTGCTCAAAAGTCAGTAATGAACCGGCAATCAGAGGTTGCCCGAATTTGTTCCCAAAATCAGAAGCACCATTGGAGGCTTTGATAAGAATGTCCATAGGGGTTTGGTACAGCCAAGGACGTTCCTTCATACCCTTCTCCCATGGTCTGTCTTCTGCCAGGCGTGAATAAGATGTCATATAAACAGCGGTACCAGCCAAAGGCAGAGAGCCAATTCCACCTGCCAGACGGTCACGAATTTCACCACCGGATCCAGTGGCCGCTCCGTTAAAAGGCTCCACCGTAGTCGGGAAATTATGAGTTTCCGCTTTTACAGATAATATTGATTCAAATTCTTTCTCCTCGTAATAGTCTGGTTTCTCCGGTGATTTTGGAGCGAACTGTGTAACCTTTGGTCCTTTTAAAAAAGCGACGTTGTCTTTGTAGGCCGATACAATGTCATTCGGGTTTTCCTGAGAGGTTTTTTTGATCAGTTTGAAAAGCGAGCTTGGTTTGGCTTCGCCATTGATCACAAAGGTGCCATTGAAAATCTTATGACGGCAATGTTCAGAATTGACCTGAGAGAAACCAAAGACTTCGGAGTCCGTAAGGTTTCTACCCAATTTTTGAGCGAGTTCTTCAAGATATTTGACCTCATCCTCACTAAGAGCTAATCCTTCCTTTTGATTGTAGGCCTCAATATTTTCAATTTCCAGAATGGCCTCCGGCTTTACATTGATAGTGTAAATCTCCTGATTCAGTTCGCTGTATTTTTGAGAAAGCATTGGGTCAAAACCCGTAAAACCTTCATCAACAGAGTGAAATTCCTCAATCCGGATAATGCCCGAAATGGCCATGTTCTGCGTTATTTCAACTGCATTGGTACTCCAAGGAGTGATCATTGCGGCTCTGGGCCCCACGAAATTGCTCGTCAGTTTGGCCGACGCATCATTTGTTTTAGAGTTTTCAGGTGAGCTGTTAAAAAGCCAGTGCAGCTTTTTGAGGTCTTCTTCAGCGAATTTTTCGATTGATTGAACAGCAAATACGGTGTTAGAAGGGGCACCAAAAAAGTGAATCATTCCGGAATGTGATTGAGCTTTGAAAAAGAAAGTGCAAAGTTAACAGAAATGGAAAGATTTCCTTTTGAACTATCGCAATGAAATGCTGTATGAATTGGATAATTCTCTGCATTGGACTTTTAGGAAGGCCTTCCAGATTATTTATTCTGAAGGTTTTAACTGGCTGGGCAAATAGCCCATTGTTCTTTTAAAGGCGGTTGTAAAATGCTGTGGATGAGAAAAGCCAACCTCATAAGCGGCCTGGGCGATAGATCGACCATCTTCTGTTATGAGTTTAATAGCTTGCTCCATGCGTATGGAAGTAATGTATTTGAAGATTGTTACCCCGTAGACTTTCTTAAAATCCCTTTTCAGTTTTGTGGCATTGAAACCCGCTACTTCGGACAGGTCAGGAATTCTTAGGGAATTCTCAAGATTTTGACGAATATGATTCTCCACATTCACCAAAGCCAGATAATCAGCATTTGGTATCTGAACCCTTTTTTCGAGTGTTTTATTCGGGTCTCTTTTGAGGAAAAAGTCGATGAGCAAAACTGTCAGAGAGCTTTCTACGTACTTATGCCATGCTCTGCCCTGATAGGGGCAAAGCAAAATATCCATGATTTTATTGCGGATATGCGGAGGTATAAATTTGCTTTTATCCCAATGCTGATAAGCCGAATTATTGTTCAACGCTTCAGAAAGTCGGGGTAAAGTTTTTCCGATTTTGTCGCCTAGTATTTGACTTAATACCTCAGGCCTTAGAAAAATCTCAAAAGCCTTTGATTTTTGTGTTTCGTAAAACTCTTTCCCGGGAGATTTCGGCAAGTAGAAGATGTTGCAATGATTTTCAGGTATCTGAACCTTGAAGCCAATGTGTCGTACTGGTTGGTAGGCATACGTTCCTTCGAGAGAGAAATGAAGTTTTAAAACAGGTTCATCCGATTGAATTTCAATTTGACTATTCTTAGTTAGTTCAACCGAGTCATGCTTAAAATTCAAATTGCTGATTAAGGCCAGATTGTTGTCAGAGTTAACTACCACAACATTATACTGAAGACTATTATTCAGGAAACCTTTTTGAAAAAGTTCTTTTGGATTCAGCTTTCTTTTAAGGGCATCTTCACTCATTACTTCCTTTCGCGTACTTAAAAATTCCTTTTACGGTATTCACCAATGGACCGGAGAAGTACCTTTGCAAAAGTATTTATTTAGACTAAGTATAAATAAAAATAAAGACGTTTTTGCCTTATGCGGGGAGTTATAGCGGGTATAATCCTACTTTTTATACAGCAAGTACAAGGACAGCAACCGACGGGAACTATTACTGGAAAAATTAATAATAGCTCAGGTGAGCCTATGTCATTTGCCAGTGTTAGCATCAGAGGTTTAAACCTTGCGGCCCTTTCAAACGATAAGGGTGAGTATTCTTTGAAGAATGTTCCATCAGGTCGGCATACTGTTGAAGTAAATTATGTCGGATTTGCCGGCCAGGCCAAAACAGTCGAGGTTAAGACAAGTTCAGCCTCTCTCAAAGTGGATTTTGAGCTATCTGAAGAAGCGGGTGACTTGGAAGAGGTTTTGATCAGGGGGAAATCAGAAGAGACTGAAATTGAGACTCGCGGTTTTGCTGTCAATGTAGTGAAGACTAAAGAAGCCAGTCTCAGGAATATTCAAACCAACGAGCTGCTAAATACCACGGTTGGTGTAAAAATACGTCAGAATGGAGGTCTGGGTTCGGATGTTCAATATAGCTTAAATAGCCTGTCGGGCAGTTCTGTTCGCATATTTATTGATGGAATTCCTATTTCAATCTACGGTTCCTCTTTTAACCTGAACAGTATTCCACCGGCAATGATTAAAAACATTGAAGTGTATAAAGGAGTGGTTCCGGGCCATTTGGCTGATGACGCTTTGGGTGGAGCTATAAACATTGTTTTACATAAAAGTGCCCGTACAAACTTTAATGCTTCGGCTTCCTATGGTTCATTCAATACCTTTCAGACTAATGTCAACAGGCTGTATCGTTTTCAAAACTCAGGGTTTACCGTAAAGGCCAGTGCTTTCCATAATTATTCTGATAACGATTACAAGGTTTCAGGTAGAAGTGTGGTTGTTACCGGTTTGGGCGGAGTGCAAACCCCGATTACCGCCAGAAGGTTTAATGATGCCTACCGCTCATCAGGCGGAATATTTCAATTGGGTTTCACTGATGTCAAATGGGCAGATCAGTTTTATCTGGGGGTAACGGGGGCAGATGATTACAAGGAAGTGCAGCATGGAGCTTTCATGACCATAATTCCGTATTTCGGAAGATATGTGGAGTCTCAGGCTCTGCTGGCTACCCTTTCGTATCAGAAAAGAGACTTAGTCAAAGGGCTTGATCTTAATATCAATGGGACTTATGGAAAGCGTGACCGTTTTGTAAGTGATACATTAGCCGCAGCTTACAGCTGGAATGGTGAGCGGGCCATTGATTTTAGGGGAAATGTGTTTGAGTATGTCTGGCGATCGCAGCAGGAGGGTGGACCTACACTATTAAATATTGACCGAAACGTGGCCTCCGTCAGGTCAGGTTTATCGTATCGGATAAACAGAAATCATAAACTTTTACTGAATCATGTTTACAGTGGAATTGAACGTGAGGACAGCGACGCCCTGGTTTCACTGCTCGAGAGCACTTTTGTTGGTATCCGAGATTTGTCTAAAAATATCTTCTCGTTTACCTATGAGCTTTCAGCTTTTAATGAAAGGCTTAAAACCAGCCTTTTTGGAAAATACTATCAGCAGGAAACTACAAGCGTTGACCCTGCAATTAAGCAAGGGCCGGATGGTAAAAGGATTATCGTGGATGAGGTTGTGAGCAGCAATAAAACTTACGACGGCTACGGTTTTGCTTTGTCCTATATGATTAACAAAAACTTTACCTTATTAACCTCAGCAGAGAAAGCGGTTCGGCTACCGAATGAGACCGAAATATTTGGGGATGACGGTGATAATGTAATTGCCAACTCTAGTATCAAACCTGAGCTAAGCAATAATTTCAATTTCGGGTTCAGACTAGGAACCTTTAAACTAAAGCGTCATCAAGTTACAGTTTCAACCAACCTATTTGCCAGAAACATCAAAGACCGCATTGGTTTGCCTATTGAGACTTCACTTAATGTGGATGATGAACTTATTCTTTACGTAAACCAAGGCAGCGGTACTTCAAAGGGAATTGATGCACAATTGAATTATACCTACAACAGAAATCTAGGCTTCGATTTTAATATTTCGCGATTTGATCTCAAAGTAGAAAGTAGGGGTGTGGAGGTAGATGTACCCAATACTCCGTTTTTTACCATGAATGCTGCTTTACGCTACTCTGTTAAAGATTTTATTAAGGATAAGTCAAGGTTGAATCTATTCTACACGGCGTATTTCACAGATGAGTTCTCTTATCTGACAGCTCAGGGGGCAAATACCGTAGGTAATGAATTCTTCAATGTTCCTCGTCAATTATCTCAGGATATGGGACTTAGCTATATGTTTCCTAAAAGCAGGATGGTCCTGAGTTTCGATATTAAAAACATTTTTAATCAACCGGTTTATGACAATCTATCAGTTCAAAAACCGGGAAGAGCTTTTTACGTTAAACTAAATTATTCGATCAATAAATTTTAATTCAAAACACAGTAATGAGAAAGTATATTTTAACAATGAAAAACCTGGTTTTTACAGCGTTCCTTACCGTGCTGAGTGCTTGTACGACAAACGAACCTAACGTAGAACCCGACCCAGATCTGGATGAAACAAGATGGATTACCATAGCGGCCGCCAAAATGGGAGAAAACCCTGGAGACGGAAATGGAGGAACTTTGATTTACTCTTTGTCAACGGAGGATGCGAAAAACCCTGAATTTTCAATTGCTCCTTTTGATAATGGTTTCATCGTTCCGTCAAACCGAACGGCAAGACTACAGGCTTCAGAGGACGGTAAACTAATTTTCAATATCAGCTATGCTGGAGATACAGGAGGAAACTATACCAAATATACCGTAGAAGGTGGTCAGACATTTACCCCTACGGGTTCTGAAGTGAGTATAGCTCCTTATGTGGGTACAGCTCCAAGATGGATCAAGCTTTTTGACGGAGATAAAACGGGATCGGCTGTTTATGTATCTGCTGAGGCTCAGTTCAATGACAACGGTACCCCTGATGACGTGAGCGATGATACCTATCTGCGTCATGAAGCTACTATGGGTGTGGTTACGCTTGATTTGGTAAACTCTCAAATTATTAATTTTGAGGAGTCAAGTATAGCACTAAGTGCTGAAGAAGAGGCACTGGGATATTATATCTCCAGAATTGATATGCCAACCCTGAATGCTGCTGGAAATAAACTTTATATAGGTGCCCGTCTGAGTAAAGTAGATCCTTCAACCGGTGAAACCGACAGAAATGGAGACATTTTGCCTTCAAAGACTATCGTTCTTGACTACCCTTCTTTGACAAACCCGACTGTAATTACCTCTGGTGTAGGCCTTGGTAATACCAATGGCTACCGTAGCATTAATGCTTTTGAATACAACGGTAGTGTATATCAGGCAAACCAAGGAGACCCGAATGGCTCTCATATCCTTAGAATCGGTGCAAATAATCAATATGATGATTCATATGTTTTTAGTCTGGACGACGCCTTGGGAGTAGAAGGAGCTTACGTTTTGGCCTGGAGACCAGCGGCTAATGGTAAAGCTGTCTTGGCTTACCGTCATAATGGTTCTGCCGAAGGAGTAGCCGGTGCTCAGGGTTTCTTTGCTCTGATTGACCTAAATACAAGAACAGCTACTAAGTTGGATGCTATTCCATATGATCCGGATTTCTACTTGTTCCAATATCAGGGTTTCGCTGTAGATGGCAACGAAATCTATTTAACACAAGCACCTGTTGGGCAAAACGGGAATATCTACGTGGTGGATACTGAAACCGGGACGGTTACCAAAGGTGCGGAGTTGGTCAATGTACAAGGCAGCCACTTTATTGGGGCTTTCTAGTTGGTGAAAGATGCAAAGTGAAATGATGAAGCCACAGTCGAGACTTACATTTTTCAAAAAATCAGCACAGAAAAGGCTCCCTTTATTTCCGAATATTCAGGAGCCTTTTGCTTTGAATGTGAAGCTTTTTTGTATTCAATTTATGAGGAGAATCATTTGTTTTTCTTGGTGTTCGATAGTTCTTTTGCGTCTTATTTAAAATAAATCTAAATAAGAAGTGTTGGCATAAAAGTTGGCAGTTCTGATTTTGAAGTGAAAATAATTAACAGATGAAAAAAAGTATTTTAGTCATCCTAAGTCTATGTGCCTGGTTTACTTCTCAGGCTCAGAATGTCTTTCATGACAGAGGTTTTTGGGCGAAAAAACCGACCATTGCCATGATTGAAGCTGAAATCGCGAAGGGTAATGATATCACTGAAATGGGCCCCGGAGGCTGGGATGGACCATTGCTGGCCATTATGGCTGATAATGATTATGACGTTATCAAACATATTCTTGACAAGCCAGGCATTGATGTTAATGTGAATACTCACCATTCTCAAAACTATTTGATTTGGACCACCATGAAGGGGAATTTACCTGTAATGGAGCTTCTTGTAAAGAAAGGCTCGCGTACAGATATTATCAACAGCCATGGGCAAAGTTTGCTCATGCATGCGGCTATGGCTAAACCTGATAAGGCTGTGTACGATTTCTGTATTGCCAATGGTGGTGATATCGTTAACGACAAAGACGAGCAGGGCAGAAACGTTATGCTTTCAGCTGTCAGTGGATTAACAGATATAAGCTTTCTCGACTACTTTCTTTCAAAAGGGCTGTCACTTGACGACACTGATAAGGACGGAAATGGTCTGTTTCATTATGCTGTGCAGGGAGGAAACATTTCTTTGCTGAAAGGTTTGGTAGCTAAAGGTGTTTCAGTAAAACCAAATAAACTTGGCGAAAATGCTTTTGCTTTTGTGGGTAGAGGAAGAGGAGCTAGAATGAGTATTGAGCTGCTTGAGTACCTCAAAAGTTTAGGTCTCGATCCGGCATTGCCGAATGCTCAGGGGAGAACACTGGCTCATACCGCAGCACAGGCTGGTGCCTCAGAAGAAATCTTCAAGTTTTTGGAGGACAATAATATTGATCTTGGTAAGTCGGATGATAATGACAATACCCCTTTGATGGCGGCAGCCCACAGAGGTAATGTTGAGCTATTGAAACGTTTACTGGAAAGCAATTCTGTGAATTTTGTAAACCGAGACGGAGAATCTGCATTAGTTAATGCTGTAGCTTTGAATTCTCCGGAGGCCGTAAACCTACTGATAGAGGCTGGTGGTGATGTGGGAATCATGAGTAAAGAAGGCGATGACCTCTATGGTGTTCTTATAGGATCATACCGCTCAGGCAGAAACAGTATAGATCGAGTTAAGGCACTAATTTCAATTCTTGAAAACAATCGTCTTCAAATGCCTTTAGATGGTAGTTTACTTCACAAAGCTTTTAAGAAAGATGATGAAGAGCTGCTCAGTTTATTAATCGAGAAAGGAATTGATATCAATGCCAAAGACAATGATGGTAACACCATTCTTCATTATGCCGCTATGCAGGCAAAAGACATTGCACTTGTAGAAAGGTTGATTGAAAAGGGGGCTGATCCTGAAATAAAAACCGAGTTTGATGAGTCAATTCTAGACCTATTAAAAGCAAACGAAGCGATTAATTTGGAGGAGACAAACACTGACTTTTTGAACAAATGATGAAATTAAAGATACTTGCTCTATTGGGCTTTTTAACCTTCTCAGGATTTACCTCAAAACCTGCAGACGTTAATTTTAAATGCCTTGTACAGTTAACAAACTATTCAGGGGAAGGTGCTTACGTTGCGGTTTCATTACTGGATGCCACAGGAAAATATCAGAAGACGCTTTACATCTTTGGTAAAGAAAAAAGGTGGTATGATGATCTCACATCCTGGTGGAAATTTTATTCTGCAAAACATGAGTCGGTAGATGCCATCTCAGGGGCCTCCATTACTCCCGGGAGTCGCAAAGTCTTCTCTTTCAGTCTTGATGACGCTTATTTTAACAAGGGTTATAAACTTCGTTTTGAAACCGCTGTTGAGAATCAGGATTATAAGGAGAAAGACCTTGAATTCGAATTTTCTTCAGCCAATGTGGGTAAAAGTCTGAATGGAACAGGTTACATCAGGTATGTAAAACTGATTGGTTCTTAATGAAGGGTAAAGGTTGGAGAAAACTCCATTATCTTCTGGCTGCTGTTGCCGGTTTTTTCATTCTTTTAGCTTCCGGCACTGGGCTAATCCTGTCTATTGAGCCTTTTGTTCTTCATCAATATGCTGTTTCCGGCGAGATTGATAAAAATCTGAAGTTCAATGAGTTACAAAATAAGTTGCAAGAGGATTTTTTGGAAGTTTTTAGTCTGGAAAAAGACTCCTACGGTAATATTAAAATAGAAGGTATCGGTTTAGAGGCTGATGGTACTTTTTTTCTCTCGGCCAATTCCGGTGAAATAGTTGAAGCTCCGCAACCTGTGGCTACAGTTTTTAATTTTTCCCGAGACCTTCACCGCTCTTTATTTCTCAAAACTCCGGGAAGAGTATTGATGGGGATCACCTCATTTGCTATGCTTTTTCTAGCCATCAGTGGTATTGCCCTATGGTTAAAAAGAGCTGGTGGGGTAAGGGGTGTATTAAAGTCAATTCCAATTATTGAATTTAACCGTGACAGGCATGCGTATTGGAGCAGGCTTTTTATTCTTCCCATTATTTTCATTGCTGCCTCTGGTCTTTACCTCTCAATTGATCGTTTCGCTGAATTAGGAAAGGAGAGTACAACATCATCGAAAACCAGACCTCTACTATCGGATATAAAACTCAAGGATGTCGATGCCGTAGTTTTTCCGGTTATGGAGGAAGAGCCGCTCATTATTGAGACCAAATCAGGTGCTGCTCATTATGTGAATGGTGAGTTGTTAGAATTTTACCCTAAAGCCACCTCTGCCAATCTCCGGAAATGGAGTTTTATGGTTCATACTGGCGAAGGCAGCAGACCTATCGCTTTGATATTGGGCCTATCTTCTCTGGTTCTCCTATTTCTTACGTATTCAGGTTTTAGGATGCTTCCGGCTGCTTTGAAAAAACGTGGTAATAGCCAAGAAGACATAGAAAATAAGGATTTGATAATCGCCGTGGGTTCTGAAACAGGACATACCTGGCGGTTTGCCGAGTCTCTTTCAAAGTCTTTAAGTGCTTGCGATATTGATCATGCTTTGATCGGTATGGATCAACTCAAAAACTGTAAGGGTGAGAAGACTATTCTTTTTCTGGTTTCAACATACGGAGACGGTGAAGCACCGGGAAATGCCGAAGATTTTGAGTCGAAAATTCAAGATATTTTTGCCGAAGCGGAACGTTTGAATTTTGGTGTACTTGGCTTTGGCTCAACAGATTATCCGGCTTATTGTGCTTATGCAAAGGAATTGAGAAACCAATTGCTCTCCATCAAAAATAGTAGAGAGGTTATGCCTTATGAAACGGTGAATAACCGTTCGGTCTCCGACTTTGTCGAGTGGGTAAAAGGGCTCAATAAGTCAATGAATTATCAATTAAAGATTGACACGGCAGCTCTGAACCCAGAAAGGCGTAAGCAATTGTCTTCATTTGAGGTTTTGGATAAGAAGGAAATCACCGAGCTGCTATTTCTTAGAATTGACCTTGACAAATCCTCTTATGTACGATCCGGTGATCTTTTGGCGGTTTATCCTCCTGATGAGAATATTGAACGCTATTATTCTATTGCCATTGATCCTGAAACGAAAGATATGATTTTATTGGTGAAGCCAACCGGGCTTTGCTCAAACTACCTTGCAAGCCTTAGTGCCGGAGACAAATTTGAGGCTTTCGTTAAAAGAAATCCGTCTTTTTATAAACCAGAGGGTTCTGTTCTTATGATTGCCAATGGAACGGGTATTGCTCCTTTTCTGGGAATGCTGACACCGTCTGATTCGCTATTTTGGGGCTGCAAATACCGGAGACAACATGATTTGATTCATTCGTTTTTTGAAAATCAAAACGTCAATATCACTTATTCTAAAGAAGCCTCAAAGGCTCATGTGCAGGATCTTCTGTCAGAAGAGAAGAATATGATTGAGAAGGTTCTGAAGTCAAATGGCAGCATTATGATTTGTGGATCGCTATCTATGCTGAAAGGAACAACCGAAGTGTTAAACCAGATTTTTACAGAAAGTGGTTTGCCTGATATCAGGGAATTGAAAAAACAAGGTAGGATTCTTATTGATTGCTATTGATCTTCAATCCTTTTGACAACAAAATCCTTTCTACTAATTATTGGATTTAGTAGTTCGTCAAAACCTTTGACTTCTATTACAAAAGTGCCTGTGATTTCAGAAGTCTGAAAAGGGAAAGTAAACTCTTTTCCGGGCTCCAGTTTCATTTCACTTATCCAGAGTAATTGTGTCCTGAAGTCTGGGAAATGAGGGTCACTTTGGTTTGATTGTGTAGTCAAATGGTTTAGTTGTGTACCAGCCACATCCATAATACTCACCGACTGATCTAGCTTAAACTCAGGCAGATTTCCGTTTTTGGAGTAAAAGGCAATGAGGCCGTTATAGACTTCTTTGTGATGATAATAGGGTTCTCTGAGTACATCAAGGTACTTCAGGTCTTTTGGATTATACCTCAAAAGTTGATCAAAGTCATTGACCGGAACACCGTCGTATAGCACCAATGGTTGACCGGGGAAGGGAATGTCAGTAGTTAATTCTTTTACCTGAATTTTAGTCCCACCTGTCTCTTTTCTGACATAGACCTCACTTACAAACTCTCTGAAAATATCCTCTACAGTCGGGAAGCGGACATAATTGTCAAGATCATACCGCACACTAGCCTGGGTGTAAAAAGGATGTGATTTTATCTCAATTTGTGCGGTACTATCCTTCAGGTAGGTCTTTGAAATCTGATTACTCAAATGGTACAAAGCCAAGTCAGTCGAATCGGTTTTCGCTTTACTTGTAAAAGGATGCTCTGTCTGAATTATCAATTCTTTCTTAAAAGAGTCATCCAGTTCTATCGCCGCATCTTTTTCAAGTGTACTGAAAAACAGCTCTTTGTCTCCATAAAAGTTGGGAATCTCCAGTCCGAAATGACCGGAACTGTCGGTTTGGGTACTGAAATAACGAACCGGCTTCTCCGGAATAGAGATATAAAGATTAGAGTAGGGTAGAGGCTTTTTGGTACTGAGCTGAATCAGCTTCCCCTGAATGCGTTTTCCTTCATATTCTGGTAAATATTTAAATTCGAATTGCTCAGGAAATGGTGGTTTTTCAAATTCGAAATGTGAAGGTTTGACCAGTTGGTCTACCCGGAAAATAGACACTGAAACCTGTGCGGCTCGCTCACTTTTTAGGCTTATTTGGTTGTGTTGTCTCGTTTTGAGTTTATCAGAAGCCAGTTTTATCTCAATGAAATTGCTGGTGGAATTGGTTGGATCAGCAGCCTTGATTTCCTTTGGTTTCTCAAACGTGTTGATGACTGAAATGGGCTTTCTTCCAAAGGTTGATTGACCAAAATTTCGCATCCAGCTGGTATAGGCAATCAATTCATAAATACCGGTGCCTAAGGAATCGGGTAACTCAATTTGACCTTCACTCAGGTCATTTTTCAGACTTATGGAGGTTCTGAAAACTTCCTGATTTTTAGGGTTGAGAAGCTGAACATAAGCGACTTTGCTCAGTCGGCTTGGTTGATTATCATTGACATCAAAAACCTTTAAACTAAAAGGAAGTATTGAGCCGGATACCGCATAATCTCTTACCGTTTGAATAGAAATGACCTCGTTGATATGGTCTTTACTTAGAAGTTTCTGGCCCTTTGAGCTTGTCAAAGCGATGCAAACCAGAAGTAATATTTTGAAGCTCTTTGACATATTAATCTGTTGGTTGTGGCCAAAAGTCCGGTTTGCCATTAAAACCATTTATCCGACAGTTCACACAAGGGGCAAGATCCGCTATAAAAAACGGCACTTGAGGGAAAGGAGCTGCATCAGAAGGGACATATGCGGGCAAAAAGCTATTCAAAACCCGATCTCGGATAATGTCGCTGGAGTTTGAGAATTGCTGCGGGTCGCAGGCGATAAACGGATTCCAGCCGGTAACCTCGCTGCGTTTAATGAAAATGCGTTTCTTTTTGACCGGACTTAAAACGGCATAACCAATGACGAGCTCATCAGGGATGTTGACCGAATGAATATTGCCGTATAAAATGGCAGGTTGAGGGTCAAAAATGGAACCGGTGAGCTCCGTATTTTTCTTCATCAAGTCAAAGAAATCGTAGGCTTTTCTGCTGATAGAAACCTGCTCTACTTCAATACTCCACAGCGTTTTAAATTTCGGAGAAGTGTTCTCTACAAAGGCAATAGGTTGTCTGAGGCGATTCTCCTGCTGCTGACGGGTATTATTGATCAGCAGTTCCCTTGAAAACTCCTGTTGCCAGCAATAATACATTGAGCTATCGAAATAGGGTTTACCATCCTTTTGAAGATAAACCACATTGTAAATTCTTCTGCCGGTGGCACTAACACTTTGTTCTATTTCCAGATACCTCCGGTATTCCGCAAAAGCCTCCCAGGTTTGGGTGTATTTCCAGAGATAGTTTTCGGTGCTGTTTTGCAAGTTATTATTGGTAGCCAATTCAATGTGAACACCATCACCTTCACGATGCCAGTAAACTGAATCAATTTCAGGGGTGTCAAAAACAGTAAGAGAATCAGAAAGATATTCCTGCCCGTTTTGAGTTTGAATTTTTAAAAAATAGGTACTTCCGGATGGTAAATCGGGTGAGTTAATGCCGTATTCTCCCGGAGCGTTTTCGCTAAAAATCAGGGTTTCCCCTGATGCGTTTAGAAGACTAACCGATGCCCCCTCTTCCTTGAAAGTGCTTCTGCTGCTAAGGCTGCCGGTTCTGCTAAGTTTTAAAGTAGATGATCCCGTACCTGAGTCAATGATGCCCTCCACCACTAAAATTCCTTCCTTTCCTACTTTCTCAGGAGCTTCAAATACCTCCTGGCAAGCCAAAAGGCTAAGCAGAATCAGAAATATGAGTGGGTGATATTTCATAAAAAACGGATGTTATAATTAATGTATGGAATGGCGGAGCCAAAAATAGAGAGTTTATAACCCTGCGTACGTCCCTCTTCGCTTACATAATAGACCGAATAAGGATTTTTACGGCCGGTGAGATTATAAACACCTAGGGTGACATCGCTGTGTGTCTTTTGATTCAGCTTGTGATTTCCATCAATTTTTAAACCAAGATCAGCTCTGAAATAGTCAGGAATGCGATATCCGTTTCGCTCAAGATAAAGCGTTCTGAATGACCCCGCATATTCAAAAACGCCCGATGGAACTGTAACAGGCCGACCGGTGGAATAGGAGACATTTGCAGAAAACCCGAATCGGCGTGTTAGGGCGTAATTTGCCACCGCAGTTAAATCATGAGGGCGGTCGTAATTGGCGGGGTAGTATTCACCGCGGTTTATAAGTTCACCTGCCAAAGGATCATCCATTTTTAACAGAGTTTTTGACCAGGTGTAGCCCAGCCAGCCATTCAGTTTTCCTTTGACTTTTCTGAGCAAAAATTCTACACCCCAGGCTTTGCCGGTAGTATTGATTAGGTCGGTCTCCAGACTTCGATTGAGCAATAATTGAGCTCCGCTCTTAAAATCAGGGAAGTTCCTGATTTGTTTATAGTAAGCCTCCAGAGAGATCTCATACATGTTTTGCTGTAGATTTCTATAGACACCTATGGAGGCCTGACGGCCGGATTGCGGCTTGATATTATTATCGCTAAGCTTCCAAATATCCGTTGGGGCTATGCTGGCTGTATTGCTTATGGCATGAATGTATTGCCGTGGCGTACCGATGGATGCCTTAAGTGAAGTCTGATTGGAAAGTAAATACCGTATAGCCACTCTCACCTCCGGAGCATGATAAAACTGAAGAGTTTTGCCTTTTTCAAATTGCTCTTCTGATAGCAAGGAAAGCTCAGTTTTTGGCTCATTTTTGTTATATTCTCTTAATATTTGAGGTCCCAAATATTGATAAAAGACATATCGTAAACCGGCCTCCAAAGTCCATCTATCATTTGGGGAGAAGGTTTCACTCAGAAAAATGCTAGTCTCTAAAGCCTGTTCATTATCAACAGACGAGGTTTGAGCCAACGACTCAGAGTGAGCAGGCTGGTAATCGCCTGGCTGAATTTGATAGAGCAAACTTTGAAAACCAAAATCTAAGGTATGTTGTGTGCCGGGCTGCCATCTCGCTTTTGATTTTAGGTAGGTCTGATTGATTCCAAAATCTATTTTGTAGGCACTTAATGGCTCGGCTCTGTCTGCCAGAGAAAAATTATAGTCGCTGGTTCCAACGGAAGTATTCCATTGAAAGCGAGTATTAAACTCCTTTTGCCAGTGCAATGAAAAGGCTTTATTGCCGTAGGCAATGGCTGTGCTTTGGGTCAATGTGAAATCGTCGTTACTCAGGTAGGCTGAAAAAAGGAGATGGCTTTTATCCCCTGTTTTTTGATGAACGTCAAGATTGACATCATAGAAGGAGGTTCTACTATCATTATAAGGCTCAGGTAACTTTTTGAGAAGCCAGTTGGTGTAAGTGGTTCGACCACCGAAAACGAAATTCGTTCCTTTTTGTCCCACCGGACCTTCGAGGAAAAGGCGACTGGTCAATAACCCAAGACCAGCTTTTCCATTAATTTTTTTACTATCTCCATCTTTTGAATTGACCGAAAGCACTGAGGCCAAGCGGCCGCCCAGGTCAATAGGAGCATGGCCTTTAAAGAGCTCTACATCTTTAACCAAATCGGGGTTAAAAGAAGAAAATATACCAAAAAAGTGTATGGGATTGATGATAGGGGTGCCATTAAAAAGTGTCAGGTTTTGGTCTGCCGATCCGCCTCTTACATTTAGTCCTGTGCTGGCCTCGCCCACAGTTTTTACCCCTGGCAAAGTGCTGATGGCCTTGATCACATCTGCTTCTCCAAAAACAACGGGGATTTGTTTAATGGTTTGAATATCAACTTTCTGGACGCCCATTCGTGTGCTTTGAACGTTGCTTTCCCGCTGTGCTGTCACCTTGGCCTCTTCAAGCTGAATGATATTATCCGCTAGTTCTACATTGAAAGTAGCTGAACCTAGCAACTCAATCTGGCGATAAGCCGGCGGCAAACCAACCTGAGTAAATCGGAGTCGGTGACGGCCCTTAGGTAATTGAAGCTCATAAAAGCCTTCAGCATCGGTCATTCCTCCGATGTTTCTGCCCTCAGAAAGTATGCTGACACCAGCCATACCTTCCAGCGTTTTACTATTTCTTATTTGACCCGTCAAAACAGTTTGTGTCGCATTGCCTTCACTCCCTAAAACATAGAGTTTATTCTCCCAAACCGCCCATTCCTCTGTACTGTCCGCTAATTGTTCCTTAGGTTGATAGACGGATTGAGATTCAATGGGCAATTGAAGATTAGGTAGTAAACCTCTTTTTAAAAACACCAGATTATTCACTTTCTGAAAGGAGATACCCTGCTCGGCAAATAGTTTTTGAAACAGTTGAGAATCTTTTTCAAAGTTTTTGGGCAAAGAAAATTTAAGTGAGTCTAACTCAGATTTGTCGAAGTAAAAGCGGTAGTTGGTATGCTTTTCCAGAACCTGAACAAGAGTGTCAATCCCACTCGTCTGAGCTTTGGCTCCGAAAGTCAGAGCAAGAATAAATGTAAGAAGAAACCATTTTCTCATTGAAGCACGGTGTTTTTAAAAAGTTCAATGAGATATTCATCGGGGCGAGTCCGAAAGTCTTTTTTTGAGTATTCTTTGCCTAAAATGGCAACGGCTTCTTTCTTTTTATTGATAGGGATTAACGCTCCTCCTTTGTTAATAAAATATTGATTTTCAGTCTCAATGCTTCTTTTGACCCCTTCCACCGCTCGGGTGATATCTTCCCGAATTATTTTCCTCGTCAATTTTATGAGCTTGGATTCCTCGTTCTCAGCAAGGATTTGATAAAAGAACGGATCTTGGTCGGAATCGCTGACTTTCAAAAAAGTGATTTCTTCAATTTCAAACTTGTCGATCAAGTCGGTCGCAAGCTCAATCATCCGGTAGTCATCTTTGAGAATGAGTTTCTGTTTTACCAGGTCAAGTTTTAAGGAAAGATCGATGTATTCAAGTCCATTATACCAAAGTCGTCCCTTTTGCCAGTCAGCTGATAGGAAATAGGCGTGAGCATTGTTCTGAATACGGAAGGAGTATCCCTTGTATTGTTTACCGGAGTAAATCTGAGCTTGCTGACCAATCTCAGATTGATAAAGCTTTAGCGTATTTTCAAAGGCAGTTTGAGCGAAAGCGGTTGCTGCTTGTATGAAGATTAAAAATGCAACGAGTTTGGCTCTGAAAGTCATCAGTTAAAGTTTAAGCCAAGGTAAGCTCATTTTCCGAATTGTAAAACCACAATATACCAATGCCAGAAATGGAGCGACGGTGTCATATTTATTTTCCGATACAAAAAGTAATCAATTG
>NZ_LGTQ01000001.1 GCF_001306455.1 Jiulongibacter sediminis | reverse complement strand
GGTTCCGTAATAGTGGTACTCGCTGTACTGGTACACCCATTGGCATCGGTAATCGTTACACTGTAGGTGCCGGCAGAAAGACCGGAAATATCCTGCGTGGTTTCGGCATTGCTCCAGGCATAGGTATACGGCCCGGTGCCTCCGGAAACACTGAGATCAATGGCTCCCGTGCTATTTCCAAAACACAATACATCCGTTTGTGTAAAGCTATTGGTCAGGGCTGCAGGTTCCGTAATAGTGGTACTCGCTGTACTGGTACACCCATTGGCATCGGTAATGGTTACACTGTAGGTGCCGGCAGAAAGACCGGAAATATCCTGCGTGGTTTCGGCATTGCTCCAGACATAGGTATACGGTCCGGTGCCTCCTGAAACACTGAGATCAATGGCTCCCGTACTGTTTCCAAAACATAATACATCCGTTTGTGTAAAGCTATTGGTCAGGGCTGCAGGTTCTGTGATAGTAGTACTCGCTGTGCTGGTACACCCATTGGCATCGGTAATGGTTACGCTGTAGGTACCGGCGGTAAGACCAGAGATATCCTGCGTGGTTTCGGCATTACTCCATGCATAGGTATACGGTCCTGTACCTCCGGAAACACTGAGATCAATGGCTCCTGTGCTGTTTCCAAAACATAATACATCCGTTTGTGTAAAGCTATTGGTTAGTGCGGCGGCTGGTTCGGTAATAGTCACCTGTAAAGTGTCTGTACAACCAAGACTGTCAACCACCACAACAGTATACAAACCTGCGGCAATATTTGATCTGTCTTCCTGATTTGTATTTCCGGGCAAATCCAGCCAATCAAAAATATAGGGACTAGCTCCTCCCGAGGCTGTAACGTTGATCGCACCTGTGGAATCACCAAAGCAAAGTACATCCGTTTTTTCAACCAAATCAACAGACAAAGCCCCAGGCTGACTTGCAAAATAATCACAACATTCTGCTCCCAGAGCGGTTGAGTCAGAAGAGCTGCCAATTAACTGACCCCCTGAAACGATAATGGGAATACCATTGGCATCAACCCCACCCTTAAGCGTATCATTTTCGATCTGCCCAATACTATAATTATTCCCACCTTCAAGGGCGTCAGGGCAACCATCATTATCAGAATCCAGATCGAGTGCATTTCTTATGCCATCGCCGTCGTAATCGACAACACATCTTAGAATAAATGAAATATCATCGAATGTAATATTAAAATCAGGAGTTGGGTCTCCGGCGTCGTCATAACGGTCATTATATACATAAATCCGGAAGGTATAGGTCTTTCCAGCTTTTAAAACCAAATCGCTTACACTTAAAGTGTTCAGGATGTATTCTGTTGGTGAGGAGTTTACGGTCACATCCTGACTCAAAACCGTAAAAGTAGAAAAACCATCATCTGAAAACTCAATGGCTATATCGTATCCTCCCCGGGCCGATCCGCCGGCACTAACGGGGGCAAAGCCCTGAGTAATACTATCCAACTCAATATCAGAAGTAACCGTGAAAGACATTTCAAAATAGTCCCCATCTGCCTTTGCCGCAGCAAAAGAGACTTGGTCGACAGTACCAAAGACATCATACTCAAATTGGTCATCATAGACCCCTGAGCCGGAGACAGGCTGAACAGCTCCCAGTCCTGAACCGAAGTTAATAAGACTGGAACCGGAAATTTGGGAATGACTGGCATACGTGCTATCATCCTCCTGAAAAACCGACCCACGGTTTCCCATAATTGTTGGGTTCTCATTGTTCAGCCATCTGATGTCAATTATCTCTTCGGTGCAAGTCTCCTCTTCTTCATCCGTAATTCCATCGTTGTCATTATCAAGATCATACGCATCGATAATTCCATCCCCGTCAGAATCAACTGTCTGACCATATGACGAAATTGAGAGTAGCGTTATGATAAAAGCTGTACTAAATAGAAAACCCATAAATTTCCGCCCGAAGATTAAACTCTTCATGAAAAAGTATGACTCCATTTGGTTAGACCTTAAGTTTTTATATGGGCATTTATCACTTTGATATAGCCCAAACATCTATTCAACAATAAGTTAAGCCGCAAACGAAGTGCCAAACCTTATTCAAAGAGTGAGATCCTGGCATAGCCCAAAACAAGGGTCATTTTGGAAAAAAAAA